>DF970690.1:746407-746586 GCA_001270045.2 Bacteroidales bacterium 6E | reverse complement strand
GCCATATGCATTCTACATTTTTGACAAGGGATATTATGACCTTGCCAGGCTGCATACAATCAACACAATCGGCTCCTACTTTGTTATTCGACAGAAGTCTCATCTCCAGTATGAAGTTGTTGATGGTGAGGAACTTCTGGATGAGACGGATAACGTCTTGATTGATCAGACGATACGCC
>DF970690.1:637943-746372 GCA_001270045.2 Bacteroidales bacterium 6E | reverse complement strand
GTAATGAGGAGGATCGTTTACTATGCTCCCGACCTTAAAAGAACGTTCACGTTCCTGACCAACAACATCAGCATCAAGGCGAAAGACATCGCTATGTTGTATAAGCAGCGCTGGCAGGTGGAACTCTTTTTTCGGTGGATAAAGCAGCATCTCCGCATCACATCTTTCTGGGGTAATACGGAAAACGCTGTGAGAATACAAATTTACATTGCGGTTATCACATACTGTCTCGTGGCTATCATCGAACATGACTGTCAGTTGGGCAGGACTACATTCAATGTACTTCGTGTCATTAGCAGAGTACTGACAGACAAGACGCCCATCAGAGATCTTTTTCTGACCCCTGAGACCATTGATGATATATGTGAAAAACCCGCTCAACTTGAATTTGCCTTTAAATATTAGTTGAAAAAAATTTATTGGACACTAGTGATTTTGAGTATAGTTTTTCCAGCAAAAAACTTTTAATAAGGTCTGCAGCTGTCAAGTCCATGCCTCTGTCGTTCAGCACCTGAAATAATTTGATGGCGAATTCACGATTTTTACAATCGATACGAATTATTTTTACCTGATTAAATAGGTAGTTAATAAGCTCTTCAGATTGTGCCTGACCTAACACAATAAATTTTTCACGAAATATAACAGCCGTGTTGATGAATTTGTATTTAGGCTCTTCGTCTGTCTTAATTTGGTATTTATAAGGTTTTCTTAAATCGCGAGTGTTGCCTTTAATAATTTGTTCATGAAAATCGCTTTGATGCTGTCTGTGTGTATATAATTTCAAACGGTCAGCTTTTCCCAGGCGGCTTATAGATGCGGCAAGTCTATCAATGTCTACAGCAAAGGGATTCTGTGAAATATTGTCTTTGTTGATTTCTGGATAAAGGTCTCTAATTACGCAAAAAAGGATCATTAAGGTGGTTATGCGTTGTTGTCCATCCACTACATCTACATACGCCGATTTTTCGTTATCCCTTGGTTTTGCAGTGATTATTGACCCAAGAAAATAATTGTCCTCGTTATTTTCGTATGCATCATAAATGTCGTCCCATAGTTTTTCCACTTGTTCATCTTCCCATTTATAAGGCCGCTGATACTGAGGGATTTTATATAAGGCATCGATGTTTCCAAACAGTTCTCCAATTGATAAACTGAGTGGTTTAAATGGTTCTTCCATATTCCTATTTTCTTAATTAGTTTCGAAATTAATCCTTATCTCCCCGCTCATTAACTTCGGCAATAAATTATTGCGCAAAGCTATATGGTGAGGATTCGGCTTTAATTACTAAAATGGTAATTCAAATTCTTCTGGCTCATTCTCGTTTGTTATTTTTGGAAATTTCCTTTTATAGAAAGAATTTAAAAACAAGCCCACAGTTATAACACTATTTACAACGAAGTAGGCAAACATTGGGTCTTCTATAAAATAATCCCCATTTGTCTTTCCATGGAAATTGGTTTTTTCACTTCTAAGTTTTTCAATTGCTTTACTTGCTGAAAGTATTGAACTTCCAATTGTTTTTATCTCTATTGGCAATTCTGAACTTGGGAAAAGTTGAAACTCCTTCAAGAGGTTTTGAGCTAAACCATAAAGCGTTTCTCCTTCATTGGGCTTCGTTGTGATTCTTTCATCTTTCAATATTTCTTTTATAATACTTTCTAAAGCAGAATTCACTAATCCAATTGCTATATCGGGATGCTCCTCTATTTGCTTATAAGCTTTTTCGAATGTAGCATTTGCCGTTTCGAACATTGATTTAATTTCGTTTCTAAAGACTGGAATTGAAGGTATGAAATCAGGAGTTTCCACACCTAGATCAATTGCCATTTTTAAAAGTGTTTCGCCATCAATATTATGCAAGGTTGACATCAGGTCAATTTGCCCATTTAAACCTTCTTCTATTCTAAAGTTTGAATAAGTATTATTCCAATCTTCTTCAACAACCTGCCATTTTTTTATATAGTGCAAAACATTTTTATAAGATGAAAATTGTGTCCAAATGGAATTTTCAATATTGGCTATCAGTACCATTTGATATTTTGGAGAAATTCTATCATTCATTATATTTTTCTTTAAACCCTTACCTCCCCACTCATCAACTTTGGCAATAAGGTATCACGTAAAGCGGTGAGGGAGTGGATTTGGATCGTATTTTCCATGATTTTATCGTCAATAGGTTTAGCAGAAGACTGGAATCTTTTTATGGATTCAAAATCAGGCATCATGATCTCGATATTTTCCAAATCAGTTTTACTAATTGAACCAAAGACAGTGCCTGTTTCATTAAATTGCTTAATATCATTCATTAAGGATTTTATTTTATAGAATGTATAGGAATAAAATGAATTGTTCGCTTTAAACCGAAATGCAGCGACACCTCGCCCAATACAACATTCTTCATTTGCCATATTTTGTTCGCCAACAGGAGCTCGTACACTAATTATTGTATCAAATTTCTTGGCAAACCGTTTTGGATCAGTTGTAAATACTCGATTCGTTGGAAATCGGAATCCAAAATCAGCATTCCCTTGATACATAGGAATTCCATTACCCTCCTCATTATAGCTTTCTCCTGGAGGCGATGCACCCATCGAAAAATCAAATTCATTGACGAATTTACCTTCCACCCAATCCTCCTTCGCTTCCTCAACAAACCACTTCCTAAAAAGCGTTTCGGCCATTTTTTCGAGGGTTTGGTTTTGCCGGTGGAGCAGGTCAATTTTATCGTCAAGACTGGAAAGGATGGAGGCGATGGATTTTTGAATTTCAGGATCAAGACAAATTGAAAATTCGAGAGAATTTAACAAGGATTGCGTGACTAGCGGATGACTTGAACCTCCAGCCCACTGATTCAAATCTACATTTTTTAAAAAATAATAGAGAAACTTCGTATTATTCCTCCCTTTAGGTTTAGCAGAAAGAGCGTTATCTGAAATCCAAATAGGCCTATTTTCAAAATAAACAGAGCCACAATATGCACCGACTCTCCCAATAATAATAGTTTCTCCTTTATAATTAGATTCATCACCAAATCCTAAAATACCATTACCTCCATATATTGGAATAATACCATCATTTTGGGGTTTAACTTTTCCATTTCCAAAATCTAAAACTTCTTCCAACTTGGTATCTTTCCACTCATCCATTGATCCTGATTTTTGATAGGTTAGCGGCAATGATCTCATTCAGCCGGGCTTCCTCCTTTAGCTGTTCTTCCCATTCGGCCTTCAGGGCGGTGAAACGCTCATTGAAGTCGAAATCATCCTCTTCGTCGGGCAACCCAACGTATCGGCCCGGGGTCAGCACATAATCCAACTCCTTTACCCTTTCCACAGGAACAGAAGCACAAAAGCCCGGAACATCTTTATATTGTCCACCCGGGTTCCGCCAGTTGTGGTAGGTCTCCGTAATCTGACGGATGTCATCGTCAGACAGCTCGCGGGTTCGCCTGTTGATTAGGTGCCCCAAATTTCGGGCATCAATAAACAGGATCTCCCCACTGCGATCCCTGAATTTCCCATTTTTGCGGTTTCGGCTCAGGAACCACAGTGCCGCCGGTATCTGGGTATTCAGGAACAATTTGGCCGGAAGGTTCACGATGCAATCAATCAGTCCTTCCTCAACCAGGGATTTCCGGATATCGCCCTCGCCACTCGTTTTTGATGTCAAAGCTCCCTTCGCCAATACCACACCTGCCTGTCCAGAAGGATTGAGATGATATATGAAATGCTGTAACCACGCGAAATTGGCATTGCCAGTTGGTGGAACACCATACTGCCAGCGGCCGTCCTTGCGCAACAGGTCACCACCCCAGTCGCTGACGTTAAACGGTGGGTTGGCAATGATAAAATCGGATTTAAGGTCCTTATGGGCATCGTTCAAAAACGAGCCTTCATTGTTCCATTTTACCTGCGAACTGTCAATGCCCCTGATGGCCAGGTTCATCTTGCACAATCGCCAGGTGGTCTGGTTGCTTTCCTGGCCGTAAATGGATATGTCGTTGATTTTACCCTGGTGCTGGGTGACAAACTTCTCCGACTGGACAAACATGCCACCCGATCCGCAACAGGGGTCAAACACCCTTCCATGGTAAGGCTCAAGCATTTCGACAAGCAACTCGACTACGCTGCGGGGCGTATAGAACTGTCCGCCCTTTTTGCCCTCGGCCAACGCAAATTCTCCCAGGAAATACTCGAAAACGTGACCCAGTACATCGGCACTTCTCGATTTGGTATCCCCCAGGGCAATGTTACCGACCAGGTCGATCAGCTCACCAAGACTGGTAGGATCAAGGTTTTGCCTCGCATATACCTTGGGAAGCACACCCTTAAGGGAAGGGTTTTCCTTCTCAATGGCATCCATGGCCGCATCGATGGTAATCCCGATAGTAGGTTGTTTGGCCTGTGAAACCAACATGTTCCAGCGAGCCTCGGCCGGGACAAAAAAGACATTCTCGGCCTTGTATTCGTCCTTGTCTTCAGGATCGGCTCCTTGTCCTTCTTCGGCTTTTAGACGTGCATATAATTCTTCGAAAGCATCTGAAATGTATTTCAGGAAAATTAGCCCCAGAACAACATGCTTGTATTCGGCTGCATCGATGTTCTTCCTTAGCTTGTCGGCTGTTTTCCAGAGTTGTTTTTCCAGTGGTTCGTCAGTGCTGTTGATTTTTTTCTTTGCCATTAAAGTGCTCCTTGTTGGATTAAATTCAAGTATCTCCAAAAATAGAAAATACGAATGAGTTATTAAGCATAATTATTGAACGAAAATCGGAATACTTCAAAATCTCTCTTGTCTTTAGGCTGGCATTAAGGTTTCAAATTGCCAACTTTAAATTTAAGATTCATCGCAAATCGCAGGTAAGATCCTTTTCATATAAACCAGGTTATTAAATTGAGCCACATCAGTTATTGATCAGCTTTCTGACAATGATGTAAAATTTGATGGCAGAGAAAGCAATAACAAGAGATACCAGAATTAGAAAATTATTATTGTTTGCATATTCCTGCGATTTCGGACACTCAGTCCCGCTGAAAGCGGACACTCAGTCCTGAGTTATTCGGACATTTGGTCCTGCTGAAAACGGACAGTTTTAATGCCATTCATTTTCACACGTATTTTCGGTTTAAAATTAGTTGTTTTTGTATTTTTTTCTCAATGAATCACCATCAAGTTCTATCCGGTGAGAACTATGTATCATTCGATTAAGTATAGCATCAGCTATCGTAGGCTCCCCGATAATATCATACCATTTATTTACAGGAAGTTGTGATGTTATAATTGTTGATCTTTTCCCATGCCTGTCCTCTAGTAACTCAAGCAAAATCAATCGCTGATTATTGTCCAGGGGCTTCAAGGCAAAGTCATCCAGTATAAGAAGATCGTGCTTTTCTATTGCACCTATCTCCTTAATGTAGCTTCCATCGGCTTTGGCAATCTTGAGTTCATCAAATAATTTCGAACAGTTTCGATAAAAAACCTTATACCCTTGGTGGCAAGCCTGATGCCCCAGCGCTGAGGCAAGAAAGCTCTTACCCACACCGGTAGATCCTGTTATGATTATATTCTGCTTTCCAGGTATCCAGCTGCAGGTGCCTAACCGTAACAGTTGATTTCTATCCAATCCTCTTTGGGCACTATAATCTATTTGTTCCATGCTTGCCTGATAACGGAACCTTGCTTTTGTTATCAACCGGTTTAACCGTCGATTTTGTCGGTCATCCCATTCAGCCTGGACAAGGTAAGATATGATTTCATCAGTTGTAAAATCTCTGTCCCTGCTCCCTTCGATCATTTCCTTGTAGGCTCTGACGAAGCCGCTCATGCGCATTTCATCAAGCTTTTGCATTGTTGCTGTTTGACTCATTTTCATTCATTTTTAAGTGTTTATAAGTAGTTCTCTTTCCCTCGGATATTCTCGTGAAAGGGTAATTTTATATCAACCAGTTCTTCAGGGTCCAGTTTGTGGGTTTTGTTCTGCAATGAGTTTTTTATAAACCGGAAGGATATGCTATTGTATTCTATTGCCTTTTTACAAACGCTCTCAAGATCATCGGCCGAATACATCCTCCCAAGATTCAATACTCCCATGCAGGATTTAAATGCTTGCTGCGGATGTTCCTTGTTTTCCAGCAACAGTTCGATAAAGGCTTCAACAGATCCTCCCATCTGGGATGCCCATTTTATAAACCGGTCCGTTTTCCATCCATCCAAAAATTGATGGTTCGCAGGCATATGATCATGTTTTGTTGAGTACTTGTATTTAAGCCGTTTTCTCGGATGTATGGCGATTCTGACATTATCCTTAAAAATCTCGACCATTCTGCTGGTATAGATCGTTTTGACCATTTTCCCCGTGTATTGGTAAGGGACACTATAATAATGCTTGTCCTCTTTGAGATATACATGATGGTGGAACTCGACCCTGGAGGTTTGAAAGTGTTTTATTTCATATCGCTCTGCCGGAAGAGGCTGTAATTCGTGTTTTTCAATTTCGTTAAACAATCCTCGGCGACTGGTATCCATTCGCTGGAAGTTGGTATTGTTTAATATCTCAAGTTCTTCCCATATCGCTTCATTTAGCTCTTGTAAAGAAAAGAAGGTCTGGTTTCTTAATTTGGCAAAGATTCTTTGGTAAACCAATCTTACAGCATTCTCTACCAACGGTTTATCCTTTGGCCTACCTGGACGGGTGGGAAGTATTACTGTTTTATAATGCCGGGCAAGATCATAATAGGTTTCATTCAATAATGGTTCATAATTACAGGCCTTGGTAACAGCAGACTTTAAGTTGTCAGGGCAGATCCCCTTTGTGGCTCCTCCACAAAATCTCCATGCATTTTCATTGGCCCATATCCAGTCCTCCAGCTGCTGGCTTTTAACCGCCTCGGCATAGATTAACTGGCTTGCGCCCAATATGGAAACAAATATCTCGGCATTTATTAATTCGCCGCTATCGCGGTCAACATAATGTATTTTCTTGCCTGTAAAATCAACATACAAGATGTCTCCGGCTTTATGCTCTATATGCATCCCTGCTTTTAGCTTGCTTTCCCACATCCGGTAGTGATGGCAAAACCTGGAATAACTAAAACCCTCAGGGTTACGCTCTTTATACTCCTCCCATAGAAGAAACAAGGTTACACCAACTCGGGCCAGCTCTTCTTCAAAGTAGGTAAAATCCTTTGCCAGTTCTTCGTACAGCGGATTGGCAGTCTTATTGCCCTTCTCAAATAGCTCAAGAACCTCCGCGTCTCCCATTTGTGCAATATCATAATAGGACAATCCGCTTCTTTTAAATTCGGCAAGATATTCTCCAACACTGGTTTTGCTAATCTGAACAGCATCGGCGATCTTTCTGATGCTGAATCTCAGCTCTTGGCTTAAACGAATAATTTCTCTTATTTTTTCCACGTCAATTCTTAGTCTTGGCATTGTTCCCTCCTGTTGATTAATGGTTATTTATTTAATCAACAGAAGTACAAATATTTACGTGGAAAAAGAATGGCGATTGCCAAAGTGTCCGCTTTCGGCAAGAATCACTGTCCGCTTTGAACCGGCCCGACTGTCCGCTTTCAACAGGAATCCTTGTCCGTTTTGAACAAGAACTGGTGTCCGCTTTGCTCAGGAATTACTGTCCGCTTTGCTCAGGAAAGCGTGTCCGGTTTCATCAAGATTTTGCAACTGGGGGATCCGCGTTGATTCAACGACCATCATTTGAAAAAAGGGCTTGCCCTTTGATTACAATTCATTTTCCTAATGGAAATTGCATAATACGTTTACAAAATGATGGCTGGTGATCGTGCTTGTTTCATTTTCGAACGTTCCTCCAATTGGCTGATGTACGTTTCCAGATATTCATCAATAGGGTCCCTATGTTGAAAAATTGATTTCTATATCACCTGCCAATTTTACAATTTATTGAATTATTTACTCAGTTTAAAAAATTCGCAGCGGACAAGCCAAATCCATTTAGATATTTGGCTAAGGAAGACTGAAAATTACATCTTTTTTAAGACAGCGGCAAAACCTCCTCCATTAGCCAAGTCTATTTGGAGTTTGTGTTTTGTATCAATAATTCTTGAAATTTTAGCATAGTCTTCGGCATGCCTATCAGCATTCACGCCATCTTGCATAATTTCCGCAAAATATCTATCGCCTTCAAGAAATGAAATGTCCAATTCAATTTGACGACTTTCTTCATTGTTCAAAACACCAATATACCATGTGTCATCCTTTTTCCTGGCGATTGCGATGTATTCACCTGTTTTTCCCTGAAGAAAACGAGTATCATCCCAAATAACAGGTATTTTTGAAATAAAATCTGCAGATTCTTCCTCTCGATAATAGTTTGACGGACTATCTGACAGCATTTGCAACGGACTTTCATATATAACATACATGGCAATTTGATGACATCTTGTCCCCATACTCATGGGCCGGTTGAAACGATGAAAGAAGTTATCAGGTTGGGCATTTATCATGGCACCAGGAGTAAAATCCATAGGGCCTGCGACCATTCTAATGAAAGGTAGTGTTACATTGTGGCCAGGGGTAATGTTTTCTGACCATTTGCAGTATTCCAATCCTCTTAAACCTTCATTTGTTATGAAATTTGGATAGTAACTTTGAAGACCAGCAGGCTTAAATGCGCCATGAAAATTGACCAGCATCTTTCTTTTTGCGGTTTCCGTTGCAACACGTTCGTAATAGTTTACCATATATTGATCATTACGTTGCATAAAGTCGACTTTAATCCCTTTAATACCCCAGCTTTGGTAAGTGTCCAATATGCTTTGCATATCCTGATCCAGCGGTTTCCAAAGTACCCAAAGAATTACTCCAACATTTCTCTCATTAGCGTAATTAACCAATTCGACAAGATCAATTTCTGATGATGATTCTTTGATTTCAGTCGTGGATTTCGACCATCCCTCATCCAAAATAATATATTCGAGTCCAAACCTTGACGCAAAATCTATATAGTATTTATAAGTCTCGGTATTTATTCCTGATTTAAAGTTTACATTTCGTATGTTATTGGCATTCCACCAATCCCATGCAACTTTTCCAGGCTTAATCCAATCAGTGTCATCCAAATTTGATTTGCGCGAAAGTTGATAAACCAGATCATATTCGAACAGGTCGGCCATTTGGTTTGTGATGTAAAACACTCTCCATGGGAAACTGCGGCTTCCAACTGTTCCGGCGATGTAGTCAGCCTCCTTACTGATGATTTCATCCCGGTCTCCGCCAGTTTCAGGTATCTGGACTTCCATTACCACTTTTGGAAAATCACCTCTGAAACTGGTACCTTTACCGCCAAATAAATATAGGTTAGGGTAATCAAAAAGGTCGGCTTCAGTAAATAATATTTTGGTGCCTGAATGATCTTCGAAGAGAACAGGCAAGCTGCAAAATCGATTGCTGTCAATGGATTCTATATCTGTTTTTATATATAGCCTTTCATTGTGCGAGACCATTTCTACTTCTTCGGGAAACCAACAGGTAGCGTTTGTTGAAAAATTCAGGTCAACCTGCTCCTGTAGAATGTATACCGAATCCTTTCTGTTTATTTCAAAGCGATATGCGACCCCGTAGTCGTAAGCCCTAAATACAACAGAGTAATCGCTTTCCATCTTAAGTGTAAGCTGGTTGTAATTATCTCTTAACACTGATTTTCGTCGTGGCACTTCTGGAAATAGATTTTGATCCACAGAAGTAACATCCCAGTCAATGACATTCGGTGACCGACCAATCGTCTCGCCTGACGAAAATACCATGGATATATCGTTGTCGGCAAATACAGGTTGTCCGTTTAACGTTACGTCCCAGCTGATTTTTCCATCAACCTTAACTTCAACAAAAAGGTTTTTGTCAGGTGATGACAATTTATACTCTTTGCCAAATAATTGTAGTGATAATCCGATAAGCAGGACAAAAAATAAACTTTTCATGATTGTAATATTTTTTATTTTAATTCAAGTTGTTCAATGTTTTGGAACTCTTCTCCCCTGAGGCTTTTGAAAACCTTTAATAATTCCTGTAATTTTTCTGGTTCAGATTTAGAAAGATTTTCTTGCTGACCTAAATCGTCCTTCAGATTATACAGAAGAAATTCACTGGAATTCCCAAGTTCGATATTTACCATTTCATTTATCGGCGGACTATTGTAGGGAGGGATCATTACCCAGTCGCCTAGTCTTAATGCAGTCCTTGAAGTAGCTTCTAAAATCAACTCAGTCCGGCCCTGTTTACTCTTGCCAAGGAATACATCCATCAGTTCATGGCTGTCAGGACCCCTTTTATCGCTGCCTGTTAGTTGAGCAATCGAAGAGAACAAATCGAGATGAGATATAAGGGCATCAGAAACTGAAGGATTGATTTTCCCTTTCCAGAATGTTATGAAAGGTACACGCGTGCCAGCTTCAAATAAGCTATATTTTCCTCCACGCAGAGGCCCCCAAGGTTTGTGATTCCCAAGTTTCTCAATTGCCTCATCATAGTAACCGTCATTTATGACAGGACCATTGTCGCTGGAGAAAAAAATTAGGGTATTTTCCAGGACACCTTCTTCTTCCAGAGTTTTTAGAATCTCTCCTACGCACCAGTCGGCTTCGACTATTACGTCACCCCGTGGCCCCATTCCAGATGACCCCATAAAACGAGGGTGGGGGGTTCGTGGAACATGAGGTTGATGCATCGCATAATACAGGAAAAAGGGACCATTTTTGTGGTTTGCTATATACTGTTGTGCTTTTTGCAGAAATTGGTCAGCCATTTCTTCATCCACCCACATAGCAGATTTTCCTCCTTTTTGAAAGCCGATTCGGGGAATACCATTGTGAATTGAGTTGTTGTGGCCATGATGCCATTTCATTTTTAAAAGCCCCGGACTGACTAGTCCAGTGGGTTCACCCTCGAAGTTTTCCTGATAGTTTACCCAAAGGGGATCTTCCTTGCTGAGTCCGACGACATATCCATTTTCGAGGTAAACCGTAGGTGTCCGGTCTTGGGTGGCAGCCATTATGAAGGAATAATCGAAACCAACCTCATTGGGCCCTGGCGAAACTCTTTGATTCCAGTCAACATGTCCTGTTCCAAGACCAAGGTGCCATTTTCCAACAATTCCAGTTTGGTAGCCCTTGCCCTTAAGCATTTTTGGAATAGTAATTTGTGTGGTATCGATTATTAATGGGGCTTCTCCCGCCAGGATTCTTGCATTTTCATTTTTCCATGGATATTCACCTGTGAGCAAAGCATAACGGCTTGGTGTGCAGGTTGCCGACGAGGCATATCCATTTGTAAAGCGCACTCCACCTTCTGCAAGTTTATCAATATTTGGTGTTTTTATTTCAGTGGCACCATATGCACCAACGTCACCATAACCCAGGTCGTCCAAATAAATGACAAGAATATTGGGATAACTGGGCTCCGGTTGCATCGGTTGATTTTGGCAGGCTGTGAAAAACAATATGGGAGCGGGAAGTAACAATTTCTTTATTTTCATTTTGATGAAGTTTTTTATCAATAAGATTGTCTGTATTTGAAAATCTGGTAATCATTTTAAGAGCTTTCATCCTGATAAGTTCGACTTTTGAGAGGGTGAAATTTAATTTTCAAAATTTGCATTAAGGCAAATTGAATTTTAATACATCAATACCATTCCACAATTTTTCATCTATAACATTCCCCAGTGATACCACGGAGACTTTTATATTCTCTTTTTGTCTTTTAACATTTATATCAAAATCATTTCCAAATGCCTGTATGTGTTTAAGACTCATATAATCCCAATCTGAAGGTAAACTGGGTTTACAAATAAAAGATTTAAATCCAGTGGGTTTTATTCCAAATAATCCTTCCGTGATAACCCGACAATACAAGCCACTTTCAGCTGAAAGATGTCGTTGGTTACCTTCCGGCCATGCCTCAATGGCATAAGGAACATGATCTCCCAACAGGCGCTTTGTCGAATAATATTTCAGATAATTTATTCCCTTTTCTGTGGCACCACAAGCCAATACACCTCGCAATGCATATAATGTTGAACGATCCCAGAAGGTCTCGCTTCCTGCTTCGGTCAGCAAACCATTCTCGGTCCAGAGTTGTGGTGAAAAAAGTGCCTTGATTGTCTCTTCTTTTCGGTCATAGATACCGACTGTTAAAGGAATACAAATCCAAGATCGAAGAACCTCATTTTCTTTATAATATTTATAAGTATTGAAACCTTCCACGACCCCACCAAAATATTTTTCAATTGCAATACGCAATTCTTTGGCCTGTTTTCTGTATGAGCGTAGTTGTGATGCGGGCTTATCCAATTCTTCACCAAGATGAACGGCGGAAAGCAGCGCATCATAGTATAAACATGAGGTTGCCAGGTTCGCGTTTCCAGCCGGAAACCGACCTTCAAGTTCATCCGAATCTGAAATGACAACCCCTTCATTATTCAGATTTCTACGGCAATATTCGAGACACCATTCAAGCAAAGGCCACAAATCAAGTGCCTCCTGTCTGTTTCCATTGGCAAGAGCGTAACGACCAACCCCATACGCAATCATGGCTCCATCACCACGATCGCCAGCCCCATTCCAATAATCGGTACCCTCTGAAATGATCGAACTGGGTATCGGTTTGTATTCATTGTTCATGAATCGGGCAAAATGCTTGAAAGAATTATAAGCAGACTGGTTCCCTGTATCATATCCAAGAAAAGGGAAAAATGGATTTATATATTCTGCCTGGTCATTTGCCCAGATGGCTGCATAATATGATTCTCCACCCGGTCCATGCATATACCCGCCCTTGGTATTAAAAATACTTTCAGCGCCTCTGATCTTTGCAAAGGCGAACATGGTATTTATTACCGGATCGGGCGATTCCAGTACCAACTTACTCCATAGCTCAGATATTATCGCCATCCTGGCATGCAGCTCATTTTCAAAATCAATTGTTTTTATTTTCTGATCCTTATTGAAGGCTTTAAAATCAGCATAAAACTTCACTGAATCTCCAGCTTCAAGCGAATGTCCTTGCACACCTGTCAATGTAGCTTCAATCAAATATTCACCATCGACTCCTTTTCCCGCATCTGTCACAATTGTCGAATGCGATTCAGGAACTTCTATCATGACTGAATTTTTTCCAACATTGCATAAAACATATTTTTCACAATATGCGGCTCTTGTTGGTGATGGAAAAAGGTGACGGGTAAGTCTGAGTTTTCCGTTTTGGGGAAGATTAAATTCACTAACCACTACCATGGTACCATTCAGGGTGATGCTTATTACTTTTTCCTGAGGCATTCTGTTGGCATTTACGGTTATCATATCATTGATGATATCCCAGCCATACCGGCGCATCAGACTTGCATGGGTGTTGTTGGGGATGGTACGTAACATTGGCCAGACCAAACTTCGTTCGAGCATAAATCCACCTTCTTTATCCACACCATACCTTAAAACCGTGGATATTTTCTCTCCACTCATTTCAATTTGGTCAAAGCGAGGAATGTCCTGATCTATAGTCCATTGAATTGAGCCGTCTTCCTGAATTTGCCACCTGTTTTGACTATAAGATAAACTTGGTACAAATAGAATAATCAATGCGATCATTCTTTTAAGGTCACCAAATCGCAATCTCTTCTTTTGGATATTCATAACAATCTCTTGAATTAGTTATTGGTTTCAACCACAAATACGATTGTTTTTATGATCATTAATTTTTAAATAAACTCCATCACTTAGTCCAGACGTCTGATATTGAACGGGAAATCATCATTTTCCATAATTGTATAAATAATATTCCCATTTTTCATAGTTGCCCAAATCATCAGGATAATTGACTCCCTTGTCTGGTGGATTATCCCAAAAATTCAAAGGCAATATCAATTCACTAGATCAATGCGGGAATCAGCAAAGGTGCGGTGTCGGCGTAACATGGACACCATTTCAATCATTTCTTGATTTCATATGTAAAAATCAGGTGTTCTCTATGTTTGAATATGAAAGAAATGATTTATAATTTAATCCACTGCTCATCCAATAATCACAAACAACCCTGACCGAGGTTGAATTTTCCTGGAAATTGATTTTGTTGTTTTTCCGAGTGTCTTACTTTTATAAATATCTGTAATTTGCCTTTCTCCACTTAATCCAAGTTCTTCTAGCGTAACCTCAATATTTTTAGTCTTTTCGGGATCTCGATTCAATAACAAAACCGCTCTGCTGTCATCTTTCAATTTTTTCATCCAGACTTCAACATTGCCATCTTTGATTATGCGTCTGCCTTGTTCAGTGGGATCCTGGTTAACAGAAATAGCAAGTTTATTTGTAATTATGTCCTTTTCACTTGAAGTCATAATTCGTGGATCATTGCCGAGCATCAAAGGGGATGACATGATGCACCAAAGGGCAAAGTGAGCTTTTTGTTCTTCCTCGTTCAGACCCTGATCTCCTGTTACCATCATGTCAGGGTCGTTCCAGTAGCCGTTACCGGCGAATGATGCCCATTGGTTGTTAACCTCCGCAATGTGCATAACGCTATGGTAATGACTTTGTGGTTTTTTACCATCAAAAATGGCACCACCGGTTACTTTAGCTTCAATGTCTCCGGTAGTCCGAGCCATCTGCCCGACTTCCGGATACCAGTCGCGCCATGTATAGGCACTTATACTAAATACAATATCTCTCCCATGTTTCTGTATCAGGTTGTGCCACTTTTCATAGGTTTGCCGTAAAAGCACTTCATCCCATCCGTCTGAATGTCTGCACTTATCCAGTTTTATCAGATCGACTCCCCAATCTGCAAATTGCTGCACATGAATTTCCTCTATCCCAAATCCTCCAACCGGATCACCACCACAATCATGTGTTCCGGGGACAGTATGAAGTCCGAACTTAAGGCCTTTGGAATGGGCATAATCTGCCAAAGCCTTTATTCCCTGAGGAAATCGTTCAGGATTTGGCAAAAGTTCCCCATTTTTACCTAACCGGGTATCTCTCCAGCCACCATCTATGACAAAATATTCGTATCCAGCTTCCAATAGGCCCTCTTCAACAATGGCGTCCATACATTCTCGCATATTGGCTTCGGTAATCGCATGTTTGCCAAACCAATTCCAGCTATTCCAGCCCATCGGAGGACTGGCAGCAAGTGATTTTTCATTTTGTGAATAGGCATTTATGGAAATAACTAGGAATAATATTATAACGCTTCTCATGTCAATTCGCTTTAGAGAGCAGTCATTTTAATAGCGGAATGGAAAGGGTAAGCCAATTCCTGTTTCCATATTAAAATGACTGCAATTTGTATTTAATTTAACAGACCAGGATTGATATTTGATTCCGATTCCGGTATTGGCCAGGTTTCATCCTGACCTTTACGAAATGCCTTTGTAGTGACAAACCATCTGCTATATCCAGCAGGATCAATTTTCTTGGTTGTGCTCGCATATCTTGCGGAATTCGGGAATGGAGCACCCCAAAAATCACCTTGTAATACTTCGCCTGCGATACCCCAACGCAGCAAATCCCAATAACGAAAACCCTCAAAAGCGAATTCAATTCGTCGCTCCTTTCTTAAGATCTGACGTAGCCTGGATGGGTCTGTTTCAGTGATTGGAGGCATATTTACGGAAGTCCTTGACCTAACCTTATTGATGGTCTCATCCAACAATTCCTGAGTGATTGGACTTCCTGATTCCAGTCTTGCTTCAAGATAACTTAATAAAACTTCGGCATAACGAATGATAGGCATATCAGCCCCATATCCGGTACTCAAAGGACCAGTAAAGGATTCATTAAAGAATTTTCGCAGGCCATACCCTGTCCTGGTAGCTTGCAATGTGTATGTGATTCGGTCCAAGGATTGAAGGTCATCAGGATCAAAACTAATTGGTGTGTTGCAAAACGTGCCGTTATCACAATAGAAGGTATAATCAAATCTTGGATCCCGGTTTGCAGCCATGTTTTCAGGATTATAACGTTCATCTTCATAAGAAAATGAGGTTCCATCATTCCAGTCATACTGGTCTGCTAAATCAGAATATGGATTTACAAAATTATATCCTCCAAGGCTTCTGGGATATGCTCGTTGTGGAAATTCATTTTGATATACATTTGCAATATACTGATAAGCAAACAGAATTTCACTGCTATTTTCGTTCGTTCCATTAAACAATGATGTGAAATCAGGATCGATGGCATTATCTCCATAATCCATTATCTCTTTATAAACTGTGGCTGCCTCGTTGTAACGATGATCGGAAAGATACATTCTTCCCAGGAAAGCCAACGCTGCTTGTTTACTTACCCTGCCTTTATCGTCTGATGTCAATTCCCGATGGAGAGGAAGAGCCACGGCAACCTCAATTAATTCATCAATAACAAATTGGACAATTTCCTGCTTTGGACTTTTCACGACGGTATTGGCCTCCTGATCCGACAAGGTTTTGGTAACCAATGGAACTGATCCCCAATATTGAGACATGTAAAAATACTGACTAGCACGAACAAAGCGGGCTTCCGCTTCCATGCGTTTGATTTTTGCCTCGTCAAAATCACCACGACCGATGTTTTCAATAAAATTATTACAAATGGCCACCCTCTTGTAAGAATTAACCCAAAACCTTTTGATATAGTCATTATTGGCTGTAAGTTGACCATTTGTTATTGTATTGAACGGTGAATTGTCACCTCTTCTGTCATACCCGTTATCGCTCATCAATTCAAACAATATAGTGCCGGGAACAGTCCACCAATCAGTTGGATGTGGACTTAGCAGATAATTCACGCCCCCTCTGTAAACTCCTGATAGAGCAAGCATTGCGTTCTCTTCCGTTGTCCAAAAGTTTCCTGAAGAGTATGCATTGTTCGGATTTAGGTCCAATTGATCATCACACGACATAGTGCCTGTCAAGAGAAATAAGGCAAACAGTCCGCGTGTCATGAAATTAATTATGATTTTTGTATTCATTTTTTCAGATTTAAATTCATTAAAATTGAACATTTACGCCTACAGTGAAAGTTGACATAATCGGGTAATATGCTCCACCTGTATTAATCTCCGGATCCCATCCTTTTCTGTAACTCTTGTAGGTAAACAGATTTTCTCCAGAGCAATACATCCGGAGATAATCCACACCTAATGGATTGGTAATATTCTTAGGGAAGGAATATCCGAGCTGAACATTCTTTAATCGCAAATAGGAAGCATTCAATATCCAAAAATCAGATGTTACATAATTTGGAGGTATGGTATTGGAGAATACCTGTAATCGGGGATATTCCGGATAGCGAACAGGATTTTCAGGATTGAACCGGCCATTAATCATCCACTGCTGTATGGACCCATCGTTACTAAATGCGTAACCGGCATAATTGTTCAACATTCCTTTCACACCGGCAACTCCCTGCAAAAAGACGCCTAAATCTAGATTTTTATAGGATGTCCCCAAGTTAAAAGAAAAGGTATATTTGGGAATCATTGAACCCAGATAGGTTCTGTCATATTCTGACGATACTTTTCCGTCAGGGATACCTTCTGGTCCACTGATATCCATATACCGAATATCTCCAGCCTGGGGATTAGGGGTGATTTGTGACTGGTTTGCCCAGGTATCGATATCATCCTGGTCAAGGAATACGCCGTCTGATTTATAGCCATAGTACATCTGCATGGGAAAACCGATGAATAAGTCACTTCCGTTACCAACCATGCCGTTTGGCTGTTCAATATTGCCAACTCCAAGCGTAACCACTTCATTGTTGATGATTGACAAATTACCATTTAGGTTATACGAAAAATCACCAAATTTTGACCGATGTCCGACTTCAAATTCCCAACCTTTGTTTTTCGCCTCACCAGTGTTGGTTGAACCGATTCCCACGCCAATAACTGATGAAACACTGGAAGAGGGTGCGTAAAGTATGTCTGAAGTGTGCCTGTCAAAGTACGATACATTAAAGGTAAGTTTCTGGTCAAAAAAGCCGGATTCGATACCTATATCCATGGTTCTTGTCGATTCCCAGTGAATATTGGGATCGGTATATGTTGTATAACTTATTCCGGTCGATAGCTGGTCACCTATTGGGTATGCCCAACCAGATGCATAGGTAGCCTGATAAGGGTAATTCCCAATATTCTGGTTACCCAGTACTCCGGCAGAAGCCTTCAATTTCAGGTTCGAAATCCAGGCAAATCCTTCTTTAAGGAAGTCTTCCTCAGAAATACGCCATCCCACTGCCACTGAAGGGAAGAATGCATACCTCATCGTAGCGGGGAATCTTGAAGAGCCATCATACCTGACAGTGCTTTCCATGAGGTATTTCTGTTTATAGTTATAATTTAATCGTCCGAAAAGCGATTGCAAAGCCCATTCTGTAATGTTTCCACCAGCTACTTGATCGGTTTCCCCACCCATGTCCAACACCGTATAGGTATTGGTTGCGAAATTCAACCGGTATCCGTTTAGGTAATCATTCACCTGGTTTTCAAAAGAATAACCTGCAAGAATTTTTATTTGGTGCCATTTTATGTCTTTTAAATACTCGGCAGTATATTGCATGGTTTTATAGATCTCCTTATCCCTGTCCTGGTATAGGTTGGATGATTTCAAGGTATAATCAGAATTTAAAACCTGGGAACCTTTATACCGAATCCACTCGAGCAAGCTGAATGAGTAGCCTCCGATAGCTGAAACAGTAAGGTTGTTGAATGGTGTCCAATCCAGTCTTGCATTGATTTTCCCATACCATTCAGGCTTGTTAAGAAAAGACTCACTTCCAATCCAAGATACGGGGGTTCCGAATGTTTCCAAGCCACTTCCGTATTCGCCATTAGTATATCGGGAAGCATATATTGAAGGTATACGTACAGTATTAGTAATGATTTGTTCAACCGTATTCATTTGACCAAGATCGCCTGGCCCCACCGGTTCGTATTTTTTTTCCTGAATCCCTGAAATTATTGTCGAAAGCTTAACTTTTTTTCCAAGCATCGATTCAGTATTCAGCCTAAATGAATAACGGTCATAACCATTTTCATCCACTATACCTGTTTGGTTCAGATAATTGAACGATGCAAAATATTTGTTGGCCTGTGTCCCACCTGTCAAAGAAATGTTATGATCTTGCTGTGTCCCGTTTTTGAAAACCTCATTAAACCAATTTGTATTGGGATAATTGTCAATATCTGCACCTGATTTAAATTTTGCAATATCTTCTTCAGAATAGACCTTTGCGCCCATTGCAATATTCATCATTTCAGCATACTCCCATGAATTGGCCATTTTTGGCAGCTCGGTGGGCACCGAAACTCCTGCACGGCCATCATATCTTACACTGAACTTTCCTTCTTTTCCTTTTTTTGTGGTAATTAATACAACTCCATTTGCAGCACGTGCGCCATATATTGCGGCGGTTGAAGCATCCTTTAACACTGAAATGGTTTCAATATCATTGGGATTGATATTATCGTAACGGTCAGTCGGCAATCCGTCAACCAAAACCAGAGCATTGGGGGAGGCTCCAAAGGACCCAACCCCTCTGATCCTAAGAGAAGAATTGGTTTCTCCCGGTTTTCCAGAACGCTGTATAACCGTTACGCCCGACATTTGACCTGCCAAAATATTTGAAAGTTGTGTTACAGGCCTTTCCTTCAAATTTCCTGAAGAAATTTGGGATACTGACCCAATTACGTTAACTCTCTTTTGCGAACCATACCCAATGGCAACCACTTCTTCAATACCGATGGCATCTTCCAACATAATCACATTTATTGTTGTTTGATCAACAACAACAATTTCCTGTGTTTGCATACCCACAAAGGAAAATTGCAGCGTTGCGTTTTCAGGAATATTGACTATTGTGAAATTTCCGTCTACATTGGTTATTGTTCCCTGGGTTGTCCCCTTAACCACAACGGTTACCCCTGGCAGAGGCAGGCCATTGGCATCGGTCACCTTTCCGGAAATCGATCTCTGCTGGGCAACCATGGCATTTATCAAATTTGTGTTGGTCAATACAATTTGACGGTCAAATACAGCATAACTGATATCAGTTCCCTCCAACACATCATCAAGAATGGTTTTGATAGTTTTATTTCGGGCATCAACAGTTACCTCTTGTTCCACATCAATCAAATCCCTGTTGTAAAGAAAAAAGAAATCCGATTCGTCTTCGATGAATTTTAGCACCTGTTCCAATGGCTTATTGTCCAATTTCATCGACAACTTCGTCATTTGCGCATAGCTTTCAACAGCCCACACCTGCGCTAAGCCGAGGAAAAAGCAAAGTACTGTTATCCGCATAGCTCTAAAAAATTTTTTTAAGGCAGGCCCATCGCAAAGAAGATGGTTACCAAATACCTTTGGTTTTAGTTTTTTTTCCATAAATTTACCCTGTTAGAGTGAATAAAATTGTTATTGATCTCGCTCTGCATTCAGCAGGAAAGTGGTACCAACACTTTCCTGTTTTGCATTTTATTTTTTCTTTTCTATTACTACCTTTCTTTGTTTGGTTACACCATTTACATCGGCTTCTCTTTTTTCTATTCTATATTTTAATGGGGTTGTGATGGCAATAAGCCTCAACACCTCTTCAAGAGGTTCATCCTTGAAAGTGGCTTTAAACCTGTAATTTAATAGCGCTGGGTCAATAACCTCAATTTCAGCATTATACCATCTTTCAATGCGAGGGATGACTTCACCAAGAGATTCATTCTCGAGAATTAAATATCCATCCTTCCACGCCAGGTAACGTCGTGCATCCACATTGCCTATCGTTACAGAATTTGTTTTGTGGTCGAGGGTCAATTTTTCCCCTGGAACCATGATCTGTTGGAATTTGCCTGTGTTACCGGTAACTTCAACTTTCCCTTCCTTTAATACGACATTTGTAAAAGAATCGTCATTATAAGCCGAAACATTGAAGGTAGTACCCAGAACCTTTATATCCATATCCGCAACATCAACAATAAACTCGGATTGATCAAGATGCCTCACTTCAAAATATGCTTCACCGGAAAGTTCCACTTCTCGCTGAGAACTAAACAAAGCGGGGTATTTTAGTTTTGATCCGCTGTTAAGCCAGCCGGTGGTACTGTCGGGAAGCTGAAAATGAATACGGCCCCCTTCGGGTGCGATAATTTCCACCCAACTTTGCATAAATTGTCCATTTTGGCGTTCAGGTATTGAAGAAAAATAGAACCAAATAAAAAATGCCGTGATAGGTATTATTAATATCGCAGCAGCCTGACGATAGAAATGCCAGAGATATCTTTCCTTAGCCTTGTTTTTTTCTTCAAGCAGTATTTTATACTGGATTTTTTCGAAAATATGATTCAATGATGTATCCTTTTCCCTTGCATCCTTGGTGAAATCATTCCATTGATTCTTTAATAGCGAAGTCAATTCAATCTTATCAATGGGGTTACTAAAATATTCCTTCACCTTTAAGAAATCGAGGTAAGAATATTTTCCCTTTGAGAATTTGTCGAATACGTTTTTGCTTGTTTCTTCTTTCATCGCGTTTTTACCAGAAGGGGTATTATTACCCCCCCCTTATTAATGGTTATCCTAAACTGAGATTATGACCAGAAAACTTTTTCATAATGCTTTTTGGATATTATATCCGCTTACATCAAAAATCCCTAGTCTGAAAAACAGTATTTTAATTTTTTTTCAGAGACCCAATAAATAAATGAAAGAATATAATACCTTGAAGATTATGCTTCCCAAATTCAATCTTGAGATACTTCATGGCTTCAGTGATGTGATATTCAACAGTTTTGACAGATATGGAGAGTTCATCTGCGATCTCGCGTATGGATTTTTGCTCAATTTTTTTCTTTACAAACACCTCTCGTCGCTTTTCAGGCATTTGGCTGATAAATTCATCCAATTTGTTTAATAGCGATTCATAGTCGTTGATTTTGTCAAAATCATTCTGATTATTTGACAAATCGACTAAAACCTGATGTTTATAATCATTTAATTGTGAAACTTTATTGAAATATTTCCTGACAGCATTAAGTGCAATTGTAAATAAATACGATTGAAACGAAGTGTCGGTTTTAATTTCTTTCCTGTTGTTCCAGATTTTTAGAAACACTTCCTGAACCAAATCCTCAGTTAAATCTCTTGATTTGAGATATCCGAAAGCAAATTTGTACAAAGGGACACTGTAATATTCGAATAGTTTCTGGAAAGAATCATGATTATCCTTTTTCAAACCAGTGATTAAAACAGAATCGATATTTGCCCTATTAGCCTGCAATGAGAATCATTTTGTATTTTATTCAATGTAAAGTAATTGATTATTTCGCATTTTTAGGAATCAAACCTTAAGAAAAAATGAATATATCAGTACAAAAAGCGAGTGTATCAAATTACTTTCCGGATGTTGATATTGGACTTTGTTGGTGAAAAATATCCTGGAAATTTATATTTATTTAAAAATACCTAACCCCAACCTCCCCGATACTTGTTGATCCACCCCAACCTCCACTCCAAACAAATATCTATGTCCATTGGGGATAAAGGCCACCCCAAAAAAAGGCGAAGCATAATGATTGAAATCGGTTCTAACTCCGACGGTAGCAAAGAGCATTCGCTGGCTGACTGACCTGATCACCGTATTGTTCACCTCCAGTGTGCGGTAGATTTCAGGGATCTTCATGTCAAACTGCAGATCCCGCTTGAGCAATTCACCGAAAACTATCTGTTCGCCTTTAATGGTGCCGTAAGGGAGGAAAATGGTGTCACGGTAGGTTCTTACATTGGCAGTGGTGTCCACATACACCGGAACAGGCTTTTCAACCACAATCTTTTGGGTGACCTCCTTGAAGATGGTGTCAATCCTGACCATGGTATCCGACACCTGGATAATCTCCGGGACCGGATCTGAGTTTACTTTCCTTCCGGTATACTGGAAAACGTTCAGCCCCACCGATAAGGTGAGAAGTATGACCAGGATAAACATGGTGACTTCGGCTATTCTCATGGTTGGCCTCCTTTCTGGATGTAATTGCCTACATGGTCAGCAATCACATATACCGATGTCTTTTTACGGATCAGGCGCCTGACACCTTCTCCGTCATCGGATCCGGCACCATTGGTGTTGAACTCGATGGTGAAGTAGTGCTGGCGGCTCTCTGATTCGATCAGGGCGACGTGTGAGACTCGCTTCTTTGATTCTGAGTAGAATCCCGCCACCTGCCCCTGGAGGCTCTCAAAAGGGCTTATTTGGGGCTTCCCGCGCCTGAACACCACATTTGACTTGAACCAATCGGGACTCCAGGCCGATTGTGGGTTGGGGATCCCCAATTGGTTGTGGCACCAGGTGAGGCCGGCGGCACAGTAGGCATATCCTTCGGGGAGACCTACCGATTTTAAGTACATAGCAACCTCTTTGCCGTCATTCTTCCCGGTTTTCTCCCTCACCCCCACCTGCGAGGCGGCCACTGCCACGAGTTGCTCACGTAATGTCTTATGGCCACGACATTGATCAGCGGGTTCCGTGCGCAGTGCCGCCGTCTTGGGCAGGTGTTGGCCCTGTATTAATACAGACTGGCCAGCAAGAGTGCCCCTACTGCATATAAACAGTAGAAATACAAGGCAATTTTTAATTGTTGCCATGGGGTATAATCTTTCAGTTTGAAGGTGTCGGGATCAATGATTCTTTTCAATGGGGGATGGGTGGCCCCCAGCCAAAGCCAGGATACCGCGGTGATGATCGACATGGCCAGGATGCCAAAACAGATCTTCTGGAAGTAGCCCACAGGATAGGTCTGCCACCCCAGGAACCGTCCACCGGCCTCAAAGGCCAGCCAGAACGCCAGGGCCATGATGCCTATGATGTATTCTGTTTTGCCAGCGTGGCGGAACAAGTTCAGCCAGCGGGCTACCCTTGACAGGGTGGATTTGATGATGTTGATAATGGTTTTAACAAGATTCATTTTACTCATTTATTTGAAAATAATCCTTTACCGGCGGCCAAGCCGCCAGTGTTTTTATTGCCCTGGAGCCGGGCGGGCTGTCACTTTTTTTATCATAAAAAAGTGACCAAAAAACTCGCAAAAAAAATAACCTGCGTGTTCGTTTCAATCTTGCTCAGCGCCTTGATCCCGATTTATTTGCAGGCTCTATTGAGGTCAATGCCTTGAAGAGTTCGCTGTCCAGTGATTGATGGAATTCCAAGACCTTATCTGTTTCCATCTGTGAAATCGGTGGTGAAACCCATCCCGCACCCGTCCACTAACGCGTTCGGGATTTCAAGACCGTGTCCGAAGGCCAACCCGCAACACGCAACATCGCACCTCGCAACGTTTAGCAACTTTTATGCATATAGCTGCACATCGTCTCCATGGCGGTGAGCCGGTCTTCGCAGGTGCCGATACGCTCGTCGTGGTCGTCAAGGCGGCGTTCGGTGCGTGGATCGCGTTCGGCCTGTTCCTTCTCGATGAGCTTGACGGTGGTTGTCAGGTGGTTGACGGCAATGGCCAGGGTCTCGGATACCTCGATCTGCTTTCGGAGGAAGTAGGCGACAATCAGGATCAGCAGCGAAATGACTCCCCCGGCGACCCACAGGGTCAGTTTGAGGGATTCAATATCGGGTTGTATTGGTATACTCATGATTAATTGTTTTGGAAATGAACTGCACCATTCATCATTTGGAAAATGAATTGCACCTTTCATCATTTGAAAAAAGAATTGTGGAGACGCGATTTATCGCGTCGTAAATAAGTAGGGAAAGGGCATGCCCTTTCCCTACAATCAAAGCATGTTTTACAGGCGGCTGCGCCGCCTGTAAAATCAATACCTACGCTATCACTACCGGTCCAACGTACTTGCTGGTGGCTACCTTGCCGTCGGCATCGGCAAACGCCATGTAGCACTCGAGGGTTTCGCCACTGAAGCTGGTGGGGACGGCCAGGGTCTGGGTGCCCTCTACGCGGGTCGATTCACCGTTGGTGAAAACGGCTTCGTGGGTAGTCGGGTTGATCGCCAGGATCAGGGTGCTGTCGGTTGGCTGGGCGTTGACCTCGTCAGAGTTGTCGTCCCAGGAAATGGACACCTCACCGGCCACCAACGACACGGCAATAGGATTCAGCACACCTGCCAGGGTTCCCTTGCTCACCAAAACGTTAGCGTAGTCGATCGAGAAGTCGGGATACGTCCCGCGGATGCCGTTTTTCAACGTCTGGGACATGGCGTAGTTAACGGCCGACATCTTACCGGTATAGTTCCGGAAACCGATCTTCAGGAACTCGGTGAGTGGCCTGAGAAATGAGATCGCCAAACTGAACTTGGCACGCTGTTCGAGCTGCGGCAAAGTGTTGGGTTGTGCTACCGCTGCCGCGATGCTGCGCATGTAGGCCACCCCGTTGCGGATAAAGCCTACCACGGTTCCTACCTTGCCGGAGAAACCACCTAAAATACCTTTGTAAATTTTTCCCATGATTAAATGGTTTAAATGATGAATAATGGGTGCCATTTAGGGGCCCACCGTAATCGGAAAGGGCATGCCCTTTCCCTACGATGCCGCCCCTTGTGGCTGTCGGGGTATTTATGGCAAAAACCGGTCAATCAGGGTTTTATGATTTGTTTTGCGTTGGTTTGCTTCGCAATGACATGACAGTTTAACGGGTGATGCATGCGGATTGCCCGATGGCTTATAAATTATTGTTTATTAATGGTTTATAAGGGTTTTGGGTGTGGTGCGTGTTGCGTTGGTTTGCGCTGGTTTGCCTTATAATTACTGCCATTTGACAGCATGGCAGATTACCTTGATCAAGGCAATTACCTTATTAAGTTAAATTTTGTTTTGCCCTGGCCGGGCGGGCTATACTTTCTTTGTCGAAAAAAAGTATACAAAAAACTCGCAAAAAAATAATCTAGTCCGGCATTTCAATTGAGGTTGGTGCCCTGATCTCGATTTTTTTGCACCAAGAAACAGAACTTAACTCTTTGATTGATTCTATCTTAGCAGGATGAATCATTATCTCAGATGGGAGCAATCTTGTTTAGAATAATATGCCGGCCGGTGGCCAGCTATGCCTTTACATAAACGGGTTTCGGGGGTTTGCCGTCGGCAAACCCCCGAAACTTATTTCTCCCACAGCTTCTTCGTGTCAAACTCGATTTTCGAGTACCAGTTATACTCGTGTTTCAGCCAGCCAATTTTTATGAGGTCGCGGATATAACGCCTGGCTGTCCTTTCATTGATGTACATCTCCCGGGCTACATTGAGGTAATCCTGGTGCGTGAAGCCTAACGGCAGCGATAGGTAAAAGGATATCTTATTGACCCGCTTCTGATTGTCGGGGAGGGTGCGGAACACAGCAATGGCATGCTGCTCAAGGATGAACGCGATCTGGCTGGCCACGTCGAAGTCGGTATCGCTGCATACCAGCTCGTCAGGAAAATGGCCATCCTCGAGCATGCGCAGGGCACTCAGCACCATCGCGATCCTGAAGGTGATCAGTCCAAGCCGCCGGCTGCTGGCGTTGAAATCATTGTCCATCAGCAACCGGTTGCGCGAGTACAGGATGTTGAACCGTTGGGTGAAAAGCTCGCCCTGACTTGGCGTAAACTTGAATCTGATCTTGTCATTACGGTTCGCAAGGGCTTCATAAAAGTCCAACACAAGCTTTCCCTTCTCCGTGAAATACTCCTGATAATTTACGTCTTTGTACGACACAAAGGGATTGCGGAAATCGCTGTTGTCCTCAAAGGCGTAATAGAGAAAACGGCTGAAGAGTCCGTTCTCCACGGTGGGCATGATGTTGTGGATCTGTTTTGGCGTACCGGCAAGCAATATGGCCAGGTGTGGATCGAGAACCTCGGTGTATTCACTTTCCTTGCGCCTGAACATGGTGGTGCTTTCGTGGTGAAATGCCTTCCGCAATACGTCGCAGAAGTTTCCCCACTCCTGACGGAGTGCCGTGGCGACCGTATCGGCCTCGGTCTCAAAGATCATTCCGTGATAGTAATTGTCGGCCAGTGCCTGGATAAACCCCGAAGAGCTGCTGTTGGCCGGAATAAAGAACATTCTCCGCTTCGGGGGGACAGGATGCTTCACGCCCTCACGCTGTGCCTTGGGCATATTGAGGTATAGCTCGAGTTCGCGCTCATATTCGGATTTCTCTATCTTCGACTGCTCCACCATCTTGTAATGGATGGCAGCTCCCAGGTAACGGGCCCATTTCGCCCGTCCCTTTCCCGAACCGGCCGGTGCCGCGATAAACGTAAACAGATGCGGCGTATACATCTCGTCGAAATATATCCCTTCAATATTGGGAAGGCAGGCACTGAGCACGGTCAGGGAACTGACCAGCACCACGTCCTTCTCGATATCCTCCGAAAACATGTCGCAGCACTCACGCAAAAAATCCGGTATCCGGTGGTGTACCGAATCGGTCAACCTGGGTGTATTGAAGAAGGACTCATTCAGCCGGCTGTCTTCCCCGTCGCCAGGGGTATCCTCTTCTTCAGAAACTATCTCTTCGATTCCCGGTGTTGTGCCATCGGGATCGTTTGGAGAAGGGCTTGCGGACTGGCTGCCTATGATAGGTTCCTTATTGTCGGGGCACTGGACATCAGGTTTTCCCACTTCTTCTCCGGGTTTCTCGACATTTGCCTTATTCGCCTCCGGGTCGGCCGGCTGTTTGTCGGATTGTCTTTCATCTGGTAGCGTGGACTGGCTCCCTGAAGTGTTTTCCTCGATGGGCATCGACTGGTCGGTGGACTGCTTTCCCTCACTATCCCGGGTTTCCCAAACCAGCTTTGGCAAGACGGGAGACTTTGTCCCTAATGCCGGCAGCAGGGTTCGTGGCTTTTTCGTGGGCTTGATGTCAATACCCGCATTCTTTGCCTGATGGAAGAAGCTTTTAATGGTGATGCCGCTGCCTTGAGAACCCATGCAGGAGTCATACTGCTTGTCGGTTTGTTCATGATTGTATTCGGGGTGAAAGCAGCTGACCCGGTGAAAGTAACTTCGTCCCGCAGCCCCAAACTCTTCCGATAACGCGAAACCTATGTTCAACCAATTGTTATACCCAAAGGTGATGTCAGTTTGGGAGGCCTCAATACGCCTGATCACGGATTCAACTTCCTCGTCGGTCGTTTCAGGCGACGGCACATAGGTGATCTCAGGGGCTCTTTTGATGTTTTTGGTGCTTTTTGACTTTTCGTCATTTGCTTTCTGCAGCCATTCTTCGGCATTAAATCCTAATTCATCGCTCATGCTGTTAAATATTTAGGGTGAATGAAAACTTCGGGATCATGGGACAGGAAACAGGCCCGGGAGACATCTTTGCCCGACGGGTCGATGTTAATCTGGTAGGTTTTCCTGATATAATGCGCCACGGCCATGAAAAAGTCGGTATGACCCATTTCTGTCCTGTTTTTCTTGATGATCCACTTCAATCCTTTGCCCGAAGGGGAAACAAACAACAAGGCTGTCTCGATTCTCTTCTCGTCCAGCAATCGTTCTTTCAAACGCTGCACATCGTCCAGATGGTCGAAATCGATGGCCACCAGTCCCGAATGGCTCGACAATGCACTGTCCTTGCGGTTGTTGAACACGCCCGAGAACGTGACATAACTGAACTGTGAAGCCTTGAAAGCCCTGGCCTCTTCAGGATTGTCCAACCCTCGGAGCTGACTTGTTACCCTTGCGTATGCATCGGTTTTGATCAGCTCATAAGCCTCCGGTACCGTGATGTTCTTCAATGGCCAGACATTCTTGATTGGGGCACGGAAAAAGCTGAACTGTGGCACTTCTACCCGGGGTGGCTCCACGATGTTCGCCACAATGGGTTTGGGACGCGGAGACGCCACTGCGTGAACCTTGAAGTAGCGGACATCGAGATTCATCCGCATGACGTGGTTGAGTAACTGGTACAATGGCAATCCTTCAATTTTGTAGTACAGCGCGGCAAATTCAAAAGGACCGCCCGCAAATTCGGGTTGCTCAATGTCGGAGAACCGATACGCCAATTCCTCTTTGACAAGCTTCAATGTCTTTCGATGATTGTTAAAAGGGTTCTTGACCAAATCGATCTCTTCATCGGTAAAATGGATGGGATCTTCAATAGGGTAAAAGTCTTTCAATACGAGGCGATAGATAGATAATCCATAATTGGTTCGCCTCAGGATGTCTTGTTCGATCATCATGGTTTTTTCATATTTAGTGGTGAGTTGTAGTTGTTGCCCAATAGCCGTTCAAGATCAGTCACTTTATAGTAACACTTGCCGTTTAGTCGCGTGAAAGGCAAAGCGCCTGTCGACCGCATGGTCTGCAAAGTGCGCTTGCTGATTTTGAGCGTATCCATCACCTGTTGTCCGTCAATCCACGATTGAAGCGACGTATCGGTTTGGGTACGTTTCATCACCAGCATCAGGGCCATCAATTCCCTGACCGAACACGAAAGTTCAAAGAGCAATTGCATCATGTCTGCCACGTCGGTTGCCTCCTTTCCATTGTAGGACTTCAATTTTTTTTCCTTTAAAAAATGTCTGTTTTTTAAAAATACCCTGGCTGCACACCTTGCCTTATAAGGTATGAAAATCAACTTCGATGCGTCAGCACAGGCCATCAAAGTGGTAATCAGTATGTATTTTTTATTAAGCTAAGGTTATCGGTTTAGAACGTGACAATAAAGTAGGGGAATCTATTTTACATTGCAAAACATGGAAAATTCCACCCTTTGAACACACTGTATCACTGTACGTTGCGACTAGGATGGAATTTTTGGGAAGGTCAAAAAATGCCTTGGGTGGAAATTTCCGTCATAAAAGCTGGGTGAGCCACTCGAACGAATCGAGCAGTTCGTCGCGCTCTTCGACACTCAATGAGGAGTTTTGAAACTGCTTGCCTAGTTTCACGCCATAGCGGTAGTCGAGAAACCGTCGGACATCGACGGGTTGGATGTGTTTTCCCCAGGTATCGTTGACGCCCTTGAACAAGTTCTTTTCGATCATCAGGTGATAGATGGCTGCGAGCAATTTTTTGTGGCCATGGTGCCCGCGGAATTGATAATGATTGTCGATGATCCCCTCCTTGTTTAGATGGATCTCCACCCGGCCCAATCGTTTAGGATACCTCACCATATCATTAAATGCGCCAATCCATTTGTCCGGCTTGCGGAAATCGTCCAATATGGGCACAAAAACGTCAGGGTCATCAGCTTCAACGCAGGGCTCCGACTCTCGAGCCATGTCACATTCGGTAATCGATTCGGCTAATACATAGGCCCCCACTTCCATTATGGCATCACATCCGCTGACCAGTTCCGATGTGGCATTTGTCGCGTCGGCATTCTGCCAGTCAAAAGCAACATAAGGAATCGATTTCATCGCACCTCCCGTATAGAGTCGGTTATTGACCAAATCCCTGAAATGGGTATGCATTTCATCCAGTGTCAGGATCAACGACAACCTGAGGTAACTGAATATATAGGTATTTGATACGGCATTCGATTGGGCCCAGGTCTTTACATTTTCAGAATCAATCACACAAGCGGCTATACTAATTGAATTGATATACTTCAAAGATTGATCGAGCCGTACATACAGTTCTTCCTTAATTCGCTCATAGAGCCTCTCGATACGGGAATCGGGTATCTCGTCGCTTGTCAGCAAAGCGTAAATATCTTGCAATGCCTGATTCGTGTATTGATTGATCAGCATATGGTAGTACCTCGTCTTGTTGTTGAATGGAGGTTTGTAATTGATTTTGTAATAGGGCTCAAAAGGTGGATCAACCATGACTATACGATTGATCATATCAACGAATGCTTCATCACTGACATAAATTCTCGTTAAAGGGCTTTTTTTATTGTAAAGGATTGAGTCAAAGGATTTAAATAAGTTTTTCTCCATACGTCAAAATTGAATTGGATTAAAAAATAATTTCATTGGTTTGTATTGCTAAATGTACAAAAAACCCTATAAACATTGGGTTTCCGAAGGTGATGAAATGCAAGATTGACCATGAAAAATTCGGATTAGGACACCAATAAACTGATTTTCAGGTAAACATATCAAATTGGATCGAAGGGGAAAACGTCGAATAATCATAATAGCAATAAAATGTTGCCCCACGAAAAGCTTTCGTGGGGTCCGCATGTCCGTATGAACTGAAAATCTAATAAAGCAAGGAAAATCTTGTCCGCATGTCCGTATGATCATTAAAAACGAAAAAGAAGGCATATAGGTGTCCGCATGTCCGTATGAACTGAAAAAATCTAAAAAGCAAGGAAAAACATGTCCGCATGTCCGTATGAAACTCAAAAATCTAAAAAGCAAAGGAAAACTTGTCCGCATGTCCGTATGCAGAACAAACGCAGGGAAATATATGTCCTCACCCAAAAGCTTTAGGGGTGTCAGCAAACCAGATCAGTAGTGGTGATTTGAAAAGTTATGCAGGATCTGTAGGAAGCGTAGGAACTGTAGGAATTGGGCTATGCCACCATGCGAACAGCCAAGGGGTAAGATTTCCCAAATAAAAACGGTCTGTCAGGCGAGGCTCCAAAATCAGAATGTCACGTACCGGTCGGAAGAGAATGCCTTCCGGTCGGGTGCAGCAAAGAAGAGATAAAGGGCACGGGCTGAAGAATCAGGCAACGTAAATTCTCCGCCCATCATGCAGCGGGTCAGTCCGGTTGTAAATGGGCCGCTGACCTTGTCACCGGAAAGGGCCATGTACAAGAGTCCATCCTTCAGTCGGGCGGCTGCCGTATTCGGGTCATTGGTCCAGCTAACTGTCAGCAATTCACCTTCTTTCACTGTTGCCACATGGGACGGTGGTTCCAGGAAGCCCTCCGAGAAGTGCAGCAAGCCATGATCCTTGATATTTCCCAGGCTGTCGAACGCCTTGATGTTGGCGCCCAGAAACTGGCTATAGCCACAAGCGTTCCCTGGCAGCAGGTTCCAGATGGGGACAATGACATTGCGCTTGTGGGCCATGCAAAACTGCGTGACGATGGCAAACCGTTTTCTCGACTGCACCTGTTTGGGTGTCCACGAATTTTTTGAATAAGTGGGCATTGATCTCAAATAAGTGGTATTGCCGTACGATACCAACACAATGTTTCCCATAGCTCCCGACAGAGAGCCCATTTTTCCTCCTTTTAATACTGTCATGACCGATTCGGATTTTATATAGTTATTGAATAGTGCTTGTATACTTAAAGGTACACAAAATCTATCGAATATCTATGGAAAGTGTGGGGAAATACCCTGTCGGAAGCAAAGAAAAATTGAGGTATGGCGAAGGTTTGGAACAGGTTAGTAAGCCATGCAAACATAAAAAAACCGGAGTGTTTACCCCCGGTTCTTCTCACTAAACTATAATTATGCCAAACCAAAAACATTATTGTATGCCAAAATCCGTTTGTATTCTGTTCGCGCTATATTCCATTTCATATTTTTTTACGGTCATTTCGAATTCTTTTTTGTATTCTTCTTGCTTTGTCGGATCAATGGAACACAAAATATAGTAATACTGATATGCAATTTTGTAGTACAACTCATCTCTCTTCTTCATTACCAGTTTAGTCAATTCAGGGTCATCAGGATCGACCAGCTTAAATGACGCAATCATATTTTTTTGGTCTTCAACGAGGTCGTTGAATATTTGGAGAAGCTCCATAGAAAATTTTCGCTTTTCCGGGTCGGTATTTTTATCTTCAATGATTGCCTGTAGCATGGTTCCCAGGTTGTTTTGAGAAAGAAATTCCATAATAATTGATTTTAATTTGATAAATAAAAGGTTGACTAATTGTAAACGAAAACGTCCTGAGCAAAAGTAAAAGCACCATCTCAGCCGTGCAATAGCCTGTTGCAGACTTAACGATTTGTTTAGAAAAACTTCCAGGGTAAGGGAAAAAGGTGGAAATTTGGTGTTGGAAACCACAACAAACCTGGAAATTTCCATGTGGTTGGTCTGGATGGGCAATGTCATTATGAAAGGTTCCCTATCGTTTGGCTCAATAAATAGCAAATCTCCAAGGAAATGGTCACAGCAATCAGATAATGAAAAGATTGATTTTAATGCACCATATATGTTTCGCACATAAGTAGAGAATAGTTAACGTGAAACAAGACTGTCCCAAATTAATGGGACAGTCTTTTCATTAGAAACAATTACGTTGGTATGCACTATGTAACCCCTTCATGTTACAAGTTATGGAATTATCATAAACGATGCAATACCTTTTCGACAATTTTGATTTTATGATGCCTGATTGATTAATGATTGAGGTTTTCAGGTAAAAAGAACGAAAATCGTGCTCCATTGTCCGGCTCGCCATCGGCACTGACATAGCCACCGTGTCGTGACACTATTCGTTTCACATTAGCAAGTCCGATACCGGTCCCGTCAAATTCCCTGTTACTGTGTAATCTTTGAAATACCCCAAAAAGTTTGTCCTTGTACCTGGAATCAAATCCGGCTCCGTTGTCTTCGACCGAATATTCAATTGTATTTCCATGGTGACAGGATCTGATTTTTATGCAAGGCACCTCCCTTTTTGAAGAAAACTTGATAGCGTTTGATATCAGGTTGATCCATACCTGCCTGATCAATGACGCATCACAGTTTGCGGCATGGAGTTCATCGACAATTATTTCGGCCCGGTGGGGACCATGTTGCATGGTAATTTCAGTCAGCACGTGATGCACCAGTTCATGCATGTCGGTTTTGGAAATCTCCACCTCCTTGCGTGCCAGTCGTGAGAAGGCAAGAAGGTCGTCGATCAGTTGTCCCATTCTTTTGGCACTGTCGCGCACAATGTTTAACAACCGTCGCTCTTCCTCTCCAAATGCTTCACCATGTTCCTGGATCAGGATATTGGAAAAGCCGATGATTCCCCTGATGGGAGCCCGTAAATCATGCGAAACCGAATAACTGAAGGCTTCAAGCTCCTTATTGGCAAGAACCAGCTGTTCGGTCCTTTCCAGTATCTTGTTTTCGAGATTTGCATTTAACGATTCCAGTTTATTTTGGGTTGAGCGCTGGTCCTCAACCAGGCTTAACAGGGCAATCCTTGATCTTTCGGTGGTCTCAAGCAGTTTCTCGATCTCCTCCCTTGACTTCACGATTTCAAGTTCCGCAAGTTTTCGTGGTGTGATGTCCTGGTTGCTGGCACGATGACCCAAATATTCACCGTTATTGCCGTAAACCGGCGTGCACGAGTGATTTATCCAGATGAGGTTCCCGTCTTTCCGCACAATCCGAAAATCAAGAAAATCTCTCAGTCTTTGCTTCTTCATCAGAAGATGCTTTTCAAGCAGAGATTTATCTTCATGATAAACGATTTGCTGCAAGAGGGTTGGATTATTTATAAATTCCTCACGGCTATATCCCGAAACTTCGAGACATGACCTGGAACAATATTTGAGTTGACCGTCAGGAGTCATCCAATAATCCCAGTTGGTATTGTAGTCGGCTACGATGGAAAAAGTTTCGTCATTTTTTCTGAGTGTTTCAATGATCCTTTCCTTATCCAGCCGGCTAACAAAGAGGGTACCAATCAATCCGGTTATTACGGGATATATGATCAACACGGGCATCATCACCTGAGTGAGGTTTTCGATCCCAAATCGCTTTAGCGAGAAATGCAGAATAACGACCCACAATGAATGTACAAGCAAGCCCAAGACATAAAAATCGACAAAACGGTATCGGGTAAGCTCCTTCTTGCACAACATTCGCCATATCATTCCCACAGCCCCAGCCATGAGAATCAGCAATTCACCTGCCAATAAACCCGCACCTCCCTGAAAATACCTGAATATGGAAGTCATAAGCATGGCAACCAGGGTCGGGAATGGTCCCCAAAAAATTCCGGAAATACTCAGTACGATGGTCCGTGAATCGATAATTACTCCCTGGTCGAGAGGCATGTTCATGTACATGATAAACATACCGATCATACCGACGCCAATCCCGTTTATGAAATTGAGTAAGAATAGGTTTCTGATCCTGATCCACGACCGGGAAAAGTCGAACAGGTAGACCAGTGTCAACAACAAAGCAGAGTTGTTGAGCAAATTCAGGTAGGTGGTTAAATGATTCATTGTTCCGTATCGTTTTCGACACTTGTGTAAAGCGGGGGCTTTCCTGCCTCTGACAATAACCGGTTAACCTCCCTTTTCAGTTCCACAATTCTGAATTCCCTGCCCAGGGTGGTTTCGTGCCATCGTGTCAGCTCTTTCAGCTGTTCCTCGATTTTACGCTGTGCTATTTTCTGTTCGTTGATGTTTCGACCGATGCAAAGCGACTCCAATGTTTGTCCGGATTCATCCAGCTTTGAATTGATATTCCATGCCACCCATTGGTTTCCGGTCGCTGACTCCATACGCAGATCGATGGAATAATTGTGTGGCATTTTGGCAATCTGGGTCATCATGTCTTTCCCAATTGGGATGTCCTCCCGGGCTATAAAGAACAGGAATGAATTTCCAACAAGTTCTTTTTCCTCCTTGCCGGTGAATTTGCAAAACGAAGGGCTGGCAAAAAGGATGGAGCCCTGATGATCCATGTTAATTACCAGTTCGGAATGGTTTTCGATAAGCAGGCGGTACTTCTTTTCACTTTCAATGGATCTGTTCAGTGTCTCGATCTTTTCGGTAATGTCCCTGACCACAATACTTGAGAAGGTTTTTCCCTGGCTGGTGGTAAAGACTGCCGAAGTGATTTCTCCTTCGAATTTACTGTTGTCTTTTCGCTTAAAGGTGATGATCCCGCTTGATCTTCCGTTTTCGGTACGTCTTTGCAATTGTTCGTAAAGCCGGGGGTCGTTGGTGTCGACAAGGAGGTTGCGGCCGCCCTCGCATATTTCCTGCTCCGTCCAACCAAACATGTCGCAAGCGGACTGGTTTGCTTCATAAATGCTTCCGTCGGGATTTGTAACCAACACGGCATCAATGCTGGTATCCATTAACAGGCGATATTTTTCCTCACTTTCGAGCAATTGGTTTTCCAGTTCAACCTTCTCGGTCATGTCCAAAATGATACAGTGGGTCCTGTCAAATACCTCGTTATCCTTATATCCGATATGGGCGTTAAAATGGATGTACTTCAGGTTATTTCCCTTGTCGTAAAGCCTTACTGTAGCGTTGGCGTACCCATTTCTGACAAAATTCGAAAATCTTTCATGAAATGCTTCGGCATCCTCGACTGGCATAAATTTTTCAAATCGCTGGCCTAATACCTCCTCTTTTGTATATCCAAGAATTTTTGACCATTCATCGTTTACGAAAAGAAATCGTCCCTTTCGATCGAGTGATTGATATCCCAGGGGGAATTTCTCAAGCATCTGGTACATTTGGCCCGCCAGGGCCTGATTACGGTCAGTGTTCTTCTCCAGGTGGATTGCCGAATATTCCAAGGCATCAGAAATACCCTGCTTCAATTGTTCCTTCCAGTCTCCCGATGCCTCAATGACATGGAAAGCGCCGGATTTCATCAATTGGACCACATCTTTGCAGGATGATGAAGGCAGTACCACGATGGTTGGTGTGCAATCCCCGGATTTGTTTATTTTATCAAGGATTTCATAAACAAGGTCATTTGCCGCTTTGCAAATAATGACATGCACCCGATATTCGGTAAAAAGGATGTTTCGCAATGATATTTCATTGCTGTCCAGATAATGTACCTGATAATTGTTTCCGGTCTTGAAAAAATCAGCTGTCATTGCCAGCTCCGGGACATAGTTTAGGTACAATACGTTGATTTTGGGGCGATTCATTGGGATAGGTATTGGGTTGAAAGATTGAGTTTACCAGGTTTATTCGGATATAATCAGTTCTTCCGGCAATTCTATCAGGAATGTACTTCCCAGGTTTTGTTCGCTTGTGACGGATATGTTACCGCCATGGAGGACTACACATTCCCTGACGATGGTGAGTCCCAGTCCGTTGCCGTCTATTTTTGTCACGTTGCCAGCCCTGAAGAATGGCTCGAACATCCTGGGCAAATCATCTTTGGGAATCCCTATCCCGTTATCCCTGACGCTGATCATGATCTTTCTGTCATCTTTATACAGACGAACCAGGACACCAGGGTCGGGCTGGGAATATTTGATGGCATTGGATAAAAGGTTATTCATGACCTGTAACATTAATTGACAGTCCATGAATATTGTCAGGCTTTCAAATTCACTCCGGAATTCAATATTACGCTTTAGTTTTTTGTCGGAATTAAAAGGAGATATGGCGTTTTGGATGAACGAAACGACTTCAGTCTCCTGTGGGTTAAAAGGGATGCGTCCTTCCTGTATTTTCGAAACCTGAAGTACATTGGATACGATGTCATTCAGGTGTTTGATCTGGAATATCATGGTATTCAGCTTTGCCTGAATCTTCGCTTCGTCCATTTTCTTCCAATAATTCAGCAAGGTTTCGGAAACCATAAGGATGGTTGACAAAGGCGTACGGAATTCGTGGGATGCCATGGATACAAACCTCGATTTCAATTCATTCAATTCCTTCTCCTTGGCAATATTGGCCTGTAAAGACTCTTCAAAGATGATGCGTTCAGTCACATCCCGGGCAGCGGCATATAAATGGTCACCAACCTTGACAACATGCCATTCGATATTTCTATAAGAGCCATTTTTATGCCTGTAACGATTGGTATATCCCAGAATCTTTTCACTTACACCCAGATTTGCCACAATCCGGGATGTGGACTTTACGTCATCGGGATGCAAAAAATCAGAAAAATTTCTTTTCTCGAAGTATTCCGGAGAATAACCCAATATATCCTGAAATGCATTGTTGACTTTCAGGAAATCGCCTTGCAAACTGGTAATGCATAGCATTTCAAGCGAAACCGTAAAGAACTTTTCCAATTCTTTGGTTTTCGCCTTCAATTCTTCCTCTATGCGCTTTCGCTCTTCCGTTTCGGCAATAAGTCTTTCATTGGATGCCGAAAGTTCGGCGGTCCTCTCCCTGACCTTGTCCTCAAGTCCGGCATTGAGTTCCAGGATCTTATCTTCGGCCAGTTTTCGTTCCGTTATGTCTTCCTTGATGGCGATAAAATGAATGATGTTCCCTTTATCATCCGTCACCGGACTGATGATGATGTTTTCCCAATACTTCTCGCCGTTTTTCTTAAGGTTTATCCATACCCCATACCACCTTTCGCCACGTATGATGCTTAACCAGAGGTCCTCATACATTTCTTTCGGATTTTCGCCGGATTTCAGCATTCGGGTATGCTTGCCAATAACGTCTTCCCAGTCATATCCCGTAATTTGTGTAAAGGCCGGGCTTACATACTCCATTTCGCCCCGGGGATTGGTGATCACGAGCATGACCGGACTCTGTTCAATGGCGATCTTGAGCTTCTTTAACTCAAGTTCATTCTCCTTCTTATCTGTAATGTCCCTTGTAAACCGGATGACCCGGTGATTATTGATTGGCACTGTACTGACTTCGTAATAATGTAATTTCCCGTCATGGAAATGGGAAAATTCATGGATCACCAATTTATTGTCGGACAGGCTCTCCCGGATGCTTTTGAGATTAATTTCGGCCGCTTCGGGCTCAAAGATATCCGCCAGGTTCATCCCGACCAGTTTCTCCTGTGGGGCAAGCATTTTATCGGGATCACGCACATAAAATCCAACAAAGTTGCCATCCTGGTCATGCTCAAAAATTTTGCCCGGGATGGACTCTATGATAGCTTTCAGCTTCTCGTTATGCGTATCGATTGTGCTTTCCAAAAACTTGCGATGGGTGATATCTTCAAAGGTTGTCAACACTTCATGAGGCACTGTTTCTCCCGCTTTGAATATAGGGGTGGAATTTACCAGAAGCCAGGTATAAGTTTGGGTATCGGGGCGAAAAACTCCCATGACAATATCACTCAAAGCTTTACCGGTGGTCAGGGTAACCATTGCAGGATGATCTTCTCCCGGAAATGCCGATCCATTTTCGCGTATTGCCTTCCATTGCTGATCGAATGATGTCCTGCCTGTAATCTGGTCGGTCGAAAGACCAAGGATTTTTTCGGCGGCCCGGTTGTGCCGGATGATTTTTCCGGTTGTATCCTGGAAAACAACCCCCTTCGTCATCCTGTTTAACAATGTTTCGAAACGGATGGTATCGGAATTTTCGGTTTCCTTATTTTCCAATTCTGTGGATAACAACAATTCGATTTTCTCCTCCAAAGCATTCTTTTCGAATTGCATTTGCTTCAGAATGTGATTCTTACCTTCTAGCTCCTTTCTAAGTTTGGCAAGTTCCAATTCAAGGTGTTCAATACTTTTCATTCTACAATCCGACGTGTGTGTATTTCGATCTGTAAGGTAATGAATTACAATATTCTATCCAAAAAAATTATCTGTTCAGGATAAAATAATTCTTCAGTTTAAAGGCAATTCAACCTTTACCTGTGTTCCGCGGTTCTCTTCACTGCTGATCCCGATCCTGCCGCCGTGCAGGTCAATGATCTGTTTCACCGTTGCCAGTCCAAGCCCTGTGCCTGCCGTCTTACGGGCATTAGATGCCCTGAAGAAGGTGGAAAACACGTTTTGCTGCTCGTCGACCGGTATCCCGATTCCCTGGTCGGTAATGGTGATGCTGGCCGTATCATCGGTTGCGGCCACCTCGATGGTGACCGTACTGCCTTCGGGTGAATATTTAATCCCGTTGGAAACCAGGTTGTTCAATACCTGTTCCATCAGGTAAGTATCCATATGCATGTTACATTCATCGCATTCGGATTTGAATAAGATCGTGGCGGAAGGCGTGTTTTTGTCATGATAATCGACCAGCCATTCACGGGTGAACCGTACCAGGTCTGCCGGGGTAAGCTGTACCGGCAGGTGGCCGCTTTCCAGTCGCGACAGGTTCAGGAACTTGTCGATCATCTCTTTCATGTACAGGACGTTCTTGTCGATCCGTTCGAAATACACTGAAAACTTCCCGTCGACTTGCTTCATGCCATAATGCTGCAGGGTTTCCGAGGCCATCAGGATTGAGGCCAGGGGAGTCTTGAATTCGTGGGAGGTCAGCCTGACGATTTTCGATTTCAGTTCGTTCAGCTCCTTTTCCTTTTCGATTGAGACCCTGAGTGACCGGGCATACTCCTCTTCCCTGGTCACGTCCTCAAAGGTGTATAACCGACCATAACACTTACCGGATTCTCCCAATATAAGGTCGGTATAGCACTTGATGAAATTGCCGCCCTTCAGCTGGATTGTTTTTTCACATACCGCATGATTGCCAGGATCCTGAAGCTCAAGGAAGAATTGGTTGTCATCGCCGGCAAGAGCGGATGCCAGTTGTGTGAACACTGCACTGGCCTTGCCTGATATTCGCACCTGAAGGCCAGGCTGGCCCCAGATATCGGATAACTTCTGGTTGCAGTAAAGAACGGTGTCCTGCCGGTGGTCAATCACCAGCAATGCCAGTGGGGAGGTGGCCATGACCAGCTTCATCAGCGACTCATTTCGGCGAAGGGCTTCCTCAGCTTCCTTTTCGGCAGTGGTATCAACTGCAATGGCTATGATGCCGGCTTCCGAACCGGTTTCATCCTTAAAGGTTGAAACCGTCAGTTTCACGGGCAACGTTGTGCCGTCGTTCCGTATACCCACCCAGTTATCTCTGTTCGTGTTTACTTCCTTTATCAAATCGGCAACCTTGCACGACTGATTATCTGTTTCATGAAAAGTTTCACTATTGGATGAGGAGGAGGAGGCTTCAATCCTTTTGAATAGCCGGGGTGCAGGCTTACCTGTCAGGGAAGTGGCCACATAACCGAACATTTTTTCGGCTGCCGGATTGAACAATTGAACCACATTGTCGTGGTTAAAGACCATGACTGCCGTACCGGCATTGTCGAGAATGGCCGAATTCAGGTTCGACAACCGGTTAATCTCGTTGGTGCGGGTGACGACCCTCTCAGCCAGAAGCTGGTTGAGCTGGGATATTTCCGAAATCAGCCTTTTATGCTCCGTAATGTCTTCCATGGTTGAAAACACCCGGAAGGGCTTCTTTTCACCCTTCCTGAATTCAGGTCGGCTATGGTGTGTGATCCATTTGCGGATGTCTTTCTGCCGGTTGTAATAGAGCAGGGTAATGTGGTTCTCCTGTCCGGTCACCAGGGCTCTGATGGCAGGGTAAGACTCCCTGGGCACCGATGTGCCGTTGTCATAGAAACTGTGGTACAGGGGGTCGGCCGACTGGTCACCGGCATCGAAATGGTCGATTCCCAAAATGGACTGGGCGGCACGGTTCATGCGGATGATCTTTCCCTGGTGGTCGCGGTAAATGACACCCTGTGCCATGGATTCGTATAAGTAGCGGTTGGTCTGTTCGCTTTCGGCCAGCATGGCCAGCGCTTCCTCCTTTTTCCTTTGGACCTCTTTCTGCTTCAGTGCATTCACCACAGCCTGCCCCAGCCGTCTTTGCTGTTCCTTCAGCACATAGTCGACGGCTCCCGACTTGATGCATTCGACCGCGATGCTTTCGTTTTGGGAACCCGTGAATATGATGACCGGGATAAGGGCATCATGGGCAAGGGTAATCTTCAGGGCGGTCATTCCGTCGAATGAGGGAAGACTATAATCGGTAACGACAAGGTCGGGATGGAATGAGGCCAGGGCCTCGCGAAACGCCTCCTCGGTATCGACCGTCACCAGTTCGATATCCGGGATGGCTTTCCGGATCTCATGGACTGCCAGAAGGGCATCCGTCTCGACATCCTCGACCAGTATGATCTTGACTTTCGGGTTCATAACATGGTTTCATTGATATCGATCCAAAACAGGTTTATGCGTTCAAGTGTTTTTCGGTACTCTTCGAAGTCGACCGGTTTCACCACATAGCCGTTGGTGCCCAGGCGGTAAGCTTCCTGTATGTCGCTGGGTTCGCGCGAAGAGCTGAGGATGACCACCGGAATGGAAGCCGTCATCGGATTTTCCTTCAATTTCTTCAGGATTTCGAGACCGCCAATCTTGGGCATCTTCAGGTCGAGCAGTACCAGGCTGATCTCTTTCGAGCGAAGGTAAACATCCTCGTCGGTCCCCTTGAAGAAAAAGTTCCATACATCGTCACCATCCATCAACAGCTGGATGTGGATGGCCGGGCTCGCCTTGACCAAAACACGCTTGGCCAGTTCGGCATCGTATGGGTTGTCCTCGATAATCAGAACTTCTCTTTTGTATTGATTTGTCATGTTGGGTAAGTTTATTTAAGTTGATTGTTGTGCCTGTAAAGTGAACCAGAACCTGGCGCCATTTCCGGGGTTCCCCTCGGCATCGATTTCGCCGCCATGGCGGGTGATGATCCGTTTGACATTGGCCAGTCCCACGCCGATTCCCTCGAATTCCCTGACGGTATGCAGCCTTTGGAAAACCCCGAAAAGCTTGTCCTTGTATTTCATGTCGAACCCGGCCCCGTTGTCCCTGATGGTATAGACGATTTTATGGCCCTGCCTTTCGGAAGATATTTCAATTACCGGCATTTCTTTTTGGGATGAAAATTTGAAAGCATTGGAGAGCAGGTTGACCATCACCACACGTATCATGGAAAAGTCGCCTATGCAAGGCTCAAGTTTCCCGATGTTGATCTTGTGCATATTACCGGGGTAATGGCTTTTCAGTTCCTGGATGACTGATTGCACCATGTGGTCCATGTCGATCAGGCTTTCATTCAATGCCTGCCGGCCAAGCCGGGAGAAAGAGAGCAGGTCATCGATCAGTTTTCCCATGTCGAGGGCGTTCTTCTTGATGATCTGGCCGAGCCTTTTCCCTTCGTCATCCAACCTGTCGCCATACTCCTGGATCAGGATATCGGTAAACCCGTGTATTCCCCTTAAAGGTGCCCGTAAGTCGTGCGAAACCGAATAACTGAATGCTTCGAGCTCCTTGTTCACGATTTCGAGCTTTTGGCGTTCGCTCCTCAATTCGTTGGTAGTGACATTCAGGTCTTCCACCATGTAAAGCATGGCCATTTCGCTTTCCCTTAATTTCCGGATTTTATCCTCCAGCTGGCGGGTTCTTTCGGTTACAATGACTTCGAGACCATCCTTGAGGAGGATCAGTTCCCGTTCGGTACGACGCTGCTCCGTTATGTCCATCACGGCACCGGCAATACGGTGTGAGAATGCCTTGTCTGTTTCGGGGCTTCCGGTAATCCGGATAATCCGGGGTTCCGAATCATGGTTGAATATTTCGACTTCAACGTCGATCTCTGAACTATTGACAAGTGCCTGGGAAAACACCACCAAAATCCTGCGCCTGTCGTTTGGATGGACAAACCTGATGGAAGAAATGAAGTTCGCCGGAAGGTTCTCTTTCAGGGCAAGGCCGAAAATGTTACAAAATCCTTTTGAAACGGTCATCTGGCGATTGTTGCCGTCATATTCCCATCCACCCACAAGAATCATCTGTTCCATACGTTCGAGCAACACTTTTTGCTGGTAGAGTTTATTGAGGGTAATCTGGTGCTTTTCAAACTCGAGCTGGAGGTTTTTTGTCCGTCGCCTGACTTGCCGGCGAAGGATAATGATAGAGATAAAGGTGATGATAAAAATGGCTGGGATCACGATGGATGCCACCTTCCTTGAGATGTCAGCCATGTCGATCTCAGGCCCGAACCACTGGGCATGGATATCCTCGTACGTGTTGTTCGCAATGATGACTGCAAGTCCTTCGTTCAACTGGTCGAGCAAGGGCTGGTTTCCTTTTTTGACCGCGAAGCAAAACTCCTGCCTGAACTCGTCAAGCAGGATATCAAGGGCGGTAACGTTTCTTATTTTAAGGTTTTTGAGAAGCTCGAGGCCCAATATCTTTTGAATGATCACGGCATCACCGCTTCCATGCGAAAGCATCCTGAAGGCTTCCTCGAAGGTGTTGGTGGTGGTGATTTGGTTGGTGATGGCTGATCTACGTATAAATTCTTCGGCGTTGTCGCCTTTCATGACCAGTAGGTGCTTACCCTGAAGGTCACCTACACTGTGGATGGAATGGTCGTCCTTTCTGACGAATATAGCCCCGTGCAGGGTAATGTAGGGAATGGTGAAATCATACAGGCTGTCGCGTTCGGGTGTCTTGCCGACCATGGGAAGCACATCTATCCTGCCATCCACAAGATCCTCCTTGATCTTGAACCATGGGCCCACATGAAATTCGAGCCGGATATTCCTGACTTTGGCGGCAGCCTTGATCAGGTCAATGGAAAACCCATAGGGGGTTCCATCTTCATCGACCATGCAAAACGGGGGATAATCGGGTTCGGAGGCCACCGTAATGGTCAGGGTATCTTGTGTGGTAAAGGGATCGGCTTTCGCTTTCGGGAAGGTTGTAACCATCAGGTACACCATTCCCAGCAGAATCAATTTCAGTCTCATTTAAATCCCTTTATATTCGTTAATTCATCTTGCTTTTCAGATAGGCGAGCTCGTCACGCAATTCCTTTATTCTCAACTCCCTGTGAATGGTGGCGTCATGGAATCGTTCCAGTTCACGGATTCTCTCCTGAAGTTCACGGGTTTTCTCCTCCACCTTCCGCTCCAGCTCATTCTTGAGTGCAATAAGTTCATTCTCGGTTTCCTTCCTTTTGGTGATATCCATAAAGGTGACAACGGCACCTAACAGGGTGCTTCCTTTAATGATTGGGAATGACCATATTTCAGCCGTAAAAGAAGTGCCATCCTTTCGCCACAGGATATCCTCAGGGGAATGGCTTCCCTTGCCAGTCTGAAACGCCTTGTATATCAGGCAATCTTCCTCGTGGAAATGAGTCCCGTCACTTTGGGTATGGTGAACCTGATGATGCATGTTTCGGCCGATCAGCTCAGCCTCATTTTGGTATCCTAACATCCAGAGGGCCGAACGGTTGCATTTGGTACAGTTGCCCCGGGTATCAATGGCATAAATGCCTTCGGCAGTGGCATCAATCATGAGGCGTAAATATTCCTCTGAATCAATGACATTCTGAATGCCATCAACTGTGTTATCCATTACCCGATTTTTCATAGCGTAAAAGTGAGAAAAATATATAAACTTTTGACATTATGCAGATTAATATCAATTAACTTATTGTGTAAATACACTTTTCCACGATTGGAGATGCGCTTTATACCAATGTTTTTGAGTCAACCGGTCATAAACCGATTTTCGGAACTATACTGAACTTTGGATTTTTTATCCATATTACCATTTGCGCTTCAGATCTTAATAAAAGGCAGGAGGCTGTCTTTTTGGGACAGCCTCCCAAGGATGGGTATCACTAACCCTCCATTGTGCTACCTGCGTTCGATCATCAGTTTATTGTACATGGTTTGGTTATTGAACGTGATGCGTATAACATACATTCCAGTCTTCTGCCCTGTCAAATCAATTTCAAGAGGTTCATCACTCCAAAACTGCCGGTGTATAACCGCCTGTCCCGATAAATTCATAAGGGTCACCTCGACCTGAGTTTCGGGCTGTTTACCCGGTTTGATCCTGACGAAATCACTGGCAGGATTCGGATAGACGATGATCCCATGGCCATTCATTGTCAATGGATCCGAGTTCACCAAGGTGGCACGAATGCATACCTGGAACGTGTCGGTAACCGATGCCTGCCAAATATCCCTGGCTTCCACCACCAGTTGGTAACAGCCGGTATCCGCAATCGCCGGACTGAATACCAGCGTATCATTAACGACCTTGGCCCAGGAGGGCAATGTGTCGGAACCCAATGCAAAATAACGAACCTCCAGTGCCTGATCCTGGTCGTCGCCAAACATCTCTCCCGGCAAAGGACTGGCAAAAATGCGATGTGTCGCGTTCACGGCCATCACCACATCCTCAAGGGGTGAGATTACCTCGGGGGCCGCATTCACCACAACAACAAGAGTAGCGGTAAAACTGCTCGAATTGCCTGAATAATCGGTCACCGTAAATTCCACAGGTATGGTTTTACTTTCATTGCACAGGTCTGAAAGAATTTCTTCTATATCAAGATCATGGCTCCATGCATCCAGCTGGTGATTATCGGTCGCCACCACACCGGCCTGGGAATCAAGCCACGCTATCAACTGCTCTTCAAAATCAATTCCGCACACCAAAGTTAAAGGGGTAAGTTGGGTGACATCCAGCTCCGGGGCAACCTGGTCATCCGACTGTTCAGGATCCAATGGGAACAAGTCACTGTTGTCGCCCACGCCATCCCCGTCGCTGTCGGTGTCCTCATTGGGATCAAACGGAAAGGCATCTTGCTCATCCGGTGTACCGTCGTTGTCATCATCCGTGTCGGCATTATCCCCAATGCCGTCGCCATCGGAGTCGAGCCACTCATCGGGGTTCAGTGGAAATGCATCATCCTCATCAGCCACCCCGTCGCCATCATCATCCGAATCAGCATTGTTGCCAATGCCATCCCCATCTGAATCTTCCCACTCATCCGGATCATTCGGGAAGGCATCGTCAACATCGTCCACTCCGTCATTGTCGTCGTCCGTGTCGGCATTATCCCCAATGCCGTCACCATCAGAATCAGCCCATTCATTTGAATCTTCCGGGAATTTGTCAAGGTAATCAGGCACTCCGTCATTGTCAGAATCCAGGTCATAAATATCAGGAATTCCGTCGCCGTCCTCATCTTCCAATATCCTGAAGATACCGGTGGTTGACCCTTCATGGTTTTTATCGGAGACAACGGCCGTTACAACATATTCGCCCAATTCGGAGGGAAGTATGTTGATACCGTCATATTGAAACAGGACAAGCAATCCGGCCGGCGTCGTCTGGTAAGAAACCTCCAGCGGTTTGCCTGTATAGGCCTGTTCCAGATTCAGAAGCTGGATGGTCGCCTGGGCCTTCATGATGGTCAGGACTCCCTCCTTGTAAATAAATTGGTAATTATTGTCATTTCCGCCGGAAACCATGATAATATATGCCCCTGCATCCGAGCTTATTACGGCATCGGTCGATGCCAATGGCAACTCGTCAATAACCGTCTCATCATCGCCACCCACGAAACCTTCAAAGGATAATGTCAGCTGGGGATTATCGATACCGTATACCCTGCCCTGTGAAGTTGCAGTAATGGTAAGGCTAGCTTTTTGAATGGCAAAAACAAAGGCTGCCGAACTTGCACCCTGATAAGTGGCATCTGCCGCCACGGTTGCCACCACCTGGTAACTACCGGCATTCATGGGGGGTGTTGACGATGGTCCATAGTTGGTACCTGCTATTCCCGTGTAAATATACGTAACCGCTCCTGTCGAACCAGTCACTTCTGCAGCGGCTGGTCCCTGTGCCTGTCCATTGTAGGTATAGCTATTTGGACCAGTCACCGTGATGGTTGATACGGTGTTGGCAATGATTAGGGAAGCGGTAGCCGAAATTGCGAGGTAATTAGTATTGCCGACAAAATCAGCCTTCACCTGGTAGCTTCCACTTGCGGAAGGCGCAATGTTCGATGGACCATAAATGGTACCATCTGCTCCGGTATAGGTAATGGTGACAGCGGGTGACAACACATCGGAAGTGCCTCCCACGCCATATGCAAAAGCGGTTGCAGATTTGCCAGTGCCGTCAAAAACATAGGATCCACCGGTCACCTGAATGGCAGGTGTTGCCTTGGTCACCGTGAAATCACCGGCCACGTATGTGAAGCTGTAATTCTCGTCGACACCGCCCGATACCGAAATAGCATCCACATAGGTTCCGGCATTGGTGGTGGCGTTAATCAGGGTCGCTGCTGAAGGGGCGGTTGCCAGTACCGGGGCAGTCTCCCCGTTTACAAATCCTGAATAGTTGAAAGTCAGCACCGGGTTTGCCGAGCCGTATACCTTAATCTGGTCATTGGCCACTACCGTCAACGGTGCCTTTGTCACCGTGAAATCACCGGCTATGTAGCTGAAGCTGTAGTTCTCGTCAACGCCACCCGATACCGTGATGGCATCCGTATAGGTGCCTGCACTGGTGGTGGCGGATATCTGGGTTGTGGCTGTCGGGGCAGTTGCCAATACCTGGGCAGTCTCTCCGTTCTCAAAACCTGAATATGCTATGGTCAATGCCGGGTTGGCCGAGCCGTAAACCTTGGTCTGGTCATTGGCCGTTACTGTCAAAGGCGCCTTGGTCACTGTAAAATCGCCGGCTACATATGAGAAACTATAGTTTTCGTCCACACCGCCCGATATCGTGATGGCATCCGCATAGGTGCCGGCATTGGTGGTGGCGTTAATCTGGGTCGAGGCAGTCGGGGCTGTCGCCAGCACTGAGGCAGTCTCCCCGTTTACAAAACCTGAATATGCTATGGTCAATGCAGGGTTGGCTGAGCCGTATACCTTGGTCTGGTCATTGGCCGTTACTGTCAATGGTGCCTTCGAAACCGTGAGGGTACCATTGGCAGTCGAGAACGAGTAATTCGTTGCACTCAATCCGGCAACAACAGGGGAAACCGTGTATGAGCCAGCGTTGATGGCCGAAATGGCATCGCCCGTAAAGGTGACACTTCCCGAAATCACTGATTGCGTTTCACCTCCAACAAAACCTGTAATTTTTGAGGTGAAACCGGAATACACCTGGCCGTCGTAGGTCTTCGACTTATTTTCGGCAGTGACGGTCAGGGGTGCTTTGGTAATGGAGGCCGACAAGGCTGGCTGTGATTTAAGCTCATAGTTTGATGCCCCTGAACCCGTAAGTGCCATAGCCGTTGTGACTGAAATGGCATTCCCGACATTGGATTGCGCGAATGTTCCGGAAGTCCCACCCGAAATAATAACTTCATCGGGCGTGATCACGCCGGCAAGGGAGGCTCCGCTGACGACCGCCACGGCATTCCCGTTGTACACCTTGTCCTGTGCCACGGCATTGATCACTTCCACTGTTTTCTTCGAAATGGTGGCCGTTGTCGTTTCAATGATGGTCAGGTCAAAGTTTTCGATATCAGCTCCCGTCACAGTTATGTCGGCCGTAACCGGTTTACCCGAACCTGCATGTTTGTCGGCAAACAATCCGTTCGCTACGTTTACGGTTATGTCTCCGGCAAGTGAACCATCAACCACCGAGTATCCTACATCGGCATTGGTTGTCCCATCGTATGTTTTGTTGTTGGCAGTCAGCTGTATGGTTGCTGCGACCTTGGCCGAGATATCCATATAGGCCGATTCATTGTTGGTAAATACGGTATTGGGGGAATTTGCCCTGAAGCTGATATCTGCGGAATACTCAATTCCGGCACTGGCATCCCATATTTTTACGACGATGGGATTTCCTGCCGTGTATCCGGTACCTGCAGCCTCCGCCTTGGCCGCCGGGATATTCACCGGTCCGGCAAAAGCCCCGGAAACTTTGTAAACACCACAGCAGATGGTTCCGTCAAATACGGCAATCTCATCCCCGGCACCCAGATTGTTTCCACCCACACTGGCACTGAAAACATAGATATTCATGTAGGTTTGCGGCTGTTCCGTGTAGGCTACCTTAAAATGATCCTGCGCCATTGTATGGCCAAAGGAGAGGATCATCGCCACGAAAAGTAAAAATTTATTCATTGTATTTTGTTTTATGATTTCCGAATAACTTGAAGCCGGGGCCCAATTTCGGCTTGAGGCTTCCATGGGTACCCCGACTCTTTTTTCTAGCAGCTTCCGTTTATTGTCTTATAATTGTTCCTCCATGTTGTCCATTGATCAGGATAATGTAGGTTCCCGCAGGTACCGGCACACCCTGTGCATCGGTCCCCTGCCACTGGACCACGTCATGACCGGTGGTCTTGTCAATATTGAATTCGCTGAGTTTGCGTCCCAATACATCGACGATGCCCACGCTAATCCTGGTGCCAGGTATAGTTTCCAACTCAATGTTGAGTCTATCCCTGAATGGATTCGGGTAGTAAGTCATGGACAGCACCCTTGCCGGATTGACGCCGACTGCCACACTTGTGTAAGTGACCTTCAAGGCTGATGTTGCGCCTTTGGTAAATACCGGGGTCGATCCACTTTCCACTTCGAAGGTCAAATACCTTTCGTTACCGTCCCTGAATATCCTGATGGCAAAACGATTCCCCTCGGTAAAGCCGTTCGCAAATTCCGACAAACCATCGCTGGCCGACACCGGAATGCTGATCAGGTTATCCCACATACTGTGGTGATCAATCCTGACGGAACCGACACAAAGGTCGCCATCAAAAATACCCAGTTCGTCACCCTCTTTCAGTCCGCTCGCTTCAAGGTCACGGATCAGAAGGTTCATGTGGTCGTAACCATTTCCGCTGTATACCGGCATGAAATGGTCGGATGACAGAAGGTCGGGTACGTTAATCAGTGATTTGGTGTAAGATTCACGGATGGTCAGGGTACAGGCCGAAGAAACCTTGACCTTATAACCCTCGCCGGGCTCCAGATTGCCTATGAAATTGTACCAATCGCCGGCCAATTCCTCTACAGGCCGGCCTTTCTCGTCCATGGCCTTTAAAAGATAGCCACCTTTGATTAACTGGTCAAATACATCCATGGCATTCTGTGCAACCTGAGATGGGAAGGAGATAATGTTCCACCCTTTCACCAGAGGTATATCAATCGGCAGTTGCACCGGTGTTCCGTTCACCTCAAGCGAAGTATTCTCACTCACCTTAACCTGATAACCCTCAGTCGCCAATAAGTCACCAATGCTCTCAAACCATTCGTCGGAACCCAGGTTTTCGATGGTGTTCCCCTTATCGTCAATGACCTTGATCAGGGTTCCTGCATCTATCAACGGTCTCAGGATATCAATGAGCCTGGTCGAACCTGTGGGTGACATGCCTATGGAAATGATGTTCCAACCTGCTGTCAGGCTGATTTGCTGGATCCCCGGCATGATGTCGGCTTTCAGTCCCTGTGGTTGTATCAGCAAGTAGTTGCCGGCATCGGTACCGGCAAGATACATGGCCGTTGTGACTTCCACTTCGCTACCTACTTCAGATTGTGCAAATGTACCTGAGGTTCCATTCATCAGCGAAACAACGTCTCCGGCGATAATTCCATCCAATATTGCCCCGGAAATGACCGCATCGGTTGTACCGTCGAAAGTCTTATCCATTGCCACGGCTCCTGTAACGGAGACTGACTTGGGCGAAATCGTGACGGTCAGTCCAACAGGCTGCACCAGCGTATAGTTGGAAACCTTGGCCCCCGTTAGTGTCAGGGTGGCTGTAACCGGCTTGTCAGTTCCAACATTCTTGTTGGCTACACGGCCGCCCAGACTGCCCAACGTTACGTCGTCAGACGACACTTTGCCTTGCAATACCGCATCCAAGATCACGATATCGGTTGTGGCATCATAGGTTTTATCCACTGCCTCAGCACCTGTTACGGTTAGTTCACGTTTCAGGACTGAAGCGGTCAGGCCCGAAGGCTGGGTTAGCGCATAATTGGCGGCATCCGTTCCTTTTAGGGTGAGGGCCGGGGTCACCGGAATTCCATTTCCTGCATCAGACTGGGCAAAAGTACCCACCAGGGCATCCAAAGTAACAACATCACCCGCTATGACCCCATTCAGCGAGCTCACCGCAATGTTGGCCTCAGTGTTTCCATCATAGGTTTTATCCTGTGCCATGGCTCCCGTAACCGTCAGGGCTTTCGGGGTTATGTCGGCACTGGTGGTGGGCGCCGAGGTAAATGTCAGCATATAGTTACCTGAATCGGCACCTTCGAGGATCGAAGATGTCAGGGCAACCGGCTTACTGTTGCCAACCAGCTTGTCGGCAAACGAAGCGATGGCTTTCAGGGTGACATCATCACCCGGAATCACCGACACCAACTGGAGTAAAACGTTGGTGATGGAGGCTGCATTCGAACGGTCATATACCCTGTCGATGGCATCAAAGCTTCCCGTGATGGTCAAAGGCCTTTGGGTGATTTCACCCGCGGAGGTGAGAACCCCTCCAGCCGGTGCCATATAGTTGGCAGCTTTTGTACCCTGCAACGAATACGATACGGTGATTGTCTTGTTATTGCCAACCTGGGCATTGTCGAAGTTTGCCGAGGCAGTAACGGAAACGTCATCGCTACCGACCACACCCGATAAGCTGCCTACGCTAACACTGGCATGGGTAGTCTTGTCATAGACCTTATCCTGCGCCACGACATCGATTACCGTCAGCTCTTTCTTGTTTATCGTAAAGCTGTATGGTTCAGATGTTGCGCCGGCGTAATTGCCATTCTCCACTACCGTTGCCACCACATGATAGGTTCCGGCATTGGTTGGTGCAGTGCTGCTTGTGGCATAAGTGGTAGAACCGGTTCCAGAGTAGCTGTAGCTTACTGACCCGTCTCCAGCCGAAACTGTGGCGGTAGCCGGACCCTGTGGCAGGCCACTGTAGATATAATCAGAGACACCGGTAACGGCGACAGTCCTTGCAACAGGTGTGATGCTTGCCGTAGTAGTCGCGGTTGTAGAAGCCAGTGTATATTGACCGGCGTTTGTACCCGTCAAGGCGATACCGCTGATGGTAACCGTCTTGCCAAGGCCTACCGATTCATCGTCAAAGGTGGCACTGGTGTAGGTCAGCGAAACCTCATCACCCGTGACAAAATTACCCGACAGTGACACAGTTGCCATTGTGTTGCCATCATAAGGCTTATCTGAAGCCATAATCGAAACCGTGACCGGTGCTTGAGAAATGATCCGGTTGGGAGCAGTTTTCCAATGGGACTGATCAGTTTCGAGTCTGTAATTATCCTTATCCGTACCACCCGTAATGCTAACACTCTCATAAACCACAACTTTATTGTAACCAACTGAGGGAGTTTCAAATTCTGCCGTACGCTGGAAAGATAGGTTATCACCGGGTATGCGGTTGTCGTCAAATCCCAGGCCGGTAGCCACCGTTGTGCCGTCGTACACCTTATTGTCGGCAGCAAAGTTGCTGAGGTTAAGGGTACGCGCGGTTATATCAGCCTCAACAGTTCCTGCTGTTGTCAACAAACTGTAATTGTCCTTGTCGGCTCCTCCGGAAATGGCAATGTTGGTGAAGTTTACATCCTTGTCAGCACCCACGTTTTTGTCCTCAAACGCGACATTATAAGAGAAAGTCAGGACATCACCCGATACACGGTCATCGCTGAAAGCGTCACCGGTAACACTGGTTGTTCCGTCGTATGTTTTGTCGTTTGCAACAAAGTTGTCCAGTGTCAGATCACGGACCGAGATATCAGCCGTGGCAACACCTGTAGTGGTCAGCAGGGTGTAGTTGTCCTGGTCAGCTCCGCCGGAAATGGCAATGCTGGTGAAGTTTACATCCTTGCCTGTTCCCACGTTTTTGTCCTCAAAGGCGACATTATAAGAGAAAGTCAGGTCATCACCCGATACGCGGTCGTCGCTGAAAGCGTCACCGGTAACATTGGTTGTTCCGTCGTATGTTTTGTCGTCGGCAACAAAGTTGTCCAGAGTCAGGTCACGGGCCGAGATATCAGCCGTGGCAACACCTGAAGAGGTAACCAGGGTGTAGTTGGACTGGTCAGCTCCGCCGGAAATGGCAATGCTGGTGAAGTTTACATCCTTGCCTGTACCCACGTTTTTGTCCTCAAAGGCGACACCATAGGAGAAAGTCAGGACATCACCCGATATACGGTTGTCGCTGAAACCGTCACCGGTAACACTGGTTGTTCCGTCGTATGTTTTGTCGTTGGCAACAAAGTTGTCCAGTGTCAGTGAACGCACAGTAATGGTACCGGCTCCTGTTGCAGTTTCTGGCAACGTATAATTAGCCAGTGTGGTACCTGCATTACCAGCCACATAGTCGTCATCGGCCAAAGTAACCGTTACTGTCCTGTCGGGACTTGTCCCCACATTCTTGCTGTTATAGGTACCTGCCGTTTCGCTGATGCTCACCGATTCGCCATCCACTACATTTGTAATCGTATAATCCGCTGCGACAAGGGAGGCTTCAGTATCACCGTCATAAACTTTTTCAGGGTCACCGGTAACTGAAACAGCCAACAGTCGTTTGCTGATTTCACCGCTAGTATTGGGGACATAGGTAATGGCATAATTGTTACCATTGTTGCCATCGTTAATGGAAGCACCTGACGGGGTCAGGGTTTTACCTGTACCCTGGTCCTTGTTGTCAAAAGTCTGGCTTCCGGCATTCACCAGGATATCTCCGGTTTGCAAATCATCGACAACAGGTGATACTACGGATGAGGGACTTCCGTCGTATACCTTGGTGTCAGCCTGTGCGGTAGCGTTGATCGCTCTTACAGTGATTTCACCAGTCACCTCTTTGTCGGCCATGGTATAGTTGGCAGCGATTCCTCCGTTTCCATCCGTGCCATCCAGAAGGGTGTAACTGATGGTTGTGGCTTTACCGGTACCAACGTGTTTGTCGGCATAAGGGGTGGTAGTGGTTGTTATGACCAGTGTCTCGTCTCCAACAAGGTTATCAAGTTCACCCAAAACCACCGTGCCAGTAGTCGGTTGACCGTCATACACTTTTGAAGCGACACTTGAATTGGCCGTAATCGGTCGTTGTGTAACGGTTCCGGTTGCCGTTCCCGTTGCGAGACTATAGTTGGTCGCCAATCCACCACCTGTTCCGTTTTGCAGCGAATAAGCGATGTCAACGATATACTGTCCTGCATCTTTCCCTGGGTAATCATCGGCCAATCCGGATGCCGTTACGGTTTCGCCATCGACAAATCCACTTAAGGTACCGATGGTGAGGGCTCCCGGAGTGGTAGTACCATCATAAACACGGTCGGCAATCGATGGCTCGGTGATGGCAAGCGCTTTGGGCAAGATACTGGCTGTTGTGGTAGCCACATCAGTCAGGCTATAGTTGTCAGCCTCGTCACCGGTAATGGTCATGCCCGATGATGTCACCGTATGTTCTCCCACGTCTTTTCCCGCAAATGTTGCAGCATCGCCGGTAAGGGCTACTTTGTCAGCATCGGCTGCGATCACTCCGGTCAGTGTGCGTTGGGTAATGGTCGCGATAGTATTGCCATCATAATCCTTATCGGAAGCGACAATGGTTCCCGTGATTTCCTTGCGAAGGATTAAACCAGCCCCAGTGGCTGTGGCCGGGAAAGTATAGTTCCCTGCCAGCGTGTTTTCGCCAGGGTTGAAAGAGGGTAATACAACATCCAGGTAGCCATTGATTTGATTCATGCTATCCCAATGATCTCCATAAATGATGATCCCCCATTTAGTACCGGAAGCAATTTCAAAACTGCTGGTTCCTGTCCTGGAGAAAGAACATCCACCTCCACTATAAAGGGTCTGGATAATGTTTCCGGTATTCCCGACCCATAATTTGAAAGTGGCCACTGATTGATAATAAGAATGGCATCCAGTCAATTTCCAGTCGAACGTGACAGTTTCAGTCCTGTTTGCCGTTATGGTATAGGTATATGTACCATTCCTATACGATCCATTTCCATTATAGGCCATTCGCAACCTATTTTCGCCAGCAACGGTTTGATATGAAATACTGGCACTTCCCCTTGTAGCGGCTGCCGACCAGTTATCCTTATTGAAATAATTAGCGGTCCCCGGGAATGTGTTAAAGACAACGCTTACCGTTCTTGTTCCCTGGTTTTTTTCATCATAGGTGGCATTGGTCTGGTTCACCACCTCGAAAGTCTCGCCTGGGATGCCTGTAGTAACTGTATAGTCACTGGTCTGGAGTGTTGCAATCGTATTTCCGTCATAGGTTTTGGTCGGATTTCCCGTGATTTCAACCAGGACATCCTTTGGAGTGATGGAACCGGTGCCGGTCACATTGGACGGAAGGGTGTAATATTTAAGGATCGTATTTGCCCCGGCAACATAATCGGTGGTTGTTAGCCAGTTGTTGTCCATGATCGCAGTGATCACTTTTTCCTCTCCAACGTCTTTGGTGTCGTAGTTTGCTTCGGCATTGAATGCGGTGATTGTCTCCCCTGTAACCAGGTTATCAACCGTGAAGCTAGCGGTCAGCGTAATGCCGGTATTGGCATCGTATACTTTCGTGGGCGTTTCGGCAATGCTTACCAGTAACGGGCGTGGCAACACCTTAATCTTCACCTGCGAACCATATTTGGATGGCTGGGCTTTGTCAATTACCGTAACCCACCACTCATTTACCGTTGGATAACTTGGGTGTTCAAAGCTAGGTCGGGTGAACAGAATGGCATTTTCAAACGTATGAATCCCATTGTCGCTGTCTGTTCCGACCGTAAAGGTATAGTCCCGGGGGAAATTGGAATTCACCACCGCCTGTCCGTCGGTCAGGTTGAAAGTGATGGATCCGTTGTAGTTGGTTTTCCGGTTACCGAGGATATCGATAGCCTCTACCGTAACCGACTGGACATCTCCATAATAATGCTCTGTCCAGCCTCCGCCAGCATCGGTTCCCACACCACTTACGACAAAATGGCTTAGAGCGGCAGGCCTTACTTCGAGTAAATGCTCAGCATTTATGATATTCTCGTCGGTGACATCCAATGGAGTTTTATCAGAAGCGGATATGGTATGCTGTCCGGCCACAGTGGAATAATACCAGAACCCTTTGCTGGTGGCACCGTTGGCGATGCCGATGGATGTGACGATGGTACCTCCTGTGGCTGCACTATGGAACTTGCTTGTCACATTCGGTTCGCTGTCGTTGTCGGCAGCGCTGGTGTAAAGATATACCGTCTCGTCGGTGATCAGGTCTTCCCCGTTTTCGCCGACTGAATTATTCACGAGGTTATCGTATGCATCATAGCGTGTAACCACATACGCCCCGCGTTGTCCACCAGCAATGATATAGGCAGGAACGGATGAAAACTCATACCTGACAGTTGCGTTATGGTCGACCAGGACATTGTTGGAAGTGACGGTTGACAAGGCCGGGTTGGCAACAAAATCAAGGGTGATGGTTTCCATCAGCTCGTATCTCAGGTCGGTAAAGGTAACCACACCAGCCTCAACAGTCATGGCGACGGTTCCCTTCAGTGTTTCAGTTGATGTCCCTGCCTTACGGCTGGCAGTTACGGTAGTGCTATTGTCGGAAGTCACGATATTTCCCAACGCGTCGCGGATGCTGACAACCGGCTGAATGGCCAATACATCCCCGGCACGGACATAATCCGATGGTTGGGTGTCGATACGCAGGTTTGTGGCGATACCATGGCTTACCTCGACTGTTGCGTTGTCCAATATTTCGCCATCGGCTTCACCGGAAATTGTGCCCGTAATGGTAGCGATGCCTGTTCCAGAATCATTTAATGAGAAAGTAGCTGAGTATGTTCCGTCATTGTTGTCGGTCACGGTTGAAATGACCCCGATCGGGCTTACGGAAAGGGTGATCGTTCCGCGGCTTGTGGTCAGCAGATTGCCCCACTGGTCTTTGAGTTGAACTGTAATGGAGCTGGTTTCATCCGCTGTGATTTCAGTGTCACTTACCGCAATGTCAATCTGGGACAATGCTGGCAGACCTTCGGAAATGACAACATATGTTTCGTTCGTGAAGTCCCCGTTCACCGATGACGCGGAAGCATCACCCTCAAATGAGGCATCGATTACAGAAGTGCCTGTACCATTGATTCCTCTGGTATCGCCAGTCAACGTTGCGGTATAAGTTCCGTCACCGTGATCGGTTACTCCCGAAAGCAATCCAATGGTTGACTCCATGGTTACAACTCCCCTGCCAGTAGTCAGATCATTACCCCACTGGTCTTTCAGTTGCAAGGTGATGGTACTGGAACCATCGGTGGTCATGGTGGCAGGATTTGAAGCAACCGAAGACATGGATAGCGACGGTAAGCCTTCATTGATCAGTACAGTTGCATTGTCTTCAATTACGACAGGTTGACCTGCATTATCGATAAGAATCGTTCCGGTAATGGTAGCCGTTCCGGTACCTGAAGCGTCGGCGGTAAGGATTGCGGTATAGGTACCATCGCCATTATCGGTAACTGTACTGAGGACACCAAGATTGGTTGACAGTGAAACAGTACCTCTGCCATTGATGATCAGGTTCCCAAGATGGTCATACAAGGTAACCGTTATGATACTGGATTCATCGGTGGTAATGACCGCCGGGTTAGCCGTAATCTGGATTTCATCCAATGCGGGCAATCCTTCGGTAATGGTTACCGAAGCTGTTGTCTTTTCAGCAGGTGAACCGCCGTCATTAAAATAGCCATTGACTGCGGAAGCTGAGCCCGCTCCGGCAAATGAGCCTGAAATGACAGAGATGCCTGTACCATTGACAGGGCGGATATCGCCCCACAGGTAAGCCACATACTTGCCATTTTCGTCGTAGACGGCATCCGTGATTTCACCAAGGACATCTGTCTCCAGGTCAATACTGCCACGGTCATGGAGTATGAGGTTTCCTAAATGGTCCTTTAACTGAACCGTAACAGTCGAAAACTCATCGGTAGTAATTTCCACAGGATCGGCAGCAATGGTGCTGGTTATCAGGCTTGGCAAACCTTCAGTGATAATGACTGTTGGTATCGATACCGGGGCTAATGCTCCATCTGCAAACAAATCATCGGTGAAATCAGCGATCACGGAAAGGGTTGCCGTTCCAACGCCATGAGTAATGGCATCATGACTGGCATATAATGTTGCGGTATATGAGCCGTTGTCATTATAAGTGGCTTCATAACCGTTGGCAATGCCGTTGTTGGCACCAAATCCTCCCTCGGTTGTACTAATGTAAATGGTTCCGTCGTTGGTGAGCCGGTTGTTTCCAAACTGGTCCTTTAGCTGGATGGTTACCAGGGTATTTTCATCTGTGGTGATGCTGCTGGCCTCTGGGGTAATGGTAGAAACCACCAGGGATGGGGCATCGGGTTCATTTACCGCAACCTGGAGAATGGTATTCAGGGTGGTGCCATTAACGCTTGCGGTTATCTCATTCGTCTGCGACATATCGCTTACCCTAACCATTGCTGTATATGTGCCGTCGTGGTTATCGGTAACCTCGATTAGAGACAATGCCGGAACACCATTTTCTGGTGTGCCTGTCCTGTGCTTGTCGACACCATTCAGGAATACCTGAACGGACTGGCAATCACATAAAAGGTTATCATTGGCATCTCTGGGTGTGATGGTGACCGAAACAAAATCGCCAGCTTTTACGCTTTCTGATGGGTAGGTCGTTATTCCGGGATGCTCCGTGAAGGCCAGTTCAGACACAACCTGGCTCTGGATTCCGGGACCAACCACAATATCCTCGAGTGTTCCGGTTTTAAACGCTTGTGGCGAGTCGGCCACACGGATCCAATAACTCCCGATGGTTGGAATGGTGAGAACATTTTCAAAAATCCTGATCCCATTATTGAAAGAAGCACCCTCACCAACGGTAAATTGCTGGAGACCGGTTGGATATTGGACGATCGCATCGTTTGACGACTTGAAGTTGATATATCCGGCATAGTCACGCTTAATATTGTTGTACGGGTCGCGGGCGGTTACCTTAACCGAGAAGGGTACACCTGCCGTTACACGGACACCGCCTATCCCGTGGTTTTGGGCCGGTGCTTCCTGAACCAGGAAATTATCCAGCATTTCGGGCCAGACTGTCATAAGTTCGGTTGTGCCTGAACTGCCGGTCAGTGTCTCGGTGATGGTAATTACAGGGGTTTCCTGCGCATTGTAGAGAATAAAGCCGGGGATGGTGGCAACCCCATTGGTAAAGGTCCTGTCGCCTGGTGCAGGAATGACAATCACATTACCGAGAGGCGAGGGAGAGGCATCGCTTGTAAAGCTAACATCAAGGTCACCGGTATAGTCGACTTTCTTGTTTCCAAATTCATCGTATAGCTCAGCCAAAACGGAAAATGCGTTCCCTGCCTTTACATCCTGCTGGTTGCCTGATTCATCCGGATTGGCGGCAATGGCATAATAGTTCAGTTCGGCGGAAGTGACAGAAATACCTTCCTGCCTGCCAGAAGCTTCGGTTACTTCTGTGTCTTTGACTTGCACGAAAAAGTTTTCGCCATATTGTTTCAGGTTTGCGCCGTTGGTGAAAGTTTTTGTTCCCTGGTCGGTTCCCGTAAACGAATAATTGACGGGAAGCACGGTCGGCTTATCGGGTTTGGCACTTACGTTGTCGGTATGGAAAGAAATCGTTCCTGTATAGTCATATTTCATATTGCCATACATATCATAGGCCGTAACAGTCGGGCTGGTGGTTTCGCCGGCCTTATGGGGATCGGTTATGCCGGATACGGTGAAATGATGTATGGCTGCCGGTGTCACGGTGAAAGTCGAAGATTGCAAGGAATTAAAGGTTCCATTGACACCACCGCCTGCATCGCTTACAAACAGATAATAGTTACCTGTTTGTGTTATGGATGGGCCTGAAACTGTTGCAAAGCCTGATGACAGGTTTGCCGACAAAGTTTCGATCGTGGTTCCGTCAGCTTTTTTTACATCGATTGAAATTGCACGGTCAGAGTTGGTAACCCGATTGCCCAAATTGTCGATTGCTTCAACCGTAAACGAATTTTGGACACCGGCTACCCTGTTACCTGGTTGGACAGCAAACCTGAAATTATTGATGGCAAATGTTGCCGTACGCGTGAAACTTGAGGTTACGTTGACATCAGTTCGCGGATTGGATGTACTAAAATCACTCCAGCGCACAAAATGATAGCCAGCATTTGGAACAGCCGTTACAGGACTGCCTGATCCACCGTGATCAACGGTCTGAGATGTAGAACCACTCAATGTGCCATTTGCTCCGGATGTATATGTAACGGTATGATCGGTATAAAAACTGGTTGCACTGCCATAAGTAGTGCCTCCGTTATTCGACGCCCATGCTCTTACATAATACAGAGTCGATCCTGTAAGGGAGGTTTCATTGTACGAGAAAGATCCTGTCCCCTGGGTTCCTGAAATTGTTCGGGTAATTGCTCCACTAAACGAGGAATTGGTGCTGTACTGAAAGCCCCGAGAGACACTCTGGCCACCTGTGTTTGTCACATTTCCGTTAAAAGTTGCAGCGGTAAGGCCAATATTGGTCACACTATTCGTTGTAACGCTGGGGGGGGTATAATTCTGGGTCGTAAAGGATATCTGTGGGCCATAAGCCGTGCCAACACTGTTGGTGGCATAAGCCCTGGCATAATAGGTAGTACCTGGTGTTAGTCCATTGATTGTCTGGCTAAAGGAACCCGTTCCGCTCCCCATGGGTGTTCCCGAGGTTGGGTTTGAAGATGTACCCCAGGCCACCCCACGTGCCGAGACGGTCGCCCCACCATCGGCACTTACATTACCCCCAAGGATTACACTGGTAGAGGTGACAGAGCTGGCCGTATTCGTGGATACGGTTGGCAATATGGTAGCGGTACCTGCGCCAGAAATATTGAAATTTACCGTACCAGCTCTGGTGGCCGCGCTATAACTTGTCACCACAAGTGTATAGGTGCCAGATGAAAAATAGTTATTACAACTACCAATTTTTGGCAATAGACTTCCATTACTGTCATCATCACCCACTATAAAACCGCTGGTTGGAGATGACGGATTGAAACTGCCATAGACCAGCAGCATTGGATCGCCTGCTGTACTGGCAGTAACCGTAATTGTATAATTGCCAGCGGCACTTATGGTAAAAGATTGTGTTGCATAGGCATAATCGGTCGAGGCATTCGAGCTGACGCTGGTAAATGTCCCATAGGTCCCACCACAGTTTGATGTTCCGGGACTAGGCCGTTTAAACAATTGGTTTGACGACAAGGTTGCCGAGAAGGACTGTCCAAACAGCTCACTGTTTGCAACAAAAATAATAAGTACCATAAGGAAAACCATCCTGGCAGCATAGGCAACATTCCTGATGGGAATATCGGGAAGGGATTTAATCCATCTGCAATCCAGGTATCTGCCACCATTTATTTGATTATATATGTTCGTTGTATTCATAATATCCATTTTTTTCATTGTCACAGTTTAATTGCCAAAAGGTTCCTGGTTGATATTTGCGACAACCTTGACACCGGTAATCTCTTGTAATCTTGCCCGTAATTGTGCTCCTTCAGAGCCACTGAAAGCATTATTGCTGTGCAGGATGATGCTTCCAGAGACATTAGCTGCCAGAATGGTCAGGAATTCAGTAAATTCATGAATGTTTGCTGTATTAACATCCCCTGAACCAAATTTGAGTATTCCCGGTTCTGCCGGTACATTGATGAATAGGTTTTTTACCTTGCGACCATTTAAAATCTGGCTATATACATAAAGAGCCGGTTTTGTATTGGTATTAAAATAAACAAGAGGATTGTTGGCAAAGGTCTGTTTTAACAGCTGAAGGTCGCCAACGTTGGACTCAACAAACACGAAATCCTCTGTTGCCTGCGCAAAACCATTGCTGGGCACGGCGAAAATTACCAGCAGGCATATCATAAGGGTTTTGGTCATATTTTTTATCATGGTATTCAATTTTATCTGTTACACTTGATTTGTTGCTTCTCTGGTAATCTACTGACCCAATATCATGAGTGGGCTTGATGTTCCGGTTACCGTCACACCATTGACCGCGACAATCGTGACTGAGGTGTAGCTTGCACTCCCCGTGCCGCTGGCATTCAGCGTTGCCGTGGTAGATTCTGACGTATCCGCATAGAGGTAAATGGTTATGTCGCCCTTATGTGTGCCGCCATTAATGGCTGTGTATGCTGCATCCAAATTAGTGTAGCCTGCACGAAGTGTTCCTTCAGTAGCTTCAACCACCACATTTGAAATCGTCAAAGTGCCGTTTACAGTTGAGAAAGTGTAATTGGTAGCCGAAAGTCCGCTGACTATTGGGGTGATGGTGTAAGTGCCAGCTGCCGTTGAACCACTCGTATTGTCGGTAAAGGTGACCGTACCGGAGAGTGAACTTCCAGTTCTCAATCCTGCTTCGGTTTCTCCATTCTTGAATCCATCTATTTTGTAACTGTAGGTTGGCGTGGATTCACCAACACCACGGATGATGTTGTCAGCAGTTACGGTAAGTGTCGCTTTTGTAATTGTAAAGTCGGCTGCTATATAAGTGAAGCTATAGTTATCATCAACTCCACCATCAACAGTTATCGCATCGTCGTGTATTCCAACTTCCGTTGCGGCGCCCACCGTTGTGGATGCAACCGGTTCGATTGTCAGAACTGCCGGTGTTTCCCCGTTGACAAATCCTGTATAAATGAAATCCAATGATGGATTTTCTTCACCATAAACTTTTGATTTTGCATTGGCGGTATATGTCAGGTTTGTCTTAATGATATTGCCGGTCAGTGTTGGTTGAGTCAGTGTGTAATTTCCGGCATCGGTTCCACTGATTGTCATGGCTGTTGTCACACCGATATCATCGTCAGCATTCACCTGGGCAAATGTACCGCTGGTTACATTACCTAAGGCAACATCATCTCCCGAAACAACGCCGGCTAGAGTGGCTCCACTTATTGTTGCATTATTGGTTCCGTCATAGGTATGGTCAGCTACCACTGCATCTGTAACGATAAGCTCTGCCGGTTCAATGGTTAGTGTAACCAAAGTCCTTCCGGCGCTTTTACATCCTGACAGATAGGAAGCTTCGGCCCAGGCCGTGTAAGTTCCGACATCGGTACCGGTTGGAGCCGTTGTTGCTGTTGTGCCTGCTTCAGTAGTAAACCATGCTATCACAGCAGCCTCGCTTGTGGCCGTTATTGTTGAAGAAGAAGCACTGGCTGATTTTTCCGAGCCATCATATGTCACGGTAATACTATTGGCTGTAGGTGTAGCGGGTAAGGGATTTACCGTAACGACAACCGTGGTTGGAACTCCAATGCCACAACCTGTGGCATCGTTAGGTGTTACAGTGTAGGACACAGTTCCCACAGTGGTATTTGCCGGATTTATCAAGGTTTGGGTTATCGTGTTTCCCGAACCTGCAGATGCACCTGTAATGCCACCGGTTACATCGCTGACTGTCCATGAAAAGGTTGAACCCTCTATATCGGCGGTATGCGTAATTGCCGTGGTTTCGCCACTGCAAATGGAATAGGCACGAGTGCCTGTATAGTTTGGCGAGGCATTGATGGTAATTTCCGTTGAAGCGCTGACTTCGCTACAGCCGTTACCCGCCTGGACGGTATTTGTTATTGTATAGGTACCTGGAGGCGTAAACAATGTATTGATTGTACCCGGTGCCACTGATACACCTTCGGCAAATATTACAGCCGGATCACTTGCGGTAAAGATTCCTATATCATTGGTTACGGAAGGGGAAACATCACCTGCAGTAGGACAGTATGACGCCGAGCCATATGCAAATGTTGCAACCGGCAACCTGGTAATAACTACCTCGGCAGTTGACGAATATCCGCTTAAAGTTTGGGTAACCGTGTAAGTGCCGGCTGTGCTGTTAGCCAAAGTAATTACCCCTGTACTGGTGTTTAAGTCCAATCCACTTCCCGAATAGCTAAAACTACCAACCACATTTCCGGAAGGAACAGCCGTACCTCCATTGGTACAGTATGGCGAGCCCTGGTAGGCAAAAGTGGTGTTCGGAATGTCGTTAATGGTAATGGTTACAGACTGTCCCGAAATTTCAGTTGAACAACCATTTGCATCGGTTACCCTTATCAGATGATACGTAAAGGTTTCAGCCACCTCGGTTGATTGTGACAGGGTTTTGGTGGCTGTCATGGCGTCTGGAGTCGTTATCTCAAATTCATTTCCTATGATTAAGTCACCACCATTGCCAATATCGATCCTTGCCGTAAACGTGTATGGTGCAGGCCCGCCTGTTCCGCTGAATGTAATAATCGGGGCAGTTTCATCAACAAATTCGCTGGTCTTGTCGGCCGAAATAGTTGCAGAAGAGACAGGCAGTATTGTGACGCTGGCGGTTGCAGAAACTTCGCCGCAGGGTGAAGCCGCGGGGATTGTATATGTTACCTGGTATGTACCGGGATCTGAAAGAGATGGATTGATTTCGCCTGTGGAAGTATCCAATGCAAGTGTGCCATCACCTGTATAACCGTATGGCGTCAATCCTGGAGTATAGCTATTCTCCACAGTTAATACCGGTGTCTGCAAATCATTGTCAGATCCGCAAAATGGACTCTGGTATGAAATAGATGTGATTTCGGGTAAGCGGAAAATGCTGATGTTTGCCGTGCCAACCACAGGAGAACAGCCTCCAGTGCCAGGGACAGTGTATGACACAATATAGTTACCTGTTGCACTGGCAGAAGGAGTGATTGTTCCGGTTGCAGGATCAATCGATAACCCGGTTGGATAAGCCGAATATGTGCCACCGGCAGCACCTGCGGAACGTGTAACGTTTACTATTCCTGATGAAGAGCAATAACTGGCCAAAGGATAACTGATTACCGGCTCAATCAGGGCATTGGTAATGGTTACCGTGGTGCTGACCGGATCTGAATCGCAACCAATTACCTCAGTTGGCTGAAAGGTGATGGTGTAGGTTCCCGCAGTAGCCCCTTTGGGATTAAATGTGCCGGTGCTTCCATTTACCGTTAATCCTGTATTGGGATTAACGGAGAATATCCCACTACTGGCCCCGACAATGGCAGGCGTGAAATTCTGGTCGATATTGTTACAAATAGCCAATTGCTTGTATGAAATCTGAGGGGCAATTGAATTATCGTTGATTACCGCCCTCACGATTAACCGGTCACACTGGCTGCATCCATCAGAACCCGTATAATCGACATAATATGTACGGGAAAACTCAAGGTACCCGGTGTTGTAAGTCAGTCCGGTGGCAATCGGGGTGCCATAAAACGGTACTGTGTACCATTTTACATTGGCTGCATTGAATGATATTCCTTCGGGCCAGCCATCCGTCACCGAGCTGTTCTCGGTCACGGAGAGTGTCAGTTCACCAGCCCCGCATCGCACGGCATCGCTGCCCGTGATGGGGAGGTTGTACGTTTGTGCATATGAAGAAACAAATCCCCACAGCATAACCCCTATAAACAAGCATGCCTTGAGCATCGCTTTTTTAAGAAGCAAGAGTTTGTAAATATTCATCATTGTGCTGTATTTTGTGTTTAGTATTGAATTGTCAACAGGCATTCATTTTTAATGATATTATGGAGTGAGATTGTATCAGGCAAATTTTAGTTTATTACAAACCTGGCACCGACACCTAATTGCATGGCATTATCAACCTGCAGCTTAATGCCTTTGGGTGCATATATTGTTTGATTTCCGTTCACATTTACGCTACCAGTTGTTTGAATGCGCATATTATCACGGAAACTCACGCCATTGAGGCTGATGTTACCGCTTTGTGTACTACCCCCTATCGTAATCAGGCCAAAACCATCGGCAAAACTCGTAGAGAATAAGTCGGCAGGTAGTTGAAGCGTACCTGCCGCACCGGCAATACCTATCGTGGTCTCAGCAGTACGGGGTTGAATCTTCAAAGACCCTGTACTGGCAAGTGAAAAGCTGGTGCCATATTTCGTAAACCCATTCATGTTCAATTCGATGTTACCATTCGTCGAACTAATGGAGTTAGCACCGGAGACAAGTATGTCGGTAGCCAATTTCCCTGAGCCAGTCAACTTGATGTTCCCGGATCCAGTGCTGCTGATAAGTGAGCCATCAAGCAAGATCCCCGAGTCACCACTTGCTGAAGTCACGGTAACGATACCCGTCATTGTCACCGAACCTGTGTAAGTGTTCAACCTGGCTTTGTTGCCACTGACAGTTCCTGCCCCATCGCCCATCGTGATTGCCCGGATAATGTGATTGCTGCCCACATCGCTACTTACATTCCCAAAAACGCTAATGTTTCCAGCCCCGGATGAGACTAACCCAGTTTGTGCAACATAAATACCCGACAAAGAGTAACCCCCGCCCTGCGGCCCATTGGGGATGGCACCGGCCTCGCCTCGCAGAGTGACATTTCCGCCGTTGGAGTTGATTTCGCCTTCGAGCAGAATGCCAGACCAGATGCCGAATGTTAGATTATTTCCAGGACCGAAAGGTGTTCGTACGATGCCAGCTGTGCCCTTGGCATAACCCGTGTTAAAGTCATTTCCACCCGACAGGGTGACACTACCGCCGTTTGAGCTGATATTTGCACCTGATTTGACATGAATTCCGCCTCCGAATGCGGCATCGCTGTCCGACCAAAGAAGGGTGTTCAACCTACCCGTAGTCGATACTATAGCACCGTTGCTTTCGAAAATAATGTTGGCAGTGGTTTTGATCGTCAGGCTGGCGTCGGCATTTGTGGCATTACTGATACTTTTGCCGGCGACAATTATAAAGTCCGAAGGAGTATCCAGCATGTTCAGGGTTGTGCTGGCACTTCCCAAATTAATATTACCTGAATAGGTTTGTCCACCATAACCACCTTTACTGTCCGTGAAAATTTTACCACCATTAACACTGGTATTCGCGGCATTTACATGGAGGCTTTTGAGAGGCTTACCTGCCCCTACAGGACCACCAAACACAACCGTGCCTGTCCCGGCGTTGATGGTTAATGCTGAGGGAGGGAGTTCCGTTTCCACTACCGAAGCCAAGGTTGAACCTGAAACAGGAAGATCGTTCCATAATCCATCCGCATTATTCCGAATTTGAAGAGCATCTTCGTTGCTTCCTGAATCATTGGGTTCACCGGAATTCCAGTTAACATAGCTTCCGTTGGTCCCGTTATATCCCGTCACTCCCTGTGCCAATGCAGTGGTCCAGAAAATTGATCCAGATTCTGGTCCGGTGACCCATTTCCATGTGCCTTCCGTCTGTTGGTCAGATCCACCCAGCCATGCTCCAGCTGCCGGAACGACAGACATCGCCGCCGTAAGTTCCATCTTTGAAGTGATAGTTGCCAGGTATTGATTGCTATTATTATAAGATGCATATGCACTGGACCACGTCCTTAAGGTATTGTCAATTGAATAACTGTTGCCAGAGTTGATTGCAGCCGAAAAAGTCACGTTGGCATCGGAGGTAGTCAAGGTAATGCCAAAGATGTTGCTTAGCATGACTTCTCCTGTAAATTCCATGGTGCCTGCCCCTGCTGAAATTGCCTGGGCAGACGAACCATTGAAACTGACATCATCTTTAAAAGACAAGGCGCCACCATTTGTGGTAATGTTGGCAGATATCGTGATGGCACCTATGTTGTTATTGTCGGTATCCGCATCAAGTGACAGGTGAAGTGCATTACTGGTGGAAGATATATTTGACTGAATGTAAATATCCCTTCCCGCATTCATTGTGAGGGTTGCATGACTGCCGGAAGATTTTGTTATTGCATCAGAAAGCCTGATGTCCAGATTGGTATTCAAGATCACACTCGTACCTGAATTCAGGTATCCTTCAATAACAGATGTATTGATGGAAGCATCTCCTGAAGTCTGAATAGAAACCGGATTTGTACCCGTGGTTGACCAATTTATTCCTGAAGTTCCGGTTTGGCCGCTAATTGAAATTGTCAGTGTTTGTGCCTGTACCTGAATGGCCAGCACCAGCAGCATACCAAAAATCACCAATGCTTTCATCCTGTTCTTCAAGCCATGTATGTGATTCGGTGGGGTTTGATTTAATATTTTCATCTGTTGCATCCTTTTTTGATTACACTCTCAATTCGCTTTCAATGGGCTCTAAGCTTTTAAAATTTCTTTCATCACCTGACGATTTTAGCCCCCGTTCCCAAGGTTAATCCATTGTCAATTTGCAACCTGACATTTGTAGCCGTTACTGTTTGGCCGGCGCCAATGATCACCTTTCCGCCATTTAGCAACCGCGTATTATCGTGGAATGTCACACTGTTGACGGTGATATCGCCGGCGTTGGCACTTCCGATAGTGATACTCGAAAATCCGTCGGTAAAATTGGTTGAGAAAAGTCTGGCCGGTAGTTGTAAATTACCTGCCCCTTCGCCAATACCAATGGTAGAATCTATGGTTTCAGGTTGAATGGTAAGGATTCCGCTTCCGGAAAATGTTCCTGCCAGATAAATTGAATTACCGGTAACGGTAAGGTTTCCGGAACCCGGATTTACCTGAGAGCCCGTACTAAAATAATTTGACTGTTGGGTTGAACCGACTGAACCACCAACGCCTCTGATTTCTATATTTCCTCCCCCGGTAGATGAAATGGTAGTCCCGTTATGAACGAATACACCATTGGTATTCACCTGTGTACCCGACGACTGGCTTCCAACTCCTGTTATGGTAATAGCATCGCCGGAAGCCGAAGAAGTTATAAGATGTGTTACAGGACTTAGGCTGCAAAATTCAACCCCCAACGCGACCTGGTCCGTTCCTTGTGAAACGCCTTCTATCACTATAGAACCGTCACCCGAGTTGATTAAGGAACTTGCAATAGGGCTTATCCTGATTCCATCAACGTTCGTATTAACTGCAGATCCATCAGTTCCCACAGCAGCACCTGGCCGGCTTTTACCAAACAAGGCAACGTTCCCGCCATTGGTAACAATGGAACTTCCGATGATCAGTATTCCGTTCGAATTCAATTCGTTACCCAACGCATAACCATTCCCGACAGTCAATCCATTCCAGGTGTTGCTCCCACTGCCTCCTCCCATCCACAAATGTCCGCCATTGGTGGTGATGCTGCTGCCGCTGTTGGTTCTGATGTAACCGCCATTCGCATCGGTATCAGCCCAAAGAATAACGTTCAGTTTTCCGTTGTTGGACGAAATGGAACTTCCTGCTTCCAATATGATTGATGCCGCATTTTTGATCGTCAGGGTGGCATCGGCATTCGTGGCGTTACTGACACTCTTTCCGTCGGCAAGTTTAAAATCCAAAGGAGTTTCCAACATGTTTAGTGTTGTGCTCGCGCTTCCAAGGGTGATGTTGCCCGAGTAGCTCTGGCTGCCGGCAAAGCTACCGTAGGTCGTCACGCTACCGCCGTTGATGGCGGTGGTTGCTGCGGTGATGTTCAAGGAGGAAAGTGGCTTACTGCCGCCAACTGCTGCCTCAAAGGTGACCGTACCACTTCCTGCAACAATTGTGACAGGTGATGCAACCAGAGTAAATTCAAGAACGTAGTAATCTAAAAAATCAATTCCAGGACGTATACCATTATCCCACAAATCATTCCAATTGCCATTTGCACCTGTAAATTGAAGTGCATTTTCACCAGGGTATCCCAATCCATTAATTTCTGTACCAAAATTATTTGGTTCATTTGTTGCCCAGTTTGTATAGGTCAAGCCTTGTAAGGCCTCAGGCCCTTTTTCCCAACGCCAAAAGCCATTCGCCTCACGGCGTGCACCCAACCAAGCCGTGTTATATGACACAGAAAGTGCTGCGATGGAATTTTCCAACCTGGATGTAATAGTGGCCAAATAAGTGTTAGCATTATTATCTGCATCGGCCTGTGCCTGAGCTTCAAGCCAGGTTTTACCCGAATAATTTACACCGGTGTACTGGTTGCCTGAATTCAACAGGCCGTACAGCGTTACATTCCCGTTACCACTATTGATAGTCAGCCCAGAGGTGTTGCTAACGATAGTCTCACCATAGATATCAATCTGTCCACCATTCGTGGAGATCGTTTGTGGTGAAGACATATTGAAAAATACATCGCCCCCTACCCGTGTTGATATGTTGTTGATAGTGGCAGTCTGGTTATCGTTGCCAGCCTTCAGCCAACCGCCGTTGGTGTTGATATTCGACGCAATTTGATTGATGCCGTCGCTTGAATTGTCCGAATCTGCCCACAAATGCAGGTTAAGCGCCCCGTTGCTGGCCGTTATATTTGCCCCGGTTTGAAGAGATATATGGCGTGCAGCCTTTAGTGTCAGAGTCGCCGAAGATCCGGCCGATTTTGTAATGGAAGAGCTTACTATGATATCAGATGTGGAGGTAACTGTATAATCACTGCCCCCATTTAGCGTTGCTTGAATGGTATTTGCCAGTGTTGCATCAATAGTCACCGTTTGGGCTTGCAGCCTTCTGCCAATTATTAAAATCAAGAGAATTGTCAGCAAAAACGTAACTTTATGTTGCCACATCGTTGAGGAATTTCTACCTTCATCTGTAATATGACCAGGATGTTTCAAGTTCATTTTTCTTTTCCCCTTATTGGTTATTTGTTAAAAATTTTATCTCACCCCTAAAAACAGTAAAGGGTGTCTTTTATTTGGGAACTGCATTATCCAAATAATCACACGTAGTGAACCAGTAATAATTCCGGCACAAGTCCATTTGTGTTGCATGAGAACTCATAAGCGATTTTTTAGCGTCCATTTATAATATACAGGGAGATATTATGTTCTCCCTTTGGGTTGATCTGGTTCAATGGTCGGCTCAAAAACTCTTTTTAAAGTCATTAAGCCTGTTTTTGCCTTATTTCGAGCTCTATGAGCTTGCCTCCCAGGGGTATTTGTAAATCAGCGATGGAAGCAATCTCATTTTTGGTTCTCGGCGAATCCCGGGAAACCCAGGAAACGCCGTAGAACCAGTCCGATAAATCATAGTTTCAACACCTTGACACGGCCAGGTGAAATCACCATGTCCGGACAACGGAATCCCGTTACGGGCATAAACCTATTCAGTTATTCTATTTTTCTTATGGAAAATGGGTACTTGAAAAATGCGTAAAAGCAAATTTTATACAAAACGGGACTACCTGAAAAATACTTATTAACGTGCATTAAACTAATAATCAATTGGTTGAAATAATTGATTATTGATCTCTTGCGTGAACAAATTGCTTGTATGTGTAGCATAAAATATTAAGCTAACAGGCATAGTTATTTAAAGCGAGTATAAAAAAGGAGAATACTCATATATGGTAATTTCATTCATGGATTGAAGAAGTAATCCATCCTTGACTAAATTGAAAGAATATGGGTGGTAAGATTGGTTTCCGGAGGGAGATTCATCTTTTGACGGATACTGTGTCGGGTAAAGTCGATGGTCCTCACGGAACGGTTGGTCAGTTCGGCTATTTCCTTGGTGGAATACTGCATACGCAGCATACTGCATAGCCTGATTTCACTGGGGGACAAATCAGGGTATTTTGCAACCAGTTTGGTTATGAAATCATCATTCAATTCGTTAAACCTGTCGCTGAATTCTTTCCATAAATCCTTGGTATTGTCATAATGCTTCATATGACTGAGAAATGTCTTCATTTCACTAGTCTGGTCCCTTTTATGTTCCGGGATTAATTTTTTGACTTCCGAATTGATGTTTCCCAATAATTCTTCGGCCTTTACCAGTGAGAGTATCTTGTTTGCCAATTCTTGTCGCTTTGAGCTTAATTCAACCTGCAATAGTTCACGCTCCTTTTCATCCAATAGTCTTTTTTGGGTTGCAATCACATGCTGTTTTCTCCAATATAATGATACTAACGCCAAAAATGAAACCAAAAGCACGGAAGCGATCAGTATAATCCATAAGAGCCTGTTGTTCGCCTTTTCCTTTAACTCAAGTTCACTGATCAAAAGACTGGCCTTTTCCGACTCATACATGATCTGCAACTCATCCAGACGTGACAAACGCTCATTTTTCCATATACTGTCGCGCAAATTGATACCTTCACAATAATGGTCAAAATATCCTTTCAGATCTCCACTGACACTATCGAGTTTTGCAAATCCAAAATGGCAAATACTTTGATACTTCCACGAACGTATCCTGTTGGCTATCTCATCGCTTTGTTCGTAATATTTTCGGGATTCCTGGTAATTTCCCAAAACATAATGTTCATATCCAAGCCTGCTTGTGACTTCAGCTTCCTTGACAGGGTGAGGTGATTCGGCACACAATTCCAATGCCTTATGATAATATTCAAGAGCCCTTTCCCTGTTCCCGGCATTGGAATATGAGATGCCAAGATTTGTATACAACGCAATCGTAGTCGGAATGTCCTGTTGCGGCTTTAAAGCTTCTAACCCCTTTTCGGCATATTGAATGGACAGATCAATTCCGCCCGGCTTTTCGTTCCAGGTAGCGGCTAAATTATTGTATGCTAACGGAATCAGCGATTCCAAGCCTGATTCTTCGGCCAATGAGATGACTTCAAGATAGGTTTCCCTGGCCTTTTCCACGCTGTCTATCTCGGTGTATATATTACCAAGGGTGTTGTAATAACGTGCCAGGCGTTGAAGGTCGCCAGCCTTCTCCTGCAGATTGATGGCTGCCAAAATATTCTGAAGGGCCAGTTCATATTGATTAAGGTTGAAATGCAAATGGCTCAGGTCATATCTTGTTTTCGCAATCCCCTGATCATTCCCGGCGACTATATCAATGTTTAGGGAATGGTTCAAATAAACCCTTGCACTGTCATAAATTCCAAGCCGACTATACAGCGCCCCAATATTGTTGGCAGCAGCCGCATGCATATTCAATATTTCCTCTTTCTCCGGTAATTGGAGCACCTTGCCAAACCATTTTATTGATTCCTTAGGCTGATCAGAAAACCAAAAGAAAAGACCCCATGCAGAATAGTAATCAGCCTTATGGATAATGGATCCAACGTTTTCCAGTGGCTGAGCTTTCTCAAGCAGGATTTTTGCCGAATCCATATTGGCCGGTATTAATCCCTGGGCCTTTTTTACAAAGTCGTGAATGTTGGAATTGCCAGTATCTGGTGAAGATTCGGCAGCATTAATATTGACAGCTTGAACAATGATACACAACAGGAAACTTATTGCAATCCCAAAACGCGAAATATTCATCTTGTCCCTTAATTAATTCGATCCATCCTTACCAGATGGTTTATGGTTTGGTTTATAATTATTGAAATACCCGCCAGAAAATTTACAATTTCATCGGAAGGGTGTTTATTTTTTTTACAAATTCGAATATAGAAAAAATGAATAACAAAATAATACTTATTCTTATATTCACTGTAATCTTTGTATTAATTAACCTTTTTATTACTATCCATTGAATTATTCGAAGAAAAAGACCTGATTGTTTTATGTTCAAGGATGATTTTTCGTTCCAACTGTTTTTACTACAGCTAACTCAAGATTCATACATGTCATCCAACAAACTTTTTAATGTAACACCTTGTTTTAACCATATTCATCACCAATATTCGCAAATCCACCTGTAAGGGGTAACCCCAGGGTAAATTCAAGAACCTTATAAAATAGCACTTCATAAAACATTAATATTCCGTCAATGTCAAGATAATAGATACCGAAATCCAAAAGTCGTTCATATGCAAAATTGATATGGTACAATAGTTTTATATAGCTTCTTCTTTGTTTTGTAATCAAAAACCAATCAGAAGAGATATTGCGTCATAAAAAGTCAATAATCGGACAGGTTTTTGAATTATTCACCGTTGAAGACTTCAGGATGGGTGCCAAAATAATAAATCTATACATATATAATATATGGCACAGCAAATACTTAAAACAAGATTCCGTCCGTTTGTCTATCAATAATCTGACAACAATCATAAATTCAACCTCCTTAAAAAAAGGCAAAATTGTATTGACTCACTAATATAACCGCATTAATGTTTAACACCATGCGAAAACTGTCACTCTTTATAGCCACCAGCCTCGACGGTTACATTGCCAAGCCCGACGATGACCTGAGCTTCCTGAAGCCGGTCGAGAAAGAGGGGGAAGACTATGGCTACGCTGCATTTATGGACACCATCGACACCATTATCCTGGGTCGGAAAACCTATGACTATGTGGTCAGGGAGATCGGTGCATCGCATTACGACAACGGTGAACGGAAGGTGTACGTGATTACGCGGACCGCAAGGCCCGACACGGGAAACACCACCTTTTACACCGGCGACCCGGCCGGATTGGTTCACCGGCTGAAATCCGAAAACGGCAAAAACATCTTCTGCGACGGCGGCGCCGAAATCATCCACGAACTCCTGAAACACGACCTGATCGACGAATTCATCATTTCCATCGTGCCGGTCCTTGTCGGAAACGGTACCCGCCTCTTCAAGGATGGCCGCCCCGAACAATCCCTCGAGCTGGTGAAGGTGGAGGCGTTTGATACGGGGTTGGTGCAAATGGTTTATCGGAAAAATGTGCGTGATGCGTGATGCGGAGTCTAACGAACGGATGACATCTTTTACGAAGACGGATGCAACGAAAAGATGTCATCCTTTCGTAGAGGTCCTCAACGAAAAGATGTCATCCTCTTGGAGGGAAATTGTGGTGGCGCGATTCATCGCGCTAATTATCATCAAACAAAAAAGCGGGGGTGACCCGCTTTTTACTGTTCTGTTTTCTGAATTCAAAGTGGCAGTCCACTGCCATTAATGCATTTAATTTGCCCCTTTCTTATACCACAACATGTTACCTACCGGGTAGTAGTCTTTCACAATTTCGGGATTATTGGCCAGTTCTTTCTGGGTATATGGAAAATGCGGAACCAGTAAGTCTCCGCCCGGTTCCCAATTCACGGGAGTCAACAGCTTTGTGGATTTTGCAGTCTGGAGGGCTTCCACTGTCCTGACGATCTCTTCCATATTGCGCCCGACGGTATTAGGGTAGAAGAAAGTGGCTTCCACCTTATTATCCGGGTTGATCACAAATACACCACGCACATCTTTGGTTGTGCTGGTCGGTTCGTGCAACATGCCATACATCTTTGAAACCGTGAAATTGCTGTCGTCGATCAGAGGGAAAGAGATCTTTGTTGGCTGTTTTTCAAGACCAAGAACCGCTTCCATCGAATTTTGCCACATTAGGTGACGCTCTTTGGTGTCGGTCGAGATTACCGCCACTTTAATACCCAGGGCATCCATACGCTCCTGCAACCTGGCCAGTTCCAGTAATTCGGTGGTGCAAACTGGGGTGAAATCCTGCGGATGGCTGAAAAGGATCTTCCATTTTCTTCCGTAATCGACCGGAAAACTAAGGGTACCATTTGTCGTTTCGGCCGTAAAGGCAGGTGCATCAGATCCGATTAAGGGAATAATCGTGTGGTCATTGTCCTGGGCAGTTAAAATGCCCGAAATCATCAGCAAACCGATGAAAAATGCAATTCTTGTTTTCATGTTTTTTAATTTTTGAGGTGAAACTATAGACAAGTTACGGCAATGCAATTTATCAATCATTACAATAGATTATATAAATACATTTTTATCCTTATTTAATTTATAATTAACACTTTACAGCCCGAAAACTCAGTGTTTTCAGGGGGTTCATTTTTAAAACAAGAGTATGGTTCGTTCGAAAACAATTATTCCGCTACTCTCCGGGGGCACTCGGGATGGCAATGGGAAAAAAGATGCGTGATGCGGGGCTAGAGGATGACATCTTTTCCGATGAGTCTGTCAACGAAAAGATGTCATCCTTGAAAGTTTTTTTGTTAAATTCAACCTTTTATTCCGACCAACAAAAACCAATAAAATGAAAACCAGGTTCCTGTTATGGATGGCAGCTTGTATGCTGGGCTCACTGACCCTGCAAGGGCAGCCGGAAAAGTTTGACCAGATATTGTATGGCGTAGCCTACTACCACGAATACATGCCCACCGACCGGCTCGACGAGGACATCCGGATGATGAAAGAGGCCGGCATATCGGTGGTGAGGGTGGGTGAATCGACCTAGAGCCTGTTTGAACCGCAAAACGGCACTTTCGAGTTTGCGTGGATGGACCGCATCATCGATAAGATGCACGAGGCCGGGATCAAGGTGATCCTGGGCACCCCCACCTACTCGATCCCCGCCTGGATGTGGCATCAGCACCCCGACATCCTGCTGACCTACCAGAAAGGGGGTAAGGCATACTACGGCATCAGGCAGAACGTGAACTACACCGATCCCGACTTCCTCTTTTATGCCGAAAGGATCATCCGGAAGATGATGGAGCACTATGCCAAACATCCGGCAATCATAGGGTACCAGGTCGACAACGAGACCACCCCTCGCGACATCAACAACGACAACTTCCAGGCGATGTTCCGGAACCACCTGAAAGAGAAATTCGGGACGGTGGAGGCACTCAACAAGACGTGGGGACTGCAATACTGGGGGATGACCATCAACGACTGGGATGAGCTGGCCCCCCGCGACGGCATCACCAACACTGCCTACAAGCTCGAATGGGAACGATTCAGCCGCCAGGCGGTCACCGATTACCTGCAATGGCAGACCCGCCTGGTGCGTGAATACAAACGCGACGACCAGTTCGTGATGCAGTGCTACATGCCCTCGGTGCAGGAGGTCGACCAGCGCGAAAGCGCAAAGGAGATGGACATGATGGCCCTGAACGTGTATCATGGGTACCAGGACGACCTCAAGGGCGACGAGATCGCCTTTGCCGGCGACTATTTCAGGTCGGTGAAAAAGGGCGTCAACTACCTGGTGACCGAAACCAACGCCCAGACCATCGGGTGGAACTCGCGAAGCCAGCAGCCCCCCTACCCCGGACAAATGCGCCAGAACGTGTATGCCCACCTCGGGTCGGGCGCCAACATGGTCGAGTACTGGCACTGGCACTCGATCCACTACGGACAGGAAACCTACTGGAAAGGGGTTTTGTCGCACGACCTGCAGCCTAACCGGGCGTATGCCGAGGTGACAAAGACGGCCGGTGAGCTCGAAAAGATCGGCAAAAAGCTGGTCAACCTGAAGAAAGAGAACAAGGTGGCCATCCTGTTCAGCCACGACTCGAACGAAGGTATCAACTTCATGCCCTTCGACCAGGGCGGCTCCCCATGGGAGAACAACCCCAACGACTACTACCGGAACCAGCTGGTGGCACAATTCCACAGGATCCTCTACCGGAACAACATCGGGGTCGATTTCGTGTTTCCCGATGATGACAACTATGATCAGTACGACCTCCTGATCATCCCCTCGCTGTACATCGCGAGTGACGAATTGCTGGAGAAGATCAACACCTACGTGAGGAACGGCGGGCATGTGATCATGCAGTTCAAGAGCGGCTTCTGCGACGAGAACTCGATGGTACGGCCCATGATGGCACCCGGTCCGCTGAAGGAAGCCTGCGGGTTCCACTACCAGGAATTCAGCAACTTCAGAACCATGGCGTTAAAGGGCGACCCCTTCGGGGCAGGGTCAGAGCACAACAAGGTCAGCACCTGGGCCGAGTACCTGATTTGCGACACGGCCGAGCCCCTGGCGTGGTACGACCACCCCTACCTGGGCGAATACCCTGCCATCACCGTCAACCAATATGGCAAGGGAAGCCTGCTCTACCAGGGCTGTCTGCTGTCGGACACCCTGCAGGAAAGGATCATCAGGCGCGAAATGGACCGGCTCAACCTAACCACCCCCGACCAGCAACTGCGTTGGCCACTGATCACCAAATCGGGCAAAAACGAAGAGAAAAACACCATACGATACTACTATAACTACTCATCAGAACCACGCGAAATCACCTACCCATACAACCGCGCGACCGAACTGGTCACGGGGAAGATGGTGGAGAAAGGCAACAAGCTGACGGTCAATGCGTGGGACGTGCTGATCATTGAGGAGCCGGCCAGGTAAACAGGATATCCGGCTTTATGCACCATTGTACAAAACAGGCAATAATTATTTGACAAATATTTCGCATTCACCTGCTTATGAATGCCTTGCATGGCCTTGCCAATGGCAGCGCCATGAACTTTTGCCAAAAAAGTAAACAAAAAAAAATCTTGTGAATCTCCCCAATATCCATATATTTGGAAAACAGAGAACGCTAAAACCGATAAACCAACCTATATTGCATTTATTCAAATACATGAAAAATCCCTCAATATATGCAGCCGAGAATCAGTCTGGTAAACATCCATGATCTTCAGGAATCGCTCATTCCCGAAGAATTTTTTACAAAAAACGGCCTTTTGTGTGAGAAAACCCACCTGCGCGAACTCCCGAAACCCGCTGATATAGCAGAGGAAGCCGTCCCCGACATCTTTCTGGTATGCACCGATTTACCCGACAAGCAGTTGATTGAGTGGCTGTCCGAAACCAAGACAGCCATGCCCCATAAATTGGTAATCATCGTTGCAAGGCATGCAACCATTTCGGATGCCGTAGAGTGCATGAGTCATGGAGCCTACGGCTTTATTGATGCATCCTCCGGCTGGAATGTGGAGGTCAGTGGCAGATTGTTGGACACATTAAAGGAAGCCATTGCCTCGATTGGTACAAACAAGGCGCCCTCGCCGGGAATGGTGGAGCAGTTCTACCGGATTTTCGACAAGGCCCCCCTGGGTTATCAGTCGCTCGACAGCGAAGGCAGATTTCTGTTCGTGAACGAGGAATGGACGCGTACGCTGGGATTTACCAACGACGAGGTGGTCGGCAAAAGCTTTGGCTCGGTGATGCCACCAGAAGAGGCTGCCTACTTTCCCACGAGGTTCAAACAATTCAAGGATACCGGGAAAGTCAGTGCCGATATCAACATCATCGACAAATGGGGCAACCACATGGTCGTCAGGTTCAACGGGCGGATCGGATACCAGTCGAATGGCGAATTTGACCGGACCCATTGCATATTGCTGGATTTGACCGAAAGGGTGGAACTGGAAAACCGGCTTCGTGAAAGCGAGGAACGATACCGGTTACTGCTCGACTCCAGCATTGACGCCGTGATGCTGACCGATCCCGACGGCAGGATCTTTTCGGCCAACCGGGCAGCGTGTAAAATGCTGGGCATGACCGAGGAGGAGATCCTGGAGGGAGGCAGGGGACTGGTGCTTGACACCGAAGATCCCCGGCTGCCGGGCTACCTTAAAGAGCGACAGGAAACGGGCAGGGTAAGCGGCGTTCTGACTTTCATCAGAAAAGACAAGACCCGGTTCCAGGGTGAATTCACGTCGGCCATATTCAAGACCAGCATGGGGAACATCATGTCGAGCGTCGTGATCCGCGACATCACCGAGCGGATGAAGTCCCTGAAACAGATTTCCGACAGCGAAACCAAATACCGCATGCTCATCGAAAACCAGTCGGACCAGATCGTCTCGTTCGATGGCAGCGGAAATATCCTGTATACCAGTCCCTCCTTCCAGAAATTTTCGGGAATCCCCGAATCGGAATGTGAAGGCAGGTCGTTCTTTTCATTCATGCCGGAAGAGGAAAAGGTCAATCCTGAAGCCATCCTGAAGGATATCTCCCGCCAGCCGCACAACCACTACATGGAACTCCGCATGCAAAGCCCGGAGGGCCCCCAGTGGATTGCCTGGAACAACAATGCCACCCTCGACGAGCATGGAAATATCCATGAGGTGATTTGCATTGGCCGGAACATCCATGAACAGAAGATGGCCCGGATGACCATAGAGGAACAGCTGCAGGAACTGAAGCGCTGGCATGACACCACGCTTGGCAGGGAGTTCAGGATCCTGGAACTGAAAAAAGAAGTGAACCAGTTATTAACGGATTCAGGGAAGCCGCCCAGATATGAAAGCGCCACCTGAACAGAAAGAGAAACCCCATGGACGTATACGCATATCTTTACCTGCTCAACAATACGGCACTGCTGCTCACCCTGGTCTACCTGTTCGACTTTTTCAGGTCGTACATCAAGATCAGGAACCGGCGGGCACTGCAAATCGTGAACGGCATAGGCATCGGTCTGATCGGAATGTTTATCATGCAGATGAACATGCCCCTCGAAAAGGGCTTTATCATCGACTCCCGCTCGATCGTACTGGGGATTTCCGGGGCGGTGTGGGGACCAGTGCCGACGTTCGTAGCCATGGTCATGACATCCATATTCCGCTACACCCAGGGAGGATCAGGTGCATTCACGGGCATCATCGTCATTTTCATGTCGGGGATGGCCGGACTCCTGTGGCGAAGGTTTTCGCGCAAAGAGCTGATCAACTATTCGTTCATCGATTTCTACCTCCTGGGATTGATCATCCATGGATTGATGGTGATCATCCTGTATTTTTCGTTTAAGAGATTCGACGTTGACAATTTTCTCGATCCACTGTTGCCTGTACTGGTCATCTATCCCTTGATCAGCGGTCTGATCGGCAACCTCATCGTCATCAGGCTACAGCGCGAGAACATCATCGCCACCCTGCGGAAGAATGAGGAGACTTTCAACATCGTAGCCGACTACAACACCAACTGGGATTACTGGCTGAGTCCGGACGGCAAGATCAACTACTGCTCCAAATCGTGTTACGAGATCACGGGCTATACCTGCGATGAATTCACGGCCGACCCGACACTCCTGGAAAGAATCGTGCATCCCGATGACCAATACATATACCGTGACCACCAGCATGAGGTGGCACATATGCACAAAGACCTGGTCGATTTCAGGATCATCCGGAAAGACGGCACCATGGTTTGGATCAACCACTCTTGCACGCCCATTTTCGGAAAAAAAGGCGAGTACCTGGGGGCCAGAGCCAGCAACCGTGACGTGACCCAGCGAAAACTGGCCGAAACCGAGATCCTCGAATCGAAGGAAGAGATCAAAAAGTTGCTGGAGGCCACCGAAGCCTCACGCAAGGTGCTACTCAGCCTGGTGGAAGACCAGAAGATCGCCCAAAACCAGCTGGAGGTCTTGAACAACCAGCTAGAAGCCAGGATCGAGGAACGGACCGGACAGCTGGTGGCCGCCAACAGGGAGCTCGAAGCCTTCAGCTATTCGGTGTCGCACGACCTGCGGGCACCCATCCGGGGCATCATCGGGTTCTCGAATATCCTGATGGCGGAGCATGGCAACAAAATGGGGGAAGAAGAGCAACGGCTGGTGAGCATCATCACCGACAATGCCAAGCGGATGGGACAACTTATAGACGACCTGCTCGCCTTTTCGAGGCTTGCCCGCAAGGAGATGCAGATGATGCACACCGACATGGACGAAACAGTAAAACTGGTCCTCAAGGAGATATTGATGACCGAAGGCCCAACCCCTGCCGACATCCAGGTCGGAGCGCTGGGCCCGGCCTACTGCGACCCCTCACTGATCAGGCAGGTATGGATCAACCTGATCACGAATGCCATCAAGTTTTCTTCCAAAAAAGAGGCACCGGTAATCCGCATTTCTTCCATTCATGAAGGGAACATGGTAAAATACATGGTCGAGGACAACGGTGCGGGCTTCGACCCGAAATATAAAGACAAGCTCTTCGGGGTTTTCCAGAGATTGCACACCGTGAATGAATTTGAAGGCACCGGCATCGGCCTGGCCAACGTCAAGCGTATTGTGGTCAGGCACGGCGGCTATGTCGATGCCACCGGAGAACCCGGCATAGGGGCCACCTTCTCGTTCTGGCTGCCCGTCATAGCCCCAAACTGATGGACACTACCACTTCACTTTAGCGGCGAGCCGGCCTTTTCCAGTTGTTCGCTGGCGTCATTGTAGCCCTGTTCAATCAGGTCCCTGATCTGGTCGGTGCTCACCATGTTAAATTTCGAGAGTTCGGGGGTGATGAGCAAGTCGGCATCCTGGGTTTGGAATCTGGCAGCCGCTTTCATGAGAAAGTGAAAACTGTTGATGATCACATCCAGGATATTGTCGGGCTTATCGTAGTTTTTCCGGGCGTTCAGGTCGACCCCGATGACATAGTCGGCCTCCATTTTTTTCACGGTGTCGATGGGAATATTCTCCACGATCCCGCCGTCAACCAATAGTCTTTCGTCCCATTTTACCGGACCAAAGATTCCGGGAATACAGGTACTTGCCATAACGGCTTTTGCCACGGGTCCCTTGTCGAGGATGACCTTTTCACCCGTGCTGACGTCGGTGGCAATAACGGCCAGCGGTATCTTGGCCTCTTCGATCTTCTTTTCCCCCAGGCTTTTGTCGAGGAGATCACCGAGTTTCGAATTGGACAACAAACCGCTTTCAAAAATGGCTATTCCCGATATGTCCATCCAGTTCAGGCCGAGGGCGATTTCCTCAATCTCTTTGGAGGTGTTTCCAAAAGCATACAAAGCCCCTACAAAAGCCCCGATGCTGGTGCCGGCCAAATAGCCAACTTCGACATCCCTTTCCTCCAGGGCCCTTAAAACGCCAATGTGGGCGGCCCCCAAAACGGCGCCGCCACCCAATGCCAGTCCGATTTTTTTCATTGGAAGTACCGATTCAATAAGTGATTTTGAAAAAGAAAGCAAAAAAAATGCAGGCCATCATTTTTGAACCTGCAATATCTCCTTTTAAATGATTAACCGAACAGCGATTTAAGCTTGTTAAATCCTTCCTTAAAGGAATCGGAAGCAGAAGCGAAGACATCTTTGGATTCCTCCCATTTATCCTCGGCGGCATCTGCCAGCTCTTCAAAACGGGCTTTTACGTCATTCCGTTTGGCCTTGAGTACAGCCAGTTTTTCCTTGTATTCAGCCTTGGCTTCCGCCTTGGCACTATCCATTTTGGCCTCCCAAACCTTGATCTGGTCGTCCATTTCATCAATCTGTCTTTTTACTTTTTCTTTTATGCTCATAATCATATTTTTTATAATCCATTAAATATAACATTTCAAATGCAATATTCCAAGTTTCGGACCCCACTTCGGGCAGGCAAGCCAGCATCCGCCTTCAGGCGAAGAGGCTCTCAGTCCCCGGTTGAAACACATCAGTTTGGCTATTCCCGTCGACCGGGAGTGACATCGATCCGCAGTTCATCGCGGCCGTCCGTTTTGGTCCGCACAATGGTCTGGTCATCGACCCACCTGAAGATCTGGCCATTCCCCGGATATACCTCATTCCCAAAACCAGGGGATAAAGTGAAGAGTGACTGGTCATATTTCCCGTCGTCGTGGATCTTCCGGAATTCGTTTCCGCGTGAATAATAGATCCAGGCTCCCGAAATGAAATGGATCCGGTCCTCCTCGGTAAGCGGGAACTTCTGCACACGGGCCATCCTCTCCATCCAAATGTCGGCAGCCGAAGACTGTGAGGAACCCGAAGTGGCCACCTTCCGCAAAGCCTCCTCCCTGAGCTGTTGGGCAGGTTCATCGTCGGACAAAACCAGGCGGAACCAACCGGAGGGCTGGCTTGGCGACTTTGAAAATATGTCGAGCAAGGTCTCCACAGGCACCAGGTCAACCTTATAAACACAAAAATAGACCGTATTCCTGGAAGGATGCTGGATAAGTTCACGGGTATTGCGGTTGACCGACAGATAGTTTTCCAACTTGTTGCGCCACATGCTGTGGACAAACATTCCGCCGCCTCCCCGGGGTTGTTCGATATCCTCCCAGTTGCGGTTATAAAAAACATATTCGTTGTTGACCTGGACCGACCAGATAGGTTTCGATTCGTCAAACAGTTTTCTTCTCATGGGCGATCGCGACTGGGTTGCCAGGTAGAAAACTTCATTGGCGTTTTCGAGATACCAGGCGGTTCCGTCCTTATATACCCTGAGGTAACGGATATTCGAATTCCGGGTGAGCTGTACCCTGTCAGCGCCATCAATCGAGACCATCACCAGGCCTTGTCCGGTTGTCTGGTTTCCGTTCACGTAATAAAGCCATCGTCCGGTTGCATTGAGATTGCCGGGGACATCCATTGAGAGCCGCTCCAGGTTTTCGCCGTCCATGCCGACCCGGTACAACCTGCCCTCATCGGCGCGGTTCGAAAAATAGATCCAGTTGCCCTGGATTACCAGCGACTCGTTCCCGTTGGTGTTTCCCCACTCATTCGGTCGTGTGACCGTCACCTCGCAGGGGGCAGATAAGGTGCCGTCGGCCGCTTTGGCCTGTATGGTGCTGCGTCCCAACCGCAAGGGAGTGGCCAGTCCCCTGGCATCGACCGACACGATGTTGGGATTCTTTGAAATCCATGTAATTCCTTCCGTTGAAACTTCGCCCGTCGCCCTGACGGATAACTGCACCGCCTCGCCCCCTTCGAACAATTCGAGGTGACGGTGCGAAAGGATCAGGAAATCACGGGGTTCGCGGTCGACCCTGACACGGGCCCGTGCCGTGGAATCGGCAGCGTTCTCTCTTTTAACCCGGGTATTCTGAGCCAGGGCCGGTGAGCCCAGCATGGCCACGACTAGCAGCAGGAGGATATGCCTTTTCATTTTTGGAGGGATTAGGTTGATATATTTGTTTCAGGTTATACGTCGGAAACAACAGAAAGTCATCATTTAACCCCCGCAAAATGAAAAGAGCAATTAAAATCAAAAGGAAGATGGAAAATCAAGGAAGGATCAGGCCCACTTTTCCCAATAAAAATTCCGGATAAACAAGTGGTAAAAGGCGACCCCCATCATGGCCCCGAAGACATTGGCCAGCTCGTCGTAGAAACTTCCCGAGCGATTGACGGTCAGGTTGGCCTGCGAATACTCGACGGCCGACCCGATGACCAGGCAAATCATGACCGACCAAAGGTAAGGCCTCGAAATGGGCAGGATTTTCAGGGGCCTGACCAGCAGGACTGCCAGACCGAAATACATCAGCGCATGCACGATCTTGTCGAGATGCGGGATGTAAGGGATTCCCGGGAGCTTGTTCCCGGGTACCAGGCTGAGCACCAGGATGATGGCCAGCCAGAGCAGAGGTTTCCAGAATGTGAGGATCTTCATGATGCAAAGTTAAGCAAACGGCCGGCAAAAAACACGCATGGGGCTGCCGTCGTGAACTCTTTATAACGGATGGATAAAGATTGTTGTATTTTTGTTGAAAATAAATTCCCGAAAACTGAGTTTGACAAACATGAGATACCTGATCATACTGATATTGCTGATACCCATGGCCGCCTTTTCGCAGGCACCCCTGAACCAGACCGACGCATCGGGGCTCAGGCAGGGATTGTGGCAGAGAAAATATCCCAACGGACGACTGATGTACGAAGGCCGGTTTGCCGACAACCGTCCCGTGGGTGAATGGAGACGGTACCACGACAACGGAGCCCTGAAGGCAGTGTTGAACCACCGTATCGACAATGATACCGTGGACGCCGTTTTGTACGACACCAACGGGAAAATGATGGCTGAAGGCAAGTATGTGGACGAAAAGAAAACCGGTACCTGGAGCTTCCATTCGGAAGACCGTAAAATATCGGAAGAGACCTTCGTGAACGACCGGCGCCACGGGAAAAGCCGGATCTTCTACCCGGGTGGCGAGTTGCTCGAGGAAACCACCTATGCCCATGACCAGAAAACAGGACCCTACCGGGCCTTCTTCCCCACCGGGGAGCCATTCCTCGAATGCACCTATGCCTACGACCTACGACAGGGTTTCTGCGTCACCTACTACCCCTCGGGAGCCATGGAGGTGGATGCCCGGTACAAAGACGGGCTGCCCGACGGCGAATGGAAATATTACACCGAAACCGGCGAGCTGAGATACACCCTGAAATACCGCGAGGGAGAACTGCTCAATCCGGAAGTGTTGCTGCAGGAAGAGACCAAAATGCTGGAAACCATGGAATCGCAGGGGAAAATCCTGCTCGATCCCGAGAAATACATGGACGACCCGACCGAATACCTCCTAAAGAACCAGAAACAGCCGTAAAATCCCTTCAAAACCCTTGGGATGATGGATAAAACAACTTATATTTCAGGAGCGCCGGTTGATCATTTGCCCGTCAAAGCATGAAAATCCATTCACAAACCATACTGTTTATCGCCATCCTGTGGGGAAGCCTGTTTACCGCAAATGGGCAATCGTGGTACTGGATTGAATTCACCGACAAGAACAACACCCCCTATTCCATCGACAATCCCGGTGAATATTTGTCGGAACGTGCCATCGCCCGCAGGGCATCCCAGGGCATTGCCATTGACCCGACCGACCTGCCGGTGAACCGTGCCTATATCGACTCCATTGCAGCCACAGGGGCCGAAGTGCTCCATGCCTCCCGGTGGATGAACGGCATCACGGTAAAGTCAGCCGACACCAGGCACGTGGCACTGTGGAAAGCCTTTCCGTTCGTGCGCAGGGTGGAACTTACCAAGACAGCCGACACCACCACCAAAAGCGCCTTCTCCAAATTCGGCACCCCTGCAGTACGCAACGACATTGACACCTCCCTGTACGGGGCCAGCGTGTACCAGGTAGGGCTGATGCAGGGACAGCACCTGCACGAACAGGGGTATTACGGTGAGGGCATGGTCATTGCCCTGCTGGATGCCGGCTACCAGAAAGCCGATGAAGTCCCGTCACTCCGACATCTGTTCGACGGGGGAAAAATATTGGGCACCAGGGATTTCGTGAACCCGGACAGCAACATATACGCCGAGCACAGCCATGGCATGATGGTACTTTCGGTTATTGGGGCACGGTTGCCCGGACAAATGATCGGGACTGCCCCGGAGGCTTCCTTCTGGCTGATCCGCACCGAGGATGATGCCACTGAGTTTAAGGTGGAAGAGGACAACTGGGTGGCCGGGGCCGAGTTTGCCGACAGCGTGGGAGCCGACATCATCAACTCGTCGCTGGGATATACCACTTTCGACGACTCGCTGATGGACCACACCTGGGCCGAACTCGACGGGAAGACCCTCAGGATCACCCGTGCAGCCAACCTGGCAGCCCAAAAAGGGATACTCGTGTTCAACAGTGCCGGCAACGATGCCCGTAACAGTTGGCGCTATATTTCGGCACCTGCCGACGGCACCGACGTGATTGCCGTGGGGGCGACCGACCGCAACGGGAATTATGCCGGCTTCAGCTCCGTCGGATTCCCCGGCAGAACACCCGTCAAGCCCGATCTTGCAGCCATGGGAAGCGGAACAGCCGTGCAGAATACCAACGGCGATATCGTGAACCGCAACGGCACTTCCTTTTCCTCGCCCGTGCTGGCCGGGATGACAGCCGCCTTCTGGCAGGCACACCGCGATGTTCCCGCCACCGAAATCCGGAGGATCCTGACCATTTCCGCCAGCCAGAACCTAAGGCCCGACACCTTGCTGGGGCATGGCATCCCCGATTTCAGTCTGGCCGACCTGCTGCTCAACCAGTTCAGCAACTCCAAAGAAACCACCCAACCAAAAACGACCCTCTTCCCCAACCCGTTTACCGACAGGATCACGCTGATATCATCCGACAATACACCACAATCCGTGAGCGTGGAGATCATCCATGCATCGGGGGCGGTGGTCCACCGTGACCAGATCGACTTCACGATGTCGGCCAGGCTATACGGACTGCAAGGATTGCAACCGGGCATGTATTTCATGCGTATCACCGGAGGCGGACAGACGGAAACCCATAAAATACTCAAGACACGATGAACAACGGCGCACACCAGACACTCTTCGAGCTCAGCCAGGGCATCAGGGATGCCATACAGGAATCCTTCCCCTCGACCGTCTGGGTAGTCGCCGAAATCAGCGAGATGAAGGAGAACCGCTCGGGACACTGCTACCTCGAGCTGATCGAGAAAGACGAGATCACCGACGACATCAGGGCAAGGGCCCGTGCCACCATCTGGTCATACAGCTGGAGGATGATCCGCCCCTATTTCGAGTCGGTCACCGGACAGCAATTCACGCAAGGGCTCAAGGTGCTGGTGCAGGTGTCGGTCGAGTACCATCCTGCATACGGGTTGAGCCTCAACATCAAGGACATAGACCCTACCTATACCCTCGGAGACCTGGCCCGGCGCAGAAACCAGATCCTTAGGCAACTGCAGGAAGCAGGCGTGGCCGACATGAACCGCGAGCTGTCGTTGCCCCTGGTGCCGCAACGCATTGCGGTCATATCATCGGCAACCGCTGCCGGATACCAGGATTTCGTGAATCAGCTCGACAACAACCCCTACCATTTCAGGTTTACCCATGAGCTTTTTGAGGCCTACATGCAGGGAAGCGAGGCCGTGCCCAGCATCCTGAAGGCCCTGGACCAGATATTCAGGAGAGAGGAAGAGTTTGATGCGGTGGCCATCATCCGGGGAGGAGGCTCATCGGTCGATCTCAGCTGCTTCGACAACTTCGACCTGGCCTTTACGGTAGCACAATTTCCGCTCCCGGTCGTCACGGGCATCGGCCACGAAAAAGATGACACCATTGTCGACTTCGTGGCCCATACCCGGCTGAAAACCCCGACCGCAACCGCCGAGTTTTTTATCACCGGGGCACTCTCCTTTTTCCAGAAAATCACGGAACTGGAGAAGGAGATCGGCAGGAAAGTCAGGGAAACCCTCGAGGCAGAGCGTGAGCGGTTACAGGAAATCGCCTCCGCGATATCCGACATCACCCAGGAGCGCATGCACCGGCTTAGTCTCGACCTCCAGAAAACCGGCCATCGGGTCATCCAAGGTGTAACCCACCTGATTTACGCCCGCAGGCAACGTTTGCAGCAAACCCGTCACCGGCTGGAAGTGACCCTCGGGAAACAACGTCAGCGAGGTTTCGAGGAACTCCGCAGGTTCACCTACCAGGTAAGGATGGCCACCGGGATGCAGATCCAGAAAAGCGCCATCAGCCTCCGGCAGAAGGAATCCAGGATCAGCCGGGAGGTAAAGGGCAGTCTTGCTTCAGGCAGTCTGCGGATCGCGAACCTCGAAGAAAAGCTGCGCATCCTGAATCCCGACAATATCCTGAAACGGGGATACACCATCACCAGCCAGAACGGCAAAATATTGAAATCGAGCGCCACGGCCGACCCGTCGGTACCCCTTGAGACCCGCTTTGCCGACGGCACAATCAGCAGTAAGATCATCAAAACCACCACATATGGCAACGAATAAGAAACTCACCTACCAGGAAGCCCTGGAGGAAATCGAGGAAATCCTCGAAAAGATTGAAGGGAATGAACTCGACATCGACGAACTCGCCGAAAAGGTCAAGCGGGTGTCTTTCCTGCTGAAATTCTGCAAGGACAAACTGCAGAAAACCAACGAGGAAGTGGAAAAAATATTAAACGAGATGGAGGACTAGCGCCTCCCTGACACCATACGAAATGGACTACCAGAACCTATGCCTGCAGGTGGAGCGCATCGCCCGCCGGGCAGGCGCTTTTATCACCGAAGAGCGTAAAAAGATCAAGGCCTCCGACGTAGAGACCAAAAGCACCGCCAGCTTTGTCACGTATGTCGACAAAACCTCCGAAAAGATGATCGTGGATGCCCTGAAGGAATTGCTTCCCGAAGCCGGATTCGTTACTGAAGAGGGAACAGCGGGTGCCTCGGGAGAGGAGCTGATCTGGATCATTGACCCGCTCGACGGCACCACCAACTACATACACGGCATCTTCCCCAGTTCGGTGAGCATCGCGCTGGTCGAAAAGAACAATCCCGTGGTGGGCGTGGTCTATGAAATGGGGCTCAACGAGATGTTTACCGCCTGGAAAGGAGGCCCGGCCCTGCTGAATGGCCATCCCATCAATGTCGGCACCGCCTCGAAACCGGAAGATGCCCTGATCGGCACCGGATTTCCCTATTACGATTTCGACAGGCTGGAAGACTACATAGAGGTATTGCGCCAGCTGATGCGGACCACCCGTGGACTGCGGAGGATGGGCTCCGCGGCGGTCGATCTCTGCTATGTGGCCGCCGGACGGTTCGACGGCTTCTTCGAACACGCCCTCCATGCCTGGGATGTGGCAGCCGGAGCTTTGGTCGTCAGGCAGGCCGGAGGCATCGTGACCGACTTCAACCGTGGTGACAAATGGCTGTTCGGTGGTGAGATCATCGCGTCCAGCACCGCGTTCTTTCCCGAATTCTCGGAAACCGTGAACCGGCACCTGGGAAAAAGATAGCAGACAGAAGTATAGGAAACACCCGAAAACAGCCGGTTCCAACTTGGTGGAATGACGGTTTAATCGTAACTTGCACGCATAAACTTTCATCATCATGGCCGACAGGGAAATTGCCTTATTGAAAGAGCAGATCGAACGGTTGAATGAACCCCGGTTTGATCTGGAAGCCTGGAAAAACCAGACTGTCATTTTTCTGGAAAGAATCTTCGGAAAAGAAAGCACCAAGGTCAGGCTGATCCGTGACCTTCACTACGATTACTCGAGCTGGAGCCTGCGCGACACCACCGGTGCCGGACAGTCGAAAGACCCGGTGAAGTTTCAGGCACGCAGCATCCTGCAAGCGACCATCGAGGAGATCGAGAAAATGGGATTGCCCGATGAGCAACCCGAAGCGGACAAGCTCATGGAGCTTCTGCGCGAAGAGCTGACCGGCCGGCAGATAAAAGAAATTGAAACCATCAAAAACTCGGAAGCGTCTGACAGGCCCGAGCGCCTGGCGGATATCCTGGAAACACTCGAAAAGGAAAACCTGTCGCGAATGCTGGCCCGGTTGCTCCTTGCATAAATCAGACACATGACAAAGACACCCCGGATTGCATTGGTTATCCTGAACTGGAATGGCAGAAATCTCTTTTCTGAATTCCTGCCATCGGTGCTTAGATATACCGAATCGGACGGGGTGGACATCTATGTGGCCGACAATGGCTCGACCGACGGCTCTGTCGAATACCTCGCAGAACATTTCCCCACGGTAAAAATCATTCAGAACGGCGGCAATTACGGCTTCTCGAAAGGTTACAATCTGGCCCTGGAGAAGATCACCGATGCCGACATCTTCGTTTTGATCAACTCAGACGTGGAAGTGACCGAAAACTGGCTCGAGCCCTGCGTAATGCGTTTCGTCGAAAATCCACGGCTGGCAGCCGTGCAACCCAAAATATTGAGCTACCACCACAAGGAGCAATTCGAATATGCCGGGGCAGCCGGTGGATACATCGACTATCTCGGCTACCCCTTCTGCAGGGGGCGCATCCTGAATGAGACCGAAACCGACAACGGCCAGTATGACCAGCCGGCATCCATCCTTTGGGCTACGGGTGCCTGTTTGGTGATCAAGGCCAAGGTGTTCAGGGAAGCCGGAGGATTCGATGACGATTTCTTCGCCCACATGGAGGAGATAGACCTCTGCTGGAGACTGCGGAACCAAGGCTGGGAAATCGGATTCGTGCCCGAGAGCAGGGTTTACCACCTGGGCGGGGCCACCCTCTCCTACCAAAGCCCGAGAAAAGTGTTCCTCAACTTCAGGAACAACCTTTGGATGCTGATCAAGAACCTGCCGGCCAACCGGCTGTTTCCCATCCTTTTCATACGAATGGTTCTCGACGGCGTTGCAGCCATCCGTTTTGTGGTCTCGGGTGAATACCAGGCCTTTGGTGCCGTTTTCAAGGCCCATGTCGAGCTCTACCGCAACCTGGGAAAGTTCCTCAAAAAACGAAAAACCCTGTTGGCCAAGGTGACCAAAAACAGGCATCCCGAAATTTACCGCGGAAGCATGGTGTTTAACTTCTATCTGAAAAAACGAAAGAAATTCAGTGAGTTCAACTTCCACCCACCCATGATGAATCAATAACCGAAACCAAAAAAATCGTTTTCTATTCATGCACAGGAAAAAACTTGTTCTCTTTCATGCCCTCCTTATTTTGTTGCTCATCCCGGCAGCCAGCCAGGGACAATCCCATGAACTTCCCCGAAAATATGTAACCTACCATACCGCCGGAACGCTGACGATCGATGGCAGGCTGGATGAACCGGACTGGCAAAACTCTGAGTGGACCGAAGACTTTGCCGACATCGAAGGCTTCCACATGCCGGTCCCGACCCACCGCACACGGGCCAAAATCCTGTACGACGAGCAATACCTGTACATAGGTGCCGAGCTGTCGGAGACCGACATCTGGGCCACCTACACCGAGGATGAGACCGTTATCTTCCATGAAAATAACTTTGAGGTATTCATTGATCCCGACGGCGACACCCATAACTATTACGAGCTGGAGGTGAACGCCCTGGGCACCAAATGGGACCTGTTGCTGGTGAAGCCTTATATCCACGGCGGCCCGCCGATCAATTCGTGGGAAATCATCGGGTTGAAAGTGGGTGTGCACCATGCAGGCACTATCAACAATCCGGCCGACACCGACACATTGTGGTCGGTCGAGCTGGCCCTTCCATGGGAAGTGCTTCGCGAATGCGCCCCCCGAAAACAACGACCTGCGCCGGGAGACCAGTGGCGGATCAACTTCTCGAGGGTCGAATGGCGCCTCGATGTGGTCAACGGAAAATACACCAAAAGAATCAATCCCGACACCGGCAGGCCCTGGCCCGAATACAACTGGATCTGGTCGCCGCAAGGCATCATAGACATGCACCATCCCGACCGATGGGGATTTGTGCAGTTCAGCGGACTGAAGGCAGGTGAGGGAAAAGACGCATTTGTGGTCCATCCCGACGAGCCCATCAAGACCAGCCTCCGGAAAATATATGAAGCTCAGAGGGCATATTTCCACCTGAACAGGGAATATGCAGCCAGCCTGGGAGAACTCTTTGGTGATGAACTTCCGGAATTCCCGGAGAATTTCGTCCCCGTATTTGAAGTAACCCCCGGACAGTACCTGATCAGGGCAAAATCGGCCGATGGCCAATCGTGGTGGAAACTCACCGAGGACAGCAAAATCTGGAATTAAAATAAACTGAACGACCATGGATAAAAGAACATTCATCAAAACGGCAGGGCTCGGGCTGGCAGTCATTGCCACCTCCCCGTTCACGATAGGCAGTGAACCTATCCGTTCAGGGGCTACCCCTAAAAACTGGATCTGGCTCAGGCCACAGGCCGGCAAGACTCTCGACTACTGGAAAACCCAGCTCGAAAAGATGAAGGCACATGGCATCGATGCCGTACTTCCCGAAGTATATAACTCCAACAATGCCTGGTTCGAGACCAATAGGCTGCCCATGCGGGAGCCCCTGCTCGAGACCCTGATCAAGGCAGGCAGGGAGACCGGCGTGGAGGTACATTCATGGATGTGGACCATGCCCAACAATATGCCCATATACACCGAAAAACACCCCGACTGGTACGCCGTGAACCGGGCAGGACAACTGGCCAATACCCAGCCGGCCTATGTCCCCTATTACAGGTTCATGTGTTCGTCGAATCCCGAAGTCAGGGAGTTTGTGCGGCAAAACGTGGCCGACCTCGCATCGAAAGAGGGACTGGCAGGCGTCCACCTCGACTATGTACGTCTGCCCGACGTCATACTGGCTGAAGCATTGCAGCCCAATTACAAGATCGTGCAGGACAAGGAATACCCCGAATACGACTATTGCTACTGCGACACCTGCCGGAAGAACTTCAAGGACAAGACCGGGCTCGACCCCATGAAGGACATTGCCGACCCTGCATTCCATGCCGAATGGCGGCAATTCAGGTACGACACCATCACCTATATGGTCAGGGAAGTGCTGACCCCCGAAGCCCACAAAGCCGGCAAGCAGATTACTGCAGCCGTGTTCCCCAACTGGGAAAGCGTAAGGCAGGAGTGGCGAAACTGGAACCTCGACGGCTACCTCCCGATGCTTTACCACAACTTCTACAACGCAGGACTGTCGTGGGTTGGCGACCAGCTGAGGGAGAAGATCGGCCAGCTGAAAGAGAAGAAACCGGTTTATTCGGGATTGTTCATCCCCTCGATCAAGCCCGAAGAGCTGGCAGAAGCCTTCAGGGTATCACTTGAAGCGGGAGCTGGCGGTATTGCCATGTTCTCATACAACGACCTGAAGGACGAACACTGGGCGGCACTGAAGCTACTGAAAAAGTAGAGGTAAGGGATACACTACAACACAAAAAAGCCATAAAAAAGACATTTATGGCTTTTTCATTTTGAAATCACCGAATTCCCATCTACCTTTGCGCCGATATTTCACTCAATGGGGTGCCTAAGCCCGGTAATAACCGGGTTAAAATACAGGCTGAGATCATACCCTTAAAACCTGATCCGGATAATGCCGGCGGAGGGAAGGTAAAACAGGATTATTCCTGCCTCATTGGTTAGTTCTTTAACCAAAATTTCTAAAAAATGAAAAAGTGGAGTTTACTGCTGGTCATGCAGTTGCTGTTCGTGGTGGCCTGGTCGCAGGTGTCCCTGCGTGGGATCGTGCAAGACCGGGAAGAAGAACCATTGCCCGGTGCGAGCGTGGTGATCCGCGACACCTATTCGGGGGTATCGGCGGGAAGAGACGGGCGATTCGAATTCAAAAACCTGAAACCGGGAAAATACATGCTGGCAGTCAGCTTTATCGGTTTCGAACCTACAGAACTTGAGGTCGACCTGACCCAATCGCGCGACATCGAGGTGGTGCTCACCCCAACCGTCGTCTACACCGGGGAAATCGTGGTATCGGCCACCCTGGCCGGCGACAAGACCCCCGTTGCCTATGTGAACATTACCGGCGAGGAGATCCGGGAGCGGAACTTCGGGCAGGACATCCCCTACCTGCTGGCCCTTTCGCCCTCGTTTGTGGCCACCTCCGATGCAGGTGCCGGAATCGGGTACACCAATTTCAGGATCAGGGGCACCGACCTGAACCGTATTAACGTGACGGTTAACGGCATTCCACTCAACGACTCCGAATCGCACGGCACCTGGTTTGTCGACCAGCCCGACCTGGCCGGTTCGACCAACAACATCCAGATTCAGCGCGGGGTGGGAACATCAACAAATGGTGCAGCCTCATTCGGGGCCACCATCAACCTCCAGACCCTCTCGCTGAACCCTGAACCGTACGCGGAAATCAGGACCGCCGGGGGAACGTTCAATACGCTGAAAAACAGCATCTCTGCAGGGACAGGTCTGATCAACGGCAAGTTTGCCCTCGATGCCCGCCTCTCGAAGATATCCTCTGACGGATTCATTGACCGGGCATTCAGCGACCTGAAATCCTTCTTCGTTTCGGGAGGCTACTATACCCCGACGACCGTGATCAAGGCGGTGGTGTTCGGAGGTACGCAGACCACCTACCAGGCCTGGAACGGGGTGCCGTCGGTAAGACTGGACAACGACCTCGAAGGGATGAAACGCTATGAAGAACACTGGCTTTACACCCCACAGGAAACGGCCGAAATGATCGCCTCGAACCCACGCACATACAACCTGTATACCTACGAAAACCAGGTGGACCAGTACCAGCAAGACCATTTCCAGCTCCATTTTTCGCACATGGTGAACAGCCACCTCAACCTCAATGCCTCGCTGCATTATACCATCGGGCTGGGCTATTACGAACAGTTCAAGGGCAACGCCAAATTCGCGGATTACGGCATGGAAAAGCCGGTGATCGGGGATACGGAAGTATCAAGGACCGACCTTGTCAGGCGCAAATGGCTCGACAACGACTTTTACGGTGGAGTATTTTCGCTGAATTACCGGAAGGGCAAGACCGACCTTTCATGGGGAGGGGGATTGCACCAGTATGATGGCAGTCATTACGGCACGATCCTCTGGGCAGGCATCATGGGCGACAATCCCAAAGATTTTGAATGGTACCGGAACCTGGGCGTCAAGACCGACATCAACAACTACATCAAGCTGAACCAGGCCATTTCAGACAGGATCAACCTGTTTGCCGACCTTCAGTACCGGCAGATCAGCTATGGCATCGACGGCATTGATGATGACCTTGCGACGCTCGACCAGGACCACGACTACCATTTCTTCAATCCCAAGGCCGGCATCTTCTACCAGCCCACCGACAGGCAGCAGGCATACCTCTCATTTGCCCGTGCAAGCCGTGAGCCCAACCGCGACAACTTCACGGATGCAAGTCCGGGACAACTCCCCTCGCATGAGACCCTCAACGACCTGGAAGCCGGATATCACTACAGCAGCATCAACTTCACCGGAGGGGTCAACCTGTTCTATATGCTATATGACCGGCAGCTGGTGCTGACAGGAAAAATAAACGACGTAGGGGCACCGGTCATGGTCAATGTGGATGACAGCTATCGCGCAGGCGTGGAGCTGATGTGGGGCCTTAAAATAGCCTCCACGTTAAGATGGGATGCCACCGCCACATTCAGCAGGAGCAGGATCATGGATTTCACCGAGTATGTCGACGACTGGGACAACGGCGGGCAACAGGCATTTGGTCTGGGATCGACCGACCTCTCCTTCTCTCCAGGGTTCCTGGCCAACAGTCAGCTGAAATGGACTCCCAGCGACAAAGGGAGCATCTCATTGATATCCAACTATACAGGGAAGCAATACATCGACAACACCGCATCGGACGACCGGTCGCTCGATCCCTGGTTTGTCAGCAACCTGCTGGCCGATTACACCTTCCGGACACGATTTGCAGGGGATGTGACCCTCAGGCTGATGGTCAACAACCTGTCCGACGCCACATATGAAAGCAATGCATGGGTATACAGTTACATTCTGGGAGGCGAAAGGTACAAGATGGATGGATATTTCCCGCAGGCAGGACGACATTTTATGGTGGGACTGGACCTGAGGTTCTGATCCGGGGACTGCAGGGCGAGGCACCGTATAAAAAAAGAAGCTGGTTATTCGCCAGCTTCTTTTTTTATCCCCGTAACAAACGGGTCCCCCGTCCCCGGGAAAAGTTTTCCGGGTTGGTGACAAGAACTTCGGAGACACCGCTATGCAGGGCCTTGAAGCCATTCTGCAATTTGGGTATCATGCCGCTGCTGATGGTCCCCAGGTTCTGCAAACGCAGGAACTCCGATTCATTCAGTTCGGGCAATACGCTGTTATCGTCGAGCGGATCAGACAGGACACCCCTTTTCTCGAAGCAGTAAAAGAGGAAAACCTTGAAATGGTTGGCCAGGTCGATTGCCATGTGCGCGGCTATGGTATCGGCGTTGGTATTCAGGATCAGGCCTTTTCCGTTGTGGGTCAGCGGTGCTACTACCGGCACCACATTCTCGCGGAGCAACAGCCTGAGTTCACGGGTATTGATATTTTCGACATCCCCCACAAAACCGTAATCGATATCTTCCACAGGTCTTTTTCGTGCCCTGATCAAATCAAGATCGGCACCCGAAAGCCCGAGGGCATTCACGTTCCTGCTCTGCAAACCGGCCACTACCCGCTTGTTGACCAGCCCGCCGTATACCATGGTGACCACCTCGAGCATGTCGGCATCGGTGATCCTTCTTCCGTCAACCATTTTGGTTTCCAGTCCGAGCCGGTCGGCAATCTGTGTAGCAGCCTTACCGCCACCATGCACCAGCATTTTGTAACCCGTTACCCGGACAAAATCGTCGAGCAACCGATCCAGCAACTCCGGCTCTTCAACCACTTTTCCTCCCACTTTTACAATCGTCAGCCTGTCCATGTGAATAATAAAATCAGATGTGGATAAAATTTTTCAAGATGAGCGACCCGACATCACCGCTTTTCTCGGGGTGAAACTGGGTGGCATAGAAATTATCTTTGTGCAATGCAGCGCTGAAAGGCACGATATAGTTGCAGGTGGCAGCCGTATGTTCACCCACGCTGGCATAATACGAATGTACGAAGTAAACGTATTGCTGTTCCATTGCCGGGGAAAAAATTCCACTCTTCAAGTGAAAAATGGCATTCCATCCCATGTGAGGCACCTTGTCGGTAAATTCCTTTCCCTTTTCAGGCATAAACCGCTTCACCCGTTCATCGAATATTCCCAGACAGGGGGTGTCATTCTCTTCGGAGTGGCTGCACATCAGCTGGAGGCCAAGGCAGATGCCAAGCACAGGCTGGGTGAGCGAAGGGATCAACTGATCCAGTCCTTCCTTCCTGAGGTAGGCCATGGTCGTGGAAGCCTCCCCCACCCCGGGAAAGATGACCTTGTCGGCCTTGCGGATCGCATCGTGGTCGGCAGTGATGACCGCATCGACCCCGATTCGCCTGAGCGCATTCTTGACCGACTCAATATTGCCGGCATTGTATTTTATGATGACTACATTCATAGGCATATTCCCTTGACAAATATCCCGGCGGATAACGAATGCTCCGCCAGAGAACGGTTTATTTGGCCTTGGCCAGCAGCTGGTCGATGACGCCGACCATTTCGCTGAATTCCTCTTCCTTGTAAAGGCGCGTCATGAATACGATTTTTCCGTCGGTATCGATGATGACGTTACGGGTCACCCCGGCGCCCTTCTCGGCAAAAGTGTAGAAAATGCTTCCGGCCGGATCGAGAGCCAGCGGATAGGTGATTCCGACATCCTTGCCGAACTTCACCACCTTGTCAAGCGGCTCGTCGAGGTCGATTCCGTAGAGGGCGAATTTAGGGTTATTCTTGTGCTTCAGCCAGATGTCCTTTTCGATATGCGGCATTTCTTTGCGGCAAACGCCACACCAACTGGCCGTGAACTGCAACATGACCACCTTGCCCCGAAGGTCGTTCATCCTGACGGTTTTGCCATCGGTCAGCTTCATGCCGAAATCGGGCACCTGCTGGCCTATTTTCACGATATAGCCATAATCGGCCGGCACTTCCTGGGTTTTGACCTGTGCAAACATAATGGAGGAATGAAAAAACAATACAACGAATCCAATCAGATACCTCATAACCTATGGTTTTAATTTTTGACAATCTTCCCTGTGGATCTTTGGGATCCATTCACGACTTCAAATAAATAAATTCCAGCCGGAATAACGGGAAGGTCAGCAACAAAATTATTGCCATACATGGAGGATTTAATGTAAATAATCTGTCCGGAGAGATTTCTGATCGTCAGTCGGGCATCCTTAAGGCTTTCGACAGACCTGATTTCGAGCTGGTCATTGAATGGGTTGGGAAACAATATGACACCGGAACCAGATTCCGTGATTGACATACCGGAAAGGGTACCCTTCAGCTTCATGACAAAACCGTTAAGGACATTCTCTGTCACTGAAGATAACAGCACGGATGTATTTCCTGGGTTAAAATTATAGGTTCCCGAAAATTCACCGATAGCCAGTAGATTTCCGTCCTTGTCGAGGCAAAGGGCGTTGCCGTCGCCATATGGCCAGGTATCGTCATTCCTCTTGACATCGTATGCCCATACCAACTCCCCGTTCTTGTTATATCGTGCGATGTATATACCCGTATTCCAGTCTCCGTTGGCATTCAGATTGACAACGCCGGGCCCAGGGTCAAAATCGACCGTCCCATTGAATCGTCCGGTAACAAAAAGATCTCCCGATTCACTGACAATCAAATCGTTCACCAGGTCGGTACTGGAGCCACCCACCTGTTTCACCCAGATAAAATTCCCCAGTGAATCGAGCTTCTGAAGGAATATATCTTCAAAGCCATTGCTGGTGAGGGTGACCGTACCGGTTCCTGGATTGAAATCGGCGCTTGACTTAAAGTCATATGCCAGGTAAACACTTCCATCCTTGTCGGCACCGACAGGCCTGTGGTTATTAAAATTCTTGCTTGTTACCGATCCGCCCGGTAGCACGACATACTTGAACAGTCCATCGGCATTCAGTTTTAACAGGAAAGCCTCATTATTGGTCGTGGTAATTTCATGTGTGCCGGGCCCCGGGTCAAAATCAACCTTGTTGCGGACCCTACCGGTCACGTAGACATTATTTCGTGCATCGGATGTCACGTGGTATCCGTTGACATTGCCTGTACCACCAATCATTCTAGCCCAGACCAGGGCACCTGCGGGTGTATATTTGGCAATGAAGGTATCCATTCCAAAAGGATCAAGGATGGCAACACCCGCACCTGGGTCAAAATCGGTTGGATCCTGAAACTCACCCACTACCAGTACATTTCCTGCCTTGTCGATATGGATATGGGTTCCGGCATCGGAATATTCATTCCCGAAAGAATGGGCCCATTGATAGGCTCCGGAAGAATTGTATTTGGCGATAAAAATATCGGCGCCCCCATTTTCCGCAAGTTTATGGACACCTTGTCCCGGGTCAAAATCAACCTCCCCTGAATAATGCCCCGTGACGTATATATTTCCCTGGGGATCCAGGGCCATCCCTTCGAGATACTCTGAGGATTCACCGCCCAGACTGAAAGCCCAGAGAAATTCACCGGAACCATTCAGCTTGAGAAAAAAGATATCGTCGTATCCATTGGCTGTCATGTTGGTTACACCGCTCCCCGGATTAAAATCCACGGTACCCGAATAGACACCTCCTATGACCACATTTCCGAGGGCATCGGTAGCCACTGCGGTCGGGGTCACCTGTTCGGCACCCAGCAATCCTTTGGCCCACAGGAAATCAGGCCTCTGTGCATTGACATTCTGTAACATGAAAAAAATGGCCGGAATGATCCATGTCAATCGTCTGGCCGGGCTCCACATGCTGTTCATAATAATGGTTGATTTGGTTTATGAAATAAAATTACGGAATCAGGATCATATGGTTGAGCCTTTATCAAAAAATATTTCCACCAAATCGTACAGATCTGACAATTTTTCTGTATACAAAATCCAAATACCCGAAATCTGCCTCGAGCACTATCAACGGAATTGGGGTAATCCGGTCAGTTAAATACGACCGTCCGGTTGTTGAAGACAAGGATCTTGTGCTCAAGATGCTTGAAGACAGCCTGGGAGAGGACGATCTTCTCAAGGTCGCGCCCCTTTCGGATCAGGTTTTCCACGGTGTCGGCATGGCTGCAGCGGGTGACATCTTGCTCGATGATCGGCCCGGCGTCGAGGTCGGAAGTCACATAGTGGCTGGTGGCCCCGATGATCTTGACACCCCTTTCATGGGCCGCATGGTAGGGTTTAGCCCCCGCAAATGCCGGAAGGAACGAGTGGTGTATATTGATGATCCGGTTGGGAAACCTATCGACGAACCCCTTGCTCAGGATCTGCATATAGCGGGCAAGGACGATAAAATCGATGCGGTATTCCCCGAGGAGCTTAAGCTCGAGGGCTTCCTGCTCCGCTTTATTGTCCTTTGTAACGGGAATATGGTGAAAGTCGATACCGAACCTTTTGGCCACAGGCTCCAGCTTTTGGTGGTTACTGACGATCAGGGGAATCTCCACGTCCCACTCCCCTGCCGTATAGCGTGCCAGGATGTCGAACAGGCAATGCGGCATTTGGGAGACAAACAGTGCCATCCTTGGGATTTCGGCCGAGAAATAGAGTTTCCAGACCATCTGCATGGGGCGTCCGATCAACGTATCGAAGTACTCCCCGATCTTGTCGGAAGGGATGGCAAAACGGTCAAGCTCCCACTCTACCCTCATGTAAAAGATCATCTCCTGCCGGTCGACATGCTGGTCGAGGTATATGATGTTCCCCTTGTTCCGGTTCAGGAACTCCGTGACAGTAGCCAGGATTCCCTGGCGATCGGGGCAATGGATCAGGAGGATGGCCGTGTTTTTCTTCTCCTGTAATGTCTTGATACTTTGCATAACAATCTGGTTCTTATTACAGCATCCCTTTGGTGGATGGCAGTTCGAAATTGAAAACATCGCGACGAACGGCCATTTTGATGGCCTTGGCAAAAGCCTTGAAAATGGCCTCGATCTTATGGTGCTCATTCTGGCCTTCTACCTTGATGTTCAGGTTACTCAGGGAAGCGTCGGAAAATGATTTGAAGAAATGGTGAAAAAGCTCGGTGGGTACATCGCCCACCCTTTCCCGTTTGAAAGCAGCGTCCCACACCAGCCAGGGGCGTCCACCAAAATCGATGGCCACCGAGGCCAGGCAATCATCCATGGGGAGGTAAAATCCGTATCGTTCGATGCCCTTTTTGTTGCCCAGTGCCTGTCCCAGTGCCTGTCCCAGCGCGATGGCGGTATCCTCGACGGTATGGTGCTCGTCGACATGCAGGTCGCCCTTCACCTGGACGGTGAGATCACAACCAGAATGGCGGCCGATCTGGTCGAGCATATGGTCGAAGAAATGCAATCCGGTGGAAATTTGTGTCTTGCCAGTCCCGTCAAGATTGATTTTCAAATAGATATCGGTTTCACGGGTTGTCCGTTTCACCTCGGCGGTGCGTTCAGGGGCTGCCACACAGGCATAGATTTCGTCCCATGACGTAGTGACCAGCACGCAAACCCCTTCAAGTCCCTTTTCACGAAGCTCTCCGGACAGTGAACCGTCATTGATCAGGATTGCCTTTGCTCCCAGGTTCTTCGCCAGGATGACATCCGTCAAACGGTCTCCGATCACAAAACTTCCCGGCAGGTCATAACTGCCGTCGAGGTAGGCACTCATCATCCCCAGTCCCGGCTTGCGGGTCGGGGCGTTCTCGTGCGGAAAAGTCCGGTCGATCAGGATATCATCAAAGACCACCCCCTCGTTTTCGAAAGCCTTCAGCATCTTATTCTGTGCCGGCCAGAAGGTATCCTCCGGGTAAGAAGTAGTCCCCAGTCCGTCCTGGTTGCTGACAATTACCAGTTCATAATCCAGGTTCTGCCTGATATGGTATAGGTTCCTGAACACCCCGGGAATAAACTCCAGCTTCTCGAGCGAATCAATCTGCTCATCGGCAGGTTCGACGATCAGGGTACCGTCGCGGTCAATAAACAAAGCCTTTTTCATTCTTATCTGTTTTAAACCTCCAGCATCGACTGCAGGGCCTGTAACAAAATCTTGTTTTCTTCTTCGGAGCCAACGGTAATCCGGAGGCTCTCCTCGCACAAAAGGATCCGTGAGCGGTCCCTGATGATAATCCCTTTCGAAACGAGGTAATTATATATCCCCCGGGCATTTTTCACCTTCACCAATAGAAAATTGGCGTCTGAAGGCCATACCTTCTCGACAAAAGGGAGGTTCGTCAACTGTGCGGCCAGGATCTCCCTCTCCTTCACCAGGACAGATACCCATTGAGACATTTCGTCGGCGTTGTCGAGCAGTTCCAGCGCCTTGGCCTGGGTCAGGATATTGATGTTATACGGATACTTGATCTTGTTAAGTATCGCAATCAGGTCGGGACGGGCAAACGCCATTCCCAGACGGATTCCGGCCATGCCCCATGCCTTGGAGAAGGTTTGCAGGACAATCAGGTTGTCGTACTGCCCCAATAAAGGCAGGAACGAACCTTCAGGCCGGAAGTCAATATACGCCTCATCGACCACCACGGGCCCATCAAAACCATACAGGATTGCCTCAATATCGTCCTTACGCAAAAGGTTTCCGGTGGGATTGTTGGGTGAACAGAGGAAGATCATCCGGGTGTTTCCATCGACTGCAGCCAGCATGGCAGGAACATCCAGTTGATAACTATCAGCAAGAGGTACCCGCCTGACCGGTGTATTGTTGATCCCGGCAGCCACCTGGTACATACCGTAAGTAGGTTCCATCTGGATGATATGGTGGATGCCAGGTTCACAGAAAGCCTTAATCAGCAGGTCGATTGGCTCATCGCTCCCGTTTCCCAGAAAAATGGAGTCCACTGGGATTTCCTTTATTCGGGAAATTTTCTCCTTCAGCTCCCTTTGCAAAGGATCGGGGTAACGGTTATAGGGCTGGTTCCAGGGGTTTTCGTTGGCATCAAGAAAAACCATGGCCTCGCCCGAGAATTCATCCCTGGCCGACGAATAAGGCTTCAGGTCAAGTATATTTTTTCGGATCAGAGTATCGAGATTCATATAAAGGACATTTTCAAATTTAAGTATGGAACGATTTCCCAAACATCGGAACATTTATTAAAACAAGCGGTCAGGAAATGGATTTCAGCCTGACGGAAACCGCATTCCTGTGGGCATCGAGTAATTCAGCACCAGCCATGGTTTCGACCACAGGCCCTAGGTTTTGCAATCCTTCGGCCGTAATCTCCTGGAAGGTGATCTTCTTCATAAAGCTGTCCATGTTGAGACCGCTATAAGAGCGGGCCCATCCGTTGGTCGGCAGGGTATGGTTGGTTCCTGAAGCATAGTCACCGGCGCTCTCCGGGGTATAATTCCCCAGGAAAACAGAACCCGCATGCTGGATCCGGGAGGCGATATCGCTGTAATTCCGCATGCTGATGATCAAGTGCTCGGGTGCATATCCATTGATCAGGTCAAGCATATCCCCATCGTCATCCAAAACAACCACCCGGCTGTTCTCCAGAGCCTTGGCCGCGATACCGCTGCGCGGCAGTAGTTCAAGTTGCCGTTGTACCTCATCCATGACAGGCTTCAGCAAAGATTCACCCTTCAGGACAAGGATTACCTGGCTATCGGGCCCATGTTCGGCTTGTGAAAGCAGGTCGGCCGCAACAAACGACGGCACGGCCGATTCATCGGCCATCACAGCCACTTCCGAAGGGCCGGCAGGCATGTCAATGGACACATCGCTGTAGCCCACCAGCTGTTTGGCAGCCATGACATACTGGTTACCCGGCCCGAACACCTTGTCCACTTTTGGGGTGACAACACCGTAAGCCATGGCACCGATTGCCTGGATTCCACCCAGCTTATATACCCGGGTCACACCAGCGAGAGAGGCGGCATACAGGATGGCAGGATGGACCTTTCCCTGCTTGTCGGGGGGAGTGCAAAGCACAATCTCTCCGCATCCGGCCAGGCGGGCAGGGACCGCCAACATCAGGACAGTGGAGAAGAGAGGGGCCGAGCCACCGGGAATATAGAGTCCCACCTTCTCGACAGGCACCGCCTTTTGCCAGCAAACCACGCCCGGCATGGTTTCGATGTGGGTAACATCCGGAATCTGGGAGGCATGGAAAGCCCTGATGTTTTCGGCAGCTATCCGGATGGCCTCCTTCAGTTCACCGGGAATCATCCGGTTAGCCAATTCAAACTCTTCACGGGTGACTTCCCAAAGGTCGATTTCAACACCATCGAATTTCAGGGTATACTCTCGAAGGGCAGCCTCACCCCGGCTACGGATATCACCGAGGACTTCCGAAACCCTACCATAGAGGTCAGACACATCAAAAACAGGCCTTTTCAGGATTTGGGGCCACTCATGGCGGGGCGGTTGGATGTAAACTTGCATAACCTGTGGATTAGAAAATCATTTTTTCGATCGGGATAACCAGGATCCCTTCGGCTCCTGCCTTTTTGAGCCTGCCAATCACTTCCCAGAAATCATTTTCGTCGATGACCGAGTGGACAGAACTCCAGCCCTCTTCAGCCAGAGGCATCACCGTAGGGCTCTTCATCCCCGGCAAAACGGCCGAAATTTCGGCGATCTTGTCGTTAGGCGCGTTGAGCAGAATATATTTTTTCCCTTCAGCCCGCTGGACCGACTCCAACCGGAAGATCAGCTCATCCAGGATGGCCTGTTTCGTGGTAGACAACGAATGGTTCCGAACCATTACCGCTTCGGAGGTAGCAACCACCTCAACCTCCTTGAGCCTGTTCGTGACCAACGTCGATCCTGAGCTGACGATGTCAAAAATGGCATCCGCCAGGCCAATTCCCGGAGAAATTTCAACCGATCCGTTGATCACATGTATTTCGGCATTCACCTGATTCTTTTCAAGCCAGTCGTTCAGGATACCCGGGTAAGAGGTAGCGATTTTTTTGCCCTCAAACCACTTCGGGCCAGTATAATCGACCTGCTGGGGCACCGCCAAAGACAGCCGGCAACGGCTAAAACCCAGCCGTTTGATAATTTCGACCGGCTCCTTCTTCTCGAGAACCTCATTCTCGCCCACGATTCCCACATCGGCAGCCCCATAGGCTACAGTCTGGGGAATATCGTCATCCCTGAGGTAAAGTACCTCGACGGGGAAATTTTTGGCTGGCGATACCAGGTTCCGGCTTCCGAAGATCAGGTGAATCCCCGACTCTTCCAAAAGCTTTAACGAACCCTCGTTGAGTCTTCCTTTTGCCTGGACCGCAATTCTTAATTTTTCCTGCATAGTGTATGAAATAAAAAAAGGCCTACCGTTTTTGGTAAGCCTTTCAGGTTATAATATCCTTTATTTACAGACAACACGATCTCGGCCTACCAGGTGGAAGGATGATGATGACCATAATGTCCGAAATTTCTGTTCATTTTTTAATCTTTATTTCTGCAATGATAATGATAATTTGTAAGGAAGATACCTCCCCTAAGGATAAATTGTCAATTTCTTTACAAAGAAAATGCTCTTTCGATGAGAAACAAGGTTGTTTGACAGGATACACCAGATATGGATACTTTAGGGACCGGTTCTTATTTTCTGTCCCTGATGCAACGGATGGAAAGACCATAACTTTTGGGATGGTATCCCCTGACCACCCCGTCAACACCCGATATCAGGCTTCTGAACCAGGCCTTTTCGGCATCTTTGGAAGAGGCTGTCCACCATGACGCCAGGTTGGATCCAAATACGGCAGGTGAATCGGCATCCTCGGAATAATTTCCGGGCCAGCAATAACCGGCCGGTAGAGCCGTAAATCCACTTAGGTTGTTACCATTTTCAGGCCAGCCAAAGGTAGCCTTGACCGATGAATCCTGGTTCGTACCACGGGCGCCTTGCTTTGTGAGTTCACCCTCCGGGATTCCGATGATTCTTTCCAGCTCCATCCATTCCTCATCGGTGGGCAATCTCCAGCCAGGTGGACAAGCAGTCACTGCAGCCGCATAGTTGTATAATGCCCCGTATTTCCTGTAATTCTCATTTTGACGGGCATTTTGCACCAAGTTACCCGAGTAACCATTTACATAATAATGTTTTTCGGAAATGGACCCTTCGGTGGGTTGGCTGATATCCGGGAGCCAGGCAAGGTTTTCGGCAAACCAGACGTTATCTCCAATGGTTATGATTTTATATGTCCTTCCATCCCGGGGATCGGTAAAGGTCGAATCCACTTTCACAGTCATTCCGGTTTCACCCAGAACGGAACCCGAATTCATGACCCTAATCCCTATGTTCCTGATTCCAACATCCTCATTACCTGTTGTCCAGGTGTATTCAAAAGGCGCCCTTTGATCAAGAAAAATAACCTTGCCATCAACAGAAAACTGGACCTCTTTCACATTGGCCATTTCGTCGCTGGCATCTACGGAAATCTTTACTTTTTCACCCTTAAAAAAAACGGCACCATCGTAGGGATAAGTAATCCTTACCAATGAAATCTGGTCCTCTTTCTGGCACCCTGCCAGCAAGAAAACCATTGAAATGAACATCAGGTATATGCTTCTCATCGTAAGATCCTCCGCCTTTTAATTGATTGCGTCCTTATAGTTTTATGCGAGGTTTGTCGTCCGGAGTATTTATAATGTAAAAGTATGTGGTTCCAGTGGATGGTAACCCACAAAAAAGTGGACAAATCGTGGACAACCAAAAATGAATGAGGTAGTTATAAATTCGTCGTCCGGTAATCTTCAGGATTCCAATTTTGGGAAAACCTTCCAATTATGAATTCAACTTTCGAATTGCATTAATACCTATAATACTGATATTATGACACTTGCATTTTTTGGTATTGATTTTGATTTTTGGCATATACGCTTTTTATTGAAGATTGTGATTTAAAACAGAAGTCTAACTCAACTCCGCAAACCATGAATGACCGTTTAGAACCCGATTTTGCCATGTTGCAAAAAGCCAGTCAGGCACGACAAAACTGTGAAGAGAAGGAAAACCGCCTCAAAAAGAAAAGAAACATTTTGCTGATCATATTTCTTTTATGTTCAACAATTACGGTAGGTTTGAAGATTTCGACATCCAGCCTGGGACTCTCAGAGCAGTTGAAACTAATCGCAGAGCATTACGTCCTTTGGTTGGCATCCGCGATATCGATTGTGATTTTGGCGACTGTCATCTATTTCATTTTCAACCTGATGTCGGCTCATTCCGAAACGGAAAAAGCCCGGAAAAATGAATGGAAATTACTCCTCTACCTGAACAGGCAGCTATCGGCCAAGGCAGTATGACAAGACAATTTTAACTGAACATTCACTCACTCACCGTCAATACCAGACGGAAACATTCAAGGATAAATCCCAGTAGTGTCTATTA
>DF970690.1:606153-637620 GCA_001270045.2 Bacteroidales bacterium 6E | reverse complement strand
ACTTTTAATAGACACTAGTGGATAAATCCAATAACAGACCCCTGTTAAGTGCGGCAACCGGCAGCATGATCATGGAAACAACAAACCCTGGCCATGACCATCAACCGGTTGCTGCCGCTTTTTAGGAAGCCGGCATTCAATCCCTTTGGTCCCGGTGAACTCCCCGCAGTTAGAAATTCACGAACACGACCAATTAAAAGATCCCTGAAAAAATGAGAGCCCGACATTTGGTGAAAAACCCCATGATTGTATAACTTTCACCAAACAACCATTGAATTTATATGAAATGGAAATCTAAGTATGGACATAGCCTGATTCTGGCCAGCCTCATCGTGGTAATCATGACTGTCGCAGGATGCAACAGCCAGCCAGGCAAGGCCAAACTTCCGGTCATCACTAACGGCCAAGACCAAACAGGTAAAATGTTCAATGGAAAAGACCTCGAAGGATGGTCCATTACAAATTTCGGCCCACAAGGGCCGGTCTATGTGTCAGAGGGAGTGATAGTGCTGGGGATGGGTGATGGCTGCACCGGAATAACCTGGAACGGTGATTTCACTTCGGTGAATTATGAAATAAGTCTTGAGGTCCGGAAAGTCAAAGGCAACGATTTCTTTTGCGGATTGACATTCCCGGTCGACAGCTCATGGTGCAGCCTGATTGTCGGGGGATGGAGCGGATCGGTGGTAGGTCTCAGCAGCATCGACGGATTGGACGCATCAGAAAACGAGACCCGCAAACTCCGGAAATTTGCGCATGGCGAATGGTATGTCGTGCGACTGCAGGTCACGGACACAAATATTTCTGCCTGGATCGGTGAAGACCAGGTGATTGATTTTGATTATGGAGGGAGGAAGTTATCTATCAGGCCGGAAGTCAGCCTGTCACGTCCCTTGGGAATCTGTTCGTGGTATACGACGGCTGAGTTGAGGGATATCAGTTTTAGGGAATTGTAATTCCGGGTGGGATTATTCGTAGTATTGTTCCATTTTATAGCCAGCATTCTTGAGAAGACAGTTCCTTTTGATCAATCTGATGTCGGATTCCATCATTTCCGAGATCAGGTCAGAGAGGCTATACTTTGGGATCCAGCCTAATCTAGTACGCGCTTTTGAATTGTCGCCGACTAACAAATCAACCTCGGTTGGCCTGAAATAACCGGGATCAACCATGATGAGGGCATTTTCCCAACCATAATGATGATGGTGGATCAGCCTACCCTTCATGTGCTGAAGATATTCCTTGCCGACCTTTTCCACGAACATCCCCTCGTCGACCGCGGTCAGGAGCCCTTCTTCACGGACCCCTTCCCCTACAAATGAAATTTCAAGCCCAATTTCCGCTGCAGCCATCCTGACGAAATCACGGATGGAAGTAGTTATACCTGTTGCAATGACATAGTCGTCAGGCTCATCCTGATTGACAATCAGATGCATGGCGCTGACATAGTCCGAGGCATGACCCCAGTCGCGCTTTGACGACAGGTTCCCCAGATACAAGGTATCTTGCAATCCCATGGCAATATTTGCGAGTCCAAGCGTGATCTTTCTCGTGACAAAAGTTTCACCCCGGACAGGAGACTCGTGATTGAAAAGAATACCGTTACTGGCGTGCATCCCATATGCCTCCCGGTAATTTACGGTGATCCAGTAAGCGTACAATTTGGAGACGCCATAGGGCGATCGGGGATAAAAAGGTGTAGTTTCCTTTTGGGGAACCTCAAGTACCTTCCCGAACAACTCGGAAGTAGATGCCTGATATATCCTTGAGTGCCGGGTGAGGCCTAACAGTCGTACCGCCTCCAGGATACGAAGGGTACCCAGGGCATCGACATTGGCCGTGTATTCAGGAGTGTCAAAGCTTACCTTTACATGGCTCATTGCGGCCAGATTGTAAATTTCGTCGGGCTGGACCTCCTGGATGATCCGGGTCACATTCATGGCATCGGTCAGGTCACCGTAATGCAATATCAGGTTCCGGTCAACTTCATGCGGATCCTGGTAGAGGTGATCGATACGGTCGGTGTTGATCAGGGAGGAGCGACGTTTGATTCCATGGACAACATACCCTTTGGAAATCAGGTACCCGGCCAGGTATGCTCCATCCTGGCCAGTGATGCCGGTAATCAGTGCATTCTTCTTCATTGGGGGGACATATTAATGAAATGATTTTGTACCGTTAATCCGGTGACGCCTGTTCTCGGGCGGAGCCGGGGCAAATCCCGCAACAGGCTTCGTTTTTCTTTTTAGCTGGATATCATTCCTTTGACCCTTCCAGCCACTCCTCACAATAACCCTGTCGTATGCGGCGTACCTTGAATTTTGGGAAACGAACTCAGGCACGATCGATTTCATGCGGCACACAAGTTCAACATCGGATTCAATCTGCGAGGCGATCATCAAGGCATCGATATCGAACTTCACCAGCCCGGAATCCATGGCAGGAACTGATGCCAGCCTGATTTTGGGATGATGCGTGGGAATGGATTTTTCCTTGTCGTTCAACAACTCTTCATACAGTTTCTCGCCAGGGCGAAGGCCGGTAATCTGGATAGCTATATCCACCTCAGGCTGGAATCCGGCCAGAGAAATCATTTTACAGGCGAGATCGTAAATTTTCACAGGTTCGCCCATATCGAACAAGTAGATCTCCCCGCCCTTTCCCATAAATCCGGCTTCGAGCACCAACTGGCATGCTTCCGGTATGGTCATAAAATACCGAATGATATCCCTGTGTGTAACCGTGACCGGTCCACCCTGTTCAATTTGCTTTTTGAAGAGGGGAATGACCGATCCATTGGAGCCCAGGACATTTCCAAACCGTGTTGTGATGAATTGTGTTTCCATTCGGTCAGACTGGGACAATGCCTGGATATAAATTTCACAGATGCGTTTTGAAGCGCCCATGACGTTGGTAGGATTGATCGCCTTGTCGGTAGAGATCATCACGAACTTTTTCACACCAAATTCAACCGACAAATCAGCCAAAAGGCAGGTTCCTCCCACATTGACACGTACGGCCTCATAGGGAGAAGCCTCCATCATCGGGACATGTTTATAGGCAGCCGCATTGAACACATAGGCAGGCCTGTATTTTTCAAACACCGCGCGCATTTTGCGCCTGTCGGTTATACTGGCAAGAACAGCTTCAAACCGATTGGCAGGAAAAACCGAAAGCAATTCATTTTGCAAATCATATAAAGGAGATTCGGCGTGGTCGACCATAACCACCCTGGCAACGTCAAAAGAGAGCAGTTGCCTGACGATTTCCGACCCGATGGATCCTGCGGCACCGGTCACCAAGACTACCGAGTCCTTTAATCCCTTGGAAATGCGGTTCATGTCAAGTTCAATCGATTCCCTGCCCAAGAGATCCTCAATTTTGATATCACGCAAGTGATGGATGCCAGGCAAGCCTTCCTGAAAGTTGTCAACAGATGCGGCCTCCCGTACATGTATTCCAATGGACAGGCATTTATCGAATACTTCCTTACGATGGCCGTAATAGGCCTCCGTCCGTTCAACAGCCCAAATGATTTCACTGATGTTAAAATCTTTCAGGACTGAACCAAATACCTCTTCTTCTGAATAGATCCTTTTACCCATCAGCCTTTTACCCGTCATTACCTTGTCGTTATCAATGAAACCCACCACATGAATCCTCGTATGATGCAGATTTTCAAGCATATGCCGAACAACCTTACCTGTCTCACCCGTTCCATAAATCAACACTCGCCTGTACCCTTTATGATGGATGATGTATGTATAGTAAAGACTTCTTACCACCAGTCTCAATCCCATCACCATAACCGATACCAACGCGGCATGGATCAGGACCACCGAATAGGGAAGAAACCATTTCCCGGACACATCCACCAATTTTAGCAAGAAGGCAGTCCATAAAAGGATTGAGGCCGATAAAAAAACCGAGACGGAGAAAGTGATGGCATCATCGATGGTGGAATGCCGGATGATCCCCCGGTATGAGCCGGTGAACAGGTAAGCCCCAAGGTATACGGGGCAGATCAGGAAAACCAATTGCCAGGTAATGTAAGGAAAAGAGAGTTCCCCCAAATCGGAATTCAACCTTAGAATATAGGCTGCATAAAAGCAGCTCGCGGTTATGACCATGTCGACCAGAAGCACAAAGCCCCTGGGCAGGTTAAACCGACTGAAAAATTTGTATAATATCCTGTTCACGGCAGTAATATTTTATTGATGAATAAAAGGTTTTGTGTTTAAAAGGGGTTATTTTCTCAACCACTCAGCTTTCCAGAAATGGAAACAACATCGGTCACAGCCACCCTGCATGACACCATCGCAATAGACCCCCTCCAGGAAATAACTGGGCGACTTCAGTTTCCTCAGTTCTCCGTCAGTCTCAAGCTTAATGTTCTGCACCTTTTTGACGACCTTAAACTTCTTACCACAATACCGGGCCATTTCAGGCATAAAGTACAAACCTTTATATCTGCCCCGGCCGTCAAGCGTTCCGGCAATCTCGGCCATGGTCAATACCTCAACCCAGTCGCCAACCTGAAGATTGTCCGCATGGGCCACGTAACCAGATGCTTTGTCTTGGGTAAATAATCGGTGGTAATAGAAATTGACCATCCTTCCCTTGAGCGTAAACAGTTTATTGGGGATCAATCTGGATAGCCTCACCAAAGGAGATCTTGGTGTACTGACCTCGGACATCACCGGGTGCATAAATGTGCACAACCTATCAGCATTGTCATTCATATTTAGGCAGTTAAAAGGATTACGATCCAAATCTTTTGCAATATTCATAAACATCGATGACCTCCAATTCGGAGCAGGAATTGAAAGTATGGATGCCCTTTAATCCCCGATTCAGCGGGGGTTTGATCCTGACAGCTTTTTTTTCGGAATACCGAAGTGTATCGATTTCCGAGATTTCGTTGAAATTAATGGCCCTTCCATACCTGCCCGAACAATCCTGGGCAGGACGGTACAGCTTGCCATCACGGATAAACACACCTCCAGCAGGACGGGCATTCCTGATATCGGAAACCACAGGATTCGAAGGATGGGAGTGCCATTCCTCCGCAAGGAAGTCATGGGCATGATAAAGGAAAAGTTCACGGTAATCCGGAAATTCAGGCATTGTACAAACCGCGGTGAACATCCACCATTCATGGTCATGGTAAAAAAGTGTCGTATCCACCGCATCGATGTTTTCGGCCAGGTGCTTCACAAACTTCCATTCCATGGGAAAATTGGTGCACTCATATAGTTCTATGGTTCGGTTCGCCGAAGTTTCCGGTATCATGTAGTAGGTATCTCCCACCTTGAAAACAAAAGGGTAAGACATATGGTAAGGCCTGTCGATGATGCAGTTGATGCCAATAACGTTTCCAAGGTCATCCAGCTCGATGACCGAGATACGCCCCTTGTCGAGCCGGTAGTCAAACTCCTCGGCAAATATGAAGTTGCTTCCCCCTTCGGATACAGGGTAAGGATCAGCCCAAAAGCAACCGTCAGGTGGATATAAAGGCTTATAACCATCCAATTGTCCGGATCCACCTGCATGCCCTTTCATGTCGACCATGAGAAACCACCTGAACTGAGGCCTGTAAAACACTTTTCTCCGGACAAAGTCAGTCATGACACCGGCCATATTCCTGAAAGCCCTGTAACCGGAAAGTTTCAGGGGTGCATGATTCATAACTCCTGATCTCACTTTTTCATCCCTGAATTTCTCCATCTGTTCCCAGATAAAACCAATCCCGGAACGGTACAATCCGGAGATCAGGCGGGGTATCATGATTTCACACATCCCCCATGCATTCCGTTCATTGATGATCATTGAGTTTCGGTCAACAGGGAGATAGCTCCTGTGTATAACCTTTTTCCCGGCACAAAAAATACCTGACCAGGTTGCAGTAACCGTGAGATATGGTTCCCTTCTGACCAGTGCTCGGTAACACGGGTCCATTCCGGTCATCGTAAAAGGGGGATCAATCGAGAAACCCAACACCCCGTAACAGAAGGAGTGCTCCAGCCAATGGGGAGTTTCAACATTGGACAGGTTTAACAGGACATCCCAATCCTCTTTCATGAAGTTTTCCGGTTGTAAAGAGTCGTTATTTGTATACTCATATACTACCGGATTGTCCAGGATAGCAATCAGATCTTCCGGCCGGTCATCATCAGAACCGTTTCTAAACACGGTTTGATCGAGTAGTTCATGAAGGCGGTAGACCATCGAATGAGAGGGATGGTAATCATGATCAGGGAACAGGAAGACGGCCGGAAAAGTCACCTCACCTGAATCACGCAACTTCAGAATGACCTTCAATAGCCAACGAGGAACCATTCGGTACTGAAGCACAAGGACAACAGCCAATTTATCAGCCATGGATTCAATCAGTTCTTAAGCAGGCATTAGTATGGATTTCACGGTATCCACGATATATTGCAGTTCGTGGTCAGCCAGTTCAGGATACACCGGCAGGGAGACTGTACCCTGCCAGATGCGCTCGGCATTGGGAAAATCGCTCAAGTCGAGCCGGTAGAAATCATGGTAAAACGACATGCGGTGTAAAGGCTTATAGTGGACCGACGTACCAATCCCCTTTTGGGTCATCAAGGCAATATAATCGTTTCGTGAAACGGGAGCATCCGGCTTGATAACGATGGGGAAAAGGTGCCATGCATGCTTTTCGGGAGGTCCAATGCAGACAGGCAGGTCGATAACGGGAATATTGCTGAGCTCCTTCATGTAAAACATGGCACAACGTTGCCTCTGCTGACGGAATGTTTCGGCCTTCTCAAGCTGCGCCAATCCGATGGCAGCATTGACATCGGGCATGTTGTATTTAAATCCGGGAGCGATCACGTCGTATTCCCATGCCGGCTTCTGTGAGGTAAACCGATCCCAGCAATCCCGGTCAATGCCATGCAGTCGCATAACCTTAGCCCGTTTGCAAATGAACTCCAGGTTAGTGGCAATCAATCCCCCCTCACCCGTTGTGATGGGTTTGTTCGCATAAAAACTGAAACAAGTGGCATCCCCAAAGGAACCGATAAATCGGTCGCCAAACCGGGCAGGAAAGGCATGGGCGGCATCTTCAATCAGCCTGATCTGATGTTTTAAGCACAGGTCAGCGATTCCTTCTCCCCCGGGGGTATTCATCAGGGCCGGTTGTCCGCCGTAATGGACCAAAACGACAGCTTTCGCAGCAGGGTGATCATTGATGGCCTTTTCAAGGATTTCGGGAGTCATCAGGCATGTACCATATTCCACATCCGTAAAGACTGGATGACCACCCAGATACCTGATTACCTCGGCAGTGGCCGTAAAAGTCATGGTAGGCACAATGACCTGGTCACCGGGTCCGATTCCAATGGCTTCGAGGGCAAGGTGCAGAGCCGCAGTGCACGAGTTGACCGCACATGCATACTTTACCCCCACATAATCGGCGAACTGCTCCTCGAAAGTCCGGGTTTTAACAGAAGTGGTCAACCAGCCACTATCCAGCACCTCCTGGATAAACTGGATTTCCTTTCCGGCCATGGATACTTTGGCAAAAGGGATAAACGACATATTTCAGGCTATTTAAACAGACAACAATAAATGGTTTTGAATATGAGCAGGATGTCGCCATGCACTGAATGGTGCTCAACATAATCCTCATAAAGGCAGAGTTTTTGGGGAAGTACGACTTCGCGGTAATACTTCTCGGGATCGTCCGATTGACGGAGAAGTTCCTCCTCGTTTCTGAACCTGACAGAAGCATTATCGGTAATGCCCGGAACCACCTGAAGCACTTTGTTCCACCTTTCCGGGAAAGCGGCCACCCATTTTCTGACTTCAGGCCGGGGACCTACCAATGACATTTCTCCCCTGACCACATTCAGCAACTGGGGCAACTCATCAAGCTTGTATTTCCGGAGACATGCTCCCACCCTGGTTACCCTGGAATCATTTCCCGGATCAAAGCTTCCCTGACAGGCTAGCTTATCAACCCTCATGGTCCTGAATTTAAGCAACCTGAAAGGCTTTCCACTTTTCCCGATACGTTCCTGGACAAAAAACACCGGATGGCCGTCATCCCAAAATATTATTACTGCAATGATCAACACTACAGGAAACAAAAACAGTAATCCCACCGATGCCAGCGTAAGGTCGAAAAGTCGTTTGCCAAGACCCTTACTCCATCTCTTCCATTCTCCTAAGGAGTGCAGGAAAGCTTCATCCCGGAAAACAGTATGGTTATAATGGATGATCATGCCCTTAATGTTTCACTGATCAGTTGAATCATTTTGTCGAGGTTGTTCCTTTTGGAGAAGTGTTCCATGGCATAATCAAATCCATGGATTCCCATGTCGAGCAACTCATTGCAAGGGGTATTGGCAGCCTCATGCAAAGAGAGCACCAGCTGTCCGATATCTTCGGGGGGAACAACCCAGCCGCATTTGGCCGCCATGACCGCATTGGCAGTATCACTGCCATTATCCACGCAGGCAATTACCGGCTTCTTCGAGAACATATAGGCTGGGAGTTTTGAAGGCACGGAACTGAATGCTCCCCCCCTCCTTACGTGCAGAATCATGACATCAGCCTCATCCTGTATCTCCGGCACCATTCCATGAGGGACATCGACAAACCGGATTGTACGATTATCCAATTTGTCTGCCATACGCATACATGCAGCTTTCATTGTTCCTGCCCCTGCTATTACCAATTTCGAGTTGGGTATACATGCCTTATGAAAGCCCTGGATGACATATTCTATCCCTGACAATGGGCCTATATTCCCCAAATACATAAAGGTGAATGGCTTATCTGCCTCAGGGATTTCCTGGTGATCGTGCTTGCTGTCATGGAAACGCAGAAATTCATCCTCATCCTGCCAGTTATGGATGAGCGCAATTTTCCCCGGCGGAACCTTGCGTGAATGAACACAATGTCTTTTCATGTTTTCGGAAACGGCGATGATCCGCGATGCCATTTTCATGACCAGTCCATCCATCGGAAGAAGACATCTCTTAACCAGTCCTCCGACAATGGGAATCTTGTTGGCAAAAGATTCCGGATAGATATCCTCAATGTGAAATATGGTAGGAATCGAATACCGGTGGGCGGATTTCAGAATCAGGTAGGGAGCCAGAAGAGGCCAGGAACAGACATAAACGAACTGTATGGTGGGATGATGCTTCCTGATGTACCTGGCGACATGATGTCCAAAGCTGTAACTTTCGCGTATCCGCCCCAAAAGATCGGAACGGGAGCAGGTATAGGACGGGAGGACAACATGTTCAAACTCGTTGGACCGGGCCACATCACCGCCGAATTTAAACCCATGCGGACGCGATGGACTGGGAGTCAATACCCTGACCTGATGGTCGGCCGACAATCGTTTGGCCAGGTCGTGAGTAAGTGTTGCCGCCACGACAGGCTCCGGAGGAAAGCAGGCACATGCCATTAAAATCATGACTAGACGGGAAAAAGGTAAGCGTAAAAACAAGGTTGGTTGGATACAGATAATTATACGGCTATCCGGTGCAGTACCCTGTGTCCGTAATACAGATTGATCATCTTGCGCATCAGTGTGTTTTGCGAATTTCGTTTATGCATCAGGGACACATACACATAAACAAAGGGATAAAGCATCATGACAATCAAAGGATTGATGATGTAGACCCTTGTAATGGGGATCCGTTCGAACCCCATATATCTCTTGAACCTGTTGAGAGACGGGATGGAGTCGAACGACTCAACCCCATCTGATATCCTGATACGTCCATATTGCTCAATCAGTTGGTTAATCAGGGTGTACATGAGACCGCTCATCGGATAATAAGTTGCGTACTCCCTGTCGATGTGCTGGAGGTGAAAATAGTGCATCTCACCCAACCGGAAGGCCATGGCATATCCTATCATGACATTTCCGAGATAGGCAGCCAGAATCTTCACATCCTCATGATCGTAGCAATGGGAAATGTACTTTTTCCACATTTCGGGATCGGTCAGGCATTTGTCATTACGATCCTGAATATGAAGCGTCTGTCGGTTGATTTTCAATCCATAATGAACCAGGTCTTCAATGGGAGGCTTTTTGATTTCACAGCTATTCAGGCTTTTGCGAATGGTAGTGCGCGTTTTCTTCCTGAATGTATCGAGACTGTAATTATTCGTATCCAGGATATATTCATAGGTATTTTTGATACGGTGTCCGGTTTTGACAACTGTTATGGGATATCTCCATTGTAGCTTCCTGATTAACTTTTTGTCGACCGGCACCGAGACCAGCTCGGGAAAAGAATACAGGATCCTGTTCTTGAAGAGGTAGGGAAATCCCTGTTTCGAGTTAATATCAAAACCACAATCCTTGTGGAGGTTCACCCATTCTTCCAGTTTCATACGGCAGCCATATTTTGTTTGACAATCCATTCGTTTGTTATCTGTCCATTGTCAGGTAACACACTCTTCCAGACCTGCTCGAAAGCAGGAAAAACCATTTCCATGGAAAAATTCCGCAATACAAATGTCCTTGCATTTTCACCCAAAATGCTGATTTCCCCGGGATGATCCAGCAATCCCTTCAAGGCATGGGACAAAGTTTTCACGGAGTGATCGGGAATACATATTCCACAAGGTTTCTCCAAATCGGAAGTTAACATTTGTGGAATGGCACCCACATTCGTTGACACCACGGCACAACCCATGGCCATAGCCTCGAGGACAACCATGGGAAAACCTTCGGTGTAACTGGGCAACACAAAAATGGGAGCAGTACGCATCAGTCGAAGTACCTCATTCTGGGGTAAAGGTCCGGTAAATCGCAACCACAGGCCGCCATGCCTGTGTCGGGCAACGGCTTCGAGCGATTGTCGAATGCCGCTTTCATAATGACCTGCAAGAATCAATTCATTCACATCTGAAATTTGGGCACAAGCCTCCACCAGTTCAAATACCCCTTTCTGGGGGATGATATGTCCGGCATACAAAATCCTTTGTGGTTTCCGCAAACCGTTTTCATGTCGCAAACCTGCATACTGACCGACAATATCTTCACCCAAAGGGTTAGGTATATAACTCACATTCCTGAAACCAGCATGCTGGAGTAAGACCAAAGATTTTTCGTCGATGACGATTGAATGGTTGCATTTTCGTATGACATGTCGAAGCAATCGCCACTCCCAGCCATGCTTTTGCATCAGTTCGGGAATCCTGCCGAAATGCCAGTGGATGACCACCGGCAGACCATATTTTCGTGCCATGGCCACAATTAGAAGATCTCTCAGCAATGCAAGCGACGCACTGCTGTTGAGGTGTATCAGGTCAGGTTTCCCGTGGTTGACCAGATTCCACGAACGGGTGACGGCCGACAAGGAATTCGTGATGCCTGTAATGATTCGGACCCCATGATTGAGAGATGTTTCAGGTCTTAAACGATGGGTGGTGTCGCAGGTAATCCAGGATATTCCATTCGGGCTTTTTAATGCATGACCAAGCAGCGAACCGGCAACGGCACCCATTCCACCACCTTTCGGGGGCAACGGGGAAATCAGCAGGATTTTCATGGGATGTTCTATTAAAATCAGGGAATGGATTATCAAGGGAATCAAAACAGACATGAAGTCATGTCAGGCAATTTCAGACCCCCCGCTTACGACCGTCGATACTGCCGTGATAGAGGAAATATTGCATAAACATGGGGATTCCGGTGAGTTCGGCAGCAAATTTCGTGACAGACCCCTTGTCGGATACCCCGGCCACTTTCAGCCTGAAAGCGTTGGTTTTTGAATGGTTCTTGCCGGCATCGGTGGTCCTGGCCAGTTCAAATCCCGCCTCCTTCAGCAATTCAATGCATTCATCATCGAAATTGCCGTTAGGGTAAGAGAATGCAGAAACCTTTTTGCCCAGTAAATGCTCGATGATCCGCTTGCCCTCCAGAATTTCACTTCTCTTTTCTTCTTTCGAGCAGGAAGTCAGCACCGGATGAAAATGCGAGTGGTATCCGAAGTCGACGTAAGGGTGCATTTCATGAATCTCTTCCCTGTTCAATGCCTGCCTTTGCCCCGGATACTCCACGATATGATGGTACTTATATTTATGATAAAGCGTTTCCTTACGTTTCAGGTTCGCCAACCTTTTGAAGTGTGGAATCTCTTCAGGCTCGCAGTGGGTCCACCAAAAATGACGGTCAGTGTTTACGACACCAGAAACCAGGAAAATGACAGGCCTGATCCCATATTTTATAAAAATGGGGAGAAGGTGAAAATTTTCCTTCCAGCCATCATCGAAAGTGATCAGCAAGGCACTTCGTTTGATATTACTGAAATCACCGGTACGAATCAGGTCAAGAAGCTCATTCATGCTTATCAGTTGATAATTCCGCACTGCATATTGCATGTGGCGCTCAAATACAAAGGGAGTGGGATTATGGTACATGACGATGGTGACCATCCTTTTGGAAAACAATAGCCGGTCGATGGATGCCAGACCCGAAAAACGGATCAGCCTGCAACTTAACTCGTAAAGGAAGCTAAACATGGGCATGGCGTCTTAAATGACTGTAAGGAGTGATTTTCCGGGCAAATGCTGATAGTACCAATCATTGCAACAACTCAAGGTAACCCATCACATTCTTCTCTTTCTCGAAGTACTGCCTTGCAATCTGCAGGTTATGTTGACCAATATCCACAAACTGTCGTTCTTCCATATGAAGCAGGTATCTTATTGACCTGGCAATGGTTTCAGGATGGGCAGGATCAGACAAAACCATGGGATCATAGGAAAGGAGGCTGGGTGTATCCGACACCGCTGTGCAGATGATAGGTTTGGCTAACGCCATTCCTTCACAGACCACATTGGGGAATCCTTCATAATAGCTGAAAAGTCCGATGGCATCAGCCATTTGCATCTTTTCAATGACCGGATGGAAGGCAGGATAAAATGAAAACACATGATCAAGGTTGAGCCTATGTACCTTATCAATCCCTTCGGGGAATGAGCCGTCATAATAAGGCTCCCTGACCCAATCACCATACCAGTCGATCCTGATGTGTTGTTGTTCCTCATTACTCAGGAGCGTTACGGCATCAATCAATCCATTCAGGTTTTTCAGGTATTGGTGACGAGCGGCTACCAGGATCCTCAGGATACCGTCTTTCCTGGGTATATAAGTTTGAAGCGGCTTCCAAAAATCAAAATCGATGATGTTATAAACCACTTTACACTTTGAACTTCGCAAAAAAGGATTGACGGTGCGAACAATATTCATGTTGGCATAGGAGTTCGCCACCACATAGTCGGTAAAAAAGTGGAACCAACGATATGCGATATGCCTTGCCGAGCGATAGATAGCGGGATTGGCACTTCCCTCGCTTACCGCCAGCTTCCATTTACGGTGCGGGAACCCCGACACTTCACAAATAAAGCTTGGTCCCTCGAGAAAAGCAACCACCCCATCGAAATTTCCATCCCGTATAAATCGCCGCATCCTGACAGTCCTGCGAAAATAGTTTGGTTCCTCAATACAGGTTATGGGGATACCGACAGTGATCAGGACAGTATCAAAAAACACGATATTATGGTAGGTCAGAAACGCAACAACATGTCCGAGCTCCTTGAAGCCCAGGGCAAGTTCAACAATTTGCCTTTGGGAGCCACCGGAACACAAACTGTCAATTACACACAGGATTTTCATATGGTTTAAAGTTAAGATATCGGCTTCCGGGGAGAAGATAAATGGCATTACCGGTTACATAGGCATAAATGCACCAGCCTATTTTAACCTGGAGCAGTTGAACACTCAGCAGCAATCCCATTACTGGAACGAGTAGCAAGACTGGAAGTAAATGGAAATATTCCCGGTAAATCCGGACTGCAATCCTTACGATACTGCCCAAAAAAGACGAATAGAGGATCAATCCGGCAATACCCGTCAAGCATAGTATTTCGATGACAACATTGTGCGGACTGATATACCTGCCCGTAGCCGACCAGACAATCTGGTCGTAGCCTGTGACACCCACCCCAAATATTGGATTTGACAGCCAGATTGGAAGGATACTTTTCCAAATGACGTCACGTTCAGACAAATCTCCGTCCTGTAAGGATTGGATCAGCCTTTGGACAATTACATCATTTGTTTTGAGATAGATCCATATCACGACAAGAAAAAGCAAACCTGCCAGCACCATTGCCGGTTTTTCCCACCGGCTTTCAGACCTGAACATTGAAACGAACACAAAATATGTCAGAAGAAATGCCAGGAATGCTACTCTCGATCCCGTACCTATCATGGTAATGAATATGAAGGGTAATCCTGCCAGAAAAAGAAAACGGAGTTTGCCCATTTTAAGGCGGTTCTGAAATACAGACACCAGAATAATCACAAAGGCAATACTCATCCTCATGCCCACATTATTGGCATTGTCACCAAAAATGCTGGTCCGGTAGGAAACCGGGTCATAATCGAGCCCTATACCCAGATTATAGAGCACTGCGAGGGCAATGGCACCAAGTGCAAAACTGACCATTCCCTTTTCAAGAACAAGCTGGTCTGTGGCTTCGTGATTGATCATGATCCAGAGAATGATGATATTCTGTAAAATGGTCACATCAATAAAACCAGTGTAATCAACCTGTACGTGAACAAAACTTACCATGGTGAGAAGGACAAAAAAGCATCCTATTGAACGCAATACGGGGAAATATTCACGGGGAGTCCTGAATTGCATCATAGATGGTAGCATGATCACGAGGTAGCATATTCCCGTTAACTTAGACAGGGAAAAATACCCTCCTGTACCCAAGGGATCCCACATTTCAAAATTGATTGAAAAAATGTAGGCTAACAGCGAAATTCGTTGAAGGACTTTCATGGATCAGGCACAAAAAATTTAATTCCATCAGGTCTCAGGCAGGAAAACCACCATGATGAATTCAGGTAGTGTATCCAGAGTTTTTCACATTCAATTTTCCGAGAAATAAATTGCCCAGTGGCAGCCGCTGCAGAATGGAAGTGACATCGAACGGGAAGATACCATAAAGCATTTCAAGCAGGGCGACAAAGGCAATGTAAGAAACAGCAAGAATGATGGTCGTGATGATATTGTATTCCAGAAAAACTTCAGCCAGGGCATAAGGAACGAAAGCCATGACTGAAATCATTGCGATCAATCGAAATTCACGCCATGGCCAGAATTTGGCGAAACTACTTCCCACCAGCTTCATTTCCCTGAACAGATTCCATATTTTGGGCAAGCCAATACTGATCAAAGCCCCTGTCATGGCACCCCATAAACCCAAATAGCGGGCCAGAAAATAGGTCAAAGGCAGTACAAAAACGGCACTCCGGACATAGGTACGCAAGGTGATATTGGTTATTCCGGTAGCTCTCAGGATCAGGCCGGATGAAAGCATGAAAATCATTACGGAAATCAGGTAAACGCGGAAAAATGGAACCGCATCCAGATAATTTTCCGTGAACAGAAGCAGTATGATTTTTTTTGCATAAAGCATTACAATCAGCATGATTGGGAATGAAAAGGAGAATGTTTTGCTTACCAGCGACTTATAAATATTAACCAGATCATGTGTCCTGTTTTCCTGATGACTGACAGTCATCCTGATCAGGTAAACCTGCGAAAGTGAATCAAAGACCTGCAATATTCCCGGAATTCCAAAAAAGGCAATGGCGTAGATGGCAAACTGGGCCGGTGTCAGGAAAGATATACAGATGATTTTGTCGAATCTTTCAAACAAAATGAGAATGCTGGTAGCCATCCCGAAGGGAATATTGTATTTCAGTTGCTGGCGCAACAGCCCATAGTTGACCATATCGAATCTCACATTTTTCAGGCCTATTTCCCTGAATGAATAAATCAGTACAAAAAGGGCACAAAAGGTGGCAGACAGCAGAATTCCGTAAAAAACGGATGACAATTCCGGGTTGACCAGATACATCATGATGATCATGCTAATTCTCAAAACCACTTCTGCAGGGGGATAGACCAGGCTGGTGATGGTATCCTTTTTAACCACATACAGAGGCTCCAGTATATAAATCGGCATAAACAGAATAACCCCGGCGAGGATAAAAAACTTGTAATCAAGCAACGCACCTTCCCCAATAATCAGTTGTCCTACCGGGGGGATGCTTAAGAGTGCAACAGCCAGTACAGCAACAAGAAAAAGGAATATAAGGGTTTGGAGAACAATGGATTTTCGCGTATGATCATCGGCAGTTGGATAGAAATAATACATGCTCGATTGCATACTGACATTGAAAATCCCGGTACAGAAAAAAACCACCACATAAAACTGGGCAAAGATCCCATATTCCTCTTTTGACAACAACCGGGTCAGTACCAGCGGAATGGCAAAAGTGGCAATCAGTGCGGTAATCTTGCCAGCTATAAGGAAAAGTGTCTGGTGGCGCATGGGGTGTATGGATTGTGTAATTGTAGCTTCCGGGATAAAAATCCGATTTCAATATGGATAATGAGGGCCATTACATGATGAATCCACTCAATAAATTGACACTTTGAGCCTTTCCGACAGATGGAATATCCTCAGGAATAAGGCGGGGAGTCAGGTGGATATCTGTCTTTACAATACGGGCCGGATTTCCGGCAGCAATCGAATTTTCAGGCACATCCTTGGTCACCACGGCATGGGCAGCCACAATGGCGTTATCACCTATTGTGACCCCTTTGTTGATTCTCGATCGGGAGCCAATCCAGACATTACTCCCGATAATGACAGGTTTGGAGTCGGAATAACGCCATAAACGATAAGGATGGTCCTCATCCTTGGTTCTCATAACCATTCGATCATAGGGATTGACAGAATGTTCATTATTGTCGGTGATGACCACATGGTCACCAATGGCCGTATAATCCCCGATCCTGACTGATTGTACGGCGGTCACCATGCTAAAACGTCCAATTTTGGATAATTTGCCCATGATGATCTTGCCATGGTTTTGGGAAGCCAGATGTCCATACATCCATACCCCCTCCCCAAGCACAATATCGTTATTATCGGACTCATCGCTCAGGGTTATGGCACTCCACCAGTCGAAACGATGATGATTCCCATTCAGCGTAATTGCCCTTTTGATCTCATTCGATCTCCAGCGATCCAAAATACCGCGAACCATGCGTTTGATATTGTGCAGCATGACAAATTCATTTAATTTTTATATCCGAATCAAAGAGGGTCAGAAAATAAATCCGGGAAGCTTTGCACTTTGGCCTTATCAGGAGTTCACAAAAATTCAGGGCCTTCCGGATAATACAACAGGGATTTTAATTGGGTCAGCATCCTTTTGTGAAACGAGTACGACGACATAAAGCCCGGGATGACAGGAAGATATGTCAACAACAATCCTGTCACCGTCTGTTACTCCATGAAGTACCCTTGTGCCCGCTGAGTTGATGATTGAATAGTCACGGTAACGATGATCAGGGGGAAGATATATCTTCAGTTCATGGCTTAGAATCGTGACCCGGGGCAACTTTTCACGCGGATCCTGAACAGGGAGTCCGATCAAACCTGAAGGTAACTGATACTCATGTGCCCCTATATCGGGAGATGCCCCCCTTTCGTAACCGAAAAAGTCATTTTCAATACCATCAACAGGCTTTCCCTGGTCAATTGCGGGGGAATTGGGTAGTAACATAAAGTATTCGGCAGATAATTCCCCGGGCTTTACACTTCCCAGCCTGCTTATAAAAGGGTCACCCACCAGGTCGTCATTACCCCGCAAAGAGAGTGGAGGTTGGGCTGACCAAAGGTTATTGTAAAAACTCACATTGTTTACAGGTCCCATAATCTCCAATGGAGACTGGTTTTCATTGAAAAAGACATTATTGCAGATGACGGCACTCTTGTTCACAACTCCATCTTCAGGACTGGCACCGATTTCCAATTGACCGTTCACTATCGTGTTAAAGGCGATCATAACATTATCGAGGCCGGATCCGGGCACTCCGGTTGACCAGAAGGCCCATAAATCGGCGTTATAAATGAAATTATTGATCACCTTGTTGTTGGCCGACCGGGGTTTATTGGCAAGTTCATCACCAAGGGTTAGCGGCCGTCGCTTGCCAACCACATTATTGGGTGTGTTATAGACAATATTTCTTTGCACCAGGGCATTTCGGGTATCTGAGATGTATAGGTTGACAGACCAGTTGTCGAAAGATATGTTGTCCTCGATCAGGGTACCATCGGCTTCAAAGGATGAAATGCCTTCGCCCCAGTTATTGTAACTGATATTTCCTCGCAGAACAGCATTTCTGGTAATCCCGTCAACAGGGCTTCGGGCTGCACTGATGCCGGTTGACCAGTAACCTGCCGCGGGGGAACCGGGATTTTTGGAATTCGAAAAAGCACATTGCCAGACTTCGCAATACTCTACCTTGCTGTAATTACCCTTGGCAATGATTCCATGCTCCCACGTATGATGTACATTCAGGTTTCGGGCACAGGTATGTTCACCCTCCAGCATAACGCCTCCCCCACCAAGTCGGGTACCGTTGATATTACTGTTTCGCACTTCGAATCCATCAAAGATTACATAGTCACCCACAACCAATACCAGGTCGCCCCCATCTGAAGCCGGAAGCTTATCAGCCCCGTCGATTACAGGCAATTCTCCCGGATAAGCCGAAATCGTTACAGGCTGGGTTTCGGTTCCTGACTGGCCTACATAAACGCTCTCGACATAAGTTCCTCCCCTGACATAAAGGATATCACCAGCCTTGAGCTTACTCACACCCTTCTGGATAGTTTTAAATGGACTTGAAACGGTTCCGGGATTGCTGTCATTCCCTGAAGTCGAAACATAGAATGTGGCAGCCTGTGAGGAAGACAAACCGCAGCACAACCAAAATATCAGTAATGCAGACAGGTGCCGATACAAGAAACGAGGAAAAGCGATCATGGAATCCGATACAATCGATTTTGATCTACCTTTAAATAATCATGGAATTTCACCACAGAGAAAGCACATTCCCAATATGACAAACCATGTATTGTAATGCCATAACAACAAATCATGATGTCTTCATGTGGAAGGTACGTTTCGCCATGTCAAGAAGCGCATTAGGTCCGACAGCCTGTCCATATCCATAGTGCCGGGCATAGGCAGTGTCCCTGAACCTGACATCATTCAACACTACAGCGACCCGTCCCAATTTCTTGTCAGCCATTTCATCCAACATTTTACCTACCCAGCCATTCTGGCTATAGCCCAGTCGGACAACGACAAGACGAATGTTTGAATAATCCATGAGAAGGTAGGTGTCGGTGACGATTGATAAGGGTGCCGTGTCAAGGATGATACAGTCATACATCGTCTTCAGTTTCTCGAACAACAGAGCAGCTTTTTTCATGGCCAGAAGCTGGTCAGGGTTTTCGGGAACCGCTCCCGAATGGATATAATCAAGATTTGTATAACCGGATGCGCGGATCATGGCCGGCACATCAACATGGTCTTTAAAATAGTCACTGAGGCCCACATCATGATCATTTCCGTTCATGAAATACGATGCAGGATTTCGGAGGTCGCAATTCATCAGCAAGGTTCGTTTTCCCAATCGTGCGTAACCAATGGCGAGGTTGAGGGCCGTGAAAGATTTTCCCTCACCGGCCATGGCAGATGTAACCAGGATAACCTTGGGTTCGATTCGTTTGAAGTGGAGTTCAATATTTGTTCTCAGACTTGAAAACGATTCGGCAATGATTGACCGGGGAGGACCATAAACAGAAGCGCCTGGGTTCATGTCACTGACATGCAGTATTCGACCCAGAACAGGCATATCGGAAAGAAGTTCGAATGAGTCTTCTGAGTCAATCAGATTATTCAACAGGTTTCTGGTCATCAGAAACCCAAGGGGAACGGCAAATCCCAAAAGCAATGCGGCCATTAAGTTAATTTGCTTATTGGGTGAGACAGGTTTGTTACCCACCTTCCTGGCAGGCTCAATGATCACATTGTCAGGAATGTTGGAAGCCAGGGTAATCTTGGCTTCTGCTCTTTTCTCGAGCAGGTAATTGTAAATGGCATCATTCAGCTTATAACTCCTTTCAATTCCGCTCAATTGCCTTTGGGTAGCAGGCAAACGGCCAATTGTCTGCTTCAGTTCTGCGAGCCGGTTCGTCTTTTCATTGAGGGTAAGCTGGGTTGTTGCCATAATGGCTGCAATATTTTCGGATATGGTTTTCTTGGTATTGCTGATCTGGTTATTCAGGATCTGGACCATGGGATTTCGTTCCTGGTTATTCTGTATCAGCGTGGTTCGTTGGGTTTGGGCATTGATCAGGTCAGTCATGAGATTATTAAGCAGCGGGTCGGAAATTCCCATGGAGGCCGGAACAATCATGTTTGAAAAATCGTCATTGCCGGAAAGATAATCCATTACATACTGATAGTATCTTTGCCTTGACTCCAGTTCAGCCAATTGGTTTTCCAATTCACTATATTGTTCGAGTATTGTGTTGGTCTGGTTTGAAATATTCAACAGCTGATTGTAGGATTTGAATCTTTGCAATTTATCTTCCGCATACTTAAGGCTGTCGGAAATTTCGTTTAACTGGCGCTCGATATATGCAATGGTAATTTCGGCATGGTGGTTTTTGCTTTTCAGGTTCTGGTCCGAGTATGCCTCCATGATTTCATTCACAATATCAATTCCCTTTTCCGGGGAGGCACTTTTATATACAATTTGGATAACGGTTGCCAATTTATCGACAACATTGTAATTGATTTGCTCACTGATGGCATCTGAAAGGGATTTGGCATCCCTCATCATGAAAGCATAATCATGTCCGGTTAAAACAGTGGTATCTACAGACGGATCGGTAAGAATGACAAAGGCATATTCAGTAGAGTCGATCAATTGTCCCGATTCACCCTCATTCTGCAAATCCCATTTTTTCCGGGATGATTCTTCCGAACCTGTTTGCAGATTTCGGAAAGAAACATTCTTTCCATCAGCCTTAATGGTGAAATGTTGAGGATCTGAGAATTTCAGTTTAAACATTACTCCCACTGGCTGGATATGGTTCTCGGGAAGCAATACCTGGAAGGGAGCCTTCCCATAATCATCTATGTACCGGTACCCTTCCTTCCTGAAATAACTTACCGTCAGCTGCAGATCCTGGATAGTTTGCTCAATGACCGGTTTGGATTTTAGTATCCAGATCTCATTCTGGAAATTATTCTCTTCATGAAACAGTCGGCTATTCAGATATTCGGCAGCGTTACCCATAGAGGTTGCCTTTTTTTCACCGTCTTTGATAAGAATGGATGCCGCAATTTTGTATTTGGGGGTCGTAAAAAGGTTTGCCGCCATCGCGACGCCTAACGAAATTCCAAGGCAAATGAGAAAAATCCGGTAGTTGGAAATTACCAGCGTCAGGATCCTTTTCAGGTCGCTGTCCTCATTTTTCAGGGGCATCCCCTGGGTATTGGATTTGTTTATCATGGCCATGGGCTATCGCTATTTCAGGACTGAGAAAATAAACAGGGCAGTTGTCAGGGTAGACAACATAACGGAGTAAGGCATCTGTTGCAGGCTCCAGAACTTCTTTTTGGAAGGTTTCACATAGATGACATCATTGGGCTGAACATAGAAATAACTTGATGAGAGTATTTGCGGATTTGTAAGATCCATGGTAACCAACCTATTTTCACCTTCGATGTTACGGGTCAGTATAATTTTTTGCCGGTCACCGTAATCAGTCAGGTCCCCAGCCTGGCCGATGGCATCGAGCAATGTAAAATTGGATTGCGTATAAGGATATTGTCCGGGGTTCCGTACCTCCCCGATAATGGTGACATATCGGTTCATCAGGTCAACGGTAACAACAGGTTGATTGAGGATATTTTCAAGAGATTCCCTGATTGACTCACCAACTGCCTGCAAACTTCTGCCAGCTGCCGTAAACTTTCCAGTAACAGGCATTTGCACTTCTCCCTGCCGGTCAATCCTGCATGAAAAGACCGACCTCTCGGGAACGGTCCCGTTACCCGGATAACCCGATAAACGGGCATTGCCGGAAAAAACACCGAATGAAGATTCTTCCAGGCTGGCAATGTGCACCATCAGCTCATCACCCGGTTTCAGAAGATATTCATTTGGCCCCACGCTTTGGAAAACGGTGGTAAGGGTATCGTGCCCCTGAAAATATTCCACATCCCGCATGGTTACACATGATGTGGACAAGGTTCCGGAAATGACAGCCATGAGAACCACAAATCCAGCGTACTTACAATACCTGAATTTCATTAATTTGATTTCCATATCAAAACTGGCTAGGGGAATTATAAACCATTCAAATAATCCTGCCGTGAGAAATGGTGCAATTTCAGATCCAGGCGAAGATTTCCCTAAATTGAAAACCAATTTTCAGGACAAGGGGCGCTGGTGGTTCTTAACGGCACTAAGAGGGCGGGATAAAGGAGCAACTGGAAGTATTCTCAGTTCTTCGGCAGACACGTTGGTAAATACATGGCAGCCAAGAGTATCGATCCTGATAACAATATGGTAGTCACTGGAAATCCTGACCACTTCACCTGTAATTCCCTTGAGAGGTCCACACATGATTTCAGCAAATTGACCTTTCCCAATATTTGCGTGTGATACAAAAACTTCTCTTTCCTGCTGACAAACCATGGTACGGATACCTTCGATCTGTCTGGAAGAAACAGGTTGGGCCTTACCACCAAACATCACATATGAGATCACTCCCGGTACGGCAAATACATCGAAGTATTCGTAATGGCTAACCTTTACAAAAATATACCGGGGAAAAAGTGGTTCTTCGATCCAGACTTTGCGGTCGCTCCATTGGCGAAGAATCTTTCGTAAGGGAAGGTAACATTCTATACCAAGTCTTCCGAGGTAATCCTGGACTTTCTTCTCCTTGAACACTTGTGTATAAACTGCATACCATTCATAGGAAACCTTATTCAGTTCCATTTTGGGCACGAAATAAACAGTAAGGCTAATAGTGTGCAGAACCGGGGTTTAGAAACAGAGGAATAAGAGAAAAGAATAATAGTTAGGCGGCAATTGATAAGACTTCATACTTTCTATTCAATCCGGAAAAACAATGGGATCAGTTTCAAAAATTACCCAATCATTAAGACCGGATTACAACTTCTTTATAAAAGGTTCCCCTTTGCTGCCTACAAACAGGAAACATCCTTGAGGTAAGTTATAAACTTAGCAGATATTTGATTTATACACAACTAATAAATCCTATTCAATTTACGAAAGTTAATTGAATATTCAATTTTTTTGAGCTCGAATTTTCTTCAACCGGCATTTTAACATATAGAGTAAACTGTTATACCATTCACTATTGGAAAAATTGATAAGAGATTTTTACTTCAACATGTCTATACCAAGTATAGCACGATGTAACGTCTAATTTGGAATCATTATTTTATTTAAGTGACAATGGAATATAATTTTCAACATTTTAAGTCAACTGGATTATCTTTGTTCAGAAACACTTAACTTGATCGGGATGGTGAACTTTTTTCCTATTTTTGAAGTTCTAAAACAATATGTGGGTGAATTTTAAGGCAACATATCTTATCAGGATACTGACCATGCTGGCAGGGGTTATATTTCTTGCCCATACGGCCATTCCCCACCACCACCACGATCAACAGGTTTGCTTTGGGACCGACCATTGTGAATGCAGCAAAAACCCGCATAGTGACGATCATGAGGACCACAATCATCCATTCGACGCTTCAGGCCCGGCACACCAATGCTGTGTAAGTGAGTTCATTCCAGTATCATCCCTTGACATTTCGCGTTTAAGCAAAAGTGAAGACCTGAATGACAAATACTCACCCGACATTAACTACAGTATACTTCCCGAGCAGATATTCCACAACGCAAGGGTTCGAAAATCGACAGCCTGCCATAATGAAAACGAGGATCCTTTAGGTGTCGATTTATATTATTCATTTGGGTTAAGGGCACCTCCACAAATCTGATTTTTGATTGGTTTCCAATTCGTTGCGTTGAATTGCCATGAATAAGGCAATTTCCGGATTGGCATTATTCAACATACAGTATAAATTCCAGACAATCATCAGATGAAATTCAGATTAATATCCATTGTATGGCTTGCCCTGACAATTTCGGCCTGCCATTCCCACCGTCATGAAAACGACAATAACCACGACCACAATGGCGAAACAAAAAGCGACATCCCCGAAGAAGGCCATGAACATGTAAAAGTGCAATATACGGCCTACACCAACAGTTATGAGCTGTTTGCCGAATCAGATGCTTTTGTGGTCGGCGAAAAGGCAAACGTTTTGTCACACTTCTCTCTTCTCCCCTCCTTCAAGGCATTGGAAGCCGGATCGGTAACTGCTGTGCTCACTGTAAACGGCAAGGAGGTCACCCAAACCCTGGATGGACCTACCCGGAAAGGTATTTACAGTTTCGACCTGGTTCCGGAAGCGGCAGGAACAGGAACATTACACTTTTTGATCGACACTACGGTTATTGCGGCCGGTGAGGTGATCATATTTTCAGATCACCATGATGCGCATGAACAACCTGCCCCTGATGAACCTTCAATGGTCAACAAGGTCGTATTCACCAAAGAACAGTCGTGGAAAATCGACTTTAAAACTGAAATTGCCGAAAAACGTGCCTTCGGTCAGGTTATCAAAACGGTAGCGAAAATAGAGCCCGCCACCGGCAACGAAACAGATATTACCGCAAAAGCCGGAGGAATCGTAAAATATACCGGCAACAGTTTGGTTGAAGGTACAGCCGTATCGACAGGACAGCCTCTTTTAAGGATCTCACCCGGAGGGATGATGGAAAATAACCTGACCGTAAAAATTTCGGAAGCGAAGAATAATTTCATCAAGGCTGAAGCCGATTACAACCGTAAAAGAGAACTTTCGACAGATCGGATAATTTCAGAAAAAGAATTGCTGGAAGCACAGACAACCTATGAAAATGCAAAGGCTGTTTATGAAAACCTGGTGAATAATTCCCTGGGGGGTGAACAGAGCATTACCAGTCCGATGAAAGGTTTCGTGAAACAAATATGGGTTTCTAACGGACAATATGTTGAAGCCGGACAAAAACTGGCAACCATCAGCCAGGACCACTCGCTTATGTTGAAAGCGTTCGTCCAGCCACAATATGGTCATGTTTTAGCTGGACTGGAATCGGCCATTATAAAAACATTCCACGACAACAAAACATATACGCTGGAGGAATTAAAAGGGAAAGTTTTATCTGTCGGGAAATCGGTATGTGCCGACAACTACCTCATCCCCGTTCATTTGCAAATCGACAACAAAGGCAACTTCATACAGGGGAGTCTCGTCGAAATTTACCTGAAAACCATCACATCGACAGAGGCATTGGTTGTTCCAAACAGTGCACTTCTCGAGGAACAAGGGATTTATTTTGTTTTTGTACAGGAAACCCCTGAACTTTTTGAGAAACGACAGGTAACCACAGGTGTGACAGACGGGATCAACAGGGAAATTCTCACAGGATTAATCCCGGGAGAAAGAATTGTTACCCAAGGGGCGATGCTGATTAAACTGGCACAGGCAGCCGGGGCACTCGATCCTCACTCCGGACATGTCCATTAATTGACAAAACTTGCTTGATCATGATTGACAATATCATAAAATTCTCGCTCAACAATAAGTTAATCATCCTGGTGGCCTCAGTCGTTCTGCTGATTTACGGCACAAAAACGGCGACTGAAATGGAAATCGACGTTTTCCCAGACCTGACCGCTCCCACGGTGGTTGTAATGACCGATGCACACGGCATGGCCCCGGAAGAAGTGGAACGGCTGGTCACCTACCCGATAGAGACTTCAGTGAATGGTGCCAATGGGGTTCGCAGGGTTCGGTCAACCTCTGCCCAGGGGTTCTCGTTTGTCTGGATCGATTTTGACTGGGGTACCGATGTTTACCGCGCGCGTCAGATTGTGAGCGAAAAGCTGATTGCCATCAACGACCAAATGCCCAAGGGAATCGGCAATCCAATACTGGCCCCACAGTCAAGTGTCATGGGAGAAATCTTTTTCATAGGGTTAAAGGCTGATACCACCGACCTTATGACATTGCGAACCATTGCCGAGTGGAATATAAAACCACTTATTCTGGCTACGGGAGGTGTTTCGCAGGTTAGCATCATCGGAGGAGATTACAAACAATACCAGGTGATTGCCGATCCATTGAAAATGAAATTCCATGATGTATCGCTTGACGAGCTTGTCGCTTCGTGTGAAAACATTAGCAATAATTCTTCGGGGGGAGTAATTCGCGATTACGGGAACGAATATGTAGTGAGGGGCATTGGCCGTACCTCCGATGTGGATGAATTGTCAGGCACGTACATCAAATCCGTCAACAATAAACCGGTCCGGATCAGTGATGTGGCTTCCGTAACCATAGGGAGTGCGGTAAAAATGGGATATGCCTCGCTGAATGCCGAACCAGCCATTGTACTTTCCGTTTCCAAGCAGCCCAACATCAACACGCTGGCTGTCACGGAAAAAATTGAGGAAAACCTGGAAGCACTGAAAGCCAGTCTTCCCGGAGATATCCAGATAGATACGGAAATCTTCCGGCAGGCCGATTTTATTGAGACATCCGTAAACAATGTACAGCGTGCCCTGATTGAAGGAGCCATTTTCGTGGTGATCATCCTGTTCTTTTTTCTTGGGAGTTTCAGGACAACCATCATATCATTGATCGCCATTCCCTTGTCGCTTTTAGGGGCAGTTTTGGCCTTAAAGGCACTGGGACTGACCATCAATACCATGAGTCTGGGCGGTATGGCCATCGCCATTGGATCATTGGTGGATGACGCAATCATTGATGTTGAGAACGTCTATAAACGGTTACGGCAGAACCGTTTAAAACCCTTGGACCAACGGCAGGATTCTTTCACGGTGGTATTTGATGCTTCAAAGGAAATCAGGGCTTCCATTTTAAACGCGACCCTCATTATTATAGTCGCATTTCTGCCCCTGTTCTTCCTCTCCGGGATGGAAGGCAGAATGCTGAAACCCTTGGGTATATCATATATTGTATCGCTTTCCGTTTCTTTGCTGGTGGCCATGACCTTAACCCCGTTATTGGCGAAAATGATGCTTTCGGGAGAATCATATCTGGCCAGAAAAGACAAGGACAGCTGGTTGACACGGTTGTTTTCATCACGATACGAAAAATCGCTTGCATGGGCATTACAACATAAAAAAACCGTAATATTTCCCGTACTGGGCTTGTTTGTTGCTGCAATGATCCTGTTTTCCGGCTTTGGAAGAAGTTTTCTGCCTGAATTCAACGAAGGCGCCTTGACCCTGTCGGTAGTTACACAGCCAGGCACATCGCTTGAAGAAAGCAATAAACTGGGCAACCTGGTGGAAACCGAAATGTTGTCCATACCTGAAGTAGAGACCACCACCCGCAGGACTGGCCGGGGAGAGCTCGATGAACACTCACAAACCGTCAACAGTGCCGAGATCGATATCAACTTTACGCTGGAGAAACGACCACTGGATGAATTTATGGCAGATGTAAGAAACAAACTTTCTGCCATTCCCGGAATTGCCTTTACCGTAGGCCAACCCCTGGGACACCGCATCGACCATATGCTATCGGGAACACGGGCCAACATTGCCATCAAACTTTTCGGAAACGACTTAAACCAGCTGTTCACTTTGGGCAACGAAATAAAATCGCACATTGCGGATATTGAAGGATTGGTGGATGTAAATGTGGAGCAGCAGATTGAAATTCCACAGATACAAATCAGGGCAAACAGGGAAATGCTTGCCTTTTACGGTATCACCATGGAAGAATTCAATCGGTTCGTCGAGATCGCATTCAATGGCGAGAAAATGGTTGATATTTATGAGGGACAGCAAAGCTTTGACCTGGTCCTGAAAATGGACACCACCTATACCCGAAACATCGAAACAGCAAGAAATCTTCTGATAGATACCGAAAGCGGGAAGAAAGTCCCCCTTTCACAGGTTGCCTCTATTGTTTCGTCATCGGGTCCAAGCTCGATCAGCCGCGAAAATGTGCAACGAAAGCTCGTCGTTTCAGCCAATGTGGCAGGAAGCGATTTGAGAAGTGTGGTAGAACAGATCAGGGACAATATTGCCGTCAATATCCAATTACCTGAAGGATACCGTGTTGAATATGGTGGGCAATTTGAAAGTGAGGCAAGTGCCTCGAAAACCCTGCTTATAACATCTATCGTTGCCTTTTTCATCATTTTCCTGTTGCTTTACCAGGAATTCAAGGACCTAAAACTTGCCGGCATCATCCTGCTTAACCTTCCGCTGGCTCTCATAGGAGGTGTTTTCGCCATCTTTGTCACCTCGAACATACTGAATATACCGGCAATTATCGGATTTATCACCCTGTTTGGGATTGCCACACGAAATGGGATATTGCTGATCTCCCATTACCAGCATTTGCGGCAAAGTGGAGAGCCTTTACATGAAACTATACTACATGGGTCGAAGGACAGGTTAATTCCCATTTTGATGACCGCCCTTACGGCAGCTTTGGCGTTAGTTCCATTGGCAGTACAGGGTGATGCACCCGGCAATGAGATCCAGAGCCCAATGGCGAAAGTAATATTGGGGGGACTGCTGACCTCCACCATTCTCAATATTTACATCGTGCCCATTGTGTACAGTATCTTAAGTAACCGGGGAATCATTAAACAAGAATCAAAATGAAAGGAATACTCATCATTATAGCTCTGATGGCATCCATTGGTTCATCAGCCCAAAACTCCCTCGATTCAGTGCTGACGAGGATCGAACGAAACAACACCACCCTGTCGGCACTTCGTAAAAATTCAGAAGCGGAGATGCTCTCCAACAAAACGGGCATTTGGCCTTCAAATCCCGAAGTTGAATTCAATTATCTATGGGGAAATCCTTCAGCCATAGGAAACCGTACGGATTTTGCGATCAGCCAGACATTTGACTTCCCCACCGCCTATAAATACAGGAGTCAGATTTCGGGATACAAAAATGAACAAGCCAGGCTTGAGTATCAAAAGCATAGACGGGAAATCCTGCATCATGCACGTCTGGTTTGTGGATCACTGACACTTCAAAATGCGCTGGCTTCAGAGTACAAAAGACGAGTCAGCCATGCGTCACAAATCGCGGAAGCATACAAAAAAATGCTTGAGAAAGGAGAGGCGAATATTTTGGATTTCAACAAATCGAGGATGTACCTGCTCAGCATATCCAAAGAACTTGAGACAATCGAAATTGAGAGGTCGGCATTACAGGCAGAACTTGCGAGGCTAAATGGAGGAATGGCAATTGCTTTTGAAGATAGTGTTTTTGATGTTCCTCAAACAGTTCCCGATTTTGACGAATGGTATTCCCGGGCAGAACAAAACAATCCGGTTTTGCAATGGCTTAAACAAGAACTCGCGATTTCACAAAAATCAAGGCAATTGCAGGTAGCCCAAAACCTTCCGAAGTTCTCGACAGGCTACATGAGTGAAAAAGTCGTGGGCGAGCAGTTCCAGGGAATAACCCTGGGCATAAGCATTCCGCTTTGGGAAAATAAAAACACGATTGCCTGGGCCGATGCGAAAGCCAAGGCTGTCGGGGAATTCCAGAAAGATGCGAAGCTGCAGTTCTACAATGAAATGAAAGCCCAGCATGACAGGTTTTTTGAACTTCAGCAAAGCATTTCCGGTTATAGGGAAGAAATTGCGGCTTATAACAATGGCAACCTGATTTTAAAAGCGCTGGAAGCAGGAGAAATATCATTAAGTGAATACTTTTATGAGCTTTCATTCTATTATGAAAGTATCGAAAAACTGCTTGAAATGGAGCATACCTTGAATAAGGCATGGATTGAATTACTGAGGTATCATTAAAAGGAATTGGATTGGAAACTGTCAATTCCATGTTAAATGCACCAAGAAATTAAACTAATTATGGGAAGTCCACATCATCATCATCATCATCATTCAGGTGAAAATGGCATGCAAAACTATGGCAGGTTGTTCTCCATTGGTATTGGATTAAATATCATATTTGTGGTGGTAGAGGTGATTTATGGCCTCATTGCCAATTCATCGGCGCTGATTGCCGATGCAGGTCATAATCTAAGTGATGTGTTGGGTATGGCCTTTGCCTGGGCGGCTGCCTGGCTTGCAACCATCAAACCGAAGGGGAAATACACTTATGGTTGGCGTAAAACCACCATTTTGGTTTCGGTTCTAAATGCCTTGCTTCTGTTTGGAGCGATGGCAATCATTGGCTGGGATGCGATAAATAAACTCAAGAATCCTCAACCGGTAGGTGGCACACAGGTTATGATTGTGGCAGCTATCGGTGTGATAATAAACACAGCTACCGCTTTGCTTTTCATGAAAGGCCAGAAAAATGACCTGAACATCAAGGGTGCCTTCCTTCATATGGCTGCCGATGCCGCTGTTTCATTGGGGGTCGTGGTTGCCGGACTTTTAATAAACCTTACGGGGTATTTATGGATTGACCCGATTACAAGCTTTGCAATCATTGCTGTCATTCTTTGGGGGACCTGGGGATTGTTTACCGATTCGGTAGACCTGGCTCTTGACGCTGTGCCAAAACATATTGATGTTGAAAAAGTCAGAGCTTTTTTACAGACACGCGAAGGAGTCGATGATATCCACGACCTGCACATCTGGGCCATGAGCACCACCAGGGTTGCCCTCACCGCCCACCTTGTTATGCCCGAAGGACACACCGACTTCTTCATCGCTGAATTACAGCACGATATTGCCCACGAGTTTGGGATATCTCACACCACGTTCCAGATTGAAACCCAGGACATGGAACATGACTGCAATACCGATTGCTGACCGCAACAGGATGACATATTTTCCGAAGACAGATGCAACGAGAAGATGTCATCCATCAAGAATTCCATCGTGATGCCATGATTGTAACCCATCAACGTAAGGAACCTACCAGAATCCCATCGGGATGGCATGATTATAACCCATCATCGCAAGGAACCTACCAGAATCCCATCGGGATGGCATGATTATATCCCATCATCGTAATTACACCCCAGCCTCCCTGTCGGTTTCGTTTCGCTCTTAAACCCATTATTGGTTTCTCCATAGTTTCTCCAGTCTTTAACCATTCTTTTGCCATATTCATATGATAAAATAATGGTAAAACCATGCAAATTGTATGGCGATAGCAATAAGGGGTCAGGATACGGCTTTGGCGTCACCATCAACGCTCGCCAAATGATGGATGGTCAAATACGGAAATTTTTTTTTTGGGATGTCGGTTGAATTCATGATGGGTCCTGGAAAGACTGTCTAATTTATAAGGCTGCCACCAGGCAATCGTTGGATGAATGGATATATTATTTTTGGGAATTTGTAGGCAAAAAAAAAGAGACCCCGTAAG
>DF970690.1:158368-606139 GCA_001270045.2 Bacteroidales bacterium 6E | reverse complement strand
TAGACACTAGTGATGTATTTATAAAAAATGAACTTCGTATTTTTTATGGAAAAAATTGTGGAATACCTCAATTGAGGGGAGGGCTGCCGGCGTGCCCGATGGAAACGGTGGCTGGTTTGCAAGGAGGATGACATCTTCTCGTTGCAAAAAGATGACATCTTTTCGTTGCATCCATCTTCGGAAAAAGATGTCATCTTATCATGATTGGGGTGGGATTCCTAACGTTGGTGGGATTATAATCGTGTCTTCCGCTCGCTAACGCGCACGGAATCGTTCGGTTCCTTACGATGCTGTTATTACAATCGTGTCATCCCTATGGGATTTGTTTTGCTCCTTACGTTGGTGGGATTATAATCGTGTCTTCCGCTCGCTATCGCGTCCGGAATCGGGAACGAATCCCGATGGGATTTTCCCACAATGATATCTTCTCATTGTATCAATCTTCGGAAAAGATATCATCCTCATAGGGTGAATTGTGGCTGCGCGATTACCATACATTGTTTGGAAAACGAATTGTGGCTGCGCGATTCATCGCGCAGGTTTGTCCTCAAACAGATATCTGTGTAATCTTTTAATCTGTAGTCAAACTATTTTCCAATCTCCTCTCTCATCCAGCCTGGTCGGTTTGTGGTGATCTTGGTTACACCCAGGTCGATGAGGCGGCGTACTTCATTGGGGTCGTCGACAGTCCAGGCCAGGACTTCCAGTCCGAGGTTGTGGACTTCGGTCACCAGCTCCTGGTCAATGATGCCATATTGCAGGTTCACGCCTTCGAGCCCCAGTGTTTTTATTTCGGGAATTCGCTTCTTCACTTCGGGCTTGGCGCTCGAAAGCCAGTAGGCTTTCTTGTCGGGGAATGCCTGCTTCAATCCGGTGATGGTTTCCCATCCGAAGGCGATGAAGAGGATCTCGCCCTTGCATTTCTTCTTGTTAAGTATCCGCTCCATGTGGGGTATGATCTCGGGTCCGCACTTTACCTCCACCACAAGGGTTTTCCCCTCGGGCACAGTTTCGATGATCTCCTCGATGTAAGGTATTTTCTCTCCCTTGAACTGCTCGCCTTTCCATGAGCCTACCTCTATCTCGCGCAGAATCAGTGAGGGGGTGTCGGCAACCACCATGTTTCTGCCGCCCGATACGCGCTTGGTGTTTTTGTCGTGTATCACCATAATGCGGTTGTCTGACGCCAGGTAAACGTCGATCTCCAGGGCGTCGGCTCCCTGTTCCCATGCCAGTTTGGCCGAGGCTAAAGTGTTCTCGGGTGCATCATGCGACGCTCCGCGGTGCGCAATGTAAAAGGGTTGTGATTGCGCTGATGCCATGAATGAAAGGGTTGCTAAAAGTAGGGTATAAATCAGTTTCATCTCATTTTAATTTTGGTTCGCGCTAATTTACCCGCTTTTTTATTATTCCATTAGATTTGTAACTCGAAATTGTCATCTCTGTTGAACAAGATCATCACAAATACCGGCATTTTTTTCCTTAAGGGGATTTCGTATCTGCCTTTCGGGTTGCTGTACCTGCTTTCGGATGCCATGTTCGTGGTGGTGTACCACCTGGTGCGCTATCGGCGGAATGTGGTCGAAAAGAACCTTCGCAATTCTTTCCCGGAGCGCGATGAGACATGGATTGCCCTGACCACTCGCGATTACTTCCGCTACATGTGCGACATCTTTGTGGAGACCCTGAAAACGCGGACCATGACAGCCGACCAGCTTTCGAAACGAATGGTGATCGTCAATCCCGAAGTGCTGAACCGGTTTTATGACGAAGGGAGGAGCGTGACGGTGATGTCTGTCCATTATGGCAACTGGGAGTGGCTGGCACACATGCCGCTGCACATCCGCCACCGGCAGTTGTTTGTGTACAAGCCGATGTCGAACGAGCCTTTCGACCAGTTCATGAATGGCATCCGCAGCCGTTTCGGGGGTGAGACCACCGCCATGAATATCCTGCTGCGCAAGCTGATCAGGGCCAGCCAGTCGGGTGAACGGGTAATGACTTGGCTGGCGGCCGACCAGACGCCCCCGTGGTACCATTCATTCTGGACCCGCTTCCTGAACCAGGAGACGCAGTTTTTCAGGGGACCGGCGCAACTGGCCAAGCGTTTCGGACAACCGGTGGTGCTTCAAACCATCCACAGGAAAGCCAGGGGATATTATGAGACGAAGTTTGAGGTGTTGTTCGAACATCCCGAAAGGGTGGATGAGGAGACGATCATCCTGACCTATGTGGCCCATATTGAGGCCCATATCCTCAAGGATCCGGTGTGTTACCTGTGGTCGCACCGCCGCTGGAAACACCGTCGCCCCGACGAACATCCGTTGCATGCACGCCTTCATCTCCCGGATTTGCCCTGAGGTTGGCCGGATTTATTACTTTTGCAGGCTTAATACCCGAATTCATGTCGCTACGATCGAGCCATATTGCCAATACATTGATCATCCAGTCCCTGAAGGGGATCTCGAAACTGCCCTTTCCATTGCTGTATGCGCTGTCTGATTTTCTTTCGCTGATTCTTCAATACCTTGTGGGCTATCGGAAGAAGGTGATCCGCAACAACCTGCGCAAGGCGTTTCCGGAAAAGCCGGAACAGGAGATCCGCAGGATTGTCAGGGCGTTTTACCGTCATTTCTGTGATATTTCGCTCGAGACGGCCAAGGCATGGAGCATGACGGAAGCCGAATTTGACAAGCGGGTGGTGATCAGTGGCAAGGAGTACCTCGACAACCTTTATGCCGACGGGAAGAGTGTTATCCTTCTGGGAATGCATTACAACAATTGGGAGTGGTCGGCTTGGTCGCAGAAGCTCCTGAAGCACAAATACCTGGTGGTTTACAACCCGGTGAGGGGCAACCCGATGTTTGAGGAGTACCTGCTGACGATGCGTGAGCGCTGGGGAGCACAGACGATCCCGGTACACAAGTCGGCACGTGTGATTCTTGACTTCCACAACCTCAATCAGCCTTTTTGCCTTGCCCTGGGAGGCGACCAGCGTCCCCCTACGGTGTCGAAGTACTGGACGCTATTCATGAACCAGGAGGCATGTTTTAATTCCGGGCCGGTCAAGATTGCGCAGCGGACCAACCAGCCTGTGGTTTTCCTGCATACCCGCAAGCTGAAGCGTGGCTATTATGAGATGAAATTTATCCCGATGTTTGACAGTCCGAAGGAGCATTCCGAGGAGGAGATCCTCCTCGCTTATGTCAGGCTGATGGAGGAGTGCATCCGCGAGGCGCCGGGGTATTACCTTTGGTCGCACAAGCGCTGGAAACAACAGCGCCCCGAAGATTATCCCCTGTACCTTTAGAATTCCATACCCCGAAGGTAGGCATCGGTGGCCGCGGCGGCTACTTTCCCGGCTTCGATGGCATGCACCACCAGGCTGGCGCCTTTCTCCACGTCGCCGGCGGCAAATACCTTCGCCTTTGATGTCTGTTTCTTGTTGTTGACCTTTACGTTGTTGCGAGGATCGTAATCGACACCCAGACTGTCGAGCAGCCCCTGGTGTACCGGCTGGGTGAACCCCATGGCCAGCAATACCAGGTCGACTTCCACGATTTCCTCCGTGCCGGGCACTTCCGACATCTGCCAGCGTCCTTTGTCATCGCGAAACCATTCGGTCTGTACGAGTTCGGCCTTGGTGACAGTTCCGTTCTCGCCGATCAGCCGTTTGGTGGAGAGGCTCCAGCGCCGTTCACAGCCCTCGAGGTGGGAGCTGGAGGTGCGCAGGGTGTTTGGCCAGTATGGCCACGGATTGCCCGGTTCGCGCTTATCTGCAGGCCTGGGGAGGATCTCGATCTGGGTAACCTTCTCGGCACGTTGCCTGATGGCGGTGCCTACACAATCGGAGCCGGTATCGCCTCCCCCGATTACGAGTACTTTCTTCGCCTTGGCGGTTATCCTGTCCTCCTCAGGCACGTCGACACCAGCCACGATTTTGTTCTGCTGGGTGAGATATTCCATCGCGAAATGCACGCCTCCCAGTTCGCGTCCCTCGACGGTCAGGTCCCTGGGCTGCTCGGCCCCGATGGCGAGCACCACAGCGTCGAATTCTTCCAGCAACTCATCAGAGGTGATGTCAGTGCCTACACTGGTGTTGGTCTTGAAGGTGATGCCTTCGTCAAGGAACAATGCCAGTCGGCGGTCAATCACGTTCTTGCTCAGCTTGAAGTCGGGAATCCCATAACGGAGAAGTCCGCCGATGGCATCGTTCTTCTCGAAAACGGTCACGGTGTGGCCTGCCTGGTTGAGTTTGTCGGCTGCCGACAAACCTGCGGGACCGGACCCGATGACTGCCACCTTTTTGCCTGTACGCACTCGCGGGGGCCTTGCAACGATCAGTCCGAGGTCAAAGGCCGTTTCAACGGTGGCACATTCGTTTTCGCGAATGGTGACGGGTTCTTCGTGGATATTGAGCACACACGATTTTTCGCAGGGAGCCGGACACACGCGTCCGGTGATTTCAGGGAAGCTATTGGTGGAGTGGAGGATACGGTAGGCTTCGTCGTAATTGCCCTTATAGAGCGAATCCTGCCATTCGGGGATCTTGCTTCCCACCGGGCATCCCCAGTGGCAGAAGGGCACACCACAATCCATGCACCTCGATGCCTGTAGCTTCCTGTCATTCTCGTTCAGTGTCTGTTCCACCTCGCCGTAATCAAATATTCTCTCCTTGACGGGGCGGTATCCGCTTTCCTTGCGCGGTATCATCATAAAACCTTTTGGATTTCCCATGTTGTTCAATTTGTTTTTAAGGATGGCAACTCATTCATCGTCCGGTTTCGCTTATTCATGCCTTGTCGGATCGTCTTCGGTAAGCTGGAGCTTACGTTCCAGTTCCCTGATTTTCTGCATTTCAAGTACTTTCTTGTATTCGAGGGGGATGACCTTCACGAATTTTGGCAGGTATTCGTCCCACTGGGTCAGGATGGTAGAGGCGAGTTCGCTCTGGGTGTACATCCTGTGATTGTTGATCAGCTCCTGCAGCTCCATGATGTCGGCACGGTCTTCGACAGGCGATAGCTCTACCAGCCCCTTGTTGCAATAGTAGTCGAAATTCCCGGCCATGTCGAGTACGTAAGCGATACCGCCGCTCATGCCTGCCGCGAAGTTTCGTCCCGTAGGGCCGAGAATGACTGCCCGTCCGCCGGTCATATATTCACAGCAGTGGTCACCGGTGCCCTCGACTACGGCGATGGCACCAGAGTTGCGCACGCAGAAGCGTTCGCCGGCCACACCCCTGATGTATGCTTCACCGGCAGTGGCTCCATACAGGGAGGTATTGCCGATGATGATGTTTTCCTCGGGACGGAACGAGGATCCGGAGGGGGGCACCACGATGATGCGGCCTCCCGATAGTCCTTTGCCAATGTAGTCGTTCGAGTCACCCTCGAGCCTGAAGGTGATCCCTTTCACCAGGAAAGCACCGAAGCTTTGTCCAGCTGTCCCCTTGAATGTGCAATGGATGGTGCTGTCGGGGAGTCCGGCCTCGCCGTATTTCTGGGAGATTTCGCCCGAGAGCATGGCCCCTATCGATCGGTCGGTATTCTGGATGGGGTGCGACAGCCATACCTTTTCCTTTGCCTTGATGGCACGTGAGGCTTCACTGATCAGCTCCATGTCGAGGTGTTCCTCCACGCGCTTGACACCTTCGACGGTACAGCGGATGTCGTGGACTTTGGCTTCCTCGGGCATATACAGGATCTTTGAGAAGTCGATATTTTTCATTTTCCAGTTGGTGACCTCTGGGTTGACCGTGATGAGGTCGCGACGCCCGACGATATTGTCGAAGCTTCGGAATCCCATTTCGGCCAGGTATTCCCTTATTTCGGTGGCCACGAAGCGGAAGTAGTTTACCACGTATTCAGACCTTCCGAGGAAGCGCTTCCGGAGCTCGGGATCCTGGGTGGCCACGCCGGCCGGACAGGTATTCAAATGGCATTTGCGCATCATGATGCATCCCAAAACGATCAGGGCTGAGGTGGAGAACCCGAATTCCTCGGCACCGAGGCATCCCATGATCACGACATCCTTGCCGTTCTTGAGCTGTCCGTCGACCTGCAGTTTGACCCTGCCGCGGAGGTTGTTCATGACCAATGTCTGCTGGGCTTCGGAAATCCCGAATTCGGCCGGGAGCCCGGCATGCTTGATCGAGCTCAGCGGACTGGCACCGGTGCCGCCTTCTCCACCCGAAATGGTGATCAGGTCGGCATATGCCTTGGCGACGCCTGCGGCAATGGTGCCCACGCCATCTTCGGAAACCAGCTTGACTGAAACCTTGGCCCTGGGGTTGGTGCATTTCAGGTCGTAAATGAGCTGTGCGAGGTCTTCAATGGAGTATATGTCGTGGTGCGGGGGTGGCGAAATCAGCGTAATCCCCGGGGTTGAGTTTCGGGTTTTGGCAATGATCTCGTTCACTTTGTATCCGGGCAGCTGTCCGCCTTCCCCGGGTTTGGCACCCTGTGCAATCTTGATTTGCAGTTCGGCCGCATGGGTAAGATAGTTGTTGGTGACCCCGAACCGTCCGGAGGCTACCTGCTTGATGGCGCTCTGTTTCAGGGTGCCGAACCTTTCGGGGTCTTCACCTCCCTCGCCGGTATTGCTGCGGCCGCCGATGGTGTTCATGGCCACGGCGAGCGCCTCATGGGCTTCCTTGCTGATGGAACCGTACGACATGGCCCCGGTGACGAAACGTTTCATGATCGATTCAATGGGCTCAACCTCCTCCACGGGGATCGGGTTACGTTTCAGTTCAAAGCATCCACGGATAAAGGTGGGCTTTGCATTGTCCTTGTCGATCAGGGCACTGAATTCCTTGTATTTGCTATAGTCGTTGGTGCGTGATGACCATTGCAGGAGCCCGATGGTTTCTGGATTCCAGGCATGGATCTCGCCATATTTGCGCCATACGTTTTTACCCGATTCCTCAAAACGGAAGGGTTCGTCGTTGGGATAAGGGGTGTGGGCTTCCTGATGGAACATCATGACCTCGCGGTAGATTTCCTCCAATCCGATACCGTTCAGTCGGGAAGCGGTGCCCACGAAATATTTGTCGATGAGATCGCGGCTGATGCCGACGGCTTCGAATACCTGCGATCCGTGGTAACTGCGCAGGGTTGAGATACCCATTTTCGATATGATCTTCAACAAGCCTTTGTCGATCGACTTGATGTAGTTTTTGCGGGCTTCCTTGTATTCCATGCCTATCTTGCCCTCCCTGACCATATGGTCGATGGCGGCGAAAGCACCGAAGGGATTGATGACGCTGGCACCATAGCCCAACAAGAGGGCAAAGTGGTTCACCTCGCGGGCGTCACCGGTCTCGACGAGTATCCCGATCTGCATCCTTTTCTTGTTGCGGATGAGGTGGTGATGCACGGCGGCCACGGCCAGCAGGGATGGGATGGGAGCCATATCGTCAGAAACCGTACGGTGCGAAAGGATCAGGTAGTTCATCCTGTCGTCGACGGCCTTTTCGGCTCCCTTCAGAAGGCTTTCGAAAGCCCTGGTGAATCCTTCAAATCCTTCCTTCACTGGGAAGGCCATGGGCAGCGTGACATGCGAGAACATCTCATCTTTCATGTCCTTGATTTTCCCAAGGTCGGTATTGACGATCACCGGACTCGAAAACTTGAGCAGGCGGCAATGGTCGGGGGTTTCCTCCAGTACGTTGGCGTTGGCGCCCCCAATGTAATTGGTCAGCGACATGACCAGTCCTTCACGGATGGAGTCGATCGGCGGGTTGGTTACCTGGGCGAAGTTCTGCCGGAAGTAGTCGAAGAAGAGCTTCGGCTTTTCGGAAAAGATGCTGATGGGTGTGTCGTTGCCCATCGAGTTGGTGGGTTCGGCTGCCGTGTCGGCCATCGGCAGGATGATATCGTACATGTCATCTTTTGAGTATCCGAAGGTGCGGGCAAAGGTGATGAAATCGTCGAGTCCCGACGGTACCCGCTGCTTCACCTGGATGTCCCTGAGTTCCATGCGGTTTTCCTTGAGCCACATGGCATAGGGATTACGCCTTGAGAGCTGGTCCTTCACCTCCTCGTCGGGGATGATGATGCCCAGCTGGGTGTCGACCAGCAGAAGCTTTCCGGGGCGGAGCCTTCCTTTCAACTTGATCTCGTTTGGCTCGAATTGCTGCACGCCTACCTCGGAGCCCATCACGATGAGGTCGTTGTGGGTGATGACGTAGCGTGAGGGGCGCAGTCCGTTGCGGTCGAGGGTCCCGCCAATGTATCGGCCGTCGGAGAAGACCATGCTGGCAGGGCCGTCCCACGGTTCCATGATGGTACTCTGAAATTCGTAGAATGCTTTCAGGCTGTCGGGGATCGGGTTCTTCTCGTTGAACGACTCAGGGATCATCATGCAGAGGGCATGGGGGATGCTGCGGCCTGCCAGGTGCAGGAACTCCAGCGTGTTGTCGAACGAGGCCGAATCGGATTTTCCGGGTTCAATGATGGGCAACAGCTTCTTCAGGTCGTCACCGAAGAAGTCGGACTTCATCAAGGCCTCACGCGAATGCATCCAGAGCCGGTTGCCACGGATAGTGTTGATCTCGCCGTTATGGGCGATGACCCGGAAAGGCTGGGCGAGGTCCCAGGTTGGGAAGGTGTTGGTGCTGAAGCGTGAGTGGACCAGTGCGATGGCGCTTTTCATGTTCGGGTCGTTCAGGTCGGGATAGTAATCCTTCAGCTGTTGGGGGGTGAGCATACCTTTATATACCAGAATCTTGCTAGAGAAGCTGGGTTGGTAAAAGTGGTGTTTTTCTTTCAGGTTGGAATTCCTGATCTCGTGCTCGGTAAGTTTACGGATGACGAACAGCTTGCGCTCGAGGGCATCCTGTTCGAGGTGGCCGGTGACAAAAACCTGTTTCATGGCCGGTTCACCCCGCAGGGCAATCTCGCCGGGTACCGAGTGGTCGACGGGCAGGTCCCTCACTGCAGTCAGGGTAAGTCCTTCGTTCTGTATGTTTTTGGCCAGGACATCCATGCAGATGTCGGCTTCGGATGGATCCCTGGGGAGGAATACGATCCCTGTGGCATAGGTGCCTTTGTTGCCTACCGGAATCTTCAGGGTGCGGGTGATAAATTCGTGTGGGATCTGGATCAGGATGCCAGCCCCGTCACCGGTGGCGTTGTCGGCACTGGTCGCACCCCGGTGATCCATGTTACGAAGGACTTTCAAGCCCCGCTGGATAATGTCGTGTGATGCCTGTCCCTTGATATGGGCCACAAACCCGATTCCGCAATTCTCGTGTTCGTTGGCCGGGTCGTACATGCCCTGTGCGTCAGGAATTCTGTCGTAAACCATGTTTGTCAGTTTTTTTGGTGCCTCTTGTATTTGTTTTCCCATTTGTTGTTCTTGTTTTGATTTCTTGGCAAAAAGACATGATTAATGTCTCTAAAAATCAAAAATAAAATAATTGGCGTAAAAAAGTGACAATAAGTATAATTTTACGTGATTTACGTAACACAAAATTAAATTAATGTAAATAAAGGGAAGGGTTCACCGAAATGCCGTCGGCATTCCAGTGAACCCTTCAATAAATTAAGAATGTTCCCGTTGCAAAGCACCGGAAACATTTTTATCCGGTTATAAGTTTGGAGATGGCGCGATTGACAGAGGCGAAATTGAATCCCTTGAGAATTTCTTCCTTTTTGTTGCGGATTTCGTCAAGACAAAGGTTGCCGATGCTGCCTTCGTGGGTATGGTTGACCGACTTTTCGGGCTTGTAAACGCCATCGGCGATCTGTCTGCCCACTTCCTTATAGGCATCTCTGAAGGGCATTCCCTGAAGGGTGAGTTTGTTCACCTCCTCGACCGTGAAAATGTGGTCATATTTCCGGTCGTCAAGGATGTTGGGATTGACCTTGATATGCTGGGCTGCATAGGCGGCAATGTCGAGGCACGATTCGAGGTCGTCGAATACCGGCAGGAACATCTCCTTCATGACCTGCATGTCCCGGAAATATCCGCTGGGCAGGTTGTTGGTGATCATCGACAGCTGGTAGGGCAGTGCCTGTATCTTGTTGCAATGCCCCCTGATGAGCTCGAACACGTCGGGGTTCTTCTTATGGGGCATGATGCTCGACCCGGTTGTAAGCTCGTCGGGAAGCGAAACGAAATTGAAATTCTGGCTCATGAAGAGGCAAACATCATATGCGAACCGCGAGAGGGTGGCGGCCAGGTTCGAAAGGGCATAGGAAACGATGCGTTCGGTCTTGCCCCTGCCCATCTGGGCGTATATCACGTTGTAATTCAAGGTGTCGAAACCAAGCAGGCGCGTGGTCATGGTTCGGTTGAGGGGGAAAGATGAGCCGTATCCTGCGGCAGAACCCAATGGATTCTGGTTGGTGATTTTCCAGGCGGTATGCAGCAGGCGCAAGTCATCGATTAGACTTTCGGCATAGGCCCCGAACCATAGCCCGAAACTCGACGGCATGGCAATCTGGAGGTGGGTGTAGCCGGGCATCAGCACATCCTTATGGGCTTCGCTTTTGGCCAGCAGCACCTCGGTCAGGGCGTTGGTGGCATTCACGATCCTTTCGAGGCGGTCACGGGTAAAGAGCTTCAAATCGAGCAGTACCTGGTCGTTGCGCGACCTGCCGCTGTGGATTTTCTTGCCTAGGTCGCCCAGCAAACGCGTAAGCATCAGCTCTACCTGTGAGTGGACATCCTCGACGCCGTCCTCGATCGCCCATCCCGGTTTCAGGGATTCGTGGTACAGGTCGCGCAACGCCTCGAGAAGCTGTGGAAGTTCGTCTTCGGCGATCAGTCCGACCGATTCGAGCATGTTGACATGGGCAATGGAGCCTACGATATCGAACGGTGCCAGCAGGACATCAAGTTCGCGGTCCTTGCCTACGGTGAATTTTTCTATCGCGGCATCGGTGGATATTCCTTTTTCCCAGAGTTTCATGACAGTATCAGTTGAATTCGGTTATTCGATCAATTTTGTGGGACGTTCAGGTCCCGACCGTTGACAAAGATATGAATTATGAAAGGAACGTGACATGGCGGGGAGGCTCCTGAAATTATCTTATTTTTATGGACCGAAAAGAACCTGGAATGAACAGCACCTGGAAGGGTAAGGAAATAGGATTGATTGGGGTGGTGGTCGTGATAGCCATCGCCGCATATGTATCAGGATTGTTTGTCGACGTGACCCGCGACGGCAGCAAGTATGCGGCTATAGCACGTGAGATCTTTGATTCGGGCGACTGGATCAGGCTAAAGATCCATGGAGAGCCCTACGACCAGAAACCTCCGTTGCTCTTCTGGTTGAGTGCGGCTTCGTTTCACCTGTTTGGACTGTCGAATTTCGCGTTTAAGCTGCCTTTGCTCCTGACCGGACTGCTTGGGGTGTATTCCCTGTACCGGCTGGCAAAAGGGATGTATGGCCCGATGGTGGCCCACCTGGCGGTGGCGATGACGGTGACTACCCAGGCTTCATTCCTCTATTTCATGGATATCCATACCGACACCGTGTTGATGCCGTTCGTGATCTTCTCGCTATGGCAGTTTTGGGAATTTCTCGATAAAGGCAGGAGTTTTAATGGATACCTGGGATTTGTGGGGATCGGTCTGGCCATGCTCGCCAAAGGGCCTGTAGGTGCGGTGGTGCCTTTCTTTGCGGTGATATCTTATCTGCTGCTTACCCGGCAATACCGGCGGATGCTCGATTATCGCTGGTACGTGGGGATCCTGGTCACGCTGGTGGTGATCCTGCCGGGCCTTGTGGGGCTAATGGACCAGTTTGGCTGGGAGGGGATCAGGTTTTTCTTCTGGACCAACAATGCCGAGCGACTCGCCGGAAGGCTGGGTTCGTCGAGAGGCGATTATTTCTTCTTTTTCCATAACCTGCTCTACCAGTTCGCCCCTTGGATGATTCTCTTATACGTGGCAGCCTTTCGGGAATTCAGGAGTTTCTTGCAATGGAAGCAACGCGATGCCGATAACTTCCTGCTGGGTGGCATCTGGGTATATTTTATCATCCTGGCATTATCGAGAGGCAAACTTCCCAACTATATTTTTATGCTGATCCCGCTCTTTGCGGTGCTGACGGTCAAACATGGTTCCCAGCTGATGGAATCGCAGGGCAGTAATGCATACAAGTGGTTGTCGGTCATACAGACAGTGATTTATCTCCTGTTGGCCACCCTGATCGTAGTGTTGGTGGTTTGGCTGTTCCCGCTCGGCAATTTGCTGCTTTGGCTCGTCGTAATGACGGGACTTATATTGTCGGGCTGGGTTATGTGGAAAGGCCCTTCCGGAATGTTCCGGTTTTTCTATCCGGGGATGCTTCTTTCAGCCGTATTCAGCCTGATGGTCAATGCCCATGTGGCGCCACAGATCTTTGCCGGACAGGCATCGGTACAGGCGGCCGAAATCTACAACAAACAGGCCACGGCAGGGGAGAAGATATATAATTACAATTACGAGTCGTACGAGCTCTTCTTTTACGCCAAGGAGCCGGCTTACAAGCTGGTCAATGACCTGGGACTGATTGAACGGATGCAACAGCCCGGCACTTGGGCACTTACGGAAAGACAGGTTGTGGAGCGTATTGACTTTCCAGAGCCCGCTCCCGAGATTATCCCGTTACCCCATGTGTGGGTGAACCGGCTGAATTGGGAATATATCAATCCGGCCACCCGGTCACACGCCACTGATACCCTCTTTTTGCTGCGATCCAGATTTTAGCCAATCAGGCTTCCCGAAAAATCATTAACTACAATTCTTTCTTGATGTAATGTATTCCGTTGGCTGCCATGGGTGGCCGACATGGCCGTGCATTTTATTGTCCCCGGGGAAAATATGAATTGTCTGCGCGTTTGGCTCCCAGGCATGTTATCCGTGACTTCTCTGGCGATATTCAATTCTTATGGTATCGATATATCTTTCGACATCTTCTCTGCCCAGACTATCCCTGATGCTTACAATTATCCATCCAAAATCATGATGGGGTTTTTCCTCTTTCTCACTGTCAGTTCCAGGTTATGGTATTATAAATGATAAAGGGGGTGCAATCATAGAAACATATATAAAATAGTGAAATGACCATGTTGTAAATGGGGGTATAATCAAAATATACCTATAAAATATGGATATGGGGTATCTTAAAATGGGGTGCAAGGTAAAATTAATGTTAATTTCTGTGAAAATAGGATATTCTGTTGGGGGAACCAAAGTAAATAATAACGTAGTTTAGAAACCATAAAGACAGATAAAATGCATTATAGGTTTCAAAAAGATAGGTAAAAGTCATTTAATATATAATAAAGATATAATACCATATTATTTAATAACTAAAACAGAAAATGATGAAACAGAAATTTTGGATGTTGATTTTAGTGCTTGCGGGTCTGGGAATGGGGCTTGAAGCACAGGAGAAAGGAGAGGTGAGTGCAGGTGCCGACCTTGTCAGTAGTTATGTGTGGCGTGGTACACAATATGGCAACGGTCCGGCTCTGCAACCATCGCTCGAATATTCTGTTGGCGGGTTCACCGCGGGTGCGTGGGGATCTTATTCGATGACCGGCGACGGTTTCATGGAAGCCGACCTTTTTGTTTCCTACCTTTTTGAAGCGGGGTTGTCGGTGGGTGTGACCAAGTATTACTTCCCTGCAGCTGACTTTTTTGATGGGCAGAACCATGCCTGGGAGATCAACGCCGGTTTTGAAAAGGGAATCGTCTCCCTGATGGCCAATTACATACTGAACGACGGGGCAGGGGCTGCCGGCAGCGATGTGTATGTGGAGGCCGGCATCACCACCGGTGATGTATACTGGTTTGCGGGTGCCGGGAATGGCTGGCACACACCGGATGCGGAATTCAACCTCTGTAACGTGGGGCTTACCATTGCAAAGGAACTTCGTGTGACCGAACAGTTCGCCCTGCCCATACAGACATCGGCGATTGTCAATCCGGCCACGAAGGCATTTCACCTGGTGGCAGGGATCACATTTTGAGTTTACCATATAAAATATTGTAAGATGAAAAAAATTGAAGCAATCATTCGCAAGATCCAGTTTGATGAGGTGAAGGAAGCCCTCAACGAAGCTGGCATTGAGTTTTTCTCCTTTTGGGATGTGAGGGGAGTCGGGCAAACCCGCGAAGGCCGGATTTACCGGGGGGTGGTGTACGATACCAGCACCATCGAGCGCACCATGCTGTCGATCATTGTCAGGGACAAGAACGTCGACAAAACCATTAAGGCCATCCTGCAATCGGCCTACACGGGTGAAATCGGCGACGGGAAGATCTTTGTATCCGACATCGGGCAATCGATCCGGATCAGGACGGGCGAAACAGGTGATGAGTCGCTCTACATCAAGGGAAAGGAAGAATAATGTTGTTTGATCAGAATTATAGAAAATGGAAAATACTTTGACTTTAGCAACGATGGAAGCTGCCATGAGTGACATGGCACGATCGATAGATACGGTATGGGTCTTGCTGGCCGCGGCACTGGTGTTTTTTATGCAGGCCGGTTTTGCCTTGGTGGAGGCCGGATTTACGCGTCAGAAAAACACCGTGAACATCATGACCAAGAACCTGATTGATTTCTCGACAGGATCGCTCTTGTTTTTTGCCATTGGATTCGGGTTGATGTTCGGTACGGACATCGGGGGTGTGATCGGGACGCCCGACTTGTTCTTCTCCAATGGTTGGGAGGGAGGTATCCCCGGACTGGCATTCCTGATATTCCAGACGGTATTTGCCGCGACGGCGGCCACCATCGTTTCGGGAACGATGGCCGAACGGACCGAATTCAAATCTTACTTCTTTTATTCGATTGCGGTTACGGCAATAATCTACCCTGTATCGGGACACTGGATTTGGGGCGGAGGTTGGCTGTCGCAATTGTCGACCCCCTTCCACGATTTCGCCGGTTCGACCGTCGTCCATTCTGTAGGTGGATGGGTTGCCCTTATGGGCGCCATTGCGCTGGGTCCCAGGATTGGTAAATATAATGGCAAGAAGGTGAATGCGATTCCCGGACAAAACATGATATATGGCGCTTTGGGGGTGTTTATCCTGTGGTTGGGCTGGTTCGGGTTTAATCCAGGCTCGCAGCTGGCGGCTTCCGGTCCGGATAACGCTTCGGCCATTGCCCACATTTTTGTTACCACGAACCTGGCTGCCGCCGCCGGTACCTTTTCGGCACTGGTCACCAGCTGGCTTCGCTTCGGCAAGCCTGCCTTGAGTTTAGCCCTCAACGGGGCGTTGGCCGGATTGGTCGCCATCACCGCGGGCTGTAATGTCGTTTCCCCGGCCGGGGCAGTCGTCATCGGTTTGCTGGCTGGGGTTCTCCTGGTGTTTTCGGTCACCTTTTTCGATCATGTGCTCCGCATCGATGACCCCGTGGGAGCCGTATCGGTCCATGGCATCAACGGTGCTTTCGGTACCCTGATGGTCGGGTTGTTTGCCACCGAGGGCGGATTGTTGTATGGCGGCGGATTTTCGCTCCTGTGGTCGCAGATCATTGGGGTGGTTGCCGTGGCCGCCTGGTCGATGGCTGCCGGTTACCTGCTATTCAAAATCCTGAAGGTCACGATTGGCCTCCGTGTTTCGAGAAGGGTCGAAGAAGAAGGATTAGATATTTATGAGCATGGTGAAAGTGCTTATAATTGATTATATTAGCGGAGGAAAAGCCGGATTCGGCAATCCCAACAAAAGCTGATTATTTGTCTTTTATACTATGAGGAGGAGGTCTGCCTTACGGGGCGGGCCTTTTTTCTTTCGGGTTACCTGAAAAACCAAATTGATCGCGAAATGGCAAAGGGTGGCCCCATAACCGCGAAATTCGAGTACATTTGCGCAAAAAAATATTGAGTATGCAGACGTGGTTTGAATGTAAAGCCAAATACCAAAAGATAGACACCAATGGCAGGGAGCGTAACGTGACTGAATCATTCCTGCTCGACGCAGTTTCCTTTACCGAGGCCGAGGCAAGAATAATTGAGGAGTTACGGACCATGGTAAGGGGTGAATTTACCGTAACAGACATTAAAAAATCGAAAATATCGGAAGTTTTCCCCTTTGAGGTGGGTGAGTTCTGGTATCGGGTGACTATCAATCTGGTGACCATTGATGAGGAGCAGGGCAAAGAGAAGAAACTCCGTACCTTTTACCTGATCCAGGCCGACGACGTCCAGCATGCACTTGAACGTATGGAGGAGAGCCTTTCCTTCCTGGTGGTGCCTTATGTCATCTCTTCCATTGCCGTCAGCAACATCGTTGACGTATTCCCATACAAGCCTGGCATGGCGGCACCTGTTGCCCCCGTGATTCCCGAAGAATAAGAGGATCAGGTATAGATCCTGGCCCCGAAAATGCTGCTGCCGATCCTTACGAGGGTAGATCCCTCGCTAACGGCAATTTCGTAATCGTCGGACATTCCCATGGAGATCTCCCTGAATGCCGGGTCATGGGCAAAGTATTTGCCTTTGAGCTGGTCGAAGATTGCTTTCAGGTGTCTGAATTCACGGCGCACCTGGTCGTAATCGTCGGTGAAGGTAGCCATGCCCATAATGCCGGCAATGCTGATATTTTTCAGCTCGCGGTAAGCTTTACTCTCAAGGATCTCTTCCGCCTCTTCAATGTCGAGCCCGAACTTGGTGTCCTCCTCAGCAATATGGAATTGTAAAAGGCAGGAAATGGTCCGGCCATTTTTGGAGGCTTCCTTGTCAATTACCTGCAGCAATTTGAGAGAATCGACAGAATGGATCAGCGACACAAACGGGGCGATGTATTTGACCTTGTTCGACTGTAGATGGCCGATGAAATGCCATTCGATGTCGGAGGGTAACAGAGGCTGTTTGGCGGATAGCTCCTGAGCCTTGTTCTCGGCAAAACAGCGTTGTCCGGTTTGGTATGCTTCCATGATCTCTTCGACGGAATGGGTCTTGGATACGGCTACCAGCTTCACCCCTGGAGGTAAAGTTTTCGTGATTCTGTGGAGATTTTCTGCAATACTCATGTCAAATGTGCAAATGGCTAGCAAAGGTAATAAATTGGGGTCACATTGCCGACTTCCAAAAAACAGGGGGGTTGTTTTGCATTTTGAAATCAGGTGATAGTTATTTCTTGCATTTGTCCATTAAAGAGTGCCCAAAACTCGTGAAGTGTAAACAAATAGTCAATTCAGGCAAGATGACGCCAAAAAGTATGTCGGAAATCACATGTTTTGTACACATTTTTTTCAATATTTGTTTTCCAACATTTATTTGAAAAACTAAAAATGCTGTCATGTACAAAGTTTTAACCTTGAATAAAATTGATCCTATCGGATTAAGCCATTTTCCGGAAGAGAATTATTCCATTAGTGAACAGGTCACCGAGCCGGATGCGATTGTCCTGAGAAGTTTCAATATGCATTCAATGGAATTGCCCTCATCGCTGAAAGCGATTGCCCGTGCGGGTGCCGGCGTAAACAACATACCTGTGGATGTGTGTACCCAAAAGGGAATCGTCGTGTTCAATACCCCGGGAGCAAATGCCAACGGGGTGAAGGAGCTGGTGATTGCCGGATTGCTGCTCGCATCACGAGATATCATCGGCGGTGTGGAATGGGCCAAAACGCTGATCGGGCAAGGGGAACAAGTTCCTGCGCTGATCGAAAAGGGCAAGTCGAATTATGGTGGATATGAAATTCAGGGTAAATCGCTGCTTGTGGTCGGACTGGGTGCCATTGGTGTCCTGGTGGCCAATGCGGCATTGCAGTTGGGCATGAATGTGACCGGATATGATCCATACCTGTCGGTTTCGCAGGCATTGAAACTCAGCAACAAAATACAGGTGGCCCGCTCTCTTGAGCTTGCGCTGGCCAGTGCAGATTTCATCTCGCTCAATATCCCGTTGACGCCCGAAACGAAGAATTACATCTGCAAAACCAAAATGGGTCAGATGAAAGATGGGGTGAAGATCCTGAATTTCTCGCGTGGCGGACTGGTCAATGATGCCGATTTGGCCGAGGCCCTGGAAAGTGGTAAAGTGGGTAAATATGTGACCGATTTCCCCGATGAGGATGTCCTGAAGATGAAAAATGCCATCTGCATTCCCCACCTGGGCGCCTCTACCGAAGAGTCGGAAACCAACTGTGCCATCATGGCGGTTGATCAGTTGCGCGAATATTTCGAGAACGGGAACATCATCAACTCTGTGAATTTTCCGCAGGTCGATCTCGAGCGGAGTGGTGGTATGCGTGTGGTCGTTGCCAATCGGAACGTTCCCAACATGGTTAGCCAGATTGCCAGCATCCTGGCACAGGCCGGGGCCAATATCCTGAACATGGTCAACAAGAACCGTAACGAAGTGGCCTATAATATCATTGATATCGACAAGACCGAACTGGGCGAGAATATCAAAGAGTCCCTGCTCGATATCGATGGGGTTTTTATGGTACGGTTCCTTTAATCGACATAAACCGGTTGGTGATTGACCGGTGATCTTGATTCCGGCGATGGTCGCTCCTCCCAGGGAGAATCCTTCGCCGGATTTGTTTTATAAGCGTTTGGATGTTAAGCCTTTGTATGGTGTGCGCCCAATGTGGTTTGAATATTTGTGTACAACCCCGAAAAAGGTTATTTTCGGGGATTCGATATGTAATACAAGCAATAAAAAACTGATTTCGATATGAACAAAGAACTAGCGACCAGGGCTGCAGACAACATCAGGATTCTTGCCGCCGCCATGGTGGAAAAAGCCAAATCGGGTCATCCCGGAGGAGCCATGGGTGGAGCCGATTTTATCCATATTCTCTATTCCGAATTTTTGAGGTATGATCCGTCAGACATGACATGGAGGAACCGTGACCGGTTTTTTCTGGATCCCGGACATATGTCACCCATGCTATACGGGGTATTGAGCCTGGCAGGTTTCTACTCGATGGATGACCTGAAGAATTTCCGCCAGTGGGGGAGCGTTACTCCCGGACATCCCGAGGTGGATGTGGCCAGGGGTGTCGAGAACACTTCAGGTCCGCTGGGCCAGGGCCATGCCATGGCCGTGGGTGCCGCGATTGCCGAACGGTTCCTGTTGGCGCGCTTTGGTGAATGGATGGCGCACAAGACCTATGCCTTCATTTCTGACGGTGGTATCCAGGAAGAAGTGTCGCAGGGGGCTGGCCGCATTGCCGGTCATCTTGGACTGGGCAACCTGATCATGTTCTATGATTCGAACGATATTCAGCTGTCGACCACCACAGATGCCGTTACGGGTGAGGATACAGCCAAAAAATATGAAGCCTGGGGCTGGAACGTGGTGACTATCAATGGCAACGATCCGTCTGAAATCAGGAAAGCCCTGAGCGATGCCCAGACGAACAATGGCAAGCCTACCCTGATCATCGGGAAAACCGTCATGGGCAAAGGCGCCGTGAAGGCGGATGGCAGCAGCTATGAGAGACAGACTTCTACCCACGGGATGCCGTTGGGTGAAGCAGGTGCCTCTTTCGAAAAGAGTATCGCCAACCTGGGCGGTGATCCCGAAAATCCTTTCGTGATCTTTGAAGAGGTGCAGTCACTCTATACGGCACGTCGCGAAGAACTGGTGAAAGAGGCTGCACGCCGTAAATCGGAAGAAGCCGGTTGGGCCAAAGCGAATGCCGACAAGGCTACCCTTTTGGAAGAATGGTTCTCGGGCAAGGCTCCCGTATTTGATTTCTCCGGGGTTGAACAGAAACCCGGACAGGCCACACGTGCTGCCTCGAGTACTGTACTGGCTGCTTTTGCTGAGAAAATCGGCAATATGATCGTTGCTTCGGCCGACCTGTCAAATTCCGACAAAACGGATGGATTTTTGAAGAAGACCACCGCTTTCACTTCAGATAATTTCTCTGGTTCGTTCCTGCAGGCAGGGGTGGCCGAACTCACCATGGGATGCCTGATGAATGGTCTGGCCCTCCATGGGGGCGTCATTCCTGTTGGGGGAACCTTCTTCGTGTTCTCCGACTATATGAAGCCTGCGGTACGACTGGCAGCCCTGATGGAGCTTCCGGTGAAATATGTGTGGACCCACGACGCCTTCCGTGTGGGAGAGGACGGTCCGACTCACCAGCCCGTTGAACAGGAGGCACAGATTCGCCTGATGGAAAAACTCCAGAACCACAGCGGGGAGAACAGCGTGCTGGTATTACGTCCGGCCGATGTCAATGAAACTACCGTGGCATGGAAAATGGCACTGGAAAATACCAAGACTCCTACGGCCCTTATCCTGTCGCGCCAGAACATCACCAACCTGCCTGGCAGTAGTTATGAAAAGGCATTGAAGGCTGAAAAGGGTGCCTACGTGGTGGAAGACGATAAGGGCACGCCTGATGTGGTATTGGTTGCCAGCGGTTCGGAAGTGTCAACCCTTGTCGAAGGGGCTGGCTTGCTACGCGAACGTGACGGATTGAAAGTACGCGTCGTTTCGGCACCGTCGGAAGGTTTGTTCCGCAGGCAAAGCAAGGAGTACCAGGCTGAGGTGTTGCCAATGGGAGTCCCACGATTTGGGCTGACTGCAGGATTGTCGGTTACGCTTGCCGGACTGGTTGGAGAGAACGGAGCCATCTGGGGAATGGATTCATTTGGCTATTCGGCACCCTATAAGGTGCTTGACGAGAAGCTAGGCTTCAATGGCGAGAATGTCTACGTGCAGGTGAAGAAACTGCTGGGATAGATTCATGTTTGCTTCAGTCCCGGATTGTTGAGGCAATCCGGGATCATATCATATTCGGGAAAATCTGAGATTTCCATACGGAAATCCCGGATTTTCTTTTATTTCATAACCTAACCTGTTCTTTTTAATTGGATTAGATGGCGAATTTCCCGGTTTTTACCATTGCTTAACGTCTGATCCATAAATATGGCCCAAAGTTTTTCGGATTCCAATTTTATATATGTTTGCCGCGCTTTTACCACGAGTGAAGATTTTCATCAGCGGGAAAGTCCATGGACGGTTTTTGCAAAAGTATCAGTTCCATGGGTTTACAGAATAGATGGATATGAAATTTGGAAATCTTGTAATCACCATATTTCTGGCCGGGCTTTTAGGATATGCCTTTTGCCACCGTGCCGGATGGGTTGGAAATGAAGGGAACAGTCACCCATATCGACAAACATCGGCTTTTGTCTCGGGCGATACGGTCAGTTTTGGGAACATGCAGTTTATGCAAGACCCCCGGGAAGGCCTGATCGTTAAGGTTGGCGGGGAAATCCTGCAGCGTTATCCCGAAATCAATTCCGAAAGTTATGAAATGATTGCCGAGCCGGATACCACTGGGAATTGTCTGGGGATGGTCCATGTCGTGAATGATTGCGACTCGGTTTGCCTGAGATTCCTGGTCAGGGAAGGTGGAAAACTCGAGAAAATATGATATAAAAAAACCGCGCATTGCGCGGTTTTTTTATTAAATGTCTTCGCCGAGAACGGCTTTCATCCAGGCAGAGGCCATCAGGTAGGACCCTGCCATGGAAGGATGCACTCCGTCGGGTGCCCACCAGGTTGCGGGAGCATACTTCAGCGCTTCATCAAATATCTTTTGGTAGGGAATCCAGATCCCGTCAAATTCCATGCAGATTTTTTCGGCTGCTGCCTGATACCCCAGCATGGGTTCGGTCCATGTGTTATCGACAGCCGAGGTCCCCGGAAGGGCGAAAGGCTGACAAATGACCAGATGTAGGTTTGGAAGAGCCATTTTTGTGTCCTGCAAAAGTTTCCTGTAATCGCGCTCATAATCGGCAACCGTGCCGTCGTAATTTCCGCCACGCATGTGCCAGTAATCGTTCACTCCAATCAGGATACTCAGAATGTCGGGCTTCAGCTCGAGGCAGTCGGCCTGCCATCTTTCAGCCAGTTGGTATACCTTATTGCCCGAAATTCCCCTGTTGTATATGACCGGCTCCCGATCGGCAAATTTCTGAAGGATGGCGGATGCGGCCAGGAATGCGTAACCTCCCCCAAAAGAACCTCCGCTGTTTGGCAACTGACGGGTTTTCTCCCTTCCCGCATCGGTAATGGAATCACCCTGGAACAGGATGGTGGATCCTTTAGTCAACCCTACGGCTTTCTTCTTCCCAGATGGCAGCGAAGCCGAGAGGATTCCGGGTACTGCCAGAGCCGTGGTGGTGATGGCGGTTTGCTGCAAAAATGAGCGACGTGAAAATTTCATGATGTCAGAATTTGAATTTTCGCGAATTTCAGAAAAACTTTTTAAAAAGTGATCCCTTCGGAAAGAATAACTGAGCCGGCAGGCCTGATCATTCCACACGGGCAATCATGATCACGTTCCATCTAGTTGTATTCATCCCAGCTCTTGATGGTAAGGGTTTCCGGTGTGTATTTGCAAATGGCGTATACAAAGGCACTGGCCACCCTCGAGTTGGTGATGAGCGGTATGTTATAATCAATCGAACTGCGCCTGATCTGGTATCCGTTCCGCAATTCCCTTCTGGTAAAGTTTTTCGGGATGTTAATGACCAGGTCAATCTGTTTGTTCTTCAGGTATTCCTGTACGTTGGGGTGCCGGTCTTCCTCGTCGGGCCAGTGGAGCAACGTATTGGGAACCCCATTGTCGGAGAAAAAGCGGCTGGTGCCTTCGGTGGCATACAGGTTGTATCCCCTGGCCACCAGCATGCGGGCGCTTTCGAGCAGTTCGATCTTTGAACGGGAGGGACCCGATGAAATCAGGATATTCTTTTTAGGGATGGTATAACCTACCGACAACATCGACTTCAGAATGGCTTCGTAATAGTTTTCACCGATACAGGCCACCTCACCCGTAGACGCCATGTCGACTCCCAGCACAGGATCGGCATTCAGGAGACGGGCAAACGAGAACTGCGGTGCCTTCACACCTACGTAGTCGAGCTCAAACAGCGACTTGTCGGGTTTTTCGACAGGAATTTCAAGCATGACCTTTGTGGCGATGTCGATGAGGTTGAGCTTCATGACCTTCGATACAAACGGGAAGCTTCTCGAAGCCCTCAGGTTACACTCGATCACCTTGATGTCGTTGTCCTTGGCCAGGAACTGGATGTTGAACGGTCCTGAAATATTTAAGGCTTTTGCGATTTTACGCGATATTTTCTTGATTCTTCGGATGGTTTCGATATAAAGTTTCTGCGGTGGGAAGACGATGGTGGCATCGCCGGAATGAACCCCGGCAAATTCGACGTGTTCGGAAATGGCATAGGCGATGATCTCCCCGTTGGCGGCTACCGCATCGACTTCGATTTCCTTGGCGTTTTCGATGAATTCGCTGACCACGACAGGGTGTTCTTTCGACACATTGGCGGCCATCTGGAGGAAATGGTCAAGCTGCTCGGAGTTGGACACCACGTTCATGGCGGCCCCTGACAACACATAGGATGGCCTGATCAATACGGGAAAGCCGACCACATCGATGAACTTGTGCACTTCCTCGATAGTGGAGAGCTTGGCCCATCGGGGCTGGTCAACCTCGATGCTGTCGAGCAGCGAGGAAAACTTGTCGCGGTCCTCGGCATTGTCGATCATCACCGGGGAGGTTCCCAGGATCGGTATCTGCTGGCGGTGGAGTTTCATTGCCAGGTTATTGGGGATTTGTCCGCCCACCGAAACCACCACGCCGTGTGGATTTTCGAGTTCAATGATGTCGAGGACCCGCTCGAGTGTCAGCTCATCGAAATAGAGCCTGTCGCAGGTATCATAATCGGTACTGACCGTTTCCGGATTATAGTTGATCATGACCGCCCGGAATTTTTGCTGTTGGATGGTCTTGATGGCATTGACCGAGCACCAGTCAAACTCGACCGAGCTTCCGATACGGTAAGCCCCTGAGCCGAGCACGATCACCGAGCGGTGGTCACCGGTATATTTCACGTCGTTTTCGGTACCGTTATAAGTTATGTAGAGGTAATTGGTCATGGCCGGGTATTCGCCGGCCAGGGTGTCGATTTGTTTGACCACTGGCAGAATGTTGCGGCTTTTCCGCCATGCCCTGACGGTGAGCACGCCCTCTTCCATACGGTTGTTCGGCAGTTTGAGCACCAGGCGGGCAACTTGAAAATCGGAGAATCCCGCTTTCTTGGCCGTGAGCAGCAGCTCGTCGTCGAGCTCCTCGAGCCTGTTGAACTGCACAAGTTCGCCACGGATCTTGAAGATGTTCATCAGTTTTTGCAGGAACCAACGGTCAATTTTTGTTCTCTGGTAGACATCCTCGATGGTCATGCCCTGGTGGAATGCCTCTGCGATGGCAAAGATCCGTCTATCGGTAGGATTAGCCAGTTCCTCCTCCACCGCCTCGATGGTGATTTCCTCACGGTTGCCGACAAAGCCATGCATGCCTTGTCCGACCATACGAATCCCTTTCTGGATAGCTTCCTCGAATGAACGTCCGATGGCCATAATTTCGCCGACGCTTTTCATGGCGCTGCCGATCGTTTTTGTGACTCCGGTGAATTTTCCAAGGTCCCAGCGCGGAATTTTCACCACACAATAGTCGAGTGCCGGTTCAAAGGCAGCGGTGGTCACCTTAGTAACAGAGTTCTTTAACTGGTGCAGGCCATAGCCCAAACCTAGCTTCGCCGCCACAAAGGCAAGCGGATAGCCTGTGGCTTTCGATGCCAGTGCCGATGATCGTGAAAGGCGGGCATTTACCTCGATGACGCGGTAATCCTCGCTGAACGGATCGAGGGCAAATTGCACGTTACATTCACCGATGACACCTACCCTGCGAATGATCTTGATGGAGATGGCCCTCAGTTTATGGTATTCCGAATTGGTCAGTGTCTGGGATGGTGCGACCACGATGCTTTCACCGGTATGGATGCCCAGAGGGTCGAAGTTTTCCATGTTACAGACCGTGATGCAGTTGTCGAAGCGGTCGCGGACAACTTCGTATTCCACTTCCTTCCAGCCTTTTAGCGACTCCTCCACAAGGATCTGCGGACTGTAAGAGAAGGCTTTGGCTGCCAGGGCCCTGAGTTCATCCATGTTGTTGCAAAAGCCGCTGCCCAAACCACCGAGGGTATAGGCTGCCCTGATGATAATCGGGAAACCGAGCTTTTCGGCAGCTGCCAACGCCTCCTCCATGTTAAGTGCGGCGATGCTCTGGGGTGTTCTGACCCCGATTTCGCCCAACATGTTGGCAAACAGCTCGCGGTCTTCGGTTTCCATGATCGCCTGGACCGGTGTTCCCACCACCTTCAGGTCATATTTTTCGAGGACACCCGCCTTGTGCAGTGCAACCCCGCAGTTGAGGGCGGTCTGGCCGCCAAAAGCCAGCAGGATTCCCTGTGGCTTCTCTTTTTTGATCACCTCCTCGACAAAGAACGGGGTCACCGGCAGGAAATAAATCTTGTCGGCAATCTCCTCCGAAGTCTGGATGGTGGCGATGTTGGGATTGATAAGGATGGTTTCGACCCCTTCCTCCTTAAGAGCCTTCAGGGCCTGGGAGCCGCTATAGTCAAACTCACCGGCCTCGCCGATCTTCAATGCGCCTGATCCAAGTATCAATGCTTTTTTTATGCTTTTATCTATCATGTGGTCTGTTTTATCGCGTGGTACCTAAAAATTGATTTACACCTATTGTTATTCTCCATTCTTGAATTTTCTTACGCTATCGAGGAAGTCGTCGAACAGGAACTCGGTGTCAACGGGTCCGCTGGTTGCTTCGGGATGGAACTGCGTGGAGAAGAAGGGCTTGGTTTTGTGCCGGATCCCCTCATTGGTTCCGTCGTTGGCATTCACAAACAGTGGTTCCCAGTCGGCAGGCAGCGTATCGGGTGCCACGGCGTATCCGTGGTTCTGGGGGGTGATGAAGCAACGGTCGGTTCCCGTCAGGATGACCGGCTGGTTGTGGCTGCGGTGACCGTACTTTAATTTATAGGTGTCAGCACCGGCAGCCCTCGCAAGCAACTGGTTCCCCAGGCAGATTCCCATTAGAGGGGTGTCGTGGTCGAGGATCTTCCGGATATGCCCGACTGTAATCTCACACATGGCGGGGTCGCCAGGTCCGTTGGTGAGAAAAATGCCATCGTATGATTCCTTGGTGAAGTCATGGTCCCAGGGTACTCTGATCACCGTTGCCCCGCGATCTGTCAGACAGCGAATGATGTTGTGCTTTACGCCGCAATCGACCATGACGATGCGAAGGTCACCGTGGCCGTGGGTTGAAATTTCGCGGCAGCTTACCTGGGCAACCAGGTTTTCCCCGTTGGGATCAAAAAACTCAACCGGCTGACCGTCGAATTCAATTTTCCCCTTCAGTGATCCCAGTTCCCTGAGTATCTTGGTAAGGGCACGTGTGTCGATGCCGAACAATCCCGGTACCTGGTTCTCCTTCAGCCAGTCGCCGAGGCTCCTTTCCGCATTCCAGTGGCTGAACTCGAACGAGTAGTCTGAAATGATCAGTCCGGTGATGTGTACCTTCTCCGATTCGAAAAAACGGCTGACACCATCGGTGAAACTATCGCCGGGGACTCCGTAATTTCCGATCATCGGATACGATGATACCAGTATCTGTCCGGCATATGAGGGATCTGTCAGGCTTTCCGGATAACCGGTCATGCCCGTGTAAAAGACGACCTCGCCTGCGACAGATTTCTCATAGCCGAAGGACTTTCCTTCAAATGTTGTCCCATCCTCCAGGACCAGTCTTGCTTTTGTGACTTTAACCATTCTGAAAACCAGTTTAATATTAAAAAAAATGCGCCTTGACTACCTGTGTAGCTTAAGCGCATCGTATCTCTTTACGTCTGTGATTTGGAATCTTCAGTTTCTTCATATCGTAACCTCAAAAGGACGTATCTGAATTTATTGGACAAAAATAGCTTTTTTTTTCGTTTTTCGATGCGCCATGAATAAATAATGCATAATTTTGCATTGAAAATGTATATTAATACAATTTGATTAGAGGCATCCATCGCCTGTCAATTGGGCATCCGGAAGAAAATGGATGAAAAAATGGATGTTAATAATTAAATAATATTCACATGAAGAACAGGAATACACGACATCAGGCCATACGTGAAATCATCTCGTCGGCACAGATCGGCAGTCAGGAAAAGCTGCTTGATTTGTTGCATGAAAGGGGGTATGACCTTACCCAGGCCACGCTTTCAAGGGACCTGAAGCAGATGAAGGTTGCCAAAGTAGCGGGACCCAGCGGTGATTATGTGTATGTAATCCCCGGACTGATGGGAGGTGTGCGGGAAAATCGGGAACCTGACCGCATCAATTATTTGTCGGATGGTTTTCTGGGGATCCAATTCTCGGGCAACCTGGCGGTAATCCGAACCATGCCGGGATATGCCAGCAGCATTGCCTCGATAATCGACAAGTCGAATCCCTGGGAAAGCATGGGGACCATTGCCGGTGATGACACCATCCTGCTGATCATGCGGGAAGGTATTGCCCGGATGGAGCTGATTGCCGCACTGAAGCGCATCATGCCCAATTTATCGGATAAGATTTAAAAAACATAAACAAGTTTTTCTGTAAGCATTCCATGAAGGATATCAATAATGTTAAGGTTGAGGTAGCCGGGCCACGGCACCTGAAATACGTCGATATCATTAACGACCATATCGACATGGCTTCCAAGCAAAGAGGGACAGGTATTGCCCGTCGGACCTATGAATACCTGGCTTCGAAGATGGAGGAGGGCAAGGCCATCATTGCATTGGACGGTGAAGAGTTTGCCGGCTTTTGTTATATCGAAACCTGGGGTACGGCGCAGTATGTGGCCAACTCGGGTTTGATTGTCAATCCCGAATACAGGGGTATCGGACTGGCGAAGGAGATCAAGAAGATGGCCTTCCAGCTTTCGCGGACGCGTTTCCCGAATGCCAAGATATTTGGTCTGACTACCGGTCTGGCCGTCATGAAGATCAACCATCAACTGGGATACCGGCCGGTTACCTATTCGGAACTTACCGATGACGATTCCTTCTGGAAGGGATGTCAGGGCTGTGTGAATTATGACATTTTACAACGCACCAATCGCTCGAAATGCCTCTGTACGGGTATGCTGTATGATCCGGTATGGGAGCTTGAGAAAAACGGGAACTCGAGTGAGATCAAAAAACGTTCTCTGTTGGATTATATGAAGAAACTCCATCCAAAGTATGCGTTGGAGCTTCTTAAAAAATTCAGGGAGAACAAAGAGAAAAACGGACAGTAAATGGGATTTGCGATGACGGGGATTTTCAGATTTCAGTCATGGCGACCAAATAAAAGATAAGGTATATGAAAGAAAAATTGGTTTTAGCGTTCAGTGGTGGTTTGGATACTTCGTTTTGCGTGAAGTATCTGGCCGAGGAAAAGGGTTACGAAGTATATACGGCAATCGCCAATACGGGTGGTTTCAACGAAACTGACCTCCAGCGTATCGAAGAAAAGGCATACCGATTGGGTGCCAAAGAGCATGTGTCGATCGACATCACACAGGAGTATTACGACAAATGCATCCGCTACATGGTTTACGGGAATGTGCTTCGCAACAACACTTATCCCATCTCGGTCAGCTCCGAAAGGGTTTTCCAGGCGATTGCCATCATTGAATATGCCAAGAAAATCGGTGCGAAGTATGTGGCGCACGGCAGTACCGGCGCAGGGAACGACCAGGTGAGGTTCGACCTGACCTTTCAGGTGCTCGCTCCCGAAATCTCCATCATCACACCCATACGTGACCTTTCCCTTAGTCGGGACGAAGAGATCAACTACCTGCGGGAACATGGGGTCGACGACGATTTCATCAAGATGCAGTACAGCATCAACCAGGGCCTTTGGGGTACAAGCATCGGGGGCAAGGAAACCCTGACCTCGGACAAGCCTCTCCCGGAAAGTGCCTATCCCACACAACTCAAGGCAGCCGAAGATAAGGTAGTCTCATTGGGTTTTGAAAAGGGTGAGTTGAAGACCATTGACGGAAAAGCATATAGTAGTGGTCCGGCTGCCATCCAGGCACTGGAGGCTATTGCAGCTCCTTATGCCATAGGCCGTGATATCCATGTGGGTGATACAATCATCGGCATCAAGGGCCGTGTTGGTTTTGAGGCGGCTGCCCCGCTGATCATCATCAAGGCTCACCACCTGCTCGAGAAACATACCCTCAGCAAATGGCAGCTCTACTGGAAAGAACAGCTGGCCAACTGGTACGGTATGTTCCTGCATGAAGCACTTTACCTCGACCCCGTGATGCACAATATCGAAACCTTCCTGGAAAATACGCAGTCTACGGTGAACGGGACTGTCCATGTGGCATTGAAACCTTATCGCTTCGAACTGCAGGGTATTGAGTCAAATAATGACCTGATGAGTTCTGTGTTTGGTAAGTATGGAGAGGAAAGCAAGGCATGGACAGGCGAGGAGGTGAAAGGATTCACGGCCATTCTGGGTAATGCCCTGAAGATTTACCATACCGTCAACAAGAAGTGAAAACCTGACCCGTGCGGCCAAAATGGGGTAGCACAGTGGGTCACTGATGATAATGGAATGAACAAGATAAAGGTAGGAATAGTCGGGGCAGCTGGATATACCGCCGGAGAGCTGATCCGGATTTTGCTGAACCATCCCATGGCAGAGATCGTGTTTGTCCAGAGTGCCAGTCATGCCGGACAACAGGTGACCGTGGTCCATGATGACCTTCTGGGAGAAACTGACCTGTCGTTTGCCAAAGAGGCCGACCTCGACGGGATAGATGTGGTCTTCCTATGCCAGGGACACGGAAAAAGCAAGTCTTGGATGGAAGAGCATTCGTTACCCGACCATTTGAAAGTGATCGACCTGAGCACCGACTTCAGGCTAGGGAATGAGCCATGGCCATTCGTGTACGGATTGCCTGAGCTCAACCGGGAAGATATCCGGAAGGCCCGATTCATTGCCAATCCGGGTTGTTTTGCCACGGGCATCCAGCTTGCCTTGCTGCCACTGGCCGCCAATGATTTGCTGACCGATGAGGTTCATGTCAATGCCATCACCGGAAGCACTGGGGCCGGACAAAAGCCAGTCGAGACCACCCATTTCAGCTGGCGCGACGGTAACCTGAGTGCCTACAAGATATTTGAACACCAGCACCTGGGGGAAATCCTGAGGAGCCTCCGGCAATTGCAGCCTTCATTTGAAAATGATTTCAACTTTGTACCTGTCAGGGGAAACCATACACGCGGCATCTTCGCTACGGTCTATACCCGTTTTGAAGGTACGGAAGAGGAGGCCTATGCCCTTTATAATAAATATTATAAAGCCCATCCTTTTGTGGTCATTTCGCCGGTCAATCCCTCGATGAAGCAAGCCGTTAATACCAACAAGGCCATACTTTACATGGAGAAACACAGGAATAAACTGGTGGTGGTAAGCTGTACCGATAACCTGCTGAAAGGAGCCTCCGGACAGGCAGTGCAGAACATGAACCTGATGTTTGGACTCGATGAGCAGACCGGTCTGAAATTAAAGCCTGCAGGTTTTTAACAGACAGGGGTATGGTCAGGTGACATCCCTGAACATTTTGAACCTACATAGTATAAAGAATATTTATGAAATTGTTTGATGTATATCCGCTTCAGGACATCACCCCGGTGAAAGCCCGGGGTTGCACCGTGACCGATGAAGCCGGGACTGATTACCTCGATTTATACGGTGGACATGCCGTCATTTCAATCGGGCATACCCATCCCCACTATGTTGGGATGATCCATGACCAGCTGCAGAAAATCGGGTTTTACTCGAATTCGATCGTGAATCCCCTACAGCAGGAACTGGCGGATAAACTGGGTGAGTTGTCAGGTTGCGATGAATATCAGTTGTTTCTTTGCAATTCGGGAGCTGAAGCCAATGAAAACGCCATCAAGCTCGCTTCGTTTGTCACCGGCAAAAAGAAATTCATCGCCTTTGGAAAAGGATTCCATGGGCGTACCTCGGCAGCCGTTGCCCTGACAGACAATCCAAAGATTATCGCACCCGTCAATGAGACATTGAATGCAGTCATCCTGCCCTTCAACGATCTGGCAGCTGTACGAAAATCCATGGCACAGGGAGATATTGCCGGTGTCCTGGTCGAAGGTATCCAGGGGATCGGTGGTATCAACCTTCCTGAAACTGGCTTCCTGGAGGGTCTGCAAGAGCTTTGTCATGCCAACAGGGCCATGCTGATACTCGACGAGATCCAAAGCGGATATGGCCGAAGCGGAAAGTTCTTCGCATTCCAGCACCATAATATAATGCCCGATATCATTACCATGGCAAAAGGCATGGGCAACGGATTCCCTATCGGCGGGGTGCTGATACACCCCAATATCAGGCCCTGGCACGGCATGCTGGGAACAACCTTCGGGGGCAACCATCTGGCCTGTGCGGCAGGTATTGCCGTATTGGATGTGATGAAGGACGAAAAACTAGTGGAAAATGCAGAATCGGTTGGTACTTTCCTGATGAAGGAGCTAGCCGCAATCTCAACGGAAATTTCTGTTCGGGGACTTGGACTGATGATTGGGATTGAATTCCCGACACCCGTAAAGGAAATCAGGGCCAGGTTACTGGGCGAATTTCATATATTTACCGGGTTCAGCGGGACAAACACCATCAGGCTGTTGCCCCCGCTTACGCTTGGCAGGCAGGAAGCCACCCGTTTTATCGAGAGTTTCCGTGCCATCGTGCAACAGGCATAAAACCCTGTTAACATTATTCTGATAATTAACCGGTTCAATAGAAGAGTATGCAAGAGAAAAGAATAGCGATCATAGGAGGGGGCAACCTGGGAACGGCGATTGCCGAAGGTTTGCTCATCTCGGGAGAGGTGAAGCCATCCCAGCTGTATGTAACGCGCCGTCGTACGGAACTCCTGAAGGGGCTTGCCGACGGGGGAGTGACCATCGGGACCGACAACAGCGCGGCGGTAATGAATGCCGACATCATCATCATGGCTGTCAAGCCTTACCAGGTGATTGACATCCTGAAAGGTTTCCTGCCGGAGCTCACGAAGGACAAAGTGCTGATTTCGCTTGTGGCCGGAGTTGACCTGAAAGAACTGACCAGTGTGGTAGGATCTGAAGTGCCCCTGTTCAGGGCGATGCCTAATACCGCCATTGCACTTCAGGAGTCGATGACGCTGGTATCCACCAATGGATCTGGACAGGCACACAAGGAACTGGTGATGGATCTTTTTAATAAAATGGGCAAAACCGCCATGATCCCGGATGAACTGATGGCGGCTGCCACCGTTCTTGCCGCCTGCGGCATAGCTTATGCACTTCGCTACATCCGCGCCTCAATGCAGGGTGGGGTAGAGATCGGGTTTGGGGCAGAACTGGCCCAGCTTATCACTGCACAAACGGTTCTGGGAGCCGCACGTCTGGTGGTGGAGACCGGTAACCATCCCGAAAAGGAAATCGACAAAGTGACCACCCCACGTGGAATCACCATAACCGGTTTGAACGAAATGGAGAACAAAGGTTTCAGCGCCAGTGTCATACAAGGGCTGCTGGCCTCCTACAAAAAGGTGGAGAAACTCGAAAATCCGGGTTAATGAAACTCCGTTACAAAAAAATAACCATCAAGGTCGGCAGCAATGTCTTGACCAAATCCGATGGGACACTGAATGTGGCCAGGATTGCCCATTTGGTCGACCAGATCGCCGCATTGCACAAAGCAGGGGTAGAGATTATCCTGGTTTCTTCGGGTGCAGTAGCGTCAGGAAAATCGGTCCTGATGCCCTCCAGGAAGTACGATGCAGTCTCTTCGAGACAGCTTTGGGCTGCCCTCGGACAAGTGAAGCTCATCAATCGTTATTCCGACTTTTTCAGGGAGCACGCGATGATATGTGCGCAGGTATTGACCACCAAGGAGAATTTTTCGAGTCGGGCACATTACCTGAACATGAAAAATTGTATCAATACCCTCCTGGAGAACCGGGTCGTTCCGATCGTGAACGAGAACGACACCATTTCGATTACCGAGCTGATGTTTACCGACAATGATGAGCTGTCGGGATTGATGGCCACACTGGCACAATCGGATGCGCTGATCATCCTGTCGAATGTGGATGGGGTATATACCAGTGATCCCGGACAACCCGGGGCAGAAATGATCACTGAGATCAACGACGACCTTGATGATGAACAGATCCATGTCAGTGGCCAGATGTCGGGATTCGGAAGGGGCGGTATGCTGACCAAACTCCGGATAGCCCGTAAGGTGGCCAGCAGCGGTATCGCCGTGCATGTGGCCAACGGAAGCCGGGAGAATATCCTGACCGACCTGCTGGACGCCGATAAGTCAATCCCGCATACTTTCTTCAGGCCGGATCCGGCATCGGTGAAAGGAATCAAGAACTGGATGGCCTATTCCGACAGCTTTGCCAAGGCCGTGATCACGGTCAACCAGGGTGCAGCAACAGCTTTGCTTTCCGAAAAGGCCGTGAGCCTGCTTCCTGTAGGAGTGGTGGCGATATCAGGTGAATTCAGGGCAGGAGACCTCCTGAAAATCATTGATGAGGATCACCATCCCATTGGTATCGGAAAAGCCCGATACGGATCGGACCGTTGGGAGAAGGAGCGCACCGCCGAACGCCAGAAACCCCTGATCCATTATGACTATCTTTACCTCGAGAACGGGAAATAAGGTTTACTAACCAGAATCGATTAACATCATGAAGATACAACCACAGCTGGAAAAGACGCTTCGGGCATCGAAAGGCCTGAACCTTCTACAAAGCGACCAGATCAACAACATCCTGACAGACCTGGCCGACACTGCGGTTGCAAGGATACCCGATATTCTTGCCGCGAACCGGAAAGACCTGACACGCATGGATACGGCAGACCCCAGATATGACCGTTTAAAACTTACAGAAGAACGGCTTGAAGGGATAGCCCGGGACATTCGGAGTGTGGCCGGTTTGGAAAATCCTGTGGGAAGGGTGCTCGCAGAGATGGATAGGCCCAATGGATTGAAGATACGCAAGGTGACCGTTCCATTCGGGGTGATAGGTATCATATATGAAGCCCGTCCCAATGTCACCTTCGACGTTTTTTCGCTCTGCCTGAAGTCCGGCAATGCCTGTGTGCTCAAGGGAGGCTCCGATGCCATTGATTCCAACACCGCCATTGTGGAAATTATCCATGAGGTGCTTGAACGGCACGGGGTATCGCCCGATGTGGTTGCCCTTCTGCCCGCCGGCAGGGAGGAAACTCAGGAAATGATGCATGCCCACGGCTATATCGATCTGATCATACCCCGTGGCAGTCAGGGACTGATTGACTTTGTCAGGAAAAACTCGTCGATACCCGTGATCGAGACCGGAGCAGGCATATGCCATACCTATTTCGACAAGGCCGGAGATGCCGTCAAGGGTTCTGAAATCGTATACAATGCCAAAACGCGCAGACCTTCGGTTTGCAATGCCCTCGACTGTCTGGTCATTCACCGTGACAGGCTGGCTGACCTGCCTCTACTGACCGGCAAGCTGGCCGGAGACGAAGTGACCATCTATGCGGATCCTGATTCCTTTAATCTGCTTAAAAGCAGCTATCCGTCACATCTTTTACATCCTGCCACTGATGAATCGTTCGGAACGGAATTCCTTTCCCTGAAAATGTCGGTGAAGACAGTGGATGACATGGACCAGGCGCTCGAACAGATTGCCCGTTACAGCTCGCGACACAGTGAGGCAATTGTTTCTGAAGATCCCGAAGCGATCCGGAAGTTTCAGCTGCTGGTGGATGCTGCTGCCGTCTATTCGAACGCATCGACCGCCTTTACGGATGGTGCGCAGTTCGGATTGGGAGCCGAGATCGGGATCAGCACCCAGAAATTGCATGCCCGGGGTCCCATGGCACTACAGGAACTGACCAGTTACAAATGGATCGTGGAAGGCAGTGGGCAGGTGAGACCAAAATAATTGCCTGAGCGGATACAATTCAACAAATAAGTTAAACAGAAATAAGCAAAAGATATGAGACATTTCACATCGGTCAATGATGTAACCGATTTAAAAACGGCGTTGGAACAAGCCTTCGAAGTCAAGAAGAATCCATTTGCATATTCCCATTTGGGAAAGAACAAGACCATGGTCCTGATATTTTTCAATTCCAGTCTGCGCACTCGCCTGAGCACACAAAAGGCAGCCATGAACCTGGGAATGAATACCATGGTACTGAATGTCAATGAAGACGGCTGGAAGCTGGAATCAGAGCTGGGCGTGGTGATGGACGGTGACAAGCCCGAACACCTGAGGGAAGCGATCCCCGTGATCGGGGAATATTGCGATATCATCGGTGTCCGCTCGTTTGCCCGGTTTGAAAACAAGGAACACGACTACAGCGAAAATATCCTGAACCAGTTTATTGAATATGCAGGGGTTCCTGTTGTGAGCATGGAAGCTGCCACCAGGCATCCGTTGCAGAGTTTTGCCGACCTGATGACCATTGAGGAGTTTAAGACAAAGCCCCGGCCAAAGGTCGTGCTTACCTGGGCACCCCACCCAAGGGCGTTGCCGCAGGCAGTGCCCAACTCGTTTGTCGAATGGATGCGCAAGGCTGATTACGACCTCGTGGTTACCCATCCCGAGGGTTATGAGCTGGCACCAGAGTTCATGGGGGACATAAAAGTGGAATATGATCAGGACAAAGCATTTGAGGGGGCAGATTTCATTTATGCCAAGAACTGGGCCTCCTATACCGACTATGGCAAAATTCTGAGCAAAGATATGCGTTGGACCGTTGATTCACGAAAAATGTCAATGACAAACAATGCACGTTTCATGCACTGTCTGCCTGTCAGGCGAAACATGATCGTGACCGATGAAGTGATTGACAGTCCGGCCTCAATTGTCATCCAGGAGGCTGCAAATCGCGAATGGTCAGCCCAGGCAGTTTTAAAAATGATTTTGGAATCGATGTAATGCAAAAGATAGAGATTATACCGGCCATTGACATCATCGGCGGGAAATGCGTCAGGTTAAGCCAGGGCGATTACGCCAGCCAAAAGGTTTATAACGAGCATCCCCTGGAGGTGGCCCGGATGTTTGAGGATGCAGGACTTCAGCGGTTGCATTTGGTGGATCTTGATGGTGCACGCCAAAAGCAGATCGTGAATTACAAGGTACTGGAGACCATTTCAACCAGGACCAGCCTGACCATTGATTTCGGTGGGGGATTGAAAAGTGACAACGACCTGAGGATCGCCTTTGAGTGCGGGGCTGCCATGGTTACAGGCGGCAGCATTGCCGTAACCCATCCGGAAACCTTCGTTGAATGGCTCCTTTCCTACGGCCCGGAGCGGATCATCCTTGGGGCCGACGTCAGGGATGGCAAGATTGCGGTCAGCGGATGGCAGGAGGAATCATCGTTGGATATTTTTCCATTTATCAAAGGTTATATGGAAAAGGGGATCCGAAAGGTTATTTCGACCGACATCAGGATGGATGGGATGCTTGCCGGGCCATCTTACGACCTCTACAATGAAATGCTGGACGAATTTCCCGAATTGTTCCTGATTGCAAGTGGTGGCATATCGTGCATGGATGATATCCTTAAACTGGCTGAAAATGGCGTGCCTGCCGTGATCACCGGAAAGGCCATCTACGAAGGACGCCTCACATTGAAGGAACTTGGAAAATACATGGCCCGGGTTTCTTGAAGTTGCCGAAAGGGGAAATATTTGCGAAACTTTGCATACTGAAAGCTGGGTTTCTGCCGATTTGGGATGATACATGGATGCAAACACTATCTTTGCAGTCGTGAAATCGGAAGATCAGAAAAGATAATCGCATGCTTGCCAAAAGAATCATTCCATGTCTCGACATCAAAGACGGACAGACCGTCAAGGGAGTCAATTTTGTGAACATCCGTAACGTGGGCGACCCCGTTGAGCTGGGTGCACTCTATGCTGAACAGGGGGCTGACGAACTGGTATTCCTGGATATTACCGCCACCCATGAGGGAAGAAAAACCTTCAAGGACCTGGTGAGGCGGATCGCCCGTGAAATCAACATCCCCTTTACCGTGGGAGGTGGCATCAGCGAGCTCAGTGATGCCGGTGCCTTGCTGGATGCGGGAGCCGACAAGATCAGCATCAATTCTTCGGCAGTAAGGAATCCCCGGTTGATTGACGAGTTGGCACTGCACTTCGGAAGCCAGTTTGTGGTTTTGGCAATCGATGCCCGTGGAGATGAATCCGGTAACTGGGTGGTTACCGTCAATGGAGGAAGGATACCGACCGAGCTTGAGTTATTTTCATGGGCGAAGGAGGGAGAGAGCCGCGGTGCAGGAGAAATCCTCTTTACATCAATGAACCATGACGGCACGAAGAACGGTTTTGCCTGCGATGAATTGGCACGATTGTCGGAAAGCCTGAAAATACCCATAATTGCCTCGGGAGGTGCCGGTACCATGGAGCATTTTGAGGAAGTTTTTACCAAGGGGAAGGCAGATGCCGGACTGGCTGCCAGTATCTTTCACTTCAGGGAAATCGCGATTCCCGACTTAAAGCGTTTCCTACACGAAGTAGGAATCGTGGTAAGGTTATAATGGATGCAGCGTATTCAGGGAATTGGTTCAGCCTGAAGGATTTGAACATCACTAACAAGAAATGAAAACTGTCATTATATGAACAATATGAATCTGGATTTTGAAAAACTCAACGGATTGGTTCCGGCCATCATACAGGACAATACAACCCAGGTTGTGTTGATGCTGGGCTTCATGAACGAGGAAGCGGTGAAGATTACCGAAGAGTCGGGGAAGGTGACCTTCTTTAGCCGTACCAAAAACCGTTTATGGACCAAAGGGGAGGAGAGTGGCAACTACCTGAATGTGGTAAGCATATCGGGCGACTGCGACAACGATACCTTGCTGATCAAGGTGAATCCGGATGGCCCTACATGCCATACCGGCGCCGACACCTGCTGGGACGAATCCAATTCTGAAAATGAACTCAGTTTCCTGGAGTATTTGCAGGACCTGATTGAACAGCGCAAGGCTGAAATGCCTGAAGGTTCATACACTACACGTCTATTTAAGGAAGGAACACGCAAAATTGCCCAGAAAGTGGGAGAGGAAGCGGTTGAGACAATCATTGGGGCGATGGCCAATGATGACAAGAATTTCCTGTATGAAGGGGCCGATTTGCTTTATCACCTGATGGTTTTGCTGACCCATAAGGGTTACCGGATCGAGGATCTGGCTGCCGAATTGAAAAGTCGTCATCAATAAACCGTTAGCCTGTCGACGGTTTTAGGCAAATTTAGTGTATAGAATTATTCAATCAGACATAATCAGTTGCATAAAGGAGATATTTTCTGATATGCGATATTAATTTGTATATCAGTTGTTTGTAGGTTTTAATGTTCTGTTTTCTTGTCGTAAAACATGATTGCACAACATGAAAAAAGTAGTTCTTTAACATAGAATCCCATTCTAAATGTTCGTAATTTCATATCGACAATTAGTGAATTTCTAAATGGAGTACGATGGAATTCGAATGGTTGTCATATGGTTTTGATTCTACACCCAAGCTTTTTTTAGCCTGTAACTACTTATTAACCATCCTAAAAAATAAACCTATATGCAACAGAAAAACCTTTGTTTGGCCAGTGCGGCAACACTCATGGCTTGTCGGTCCATAGCACAGGCCTTTGCCGAGAATATATTCGAACTTTCACACCTAAGGGCATCCTGGTCGGTCGAATATGCCGAAAGCCTTAAAAGCCGGATCCAGGAAGTGATGGAAAAGCATTTCAGTGAAGAGAAAGGTCAACTCCATTCAGAAAAAATCCGTGATTGGAAAGAGCTGATCATATCGGCGCTAACTGATTTGGCTCTGGTGAGGGCATCTGTCAGGGTCGATTTCAAGGATGATCCGGCATTTGTTAAGGAAGTCTTTGATAAACTGGGATATACTGATTATTTCAGTGATGCCAAAAACGGAGACCATGTAAGTATGTATAATTTTATCAGGGAATTTGCGGCCAATCTTACACCGGCATTTCAAAACCGTATTGTCGAAAAAGGATTGGATCCCCATATCATTGAGCGGCTGATTGATGATGCCCGGATGCTGGAGAAATTTCATGATTGTTTTGAAATAATCAGTGATTCATCGTTGATTGAGGATGATGGCAAGAAATCGCTTGAAATCATTTATGATGAGATCCAGGATATCTGTCGGATAACCGGTGCTTATTATTTCTTTGACCCTAAAAAGAAAGAAAGCTTTAACTTTTTCAAGGCACTAAGAAAAGTGCCTGTATAAACGTATTTTAAATCGTAATTTGTTGAAATGTTCAGGGGTTGTCTTATTGATAAGGCAGCCTCATTTTTTTATAATTTGTTGTATAATCTCATAACAATTACCCCTGAAAGTAATTTGCCACTCCAGGGTAAGTCCTGACCAACTTATTGGTTACTCCATATATTCTGCGTATGTATTGCAATAATTCTGATTTTCCCTATGGTGGATCAACGGCGTCTTAATGCAAATTATAGGTCGTTGGCAGGAAGTTGGTGGCACCCAGGGCAAACCCGAAAGCGCAATTAGGCGGCATCATCAAAAAATTGCCTGGGTGATTGGCTGCCCGAAATTTTGTAAAAAACACTTCAAAAAAATTAAGATTTTAACAGGATGGAATTACGGTTATTTAAAGATCTTTATGGCTGTAAATCAGTGTATTTTTATGAATTAGCGTTATTTTCAAAGGCTTATGCATTGCTGTTAACCTCTTTCTTATCAAGGTATTTATCCATCTTGATATGAATATTTCTATATATTTACAGTCGAAAAATAAGGTTTAAGGCAATTTGAAATATTAGTCCAGTGAATTATATAACCGAAATTTTAGAGAAACCTGTAATTACAGAGAAGAGTTGTCAGCATTGTAAGGATGATTGTTGCATGTCATGTTTCGACAGGAATAACGGATTGTTGTTCAAAACTTTGTCGAAGCCTGAACTGGAAAGGCTCGTAAGCAACAAATACAATGTTCGTTTCAGGCCGGGTGAAACCATATTAAAACAAAATACACTTTCGACCAATATTGTTTGCCTTCGTAAAGGAATTGTGAAAGTCTATGTTGAGGGTAGCAAAGACAAGAATTTGATATTAAAGGTCATGAAAGACACTGGCATCCTCACAAGCGGGGTTTTTACCAGTGAGACCCACAGGCCTTATACAGTTACAGCCGTTACCGATGTTGAATGTTGTTTTATTAACTCTGACAACATTCTTGAGCTTTTTTCATTGAACACGAATTTTGCACTCAGCCTGATCAACCACTACCATCAGCTGAATAACCATATGTTTAATACTCTTGTGAACCTGACCCAGAAGTATATGCCGGGAAGAGTAGCTGATACATTGTTGTATCTGAGACATCAGGTATTTCATTCCAATCCGTTTTTACTTCCGTTCAGCCGACAGGAACTTGCAGAAATGTCGGCGATGACAAAAGAGAGTTTTGTCCGTATTTTGAAGGAATTCAAATCTTCCGGATTGATCAATCAGGAAGGAAAATACATGGAAATAATTGATGAAGAGTCGCTTAATGAGATTAGTAAGAATGGGTAATTGACATTTGTCAACGCATTTTATTATCTACCGCATTTCTTTGCTTGATTATTACGAGTCGTTTCATTCTCATATATCATACTACATCTTAGGGCCCAATTCACGGGGGTGTGTATTTTTGCCACATAGATAATAGTATAATTTTTTATTATGAACGATAACAATTACACTCGTATTAACAAACCTAATCCATCAATTATGGGAACAAAGAATTTATTCAAGGCGATCGTCCTCTTTTTATTTGCCGGAGCACTTATGATGACTTCCTGTGTAAAAGAAGGGCCAATGGGTTTACCAGGTTTAGACGGGAAAGACGGTGTGGATGGTACCAATGGCCAAAATGGCGTTGATGGTACAGCCAGTTGCATTGCCTGTCATAATCAAACCAATAAAACATTAATAGCATCTCAGTTTGGAAACTCAGTTCATGGTGAAGGACCGAATGTGGCCTATGCAGGCGCCCGTTCTGGTTGTGCAACCTGCCATTCAGGAAATGGTTTTGTTGCTGCCAAAACATTGGGTGTACGTGATTTGCCCGCTAACCTGGATAAAGGCGAGGCCTTTACCTGTGCAACCTGTCACACTTCACACCAGACTTTCGATTTTGCCAATGACGGACCGGACTATGCGCTTCGTCTGACAGATCCTCTCAAGCCCTACATGGACAAAACAGGATCAGTTGAAATCGACATGGGATCTTCCAATATTTGTATCGATTGTCACCAGCCACGTGAGCATGCGCCCGTTGCCAATGCTGAAGGCAATTTCACCATCCCGAATAACCGTTTTGGCCCGCACTACAGTACACAGTCGGTTGTCGTTGAAGGTATCTGGGGTTACACTTTCGCACAGGCTTCAACAGCCATTCCTGGTGCCGGATCTCATCCCCACCGTACCGCTGCATCTTGTAATTCATGCCATATGCACGACAGCACCAACGGAACTGTAGGTGGTCACACCTGGAATGTTGGACCAGCCGCTTGTTCAAGCTGCCACTCAGGCATTACCACTGCTGAAGCAATTCAGGCTGCCAAAGCTGAGTACTATGAACTCTTCAATGAATTGGGAGATAAACTGGTTGAAAAAGGTGCAATGCGCGTAACCGCTACAGGATCACTCGAACCGAATCCAAATGCAACTGTGCCGATTGATGTGGCCGGTGCATTGTTTAACTATCGTCTTCTCTACGGCGATCACAGCGGTGGTATCCACAACCCGGCTTATGCCAAAGCTCTGCTCAAGAATTCAATTGAAGCTCTGAACTAAAAATCATAGGTTAAAAGACTTCCCATTACTGGGGAGTCTTTTAAAAATTTGTCATCCAGAATTTGGTACCCGGTTTGTAGTACCAATGCTGTGATCAACGAAAACAGTTCAAGGCTAAAATCAAAAACAAAGAATATATGAAAAGAATAAATAGATCGGTCATCTTATTTCTCCTGTTATTGGCATTTGCAGGTTGTAAGTACGATTTCATTCTCGAAGAGGAAGCACCACCGGTGGATCCCTCTGGACCTGAAATCAGCTATGCAACGCAGATACAGCCTATATTCAATGCAGGTTGCGTAGGATGTCACAAAGCCGGGGCCACTCCGCCCAACCTGGTTTCTGGCAGTTCATATGCTGCCATCAATACCAGCAAATACATCAATACTTCAACTCCTGCCGAAAGTGGTATTTATAAGGTTCCTGGTCCAACAGGGACGACACACAGGCACAAGACCTATACCGCCTCTGAGGCTGCCCTGATTCTTGGCTGGATTCAGCAGGGAGCTAAAAACAATTAACCATGGTTAAATCGGATAAAATGAAAAAAACTATATTATTTCTTATTCTGGCAGGTTTGTTTAACCTGGGTGTTTTTGCCCAGGAAGAAGAGGCTCCGGAAAAGGACAGGCCGGTTAGGGCGCCCTTTGCAAGCGGATTGCTTCTCGATAACCAGACCACCTATATTCCATCGGTAAAAACCCTGGAATACGTCATCCAGCACAAATTCGGCAATATGCAGAATGGTCGTTCGGATCTTTGGGGAATTTATGCCCCTGGTGCAAACATCAGATTGGGAGTTAATTATGTACCTTTCAAAAACTTCCAGATCGGTGTCGGTGGTACCAAAAAGAACATGTATACCGATTTTAACGCCAAATGGACGATCGTGGAACAGACCCGTAGAAATACCATTCCGGTAGCTGTTGCCTTATATGGTGTCATGGCCATTGACGGACGTAATGAAAGTGCTTTTGGGAGCGGACAGGTGGTTGATACCAAAGGTCCAACACTGCCACATTCAGTAAACTTCCAGGATCGTCTTTCTTATTTTTCTCAGTTGATTATCAGCAGGAAATTTGGTGAAGCGGTTTCTCTTCAGGCTGGCGCCAGCTTCTCACACTACAATATGGTAGTTTGGGATGGTGACCACGACAAGATTGGCCTTCACTTTAACGGTAGAGTCAATTTTTCTCCGCAGTCGTCGATTATTTTTAACTACGATGTTCCTCTGAAAATTAAGGATATCTCTGAACAGCGTGAGTGGATCAATCATCCTGAACCCAATATCTCAATTGGTTGGGAGATTGCCACCAGTACACATGCTTTCCATATTTATGCCGGTACAGCCGATGGGATCGTCCCTCAGGATATGATGATGCACAATCTGAATAAGCCGGGATGGGATAGCTTTGCATTGGGCTTTACCATTACACGTCTTTGGAATTTTTAGTCATTATTTAATTTTAAAAACTATGAAAGCAAAAAATCTCGTTTTCACATTAGCAGCACTTGTTCTTGGTGTTGTTCTCATGTCATTTGTAAGTGCACCTCAGCAGAAAAAGGGTGAACCCTGGAAAATTCCTGCAGAGTACAAAGCCAAAAAGAATCCCGTGAAAGGCGATACAAGCCTGGAACGTCTTGGAAAAGCCGCTTGGGCGAAACACTGCCGTTCATGCCATGGTAACGTTGGTAAAGGCGATGGCCCGAAAGCCGCAAGCATGAAAACTTTCCCGGGTGATTTCAGTGCAGCTGCATTTCAGGCTTTGACCGACGGTGAAATTTACTATATGTCATTTGTTGGTCGTGGCGAAATGCCAAACTTCGAAAGTAAAATTACGGACGAAGAAGAAAGGTGGGCTGTAGTCAACCTGATCAGGACAATGAAATAATTCTGTTTTCAATGCGCATCGAATCCGATTTATCGGGTCGATGCGCATTTTTTTATAACCAAATTGATGTAAAATGCTGAACCTTAAGGGATTTTTATGTTTTATCACAGGCCTGCTGGTGATGTCGCATATCTCCGCCCAGGAGAATGCCATGAGGGAGGAGAACCAGGTCTGCCTAAACTGTCACAGCAAACAAACCTATTCTTTTTTTAACGATTGGTCGGGGCAGGAGGAGAAGAGGCTGATGAACCCGCACCTGGTGATCGATTCAGTGATGTTCATGAACGGTGTTCATAAAACATTTGCCTGTACTGATTGCCATTCAATGGATTACGAAACGTATCCGCATATGCATGAACTCAAACTGGAGCCCATGGCTACCTGTCTGGATTGCCATGGTGGAGATCCACACTACGAGCAATACCAGTTTGAAAAAATTGATGAAGAATTTCAAAAGAGCGTTCACTTTGAGAGAGCGGGTGACCTCTTTACCTGCAGTAAATGCCACGACCAGCATTACTACCAGAATGCAGCCAGGACAAGCTCCACCGTTGGAGAAATTGTACGGGTAGGTAATCAGATGTGCCTTACCTGCCACTCCAACGCTGCACAGTACAGTCTCTCGACCAATGCCGAATTCCACAATCTAAATGTTGTCCATGAATGGCTTCCCAACCAGGAACTCCATTTCAGAAGTATACGTTGTATAGATTGTCATGCCGAGTATAACCAGGACCTGATGGTCTCCCATAATATCCAACCCAAGGAAAATGCAGTGAAAAAGTGTGCAGAATGCCACTCAGCGAATACCATGCTTCAGGCAACCCTCTATCGTTACGAGAATATCCAGGCACGTGAAGACCAGGGATTTTTCTCATCTATCCAGAGTAATCAAGCCTATATCATTGGTGCAAACCAGGTTCCGCTTTTCAAGTATATCACCATCGGGATTATTGCTTTGATGGTTGTTGGAATCTCTGTTCACATCGCATTTAGGGTTATCTTAAAAAAGTAATAGACATGTCTGAAAAAAGATTATATTTTTATCCTGTCTGGCTTCGCATTTGGCATGCAATCAATGCCTTAGGGATCGTGATACTCATTTTGACCGGTTTTTTCATGCATTATGGCATACACGGAGATTTTTTAGACTTCGCCATGCTGGTGACCAGCCACAATGTTACCGGAATAATACTGGCCATTAATTACCTGTTTTTCCTTTTTGGAAATATCTTTTTCGGTAATTACCGTTTTTACAGGATGAAATCCAAAGGATTGATTGACAGGTTGACACGTCAGGCATTATATTATGCTTTCGGGATGTTCAAAAATCAACAGCCACCTTTTCCGCTTAGCGAGAAAAGGAAGTTTAATCCCATGCAGAAATTCGCCTATTTCGGTGTCATGTACCTGGTGGTACCCTTGGTGATAGCTTCTGGTATCGGACTATTATTCCCTGAATTCATAGTAGAAAAAGTATATAACCTCAGTGGAGTATTTTTAACGGCCATTTTTCATGCCGGATTAGGTTTTATGATTTTTGTGTTCCTTCTTGTCCATCTGTATGCAGCTTCCATCGGGAAGAGCCCTTTGAAAAATTTCCGGAGTATCGTTACCGGATGGCATGAACCGAACCATTGAGGAGGTCTTTTTTAATCAATCAGAACCATTAAGTTTGAAAGAGGCGCCAGAATTCTGGTGCCTCTTTGTTGTTTCCGGCGCATACAGTAGCGCCCAATAATCCGCTTCAATAATTTCAATCCCCCTTTGTTGTATGTTTCAGGTACATGATAAATCATTTTCTTTGTAAGACAGATTTGTTTGAATATGAACGATTATATCCAACTCCTTATTCGTTTGATTAAAACTCCATCGTTTAGCAAAAACGAATCGGATGTTGCCACAATCATCCGTCACTTTTTTTCTGACAGGGGTATACATTTTCAAACGCATAAAAACAATACATGGTCGGTAAGTCCAAATTTTGACCTGGCCAAACCAACCCTGCTCCTAAATTCACATATCGATACGGTCAAACCTGTTCCCGGTTGGACCTATGATCCATTTGGGGCTATTGAGGAAGGGGACCGTATTACAGGACTAGGAAGCAATGATGCCGGTGGACCTTTGGTTACGCTGCTTGCCGTATTTATGCATTTTCTGAACAAAAAGGAGTTGCCATGGAACCTGGTGTACGCAGCAACGGCTGAAGAAGAAAATTCGGGGCCAGATGGCTTCGAGTCCATCAAAACCTTTCTTCCGGCAATTGATTTCGCGATAGTGGGTGAACCAACCAGAATGGAAGTGGCTATTGCTGAAAGGGGATTACTCGTCCTCGACTGTTATGCCCATGGAAAATCAGGACATGCTGCACGTGACGAAGGTGAAAATGCCTTATACATCGCATTGGATGATATCCGGAAACTTCGGGAGAGTTCATTTGAAAAAGTATCTGAAACACTTGGCAGGGTGAAAATTACGGCTACCCAAATCGAAGCCGGCACACAGCATAACGTGGTCCCCGATTTATGTCATTTTGTACTCGATGTGAGAACCAATGAATTTTATTCAAATCAGGAACTGTGTAATATCATTTCAGGAATGATACGCTCAGAGGTGAAGCCACGATCATTCCGCCTGAATTCCTCTGGCATTGGTTCTGATCATCCTTTCGCACTCCGGGCTAAAGAGCTAGGTATTGCCATGTATGGATCACCTACCACTTCCGACCAGGCCATCATGCCATGGCCATCGGTCAAGATGGGACCTGGAGACTCAGCCCGATCCCATACTGCCAATGAATACATCCTGAAATCCGAGTTGGAGAATGCCTTTTCAATATACTTGAAAATGCTTGACGGATTTCGTTTTTAACTGTCTTGACTGATCGCGGGTAATCGTGGGATGGATTATCTTCCATTCATTTTTGTACAAACCTGTTGTGCTTTTGTGCTCTCAGTATAGCTTGTGTTTAATTCATTAACCAGGGTTTACTGATCAGGATATTTTCATTTGCTTTAAATGGTGTATTGGATATTTTGGGGAGGTCGTTGATTTATGAGTCTTATGATTTAGTATCTTACGGGATATTTTACTTCTTAAAATGCTTTAACCATGAAACTGATCCAAATTTTTGGCCTGATAATTTTTCTGTCGATGCATTATTATACTTCCGGACAGGACACGCCCGTACATCAAACGGATAAAGCCATAATTGAGAAAATTATCCATGATTTTAAGGACTCAGACAAATCTGACCCCGGAAAGCTTTTAAAGGATATCGGTTTGACATTTCTTGAAACGCCCTATGTTGCCCATACTTTGGAAACGGGCCCTGAGGAAAAGATGGTCATTAACCTGCGTGAACTGGATTGCACCACCTTTGCCGAGAATTGCCTGGCATTGGTGCATACCATTCTTTCCGATCATCCTACATTTGATACATTCAGCGCTTTGCTGCAACGGATACGTTATCGGGATGGAATAAGATCTGGATATATTTCAAGGCTTCATTATTTCAGTGAATGGATTGACAACAATGTTCATAAGGGGTATGTCATGGATGTGGCAAAGTCCATCGGGGCACCCCTGTTGACAACCAGTGTTGGATTTATGGGTGATCATCCGGCCAGCTATCCTGTATTGAAAGCCCATCCTGAACTGGTACCTGAACTTAAACGGATAGAGCTGGAAGTTTCTGCCACCAATCGGTGGTACATTCCACTTGATGGTCTCGATAAATTTGAGGCATCGATAAAGGACGGGGATATCATCGGCATCACCACAAGTATAAAAGGCCTGGATGTAACCCATGTGGTTATCGCTTCCTGGGAAAGCCATGGGTTGTCCTTTATTCATGCCAGTTCCACCGCTGAAAAAGTCATTAATGATCCTTTGACACTCAAGGAATACCTGAAGAAGGGGAAATCCAATACAGGTATCATGGTGGTCAGGGCTGTTAAATTGCATCGTTGACTTATGGTGAACCGGAACTTGAAATGGGCGATATCTTTGGGATTAGCCGTGCACCACGAATTTCGTAATCAATGTTTTGTTTGATAATCAATAATATTCATATGAAATCTATAAAGCTGACCATCATTTTCGTCATAATGGTATTTGGGACTGTCTTTGCAAGGAATAACGTGGAGACTGCCTTGTTTAAGCCAAAGTATATCAAAAAGGCATTGAAAAAGGCTGCCGAATGGCAATTGCAAAACCCAAAGCATGCGCTATATGACTGGACCAATGGTGCCTTTTATGCCGGACTTTATTCAGGTTGGAAAACCACCGGCTCCAAAAGCATGTATAAGGCAATGCTCCAAATGGGAGAGGAGAATGAGTGGAAGCCGGGTCCACGCTTGCATCATGCCGATGACCATGTGATATGTCAGACCTACCTTGATTTGTACAGGGAGATTGGTGACCGTAAAATGATAGATTCTTTTATTGAAACCATGGAGAAGTTCAGGGATACACCTTACACACCAAAAGATATTGAAAAAATTACCTGGTGGTGGTGTGATGCCTTATTCATGGCACCTCCCGCACTCATAAAGCTGGGTAACCTACTTGAAGATCCTTCATGGTTTGCGTTAAATGACCGGCTCTTTGAAGAGTGCCATGAATTGCTTTATGATCCGGAGGAACATTTATATGCCAGGGATATCAGATATAAGTGGAACGAGCCCGGTATTGAAGTCATAAAGGAAGCCAATGGGAAAAAGATATTCTGGTCGAGAGGCAACGGATGGGTTTTGGCCGGTCTAGCCCGTGTTTTGGATGAACTTCCGGCCGATTACCACAAACGATCCTTTTATCTTCAAAACTTCCGGGAGATGGCAGCCAAGGTTGCAGAGTTACAGCAACAAGATGGGCTTTGGAGGGCAAGTCTGCTTGATCCGGAGTCCTATCCGGGAGGGGAAGCCAGCGGATCGGGATTTTACTGTTATGCATTGGCATGGGGAATAAATCAGGGTATACTCGATAAGGATATCTATCTTCCGGTAGTCAGAAAAGCCTGGATTGGTTTAAACTCCCTGATTCAGCCTGACGGAAGAGTTGGATGGGTTCAGCCCATTGGAGCTGATCCGAGGAAGAATTTTGGACCCGAAAGTTGGGAGGTTTATGGAACCGGAGCCTTTTTGCTGGCTGGAAGCGAGGTGATCAAATTACCTGAAAGATAAGATGATTCCAGTTTCAGTGCAAAAAAAGAAAAAGCCTTAACCAAATTCCGGTTAAGGCTTTTTCTTTTTCTAAAAAGGTCAATGCGACTCCAGAATTTATTCTTTGGGTTCTGTAACTTTCTTTGCTTCAATAGGCAGATCGCCTTCGGGAGAGGAAGCTTTCCCGGTTAGTTTATCACCTTCAAGCTTGAATGAAACAGGAATATCTTGATATTCGACGGTAACTGTAAAACTATAAACCCCTTCAGAAAACTTAAGATTTTTGATATCGGTGGCATATCCCGAAATTTTTACCTGACCGGTCGTTATGCCATCCTTGTCAAAAAACACCAGTTGCCCTTTGTCATAACCGGGAGGGGCATAGGATGCCGTATAATTCCAGGTTCCGATGAGTTTTCCAAGATCATTGCCTGTTGCAACGAAGCTGATGAAAGCAGCGAGAAAAATGAAAAGGATACGTTTCATGCCAAATAGATTTTATTGGATTAGTTCCTAAAAATGCAGAATATTTTGCATACAAGGATACCCTGTCTTCTGAAATATTCTCATATCAGAATATGTCCCTCATTTTTTCGAAGAAGCTTTTTTCAGCCTCACCCGGTATTTCCCTAAATCCAGGGGATTCCTGGAGTTTCTCCAATAATTTCTTCTCGTCTGAAGATAATTTCTGTGGGATCCAGACATGCACTTTTACCAGCAAATCGCCTTTGCCATATCCGTTGACATCGGGAAGCCCCTTGCCTCTAAGCCTTAAGATTTTTTCAGGCTGGGTGCCCGGATCAATTTTTACCTTGACTTTCCCTTCAATGGTTGGAATTTCGGCAGTAGTGCCCAGTGTTATGCTGGGGAAAGATAGATAAAGATTGTAAATCAGGTTGTTATTGTCCCTGATCAATTCTGGATGGTCTTCTTCCTCTATGATCACCAGCAAATCGCCGTTTACACCTCCCCTGCGTCCCGTATTTCCTTTTCCGGAAACATTGAGTTGCATGCCTTCACCAACTCCAGCCGGTATGCGGAGGGATATGACCTCTTCATCCCTAACCACACCTTCTCCATTACAATGGACACACTTATTGGTAATCGATTGACCTTCGCCCTGGCAGGTTGGACAGGTGGATGTTGTCTGCATTTGGCCCAATAGTGTGTTTGCTATCCGGGTAACATGTCCGCTGCCGTGGCAGGTGCTGCATGTTGTATATGATGAGCCATCCTTGGCGCCAGTACCGTTACAGTGTGTACAGGCAACATATTTTTTTACCTTGATTTTTTTCTCGACACCGAAAGCAATATCCTTAAGAGACAGCTTAACTTTTACTCTTAAGTCGGAACCCCGGTTGACCCTACGGGAACGTCCGCCCCTGCTACCGCCAAAACCTCCGAATCCGCCGAAACCTCCAAACCCGCCAAAAGCATCTCCAAATACATCACCGAACATAGAAAAGATATCATCCATTGACATATTTTGTCCGCTGAATCCTCCGGAGCTACCCATACCTGCATGTCCATATTGGTCATATCTCTGCTTTTTTTCAGGATTACTCAATACTTCATAAGCTTCGGCAGCTTCCTTGAATTTTTCTTCCGATTCCTTATCTCCCGGATTTTTGTCGGGGTGATATTGAATCGCTTTTTTGCGATAGGCTTTTTTGATCTCCTCGGGTGTAGCGTTCTTGCTTACTTCCAGTATTTCGTAATAATCTCTTTTTGCCATTTTTCAGGTTTTATTCACCTATAACCACTTTTGCAAACCGGATAACCTTACCATTCAGCAGATATCCTTTCTGAATAACATCCACAATCTTTCCTTTAAGATCCGGGGTTGGTGCAGGTATTTTCGTGATGGCCTCGTGAAGGTCAACATCAAATTCCTTTCCGGCAGCTTCAATTTCGGTGACGTTGTTGATTTTCAGGAAGTCTTTGAATTTGCTGAATATCAATAGGAATCCTGTTTTGGCATGGTCGTCGTCCGTTATTTCGGCCATTGTTGCCAGCGCCCTGTCAAAATCATCGATGATCGGCAGGATTGCAGTAAGGACAGACTCGCCACCAGCTTTTATCAACTCAGCTTTCTCCTTGAGGGTGCGTTTTCTGTAATTATCGAATTCGGCCTGTAATCTGAGATGACGATCTGAAAGATCCTCAAGTTTAGATTCCAGTTCCTCAATTCTTTCATGCACCTTATCCTTTTTTCCCTTTTTGGAAGATTTATGTTTGTCGCTATCTACAGTTTCTTCCTGTTCTACCTTTTCTTCCGTCACGGTTTCGGTGGCCGATTGTTCACTTTTTGGCAGATTTTCTTCATGCATGTGCTCGCTATTATTCTTTTTGTCAGTCATGATTGTTCTTTTTGTGCGTTGAAATTGTTTTCAAATACATTGCCAAAGGGCGAAAAAAGACAAATTGACACTATCCTCCGAAGGGAAAATGTCAATTTGTGTTGGGCGACTATAAAATCCAGGTTACAGGATGTTTATAGGTCTGTCGTCCGAGGTTATTTTTTTACATATTTCTCCAAAGTGGCTTCAAGTGCCGGTCCTCTTAGATTGCGGGCAATGATGACACCGTCGCCATCAATAAGGAAATTGGTTGGGATTTGCCTGACACCATAAACAGCGGCATGTTTTGAATACCAGCCTTTCAGGTCGCTCACGTGGTATGGCCAGTTCAGTTTATCGGTTTCAATTCCCTTTTTCCATGAGGCCTCATCTCTGTCGAGCGACACATTGAATACCGCGAAACCTTTACCGTTTGAAAAACGGGTGTCTTTGTATTTATTGTAAGCTGCAACAACTGTAGGGTTTTCCCTTCGGCAAGGACCACACCAGGATGCCCAAAAATCGATCAAGACAAGTTTGCCTTTGGTATCGGAAAGTTTAATCTGTTTGCCCGTGTTTGATTTTTCAGCGATTTCGGGAGCCAGGTTTCCAATTTCAATGCCCAGGACAGGCTTTGAAGACTGGGCAAAAACCATTGTGCCTATAAATATAAGCACTACGAGAAGAATGGATGTCTTTTTCATTGTTCAATAAGATGTTACTTTTTTGATGGGTTCAGGTATTTCTTAAATTCTGATTTGTGTGAACTATCTTTATTCATTATAGGTTTGCAGAGGAATCTGCTTTCTTGATGACATAACAATTTTCCTGCCTGAAAGGTTTGTTCTTATGACCGTCGACTGATCTTTGCACCAATTCTGTTTAGTCTTTCGTCGATGTTTTCGTAACCTCTGTCAATCTGGTCAATATTGTCTATTGAGCTGGTGCCTGTTGCCGACATGGCAGCAATCAGCAAGGCAATCCCTGCACGAATATCAGGAGATGTCATTTTGGTGGCTCTCAGGGAGTGGGAATGGTTTAGGCCGATAACCGTAGCACGGTGTGGATCACATAAAATGATCTGGGCACCCATGTCGATCAGTTTGTCGACAAAAAACAGCCTGCTTTCGAACATTTTCTGGTGAATAAGAACGCTGCCCTTTGCCTGGGTTGCAACAACCAGAAAAACGCTTAGCAAGTCTGGGGTCAGACCTGGCCATGGTGCATCGGCGATCGTCAGGATTGAACCGTCGATATAGTTTTCGATTTCGTAATTTTCATTGGCAGGAATGAAAAGGTCATCGTTCTGACGTACCATTTTAATGCCCATTCTTTCGAAACTTGCCGGAATGATTCCAAGGTGTTCGAATCCAACATTTTTAATCGTGATTTCTGATCCGGTCATGGCTGCAAGTCCAATGAAACTGCCCACTTCGATCATATCGGGCAGGATGGTATGGGTGCAGCCTTGAAGTGTTGAGACTCCTTGGATGGTAAGCAGGTTTGATCCAATTCCTGTTATTTTCGCCCCCATACTGTTGAGCATCCTGCATAATTGCTGAATGTATGGTTCGCAAGCCGCATTATAAATGGTGGTTGTACCTTCGGCCAGTGTCGCAGCCATGATGATATTGGCAGTTCCGGTAACTGAAGCTTCCTCGAGGAGCATATAACTGCCCTTCAATTTTTTTGCCTCGACCCTGAAAAATTTCCTGTGGCTGTCAAAATTGAATGAAGCTCCCAGTTTTTCAAATCCAAGAAAGTGGGTGTCAACCCTCCGACGTCCAATTTTATCACCACCTGGCTGTGGTATTACACCCATTCCAAAACGTGCCAGAAGCGGACCTATAATCATGATTGATCCACGAAGACTGGATGCCTTATCAAAGAAGTCATCTGATTCAAGTTGGGAAGGTTGAACACTGGCAGCATTGAAATGGTATTCACCCTTGGAAATTCTTTGTATCTCAACACCAATGCTGCCAAGTAGTGCCAGCAGCATTTTAACATCCCTTATTTCGGGTATGTTTTTGATAATGACATCTTTGTCAGTAAGAAGAGTGGCGCAGATTACCTGTAGCGCCTCGTTTTTGGCACCTTGGGGTTCCAACGACCCTTTGAGCCTGTTTTTTCCTTCAACAATAAAAGTAGCCATTGGCTGATATTCTTGTCAGATTTAGGAGGATGATACAATTATGCACTGAGGGGGCATGGCAATTTTATTTGTGTCTCTTTTGTTGGTTCCCCTTTTTCTGTGATTTCTGCTTTTGATATGTGGGTTTTTGGGGCGCTGCCTTCACGTCGGCCAATTCCTGATTTGCAAGAGTAAGCTTTCCATGTGACAGTGTGGCCAAATCCTGGAAAATGATGGCATCATCCACGTATTCCTTGTTGTACCCAAGGTATGATTTCTTCATATGATTCGCCAACTGGTAAATCAGGACATCTTTTTCGGGTCCGTCCTCGTATTCCATTGCTTTTTGGATCATCATTTCGATTGTCTTACCATAGTATCTGTATTTTATGGTGGTATGTGGATAGGCTACCTGGTTGGGTTTTTCGGTAAGGATATCCCTGGATGGCGGATCATATGGATAGTCGATATCCAATTTGAAATCAGCCATGATGGCAAGATGATCCCATAATTTGTGTTTGAAGTCGGGTACGTCCCTCAGGTAGGGATAAAGACTTCCCATCACATCGATGATGGCTTTCGCTGCCTTGTTTCGGGTTTCCCTGTCTTCAATTTCAAGGATCAGGTCAACCATGTTCTGCACATTACGGCCATATTCGGGCAACGCCAGTTTTTTTCGGCTTGTATTATAATCTTTTGAATCAAAATTCATGTTCATTGTCGGTGAAATATCTAAGTTATTTTCAAGGGGGTAAGCGGATACAAAGTTAGTGATTTACAGTTCTTCTGCAAAAAGTAAATTCTTTTTGGGTATGCTTGTGTTTCCGAGACTATAAATATCCGGATTTTGGCGGACAAATAAGGTTTAGTTGATGATTTTTAACTTGGCAAATCGCAGGAGCAATTGTTTCTGTCCTGCATTGTGAAAGAAGATGGTTGCTTTCAGGTCAGGGAAAATTCCCTCAATCTGAAGCACTTTGCCAAGTCCGAATCTTTGATGTTCCACCTTCATGCCGGGAAGTATCTTTTGTGGATCATCTCCCTCAAAAGCGTTGGATACAGGAGTCCCCTCCTGGATGCGCGTCAATTTTCGGGTAAGGTTATTTCGAAGAATTGGTGAAATTGGCCCCGGTTCAGGTAAGGATGTTTTGTCATGTGGTTTCTTCCAGGGTTCCTTGAAGTCGGGTGGGCTATTTGTACGGCCGGCCTCCATGTTCCTTTCTTGTCGTTCAACATATTGCTCGTCAATTTCAAACAGGAATGTGCTTGGCCGGCAAAATTCAAGTTTTCCCCATTTGAACCTTTGTCCGGCGTAAGTAAGGTATACATTTTCCTCAGCCCTGGTCACAGCGACATAAAACAAGCGACGCTCTTCCTCGAGGGCTTCGCGTGGAATAAATGATCCGGTCTGGTTACTCGGGAAAAGGTTTTCTTCAAGTCCAACCACAAATACATTTTTGAATTCCAGTCCTTTGGCGGAATGGACAGTCATTAAAGTAACCTTGTTTCTATCCTCCTCCTTTTCGTTATCCTGGTCGGTAAGAAGGGCAACATCCTGAAGATATTCCCCCAATCCACCGGGGCGGCCTTCCTCCCTTGCCGTTAAGGTGAACTCCTGGATGGCATTCAACATCTCTTCGATATTCTGGTACCGGCTCAATCCTTCAGGGGTTTTATCGCTGTACAGGTCTTTCAGTATTCCTGTTTCCTGTGCTATTTTCCTTGCCAGGTCATAAGCTTCGGAAATCGCCAATTCAGCCTTAAAGGATTCTATTTGCGCAATGAATCCTGAAAGTTTGTCAATGGTCCCCTTGTTGAACCCGGCAGGGTTTGCTTCAGGCAGTTCGCCGATTACCTTATAAATATCCTTTTCTTCATCAGCCGAAATTTTTTCAAGTTTGGTAAGGGTTGTTTGACCAATTCCACGGGCCGGATAGTTGATAATGCGCTTCAAGGCTTCATTGTCGGCCGGATTGATCACCAGCCTGAAATATGCCAGAAGGTCCTTGATTTCCTTGCGCTGATAGAACGAAAGGCCTCCATATATTTTATAAGGGATATTTCTTCTTCTCAAAGTCTCTTCGAAAACCCTCGACTGCGCATTTGTCCTGTATAGGATGGCAAAATCCCTGAACAGGTAATGGTCACGAAGCTGGCTTTCAGCGATGGTGCTTGCGACAATATAGCCTTCCTCAGTGTCGGTTATGGCTTCAATGATCCTGATTCGTGAACCCTGTGCGTTTTCGGAAAAAACTGTCTTGTGAAGTTGTTTCTTGTTTTTGGCGATGATGCTGTTGGCGCCATTGACTATGTTTTGTGTCGACCGGTAATTTTGCTCGAGTTTGAAGACCTTAAGTTGAGGATAATCTTTCTGGAAGTTGAGAATGTTTTCGATTCGGGCACCCCTGAATGAATAGATGCTCTGGGCATCGTCACCGACAACACAGATATTGTTGTGTATTTCGGCCAGTTTCTTGATGATCAGATATTGGGCATAGTTTGTATCCTGGTACTCATCAACCAGTAAATAGTCAAATTTTTCCTGATACCTTGACAAAATATCAGGGCGATCACGGAAGAGAAGGTTGGTTTTCAGCAAGAGATCATCAAAATCCATGGCATTGCTGATTTTGCATCTTTTGAGATATTCCTTGTAAATCTCGCTGATACGTGGCATGCTGATGCTTTTGTCATATTCCCTGACCTCATGCGTATTGGCATAAATCTGTGGTGTTATCAGATTGTTTTTCGCCATCGAAATTCTGCTGGAGACCACTCCTGGTTTATATATTTTATCGTCAAATCCAAAATCCTTGATGATTGTTTTAATGAGGTTCTTTGAGTCGGTGGCATCATAAATCGTAAAATCAGAGGGGAACCCAAGTGCTTCGTGCTCAAACCTCAGGATCCTGGCAAAGATTGAATGGAATGTACCCATCCAAAGATACTTTGCTTTCTCGGCACCGACCAATGAGGAAATGCGATCCTTCATTTCGCGGGCAGCTTTGTTAGTAAAGGTTAGTGCAAGGATTGACGAAGGTCTGACACCCTGCTTAAGCAGATGGGCAATCCTGTATGTTAATACCCGGGTTTTCCCGGATCCGGCACCCGCTACAATCAGGGTAGGGCCTTCGGTTCTTACCACTGCTTCGCGCTGGGCACTATTTAGCTTGCTAAGATAATCTGACACAAAAGTATATTTCAAAATGAGCGCGTAAAAATACAAAGTGTTCTTACGAATCATGCAAAACTGTAGGTTAATTTATCCATTGATGGGACTTTGAATCCATTCCTGTGCAAAAAATGGAATTATGAATTGTAACCTTGGATATGACAGATGAACAGCAACAAAACAGCTGGTTTTTTATCTTTGTGCGGACAATTTAATGGAATTTATACGTTAATATTGTAGTTTAAAAGTATACGGATTTAAAAAGAATCAATGACTTATATGTTACGATTGTCGATTCTTGTCATATTATTGACGGGTTTCACTTTTGGTAAATCATTTTCCCAGCTTACAGCCCCTGGTTCCTCATACAGCGAGTTAACCCAATATCCACAGGGTTCGCCAAACGATCCTGTTTTTATTTTTTGTGGGTCAGAGGGAACTTTACAGGTCAACACGTCTCTGGAGGGTGAAAAGACTTTTACCTGGGAAATTTATAATCCACAATCCGGACAATTTGAAACCTATTTTACGGAAGTTTCATCAGGGGGCCAGTCATCCATAACACAGTTGGTCGATGGAGGGTACAGGGTCACTGTCGTTTCTACGTCCGGACAGGAAGTCTACAGGGGATGGATTTTTAATCATTCCTATATTCTTGAAGGTGGAGTGAAGGAAAGTAACTGCGATTATTTCAGTCTGGAAGCTGTTGTAACTCCACCAACAGCCACCTATTATGATCTGGAAAGTGGTACACAGGTAACGTTGAGTTCAGAATATGAAGTAGAATGGAAGCAAGGGGAAAGCATAGTCAGCCGTAACCTTAATCCGACAATATATAATCCTCCTACAGCCGACACTGAATATATTCTTTCGGTTTCCGATCGTTTTGGGTGCATAACCGAGCTTTCGGTGATGTATTATTCGATTGTCACCAAAGCTGTTTTTACTGCAGATCCGATGTCGGGAGAGGCTCCTCTTGAGGTTGTTTTCACGAATCAGTCGGAGAATGGTGACAGTGATGGATATGAATGGTTTTTCTTTAAGGATCTGAACGAAATCAAGCAAATATCCCAGGGCAGTTCAGCTCCTGTCGATAGCATAAAGGACGTTGCATTTGACCATAGCCCTATTTATATTTATGAAAACTCCGGGATATACATGGTTAAGCTGGTTTCCAAAAAGACTTCAGAGTTTTATACATGTACCGATACGGTTTACCTTGAAACCCACATAGTGGTGGATACCTCTTATATAGCCGCACCCAATGTGTTTACACCTAACGGTGACGGGGTGAATGATAATTTTGTGGTGAAATTCTGGTCGATGCAAGAGGTGAAGATCTCCATATTCAGCCGGTGGGGTCGTCTGGTCCATATTTACGAAAATTCCAATGTCCAGGGTTTTAGGAACACCTGGAGTGTATCTGCCTGGGACGGAAGAATTGGTGGGAGATATGCCAGTCCGGGGGTCTACTTCTATGTAGTCGAAGGTAGGGGAAGGGATGGTCAAAAACGTTGGGCCAAGGGATTCTTTCATTTATACAGGGGCAAGGATTAGCCCATTGTGCATTTGCCACTTTCTTTTCCATAATCTTTTTCTTTGATTGTTCCCAAAACAAAAGCCCCGGGCCTCACGGACCAGGGCTTTCAGATAGTTTAGTTTTATAGAAAATGGATTAGAAATATTCTTATTCTTCGTCCTGTTCGGCTTCGTAGGCCTTGAGGAGATCTTCCTGTACATCGGCAGGCACTTTTTCGTAGGAATTATAAGTCATTTTGAATAATCCACGACCTCCTGTAACCGAGCTAAGGGAAGTGGCATATTTATTCATTTCCTTTAACGGTACACGGGCTGTGATTTTTTCGAAACCTTTTTCAGATCCCATGCCCATGATCAGTGCACGACGGCCCTGTAGGTCACTCATGACATCGCCCATTCTCTCTCCCGGTACCCAAACTTCGAGATCATAAATAGGCTCCAGAATTTTGGGATTGGATTTCTTGAAGGCCTGGCTAAAGGCATTACGGCCGGCAAGTTTAAATGAGATTTCGTTAGAATCGACCGGGTGCATTTTGCCGTCATATACATAAACGATGATATCACGGGCATATGAGCCAGTTAACGGACCCTGTTCCATCTTTTCCATGATTCCTTTAAGGATGGCAGGCATGAATCTGGCATCAATTGAACCACCCACGATACAGTTGATATATAACAGTTTCCCACCCCATGAAAGTTTATGTTCCTGAACGTCGCGAACCGAAAGCTTGTATTCTTTTCCATCGAGAACAAACAATCCTTTCGGTGCTACACCTTCTTCGTAAGGTTCGATGATCATGTGGACCTCACCGAATTGTCCGGCACCACCTGATTGTTTCTTATGGCGGTAATCAGCCTGTGCCGGTTTGGTAATGGTTTCACGATAAGGTATTCTGGGTTCCTTGAATTCAACTTCAATTTTATAAATATTGTCAAAATACCATTTCAGAATGTTCATGTGGTATTCGCCCTGACTGTGAACTATCAGCTGGCGGAGTTCTTTGGAATACTCGACAAGGAAGGAAGGATCCTCATATTTGACCCGGTTAAGAACTTCACCCACTTTTTCGTCATCCGATTCGTTGACAGCTTTGACTGCCACCCTGTGACGGGGTGAAGGGAATCCCATTGGGGCAAATTGAGTTCCTGTTTCTTTGGTTGTTAGAGTATGGTTGTATTTCGTGTCTTTTAGTTTCACTGAGCAACCGATGTCTCCGGCGACAAGTTCCGGAACTTTGACACGGTTTTTACCAGCTGAAACAAAAAGTTGGGAGAAACGTTCCTTCGAGCTGTTGTTTGTGTTGGTCAGGTCAGTCCCTTCAGTAATTTTGCCAGACATAACCTTGAAATAGGTAATTTCACCTACGTGAGATTCAACTGATGTTTTGAAAACAAACATTGACGGAGCCTCTGTTTCAGACAAAGTAACTTCCTTGCCTGCTACAACGGGCCTTTGAGGCCTGCAATTAGGGGATGGGCCAACGTTAACAATGAATTCCATTAATCTGGAAACACCGATGTTTTTCTTTGCGCAAACACAGAAGACCGGAAAAAGGTCACGTTGCACAATGCCCAAACGCATTCCTTTACGGATTTCTTCTTCTGATAGAGATCCCTGCTCAAAATAAAGTTCCATGAGGGACTCTTCATTTTCAGCGGCCATCTCGACCAGCGCATTGTGTAGATCTTCGGCCTTATCCATTTCGGAAGCCGGTATATCTAATATTTCTGGTTGTCCGCCATCTTTTCCATAGCGGTACATTTTCATTTTGAGTACGTCGATGATGCTATTGAAACCAGGTCCGGTTTCGACAGGATACTGTACTACGGTTACTTTGTTTCCAAAGGTGCCTTTACAACGATCAAGAGCCTGTTCGTAGTTTGCGTTTTCATGATCCAGCTGGTTGAAAACAAATACCACGGGAGTGTGCCTGGCTTCCGCGTTGCGGGCGGCAGCTTCTGTTCCGGCTTCTATGCCGTTGGATGAGTTGATCATAATGAGTGCCATGTCTGACACTTCCAGTGCCGGGACTGTCTGGCCATTCAGGTCATCCATGCCAGGTGCATCTATTATATTGATCTTTCGATCATTATACTCAGCATATAATACCGTTGAATACACTGAGTTGCCATATTCCTGCTCAATTGGGGTATAGTCTGAAACGGTATTTTTTGAGGTTACTTCTCCCCGGCGGTTAATTACTCCACCCTCCAGCAGCATGGCCTCTGCGAGGGTGGTTTTTCCACTGCCGGCATTTCCTAGCAGGGCAATGTTGCGAATTTGTTCAGTTTTATAAACTTTCATCTTATTATTGGTTTTTAGTGAATAACTGATTCCCGGAAATTTTTATTTGATTTCGAAGGAGCCCAAAAATAGTAATAATTTGTTAACACGCAAGTCGAAATAAATATTCGAAAATCTCAATCCGGTTTATGGAAAAACCAGAAAAGATTAGGCTAAGTGATAGAAAATGAGGCAAATGTATTGTTGGAGTCATTTGCAAGTTATTTGTACTGCTATGTTATTCAACATCATCCTTGCGAATTTTTTACAGGTTCGGTTTTGTAGAAAAAAAGCCGGTGATTAAGCCGGCTTTATGTTAAGAAGTTACGATGACATAACTGAATGTGATCATTATTCTGCAGGATAATAAATTCCTGACCCTGGACCCAATGGGAGTTCGATCATTGTCCATCCGATCAGCAGGGCTGTCCAGGCAATGAAAAACACCACAGTATATGGTAGCATGGTTGAAATGAGTGTTCCAATGCCAGCCTTATCGTCATATTTTTCGAAATATACCAGAATCAGGGCAAAGAAACTCATCATGGGTGAAATGATATTGGTGACACTATCCCCAACCCTGAAAACTGCCTGTGAAAGTTCAGGGGAATACCCTAGTAACATAAACATGGGTATGAAAACAGGTCCAAGTATAGCCCATTTTGCTGAAGCGCTGCCCATGAATAGATTGATGAAACCGGATAGCAAGACAAACAGGACAAGCAAGGGTACCATTCCCATTTCCATTTCCTGGAGGATTTGTGCTCCATCGATTGCTATTATCAATCCCAGATTGCTCCATTTAAAGTAGGCTACAAACTGGGCCGCAAAAAAGACAAGGACCAAAAATGTGGCCAGCGTTTTGAAGTTCGATACCATGCCTTTAACAACATCCGCATCGCTTTTGAATTTTCCTGAAATGAATCCATAAACGATGCCGAGGGACGCCGCCATCAGGAATAATACCCCAATAAAACCTTTCAGGACAGGCGAATGAAGAATTGAATTGTCAGGTCCCCTGAGAAATCCCTGATCGGGAAAAAGACCAACCGCCAGTATGGCAATCCAAGCAATGGCTGTTATAATTGTCCATGTAAGTGCTTTTCGTTCAACCTGGGATAATTTTTCTATCGGTTCGGGAGGAACACTTCCTTTATATGGTCCAAGACGTGGTTCAACAAATCGATTGGTAACCCAGGTTCCGGCAACGGCTATTATAAAGGTAGACACTGCCATGAAATAATAGTTCGCAGTGGGAAGCACATAATATTCCGGATCAATGATCCTTGCAGCTTCGGTTGAAAGCCCGGCCAGGAGGGGATCAATTGTCCCGATTAGCAGATTTGCACTGAAACCACCTGATACACCTGCAAATGCAGCAGCCAATCCTGCTATGGGATGTCGGCCGATCGAATGAAAAATGACCGCACCCATTGGAATGATCAGAACATACCCAAGGTCAGAGGCTGTATTGCTTATTATACCTGCCAAAACAATTACAAAAGTGATGATGCTGCGAGGTGAATTAATTACCAGTAATCGGATTGCCGCACTGATCAGGCCGCTGCTTTCAGCGATCCCGATCCCCAGAAGGGCAACCATTACAATTCCCAGGGGTGCAAACCCGGTGTAATTATCAACCATTTCGAGAAGAATCCTGTGGAATCCTTCTTTTGACAATAAATTGACAGCATGTATGGTTTCTCCGGTTGCCGGATGTGTGGCAGACCAATCAAAAAGGGATCCGCCAATCCATGAAAAAATCAATACCAATAATGCAAGTCCGCCGAATAAGGTTGCTGGATGCGGAAGAGCATTTCCACCTATTTCTATCCATCTAAGGACCCTTGACATAAAAGTTCTCTTCTCCTTTTGCATACGATTCTATTACAGTAATTAAAGTTTAATTGCTTCTACCTATACATCTTATATAATAATGGTAGCATAATAACATTTAAAACTGACATATAAGCAAATTGTTCCCTGTTTTTTAGAGATTGACTATTGGTTGCAATTCAGAAACAGCTTTGTTAACAATAGAAAATTGTTCTCTGAGAGTGTATTGTGAATAAAAATCAGTGTTTAATTGATTTCCTTTCAGCCATATAGCGAAAATTGGGCCATGAATGTGTGTGGGTTCCCGATTTTTTGCTTCAAATTTGTGAGATGATGGCAAAATTTCCGCATTTTTTGCAAGCTGATCTGATGGATTGTGGTCCAACTTGTTTGAGGATCATAGCCAAATACTATGGGAAACTTATTCCCATGAACACATTGCGGGATCTTTCATACCAAACCCGCCAGGGGGTTTCTCTGTTATCGCTAAGTGATGCTGCCGAAAAATCGGGATTTCGTTCCCAGGGAGCCCGGCTGACAATCTCACAATTAGAGCAAATTCCACTTCCTGCCATTCTTCATTGGGATCAGAATCACTTTGTGGTTTTATACAAGATAAAAAATCAAAAAGGAAATCAACGAAGGCAATATTGTATTTCTGATCCGGCAACCGGACTGGTTGAATATGATGTTTCAGAAATGAAAAGACATTGGGCATCGACTGAAGTACAGGATCAACCGGCAGGAATTGCACTTCTTCTTGAACCAACCCCTGAGTTTTACAGGGAAGAGGGAGAATCTGAAAGCAAAACAGGATTTGGTTTTTTGTTTCCTTATCTGAGACCTTATCGAAAGCTTATTACACAGCTTATACTTGGTTTCCTGACAGGAAGCATATTGAGTCTACTGTTCCCATTCCTGACCCAGGCTATTGTCGACGTCGGCATTACTACCACAAACTTGTCTTTTATCGTATTGGTGCTCATTGCCCAATTGGTTTTAATGGTCAGTCAGACAGCTGTAGGATTCATAAGAAGCTGGATTATGCTTCATGTGAGTGCAAGGGTCAGCATCGCACTGATTTCTGATTTTCTCATCAAATTGATGAAGTTGCCGGTCAGTTTCTTTGAAACAAAACTGATCGGTGACCTTCGACAACGAATTGATGATAACCAGCGAATTCAGCTTTTCCTGACCTCGAATGTCATCAATATGTCATTTGGCATTTTCATGTTTGTTATCTACAGTTTTGTCCTGGCCTGGTACAGTTGGACCATTCTCGCTGTTTTTTATGCAGGCAGTGCCATATATGCAGGGTGGATTTTCTTGTTCATGAAGAGGCGCAAGGAGCTTGACAACCGACGCTTCGAGGTTGCGGCTTCAAATCAAAGTAATCTTTATCAGCTTATTACGGGAATTCAGGAAATTAAGCTGAATAATTGTGAGAAACAGAAGCGTTGGGAGTGGGAGCATCTTCAGGCCAGATTGTTTAAGGTGAGTGTAAAATCCCTGATGCTTCATCAAAACCAGCAGGGTGGATCAGTGTTCATCAATCAGGTTAAAAACATACTGATCATATTTATTGCGGCCAAATCGGTGCTTGAAGGGGAAATGACTCTTGGTATGCTTGTGGCAGTCCAGTTTATTATTGGACAACTCAATGCCCCCATTCAGGATTTTATTGCTTTTATAACCACTGCCCAGGATGCCCGAATCAGTCTTGACAGGTTGATCGAAATACATAACAAGAAGGATGAGGAGCCAGCAGGAGTCATTTTATCAAGGGAACTTCCAAACGAAAATGAAATTCATATTGACCAGGTCTCCTTTCATTATGAGGGACCACGGTCACCCAAAATACTAGATGGGATTCAACTTGTAATACCAAAAAATAAAATTACGGCGATTGTTGGACCGAGTGGCAGTGGGAAGACAACATTGATCAAACTTTTGCTTGGCTTTTATCCGCCCAATGAAGGTAAGATAAGGCTCGGGGGTGTGGACCTATCGCAATACTCAATGGATTGGTGGAGAAGTAATTGCGGCGTTGTTATGCAGGATGGATTCATTTTTTCTGACACAATCGCCAATAATATTGCAGTTGGCGAGACCACTCCTGATAAGGCCAGGTTGCTGAGGGCCGTTGAAATGGCGCATATCCGCGAAATGATTGAAAGTCTTCCTCTAAGGTATAATACCAAGATAGGGCAAGAAGGCAACGGACTTAGTCAAGGCCAAAAGCAAAGAATCCTGATTGCACGGGCGATTTATAAAGATCCTCCGTTTCTCTTTTTTGATGAGGCAACCAATGCACTTGATGCCAATAACGAAAAGGTCATACAGGAAAACCTGAATGATTTTTACAAAGGAAAAACAGTTGTGGTAGTGGCGCATCGACTTAGCACCGTCAAGAATGCCGACCAAATTGTCGTATTGGACGGAGGAAAGATCACCGAGACAGGTACACATGATGAACTCACGGCACAAAGGGGTGCTTATTATCAACTGGTAAAAAACCAGCTTGAACTGGGAGGTTAAACGTTTTGATGAATGAGGAACATAACATAGAAATTAGAAGCGAAGAGGTTCAGGAGATCTTGGGGACAACTCCAGCATGGATTGTACGCCGTGGCATCACCATGATATCTGTTGTGGTGTTCATCCTGCTTGTGGGAAGTTTCGTTTTTAAGTATCCTGATATAATTACGGGAAGGGTTACCATTGTCTCAAAGAATCCTCCGGCGACCATAACCGCGAGGGCTACTGGAAGAATAAACCACCTGATGGTTTCGGATCAGGATAGTGTTTCTGCAGGAACCATCCTGGCCATTCTTGAGAACCCAGCGTACTATGGAGACATATATAAATTGAAACAGCATCTGGATACAATCAATCGTTATTTTGATGATCCTTTCAGATTTGCCGGTTTGCAATTTGAGACAAACCTGATGCTAGGGCAGGTTCAACCGGCATGGGCAGCTTTTGTAACACAATGTGCAGAGATCAGTACGTTTTATAATTATGATCTCTATTTGGCAAGAGTTGAAACACTTAAAAGGAAGATTGCCGATCAGGAAAGATATTTACAGCAGTTGGTGAACCAGGCACGGATTCTGGATGATCAGATGGAACTGAGCAAACGTCAGTATGATCGGGATGCTGAACTCGCCCGTCAAAAGGTAATCCCTGAAAGTGAACTGGAAAAATCCCAGTCGGCGTACCTTAACTATGAATTGAACCATCGAACAGCTATTGCCAATATTACACAAACCAGAAATGACATTGGCCAGATGCAGAGGCAAATTGCAGAATTGCAGACAGAGAAAGGTGAACAGGTGAATAAGCTGACAGCTGGGCTTAGAGAGAAATATAACAACCTTGTAAATGAAATTTCAGGTTGGGAGCTTGCTTTTGTGATGCAAGCCCCTATTGACGGGAAAGTGACATTTGCCAGAATCTGGAGCGAAAACCAGCAGGTAACGGAAGGAATCCCGGTTTTCACAGTAGTGCCACATGAAAGCAGCAGTATCATTGGGCGTGTTGAAATCCCCCTTGTTGGGTCAGGAAAAGTTGAGACAGGTCAGAAGGTAAAAATAAAACTGGACAATTACCCACACCTGGAGTATGGGATGTTGGAAGGGCAGGTCACCATGATATCACTTGTTCCGGCACAAACCGAAGCAGGCATGGTGTATATTGCCGAACTGTCACTTCCCTTAGGATTAACCACCAATTATGGGATTGACCTGGTCTTTAATCAGGAAATGGCCGGAACGGCCGAAATCATCACCAAAGACCGCAGGCTAATCGAAAGGTTGGTGCAACCCATGAGCTCATTGGTGCGAGAAAGAATCTTAACTAATTGATATTATTTGAGTTTTAAGTTATCTTTTTTAAGATTTTTTTGTGCCCCCTGTAATTGTTAACCCAAAATTTGTACTTTTGCCTGCCGTTTTAAAAGCCGGAATATGTTTTTTGGCTTTGAAAACCATTGAGATTCAATAAAAATGAATACTTTTGCAGTCCATTTTTAGAAATTTTAATATTTATAACGAAGAAAAAACAGGTATTTATGCCAACGATTCAACAGTTAGTTAGGAAAGGAAGACAAAGTAAAGTCGACAAGAGTAAATCTCCGGCTTTAGATTCATGTCCTCAACGTCGTGGGGTATGCGTGCGTGTTTATACTACAACTCCGAAGAAGCCGAATTCCGCAATGCGTAAAGTTGCCAGGGTTCGTCTGACCAACGGAAAGGAAGTAAACGCATATATTCCGGGTGAAGGACACAACCTGCAGGAACACTCTATCGTGCTTGTGCGTGGAGGCAGGGTGAAAGACCTTCCCGGTGTACGTTACCACCTGGTGCGTGGTGCTCTGGATACTGCCGGTGTGGAAGGACGTTTACAGCGTCGCTCCAAATATGGTGCCAAGAGACCAAAAGCAGGAAAAGCAGCAACTCCTGCCAAGAAAAAGTAATTCATTCGTTCATTTAAGTTATTTGCTTAGTGGTTTGGTTGAGTAAGAAGCATCTCTCTAATGTCTTCCGGAGATGCGCTGAAGACACCGCCTGTGGGCAGCCAATTTAAATAACACTAAAAATTTTAAAGATGAGAAAGTCAAAACCAAAGAAGAGGCATCTTTTGCCTGATCCGCGTTTCAACGATGTTTTGGTGACCAGGTTTGTAAACGACCTGATGAAAGATGGAAAAAAATCGATCGCTTATTCCATTTTCTATGATACACTTGATCTCGTTGCAACAAAATTGAAAAACGACGAGGTTCCGGCACTTGATGTCTGGAAGAAAGCTCTTGAAAATGTTACTCCCCAGGTAGAGGTAAAAAGCCGCCGTGTTGGTGGTGCCAACTTCCAGGTTCCCATGGAAATCAGAAACGAACGTAAAGTGGCCATCAGTATCAAGAACCTGATCCTCTTTGCGGCAAAACGTTCTGGTAAATCAATGGCGGACAAACTGGCTGCCGAAATTGTTGCAGCCTACAACCAGGAAGGTGGAGCCTATAAAAAGAAAGAAGATACCCACCGCATGGCTGAAGCGAACCGTGCATTCGCACATTTCAGGTTTTAATAGTCATTCTCAGGTTTAGTTTATAGATAGTTAAGGATTAGAAATAAGTAATAATAAAGAATGGCCAAACAAGATCTGAAATATACCCGTAATATCGGGATCATGGCACATATTGATGCCGGTAAGACCACCACATCCGAACGTATTCTGTATTATACCGGTCTGACACACCGTCTGGGTGAAGTTCACGACGGTGCCGCCACTATGGACTGGATGGAACAGGAGCAGGAGAGGGGTATTACCATTACATCTGCCGCAACAACAACTTTCTGGAAGTATAATGACCAGGAACATAAGATTAACGTAATTGATACTCCCGGACACGTTGACTTCACGGTTGAAGTGGAAAGGTCCCTTCGGGTTCTCGACGGCGCGGTTGCACTTTTCTGCGCTGTTGCCGGAGTTGAAGCCCAGTCTGAAACTGTATGGAGACAAGCAGGCAAATATGGCGTTCCGATTATCGCATTTGTGAATAAAATGGACCGTCAGGGTGCCGATTTTTTCAGGGTGTATAACGATATCCGTGAAAAATTGAAGGCAAATCCCGTGCCGATTGTAATTCCAATTGGCGCTGAAGAAACCTTTGAAGGCGTCGTTGACTTGATTGCCATGAAAGCCATCCGTTGGTTTGATGATGGTCAGGGAACCCAGTTTGTTGAAGAAGAAATTCCTGCTGACCTGGTTGAACAAGCTGAAGAATGGCGTGACAAACTGATGGAAGAAGCAGCTTCTCATGATGACGCCCTTTTGGAGCGTTATTTTGATGATCCGGATTCAATTACACCAGAAGAAATTCATGCGGTCATCAGAAAAGCTACAATCAGCGGGAACATCGTTCCAATGATGTGTGGTTCAGCATTTAAAAATAAAGGTATCCAACGCCTCCTGAATGCGGTTTGTGCTTATCTGCCAAGTCCGCTTGATGTTGAAGCAGTTGTTGGAAATGAACCCGGCGACAAGGAAGTCAGGATTGAACGTAAACCTGATGCTGACGAACCACTCGCTGCCCTTGCATTCAAGATTGCCACCGACCCATTTGTGGGAAGGCTATGTTATATTCGTGTATACTCTGGAAAAATTGAGTCAGGCATGGCTGTGGTTAACAGTCGTACCGGAAAGAAAGAAAGAATTTCCCGGTTGTACCAGATGCACAGTAACAAGCAGAATCCAAAAGATGTGATTGAAGCTGGTGATATCTGTGCGGCTGTCGGATTCAAGGATATCCGTACTGGTGACACGCTTCATGCCATCGATCATCCAATCGAGTTGGAAAGTATGGTTTTCCCGGAGCCGGTTATTGGTATCGCAGTTGAACCGAAGTCACAGAAGGATTTGGACAAGCTGGGTAATGGTCTTTCCAAATTGGCCGAAGAAGATCCTACCTTCAGGGTGCAAAGTGATCCAGATTCTGGTCAGACGGTTATTCGTGGTATGGGTGAACTTCACCTGGAGATCATCATTGATCGTCTCAAACGTGAATTCAAGGTAGAGTGTAACCAGGGTGCCCCGCAGGTTGCATATAAGGAAGCTATTACCAAACCGGTCGACCTTCGTGAGGTTTTCAAGAAGCAAACTGGTGGACGCGGTAAATTTGCTGACATATCAGTTCGCATTGAACCCGCTGATGAAGGTGTTACCGGATTGCAATTCATTGACCAGGTTAAAGGTGGTAATATTCCAAGAGAATATATTCCGTCGGTTGAGAAAGGCTTCAAGGAGTCTCTTTCAAATGGTCCTTTGGCAGGTTACCCACTTGACAGTCTGAAGGTCACCCTTCTCGACGGATCTTTCCATGCGGTCGACTCCGACCAGCTTTCTTTTGAAATTTGTGCCAAGCAGGCTTTCCGCTCTGCTGCATCGAAAGCGTCACCAAAATTGCTTGAACCTATCATGAAGTTGGAGATTGTTACTCCTGAGGAATATATGGGTGATATAATCGGTGACCTTAACCGTCGAAGGGGCCATGTCAGTGATATGGAATCAAAGGCAGGTGCTAGAGTGATCCATGCCAAAGTTCCGCTGTCGGAGCAATTTGGTTACGTTACCGTTCTCAGGACACTTTCTTCAGGTCGTGCCACTTCTTCCATGGAATTCAGCCATTACGAGGAAGTACCACGCAGTCTTGCAGAGAAGGTTCTGTCTGAAATTAAAGGAAGAACAGACTTATTATAAAAAATTAATCAATTCTCATTATGAGTCAAAAAATCAGGATTAAACTGCAATCGTACGATCACAATCTGGTTGACAAGTCTGCTGAAAAGATCGTCAAAACGGTTAAATCTACCGGAGCTGTGGTAAGCGGTCCTATTCCGCTTCCTACTCACCGCAGGGTTTTTACTGTTTTGCGTTCAACCTTTGTTAATAAAAAATCAAGGGAACAGTTTCAGTTGTCGTCATACAAGAGGCTGATTGACATTTACAGTTCTACGGCAAAAACCATCGACGCCCTGATGAAGCTTGAATTGCCCAGTGGTGTTGAGGTAGAAATTAAAGTTTGATATTCATTAAAAAAGTAGTCGAAAATGGCTGGTATTATTGGAAAAAAAATCGGAATGACATCCGTATTCAGTGTTGAGGGGAAAAACATCCCATGCACTGTGATTGAAGCCGGTCCCTGTGTTGTTACACAGGTTAAGACCGTTGAGAAGGACGGCTACCATGCACTTCAGCTTGGCTTTGATGATAAGCGTGAAAAGAGCGCTACCAAAGCTGAGTTTGGACACTGCAAAAAGGCCGGTACCGCACCCAAAAAGAAAGTGACCGAATTTAAGGATACTTTCAGGGAAAGCTATAACCTGGGTGATGTTATCACTGTTGACATTTTTCACGAAAATGATTATGTTGATGTGGATGGTATGTCGAAAGGTAAAGGTTTCCAGGGTGTTGTAAGAAGGCATGGATTTGGCGGTGTTGGTCAAAGAACACATGGACAGCACAACAGAGGCAGGGCTCCAGGTTCACTGGGGGCATCTTCTTATCCTTCAAGGGTTTTCAAAGGCCTTCGTATGGCAGGTCGTATGGGTGGTGACAAGGTTACCATTGAAAACCTGTTGGTATTAAAAGTAATTCCCGAACAAAACCTTATCATTCTGAAAGGTTCTATTCCGGGGCCTAAAGGTTCTTACATTTCAATCAGGAAACAATGGAATTAAGTGTATTAAATATTAAAGGAACAGAGACCGGCCGGACTGTATCATTAGATGAACAGATCTTCGGAATTGAGCCCAATGATCACGCCGTATACCTGGATGTTAAACAATATCTGGCTAATCAGAGGCAAGGAACTCATAAGAGTAAAGAGAGAGGTGAAATTGCAGGAAGTACCAAAAAAATCAAAAAGCAAAAGGGTACCGGTACTGCCCGTGCTGGTGCGATCACATCTCCGGTATTTGTTGGAGGAGGCCGGGTTTTCGGACCACGTCCGCGCAATTATGGATTTAAACTTAACAAAAAGGTAAAGCAATTGGCGCGTAAATCAGCTTTGACTTACAAGGCGCTTGACAACAGTATTTTGGTTGTTGAAAATTTTGATCTGTCTGCTCCTAAAACCAAGGAACTGGTAGCTATCACCAATAATCTGAAAATATCTGATAAAAAGTCACTTTTCGTTTTACCGGAAGAAAATAAAAATCTATATTTGTCCTCCAGAAATTTACAGGGCGTTTCAGTTGTAACTGCTTCAGAGCTAACAACTTATCAGATTCTCAACGCGAAATCACTTGTTATTTTGGAAGCTTCAATCGAAAAGATTGCAGAAGTATTTAAGATTTAAGACCATAATAAGATGAATATACTTATAAGGCCCATAGTAACCGAAAAAATGACGGGACAAAGCGAACGCTTCAACCGTTTCGGTTTTGTCGTCGACAAGAAGGCTACCAAACAGCAGATCAAGACTGCTATTGAAAGCCTCTACGGCGTATCAGTGGAGACGGTAAATACCATGATTTATGGTGGAAAGAAAAAATCGAGATACACCAAAGCAGGAGTAATTGCCGGTAGAACCAATATCTACAAGAAAGCTATTGTTACCCTTGTAGAAGGAGACACTATTGATTTTTACAGTAATATATAATTGAAAAATGGCAGTAAGAAAATTTAATCCAGTAACTCCGGGTCAGAGGCACAAGATCATCAGTGCTTTTGACGCCATTACTGCTTCTACGCCTGAGAAATCATTGTTAGAGCCCCTGCGGAAGACTGGTGGTCGCAATAACCAGGGCCGCATGACAATGAGGTATATAGGTGGGGGACACAAGCGGAAATACCGTATCATTGATTTCAAAAGAAACAAAGACGGAATTTCTGCGACTGTCGATTCCATTCAGTACGATCCTAACCGTACTGCCAACATTGCTCTTCTTGTATATGAAGACAGTGAAAAACGTTACATTTTGGCTCCAAACGGGTTGCGTGTGGGCCAGAAGGTAGTTAGTGGCAGCGGTATCGATCCTGAAATTGGGAATACATTGCCCTTATCAGAAATACCACTCGGCACCCTTGTTCACAACATTGAGCTACAACCTGGACAAGGGGGTGTTATGGCACGTAGTGCAGGAACCTATGCTCAATTGACCTCTCGGGAAGGCAAGTATGCTACTTTGAAGCTTCCTTCCGGCGAAATTCGTATGATACTGAATACTTGCCGTGCAACGGTAGGTATCGTTGGTAACACTGACCACAACATTGAAAAATCTGGTAAGGCAGGTCGCTCACGTTGGCTTGGACGTCGTCCTAGAGTACGTGGTGTCGTGATGAACCCGGTTGATCACCCCATGGGTGGTGGTGAAGGTCGTGCTTCAGGAGGACATCCCCGTTCAAGGAAGGGCTTGTTGGCTAAAGGCTACAAAACCCGTACTCCGAAGAAAGCATCCAATAGGTACATTCTGGAACGCAGGAAGAAATAATTAAAAGGAAATTAGCATGAGTCGTTCGTTAAAAAAGGGCCCGTTCATCGCATATAAGCTGGAGAAAAAGATTCTGGCAATGAATGAATCCGGTAAAAAGACTGTGGTGAAAACCTGGGCCAGAGCATCAGTAATTTCTCCTGATTTTGTCGGCCACACTGTTGCGGTACATAACGGAAATAAGTTTATTCCGGTTTATGTTACCGAAAATATGGTAGGGCATCGCCTTGGCGAGTTTGCTCCGACACGTACTTTCAGGGGACATGCTGGTAACAGGAAATAGGCATTGAGCCATTAGTAATTTTAAAATTAAAGACCAATGGGTGCCAGAAAAAGATTAGCAGCTGAAAAACGTAAAGAAGAAAAAAAGCAACAATATTTTGCTGTTTTGAGAGATTGCCCCACTTCTCCCAGGAAAATGCGGCTTGTCGCCGACATGATTCGTGGAATGGAAGTGAATAAGGCATTAGATGTACTGAAATTTTCGTCCAAGGAAGCTTCACGCAGGGTGGAAAAATTACTCCTTTCAGCCGTTGCCAACTGGCAGGCGAAAAACGAAGGTGTAAGAATTGAAGAAAACACCCTTGTTGTAAGCCGAATTATGGTTGATTCAGGAAGGATCCTGAAAAGATTACGGCCGGCTCCCCAGGGTCGCGCACATCGGATCAGGAAACGTTCCAACCATGTGACCATATACGTGGACAAAAAGAATGAAAGTGTTGTTGAAAATCTTAATTAATAATACATGGGACAAAAAGTAAATCCGATTTCAAATCGTCTGGGTTTCATCAAAGGGTGGGATTCCAACTGGTTTGGTGGTGATAATTACGGTGACAAGCTGGTTGAAGACCAGAAGATACGTGAATATCTTAATGCACGGTTATCTAAAGCCAGTGTCTCCAAGATTATCATTGAGCGTACTTTAAAGCTTATTACCATCACCGTCCACACCTCACGCCCGGGTATTATTATTGGTAAAGGCGGACAGGAAGTTGACAAACTGAAGGAAGAGCTGAAAAAGATTACCAGTAAAGAAGTACAAATCAACATTTTCGAAATCAAGAGACCTGAACTGGATGCTCAGATCGTTGCCAGCAATATTGCACGTCAGATTGAAGGTAAAATTGCCTACCGTCGTGCAGTTAAAATGGCTATCGCCTCAACCATGAGAATGGGAGCAGAAGGAATCAAGGTTCTTGTGTCAGGTCGTTTGAACGGTGCCGAGATGGCCCGCTCAGAAATGTACAAGGACGGCCGTACACCTTTGCATACCCTCCGTGCCGATATTGATTATGCATTGGCTGAAGGTTTGACCAAAACCGGTTTGATCGGTGTTAAGGTCTGGATCTGCAAAGGTATGGTATATGGTAACCGTGACCTTTCCCCAAATGTAGGCTCTAAACAACAGCGTACAGGTGGTGCCCCGAAAGGTGCTGGTAATAGAAAAAGAAGAAAATAGTGCTAACACGCTAGAATTGTAAGAGATGTTACAGCCTAAAAGAGTAAAATTCAGAAGAGTCCAGAAGGGCAAGATGAAAGGTAATGCCAATCGTGGCAACCAGCTTGCTTTCGGTTCTTTCGGAATAAAATCATTGGAAGAAGCATGGATTACCGGCCGTCAGATTGAATCTGCCAGGGTTGCGGTAACCCGTTATATGCAACGTCAGGGTCAGATCTGGATCAGAATTTTCCCTGACAAACCTATTACCAAAAAGCCTGCGGAAGTACGTATGGGTAAAGGTAAAGGTGCTCCCGAAGCTTTTGTAGCCCCAATAACACCCGGACGTATCATTATCGAAGCTGATGGTGTACCGTTCGAAACGGCTAAAGAAGCTCTGCGCCTGGCAGCTCAGAAACTGCCGGTTACTACCAAGTTCGTCGTAAGACGTGATTATGTCGAATAAGTTAAAATTTGAAGGATGAAAACGTCTGAAATTAAAGAATTAACGAACAAGGAGATTGTTGAACGTTTACAAACTGAGCAGGAGAACTTAGTTCGTCTGAGGTTGAATCATGCCGTATCTCCTCTTGATAATCCGATGAAAATCAGGGAATCACGTAGGAATATTGCTAGGTTACAAACTATTCTTCGCAGCAGGGAGTTAAATGAAAATCAGAATTAATTCAACTATGGAAGAGAATACAGTAAGAAACCTTAGAAAAGAGCGTGTCGGCGTTGTTGTCAGCAACAAGATGGATAAAACCATTGTTGTCGCAGAACGACGTAAGGTAAAGCATGCGGTTTATGGCAAATTCGTCAACAAAACCACGAAGTTTTATGCGCACGACGACACCAACACCTGCAATATCGGCGATACCGTACGCATTATGGAAACTCGTCCGCTGAGCAAGAAAAAATGTTGGAGATTAGTTGAAATCATTGAAAGGGCTAAGTAATCATGATACAGCAGGAAACAAGATGTAATGTAGCTGACAACAGCGGTGCCAAAGAAGTATTGTGTATCCGTGTGCTGGGTGGAACCCGCAAAAGATACGCCCGTATCGGCGATACCATTGTTGTATCAGTGAAAAGTGCAATCCCGGGCAGCGATGTAAAGAAAGGTGCTGTTTCGAAGGCGATTGTGGTTCGTACTAAAAAAGAAGTTCGTCGTAACGATGGCTCTTATATCCGTTTTGATGATAATGCTGTCGTTTTATTGAACAATGCCGGTGAAATGAGAGGAACACGTATTTTTGGCCCTGTTGCCCGTGAATTGCGTGACCAAAACATGAAAATCATTTCTCTTGCACCTGAAGTACTTTAATAAGGAAAAGAACCATGCAAAAGAAGTTACACATTAAAAAAGGTGATACCGTGCAGGTAATTGCCGGTGACGACCTCGGTAAAAAAGGGCGCGTACTGGAAATTATTCGCAAAACCAACCGCGCTATTGTGGAGGGTGTTAATATGATGAAAAAACACACTAAACCGAATACTGAGTATCCTCAGGGAGGTATTGTGGAAAAGGAAGCACCCATCCATATTTCTAATCTGATGCTTGTGGATCCTAAAACCGGAACCGCAACCCGTATAGGAAGGCGCCTGAATGAAAGTGGAAAATTAGTTCGTTATTCCAAAAAATCTGGAGAGGAGATCAAGTAATGGCTTACGTACCTACCCTTAAAAAGAAATATAAGGAAGAAATTGTACCTGCATTGGTTAAGGAGTTTAGCTATAAAACCGTTATGCAGGTTCCAAGGCTGGAAAAGGTTGTCCTGAACCAGGGTGTTGGATCTTCAATAGCCGATAAAAAGATAATTGAAGTTGCCACTGAGGAAATGACCATGATTGCTGGTCAAAAGGCAGTTCAAACCCGTTCGAAAAAGGATATTTCCAATTTCAAGCTGAGAAAGAAAATGCCTATCGGCGTGCGTGTTACATTGCGTCGCGACCGGATGTACGAATTTCTCGACCGTCTCATATCTGTTGCTTTACCACGAATTCGTGATTTCCGTGGCATCGAAGGTAAAATGGACGGTAGAGGCAACTATACACTGGGCGTTCCGGAACAAATTATATTCCCTGAAATCAATATTGATAAAGTGAATAAGATCAACGGAATGAACATCACTTTTGTTACTACAGCCAACACCGATGAAGAAGGTTTTGCCCTGCTCCGGGAAATCGGTTTACCATTCAAAAACTTAAAAAAGAACTAAGTTATGGCAAAGGAATCAATGAAAGCGCGCGAAGTTAAACGCGCCCGACTGGTTGAAAAGTATGCCGAGAAAAGAGCAAGGCTCAAAGAGGAGGGAGACTTCATTGGACTGCAGAAACTTCCCAAGAATTCGTCAAAAGTACGTTTGCACAATCGCTGCAAACTTACCGGACGTCCTAAGGGATATATGCGCCAGTTCGGTATCAGCAGGATTAATTTCCGCGAGATGGCCTCTTCTGGTCTGATCCCCGGTGTTAAAAAAGCAAGTTGGTAATTGTAATAATCAAGAGAGAAATGAGTAAAGTTACAGATCCTATAGCAGATTATCTGACACGGTTAAGAAATGCCATTAAGGCCAATCACCGGGTTGTCGATATCCCTGCCTCCAATTTGAAAAAGGAAATTACCAAAATCCTTAAGGATAAAGGTTATATCCTTAATTACAAATTTGAGGACGAAGTGAACTATCAAGGCAATATTAAAATAGCTTTGAAATATAATCCTGAGACAAAAGCCTCTGCTATCAAAGCCCTTGAAAGGGTTAGCAAACCGGGCTTAAGGCAATATTGTGATTCCACCAATGTCCCCAGGGTTCTTAATGGCCTTGGTGTTGCCATTATTTCTACTTCAAAAGGTGTAATAACCGATAAGGAAGCGAGAGATATGGGTGTTGGAGGTGAAGTTTTATGTTACGTATATTAATAGGAGGAAAACCATGTCAAGGATAGGAAAACTACCCATTGAAATTCCTGCAGGAGTTCAGGTGAAAGTAAGTGAAGATAATATCGTAACAGTAAAAGGACCCCTTGGTGAACTGAGCCAGCAGGTGAATAAAGACATCACCATGAGCATCGAGAATAATACTATAACCTTTGCCAGACCTAGTGACCAAAAAAATCACAGGGCTATGCATGGGCTTTACCGTGCGTTGGTAAATAATATGGTTGTCGGTGTTACCAAAGGATACGAACTGAATATGGAACTTGTAGGTGTCGGTTTCAGGGCTGAGGCTCTGCCGAACAATGTGATCGACCTTGTTTTGGGTTATTCGCACCACACCTATATCCAGCTTCCCCCTGAAGTAAAAATGGAGGTCAAGGCTGAAAAAAGAAGTAACCCGTTTATTCTTCTTAAATCAATTGACAAACAGTTGATTGGTCAGGTAGCCGCTAAAATCCGTTCGTTCCGTGCACCCGAGCCATATAAAGGTAAAGGTATTAAGTTTGTTGGCGAACAGCTCAGACGTAAAGCTGGAAAAGCCGCTGGTGTTAAAAAGTAAAAATGTAAAGTTATGTCTTTAACGAAGTTAGAAAGACGATTAAGAATAAAAAATCGCATTCGTAAAGTAGTAACCGGAACTGCTGAGCGCCCACGCATGAATGTATTTCGTAGCAATAAGCAGATTTCAGTTCAACTGATTGATGATTTGCAGGGTGTTACCTTGGTGGCTGCATCTTCAAGGGATAAATCCCTGGTTGATGCTACCGGAACGAAAGCAGATAAAGCTGCGTTGGTCGGTAAGTTGATTGCCGAAAAAGCCAAAGCGGCCGGTATCGAAAACGTAGTATTTGACCGTAACGGTTATTTATATCATGGTAGAGTAAAACAATTGGCTGACGCTGCCCGCGAAGGTGGCCTTAAATTCTAATCAATATGTCAGGAAATATCAGAAATATCAAAACAAGCGATCTGGATCTGAAAGACAGATTGGTTGCCATTAACAGGGTTACCAAGGTAACAAAAGGGGGGCGTACATTTACCTTTTCAGCAATTGTAGTTGTCGGAAACGAAAACGGGATTGTCGGATGGGGACTTGGCAAAGCCAGTGAAGTTACCGCAGCCATAGCCAAAGGTGTAGATGCTGCCAAAAAGAACCTTGTGAAAGTTCCGGTTTATAAGGGAACAATCCCTCACGAACAGGAAGCAAAATTTGGTGGTGCAAAGGTGCTCCTTAAGCCAGCCCGTTCAGGTACAGGTGTAAAGGCTGGAGGTGCAATGCGTGCCGTACTTGAAAGTGTAGGCATTCATGATATCCTTGCGAAATCTCAGGGGTCATCGAATCCACATAACCTTGTAAAGGCTACCATGGCTGCACTTCTTGAACTGAGAGATGCCTACACAGTGGCACAGCACCGTGGAGTAACATTAGAAAAAGTATTTAAAGGATAGACAGTTATGGCACGAATTAGAATTACGCAAGTAAGGAGTAGTATTGGTACTACCAAACATCAGAAAGCCATTCTCGCCGCTTTGGGCTTACGTAAACGTCTTCAGACAGTTGAACACGACAATAGCCCCGAAATTATGGGAATGGTTGTCAAAATGCGGCATTTAATAACTGTTGAAGAAGTCAAATAACTATTAAAATTCGATGACAATGGATTTAAGTAATATACAACCTGCGAAGGGGTCAACCAGAGTGAACAAAAGGGTAGGAAGAGGACAAGGCTCAGGCCGTGGAGGTACTTCTGCCCGTGGTCACAAAGGTGCTAAATCTAGATCAGGTTATTCCAGAAAAGTCGGTTTCGAAGGCGGTCAGATGCCATTGCAGCGTATCGTACCCAAATTTGGTTTCAAAAACATGAACCGGGTTGAATACAAAGCGATAAATCTTGATGTTCTTCAACAACTTGCTGAGGACAAAAACCTGTCTGTGATTGATCTTCAGGTTTTCGTTGAGGCTGGTATAACATCCAAAAACGATAAGGTTAAAATCCTTGGTGGCGGAACTTTGTCACTGAAACTGGATGTTAAGGCCAATGCTTTTTCGCAAAGCGCCAAAGAAGCTATCGAAAAATTAGAAGGAACCACTGAAATACTCTAAACCGGATGAAACGATTTATAGAAACCCTAAAAAACATCTATAAAATTGAAGACCTGCGGAATCGTATCGGTACAACACTTTTGTTTGTACTGATATACCGTTTGGGTTCGTATGTATCCCTGCCGGGAATCGATCCTGCCCAGCTTGGGCAGCTTAAAGACCAGACATCCGATGGGTTGTTAGGATTGCTGGATATGTTCTCGGGAGGTGCATTTTCGAATGCTTCTATTTTTGCTTTAGGGATCATGCCCTATATTTCAGCCTCAATTGTGATCCAATTGTTGGGAATTGCAGTTCCTTACTTTCAGAGGTTACAAAAGGAGGGTGAATCGGGACGTCGCAAAATCAATCAGATTACCCGGTATCTGACAGTTGCTATTCTTATTTTCCAATCTCCGGCTTATCTCGCCAACCTTCGTTTTCAACTGCCCGAAAGTGCCTTTGCCGTTTCTGGTACGATGTTCACCGTGACATCAACCATTATCCTGACGGCAGGTTCAATGTTCGTGATGTGGCTTGGTGAACGTATCACAGATAAAGGAATTGGAAATGGAATATCACTGATCATCATGATAGGTATTATCGCCCGTCTTCCGTTCTCGGTCTTTGCGGAATTCGCATCGCGACTGAATCAACAGGGTGGTGGAATGGTAATGTTCCTGATTGAGTTTGTTTTGCTGTTCCTTGTTTTTGCAGGGACCATTCTTCTGGTTCAGGGTACTCGCCGTATACCTGTGCAGTACGCTAAACGTATTGTCGGTAATAAACAGTATGGCGGTGTTCGTCAGTATATTCCACTAAAAGTGAATGCTGCCGGTGTTATGCCAATCATTTTTGCCCAGGCAATCATGTTTGTTCCTATTACACTTGCAGGTTTCGCCAGCTCTGAAAGTCTTGGTAATTTTGCGGCTGCATTTACCAATCATACCGGCTTTTGGTATAACTTTACACAGTTTATCCTTGTAATTGCATTTACATATTTTTATACGGCAATTACAGTGAATCCGGTACAGATGGCCGAAGACATGAAAAAGAATGGTGGATTTATTCCTGGCGTCAAACCTGGTAAGAAAACTGTTGAGTTCCTGGATACCGTAATGTCAAGGATCACTTTACCCGGATCTATCTTTCTGGGTATCATTACGATCCTGCCGGCATTTGCGATGTTAATGGGAATCAATACACAGTTTGCCTATTTCTATGGGGGAACTTCACTGTTGATTCTTGTGGGTGTTATTCTGGATACGCTCCAACAGATAGAAAGTCATCTTCTGATGCGTCATTATGATGGACTGATGAAATCAGGCCGTATCAAGGGACGTACCGGTGGTGGTCAAACAATGTATTAAAATTTTAAGAAAATTATGGCAAAACAGCCATCCATAGAACAAGACGGAACCATTATCGAAGCATTGTCTAACGCAATGTTCAGGGTTGAATTGGAAAATGGGCATGTGATCACTGCGCATATATCTGGTAAGATGCGTATGCATTATATCAAGATATTGCCCGGGGATAAGGTCAAACTGGAGATGTCTCCTTATGACCTGACCAAAGGAAGAATAACATTCAGGTACAAAAATTAAAGAATTGATACAATGAAAACGCGGACATCTATTAAAAAAAGAAGCGCTGACTGTAAAATTGTTCGCAGAAAAGGGCGCTTATATGTGATTAATAAAAAGAATCCCAAGTACAAACAACGTCAAGGATAAACATTAACAAAAAGAATTACTATGGCACGATTAGTAGGTGTTGATATTCCTGACAATAAAAGAGGAGAGATCGCTCTGACATACATTTTCGGTATTGGCAGAAGTAGTGCGAATAAAATCCTTGATAAAGCTGGAGTTGACAAAAACCTTAAAGTACAAGACTGGAATGATGAACAATTTGGAAACGTTCGTCAGATCATTACCGAAAGCTATAAAGTGGAAGGTGAACTTCGTAGTGAAGTTCAACTGAACATTAAACGACTGATGGACATTGGCTGCTATCGCGGAATCCGTCACCGTATCGGTTTGCCGGTGAGGGGCCAATCTACAAAGAATAATGCACGTACACGCAAGGGTAAGAAGAAGACCGTTGCTAACAAGAAAAAAGCCACTAAATAAGGAATTTGAATTATGGCAAAAAAAGCTGGAACAAGTAAAAAAAGGGTTGTTATTGTTGAAGCGAATGGTATGCTCCATGTTCACTCATCATTCAACAATATTATCGTTACCCTTACAAATATGAACGGCGAAGTCATTAGTTGGTCTTCGGCCGGAAAAAAAGGCTTCCGTGGCTCTAAGAAGAATACTCCTTATGCAGCTCAGGTGGCTGCCGAAGAATGCGCAAAAACCGCTTATGATCTTGGATTACGTAAAGTGAGAGCATTCGTTAAAGGACCTGGAAATGGTCGTGAATCTGCGATCCGTGCAGTTGCTAACAGTGGTATTCAAGTAACTGAAATTGTTGATGTTACTCCAATGCCTCATAACGGTTGCAGACCTCCTAAAAGAAGACGTGTATAATTAATAAACGAACAGGTAATGGCAAGATATAGAGGACCAAAATCTAAAATTGCGCGAAAATTTGGTGAGCCCATTTACGGCCCCGATAAGGTTTTCGAACACAAGAATTATCCTCCCGGAATGCATGGATTGAATGCTAAACGGAGGAAGAAGTCTGAATACGGACTTCAGTTGAAAGAAAAGCAAAAAGCTAAATATACTTATGGTGTGTTGGAACGTCAGTTCCGTGGGCTTTTCAAGAAAGCTGCTGCTTCTACGGGTAAAACCGGTGATGTATTGCTTCAGTTACTCGAATCGAGGCTTGATAACGTGGTTTTCCGTCTGGGAATCGCCAAAACAAGAGCCGCTGCACGTCAGCTGGTAACTCATCGTCATATTCTGGTAAATGGTGAAGTGGTTAATATCGCTTCCTACATTCTTAAACCAGGGGATATGGTTGGCGTTCGTGAGAAATCAAAATCACTCGAAATTATCACTGAATCATTACACTCTCGCAGACATAATCGCTTTGGTTGGTTGCAGTGGGAAGACTCACAAATGGTGGGGAAATATCTCAACCGGCCCGAACGCGAGGAAATTCCTGAAAACATTAAGGAACAACTTATCGTAGAGTTGTACTCCAAATAGTAATTTATTACAAAAGGTTATTATGGCAATATTAGCGTTCCAAAAACCTGACAAGGTTGTAATGATTGAATCCGGTGAAAAATACGGAAAATTTGAATTCCGTCCGCTGGAACCTGGCTACGGTATTACTATAGGCAACGCTCTTCGTAGGATTTTGCTGTCCTCTCTTGAAGGGTTTGCCATCACCACAGTTAAAATTGAAGGTGTAGACCATGAGTTTTCAACAATTAAAGGTGTTATCGAAGATGTTACCGATATCATTCTTAATCTGAAACAGGTGCGTTTTAAACGTGAAGTTGAGGATGTTGAAGTTGAAAAGGTTACCGTAACCATCAGTGGGCAAGAAGAATTTACCGCCGGAGATATCAATAAGTTTATGACCGGATTCAGCGTTTTGAATCCTAACCTGACCATCTGTAAGATGGAACCCGATGTTAAACTTCAGATGGAAATTACGATCAGTAAAGGCCGCGGTTATGTACCTGCTGCCGAAAATCGTCCTTCCGAAGCTGAATTCGGTGTAATTCCGGTTGATTCTATTTATACGCCCATCGAAAAGGTTAAGTATTCCGTCGAAAATTTTCGTGTAGAACAAAAAACTGACTACGAAAAACTTCTTCTCGAGATTACAACCGACGGTTCCATCCAACCAAAAGATGCACTTAAGGAGGCTGCAAAAATCCTGATCTATCATTTCCTTTTATTCTCGGATGAAAAGATCACACTTGATTCGGATGAAAAATTCGCCAATGAAGAGTTCGATGAAGAGATTCTTCATATGCGTCAGCTTCTGAAAACCAAACTGGTTGATCTCGACCTGTCAGTTCGAGCCTTGAACTGTTTGAAGGCAGCAGATGTGGATACACTGGGAGAACTCGTTCAATACAACCGTAATGACCTCTTGAAGTTCCGGAATTTCGGAAAAAAATCCCTTACCGAACTTGATGACCTCTTATTGGGAATGGGATTAAATTTCGGGATGGATATCGCTAAGTATAAATTAGACAAGGATTAATTACAATGAGACATAATAAGAAATTTAATCATTTAGGACGGAAAAGTGCCCACAGGCAAGCTTTACTTTCCAATATGGCTGCCTCACTGATTCTGCATAAAAGAATCAATACAACCGTTGCTAAGGCTAAAACACTGCGGATTTATGTGGAGCCTCTGATTACCAAATCAAAGGATGACACCACGCATGCTCGACGTGTCGTTTTTAGCTATCTGCAAAACAAAGAGGCTGTATCTGAATTGTTCCGCAATGTTTCTGTGAAAGTTGCTGATCGTCCGGGAGGATATACCCGCATTCTTCGCACAGGTAACAGGTTAGGAGACAATGCCGAGATGTGCATGATGGAATTGGTTGACTTTAATGAAGCGATGCTTGCTGCAGCTGACGATTCCAAAAAAGGCAAGAAAAAGCGTTCACGCAGAGGCAGTCCCAAAAAGACCGAAGCCACTGCCACGGCTGCTGCACCAAAGGCAAAAGCCATTAAGGAAGAAGCTCCCGCCAAAGAGGTTGATACTGTCCCGTCTGATAGTACAGCTGAAGAAGCTGGAGACTCTAAGGAATAAACGAAATCCTTCTATAAACTGAAAGGCTGACTCGAATGAGACAGCCTTTTATTTTTAAAATAAATGATGTTTTAAATATAAACCAGTTTCAATATTTTTTCAAGCCATTCTGCATCAATATTGTCAAAAGAGTTTTTGTCTTTTGAATCAACGTCCAAAACTCCTATGATGTTCCCTTCCTTATTTCTGAATGGAACGACGATTTCTGACTGAGATCTTGAGTCACAAGCGATGTGTCCTGGAAAAGTATGGACATCTTCAACGATCACTGTCTCTTGTCTGTTGATGCCTGCCCAACATACTCCCTTGTTCTTTTCCAGAATTTGGCAAGCTACCGGCCCCTGATAGATATTTACCGTTAATTCTCCATCCTTCAGGAGGTAAAAACCTGTCCAGAAAAAATACTCAATCTTGTGATGAAGAACTGCCACTATGGTTGCCATCCTTGCCTGATGGTCATTGCTTTTCTTTACTAAAAGGTTAAGTTGATCATAGATTCGTTGGTAACGTCCTTCTTTCTTTCTACTATCCATACTCTTGTAATTATTTCTTTGTAAAAATGTGAAGAATATTTTGTACGAGCAACATTCCTGATTGTATCTTTAATTTGTTAATGATTCATCATTTAGATGTTGTTGTAGACAAATTGTTGTCATTCAATTTTTTCCTATGTGTGTGATCTGTACCTTAACTGAGATCATTTTGCTTACGACCAATTCCCAGACAGAAGAAGAAAATCGTACTTTTGCTCCTCAAATCATTTTTGCTTTATAAATTTTCTAAGTATGGCTCAGAAACCTTCAATTCCCAAAGGGACCCGTGATTTTTCACCTGCCGAAATGGCCAGACGTAACTATATTTTCGATACCATTCGAAATGTCTTTCGTCTATATGGGTTTCAGCCGATTGAAACTCCCGCAATGGAGAACCTTTCAACTCTTCTTGGAAAATATGGGGAGGAAGGGGATAAATTACTTTTCAGGATATTAAACTCTGGAGACTTTCTATCTGGTATTCCTGCAGATATCCAAGGATTCAGTCATTCCACTGATCTTGCCGGATATATTTCTGAAAAGGGCCTTCGTTATGATTTAACGGTTCCATTTGCCCGTTTTGTTGTTCAACACAGGAACGATATAATATTTCCTTTTAAGCGCTATCAAATCCAACCTGTTTGGCGGGCCGACAGACCCCAGAAGGGCAGATACAGGGAGTTTTACCAGTGTGATGTCGATGTGATTGGCAGCGATAGTCTATTGAATGAAGCAGAATTGGTCCAGATCATCGATGATGTTTTTCAAAGATTGAATATTCGGACTGTGATTAAAATTAATAACCGGAAAGTGCTGGCGGGCATTTCTGAAATTATAGGCCAAACCGATCGTTTGACGGATATAACCGTTGCCATTGATAAAATGGAAAAGGTAGGTCTTGATAAAGTTACTGAGGAATTAATGGCCAAAGGCATCTCGAGCGATGCCATTGGACGATTGAAACCTATACTGCTGCTTGAGGGCAGTACTGAGGATAAACTCAAAAGACTTGAAGCTGTCCTGTCTTATTCCGAAACGGGTTTGAAGGGAGTAGCAGAGCTACGAACACTCTTCCGGTATATTGAATCCTTTGGGCTTTCTGAATCTTCCGAGTTGGATCTTACCCTTGCCCGTGGCCTGAATTATTACACTGGAGCAATTTTCGAGGTTAAAGCGTTGGATGAAAATATTGGCAGCATTTGTGGTGGTGGTAGATATGATGACCTGACGGGAATATTTGGTATGCCAGGCGTTTCAGGTGTTGGTGTTTCATTTGGTGCTGAACGAATTTATGATGTATTGAATAATCTTGATTTATTTCCATCTGACAGCCTTGAATCTCCTCGTGCCCTGTTCGTGAATTTCGGTCCTGATGAGGAATCCTATATTTTGCCTTTACTTTCTTTAATGAGAAAGCGAGGCATAAATGTGGAGATTTATCCTGAAGCTGATAAAATGAAGAAGCAGCTTAATTATGCAAATCGAAAAAACATTCCATTTGTTGTTCTTGCGGGTGAAGCCGAAATTGCTGCTCATATGGTTACGGTAAAAAATATGGCGAATGGCGAACAGAAGATGGTTTCTGCCGAGGAACTGACAAAAGTCCTTTCCATATAGTAATTGTTATTTCACTTTTATGGTGGCATAATTGTGAAATAATGAAAGCAAAAACATTTAAAATATCTCCCGCTCCTTTAACCTATGAGGCTATAGAAGAGATTCTTTCAACTAATCCGCATTTGGAATTGTCTGAAGAGTCTATCACCTTAATACGCAAAAGCAAAGACTATCTCGATCGAAAAATCGCTGAAACCACTGGCCCTTTATATGGTATTACCACCGGTTTTGGTGCACTTTGTGATATCGAGATTTCAAAGGATGACCTCAGTAAATTACAAGAAAACCTTGTTTTATCGCATGCCTGTAGTATTGGGCCAGAAGCCCCTCATGATGTCATTCGACTGATGCTCCTGTTAAAAGCCCATGCTTTGTCAAAAGGTCACTCTGCAGTTCAGCTGGCTACTGTCCAAAGGATTCTTGATCTTTTTAACCATCAGATTATTCCTGTGGTATGTGAACAGGGATCGCTGGGCGCAAGCGGTGATCTTGCACCATTGGCGATGCTGTTCCTCCCTCTGTTGGGGCATGGTGAAGTTTGGCATGAAGGAAAAAGGAGAATGTCGGCAGAGGTCCTTGCAGATATGGGTTGGGAGCCAATCAGGCTTGAGGCAAAAGAAGGCTTGGCTCTTCTGAATGGTACCCAATTCATGAGTGCCTATGCCGTATATACTTTACTTAAGGCATTTCGATTGATAAGGCATTCTGACATTATTGGGGCGTTGTCACTGGATGCATTTGATGGATTGATTGAGCCTTTTCTCGAGAATATCCATCTATTACGTCCCCATGAAGGGCAAAAGATTACGGCCAGCAATTTCAGGCATCTTTTGACTGGAAGCGAATTAATGGCTCAACCCAAAATGCACATACAGGATCCTTATTCCTTCCGGTGTATCCCACAAGTACATGGGGCAGTCAAAGATGCCATTAAATATGTCTCAAGTGTTGTGGAGACAGAAATTAACTCGGTAACTGATAATCCTACAGTTTTTCCCGATGAGGATAAAGTTGTTTCGGGTGGTAATTTTCATGGTGAACCTCTGGCCTTATCTCTCGACTTTTTGGCAATTGCGCTTTCTGAATTGGGAAGTATTTCTGAACGAAGGACATATCGTCTCATATCCGGAGAACGTGGATTGCCAGAGTTTCTGGTTGCCAATCCAGGGCTGAATTCGGGTTTTATGATTCCGCAATATGCTGCCGCATCAATAGTAAGTCAAAATAAGCAGTTGTGTACACCTGCATCAGTTGACTCGATCCCATCGTCAAATGAACAGGAAGATCATGTAAGCATGGGTGCAAATGCAGCAACGAAGGCGCTAAGAGTGGCTGACAATGTTTTACGAATTCTGGCCATTGAGTTGTACAACGCCGCACAAGCCTTGGAATTTCGTCGTCCCAAACAGACATCGCCCCTTCTGGAGGATATGGTTGCTCAATATCGAACCCGGGTTGCGTTTGTCAAAGAAGACACCCTTATGTATGAGGGAATTAACAACACCATCCGGTTTTTGGAAACCGGACGATTTGTGTCATTCTGATCTTCTTTGTCGGAGTTGTTCGAACATATGAGCCCTGAATTGGTTCTCTGCCCTGTAAAGTTGAAGTACTTTCTGGGGAGGGAGAATTTTCAGGTACTTTTCATTGTAGGAAGCCCCCAATTCTGCTTCTTTTTTAAATGATTCGGATATGCTTCTGGTAATTCGTATAATTTCCTGATCAGATAAACGAACATTTTCATCCCTGGTTTTGATTTCCAGTTCTTTTCTGGACTTCTGTATTTCCATCCTCTCAACTTCATATTGATTATAGACAGGCCAGAATTCCTGGGCTTCCTTGGGAGTCAAATTGAGTTTCTCGGTAATAAATGCAATCTTCTGACTTTTGAAGTGATTGAAGTCAGACCTGGATTTTTGTCCGATGGCTGTTAGGGCAAACAGATAAACTAATATTGATAATATCACTAATTTTTTCATTGATGTTTATTTTTGTGTTTCCATAAAAATATCATAATCACTGTAATTGGCTGCCAAATATTCTGTAATTGATTCGTCAGCCGGAATTACTTCTGTGTCACCATTGCTGTAAAGGGCAAAGAAGGTGTTTTCATCCATGCTCTCAAGCAGAAAAGTATAATCTTCGGTATCTGCGATTACTTCGCTGGCTGTTGCTTCAATGGCTACTTGCCTGTTTTGGATCGATCTGATCGGGAGGTAAACGATCATGAATACTGCAGCAAAGGAGGCTGCCAGACTTAATGCGGGTTTAATAAGCTCAATTACCCGAACCGGTTTCCTGACTTCCTGCTGGATATCCTGCTCAATGCGAAGTTGCATCCTTGCCTGAAAATCTTCAAAATAATTCCCGGGAACCCTGAATGGATTCTCTTTCCTTAATTCTGAAAGCTTTCTTGGGCTATTTTCCTGGGTATGCATGATATTGTTTTTCAATTTGACTCTAAAGAATATCAAAGGTTTAATATATAATTTATTCAATATTGTTCAGGTAATCTTCAACCTTTTTTGCTGCGTGGTGATATGAAGCTTTTAATGCACCAACTGATGTGTCCAGGATTTCCGACATTTCCTGGTAGGGCATTTCGTCGAAATATCTCATGTTAAAAACCAATCTTTGTTTTTCGGGTAACGTGAGGATCGCTTTTTGCAATTTCATTTGTATATCATCGCCATCAAAATATTCATCTGCTTCAAGGTTTTGTTGGAGATACTCGCTCACTTCATTCATAGATGTGGCAGTTTTTCGTTTTGCTTGATTCAGGTAGGTGAGAGCCTCATTGGTAGCGATTCGGTACAACCAGGTAAAAAGGCTTGATTCTTCCCTGAAATTGTCGATGTTTTTCCAAACTTTCAAAAATGTGTTTTGAAGTACATCGTCAGAATCGTCATGATTTAGAACAATTTTCCTTATGTGCCAATACAGGCGCTCCTGATATTTCCCAACCAGGGATTGGAAGGCTCTGTCCCTTTCGTTCAGGGTTTTGAGCCTGCTCATGATTTCCTGGTCAGAAATGTGCATATAAGTTTTTAAGATAGACTAGCGGTCATGGGAGAAGGTTTAATGGAACGGATCAGATTCTGAAATTTAATCCTTCCTTAATGAGTCTTTCATAGTTGCGCTGATCGAAGCTATACAATCGAGCTGCCCTGTGGGGTACGTTTGCCTGCTTTTCTCCAGAGTCTTTTAAAAGATCCATGTTCAGAATCTTCTTTCTGAAATTCCGGATATCAAGTTTTTGGCCCAGAATTACTTCGTACATGGTCTGCAATTCAGTCAACGTAAATTTTTCAGGCAGGAGGTGGAACCCCACTGGGTGATACTGTACTGATTCCCTGAGGTGACTCAAAGCATCTGCGATAATTGTCTTGTGGTCAAAGCAAAGAGCCGGCAGTTCATTGATATTAAACCACTGCATTTTCTTTGTAAGCGCCGATTGACGTAGATTATGATACCGGGGGTTGATCAATGCATAATAACCCACTGTGATTACCCGGTAATAAGGAACACGGAAAGCAGAGCCAAATGTGTGGAACTGTTTCAGGTAAACATCGGTTAATCCTGTGCTCGAAATGGTTATGTCGTGGGCAAAATCATCCAGTCCCACTTCCTCAGGCGCATGGGCACCAATTAGCCCCCATGTTTGGTCGTTGGATAATGAAGGATGGGTGTCGTATAAAATCCTGATTTCCTGATAATTCTCTTTTTCCTGAAGGACTTGTGTCAACAATTTGGGGTCGGCCTGCCAAAGGAGAACGTTTAGTTTCTCTCCGTCGAAGCCGAAAATCACACAGTCAACTGAGATATTTTTTAGTAACATTTGATTTAGAAAGATTTTAAGCAAAAATAATGAATTCGTATGTTCTTTATGCCCATAATACCACTTTTTATGAGCAGGATATTCACATTTCCAGCGATCTGCCTCTTGATGAATTTTGAAATGGCTCTTTCTAAAGAGCATGAAAGGATTAACTTTGCAGCTCAAATTTGAATATATCAAGAATGGCTTTAAAATGTGGTATCGTAGGGTTGCCTAATGTCGGGAAATCTACGCTTTTCAATTGCTTGTCGAGTGCCAGGGCGCAATCGGCCAATTTCCCGTTTTGTACGATTGAACCGAATGTGGGCATCATCACGGTTCCTGATGAGCGATTGATCAAACTGGCCGAGATTGACAATCCGGCGCGTATAGTGCCCACTACTGTTGAAATTGTAGATATTGCAGGATTGGTAAAAGGTGCCTCGAAAGGAGAAGGTTTGGGAAATCAGTTTCTTGCCAATATCCGTGAAACGGATGCCATTATACATGTACTTCGCTGTTTCGACAATGATAACATCGTACACGTTGACGGTTCAATCGATCCGGTAAGGGATAAGGAAATCATTGATATAGAACTCCAACTTAAGGATCTTGAAACAATAGACAACCGTATTGACAAAATTGAAAAGCAGGCCAGGCATGGAGGTGATCATAAAGCAAAACGGCTCTATGAACTCACCCTCCAGATCAGGGAGGCTCTCCTTCAGGGTAAGTCTGCCCGCACAATTCAGATGCATGATGAGGATTCAAAACTGGTGAAGGAACTCTATTTACTGACCAACAAACCTGTCCTTTATGTATGTAATGTCGACGAGGCTTCAGCGAAAACCGGCAACAAGTATGTAGAAGCGGTTAAGTCTGCCATCGCGGAAGAGGAAGCTGAAATGCTGGTGGTTGCGGCAGCTACCGAAGCTGATATCGCTGAATTGGAAACATATGACGAAAAACAACTTTTTCTAGAGGAGATGGGCCTTGATGAGCCGGGAGTCAACAAACTGATTCATGCTGCGTATAAACTGCTTAATCTGCAGACATTTTTTACTACCGGGAAGGATGAAAGCCGGGCATGGACTTTTAAAAAGGGAATGAAAGCGCCACAAACGGCAGGTATTATCCATACTGACTTTGAAAGAGGTTTTATCCGGGCAGAAGTGATCAAATATGACGATTATGTGAGACTTGGTTCTGAAAGTGCATGTCGTGATGCTGGAAAAATTTCAATCGAAGGTAAAGACTATCTTGTCAAAGACGGGGATATTATGCATTTCAGGTTTAACGTATAGTGGAAGAACCTGTTGTCGATTCTTTTGGAATAGCGATGATGTTTAATGATTACGGTGGTTTGCATTCAGCAGGCCACCGTAATTTTTAATTGCCCTTTTTGAAGAGAATAATGCAATATGTTTTGTTTGTCTGGTCGGTGGTATTTCTTTTTATTCAAAATGACCATAATTAATGTTTTTAATGTGACAAATGGATGAAATTAAGTGTATGGATGGTGTAAAAAGTAATATAAAAGATAAATAATAGAGAAAAAAGATAATAAATATGTAATTAATATATCAAAAAGACTATTTTTGTTTGGAACAATTTAATAGTCATCTTATGTGTGGAATTGTATGTGCATTCGATTTGAAATCAAAAGAACCGGGATTTCGACAGCAGATTTTAAAAATGTCGGGTAAGCTTAGGCACAGGGGGCCCGATTGGTCAGGTATATATTTTGGAGACAAGGTTGTAATGGCGCACGAAAGATTGTCGATTGTAGATCCTGCTTCAGGGGGGCAGCCTCTGTACTCACCTGACAAAAGTGTCATTCTCGCCGTAAACGGAGAGATTTATAACCACAGTGAATTACGTCATTTGTTTCAAGGTAAATACAGTTTTGTAACCCAATCTGATTGTGAGGTGATTATTCCCCTTTATATGGAAAAGGGGGTTGAATTTCTGGATGAAATGAACGGCATATTTGCCTTTGCCCTTTACGACAAGAATAATGATTCCTGGTTGATTGCCAGGGACCATATTGGTATTATTCCACTTTATATGGGCTGGGATGACCAAGGAACGTTTTATGTCGCTTCAGAATTAAAAGCGCTTGAAGGTGTTTGCCGTAAGATCGAGGAATTTCCTCCCGGTCATTACATGACAGGGCCAGGTATGGAATTAAATAAATGGTATCGCAGGGAATGGACTGAATATGAGAATGTAAAGGATAATTCGTCCTCCATTCCTGAACTGCGCGATGCTCTTGAAGCAGCCGTACACCGGCAGCTCATGTCGGATGTCCCATATGGCGTATTGCTGTCCGGGGGCCTGGATTCTTCAATAACCTCCGCTATCGCCAAAAAGTATTCAGCCATGCGTGTGGAAACGGGTGATCAACAACCTGCCTGGTGGCCTCAATTGCATTCTTTCGCAATCGGACTGGAGGGATCACCTGATCTGGCCGCCGCAAGGAAAGCTTCAGAATGGATTGGAACTGTTCACCACGAAATTCATTATTCCATACAGGAAGGTCTTGATGCGATAAGGGATGTCATCTATCATCTCGAAACCTATGACGTGACTACCGTACGTGCCTCCACTCCAATGTACCTTCTGGCACGGGTAATCAGGTCAATGGGAATTAAGATGGTCCTTACGGGTGAAGGAGCGGATGAGATCTTCGGTGGCTATCTTTATTTCCATAAAGCTCCCAATGCTGAGGAATTCCATAAGGAAACTGTCAGAAAATTGAGCAGGTTGCATTTGTACGACTGCCTGCGGGCGAATAAATCACTTGCTGCCTGGGGAGTGGAAGGCCGAGTGCCTTTCCTGGACAAAGATTTCATGGATGTGGCCATGCGGTTGAACCCAAAGGATAAAATGGCCGCAGGAGGACGAATCGAGAAATGGATTTTGCGAAAATCATTCGAGGAATACCTTCCCGAAAGTATTGCATGGAGACAAAAGGAACAGTTTTCAGATGGGGTAGGGTATGGCTGGATTGATACCCTTAAAAAGATAGCCCAGGAGCAGGTTTCAGACGAAATGCTGGAAAACGCAAAATACAGATTTCATGTCAATACTCCCATGTCAAAGGAAGAGTATGTGTATCGATCCATTTTTGCTGAACACTTTCCTTCTGATGCCGCAGCTGCTTGTGTCCCGTCGGTTCCTTCCATCGCCTGCAGTACTGGTGAAGCACTGGCGTGGGATGCCGCTTTCAGGGCCAATGCCGATCCTTCGGGCAGGGCTGTATTGTCTGTTCATGAGAGAGCCACACGATTTTCTGAAGAAAAAGACATGGTGGGCGTTGATTCCTGAACCAACTTATTGTCATGCATTTATAAGCAGGCTTTTAAATTTTCTCGTGATGTAGTAAAGTTCTTTCACTTTTGCTAATTTCGCACCTGAATTGTTAAATAAATTGAATTATGAGAAATATTCTGGTTATTGGATTATTACTGTTGGGTTGGTCTTGTTCTCAGCAGAAAGGATATAAGATTGAAGTGGCCATTGACGGTGCCAACAGCCTGGTTTTGCTTGAGCAGCGTGAAGGAGGTCAGTTTATCGTTAAAGACTCGGCTCGTGTCGAAAACGGCAAGGCAGTGCTTGAAGGCACTGTGGAATTTCCTGAAGTATACTACCTGAATGTAGATAACCAGAATCAAAGGGGCTTCCTTTTTGTCGAAAATGCCCGCATGAAAGTTACAGGCCATATCGACTCACTCCGAAACCTGAAAGTGACAGGTTCTCCGGTCAACGATGAGTACCAGGCTATCAAGGTAGTTTTGGATGCCGATAGCGAAAAGGGAATGGCTAAGTATCAAGAGTATCAGATGGCTGTGCAGCAGGGTGATACAAATGCTGCCGCCATTATGGCCGAAGTGCAGGCAATCTTTACGGAACAGGAAAATAAAATGATTGATTTCATTAAGAATAATCCTGCTTCATATGTGGTTCCCATGATGCTTCAACAGGTTCAGCAGAGTCGTGAGCCCGAGGAACTGGAAGGTTTGATCAGCAGCCTTGATCCGAAAGTAGCTGCCACTCCTGCCGTTACTGCAATTTCTGAAAGACTGGTCAAGCTAAGACAGGTTGCTGTTGGAATGACTGCTCCGGATTTCGTTGCAAACGATCCAGATGGAAACCCTATCAAATTATCTGAAGTTTATGCACAAAACGAGTATACGCTTATCGATTTCTGGGCAGCCTGGTGTGGACCATGCCGCATGGAGAATCCCAATGTAGTGGCAGTATTCAATGATTACAAGGATAAGGGATTTGGAGTGTTTGGTGTCTCATTGGATCGTACAAAAGAAGAGTGGGTGAAAGCCATTGAGGATGATAAGCTCACCTGGCCTCATGTGTCTGACCTGAAATTCTGGCAAAGTGAGCCTGCTGCGCTCTATAGTGTGAACGCCATACCTGCCAACTTCCTTGTTGACAAGCAGGGCAAAATCGTTGCAAAAAACCTTAGGGAGCAAGCTTTAAGGGATAAGATCGCTGAACTACTTCCTTAACTGGTTTTTCACAAGAATATTGAAAAAAGTTCCTTTCGCACGTCGTAAGGAACTTTTTTCGGTATAAAATGTATACTTTGATAATTCAGCCTTTTAATTAGATATTGAATATGGAAGAATTGACCTTAACAACTCCGGCATTGCTGTTTTCAGCCATATCCCTGATTTTGCTGGCTTATACAAATCGTTTTCTTGCTTATGCATCTGTTGTGCGCGGATTGCATTCTCAATTCAAGGCTGATCCCAGCCAGTTATTGCTGGGCCAAATCAACAATCTGCGGAAGCGGCTTTATCTGACGCGGTCCATGCAGATCCTTGGAATCACAAGCCTCTTGCTATGTGTGCTTTGTATGTTCCTGATTTATGTTGAGTGGCAGACTTCTGCCGAGATTATTTTTGGGATAGCACTGATCCTGTTGATTACATCATTGGCTCTGTCCGTCAGGGAAATACAAATCTCAGTCCGTGCCTTGGATCTGCATCTTAGCGATATGGAGGTTCCACGATGAGCTATTTTGGCGAATTTGCCGCATTATTGACTGCCGTTTTCTGGACGGTCACAAGTCTTTCGTTTGAGTCTGCAGGAAAGAAGGTGGGTTCATTGTCGGTTAACCTGATCAGGCTGTTGATAGCTTTTCTGATCTACGCGATATATCTTAAAATTACCAGGGGAATGTTTCTCCCCATGGATGCCGGACTTGAAAGGTGGCTCTGGTTAAGTTTGTCAGGTCTTGTTGGATTTGTCATTGGTGACCTTTTGCTCTTCCAGGCTTTTGTGGTTGTTGGTGCCAGGGTATCAATGCTGATCATGGCTTTTGCCCCTCCCATTACAGCCCTTATTGGCTGGCTGATGTTGGGTGAGGTTTTAACCCCCATGAATTGGTTAGGTATGGTAGTCACAATTACAGGAATTAGTGTGGTTATTCTGAAACGATCCAAAGCAAATGGAAGCGCCCGCCTTCCAAGGCTGACTTCTGCTTATTCGGTGCAGGGTATTCTGCTCGCATTCGGGGGTGCTTTAGGTCAGGGGGCCGGGCTGGTATTAAGTAAAAAGGGTATGGGTGATTACGACGCCTTTGCCTCCTCCCAGATCAGGGTCTTGACAGGTATTGCCGGATTCACCATCTTGTTTTTTATCATGAAGCGTTGGAAAAAAGTGGGTGAGGCTTTGCGTAACACCTCTGCAATGAAGAGAATAACCTTGGGGTCGGTATTCGGGCCATTTTTGGGTGTATCATTCTCATTGCTGGCGGTTCAGCATACACAGGCTGGTATTGCGGCAACTTTGATGGCCATTGTGCCGGTACTGATTATTCCTCCTGCCATAATTCTCTTCAAGGAAAAGCCGAACTGGAAAGAAATTGCCGGAGCGTTTATCGCTGTGGCAGGTGTGGCATTATTCTTCCTTTAGTTGCCTGGTTGGTTGATTTTAATATTTGAATTGAGAAACTAAATTGTTCCTGCAATTTCACAATAAATCCTGATTATGGATTGTGAAAAAACTCAAAATCCTTACATTTGATTGATTCTATAAATTGAAAATTCATGAATGCAAAAGTAAAAGCTATTGTTTCCCATATCTTTTTTGTTGGATGGGTGATTGCCTTTGTGATTAATCTGAATGACAAGGAAGAATATGCCAGTTTTTATATCAGGCAGAATCTGGGTATCCTGCTTGCCGGGATGGCAGTAGGATTATTCAGCGAATTTCCCGTCATTGGCTGGCTGATTTCAGCTTTGGGAGGGCTTCTTGTATTTATATTTTGGCTAATGAGCCTGATTTGGTCAATAAGCGGGGAAATGAAAACCGTACCATGGATTGGCCAATATTTTCAAGACTGGTTCAGGACTTTCTGACCGATCGCTTGTTTCACGATTCTTTATAATACTTCAAACCTTTATCAGATGAGTATCTGGAACAGGTCAGGTCTGTCATTCAGGTATTCATAAATGAATCCATGTTTGTCAAGTCGTTGGATCAATCCCTGTAAGTCGTCTTTGTTCTGTAATTCTATCCCGATGACTGCAGGTCCGTTTTCCCGGTTGGTTTTTTTGCGGTATTCAAAGAAAGTGATGTCATCCGTTGGTCCCAGGACCTGATCCGTAAATATTCTCAATGCACCTGCCCTCTGCGGAAACCTGACAATGAAATAGTGTTTCAATCCTTCATATAAAAGTGATCTTTCCTTGATGTCTTCAGTCCGTGTAATGTCGTTATTGCTGCCTGAAACGATACAAACCACCGTTTTTCCCCTGATCTGGTCTGCATAATGATCAAGGGCCGCAATGGCAAGGGCTCCGGCCGGCTCAACCACGATGGCATCCTGATTATATAACTCAAGGATTTTTGTGCAGATTTTCCCTTCATGTACAAGCGAAATCTCGTCAACCACTTTTTTGCAAATTTCGAAGGTAAGTTTACCCGGTGTTTGCACTGCAGCCCCATCCACAAATTTGTCGATTTCCTCAAGTGAAGTCAGTTTGCCTGCTTCCAGGGATTTTTTCATCGAAGGGGCACCGGCAGGTTCGACCCCAATGATCCGGGTTGTCGGACTCATTTCATGAAAATAGGAGCCTACACCAGAGACCAGCCCTCCGCCTCCAATCGGTACAAACAGATAATCAATGGGTTGTCCAGCCTGTTGAAGGATTTCAAGCCCGACCGTCCCCTGGCCTTCAATGATTAATGGATCGTCAAATGGATGGATGAAACACCTTCCTGTTTTTTTACTGTCGGCAAGTGCTGCGGCGTTCGATTCGTCGAATGTATCACCTTTTAGGACAATTTCGACATTTTCCCTGCCAAACATCCTGACCTGGGTGATCTTTTGACGGGGAGTAGTGGCTGGCATGAATATTTTTCCCTTGATGTCCAGAATTTGACAAGCATATGCCACACCCTGGGCATGATTTCCGGCACTGGCGCAAACTACTCCTTTTTCCCTTTCTTCCTGGCTGAGGGAAACCATCTTGTTATAGGCTCCCCGTAATTTGTAAGACCTGACCACCAGTAAATCCTCTCTCTTCAGGAGAATCCGTGCTCCAAAACGTTCACTCAGGTTTCTGTTTTCCTGGAGTGGTGAATCGTCAACAACACCACGCAGATTGAGTTTTGCCTTTGCAATATCCTTCAATTCAGGGTAATAATATTTGTTCATGTGTTTTTCTTGAAGTGATGATTTTCAACTGTTGACAATTATGATTGTCTGTTTTAAAGGCCTGAAGTTTCCGGAAGTTTTACCAGATATAATTTACTAAGTTTCGATGACCTTGTTTTTGGATTTAAAAATGCTGGCGTCTGTCGCGCTATCTGTCGATGATCGAATTCAATAATTCGTGCTGATGGTTCTTTTTCCAGTATTAGATCAACTCCTCTTTGTTCTGTAAAAACCCAGTCACCTGTGTGAGCCATTAGCTGGTTGATATCGTCTTTTGTTTCATAGTACTTTCCCACATTTCTGCAATAAAAGAAAAGTTCCCAATATCTTCCCTGGGGCAGGAACAGATGGACCTGTTCATCGTTTATCGTTTCGCGGTTTATAATTGCGATCGCTTGGTATGGCGCATGGTAGGTTTTCATGTGAGGATAAAAGCTGACGAACAAGCTGAAAAGAAATGCGGTAAATGAAATGGTCAGTACTCCAAATTCCCTGTTAAATGATTTTTGTCGGGAAACTAGCCAAATAACGGCAGTCACGAACAAGCCAATCAATAGCCAATAGCCAATTTTGTCTTCAGGATAGATCCAGAACACGAATAAACCTATCAATATCCAAAATGAACCTCCAACAATATAGTGCAGGATTCTGATCGTTTTTTGTGTTGTAAACCTTAGGGCTCCTGATAAATAACTCTGAAGGAAGTTTGCCGCAAGAATCATCATAAGAGGGGAGATGGCCAGTATATAATGTGGATTCTTCATTTTTGCCACGGAAAGTACCAAAATGTAGGGAAGTATTCCCCCAAGGGAATATAGTTCCGTTTCAATGGTTTTATTTCTAATTCCTGTATAAAGCAAGGCAATTTTCTGACCGAACCCTGCATAAGCCAATACCGAGAATGGTGCCAGAACATACAATGCCGTGTGCAGGTAAAAGACGGGATCGGTGTTCGATCCCTGGTAGCTTCCCGTTATCCTACCTACGTTGTTTGTCCAGAAGTAGAATTTGATCCCTTCCATCCCAAACTGATTGTAAAGTCCAATTAGTGCGGGCGTAATTGTCAGGAACAACAAAGGAACGGCAACAAGCCATCGCCAGTGAAAAATGTCATTCCACCTCCGGTGTAGGATCAGATGAGCACCAATGGCCATGGCAGGTATAACCATGCCCACCGGACCTTTGGCCAACATGGCAAATCCAACTGCGATAATGCCTCCTATGAACCAAAGAAAATTCCCTTTTTCGAAATACCTGACAAGTAGCCAGATTGATACCATAACCATGGATGATAGTGCGGTGTCGGTATGGGGATCATTATGGAAATAAATATATCCAAGGCTTAAAACCCAGAATACGGTCGCATAAGCTGCCGTTTTCCTGTCGTATAACAATTCGGTTAGCCTATAGGTAGCCAATATGCCCGGGGTTGACAACAACAATATGGCCAGTCTGAAGGTTAAATCAGAAATCCCGAACATCTTATACATAAGCGCCCCGGCCCAGAACATAAGAGGTGGTTTTTGGTCGTATGCCTCCCCTGCGATGGTCAGGTTGATCCAGTCACCACTCTCAACGATCTCCCGGCTTACCTGGGCGTATTTTGCCGAGTTCATGGTCAATGAAGTGCCAAAACTTGCAACTATCGTCATGGCAAAGAACAATCCCAGGATTATCCATAGCTTTTTGTCTGTCATACTCTTGATTAAATGGAGATATATTCCCTGTAAAGTTATAGGGCTTAAGATTGATTGATACAAAGATGGGCGATTTTCGTGAAATCAGCAATTCGCGGGAAAATGTTATTTTCGCTGAAAATTCAAAAATCAATTATGAAAAAGCATCTGACCAGATATGTTGAAATTGTAGGCTTTTCATTGCTGCTTTTTTTCACCGGATACGGCCTTTGGATGGCCAAACTTGGGCAGGAAGCGTTTATGGAGTGGCTACGGGAAGACGGATTGGTTGAAAACCTTACTGCCCTATTCCTATTGGGCTCCAGCGCTGTCGGTGTTTACAGATCCATTTTAAATTATCGGGAAAAGGCCTGGAAACCAATGCTAACATGGTCCGTGATTGCATTCCTGTTTTTTTTTGGTGCAGGAGAGGAAATCAGTTGGGGTCAAAGGATTTTTGAAATTGAAACACCTGAATTCTTTGCCGAGAAAAATATCCAGAACGAAATGAATATCCACAACCTCGTAGTCGGTGGAGTCAAGGTGAATATGCTCGTTTTTTCCCAGATGCTGTTCGGGGTACTGGCCATATATCTTTTATTGCTCAGGCCATTGGCTGGAAAAATGGTCTGGATTAACCGTTTGTTAGTTGATTTTCAGGTACCCCTTGCCCGTTGGACATACGTAATTATTTGGTTGGTCTTTACGGGAATCGTGAATATGATCAATCTTGTGAAGGCAGGTGAACTCTACGAGTTTATATTTAGCGTGATGTTTTTGGTAATATTCCTAAATCCCTATTTTGTGGTTCCACGAAAATAAAAAACTTTCCTGACGTGCCCTGTACTCCAGGATCTTACTTGCTGTGAACAGAAACTGTCAGGAAAGCTTTTATTCATGATCAGTTGTTGTTAATCCAACTGGCTATCCAGTCACCAACCTCAGATGTCGATCTGGAGGTGCCTTCAGCGATATCAACCGTAACATAGCCAGCCTCCAGGGATGCCGCTACTGCCTGCCGTATGATTTTACCCTCCATGTTCAGGTTAAATGCATATTCAAACATCATGGCTGCCGAAAGGATAGTGGCAATCGGATTGGCGATGTTTTTACCTGCGGCTTGCGGATATGATCCATGAATGGGCTCAAACACCGAGGTGTGGATTCCGATGGAGGCTGAAGGCAGCAGCCCGAGTGATCCGGTGATGACACTTGCCTCGTCGGTCAGTATATCCCCAAACATATTCTCCGTGACCAATACATCGAATTTTTTTGGCCATTGTATGATTTGCATGGCGGCATTGTCAACGAACATATAGTCGGTCTCAATGTCGGGATACTGGGGGGCCAGTTCCTGGGCCACTTCTCTCCAAAGCCTTGAACTTTCCAAAACATTGGCTTTATCAACTACTGTCAGTTTTCGATTTCTTTTGCCTGCGAATTCATAGGCCAATTTGAGAATTCTGACAATTTCCTCACGGCTGTAAGTACAGGTGTCAAATGCGACATTTCCGTTTTCTTTCCTGCCTTTTTCGCCAAAGTATATCCCTCCGGTAAGTTCCCTGATACAGACAAAGTCGGCACCTTCGACCAGGTCGCGGCGCAATGGGGATTTATGCAGCAGGGAAGGGAATGTTTCCACTGGCCTGATATTGGCATAAAGTCCCAACTGTTTTCTCATCCTTAATAAGCCTTGTTCGGGCCTGACCGGTGCCTTCGGATTGTTGTCGAAACGGGGATCCCCAATGGCTCCGAAAAGAACCGCATCTGATTGCAGGCAAAGTTCATGGGTTTCGGGAGGGTAGGGGTCACCCGTCTGGTCAATGGCAACTGCTCCGGTGAGGGCATAATTAAATTCGGGAGTGTGGCCGAATTTGTGACAGACAGCGTTGACGGCCTTTATGGCTTGTTCAATAATTTCCGGCCCGATTCCATCTCCGGGCAGGACTGCAATTTTTAAATTCATATGATAATATAGTGTTATGCGTTTTGACTTGCGTAATCGTTTTCTACGATGTTAAGCATTTTAACGGTCGCCTTGATTGCAGCGGCTGTCTGGTCTGGATCCAGACCACGGGTTTTGAATTCGCGCCCGTTTTGCCAGGTGATCACGGTTTCAACCAATGCGTCAGTTCTACCCCCTGGAGGGATGGTTACCGTATAATCTATCAGCTGGGGTAAAGGTTTACCCAGTTTTTTGTAAATTTTCCGGAGTGCCCTCATAAATGCATCATATTGTCCGTCTCCTGCATCATGTGCCTCGAACTGATCATCGCCGATCTGGATGCTAAGCGTGGCAACTGGTCTCAACCCCATAGCATGGGTGATGGAATAGTTCTTGATGTGGATCTTTTCCTCGACCGACTGCGTGCTGAGTACGTCAGCGACAATATAGGGCAGGTCCTCGGTTGTGACATTTTCCTTACGGTCACCAAGTTCGATGATTCGATCGGTGACTTTTTTGAGAGATGCAGGATCCAACTCGATTCCGATATCTTCCAGGTTCTTTTTGATGTTGGCCTTGCCAGAGGTTTTGCCCAATGCATATTTTCGTATCCTTCCGAATCGTTCTGGCAGCAATTCGTTAAAGTAAAGGTTATTCTTGTTGTCACCATCGGCATGGATCCCGCTGCACTGGGTAAATACAAATTCACCAATCAGCGGTTTGTTGGTTGGGATGCGTATGCCTGAGAAGGATTCGACTACCCTTGAGATGCGATTTAGCATCTCTTCCTTGACGTTTGTCTGCATTTTCAAATGGTCCTTCACTGTGGCTACCACACTCGATAGGGGTGCGTTTCCAGCCCTTTCTCCCAACCCGTTGACGGTGGTATGGACACACCTGATGCCTGCCTTGATGGCATGGAAGACATTGGCAATGGCCAGGTCGTAGTCGTTATGTGCATGGAAATCAAATACCACGTCGGGGTATGTTTCAATCATCTCTTTGCAATAGTCGTATGTCTCATCCGGATCCAGTATGCCCAATGTATCGGGCAGCATGATGCGTTTGATATTCTCCTTTTGCAGTGAGGAAACCATAAAATGGACATAATCTCTGGAATGACGCATGCCATTCGACCAATCCTCGAGATATACATTAACCTCAATTCCCATTTCGCCGGCTTTCGCAATTACCCCTCGTATGTCGTCGAGGTGTTGCTCCGGGGTTTTTCTGAGCTGTTGGGTTACATGTTTGAATGAACCTTTACAAAGTAAATTAATGACCTTGCCACCTGCATTTTTGATCCAGTTGAGTGAGATGTCACCATCCACAAAACCCAAAATCTCGACCCTGTGTCCAAATCCCCGGGCATTTGCCCATGTAAGGATCTTTTTTGCACCCTGGTATTCTCCTTCAGAGACCCTGGCAGAGGCAACTTCTATTCGGTCAACTCCAACATCTTCCAGTAAAATACGGGCAACGCTTACCTTTTCAGTATCGCTGAATGCGACACCAGAAGTTTGTTCCCCGTCCCGGAGGGTGGTATCCATGACGGTTACACATTGGCTGTTGACTTTCACTTTTTGTCCGGTCATAATCGTGATTTTTCAAATTCTGTTATGTCATCTTTAAGGCTTACCAGATAGTCGATGTCATCCAATCCGTTGATAAGGCAATGCTTTTTATAGGGATTGATTTCGAAATTCTCTGATTCACCGGTCGTGAGGTTGACTATGCTTTGGCTTTCCAGGTCAACTTTGAACTCAGCTTTTGGATTTTGCTCAACAGTGTCGAGCAATTTCTGTAAGAATCCGGGTGTGACCACCACTGGAAGCAAACCGTTGTTCAGTGCATTGTTTTTGAAGATATCGGCAAAAAAGCTGCTGACCACCACCCGGAAACCAAAATCATAGAGTGCCCAGGCTGCATGCTCGCGGCTTGAGCCACTCCCGAAATTCTTGCCTGCAATGAGCATTTTACCGGTATAGGTAGGATCATTAAGCACGAAATCGGGTTTAGGCTGGTTTTGCCTGTCGTAGCGCCAATCCCTGAACAGGTTGTCTCCAAATCCTTTACGTTCAACCGCTTTTAAAAAGCGGGCCGGAATGATCTGGTCAGTGTCCACATTTTCGACAGGCAGTGGAATTGCCGTTGATATCAGTGTTGAAAATTTATCGTATGCCATTTTTCTGTTTTTTATCATTCATCATGCAAGGATCCATAGATTGAAATTTTGGGATTTATGCATGCATATAATTAATATCTGTGAGGTGTAATCTCTTTCATTTTGCATTTTGACATTCGCTTTCAATTAAGGCCATGTCAGGCACAATCCTGTCATGCATCCAATAATTCACGAGGATCGGTAACCACACCGGTAATGGCTGCGGCAGCGGCGGTCAGCGGGCTGGCCAAAAGGGTCCGTGCTCCGGGTCCCTGTCGTCCTTCAAAGTTTCGGTTTGAAGTTGAGACGGCATACTTTCCTTCAGGAATCTTATCGTCGTTCATTGCCAAACAAGCTGAGCAACCGGGTTGCCTGAATTTAAATCCGGCCTCTGTCAGTATATCGACCAGGCCTTCCTCTTGGGCAGCCCTTTCAACTTGTTTGGATCCCGGTACAATCCAGGCGGTGACATTATCCGCTTTTTTCTTTCCCTTGACAAATGCCGCAAAGGCACGAAGGTCTTCAATACGTCCGTTGGTACAGCTGCCCACGAAAACAAAGTCGATCGGCTTGCCCAGCATTTTTTCGCCTGGTTTGTAGCCCATGTAGTCGAGTGATTTCTGGAAGGTCAGCAAGTCTGAGCCAGAAAGTTCTTCCCCGGTTGGGATTGCTTGGGTGACGCCGGTTCCCATACCCGGATTGGTACCATAGGTAATCATCGGTTCGATATCTGCAGCGTCGAATCTGAATTCCGTATCAAAAACGGCATTCTCATCAGTGGGGAGGCTTTTCCAATAGGCAAGTGCCTTATCCCATTCCACTCCTTTCGGAGCGAACTCTCGTCCCTTGATGTATTCAAAGGTGGTTTCGTCCGGGGCGATCAATCCTCCCCTGGCACCACTCTCAATACTCATGTTGCAAAGGGTCATGCGGCCTTCCATGGTAAGGCTTCTGATGGCTTCGCCTGCATATTCTATGAAATGGCCAGTTCCTCCACTGGTCGTGATTTGGCTAATGATATATAAGGCAATGTCTTTTGCTGTCACTCCTTTTTTTAATTGACCGTCGACGGTGATTCTCATCCGTTTGGGTTTGGGTTGCAGGATACACTGACTGGCCAGAACCATTTCAACTTCAGAGGTTCCAATGCCAAATGCGACCGCACCAAAGGCACCATGGGTACTTGTGTGGCTGTCGCCGCATACGATAGTCCTGCCGGGTTGGGTAATCCCCAGTTCAGGTCCAATTACGTGAACAATCCCGTGCCAGGGATGGTTGAGCCCACACAGTTGAATACCATGTTTCCCGCAGTTTTTGGTAAGCATGTCGACCTGATGTCTCGACAGGTCTTCCTGAATGGCCAAATGCTGGTCGATGGTGGGAACGTTGTGGTCGGGTGTTGCAATTGTATTTTGGGGCCTGAATACTTTCAGTCCCCGATTTTCCAAACCAAGAAATGCAACCGGGCTGGTCACTTCATGTACCAGATGCCGGTCGATATATAATACATCAGGACCTCCCTCAACTTGCCGCACGACATGGCTGTCCCAAATTTTGTCAAAAAGCGTTTTTGCTGCCATAAAAATTTCATTTACTGTTGATTCCAAACGCTCAGGTAATCAAGGATCCTTAACGTCGGATATTTTTTTGGATTTTTTAATAAATTTAATTCTAATGTATTGATATGTTGTTATTTAACAGGTAATTTATTGATGGCGTCGAGGAATGCTTCCACCGATGCCGTTATGATATCGGTGTGTGCACCAAATCCATGGAAAATGTTGCCTTCATAATCAACCTGCATGTGAACTTTCCCAACATCGTCACTACCCCGGGTAATGGCCTGTATCAGGAACTCATCGAGGGTTACCTGCCTGTGAATGATTTGTTTGACTGCCTTGATGGCGGCATCAACCGGTCCGTTACCCGATGCGGTTGCATCAAATTTTTCTCCGGCAATATCAATTCTTACTGTCGCCATGGGAATCAGGTTTTTGCCTGTAACCACCTGCAGGAAGTCGAGTTTGATTCTTCGTTCCTGACGTGTAGCATCCCCAACAAGCAAAGCGATATCGTCATCACGGATTTCCTTTTTCTTGTCGGCAAGTTTCAGGAACTCGTCATAAACCTTGTCGAGTTTTTCTTTGTCAAGATTGAAACCAAGAAGTTCAAGCCTGTGATTCAATGCAGCGCGACCACTGCGTGCCGTCAGAAGTATGGATGACTCGTTGATCCCTACATCCTTGGGATCCATGATTTCATAATTCTCGCGGTTTTTCAATACACCATCCTGATGGATACCTGATGAATGGGCAAATGCGTTGCGACCCACGATTGCTTTGTTGGGCTGGACCGGCATATTCATCAGATTGGAAACCAGACGACTGGTCCGATATATGTTCTGTGTGTTGATGTTGGTGTCGATCCCAAGGATTTGGTAACGGCTTTTCAGGATCATAACCACCTCTTCGAGGGAAGTGTTCCCTGCCCTTTCACCAATTCCGTTGATGGTCACTTCCGCTTGTCGGGCACCGTTCATGATCCCGGCAATCGTGTTTGCTGTAGCCATGCCCAGGTCATTGTGGCAATGTGTTGCAATGATCACATTGTCAATTCCTTTGACGTTCTCTTTCAGGAATCGGATCTTTTCGCCGAATTCAAACGGGAGGGTGTACCCTGTCGTGTCGGGAATATTGACGACCGTTGCGCCAGCCTTGATGACTGCCTCAATCACCTTTGCCAGATATACGTTATCTGTCCTGCCGGCATCCTCGGCATAGAACTCAACGTCTTCCACATATTTTTTTGCATATTTTACGGCTTCAACTGCCCGCTCAATAATGGCTTCAGGGGTTGAGTTCAGTTTGTAATGAATATGGAAGAAAGAGGTTCCGATTCCGGTGTGAATCCTGCCTCGTTTTGCATATTTGAGGGCTTCGGCAGCCACGTCAATGTCTTTTTGGACGGCTCTGGTCAGTGCGCATATGGTCGGCCAGGTGACCGCTTTTGAAATCTCGACTACCGATTCAAAATCACCCGGACTGGAGATCGGGAAACCGGCTTCAATAATGTCGACGCCCAATTCTTCCAAAGCTTTGGCTACTTCAATCTTTTCAATGGTGTTCAACTGACAACCCGGGACTTGTTCTCCGTCTCGCAGTGTTGTGTCAAAAATGTACAATTTGTCGCTCATATCGTTTATATTGATTTTTTGCTATTAAAAAAGCCATCCTCTTTCTCTGAGAATGGCCTTCTTTATCCTTCATTTTTTGTACCCATATACCATTCTCAGTTCTTTATCCAAAGGATTAGAATAATAATACCGAGAAGGGAAATATTGTTTACGGAATTCATGATTAAACTTACACTTTGATGCAAATATGACAATAAAATTTTTAATTAAAAGAAAAAGGGCTGTCTTTTGTGTAAATATTAACGTAAAATACGATCATGACTCATAAGTTGACACTTTATAATCATTTTAGATACCGTGTGTGGGGTACTATAAAGATAAAAGGGTAAATTTTGAATATTTTACCCTTTTATTTTAATTGACGGATAAATGAATTCTCATTTCTTCATGCGAATTAGAGAGTTCACCTAACCGGATTCTTAAACATGTCTATTTTCCTGGGCGGAGCTTACGTACAGCTGCACCTGCCTGCCACATTTCCGAATCACGGAGTTCTTTGAGTTCGGCGTCCAGCCCTACCCTGTAATCGGGTTTACTGTTTGTGTCAATGCTTCGTTGTGCTTCATTGCCTTTTGCAACCTCACTGTAGAGTTCCTCGAAAACAGGCTTGGTGGCATCCCTGAATTTTTTCCACCAGTCGAGGGCTCCCCGCTGTGCCGTGGTCGAGCAATTGGCATACATCCAGTCCATACCGTTCTCGGCAACCAATGGCATAAGGCTCTGGGTGAGCTCTTCAACGGTCTCGTTGAAAGCTTCGGAAGGAGAGTGGCCGTTTTGGCGCAGGGTTTCATACTGTGCCGCAAAAATACCCTGGATGGCTCCCATAAGTGTACCCCTTTCGCCTGTGAGATCAGAATATACCTCATTTTTGAAGGTGGTCTGGAAAAGATAACCAGAACCAACGCCAATTCCGAGGGCGATGACTCTTTCACGGGCTTTACCTGTGGCATCCTGAAAAATCGCATAGCTTGAATTCAGTCCTGCGCCCTGTAAGAACAGTCTGCGAAGGCTGGTTCCCGAACCTTTGGGTGCGATGAGGATAACGTCAACATCAGTTGGTGGTACGATTCCAGTCCTTTCTTTATAGGTAATTCCGAATCCATGGGAAAAATAGAGTGCCTTTCCTGCGGTCAGGTGCTTTTTTACTACCGGCCACATGGCAATCTGGGCAGCATCTGAAAGAAGATATTGAATGATGGTGGCTTTTTGGCAAGCTTCCTCAATTTCGAAAAGGGTTTCACCGGGGACCCATCCATCGTTTAGAGCCTTGTCCCAAGTCTTGGAATCTTTCCTTTGCCCAATGATGACATTGAATCCATTGTCGCGAAGGTTAAGGCTTTGTCCGGGACCTTGCACACCATATCCTATAATGGCGATCACCTCGTCTTTTAAAACTTCTCTAGCCTTTTCAATAGGGAATTCTTCCCTGAGCACCACTTCTTCCTGTACTCCTCCAAAATTGATTTTTGCCATTGTATAATTTATTTAATGATTTGATAATTTGATACTTAATATACTTATAAAGTTAAGTTTATTTCCGGAAGAATCAATCCATGCTGTTTAAAAATGCATCTCTTTCTTTCAGGAATTCCGAGAGTCTTTCAATGGGATCCCTCGTGAGTGCTACCCTTCCTGACCGGATGAATTGCATAACCTTAAACTGGTTCAGTTGTTCAAAAAGTGCCTGTGTTTCTTCTTTGTGTCCGGTCTTTTCAATCACGGTGAATTCCCTTGTGATTTCAAGGATACGTGCTCCTGAGTTTCTGACGATGTTCTCGATCTGGTCGCTGTCGTACAATGCATCTGTAGGAACCTTATACAGGGCAATCTCCTGGTAAATCAGCTCCTGGTTTGTATGGTAGAAGGCTTTCAGGACATCCACGATTTTCTCGATCTGTGAAACGACTTTCTTGACCTGGTCTTCAGTGGTCTTGATCACGATCGTGAATTTGTATACTCCAGAGATGGCTGATTCTGAAACGGTCAGGCTTTCGATATTGATCTTCCGTCTCGTGAAAACGATGGTGATGCGGGCGAGTAAGCCGATATGGTTCTCTGAAAAAACGGTTATATTAAATTCCTGTTTCATCTTGATATTTTTTTAATGGTCAGACTCTTTTGAACCAGAGTCTGTGTTGATATAAATATTGAAACTAGCCTTGGTTGATCATGGTTCCAGAAGGATATGGGATACGGATGCCCCTGATGGTACCATGGGGAATACATTGTCTTCTTTCTCAACCACCACTTCAAGCAGGTATGGGCCGTCATGATCCATCATCTCTTTTACGGCTGCATCCAGATTTTCGCGTGATGTCACTTTTTGTCCGTTAATGCCGAAGCCTTTGGTAATCATCAGGAAATCAGGATTTATAAGTTCTGTAAACGAATATCTCTTCTCGAAAAAGAGCTGTTGCCACTGACGAACCATTCCAAGGAAATTGTTATTTAGAAGAACTATCTTGACAGGGAGTTTATTTTGTGCGATAGTGCCGAGTTCCTGGATAGTCATCTGGAACCCTCCATCACCAATCACCGCGACAACAGTCCTGTCAGGGGCGGCAAGCTGGGCTCCCATGCTGGCCGGCAAGCCGTAACCCATGGTGCCAAGGCCTCCCGAGGTAACCAGACTTCTGGAGTGTTTGAATTTGAAGTATCGTGCGGCAACCATTTGGTGTTGTCCGACATCGGTAACCAGAATGGCTTCATGGTTGGTTGCTTCCGAAACTTTCGAAATCACCTCGCCCATGGTAAGTCCCTCCTTTGTAGGATGCAGGTCTTTGTCGATCACTTTTTCGAATTCCGTGTCGTAAGCTTTATTGAACTCAGACAACCATTTTTTGTGCTCATTCTTTTTGCAATTGTCAGTGAGCATCTTTAACGACTTTTTGGCATCACCCAGGACGGCTACGTCAGCTTTGATTATTTTGTTGATCTCGGCATGGTCAATGTCAAGGTGTACGATCTTGGCATCACGGGCATAAGCCGATACTTTTCCTGTGACCCGATCGTCAAACCTCATTCCCACGGCAATGATCAGGTCAGCTTCGTTGGTTTTTACGTTAGGTCCATAGTTGCCGTGCATTCCCAGCATCCCTACATTCAATGGGTGTTCGGTGGGAAGCGCCGAAAGGCCGAGTAGGGTCCATGCTGCCGGTATGCCCGTTTTTTCGATAAATGCCTTCAATTCTTCTTCTGCCTTCGAAATGATAACGCCCTGTCCAAATAAAAGCATAGGCTTTTTGGCATTGTCTATCAGTTCGGCAGCCGCCTTGACTTTAAAGGGATCGACAGGTGTCTCGGGAACATAGCTTCTGATCTTTTTGCATTTTTTGTAACTGAACTCGAGTTCCCCAAATTGGGCATCTTTGGTAATGTCGAGCAATACGGGCCCCGGTCTGCCCGATTGGGCGATGAAAAAGGCCTGTGCAATGGCATCTGGAATTTCTTCCGGAGTGGTAATCTGGTAATTCCATTTGGTAACAGGCATGGAAATACCTAGAACATCGGATTCCTGAAAGGCATCGGTTCCCAAAAGGGGAGAAGCCACCTGTCCGGTGATACATACCATGGGAATGGAGTCAATCATGGCATCGGCAATCCCCGTGATCAGGTTAGTGGCTCCCGGACCTGAGGTCGCGAAGCAAACACCCGCCTTGCCGGTAATCTTGGCATATCCTTCAGCCGCATGGGCGGCTCCTTGCTCATGTCGGGTCAGAATGTGCGTAATCTTTTTGTCATAGTCATACAGCGCATCATAAATGGGCATGATGGCACCTCCCGGGTATCCAAAAATAATCTCAACGCCTTCTTCCAACAGGGAGAGAATCACTGCCTCTGATCCTGTAACTTTCATTGGTTCCTTATTCATATTTCAAGATTTTTATATTCCTATCTGTGTTTTAATTCATTTTTCATCTCGTGGCGCAAATTGCATAGCCTTAAATAATCCTCACTGCTCCCATATCGGCTGATGATACCATGCTGGCATAAGCTTTCAAGGCTTTTGATACCCTCCTCTTTCTTGGGCCGGGTTGCCATCCTTCGGCCCCTTTGGCGTTCTCCTGACGACGTCTCTTTTCCAGCTCTTCTGCTGTAATCTTTAATTCAATGCTACGGGTCTTGATATCAATTTCGATAACGTCGCCATCCCTGATCAACCCAATGGCACCACCTGCAGCAGCCTCAGGGGAAATATGCCCGATCGATAAGCCGGAAGTTCCGCCTGAAAATCGCCCGTCAGTTATCAGGGCGCACTGCTTGTCGAGTTTCATGGATTTGATATAGGAGGTAGGGTAGAGCATTTCCTGCATGCCTGGTCCTCCTTTCGGGCCTTCATAACGGATTACCACCACATTTCCGGGTTGGACTGCATCACCAAGGATACCGTTGACGGCGTCATCCTGTGAGTTGAACACCTTGGCTGTTCCCCTGAAGGAGAATACTGAGGGATCCACTCCGGCAGTTTTGACAATACAGCCATTTTCTGCGATGTTACCATAGAGTACTGCCAATCCACCGTCTTTGTTATAGGCATGTTCCATGTCACGGATACATCCTGATGATCTGTCCGTATCCAGACTTTTATAAACACTGCTTTGTGAACCCATCACAAGGTTACGTCCACCTCCCGGAGCTGATTTGTACCTGCGCATGGCATCCTCTGTAACGGTCGGACACATGATGTCATATTCTGAAAGTGCTTGCTTCAAGGTTCGGCCATCAATTCGTGAAACGCTGGTGTCTATTAGACCGCCACGATCCATTTCGGCAAGGATACCCAGGATACCACCGGCACGATTCACATCCTGGATATGGTAAGTTGAATTTGGGGCAACTTTGCAAAGATTGGGTGTGATTCTCGATAAACGGTCGATGTCAGTCATCGTGAAATCAACACCCGCTTCATGGGCAATAGCCAGCAAATGCAATACGGTATTGGTAGAGCCTCCCATGGCTATGTCGAGTTTCATCGCATTTTCAAAGGATGTTTTGGTCCCAATATTCCGTGGTAGAACAGAGTCGTCACCGTCACGGTAATAGGCGTAGGTTGCCTGCACAATCCTGTTCGCGGCTTCCTCAAACAACAGCGACCTGTTGGCATGGGTGGCAACAATGGTCCCGTTTCCGGGAAGGGCAAGTCCGATGGCTTCGGCCAAACAGTTCATCGAGTTGGCGGTAAACATGCCACTGCATGATCCACAAGTCGGGCAGGCATTCTGCTCCACAACGGATAATTGCTCATCCGAAATATCCTGGTCGGCAGCCATCACCATGGCATCAACCAAATCATAGAATTTGCCATCGATTTCGCCTGCTTCCATTGGGCCTCCCGAAACAAATACCGCAGGTATGTTTAAACGCATGGCGGCCATCAGCATGCCCGGCGTTATTTTGTCACAGTTACTGATGCATACCATGGCATCGACCGAATGGGCGTTACACATGTATTCGACACTGTCGGCGATTACGTCACGTGATGGGAGGGAATACAACATTCCATCGTGCCCCATGGCAATTCCGTCATCAACGGCTATGGTATTAAACTCGGCCGCGTAGCAACCGTGCTTTTCAATGATCGACTTGATATATTGACCAACCCCATGTAAATGGGTGTGCCCGGGAACAAACTGTGTGAATGAATTCACGATGGCAATCACCGGACGTCCGAAATGTTCCTCTTTCATGCCGGCGGCCCGCCATAAACTTCTGGCACCTGCCATGCGTCGTCCCTGTGTTGAAATGTTACTTCTTAATGCCTGCTTCATAATTTGAATAATCTTTATAAAAAAAGCCTTTCCCTGTTCTGAGAAAGGCCTGTATTCCTTTGATTTCTACATATAATCAATGCCCTTCTCAGCTTGTACCAAGAATGACCACCACTAGGACAATAATATATGCAGAAAATAATTTCATTTTTTTTTGTTTCATTCTTTGCCGCTTATTGATTCCAGACAAAGAAGCCAATAAATTAATTCATTAAGGTCTGAAATACGTTTATAACCGACCTTCTGGGGCAAAAGTAAAAATTAAATTGAAATGCAAAACGAAATTGAAAGTAAAAGTTCTTTTTTCGTATAAAAAGTTAACAAAAGGACTGTTAAAACTTAACAAATCGAAAGTTGTGTTGTGTAGTTGAGAAAACGGGGGTTACTGAAGTCACGGATTATGAGCCGGTTATTTCATTTTCAGGTCTGCAAGCTCACAAATGATAGAGATATTATCAATTTGATCCAGGGTGAGGGAAATAGGGTGAAATTTTTTATTCATTGTGGATAGATACATATCTATAATTTTATCAGGCAGGTTACTACTGGTAATCAGATGTTCTGCACTCCCCGGAAAATAGAATGTTATCCTGGCATTGCCCGGCAAAAGGGCCATCCAGAAAATGGTATCTTTCTTTTTCATCATCCTGAAAAGCCATTGTTTGACATCATTGTAATACTTCCATTGGCCCTCGGTTTGGCTGTTTTTTTGACTGACGTGATCAAAGATTTGTTTCAGCCATGCATACTTCTCCCCAAGGATCTCGCTTATTAACTCTTCCGTTGGTGGTGTCATGGGGTCGTTAAGGATGTAGTTATCTTTTTCGCTCATGGTTTCAGGTTGGATTCTGGATATTAAATATATGAAATATGGAGATTGATTGCTCCCATCCTAAAAGTTTGGAATCATGTTTGCTTGTTATATGTCTTTAAAATGCATCGCAAATTACCAATTGACAGGTATTTGTGTTATAAGTTCATCCTTGGGCCCCGGAGATCAATTGTGGTGCCCCGCAGTCTGGTAATCCGGTGGTTCCGTCAATTAATCGTATCTTTGGGGCTCTTAAAATCTTATTTGTCCATGAAAAATTATTTATTCATATTCATTTCGCTTCTTGTAATTGCTGTCTCCTGTAAAGGGCCAGGTACTGTAGTGAAACAGGTTCCCCAAATTCCTGCCGAAATGCCTTCCGAACCTGCCCAGGCATTCCAGGTATGGAAAGAGTATATCGACTACAAGGAAGCCAACCAGTTGGCGATCACCGGTGACGAGTACTTCAATGCGGCAGCCTACGCTAAATCAGCCGGAGATCTGGCTGTGGCTTTACAATGGTTTGAAAACTCACTTTCTTCAGGATATGAAAACCCCTTGTTATTCGATAACCTGGCCGCCATATATAAGGAACAGAATAACCTATCGAAGGAATTAAATAATCTCAAGGCATTATCCGATAAATATCCGGCTTACGAAAAAATAAGTGACGTGAACGAAAGGCTCTTTGAGATTTACCTTGAAGTTGACAAGAACCAGGCCTTTGCAATGTGGAATCAGATGACTTTTGAAGCCCGTAACAAAGAGTCGAATCTTGATGCTTACTTCAGGTACAGTTTAAGTTCGGATAATCAGGCAAGGACTGATTCCATTGCAGATGCATTGTTGAAAATCAATCCAAGGCATGTCGCTTCCCTTGAATGGAATGCCGTAAAATATTACGAGAAGGCCGAGAATCGTTACCAGCTTGAAATGGACAAATACAACCGAAATAAAACACATGTCCAGTACCAGTTTCTCCTGAATGCACTTAAAGTGGTCACAGCCGATTTCAAAAAATCCCTGACTTATTTTGATCCTCTTTGGGAAATCGACCCCGGTTCAAAGTATGCCGCTTATATGGCAAACATATATACCCGACTGAATAATCAGGACAAAGCGGATTATTATAAGCGGTATTTGAAATAATTTGCATCCGCGATTTTTGGTGGAATAGTAAATATTTACAAGGGTTTGCGAAGTTATTACCTGACGTGAACATCTCTATTTTGTACAAATAAGACACCCAACTCCTTAATTTATGCCATTATTGAAAATTAAATGTTAGCTTTGTACCGAATTTAATTTTTTTTAATAATGAAAAAAGGAACAGTAAAGTTCTTTGATAGAACAAAAGGTTTTGGTTTTATCATCGACTCAGAATCAACCTCGGAAGTATTTGTACATTCTTCCGGACTTGTAGACCAGGTAAATGACAACGATGCAGTGACATTCGATGTTGAAGCCGGTCGCAGAGGACCCAATGCCGTAAATGTAAAACTTGCATAATAAAATTTTGCTAACATTATTGCGCGTTAAAGAGGCTGTCCCAAAAGGGCAGCCTCTGTTTTTTTGCCCTTATGCCTTCTTTACCGAGTCGTACATAGAATAGATATTCAATACTTCTTGTATAGTGCTTGTATAGTTAAACACTATACAAGCACTATATTAGAACATTAGAATAGGTATCCAATTACCCTGTCGGTACCATAAGGGGATACATCCAGGTTGGGTTTTAGTCTCGTGATTAAAATTCAGGAGTATCAAATAAACATTGATTGAGGTCCCGGATCGGATTAATTATGGAAGTATGGATGATTACTTCCTTATCCTATTCTTTTGATTCATTAACATTTTTCGTAATTTTCTGTTTAAAGAATATAATCCAAAAAATTGATTTGTATGCCCGAAAGCCTAGAATCCATTGGAAATATTGAACTTACCTTCATAACGCCAAACGATTATGATGAAATCATGGAGACCATGATTTTGTCGTACCAGACGATGCCTGACAGTTACTGGCGTGAGCCCCAGATCAGAAAGCTCATCGACATTTTCCCGGAAGGGCAGGTGGCGCTCAGGGTTAATGGCCAGATTGCGGGATGTGCATTTGCCATCATCATTCAATCCGACCGGTTCGACGAAAAGCATACCTATAGGGAGATCACGGGGGAGTATACATTTAATACCCATGATCCGAATGGCGATACGCTTTATGGTATTGATGTTTTCATTCGCCCTGAATTCAGGGATCTTCGGCTTGGGCGCAGGTTGTACGATTACCGCAAGGAACTGTGCGAGAAAATGAACCTGAAGGCCATCATGTTTGGTGGCAGGATTCCTAATTACCACAAATTTGCGAATGAGCTGACACCCCGGCAATACATCGAAAAAGTCCGTGACCGCGAAATTCATGATCCGGTGTTTAATTTCCAGCTTTTCAATGATTTTCATCCTGTCAGGATATTGAAGGGATATCTCGAAGGCGATCAGGTTTCCCATGAATACGCTGTTTTAATGAAGTGGGAGAACATCTATTACGAAAAACCTTCATCCAGGGCGGGAACCATCAAACGTGAAGTAAGACTGGGGCTTGTCCAGTGGCAGATGAGGCCTTACAGGAATGTGGAAGAGTTGATGCAGCAGGTTGAGTTTTTTGTTGATGCCCTCAGTGGATATAAAAGTGACTTTGCCCTTTTTCCCGAGTTCTTCAATGCCCCGCTGATGGCAGCTTACAATGACCTCAGTGAACCCAAAGCCATCCGCAAGCTTGCAGCTTACACGGAATCGATTGTCCAGGAATTCTCAAAGCTGGCCATTTCATATAATATCAATATTATCACCGGGAGTATGCCTGAAGTAATTGACGATAATCTTTATAACGCCGGATATCTTTGCCGCAGGGATGGATCTGTCGACCGTTTCGAAAAACTCCATGTCACCCCTGATGAAGCCAAGGTCTGGGGTATGAAAGGAGGTCAGGAGCTCAGAACCTATGATACGGATTGCGGAAAAATTGGAATTCTGATATGCTATGATGTCGAGTTTCCAGAGTTGCCCAGGATGCTTGCTGACGAAGGAATGGATATTTTGTTTGTCCCATTTCTGACCGACACGCAAAACGGCTTTAGCCGTGTCAGACATTGCGCGCAGGCCAGAGCCATTGAAAATGAGTGTTTCGTGGCCATTGCAGGCAGTGTGGGAAACCTTCCCAAGGTTCACAATATGGATATCCAGTATGCCCAGTCGATGGTATTTACTCCCTGTGATTTTCCTTTCCCGACAAACGGGGTGAAGGCTGAGGCAACTCCCAATACGGAGATGATCCTGATTGCCGATGTGGATCTTGACCTGCTCACGGAATTACACAATCTTGGTAGCGTACGCAACCTGAAAGACAGAAGGAAAGACCTTTATGACATCCAGCAAAGAACCTTGTAGTATTGAATAAATTGCATTTAAGTCTCTGAGATTATTGACTTACCGGTAACGAAAAAGCCGGATGGCAGAAAGATACTATCCGGCTTTTTGATTATTGGTAAAAATGAAGATTTTGAAAATCATTTTTCACATGGGGACAGTGTTTTCGAAACTGACATCATTTCCTGATTCTTCAAGATTATCAAAACAGATACCCTTTATTTCTTCTCGAATACCTGGGTTTCAGAAAAATCGCCCCAGTTTGAACTTGCAGCGGATACCATGGTCAGAATACCACTTTCCAAAGTGAGGGTTTCGGTAATCGTTACCAATCCTCCGTCACCCATATCAAGTGATGATTTAATGGTCAGTACTTTTTTGTCGTCCGACCAGTTGGCAGTCGATTTTTTCTTGGTGCCCTGGAATCCTTCATTGATGCATTCCTTTCCGTCAAGCGTAAAGTTATCTTTAGAGGTAAAGGCTTGTCCCTGAAAATCATGATGCTTTTCAACAGTAAGATTGTTCCCATTGTGAGTAATGATCACTTCTCCGGGTGCCATACTGAACTCCGCATTCAGTTTGCTTTTCGAGGTGTTCAGTTTCCAGTTGCCTGAAAGATCCTGTGCCGTTGAGGCAAAAGTGATGAAAGATGCGACTAACAACAGAAGAGTACGAAGTCCAGTGGTTTTAAATTTCATTTCCATATTGGTTGATTTTTTGGTTATTGTATGGTATATGTCGATAAGAGCATGAAAATATTACGCCTGATAAATTTTAAAGGTAGCAATTACTTCTATATGATGATAAATTCATTTGCATCTCCAAAATGTCATTCGTAGACTTGTGACTAAAAAAATGATTTGAAGAAGCGCAGCGAATTGTTCAGGAAAAATCCGGTTACAATCTCTTCTGGGGTAACTTTTAGGTTTTCATCCATGGTTAACGGTGGATTTTTGTGGAGATAAGCGGAAGCCTCTTCTATGAGTGGTTCTGACAGTTTGGTAAAATACTCTGCCGTCCAAATTCCCGGCAAAGGATCGATGGTACCGTCGTAATCGCTTCCAATGCAGGCTGTTCCCCAGGCATGAATGCCATTTTTGTCGAGTACCTCGGCTATATGCCTTATCTGGTGCCAGATCATTTGGGCTGCCTGAAGGGGCAGTTTGTTTTTCCAAAGATCTTTCAACTGTTTTTTGACGAATCGGGATTTGGCAATTCTTCGCGCATCAAACTGAATCGCGAATAATCCGCCATACTTCCCGATCTGTACGATTTCTTCGTCATAAAAATTGATGTCTGATAGATAAAACAGTCCGGTGTCGGGTATGTTGTTTTCTTTGTTGTACGACATTCCATTAACTGCACCATGGCTGACCAAGGTTGGGGGCTGGTTATCACCAAATTCATGATTCAGAAAATCGAAATACTCTATGCGTGCCTGAAGGCTCATGTGTTTGATATCGATATAGATGGGCCGTCCATTCTCCGATGAAAGCAATTCGGACAGAACCTTGATTCCAAGTGGAGTGAATCCTTCATTCAGCCTGCTGTTTTGGTCGACAAATCGTTTGATGGGCTCGAGGCTGTGCGCATGTCCGCATAATTCATTGTCAAAATTGTGTGCAAACGTGATAAATGCAGGTGGATAATTCCATTTTTTCACCCTTCGGATATTGTCCAGGACCTCATTTTCTGATGCCTTGGCTGTATAATTTCCCAAGCCGGTGTTAAAAACATGTGCTCCTTCAATACTCAGGATCACGGCGATTTTATTTTCGTATTGGATGATGTCCACAACATCGTTCCAGTCAGAAGCCATTACCCATTGATAATCCTTATCTTCTACTCTATGGACGGTCCTGCTTTTCAGGAGAAAATTGTATTCATTTTCCAGGTCTTCAAAATAATTGAAGTTGTTCTGGAGATATCTGATCCTGTCATAGCCAATTCCTGTAATCAAGTCGCTCAACCAGGCAGATAATTTTCCATTGCCTGCGGCATTTATAAAAAAACCTCTTTCGAAAGGATATAGGGAAGCCACTATGATTTTTGCACCCCCTTTGCTTAGAGTGGTAAAATCGGATTGTGAAAACCTCGTGATACCTGTTAGTGTATTCAATGTTTTGGCAAACCTTCCGGGTGGATCATAGTACCAGACACTGCACTTTTCATTGGGTGAACATTCGTCAAAAGAATGCCCGAAGGTTTTCAGGTTGGGATGGCAATGTAGATCAGCAAAACCAATAAGGCCGGTCATCGGGATAAGGTGTTAGAGTTCAATGTCTTGCCAACGCATGGCGTTGTTTTTGATTAGCTGGTAATGCATACGGAAGGAGGTCCTTAAGGAAACCGACCGGTAGGGCAGATTGTGTTTACGTGCATAACTTTCCAAAACCCGGGTCACTTCAGGTGCATATACACTGCTGATTCTGGGGAATATGTGATGGGCGACATGGTAGTTGAAGTTCCCCATTAAATGTCTGGTAAACCAGTTTGATAAGCTGATGTCATTGGTGCATGAAAGCTGGTGCCTTAGCCATGAAAAGGGTAAGGTACCGTTCTCGTCGGGCTGGGGGAAAACATTTCCCGTATTGATGTGCGGAGTCAACAATACAAACATGGCTGCCAGACTTCCTGCAATCGTCAGGATGACAAGTCCGGCAAGAGCCTGCCAAAAGGTAAATCCTGCAATGAGCCAGGGGATTCCAACCATCATGAAAAGATAGCAGCTTTTAAAAAGGATGAGTTTGAAAATTTCTATTCCAGGTATCCTGATGCATTTTCGTATAATACGATTCTTCGAGGTATAGTCCCTGAAATCCCTTACAAAAAGCCAGTTGATCATGAATAACGGGTAAAGGAAGAAGACGTACAGGTGTTGATATCGTTGATAGCCTTTGATGGGCTCATAGGGAAAGACAGAAACCGGGCCTTTTTGCTCAACGTCTGCATCCCAGCCATTGGTGTTGGGGAAACGGTGATGAAGGACCAAATGCCTCTGCTTCCAGATATAGCTGTTTGCACCGAGCATGTCAAAAATATAGTATACCAGCTGGTTGTGCCGGGCTTTCGGGAAAATATTGCCGTGACATGCCTCATGGATAAGATTCACAAAAATGACGACTACCCAGATGCCCATCAAGGCATAAAGCAAGAAGAACAATCCGGGTCGTTCTGATTGTCCGATTGCCGCCAGGTATATTAAAATATAAATAAGGGGAAGGATAAAGACTTTCCAGCGGAGTATTGTGATTCTCGACTTTGGCAGTTTTTTTACCGTTTCGGTGACTTGCCTGAATAGATCGTTCAGGTAGATACTGTCCATTTCATTTTCCTGATGTTTTGGAGAAGTGGTCATATCTGTCAGTTTAGATCAAATATACCACAATTTAGGAATAAAGTGTCTCTTTTATCCTATTTGTTGGACTCGAAATCTTCTATTAATCCTTCGGTGAGCCAATTGGCCAGTGCCTGTCTGTTTGAGGGACTGATTACCCGCTGCTGGTCGCGCGCATGATGGATATTTCCCAACTCAATATATACCGATACCGGAATGGAATTTCGGACCACATATAAGTTCCGGTCTGAAACGGTTCCCCGATATCCTCGATTGGGCTGGTGCTGGCGATATTTTGCCTCAAAAGTCTTTTTCAGGATATTGGCGGTACGGGCACCGGTCTTGCTTCTTTCATCATGATAAAAGAAAACATCAATATTTTCACCTTTGCTTCGGGCATCAATATGTATGGATAGCATTCGGTGGAATCCTCCCTTATTTTGGTTGTAAAGTGTGTTGATGGCTTCGGTCCTTTGTTTTAACCGCTGGACCTGGTTGAGCGGGATTTTTTGTTTGGGATAGCATACCTCATCCTTGTCGGGTTGCAAAAACATGTCATCCCTGATTCCGTCGTTTGGATCTATGACGATAAAGTGAACGGTCGCTCCCTGCTCTATCAGATTTCTGCCTAGCCTTAAAATGACATCATAGGCATATTCATCTTCACACATTGAATGGCCCTGATACTTTCCGATGGCCCCCGGATCTGGTCCGCCGTGCCCGGATTTTAAATAATAGGTTGCACCCTTCAGTTTTTGGCTCTTGACTTGTACCGAACTGTATTTCGGGCCGAAAATTTTGTATTCCTTTTGGTCAGGATCAGATTTGATCACTGGTTGGCTGCCAGGTGAAGGCAGTTTGTATTTTCGTCCGGCAATCAGGGAGTTGTTTGGTCCGAGTTTGCTTTTATTGAGTTCAATAAATGAATGTATGTCAGATGGCTGAAGTCCGTTTTTCTTTAAAAGACTGTAAATTCCATCTCCGGTCTTGGCTACTACCTCCCTGGTTTCCGATTGTGCCAAGGATGTAATGCTAAAGAACAATAAAATGTGAATCGCGATTATTTTTAACATTAATGTATTCGGAAATTTGAACAAAATGTGAATCTTTGACTTGTCTTATCATCTGATATTTCGCTAAAATAAGCATTAAGAAATTAAATCACCATCGGTTTATGCTCCAAACTATTAAAAGGTCTTTGTTAATAACCCTCCTTTTCCTGGGTTCGATATCGTGTAATCCGATACATCAGATACAATCAACTGAAGTTTCAAATCACATGGTGTCACCCGACAACATGCCTGCCGATGAGCGGATTACCTCACTTTATCTTCCATATAAAATGCAACTTGACCAGGAAATGGATGTTGTGATCGGAATGACCACCGAAAGTCTTGTCAAAGGCAAACCTGAAAGCAAACTTACAAATTACCTGGCTGACCTCATGCTGGAAGAAAGCCGCAAGGTTACGGAGGAGAATGGAAACGGTTTGGTTCCCGATGTTTCATTTCTGAATTATGGGGGTATCCGTACCGGATTTCCACAAGGCGAGATTACAGTAAGGAAAGTGTTTGAATTGATGCCGTTCGAGAATGAATTGGTATTGTTGGAGCTGAAAGGTTCTGATATGCAGGCATTTCTTGATTTTGTAGCCTCAATAGGAGGTGACTGTATCGGAGGTGCCCGGTTTGTCATTTCAGATGAGAAAGCAACTAAAGCCAGGATTGCCAACCAGGAGCTAAAGATGGTCGATACCTATTGGCTTGCAACCAGTGATTATGTGGCAGATGGCGGTGACAATTACAGTATGCTGAAAAATGCGGTTCAGAGGATCAATACAGGAGAAAAAATAAGAGACGTGATCATTCGATATATGAAGAGAAGCCATACCGAAGGACAGATCATTAACCCGGAACTTGACGGGAGGATTGTCAATGAATAGAAGGATATTTGTAAAGAACCTGGCTGCAGGTTCTGCCGGACTGATGGCCGGGATAGCTCCACTTTCCGGTTTCGCGAAAAGCGACATGTTGACCCTGACCTTGTTGCACACCAATGACCTGCATTCGCAGATAGAACCTTTTGAGGATAATCATCCCAGGTATGCAGGAAGGGCAGGACTTGCACGTGTGGCCGGATTTGCCAAGGCTTGCAGGGAGGAAAATCCAAATCTTTTGTTGCTTGATGCCGGGGATTTCTTTCAGGGTACACCCTATTTCAATTTTTTCAAGGGTGACATCATGCTCAAACTGATGACAGAAATGGGCTATGATGCCGGAACCATTGGTAACCACGAGTTTGACAATGGCTTGCAGGGACTACATGATCCCCTTAAGCATGCCGGCTTCCCCCTGATCAATTCGAACTACGATTTTTCAGATACCATCCTTGATGGAAAATTTCCACGGTATAAAGTGTTGAGAAAGTCAGGTCTCAGAATAGGGATCTATGGGCTGGGCATCGAGCTTAGTGGCTTGGTTAACGAAAAGCAGCATGGGGCAGTCAGATATAACGATCCGCTTCCTGTAGCATTGGAAATGGAGAAATTTTTGGCACTTGAAAAAAAATGTGATTTGGTGGTGTGTTTGTCGCATCTTGGGTTGCGATATCGTGACGATAAAATAAGTGATGTCACGCTTGCTCCTGAGTTGAGCTATACCGATGTGATCATCGGGGGGCATACCCACAGCTTTCTGGAAGAACCGTTGCTAATCAGGAATAAGGCTGGCGAAATGACAATTGTAAACCAGGCCCATTACGGAGGTCTCATGGTTGGAAAACTTGATTTTGTTTTCAGGGAAGGTTCGCGGAGAGGCGCAGGCCTTAAGTCTTCACAACAGAAGGAACTATGAGCAAAACAATGCGTTTGGTTGCGGCATTGGGAACAGGGGTGATGTTGAGTCTTCCCTGGCTGGGATTTCCCGGATGGATTCTCTTTATAGCATGGATTCCTTTACTGGCCCTGGATGCATTTTATGCCACCCTTGCAGGGAAGGTTAAAAGCATACACTTTTGGGCCTATTCATTTCTGTCATTTCTTGTTTGGAATGCACTGACCACCTGGTGGATTGTTCATGCAACGGCAGTTGGGGCATTTCTGGCCATTGTTGTCAACTCGTTATTGATGTCACTTATCGCATGGTTGGCACACCTGCTGAGAAGAAATTCAACAGGATCTGTTGGATACATAGGGTGGGTGGTTTTGTGGCTGACCTTCGAATTTTTCCATTTCCATTGGGATATTGAATGGCCATGGCTTACCTTGGGTAATGGATTTGCAAACAACATTAAGTTGGTGCAGTGGTATGAATACACGGGTGTCCTTGGCGGAAGTCTCTGGATTCTGATAGTCAATATCCTGTTGTTCTTGACAATCTCGAGAATGCTGGTTTACCAATCCCTCAGGTCGAGCCTTTTGTCTTTATTTGTTGTGTTGCTTCTCCTGGTGGCTCCCGTCATTTGGTCGCACACCATATATAACCATATTCAGGATAAGGGAGATGCCCGTACTGTCCTCCTTGTCCAGCCCAATGTTGATCCCTATTCCGAGAGTTTCGATGATGGTTCGGTGAATGATAAGCTGTTGAAATTTATCCGGTTGACAGAGTCTGGGATGCACATGGATGTGGATTATATCATTGGCCCGGAAACAGTGTTCGAACAGAATTGGGATGAGGAACAACTGGAAACTTACCCCGCCATACAGCACCTCCGATTGCTCACCCATGGGAAAAACAACAGGGCATTGATCATTGGTGCCTCAACATACAACCTCTACCCCGCGGGTACACGCAAATCACCAACTGCACGTGATTCGAGGGATGGAAGCTATTCTTTTGACCGATACAACACGGCTTTGTTCCTCCAGTCTCAAGGGGAGGTGCAGACATATCACAAGTCAATACTGGTCAGTGGAGTGGAGAAAATGCCCTTTAGCAGGTATCTTCGTTTCTTAGACAGGCTGATCATTGATTTGGGCGGGACAACCGGAAGTCTGGGGGTCCAGGATGAACCAGAAAACTTCAAGGCTGGTAACGGGGACCTCATAGCGCCGGTCATATGCTATGAATCTGTTTTTGGAGGTTATCTTTCCAGGTTTGTGCAGAAGGGAGCAGGATTTATTACGATTATCACCAACGATGGTTGGTGGAAAAACACACCGGGTTACCGGCAACATTTTGCCTTTTCCCGATTACGTGCCATTGAAACAAGGCGTTACATTGCCAGGTCTGCAAATACGGGAATTTCAGGCATCATTGATTTGCGGGGGGAAATTTTGGTCAGTACACCATGGTGGACTGAAGCTGTCGAAAAATCAGAAATAAGGCTCAATGATAAATTGACTTTCTACGTCATTTATGGTGATTATCTGGGCCGAATCTCCATGTTTATGTCGGGATTGCTGGTATTCTACCTGATTTCGGTAACCTTGAGGAAGGGCAAAAAAAATCCGCACTAATTCGAATTGCGTAAAACCCCGATTAACAGGATTTGAGTGCCTCGCTGCTCAAACTTCCAACGGTCCGAAGACTCATTCCGACGAATCGAAACTACCAGGCCTGTCATCACAGCGAAAAGCTTTCTCGTTTAATAGTTTACTGTTGAGTTTACCAACTTTTGAATTAATGCGGACTATATTTTCGGTTCAAAGAACGTCTGTTTCTATCTCAAAAATAGCTTTTATATCCCAATTCTCCAAGCATTCTTGTGTCTTAATTGCCTTTGAAATAAAACCCTCTGCCATTCAGGATTTTAGAAATGATTTTTTTTAGAATTGTTTTTCATTTTGGACGAATGTTTTCTATTTGTTCGAAAAAGTGAACAAATATGGTCAACAGCGGGGCAGCGCATCGTGAAGTGCAAGGCCTCCTTCAGATGTTTCCCTGTATTTGCTTTGTAGGTTTACCCCAGTCTCGTACATCGTTTTTACGACTTCATCAAAACTTATACGGTGCCGGCCATCACCCATCATGGCAAAGGTATTGTGTGCAAGGGCTCTCTGTGCTGCAAATGCATTTCTTTCAATACAGGGGATCTGAACGAGTCCGGCTACCGGATCACATGTCAGTCCAAGATGGTGTTCAAGTCCCATTTCAGCCGAATACTCGATGTGGTAATTGGTTCCTCCCATCATTTGCGTTGCCGCTCCTGACGCCATGGCGCAGGCTGTCCCGACTTCACCCTGACATCCCACTTCCGCACCCGAGATAGAAGCATTGGTCTTGACCAAATTCCCGATCAGTCCGGCTGTGGCCAATGCTTTGAGGATGACATCCTTTTCTTTTTTATATACCTTTCGGAAATAGTAAAGAACAGCCGGAACCACTCCGCTGGCACCACAGGTGGGGGCAGTTACGATTTTTCCGCCAGCTGCATTTTCCTCAGAAACGGCAAGTGCGAAAGCGAAGATGTTGATCCTTTTTCGGAATGGCCCTGAATAGTTTTGTGCCTGCGATTTAAAGTTATGTGCCTTTCGTTCCAGCTTTAACCCTCCCGGCAAGATCCCGTCTTCCTTGAGGCCACGGCGTATGCTATCCTGCATTACCTCCCAGATTTCGTCAAGAAAGTCCCAGATTTCAGGTCCTTCCATCTGTTCTACATATTGCCATAGTTTCATCCCATTCAGATGGCAATATTCAAGAATCTCGGCCATGGTTTGATGCGGGTATACTTCCCTTGTTTCCCTGACCGTGGTGTCGTCGATAATGGCCCCACCTCCAATACTGTATGCAGTCCATTCAGCGCATGCATTACCGTTTTGGTCGAGAGCCTCGAACTTCATTCCATTGGGATGAACAGGCAGGAAAGTCTTGCTCTCCCAAACAATTTCGCATCGGTTTTCACCAAGTTCTTCCAAAATGGCTTTATCGGTCAGGTGCCCTTTACCTGTGGCCGCAAGGCTTCCATAAAGCGTGACCCTGAAACCCGAGGCGTCAGGATGGTTCATCAGGAACCTGCCTGCCGCTTTACGTGGCCCCATGGTATGACTGCTTGAAGGTCCATGGCCAATTTTATATATCTCCCGAATGGATTCCATATGCTTTAATTTTTTGTGTAAAAAAACAACCTTTCAAGGGATATCCCAACAGGATAACGACTATTTTTGATTTTGGTGAAGTCATCGACCCTTGATTCATAAATATATGACAATTAATGCAATATAGCTTGGATCTAGCAAGATCCATTCATACTGTCTGAAAGAGAGCCCTTTTTCAGGCAGTGTTTGTGATAAAACGATAAGACGTTTGAAGAGACTTATTTGGAAATGTCATGAATTGGCATCTCTTACTTTTTTTTGCATATTTGGCGTTTAAATTTTGGATAGAATGAAGACGTTTACTCAACTGAATCCGGAACTGGTATGGCGATATTTTGACGAGATACTGAAAGTTCCGCGTCCATCAAAAAAAGAAGAGAAGATTGTTCAGTATCTTCTCGACTTTGCCACGAAAAATAACCTCCAGGCCACTATGGATGAAGTAGGTAACGTTTTGATCAAAAAGCCGGCATTTCCCGGAAAGGAAAAGGTTCCGACTGTTGTTCTGCAAACCCATATGGATATGGTTTGTGAGAAGAATTCGGATAAGGAGTTTGATTTTGAGAACGACCCTATTGAAGCGATTATTGGTGATGAATGGGTTACCGCTAACGGGACCACCCTTGGGGCAGATGATGGTATTGGAATAGCGGCGCAATTGGCCTTGCTTTCTTCCGAAAATATCAAACATGGTCCTATAGAATGTCTGTTCACGGTGGATGAGGAGACCGGACTTTCCGGAGCCTTTGCCCTGAAGAGCGGATTCTTTGAGGGAAAGATTTTGCTCAATCTCGATTCCGAGGATGAAGGAGAGATCTTTATCGGTTGTGCCGGTGGTATTGATACTATAGCAACATTCCGATATACCAAGGAGCAAACTCCCTTTGGATCCGTGGCATTTAAGATTAAGGTCAGCGGGCTGACAGGCGGGCATTCAGGAGATGATATCCACAAGGGATTGGGAAATGCCAATAAAATTCTCGCCCGGTTCCTTTATCAGGAATTTAATTCTTTACAGGTTGCCCTTGTAGATTTTGACGGTGGTAACCTCCGCAATGCCATAGCTCGTGAGGCTGTTGCCTGGATTGTCATACCTGCCTCTCACAGGGATCAGTTCCAGATTGATTTTGAGCAGTTTGAAAAGGCTGTAATGGAAGAATACCTGAAGACTGAACCTAATCTTGAAATGTATATTACCCCAACGGAAACGCCATATCAGGTCATGAACCATTCAACGGCAAGAAATCTGTTGAACGCACTGGTCGCTTGTCCACATGGTGTTTTGGAGATGAGTCCGAGAATGCCTGGAATGGTTGAAACCTCCACCAACCTGGCATCGGTGAAATTTCTTCCGTTCAATGAAATAATCGTGACAACAAGCCAACGTAGTGAAATTGAGAGTCGGAAACTCCTTGCAGCCAACATGGTAGAGGCAACATTCCGACTTGCCGGGGCCACTGTTGAACATTCTGACGGATATCCGGGCTGGACGCCTAATCCGGATTCTGAGATACTGAAAGTCGCTGTCGAATCATACCGCCGTTTATTTGATACCGAACCTATCGTAAGGTCCATTCATGCCGGACTGGAGTGCGGATTGTTTTTGCAAAAATATCCGGGGCTTGACATGATCTCTATTGGTCCTACCATTAAGGGAGCCCACTCACCAAGTGAAAGAATCAATATTGAAACGACCGAAAAATTCTGGAAGCACCTTGTCGATATTCTGGAAACCCTGACGTAGTCAGATATCCTATCTTGTTTAATTTTTGAAATTTTCCGATTGACGGCAATTCCCCATATTCCTGTTGCTGAGTTCACATATGAACTGCCAGACGAGAAAATTGCCCTTTTCCCATTATCCGAAAGAGATCAATCAAGGTTACTGGTGTGGAACAAGGGTGAAATTACCGAAAATATTTTCTCGGATATCACGGAAATCATACCTGAAAGGTCAATGCTGGTTTTCAACAATACAAGGGTAATCCATGCACGACTTTTCTTCAGGAGGGAAACCGGATCCCGTATCGAGATATTTTGTCTGGAGCCACACAGTCCATCCGATTATCAGCTGTCATTCCAGAATACAGGAACCGTTGAATGGAAATGTCTTGTGGGTAATGCCAAAAAGTGGAAACAAGGTATCCTTGAGAAAAAGGTAATGGTAGGGGAGGAGATTGTTAATCTGAAAGCACGGATGATTGAACGTTCAGGGAATGCATTTGTCATCCGTTTCTGTTGGGATCAGCCTGTTCATTTCTCGCAAATCATTGAAAATGCCGGCAATATTGCAATTCCCCCTTATCTGAACAGGGAGGCAGAAGCCAGCGATAACCAGCGATACCAGACCATGTATGCCAAGGTTGACGGATCGGTTGCAGCACCGACTGCAGGTCTTCATTTTACCGATGCAGTTATGGCAAGACTCGCGAAGCGTAAGGTCAAAAGTGCTGAATTAACCTTGCATGTGGGTGCAGGAACATTTCAGCCTGTAAAGTCTGAAACAATTGCCGGTCATGAAATGCATACTGAAACTGTTGTGGTTGCCAGATCATTCATCCACGACTTGCTCAATCATAAGGGGAAGGTGATTGCGGTTGGAACCACTTCGGTCCGCTCGTTGGAAAGTATGTACTGGCTTGGTGCAAAACTGCCACAAATGTCAGATGTTGAGCCTCAGCATGTGTACCAATGGGAACCTTATCACCTAACTTCAGAAGTCTCTACTTATGAGTCGCTGATGAATCTTCTTCATTGGATGGATCAGATCCAGGCTGACCAAATATCCTTCTCAACCTCGATCATCATTGTTCCCGGTTATCGATTTCGGATCATTGACGGGATGGTGACCAATTTTCACCAGCCCCAGAGTACATTGTTGTTGTTGGTCGGGGCATTTCTGGGAAATGATTGGCGTAAGGTTTATGAATATGCCCTTCGCAATGACTTTCGCTTTTTAAGCTACGGCGACAGCAACCTTTATCTGAGGTAAGCTAACTCTATTTAAATAAGGAGTTTTCTGAGAACTGTTTATTCGCGGTTTGAATAGAATCTTTCAAGCAAGGTGCCGTCATTCACTTCTTTCGATAACGATTCGATGATGTTTTTGGGAACATCGAAAATGTCAAGTACGATTAATCCATCAAGACAATTGTTAAAGAGCGGATCGACATTGAACCCTGCGATCCGGGCATTGAGTTTGATATATTTTTTGAGCAGGACCGGAAGCCCGGAATTGAATGCATCAACGTCGCCAATGATTTTGTCAAGCCTGTTGATGTCTTTCTCCATGGTATCCATCAAGACTTTCAGGTCTGGATTTTCAGTCTTGAATTTGTAGGAATTTCTTGGTCTTACCATTTTTGCAATCTTCCAATCGAAATGATTGGCCATGATAAACTTTATGATCAATTCTTTTGAGATTTTAGAATAATTGTTGCTGATGCTGACCGGTCCTGTCAGATAGCGATATTCAGGATTTTTCAGGATAAAATAGAGTATGCCTTTCCAGAGGAGGAAGAGAGGCATGGGTTTTCTTTGGTATTCCCTGACAACAAAAGACCTTCCCAATTCAAGAGCCTGGTTCAGGAAATTGTGCAATCCGGCATCCAGACGGAAAAGCGTATGCAGATAAAATCCCCGTGGGCCATATTGATTCATGATTTCATTTCCCAATCCGATACGATAGGCCCCAACCAGCTTTTGCGATTCTTCATCCCAGATAAACAGCTGGTTGTAATATAAATCAAATTCATCAAGGTCAATGCTTCGGTTAGATCCTTCTCCAACCTCGCGAAATGTGATCTCCCTGAGTCTTCCAATTTCATTCAGTATGGAAGGGATCTCAGCTGATGGAGCACAAAAAACAGAGTATTCCTTCAACCTGAAGAGTAAGTAGTTGTGCCGGATATTCTGTAAATCCTTCAATAAAAGCTCCTTGCTGACAGGCTCGGTGATAGGCTCAGGCTCCTGGATCGGGATTAGCGAATAATTGAAGAACCGCTTTATTTCACGCGAAGATGCCATTCCATAGGTTTTGGCCCTCAGGTAACGGCCAAACTGGTAGATGTCACAGAATCTTTCCTGGTCAGGTTTTCGTATGGGATTACCAATGCGGATATTGATCTTCTTGTTTTTCTTATTAAACAATTCAGAGGGCAACCGCATATTTTTCAGGGCCGGATGAATCTGGCAAAGAATTTTGAAAAGCCTGCTGTAATTTGGTTGGAAAAGAACCGGGATAACCGGTACTTCCATTTTTCGGATAAATTTGATGACAGGATATCTCCAGATGCCATCGGATACAATAAACTGCCCGTCAATGACGCTTGCTTCCCTTGCAGGAAATATGCAAAGGATGCCGCCATTCTGGATGTGAGAAATCGATTCTCTCAGGCCACTGAAAACCTCTTGGGAATTGTTTGATTCTGTTGAGAAAGGATCTCTTTCAATAAAGAAATCAGAAACGGCTTCAATCTTTTTGAGAAGTGGTCCGGCAAAAATTTTTACATCCTTACGCAATTCCAATACCAGCTTGATCAGCAGCAATCCATCGAGGCCTCCCAAAGGATGGTTTGCCACGATAATGGCCGGTCCTTCAGAAGGAATCCTTTTGATCTCATTGGGATCATAGTCAACCTTTAGGTCAAGTTGATGGATTACTTCGTTGATGAAGTCAAGGCCTTTTTTTTGGTGGATCCGTTTGTATATTCGGTTAAGCTTCTGGAACTTGAGAATATACATGAGGATGCGGGCGAAGAATTCACCTCCGAGAAAATTGAGTTTGGGGTTGGCATTGACGAGGTCGCTGGGTTTTACCAATTCCATCGTTAGTCAGTAGTTTCAGGTTTTGAAAGTTTGGCTGTAGGCTGATTATGATTATTTTAAAAGGAATAATCAGAAATACAGTTAATTTTGCCAGGTTGAAAATAGTAAAATTGCCTGAGAGAAGAACCAGTCAGGTCAGATTTTTGTTTAACTCGATATGAACCGGACATACGATATCAATGAGTGGCTGCCGACGTCACGAAAGGAAATGGAAAAGCGGGGATGGGATTCGGCCGACGTCATACTTTTTTCAGGTGATGCCTACGTAGATCATCCCTCCTTTGGAATGGCCGTGATCGGACGGCTTCTGGAGGCCGAAGGGCTGCGGGTAGCCATTGTTCCACAGCCAAACTGGCAGGATGACCTTCGGGATTTCAAAAAGCTTGGTCGGCCTAATCTGTTTTTTGCGATTACAGGGGGTAATATGGATTCAATGGTGAACCATTACACGGCAGGGCGGCGCAAAAGGTCGGATGACGCCTATACTCCCGGCGGTAAAGCTGGTGCAAGACCTGACTATGCGACAATCGTATATTCGCAAATAGTGAAAGAACTGTTTCCCGATGTTCCCTTGATTATTGGTGGAATTGAAGCTTCCCTGCGCAGGGTTACCCATTACGATTATTGGTCAGATAAGCTAATGCCTTCCATACTGGTGGATTCAGGTGCCGACCTGCTGTTTTATGGCATGGCCGAGAAATCTTTGGGTGAGTTTGTGAAACTCATGGAGCGTGGGGTACAGGTCAATAAATTGACCAACCTTCCACAAACCGCATTCCTGACCGACAAAGGAGCATATTTTGCAACCCAGAAGAAATGGGATGTTTTGGAACTGGCGTCCCATGAGGCTTGTTTGGCAGACAAAAAAACCTATTCTCGCAATTTCATGCATATCGAGGAGGAGTCAAACAAGATGGAAGCCAAACTGCTGATACAGCATATCGGAGACCGTCAGGTAGTCATCAATCCTCCATGGCCACCATTGAGTGAAAAGGAAGTGGACAGGGTATATGATCTCCCATACACACGACTCCCTCATCCCCGATATAACGGTAAGGGTACAATTCCCGCCTATGAAATGATCAGACACTCCATCAACATTCATCGCGGATGTTTTGGAGGCTGCACCTTTTGCACCATCTCTGCCCACCAGGGAAAATTTATTTCGAGCCGGAGTGAAGAATCGGTTATGAAAGAAGTGGAAAAAGTAACGCAAATGCCTGATTATAAAGGATACATTTCTGATTTGGGAGGACCTTCGGCCAACATGTACAAGATGAAAGGCATTCATGAGGAGATCTGTAAAAAATGCAAACGACCCTCATGCATATTCCCGACGATCTGTAAAAACCTGGATACCAATCATCAGCCCATGATGGATCTTTACAAAAAGGTGAGGAGTCATCCGAAAGTCAAAAAAGCTTTTGTCGGAAGTGGTATCCGTTATGACATGATACTTGAAAAGACAGGCAGGGAGGAGACAGATAAGGCTAACCGCCAGTATTTGAGGGAGGTGATCAAGCATCATGTGTCAGGAAGGTTGAAGGTGGCTCCCGAGCACACCTCCGATGAGGTTTTAAAATTCATGAGAAAGCCTCCCTTCCGCCTGTTTGAAGAATTGAATAAAGAGTTTGCCAAAATCAATAATGAGGAACATCTTAACCAACAGCTGATCCCATACTTTATCAGCAGTCATCCCGGCAGCAAGTCGGAGGATATGGCTGACCTGGCCATTAAGACCAAGCAGATGAATTTCAGGCTTGAACAGGTGCAGGATTTTACCCCTACGCCCATGACTTTGGCAACGGAGATTTATTATTCCGGATACCATCCCTATACCATGGAGAAAGTCTACACTGCCCGAAACCCTATGGAGAAGCAGAGTCAGAGACAATTCTTCTTTTGGTACAAACGCGAGTTTCGCCGATCGATCCTGAATGAGTTAAAATCAATCGGGCGTAATGACCTCGTCAATAAGCTTTTTGATTTTTCTTCCCCAAAAGAGGCAACAGATAAAAAGAAGAATCCGCCTTCCAGTAAAATGTGAGTTCAGAATCATCCCTAAACTTAAACAACATCATCATGAAGAGAGTAAGAATATTTATTTCAGCATTGCTTTTATTCGGGCTATCATCGTGTGCCGAACTGATGCAGGTGGTTTCCACTACCATGGCTGATGCCCCGCTTTCCAATACCGAGATTATTGCCGGGCTGAAGCAGGCCCTTTCGGTAGGTACTGACTCGACGGTAGCAAGGGTTTCAAAAGTTGATGGATACTACAAGGATCAGCTGATCAGGATTCTGCTTCCTCCGGAGGCTGAGGTGATTACGAAAAACATATCCAGGATTCCGGGAGGGGATAAACTGGTGGAAGATGTAATTTTAAGGATCAACAGGGCAGCTGAGGATGCTGCCAGGGAAGCCGGACCCATATTTCTGGGGAGCATCACAAGCATGAGCATTTCAGATGGATTGTCGATTTTAAAGGGGGGTGACAACGCGGCAACCTTGTATCTTAAGAATTCAACTTCCGATCAGTTGTTTCAGTTATATCAGCCAAAGATCAGGGCTTCACTCGACAAGAAATTGGTTGCCAATGTTTCAACCACCGAAAGCTGGAACAAGCTTACCGGGGAATGGAACAAGGTAGCCAACTCCACCTTAGGACAACTGGCTGGATTGACACCCGTGAACATTCGTTTGGATGAGTATCTCACCGGTAAGGCCCTGGATGGATTGTTTCTCAAGATTGCCGAACAGGAAAAACTGATCAGGACAGATCCTGTAGCCCGGGTAACCGAATTGCTGAAGAGGGTTTTTGGGGCGAATGTCTGATAGTGGGCCTATGGGATTTCTGTGTTTGGTGAAAATTGGTCTGGAATCCTGATCATTCATGGCTAAACAACCTGCCCTGCCATGTATCTCTCTCTTTCAACCTTTTTTCCACTTTCGCCACAAACTCAAAATTTTTCAGACCCCACTTTGGGGCAATCAGAAACTCTGGCGGCGATTGACTGATAAATCGTTCAACCACGATTCCCGGATTTAATCTTTCGAGGTAATCCGTTACCAGTTCGGTATATTCATCTGCGGTAAACAAATGAAAGCTTTCGGGATTCCTTCTGAACTGGGCTGCCATAACGGTGCCACGATGTATTTGCAATTGATGTAATTTGAGGTTGTTAACAGGCAACTGTGAAATAACCCTTGCCTGTTCCATCATATCTTCATGGGTTTCACCCGGAAGCCCAAGGATAAGATGAGCGCAGGTTCTGATCCCATATTCAGCCGTTACCTCAAATGCCTTTACCGATGTTTCGAAATTATGACCCCTGTTAATCCTCTCAAGTGTAGGGTTCAGGTGTGATTCAACACCGTATTCGATCATGATGTAGGTTTTCTCAGATAACCTGGCCAGGTATTCCATCAATTCAGGATAAATGCAATCGGGGCGCGTTGCAATGACAAGGCCCATCATTCCGGGATAGGACAGGGCTTCCTCGTATAGCTTTTTAAGATGCTCCAGTTGTCCGTATGTATTGCTGTACGACTGAAAGTAGGCCAGATACTTCATGTCGGGGTACTTGGCCATGAAAAACGAAATACCGTTGGTGATTTGTTGGGTGATGCTTTCTTCCGTATCACAAAAAGTGGGATTGAAGGAGTCGTTATTACAATAGGTACAGCCCCCTTTCCCCAATTTTCCGTCGCGATTAGGACAGGTAAAGCCGGCATCGATGGATATCTTTTGAACTCTTTGTTTGAATAATCTTCGGAAATGGGAGGGAAAATCATTGAAACGACGGGAATGCCCCCAGGGATATTGCTGCATAATGATATGATTCATTTCGGGCCGGTAAAGGTAATCAATTCTGCAACAGTCACTCTGGCGCCGGTGTTGAAAAGTCATTTGAAAACTTTACTGCCAAATCAAGTCAAATCGGGCATTTGGTCAGTTAAAAGCACTATTTTTAATACAAAAAATACGAGGTTATGTTTTCGAAACAGGATGAATTACAGATTGCTGCCCGAGGAAGTCAGCTTGAAGAGGTGAAGAAGCAGATTGAAAATTTTCGTTCGGGTTTCCCATACCTTCAGGCTGTGGAGGCTGCTTCGGTGGGTAACGGTATTCTGAAACTTGATGATAAGGAGATTGAAAGGTTTATACAAATTTTTGAGCAAAAGGTTTTGGAAGGGATATCCATCGTGAAATTTGTGCCTGCCTCCGGAGCGGCAAGCCGAATGTTTAAATCCCTGTTTGCCGCATTGGACGATCTTAAGGCAGGTAAACCGGAAACGGAAGTTTTGGCTGGCTCAAAGGATGTCAGGGAGTTTATAGAAAGGATTTCGGATTTTGCCTTTTATGGAGTTTTGGTTGAATCCCTGAAAAGCCAAAATTTGGACATGGGATTGCTTCATGTTTTGGAATACCTTCTAACAGACCGGGGACTTGGTTATGGAAACCTTCCCAAGGGATTGCTCCTGTTTCACCGATATGAAGGTTATGCAAGGACTCCATTCGAGGAACACCTGGTGGAAGGTACGGTTTATGCCCGTGACCATCAGAATGTAGTCAGGTTGCATTTTACCGTTTCACCTGAACACCGTTCGGGATTTGAAAGCCTTCTTAACAAAGTCAAGGCTGAATTTGAAGCTAAATTTGGTATTGTCCTGGAAGTCACTTTCAGTGAGCAGAAGCCTTCAACCGATACGATTGCCGTTGCTCCCGACAATGAGCCTTTCCGTGAAAAGGATGGTTCACTGTTGTTCAGACCCGGTGGACATGGAGCTTTGTTGTCAAATCTGAATGATTTGGACAACGATCTGGTATTTATAAAGAACATTGACAACGTTGTTCCGGATCATCTGAAACCGGCAACTTATGAGTATAAAAAGGCATTGGCCGGGGTACTTCTCCATTATCAGAATCACATCTTTAAATATCAGCGTGAGCTGAACGAGAAGCACCATACAGCGCTGGAGAGTGGATTTCTGGCAGAGGCTGCCAATTTTCTCGAAAATACCTTGAATGTAAAGCCTGCTGAGAATCAGTATTATACTGAGAAGGAGGATTTATATCAATATCTGAAGGAAAAATACAACCGCCCTATTCGGGTTTGTGGAATGGTGCGAAATGAAGGCGAACCAGGTGGAGGACCTTTCTGGGCGCGAAATCAGGACGGGACCGTATCGCTCCAAATCGCGGAAAGTGTACAGATTGACCAGGGTAACCCGATCCAGATAAAAATAGCTAAACATGCTACCCATTTTAACCCGGTAGACCTGGTTTGTGGGTTAAAAAATTATAAAGGTGAAAAGTATGACCTGATGTTGTTTACTGACCCACTCACCGGATTTATTTCCACTAAGTCGAAAGACGGGAAGGAGTTGAAGGCTCAGGAGTTGCCGGGTTTATGGAATGGGGCGATGAGTGACTGGAACACACTTTTTGTGGAAGTTCCCATCGATACATTTAATCCGGTGAAAACCGTAAACGACCTGTTAAGGTCACAACATCAGTAATCCATACTTTATATCATCTCTTTTTATAACTTTGCGGCATATTTGATATATGAGAGTATTCGACAGTAATTACACAGACCAATTTGATGCTTTCGAAATAATACGACGGTTCAGGGAATCGTTGGAAAAAGGCCGCCCGGGTTATTATGACGTCAGTGATTTTGAAGAGATCATTGACTACCTGATCAGTGAAGGCGATTTCGATATGGCAGAGACGGCATTGCAACATGGCCTGGATATTCATCCGGCGGCGTTGCCATTGCGGTTCAGGTTTGTGCAATCACTCATCAATAAAGGAGATGCCTCAGCCGCTTTGGATGAACTCAGATTGTTTTTAAACCTGGATGACCAGAATCCTGAAGTCTTCCTTCTTAAAGGAACTGCCCATTTGTTACTTGAAGAGGAGAATGAAGCAAGGGAGGCATTCGATTATGCCGTTGAACTTACCGGAGAAATGGATGCAGACGATGTTCTTTACCATATAGGATCTTCCTACATTAACTATGGAGATCAAGTCACGGCCGTAAGCTACTTCGAAAAGGCATTTAGCCTTAACCCCGAAAATGAAATGGTCTTGTATGACTTAGGCTATTTCTATGATCAGATGGGATTGCCCGAAAAAAGTATCTACTATTATAACCTTTATCTGGATATTGATCCATTCAATGCGTCAGTCTGGTTCAACCTGGGCATTGCCTACAATCGGACCGCCCAATATTCCAAAGCACTCGAAGCCTATGATTATACACTCGTCTTGAGTGATGCATTTTTTCAGGCTCTTTTTAACAAAGCCAATTCGCTGGCCAATCTTGAACGTTATAAGGAGGCAATTGCGACATACCGGGAATACCTTAAACTTGATCCTGATAACGATGATGCTTTCTGCTATATGGGCGAATGTTACCTGAATATGGGACGGAACAAGATGGCCCTCAGGTTCTACCAAAAGGCAGTTGGCCAAAATCCGCTGAATGACATTGCATGGTTCTCATCGGGTTTGATTTTCTGGATGGACAGGAACTACCAGGAAAGCATATCCATGATAAATAAAGCTATTTCCATCGAGGGTGATAATCCTGACTATTGGTTTACACTTGGCAGGGTTTTGGCTGAAAATAACCAGGAAGGAGAGGCCCGTGCAGCATTTAAGAGGGCAACAGCCCTTGATCCGGCGAATTCGGAGATGTGGATATATTTTGCCGAATTCCTTCATAGCAGGGGAAAGGTCGACGATGCCATAGGTATTCTCAAGAAGGGTAACCTGCACAATGACAATAGCGCAGTCCTGAAATACCACCTTGCCGCTTACTTGCTGGAAAGGAATTGTGAATCAGAGGCAGTGGGACAGCTCGAAACAGCCCTTAAGCTGGATTTTAACCTTCATAAGGGCTTATTTGAAGTCTTCCCCAAGGCTGCCCAAAACGACTCGGTTAAGCGTTTAATAAAGGCATACAATCCACATAAATAGGTATGGCCTTAGATTGTTATACCTTAAGAATAATATGGAGAACCATAATTTAAACCCGCGTCATTGGAATTTTACGCGGGTTTTGTTTTAAGTCAGCTGATTATGAGATCAATCAAGGATTATTTAATGATTACCCTTCGGGGGATGGCGATGGGAGCAGCCGATGTTATCCCGGGGGTTTCCGGTGGTACAATTGCGTTTATAACTGGTATTTATGAAGAATTGATCAATTCCATCAAATCGATCAATCCTGCGTCACTGAGGCTTTTATTGCATGGAAAGATCAAAGACTTTTGGGGGGCAATCAATGGAAATTTCCTGATCAGCCTGGTCGCTGGTATCTTTATCAGCATCCTTTCCCTGGCTAAATTGATGGAATACCTGCTGGAAACTTATCCGGTGCTCATATGGTCATTTTTCTTCGGATTGATTGTCGCTTCGGCCATTTATGTTGTCCGATATATCAAGAAATGGAATGCCGGTTTGGTATTGATTACTGTGGTCGGCGCAGTTATTGCCTATGTAATTACGGTATTGACACCAGCTGAAGCGAACACTACCTATGGATTTATCTTTGTGTCGGGCGCCATTGCCATATGTGCCATGATTCTGCCGGGAATCAGTGGCAGCTTTATTTTGGTACTTCTGGGAATGTATCGGTTTATCCTGCAGGCAGTCAGTGATTTTAATATTCCGGTAATTCTTGTTTTTTTGCTCGGGGCAGGTATCAGTATTATTTTATTCTCCAATTTCCTTTCCTGGTTATTTAGGAAATACCACGACCTGACAATCGGATTATTGGCTGGTTTTATGGTAGGTTCGCTAAACAAGGTTTGGCCATGGAAAAAAGTTGTCGAGACATTTACTGACCGTCATGGTGTAGTCAGACCTCTGATCGAGGAGAATGTATTGCCCGGAACATACGAAGCAATCACCAATCAGCCCTCTCTTATGGCAGGAGCTCTTGTTTTAGCCCTGGTTGGATTTGTGATTATTTTTGTAATTGAAGGATTCACGGCCAAAAACAAAAAGTAAAGATGAGAACCTATGGATTGGTTGGCTTTCCTTTAGGACATTCATTTTCCAGGACATTCTTTTCCGGGAAATTTTCCAAGGAGGGGAAGAACGAACAATACCTGAATTTTGAAATTCCATCAATTGAGATGGTTCAAGAATTGATTGCCACCCATCCTGAGCTGGTAGGCTTGAATGTGACCATACCCTATAAAACTGCTATCATGCCGTTTTTGGATGAGTTGGATGAGGTTGCCGAACAGATAGGTGCCGTAAATACAATTTTAATCCGGCATGATTCCGAAGATAAATCCTCTCTAAAGGGTTATAATACTGATGCATATGGTTTTATGAACAGCCTCAGGCCACTTTTGAAGCCTCATCATCAAAAAGCCCTTGTGCTGGGTACCGGAGGAGCCTCCAAGGCAGTTGCATATGCTTTCGGTGAATTGGGTATAGCATACACGATGGTATCCCGAAATGCATCTAAGGGGCTTGACTATTCTGAGATCTCCGAAGAGATAATAAATGAGCATACCATCCTGGTCAACACCACGCCGTTAGGTACCTTCCCTGATACGAACGCCAAGCCAGATATTCCATATCATTGGATATCAGATCGTCATTTGCTTTATGACCTGGTTTATAATCCACCCCTGACCTCTTTTCTACAGGAAGGTGCCGTTCGCAAGGCGCAAGTGAAAAACGGTTATGAAATGCTTGTTCTTCAAGCATTGAAGGCTTATGAAATCTGGAATTCGAAAGATTTTCAGGCAGGCTGATCATCAGTGAATCGGATGACTGCCTGACGTTTTCGTCCATCCATCATAATGGTTAGGGGATTATCAAACCGGATATGGCGGATATATCCGGTGTTTCTTACTATTTCCTGTTTTTCAAGAGTCTTCAGGTCAATGAATGAATTATTGGAATTATGGGGGATGCAGAAATAGCCAACATTCATTGAGGTGACATTGTGAAAGAAATGTGATCCCAGGGAGCCTTCCAGCGGAAAATTGTCCAACCCAATCTCAATGATGATGCGGGCTTTAGAGATACCTGCCCAATAGACGGGTATTCCGGTAAAGTGATCATTTGATCCCCATCTTCCGGGCCCTATAAGTATATAATCCAGCTGGTTCTCTTCAAAGTATTTGTTATACTCACTGATTTCATGGGCTATCTCTTTGGTGATCATGTTGCTGAATTGGTGAGGTTCAACATAGATGATGTCCCTGATGTGTTCAATTTTCCCATTCCCCATTCCTCTTTCGGCATACATTACCATGTTATTCCTGGACAAGTGTTCCTCCTCGATGGAGACTTCTTCTTCAGACCTGATCAGGGGTTTGATTTGCAAAAGATAGAATGTAGGCAATCCGTTGGCTCCTGGCTTAAGGTCAATTGAATATTCCATTTCTACAGGTGTGCCCATGGCTTCCCTGAAAAGCCTAAGGAGCAATTGGAGTGTTTCGGCAAGCGGGATGGCGTTATACTTCAGAATATTGCTGAAATCGACCACGCGTGAACCTGGTATTGGCATTCCGGGAACCAGTTCTTCATTTTCCATGTGATAAGTCGAGACACACATTTCAAGGGTGCCATCGCCTTCCGCTTCCTTGACACGGTAGCGCTTTACGGCCGCCAGCTCACCTTCCTGCACCAAATCGAAAGATGTCTTTGACATATCTATCGCGTAAAAATGGCGTTGTGATTCCCGAATCTGATCCCTCAGTGATGTATTATTCAGGGCAGGGTATTTTGGACAGAAGCGATAGGCATTTTCTCCTCCGGCAACATACATGCCCAGCCCTACTGCCGTGACCGAGAATCCATCCTCCGGTTCCATGTAGGCTACCGGATAGTAATTGTAGGATTGGGCTATTCCCGAAATATGTGGGTAGAAACGATTATTAAATTCGTGTCCTACCACTTCCTGAATAATGACAGCCATCTTTTCTTCTTCGATTTTGTAATCGATGGCATCAAAATACATCTGTGAAGATTCGGTAAATATACTTGCATATACCAGTTTGATTGCGGTCGTTAGTTGTTCAAAACGAACATGGATGTCGGGGTGGTTGTTGGGAATCAGGAAAGTGGAATACACGCCAGAAAAAGGCCTGAGCAATGAATCCTCAAAAAGTCCTGATGACCTGATGGCAAGCGGCATGTTCATCACCTGGAGATATTCCATCAGCCGCTGGTTGATATCATCGTCGAACCAGGCTTCCAGAAACTGGTTTCGGATATTTTCGTAATCATATGTACTGTAAATGGTTTCATAAAGGTTGTTGGATTCGATGAAGCGGTCAAATTCGTTTGTGCCCAATACTGTTGTTGCGGGAATGCGTATGGACATGCCTGGAATGATCCGGGAAAAGTCGATGTTTTCGATAAAGTTCGACATGAATGCCATTCCACGGCCTTTTCCTCCCAAAGACCCTTTACCAATGCGCATTACGAATCTGTTGGATGTCACCAATCCAGGGTCAAATTTGATAATTCTTCCTTGCAGCTTCTTTAGCTTGACTTCCCTGAAAACATCGAGACAGAACTGCCGAAGGTCCTCAGAACTGCCAAAATCTTCTGTCTGATATGGTTTAAGGCGTTCAGCCATGTTTATCTCGCCACGGGCCATCAGCCATGTACTGAATGAGTTCCTGCGACCATGATATTCAAGGACTGAATCTGGGATGATCCTGAACATTTCCTCGAACTCCTGAAGATTTCGGGCTTCCATCAATGGTGTTCCATCAATGTCTTTGAAAACGAAGTTCCCAAAACCCAGACGGCGGTAAAGAAAATTCAGTATGTCCATTGCCAGACTGTCTGAATTCTTGTCAATGAAATCTGCCCCAACATCGTGTGCCCTCTCAGCATTGCTGATATCGTGCGATTGAAGAAGCAGTGGTATAGGGAAATGCATCGCCTTGTTGACATATTTCAAGAGGTCGACTCCAGCGTTTTCATCGGCAATATTGTTCTTTTCAAACTTCACGTCAGAAATGACGCATAGGATATAATCCCTGTATTTTCGGATGACGTCGACTGCTTCTTCATAGGTGCTTACAAGAATAACCTTTGGGCGAGCCCTCATTTTCAATATTTTGTTCAACTCCTCTGCTGAATCATCCTCCACCAGATTTTGTGTTTGGGTCATGATGGTAGCATAGAGCATGGGTAAATATCTGGAATAATATTGGATGCTGTCCTCGACCAGGAGCACAACCCTTACATTCCCTAATCGTGTATCGGGTTCCAGGTTCTTTTTGTCCTCAATGTACTTGATCATTGCTAGAAAGACGTTGGAATTGCCGTTCCATACAAAAGTCCTGTCAAAAAAGTCCAGCTTATTTCCCTCTTTTTGGAAGTATTTCAGGTCAGCGTTGTTGTTGGCGAGCAACAAGATGGGTATATCCGGTTTTTTCCCATGGATTGATTGAGCGGTCTTCAACGGAGTTTCCTTGTCGAGGCCTGCCATGATTATGACAATGTCAAAAGTGTGGTTGTCGAGTATCTGCAAGGCCTCTTCCATCGTACTGACGCTGGTAAACCGTGGGGCGGCATAGAGGTTCAACTGCAGGTACTCCCCGAATATCTTGTCAAAGATCTGGCCTTCCTTGACAATGGAGTAGGAGTCATAAATGGTGGCAATTAGCAAAACTTCCTTTACCTTATAGGGCATAAGTTCATGGAAGATGTCGCGGTCAGTTTTTCTCTTTTTGTATATGTCGGAGAGATGGATTTCCTCGATATTCATGGCTGAAATATTTTTCTGAAAATTAGCTTTTTTTCAGGCATTCCGTTTTTCAGATCCTTATTTTATGATGGATTCTGGCTGTATAAAATGAATTTGTATGTAATATAACCAATACTTAAAATAAAAAAGGCTGCTCCAAATTAAGGAACAGCCTTTCCAATTTGTTCAAATATTTCTATCTGAGTTTTTTACAGAGTTCGCCTGAAGTTTTGCCATTCCCGTTGTCTTCAACAACCCAGGTATTCCCTGAATGGAGCATATTGTCTACATTCTTGATAGGACTTGATTGTTTGATGGCGTTAATTTGTTTGACCATCTCGTGGTCATAAACGGGTGCCTCAACATCACGGATAACACCAAATACAACGGGGAAATCCGGCAGCTGCATATTGACTAAGGCCAGATGGAGTGATGGATCAGGATCATGGGCATCATGAACCAGGATATCGTCCAATGTTACGCCATTCTCGCCGATCGTGACTACCTTCAGTTTACCTCTCACCGACATGAGGCCTTTGTTCTGGTCATTGCCAAAGATCATGGGTTCACCATGCCGTAAAACCAGTTGCCTTTCCAGCCTGTATTCAGAATCAGTGATTTGGTTATGGATTCCATCGTTGAAAATCACACAGTTCTGGAGTACCTCGACAACGGAAGTTCCTTTATGTTTGGCAGCTTCGGCAAAGACTTCCTGGCTCAACTTTAGGTTTGTGTCAATGGTACGGGCAAAGAAGTTACCTCTAGCTCCGATGACCAGCTGGCCGGGAACAAAAGGTTCTTCAATGGTGCCAAAAGGAGAGGTCTTGGTTTTAAATCCCCTGTCTGTTGTAGGAGAATACTGACCTTTGGTAAGGCCATATATTTTGTTGTTGAAAAGGATGACATTCAGGTCAATATTCCTTCTAATCAGGTGGATAAAGTGGTTTCCTCCGATGGCCATACCATCACCGTCACCTGTAATAACCCATACATTCAGGTCAGGATTGGCACATTTTACACCACTGGCGATGGCTGTAGCCCTACCGTGAATGGTATGAAAACCATAAGTGCTCATGTAGTATGGAAACCTCGAGGAGCATCCGATCCCCGAAATGACGGCATACTGTTCGTGTTTTAAATTCATGTCGGCCATGGTTCTTTGAACAGCATTCATAATGGCATAGTCACCACAGCCCGGACACCAGCGGACTTCATTTTCACTTTTAAAATCCTTGACGGTATATTTTATCTCGTTCATGATTATTCCTCCAGAAGTTTAGTTACGGCACTTTTCAGCTCTTTTACCGTGAATGGCAGACCTTGCACCTTGTTGTACTGATGATAGGTAAACCCGGGAACCTTGTCGCGAAGATAACTGGCAAACTGGCCAAGGTTGAGTTCACAGACTATGATTTTTTTGAAGCGGCTGAATACTTCATTGACATTTGAAGGTAACGGCATGATGTAGTTAAAATGAGCCAGACTGACATTTTTGCCTTCCTGGCGAAGTTCCCTCAAAGTGCTTAACATGTGACCGTAAGTGCCACCCCAACCTACAAGAAGGACATCGCCACTTTCATCACCACAAACTTCCAGGTCGGGTACCAGTGATACCACCCTGTCGACCTTCGCTTTACGGATGTCTGTATTTTTTTGGTGATTCTCGGGATCATGACTTACTGTGCCTGCAATATTTTTCTCCAAACCTCCGATTCTGTGCTGGAATCCATCCATTCCGGGGAAAGCCCATTCCCTGGCAAGGGTTTCTTCATCCCTTTTGTAAGGCTTGAAAGTGCTGGCATCTTTGGCGATACGGGGTTTGATTTCAGGGAGTTCTGCCATGGTCGGCAGTTTCCATGGCTCACTTCCGTTACCAAGAAATCCGTCGGTAAGGAGTACAACAGGGACCATTCTCTCCAGTGCAATTTTTGCTGCCTTAAACGCATACCAGAAACAATCGGAAGGCGTACTGGCGGCCAGCACCACAACAGGGCTTTCGCCGTTACGCCCATAAAGGGCCTGTAGAAGGTCAGACTGTTCAGTTTTTGTTGGCAGACCCGTTGATGGTCCGCCACGCTGGACATTGACGATGACCAACGGAAGCTCGGCCATCACGGCAAGACCGATTGCCTCTGACTTAAGCGCAAAACCAGGTCCTGAGGTAGTGGTCACGGCGAGGTCTCCTGCAAAGGCAGCACCAATCGCCGTAGCAATCCCGGCGATTTCATCCTCTGCTTGAAAGGATTTGACTCCTAAATCTTTACGTTCGGCAAGTGTCTGCAATATTTCCGTTGCAGGCGTGATGGGATAAGAACCAACAAACAATTCGAGACCTGCCTTTTCTGCAGCGGCAATTAATCCCCAACCTGTCGCCTGGTTACCGTTGATGTTACGGTATATACCCGGTTCAATGGTTGCCGGGTTGACCATATACTGAGGCGTGGTGTGCTGAAGGTTATTTCCATAATTGTATCCTGCATGAAGTACCCTGAGGTTTGATTCAACTACCAAGGGCTTTTTGGCGAACTTGGTTTTCAGGTATTCTTCAATATAGTCAAGGGGTCGGTTGAAAATCCAACAAACCAATCCGAGAGCCAACATGTTTTTACTGCGTAAAATACTTTTGTTGTCCAGTCCAAGATCCCTGAGGCTTTCTTGTGTCAAAGTTGTAATTGGTACCGGTATCTTGTTGTAATCAAGCAAGTTGCATTCCGTGAACGGATCATCGGTAGTAAATCCCGCTTTCTTGAAATTCTTTTCATTAAAGGCATCACTGTCGAAAATAATTGTTCCGCCAGGATTCATGAATTTGGCGTTGGCTTTAACCGCGGCAGGATTCATGGCTACCAGAACGTGTGCGAAATCGCCTGGAGTATGTATGGCTTTTCTTCCAAATTGTACCTGAAAACCTGATACACCTCCGACGGTTCCCTGAGGTGCCCTTATTTCAGAGGGATAATCCGGAAAGGTACTGATGTCGTTACCAAGAAGAGCTGATGCATCGGAAAATAGAGTCCCGGTCAACTGCATGCCATCTCCTGAATCACCCGAAAACCTGATCGCCACTTCATCAAGTTCGATAACTTTTGCTTCCTTCATGGAGTTCTAGTTTGTGTTTATTTGTAAATTTTTTTTTTGGTTTTTTATTAAAATACCTCATCCCGGCAGGACGAATATATGCAATTTCGGATGTCGGGTAGCCGCAAAAATAACCAATATTTAACACGTCGAAAATGACTGGGGTATTTCTTTCTCCCTTTTCATATCTTTGCCATAATTTAAAATAATTTCAGATAATGGCTCTCATTAAAACTCTGAACGGAAAGACTCCCAAAATTGGAAAGAACTGTTTTCTTGCTGAAACAGCCGTCATAATTGGTGATGTTGAAATTGGCGATAATTGCAGTGTTTGGTATAATGCAGTAATCCGGGGAGACGTTTATTCCATCCGTATAGGTCATGATACAAATATCCAGGATGGTGCCGTCATACATGCTACATACCAGAAATCACCCACAAAAATTGGCAATTTTGTTACCATTGCGCATAATGTAACCATTCATGGTTGCACACTTCAGGACAATGTAATGATTGGCATTAATGCCGTTGTCCTTGATGATGCCATTGTCGAAAGCAATTCACTGGTAGCGGCCGGTTCGGTTGTCACAAAGGGGACACGGGTTGAATCAGGAACAGTTTATGCCGGTGTGCCTGCCAAAAAGGTCAAGGATATAGGCCCTGAATTATTGGAGGGTGAAATCAACCGGATCTCAAAGGCATATATGAAATATGCTTCGTGGTACAGGGAATAATCTTTTGTGCTTACTGTTATTTCTGTAAAATACAGGGCCAGGGTTGATTGAAGAAAACAACTGCCAGACGTAAAACAAAATTGGCTAAATTCGCATGACTTTCAGAATAACCTCAATCGAAAACCTGTTAATTAGCATTTCACTTAAAACTGAATATTAATGAAACCAACGTTAGTGATACTTGCTGCCGGAATGGGCAGTCGTTATGGTGGGCTCAAACAGCTGGATGAATTAGGCCCTAACGGCGAAGCAATCATCGATTATTCCCTTTATGATGCCATCAGGGCCGGATTTGGCAAGGTAGTGTTTATAATAAGGACAGACTTTGCGGAGGAGTTCAAGGCACGCTTTGAACCCAGATTGAAGGGGAGAATCGAGACGGAATATGTCTTTCAATCGCTTGATAAGATTCCTGTTGGATTTAAGCTTAATCCTGAACGTGAAAAACCATGGGGGACTGCCCATGCCGTAATGATGGCAGCCGATGTTGTCAAGGAGCCTATGGCGGTAATTAATGCAGATGATTTCTATGGAAGGGAATCATATCAGGTTATGGCCGAGTTTCTTACATCCTCAAAAGATTCATCTGAATACTCCATGATCGGTTACAATGTAGCCAATACCTTATCCCCTTTCGGGACTGTTTCTAGAGGCGTATGCATGACTGATGAAAATGGCTATCTGACTTCAGTCGTTGAAAGGACAAAAATCCAAAGAGATCCCGACGGTATTCATTATTATGAACCTGAAGGCAGGTACCCTCTGGCTGAAAACACTCCGGTATCCATGAATTTCTGGGGCCTGAAACCAAATGTTTTTGATTACTTGCAGAAGGGTTTTTCCAAGTTTCTGGAGGAAAAGGGAAATGAACTGAAATCAGAATATTTCATTCCTTTACTGATAAACGAGAATATTGTTGCTGGTAATATTTCAACGAAAGTCCTTGCGTGCGATGCACCTTGGTTTGGTGTTACTTATCGTGAAGACAAACCTGATGCACAAGCCCAGATTCTCTCATTGATCGAAAAAGGTGTATATCCACAAAAGTTGTGGGATTAACGTTGCATAATCCTAAAACCAGTCTCAATATTCAATTTTAATTTACACGACAAACGGAATGAATCAAAATACCATCGAATCTATCGTCAGGTCCTTTGGGATACCATTGGAAATCAAGGAGTGGAAAGCATTTGGACATGGTCATATCAATGATACTTATCTATTAAATACTGTATCGGGTCCCTTTATCCTTCAGAGAAAGAACCACTTGATATTCAAGGATGTCATGGGTATGATGAATAACATCGTGTTGGTTACCAACCATATTCGTAAAAGACTTTTGGCGAAAGGCATTAACGATCCCGACAGAAGGGTAATGACCTATATTTCCGATCCTTCCAATCAGTACTTTGTAAAGGATGCTGACGGAAATTACTGGACCTTGTTTCTTTTTATCAAGGATAGTTTTGGAGTTGAGGAAGTCAAAAGACCTGAGCAGGCCTATACTGCAGGCAAGGCTTTTGGAGCCTTCCAAAACCAACTTTCCGACCTGGACGGCAAATTATTGATCGAGACCATCCCCGGATTCCATAACGGGAAATTACGATTCAGGCAATTCCAGGATGCCATTGCGGCAGATGCAGCTGGCCGGGTAGGGGAGATGCGTCAGGAAATCGATAAAATGCTGGGCCGTTCTGATGAAATGCTCCGTCTCCAGGATTGGTTGGATTCAGGAGAAATGCCTCTGCGCATCACACATAATGATACCAAAATCAACAATGTGCTTTTTGACAAGGATGACCAGATTCTTTGTATAATAGACCTTGATACGGTAATGCCTGGAAGTGTCCTCTTTGATTTTGGCGATGCCATCAGGACCTTGGGTAATACAGCTCCCGAAGATGAGCCTGATTTGGCGAAAATTGATTTTAACAGGGATTACTATAAGGCATTTGCAGAGGGCTATCTATCTGAGAGCAGGAGCTTCCTAAGTGAAATCGAGAAAGAGAACCTGGCTTATTCATGCCAATACATGGTTTGGGAACAATCCATCCGGTTCCTGGCTGATTACCTGAATGGCGATACCTATTACAAGACTGCTTATCCTGGTCATAATAAAGTGCGTACACTTTCACAGATCAGATATCTTGAGGTGATGGACCAGCATATGGATTTCATGAAGCAGGTCACAAAGCAATAAAGTTGATTTATGGTTTAAACTGTCCGGTTCCGAAACCTTTTGTTTCAGAGCTGGACAGTTTCCGCTTTTACGGGATAGCCGGTGAATAGTCCTGCCTTCGCTTCAAAGATTTCGGCAGTTTCGGTTGTAAGGTATCGAATATTTCCACCTTTGGAAAGTCTGGATTCCATTTCAGGATGACGTTGCAAATAATCAGTCAGTTTTTCAGCCACTACAGGTCCCTGGTCGATGACCTGTATTCCATTATCAGGAACAGATTTCCTGATGGTATCCATCAGCAATGGATAATGTGTGCAACCAAGGATGATCGTGTCAATTTGAGGGTCTTTGTCCATGAGGTTTTGGATGTTCTTCCTGACAAAATATTCGGTTCCCGGATTGCCCAATTCATTGTTTTCGACCAGGGGAACCCACATGGGACAAGCTTCCTGTACTGTTGATAATATTTTGCCGTTACCCCATTTTTCAAGCTCCACGGGATATGACAGCGACGATACGGTACCTGGTGTACCCAATACCCCCACATGTCCGTTCCGTGTGATGTCTGCAACCTTTTCCACACAGGGGCGGATCACTCCCAAAACCCGTCTGTCAGGAGCGATTAAAGGAAGGTCCTTTTGCTGAATAGTCCGCAGGGCTTTGGCCGAGGCAGTATTACATGCCAGTATTACCAGCTGGCATCCCTGACTGAACAGATACTTTACTGACTGAAGGGTATATTCATAAACCACCCTGAAGGAGCGCGTGCCGTATGGTGTGCGGGCATTGTCCCCCAAATACAGGTAATCGTATGTGGGAAGTTGTTTTTTTAGCTCCTTCAGGATGGTCAATCCTCCATATCCTGAATCGAATACCCCGATTGGGGAATCGGAAAAATGCATCATGGAATGACAGGGATTATCTGTTTAATGCCAATTCATAAGCCCGGTCATAAAACCTTCCAAGATTTTGCCAGTCGAAGTGGGGGGATGCCGCCTCACAATGGTTGCGGAGTGTAATTCTTTCCCTTCGGTTCAACTGAACAAACCTGAACAGTATATCTGCCAATTGGGCGGCACTTTGGTTATAGTCTTTTTCTTTCCTTTCCACTACAAACATTCCGGCCTTTTCGGCATCCGGGAAGTTGTTCATGACATAGTCGCCAAATCCGGAAAGGTCGCTTGTCACTGATGGTATGCCACTGGCAAGGCTTTCAAGCGGAGTATATCCCCAAGGCTCATAATAGCTTGGGAAAATGCCCAGATGGCAACCCCTCACGAACTGGCTGTAATCCATTTTGAAGAGTGGATTCGAAGCGGTAACGAAATCAGGGTGATAGACCACTTTTACCTTGTCGTGCTGGTTGTTTACCAGGTTTGCCGTCCTGAGGAAATTGAGAATGTCATCCTTATGGTCATCAACCAGGTTATGAGTGACTACCTTGGGTAATTCCTTCGATTTCCATCCTTGCACAAACCTTCTAAGTTTAAGCCGATTGTAGTCTTCAACCAGGTCTGAGAGGTTGGGGAACTGATAGGGTCCCGATGCGGAAGTGATGTTTTTGTAAAGTCTTTCTCCAACCTGAATCTGAATTTCCTCACAAGCCCTCCGGATATCTTCGATCTGGGCTTTGGCTTCCAATACTTCAGGATTGAAGGAATAGAAGGGTTGTTTGGTGATAAAGAAACAAACAACGGTACGGTCAATCCCTGCATATTGCATTTTCCAGTTCAGACGGGCGAGCGCTTCGAGGGTAATGTCATAACCTTTGTTGTGGTATTCATAACGTCCGGAAGTGAAGAAATAGATGGTTTTATCCAGATCGAAAGAGTAACTCTGGAAGAAATGCCCCATTACGAAATCGTGTATCTTGCTTTTAAAATCGGCATGCAGGTTCTGGATTTGGTGAAGGGCCTCAAACCTTTCGATGTTGAGTCCGTTGGGCAGGATTACCTCAGGTTCCCTTCCCAGCAGGTATTTACATTCCCTTGCCGTTACATGGCTGACTGTGGTGAAAGCGTGACAGCCATGGGCGGCTGCCCGCTCAATATCGACGATAGGCCTTACGTTGAAGTAATTGGCCTCTTTTTCCCAATCATAGAAAGGCAAATGGTCATAGAATTTATTGTCATTCATGGCCAGATACCTTCCCAACAAGGTGGCATGGGTGGTGAAAACCGTTTTCAGGTTAAGGCCGTCGTGTCGGATGCCCGGAATTGGGAGTCCTGCCATCCACTCATGAAAGTGCACGAGATTGTCACGGTCGCAGCCACCCATCTCACAATAAATCCTGAAAAATTCCTTCACCTGAAAGCCGAAAGAAGCGACCTGGTTCAGGAGCCCGTCGTTATCGGGTAATGCGATGTGGTGATGCTCCCAAATAAAGTATTTGATTTCTCCAAGTTTGTTATAAATGGAATAGGGATTGAAAAGAACTACTGTAGGACGACCCGAAACGATCCATTGTCCGTAATGGACATCGTAGCCTAATTCACGCATGCGCAGAACAGTTTGTCCTACCGGTCCCGAGTAATCTGAATAAGGGTCAAATGCAGCGGCAGCCTGGTTTTCAATGTAGGGTCCCAAAAGGAAATAGTTATCTTTTCCCGATTTTTGTATGACTGAAGGTACCTTAGAACGGATAACCGTATAGATTCCACCCACCTGATTGCATACTTCCCATGCTACCTCGAACAGGTTCACATCCTTGTAAATATGGTCTGTGTCCCTGTGAACTAAAGAATTAGAACTTTGCATATGTTTGTTTTAACTATGATCTAATGAGGTTGAATTTAAGCAAAATTCTCATTCCTTGTTATGAAAGTGTTATAAGACATATTTTATTGGTGACCATGACTTGCGCTCTGAAAAGCCTTATCTGTGACAAGGAACAGCTGTTTAAATTGCATGATGCTTGTGCAAAAAAAAATGACCGTCTGGATTAGACGGTCATTTTTTTTGTATAAGATTTTTATTATTGAATACCCAGTTTCTGTTTTACAAGGGGCATTACATCGAGGCTTTCGTTAGATCTGTAGAGAACAGTTCCAAGTTCACCACTGACATCAAATACGTAGATAAGTCCTTTTTCCTTACCGACTTCACTGACAGCGTTTTGTGCCTTTTCGAAAATCGGGCGAAGCATTTCATTTTGCTTCTGCTGAAGTTGCTGTTGGGCAACCATCTGGAAGTTCTGGATTCTCTGCTGAAGTTCCTGGATGTCGTTTTCACGTGCTGAACGCACGATGTCAGACAATGAATCTCTCTTTGTAATATATTCTGAATATTTATTCTCCAGTTCTTTTTGCATGGTACCCAGTTGTTCTTCCAACTCCTGGACCTGCTTCGTGTAATCAGCCTCGGCAGCGGTCCTTTCGGGCATCACCTGAATCAATGCCTGAAGATCGATATGGCCAAATTTGGCTTCCTGTCCCAAGGCAGTTCCTGCAATCAAAATAAATGATATAACAGCAACAAATTTCGATAAGTTTCTCATAATCAATGTGCGATTTTTAATTTTTTGGACAAATATAGAAATTAATTCTTATAACCAAGTTTTTGCAGGACCTGGTCGCTGAGATCAAATCTGGGGTTGGTAAACAGCATCGTTGTACCTCCGGCTTTATCAAAGATTACTGCATAGCTACCTTCGTTGGCAATCTCCTGGACAGCATTGAAAATGTCATCCTGGATGGGCTGGACCAAGGTCTGCCGACGTTTAAACAGGTCACCGTTAGGACCGAAGTATTTTCTTTGCAAATCCTTGTATTCCTTTTCGCGGGATATGATCACATCCTCCCGCTTTCTTTTCATGTCTTCCGATAACAGGACACTTTCAGCCTGGAAATCCTGATACATTTTTTCAATTTCGGCATACATCGATTCGAGTTCTTTCTGATACTGCTGGGAAAGCTGGTCGAGCTGTTCCTGGGCAGCGTTGAATGCAGGTATGTTTTCGAGGATGTAGTCTGAATCAATAAACGCAAACTTCTGGGCGAAGGCACCGGTTGAGAAAACCACTGCGAATCCAATGAGTAAGATCAATTTTTTCATGGCCTGTACTTTAATTTTTATATTCAGGTTTGAGAAAAACAAATTCTGAGCCAAATTTTCCAAAGTATTAGAATTGCTGTCCGATAACAAAGTGGAACTGGCTACCTCCGGCATCACCCGACCATGGTACCCTGTCGAAACCATATCCCCAGTCGATACCCATCAGGCCGAACATCGGCAGGAAGATCCTCACCCCAGCTCCGGCTGACCTATAGAGCTTATATGGGTTGAAAGTCTGGAAACTGTTGTCGGTATTTCCGGCTTCAAGAAATGCCAGCGCATATATCGTTGCACTGGGCTTCAGTGTCACCGGGTATCGAAGTTCCATGGTGAATTTGGAGTACATTTTTGAACCGTTTCTGTCACGGCTGAGGCTGAAGTCACGGTATCCGCGAAGTGCCACGTAATCTGTACCATAGATATTGTAACCTGACATCCCTGAACCTCCAACGATAAATCCTTCGAAGGGTGACAATACGTTTTTGTTGTAATATCCCAGGAATCCCATTTCTACGGCAGTGCGCAAAACGAGGTTTCGGTTTCTTGACAAAGCGTTGTAGACTTGTCCTTTGAATAACCATTTATGGTACTCAATCCATTTGTATTTCTCTGAATTGGGCATGTCGGGATCATTGTAATCCTTGCCCGTAAATGCTGAGAAGGGGGGTGTTACTTTCAGTGCAAGGGAAAACTGCGAACCGCTTCTTGAATAGAGAGGGTTGTCAACAGAGTTCCTGCTAAAAGTGGTCTTGAAACTTGTGTTACGGAAAGTTCCGTTTACCTGACCGTTTTCATCGGCAAGAAAGTAGAAATAACTTCCCATATTCTGAAGCCTGTAGTGTTCAAACGATAACTCGTGGTATACCGAGAAGAAGTCATCAGGCCATTTCAGACGATAACCATATCCCATGGCAACTGCCAGTGTTTCCCAGATCTGGTCGTCCTCGGAATTCTGGTTCTCGGCTGCATAATTGTAAGAATAGGTCGGATAATAGCTTCCGTATGGATAACTGCTCCCGTACCCGCCATATCCACCATATCCACCGTACCCACCATATCCGCCATATCCACCGTACCCGCCATAGGGATATCCGCCATACCCGCCATATCCACCATAAGGATATCCACCATAACCACTATAGTAGTTCTGCATGTATTTGTTGGCGCTATAGTTAATACGGGAGTATGACAGAGATGATGAGAAGGAATTGGGCTTTTTACCTCCCAGCCAAGGTTCAATAAACGAAAGACTGACAGTCTTATAGTATTGTCCGCTGGTCTGATAGCGAAGGCTAAGTGTCTGTCCGTCACCGGTTGGCAAAGGACGCCATGCTTCCTTGTTGAAAATGTTACGGGCCGAGAAATTGGCAAACTTCAAACCTATCGATCCCACAAACATACCGGCCCCCCATCCTCCGGACAATTCTACCTGGTCATTGGCTTTTTCCTGAAGTTTATAGTTGATATCGACAGTGCCATCTTCCTGTGAAGGCACTACATCCGGAACAATGGCTTCGGGATCAAAGTGTCCCAATTGTGACAATTCCCTGATTGAGCGGATAATGTTTGTCTTGCTGAACAGATCTCCAGGATAGGTGTAAAGTTCCCGTCGGGCTACATGCTCATGGGTTTTGGTGTTTCCTGCAATGCCAATATTTTTTATGGTAGCCTGTTTGCCTTCCAGGATCCTCATTTCAAAGTCGATTGAGTCCTGGGTAACATTTACCTCTACAGGTTCAAGCTGAAAGAACAGGTACCCATTGTCGAGATACACATTTGAAACGGCGTCATCATCGGTGGTCAAGCGTTTGTCAAGCAGTTTTTGGTCGAAAACGTCACCCCGCTTAATCCCCAGGACGTTAGTAAGGTATTCTGCCGGATAGACCGTGTTGCCAATCCACTTGATGTCGCGGAAGAAATACTTGTTTCCTTCTTCCAGCCATATTTCAACGTTCACCCTGTTTTCCTCTTCGGCAGGATATACGGTATCCCTAACGATAACTGCATCCCGGTATCCCTTTTCGTTATATTTTTTCACAAGGTTTACTTTGTCCTCGGCAAACTTGTCATCAAGGAATTTTTTCGTACGGAAGAAGTTACGAAGTTTTTTTGCGTTGGTTTTCTTCATGGCCCTTTCAAGCACGGCTTCATTAACCTCCTTGTTGCCATGAATAATGACATTCTGTACCCTTACCTTCTCCTTTTTGTCTACATAGATATCGAGGATGACACTGTTGGTTTGGGTAGTGTCATCTCGCTGCACAATATTGACGTCGGTATTGAGAAATCCCTTTTCAAGGAAAATGTTACGAATCAGTCTCTGTGCGTTATTTATCTGGTTGTCAGTAATCTGGCTGCCTTTGAGCAAGAGTACCTTGCCCGTGATGTCATCCTTTTCCGATTTTGTGACGCCGAAATAATTCACCTCCGACATTCGGGGGCGTTCCTGAAGATAAATCTCAAGCCAGACTCTGTTCCCGACGACTTTGGTGGCTGTAACCTTAACATCTGAGAAAAGACCCTGGTCCCATAATTTTTTTATGGCTGTGGTGATTTCAGTTCCTGGCACCTCAATTTCCCTCCCGACTGTCAGACCGGAAAGTTGGATCAGTACATCGTGATCAAGATAGCGGATACCTGCTATGTCAACTCCTGCTATGATGAGCTTCTGTGGACTTGAATAATAAATGGAAAAGTTAGTGGAATCTGCAATTTGGGCAGAAACCATAGGCGTGATAGCCAGAAAAGAAATAATAATGATGAGTATATTTTTGCGCATTCCTGTCAAATGTTTTAACCAGCTATTTGTTCACTTGTCATTCCAAATCGTCTTTCCCTGTTTTGGTAATCAATAATGGCTTCGAAAAGGTTTTCCTTCCTGAAGTCCGGCCATAGAATCTCCGTAAAATACAATTCAGAATAAGCAATCTGCCATAGCAGGAAATTACTGAGCCGGTATTCGCCACTGGTACGGATGAGCAATTCCGGATCAGGTAATCCGGCAGTTGACAGGTAAGTGTCGAACATTTCGTTTGTTATATCTGATGGCGTAATCTTCTGTATGGCTGCGTCGTGGGCTATTTTTTTTGCTGCCTCCAGGATTTCCCATTTCGAACTGTAGCTGATGGCAAGCATTACGGTCAGGCCTGTATTGTCTTTCAACTTGTTAATGCAGCCGTCCAGTTTTGCCCTTACATTTTCAGGAAGCATCTCCTGACAGCCAATTACGCCGAGGCGAACATTGTTTTTCATCAGGTTGACGGTTTCTGAATCGATGGCATGAACCAGCAGACTCATAAGACCGTCAACTTCTTCCCGAGGCCTTGACCAGTTTTCGGTTGAGAAGGCATACAGGGTAAGGTATTTTACCCCAACTTCCCCGGCGCCTTCAATGACCGACCTTACGGCTTCCACACCATGTTCATGCCCGAATATCCGGGCACTGCCGTGGCGTGCCGCCCATCGACCATTTCCATCCATGATGATGGCAATGTGCCTTGGCAGTTTTTCTGTATTGATTTGTTCCTTTAAAGACACTTTCATTCAATTGTTTAATCGTAGGCAGGACAGGGCACTTTTCCGAGGAAAATCTTGTATGTCAGATGCAACCCGAGAAATCCTGCCCAGTCATTGTTATGTAATCGATCCCTGTAGGTCACTTCGATATTGTCATTGTTGATATGGGCCAATGGATCATCCAGGTTATCGAGCCTGTCATCCAACAACTTTCTCATCTGATATTCTACGCCCAACCCGAGTCTTTTCCCGACATTGAACTTAAATCCCATTCCGAACGGCAACGACGGGGCAATGACATTTTTTGACTCATCATCAGTACCCTTGTTCGTATTGGGCGTAATGGTGTGCATGAATGCCTGGTCATATTCGTAACGGTAATTCATCAAGCCGATCCCTCCCGTCAGGTAGCTTGAAAATGCCGCCTTACGGTTTCCCGTAGAATATCTCAGGAAATTGATTTCTGCTTGTAGCGAAAAGTCACGTACATTTTTTTTGAATTCCCAGGGATGGTTTTGAATGATACCCTCTGCCGCCATATTACCTGAGAGTAACATGGCCCTTACGCCTGCCCTTTCATGGAAATTATACCTGAAATATGCACCTATCGTAGGAAAAGTAAAGTCATTTAATGACGTATTTTCCAAATCACCCAGATATCCTGAACCGCCGCCCCAGATACCAATATCGGCCGTCTTCTGTGCAAGTGCCGAAAACGACAGAATCAATCCGGTTATCAATAAAAGAATTCTCCTCATTGAGTAAATCATTTCATCTACAAATTTCGATTCAGGCGAGGATCGATAAAGTATTCGTTTATAGGATATTAAGTCAGTTTGTTTCATTCGGAATCCAAATGAAACAGACTCTGTTATCCTTCCAGGAAATCCCGATCCAACTTTGGTTTTTATCTATGTAACTTACATTAAATCAATGAACTACTTAAAAAAATATTCTGAACATGCCTGTTCAGAAGTGGTACAAAAGTAATATAATTTAAAAAAAAACCGTACCTGAATGCTATTATAAAACCCTAACTGCGGTTAAAAATTGTTAAGTCATAATAATTTATCAATTTCTCTTGTCCATTCCCCACATCAGTTTATTGCGCAACGTCTGGTAGAAAGTCTGGTCATGAAGGTGCAAGGTTTTGAGTTTGAAATCAGCCTTCTTTACACGGATGGTGGTCGCATGGTCCACAATGATGGATCGTGAGTCGAGTGAAGTCAGATACTGTGTTCCCCGTCCTTCAACCTGCAAGTCCAGTATACTTGTGTCGGGAACGACAATAGGCCTGACGGTCAGGTTATGTGGAGCGATGGCATTAATGACGAAGTTTTCTGAATCGGGCGACAGGATAGGTCCACCAACACTCAATGAATATGCAGTTGAACCCGTCGGGGTGGCAATGATCATCCCATCAGCCCAGACAGAATAAAGAAAAGCCCCGTTTATGCTGACTTGTATGTTGATCATGGAAGAGCTGTCGGTTTTCAGTACGGTCATCTCATTCAAACCATAATTAAACCCGAAACCAGATGCCCCAATAAGTTCCACTTCGAGAAGTGATCTTTCCATGGTGCTATATCTGCCTTCCATGATGTCAGTAAGGGCATCGATGATGAATTCCTGCGAAATGTCGGCAAGGAAACCTAGCCTTCCACTATTGACCCCCACCAAAGGAATATGGTAATTCCGGGTGTTCAGAAATGACTGCAAAAAGGTTCCGTCTCCACCTATGCTGAAAATGTATTCAACCGATCCGTCGAAGTCCTCATGGGAAGTGAAAAAGTCCTGAACATTTGGGGCAAAGTTCATGTCGGACTTTAAATGATCGAAAAAAGGCCGGTAAATATGAACCGGAATGTTATTTTCAGTCAAAAACCGAAAGAAATGTTGTAATACCGGGATAAAATCAGATGAAACATTGATCCCGAATACGGCTACCTTCATGATGGAAGCGGTTGGTTAGATATTGAGATAACGCAAAAACTGTTCAAGCCTGTCTTCATACAAGTCATGGAGGAGTGAATCGTCCATGAATACAGATGCAACCTGGTAACTGTATCGCTCAAAAGTCTGCAACACTGCCGACAGGTCAACCCTGTCAAGTTTTAAGGTGATGTTCAGCACTTCTGATCCAGAGGGTTTATGGGTTACCAAACTTAGTATCCTGGTGTCATTGCTTTCAACGATTTGGCTGATTTCGCTCAGCGAAAAGTTATGTTCAGGGACGTTTAGGATAATTATTCCTCCTGGTTCATTAAGGCTTAAAAGACTTGCAATGCCTTTCCAAATGTCTGTAAGGGTGATGGTCCCAACATACGAGTTTGCCTCGTTCAATACCGGAAGAACAGTCAATCCCAGGTTATACATGACAGAGGCTGCCTCAAAGATGTGCTTATCCTCATGGATATGTGGGGAATGTAATTGAATAACTTGTTTTTCAATGCTCTCCTCCGTCAGGTTCAGGTCGTAAATGATCTTGTCTGAAATCAGTCCCAGATACTCCTCTTCTTTTACAACCGGGAGGTGGGATACTTTTAGCATATCCATCCAGTTAAGGGCAGTCTGACCTTTGTCTTCAGGCTTTAATACCGGAACATTATCGGTTATCAGTTCTTTTGCTCGCAATTTATCAGAGATTTAAAAGTCTTTATTCAATAGCGTAAAAATCGTAACTTGCGGCTTTAAAATTACGGTTATGACTAGATTGAGCGTAAATATAAACAAAATAGCAACATTGCGTAATGCAAGGGGTGGAATCATTCCGGATGTCGTAAAAGCTGCTGTGGATTGCCAAAGATTTGGAGCACAGGGAATCACGGTTCATCCCAGGCCTGACGAACGACATATCCGCAGGCAGGACGTATTTGATCTCAAACCGGTAATAGTCACGGAATTCAATATAGAGGGTTATCCAACCGAAGACTTTTTGAAATTGGTCACACAAGTGAAAGCCGATCAGGTAACACTGGTGCCTGATGCCCCGGGGCAAATTACGTCCGATCATGGCTGGGATACCATCACCCATCGGTCCTTCCTTACCGAGGTGGTTGCCCGTTTGAAAGAGTCGGGTATCAGGACTTCCCTGTTTGTGGATCCCGATCAATCGCTCGTTGAGGGAGCGGCCAGGACGGGTACCGACAGGGTTGAATTGTATACCGAACCCTATGCGACATATTTCCCGGTAAACAGGGAGGAGGCTGTAAAACCTTTTGTCATTGCGGCAAAGACGGCAACCGCATGTGGACTGGATCTGAATGCCGGACATGACCTGAGTTTGGAAAACCTGAAGTACCTGGTCGGAATGATTCCTGAAATCAAGGAAGTTTCAATCGGACATGCATTGATTGCCGATGCTTTGTATTTTGGACTGGAAATCACGATTCAGAAATATCTTGATTGCCTTAGATAGATGAAACTGCATTTTAAAAAGGAAGGGCAAGGTTCACCAATCGTCATTGTACACGGTTTGTATGGATCTTCCGATAATTGGCTGGCGATTTCAAAACGACTTTCAGACCATCATCAGGTATATGCCATTGACCTGAGGAATCATGGTCGGTCACCTCACCATCCTGAGCATACTTATCAGGGAATGGTGGATGATTTGGCCCGGTTTTTTGATGACCACCATATTGAAAGGGCAACTTTATTGGGACACAGCATGGGTGGAAAGACTGCCATGCTTTTTGCGGCCGATTACCCTGAGAGGGTTGAGAAGCTGGTGATAGCCGATATCGCTCCCAAGGATTATTTGCGTCTGGGTGATGAAAGCCAGTATCACCTTCATCGAACCATATTGATGGCCATGATGGAAATTAATTTTGAATTTGTAAAAACACGGCAGGATGTTGCAGATAGTTTGGCAGAGAAAATTGGCAGTCCGGATATCATTCAATTCCTGCTCAAAAATGTTGCCGTCGATACCAAATCAAAAAAGCTTCATTGGCGATTGAATGTTGAAGCCCTTTACAATCATCTGGAGGAAATTGTCGAAGGTGGCAATGAGAAATATTTTGAAGATCGCCTGCCCGTAACGGTATATCCTGTTGTCTTTATCAGGGGACTTAAGTCACCCTACATCCGGGATGAAGATATCCCGAGAATCCTCAGGATATATCCTGATGCCCAGATAATTGATATTCCTGATGCGGGACATTGGCTACATGCCGAACAACCCGAATTATTCATGCAGGCAGTATTGCAGTGCTGTTAACCTGCTTCTTTCCCAAAAACTCCGTTGCGGTTATATTTTTGGTTGATTTCAACCAAAAATTTCTGGTGTCTTCCCCTGATCTGGTCCCATCTGAACCGCCATCCCCAATTGCCTGATGCCAGACCGGGTATGTTCATTCTGGCCTCTGCTCCCAATCCCAGCAAATCCTGGAGGGGAATGAACGCCATGTATGCCACCGAGGCCCATGCCATCTCGATGAGTGCATCTACAGGTTTACGGTTAAAGGGTTTTAAATAGTCGAGTGCACGCCTTTTCTCTTCTTTGCCGGCTGCATGTAACCAGGCCCAACTGGTGTCGTTGTCATGCGTCCCGGTATAAACAAGGTAGTTTCGGTCGTAGTTATGAGGCAGATAGTCGTTGTCAGGGCCTGTTGTAAATGCAAATTGAAGCACCTTCATTCCTGGCAGGTTGAAGCTGGCCCTGAGTTTGTCCACTTCAGGTGTAATAATTCCAAGATCTTCTGCAATAAGGGGCAAATCGCCAATCTGGCTTTTTAGAAGAGATAACATCTCATGCCCATAGGCAGGTAACCATTCTCCTGATATGGCATTCTCTGAACCGGCAGGAATGGCCCAGAATGATTCCAATCCCCTGAAATGGTCAATCCTGACCAAGTCAAACATTCTGAGGTTAAAGTGGATGCGTGCCATCCACCAATGATAGTTTTGCTTTTTCAGGGCATCCCAGTCATACACCGGATTTCCCCATAACTGGCCTGTTTCACTGAAATAATCCGGAGGGACACCACCAATGTGGGTTGGTTCCAGCTTTTCGTCGAGCATGAAGATTTCGGTGTTGGCCCACACATCTGCACTGTCGCCGGCCACATATAATGGCATATCGCCAAAAATCCGGATTCCCTGTTTTTTTGCATAGTCATGGATTTGTGACCATTGCCTGAAGAAAATGAATTGTTCGAACAGCCTGTATTCGATTTCATCGGCAAGTTTTATTCTGTATTTTTCCATGCCTTCCGGAGTCCGAAACTTGAGCTCATCAGGCCATCCCTGCCATGAAATGCCACCAAAGTGAAACTTTGCGGACATAAACAGTGAATAATCGTTTACCCACCAACCATTCTCATCCAGAAACCGGTGATAATCATTGGCGAACTGATTTTTTGCTGCCCTGAATTGTTGAAAAGCCTTCCTCAAAAGTGGGGCTTTCCATTTTTCAATCCGATCAAACTCAACTTGCCTGATGTCAAATCGTGGTGTTCCTTTTAGATGTGTCTCCTGTATAAGTCCTTCTTTTAAAAGGCTTTCCAGATCAATCAGAAGAGGATTTCCGGCAAAGGCCGAATAGCATAAATAGGGGGAATGGGCATAACCTACCGGGCCAAGTGGCAGGATCTGCCAAACCGTTTGCCGGCTCTGTTTCAGGAAATCAATCCACTTCATGGCATGGACGCCCAATGTCCCTATTCCCTCCTTGCTCGGAAGGGAAGTTATGTGGAGGAGTATGCCACTGATTCTATGTTTCATCTTAATTCGTAATTCAATTTATAACCAATTTGCCAGGGGGTATTATGGTATTTTCACCCCTTAAATAAATATTGATTTGGGTAATCACTTCCTAAAACTTGCTACGGTATTGTTCAAGGTGACTTGCGGTTTCACGTACGAGTCGCTGCACTTCGAGTCCATGATCCAGTCCTGGTATAAATGCCCGTGGGTCATTTCCACCCAAAAACAGGAAATGGGCGTGAACCAGCGAACGAAGCCAGCCTGCAGGTACATGCCCCGAAGGGAACGAAGTGATTCCGTTGTAATTGCTGCCAATCATTCTTTTTGTCCAGGTACCCGATGATTCGGTATAGTACTCAAAGTATTCGGATGTTTGTGACGAATAGCGCAACATCCCTTTTTCGGCGTAAATTTCAAGACTGACCAGGTCGCCTGATCCTGAGCTGATGCGACTGGCTGACATATGGCCTGCGGCCATGGTCTTTGGATCTGTCAGTGAAATGGAACTGAACAGGTCGGAACCTGCCGGAACACCCGGAAATCCTCCTGCCTGAATGGCATGGTTTAATTGTAATCCTTCTCCGAGAAAAGCCGTTAACAGGCTGATGCCGTGAGATCCCAGATCGGCCATGGCTCCTCCATCGGGTGCAGGTGTGAGTCGGGTCACGCGCTTACCCCGGTAACTCTTCTGGAGATAATCGCCATGGTAGTATTTCAGGTCAAAATGTATGGGTTTCCCTAGCAAACCTGATTTCCAGAAGGAAAGTGCTTCACGCACAGCAGGGGTTTGCAGGTATTGAAATCCTACCTGAATGATTTTATTTGATGATGCTGCCAGCTTTGCCATTTCCTGTTCTTCACCCAAACTTGAACAGACCGGCTTCTCAAGATAAATCCTACGCACGGAAGGCATCTCCAGCGCAGTTTTAAAATGCTCAAAATGAGTATTGTTGGGGCCCAGAATAAATACGGTGTCTATTTCCTGGTTTTGCCTGAATTCTTCGAAAGTCTCAGACTTTGCAAATCCATATGCTTTTGCAAATGATTCACGACTTTCTCTCCTCTGGGAACAAACCGTTGAAAGTTCTATCCCGGGGGATGAATTATAATAGAATTTTAGTGATTGCAGCGCATAAACATGGGCGCGTGCAATCCCTCCCGCACCTAAAAAACCAATCCGAAAAACACTCATTGTCAGTATGAATTGAATATTTGATTATTTATAGCTATCCATTGGATGGATGTAAAAGCAAAAAGTTAAAACTATGATTTTATTTTTAAATGATAGCTTTGCAAAAAAAATGAACTATGTTGAAAATTGGAGATAAGGTTAAATTTCTCAATGCAAAAGGTGGCGGGACGGTTACCGGTTTTGTGAGCAAGAAGGTTGTGAACGTCGAAGATGAAGAAGGATTTGAAGTGCCTTGTTTGATCGCCGAATTGGTTAAGGACGAACGTTTTGTAAATGAAACCTCATCTCCCATCCCAACCCGAAATGTTTCGGGTAAACCAGTCATTGAGCCGGCTGAGGTGAGAAAACCCAAAAAGGAAAGTCAACCGTTATTTGCCTCCTCTGCCGGGAAACCTGCAGTTCCCAACGGAGCATATTTTCTGGCATTTGTGCCTGAGGTTCCAACTATGCCTTTGTCGGGCGAGATAAAGGCATGGCTTGTCAACGACAGTGACAAAACCCTGTTGTATCATTTTTCATTATTAACAAATGGCTCATATGCTTCCGAAAAATCGGGCAGGCTGGGCCCTTATAGTTGTGTTCCCCTTAAGGGTATTACACATTCCGATTTTAGTACTTTCCCATCATTTGGCGTACAGATTCTTCCCTTCGAAAGTAATGGGAGAGAATTGCAGAATGCCCTTGTGAAGACTTTGAAAGTTAATCCTGTCAAGTTCTACAAGGAGACATCTTTTACAGGAAATGCCTATTTTTCTACCAGGGCCTATTTGATTGACTTGCTGGAAAATGAACTTTCGAAAGAGATTGAAAAACTTAAACAGCATGATTTTAGTGCGCCGAAGGTGATGGAGGAGAGTGGTGATTTGAAAAAGCCTGTCATCCCAAAGCAGGAGTCACCTGACCTTAAGGAGGTAGATTTGCACATTCAGGAACTTCTGGATGATAACCAAAATCTTGAGCCAAAAGATATCTTGGAAATCCAGATGGACCGTTTTCGGTTCGAAATGGAGTCTGCCATACAAAATGGTACCAAGAGGATCGTTTTCATACATGGGGTAGGACAGGGGACCCTTAAAAATGAGTTGCGCCGGGAGCTGTCGAACAGATATAAAAAATATGATTTTCAGGATGCCTCATTCCGGGATTATGGGTATGGTGCCACCATGGTCATCCTCCGCCGGAAATGATGAACCTTTCAGTCAACCTTTTGTAATGGTGGCCGGTATGGTTTGTTAAGTCCTAAAGGACAGACAGTTTTCCGATTGTTGTATTGTATTCATTGATAAGCTTGTCAAAGATCCTTGAAACAGGCTCAATTGTGTCGATTGTCGATGAAACTTGTCCAATCTCAAGTTCACCTTCCTCGAGGTCGCCTTCAAAGATTCCTCTCTTTGCCCTGCCTTTACCCAAAAGTGACAACAACTCATCCTTTGATGCTCCGTTTTGTTCAGCATTGTCAACGAGTTCAAAGAATTTGTTTTTGATTAACCTGACTGGCGCCAACTTTTTGATCGATAATTTGGTGTCACCTTCCTTCAAGGTGGTGATCAACTGTTTGAATCGGGGATGTGCTGATGATTCTTCCGAAGCGGCAAAAAGAGAACCGATCTGGACTCCCTCGGCCCCAAGTGCCAGAGCGGCAGCCATGGCCCCACCGCTTCCAATGCCACCCGCGGCAATAAGAGGCAGGGAGGTTGACTTTCTGACAGCCGGTATCAGCGTCATGGTGGTGGTTTCATCCCTTCCGTTGTGTCCTCCGGCTTCAAATCCCTCGGCAACAATGGCATCTACCCCTGCCTGTTCACATTTTAAGGCGAAAACGGAACCTGATACAACATGAGCCACAATGATTCCCCTTTCTTTCAGCCAGTTTGTCCACTTTGCCGGACTTCCTGCCGAGGTAAACACAATGGGAACTTTCTCTTCCGTTATAATCTGCATGATGATTTCCATTTCGGGATAAAGCAGGGGTACATTTACCCCAAAGGGTCGGGAAGTGGCAATCCTCGTCTTTACAATGTGTTCACGCAGGGTTTCAGGATGCATGGAGCCCGCGCCAATCAGTCCCAAGCCTCCGGCTTCACTAACTGCGGAGGCCAATCGCCAACCGGAACACCAAACCATGCCTCCCTGGATGATCGGATAACGTATCGAGAAAAGTTCACATATTCTGTTCATGATAGTCGATTTTGGAAGTGATGAATGAATTTGAAATCTGGTCGTGTTTCACGAGATGATTGTTGTGCAAGATTCCTGTCCAAACTTATTGGAGAAGTCACTTTACCGTGAAGATCCTTGTGCCGGTTCAACTTCGCTAAGGTAGTTGTTAAGCAACTGAATCAGTGTCTCTTTGTCAGGAACTCTTGTGATGTTCCCGCTGTCGACCACAGATACTTTGCCGGTTTCTTCTGAAATGACCAGGGCTATGGCATCCGATGCCTCCGTAATGCCAATGGCTGCCCTGTGGCGCAATCCCATGCTTTTGTCAACTTCCTTGTGTGTTAATGGAAGGATACATCCGGCCGCCACAATCAGGTTGTTTTTGATGATCACCGCTCCGTCGTGCAGTGGCGTGTTCTTGAAAAAAATGGTGGAAAGGAGTGGCTGGCTTATCCTGGCATTGATCAGTTCCCCTGTCGCAATTTGCTCTGCAAGTTCCGACCTTCGGGTTATGACCATGATGGCTCCAGTCAAAGTCCTTGAAAAGAAAAAAGCGGTTTGGGCGAGTTCCGGGACAATTCCGGAATCGCTGGTCGATTTCCCGAAATGAAATAATTTGTCGAGTGAAAGGAGCCTGATGAGGTGGTTATGACTTCCTATATACAAAAGAAATCTTCGGATTTCAGGATGGAATACTATGATCAGGGCGAGAACCCCCACGCCTATGAATTGGCCGATAATTGAACTCAAAAGCTCCATACCAAGGGAGCGCACAATCACCCACATGAGGTAGACAAGGAAGAATCCTATAACGATATTGAATGCTACCGTTCCCTTAATCAATCGGTACACCTGATAGAGTAACATGGCTACCAGGAAGATATCGATGATGTCCAGAAAACGGATATGTATAAATGAAAGCATCAGCCTGTGGCATTAATTGTAAATAAGATTGAATATCCCTGCGGAAGTCAATCGGCCAAAAACAATTCCGGAAGGAATGTTCAAAGTTATAAGGATTCTTTCAATTGCAGAAAGATTCGCAATGCATCCACGGCTTCCTTAACATCATGAACCCGCAAAATATCGGCACCACCCAACAAGGCCATGGTATTGACGACTGTCGTGCCATTCAGGGCATTTTCCGCATCAGTGTCAAGTGCGCTGTATACCATCGATTTACGGCTTAATCCGACTACTACGGGCAGTTGGAATACTTTCAATGAATCGAGACGGTTCAGCAGTTTGTAATTATGGTCAAGGTTCTTGCCAAATCCGAATCCCGGGTCGATCATGATATCCGCAGCACCAAGCTTGGTCAATTTCCGGACCCCTTCACTGAGAGATGCCGAAACTTCCCTGACCACGTCCTGATAAAACGGATTGTCCTGCATGGTATCCGGTGTGCCCTGGATATGGCTTAAAATATAGGGTACCTTGAGGCGGCCAATGGTTTCGAACATATTTGTATCCATGGTCCCACCCGAAATGTCGTTAATGATGACCGGTCCGATTTCACCCACGATCCTGTCGGCAACCCAAGCCCTCCAGGTGTCAACTGAAAGTGCGACGTCCGGGAAATGCGACCTGATCAGTTTGGCATACGGCAAAAGCCTTTCCAATTCTTCCTTGGTGGATGTCTGGCTGGACCCGGGACGGGTTGAAACGGCACCCAAATCTATAATTGAGGCTCCTTCTTCAAGCATGGTTTCCACTCTGTCAAGAACGTCTGACTCACTTTTAAGGGTGCCACCATCATAAAAAGAATCGGGTGTTAGGTTAATGATTCCCATAATACATGGGATGGATAGGTCCAGGATCCCATCCCCAATATTAATGGTGTGTTTGCGTTTTAAAAAATTCCCTGCCGACTGTGTGATAAGCATATGGCAATTCTTTTATCGTTGTACACTAATTAGATGCAAATGTAAAATAAAACCCCTCAAAATAGTCATTTTTTCATATTTTTATGGCTTTTAACAAGCGAAAGAATGGATCAGACAATTCAGCAATATCAGCAGGTTATGGCTGTCTGCGGCGAGGTTTTCAAAAACAAGATGAAAGATTACGGTACCGCATGGCGAATCCTTCGGCCCGAATCCATTACCGACCAGATATATATCAAGGCTCGCAGGATAAGGAGTATCGAAGATAAGGGAGTGATGAAGGTTGATGAGGATCCCCGGGCTGAATTTATCGGAATTGTCAATTATTCCATCATTGGATTGATCCAATTAAGTTTAGGGACGTCTGAAGAGGAACTCAATCCTGAAAAGGCCATTGAGCTTTATGACCGGTTTTTCAATCAAGCCCTGGACCTAATGCTGGCCAAAAATCATGATTATGAAGAAGCCTGGCGCAGTATGCGTGTCAGCAGCTATACCGACCTGATCCTGATGAAAATCAAAAGAACCAAGCAGATTGAGGACAACAAGGGAAAAACACTGGTGTCGGAAGGCGTCGATGCCAATTATCTCGATATGGTCAATTATGCCATGTTTGCCCTGATAAAGACCGATTTTGAATAATAAAAAATAAGAATAGCATGAAGGTTATAGCGCATATTGCCAGGATCTTGGTTGGGATCACTTTCATTTTTTCAGGATTCGTAAAGGGAATTGACCCATGGGGGTCGGCCTATAAATTCATTGACTATTTCAAGGTGATGGGTCTCGAAACATTGGAATGGTCGGCTTTCCCTTTGGGAATGCTTCTGTCGTTTGCCGAGTTCCTGATTGGCGTGACCTTGCTGTTTGCCATCAATGTGAAACTGTTCAGCTGGGGAGCATTGATCTTTATGGCCTTCTTTACTCCGTTGACCCTCTGGATTGCAGTGAAGAACCCTGTAACCGACTGTGGCTGCTTTGGGGATGCCCTGGTTATTTCGAATTGGGAAACATTTTATAAAAATGTGGTTCTGATCATTCTGGCAATGATCGTTTTTGTATGGCGGAAAAAGCTCAAACCTTTTTCAGTCAAGGTTTGTCATTCTGCCGGTTATCTCACCATTGCTGCTTATATCTTAATTGTGGGGTACTCTTCCTATCACGAGCCTGTAATTGATTTTAGGCCATATAAAGTAGGTGTCAACATTCCTGAGGCAATGGCCATGCCTGAGGATGCTCCCCAGGATGTGTATGAAAACATCTTCTATTACAAGAACAAAAATACGGGTGAAGTTGAAAAGTTCACCGAAGAGAACTACCCATGGAACGATACCCTCAACTGGGTTTTCGACAGCATGGAGGAACCCCGGCTGATCAGCAAGGGCTATACGCCTCCCATCAAGAACTTTGTGGTAGAAACCCGCGAGGGAGATAATATTTATGATTTCTTCCTGTTCGACGAGAATTATGTCTTTATGCTTGTGGCATACGATATCAATAAGTCATCACGAAAGAACCAGGATAAAATCAACAACCTGGCAAACTGGGCCAGTGCCGAAGGCTATTCATTCATTTGCCTTACTTCATCCCTTTTCGACGATTGTGACCGGTTTGCGGTGGAAACGGGTGCTCCTTATGAATTTTTCCATGCCGATGAAATCGACTTGAAAACCATGGTCAGGTCGAATCCCGGATTACTGGTCCTGAAGAATGGGACGATTGTTGCCAAGTATTCGAGGAACGCCATTCCAACTCCTGAGGAGCTGACTTCAGGGTTCCTGAAAAAATAGTTAAGATGAGGTTTTTACGGACTTCCTGACAATCAACTTAGGAGGACGGATTGTACCTTTGGTCCAAAGAAATATTTCAAAAAAACAGATAAAATTCAACACGATGAGAAAGAAAATTGTAGCAGGTAACTGGAAGTGCAATACCACTGTTCAGGGTGGCCTCGAACTGGCAAAGGATGTGATGGCAAAAGTGGCTGAATCAGGTGATCCTGAAGTACAGGTTGTTGTTTGTCCTCCCTTTGTTCATATTACCGGCGTGGTAAGCATTGTTGATGGTAACCAGGTAAAAGTCGGTGCACAGAATTGTGCCGCTGAACCGAAAGGGGCTTTCACGGGTGAAGTTTCTGCTGAAATGGTAAAATCAACCGGAGCTGACTACGTGATTCTCGGTCATTCAGAACGTCGTGAATATTACGCTGATAACAGTGCCGTATTGAACAAGAAACTTGCATTGGCTCTTGCAAACGGTCTTACACCCATATATTGCTGTGGAGAACCATTGGCCATCCGTGAGGCTGGAACACAGAACGAATATGTCAAGAAACAGTTTGAAGAAACCATCTTCCAGCTTAGTGAAGAGGATTTTCGCAAACTGGTCATCGCCTATGAGCCAATTTGGGCTATCGGTACCGGCAAAACGGCTTCTTCGGCACAGGCTCAGGAAATGCATGCCTTCCTGCGATCTGCAATCGCGGAGAAGTTTGGTGATGAGGTAGCTCAGGCAACTTCAATTCTTTATGGTGGCAGCTGTAATGCTTCCAATGCAAAAGAATTGTTTGCCAACCCTGATGTCGATGGTGGCCTGATTGGTGGTGCATCACTCGATGCCGTTAGTTTCCTTGCCATCGTAAACGGATTCAGGGCATAGGTAACTGAATGTCGTGTCGAAAATGGGGTGGTTCATGTATTGGACCACCCCATTTTGTTTTTTGTCGGTTCGATAAAGCCCTTTAAAAAACCTTGTCATTTATACTCCGGTCTTGATCAAAGTATTGGTTTCACCATAGTTTCTCCATTGTTTTACCATTATTTTACCATTTTTAAATGGTTTAATAATGGTAAAAGAACGTTATTTATATGTAGATACACAGAAGTTGGTCGGGACTTGGTTTAGTCCTGGGAAGGGTTTAATGGTATGTCTGTGGTAACTTTCAACAATCTCTCCTGAAAAAAATTAGGCTGTTTCATCATGGAGTTTGTATGTTTGCACAGGCGCGTCGGTGTAAGTTTATGACTTTCATTAATGCAGCCTGTTTCTGGATAATTAGAATTAAAAAGTCAATTACAAGTGAATACAATTAAAGTTATTGTCGCAATGAATCCTTTCGAGGAATGGATCCGTGACGTCCTGATGGCAGAAATGGCCAGTGCCGGTTATGACACCTTTGTGGAGAATGACTCGGGTTTTGAGGCATATCTTTCAAAGGAATATTTTTTGCCTGATTTTCTTGATTCACTGTTGGAACAATATTCCGGATCATCTCAACTGAAATGGAGCAGCGAAGAGATCGAGGCCCGAAACTGGAATGAGGAGTGGGAAAAGAATTATTTCAAGCCTTTGGTAATCGGAAATGATGTAGTGGTGAGGGCCCCTTTTCATCATGATTATCCTGCGTGTAAGCATGAGATAATCATTGAGCCCAATATGGCCTTTGGTACCGGTAACCATGAAACTACCTCTCAGGTCATGGAATTTATGCTCGAAATCGATTTTAAGGATAAGTCGGTGCTCGATATGGGATGCGGCACCGGGATCCTTGCCATACTTGCAGGACAACTGGGGGCCCATACAATTACTGCCATCGATATTGACCATTGGGCTTATGAGGCGGTTGTGGAGAACAGTGTATTGAACAATGTGCCCCAGATTAAGGCTATCCGGGGTGATGCCAGTCTGCTTGGTGACGAAATGTTTGATGTGGTGCTGGCGAATATCCAGAAAAACATCATTTTGTCTGATCTTCCTGCCTATGTGAAAGTGATGAAACCCGGTGCAGTCATTGTTATTAGCGGGTTTTATGAAGATGATCTGGCTGACATTCTGCCGGTGGCCAATGAGTTGGGACTGGTTTTCCGGAAGAAGCGTGTCAGGAATAACTGGACTGCAGCCCTTCTTGAGCGGCAATAACTATTCGATATTCTTCAGATTTACTGGGACCAGGTCGCTTCTCTCGGCCTGCCAGATTTCCATTTCCCGAATATCTTGACCATCAATGATAAACCGCAAGGCAGTGGATAGCTTATGAAATCCTTTGTATCCTGCGGCTCCCGGATTGAGATGTAACAGGTCAAGCTTTTTGTCGTAGATAACCTTCAGAATGTGTGAATGACCTGAGATAAACAACTTTGGGGGATTGGCCATGATTTCTTTACGGACAGTCCGGTCATAATTTCCCGGATATCCACCGATGTGGGTTATCCATACATCCACTTCTTCGCACATAAAGCGCTGGTTTTTAGGCCATGTCTGTCTTATTTCATGGTTGTCAATGTTGCCGTAAACGGCACGAAGTGGTTTCATTGCTGCCAATCGGTCGGCCAGACCGATGTCACCGATGTCTCCTGCATGCCAAATCTCATCCACATCACTGAAGAAATCCAGGATTTGTCGTGGAATGTATCCATGCGTGTCGGAAAGCAGTCCGATTCGTTTCATGAAAATTCAATTTTTTCTGAGAGCAGGTAGCAAATTACGTTATTTTTAACGGATAAAACCTGTATTATGAAACGAATCGTGTTAGTTCGTCACGCGAAGGCCGTACCCTATGGTTACGAAGATGATTTTTCGAGAGACCTGACAGATCGGGGTAGAAATGATGCCCGAAAGGTGAGTTCCCAATTGATTGCAAGGAACGTGTTACCTGACCTGATGATCTCAAGTCCGGCAAATCGTGCCTTGCAGACTGCAACTATTTTTGCCGGTACGCTTGATTATGCCGTCGATGCAATACAAACTGAACCTGGATTATATATGGAATTCAGTACCGGAGAGTTTATTGATTATCTGCATACGATTGACAACCGAAAATCGACAATTTTCGTTTTCGGACATAATCCGGGGATTTCGTATTTTGTTTCACGACTGGCAGATGGATTTTATGGTGACATGCCCACTTGTTCAACGGTTGGTATAGATTTTTCCGTTGACCATTGGGAGGATGTCTTTACCCAGACTGGAAAGCTGGCATTTCAGCTGGTTCCAAAAATGATCTGACCAATCACTGAAAAATTCAGGGATAGGACACACCAGTCAGTTTTTCGGAAATGCTCCAGAGTCGGGAGGCAACATCCTTGTTTTTGGAGATACTGCTGGAAGAGGTCACTTCTGGCTGTCCCCGCCACCCATATATTCCATCCGGACCACAATATTCTCCTCCCTTAAGCTTTGGATCCAAAGCCGCCATAAGTACGGGAAGGGCGCCCAGGTCTGCAGTCTGTCCAATCCGCGGAAATGCGAATCTCAACACTGGCGACATATCACGGCCCAGATTTGTGGAAGATACTCCCGGATGGGCTGCCATTGACGCTGTATACGCTCCGTTACGTTCAAGCCGTCTTTGCAATTCGTATGCAAATATCAGACAGGCAAGTTTGCTTTGGCTGTAGGATCTTGATTTGTTCAACGAACCCCTGAAATGCTTTTCTTCAAATGAATCGGTTCCAAAACGATGGGCAATGCTGCTGAGCGAAACAATCCTGGACCCCTCAATATTGCGCATTTTTGGAAGCAATAATCCGGTTAGCAGGAAATGGCCAAGATAGTTGATCCCCAACTGGCTTTCAAAACCTTCTGAAGTCTGGTCAAAAGCGGGAATCATCACTCCTGCATTGTTGATGAGCAGGTCAAGGCGGTTATGGTGTCCTGAAAAATCTGCCACAAATTGTCTAACGCTATTCATGCTGCCAAGGTCCAGGTGAAGGTATTTCAGTTTTGCATCCGGAAAAACGGCCTTAATTTTTGAAATCGCTTCCTCTGTCCTGGTTGAACTCCTTGCCGCCATAATCACTTCCATCCCTTTGCCTGCCAACTGCAAGGCTGTCTCATAACCGATACCTGCATTGGCCCCGGTTACGATGGCCACTCTTCCCGATTGGTCAACCACGTGTTTGATATTCCATCCTGTTTTCATCAATTGTCATTTTTGGGGGTTACTTTTTGAGTACATTGAACTTTCTATTATATCCCTGTCCCAATCTTTAATAACTGGTATCGTCGAGTTTTACTTTGCCCCTGAAAGTCCTGTATACAAAGAACATATAAATCAATACAAGGGGACCACCTATCGCGGTAATGGTTAGCATGATGCCCAACGATTTTTCAGAAGAGGCTGCATTGTATACGGTTATGGAGTTGGCAGGATCAAGGGTCGACATGAGAAGGGTGGGATAGAGTTCAATGGCAACCAGGATCAACAGCAAACTGATCGTGATGGAGGAAAACAAAAATGCCTGTCCGTATTTCCTCTTGTGTGCGAGACGGGGAATATTGGCGATACTCAAAAACATCAATACCGGCACGATAAACAGTTCCGGATTATTCTTGAATTCATCCGAAAGATGTGGGATATAAATTAAAGTATATAAAGTTGTGATAGTAAAAGTGACGATAAAGAAGATGATGCCGTTTCGCAGCAGGATAGTCAATTTGGCATATAACCTTCCCTCGGTTTTGAGCAACAGATAGATGGCGCCATGTGTCATCATGAGGGCAAGTGTGGTAACTCCAACCATCAGTGAATAAGGATTCAGAAACTCGAAAAATGGCCCGCCGACATAATGGAAGTCATTATCCAATGGTAGTCCCTGTAATACATTACCAAGAACAACTCCCAATAGGAATGGTAACATGATGCTGGAAATACTGTATGCTATATCCCATGATTTGCGCCACCATTTCATCTCCTCCTTGCTTCTGAATTCAATGGAAACCGCCCTGAATATGATGAAAACAAGAAAAAGCATAAAGGGAACGTACATTGCTGAAAAAAGGGTCGCATACATGACAGGGAATCCTGCAAATAAGGCACCGCCTCCAATAACCAGCCAAACCTCGTTGCCGTCCCAAACCGGTCCGATCGCATTGAGGGCAATGCGACGGCTTTCTTCTTTATTGAAAAACAAATGCCAGGCACCTGCACCGAAATCGAATCCATCCAATATGGCATAGCCTGAAAAAAGTCCACCTACCACCAAAAACCATAAAGTGGGATAATCCAATCCGAATATTGTTTCCATCATTTGTAGTTTAATTGATTAAAGCATCTGAAACCTCTTCCTGGAAAGGCCTGGTTTCGGTATTGTGTTCGTCGTATGGCCCATGCTTGATTTTTTTATTGAGCAGGTAGAGGAACAGCACAAGCAGCAAGGCATATATGAGCATAAACAGGATCAGCGAGAAAAGAACCTGGTTTGCCGTAACTGTCTTTGATAATGCATCGCTGGTCCGTAACAGGCCATAGACAACCCAGGGTTGCCTACCCATTTCAGCGGCAAACCATCCAGCCTGATTGGCAATCTGAGGCAGAATCACCGAAAAGACGAACACCCATAAAAGCCACTTCGTCTCAAAAAGTTTTTTGCGCCACCACATAAATGAGGCGAAAAGGGTTAGGCCAATCAAAAACATCCCTATGGCAACCATGATATGGTAAAACTGGAATACAGCGTTCACTTGTCCGGGTTGTTCATCCAACGGGAATGCATTCAATCCTGTTACCGGAGTCTCAAAATTGTTGTGAAGAAGGAAACTCAAGCCTCCGGGCACCCTTAACCCAATCACTTTCTGGTTTTCCTTGTCGACCCAGCCAAAGACATACATATCCGCAGGAGCTGAAGCCTCAAAATGGCCTTCCATGGCTGCCAGTTTCGCCGGTTGATGTTCGGCTACCACATTGGCTGAACTGTGTCCTGAAACCAACTGTGTCAGTGAGAAAATGGTGGCTACTGCCAGTGCGATGGTAAATGCCTTTTTTGATATGTCAACATATCGCCCCCTGATGAGGTAATAGGCATGAACACTCAGAATCAGGAATGCTCCTGCCAGGAAAGCTCCCTGCCAAACATGGATGACCCTGTCGACACTGGAGGGATTGAATACCATGGCCCAGAAATCGGTGATTTCAGCCCTTGCATCCATTCCTTCCCCTACAACATGGTAGCCTGTAGGGGTTTGCTGCCAGCTGTTCGCAACCACGATCCAGATGGCCGAAAACATGGAGCCAAGAAAAACACCTACTGTGGATACCATATGCACCCAGGGTTTAACCCTGTTCCATCCAAATAGCAAGACGCCCAGGAATCCACTCTCGAGTGCAAATGCGAAGATTCCCTCAGCTGCCAGGGCGCTTCCGAATACATCTCCAACATACCTCGAATAGGTTGCCCAGTTCGTGCCAAATTCAAACTCCATCACGATTCCGGTAGCAACACCGATTCCAAAAGTCAGGGCAAAGATTTTGGTCCAGAACCTTGCCAGCGTTTCATACTCTTTGTTCCCGGTACGGATATACAGTCCTTCCATGATAACCATGATCAGTCCCAGACCAATACTGAGGGGAGGATAGATGTAGTGAAAGGCAATGGTAAAGGCAAACTGGATTCTCGCCAATATTTCTACTTCCATGACAAATGTTGTTTATATTCATTCAAAATTAGAAAATATATACCGTTCGGCAACCTATTTTCTCTGTGAAACCTGTCTGTCGATGATTTTGGGTAAGTGAAAGCTTGAAAGAGTGTCGGTTAGCTTATTTTAATTAATTCTAAATAAAGTGGATGTTTGGTTCATGTTAAGTTGACAGGAAACCTCACCTCGTATCAGGTTTGCAAATAAATGGAACAGCTTTTGAACTTAGCCATCTGGGAAACAATTCGTTATTTCTTGATTACAAAAAAATATTATTTAAGATATGAAAGGAAATTTTGACACCATCATTCAGTCAGAAGTGCCGGTCTTGGTTGATTTTCATGCCGAATGGTGTCAGCCATGCAAGGTACAGTCTCCAATTTTGCATGAAGTGGCAAGAGAAATGGAGGGAAGGGTTAGAATTATTAAGATCGATGTGGATAAAAATCCCGAAATCGCTGGCAGGTTCCGGATTCAGGGGGTGCCTACGCTGGCGTTGTTCAAAAGGGGCCAGCTGGTTTGGCGACAGTCGGGAGTGACTCCTCGAAATGTCATAGTGAATGTGATAAATAATCACTGAGTGGAAAAAAACACCCTGACAGGTGTCATATGCCTGTCAGGGTGAAAGTATTTCAGGTAATCAGCAACCCTCTGTGTTGCCTTCGGCCTTAAATTTATAATATGAAAGGGGATGAGAGCTGGGACGCTCGATGGGCATGCCATAAAGCCTGTCGAGCACCAATTGTGCCAAAACTCCCAAAGACCGTGAAACACCAAAAAGTACGGTATAGAAATTATATTCCTTTATGCCGTAATGGTGTAACAAAGCACCACTATACGCATCCACATTAGGCCATGGATTTTTGATCTTGCCGGTTGCCTCAAGAATTGGCGGTGCTACACGGTACATTGCGTTAGCAAGGTTGATCAGTTTGTCGTTTTTGACATACTTGTCAGCGAACTCCTGTTGCACGGTAAACCTTGGATCGGTAATTCTCAGCACTGCGTGTCCGTATCCCGGGACTACCCGGCCTTCCTTGAGGGTTTTTTCGATGTATCCGGCAATCTGTTCATCGGTAGGTTCATCGGTTCCCAGATTCTCGATCATTTCAAACATCCAGTGTATCACTTCCTGGTTTGCAAAACCGTGCAGTGGGCCTGCAAGGCCGTTCATTCCGGCAGAGAAAGCATAATATGCATTGCTCAGGGCTGAACCAACAAGATGAACGGTGTGGGCCGAGACGTTGCCTCCTTCATGGTCTGCATGGATAACCATGTACAGCCTGAGCAACCTTTTCACTTTAAGTGAATCAAATCCCATCATGTAGGCTAGGTTTCCAGCCCAGTCAAGATTGGGGTTGGGCTCGATATGATGCCCGTTGTGATATAATCTTCTATAAATATAGGCTGCCACACGCGGAAGTTTTGCAATCAGGTTCATGACATCCTCGTACATGAAATCCCAGTAGAATTTCTTGTGGACACCAGCCCTGTATGCTTTCTGGAAAACCGATTCCGTTGCCATGGAAAGGATGGCCGAGCTGAACATGGTCATTGGACGGGCTGTTTTCGGGATGGCATCAATCACGTCGAAAACATGCTGGGGCACGTGTGCGCGGGTGGCCCAGTCACGTGAGATGTTCATGACATCTTCCTTTTCCGGGATTTCACCGAGAAGCATGAGCAGGAACAATCCCTCTGGAAGAGGTTCTCCTTCCGGCGTAAGTTTCGGGAGTTTCTGGCGAAGTTCAGGTAGTGAATACCCCCTGAAACGAATGCCTTCGTTGGCATCAAGGTTAGATGTGTCGCAAACCAGTGCAGGGATCCCTTTCTGGCCTGAAAGTACCTGGTCGATGGTTACCTGGGCAATAACCTTATCTCCATATTCTTTCCTGATTCTTTGATATTCGCTGACACAATTACTTGCTTTTTGAAAAAATCGGTTTTTAATGTATTCCATATTGATTTATGATTTATGATTCATTCTCTCTCTTAGTGCATGTTTCGGATTATTTCATCTGCAAATTCGGAGGTCGACAACAGTGTTGCCCCTTCCATTTGGGCATGCAGGTCGGAAGTGACCCTTCTTTTGGCAAAGGTGTGGTCCATGGCATCATATACATGTTCGGCCGCTTTGGTCCAGCCCATATATTCAAGCATCATCACACCCGACAGGATCAATGATCCCGGATTGGCTTTCCCGGTTCCGGCTATGGCTGGTGCAGTTCCATGGGTAGCCTCAAAAATGGCATATCCATTATTGTAATTGATATTGGCTCCCGGTGAAATCCCGATGCCTCCCACCATGGCGGCCAGCTGATCGGAAATATAGTCCCCATTCAGGTTCATGGTTGCGATCACGGAGTAATCATATGGACGAAGCAGTGACTCTTGCAGGAATGCATCGGTTATGACGTCCTTCACGATCACCTTGCCTGTTTTTTTCGCTTCCTCAAGTGCTTTGTCGGCATCGAGGATACTTTTCTCGGAGCGTATCTTTTCATACATCCGCCAGGTGAATACCTTGTCGCCGAAGTCCTTCTCTGCCAAGTCATAGCCGTAGTTTTTGAAGGCCCCTTCCGTGAACTTCATGATATTGCCTTTGTGCACGAGTGTAACAGAGGGCAATTGCCGCTCAATGGCATAATGGAGTGCGGCTCGGACCAATCTTTCGGAGCCTTCCCTCGAAATGGGCTTGACCCCAAAGGATGAGTTTTCAGGAAAGCGTACCTGATCGGTTACACCCAATTCATCCTTCATGAACTTCATGAGTTTTTCAGCTTCCGGGCTACCGGTCATGAATTCGATGCCAGCGTAAATGTCTTCAGTGTTTTCCCTGAAAATATGCATGTCAACCAGATGGGGATATCTGACGGGTGACGGGACTCCCTTGAACCAGCGAACCGGACGAAGGCAGACAAAAAGATCGAGGGTCTGGCGCAATGCAACATTGAGTGACCTGATGCCACCTCCCACAGGTGTTGCCAGTGGCCCCTTGATCCCGATCAGATACTCCCTGAATGCCTCAATGGTCTCTTCAGGCAGCCAATGGCCGGTTTGAAGGTATGCCTTTTCTCCGGCAAGGACTTCCTTCCATTCTATCTTTCTGGAGGTGCCATATGACTTCTGCACGGCAGCATCAATTACCCTTTGTGAAGGCCCCATGATGTCTTTCCCGATACCATCTCCTTCAATGAAGGGAATTACAGGGTTGTCGGGAACCTTCAGCTGTTCGCCGGATTTAATGATTTTATCTGCCATCATTCATCTGTATTTATGGATTTACTTCCGGAAGTTTTCATTCCGTTTCCGTAAATCATGCAAGTTTCACTTTCAGATTTTCGTTGAGTGCCTCAAGAAATTGTTCTGTCGTCAGGAAATGTTCTGTTTTCAGGTCATCTCCATGGACAATCAGTGCAAGGTCCTTTGTCATCTTGCCACTTTCGACTGTTTCAATACAAACGGTCTCCAGGGTTTCCGCAAAGCGGACCAATTCGGGAGTGTTGTCAAGCTTACCCCGGAATGCGAGTCCCCTGGTCCATGCAAAAATGGAGGCAATTGGGTTTGTCGACGTTGGTTTTCCCTGCTGGTGCATCCTGTAATGCCGGGTGACGGTACCGTGTGCAGCTTCAGCTTCCATCGTATGTCCGTCGGGTGTAATCAATGTGGATGTCATTAGTCCAAGTGATCCAAATCCCTGGGCAACCGTATCGCTTTGCACATCTCCGTCATAGTTTTTGCATGCCCATACAAATCCGCCGTCCCATTTCAACGCAGCGGCAACCATGTCGTCGATCAGCCTGTGTTCGTAGGTGATGCCGGCTTCCTTGAATTTATCGCTGAATTCGGCTTCAAACACCTCCTGGAAGATATCCTTGAACCGGCCATCATATTTTTTGAGGATAGTATTCTTGGTAGACATATAGAGCGGCCATTTCTTGTCGAGGGCCTGGTTCATGCATGCACGTGCAAATCCGCGAATGGATTCATCGTGGTTGTACATGGCCAGTGCAACACCATCACCCTGGAAATGGTAAACTTCATGTGAAACAGGGGCACTTCCGTCATCGGGTGTAAAGGTAATGGTGAGTTTTCCCTTACCCTTGGTGACAAAGTCCGTAGCCCTGTACTGGTCGCCAAAGGCATGGCGCCCGATGCAAATAGGCTTCTTCCAGCCGGGCACCAATCTAGGTACGTTATTGATAATGATGGGTTCACGAAAAACGGTGCCATCCAGAATGTTTCGGATGGTACCATTGGGTGATTTCCACATTTTTTTGAGTCCAAACTCTTCAACCCTGGCTTCATCCGGAGTGATGGTGGCACATTTTACACCAACTCCATATTTCTTGATGGCGTGTGCTGCGTCAATGGTGACCTGATCGTCGGTCGCGTCACGGTGTTCGATGCCCAAATCGTAATATTTCAGGTCAATGTCAAGATAAGGTAGGATAAGTTTCTCCTTGATAAATTTCCAGATGACCCGGGTCATCTCGTCACCGTCAAGTTCCACGACGGGGTTGATTACTTTTATTTTTTGCATGTAATAAAATATTTAAGCGTTGTTTTTACTGATCAGGTTTAGGGCAGAGCCAGCCTTGAACCATTCAATCTGCTGGTCATTGTAGGTATGGTTGGCCATGATGACATCCGAAGAGCCATCCTTGTGCAAGACCTGAATAGATAGTGGTTTGCCGGGAGCGAAGCTTTCCAGGTCAATGAAGTTGAATGTATCATCTTCAAGGATCTTGTCATAGTCAGCTTCATTTGCAAAAGTGAGTGCCAACATTCCCTGCTTTTTCAGGTTGGTCTCATGGATACGTGCGAATGATTTGACAAGCACTGCACGGACACCCAGGTGACGTGGTTCCATGGCGGCATGTTCTCTCGATGAACCTTCGCCATAGTTGTGGTCACCAACCACTATCGTCGGGACTCCTGCGGCCTTATAAGCCCTCTGGACGGCAGGTACTTCCCCATATTCACCGGTGAGTACGTTTTTAACCTTATTGGTGGCTTCATTGTATGCATTCACTGCACCAATCAGCAGGTTATTCGAAATGTTGTCGAGATGCCCGCGATACCTGAGCCATGGGCCAGCCATTGAAATATGGTCGGTAGTGCATTTCCCGAGGGCTTTGATCAGAAGCCTTGCACCGGTTATGTTTTTCCCGTCCCATGGTGCAAACGGACTCAATTTCTCAAGTCGGTTCGACTGTGGATCAATGATGACCTCAATGCCGCTGCTATCGGTTGCGGGGGCTTGATATCCGGCATCCTTTACGTCAAATCCTTTGGGAGGTAACTCAAATCCGGTGGGTGGATCCAGTTTAACCTGTTCTCCTTTGTCATTCACCAGAGTGTCGGTCAGCGGATTGAAATCAAGGGTGCCTGCTATGGCCAGGGCAGTAACCAGCTCGGGTGAGGTTACGAATGCATGGGTATTGGGATTGCCGTCGGCACGTTTTGAGAAGTTACGGTTGAAAGAGTGGACGATGGTATTTTTCTCTCCCTTTTCGGCACCCGGGCGTGACCATTGCCCAATACAAGGCCCGCAGGCATTGGCAAATACATTGCCGCCCATTCGGTTGAAAATGTCAATAAATCCATCTCTCTCAATGGTATATCTCACCTGTTCGGATCCGGGAGTAATGGTAAATTCCGATTGGGTTTTCAAGCCTTTGTCCAGCGCCTGTTGGGCAATGGAGGCTGCCCGGCTGATGTCTTCATAAGATGAGTTGGTACAGCTGCCGATCAGTCCGACCGATACTTTCAGCGGCCAGCCGTTGGCTTTGGCAACTTCTCCCAATTTTGAGATGGGCGTGGCACGGTCGGGTGTGAACGGACCGTTGACATGCGGTTCGAGTTCAGATAGATTGATTTCGATAACCTGGTCAAAATATTTTTCAGGATTGGCATATACTTCCGGATCACCGGTGAGTTCTTGTTTCACCGGTTCGGCGGCTTTTACGACTTCCCCTCTGCCGGTAGCCGTCAGATAGCGTTCCATCGATTCATCGTAAGCAAACAGCGAAGTGGTTGCACCAACCTCGGCTCCCATATTGCAAATGGTACCTTTTCCGGTTGCTGAAATCGACCGGGCTCCTTCACCAAAGTATTCGATGACGTATCCGGTTCCTCCCTTGACGGTGAGAATTCCGGCCACCTTCAGGATAATGTCTTTGGGGGCGCTCCAACCATTCAGTTTGCCTGTAAGTTTTACACCGATCAGTTTGGGCATTTTCAATTCCCAGGCCATACCAGCCATGACATCAACTGCATCGGCCCCGCCGACTCCTATGGCAAGCATGCCCAAGCCCCCGGCGTTCGGGGTATGTGAGTCGGTACCTATCATCATTCCGCCCGGGAATGCATAATTCTCGAGCACGACCTGGTGGATAATCCCGGCTCCAGGTTTCCAGAACCCAATACCATATTTATTGCTGACTGATTCCAGGAAATCGAAAACTTCCTTGTTATTGCTGAGTGAAGCAGCCAAGTCGGCCTTCCCATTGGTATGCGCCAGGATCAAATGGTCACAGTGCACGGTTGAAGGCACGGCTGTAGTTCTTTTCCCTGCATTCATGAATTGTAAAAGTGCCATCTGTGCAGTGGCGTCTTGCATGGCTACCCGGTCGGGTGCAAAATCAACATAGGATTTTCCTCGCGCGTAAGCTTCAACATTATGATTGTCAAAAAGGTGCGAGTAAAGTATTTTCTCGGCATAACTGAGTGGCCGGTTGATTGCCTTGCGTGCTTTGGCGACCCTTTCGGGCAAACCGGCATAAACCTTTTGTATGAGGTCTAAATCAAACATATTGATAGTTTTTAATGAATATTTTACATACTACTCCCCGTCTGTACAACACTTGAATGACTCAAAAGTTGAGCGGATTTTTGGTTTCCAAATCGCTTTTAAATATATAGATTAATGCATATTTTTTAAAGTCCATGTTTCATTTTTTGCCCAATTTAGAGGCATTTTGAAGTTATTGTCGATTTTAAGTCTTTTTGAACATTTAATACAATTATTTGAATGATAATGTTTTGAGATTAAAATCCTGAACTTCAGCGGTTCAAATTTTTCATGCCTTAATTACTGCTTAATATATAGATAAAACGGATATGTCCTGTTTGATTTGGTCATATATTTACTGTCCAGGAATAAAAGTGTGGATAGGAAATGCCCTTTATAAACTGCAAGTGTTTCCTGAAAAAGTAAAAGCATGAATAGTTGTCATACATTTCATATCCCGGTTATGGGACTGGGATATACCGTTGATTCGCCGGTTAAGGTTGCATCATTGGGAATTTCTTCGGTCGTGGCGCTGGCCGATGATCTCTTGTTGGAGAAAATGCGCGCATTTTATTGCGACAAGTTTGGTTTACCGTACGTCGAAATCTCATCACGTGGGATGGATTATCGCTGTGACAGGATTCGGGAATATCTGAATGTTCTCGACGTGATTGTCAAAAGAAAGTGGGACGAGCTCAAGCAAACAGTATTGGATAAAGGTGCAGAGATCGAGAAATTTATCGACCTGCTTCCTGAGAGATCTGAAATCAGGGAAGCTTTTCAACAGTTAAAAGCAGATAAGCCTGACCTTCGGAAAGCCTGGGATTGGGTAAGGGAACATCTCATGCCCGGAAGTATCGATGTGAATATCATGACCAAACTGGATAAGGAAAATTATTTCAAAAGTGAAAAACTTCCCCAGGAATATAATGATGCCCACGCAGCGCTTCGTGGATTTGCCACCAGCAACCTACGCTCCTCCGTGGTCTTTTCGGCTGGGATGAATCCTTACCTGTATAGTTATATGGAACAGTTTCCCCAGTTTTTTCCAAACGACAAGGGCGAACTGGTAAAAAAGATAACCTTGAAAGTCAGCGATTACCGGTCTGCACTCATTCAGGGCAAGTTTCTGGCCAAGAAAGGCCTTTGGGTTTCCGAGTTTCGTGTTGAGTCAGGCCTGAACTGTGGCGGTCACGCCTTTGCTACCGATGGGTATCTGATGGGGCCTGTTCTCGAGGAGTTCAGGACACAGCGAAGTGAATTGTCGGATTCCTTGTTTGCAATTTATAAACAAGCATTAACCGATAAAGGCTATATCGTACCTGACGAAGCCCCATCAATGCGTATCACGGCCCAGGGTGGCGTGGGAACCGCTGATGAGCACAGGATGCTGATAGAATATTATGGTATGGATTCAGTGGGGTGGGGAACCCCCTTTATGCTGGTGCCTGAGGCAACTACCGTGGATAATGAAACACTTGAATTGCTTGCAAGTGCCACGGAAGATGATCTCTATCTTAGCAACGTTTCGCCATTGGGGGTACCATTTAATAATGTAAGAAACAGCACAAAGGATATCGAGAAAATGGAGAGGGCTGCTGCTGGCCGTCCCGGGAGTCCATGTACAAAACAGCACCTTCGTCTTTTCAGGGATGATAATGGCAATTCAATTTGTACTGCTTCCATCGAGTACCAGCGGAAAAAACTTGGAGAGTTGGACGATTCAGACGTCAGCCCTGAAGAACATGCTGCTGCCAAACAGAATATTCTTGATAAGGTTTGTTTGTGTGTGGGGCTCTCTACATCGGCCCAAATGGTACATAATATCGATACCCGCTTCGAGGGGAAGGCAGTTTCTGTTTGCCCCGGGCCGAATCTGGCATGGTTTGACAGGATCATTTCGCTGAAAGAAATGGCCGGACATATTTATGGAAGAAACAATGTCATTTCCCGAACTGACCGGCCACATATGTTCATTAATGAACTCAGGATGTATGTCACTTACTTAAAAGATAAGGCCGACAAAGCCTTGCATGGAAGTGATCCCAAACTGGTCAGGCAATTAAAGGGATTTAAAGGGAATCTTCTGGCGGGAATTGAATATTACAGGCATCATTTTGAAAATGTTTGGGGCAGGTATGTGTCGCAACCTGACTTGTCATTGAAACAACTGGAGGAAAGTGCCCATGAAGTGCTCACAATCAAGCTGGATTAGGCACTGAGATGAGGGGACTCAATTTTTCGGTTTGACATTTTGTTAAATTATAAATGTTTCTGCGGACTTGATTGCCGCATTAATGATAAAAAATTGTCAACAGGCATCAGAATGTTGGCAATTCATATGGTTTTTATGCTTATAATTACAGGCACCAAATGTGTATAACAAACTGAATTCTTTGAATACCGATTCTGTAATATGGGATAATTTTCGCCGGGGTGAAAAATCTGCCCTTGAGGAAATCTATTTTCAAAATGTACAGTTCTTGTTTCGGTATGGCAAAAAATTCAATGCGGATGACGATCTGCTCAAAGATACAATCCACGATTTGTTTATCGATCTCATTCAGAACAGGAAAACACTGGGCCCTACAGATAACGTGAAATTTTACCTGATGCGCTCATTTCGTCGCAGACTGGTCTTGAATATCAAAAAGAACCGGAATGACAGGAATGAAAACCTGCACGAATTTATACCTGAAATCATCTATTCGGCCGAAGAGCAGTTGATCAAAATGGAATCCCGGAGTGAACAACATTCAAGGATGCGGCAATGTTTGTCCGAACTGAATCCCCGGCAGAGAGAGATTCTATATTACCGTTTTGAATGTGGGTTTAGCTATGACCAGATTTGCGAAATCATGTCGATCAAATATGATTCGGCCCGAAAGCTGGTTTTTAGGTCAATTGAATGTTTAAGACAAATGTTTGTTGAAAAACACACCATTCAGTTTTTCCTCTCTTTTATCAAAAAAGATTAAACTTCCTGTCCACAAAAGGTGACGATTCTCCTTTATATAGGTGTGAATATCTCAAGAATTCAGGGTATTCATTAGAAACAGATTTATACAAGGTAGTTTAAAGAAGGCACTGGTCCTGAAACGACCAGTGTCTTTGAACCTTTGAAACTTTAACAAGCTCGAATGACTAAACCAATATTGGACAAGCTCCGTGATATTCAGGACTTAAGCCTGGAAGAGTTATTGGACAACGATACCTTCATCAAATTTTTGAAAGAAAGTACCATTGATCTTGAAAAGGAAGATCTGGAAGGTTTCAACAAGAAATTCGTCAGGAATTTATTCAGGGCACGTGAAATCATACGGATGCTCAGGGACAGCGGTGATGAATTGAGTGAATCGGAAGTACGGGATATCTGGAAGAAGATCGATTTTTACCAGAATGTCGAATATTCAGCCAGCCGTGTCTCATGGAGACCATATCTGGGATATGCCGCCATAGTCATCATTCTCCTTTCTCTTGGAACATTGTTGTTCCGTCAATTCAATCCCGATGATGACACTTATCGTTTTTCGGCTTCCTTACCTGTTGATTCCCTTAATGAAACAAGAATTATCCTGCAGACGGGAGAGGAATTCGCCTCATCCGAAAAAGTATCATCCATAAAGGTCACTTCCACCGGCAGCATCGAGATCGACAATACAAAAGAGGTTAACGTTGAACCTGTAAAAGAGAAAAAACAGGTGGCTATGAATGAAGTTGTGGTTCCTTTTGGACGGAAATCGCAGTTGACGCTGTCGGATGGCACAAAAGTATGGTTAAATGCCGGTAGCCGCCTTGCCTTCCCTGTCAATTTCACTGAAGAGAAAAGGGAAGTATGGCTCGAAGGGGAGGCCTATTTTGAAGTGGCTAGGGATCCCTCAAAGAAGTTTTTTGTGAGGGTGAATGATCTGTCCCTTGAGGTTTTAGGAACCAGCTTCAATGTTTCCGGATATGGTCCTGACAATTCAGTCGAAACGGTGCTTGTCACTGGTAGCCTTGCCGTTTCTGTTAATAGTAACTCACTGTTTGGAGCTCGCGAGTTGATTTTAAGCCCAAGGCAAAAGGCAACCTATGCCCGAAATGCCAAAAATATCCATGTTGAGGAAGTAGCAGACATTGAAATGTACACTGCCTGGACATCGGGCTGGCTTGGCTTTTCACAAAAGAGCATAAAGGATGTTGCCGAAAGAATGGAACGCTATTACAACATCAGATTTGTTTTTTCAGATGGCTTTAACAGCAATCACTTGATTTCCGGAAAACTGGACCTCAAGGATTCCCTCGAAACCGTGATGGAGGTGTTGTCAGATATCGTCCATTTCCAATATGAAATATCTGACAACCAGATCCTGATCAGTAATAAATGAGGATTCGTATAAGTTAAATCAAAAAAGCAAAACCGACAGGTCCGCCAACCCGCCGGTTTGTAGAATTAAATAAAAAGTTTCATTTAAAACCTAATCAAAAGTATGAAGAAAAAGCTTAATGGGAAATACTCTCCTCGAGGGGGTATTTCAAAAATTCTACTAAAAATGAAAATGTTAGCCATTCTGTTGTTCTGTGCTTTTACGGCTACAAGTGCAACAACCTATTCTCAGTCTGCACGGTTCAATTTACGTCTGAACAATGCGACCGTCAGGGAAGTATTCCAGGAATTGGAAGAGCGGAGTGAGTTCATTTTTATCTATGATGAAAACGCAGTTGACCTTAATCGCAGGGTTGATGTCAGGGTAAAGGATGAATCAGTTGATTCCGTTCTTGATCAGGTTTTTAAGGAAACTGGCAATACATGGAAGGTTTATGATCGTCAGGTGGTGATTTTGGCAGCCGAGAAAAAGGCTGAGACTGTCAGCGAGCCTGCCGCAGTGCCTGCCGACCAGCCTCAGAAGCGAAGGATTTCCGGTATTGTCAAGGATGACATTGGGCTGGGGCTTCCGGGTGTTTCCATTGTCATTAAAGGAACCATGACAGGTACAATCTCTGATAACAACGGGGAGTTCACAATGGAAGCAGCTACCGGCGATGTGCTGGTGTTTTCCTTCGTGGGAAAGAATCCGGTGGAAGTTGTGGTTGACCAGAGAAACATCATCGATGTGGAAATGTATGAAGACGCAACCGAAATCGAAGAGGTACAGGTTGTGGCATTTGGTGTTCAGAAAAAGGAGAGCGTAATCGCCTCCATCGAAACCGTAAAACCTGGTGACCTGAAACAACCAGCGTCTAACCTTACCTCTGCACTGGCCGGAAAGATTCCCGGAATTATCTCTTATCAGTCAACCGGTGAACCGGGTAACGATAATGCCCAGTTCTTCGTCCGTGGGGTAACCACATTCGGTTATAAAACCAATCCCCTGATCCTGATCGATGGGTTTGAAGGTTCATCCGATGACCTTGCCCGATTGGATCCTGACGATATCGAAAGTTTCTCCATCCTGAAGGATGCATCTGCTACTGTACTTTACGGTGCACGTGGTGCAAACGGTATCATTATCGTGGTCACAAAATCCGGCCGTGAAGGACCTACGAAAGTCAACGTGAGGATTGAATCACATATGGCTACGCCAACAAAAATGAATGATTTGCTCGACGGTGTCGATTATATGCGTATGTACAACGAAGCAAGGGTTTCCCGTAACCCCCTTCTCGGAACCTATTATAGCGAACAGAAAATCCAGTCGACCGTTGATGGCATAGACCCGATGATTTATCCAAACATCGACTGGTACGATGAGCTTTTCAAACAATCGACCTTTAACAAGAAGGCCAATTTCAATATTTCCGGTGGTGGTCGTGTGGCTACATACTATGTGGCTGGCGGTCTCGAAAATGAAACCGGTTTATTGAGAGTTGACCAGAGGAATAACTTTAACAACAACATCGATATCAACAGGGTACTGCTTCGTAACAACGTTATTTTTAAACTGACTCCGACAACAAATCTGGATACCCGCCTTCAGGGACGATTTGAAAGGTATAACGGTCCACGGTCCACGGCCAGCAGCATTTTTGGCATGGTCATGAATTCCAACCCTGTCGACTTCCCTGCAGTGTATGCTCCTGATGAGGCCCATCAATTTGCTGACCACATCCTGTTCGGTAATACATTTGTGACTGGTTCACTGAAACAGAACCCCTACGCCGAAATGGTCCGTGGTTATGAAGACCGTAACGAAAGTACCATCACGGCAATGGCAACCCTTTCACAGGATTTGGGTTTTGTGACCGAAGGGCTTAAATTTCAGGCTAAAGCCTCTGTCAATACCTGGAGCCGTTACTCAAGCCTTCGCTCCTACAACCCTTACTATTACGATCTTGAATCCTACAACCAGATCAGTGGTGAATATACCCTTTTTGCATTGAACCCAACTAGCGGACAGGCTTACCTGGGTGACGTCGAACCGGGCAGGGATGCAAGTGCCCATTATTATTACGAAGCCAGGTTCAACTGGGACCGTGAATTCGGAAAACATTCCGTAGGCCTGATGACTGTTGGAATGTGGGAAGAGTACCTGCTTACCGGGGGTAACAGTAACTCTATCTACGAAACCCTTCCGGAAAGGAACATGGGTAACTCGGGCCGTGCAGCGTATAGTTACGACAGCCGCTATTTCCTCGAGTTTACCTATGGATACAATGGCTCTGAAAAATTCAGCGGTGAGAAACGTTTCGGGTTCTTCCCCTCTTTGGGTGCAGGTTGGATCATTTCAAACGAGAGTTTCTGGAGTTCAATGAAGGATGTGTTTAACACAGTGAAACTGAAAGCAACATACGGACGTGTTGGTAATGATGCGATTGCAGGCCGTGCCGGCAGGTTCTTCTACCTTTCCAATATTTCGAAAGGAGGCGCCAGCTATCGTTGGGGATCCACTTTTATGAATGCATACGATGGATATACCATTTCCCGATATGCCAACCCGGATATCACCTGGGAGGTATCAACCAAAATGAACCTTGGTCTTGAACTTGCATTCATGGATGAGGCTTTAAAGGTTCAGGCTGATTTGTTCAAGGATGTCCGTGACCAGATCTATCTCGAACGCCAAAACTTCCCTGCAACCGCAGGTATGGAAGCGGCCATCAGTGGCAACGTTGGTAAAGTGGAATCATGGGGTGTTGAAGGATCTATTGATTATCAGTATATTGCTCCTAAGGACTGGTGGCTGACTGGCCGTGCCAACTTCACGTTTGCTACCAATAAATATGTGGAACTCGATGAAAAAGATTATGCCGATGAATACCTGAAAAGAAAAGGTCATTCCATCAACCAGTGGTGGGGATTGATCGCCGAACGTCTTTTCGTGGATGAAGCTGAAATCGCCAACTCCCCGAAACAGGACTTTGGTCTGTATCAGGCTGGTGACATTAAATACAAGGATGTCAACAATGACGGGATCGTCAATAACAATGACCAGGTTCCATTGGGACTTCCAACCGTTCCTGAAATCCAGTACGGTTTTGGTATGTCGGGTGGCTATAAGGATTTCGATCTTTCCTTCTTTTTCCAGGGTAACGCCAGGGTATCACTCTTTATCAACCCGGGAACCGATAACAACGGTATAGCTCCCTTTGCCAACAGACGAAATGCACTTCAGCTGATCGCCAACGACTATTGGAGCGAAACCAACCCGAATGTTCACGCATTCTGGCCCCGTCTTTCGGTTGATCCGCTGGCAAACAATACGCAGACCTCTACATGGTGGCTCAGAAATGGTGCCTTCCTGAGATTAAAAACAGTTGAAATGGGTTATAATCTTCCTGATAATACTTTTGCCAAAATCGGCATGAAGAGTAGCCGTGTATATTTCAGCGGTGAAAACCTGTTTGTACTCAGCGCGTTCAAATTGTGGGATCCCGAGATGGGTCGCGGCGGTTTGGGTTATCCACCCAACCAGAGGTACAATGTCGGTGTTCAATTGTCATTTTAAACCCTAAAAATTCAAACGAAGATGAAACTGTTTAGTAAAATATTGATATTTTTTGTTGCATTTACATTCATGTCGTCCTGCTCGGACTATCTGGATGTGGTGCCCGATAATACCCTTACCCTCGAAGATCTGTTTAAAACGGAAGAGGAAGCCTGGAATGCACTGGCCAAAGTATACAGCTTTATGCCGCGCATCGATTTGACCCATGAATCCATGTGGACTGCCGGTGATGAATGGATTGGACGTCTTGACCTGAATGAGCAAACCGGTAACCTGCGTGGTATCCGCCTGATGCGTGGCCTTCAATCGGCATCTGATCCGATATTGGGTACCTGGTCGGGTACGAGTGCCGGAAAGCCTCTGTACCGTGCAATCCGTCAGGCTAATGTGTTCCTCTCGCTGATTGACAATGTGCCTGATATGACGGAACAGGAAAAGAATAACTGGAAAGCCCAGGTGAAATTCCTGAAGGGCTATTATAGCTTTCTTTTGATCCAGAGCTATGGTCCCATTGTGATCGCCGATGAAATGATCACTCCCGATGCAACCAAGGAAGAATTGTTCCAGAAAAGGTCCAAAGTCGAGGAAAGTTTTGATTATGTCATTAAGCTGATGGATGAAGCTATTCCTGACCTGTCGGAGAGAGCAACTGCAACTTTGCTTGGCCAGGTTGACCAGGTGGCAGCAAAAGCCATCAAGGCCAGGGTGATGTTGTTCAGGGCTAGTCCTTTCTTCAACGGCAACCGTGAATATTTCGGTGACTTCTATGATCATGACGGTGAACCCTTCTTCCCACTGGATTATGACAAGGAAAAATGGAAAGATGCCATCGATGCCATCGATGAGGCAATCGCAGCTGCCGAAACCAATGGAGTTCAACTCTATACATTCGAGAAACAGCCTTATATTTTCGATCGTGAGGATTGGGACGCCAACCAGGAAAACATGAAGAAACTGTATGACCTGAGATTTGTGATTACCGAACCATGGAATAAGGAATTGATTTGGGGATTTTCGAACATCAACGTTTATGGACAGGGAGAACTTGCCCATTCATCGAATATGAGGCTTCCTTTGGGATATGGTGATGGCGTTACCAATACGCCTGAATATTCCTGGCAATGGATGGCAGCTACCTATCGCATGGTCGAAAGGTATTATACCAAAAATGGTGTCCCCATTGAAGAAGACCTATCTTTCAACCTCGACAAAAAGTGGGAGATTACAGTAACTCCGAATGCCGACAGTCCGGATTACCAACCATTGAAGGGATTCATGCAACCCGGTTCGGAAACCATCCGTTTATACCTCGACCGCGAGCCCCGCTTCTATGCAAACCTTGCCATAACTGGCGGATACTGGAGAACCCATGGTGTCAAAATCCGTACAATGATGTATGCTGGTCGCGATGGTGGTTTTAACTCTTCGCAACACAGTACCGACTACTATGAAACCGGAATCGGCGTGAAGAAATTCGTACATCCCGAATCCAAATCAGGTGCATGGCAGAGAACCATCAAATATCCTTATCCGATTATGCGTCTGGCCGACCTCTATCTGATGAAGGCTGAAGCATACAATGAATATTACGATACGCCGGTTCCACAGGTTTACGAAGCAATCAACAAGGTGCGTGAGAGAGCAGGTGTTCCGGATGTGGAAACCGTATGGTCTGATCCAAGTATCGTAAGAACGGTTAACAAGCATAAAACCAAGGAAGGCATGCGCGACATCATCCTGCAGGAAAGAGGTATCGAATTTGCTTTCGAAGGAAGCCGTTTCTGGGATATGCTTCGCACCAAGCGTGCTGTTGTTGAGTTTTCAACTCCGGTTTGGGGCTGGACCTATACCGGGGCAACCGGGGCACAGTTCTTTAATCTGGAAGTCAAGCAGATCAGGAAATTTACCATCACTGACTGTCTTTGGCCAATCGACCTGAATGAAATGAATACCAATTCAAACCTGATCCAGAATCCGGGTTGGTAAAAACTTGAAATGGATATTTTAATTTAATAATTTGTCGCGTAATCAAAAGTAAAGAACCGAAGTAAAAAATTTTAAATGACTGAAGTTCTGAACTGAATGATAACTGAAAAACATTAATATATATGAAAACAACAAAGAAATATTATATAATACTGGTTGCGCTCCTTGCCATTCTGGTCGCCTGTGAGGAAGAAGGCCGTCACAGGTCAACCTCCGACGATTCGACCCCGCCCCAGTCACCTTCCAATGTGACTTATAAGCCACTTTTCGGTGGGGTGAGGTTTTTCTATGACTTGCCAAATGATGAAGATTTGCTGAGTATTGAAGCACAATATACCAACGCGGAGAACAAGACCTTTACCTTCTCTTCGTCCTATTTTGTTGATTCGCTCGATGTCTATGGCTTCGGGGATACGATTAACTACCAAATTGATGTTTATGCGGTCGACAGGGCTGGTAACAAATCCAATCCGGTCAATGTAACCGTAAAACCATTGGAGCCTGCCATTACCCGTGTCGTAAAATCACTTGAACTAAAGCCAGGTTTCAGTTCCTTCTTTGTGGATTGGATAAACGAACTGGAGCAGAGTATCAATGTGTACATCGATTTTACTTACACCAAGGATGGCACAAAACACGAATATACCTCGGTATTCTCCTCTAATTTGCCTAAAGACCGCCGGTTTGTCGAGAATCTCTTTCTTACTCCACAGGAACCGGTCAACGTGAAAATCAGGGTAACCGATATTTATGGTAATAAGTCAGAACCGAAGGATATGGGACAAATTTCTCTGCTTGAAGACATTAAAATCCCCAAACAGGGTTGGTCCCTTCCTGCACCAAACGACTCTATAGGCGGTGTGCCGCAAGGCTTTGGCGATGGACTGGAAGGTCGTATGCGCTACGTAATCGATGACATCATCGACCGCGGAGATAACCTGAACTTTATGCACACACAATCCCGCGGCCGTACAGGTTTTACAAAGGATGGAAATATGCCGTGGAACGTGATCATTGACCTTGGCGATTACTACGAGCTGAGTCGTATCGTCACGGTCCAGAGGCATTCCGGTGGTTTGGCCAATATCAACAGGGGACAATACTACGGCAGCGAAAACGTGGGTATCTATAAAATGTACATCTGGGATGATGACGTGAACGATTGGGTATTCGTATCCCAAAATAAGATCGAAGTGCCTGTTGGACTGAGTGAATTGGAATTTGTCAAGAAAGGTGAAGCCGGCGATATGGCCTATATGTATCCCGAAAATCCAGGGTATACCAAAAAAACCCGTTGGTTCAGGTACCAGGCCATGAAGAGTTTTAATGGTAATTACACCCTCGACAATGCAAACTGTCTTTCAGAGATTACGCTCTATGGCAGGAAAGCGAATTAATCAAATCTGAAAACCTTTGAAAAAAAGAATTGAAATCATGAGATACAGAATATTATTATTAATGATTGTTTCAACGGTCCTGCTTTGGTCATGTGACGATATGTACGAAAAGCAGAGCGAGTTTGAAGGCGAAATTGTATATCCTGCCAAATTTGATACCATCATTGGAAAAATTGGGTTTGAAAGGGTTGAGATTGATCTTCTGAAGGCTGGTCGCATTCCTGCCAGCCAGATCAAAATGGGTAAAGCCAAAAAGACCGTGGTGGAATATGATGATGAAGTCATTACCATCGACACACTGGCTTCATGGGTTAACATTACTGGGTTGACACAAAGTAAACTGTACCGTTTCCAGATATACTCCATTGATGAATTTGGAAATAAATCGGTTCCCCAGGAAATTGCACTGATCCCTTTTACCAGTACGGATTTGGCTTCTTACGCCGTTTCGCCTCCCAGGGTCATGTCTTCTCCTTCAGCGGCTGTCATCGACTGGCCAAACGGAATCTCTTCCGTGCTGATGGATTATACCGGTCTTACATTTGAATACACCGACAAAGATGGTGTCGTGCGTAACGGCGAGCGTGGATCTGACTCAAGGTTCTTTATTGGTAATGTAACGGCCGGACAGGCAGTCGAAATCAATATGAACTACAGTATCATCCCAAAGATTAACCGTGTTCGTATCCTAGATACCGTAAACCTGGTTTCCAAACTGGTGATCAACATGCCTACCGGTAGCACTACCTTCCCGGTTTCCGAAAGGGAAATAATGGAGAAAAATGGTGTGACAACCTATACGGCTGACGGTGTCGCCTCGATTGAAAAACTGGTCTACCCGATCCATGCCAACTCTCTGCAGGATATATTCTATTTCCCCAACCTGAAGACGCTCGACCTTACCGGTGGAGACCTGTTTAAACTGCCGACCACAGTTTATGACAGAAACGGCGTGGTGGATCCTATTGGTGGTGGTGATTACGCCCCGTTCATGAGAAGGGCCGGCGATATCGCTTCCGGTAACACACAGGCTCTCAAAGACCTGTTGGAAGCAGGTATTTTGCAGAAAGTCTATTACAGGCCACGTACAATGGGTCTTGATAACCTGCTGCAACCCTATGTGGCAAGTGGGGTAGTCGAGTTGGTGGAAGGTCCTTCTTCTGTCTCGATCGATAATCAATTCCATCTCGACGGGCTCGTACAGGACGGCAATTTCAGGATCGACTATACTTTCCCGGCAACGGATGCACCTGCCGGTGTTGGAATCGTGAATCCATACAAACTGATCATGCGAGCCCGCAGTGCCAGCTTCGTGTTTGCACTTCCCAAGGAATACCAGTTCAATGCTGATGATTACCGTTACCTGAAATTCAAGGTATATGCTCCCAAAAAAGAGGTCTTCACTGGTCCTTATGCCGACTTCCAGCGCATCTGGCCCCGTATCATGAACCGCATGTGGTCATTTGCACAATTCAGTAACTTCGGTCAGGAGTACTGGGCTGTCGACCATATATGGATTCCGGATGCCGACCTCCAGAACTGGAAAGACATCACCATCGATATGGCTAACGCCCGTGGAAAACACAACAGGGTTATCATACTGAACATTGGCGGCGAACCGGGCATCAATCCCTGGAATCCGCCTATGGATATCGTCTACTACTTTTCAAACGTAAGATTTGAAAAGGAACCATAAACACATGGAGTGACTATGAAAACGAGAAAGGGCTATCCGAAAGGGTGGCCTTTCTCTTTTCGTTTTTTTACAGCCCAGAATTAAACCCTGGAAGTTCTGGTTCAATGCTAAACACTTTTTTTCCCGTTTCACTGAATTGTATATCTTTAGTCATTCGGGAATTGATGGAATAGCCGAATTTTCAGTTCCGTACATTTTTCCCGAAGTGTTATTTCAAACGTTATATCTATGAATCGCAATTTTTCTTTAAAGTTGGTCAGCCGTCTGATGGGTGGTGTATTCTGTTACGGCTTTGGCAAAAGTGTTATATTCCTTTTAATGGCCATCGGGTTCCTTGGTTCCTGCAGTGAGGGGGAATCCCGTTATGTCAAAGGTAATGTGCATACCCACACTTACTGGAGTGATGGTGATGATTTCCCTGAACGGGTAGCCCGTTGGTACAAGGACCATGGCTATGATTTTCTGGTAATGACCGATCACAATATGATCCTGGAAGGCGAAAAATGGCGAAGTTTTCCTGAAGGGCACGAGGTGCTTGCAAAATACCGCGAAGAATTTGGCGATGAGTGGGTCATCATGCGCCCCGATACGGCCAAAGAGGGTAATGTGCTGGTCAGGTTGAAAACACTGGACGAATTCAGGAACTTGTACGAAAGGCAGGATAGTTTCCTTTTGGTGATGGGGAATGAGATATCAAATCCGCATGCGGTCCATTTGGTTACGATTAACAAAGACAGGGTGGTGCCTTATACCAAAGGTACGGCCGACGAGCGTGAATTCATGATCAGCGAGACGGTCAGGCTGATGGCTGACTACCGGAAGGAAACTGGAATCAATTCCTTCCCTGTGCTTGCCCATCCCAATTTTACATGGGCACTGACTGCCGAAATGATCCTGAATAATCCGGATATCCGTTTTTTTGAAGTTTACAACGGACATCCTCTGGTGAACAACGAGGGTGATGGTTCCAGGGCTGGAACGGAAAGGATGTGGGATATTATACTGGCCCACCGGACGGCTTCCGATGGTTTGTTGCTTTACGGACTGGCTACCGACGATGCCCATAATTACCATGGAGGCGGTGCCGGTCCGGGAAAAGGATGGATCATGGTCAGGAGTGATGAACTTACCACCGATGGTATCCTTCAGGGCCTCGATAGTGGTGATTTCTATGCCTCCACCGGAGTTGTGCTGAAAGGGATCTCCTTTGACGGCAAGAAGCTTTCAATCCGGATTGACGGTGATCCAGGGACCGAATATTCAACCGAATTCATCGGTACGCGCAAAGGCTTTGATCCATCCTCAACGGCTGCACTTGATTCCGCAGGGCTCGAAATTCCCAATACGACCAGGGTATACAGCAATGAAATCGGTGCGATCCTGGCTGCCGATGCGTCGTTGAATCCCTCCTATACTTTCACTGGAGATGAATTGTATGTCAGGGTGAGGATCACTTCTTCCAAAGATCATTTGGATCCGAATTCGGGAAAGGTGTTGGGTAAACAAAAGGCGTGGGTTCAACCTCACATAGCTGCGAAACGTTGAATTTGAGGCCTGACGCGGGCACAATTTATTTACCGGAGGAACAATTCAATTCGACAATCCGGTCAGGTTGCGATTTTCAATCAGCTGATGACTGACCATTCAAATTCCGTTTTCTGGGAAGATGCCAGTGATTTGCGGAGTATGATGTATTCGGGGGTTTCCAGCCTTGGATCCTTTGTGAGGATGGTTGAGGCTGTTTCACGGGCCAGTTCCAGGATCTGGACATCCTTGGCCAGGTTGGCGATTTTCAGGTCGAACCCGATTCCGCTTTGCTGTGTGCCTTCAATGTCACCGGGCCCCCTGAGCCGCATGTCCATTTCGGCGATCTCAAAACCGTCGTTGGTGCGTACCATTGTGCCCAGCCTCTTGCGGCTTTCATTGGTGATTTTGTACGAAGACATCAGTATACAGTATGACTGCTCAGCTCCCCGGCCAACCCTGCCACGCAACTGGTGCAGCTGCGATAGGCCAAACCGTTCGGCGCTTTCGATTACCATCACTGAGGCATTGGGTACGTCAACGCCCACTTCAATTACGGTTGTTGCCACCAGTATCCGTGTTTTCCCTTCCTTGAAACTCTGCATGGCGGCATCTTTCTGGGCAGGTTTCATGCGGCCGTGCACCATACCGACCTCAATGCCGGTGAATTCTTCCGATATGTGCCGGTATCCCTCTTCCAGGTTCTTCAGGTCGCTCTTTTCAGATTCGGAGATCAAAGGGTATACAATGTAAACCTGCCTTCCGTTGGCCAGTTCACGGCGCAGGAAATTGTAAACGTCAGCCCTTTTGTTGTCAAAGAAATGCATGGTCTGGATCGGTTTCCTGCCTGGCGGAAGCTCATCAATCACCGACACATCAAGGTCGCCGTAAACCGTCATGGCAAGTGTCCGAGGTATCGGTGTGGCCGTCATTACCAAAACATGAGGTGGGATGGCGTCATTTTTTTGCCACAGTTTTGCCCTCTGTGCCACACCAAAACGGTGCTGCTCATCGATGATGACCAGTCCGAGATTTTTGAAGTTAACAGTATCCTCAATCAGGGCGTGGGTGCCAACGAGGAGCTGTATTCGACCCGCAAGCAGGTTCTCATGGATGGCGGGCCGCTCACTGGCCTTGGTCGAGCCGGTCAGGAGCTCGATGCCGAGTCCCATGCCGCTGACCATCCTGCTGATCGAGGCGTAGTGTTGCTGGGCGAGGATTTCGGTTGGTGCCATCAAACAAGCCTGGAAGCCGTTGTCGAAGGCGATCAGGGCCGACATCAGCGCGACCATGGTCTTGCCACTGCCCACGTCGCCCTGCAGCAAACGGTTCATCTGGATATTTCGTCCCAGGTCTTTCCGGATTTCCTTCAGCACCCGTTTCTGGGCCTCTGTAAGCGAGAAGGGCAGGAAGTTATGGTAAAAGGTATTGAAATTGTATCCGACATGGGTAAAGGGATAACCCATGAATTTGTCGTCACGGTTGTGTTTCAGGCTGAGAATCTTCAGTTGGATCATGAAAAGCTCCTCAAATTTCAGCCTGAACCGGGCATTTCGGAGGTCCAGGTTGGAGTCGGGCTTGTGGATGTTGTGGAGGGCCTTTTCGAGCGGCATCAGCTTTAAATGCCGCAAAACAGGCTCAGGCAACGTGTCTTGTACCTTGCCTTGCATCTTCTCGAGCAGCACAAGGATCATCTTGTGGATCATTTTCGAGTGGATAAAGCCTTTCTTCAGGTTCTCCGTTGTGATGTAATGTGCCTGGAAGATTCCGGAAGGGGAGAGGGTAATGTCTCCCTCCGATTCAATTTCGGGATGAACCACATTGATGCGTCCGTTGAATTCGGATGGTTTGCCGAAAATGGTATAGGTCGTGTTCAGCTTCAGCGACTCTTTCTGGTATTTCACGCCCTGGAACCAGATCAGCTCTATCGATCCCGTGTCGTCGTAAAATTGTGCCGTCAGCCTTTGCTTCTGTCCAGATCCAACCACTTCCAACGACGTGATTTTGCCCTTGACCTGGATGTGTGGCATCTGGGCATTGATTTCCCGGATCGAGTAAAACTTGGTACGGTCAATATACTTATAGGGGAAATAATAGAGCAGGTCACCGAACGTTACAATATTCAGCTCTTTTTTGAGTAATTCGGCCCGTTTCGGCCCAACCCCCGGTAAAAACTTAATATCTTGGCCAAGAAATTCTGACATGGTCAACAAAGATAAAAAACCGCGGAGAATCCATGAAACCTATTGTAAGTAATCCCAAAGGATATCATATTCATTCCCCATCGGCGTTTCACCTGGTTACCGGAGTGATTTTCAACCAACAACCCCCTCCCGGAATGTCGCTAGAAAAGGCTTTGGAGATGAAAAAAAAATTCCCTTTTGGTATGGTGGTCATCAGGCTGGCAGCTCATTTCCGTCCGCAACGGGTTGTCTGTATCGGCAGTGGATGTCAGGATTTAGATATGGCACTGGAGCCTTCCGGTATAGCGCTTCAGGTTTTTCAAGCAGGTGATGAAGGATTTTTTCTGTCGAACACGAATGAATTTGTCATCTGGAACGATGCCCCGGGTCGGGAAATGCTAATACACAATGAGATCAATGATTGCGTGTGGTTTTTGCCTTGCCTCGGTCGCAAGACGATGAGGGAATTTTTTACCTTGTTGAAAAAGAATGGGAAAGTTTCCCAGTCCTTTGAACTGAAACACGATGGATTCGTTATTTTTAATTCAAAGCTCCAGAAGGAGGATTATATCATATCAAACCGGGGATTTATGATCGATTTGTGAATTGATGTCAATATATTATAAAGTGCGTTATGGGATTTAAGATATATACCAAAACAGGCGACGATGGTACTACCGGACTGGTGGGTGGCAATCGCGTGAAGAAAAGCAGTCTGAGGCTTGATGCCTATGGGACGGTCGACGAACTGAATGCCCATATGGGTATGCTGGTCGCCAAATTATCTCAGAAGGAGATCAAGAGCCTGCTACTCGAAATACAAAACAAACTGTTTGTGATCGGCTCCAAACTGGCCTCCGACGAAAAGGGGAGGCAGATTACCAGTTCGCTCGATTGTTCCGGAAAGGACATTGAAAAGCTGGAAAAGGCAATCGATAACTTTGAGGAGGAATTACAGCCTCTTCAGCAGTTTATACTGCCGGGTGGCTCCGAACAGGTCAGCCAGTGCCATATTGCCCGGACTGTCTGTCGCCGTGCCGAACGACTGACTGTCCAGCTGGCCGAAGAGACTGAGGTGGAATCCATTATCATCCAATATCTAAACCGTCTTTCCGATTTTCTGTTTGTTTTGAGTCGTAAAGTGGCTAAAGATCAGGGTGTTAGTGAAATTCCATGGGTGCATGATTAATTATGGATAAATGATGATTAATTCCATGTATTTTTGTTATATTCGCGAAATTTTAAGACCGGCTATAATTAACTTCTTAATAATCAGCAACTATGTATTGGACATTAGAATTAGCATCGAAACTGGAGGACGCCCCCTGGCCAGCGACCAAGGATGAATTAATCGATTACGCCATTCGTTCAGGTGCCCCTTTGGAAGTTATCGAGAATCTTCAGGAAATTGAGGATGAAGGTGAAGTGTATGAAAGCATTGAAGACATTTGGCCTGATTATCCCAGCAAGGATGATTTCTTTTTTAATGAAGACGAATACTAACTCCTGCCTTTTCCGGAAGGATGACCTTGATGAATGGTTCATCGGGTATTCTCCCGGGAAACGGATGGATGTCAACGATACCATAAGAACAGGCTTTCGGGCCTGTTTTTTATTTTGTGGCCTTTGAAAGCCGGCAATCTATCCAAACTCATTCACGAAACTTTCACATGTGTGATGAACTTGCTATTTTTGATGCGTCCCTGATGCGAATAATTTCACGATCCGGGACTCATAATATGGTATCATGCTGAATATATCCATATCCCCTGAGTTGAAAAACAGGGTGCCTGGCATTCGTCTCTGTTGCATTCTTGCTCCCGTGCAGGTGACGGAAACGCCTCCTGCCTTGTGGTCGGCAATTTCCGAAAAGTGCAGGGAACTGAATGAAAACCTTCGCACCGAGGGCATCAGTTCCATGCCTGCCATACGGTCGTCACGACAAGCCTACAAGGCAACGGGCAAGGATCCGGCCAGGTACAGGTTATCGGCCGAGGCTCTCATCCGCAGGGCAGTCAAGGACAAGGAGCTTTACAGGATCAATAATGTGGTGGATCTGCTGAACCTGGTATCCCTGTCGACGGGTTTCTCTATCGGGGGATATGATGCGGACACCATACAGGGAGCGGTGGAAATGGGCATTGGCCTGCCTGATGAACCTTATACGGGTATTGGCAGGGGGGTGTTGAACATTGAAGGATTGCCGGTCTTCCGGGATGGATTGGGCGCATTCGGGACGCCAACCAGCGATTCGGAGCGAACGTCGGTAACTGACAAGACCACCCGGTTCCTCATGGTCATCATCGGCTTTGGGGCTGAACCCCATATCGATGAGGCCGGAACTTTGGCTGTCGGTTTGTTGGAACAATTCGCTACCACAGGAGAAATTGAAATTAAAATCATTGAATAATATGTTGCAGGGATTTGCCAAATTTGTTTTCAGGATGTTGGGATGGAAAGCCGCAGCAGGCGTCATGCCCTCAAAAAAAGCCATTATCATCGGTGTGCCCCACACCAGTGCCTGGGATTTCGTGATCTCGTGGCTATACTATACTTCGGTGGGCGGAACGGCGCACATCATCGTCAAGAAGGAGTTTTTCTTCTGGCCTGTGGGTTATTTCATGAAGAAAATGGGTGCCTTGCCGGTCGACAGGTCACGCGGTGCCTCCCTGGTCAAACAGGTGATCGATGAAATGAACCGTCGTGACACCATGCACCTTGCCATCACGCCTGAAGGTACCCGAACCCTCACCAAAAAATGGAAAGCCGGTTTCCATGCCATCGCCAAGGCGACAGGCGCCACTGTTTACCTGGGCTTCTTCGACTGGGGCAGAAAGCAGGTCGGCTGGTACGAGACCCTCGAACTGACTGACGATGCCCAAGCCGACATCAAACGGATGAAGGAGTATTACAAGAAACTGGGTATCGTGGGCAAGCATCCCGAGCGGTTTACGCTCGAGGATTGATCCCCGCCATCAAATTAACGGTAAATTTGGGATATGTCTGACCTTAAGGTGTCCATATTGCAACCTGATCCGGTATGGGAGGATAAAAAGGCCAATCTGGGCCTTTACGACCGGATGATCGGTGACCTTAATTCTCCGGACCTGATCCTGTTGCCCGAAATGTTCGATACCGGATTTTCCATGAATGTCTCTCGCCTGGCTGAGCCCATGGGTGGACCCGTGGTATCATGGATGCGCGAGAAGGCTTTCCTGACCGGAGCGGTCGTTGCCGGCAGCACCATCATCCGGGAAGGGGACTCTATATTTAACCGTCTGGTTTGGGCCCAGCCGGATGGAACTCTGGACTTCTACCACAAACGACACCTTTTTTCCATGGGATCCGAGCATCTCCATTATTCACCTGGAACGGAGCGCAGGTCTTTTACCTGCAAAGACTGGAAGGTAAGGGCACTGGTGTGTTACGATCTCCGGTTTCCGGTGTGGAGCAGGAACGATGATGATTACGACCTGCTGGTCTACCTGGCCAACTGGCCGTCTGCCCGCCACCATGTATGGAAGTCGCTGCTGGTGGCACGTGCCCTCGAAAACCAATGCTGGTGTATCGGGGTAAACCGTACGGGACGTGATGGAATGGACCTGGATTATTTAGGTGATTCCGGGGTGATCGATGCCAGAGGAAAGGCTTATTGGTCAGGTGCCGATCAGGGAGTGCTCGAGTATTCCCTTTCCTTGTCGGACTTGCATGAATTCCGAAAGAAATTCCCGGTGCTGAAGGACCGCGACAACTTCACCCTGCTTCCTTAAAATCCTTCAGCCTGGCCTTTTTTCCTGCCCTTTTCTGCCCAATCTGACGGAACAACGCTCCAGTTGGTGCCTGCTTTCGGATAAAGATTTCCTTCTTTCTTCAGATAATCCATCAGTAACGACCTGATATCGGTGCCTGAGGTATAGATGATCCTGTTTTCAAGCTGGTCATGGGGTATCCCTGCACCTTCGGTCAGGTGTCCGCCGCCACCACTGCCCCGGTATGAGTTGATGGCTACCTTATAGGTTTTCGCTTCATCAAAAGGGTCGCCATTTTCAAATCCCTGTATCGTTATCCTTTCTCCTGCCGGTTTGCTCACATCCACGATATACCGTATGCCGGCTGCGGAATCGAAATTGAACGACGCCTCTGCCAAAGAAGGCCTTCCGTTGTTGCGGATGAGGTTGCCGTCTTTGTCTTTCCTGAAATTGAGCAGATGGTCATCCGTGTTTTTCATCTGGTTGAACCACAGTCCGTACGAATGTTCCAGAAATCCTTTGATCTCCTTGCCGGTCAGCTCCATCAAATAGAGGAAGTTCTCATAGCGATAAAGGGTAAACAGGTCGCGGGTCAGAAGATCTCCTGCCTCGATATCCTGGCTGGTGGTCAGCGGTGCAGTGAACGATACCTGTGCACCGGTAATGTCCAGCTGTGCCCTGTGGATCAGGTCGGTAAAAGCCGAATTTCCGAACAGGCTTTCGCCGGCAACGAGCGGGGCTTGTAGTCTTCCGACGGGCTTGTTGGCAAATGCCTTGATGGCCCTCACTTCTTTCCTGAATTTGCGGTTGTAGGCTTTCGACTGCCCCATGGTGCCCAACGGAATCACCTTGCCTGACCTTTCAACGACTTTCCATGTCTGTTGCCCTGCCGTGGTGAGTTTCAGTTCCACGTACCCTACATTGCGGGCACCACTGCCGGGATTGACCACCTGCACTTTCGAGCCATCCCCGCGTTGGATGGTTTCTGTCACCGGTCGGTGGTCGTGCCCCAGGAATATGACATCGATCCCGGGTACTTGCCTTGCGATTATCTGTCCCGCATTTTCGGCAAAACTTCCGTCTGCCGGCATTTCTTCCTGTCCCATGCCGGTATGCAGCAGTCCGATGATGACGTCCGGCTTTTCCTGTTCCCTGATATGGCTGACCCATTGCCTTGCCGAACTGACCATCTCGTCGAATTGCAGTCCGGGCCACAATACCCTGGGTAACCATCCTGGCACTCCCGGGGTGATCAGTCCAAGCACTGCCACACGGATCCCGTTTCTTTCCACGATCGTGTAGGGCAGAAATGCCGGAATCCCAGTGCTCTCTTCGATGATGTTGGCACCCAGCCAGGGAAACGTAAACTCTTTCTGCAGATGGTAATAGACTTCCGGACCGGCCTCTATGTCGTGGTTCCCGACGGTTGCCGCATCATATTCCAGGTAGTTCATCACCCTGGCGATCATGCTGGTTTTGCTTTTCTGCACAAAGTTTGCATAATATGATGCCGGGGTGCCCTGTATCAGGTCGCCGTTGTCGAGAAGGATCAGATTGGATCCCGGGATCTCGCGTATGGAATCGGCAAAGCTTTTCAGGGAGGAGAGAGAACTCCCGGTGGGCTCGTCACGGAGGAAATCGTATGGGAAGAATGCTCCGTGAACGTCGGAGGTGACGGCCAGCCGCAGGGTGGTTTCCTGTGCGTGGAGTGGGTTGATGGCCATGCTCAGCAGGACGGCCAGTATACCTTTTAGCAATGTATTGCGCAATGTCTTTTGAACCATGATGTACCAATTATTTGACAGAAATGTATTTCCTGTAGTTTCCGTGCTCCGGAATATTCCCGGTCTGCAGGGCAAAAATAATATGCTTTTTTATCTTTGTCCTGATCCCCGGCCTGTTTTTGGTTTGCCCATCCGGATGTGATGCAGCCGTGATGTCGGGATTGTTGACAGAGGTCGGGTTAAAATGGTTTTTGAATTCTATTCCAAAGGATTAATGAAAGATAAGGTTGTATTGATCACGGGTGCCTCCTCGGGCATCGGTGAGGCTCTGGCCAGAAAGTATGCCGCCGAAGGTTCGAGGCTTGTTCTGGCTGCCCGTCGCATGGACAGGCTGAAGCTGCTGCAGGATGAGCTGGTACACAATGAGGTGCTGATTGTCGAAACTGACGTAACGGTCGAGGAGGACTGCAAACGGCTGGTGGAGCTGGCCATACTTCGGTTCGGACAAATCGACGTGCTGATCAACAACGCGGGCATCTCAATGCGTGCCATCTTTGAGGAACTCGACCTGCAGGTGATCCGCCGGTTGATGGACGTCAACTTCTGGGGAACCGTATACTGTACCAAATATGCCTTGCCACACCTGCTCAGGGTAAAGGGTTCGGTGGTTGGGGTCATCAGTATCGCCGGACACGTGGGACTGCCCGGTCGTACCGGTTATGCGGCTTCCAAGTTTGCGGTCAGGGGCTTCCTCGACACCCTGCGCATCGAAAACCTGAAGAAGGGCTTGCATGTACTGGTGGCCGCCCCGGGTTTCACTGCCTCCGAAGTGCGCCTGTCGGCCTTGAATGCCAGTGGCAGTCAGCAGGGTGAAACCCCACGTGACGAAAGCAAGATGATGTCGTCCGAAACGTGTGCCGGACATATCTATAAGGCCGTTGTAAAGAGAAAACGGCAGCTGGTGCTGACCTCCCAGGGCAAACTCAGTGTTCTTCTGGGTTTCCTGATGCCTTCTTTCTTTGATAAAATGGCTTACAACGTCATGGCAAGGGAGCCCGACAGCCCATTTAAATAGTTTATGCCAAATTAAACTTAATACCTGCCGATATGAAAAAATCAATTTTGCTGATGCTTGTTTTGCTGTTGGGACTGGGGTCCATCCATGCCCAGCCGATGATCTGGAAGGAAACGGAAGCCGAAAAGACCCAACGTCTCAAATGGTGGACCGATGCCCGTTTCGGGATGTTTATCCATTGGGGCATTTATGCCTTGCCGGCCCGTCACGAATGGGTGAAAACCCAGGAAAGAATGACCACCGATCAGTACCAAAAGTATTTCGACCATTTCAATCCTGACCTCTATAATCCCCGTGAATGGGCACGTATGGCCAAAAAGGCAGGAATGAAGTATGCGGTCCTCACCTCGAAACACCACGATGGGTTTTGCCTGTTCGACTCGCAGTATACCGATTATGATGCCCCCAACACCCCTTATGGCAAGGATTTGGTCAAGGAATGGGTCGATGCTTTCCGGGCCGAGGGACTGGGCGTAGGGTTCTATTACTCGCTCATCGACTGGCACCATCCGCATTTCACCATAGACCAGGTCCATCCGCAAAGGCCAAACTCCAGGGAAGAGTATGCAAAGCTCAACGAAGGACGTAACATGGATGTTTTCCGGAAATACCTGAAGGACCAGGTACGCGAAATCCTGACCCAATATGGCAAGATAGATATCATATGGCTCGATTATTCCTATCCGGGAGAAAATGGCAAGGGGCGCGACGACTGGGGATCGGTTGAGCTCCTGAAGATGGTCAGGGATCTGCAGCCCGACATCATCATCAACGACCGCCTCGACCTGAAGGATGTCCCCGGAGGTTGGGATTTTACCACGCCTGAGCAATTCAAGGTGGAGAGCTGGCCAACCATCGACGGGAAAAAGATTCCGTGGGAGACATGCCAGACATTCTCGGGAAGCTGGGGTTACTACCGCGACGAGATGACGTGGAAGGATGGCAAGCAGCTGTTGGTTCTCCTGATCGAAAGTGTCAGCAAGGGTGGAAACCTGCTCCTGAATGTCGGCCCAACGGGGCGAGGCACCTTCGACAACCGTGCCGTTGAAGCGCTTGAGGGTATGGGCGATTGGATGAAATACAACAGCCGGTCGGTGTATGGTTGTACCCAGGCTCCTGAAGGATTTGAGGCTCCCGAACATACCCTCCTTACCTACAATCCCGAAACCAAAAGGCTGTATATCCACCTGCTCGATTACCCGCTGACCAACTTCAGGCTGCCCGGTTACAAGGGCAAGGTGAAATATGCCCAGTTCCTGCACGATGCTTCCGAATTGCAGATCAGCGCTCCTTATGGCCACCATATGCAGGGTTCCATTTCCACCGAAAATGACCTGAACCTGAGGCTTCCGGTACGGAAACCGGATGTCGAAATTCCCGTGATCGAACTATTCCTCGAATAATCCGTTTATCTTTGCAGAGACCAAAACCGCAGAATCGACACCGTATTTTGCGGTTTTGTTTTGTCTGACAAGCATAATATTGACTCAGTAATGGCTGATTTCTGGACTAAAAACAGCGGGACTGTCTTTTCCCTGGCTCCCATGGAAGACGTGACGGACACCGTGTTTCGTGAGGTGGTGATGTCGATGGCTTCCCCGGGTAACCTCCATCTGATGATGACCGAATTTGCTTCCGTCGAGGGCTTGAACCACCCTGTCGGAAGAAAGCGTGTGGCTGAAAGGCTGGTCATCAACGAATCGGAGCGTCAACTTAGAAAGGAATTGGGAATCAAGCTGGTGGCCCAGATCTGGGGATTGAACCCCGAAATCTACCACAATGTATCCAAATGGATCACGGAGGAATATGACTTCGACGGGATCGACATCAACATGGGTTGCCCTGTGAAAAAGGTCGTGAAAATGGGTGCATGCAGTGCACTGATCAACGATCCCGTCAGGGCGGGCGAAATCATACAGGCGGTAAAATCGGCCACCCACCTCCCTGTGAGCGTGAAAACACGTACCGGCATCTCGCGGCATGAGACCGAACGGTGGATCCCCTTCCTGCTTGAACAGAAGCCCGCAGCCATTACCCTTCACGGACGTACCCAGAAGATGCAGTCGGAAGGGCTGGCCGACTGGCAGCAGATTTCACTTGCCGTCAGGCTCAGGGACGAGGCTCAAAGTGACATTCCGGTTCATGGAAACGGAGATGTATTGTCAGTCGACGACGGACTGGCCAAAGCCCGGGAAACGGGTGTCGACGGGATCATGGTCGGCAGGGGAATATTTCACAATCCCTGGTTTTTCCACCCTGAGAGGGTACATGTACCAGCGCGCGAACGAATCGATCAGCTGCTCTTTCACACCCGGCTCTTTGAACAGACCTGGCAGGGAAAGAAAAACTTCAATATCCTGAAACGTTTTTACAAGATCTACCTGAACGGATTTCCGGGGGCCGCACATATTCGGGCCGATGTCATGGAGATCAAATCATACGAGGACGTGTACCGCTATTTTGAGAATCTTTCCATTGACTGACAGTCGATTGTGAACGGATGGTAAATTTTGGTTTTTACCATGGCGGGTTTGTTGATATCCCTGTCCTATTTTCTACCTTTGTGTGCGCGGAAAGAAACCGGACTCATGAAAATTCCTTCTTCAAAAGAGATACAGCTACTGATTGACAAACTGGTTACCTGGCGGTTAACCAAAATCAGCGAACGTAATTTTATCTATATCCTGAGTCTAATCGTCGGAATTGTCAGCGGACTGGCAGCACTTACCCTTAAAAAACTGATCCACCTGGTCGAAATCCAGCTGACAGGCTGGTTCGAGGCCAATACCGTCAGCTTTTTATATTTGGCCTATCCATTGTTGGGCATCACCCTTACCTGGCTGTTCGTCAAGTATATCGTCAAGGATGATATCGGTCACGGGGTTTCAAAAATTCTTTTTGCCATCAGTCGTAAAAGCGGAAGGCTGAAACAACACAATACATGGACGTCAATGGTGGCCAGCTCCATGACCATCGGTCTTGGCGGATCAGTAGGGGCCGAGGCTCCAATTGTGCTGACGGGAGCTTCCATCGGTTCGAACCTGGCCAGGATCTTCAAGCTGAATTATAAATACGTGATCCTGATGATCGGCTGCGGGGCGGCCGGCGCCATCGCTGGTATCTTCAAGGCGCCTATTGCCGGTATCATCTTTACCCTTGAGGTGCTCATGCTCGACATGACCATGGCCTACCTGGTGCCCTTGCTGATCTCTTCTGTCACGGCGGCATCACTTTCCTACGTGCTGATGGGCAACTCCATGGTGATGAAGTTCGAATTGGTCAATGCCTTTTCTACCCATAATATAGGATATTACATACTACTGGGGGTGTTTTCCGGATTGGTAAGCTTCTATTTCATCCGTTCCATCATGTGGCAGGAGGTGCGCTTCGGCAAAATCAGGAATCCATTGCTCCGGCTTCTCATTGGTGGGACCATCCTCAGTTTCATGGTGTTCATGCTCCCGCCCCTGTGGGGTGAAGGCTATACCAGCATCACCCGGATTTTCAGCGGCGAGGGCCTTGACCTGCTTAACAATTCGTTCTTCTTCAGCTGGAAGGAGAATGATTACCTTGTGGTGTTGTTCCTTCTCATGATCCTGGTCCTGAAGGTGGTCGCAACTGCCGCCACCACTGGCGGAGGGGGTATTGGCGGCGTGTTTGCCCCAACCTTGTTCATGGGTGCCATTGCCGGTTTTTTTCTTGCACGGGCCCTGAACGTCTTTTTTCATCTCGATCTTCCGGAAGAGAATTTCGCGTTGGCCGGTATGGCCGGACTCATGGCAGGTGTGATGCATGCCCCCCTGACGGCCATCTTCCTTACCGCCGAAATCACGGGTGGCTATGGGCTCTTTATCCCGCTCATCATCACCAGTACCGTGGCCTACCTGACTATCATGCGGTTTGAGCCACACTCCATATATACCAAGCGCCTGGCGTTAAGGGGTGACCTGATCACGCACGACAAGGATAAGGCGGTCCTGAAGCTCATGCAGACCCGCAAGCTGATCGAGACCGATTTCGAGATCCTTTCTCCCGATGCGAACCTGGGCGATCTGGCCAGGGCGGTGTCACGGTCGCACCGAAACCTGTTCCCGGTTGTCGACGAAAACGGGATGATGCTGGGCATGGTGAAGCTAAGCGAGGTGCGGACACTGATCTTCGAAACACAACTCTACGAATCCGTGAAGATCAGGGACATCATGTATATGCCGAAGCATTTCGTGTCGTCAAGGGACAGCGTGGAGGAAATCGCCGAAAAGTTTGAATCATCCGGAAGGTTTAACCTAGCGGTCATCGATAATGGTAAATATGTCGGTTTTGTCTCACGGGCCACCGTATTTTCGCATTACCGCCAAAACATCAGGCATTTTTCGAGCGATTGACCAAAGCCTTCTTCACGTTTTTATCCTTCGGGCCATGATGTGCAGGGAGGGTGTCACGTCCCTCAGGAGGCCTTTTTCAGGCTCCTGAACTGGGTTGCATAGGCAACGATGAAAAGGACGGTAAAGATGACGGAAACCGCCGAAAAGGCATCCTCGCCCATCCGAAGCAGGGGAACGGCCAGAATGGCCAATTGAGCTGCCGTATATACAAAGAATCCTCTGCGCTGGAGTTTCCACATTCCGATAACTCCCTGCAAAGATAGAATATACAAAACCGCAAGTGTCAGGAAATAGCGTGCAGAGATCTGTTCGGTCGAATGGGCCGAGGTGTATTCGATGATGATTTCACTCGCTTTTTCAAAGAAAACCGCTCCTGCCAGATACAACAGGGCGGCTGCGCCACTGCCGATAAACGACATCAGGCATAACGCCTCCAGGGGCCTGGGTCTTGGGTTGTGCTCCATTCCAATTAATTTAATACTCGCCAAAAATAGTGGATTTACCGTCGTAACCCATTCATATCCGCCTTAAAAAGTGTTACTTTTGGCCTTCTGATTAAAACATAAAATGAGCGATATGAAGAGAGATCAACAAGTATTCGACATCATTGCCAAGGAACGCGACCGTCAGCTCCACGGCATCGAACTGATTGCCTCCGAGAACTTTGTCAGCGACCAGGTGATGGAAGCCATGGGGTCGGTCATGACCAACAAGTATGCCGAAGGCTACCCGGGACGCCGTTATTACGGGGGGTGCCAGTTTGTCGACATGACAGAGCAGCTGGCCATCGACAGGATTTGCGAACTCTATGGTGCCGAATGGGCCAACGTGCAGCCCCACTCGGGTGCACAGGCCAACCAGGCAGTATTGAGCGTCGTGCTCCAGCCGGGTGACAAGTTCCTGGGACTTAACCTGGCCCATGGAGGCCATCTCTCTCACGGCTCTCCCGTCAACTCTTCAGGAATCCTTTACCAGCCGCTGGCTTACCACGTGAAGGAGGATACCGGTCTGGTCGATTACGACATGATGGAGGAAATCGCACTGAAGGAACGCCCGAAACTGATTATCGGCGGTGCCTCAGCATACAGCCGCGAGTGGGATTATGAACGAATGAGGGCCATCGCCGACAAGATTGGTGCGATCCTCATGATCGACATGGCGCATCCGGCTGGCCTAATCGCTGCCGAATTGCTGAAGAACCCGGTGAAATATGCCCATATCGTCACTTCCACCACCCATAAGACCCTTCGCGGTCCCCGTGGCGGAATTATCCTGATTGGCAAGGATTTCGAAAACCCCTGGGGCATCGCCACCAAAAAGGGGGAAATCCGGACCATGTCTTCGCTGCTTGATTCGGCCGTGTTCCCCGGACAACAGGGCGGGCCGCTCGAGCATGTCATCGCCGCCAAGGCGGTTGCCTTTGGCGAGGCTCTCGATGCTTCCTTCAAGGTGTACCAGGCACAGGTACAGAAGAATGCCGCCGTCATGGCCCAGGCATTCATGGACATGGGCTATAAGATCGTCTCAAACGGTACCGATAACCACTCCATGCTGATAGACCTCCGTACCAAGTATCCCGATATCACCGGAAAACAGGTGGAACAGGCACTGGGTGTGGCCGACATTACCGTCAACAAAAACATGGTGCCTTACGACAGCCGTACGCCGTTTACCACCTCTGGAATCAGGGTAGGTACCCCGGCCATCACCACACGTGGACTGAAAGAGGATACCATGCCGAAAATCGTCGAACTGATCGACGATGTCATCGCCCACGTGGGCGACGAGGCTTTCCTCGGAAAAGTGAAAACGAAAGTTTACGACCTGGTCAAGGATTATCCACTCTTTGCCTGGTAGAAAATATTCCATAAAGCTTAAAAGCTGGCCAACGGTCAGCTTTTTTTGTCTTAATTTTCGAAACCACTAAATTCGCAACCCATGGAATGGTATCATGCAGTGATGGTTTTGGCGGCCGGACTGGCAGCCGGGTTTATCAATACCGTGGCAGGGGGAGGGTCGTCGATTACCTTGCCGGTGCTGGTATTGGTGGGCTTGCCGCCCAATGTGGCCAACGGTACCAACCGGGTGGCCATTCTTCTTCAGAGTATGGTGGGAGTAAGCACATTCCGCAACAACAAGGTCCTCGACATGGGCGATGGCTGGCGTCTCTCGCTGCCTTCTGCTCTGGGTGCGCTTGCGGGTGCCCTGGTGGCCATCCGGGTCAGCGATGAGGCCATGCGTGTGGTCATCATCGCGCTGATGGTCGGTATGCTCCTGCTGGTCATCTTCAACCCTGAGGCCTGGGTCAAGCGACAAGCTAACGATGTGGTTGCCAAAACCGGTCCCTGGCAGTATTTCCTCTTCTTCCTGATCGGATTTTACGGTGGATTTATCCAGGTGGGGGTGGGGTTTCTGCTGCTCGCCGGACTGGTTCTGGGACGCGGGCTCGACCTGGTGCGTGCCAATGCGCTCAAGGTGATGATCGTGCTGGTATATACGGTCATTGCGCTCATTATTTTCTGGCATGATAACAGTGTCCACTTGTGGATGGGCCTCCTGATGGGCGCGGGCAGCATGCTGGGGGCCTATGCCGGTGCGAAGTTTACCATCCGGGGCAGTGCAAAGTATGTACGTTGGTTCCTGATCGCCATGCTGGTGGTCATGATCCTGAAATTGACGGGGGTGTTCTGATATGGTCCAAAGGAAAATCACGGCGACCATCATCACTGGATTTCTGGGTGCGGGAAAGACCACACTGGTCAACCATGTCCTGGCCCGGTACCCCGACCGCCAGTTTGCGCTCGTCGAGAACGAGTTCGGCGAGGTGGCCATCGATACCCATCTGATCAGGGGTGTCAATGCCAGCCGGCTGTTTGAGCTGAAAAACGGCTGTATCTGCTGCACCATCACCGATGAGTATGAACAAGTGCTGCTCGAACTGGCCGACAGGTATCCGCATGTCGACGACCTTCTCATCGAAACCACGGGGGTGGCCGAACCTGCCACTGTCATCCGCCCTTTTCTCCATAACCCGGAAATCCGGGAAAAATACGAGTACCAGGGAATGGTGTGCGTCATCGACGCTCTGCATGCCCCCGATTCCTGGAAGCATCCGGTGGCCTTGCAGCAGTATTACATGGCCGATGTGCATGTGGTCTCAAAATCGGACAAACTACCCAATGGTGAAACCATCAGCAATATCAGGCTGCCATACAGTGGCGGAAACATGTCAGACCCGGTTATGATGACCAAACACCATACCGGTTTCTCGCTTCGTAACTTCTGGACGGGGAACACTAGTAAACCGGTACTGTTCCCAATCACTAATGAAAGGCTTCACGACGGGATCAACTCCCTGACTTTCCGTTATCCCGATCCGCCGGTGAAGGAGGAATTCACCGAGTGGCTCTCATGGTACCTCGACCTGCATAAACGGGAGGTCTATCGCGTGAAGGGAATCATGCGGTTCCGGAACGAACCTTTTTACTATATCATACAGGGAGTGGGAGGGAGCTGGGAAATGACCGAGGGCGACCTGGTCCTCGACGACAGGGATGGGGTGCTCGTGGTCATCGGTGCCATGGCTTCATAGGTTATCCCATTCATTCGCACGAGGCAATATCCGCAAATCTTTGGTTGTCATCCAGACTCCGGACCGTGTTTGTAGGGGTGCCTTAACTCCTTAGCCCAGGATGAGGCTCCATATGGGAAGTATCACCACCGAAACCAGGGTGGCCAAAACAACCGTTCGGGCCGCAAAGGGGGTGTCGAGGTGGTATTGCTGGCTCAGGGCGTAGGGTGTGAGACCCAGCGGCATGGCGGCATCCAGGATGCTGGCCTTGATGTAATCGGCCGGCATGTTGGAACCCCTGATCGATAGGTGGAAGAGGGCAGGGAACAGGATCATCGTAATCACCACGAAAACACCCGTGAAGGCCCAATCGCGCAGGGTGCCCCGACTCTGGTATCCCATAAATATGCCCAGTGAAAAGAGGACAATTGGGGTCACGGATCCCGAAAACATGGAGATGGTTTTCGCAAGGGCGGCGGGCAGACGAATATTGAAAGCCAGGATCAGCACACCCACCAACACCGACAGCAACAGGGGGTTTTTCACCAGACTGGCCATCAGTTTCGAAATATGCAGTTGTCCCTCCTCGGCATGGACCTCCACCAATACCAGGGCGAGGATCAGGAGCCAGAATACGTAGACGGCCGACAGGATTGCGGCCACTGGCAGGATCTGTTCGCCCATCATGTTCTGCAATACGGGCATACCCAGATAGGCCACGTTCCCGAAAGCGAAGATGAGGAACAGCGTGCGGCGCTGAAGGTTGGATAATTTTAATAGACGGCTTACCGGATAGGCCAGCAGGATACACGCAACGATATAGGCCGAGTTGATAAGGATGAGCTGCAGTATGGGACCTCCCTCAAGGTCGAGCTGGCTGAGCGAATTAATCACCAGGGCGGGGAAGCCGATCCAGAGTGCGTATTTGTTGAGGACATCAATCCAGTAGCTGCTGGCTGCCCTCGTCCGCGAAAAGAGCAATCCGGCAAGGATGATCAGGAACAGGGGGAGTACCGCATTGAAGGCAGTCAGGAAAGCGCCCATTCACCGTAGTTTATAAAGGGTCTGACATCCGTGATCATCATTCCTGCCGATCGGGCGGCTTCCATACCGAGGATGCCATCCTCAAAAACCTGGCAATATCCGGGATCCACACCCATGATTTCGGCACATATCAGGAAGGTGTCGGGGTGGGGCTTGTGGTTCTCGACGTCATCAGCGGTAACGATGGCTTCAAAGTATTCGGTCAGCCCAAGGGTCTCGAGCTGCAGCATTGCGCTCCTCCGGCTGGCTCCCGTACCAACAGCCATCGGAAGCTTGCCATGGTATTTTTTGACGATGTCGACCACGAGTTCCACCGGCTTGATCAGTCCAACCGAATCCCAAAATGCCTTTTGTTTCATTTTGACCAGTTCCTCAGGGGTAATCGAAAGGTTGTTTTCGTTCACCAACCGCTCGGCGAATGCGATGGTGGGTTTGCCGGTCATCTCGTAAACGAGACTGTCTTCGAATATAAAGCCGAAAGTCTCGCCCAGCGTATTCCAGGTAGCCATGTGGACGGGCAGTGAATCGGATAGGGTTCCGTCCAGGTCAAATATCAGGGCTTTGGCTCGCGGGTCTACATGCAACTCTGTCATAATGCAATCAATTTTCCGCAAAAATACCAATTGTGCCTCAATATGGGTGATATCCAGGACTTTTTAGTCCGAAATTTAACGGAACCTTTGGACTGGGTCGCACTATCTTCTCATCAGCTTGATGTTTTCTGCAGGTCCGTCACCGGTCACGTTAAGGATATACAGCCCGGGCTGGAGTCCGGCAACCTGAAGCTGGTTCATGCCTTGCATCAGGTCGAAGTCCTTGATTTTGCTTCCCGATGCGTTGTACAGGGCTGCCTGGCGGTACTGTCCGGGATTGTCGATAAATATCTCGCGGTCGAATGGATTGGGATAGGTTTTCAGCAAGCTGCCGCGAATCTGGTCGCTCGAGGTGGGCGTGATCACGATCGATTCAAGTTTGATGTCCCAGATATTGAATCCCGATGAGACACCTCCCAGGTCGAATACGATGCGGGCGGCAAAATCATCGGCGGTCATGGTAAACTGATAGCTGAAAGAGCCCTCTTCGGTGGTGACGTACATGTTGTTGTAGCCGCTGTAAGCGTTCCAGGGGTCGCTGTTCTTGCCCGTATAGGCGGTCATCGACCGGGCCACGGGGGCATTGGCCTTGAAGGAGACACGATAGGTCTTGCCTTTCTCGAGCCTGATGCCGGTCTTCACCAGCTGCGCATGCCACCCCTCGGTTCCGCCGTTGGTGACCTGCACGTTCAGCCTGCCGTTCGAACGGGTTAGCGATCCTGTCGCACCTCCGCTCCGGTTCAGCGACCATCCGTCGGTATTCGTGTTAAAGTTGCTCGAGTAAACCGATGTGGCCACCACCCTGGCAGGTTCAGGGATAGGGTTATAGAGCAGGGCGTTGACAAGAGGATCGACGAGTTTCTTGGTCGATGGGTTGTAAATCCCGAAACCGGCACTGAATTCCCAGTAAGCCCAGCTGAATCCCTGTGATTCAAACCACCGGGCCAGGTAGGTGGTCCAACGAGCCCTCGATTCCATGTCGGCCTTACTGTAGGCACCGAATTCTCCCACATGGATGGGGATATTGTGTTCCTCACTGATGTTTTTGGCAAGTTGGAACTCATTGTGGATGACCGCGCGGTCGGCTTCCGTATCGAACCATTTGGTGCCCAGCCAGGCCTGCGATTGCTCGCCCGACCATTCGGCGCCCTGATGCGTGAAGTTAAACGGGTTGTAGTAGTGGATGGTCAGGATGATGTTGTCGTCGTCGGGTATCACCAGCTTCGGCAACCCTCCCAGTCCGCCCCATTCCGGGGTGCCAATCAGTACCGTACGGTCGGGATTGGTTTCCCTGATGACCGAGAGCACCTCGGGGAAGAATACGTTCCAGAGTTCGGGCGTCAGGTTCCCGTTGGGTTCGTTCAACGGTTCAAACAGCAGGCTGTCGGGGTAATCCTTGAAGAACTCGCTGATCTGTCTCCATTGCGCCATAAACCGGTCTTTCTGTCCGGCAGGATTGGTAAACAGGGCTTCGTGGTGGTGCATGTTGAACACGATGTGCAGATTGTTTGCGAGTGCCGAATCCACCACCAGCTTGATGCGGTTCATGAAAGTGGCCGAAACGGTATAGGGAGGGTTGGAGGAGCTGCGTGCCGTGGTTTCCCAGCGAACGGGCAGCCTCACGTGCGTGAATCCGAGTTCGGCGATGATCCTGAAATATTCAGGCTTCCAGGGGTTGCCCCATTCGGTTTCGGTGGGTGCCTCAAACATGTTCCCCATGTTGATGCCCCTGCCCAGCCGTTCCTTCATCTCCCAGGCTTTCGTCTCCCCCTGTGCGTATCCCGACAAGGTCAGGATCACCATAAAAATGATTGTGATCAGTCGTTTCATATTGATTTGGTTGAAGGCCTAAAGATAACAATTATCATCGATATTGTGAAAGGTACAATACCCAAATTGTCCCATAAAATGGCTTTCGGCATGGCATGTTTTATCCCGATTAACCGATGCCGGTAACCGGATTGTTGACATATTTCCCTAATTTCGCCCTCCTAAAATGACATGAATTATGGAAAAGGCTGTCAGAGAGTTTGAACGCCTGCTGGGCATCATGGACGAGCTGCGCGAAAAGTGTCCCTGGGACCGCGAGCAGACTCTTGAGTCACTGCGGAAACTGACCATCGAGGAGACTTATGAGCTGGGTGATGCCATCCTGAAAAACGACCTTCAGGAGATCAAGAAGGAGTTGGGCGACATCATGCTGCACATCGTGTTTTATGCCAAAATAGGCCGCGAGCAGAATGCATTTGACATGGGCGATGTGTTGCATGCCATCAACGAGAAGCTGATTTATCGCCATCCGCATGTGTTTGGCGATGTCAACGTGGCCGATTCACGCGAAGTCATCGAGAACTGGGAGGACCTCAAGCTTAAGGAGAAGGGGCGCGACAAGAAGGTGCTCTCGGGCGTGCCCGTGGCCATGCCTGCCCTGGTGAAGGCCAACCGGATCCAGGAAAAGGCTTCCGGAGTGGGGTTCGACTGGGAATACAAGGAGCAGGTGTGGGATAAGGTGAAGGAGGAAATCACGGAGCTGAGTACCGAAATTGAAAGGATGGACCCCGACAAGACGGAGGCTGAGTTTGGCGACCTTTTCTTTGCCATGGTCAATGCCGCCCGGTTGTATGGCGTTGATCCCGAAGCTGCCCTCGAGCGCACCAACATCAAGTTCATCAACCGTTTCAATTACCTCGAAAGCCAGACCATGGCCAAAGGGAAGAGCCTTCACGATATGTCACTGGCCGAAATGGACGTGATCTGGGAAGAAGCCAAAGGCCATCCCGGATGTTAAGGCCGAAATCCCATACCTGGCCTGTGCGGCGGATTGTCATTGTATTTGCGGTGCTGTCTTTGCTCACGGCTCTCCGTCAAACAACATCTGCACAGGTCGATTCTCTGGCTTTGAATAAGCAATATTTCAGGAATTACTGGACCGACACACGCGACTGGATGACAGCCCCGGTGAGGTGGGAGGGGCGCGATTGGCTCAAGCTGGCGGGTTTTGCCGGACTGACTGCCACGGCCACGCTCCTCGACGGGCCTGTCAACGATTGGGTTATGGAGAACCGCAGCGGGGGCATCGACAAGGTCACCAAATATGGCCTCGAGCCTTTGGGAAATTACTACGCCTTGGCGGCTATGGGGATGTTTTATAGCTATGGACTGCTGGCCGACAATCCACGTAGCCAGTCGACCGGTTTGATGATGGCCGAAAGCTTTGTCGTCAGTGGTGTGCTGGTACGTTTTCCCAAATACCTGACAGGGCGTGTCCGTCCCGATGCCTGGGACAGCCGGGGCCCTCACGACTGGCAGGGCCCATTCAATGGTACCAGTTTCCCCTCGGGACATACCACTTCGGCTTTTGCCGTGGCTTCGGTGGTGGCATGGCAGTACAGGGATACTCCCTGGGTACCGGTGACGGCCTATACTTTAGCTACCCTGGCGGGCTTGTCACGAATCTACGATAACCGCCACTGGTTGAGCGACGTGGTGGCCGGGGCCATATTTGGCACCGTCACCGGCCGGTTCATATCCCGCCGGAACGAGGACAGGCAACTTTCCCTCCAGCCAACGGCGTTGGGAGGGGTATCGGGAGTATCAGTGGTTTACCGCTGGTAATTTATTTCTTGAAGATAAAGTACACGGCCAACACCAGAAACACGAAGCCGATCAGGTGATTCATGCGGAAGGTTTCGGTCTTGAACAGCACCAGCGAAAAGATGGTGAACACCAGCAAGGTGATGACCTCCTGCAGCACCTTCAGCTCAACGAGCGTGAAAGGACCGCCGTTCTGGTGGTAACCCATGCGGTTTGCCGGGACTTGGAACATGTACTCAAAAAGAGCTATTCCCCAACTTACCAGGATGATCATCAGCAATCCCAGTTGGTTAAACCACTTCCATTCGCCGAACTTGAGGTGTCCGTACCAGGCCATGGTCATGAACGAATTGGAGATGACCAGGAGAATGATGGTATACAAAGCCTTGCTCATTGTCACTGCATGATTTAAATCGCGGCAAAAGTAATCGGAAACCGAATTCGATTTTCAGGCGGATAAAAAGAATTTTTTCTATATTTGCACCGCTTTTAACACAAGGATGCCTCGGTAGCTCAATTGGATAGAGCAACGGCCTTCTAAGCCGTAGGTTATGGGTTCGAGTCCCGTCCGGGGTACAACAAATTAGGTCAGGAAATTTCCTGGCCTTTTTTATTTCACCACGGATTACCCGGATTGGTTTTCTTGGTTGCCCGACAGGCAACCAAGAAAACCAAGGGGGGTATGCACCGGTGTTACAAATGTGCTTCCCGCTCGTTAAGGCGAACGGGACAAACCGATTTCCAATTGGAAAACGAATCAACCAAATCCCAATTGGAAAATGAATCGTAGGGTCAGGGCATGCCCTGACCTCCCGGGAAAAGATGACATCTTTTTCCGAAGACAAATGCAACGAGAAGATGTCATCTTTTCTTTTGGGATTAATCCAAAACAATTTTCAACACAACATTTCCGGTTTTCTGTTCTGATTCAACATACCGGTATGCCTCCACAATCTGCTCCATGGTGTATTCCCGGTCAATCACGGGCTTAAATTCGCCGGTTTCGACAAGCCGTTTCAGAAAGAGCAAGTCATCTTTGTTGATGGTCGGTAGTGGGAAAAGAACCTTTTTGCCGCCGAAAAGAGGGGTGAAAAGGGCCAGGAATATATTCTCCCCGTTTTTCCCCAGTTCTGTCGAGATGTATATGCCATTTTGCGTCATTAAGGGTTTGCATGCCTTAAAGGAACTCTTGCCGACAGCATCAAACACAAAATGGAATTTCATGTCGGTTTTGGTGAAATCCTGTGTCTGGTAATCAATGACATGGTCGGCGCCAAGCGATTTTAACAGGGCCACATTTTTTGAGTTGCATACGGCCGTGACCGTCACGCCAAAATGTTTCAGCAGTTGCACGGCAGCCGAGCCGATCGCTCCGGTTGCGCCATATACCAGGGCATTCTGTCCGGCTTTGATTTTTGAGGCCCTGATGTTGCACAGGGCGTAATGTGCACCTTCGCCAATGGGGGCAGCTTGGGTAAACGACAGGCCATCGGGCATTTTTGCGATGGCCTTGTTTTCTGGAATGGACAGGTATTCGGCGTGTCCGCCAAATGTTTCGTCGTTATAGCCAAAAACCTTCTCGCCAATCCTGAAATGGGTGACACTTTCACCCACTTCCTCCACCACACCCGCGAATTCGCTACCCAATATCTGGTGTTTGGGTCGAAACAAGCCGCTCCAAAACCGTGAAACAATATACACGGCACTTCTGAACCCGGCGTCTGTCCGGTTGACTGTCGATGCATATACCTTGACCAGGACTTCATCCTCCTGAGGCACTGGCTTGGGCACTTCCATCAATTTGGCCACTTCGGGAGGCCCATATTCAGTGTGGATAATTGCTTTCATATAATTAATTCATTGCTTTTTTTGTTGCGTAAAATTTCAATTCTCATGGTTGCCCGCTAACTCTTCTTTCCTGAATTTCACCATTCTGGTGATCAGGTCTTTCGGCAGAGGTTTGTCGAGGGGAAACTGGACCGAACCCTTTCCTTGCTTATATCCCTTCAGTTCGTCGGCGAACTTTTCCATCGTGGTCGGGAAAGGATATAACCCGACAAATTTTGTATATCCGGCCATCATGATTTGCTGGTCCCTTTTTCCATTTGGCACCAAATTAAAAGCGAGGATTTTGTAATTCATTGTCTCGACTGCTTCCGGAGCTACTTCCTTAATGATCCTTCTTAGCGCTTGCAATACTTTCCTGACTCCATCCGGCTGGTTGGCGATATAGTCGTCAACTGTTGCCAAGTTGGGCATTGAACCTGTTTTACTCATGCTATAGCCTTCTTGATTATCAATATTTAAATATAGTGTTTTGTTTTGTTTTGTTTTGTTTTGGGTCTGGAACTGGATCTGGATCTGCGCGATGAATCGCGCAGCCACAATTCACTTTCCAGGTGATGAATGTGAATCGCGCAGCCAGAATTCTCTGTCAAATTGATATATGTGAATCACATATTTCCTGCAAAAGTTCATTCCCAATATTTTTAACTATTTTCATCCCTGTAAAATCCCTTTTTGCATTTTCCATGAATATTGACACAATCATTAAACTTCTGGAAGTTATTTACTACCTGGCTGCAATAATTGGAATCCCGGTGGCCATCGTGGTTTTTCTGCTGGAAAAAAGACAGGAAAGAAGAAACCGTGAGATCGATATGTACCTGCAAACCGCCGACAGGTATATCCAATTTCTGGTCCTTACGATCGAAAACCCGGATTTAAGGGTGGGAGACATCAGTGACCAGGACGAAACAATAAAAGAATCCGGATTCACTGCACAACAGCTTACCATGTACCAGATCCTGATCAGTACCCTGGAACAGGCATATTACCTGTACAGCACAAATTCATTGAGATCCAGTGAATATTTCTGGAAAGTTTGGCGGGAGTACAGTCAGTGGTGGATGACCAGACCCGAGTTCCGGAAAGCATGGGAAGTTATCGATCCTTACTGCGACCCTGGTTTTATGAAATTCATGGATGCTGAGTTTGCGAAATATCAGGTTGTCAAATAACTATTTATGGCAATAAATTTATTTGACATTTCCCTTTAAATTTCCCGGGCCTCCAACGAATAAGTGTTATCCTTTGTCAGTTTGGGATGGCCAAAAATGCCTTGCCATCATATGAAGTTTTAACTTTTATATATTTACTCAACTACAGGCTATTTGCCCAGTGGACAATTAAATCTATCAAATGTCACTATCTCAATCAGCCGGTCACAGTTCTTGTCTTCATAGATATAATGAATCGAACCAATTTGTTTCATGGCAGTACAAAATCCGGACCCCGTAAAACAGGCATTGGAATCCTTCCACACCCATTTGTTAAATCTGCCGGTTGGTTTTCCATTCCGGTCTTCTGTAAAATCTTTTTCTTCTGTACATCCGGTTTCCGAACCTTTTAGCAATGGTTTACATTCTGCATCTTTATAAAAAAAGTAAGGTCTGCCTCTTTCATCTTCAAAATATAAGCCTTTCCCGGCTATCACTTTTTTATCGTCGTTTTCCTTGCTTTCAGCACCATCCGTTCCGGTCTTGACTTTACTATCACCGGCTTTTTCCCCGGCAGAAGTTGCCCGTGTTTCGGAAGACACTTTCGCAAGTCCCTCGCGGATACTTTCGGCAGCCGACTTTCCTTGCGACTGCCCCGGATCTTTACCGGCCAAAGAGGAAGCCACATCCTGCCCTTCAGATCCCGGCTTTTTATCATTCTGATTCGGACTGCCCGAACCTTTTGCTTCTGCACCCGCCGAAGAAATACTATCACTCTTCAAAGGTCTGGCATCGGGGCGTCCTTCACTACCCGGCAACTGTGATCCTGATCCATTTGCCATTTGCCGGGGGCGGTCAGGCCTTATCTGAACTACCTCCACATCGGAATACTTTACCATCTGCTCTCCATCAGGCAGGAGAAAACTGTATTTTCCGTTATCCTGGCGGATGACACCAAGGTATGCAAGCAGTTTTTCCCCCTGATCCTCATCCATTGCAACTACCAGTTCAAGTGTTTCGGGATGAAACTCACCGGCATATTGATGCAGAGGATGAATATACTGCATGACATTTTCGTTGGCCGCAATATTGGAAAACAACTTCCGGGTATGATTTAACCGACTGATAAATGCCAGGTTCCCGGTAAAATTTCGGATGGGATATGTCAGATTGACCAGTGCCGATTTGGCATGGGCAAGACTTTGATATCCGCTGCTGTATCTCGTCAAACCTGAAATAAGGCTGAGATAGGTATTCAACGGTTTGTTTTCGGGTACCAGAAATGAGAACTGGCTGATATCCTCCTGAAAAGCTTCCACAACCCGGTCGAATTCTTCATTGGATGTGATGTTTTCAACAAAGGGTTCAATCATGTTTTCATATGCCGCCGGTGGGGCATGAAGTACAGTATTGATTATATATCTACCCGGCTTTTCACCTACAACATCCTGGACAATGCAGTTGGGATCTGAAGATATGCTGCCCTCTTCTGCCCGCAACTCTTCGAGATCGATCATTTGATAATTGCCTTCGGCCAGCTGAATGACGGAAGGACTGTGATTTCTGATTTCCAGCCGAACCGGACGAAACGGGCATTCTTCCAATCCGTTTACTTCTATTTCCAGTTGGGTGACTTCGCCTCTCATGAGGTTCCCTTTACCGATTGAAGCCTGAATATCTGCAATGTAAACCAGATCAATACGGTCGGTATCCCCATCAGGATGCTCAACATACACATTGTAAACCCCTGTTAATCCAGTCGGAAATGAGTATGCAGCCTTGCGAGGCGATGAGGTTAATGGCATCAGGTTAATGGCATCTTTAAAATTTTCAGGTGAAGTAACCGATTGAAATCGGGTTAGTTTTATGGCGACATTCTCGTCCATCGAAGAGGACTTCAGAAGCACCATAGGTTCGTTGCTGACCAGTACTTTTTTTGCCAGACTGAGTTGCTCCGGGACCGGAATCTGATGAAAAGCTGCAGGCAATACACTTAATTCCGGATTACTGACTGCCCTGTTTCTGTCCGAAACAACTTCCAGCCGCATCTTGTCAACAGCCGGAATCTTCATGCCGGTAATGAAACCCATAAGCGGTCCTCCCGGATCTTCCTGACTGAAACTGACCCTGCTCCCGTCGGGCAGGACAAGTGCATATTGCATAAGTCTTTCCAAGCTTTTTCTCTTTTCGGCAGGTGTCTTTCCTTCAGGCCGGGCAACCACTGTCCCGTTAACCACGTCGCCCTGGGCTGTATCATCAGGCAGATAGATGTGAATGGTCCCGTCACGGGTTAGAGTTGTTGTTTTGGAGGTATGATTCTCATAAACTGTCCCTTCAATGGTTTTATTCTGTGAAAGCACAAATCCGGGCATGAAAAACAGCATTGTAACAAATGCTGATGTCAGAAGTTTCCTGAAATTTTTCATACTGTTTGACCTTTGTAAGTTAATTATTCCGGATCGTAAGATGATGTGCAGATGATCCGGAGTCTGCACCTTAAATGTATCCTGACCTTTGGCCCTGGCAGGCATCTGTCACTCGGATACCGAGACTTGCATATCTTAAACCATAGATTTTGCGGTACGCCTGAAACTCCCTGTTTAAAACCAGAATTTCCCAATTGTACGGAATTTCAAACATGAATAACATATTACCTATTCCGTATACATCTTCGAAGGTATGGAAAATTGTCGATACGTACAATATGACCTTTTTGTCATTTTGTGGAAATCTGAAGCATTGACAGCTTTCTGTCAATATTGTTGTGTTGCTATATTACGTTCAAGGCTATGCCGGCCAGCAAACCTGCCGATAACAGTCAGAATGCGGTCCTGGTAATTTTTATAAGTTATGGCAAATAGAGGTTTGGTATGTTGCTGGTAGGGTTTCCGGTATCACAAGCCATTCTAAACCACAGGTTGATAGATTACACAGATTTCACAATCATCCGATGAAAATTGAATTGCAAAATCACCCTTTGGAAACTGAAGCGTAGGGACAGGGCATGCTCTGTCCTGTCCAAATACAAATGCAACGATAAGATGACATCTTTTTTCGAATTCGTATGGTGTTCCTTCTCCGAGCAAGTCCCTATAACCCCTGTATTTCCGAAAAATCTGTGGATTACATCCAGTATATTTAACAAAAAAGAATACTTTTGGCAAAAACCAAAACCCATGACCAAAAAATTACTGGCAATTCTCTTCAGCGGCGCACTGTTTTGCAGCTGTTCCGCCTTTTTTCAACTGGTAAATGTCAGTCCGTCGGACAATCTGAAGGAGATATCCTTCTCTGAAGACCCGGCCAACCCACAATTTGAATTTTATTATCCCGACACTCTCGGTAACCAATACCTCAGGGAATTGAGGAATCAGTACAACCTCGAAGAGCTGGTATCGGGCGACAAGGGCGACCTGGACAAGATCCTGACGATCCTCGACTGGACCTGTCGGCAATGGTCGCACAACGGCAGCAACGTTCCTTCGAAATCCGATGCCATCACCATCCTGCAGGAGGCGAAAGAAGGAAAGCAGTTCCGCTGTGTCGAATATGGCATTGTGGCAACAACAGCCCTGAACAGCATCGGGTTCCAAGCCCGGACACTGGGACTGAAAAGCCGCGATGTCGAGAAAGTCATGCGCGGTGCCGGTCACGTGGTCAGCGAGGTTTATTCTGAAGAACTCGGCAAGTGGATTTACATGGACCCCCAGTTCAACATCATGCCCACGTTGAACGGAACCCCATTGAACGGCGTTGAATTCCAGAAGGCGATCGTCGGCAGGAACCCCGGTTTGAAGCTGGTGAGCAAACAAGGCGAATTAAGCCCCGTGGATGCCGAAAGTTACATCAAATGGGCAGGGAAGTACCTGTTCTATTTCGATGTGCTGTTCGACCAGGAAACGATGAATTCGAGCCAGTACAAAACCATCGGCGGAATGACCAAGATCACCTTGGTCCCCACCGGATACAAGGAACCACGGATCTTCCAGCGAAAATACAAAATCGATTACAGCCACTACAGCCATTCGCTGAACGACTTCTACAGGGTGCCATTGTAGGTTTCCATAAGATGACATCTTATTCCGTTGATGAATGCATCGAAAAGATGTCATCTTTTCCGAAGATGGATGCAACGAGAAGATGACATCTTATTCCGAAGGAGGATACATCGAGAAGATGACATCTTATTCTGAAGATGGATGCATTGAAAGGCTATATGTTTGTAATAGCATGAGCCACCTAATTTTTGTAACTTGTTTTTGTTGATAGATGAAAATCAAAATCTTACATCCGGTTAAAGGCTAATTTCAATTCCAGTATGGTTCGGTTGATAGCGGCCTTGATACACCTCCTACCAGGTTGGCTGACCTATTTCAATTCCAGTATGGTGCGGTTGATAGCAGGCCTCAAATTTGGGCTTGGATGTAAAAGAACTATTTCAATTCCAGTATGGTGCGGTTGATAGAACCATTTTGCAATAGTATCCGGAAATTTCATCCATTTCAATTCCAGTATGGTGCGGTTGATAGCTGGTATGAGATCGCTGAAATTGATGACACTATTATTTCAATTCCAGTATGGTGCGGTTGATAGATGGAGATTTGGCCAGACAACGGCAGTAAACATTATTTCAATTCCAGTATGGTGCGGTTGATAGCCGCGGGCGATTGCGTGAGTACTACAAGACGAATAGAATTTCAATTCCAGTATGGTGCGGTTGATAGCGCTGCCGGGCTCATCGGGGATGTATCCATTTGTATTTCAATTCCAGTATGGTGCGGTTGATAGACCTGCACAAAAGATAACGAAGGCACTTATACACATTTCAATTCCAGTATGGTGCGGTTGATAGTTGATGGATCCGGTGAGAACCTCAGAGGTGCTGGATTTCAATTCCAGTATGGTGCGGTTGATAGCTGAGTATAGATCCACTGGATATTTCGGTGATACTGACCCCCGTTTCGGTGATATTGACCCCCTTAACAGGTTACGACTCAAAGAACATGATCGACTGACAATTTTACCGTTTTTTTCTTAAACTTTCACCCTTCAATTCAATTCTGTAGGATGAGTGTACCAGCCTGTCCAAAATGGCATCCGCAATGGTCTCCTCTCCAATAATATCGAACCAGTTCGCCACTGGCAACTGGCTGGCAATGATTGTAGAAGCTTTGCCGTGACGATCTTCGATGATTTCCATCAGATCAAGTTGCTGTTGCCCTTCCAGATGCGTGAGTCCAAAATCGTCCAGAATAAGCAGGTTTGTTTTAGCCAGTTTGTCAAAGAACTTTAGGATAGTACCCTCCACCCTGGCCATTTTGGCTCTGAGAAGCAGCTTTTGTACATTAAAATACCCTACGCTGAATCCCTGTGCACAAGCCTGATGGCCCAGAGCCGACACCAGAAAACTCTTTCCGCAGCCAGCCGCACCGGTAACCAGAATGGATTCTCCTTTTTCAAGGTATTCTCCGGTCAGTAACATGGCAATTAATGAACGGTCAAGCCCTCGGGAAGCATCATAACTCAACTCTTCCACTGATGCCTGATAACGGAATCGGGCATTCTTTTGTAACCGGTCAAAACGCCGGTTGGAGCGTTGTTGCGCTTCCGACTGAAGTAAGAGTTCCAGTCCCTGGCTCAAAGAGAGTTCATGCAGCTGACGGGTTTCCACCATCGTCTGCCAACTGCGGGCCATGCCTTGCAGGCGCAGCTGGGTCATCATTGTTTCGATTTGCATCATACGCATTAAAATTTATGTTTGTTTATAATAATCCCTACCCCTGATATTCTTGTGGGCAGGAAGCTGTTTGTGGCTTGTTTCGTGCGCAATCCCGACCATATTGTTTCTGATAATGTTATCCACAAACTTGTAGGATGGGTTTTGGTGTGTGATGGCCAGCCGGCAAGCTTCATCAAATACCTGAGGATGTGTTTTCTTGTGCAGGTTAAACAACCCGTCGCAGCTTTTATAATGCTGCTCAGGATGCCGACCGTCATTAAACATCATCTCCATAAGTTCGGCAAGCACCTTGGATCTCTTCAATGCCTGGCTCATGTAGTAATCCGGACTTCGTTGCAGATAATGCTGGTGGTGCGAACACAAGTGTTCCGGATCAAACGTATATCCTCCCGGTTTGAAACTGCGTGCATGCAGGGCTATCAGTTCACCTTTGCGGTATACCCTGACCAGCGAACGGGTAAAGATTACTTTGACATTTGATCCGATATGTATGAAGGGAACACTATAGTAATGCTTGTCACACCACAGGCATATATGGTTGTTTTGGGCCACTTTAAGTTCTGTGTAGTATTTTATTTCATAGGGCGACTCGGGAAGTTTTCCCAGCAGAAACTTTTCTTCAGCCAGAAACTTTTCTTCGCGTGACCAGGGTTTTAACTGCATGCGGGTTTGGTTATGAAGGCAAATCATTCGGGCAATGGCCTGGTTTAAGGAGGGCAAATCGAAGAACTGAAGGTTACGCAAACGGGCATATACCCGACTGTAAATAAGCCGCACCTGGTTTTCAACCAGAGCCTTATCTTTTGGCTTTTTTACACGGGCCGGGATTACGGCAAATCCGTAATGGTTGGCAAAATCCTCCAGCGCCTGGTTTATATCCGGTTCATACCGACTGGCTTTTACTATGGCCGATTTAAGATTGTCGGGAACCACGACCCTGGGTACACCGCCCAGATGGGAAAGGCAACAGGCCAAGGCCTGCAAAAAGTCTTCAATGCCCTGGGTACGCACGGCCATGGCAAAACTATAATCCGAATAAGGCATACAGGCCACAAAAACCTGACATGGGATAATCTCACCGGTTTCGGGGTCAGTATACTCGAGTCTTTTCCCGGCAAAATCAATGAACAGTTTTTCCCCGGGTTGGTGTGTCAGTACCATCGAAGGCTTTTTGGCAAGCTGATGTTGCGATAAATGGTAACAAAACTGGGTGTACCCATATCCTCCCGGATTTTCTTGTTTGTATTCCTGCCATAATATCTTTTTTGTTACCCCGTCTTTCTTAAGCTCCTTCTCAAAACCTTCAACCCGGTCTTTAAAATCGACAAACCGGGTGTCCAGGTAGGCAGGATTGCCGGCATGGAATCGGGCTTCCAATACCGGATCGTCTAGTTCAAGCAAAGTATCTGGATTTACACCGGAACTGGCTACCTTACGCAGGTATGACTTTACCGTATTTTTACTTAACGCCAACATGCGGGCGATCTCTTTTATCTTTTTACCCTGCCTGTGCAGGTGCAATAACTGTTTTATCTGACTCATAGGCCTTGTTTTTCCTGCCATATGCGATCATGTTTTTGAATTTATATGGCATAAATAAACCAAAACCTGTTTAAACCAAGATCCTTCTAAGGAGGGGTCAGCATGGTCCGTTTTGGAACACGCCGCCGCCTGAAATCCCTTTCTTGTGCAGGCTGATGTCAAATAAAACCCGGCATCAGGGGGTCAACATGCTCCGAATTGTTCCCCGAAATGCCCGGCCTATTGGCCAGCAGCCCGTAAATAAGAGCCTAAAATTATTGGTTCATCTAAGTAAGGGGGTCAATATATGCCGGAATGTCATGCGTCTTTTGTAAAAATTAGCACAAAACCCAGCTTGCTTTTATCCGAATTGGGGGGTCAGCATGGTCCGAACTATCCATCCACCATACAGAAACTGTTGTCGCATTTCAATTCCAGTATGGTGCGGTTGATAGTGATAAGATATTTCATCATCAGATTCGGCAATATATTTCAATTCCAGTATGGTGCGGTTGATAGCATCGTGGATATTGAACCGGTCGACCGCAAACGAATTTCAATTCCAGTATGGTGCGGTTGATAGGCGCTTGCCCTTGCTTGTGCTTTCAAATACGTACTTATTTCAATTCCAGTATGGTGCGGTTGATAGTAAATTAGTTCAACTTCTTCTCTCAATTCGTAGTAATTTCAATTCCAGTATGGTGCGGTTGATAGCCCGCGGGCGTGGAATCTCCATAGATGTATGTATAATTTCAATTCCAGTATGGTGCGGTTGATAGTCCACTCGGTATCCTGCCCACGACGGTTGTCAATATTTCAATTCCAGTATGGTGCGGTTGATAGCAGGGGCCGCCATACTTGCTTTACCGTGACGTTTATTTCAATTCCAGTATGGTGCGGTTGATAGCAGGTAAGTTCTGACGATACTACGCTTGTATCTTATTTCAATTCCAGTATGGTGCGGTTGATAGTATTTACCCGAAATAGCAGTCATCGGAACACCTCCTTATTTCAATTCCAGTATGGTGCGGTTGATAGCATGATTATTTAATAATAAAAGTCAAGCCCGCAGTTCTATTTCAATTCCAGTATGGTGCGGTTGATAGGCAGGAGGCCGCTATCTTGGATGGCAAACTGCTCCTGATTTCAATTCCAGTATGGTGCGGTTGATAGTGACCTGGGTAACTTCTGGAAGATCGTTCAATACAATTTCAATTCCAGTATGGTGCGGTTGATAGTCCTTCTGTGCCCACGCCAGCAAAGCATTGCCCTATTTCAATTCCAGTATGGTGCGGTTGATAGCAGTGGTAAGGTCCAACCGGCCTGAGGTTAATGAATTTCAATTCCAGTATGGTGCGGTTGATAGTGAGGATCGCATATTCAACAACTGGCTTGTACCTCATTTCAATTCCAGTATGGTGCGGTTGATAGTCGGCCAGTGCAGGTTTCGAAGTATTGTGCACGTATTTCAATTCCAGTATGGTGCGGTTGATAGAAAACATTCCGTGGGACGATATCATCCCGCTTGAACATTTCAATTCCAGTATGGTGCGGTTGATAGTTGTGTCACCTTCGACTACAATGCAAACATCAACATTTCAATTCCAGTATGGTGCGGTTGATAGAGCTGTGCCCGGTTGAAATAGGCTTTCTGTTTAAATTTCAATTCCAGTATGGTGCGGTTGATAGAATCGAGGTTATGATGGAAGACTACGGAGATCATAAATTTCAATTCCAGTATGGTGCGGTTGATAGTTGTATTTTAATGCCTGCCCTGTACTTGACAAGGCATTTCAATTCCAGTATGGTGCGGTTGATAGGCATGGAGCTCCTTATTCAAGTCGGCAATAATTTATTTCAATTCCAGTATGGTGCGGTTGATAGGCCAGGCCCCTTGAGATCAAATCTTGCGCCCTGTCTCTATTTCAATTCCAGTATGGTGCGGTTGATAGTTTGCAGGCTAAAACAATAACTGTATATACATAAATTTCAATTCCAGTATGGTGCGGTTGATAGGGAGATTTAATTCCCATTCTATGTGAAGAGATTATTCCATTTCAATTCCAGTATGGTGCGGTTGATAGCTGTACCGGATATGAGTTTTAGCATATCAGAATTATATTTCAATTCCAGTATGGTGCGGTTGATAGCAAGTGCAAACGCTGCAAGTAAAATCAATTCTGTCAAATTTCAATTCCAGTATGGTGCGGTTGATAGAATTTTTAGGAGGCGGAAAGACACCAGTTGTGATATATTTCAATTCCAGTATGGTGCGGTTGATAGTCAGTATCGGAAGGAGATGGCCAAAAGTGTTGCATATTTCAATTCCAGTATGGTGCGGTTGATAGCGCTAAGACCACACTATCACTTAATCATGTTTAATCTATTTCAATTCCAGTATGGTGCGGTTGATAGTGGAAGATTTGCGACGTGCTACGCGCTTACAAAGAATTTCAATTCCAGTATGGTGCGGTTGATAGTCCAAACCGCAATCGTTTTGAGGGAATATCCTCAAATTTCAATTCCAGTATGGTGCGGTTGATAGCGGCTGCATGAAGCCACATTTTTGTCCAAGTACCCTGATTTCAATTCCAGTATGGTGCGGTTGATAGAGGACAAAGGATTTTGACGAACACAAGGTAATGCATTTCAATTCCAGTATGGTGCGGTTGATAGCGTCAAAGTTATATCATTTATAATTTCGGGGACAAAAATTTCAATTCCAGTATGGTGCGGTTGATAGTCCATAGGTTATTGTAATTGAAGATTAGGAATACATTTCAATTCCAGTATGGTGCGGTTGATAGGGCTGAATTTGCTTGATCTTCGGTTGCATAAACATTAATTTCAATTCCAGTATGGTGCGGTTGATAGACAAAAAATGGATAACCGAAATAATTACAGATAAATTTCAATTCCAGTATGGTGCGGTTGATAGAAACCAATTTTGACTACATATTTTACAACGTCCATCAAATTTCAATTCCAGTATGGTGCGGTTGATAGTTTGGAAGGCAAGTTCGAGGAACAACAGCAAACGCATTTCAATTCCAGTATGGTGCGGTTGATAGTGGAAATACCACCCAGGGCCAGAGGCTTGACAAACGAATTTCAATTCCAGTATGGTGCGGTTGATAGAGAATTACGTCAGCAAATTCAGAACCTTCGACGCCATTTCAATTCCAGTATGGTGCGGTTGATAGGCGGCAAAAACACGATGGTCTCCATCCAGATACTGCATTTCAATTCCAGTATGGTGCGGTTGATAGCTGACAACCGCATCAACCGCATGTACCATATCTTCATGGATTTCAATTCCAGTATGGTGCGGTTGATAGATTTGCCCATAACTTCTACTCAATTCCATCCTTCATTTCAATTCCAGTATGGTGCGGTTGATAGAGAGGAACTAACTATATCGGAATAAGGTTCACATATTTCAATTCCAGTATGGTGCGGTTGATAGATATACAAAAAAAGGTAAAAACAATAGTGGTCATAATTTCAATTCCAGTATGGTGCGGTTGATAGAACACTCCTGCTCTCAACCAACCCCATACCAACCTTATTTCAATTCCAGTATGGTGCGGTTGATAGTGTTCTGGGAGTTTATGGAAGCGTCAGTTGCAGGGATTTCAATTCCAGTATGGTGCGGTTGATAGGCAAGCCGACTGCTCAACAATGTGAATTATCACACCTAATTTCAATTCCAGTATGGTGCGGTTGATAGCCGTTCGACGACTGCAAAAAAATAACTCATTTTCAGTGAATTATTAAGTTCAAATGTATCAAAAATTATTGATTTTGTTGTCGATCTGTTAAAATGCATTTTTGCCCGTGTATCGACAACTTGGTGTATCTGTTTGGAATTCAGTATGTCAAAGAACTTTTTAGTCGCTTTTAAAGTGGCATTGTCACTTTATCCAGGTGTAAATTGGCATCTTCGACAATTAAAATACTATAAGATTGTATCCAGGTTTTGACGTTCATGCCCGACAATCTCTTTATCCAACCATTTCTCCTGTCGGGTTTTGAAAATGATTAAACTGTCCTTACTCTCGTCCATAATATCCAAGGCGTGCATTTTTAATTCTTCCAGTTTAACCTCCGTAATTTCACCTTCAAATACTGAATTCTGGATCCAGTTTAAATACCGCCGGCATAATTTTAACATTTTCGAAACCCGCTTCTTTCCTACGTCATACATTGCTATTACATACATTACCACCACATTTTGAAGGGTTTATACTCTTCAATCTCGAGCAGGTGCTTCTGGATTTTATAACATTCCAATTTGATAAGATGCTTGTAACTTATCGACCGGTTTAATGTCCGATGTTTGATGGTTTCTTCCAACCTGTCCTCGAAGGCTTGAATAAAGATTTTTTTGCCACTTGCGACCAAATTGATCCGGTTGAGTTGTTCCTCAAAATGATATTGTTGTATCATTTTTTTATTTAACACCTTAAATATTACCCTGTCAACCAATAAAGGTTTAAAAACTTCGGCCAGGTCAAGCGACAATGAAAATCGCCTTTCGCCTGGTTCATGAAGAAAACTGATTGTAGGATTAAGCTGTGTTTGGTGAATGGCTCGCAAACATTGACTGTAACACATCATGTTTCCGAAAGACATTAAGGCATTGACCTCATTTTTGGGTGGTCGGTATGACCGTCCCTGCATTTCAAAATCATTGATGATTAGATTGAATGCCTCATAGTAATATTTTCTGATATTGCCTTCTATGCCCATCAGTTCATCAATTGCGCCCGTCTCGGGTATTTTTGAGACCAATACTTCAATCATTTCGATGATAGGTAAAAGATCTTTGCCACGGCTATTATAATACCTTAGATTCTTGATCATGTTATAACTTGCTCCGTCCAATATTCGTTGCGCAAGGTCAAGTCGCTTTTTTTTGTTTTGCTGGAATTTTACCTGGGCAATCAGCATTTTTCCGGAGATCAGGGCATCACGCGGCATGAATGACCCTGAATAATTTTCGTAATAGTCGAAGAAATGAACAGGAATCTGCTCCTTGCCCAGAAAGTTGTATAAAGCAGAATTGGCATCCAGATTTCCAAAACAGTAAAGCTCAGCCACGTTTTCAACCGGCAGAAACCGGGGTTGCTGTTCCTTGCCATCTTCGTCATAGGGGGTAAATTTCAGGGTATTGTCACGTCTCTGCAACTGGCCTGGATTAAACAGGTAATAAGTTTTCTTCATCTCTGAAATTTAGTCAATTGGCTGATTTGTATCTTCCCCGATCCAGCAAAAATCAAAATAGCTGCAGTTTTTACATCGGTTTATCGATATTTTATCGGGGCAATGTTCATCTTTAATTATCCGTTCAATGGTTTCAACCATTTCCTTGATCGTTTCCTTATCCGGGGTGGTAAGAAATACCTCTGAGGTACGGTGTAATCTGGGGTACTCCAGTAGTCCCGAAACTCCTGTAACTCCATTCATCTCAAGTACATAAATGTAGTATTTTACCTGCCACTCATGGGCTTCTTCGTGCTTGTCCGATTTCTTGATTTCATGCACAATTTTGTTTTTCGGATCGTAATAATCAATTTTTATCCCATCCATTTCTATTTCCTGATATTTCTCCGATCTCCGGGGGTATGATGTCTCATGAAGCAGTTTACCTTCGTATACCAGGTCGGAAGTCGATTCCATGTTGATGCCATTGGCAAACAACCACAATTTTCGGTGGCAAATCAGGTAATAATTAAAATGAGTTCCGGTAATTTGCATGGTATCCTACAAAATTGAATATTACGAGAGTTTATTTCATGCTTATTTTCTTCCATAACAGGATTCCAAAACCTGTTAGATGGATTAAAAACTATAAAAATACATCCTCTTTATTCTGTCTATATCCATATACTGAATCATAGCTTTCTCTGCCTATCTTATATAAACCACATACAGGCTCTTGACAATAAAGTGGTGGAAGATTGCTTTTATCGAAAACTCTAACGGAGATCACCCGCCCACTCATATTTTTTAAGTGTGCATTTAATTTGATTTTGGATTCACGGATTTCATCATAACTGCCAACTCTTATATCATTAAGTAACGAAATCAACACTTCAAAATTTGAGTCATCATCATTTGCTGGTACATAGAATTGATATTGTTCGCCAAACGATTTGTTGTTAATAAGTTGAAACTTTCCAACAGTTTCAAATTGAGCTCTGTTGATTTCTTCAATTAAATTAATATTGCCTTCAGGGTATTCACCTATCACCAAATCTTGAGAAATTGTGTTGAAAAATCTCTTTTGAACATCAAAAAGTTCTTTTTCTTGAATCGTTCCAGAGATTTCTCGTCGCATAAAGTCTAGAAACCGTCTGGCTTCATTTCGATAGACAAGCTCTGAACTATATTTTCCCTTTTTATTCACCAACTGGAATAGAAAAACATCACCAAATTCAAGTTTTTTATTCCTGTTGCAGCGACCTGCACTTTGAATGAGGCTGGGCAAAGGACATAAGTCCCGATATACTATAGGGAAATCAATATCAACTCCGGCCTCAATCAACTGAGTCGAAATGAGAATTACTTTTTCTCTAGGCAATTGTTGCTTTACCTTCTCGATTTTAGCCAACCTATCTTCAGGTGTAAAATGTGTATTTAACAAGAATACATTTGATAATCCTTTCAATTCATTAAATAAATCTTTCGTATCTTGAATCGTATTCAGAATAACCAAAATTGATTTTTCTTCCGTCAATATTTTTTTCTTTATACTTTCAATTGTTTGCTCCTCTTCAATTACAAAAATTTTATAACGGTTGAAAACATCGTTGTTGAAATACTTTTTGGGTTCCAATAAATCATCAATAGGCCAATAATCTTTGAATAACGCTTTGGGATTTTTCAATTCAAAAGTTGGTCTGTTTCGTAATTCCGCTTTTTCCGGTATCGCTAAATTTGGCATTGTTGCTGTAGAAAGCACAGCATAAGAATCATTCATTTTACAAAAGGCGTCTAACCAAGCCGAGAAAAATATGTACAATCGTGGCGGTAATGCCTGAACCTCGTCAATTAAGAATATCCTATTCGCAAAGTTGGGAAGTTTCAATAATGTCGAGTTCCTGTTACTCAAAAATGTTTCAAATAGTTGAACAAAAGTGGTTATAATAAAGGGGTGATCGAAAGTATTTTCAATAAAGTCTTCAACTAGCAGTGCTTTCAATTTCTCCTTAGATTGCGCCGTTTCGTATTCTTTCTGTGCTTTTTCAATTCGTTCATTCACTGATTTTGAGTTTACGGATAGCACATCAACTTGTAATATTTTCGCAATAATCTCTTGAACCTGGTCAGTAATCGAAAGATAAGGCAAAGCGTATATAATCCCCAACTTACAATTATGTTTCTGTAATGTACTTGCAATATCGAGTAAAGTAAATGTTTTTCCAGCACCAGTTGGAGCGGTTAAAGTAAATACACGTTGCCCTTTTGCTAATAGCTTTGGGATTGAAGCAACAGCTTCCTCCCTGATTTCAGTTCTTATCTGGTTTAACTCGGAGCCATAAGAAGATTGTGAAAACCTATCAAATAATTTCTCCAACGAAGACGAGATTTGTAAAATGCTATCCTGAAGAAATGCTTCGAGGTTGTACCGGTCAATTTTTCCAGCATCACGTTTATCTGCTTCGATAACAGAAGCAAACGCAAATTGTGTATTTAAAAAATACTGCAAAGAATCCTTCTGCCAATGTTTCAATTCATACTCCTTCCCATCTTTACCCGAATCGATATTTGGAATTTTTGACAGATACCAGGATTTAACCGACAAATCAAATTTTGAATGTTCAAACTCCATTTCATCTTTTAAATATTCAGATATTGGTAGGTTTTCTGAATGATTTCGTAAGAAATCTATCATTCCTTCTAAAGCCTGCTCTGAAATATTTTCATCCATATTCGGAAGGTTCCCGTGGTGATGTAGAATGATAGCAGTTATCAATTTCAGATTAGTGAAGTCGTTGTCAGTCAAATCAAGTATGTTGCTTGCCTGGATTCTGTTGGAGTTGAACCAGTTTAGAAAAGCAAAGGCTGAAAGATAAGAGTGCTGGGAGTAGCCATTACTCTTTATACCCTTCAATTTCTGTTGAAAATTTGGATTGATTTTGCCAAAATCATGAAAAAGAGCAGCATACCAAGCCAGTGTGCTCGAAGTTCTTTTTGTTGATTTTTCGCAAACTCCTTTTACATGTATATTCAATGGCTTTCCCGGATGCGATTCAATTTTTTTTAAATCATATACCATTGGCTCTCTCCTGCTTCTGTGATAAAATTATAGAATTCTCCATAGCATGTAAATAAAGAGTCACTTCCATTGCAATATGCAACATCGGCATATTTTGCAGGGTCTGTCCAGAAGTCATCGTTTTGGTAAGTTGGTACTCGCTCAAAACCAATCCTGAAATCAAAGCTTTCTCCAAATTCAACTTTATGATTTTTAGAAATAAATCCCTTAGTTTTAAAACGTCCAGATTGCTTGTCCGAAACTGTTCCTCTATTTATAAAGATGATATCTGCAGGACAGTTGGCAAGCCCTAGAGTTGGATTGTAACATGCCTTATTATTTTCAACACAGTCGATGAATTCGTTAAAAATGTCTCTGCTGCGATCATCTTTTATGGCAGTTATGATGTCAAAATTGGGTCGTTTCAGGAACTCAAACTGCCAAGGCGATTTCTCAACATTTACTTTTACCGAACGAAGGGTAAAGCCCCAACTTTCTTTTTTTACCGGATTATTTAATGCAACACTATACAATAAATCCTCTGACAATTGCGGGAATAAGCTCCTCATTTTTTTTCTTTCAATTCCAACTACAGCTCCAATCAAACCGATTAAAGCAGTTTTGGTTATAAAATCATGAGTCAATGGATTATTGTTCGTATCAACCTTTTTGAAATGTCCCCAATTCCCGGAAACATTCAAATGTATTCCATCCATCATTAGTCAAGGATTAGTTCTTTCAATTTACTACCAATGGCCAATAAGTTCTCTCTAATTTCTTTTGATTCGGTATAAAATCTTACTTCAGTAATTTTTTCAGAAGCTATCACACCTTTCAGTGCATCAAAATTGAATTGCAAATCAGTAATATCTCTGAGTTGTTCATCCCGTTTTTCGGATGTATAGGATATCAATTTATCCGTTCCATAAACTTTATCCGTTTTGTTTTTATATACCAACTGTAAAAGGAGCAGAGAACTCTGATTTGACTTGCTTCGGGTGTTGGCATTATTGATACTTTCCCAAAGGGCTTTAAACATCATTTTTACATCCTTTTCTTTCAAGCCAGACAGCTCGGCTGCAAACGGATTTATCCAACCGTGTATTTGATTTAATGAGTAAGGAACCAATGAAGTAGTTCCTATAGCACCGCCCGATTTTGATACATTTGAGGAGAAAACAGAGGTGTTTTGGTGCATGCGTAAATCAACTGAATTCAACGATGGGTTAAGTAAAGCAAATTGAACAGGACCAGTAAGATTTACATTCTTTTTTTCTTCTGTAGATATACCACCAAATAGGCGAACATCAATACATTCCTTTAATATAAATAGATTGGGATTAAATGATTTGTCCTTATTCTGTTTTGCCTCATTTTCAGCTATCTCAATCTTGGCCTTTAATATGGATCTTAGTCCTTTTACTCTAGCGGCAGAACCTGATTCTTGGCCCTCGGCTTGGTCTTTATCATTAATCACATAAATGGTTTCACCGATATTGTGAAGATAGTCTCGAATAAAACGCTTTATGCGTACATCGCTCACCAATACTTTTTTTGTTTCTTCATCGTACCGCTGTTCTCCGGTAAACGGATCACCGTTTGGCATTGAATATTTGCTTTCGTATAAGAATATAATTTCCGATTTTTCTTGTAGTGTTGACATGATTTTCCTTTTTAAATTAATAATTATTCGTTTTCAAGTATTGCTTCATCTTCAATTTCCTCTTCTCCTTTAAAGTAGGAGTAGTAGGTCTCAAAAAAGCCCAATGCACAGTAATGCCGATTATACTTTTCATCTTTGACAAAAAAGTCAAGAAGCGAGGTCAATTCCCTCGAAGCATCCTTTACACTGGGATAGCCTTTTTGGTGTATCATCAGTTTTTCATTTAGATAGTTTGTAAACTCCACAACGTCGTTAAGGCTTGCTATCCTTCGAGATAGGTTGCCGACATAGGCTTTTTCAAAAGATTTTATACTATAGGCCACAGGCTTGGACATTACTCCCAATTTTGTACCTACCAAATAACTTTTCGAGTTTTTTATTTCCATAATGGTATCATTAATTTGAAGTTTCGAAAGAAAATAATAGTGCTTACGGTATGTATTGAAGCTACCTTTATCATTCCGAATGGCAAATTCCGCTTTTTGGATCAACGCAGGCAGGAGTACATCATCAGAATTATAACTGTCTTTATATATCAGAGGTAGAATTCTTAAAAGATGGTTAGTATACTTTTTATCATCGAAAAGAACTTTAATTGCAAAGTCTAGTGTGTATTTGTATCCAACTTCAATTTTTGTCTTTGCGATTTTTTTTGTAACTCTTTTTAATAAGTTTTGGTCAACATCCGTCATTTCCAATAAGTCCACACCAATTGGTTTTGATCGCTTCGAAAATACGATATCGTACTTTTCAATTCCATCGATTTCTGGATTTACAAAGGGCTCAGCAAAAGGATCCAAATCTTCTGGCTTGGGGTTTTTATAATCGTAATTCGATTTTTTAGCATAATAGGCAAGTATTCCTTGAGCATTGATGTTCCCTTTGGGGAGCATGTTTATCATTAAATCTTTTCCCGCATTCACCTTACTCTTTTGTTGGAAATCTAATCCGTAAAGTAAATCTTTGACTTCTTCCAATCCGGCGAAAAATTTTGCTTTGTGTGTATTCGAAGTATCAAAATCAGGCAATCTTCCTTCTGATTCAGCAAGTGTTCGCGTTAAAAATGCAGTTAAGCTCAGATATCCGTTTTCTTCTTTCACAAAGTTTGATACAATTGCACTTTCAACATCGTCAAATACATCAGTTTCGTACCAGCTCTTTCCTGAGAAATTAAAATGAATATAACAAAACTTATTTTCTATTAATAACTTAAGCAATGCATCGAGATTTGCTTCCAAACTCCTACGAAAACTATTAAGCTTTTCGCTCTGAATCTTTAATGCATCTTCTTTCCCCCGAAGGAACGAATTAAGACGGAATGAAACAGCGCCATTTGCAGGATCATCTGGTTTGAAAAATTCAGGAAATGCAATATCTCCGAACACATATTTGACGAGGCTGTCTGCTTCACCGGTTTTAAATTTCAGATAGTAAAAGCGATTTTTAATAATATTCTCATCTGTTACTTCCTTCAAACTAACATAGTCTATTTCAAAGGTTGGTTTCACATCTATTTGGTAATACACATAGGGCTGCTTATCGGTAGATTCCGGTCCTTGTTTTACAAATCGATGATATTTTAAGCCTTCTTCCTTACTTAATCCGTTTCGGATTTTATGTCCGATTTGAATGATTGTTTGTAAGCTCATATGATTTCCATTTAAACATTGTTCGTAGGATTTTCAGGATTTGTAAGTCAATCAGCCTCATAAACCCTGTAAGTTTCTATTTTATATCCACTGTCTCCACCCATCCAAAACCACTGGAGCTTTTCTCGCTTACTCCAGCTCCGAATATCATTTGATGGAGTTCTAACGGTGCCGTTAATTGGAAACTAAAGAGGGATCCAATGACTTTCGATTCCTCCCTGGTTCCTGGTTTCAATACTATTCCTGATTTTTTGAAATCTGAGGTCCGGATCATATTCACCTGGTCTTCACCCATGGTTTGGGTGTTCCTGGTGTTGTTGTATTTTTCGCAAAGGTGTTTGATCGCCAGTCTCTCAAAATCCTCATCATCAGGTTGCAGGTATTTTGAATACTTAGCTCCATCAGGCTGGAAGCTTACAACCCAAGGAGTTTGTAGATGGTATTGCATGGTGCTTTCGATACTTGGAGCCGGCAATGCCTCGACACTTCTTACCTGAAAATCGATTCCATTGAATTTGTCCCCTAGATAAAACTCCTGGTTCTGGAACAACCCCTTAATAAAATTCCCTGCAGCTTCAGGTACATCAAAGCTAATTCTTAAGTATATCTCATGCTCGGCAATCTCAAACAGGCTTTTATCTGTCCATAATTTAGGCTTCCCGAAATCCAATTTCGAAAAGCAAAAAAGCTTGTACAGTTTCGTATCACTTTTCCCATAACCATGATCATGCAGAAAAATGGCGAAATCCCTGTCAGCAGCGAATAAAACCCTATAAATCCAGGCACTGATATAATACTGGTAATTCATCGGCAACATGCGATGTTTGGTCGAGCGGTTTAGTTGTAATTCAAATCTCATAATTTTTGGTCATAGGGTTAAGCCTGGTCCATCTTTTATGTATATAAAGCAGATTGCAAGGTAATGCGAAAATTTTACTGAATATACACTTTAGAAATGTAAAGGCCAGACTAATAAAAAATCTTCATTAACAGCAATATATGATATTGACAATGTTCTTTCATGCGATATGAATGATGGGATAACCTAATTATAACATCCTATAAAATTATGATTTAAATATTCAAAAAAGAAACAGAAAGAAAGAAAAATTGAAAAAAATTTATTAACCATTATTCAAAGCTGTGGGTAATCTGTTAATTCTTCCCAAATTTCCCTCGTCAAGCGAACTTTTTCTGAACAAATTGTTAAGTCTGCCTTTGGGTATTGCATGGCTGAAATGGGGCTTTTACTATGCAACACCCTTCCATGACAGGCTTCTACAAATCCAAATTCCATATGGGAAATGGGTGCTGGCAGACTTGCATGGTCCTACCGAAACCATGAAACTTCACATTCCAAAAACATCTCTACGGGGCAACCATATTTGTGCAACCCGGCAAGAAAGTCCGGTTTAGGGTGCTTACCCCGTCGGTACAAGTTATGTAATTAGACGTGGATTTGACGCATCTTTAATACATCTTGTATAGTGATCACTATACAAGATGTATTTAATATACGTTGAATATATGGGCATGATAAGAACTTGGTGCGACTCGACCAAGTGCCTGTGTATAGGAAATCCTGACGGGAAAGATGGGGAACATGATGGCATGCCTTGGTAGGACTGCCAAATTGAGATTCGTTCCATCAAGCGCAAGGGAATTTAGGTTGAATCGAACCAGTCGAAAAGCTCTACTCTTGTGTTGCGATTGTCAAAGGTCAGTTTATATGCCCTTACAACGGCGTAATGATTGCAGAATCATGGAAGGGATATCCCCACAGTAGGATTCTTTCAACAACCGCATTGTACCTTTATTTCGCCTCTTCAGATAAACAGTCATTCTCGCCCGACAGGTACGTCGAGTTTTAGAATTCAAACGGCCGGATAAGGGTTAAATGAGTACCCGAATCCGGCCTTTTTTTGTGCCTGCGAGTGTGCTGCCACGACTTGCCTCAGCCTTTGTCCATGTTTTGTCATAATGCGGTGTTTTTTATTAGAACACATTTTACAGTCGGAGGCAATTATTTTATGTTGTCCACATTATGTCCCATGCCTTTGTAAAGTAGAATGGGGCAAAATGCCAAAATGCCAAAAATGCCACACCTATTTCGTTTTTTTTGCATGTCCGATTTTGCGGCCTTTGGTCTCCCTTCCCCTGATCTCCTCATTTTTTTTCTTCTGGTCTATACCAGGAACCCTCTCCCCAATTCTTAAATTTTTGGGCCTTCAGGAAAGCACCCCGATGATGGCCTGCTCAGATAACGAAGATCCAGGATCGATTTACAGGACATTGACATTCAGGATTATGGTGATTTTTTTCCTGAATTGTTTGCACCATTGTGAGTTATTTTATATATTGCACCATCGTTCACTATCTAAGGATAGGGGGTTAAAAAAATCCATGGTCTGCCCCATTTTTATGGCTATCTTCTATGGTTGAAAAATGAGTCCTGATCTATATATATATAGATATTTGGAAGGCCAGACTATTTTTATAAAAAAGCACATTTTTTCCCTTAAAAAATTGAGGACCTAAATGTTAAAGGAGGACGCTGCCGTGGCGGAACTGGTTAAACTTATTCTTGAACTCTCAAGCTCGGTGATTGAATTACCCTCAATCTTCATTGCAGGGATTTGTATTCAAAATTCCTTCAATTTACTGATTGAGGGCATGGTTGGTGTTCCCGGTTCGCTGGCGCGGGTCAATAGCCACATTCATGTAACAACCAGTCATATTACCTCAATGTTCCCTGTTGCGGTTTATTTCAACCCAACGTCATATATCCCAAGGTTCCCTGATGTCATGCATCAACCGTGCGATATGGTCAGGCAATTGGCCCTGGTTCCGGGAGTGATGCATAAACAGGAAATTGCGGTTTATCAAACGATACCCAAGGCCTTCAATTCAAAGCCCAGGAACACACTCACTACCCGGACCATCCGTAGTCCATAGAATTTAGGTAGTCCTGGTGTTGAGAACCGAATTCAACCATTATGCTACGCCAGTATTTGGGGTGGTATTTATCCCAAATGGGCATCAATATCTGTTTGGAGTGGAGGTTGGGGTGGATCGACAAGTAACCGCCAGGATTGGGGTGGGGATGTTCAAATGATGTTTTTGTGGAATTGTTTTCTATAAACTGAAAAGAAAAGTGCAGTGTGATTGAAATTTATGTCGATATTTTCAACGCTTTACATCAGAAAGTAATTATATTAATCTTATTCCCATTACAAAATCTTTCTTATCCGTCAGTTATAGAGCATTTTGAACAGATAATATACTTACCAAATAATAAAATTTGTTTAACTTTGAATAATAACAAAAACAATGTGAAACCCTAAATTTCTAACCTATGAAAAATATCTTCTTGACTTTAATTACAATCTCCTTACTATTTTTTGGTTGTAAAAATGAAAATCCTGATGAACAGGAAATCGCATTGCTTGGCAACGATGTAGTTCTCACGTATTCCGATGAAATAATAAATCCATTTGAAAGCAGTGTGACAATTAACAATAACGACTTCAAATTCAATAGAATCGTTGCTCAATATTTAGAGGCAGAGACAAATCAAAATGTGTTTTTTGTCAACCTCATAGATACAATCAAAAAAACTGGAATTGGATTAAGCATTTATACTCAGGCTTTAAAAGCCGATGATTTCTTTAAAAATGATACAATTAAAATTGATAAATTAAAAATTTATTGGTCAGGTTCGGTAGAGAAATTTGATAATATTAATGCAACATTTTGCTGGGAAGAAGTTTCATTTAATGACAGAAAATTTAACGGATTAGCTTCTTTTGAGTTAACTGAAAAAATAGAGGGACAAACAACTTTTCCTGCGCAAAAAATTGAATTCGAGTTCAAATAACAAAATCGCCCCATAACTTAATTGGTTTCAATTTAATCTTACAATCAATTAAATTTCACTCGCAAGTAGTCCAGGAAATACAATTCAGGGCTCCATCATTTCGGGTGATATCTTTTATGGAAATTTTACCTATTCGGTTCTGGGTGGCATATTCGGGATAATACTTCGAGATCTGTTCCACGGCAACATCATCTTCAGGTTTATAGCCATAAGCCTTCAGGGCTTGCGAGACCCTGCCATATGTAACTGGAAATTTCTGTCTTAACTTACCAGATAAATAAACCTTGTTTGTCTGCCAGTCCGCTATCATCAACCCCGGAAATTATGTGGTATTTCAATACGTCTCTATCTTCCAATTCAAGAATATGGGTATCAAAAATGAACAAGAGGAACATCTTTCTAAGGACATTCCTCCTGACTGGGGTGCGACCCCCTTTCGGGCTGTCCCACCAACCGCTTGCGCGGTACTACAAATTTACAAAACATTTTAAATTATATAGAAATGTCATGACTTTATCCTTAAGTTGATAAAGACTCTGACCTATCGTCTAAATTGTTTGACAGGATAGTATTTGCTATTCGCAAGGAAGTAGCTTCATCCAATTCCGGATTCTCATTTCTAATATTCTCATAAATCCGGCTAAGACGTGAGAGTTCCTTAAAATAAACTTGGTATTCATTGTCCTCAATTACAGCCTTAACAGATGCCTTTTCCATAAATATTGAATTTCAACGATTTAGGAATTATCGATTTTAAATGCTTCCCTGGGCGAGGTGACCGCGAAGGCCAATAGTTCGTGAGTATACTCGATCACGTGAAAATCGTGCAGCCCGATATATGCGGTCACTTTCCGGTTGATGTCAAATCCCAGGATGGGCAAGGGATGAGAAAAGATGACATCTTCTCGTTGTATTTGTCATCGGTAAAAGATGTCATCTTTTATGGTAATCTGGATATGGTCAATGATGGGTTTCATGGTAAATGGTATATGATCCTAAAAACAATAAAAAGGATAACATCTTTCAAATGAGCCTGGATGTAAAGATCTCATAATCCACTTTACCACTATTCAATGAAGAACCAATTCCAAAGCACTCTTTTATTGATGACACTCTTGCTGCTCATTATCTCCCTTGCCGGGAATTACTTCCAGCACTCCGTACGCAAACCGGTTATGGAAACCGTATTTGTGACCGACACGCTGGTGCAAGTCGACACCATCATCCATACTGTTACCCAACAAGTGACCATCGACAGACCAGTCCCGGTGTATGTGGATACCACTGCCAATGTAAGAACCTACCGTGACACCATTTATCTTCCATATGGAACGATAAGAGGGGAGGAGGTTGTATTTGGCGAATTACTCAAGCGAGATCTGCAGGTTGATTTGAAGATCCCTGAAGTTTACAGGACACTGGAAGTGAACAATGCGGTGACCAGGTCAGTCCGCCAACGTATGTTCTTTGCGACAGTCGGCATAAGAACCGATTTCAACCATCATGCATCCCCTGTTATTGGGGTTGCCTATATCCCTAATGGGCATTGATATTTGTTTGGAGTTGAGGTTGGGGTGGATGGGATGGTAGGGGTGAATTTGGGATTAAAAATTGCGAGATAATTCCTTTTATAAAAAGAAATTCAGGGTTTAGACTTCGTTGATTAATACCATATCATAAATTTCTTAATCTCCTTTTGAATTCTTTGGTGGGTTTATCCTTCGAAGTACAAAGGAAATTCATGGGGCTTGTACCAATATGCTTTTTAAATAATCTCGAAAAATAAAAGGGATCTTCATAGCCTAACGTATATGCAACTTCTTTAATTTTCATTGATTGATTGGTTAATAAACGAATTGCTTCCTGCATTTTCAATCCGATATAAAAGTCAAACGGGGAAGAACCAGTCTTGTTTTTGAAAACTTTTGAAAGGTGAGATTCGGAAAGGTTAACATGAGCAGCGATATCATGTACTGTCAAGTTTCTTTTCAAACTGTTTTGCATTAGGAAGATAGCTTTATCAACAGGGCTTTTGTTTATATACCCTTTTGTTCCAATATATGTTTCATTGTAAAAAAAAGTAGCCAGTAAAAAGCTGAATGACAGGTTCGCAAACTCAATGTTTTCTTGAGTCAAGCCTAATTCAAGTGTTGTTAGGATCTCATTAAACAGATTTATGCGATCATCAATTCTCGCACTCGTCATTAATTTAATTTTTATAATGTGATTAAAGAACTGTTCAAAGTATTGGCTTTTTGAACCGCCGAAGTGTATCCAATAAATTGACCATGGATCAACCTCAGAAGCCCAATACTTATGAGGCGTATGTGCAGGAATGACAAAATAACAATTTGGTTCAATTAAATAGGATTGTTCATTGATTTGAATAATGCCATTCCCGTCGATACAATAAATCAGAATATGCTCATCGATACCATTTGTTCTTTTTCGAAAATGTCTTCTTGCAGCTGGATAGAAGCCTATATCCGTCATATACAGGTCTTTGGTTAAAGGATTCTTTTTTATTCCTTCGAGGGTTTTTGAAGAAACTACTATACTTCTGTCTCCAAAGAAACTGTCCATCTTGCCTATTGTAGGCTCAAGATTCATCCATTTCGATTCATTGTCACTCATAGGTATATCCGATTGTATATTATTGTAACAAAGATAAATATGAATTTCGGAAAATACTTCACCGATATGAAATATTGGATTAAATGGTTGCCGACGAGTGAGCTCAACTCAGTTTATGTTCAAATCTTTTCCAATATTTGCATGAATAATAGAATAATCCATTATTTTACATGATATTCTATTTATTAAGGCTTTGGGATGGTTTTTCTTCGTATCTGAGAATTACCAATAAAATTATTCAACTATGAAAGAATTAAGACAATCGGTATTAAAAGTAGGCCTGACATTAATTCTGTTAATTTTTACAGGAATAATAATGGCTCAAACAGTTGACATTACAGGCCGGGTAACCGACAAGAATGGTGGATCACTACCTGGGGTTACTATCCTGATTAAAGGGACAAATCAAGGAACTGTATCGAATGCTGATGGAGTTTACAATTTGTCAGGAATTCCAGACAACGCAGTTTTAAAATTCACCTTTGTTGGTATGAATGATGTTGAAGTTGGGGTTGAAGGGCGTAATCGCATCGATATAACCTTGACAGAAGCATCAATAGGTTTGGATGAAGTTGTTGCGATTGGGTATGGCAATCAAAGTGTCAGAAAAGTTACCACATCAATTAGCAACGTCGATGCCCAAAAAATGAAAAACGCTTCTTATACCAATATTGGCTCGGCACTTAATGGAATTTCCCCCGGGATAATTCTAAAACAATCAGGGGGTGGTCCCGGTGCCGATGTACCTTCAATTTCGATAAGAGGTGGAGGTGAACCATTGTATGTGATTGACGGTATCATTTCATCCAAGAATGAATTTGTCCGAATGAATCCAAACGATGTCAGTAATATTTCAATATTGAAAGATGCTGGCGCCACTGCCATATATGGTTCACGTGCAGCGAACGGGGTTATTCTGGTAACAACCAGAAAAGCGAACTCCAACTCAATTTCATATTCGAATAATTTTAGCTGGGGAGCTTTCGCGAACGATCCCGAGATGCTGACTGCCTATGAGTATGTTCAGTTTTTTAACAAAGCTGCAAGTGTGGCAGGGGGATCGATGTATCCAAATGAAGAGGTTGAGAAATGGAGGATTGGAACTGAACCAGGCTATCAAAGTACTGTATATTGGGAAGAGGTATTGAAAAAATATTCATTTAATCAGCGGCATAACCTGACCATCCAAGGAAGAGATGATGATTCAAATTATTTGCTCTCGATTAATGGACAAGATCAAGGTAGCCACTATTTATTTGATGACACACATTATCAGAATGTATATAGTGTATTGTCAAATTACAGTAAACATTACACAAAATTGAATCTGCACTTTGATGCAAAGTTGGCAAGTACTTTCAGAGATTATAAAACAACACCCTGGGACTATTATTATACAATCATGCATGCCCACACAAAGCTTCCAATTTTGCAGCCATTCAACACAGAAGGTAACTATATGCAAATTGACGGCATTTTCAATCCATTTTACATGCAAGATCCTGGTAATGGATATCAATTAGTCAGGGACCGGAGTGTTACAGGAACAGGAACCCTTAGATGGGATGTGCCATTTATCAAAAACCTGAATGTTCAGTTTACCGGAAACTACATGACAAATCTCAGTCACAGCAAAAGATTTCAAAGTCTTCAACCTTTCTATAATTCAGAGAATCAACCAATATATCAAGAGAAACCCAGTTTAAATGAAAATAAGAACAATTCTCGAAACTATACAATTCAAAGCTCAATCAACTACAAGAATTCATTCAATAATCATTCAGTCGATGCCTCACTGATATATGAAGAATACGAATTCATAGTCTGGAACATGGGAGCTTCAAGACGTAATTATATGAGTGAAAGTCTTGATAATTTGTCATTTGGCTCACAGGTTGGTATCTCAAATACAGGGACAATGGATGAATCTGCAAGAAGGGGGTATATAGGAAGATTAATGTATGATTTTAAAGATAAGTATTTCTTCACAGGAAGTTTTCGGTATGATGCTTCTGAAAGATTTCGTAAGGAAGACAGATGGGGTTTCTTTCCTTCTTTCAGCTTGGGATGGAGAATAAGTGAAGAAAAAGCTTTGGGAGACCTTCTCTCGAAGGCTGCAATAAGTAATTTAAAGCTTAGACTATCATATGGAGAAGTTGGTAACGACGATATTGCCCGATTTGCGTATTTATCGACATACAGCGTTGTTGATAAACGATATTTTCTTGGTAACGAATGGCTAAGTGGAATCTATAATAATGGATTGCCCGCTGGAGAGATATCTTGGTATACACAGACAAACTACAATGGCGGACTGGATATAAGTTTCCTGAGTAACCGATTAAACGCTTCTATTGATGCTTTTTATTACAGGACACACGGCTACCTTGCGAGTCCAGCTGCAGATTATTTAGTGCCATTAGGTACTGGATTGCCACAAATAAACAAAGGCTCACAAAGAAGGGGTGGATACGAGTTTAATGTTGGATGGTCTGATAAATTCAATGATTTTGGCTATTCTGCAGCCTTTAATTTTACACATTATGAATCGTTTTGGGAAGAGAATCCCGGAGAGGATGTTACAACATTAAAAAACCCTTATACCCGTACGACTTATCAATCCAATTATTACACTCATGGATACGTCAATAATGGCTATTATCAGAGTATTGAAGATGTAATTAATAGTCCACGATTGCATGGGCAGGTTGATTTGCTTCCTGGAGATTTAAAATATATTGATAAAAATGGTGACGGAAAGATTGATGCCGATGACCGGAGAAGAATTGGCAAAGGCACCTTTCCGAAATATAACATGGGGTTAAATTTATCGGGCAATTATAAAGGGTTAAATATCGGGCTTGTTATTCAAGGGGCGACAGAGTTTGATATCGAAATGTGGCAAATGTATAAGTTTGAAAGAGGAGCTTCATCGATTACCAGAAAAGAGATGACTGACATTTGGACACCTGAAAATCCAAACGCACTTTTCCCAAGGGCTAATCTAACGAATGGCAGAATAGCAAATTATCAGACAACTGACTTTTGGTTGTTGGATGCCAGCTATGTACGACTAAGGAATCTTGAGGTAGGTTATAATTTAAGTCAATCTGTCCTAGGCAACATTGATGTCTTAAAGTCACTGTATGTTTATTTCAATGCGACGAACTTATTTACTTACGCCCCAGGCCTACACAATCTTTATGATCCAGAAGATGGAACAGGAAATTTTGGCAACTATCCGGTTCAAAAAACATTTTCGTTCGGAGTAAATATTGATTTTTAATTTATTAAAAACTGTTATCATGAAAAATAATACCATTTCATTTATATTAATCCTCACAATTTTATTTCTTACCACTTCTTGTGAAGATGATTTGTTGGATAAAAGTCCGCTTGATAAAATTTCATCATCTGATGTCTGGAATGACAAAGGTTTGATTGATGCATATATGGTTGATTTATATGCCCGAATTATTCCTGGTTATCTTACCTGGGATTCTCCGGCAGCTGAAGATGTTTGGTCAGATGATATACAGGCTGATAAATCTAACAGGAGCAATGTAGTAGAGGAAACCATTACCTCTGCAAATGACCTTGGATTTAATCAATACGCAAACATTTGGAGAGTTAACACTGCAATTGAGGGTCTGACAAACACAAAAGTACTGGATGAAACAATCAGAACCCAATTGCTTGCTGAAGCGAAAACCTTTAGGGCGATTATATACCATTGGATGGTTAGGAGATTTGGTGGAGTAATGAAAGTTGATAGAGTTATGGATCCAAATGATGACATGTTGTTACCCAGGACTCCGGAAAATGAAATTTATGATTTCATAATTGACGATCTTACTTATGCAAAGGACAATTTGCCAACAACAACCGCAAGAGGAAAATTTAACAAGGCTACTGCACATGGTTTTTTGATTAGAGCTCTGACTGAAGCATTAAGATATGATGAAGTGATTTCTGAGTGTAATGACTTTATTATTAGTAAGGGAAATTATGGATATTCCATCGATCCTGATTATAACGGTATCTTTAATTTATATAGTTCAGGCATAAGTTCATCAGAAAACATCTTTATCCGCTATGGTGATAACAGTGGAATCTATATGTTGATTACTCCGCTGCAGTATTTGTTGCCGTTGTCAAACAGGGAAAGAACGAAACCTGAATGTGATTGGAGCAATATTAAAACAAGTATGTATGGCTGGGCAATGTGGTTCCCAACACAGCAGCTCGTTGACAGCTACCAGGTTGTAGAAAATGGAGTGGCAAAGAATTGGTGGGAAACTGATAAATGGCTTAATAGAAAAGATGAACCAAATTCCACCGAGATTATGTGGGAGAACCGGGATAAGAGGTTTTATGCCAGCATAACATATGATGGGAGCATTTTTGCAGGTGATTTGTATAAAATGCGATATCCATATTTCCCATACAGAAGAATGATGAATACAGACCAACATTATGCCATGACAGGTTATTATGTTAGGAAATTCACTGCCGATAATATCACATCATGGAGTAGCATGTATCAACCTTGGGATTACCACTGGGTTCTTCTCAGGTTGTCAGAAGTATATTTGAATTATGCTGAGGCATTAATACAAAGGGGTAGGGCAGCCGATGCTTTACCATATATTAATGAGTTGCGGGTAAAACATGGTGAACTTCCTCCACTTGTCACAACTGATAATATTTGGGAGAATTACAAACGGGAACGAAGGGTTGAGATGTTTATGGAAAGAGACCGATATTGGGCATTATTGCGTTGGGGAAAAATTGAAAATCTTGATGTAATACCTGAATTAAATGAAAATTCCAGATACATAGATATTAGTCCAGATGGTTCAAAATATTATATCGCGACCATTCAAGGACAGTTCTATCAAGAAAAAGGTGCGAATTACGCAGGCGATCTGGAATATTTTGAGTCTTTGTCAATAAATGATAGATCCTTTGAACCTGGGGTAATTCATCCAAACAGACAATTTACTTCAAAACGATACTATCTTCCTATTCCAAAGTGGCATTTGGACAGAAATTCCAGCTTAACGCAAAATCCAGGATGGAATTAATACATATAGATTTTATCAAAACAAAAAATACAAGTGATTATGAAAAGGCTATATAATTATTTACTTATAATTATTTTAATATCAATGGCTTCCTGTCGCTGGGGTCTAGATGAACTTCCAGTTTTTGATGAAGCAAATATTACATCAATCAATTTTGAAACACGTTGGGTTGATCCCCAAACCAACAGTTTCCGGGTACAGCAATTAACTGTCACAAATCTGGCAATTGATCCAACCGAAAACACAATAGAATTTAAGTTGGTTGTTCCTGCCCAATCATCAACATTTCCTTCAGATGTTCGATCTCAAGTTGCGCTTAATAAATTGGTAATGATTTGCAATATTTCAAATGCAGCTACAATAAAACCGATTGGCACCACTCCTGTGCCTGGTACTATTGGTGATTTTTCACAAAGCAATTTAAATTATGAGGTTATAGCGGCTGATGGGAAAACAAAAAAGGAATGGACAATCAAGATTTTGGAATTTATAAAGCAATAAATTCTTACATGATGAAAAAACTTATATTCTTATGTTTCACGCTTTCATCTTTGATTTGCTTTTCAAATCAAAAATGGGTAAATCCCATTGTTAAGCAAGGGAGATTGGGTTCACCACTTGTTGAGACATCACCGTTCGTTTTTAAAGATAGATTGTATATTCTGGAGAACAATCAAAGATTTTGGGAGTTACCTAGGGGAAAGCCAGGGGATAATTTTAATGAGGATGAAATCAGAATCCGTGACATTGAGAGTTCAAAAGTCATTTCCATACCACTTAAAAATCATGGTTTTGGAACCGTCTTGGTATCAAATGGAACTGTATATGTTTTTGCAGGAAATTATGGAATTGATAAACCTTGGAGACAAATACAGGAACTGACAATGGTTAGTTCAAGGGATCTGAAAAAATGGACCAAGCCGATTACGGTCTATCGCACATTTGGCGAAGAGTTTATATACAATACCGCTGTCTGCAAGGATGACACAGGTTTTGTTTTGCTGGTTGAAACAAATGACAATAGATGGCCTGCTTTTACTTTCAAGTATTATAAATCACAAAATTTAACGGATTGGGTAGAAATTGAAGACGGAGTATATGGTAAGGATAAATATGTAGGTGGACCAGCTCTTTACTTTGAAGGTGGTTTTTACTATACATTGTACCTGCAAAACATTGGTGTTGGGTTTGAAACAAGAATTACCAGATCAAAGGATCTTAAAGAATGGGAAGATGCACCAATTGAAAGGCCATTTTTAACCTTTGATTCGACTCACAAGAATATTCCGCTAATTAATCCGGCAATATCTGAAAGCAATGCTTCCGACCCAGAGCTTACCTATTTTAAGGGGCAAACAATAATCTACTTTACTGGCAGTGACCAGTCAACCGCTGGTGATTTGCAATGGGCAACTTATGATGGAACTCCACAAGAATTATTTGAATGTTTTTTTGACAGGGCTGATAATTCTGATTTAGTTGCACCAAAACATAAAGGTGATTGGATTCCTGTGCTCGTTGCCCCAAACGACAGTAAAATGGCATTGATGCCCCAGGATAATCAGGATAATTGCAAGCCTACCAAAAACCAAATGAATTATCAGGAACGGCAATTGGGTGCATTTATACACTTTGGTCTCGCAACATATACGGAGTCAGATTTCATGACAGTGCCTGAAGCAAGCATTTTCAATCCACGAAATATTGATGCAGAACAGTGGGTTAAGACTGCCATTTCCTTTGGTGCAAAGCACATTGTTTTAACTGCAAAACATCATAACGGGTTCTGTTTGTGGCCAACCAAAACAACAGATTATTCAGTTAAGAATTCTCCGTGGAAAAATGGAAATGGTGATGTAATTGCAGAATTTGTTGCAGCATGCAGAAAGCATGGTGTGAAGCCTGGCATTTATCTTTCTGGAGGAGACAAGCACTTTGGTTGTATGAGTACAGGAGATCCTTTGGGTGAAAGGAAGGTTATCGGAGATGTTCATGCTTACTTCCCCGTTTTTCTTGAACAATTAAGGGAATTGCTTACGGCTTATGGGGAAATTGACATTATATGGTTTGATGGGGCTTATGATCCATTCGGTTGGGATGTAAGGGATCCTATAAGCATGAGGCCAAATGGAACTTTTTATGGAGATGCAATTAAAGCCATGATTAATCAATTGCAACCTGATGCGGTTGTTTTTGGAGGAACCAGACCCGATATACGATGGTCTGGCAGTGAGCAAGGATGGGCTCCATATCCATTATGGAATTGTGTAACAAATGACAATTGGAAAACAAGCTGGGTAGGTCCGGAAAATTTGGGTTGGATAGCTGCTGAGGCAAATATCCATACAAGGGATACATGGTTTTGGAAATCAGATTCGGATGCAACATTGAAAAATGAGACTGAATTGTTTAATGCCTATTTGGAGAGTATTGGCAGAGGATCCAATCTTCTGGTAAATATGACACCTGACACAAGTGGTTTAATTCCTCTGACAGAAGTAAACCGTTTGAAATCTTTTGGTGATTTGGTTAAATCGAAATTCAAAAATCCATTGTATAGTGTAGATTATCCTGAAGTTATGGATGGTTCAATTGAAATTAAATTAAAAGACTATGCCAAAATCCAATATTTGGAGCTCGAAGAAGACTTGACATACGGACAAAACGTCAAAGGCTATCAAGTTGAGATACTGAGAAGCAATAAATGGGATCTTTTAACTGAAGGAATTACAATAGGCAGAAAGCGAATCCAGACATTTGACCAAACGAATTCTGATCAATTGCGAATAATTTTTACCGATACGTCCCAACCACCAAGAATCAGGAAAATATCCTTGTACTAAATTCTCAATAAACCTTTATCCCAATCCAAAAAACAAGAATATGAGATGTACAACTATTGCACTTGTTATCGTTACAGTTATTCTATTTACTGGGTGTTTTGACAGTCAGCCTAATTCCAGGATTGATCTGAAAGGCGAATGGAATGTAAGGCTTGATTCAAATAATGAGTACGTTACAAATAGTATTTCATCCAAGACTGAAGGAAAGATTAAGTTGCCCGGCTCATTGGCTGAAAATGGATATGGGAAAAAGTCTATTGGATCAGATTATGGAATACTCACGCCCGAATATAAATATATTGGCAAAGCCTGGTATGAAAAAACGATAACAGTCCCTGAAGAGTGGGCAGATAAGGAGCTTGAGTTATTCCTGGAGCGTGTCCTTTGGAAATCTGTAATATTTGTTGATGGTAATGAAGTGAGCAGTCGAGATGCAATAGGCACACCTCATGTCCATTATATTGGGAAACTGTCTCCTGGCAAACATATATTGTCCGTTATGGTTGACAACACAATGATCCATAACATAGGAGATAAAGGCCACGCATATTCCGATTATACTCAAAGTATTTGGAACGGAATAGTTGGACGTATTGAATTAAGTGCACATGATCAATTGAGGATTCTGTCTGTCCGGACTTTCCCTGATCTTTCAAAAGATGAAATAAAATTTGAGGTCACCTTGAACACAGAGCCAGTTGACGATGTCACAATTAACTATTCAATAAAGAATATTCCTTCTGGCAGAAGGATAATCAAAAACCATGTTCTTGTAAGTGAGTTTTATGGGCAAAACAAATTCTATGTTACCGTCCCCTTAAATGGGAAGCTCGAAAAATGGAGTGAAAATTCCCCCGTTGTTTATAATCTGGATCTAACCTTGACATCAGGGAAATTGGTTAGTCATTACGAGAATGAATTTGGCTATTATGAAGTTAGCCATGATGGCACCAAGGTATTGATAAATGGTATGCCTGTATTCTTGAGAGGAAACCTGGATTGTATTCATTTCCCGCTTAAAGGTTATCCCTCCTGTGATTTGAAAGATTGGATGGATATCTTTCAAAAATATAAGGATTATGGATTGAATCACGTGCGATTTCACTCGTGGTGTCCGCCTGAGGCAGCCTTTCGTGCTGCTAACCGAATGGGGATATATATACAGGCTGAAGCTTCGATTTGGATTGATTGGTGGATGAGCACAGATATGGTTGCCCAAGGCCGTCCTGAAATGGATACGAAGGGACATCCGGCAGGTTTGGGCAAAGATGCCGTCCGTGATAGTTTTGTTGTATCCGAAATGAATAGGGTTGTTGATTTTTATGGAAATCATCCTTCATTCACCATGTTTTGTATCGGAAATGAATTAGGGAATGCTGACTTCGTAGAATTAAATAAATGGATTGGGGCCTTGAAGGTTAAAGATCCAAGGAGATTATATGCTGCTTCAACCGCTCGTCAAATTAATGAAACGGATGATTACTCAGTGACCCATCATATCCCTGAAGTAGGTCGCACAAGAGGCTTAAACGGAGCACGAACAGATTGGGATTTTGAAGATACTTATGGCAAGATGAATATTCCAATAATTGCCCATGAGATTGGTCAATGGCCTGTTTATCCCAAATGGGCGGAAATTGAAAAATATACAGGTGTTTTAAAGGCCCGAAACCTTGAAGATCTTAAAATGCTGGCCGAAGCAAATGGGGTTAGGGATCAAGATGTTGATTTTTCATTAGCATCAGGTGCCTTAAATCAGATCATGTATAAATATGAAATTGAATCATTTCTAAGAACTCCAAGTTGTGCCGGTATTCAATTATTGAGCATGCAGGATTATCAGGGACAAGGTGAAGCCTTAATTGGATGGCTTGACAGCCATTGGGGTGAAAAAGGCATTACATCTCCTGAGAAATTCAGAAAACATCACAATTCAACTGTGCCGATTCTTAGGTTTGAGAAATTTGTTTGGCTGAATAATGAGGTTTTTAATGCTTCTGCACAATTGGCACATCATGGGCATACCAAGCTTAATAATGAATGTGAATGGTCTATTACAAACTCTAGTGGTCATACTCTTGGTAGCGGATTATTCCCCAAAAGAGAATTCCAAGTTGGAACTTTATCAGACATAGGCAATATAAGTTTTCCGTTAAATGGGATCAATAAAGCAGAAAAGCTTACGATAACCATTAAGGTGGATGGAACCGACTTTTTAAATCAATGGAATATCTGGGTATATCCAGACTATGAGAATAACACTTCAAACGCAGAAAGTGTATTAGTTACCGCTGACTGGAACCAAGAAGTCCTGGAAAAGCTTCAAAGCGGATTAAATGTATTGCTGATTTCAAATAACCTGGGGACAAGCGAGACCTCAGTAAATGCTCATTTTTATCCTCTTTATTGGTCATTAACCTTTTTCCCCGGTCAGGGTAAGACGTGCATAGGTTTACTTGTGCAGAATAATCATCCTGCATTCAATGAATTCCCGACCTCCTATCATAGTGATTGGCAATGGGAAACCATCTCCAGTGATGCCAGGGGTTTCATAATTAATGATTTACCATCTGAGTATAGGCCACTAGCTCAACCCGTAGATGATTTTCATCGTAGCAATAAAGTAGGATCCATCTTTGAATTAAAAGTTGGCAAAGGCAAGTTATTGGTATGTGGCTATAATCTTAACTCAGGCTTGCCTGTTTCTAATCAATTGAAGCAAAGTTTATTGGGTTATATGAAAAGCAATGCATTTAATCCAAAGCAAGAGGTAAATTCTGACTGGATTCTTGAACTATTGCCAATTGTACCAAGAGCTGACCAAACAATATTAAGTACTGAGTTTGAGGGTGCAATATTAGATGTCGATGCTGGTAAAGAATTGAATGATCAAAACAAGAGTGTTAAATGGGACAAAAAATGGGATAGGCTTAATGTGGCTAATGGAACTGATTATCATGTCGTAAGCGATGGGATCTGGAAAGATAACAAAGGGACAGCATGGCATGGGAGACAAATGGAAATTGAAATTGACTGTCCAGAAGGATTTCTTGGAACATTATACGCCCATTTTCACGATTGGAACAACATTGGTAGATCAGGAACATTGGAATTTGAAGGGAGAAAGACTAAGCTTGACAAGCATGACAAGGATGGTGTCTGGGTAAAATTTCATGTGATGCGAGAAGATAGCAATGATGGCACCCTAAGGCTTAAGACGGCGGTTGACAGCGGCCCTAACCTGATGATAACAAAGTTAATATTGGTGAAAGAATAAAACATTAAGCTCTTCATGATTAGATATCAATACATTTTAATTTCAATTGCATTGCTTATTGCCATTGCATGTTCTAAGAATAGATCAACTGTTTTGCCAATTTCTGATCACGATTTGATATTCTCAGAATTACCTGCAAGATGGGATGAAGCTATTCCATTAGGAAATGGAATGCTTGGTGCATTAATTTGGAAAAAGGATGATCGGGTGCGATTTTCTCTTGATAGAGCTGACCTCTGGGACCTGCGTCCCGTTGACAACATAAATCGTTCGGAATTCAAATATCAATGGGTTCAGGAGCAAGTGATTAACTCAAATTATAAAATTGTTCAGGATTTATTCGATACACCCTATGATAAGATGCCAGCACCTACAAAACTCCCCGGGGCAGGACTCGAAGTTGAAATCGGCAATTTTGGCAATGTCATTAGCTCAAGATTAGATATTTCAAAAGCCATTTGTACAGTTGAGTGGGATTCAGGGACAAAAATGGAAGTTTTCATACATGCTGAAGATAATGCTGGTTGGTTTAGATTTACAAATGTACCTGGCAACTTTCATCTAAGAATTGTGCCACCTGATTATAATAAAGATGAATCTGGAATGGAAGATAACCCTGTAGATGGACAAGAATTAAGAAGACTTGACTATTCTCAAGGAGTTGTGGAATCCAAAGGTACCCTGCAAGTATATCGACAGCCATGCTGGGATGATTTTGGTTATGAAGTCGCTGTAAATTGGATTAAGGAAGAAAAAACTGTTACAGGCGTATGGAGCATTACGACATCGGAGTCAATCAAAAGGGATGGAGAATCAGCAGAATCGCAAGTTTTAAAAAGACTTGAAAGCTTAGGATTTGCCAGTTCGTTTTCTGATCATTGTGATTGGTGGCAAAAGTATTGGAATAAATCGTCTTTAATGATTCCGGATTCATTGTTGGAAAGGCAGTATTTTTTGGAAATGTATAAATTTGGTTCAGCTGCAAGGCCAGATGCTCCGCCTATCTCCTTACAATCAGTATGGACAGCTGACAATGGTAAACTACCTCCGTGGAAGGGAGATTATCATCATGACCTAAACACACAACTTAGTTACTGGCCATCGTATACTGGCAATCATTTGGATCTGGAATTGGGTTATATTAATTGGCTATGGAAAAATAGGGAAACCTTTAAAAATTACACAAAATCATATTTTGGAACTGCAGGATTAAATGTGCCTGGTGTTTCGACTCTTGAAGGAAAACCTATGGGTGGATGGATTCAATACGCCTTTGGCCCAACAGTTTCTTCCTGGTTGGCACACCACTTTTATCTTCATTGGCGGTATTCGGGAGATGAATCTTTTTTAAGGACCAGGGCATATCCCTGGATAAAAGATGTTGCAATATATCTTGATGAAGTTTCGGTATTTGACCAAACGGGAAAGAGAAAGTTACCTATTAGTGCAAGCCCCGAAATAAATGACAACAACATTGATGCGTGGTTTCAAATGACAACAAACTTTGACTTAGGTCTCATTCGATGGACATTTGAAAAAGCTGCCGAAATGGCTGAAGAGTTGGGGGAAAATGAAGAGGCAAAGAGGTGGTATGAGATTCTCAACCAATGGCCTGATTTGTCAATTGATGAAACCGGAGGCTTGGGGATTGCTCCAGGCTACCCTTATATGAAATCGCACCGTCATTTTTCTCACCTGTTGGCATGGCATCCTCTTGGAATAATTGACTGGGGTAATAACGAAGATGATAGAGAAATTATTAAGGCTACCATTGCAAGTCTGGAAAAGTATGGTCCGGAAGGATGGACAGGATATTCATATAGTTGGCTTGCGAATTTATATGCACGCGCATTGGATGGTGATAAGGCTGCAGAAACTTTACGGATTTTTGCCCGATGCTTTTGCCTTGATAATTCTTTCCATGTTAACGGCGATCAATGTTTAGAAGGTTATTCAAATTTTCATTATAGGCCTTTTACACTTGAAGGAAATTTCGCGTTTGCTTCTGCAGTACAAGAAATGTTGTTGCAAAGCCATACAGGTATTATTCATCTTTTTCCTGCCATCCCTTCAAATTGGAAAGATATATCCTTTCAAAAATTCCGAACCAATGGTGCATTTATCGTTTCGGCTGACAAGGTAAATGGCGAGGTGGAAAAAGTTGAGATATACTCAGAAAACAGTGGAGTTCTCCAATTAAAAAATCCTTATAAAAGTACTGATTTCAAAACAATTGGAGGCAAGATGCTAAAACAGGACAGTATTTTATATATCCAAATGAAAAGGGGTCAAACAGTGATAATCGAACCAAACCATTAATGCATAAATTTACCATTAGATTAATCTGTTAATCATGAATCATGATAAATAACAAACCTTATACTGTGAATGATGCATTAAAAATATTCTTGGTTATTTTATTTCACTGCTTGCTTTTCAAATTTATATGTGATTTTCAATTATCTGACAATCATGCCCTAAGATGAATTTACATGGATGCGAATTTTAATAGAGAATTTATTATCAGAATTACATTGGTTTCAGCACTTGGTGGCTTACTGTTTGGTTATGATTGGGTGGTTATTGGAGGAGCAAAGCCTTTTTATGAAAGATACTTTGATATCGTTAATTCTCCAGTCCATCAAGGCTTTGCAATGAGTAGCGCCTTACTTGGTTGCTTATTTGGCGCATTGTTTTCTGGATATCTTTCAGACCGTTATGGCAGAGTGCTGCTATTGAAATTTTCTGCCCTATTATTTGCGATTTCAGCTATCGGGACAGGTATTGTGGATTCATATAATCCATTTATAATTTATCGGATTCTTGGTGGATTAGCCATTGGGATAGCATCAGCAACCTCTCCACTTTATATCGCCGAAATTTCACCATCTCAAATTCGTGGCAGGTTAGTTTCAGTTAATCAACTCACAATTGTCATCGGCATTTTATCGGCTCAAATCGTCAATTTTTTCATTGCAGAACATGTCCCTGCTGGTACTACTGATGAAGTTATCAAATTATCATGGAATGGACAGATGGGCTGGCGTTGGATGTTTTGGGCAGAGGCAATACCTGCATTTACTTTCTTGTTACTAACATTTTCAATTCCGGAAAGCCCAAGATTCTTAATCAGATTAGGAAAGGTCGAAGCTTCGTACAAAGTTTTGGAGAAAATAGGAGGTAGTGAACACGCAAAATTTGAAGTAAGTAGAATATATGAAAGTCTTAATGGGCTTGTAAAAGGTAAAGTTGATTGGCAAACTCTTTATAATAAGAAGTTTCGCCCGTTCCTGATATTAGGAATAGTTTTGGCAGCCTACCAACAATGGTGTGGAATTAATGTGATTTTCAATTATGCAGATGAAGTGTTTAGTTCAGCAGGCTATTCAGTTTCTGAAATGTTATTGAATGTGGTAATTACTGGCTCCGTTAATTTAGTCTTTACACTTGTGGCAATGCGAATAGTTGATTCTCTTGGTAGGAGGAAAATGATGCTTATCGGATCTTCTGGCCTTGCCATAATATACACGATTTTAGGATTTAGCTATTATTTGGAATTACAAGGAATAATAATTCTGTCTCTGGTCGTAATAAGTATTGCAATATATGCCTTTACTCTTGCCCCTGTAACCTGGGTGATTCTTTCGGAAATATTTCCAAACCGTATAAGAGGTGTGGCAATGGCCATTGCAACTACCTCTTTATGGCTAGCCTCTTTTGGACTCACATATACATTCCCAATATTAAATAAGGCACTTGGGGCAGCGGGTACATTTTGGATTTATGCTATCATAAGTATAGTAGGTTACTTATTTATATTTAAAAGCCTACCTGAAACAAAAGGAAAAAGTCTTGAAGAAATAGAAAATTTATATTCATGAATGTTAGAGCTTGGAAAGAAAAGGTATTATTACCAACGTATGGATATGGATTACCAGAAAAGAATCCCATGTTCCTTGAAAAACGAGTTTACCAGGGGAGTAGTGGAGTTGTATACCCCTATCCGGTAGTTGAGAAGATTACTGATGATAGAATAATGAAGGAATGGAATGCCATATTTTTAGAGAATGATTATCTTAAAATTATGATCCTTCCAGAACTTGGAGGACGAATACAAATGGCCTACGATAAAACTAAAGAAAGGCATTTTGTATATTATAACCAAGTTATTAAACCAGCACTCGTCGGCTTGACGGGATTGTGGATTTCGGGAGGTATTGAATTTAATTGGCCACAACATCATAGACCTTCTACATTCTTGCCAGTTGACTCTTATATTGACGAAATGGAAGATGGTAGTATCACTGTTTGGTGCAGCGAGGTTGAACGCATGTTTCGAACCAGAGGTATGACCGGATTCACACTGTATAAGGATAAATCATACCTGGAGGTAAAAGTAAAGATATTCAATCGGACAAACCATTCCCAAACATTCCTGTGGTGGGCAAATCCTGCGGTTAAAGTAAATGAATATTATCAATCCGTCTTTCCTCCAGATGTACACGCGGTATTTGATCATGGGAAAAGGGACGTTTCGGAATTTCCTATTGCCAAGGGATCTTATTACAAAGTTGATTATTCACCAGGGACTGACATTTCACAATACAAGAATATTCCGGTGCCAACATCGTATATGGCAATTTCCTCAAAATATGATTTTATTGGAGGATATGAACATGATACAAAGTGTGGTTTGCTTCATGTTGCGAATCATCATATTTCACCTGGGAAAAAGCAATGGACTTGGGGAAATGGAGATTTTGGCAACGCCTGGAATAGAAACCTCACAGATGAAGATGGACCTTACATTGAAATAATGTGTGGTGTGTATACTGACAACCAACCTGACTTTTCATGGCTTTCACCTGGTGAAGAAAAAACATTTAGTCAATATTTTATGCCTTATCGGGACGTTGGTCTTGTAAAAAATGCTTCAAAGGAAGCAATTTTGAACTTTGAGATTGAAGAAGATTTTGGCTTAATTAAAATCTATACTACTGCAACATATATATCTAGTAAGATTGAACTCTTTGTTGGTCAAGATTTGCTGTTCAGTGACACATTTGATTTTAGTCCAAAATTATCCTATGAAAAAACAGTTTTATTGCCTCAGGACGTTAATTGTGAAAATCTATACTTGGTAATAAAAACTGAAAATGGCAAGATCTTAATTGACTGGCATCCTGATCCAAACAATGAAAAGGAATTGCCAAATATTGCCAAGGCGGCATTAGACCCTGCGTTTATCGAGAGTAATGAACAGTTATACCTGACAGGCTTGCATCTGGAACAATATCGACATGCCACTTATGATCCACGAATATATTACGAAGAAGCGTTGAAGCGGGATGAAAAGGATAGTCGTTGTAATAATGCACTTGGCTTATGGTACTTACGGAGAGGTCAATTCATAAAATCAGAATATTATTTTCGACGGGCGATAAGCACATTGGTTGAAAGGAATCCCAACCCTAAGGATGGTGAGCCTTTTTATAACCTTGGTATGTCGTTGCTTTATCAAGGATTCCATGACAAAGCGTACGACGCATTTTACAAATCCATATGGAATGCCTCCTGGCAAGATGCGGGCCTATTTCAGCTGGCAAGGCTTGAAATGAGGAAAGAGAAATGGGATGAAGCCATGGAGTTAATTGACAGGTCATTGTTGAGAAACAACCTTAATCATAGGGCCAGACATATTAAAGTTATATTGCTCAGAAAGCTTAAACGATCCATTGAATTAAAGGAGTACATCAGTAAGTCACTTGAGCTTGACAAATTCAATTTTGGTGTATTGTTTGAAAAAGTGATTATTGCTGGCTTTACAGAAACTGCCAAACAAGAACTCAATACATTGATTCGGTCAAATATTCATAATTATATCGAATTCTCTTTGGATTATGCATATGCTGGATTATTTGGAGAGGCAATACAGTTTCTTAATATTGGTTTGAATGCACAGGATGCCTCAACCTATCCAATGGCATTATACTATTACAGTTGGTACCTATTCAATAATGGAGAGGAGGAAGTTGCTGATTTATTATTAAAGGAAGCTGCTGATTTACCCCCTGATTATTGTTTCCCAAATCAAATTGAGGCACAAAATGTTTTATACTGGGCATGTAAAAGAAATCCCAAAGATTTTAAGGCATGGTATTACTTGGGGAATTATTGGTATGACGGAAGGAACTATGAAGAAGCCATAAGATGTTGGGAAAACTCAAAGAAATTAAATGATCGTTTCCCTACTACAAGACGAAATCTGGCATTGGCGTATTTTAATAAATTACACGATATTCCAAAAGCCCTTAATGACCTTGAATCTGCATTTATGCTTGACGATACGGATGCCCGTGTATTATTTGAGTTAGATCAGCTCCATAAGAGAATGAATTATGAGCCTTCAAGGCGACTTGAAAAATTGGAAAAATATTCAGATTTAGTTGACCAACGAGATGATTTATATCTCGAAAGGTTGACATTGTATAATATTTTGGGAGATCACCAAAAGGCGTATGATCTCATAATGGAAAGGAAGTTCCATCCTTGGGAAGGCGGTGAAGGTAAAGTTGCAGGTCAATATGTTTTATCCTTAATTGAATTGGCAAAATATTCATTCTCAAGTGAAGACTATTTAAAAGCAATCCGTCTTTTAGAAAAGGCAAAAATATATCCTGAGAATTTGGGTGAAGGGAAATTGTTTGGGAAGCATGAAAACGATATTGACTTTTGGCTTGGCTTGTCGTACGAAAGACTAGGTGAAATCGAAAAGGCCAATGGATATTGGGAAAAAGCTTCATTTGGGCTGAAAGAACCAGCCGTTGCAGTCTATTATAATGACCAAAATCCGGATTCGATATTGTATCAGGGATTTTCTCTTCAAAGGCTTGGAAGAAATTCTGAAGCTATTGAGAAATTCAACATGCTTTATGACTTTGGGGAAAGACATATCAATGACTCTATTCAAATCGACTATTTCGCAGTATCACTTCCTGATATGTTAATATGGGATTTGGATATTAACCTACGCAATAAAATAAACTGCACATATCTTCAAGGCTTGGGGAAAATGGGATTAGGCGAAAAAGAAGAGGCAAAAAAATATCTAAATGCGGTAGTCAAAATGGACAAGTCATTTATTGGAGCAGTAATACACTTAAAAATTATGGAACTTTTTGATAGCTTATAGTTTTTTCGAATCTGTTTCGCAGTAGATTTATAAGTATAATTACTGAGGGTCGAACTATTTATGGTTTGACCCTTTTTCAAAGATGAAAGTGTTTCAATAGTTCGTGAGTATACTCGATCACATGAAAATCGTGCTCCGCGATATATGCGGTCACTTTCCGGTTGATGTCAAATCCAAGGATGGGCACGGGATGAGAAAAGATGACATCTTCTCGTTGTATTTGTCATCGGTAAAAGATGTCATCTTTTACGGTAATCTGGATATGGTCAATGATGGGTTTCATGGTTTATGGTATATGATCCTAGAAATAATAAAAGGATAACATCTTTTCGCTGAGTACCTCTACGGAAAAGATGTCATCCTCTCGTTACATTCATCTACGGAAAAGATGTCATCCTTAGGCTGAACCAAACATTCATTCGGCTGTTAATGTATTGATGTTCAACAGGTCGTAATCCGCAAACCGAAACTGGCCAACAGACCAACCATGCTTAGCGAGTCTTTTATGAATCAGTACAAATGTCAAATCTTGAAACCATGAAAAAGTCCTTCCTTCTATCGGTTTTCGCAATGATGTTCTTTTACACCGGTTATGCGCAACAGGTTACACAAGCCCACAATAACCTGTTTACGTTGTTTGCCGATTCGGCATCGCTGGCCCGGGACGCAAAACCTATGGTGGCCGATTTCAATGAAAGGGTGAACCGCATCAGGCCCGGACTGGGATTTAATGTCGGGTTTGTGGTGTATACAACGCCCGGCATGGTGTATTATGCCCCAAAGAGCAAGAACGTGGTTACTTCACTCTACCATCAGCTTCCCGATGAACACAAAGCCTTTTTTAATACCTATTCGGACAGTGAAGATGATGCCAGACAGTTTTTTGCCGCTTTCTTTAACGGATTTTATATAGCCCACGAATTGGGACATGGACTCGTGGCCGCATACGGTTTGTCGGACCCGAAAGCTATGTACGGCGAGGAGTTCGACGTCAACATGATCGCCATGAATTACTGGCACAGCGTGGGCAAAACGGCCGGACTGGAGAAATGCTACCGTTATGCGAAGGCATTCCTGGCCAAGGTGCCCGACCCGATCCCCAGCGATGTCGAAGACCGCATTGCCTGGTTTAACGAACATTACTGGGAATTGGGCCCCCAACCCGAAAAATATGGGTACTTTCAGATGAGCCAGTTTGTGGATATATACGAAAACCACCCCAGGGTCCCCATTGATGAATTTTTGGAAACGTACATCAGCCAATTGGAGGAACGGGCGAAAATGAAATAAATACGATTGGCAGGGTTCACCACAGATTACACGGATAGCCACAAATTAAAAAAACGATTGGGAAACGGATTGTAGGGAAAGGACATGCCCTTTGTTTAAATGATGGTCGTTGGATCAACGCGGTAACGCCGTAGAGACGCCCAACCTGGGCGTCTCTGAAACAACCTGGGCGTCTCTGAAACAACCTGGGCGTCTCTGAAACAACCTGGGTTTCTGCAACAAATTTGGCGTCTATTGACAGATGCCCAATTTGGGCGTCTCTACATTACCCCCATCTCCACCTTTCGGGCCAGGTCGTGCAGGAACCGTGTCATGGGGGCGCCATCCGCCACGTCGTGGTCGATGAGGATGGTCATGTGGAGGATCTCCCTGATTTCGACCACATTATTGATGACGCCCGGTTTCCTGACGATGTTGCCAATGCCGAAACAGATGGGGTGCACCGAAATGGGGATGAACCATCCCTTTACATTTCCGATCATTCCCAGGGAGGTGATGGCCACATTGCCCATTTTGGGGTAGGCAATGCCGGGATGGCTCAGGATGTATCTCCAAACGGCCCTCCTGGCGAATCCGGGCAGCCGGGTGTAGAGTTTCTCGAGACGGTCGGAACGCTTGTGAAGCACCAAATCGCCCTTGTCCATGGCTTTTTCTTTCGCTTCGCTGATCTGTTGCGTGATGGACTGGGCCGTGCGCTTGTCGGCCTGTTCAATGACCAGCGGGATGGGCACGCGTTTCCCCTCGACCAGTTTTTCGATCACCATCGACACATTCACGTCTTTGAAGAGCATCAGCTTCCTTTTGCCGGTCCGGAAGGAGGCCACTTCGGGGTGCTGGGCGATGGTATGGCCGATCACCTGCGTCAGCCATCCCGTAAAGGACAGGTGTCCGTTCTTGCGGCGCTGCCTGATTTGGTCGCGGATCCCTGTAACGTCGAGTTCGATCATGGCCGTAACGTGGTGCTTTTGCCGGCCAATGGCACACACATCGATGGTGGCCAGCCTGCCTGCCGGGAATTCCCGGATCTGATGGTTGTTCATGGTTTGGTTTGTCATATGGTTTTGGTAGGGTGGGGTCGACAATATCAGAATGATACGCTGTTTTTTATATGTTCCATTTATGGATGTTATTGGATGATGATTGTCCGATTGGAAATGAAAGGTACGACAGGGCTGTTTTCGGGCTGCTCCGGAAATCCCATCTCATCAGGTGCCGGTCCAACGAACCGGCTTCTGACCCCCTCAACCTCAATCTTCCTGTCGTTGAGCGTTACAAAGGCATACAGCGGTTTTTCGTAAGGAGCGGTATATTTTATCCAGGGGTATTTTTCGTCAATCTCCTTGCCGTAGAGAACGGTTTGGTAATCTTCGCCCAGCCAGCTGTACGACATGCTGTTGATCTGGATATACGAGATGCCATTGATCTGGCAGGCATAGTCGGTGTGATGGTGTCCGCTGAAACAGGCCAGCACCTTATGGCTTCCGGCATCGGCATTGGCTTTTTCGAGGACTGCCCTGACCTCTTCCTGGTTTTCGATGCCCGCTTCCTCGTTTTCGAGGCTCTGGTGCGAGAAAACGATGCAAGGTAACCGGGTGGCCGCCAAATCGTTTTCAAGCCACCGGATCTGGTCTTTGGCGATATAACGGGCATATCCCGTGGCCTTGCCGGGCGATGGATTCTGGTTATTTCCGTCGAGCACGATAAAGTGATGGCCCTTGAGGTCGAACGAATAATACCTTCCGACGGCTCCCCAAAACTCAACCACCTGTTGGCGTGAAAATCCGCCATCCGTATCGTGGTTCCCGATTACGTGGTACTTTGTGCCCCGGTAACCGTTGAAAATGTCAAGGAATTCCCGATTTTCAGCGTACGGCCGGCAAAAGTCACCCAATTGGATAATGAAATCCAGCTTCTGTTTCGACGCCTTGTCAACAAATGTCTGCAGTCGCTCGTCGGCATCGTGCATGATGTCTTTGTGGACATCGGTTACCACGCCAAACCTGACCCGCTGACCTGATCCGCTGCCCGATGCATTGACCCCGGGGGGCAGCAACAGCATACAGGCTCCCCCCAATCCATATCGTATAAAATCAATTCTTTTCATGTTTCAAAATTGGAAATGGCACTTGATAAAATCATTCCCGAATATATTAAAACATGATGAAATGGTAACAGGCCATGAGGTCCTTCGTTACACTCAGCATGACAGCGGTGGCTTTAAATAAAAGAGGGAGAGCACTGACGGCGCAGCCGTCAGTGCTCTCCCTTCCTATAAAGTGCTGGTGTTGTCATTCTAAACGAAGTGCAGGACCTCGCAGGCCATTGGTGTTAATTCGTGCAAATTCGTGGGCAAAAAAAGCACGCCGCAAGGCGTGCCCTTTAATTTCTTTGGTATTTTTTAATCTGTGGTGAACGCCCATATCAATCCAGCGGGACGATCATTTGCATCAGTTCGCGGTCGTGGTTGTTGACGATGTGGCATTCGTTGTCGAAGACCATGGTGGCTCCGTTTTCGCGGGTGTAGGGTTCCCAGACAGGAAGTACGCCCTCGACGTTTGGATTGCCGGTCTTGACGAAGTTCAGCCATGCCGAGCTCATCTTGTCCGACACTGCCCATGCTTCCTCTACGTTGCCGGTCCAGTCGGGCCTCAGGTCTACATTGTAAAAGGCCAGCGGTATGTCGAGCCCGTGGAAGGAGCCCCTGGAGGCGTCATCCACCGGACTTTTCCAGGTCAGCAGATAGGCATATACGGGGGCATTGCTTTCTGCCGACCATGCATCGGCTGTCCGGATGGTGTAGGGCCTGAACATGGTATCGATGGACAGGAGGTCCTGCGGGGTATAATCAGGGTAGGCTTTGGCGTAAGCCTCGATAAACTGGTCGGTTTTGTCGCCATGTATTTTCTGCAGCCGCTCTTTGGCTTGTTCGAGGGTAAGCTCCTTCTCGCCATAAGCGGTGCCCATCAGCTCATTGAGGGTGGAACCAATCATGAGGGGGATATTTTTGGACATGTCGGCAAAGCCCGGACTGAATGGCTGTTGCAGCATGATTTCGCCATCGGCCGAGGGAGAGAAGCCGAACATCATGCGCATTCCGGGTGTGCGGGGACCTGAAATCTTTGCCATGGCATCGTTTCCGGCTTTTACAAGTTCGAGGTAAGGAATGGTATCGAGTTTACCGGCTTCCTCAGTTGTGAGTCCCAGGGTGTCGAGCACTGCGAGTCCGAGGGTCTGTGATTTTTCGCGGGTCATGCCATTCAGCAAGGTTCCGCTCATGATGATCGCCTTATGGAACATTCCCTGGGCCGATGGCATGCACATCAAGGTGCCCACCTTTCCGCCACCTCCCGATTCGCCGAGGATGGTGACATCGGCAGGATTGCCGCCAAACTTTTCAATGTTTTTCTGGATCCATTCAAGCGCTTTCACGATGTCGAGCATGCCCACGTTGGCCGATTGGGCATATTGGGGGCCACAGGCCGACAAATCAAGAAACCCGAGGATATTGAGGCGGTGGTTGACCGATACATAGACCACATCGCCCTTTTTGGCCATGGCCTTTCCGTACGTCATTGGGTCGTTGCCGCTGCCCACATGGAAGCCTCCTCCGTGAAGCCAGAGCATCACCGGGCGCTTCTTGCCGTCATCCAATCCCTGTGTCCAGACATTCACGCTGAAGAGGGTTTTCTCGTTCTGTGCGGAATCGGGAATCCAGGGTACGATCTGCCGGGCTGCCGGACTGAAGTCGTTGCACTCGAGCACGCCCTCCCAGGTGTCGGGATCCTGCGGTGGCATGAACCTTTCGGCCTTGGCATAGGGAATACCCTTGAAGGTGTAAATCCCGTCGTCGATGGTTCCGGAAACGTTGCCTGCCATGGTTTCGGCCACAGGGTCAAGATTTTGTTTTGGGGTGCATGACGCAAGGTATATGCCTGCCGTAATGGCAAAGGCGAGGATAATGTTCATGGTCGGTCTCATGGGATATGGTTTAATGAGTGTTAGTAATATTCAATGTCTTGTCTGGTGACCTGATTCGCTGATCATCAGTTTAATGATTATTGGAATATGCTGATAAAAGTAATAATTACTTTTACAAACAGCACAACTGCCCATTGAAAATATTAAAAAGGTATAGGAGGTTTGCCGCCGGCAAACCTCCTATACCTAATGTATATTCTTTTCAGGCGGCGCAGCCGTCTGAAAAGAACCCTCTACAACTTCAAATGGATATTGATTTTCGACAACATGTTGGCGAAGCCGATCATGGCGAAAGCCCATACCACCGATCCCGCGACGGCCAGGAGCTGCGAGGTGTCCTGTTTGTAGAAGAAGACGGGCAATGACAACATCCAGATGGAATAATAGAGGATGTCGGGTGCCAGGTAGGTGGTGAGCGAATTCTGTCCGGCGATCTTAAACCAGCCAGCCCAGCGGTATTTACCTTTCAGGTCGACCGTGAACAGCAGGAGGGCAAACACCCACAGGCTGATTCCGTTGCAGATCATCGTCCAGCTGGGTGTCCCGTATATTTTTGAGATGATGAACCAGTTGCGAAGGGTAAGGCCTACCAGGAGGGCAATGGCCCCGAGTACCAGGTAAACCCAGATTTTCCGCTCGACAGGCACCGGACTCTCCTTCAGGAAAATGCCGGCTACCAGTCCGGCCAGCACAATGGAAGGGGTGTTGCCGCTGATGATCACCGAAAAGACCGGCTTCAGGAAGTCGAGAAAACCGGTCATGCCGGCCTGCGAAAGGATGTTGAGCCCGATAAAGGCCATCCATGCCAGGGCGGCATACAGCAGGTTTCCGCGTACAAGCAGGTAGGTGAGCGATGCCGTGAGATAACCCCAGCCAATGGTTCCCAGTATGCCCCACCAGCTGGGTTGGATCCAGCTGGGATCTTCGGCTGTGCCAGCTTTGAAAATGGCTGCAAGTGCCACTATCCCGGCAATCCCGGCAATTTGTAAAGCCCAGGGCACCCATTTTGGCAGTTTGGCCCGTTTGTACTGGTTCCAGATGAGGAATATGCTCACATACACCAGGAGCGCCCACAGGTTTCTGGAAATGCCGCTCAGTTCGGGATTGAGGCGTCTGATATTGACCATCAGGACACCGATGATGAGCAGGCTGACGGTACGGCCCATAATATGCATAAGGATTTGCCGGGTGTTATCGCCTTTCTTCCGTCGGGCATGGATGGCGTAGGGAATGGAAAGTCCCACCATGAACAGGAATCCCGGGAACACCCAGTCGGCCAGCCCCATGCCGTCAAAGTCGGCCTTGGTATGGACCATCCATCCGGGAACCCCCGGCTCGTATAAATCATTCACGAAAAGCATCAGGAACAAGGTCAGTCCCCGCATGATATCGATCGCCAGGATCCGGGTTTTGCTGGTCTCGGTGGTGTTCATAAGTACATTATTGGTTTACGCCCACTAATATATATTTTTTTCAGGCGGCAGAGCCGCCTGAAAAAGAATAAACTCCTTATTCCCTTACTCCCCAAGCCATTGCGTTTCAGTCGGAAATTCCGTAACTTCCATAGGAAATCAGAAGATATCAGCTGCCAAAAAACATGCGCTATGTAGCAGGCAATGAAGCAATCTTTCTGGATCGCCTGACTTCCATTGTGGAGGCCAACCTGGGCGACGAGGATTTTGGCGTGAGCGAACTGGCCGAGAAATCGGGGATGAGCCGTTCGCGGCTATATTTCAGGATCAAGACCACAACGCAAAAAACCGCCAGCCAGTTTATCCGTGAGTTCAGGCTGAACAAGGCACTGGAGCTGTTAAGGCAACCAGGGCTGACCGTCTCCGAAATTGCCTATCGGGTGGGTTTTGGAAGTCCTGCATATTTTAACAAGTGTTTCCACGAAAAATACGGATTCCCTCCAGGGGAAACCAAAATGCCCGAGCCCAAAAATGTTCCTCGCCGTGTTGATCCAGCGAAAACCATTCTTGAAGAGAGGGCCAGAAGGATCGGGCATTGGTGGGTTTTGCCTTTCGTTGTCACGCTTTTACTCTTGACCTGGGCAGAGTATGGCATGTTGGTCAACCGGGTCAAAAGGCAGGGAAATTTAGCCTGGATGGCACCGCGGCACACTCTGGGTTACTTATAGGCCCCGGGTTCCCAAGCGATTTTGAAGGAATGCGGGAAGTCCACCGGAGATCGAAGGATGGAATTTGGATTTTGTCGCACCGTCACCAATGGGTGCCGGTTTTTTACGCGCAACAATATTGCAATGGAAAGTACATAAGTGCAAGCCGGCACAACAATCTTGCTATGCCTCCCATCCTGATTTTCACGAAATTTACCCTGCCTAAACCGGTGTAATCATGCCATGGAAATATAAAATTCAACATGTTTTTTGACACACCCTGAAATGCTTCAGCCAGAATTCGCCGGATTTAGCAAAGATCAATGTTCTGCTTTACGGTCAGTCATAAGAAGCGCAGCCGCCGAGGCGGTGGAAATTTGTCGGTTCTGTTTGGCTACAGGGGAACCTGATGAATGATGCTGACTGAACGGTATTCCCGGTAAAGGTTTACAAGATCGTAATTTGTGAGGTTATGAAATCAATGAAAAGAATTTTTCTGCCCACATTATTGGCTTTATTCGTATGGTTGATTTTTCCACTGGCTAACTTGGGAGCGGGTTTAAACCGGTCTGAATGTCCGGAATCCAATGCAAAGCCCGAGGCAGTCCAGCTGTTTGAGCAAGGGCGCGAAGCCTTTGAAATGGGTCGCACAGGTGATGCCATTTATTATTTTGAGAAAGCCCTGCAAAAAGATGCACAGTATGCTACCGCCTGGCTCTACAAGGCCATGACCGCCGAAACGGCTGCCGAACGTGAATCCAGCTTCAAAAAGGCCGTAAGTTTCAGAAACAATGCCACCGAAGGGGAAAGGATCTTGATAGACATGGAACAGACATATCTGGACAACAACCCTGATAAGCGTTTCCAACTGGCCAAACGGCTGGTTGAACTGCAGCCCGGGAGTGCCCGTGCACTGCTGGTCCTTGCTGGTGAATATCAGCAAAGGGGCGATATCAATAAATTCAGGGACCTGGCCTTCGAGGCCATCCGGGTCGAACCGGCTTCACCCCTGGGGTACCGTTCATTGGCCGCATCTTGGTTGCTGAATGAACCCACCGACTTTTCACTGGCTGAGAAGTACATGGAGAAATTCGTGGAACTCAGGCCTGATGAAGCCTCGGCCTATATCGCCAAAGGAGATGTCCAGAGGGCTTTCCTGAATCTGCAGGACGCAAAAAATGACTACTCGAAGGCCATAAGACTGGAACCCGAAAATGCTGTCGCCTTGTCGAAAAGGGGGTATGTCAATACATATCTCGGATTGTTTGAGGATGCACGTGCCGATTTCAGGGCTGCTTCGGAACTGGCCAGCCAGGGGTATGGTTCTTCAGGACCCAATGCCGGCGTGATTTCATACCTTTATCCCGGAAATGGCATAGGAACCATTGCCGAAGAGGTAGCCAGCACCGGGGAAAAGGGGAATCACAGAAGGATGCCGCTGGAAGGCCAAAATGACAATTGTTATTTCTGCTGCACCTTTATTTCCATTACCCACGGAATTTATGCCTCGCCCGACAAATCACTGAATGCCTGTAATAGTCTGGGGCATGAATTTGTCATGGAATCGAGGGTTCCCGGTGAAAATGCCATAGAGGCCAATATCGCCTTTATAGAGGGATTCCGTGCCATTCAGGATAAGGACTATGAAAAGGCCAGCCAGGTAATTGAAAAATATGCCCAAACCATCAGTCCTGAAATGAAATCCAACAGGAATGAAGCGCATAATTTTCTGGAAGGCTTGATGTACAGTGAACAGGGGCATTACGAAAGGGCTCTTGCAAGCTTCAGCAAATCGGATGTGAACAACATCTTCGTCAAATATCATCTGGGTGTGGCTTACCACAAGCTGGAAAGGTATGAAGAGGCCAGGGAGGTATTAAGCCAGGTGGCTGACTTCAAGTTTACCAATGTGTGCGAAACACAGATGTCAAAAAGGGCGAATGAATGGCTGAAATCATATGAAACTGCCTTGATGTCGGCCAAGTAAATTTAAGGATGACATCCTCTCGTTGCATACGTCATCGGAAAGGATGTCATCCTTTTATATTTTATCGGTTGCCGCCGGCAACCGGTAAAACTTTTTTTTTGCGACCAGATCGCACTAATTGTGAAATCCCCTGGCATTCATTTCAAGTGACCGGAACACCTGGTATTTTTCCTCGTCGAGGGGGTAATCCCAACAACCCATGCTACGGTAGATTTGTCCGCCGAAGCCCGACTTGAACTGGTAGAGCCCGTACATAGGGTGGGAAGGGTCGGGGCCCGGGGATATCCCAAACATGTCGTATTCGGTGCATCCCCTTTCCCTGGCGTTCAGGATGGCCTGCCACTGAAGGGCATAGGGAGCCATAAGGTTGCGTTTTTCCGATGAAGAGGCGCCGTATAGGTATGAGCTCCGGTGGCTGGTGATGGTCTGGAACATGGCCGCCAGCGGCTCTCCTTCATGCTCGGCCACCAACAGGAATACCTCGGCCGGGGAGCTCGATTGTCTGGCATTGGTGGTCAGCACCGTCTCGAAATAGTTAAGGTCGTTTACAAACAGGTTGTTGCGATGGGCTGTCTCCCGGTACAGGTTGTACCACACCAGGATCTCGTCGGGGTGCAGAAACCTGACCTGCACTCCCTTGCGTTGCGACAACCCTATGTTATACCGTGTTTTGGGTTTCATCCGCGCCAGGATCTGGTCGGGGGCGTCGGTGAGGTCGACAAAGATGGTGTTGGTAGGCAGGATGTTGTGGTGTGGTTTCCTGAAGTTCCAGTTCACCGTGTTGATGTTGAGCCGCATCTCCTGGCTGGCCACCGAGGGTTCCACGGGTGACATGTCCCCGTCGTGGTCATGTGCCCAAAACGATTCCCAATGGAGGTCGTAGCGGATCATGATGCAATCGCGGGGCAGGAATTCGCGCAGCACTTCCGACAGTTCTTCGAGGAAAGCGCCCCTGGCTTCCTCGTCAGGCTCGATTTCGGGACCATACGGCACATAGGCAATCGAGTGCCGGTTGTCGATGCGCTGCACGGTGACCAGGATATCGGATTCGACAGTGTCGTTCACCAGGTCCCCGGAATACAGGCTGTCATGCCTCACCTTGAAATTGACGGCCAGAGTCGAATTGCCCAGCCGTGATTTTACGGATGACCAATAGGCGGTTTGCTGCACGATCGGTGTGGCAAACAGGTATTGGGTTTCTTTGATGTGGATGTCATTTAACATGGATACAATAGATAATAATTTAGGAGGTTTGCCATCGGCAAACCTCCTAAATTCAATAATAACCTTTTTTAAGGCGGCGGAGCCGCCTTAAATATTGGCGAAGCCTTTTATAAATCGAATTCTCCCGCAGCTTCAGGCTGGTAAATTATTTTGCTGATTTTGATGGTGGTGAGTCCGGCCGGAACGATCCATTCGATCTCGTCGCCCTCCTTGTAGCCGATCAATGCCGTGGCAACGGGCGACAGGATGGAAATCTTGTTGTCCTTCAGGCTGGCTTCATGGGGGTATACGATCTGGAATTCGACATCCTTCTTCGCCTTCGGGAAGCTGATGCTGACGATGGAATTCATGGTGACCACGTCCGAGGGGATTTCGGTGGGCTCGACGATGGTCGCGCCTTCGATCTCATTAGACAGGCGGTCAAGTTCGGCCGCACTGACAGTCTTGTTTTGCCGGGCCTCGCTGATGCTTCTCTTGATCCGTGCAAAATCGACTCTGCTTAAAATGATTCTGCTCATGATTTATTCTTTATTTATGATTGTTGCAAATAAATCGCACAAAGGTATGGAATTATTCTTTAATAACGAACATATGCAAGGTGGTTGCGTCACTTTGTATTTGATTGTTACTGACGACGCAGTCGCATGTTTGTAAAAATTGATGGAAGTTCAGCTGCCTTTCATATCCATAAATTATGATCATATGGCTGAAATGCCTTGCAGTCATTCGGATTTTTCGAAAGAAAACGTGTGGATATTCGAAAAAATACATATATTGCAGCTTGTATGGACTGATTTTTTTTGATTTTTAAAACCAATCTGGATTTGTATGGACATTTCTGTGGGTAAGCGCGTCTTTATTTTGGAGAATGACGCGGACTGCCGCAGCCGGATCATTTCGTTACTGGAATCTGAAGGCTTTGAGATTGCGGGGGCATATGGCCTCCAGCAAGGGGAAAAGATTTTGCATAGCACACCTGTCGACCTGGTCATGATGGCCGTGAACTGGCTCGACCTGCAATTGATGGAGCGTCTGGAGCTTTTGCGCGAACAGCATTTCCATCACCGGACCCCCGTCATCCTGATGATGCATTTTTCGAACGTGAGGGAGTTCTCTCCCGATATACAGTCCATGCAATGTGAACTGCTTTTGAAACCTTTCCTGAAGAAGGAGCTGTTGTCGTGTATCACCGGCGTGATCCCTGATTTCCAGCCTTCCGGCCTTCAGGCAAAATAACCCGTCATCAATCCCCTGATTTGATTGTTACCTCCCCCTGACGGAAATTCGCCTTCTTCGGCAGAATTTTGTAAATTTAAAGCGGAACAAGGCTGGGCTCTCGTGATATGGCCCAACCTTCGTTTCCGTTGAACCAAAATCTGTTTGTCATGCGAGAATTCCAATTGCTGAACCGGAAAAAGACCGATCCCGGGAAGTTCATCTTTACGGGTGAACCCCGCACTGCAGTCGTCGATATCCAACAGTTCAGGTACAATTCGGTGGAGGTGAACGAGGAGTTGCACCTCACTGCTGATGCCGTGCCCCAATATCAGGGAAACCATTACCATTACTGGCTCAATGTACATGGTTTGGGAAATCCCGAACTGATTGCGTCAATTTGCCGGAAGCAGGATATACACGGACTGGTGATCCAGGACATTCTCGACGTGCAACAGCGGCCCAAGTTCCAGGAGTTTGAACACTATTGTTTCCTGACCATCAAATCTACCATCCCGGCGTCGGCCGACATGCACACCGAACAGATCAGTTTCGTGTGGGGCAAGAATTACCTGATCTCTTTTCAGGAGAAGAAATCGGACCATTTCGAACACTTGCGGGTCAGGTTGCGCCAGAATATGGGAATAATCAGGGAACGGGGTGCCGACTACCTGCTGTTCACGATGCTTGAAGCCATCCTCGACAATTACTTCAAGACCCTGCAAAAATTGGATGACCAGGTGGAACAGCTGAATTTCCTGGGTGCCGTTGCCGATCCATCGCCCGATGTGCTGGCCATGATCGAGCGAAACAAGAAGTATGTGCACATCATCCGGAAATCCATTTTGCCTGTCAAGGAGTTTGTGGCACAGCTCGAACGTGTCGAAAACAAATGGATGGAAAAGCGGCACCTGAAATATTACCTGGAGATCAAGGACCTTTGCCTGACATTGCTCGACAACTGCGACATGATCTCAGCCTCGCTCGAGAGCAAATCGAACCTTTTCTTTTCGGTCCAGGGGCACCGGCTGAACCAGGTGATGAAAACACTCACCGTGGTAACGGCCATCTTTATACCATTGTCGTTCATAGCGGGTGTGTATGGGATGAATTTTGCCCATATGCCCGAACTCCAGTGGAAATTTGGCTATCCCGCAGTCTTGATGATCATGTTTGCCTTGCTGGTGATGATGCTGCTCATCTTCAGGAAACGAAAGTGGCTGTAGCCGGCGTTCTTCCTAATTCCCGGAGCTTTTAATCCCGTCCTTACCCTCAAATACCAGGTTTACTTTGGTGATGAGTTTGCCAATGTGAAAGGGTTTGGGAAGGACATGGAAATCGTTGCAGGGTAAAGGCCCGTGTTGTTCCAGTCCGTCGGCGCAGGCCGAGATGAAAATAAAAGGAATCTCCCTGGTTTCGTCCTGTTTCCGGATCTTTTTGTAAAACTCAATGCCGTTCATTTCGGGCATCATGATGTCGCACAGGATCAGGTCGGGTGTGGTGGTTTGCATCGCCTTCAATCCGGTTTTGCCATTATCGGCATCAATGGTGGTGTACCCTTCAAAGGAAAGGACTTCGCAAATGGATTCCCGCAAATCGGGTTCGTCATCGATCACTAAAATGGTTTTCATTTCATTCAATCTGGTTTGGTTTGAGAGTTAGCTCGTCACGTCGATACAAATGCCACCAAATGTAATCACTTTTTATATACTGTATATCTCACAGCAATAAAATTTTATAAGGGTGGAAATTGCCCTTTTGCAGGGGTTTGGGCCGTCTGGATGGATGCCAGACATTTGGGTGGATTGTTAACGAATTCCAAATAAGATGTTAACTACACCCAGGTAATTTAGACTGATGCTAAATTGAGTTGATTTATTGGCAAATACCCTTGCCACAACTATTTTTATACCCTGCCGGAAATCTGTATTCCCGCTTGTATGCGCCCTGTTTCGAAAGGAATTGCCGGACGCATTTTTTCAGGGGGGACAGGTTATACCAAGGTCATTTCGGGTAGTCTGGAATGGACGGGATGGCAGGTTTGTGTTTTCAATCCATCAACTTAAAAAAACAACCAAGTATGCGTTCGAAACCAAGAATCTTTTTGACAATGGCAGTCCTGCTGCTGGTATTGGGTTTATCTGCCCAGAATCCGACACGCTGGCGTGGTCCGGAAGGAAACGGCAACTATGCGGAAACCGGTTTGCTGAAGAGCTGGCCTGCAACGGGTCCACAGATTTTGTGGAGCTACGACCAGTTGGGAGAGGGATTTTCGTCTCCGGCCTTTGCCAACAACATGATTTATATTTCCGGAATGGAGGGCACGACCGGTCATGTGTATGCCCTGACGCCGGAAGGAAAACTGATCTGGAAGTCGCCCTACGGCGAGGAATTTACCGAGAGTTACCCTGGTTCAAGGGCTACCCCGGTAATTGCCGGCGACCTGCTCTATATTTTGTCGGGTCAGGGTACCCTGGCTTGCATGAGTGCCAACAGCGGACAGCTGAAATGGAAAAAGGAGCTCTTTAAGGATTTCGATGGCCGCCAGATCCAGTGGGGCCTTAATGAAACGGTGGCCATCGACGGCGACAATCTGTATGTCACACCAGGTGGCGTAAACCACAACGTGATTGCCCTGAACCGAATGAACGGCAACCTGGTGTGGTCATCTAAAGGTGTTGGCGAGAAGTCGGCCTACTGTTCGCCCCTGGTGGTGAAACTGGCCTCACGGACGCTGGTGGTGACCCATACCGAATCGCACATCATCGGGATCGACGCTGCCGATGGCAAATTGCTCTGGTCGCACAACCAGCCGAACCGCTGGAGCGTGCATGCCAACACCCCAATCTACCACGACGGCAAGATCTTCTTCTTCAGTGGTTACGGACAGGGAGGAGGTTTGCTGAATCTTTCTGCCGATGGTTCGAAGGCTGACCTGGCCTGGTTTGAAAAGAAAATGGACAACCGCATTGGTGGTGCCGTGCTGGTGAATGGCCATATCTACGGATCGGGCGACAACAACCGGTTCTGGATGTGCCTCGACTGGAACACCGGCGAGGTGAAATATGAGGCCAAGGGTCTGGCCAACGGAACCGTCATCCATGCCGACGGCATGCTGTACGGCTATACCGACCGTGGCGAATTGTTCCTGGCCAAGGCTGATCCGACCGCCTGGAACCTGGTCTCGAAAACCAGCGTCGAACTGGGAACCAACCAGCATTGGGCGCACCCGGTCATCGAGGATGGCAAGCTTTATGTCAGGCACGGCAATACGCTGATCGCCTATAAGGTGAAATAGTCCATTTTTTCTTTGCCAGATCAACCCATTTTATACCAACCAAAATCCAAATATGTTCCAATATTTTCTTGCTGCGGCATGCGGCCTTTTCCTTACCCTTACGACAACGGCGCAGCTGGTGCAGTGGCGCGGTGAAATGCGCGACGGACACTTCCGGAACGAGACAAACCTGCTGAAGGAGTGGCCGGCCGAGGGGCCGAAAATGATCCTGAAAGTCGAAGACGTCGGCAAGGGATACTCGTCGCCAATACTGGCCAACGGTACCATATACATTACGGGGATGAAAGACACCCTCGACTACCTCAGCGCGATTGACATGTCGGGCAAGGTGAAATGGCAGGTGCCTTACGGAAGATCGTGGGTGCAATCATTTCCAGAGACCCGCAGCTCACCGACCATTGACGGTGACCGGATTTACGTGGTGGCCGGGGTCGGCCGCCTGGGTTGCTTCAATGCCGTCGACGGTTCCGAGATCTGGGCCGTGAATGTCGATAAGGACTATGAAGGGGAGTGGCACATCTGGGGAGTCTCGGAAAGTCCGCTGGTAACCGGTAACATAGTGATTTGCACGCCCGGTGGCGGAGTTACCTCACTGGTGGCCTTCGACAAAATGACGGGCAAGGAGATCTGGCGTACCCCCAGTGTGGGTGGTCAACGCTCTCATGTTTCCCCGACCCTTTATGAATACAACGGCAAAACTTATATCCTCGCAGCCACTGCCCGAAACCTGTTCGCCATTCATCCCGAAAACGGTGAGGTGGCCTGGAGCTACAATTATTACGATGCCAAGGAGTGGGACCAGCCCGGATTGATCTGGGCCAATACACCCATTTGGCAGGGCGACCGCATATACATTTCCAAGGGATATGACTTTCCCTCCAAGATGCTGCAGGTGAATGCCGAAGGCACGGGCGTGACCGAGGTGTTCACCAACGAGGTGCTTGACAACCACCACCATGGCGTGGTGCTGGTCGACGGCTATGTGTATGCATCGAACTGGATCAACAACGGCAAGGGCAACTGGGTTTGCATGGACTGGAACTCGGGTGAAATCAAGTGGGAAACCACCTGGGAGAACAAGGGTGCCATTGTTTATGCCGATGGGTTGCTCTACCTTTATGAAGAGAAAAGGGGCAATGTGGCCCTGGTGAAACCCAGTCCGGAGAAGCTCGAGGTGGTCAGTTCCTTCCGCATCACTGATGGTAGTGGCCCGCATTGGGCGCACCCCTTCATAGGTGACGGAAAGTTGCTGATCAGGCATGGCGAGGTGCTGATGGTTTTCAATATCCAGGGGGCCTGACCCGTAGCTGAGCCTGAACGTTCTGAACGATACAATCAACCGGACATCCCGATGGTGTCCAACCTTATCTGACCAATGAAATGCAATCTGAAAAGGTAATACGATATTCCACGATCGGACTGATCATTGCCGGCCTGCTTTCGCTGGGACTCTGGCTGGGCCTGGATCCCACCGGCGATTTTACCGAAAGCCTTCCCGGTCTAGACAACCGCGGTGGTGGCATGGGCGCCAACGAGACCGTCGTGATCGGGGAGCTCTTCGAAACCCTCAATACTGAATACACCGAGTTGTCGGAAACCTGGCCCCGTTTTCGTGGGGAGTCGTTCGACAATATCTCGAAAAGCCCGGTGGGGTTGATCGACAAATTCCCCGATGCCGGTCCGCAGGTCTTGTGGTCGATGCCATTGGGAGAAGGCCATTCGGGGGCAGCCATCTGGAAAGGGCTGGTTTATGTGCTCGACTACGATGAGGAAGACCGGGCCGACTACCTTCGCTGTTTCTCGCTCACCGAGGGGAAAGAGCTTTGGAAGCGCGGTTACAAGGTAGCCGTCAAGCGTAACCATGGCATGTCGAGGACGGTGCCTGCCGTCACCGAGGATTATATACTCACCATGGGCCCCCGCTGCCACGTGATGTGCCTCTCGAGGGCCAACGGCGATTTTATATGGGGCATCGACGTCGAAAAGGACTACGAATCGGAGGTGCCGCTGTGGTATACCGGACAGTGTCCGCTGATCGACGGCAATCTGGCCATCATCGCCACGGGCGGGAAAGCCCTGATGATTGCGGTTGATCTGGCCACAGGCGAAAAGGTCTGGGAAACCCCCAACCCCAACAATTATAAAATGTCACATTCTTCGGTGATGCCGTTCACTTTCGGTGGCCGGAAAATGTATGTCTACAGCTCCATTGGCGCACTGGTCGGTATTGCCGCCGATGGTGAGGATGCCGGAAAAATCCTTTGGGAGGCCCCGCAATGGAACAAGTCGGTTGTGGCACCATCGCCCCTGTGCATGCCCGACGGCAAGATCTTCATCACGGCCGGGTACGGGGCGGGAGCCATGATGCTGCAGTTGAGGGAGAGCGGGGGCAATTTCTCGGTTGACGTATTGGTCGAATATGCACCAAAGGACGGGCTGGCCTGCGAGCAGCAGACCCCCATTTTTTGGAATGGCCACCTCTTCGGGATCCTCCCCAAGGATGGCGGACCGATGCGTAACCAGATGGTGTGCGTGCATCCTTCGGATACCAAGAAAATGGTCTGGACCAGCGGTCCCGAAAAGCGGTTTGGACTGGGCCCCTATATCATGGCAGACAACAAGATGTACCTCTGGAACGATGACGGTACCCTGATCATCCTTCGGCCCTCGACCTCGGGTTATGTCGAGCTCGACCGGGCAAACATTATCGCCGACGGGCACGATGCGTGGGCACCGATTGCCGTCGCCGACGGCTATATGGTGGTGCGCGATTCGAAGACCATGGTGTGCATCAACATGAGAAAGTGATCCGGGCATTTGGACCGGCTCAACGGATAGAACAATGAACTGAATCGCAAGATATGAAGAAGCAAGGGATCTATATTTTTCTGTTTGTCCTGATGGTGGTGATCGTGGTGGTGATAGTCACCGATTTCGCCACCAACAAGCCCGGAAAGAGGCCTTCGAATCCTTTCGAGTATGAAATGGACGGGTTCCATGAGACTCCTGAGGAAGAAATCCTTTACAAGGAGACCCGAAACCTGAAGATGAAGATGGTACAGCTGACCGGGATCACCTGTAGGGGCGAGGAGCTGTTCGTGACAGGTGACAGGAACCTTCAGGTCATTGGGTTGGACGGCCGCATGAAACTGGATGTCGCCCTGCCCGAAGAGCCCCTGTGCGTGGCCGTTTCAGGCGACCGGATCTATATGGGAGCACTGGCCTCGGTGATGGTCCTCGACATGGAAGGAAACCTGGTGGCCCAATGGAAGGATTTTGAGGAAACCTCGCTGATCACTTCCATTGCGGTGTACGAAAACAACATCTTCCTGGCCGATGCCGGAAGACGGAGGGTTTACAGATACCAGCCTGATGGCACCCGTGCAGCCGAGTTTGAGGGCAAATCGACCGATGACGTGCTGCATGGCTTTATTGTCCCCTCGGCCTGTTTTGACTTAGGGTTAAACGAGTTTGGCGACCTGTGGGTGGCCAATCCGGGCAAACATGCCCTCGAAAATTACACCTTCGACGGCAACCTTCGGGGTTTCTGGACCTCGGTATTCTCTGACGTGAAAGGTTTTCAGGGATGCTGCAATCCGGCGCATTTCGCCTTTTTGCCGGGGGGTAATTTCATCACTTGCGAAAAAGGGGTGATCCGCGTGAAGGAGTACAAACCCTCGGGCGAGTATGTCGGGGTGGTGGCTGCTCCGGCTAAGTTCATCGAGGAAGGCAAGGTTCCCGACATCACGACCGACGCGCAGGGAAGGGTCTATGTATGTGACCCCGACAAACAAAGCATAAGGATCTTTGAAAAGAAATGATATGGAAAGGAGACGATTTTTCAGGACCGGGGCCCGGCTGTTGATGCTGGGCGGATTTGCCGCTGCATCGGGATATCTGGTGCTGCAGGGCAAGGTGACCCGCTCGCAGACAGTCTGCGGAACGGGATCGGTATGCAATGGATGCTCCAAATTGACAGACTGTTCCGACGACCAGGCGATCGCTTACCGGAACACGAAGAAATGAGTGACCTGTACAACCAACCTAAGATGATCAAAAATGGCTGAAGACAAAATCAAGAACAGGAGGGAGTTCATCAGGAGCGGAATGCGCCTGTCGCTGGCACTTTCGCTGGGAGGTATCGCAGGAATGGCGCTCAGCAATGTGGACGGGGACGGATACGTATGGCAGATCGATCCGTTTGAGTGTACGCAATGTGGCCGGTGCGCCACCGATTGTGTGCTGACACCGTCGGCCGTGAAGTGCGTACATGCTTACGACCTGTGCGGATACTGTGACCTGTGCGGCGGTTATTTCAAGTCGGGTTACAACGAGCTTAGCACGGCAGGGGAGAACCAGCTGTGCCCGACCGCCGCGATTGAGCGAAAATTCATTGAGGAGCCCTATTTTGAATACCACATCATCGAAGACCTTTGCATCGGTTGCGCCAAGTGCGTGAAGGGATGCTCGGCCTTCGGGAACGGGTCGCTCCATCTGCAGATCATGCACCACCTGTGCGTGAATTGCAACGAATGTGCCATCGCCAGGGTTTGTCCCTCGCAAGCCATCAAGCGGGTGAAAGCCAGCGATGCCTACAAAGTCAAAGGGAATTTTACAAAAGACGCCTGATGAACCTGATAAAAAAACTGATTTACCTGATCACTGCGCTACACCTTTTGCTGGCAGTCCCGGCAATGGCACAGCAGCGATTCCCCAAACCCGAATTTGAATCGGGATACGAACAGCCCGATACCATCACCCCCGAGCCCCGGTCGCTGGCCCTCGAGTATTTCGACGTGGCCGTGCTGCTGGCCGTTTTGGCGCTGGCCAGCTGGCTGGCCCTGAAGAAGCGCTCGCGCGAGGGAATCCTGTGGCTTTCGATCTTCACCCTGCTCTACTTCGGGTTTTACCGGAACGGCTGTATCTGCTCGGTAGGATCAATCCAGAACGTGGTGTTGTCGTTCTCCGACGTCAACTATGCCATATCGGCGGCTGCCCTGTTGTTTTTTCTGCTGCCTTTGATCTTTGCGCTCTTCTTCGGCAGGGTGTTCTGCGCCGGTGCCTGTCCGCTGGGCGTCATCCAGGACCTGGTGATCGTGCATCCCATCCAGCTGCCCTTCTGGCTGAGGAAGGTTCTGGGACTGATACCTTATATATATCTGGCCCTGGCCGTGCTTTATGCCGCCACGGGCACCGACTTCATCATCTGCCGCTATGACCCCTTCGTGGGCATCTACAGGATGGATGCGCCCTACACCATGGTGGTGCTGGGTGTGGCCTTCCTGCTGATGGGCATGTTTGTGGGCAGGCCCTATTGCCGTTTCTTCTGTCCGTACGGCGTATTGCTGAAATGGATGTCGAAGTTTTCGAGGTGGCATCTGACCATCACGCCATCGCACTGCATCCAGTGCAAGCTCTGCACCACCAGCTGTCCGTTTGATGCCATCGACTATCCTTCGGAGGAAAAGGCAATTGTGGGCTCGCGGGCCGGTGCCCGGAAGTTCCTGTTGTATGCGGTGCTTTTACCCTTATGGGTTGGAGCGGGCGTGTTTGTGGGCGCCAAATCGCACGCCTACCTCTCGCGGGCCAACCAGGACGTCTACCTGGCCGAACTGATGATTGCCCATCCCGAGGTGAAGGATGATCCCGACAATCTGGATGTGCAGACCTTCCTGAGCAAGGGCAGGACCCTGGAGCAGCTGGTGGAGGATGCCCGCATCGTAAGGAAGAAATTCTACACCGGCAGTATGATCGCCGGAGGGTTTATCGGTCTGGTCATTGGAATGACCCTGCTGAACCAGGTGATATTCAGGCGCCGCACCGACTATCAGCCCAATCCTGGCGATTGTTACAGCTGCGGCAGGTGTATGGATTACTGTCCGGTGGACAAGAATACAGCCCAGCTGAAAACCGCGGTGCCCGTCATGAAAAAGGAATAAAGCGAAAATGAATCAACTGGTACCCAATCCGGCCGTGTTGGATATAAAACGGAATGGGTCCCAGTAACAGAAATATCGACCAAAAATGAATATTAAAGACCAGATCAAGCTGTCATCAAACGTTGCCGTGATTTCGGGGATCTTTTGCACGGCCGTGGCCTTGCTCTTGCTGCTGAACTTCTGGCAGCTGAGCAAGAATGACCCGCTTGAAAGCAATGCCATGAAAGTCCTGATCGAGCGGTTGGCCCAGGAGCCCTCCAATGCGGAACTGAAGCAGGATATCCGGCAGCTCGACCTTCTGGCGCGCAAAGCCTATTTCAATACCCAGTGGCAGATCAACACCGGCAGCTACCTGTTGCTCTTCGGGGCTATCGTCTTTGCTATCGCCCTGCGGTATTATTACACCCTGAAATCGAAAATAGAGATTCCCGAACAGGTTGTCGAGAACGAGCTGGCAGCCAAGGCACTGTCGATGAAATGGCTGCTCGCGGCCGGAGGCGTCATCCTGGTGTCGGCCCTGGCCGCCTCATATGCCTCGGTGAATTACCTCGACCAGTTTGGACGGGAAGAGATCGTCGCTGTCGAACCCCCGGCACAGGATCCGGGCATCGAGGTGGTGGAAGTGGGTGCTGAGCCCGTTCTGTTGTCGGGGAGTGATGGGGTAACGACCACCGATTCGCTGGCATCCTCGGCGCCCGCCGAAACGGGAACGACATCAGGGGAAGCCGCCACGGCCTCCGTGACAGCTACCCCGGCAGCACCGGCCCTGCCCGGGGCATCCCAGATCATGGCCAATTATCCTTCCTTCAGGGGGCCATTCGCCAATGGCGTTTCAAGCCACAAGAACATTCCCACTGATTTTGACGGGCCTTCGGGAAAGAATATCCTCTGGAAAACCACCGTGCCATTGACGGGTTACAACTCACCGGTCATCTGGGGCAACAAGCTCTTCATTTCGGGAGCCAATGCCCAGAAACGGGAAGTCTACTGCATCGACCGCAACTCTGGCAAAATATTGTGGGCAAAGGCTGCCGATAATATCCAGGGTAGCCCGGCCACACCTCCCAAAACCACCGAGGATACCGGATTGGCCGCCCCATCGCTGGCGACCGACGGAATCAGGGTGTATGCCATTTTCGGAACCGGTGACGTGATCAGTTTCGACATGGACGGAAACCGGGTATGGGCCAGGAACCTGGGCGTTCCCGAAAACCATTACGGATACTCTTCCTCGCTGATCGCATGGAAAGACAAACTATACATACAATACGACAATAACCGGGGACATAAGCTGGTGGCCCTCGACGTGGCTACCGGGAACACCGTGTGGGAAACGGCACGTGCCGTGAAAATATCGTGGGCAAGTCCGATCATGGCCAACGTAGGCGGCAAGTACCAGGTGATCATGGCAGCCGACCCGTTTGTGGCCGGTTATGATGCCGATACGGGCAAGGAGCTGTGGACGGCACGAGGACTGATGGGTGAGGTGGGGCCATCACCGGCCTACAGTGACGGACTGGTGTTCGTCACGCAGGAATATGCCACCCTGATGGCCGTGAACGCCACTAACGGACAGGTGGTCTGGAAGGACGACATGTACCTGTCGGAAGTGGCCAGTCCGGTAGCCGCCAAGGGCATGGTTTTCGTGGCTACAAGCTACGGAGTGCTGGCAGCCTTCGACGCAAAGAACGGTGAGATGCTATGGGAGCACGACAGTGGGGTCGGATTTTATGCGTCTCCGGTAGTTGCCGACGACAAGCTGTTCCTGTTCGATACCGACGGGAAGTTGCAGGTATTTGCGTTGTCTCGCGAAATGAACCTGCTGGCCGAATCAAACCTGGGCGCCAAGATAACCTCCACGCCGGCATTTGCCGACGGCAGGATGTATGTAAGGGCCGGAACCACCCTCTACTGCATCGGGAAATAGGAAGGAACGTGGCAGGGTAAATGCCGAATGGTATACCAAGTGGACAGGGCCGGAATCCCGGACTAAGGAGAACGGCCCGAACGAAACAGTTCAACGAAAGGAAATTATGTCGAATGACTTACAGATCATAGACCGGATCGTATCGGACAAGGGCCGCGGAAAAATGGCCATAATCCCTATCCTGCAGGAAATCCAGAAGGAGTTCAACTTCCTTCCGGAGGATGCCTTGCGCAGGGTGAGCGAGATCTCGGAAATCACGCCGGCCGACATCATGAGTGTGGCCAGCTTTTACCACCAGTTCAGGTTGCGGCCGGTGGGCGAACACATGATCAAGATTTGTGTCGGGACCGCCTGTCACGTGAAAGGGGCAGGGCAGGTATACGACGCCTTTAAACGCAAATTCAAGCTCAAGGAGGAGGAAACTACCGACGCCTCGGGGAAATATACCCTCGAAAAAGTAAGCTGCCTGGGTTGCTGTACGCTGGCACCGGTGGTGCAAATCGACCAGGTGACCTACGGCCATGTCTCCACCAATCAGGTAGACCAGATCATCGAGGATTTCGAAATCCAGAAGAATACAAAAACCAAAAAGCAGTACCGGAAATCCGATGGAACCGAAATACAGGGAGAGATCCGCATTGGACTGGGATCCTGCTGTGTGGCCAGCGGAAGCGATGATATCAGGAAAGCCGTGGAGGAAACGGTGCATAACACCGGCGTCAAGGTTAAACTGAAACATGTCGGATGCGTGGGCATGTGCCACCAGGTGCCTCTGGTGGAGGTGGTCCCCAACAAGGGCGAACCGATATTGTATTCGAAGGTGAAACCCAGCGACGTGAAAGATATCGTCACCAGCCATTTCAAACCCAAAGGGCTGCTGTCGAGACTGAAGAACCAGTTGCTCGAGACGGCCGAATACATACAGACCGATGCCAAGTGGGAAGGCGTGGAGCGCTATGAGCTCGACATGCGCGAAAAGCCCGTGGTTTCCTTTCTGGGAAAACAGATCCCCATCGCAACCGAATACCGGGGTATCCTGAATCCGGTAGACATTGAGGAATACCGTTCGCGTGGTGGTTTCGTATCCATTGAAAGGGCTTTGAAAGAGATGACCCCGCAGGACGTCATCCATGAGATCCGCGAAAGCGGGATCCGCGGTAGGGGAGGCGCCGGTTTCCCCACCGGCATGAAGTGGGAACTGGTGGCACGGCATGAGAGTGAACAGAAATACGTGATCTGCAATGGCGATGAGGGCGATCCCGGTGCCTTTATGGACCGCATGCTCCTTGAATCGTACCCCTACCGGGTGATTGAAGGGATGGTCATTGGCGCTTATGCCGTAGGGGCACACCGCGGGTTCTTCTATATCCGTGCCGAATATCCACTGGCCGTCCGACGTATCAGGGAGGCCATCAGGCATTGCGAGGAAGCCAATCTTTTGGGCAACAATATATTGGGTACCGGATTCGATTTCCATGTTTCCATTTACGAAGGGGCCGGTGCCTTTGTCTGCGGTGAGGAGACTGCCCTGATTGCCTCGATCGAGGGAAAGCGCGGTTATCCGCGGATCAGGCCTCCGTTCCCTGCCGAGAAAGGCCTCTGGGGAAATCCCACGCTGGTCAACAATACCGAAACCCTGGCGCAAGTGCCCTACATCATCAGGGAAGGCGCCACAAAATTCAATTCCATCGGTACCGAGCACAGCAAGGGCACCAAAGTGTTTGCACTGGCAGGGAAAATCGCCCGGGGCGGACTGATAGAGGTTCCCATGGGGATTTCGGTGGCCCAGGTGGTGTACGAAATCGGCGGCGGCATCGCCAATGGCCGCAAGTTCAAGGCCGTGCAGGTAGGTGGCCCATCGGGAGGATGCATTCCGGCCAGCCTTGCCAAAACGCCCATCGACTTTGAGTCGCTGACCAAGGCCGGGGCCATGATGGGCTCGGGAGGTCTGGTCGTGCTCGACGATACCGACTGCATGGTCGACATAGCCCGCTACTTCCTGTCGTTCACCCAGGCCGAATCGTGCGGCAAGTGTACCTTCTGCCGGATCGGCACCAAGCGGATGCTCGACATCCTGAATAACCTATGCGAAGGGAAAGCCAGGCCCGGAGACCTCGATGAACTCGAGAAGCTGGCCAAGTGGACGCAGAAGGGTAGCCTGTGCGGACTGGGGAAAACCGCCCCGAATCCGGTATTCAGCACCCTGAAGTATTTCAGGGAAGAGTATGAGGCTCACCTGAATGGCGTTTGCCCGACAGGCAAATGTACCGCCCTGATCAAATACACGGTCAACGACAAGTGCATCGGGTGCACACTGTGTGCCCAGAAGTGCCCGGTGGATGCCATCCCGTTTACCCCTCTGGAAAAGCATATCATCGACAATGAGTTGTGCATCAAATGTGATGCCTGCCGGCAAGCGTGTCCGGTAGATGCCATTGATGTGAGATAGTGAAAGGGATGATGGCGGTAAGGGTAAGTTAAAGAATTGGAAAGATGATCAAGTTAAAGATAAATAGCCAGGAGATGGAAGTGCCCGAGGGGACTTCGGTACTCAAGGCATTGCGGTCGGCAGGTTTTGATGTGCCTGCCCTCTGTTGGAACGACGAGCTGGAGCATATCAACTCATGCATGTTGTGCCTTGTCAAGGACAACCATTCGGGCCGTATGATGCCCTCCTGTTCGGCTACGGCACATGAAGGGATGGATATCATCACAGACGACGAGGAGATCTCAGAGGCCCGGAAAACGGGTCTGGAGCTACTGTTAAGCGAGCATGTGGGCGATTGCGAAGCCCCTTGCCAGATTGGTTGTCCGGCCCACATGAACATCCCCCGGATGAACAGGCTGATAGCCGCCGGTGAATTCGCGGAAGCACTAAAGGTGGTCAAGAAGGACATCGCCCTGCCGGCTGTGCTGGGACGCATCTGTCCTGCCCCCTGCGAGGGTATCTGCCATCGCAGGACTGTAGATGAGGCTGTTTCGATATGCGTGCTTAAACGATATGTGGGCGATGACAATGACCTCCATCCTTGGCCTGTCCCTCCCCTGAACGGCCATAAAGTGGCTGTGGTGGGAGCCGGTCCGGCCGGCTTGGCGGCAGCCTATTACCTGCGCATGGGCGGGGTGGAGCCAATCCTGTTCGACATGGCTGCAGAGCCCGGAGGCATGCTGCTGACCTCCATCGACGACGAAAAGCTTCCGAAGGACGTCCTCCGCAAGGAGATCCAATCCATACTCAACACCGGCGTGATCTTCAGGGGGAATACGGCAGTCGATGCAACCATGCTCGACCGGCTGAAAGCGGAGTATAATGCCGTGGTCATCGCCTCGGGAAACATCAGTGACATTGTCAAATCGTACCAGTTGAGCGGGACCGCCAAGGGACTCGAGGTGAACGACAACACCTTCAAAACTTCAGAGAAGGGCATATTCGCGGTGGGCAACGTGCTTCGTTCATCACGGCTTGCCATCAGGTCGCTCGGACAAGGAAAGGAGGTGGCCTGGTCGGTTATGCAGTACCTGAATGGCCAGCCAGTGGTGGGTGAGCCCCGTAAGTTCAATTCCCGGTTCGGTAAGCTGCACCCGGTTGAATTCACGGAATACCTGACCGAAGCCTTCAATGGCAAAAGGATCTTCCCTGAATCGCATGTCGCTGGTTTTGGGCGTGAGCAGGCAATGGAGGAAGCCGCCCGGTGCATGCATTGCGACTGCAGGGCCATCGACCATTGCAGCCTGCGTGACTGGTCGGACTATTACAACGCCGTGCAGAAAAGATTCCAGACATCGCCCCGACGGGCCATGACCAAACATTACCAGACCGACGGCATCGTATATGAACCCCAAAAGTGCATAAAGTGCGGTATTTGTGTTAAATTAACCGAAAAATACAGCGAGGAATTTGGATTCACCTTTATTGGCAGGGGATTTGATGTGGTCGTCGGGGTGCCATACAACGAAGACCTCAACAAGGGGCTCCAAAAGGTGGGGGAGAAGGTGGCGAAAGCTTGTCCAACTGGTGCCATTGAGCTGAAAAAGCAGTAAAACCAGGAGGGTGGCCAGCTTTGTGGATATCTTTTCTTTCGTTGGGATGAACCAGGCATATGTTCTGGCTGTTAATTTATAAAGTGCTGATAATGAAAAAAATACAAGTTGGTCTTTTATTTTTCATGATAACTTTTGCCGGCTGGGCCCAAACGGCAAACTGCTGGTCGGGTTACCGGGGAAACCAGAACCTTACGGGTGTAACCGCAGCCAGTATCCCTTCACAGCCAGATCTGATCTGGACCTTCCAGACCAATGACAACATCAAGGCATCACCTGTGGTATGCAACGACCGGATCGTGGTAGGATCGGCCGATGGCAACGTTTATTGTCTCGGCATGGACGGCAAGCTGCTCTGGAAATTTGAGACGCCCAATGCAATAGAGGCCGCGGCGCTCATCCTCGACAACAAGGTGTACATCGGCAACATGGACGGAACCTTTTACGCCCTTGACCTGATGACCGGCAAAAAGATATGGGAGTATGTGACAGAGAACCAGATCGTGGGAGCCGCCAACTGGTGGAAGTCGGGCAACAAGACCTACCTTATGGTTGGAAGCTACGACTACTACCTTCATTGTATTGATGCCTCGACCGGTATCGGTCTCTGGAAATATGAATCGGACAATTATATCAACGGTGCGGCATCATGCAGTAACGGCAAGGCCATTTTTGGCGGTTGCGACGGCTTTCTCCATGTGGTGGATATCATGACGGGAAACGGGGAGAAGAAGATCGATGTGGCCACCTACGTTGCCGGATCGGCAGCCATCGAAGGCACAAAGGCCTGGATCGGGGATTATGACGGCAATTTTTCTCAGGTCGACCTGGTCAAGGGAAAGGTTGCATGGCGTTGGGAAGATCCGGGTACCCGGCTGCCCTTTGTTGCCTCACCGGCCGTATATGGAAGCCGTGTGATCACGGGGAACCATGACAAGCACATCTATTGCTATGACAAAAACACGGGCACCCTGCAGTGGAAATTCAATACCGGAAACCGGGTGGAGGCATCACCCGTGATTGCAGGAGCCAAAGCCCTGGTGGCCAACATGCGCGGAGACCTTTTCGTGCTCAACCTGGCCACCGGAAAGCCGGAATGGAACTATGAGCTGGGGGCATCCATCGTTGGAAACCCGGCCGTGGCCAACAACCGGATCATCGTTACCGCTGTTGACGGTGCGGTGTATTGTTTCGGAAAGAAATAAACAACCAAACGAATGAATATAGTCCAGATTATCCCCGGATCGGGAGGTTCATTTTATTGTGGTAACTGTCTGCGCGACAGTAAATTTGTGGAAGCCCTGCGGAAAGAGGGACACAATGTGGTGAAGGTGCCGATGTACCTCCCGCTCTTTTCCGATGAACACGATTTGGGAGACACACCTGTTTTTTACGGGGCGGTCAGTATATACCTCAAACAACTCTATCCCATTTTTCAGAAAGCCCCCAAGTGGTTCGACCGCCTGTTGAACACCAAGCCCATGCTGAAGCTGGCCGCATCGATGGCCGGATCCACCAATGCCAAGGGACTCGAGGAGATGACGGTCTCAATGCTCCTGGGAGAGGAAGGCAAACAGAAAGAAGAACTGGAAAGGATGGTCGACTGGATTGTCGAAAACCTTCAACCTGATGTCATCCACATCTCGAATGCCCTGTTGCTTGGTTTGGCTCGCCGTATCCGCGAAAAGGCGGGCGTTCCGGTAGTCTGCTCCCTGCAGGATGAGGATGTTTGGGTCGATGCCATGAAACCCGGTTTTCAGGACCAGGTTTGGAAACTGATGCAGGAGAAGGCAAAGGATGTCGATAGCTTCATCGCCGTTAGTCACTATTTTGCGAAAGTAATGACCGAACGGTTGTCGCTTCCCCCCGAAAAGGTGTACCCGGTATACCTGGGAGTCGATCCTTCCGAATACGAATATATACCTCCCATGGACAAGCCCCGGAACATCGGCTACATATCAAGACTGTGCCACGAAAACGGGTTTGACATCGTGGTGGATGCTTTTATCCTCCTGAAGAGAAAGCCCGGTTTTGAAGATGTGAAACTGGTGGCCACAGGAGGTTCCACAGGGGTGGACGTGAAATACATCAGGATGCTGAAAAGGCGGATCGAAAGGGAAGGATTGTCGCATGAAGTTGACTTCCATGAGGAGTTTGAAGGGGCTGGACGCCATGCCTTTATGCGGAAGGTTGCGGTTGGAACCGTACCTGTTCGCAATGGTGAGGCTTTCGGCATGTACCTGCCTGAACTGATGGCATCAGGAATACCGATCGTACAGCCGGCCCTCGGGGCTTTCCCTGAAATCGTGGAGAAATCAGGTGGCGGCCGGATATATACACCCAATGATCCGGCCACCCTGGCCGATACCTGGGCTGCCTTGCTCTCCGACAGGGAAGGGCTTCAGCAGCTTGGACTGCAGGCAAGGAAAGGGGTGGAACAATATTTCAATATCCACGACCATGCCAACGAGATGATCGGGGTGTACCGGCAAATGATCGAAAAGAAAATACAATATGCTTCTTAGACTCAATAATGTCAGCAAGGGCTATGGGGTTCCCGGATCACATGCCTTCCGTCCCGTACTGAAGAATCTCAGCTGGCAAGCTGAGGCGGGATCGCGGATATGCATTGCCGGTCCTTCAGGTTCAGGCAAGACCACCCTGCTGAACCTGATCGGTGCCCTCGACCGGCCCGATACGGGAGAAATCATGTTTGGAGACCGCGATATCAGTAAGTACAGTGCCGATGAGCTGGCTCAATTCAGGAACCGGTCGTTGGGCTTTGTGTTCCAGCAACATTTGCTGCTTCCCCAACTGACCCTGATGGAGAATGTATTGCTTCCGCTTTTGCCAGCCGGTAATTCGGCCAGCAGCGAGAAAAGGTCGTGGGCCGAGCATCTGCTGAAAAAGACCGGTATCTGGGAACAACGCGACCAGAAACCTTCGCAGATGTCGGGCGGCGAGTGTCAGCGTACCGCCGTGGTAAGGGCCATGATCAACAAGCCCTCACTGATCCTCGCCGATGAGCCAACCGGTGCCCTCGATGAAACCAACGCCACCATCCTCGCCGATCTGCTCATCAACCTGAGCCGGGAGGAAGGCATTACCCTGATCACCGTCACCCATTCGTCCGAACTGGCCGCAAAGATGGACCGTTTATTCCACCTGAGGCACGGCCGGCTTGAATCATAACTGAATGCCGATGAACCACTTTATTCATTTTGTGCAGAAGACATTCCTCCATTACTTCAGGGGGAACATGGTCGTGGCACTTGGGGTGGCCATCAGTACGGCCGTATTGACCGGCGGTCTGATCATCGGGGATTCGGTCACATATAGCCTGGAAAAGATTGCCCATTACCGACTGGGAAACATTACCCATTCCGTTACCGTCAACGACCGCTATTTCAGGAGTGCATTAGCCTCAGAACTGGCCGATGAGTCCGGTTTCCCGGTTTCTCCCGTGCTGATGCTCGACGGGATGGCCGTTACGGGTGGTGGTGCCAGCCGTGTCAATTCGGTGACGGTAAACGGTATTGATGATACTTTTGCAAAAATGGCCGGCTCGGATATGATGGCCGGACTGACAGACAACGATGTGGTGATCAGCGCAAACCTGGCGGCCCGGCTGGAAATGAAGGAGGGCGACAGCTTTATGCTCAGGGTGGAGAAAGCCAGCCTGATACCCCGCAATGCCCCCTTTATATCTGATACAGAGACCTCTGTGGCTATCCGGGTCAATGTGCGTCAGATCGCCGGAAGAGATGACCTGGGACTGTTTAACCTCAAGAATTCACAATCGTCACCCTATAACGTATTTATTTCCATCGACCGTTTAAACAGGATGATGGAGTTTGAAGGGAAGGCCAATCGATTGCTGATCAGTGCGGAAAAGGCAAGTGTCACTGAAATACAGGAGGCACTCCGACACGTCTTGAAACCTGCCGACGGAGGCCTTGCACTCAGGGACATCCCGCTGACAGGCGAGAAGGAGATCTCGACCGAAAGGGTATTCATGGAAGAGTCATTGGTTAAAGTATATGACGGGCTGTCCGGGTCACGCAAGATCCTGACCTATTTCGTCAATTCGCTGCAACTGAAAGGGCGGGAAACTCCCTACTCCTTCGTTTCGGCCGTTCCCGGACTTGATGCCGGAAATGACGAGGTTATCCTGAACCGCTGGTGTGCCAATGACCTGGATGCGAAGGTGGGTGACACCATCCGAATGGTGTATTTTGAAATAGGCCCCTTGCGACAGCTCGAAGAAAAGGAGGTCAGCCTGCGAGTCAGGGAGATCGTGGAAATGGAAGGTCCGTGGGCCGACGGAGACCTGATGCCCCATCTTCCGGGTTTGTCGGATGCCGGACATTGTCGCGAATGGGAAGCCGGGATCCCGGTGGACCTGGAGAAGATCAGGCAGAAGGATGAAGACTACTGGGCCGAATACAAGGGGCTGCCAAAGGCGTTTGTGTCCCCCGGACTGGCTTCGGGGATCTGGGCGAACCGGTTTGGGAATTACACTGCCATCAGGGTACCTGCGGAGCAGCTTTCAGAAGATATGTTTTACCGGTTGTTCAGTGAACGGGTTGAGCCATCCGATATTGGGATGATGGTGCATTCCTCCCGGGAAAGCGGACTGGAAGCGGCCAGGGGAGGAGTCAGTTTCAGCCAGCTATTTCTGGGGCTGAGTTTTTTCCTGTTGCTTGGAGCCATCTTGCTGAGTGTTTTGCTGTTCAGGCTGAACCTTGAGAACCGCAGTGCCCAGACCGGCACCCTTATGCAGCTGGGATTTTCTAATGGCCAGATCTTTAAAATAATCCTTACTGAGGCTTTCTGGATCAGTCTGGCAGGGATCATTCCAGGAATCATCCTTGCGGTGGGGTATACCGTGCTGGTTTTCTCATTCCTGAACACCCTCTGGTGGGATATTGTCAGGACCGAGGTGCTGTTTGTGCATCTGCGTCCGGCCACCCTATCCGTCGGTGCCATTGTGAGCCTGGTGGTCATGATGGTTTCCATCATCATGCCCGTCAGGAAATACCTCAGGCAAAAAGTTTCGGAGCTGCACCGTAAGGAGAAGTCGCCCGAAAGGACATGGGTAACGAGACTGAAAATGTACGGGGCAATTTTGCTCCCGGCAATCGCCGTGATTTTGCTGGTATCCCAGTTTGTTAGCGGAGGAGCACAAAATCCGGCCATCTTTTTCGTTTCGGGCGGACTGCTGCTGCCCGGTTTGATCCTGGTGGCCGACCGCTGGTTGGGAAGAAAACCGGATCAGGAAGGGGCGCTGACGATTGCTGGACTCGCCGTCCGTAACCTTCGCCGCAATAAGTCACGGTCGATAGCCGTCATCATACTCTTTGCCCTGGGAACCTTTATCGTGGTTTCGACCGGGGCTAATCGGCAGGACATGTTTGCCGGGGCAGAGGAGCCCACCCGGGGTTCGGGGGGATTCCACTTTTTTGCCGAATCGTCGGTCCCAGTGTTGTTCGACCTGAACGACGCACAACGCCGTGCCACGGAAAGCCTTCCCGACTCATTTTCGGCAGTGCAGTTTCACCGGGTCGATGGTGATGATGCCAGTTGCCTGAACCTTAACCTGATCTCAAATCCGGCCATCCTGGGTGTGGATCCTGAGATGCTGCGGGGAAGGTTTCGCTTTGCGACCAAAACCGAAGAGCTGGATGAGGAAGATCCCTGGATGTCGCTCAATGCCAGTCCCGGCGGGAATGTCATCCCGGCCATTGCCGACCAGACCGTGATCCAGTGGGGGCTTGGACTGAAAGTAGGTGACACACTGGTCTACCAATCAGAAAGCGGCGATACCCTGAAATTGCATCTTGTGGGAGGATTGGCCCCTTCCATCTTTCAAGGTTTCGTGATCATTGCCAACCACCATTTCCTGCAACATTATCCTTCCCATAGCGGTTCATCGGTTTTCCTGATTGATGACCGGTCGGAGAACCACCAGCTTGCATCGGAAGAACTGGCCTCGCATTTCCGCGACTTTGGCTGGGAAATGGAAGCGGCCCCCAAACGACTGGCAGAATTCTATTCGGTGACCAATACCTACCTGTCAATATTCCTGGCACTTGGTGCGTTGGGACTGGCACTTGGCACTATCGGGCTGGCGGTGATCCTGGCCCGTTCGATCCTCGAGCGTAAACAAGAACTGGCAATCCTCCAGGCACTGGGATTCAGGCAGGCGAAAATTTCGGCACTCATGTTTCGCGAATATGGGCAGCAGCTGTTGGCAGGGACCCTGATCGGTTTCGTGGCCGCCTTACTGGCCACCCTTCCCGCATTACTCTCCGAGAATGCCGAAGTGTCGTTTTCGACCATCGGGTGGGTGACGGCAGCCGTTCTGGTGAACGGATTCATCTGGATCAGGCTGATCCCGTGGTATATGATCAGGCAGGAAAGGCAGGTGGCAGCCTTGCGGGATGGCCAGTAACCGGCAGAAAGTTGCAAACTGGAAATATTGGGGCATAAACGCCTGTTATAATGAGGATTAATGTTGCTGTCGCAATAAGATACCCGACCCTCCCCGAATTTTTAGATTCACTTTAAATAAGGCCATGCCGACCAAAAAAGGATTTTTGCCATAAAAATTCATTTTGGATTTATGTAGATTTGCCGTTTTGCTGGTAAAGTATGGAATTGTTGAGGCACACCGGTATAATAAAAGAAGTTACCCCCCATTCACTGATTGTCTCCATCGTCAATCAGTCGGCCTGCTCTTCCTGTCATGCCAAAGGAGCCTGCTCCGTTTCCGATATCCGGGAGAAAGAGATTGAGATCTCGAGCTGGAAGCGAACCTATTCTCCCGGAACGATGGTCACCGTCCTTTTTCGTGAATCATCGGGCATGAAAGCCCTTTTTCTGGGGTACATGCTTCCATTCCTTATTCTTATGATTACGCTGGTTGTTGCCGTTACTGTAACCGGTAATGAGATACTGGCGGGCATTCTGGCCCTGTTGGTGCTGGTACCCTATTACCTGGTCCTATACCTGTTGAAAGACAAGATCAAGCAAACCTTTACGTTCGAACTCGAAGAAACCTGATAGATATGAATATGACCATTATTTACACTGTAATTACCCTGGGGGCGATCGGATCATCGGCGGCGGTGATTTTGTATTTTGTGGCCCAGAAGTTTAAGGTGTATGAGGATCCGCGCATAGATGATGTGGAAGGTTCCCTGCCGGGAGCCAATTGTGGAGGATGCGGATATGCAGGTTGCCGGGCCTTTGCCGAGGCTTGCGTTAAGGAGGGTGACCTGAGTGACCTGTATTGTCCCGTGGGCGGCAATGATTGTATGTCCGGGGTTGCCAAAATCCTGGGACTGGAGGCCGTCAAGAAAGATCCCCGGGTTGCGGTTTTGCGTTGTAACGGGACTTGCGAATTCAGGCCCAGGGTCAATGCATATGACGGGGCAGCTACCTGTGCGATCATCCATGCCACATACAGCGGGGAGACCGGATGCCAGTATGGTTGTCTGGGTTGCGGCGACTGCTGCGCCGTGTGCGAATTTGACGCCCTTCACATGGACCCGGTCACCGGACTGCCGGTCGTTGACGAGGACAAATGTACTGCTTGCGGAGCATGCGTCAGGGAATGTCCGAAGAACCTGTTTGAACTGAGAAAGAAACTTCCCAAACATCGTAAGATATATGTGGCCTGTCGCAATGAAGACAAGGGTCCCGTCAACAAGAAAGCCTGCGAAGTGGCCTGTATTGGCTGCAGCAAGTGCTTCAAGGTTTGCGAATACGATGCCATCACCATGGGCAACAACCTGGCGTTTATTGATTCAGACAAGTGCAAATTCTGCCGCAAGTGCGTACCGGTGTGCCCGACCAATGCCATCATCGAGACCGGATTTCCGCCACGACGCGTAAAGGAAGAACCCGCAGAATCAACTCAAGTAACCTCATAAAAACCGACCAACGTGTTAAAAACTTTCAAGCTGGGAGGGATCCATCCCCCTGAAAATAAGTTTTCTGCCGGCCAGGCCATCCAAATTGCCGAACTGCCCAAGGTGGTTTCAATCCCTGTTGCGCAACATATCGGTACCCCTTCGGTGCCTGTGGTTGCCAAAGGAGATAAGGTTAAGGTGGGGCAGCTGATCGCAAAGAGCGGTGGCTTTGTTTCCGCCAATATCCACTCATCCGTATCCGGAACCGTTGCCAAACTGGACCTGGTTCCCGATTCACTGGGATACCCGAAGCAGGCCATCATTATCAATGTGGATGGTGATGAGTGGCTTGAAACGATTGATCGCTCCGATGCCCTTGTGAAGGAATGTGACCTGGACGGACCTTCCATTGTTCAAAAGGTTAATGAAAGCGGTATTGTAGGTATGGGAGGGGCCACCTTCCCGACGCATGTCAAGCTGGTACCCCCAAAGGGCATGAAGGCCGAATACCTGCTGATCAACGGGGTTGAATGTGAGCCTTATCTCACTTCCGACCATCGGCTGATGCTGGAAAAGAGTGATGAAATCCTGGTGGGTACCTGTCTCCTGATGAAAGCCCTGAATGTCGACAAGGCCATAATCGGTATCGAAAACAATAAGCCCGATGCCATACGACTGATGACGGAAAAGGCATCAAAATATAAAGGGATACAGGTGGTCCCCCTCAAGGTGAAATATCCGCAGGGCGGAGAAAAGCAACTGATCAAGGCAGCCACGGGCAGGGAGGTTCCTTCCGGGGCGTTGCCCATTGCCGTGGGTTGCGTGGTCAGCAATGTAGGCAGCGCCTTTGCGGTTTACGAAGCCATCCAGAAAAACAAGCCATTGTTTGAAAGGGTGGTTACCATAACAGGGAAATCGGTACAGAACCCTGCCAACCTGAAGGTTAGGATCGGCACTCCCGTGAGTGAGCTTATAACTGCGGTCGGAGGCCTTCCTGAGGATACCGGTAAGGTGATCAGCGGTGGCCCCATGATGGGCAAGGCCCTGGCGAATATGGAAGTACCCGTGACCAAGGGAACATCCGGCATCCTGATGATCCCGGCCAAGGAAGCCCGCAGGAATGAAGTACAGCCCTGTATCCGCTGTTCACGTTGTGTATCTGCCTGTCCGATGGGACTTGAGCCCTATCTGCTGATGACCGTGGCGGAAAAGAACCTTCTCGAGCGCGCCGAATCGGAACGGATCATGGATTGCATCGAATGCGGAAGCTGCAGTTATACCTGTCCGGCAAGCCGTCCTCTCCTCGACTACATCCGGTTTGGAAAGTCCAGGGTTGGAGCGTTAATCCGCGCAAGAAAAAATTAGATCAACTGAATCATATCTGACCAAATAATGAGCAATTTAATCACTGTTTCTCCATCACCGCATGTGCATACCGATGAGTCGGTGCAGAAGATCATGTACCGCGTTGTCGTGGCCATGATTCCCGCCCTTGTCTGGTCGGTGGTCGTTTTCGGCTTCGATGCCTTGCGGGTGACCATGATAGCCATCGCTGCAAGCGTCGGTTTCGAATACCTGGTGCAACGATATATCATGAAGGTCAAACCCTCGGTCACCGACGGATCGGCCCTGATCACCGGGATGCTTCTGGCCTTTAACGTACCGGCCAACCTTCCCTGGTGGATCATCATCATTGGCGCTTTCGTATCGATCGGTATCGGCAAGTTGTCGTTTGGCGGACTGGGAACCAATATTTTCAATCCGGCCCTGGTGGGACGTGTGTTTCTATTGATCTCCTTTCCGGTACAAATGACCAGTTATCCGGCCCCCGCTGGAAGCGGTGTGGATGCCGTTACAGCACCAACTCCCCTGGGACTTTTAAAGGAAGGTTTGATGAATGGCCAGCCAATCAGCGAGATTGCCGGAAATTTGCCGGCCGCCACGGACCTGCTGATGGGTACAACCGGAGGGTCCCTCGGTGAGATTTCGGCCCTGATGCTGATCATTGGCGGTATTTATATGCTGATCCGCAAGGTGATTACCTGGCATACCCCGGTGGCTGTGCTGGGATCGATGTTTGTGGTGGCTGCCATTTTCTGGATGATTGATCCGGAAGCCTATATCGGACCCGCTTATCATTTGCTGACCGGAGGTGCCATGCTGGGAGCCATCTTCATGGCCACGGACATGGTTTCGTCGCCCATGACGGGCAAAGGGCAGCTGATCTATGGTGTCGGGATCGGGGCTATCACCATGAGCATCCGCCTCTTCGGGGCCTACCCCGAAGGAATCTCGTTTGCCATCCTGATCATGAACGCTTTTACGCCCCTGATCAACAATGCAGTGAAACCTAAACGATTCGGAGGGATGAAATAATGGCAAAGCGTGAATCTACTTTCATAAACATGTTGCTGGTTTTGACACTGGTGACGCTGATCGCTGCCGGAACTTTGGGTTTTGTGTATGTGCTGACAGAAGATGCCATCGCGGAAGCGAGGATCAAGGCCCAGAATGAAGCCATACAAAGCGTGGTTCCGGCTTTTGACGAAATCAGGGAAACCATCATCGTTAATCCTGATGGGGGTCCCCAAGATCTTGAAATATTCCCTGCCTATGCCGGAGGTAACCTGGTGGGCGTTGCCGTGAAGAGTTATTCCATGAATGGCTTCTCAGGTCACATAGGGGTGATGGTCGGCCTTGACCTCCAAGGCAACATTACCGGATACCAGGTACTCGCGCACAAGGAGACGCCCGGACTGGGATCGAAGATGGGCATTTGGTTTAACAATGCCGAAAAGCCGGGACAGAACGTCATCGGAAGGAATCCCGGGACAGCCAAGCTTGAGGTAAAAAAAGATGGAGGAGAGATTGACGCCATCACGGCCTCTACCATCACCTCAAGGGCATTTCTTGAAGCGTTAAACAGGGCCCATGCCGGGTTCACGGAGAAGATCCTGCCTGAATTGAAAGCAACTACCACAATCCCATAAAATCGGAAACCAATGGATCAAGTTAAGAATTTTACGAAAGGTTTTATCCGGGAAAACCCGGTGTTTGTCCTGCTGCTGGGGATGTGTCCCACCCTTGGGGTCACCTCATCGGCCATCAATGGGTTGGGCATGGGTTTGGCGACCACCTTCGTTCTGGTAATGGCCAACATCGTGGTGTCATTGGTAAAAAGCCAGATTCCCGACAAGGTCAGGATCCCGGCATTCATCGTGATCATCGCCACATTCGTGACTGTGGTTGAGCTGGTGATGCAGGCCTATGTGCCGGCATTGTTCGAGAGTCTTGGGCTTTTTATTCCACTGATCGTGGTGAACTGTATCGTCCTCGGCCGTGCCGAGGCCTTTGCCTCAAAGAACAACCTTGTTTCATCACTGATCGACGGATTGGGGATGGGGCTTGGGTTCTCCTTTGCCCTGACCCTGCTTGGCGGGATCCGGGAAATCCTGGGAAGCGGAAAGATCTTTAACATCACCATCTTCCCCGAAGATTACGTGATGTTGCTGTTTGTGCTGGCACCGGGTGCCTTCATTGTATTGGGATACCTGATCGCGATCATCAACAAGATGAAAAAAGCTTAAAACCGACCATCATGAGTTATTTCGTCATTATCATATCAGCCATACTCGTCAACAACATCGTGTTGATGCAGTTCCTCGGGATATGTCCTTTCCTGGGTGTGTCCAAAAGATTGTCAACAGCGGCCGGGATGGCTGGTGCAGTCACCTTTGTGATGGTATTGGCAACCATCGTCACCTATATCATCCAAAAGCTGGTGCTGGAGCCCTTTTCGATCCAGTTTCTGCAGACCATTGCCTTTATCCTGATTATTGCCTCATTGGTTCAGCTGGTAGAGATCATCCTGAAAAAGGCTAGTCCGTCATTATACCAGGCCCTCGGTATTTTCCTCCCATTGATTACCACCAACTGTGCTATTTTAGGGGTGGCCATCATGACCATACAGAAAAACTTTAACCTTCTGGAAGGAGTGGTCTTCGCCGTTGCAAGCTCCATTGGCTTCGGTCTGGCGCTGATTATCTTTGCTGGTATACGTGAACACCTCGACCTGATGAATGTCCCCAAGGGCCTTAAAGGGACACCTATAGCCCTGATAACGGCAGGGATCCTGGCTATGGCTTTCATGGGCTTTTCGGGACTTGTTTGAAAAGAAATTTCTTGAATTATCCATAAAAAAGAAGCAGGTTATCAGCCTGCTTCTTTTTTTATGGTGTCACATGATTATCGAAACGGGTCTTTCCCATTCCATTTTCCGCCTCCCGCCAAGATGGTATAGAGCGCATCATAATGCATGGTTTCAAAGATGGTGAACTCTGTAAAGGATATGATGGCCATATCATCCGTGAATTTCCTTAAATAGGGCAGGTCAGACATGGCAGGTACCGAAACGGCATTGTTCCTTCTTCCGATCACGCCGGGTCCGAAAGCTGTGATTCCCGGTTTAAGACCCCAGCCCTTGCTTTTGGTGAAAGCGCTTTCCCTGTCATGGATGTTGTGCACCTGATGTGAGCCCAATTCGGTCACATAGCTGATTCCCATCGGGTTTAAGCCCAGTTTCCAGTCCATTAACACCGAGGCCGCATCGAAATATTTACGGTCTCCTGACAGTCGCCAATGCAGCAAAGGTGCAGCCGCATACTGGGGTTGCCTGACGTTGTGTCCCCATCCACCCCTTGATGGGGGATTTCCGACCGGAAAAACATATTTGTTTACCCACAACAGATTTTCGTTTGCCGCATTCTCGATGGCTTTTTTAAAGAAGTTTACAATTTCGGGGTCGGTAGGTGTTTCTTTCTCCACCACATACGACATGATATAGGCGGGATTGTCGAAGTTTTTGTCGTTCAACGAATAACCAGGGGTCAGGAAAATATGGTTTTTCATGGAATCGGCAATGGTATACAATTCCCTGATTTTCTGGTGATCCTTTTCCTCTCCGTAATAGAGGTAGCGTTGAATGTGGTAGTAGAGCCTTTCAGGTGCCGCCATGGTTTCGTCTCCGTATTTCATGGCCTTTTCGGCCCTTTGGGCCAGTTCTGAGGCCTTTTCGGGTTTGTATTGTTTGATTATGCGAGCCAGGTGAAAAAATAATCCTGCGCCTGTATTGGTTGCCCTGGGGTCGGTCTTGACCGTGCCATACTTCTTGTTATCCTTGTCCATGGGAGCGGCGAACGGATCAGGGTAACCCTTGGTTTCGGTTCCGAAATAGATGCTGCCGTCTTCCTTTTGGAGGTATTCCCATACCAGTGTGCCCCATTCAGCCTCGTCGATGATGTCGGGGATGTTGTTGGCATAATTGATGATATGGTAGTTTTCGTCAAAGTCGCCCGGGATGTTGTATTGCCCATCGGTAAAATATTCGGGGAATACCTCATAAATCATCAGGTTGATGATGGGGTTCGCCATATGGTAGGCCCTTCGGTCGGCATCACCTGCATCGTGGTACCCCCCATAGGCCTTGAAAGTCGGTTCATCACCGTTGACGACAATATTGGCTTCCCCGATGGGGCCAGCCACTTCATAAATGGTCGTATGGCACGGCTCCTGACGGATGTCCGGTTCATGGATGGGGCAACCGCAACGTTGCAGGTATTGCGCCCTGAACAACTGGTGTGCCAACTGTCTCGAAAACTCGCCACCCACGCCAAACGGATAAGATGTGCCAAAACCATTCACGGAAACCCTGTAGGGTCCCCCTTCTGGAACTTTGGAAAGGTCGATCCGGTAGGTAAACTCCATGGATGCAGAATCCAGGCCTGCTTCCTTCAGTTTCCCTTTGGTAACTGTTTTACCGGTTTTGACATGGTAAACCTCATAACCGGGAAGTTTACCCTCCAGCTTTTTGTTGCCACCAGTTCCCTGCCAGATGGTAAACAGCCCGAAGCGGGTCTTGGACAAGGCACTGTATCCTACCTGGTTCACCTTGATGGATTCACAGAGGGTTTCCCTTGAGCCAAAGCGGAACTGGGTATTACCGTAAGGGGTTTCCACCCTGTATTCCTTACCTTCGACCATGCGGTCGGTTTCAAGATAGACGTGATGGTCACAGGCATCGGCCTGCATAACGTATTTATGGATGGATACGGCTGGTTTACCGTCGATTTTCCATAACCCGGAATCAGAGATGTCGATTTCATCCGCATTTACGGTTTCACTGGTAAAGTAAGCCACAATTACGTGATCGGAGGAAGTCCGGATTTCCTTCAGCACTGGTTTGGCTTCAGTGACCAGTGCGGCCAACAAGGCAATGAGGGTAAAAATCAGAAGTTTTTTCATGACATGGTTTGATTTATGGATGCAATTCAATGGTTTATTGTTCATACACAAATCTAATTGTATTTTTTACAGGACGCAATGGGTGTGTAAAAAATGAGCCGGAAATGGCTATTTTTAGGCATAATAATTTGAAGTGTCATGCCAATCTCCGAAAAAATCATCGGTTTTAACCGTCAGCTTGAATTTACGAATCCTCTTCCCGATGGGATCAGAATCATGAATCCTTATGCAGAGAATCCTCATGCCCTTGAGATTTCATCACGCTTTTACCGTAAGTTTTATGGTGATGATCAACCCCGGCGGATGATCATGGGAATCAATCCGGGTCGATTTGGTGCAGGTGTGACGGGCATCCCGTTCACGGATACCCGTCGGCTGAAGGAGAAATTAGGGATGGAAATTCCCGGGCTTTCAACCTATGAGCCGTCTTCCGTATTTGTGTATGAATTTATTGAGGCCTTTGGCGGGGTGGAGGCCTTTTATGGCCGGTATTACATTTCGGCTGTATGTCCATTGGGTTTTGTAAAGGTGAACGAAAAGGGAAGGGATGTCAATTATAACTATTATGACAGCAGGGAGCTGACCGATGCTTGTAGTGATTTCATTGTTGAGTCGCTGGAAACCCAGCTTCGGTTTGGAATGGATACCGATATCTGTTTTTGCCTGGGCAACAACCAAAATTATAAGTTTCTGCATAAGCTGAATGAGAAAAAGGGCTATTTTGGTCGCATCGTACCCCTGGAGCACCCTCGGTATATCATGCAGTACAAGATCAAACAAAAGGAGGAGTTCGTCAAAAAATTTGTCGAACTCCTCCTGTAGATATGGATCAATGATCTTTAGATCTCCGAATCGTTGTATAGTGCCGCTCGCTGTTCCTTCAGTCTTTCGTCGCTGATGTAATCGTCGTAATCCATCAGCTTGTCGATCATTCCATTCGGTCCAATTTCGATGATCCGGTTACAAACGGTCTGGATAAACTCATGGTCGTGCGATGACATGAGAATGTTCCCCTTGAACCTGATCAATGTATTGTTGAAAGCCTGTATCGATTCCAGGTCAAGATGGTTGGTCGGTGTGTCGAGCAGCATCACATTAGCATTTCTGATCATCATGCGGGCGATCATGCAACGCACCTTCTCTCCCCCGGACAGTACATTTGCCTTTTTGTAAATTTCCTCGCCCGAGAACAACATCTTGCCAAGGAATCCCCTTAGGTAAACCTCGGTGGTATCATTGGAGAACTGGGCCAGCCAGTCGACCAGGGTCAGGTCGTTGTCAAACAGCTCGTCGTATTCCAAAGGCAGGTAAGCCTTCAGGATAGTCTGCCCCCAGGCGAAAGTCCCTTCGTCGGCTTGGTCGTGTCCCTTCAGGATCTCGAAGAGGGCAGTCATGGCCCTGGTATCGCGGGACAGGAACACGATCTTGTCGTTTTTCTGTACCGAGAAATTGAGGTCATTGAACAGGAGGGTCCCGTTCAGGCTTTTGGTCAGTCCTGTCACTTCCAGGATCTGGTTGCCAGGTTCCCGTTCCGGTGTAAAGATGATGCCAGGGTATTTTCTTGTGGAAGGTTCAATTTCCTCAACATTCAGCTTTTCAAGCATTTTTTTACGGCTGGTGGTCTGTTTCGATTTTGAAACGTTGGCACTGAACCGGGCTATAAACTCCTGCAATTCCTTACGGCGTTCCTCGGCCTTCTTGTTCTGGGCCATCTGTTGTTTCAGGGCGAGCTGGCTTGATTCGTACCAGAACGAGTAATTCCCCGGGAACAACTTCACTTTTCCAAAGTCGATATCCACGATGTGTGTACAGATGGAGTCGAGGAAGTGACGGTCGTGCGACACCACCAGGACAGTATTGTCGAAATAGGAGAGGTAGTTCTCGAGCCACTGGACTGTCTCCAGGTCGAGGTCATTGGTAGGCTCATCGAGCAGCAGGTTATCGGGTTTCCCGAACAAAGCCTGGGCCAGCAACACCTTTACCTTTTCCTTTCCGCTCAGGTCACTGACCAATACGCCATGTTTATGCTCCTTGATTCCGAGTCCACTCAGCAAACTTGCGGCATTGCTTTCCGCATTCCATCCGTCGAGGTCGGCAAACCGCTCTTCAAGCTCTGATGCTCTGTGGCCGTCCTCCTCGGTAAAGTCGGTTTTTGAATAGAGGGCATCTTTCTCGTTCATGATGTCCCAGAGTTCTGCATGTCCCATCATCACTGTAGTAAGGACCGTGAAATCGTTGTATTCCGAATGGTTCTGCCTAAGGACAGACAGACGTTCTCCGGGTCCCATCGAAACCGATCCCTTGGTATATTCAATGTCGCCGCTGAGCATTTTGAGAAATGTGGATTTTCCTGCCCCATTTGCACCGATGATGCCATAACAGTTACCCGGTGTAAACTTCATGTTGACATCCTGGAAAAGTATTCGTTTGCCGAACTGGATGCCTAAATCTGAAACTGTAATCATTTTATTCTTAATTTATTCCGATGGATAGTATTTGGAAAGGGCCTGCAAAAATAGTTTTAAAATGTTACCGTTTAAAGGAAAAGTGATAAAACACATTAATTTTGCAGGATTGAGTATCATTATGACCCAAAAGAATTTAAAATCCTCGTCGACACAAAAAGGAAATTCCGGAAAGAGAAGCACGGGGAAGAAGAAATTCAGGATCCTTCCATACCTGATGAAACTTATTGCCTTGGGTGTCATTGCACTGGCATTGTTGTTTATCAGTGTGTATCTGGGAATCTTTGGGCGGATTCCATCAGTGGAAGAGCTTAACCTGGTCAAAACCCCTGTGGCCACGGAAGTCTTTTCGGCTGATGGCAGGTTGTTGGGACGATATTATGTGGAGAATCGGAGCGACGTTAAATTTGGGGAAATATCCCCTAACGTCATCAATGCCCTGGTGGCCACCGAGGATTCACGGTTTTATGAACACCGGGGTATCGACGAGGTCGCCCTGATGCGGGTATTTTTCAAGTCGATCCTGCTGATGGACCGCCAATCGGGCGGGGGATCGACCCTCAGCCAGCAGATCGCCAAGAACCTATACCCCCGTCCCGACCTTGGGATCTTTACCTTGCCGGTAAGCAAGATCAGGGAAGGCATCATCGCCTACCGGCTCGAGAAAATCTATTCCAAGGAGGAGATTCTGACCATGTACCTGAATACGGTACCTTTCGGGGAGAATATCTTCGGAATAGAAGTGGCAGCGGAGCGGTTTTTCAGCAAAGGACCCTCGGAACTGACTGTCCCTGAAGCAGCCGTTCTGGTTGGGATACTAAAGGCTAATCAACTGTTCAATCCCAGGATTCATCCCGACAGGTCACTTGAGCGCCGAAACGTAGTGATTGACAGAATGGTCGCAAACGATTACCTGGATGAAAAACAAGCCGAAAAGTACAAGCAGGAACCTCTGGGTCTTAATTACAGGCTGATTACCTATAACCAGGGACCCGCGCCTTACCTGCTTGAACACCTTCGTCCTGAACTTACAGCATGGTGCCGGTCGAACGTAAAACCCGACGGCGAAGCCTATAACCTCTATACTGACGGCCTGAAAATATACACCACCATTGATTACAATTTGCAGTCGTACGCCAACCAGTCGGTCGCGGCGCACATGAAAAAGCTGCAGGGCGTTTTTGACCAGCACTGGCAGGGTCGTGAACCATGGGGGAAGGATCAGTCGGTGGTGGATCGTGCCATGAGGCGGACTGACCGTTACCGGACAGCAAAAGCCAGCGGCAAGAGTGACGAGGAGATCAAAAAGGAGTTCGTGATGCCCATTGAGACCACTCTGTTTACCTGGGATGGATTGAAGGCAGAAAAGACAACCCCGCTTGATTCGTTAAAGCATTACCTGAAAATGTTGAAAGCCGGTTTTCTGGCCATGGAGGCCAATTCGGGACAGGTTAAAGCCTGGGTGGGTGGCATAGATTACAGGTTTTTCAAGTATGATTACGTGAAAGCCCCCCGGCAGGTTGGATCGACGTTTAAACCGGTAGTTTACCTGGCAGCCCTGGAGGAAGGCCTGAGTCCCTTTGATTATTATTCCAACGAAAAGAAAGTTTACCACGATTACCAGGATTGGTCGCCTACCAACTCGAATGGTGAATATGGTGGCTATTATACCATGAAGGCTGCCCTTTCACGATCTATCAACACCGTATCGGTCGATGTACTGATGCGGACTGGCGTGGGTAATGTGATCAGAACAGCCCGTGATCTGGGGATGACATCCGAACTTCCTGAGTATCCTTCGCTTGCACTGGGAGCAGCAACCGTAAGCCTGCACGAGATGGTGAAAACCTATGCCGCCATTGTCAATGGCGGGGCACCGGTTGAGCCACACATCCTGATGAGGATAGAGGACCGAAACGGAATAGTACTGCATGAATATTCAGAACCTGTTCCCGAAAATAACGGCATCGATCCAGAAAACACCAAGTTGGTCATAGAAATGCTTCGTGGTGTGGTTGATGAAGGTACAGCCCGCTCATTAAGATCGGTATACAATGTAACGGGTGACATTGCCGGCAAGACAGGTACCACACAGGATCATGCTGACGGTTGGTTTATCGGATTCACGCCAACCCTGGTGGCAGGCTGCTGGGTAGGAGCCGATGACCCGGCCATACACTTCAGGACCCTCACCTACGGACAGGGAGCCTATATGGCACTTCCGGTGGTTGGGGGATTCTACCAGCGTTTAAATAGCGACCGGAAATTTGCCTATATGCGGTTACAGGAGTTTGAGCGTCCCGATTCGTTGGTCATGAACGAGCTATATGCCATGGAACCATGGGTGGAGCAGGTCAGGCCTTCGTTTGACCTGCGTGAGATTTTTGGCATCAGGCGGGGTCAGGACAAGCGAGCTGATGAAGATCTCCGTCAGAGGGGCGAATCCTCTCCCAAGGAGGACAAGGAGCCTGTTTGGGAGAAAATCCGCAAGATTTTCAAGAAGAAGTAGTGAATTTAAAAGGTGCCCATTTTATTGGACACCTTTATCACTTAAAGCTTTATCAATTCGACCCGTCTGTTTTTTGCCTTGTTTTCGGGACTGTCGTTCGGGGCCAGCGCCTGGGTTTCACCGGCACCCTCCGTTTCCATTCGGGAAGCATCAATTCCAAATGTTTTGGTCAGTTCTGACTTAACAGCCAATGCTCTTCGAGCGGAAAGGTCCAGGTTCAGGTCATCTTTGCCATCACTGTCCGTATGCCCTATAATCTTCACCCTGACATCTGGATTCTCATTGAGAACCGTTGCAATATCTTTTAATGTGCCGTAAGCTTCAGGTTTGATATCGGCTTTGTTGACGTCAAATGTGATACCATAGGTTACCAACTTTCCTTCCTTGATTAGTTTGCTTCGGGTATCCGGGGCTGCAGTGGTGATTTTCAGGTTGGAGATCATCGGCCAGCTGTAGGCGTCCCAGCCAGAAAAGCGAATTCTGTTGAATTTGGTGCCTTCATAGATATTTGTAGGCATGTCGATAGTTTTTGCTCCCTGGTGGTATATTCTTACCCGCCTTTTCTGGATCCAGATGATGACATGGTTCACTTCTTCCCGTACGACCGGATTTTTGGATCCCTGGCCGGTAATCCAGTCTTCATCCTGCTTGTATCCCTTGGTTTCCCATCTTTCATGTTTCATGTTAATGTGTAATCCTGCAGTGCCCGGATAGAGGTCATCATTTAGTTCTCTGGGATTTTCCGGATCATCGTGGTATAATGAGAAGGTAGAACCGTAATTATACTCAATGTCAGGTATGATGTCAAATTCGATGATGAAATTCTCGGGAAACTCTATTTGTCTGGTAAAACAGTATACTGCATCCTCCCCGTTCATGTGAAACCAATTCCCCGGGGCAATGTTTACCGTTTTTACCTCCCCGCTGCTGTTAGAGGTCCAGAGGGCAGGGAAATCACCGACTGCATCCTGGGAGAAGTCGTCGTAATAGAGTATTACATCTCCCGGAACGAAATCATACTGGGTAACACTCTCCAGTTTTTGTTTTTGGGGTGAGTTAGCTGATCTTTCTTCAGGTTCGGAATTTTCTTCATCAACATCTTCTTCTTCGGACTCAACCGTTTCTTCCGATTTGTTTTTTTTCTTTTTAAAGAGATTGCCAATCCCTTCCTCCACTTTGTTAAAACCCTCGTCGATTCCCTGGTCAATTTTTGAATTGAGCCGGTTGGTGCCCTGTTCTTTGGCCACTTCCCGGGGCTTGTTTACCTGGCCTTGCGTCTCGAAACTCCAAAGAATCAGTAGAAATGAAGTTATTACGGTCAATAGTTGCATGGTTTTCATCGGTCTTGCTTTTTAAGGTTAAGATTCCCTAAAGCAAAGCCAAAAGCATTGCTTGCGATAGTAAAAAAACGACACTCAGACCCGTTGACGGATGGAAGATTTTCCAGACAGAATCTCAACCAGGTTAAGGTCGCGATGGAAGAATTTGTCGGGGGTTTCGCCAGTGATGGCTTTGAAGTCCTTTATGAAATGAGCCTGGTCGAAATAGTTCCCCAGGTATACAAGATCCTGATAATCGATAGGTTTGTCATCCTTGATTTTATTCCACAGTGCATTGATTCTCATGATACGGATCAGTTTCTTTGGACTGACGCCGACTCTTTGCCTGAAGTTGCGTTGAATGGTACGTTCGCTAATCCTGTAAGATTTCAATATGTCGTGAAGTGAAGAGAAACTACCTGTGTGCACGATTTTTTCATAAATCCTGTCGATTAAGTCAGGGGTATACACTGGTGGGGTACTGAAATATAGGAATTCCTTAAAAATTTTGATGCACTCAGCATCTGAAGGAGCATTCCCGAGCCTCTCCCAAAGTCCCATAAACGGATTATCCGGCAGGTCGTGCCAAAGATTCTCGCGAGGCGTGAGAAGAATGCCAAAAGCCCTTGAAAACACTGTCGGTTTACAGGTTATGATGAAAGTCCGGTTAGGTTGGTCAAGGCGCATTTGGTTGGCTCTTGTAATCACCGGGGCAATAAAAAATGGTGGGAGCAATTTCCTGATAGGTACAAGCATTAATGGCGGTACCCCAAAATGAAACACCAGTGAAATATCTTCCCGTGGAATGAATTTGTCATGGATCACCCGACCACCAGAAAAGTCGATGGATTCGAACTGCTTTACAAGCCACGACAATTCAGGAGGTGGGTTATAGTATTTTACTTTTATAGACATAATGAATCGCGGTTTTCAAAAGTCTTCTGCCCAATTGGCAATCACCCGATTCCGGGTATTGAAATGCAACTGAACAGTATGTCAAAAGTGATGAAAATTCAGCAGATTACCTATCGAGATAAACATCTTTTAAAAAGAATATTAAAAGGGCAAAAATTATCGGTTACCAGCTTTTCAGGAATTCTGGAATGGAAGAATTCTGGAATATCTCGAGCAACTTACCCATGCCGATGCCTGCATAGGTTCCGAAAGCATAACCCAGCAAACCCACGGCGATACCACTGACGATTATATCCTTGTTCCGGATTGCAGCTGCAACGGCCGGTACGAAAGGTGGCGAGTATGTAAGGGCAGTTATGGTGATAATGGTTGTATCTGAATCCACATTGAAGATTTTTGAGAGCAGGACATGGATAAACATGGAACCGAAAACTGCCATGGCCACAAAGTAGAAAATGTTCAGGTATTCCTTTTTGAAAATTCCGCTCAGGTCGGCCTGAGAGGCAATGACCAGGGAAAAGATTATGATCAGGTACATGCCCAGCTGAAAAGTGTATTCGATTTTACTGATGGCCGGGACGAATGAAAATGCGAGACCAAGGGTACTCATGGTCAGGATCAAAACCGCCATCTGGCTGTCCTTGTTTACGAGAGTGCTCACGCCGAATGAGATCCCGACAATGACAGCGGCCAGCAAGAATGCCCAGACCAGTTTAAAGGCGGCCTTTTTGTTGAGCATACCCAGATAATTATCGACACCCTCAGTTTCTTTGGCAATGGCGCATATGGCCTTGTGTCGTTTGACATCCCTGAAGTGAGGCAGGAATAGGTTGAATACCCTTTGGGCTATGGTCATCAGGAAGACCAGACAGATGGTACCGATGACCACATCGTAAGTATGGGTTATGATGTATGTGTTGGAATTGACGTTGAGAGCAGTTCCTATGGCAGCCAGGTTTGGGGTTCCCCCAGTGTAAACGCCAACCAACATTCCACCCACCTTCGGTGCTTCCACGATAGAATCTCCCCAAAGGAAAAACCCGATGAAGATGGCCGCGAACAAGGATACCATTGCCAGCAAAAGAGACTTAAGTGCTTCGCGGGCCAGGCTCATATATTTGCGTAGATCGAGGGAAAAAAGGATCAGGGGTATGGCAATGCCGATGGCCACATTCATGACATTGGCCTGAATCGCGCCGATCTGGTTAACGGCAATGTCGCTGGTCGTAATCATTCCATTGTGAAAGGCTTCCATCAATTGGTTATCAGAGAGGGGATTCCCCTCGGCCAATACCTTCATGCGCTTGTAGTTTTCGCTGGCTTTGGGGAAGATGCCGATATTTCCCCATACGAGACCTAAAGCGTAAGCCAAGACAACTGCCCCGATTTTACGGATTTTTTCGGAAATGTGTGTGAGGTAAATCAGAAAGACCGGAATCAGGAGATAAGCAATGATTAAGGCGATCGTGATCAGCATATGGTTTGATTTAATGGTAATCAAATATAGGATAAAAATATACTGAATGAGATGATGTCATAAAAAGAGGGCGCAAGGCCGGTTTTGACCGGTTTGCACCCCCTTGTTTCACAATACTTTAAATTTCGGAGAGATTGACTCCAACCGATGATTATTCAAACTCTAGGTTTACGTCATGCAATTCGTGCCAGGGCAAGCCATGCTGGTTAAGTGCATCCATGAAAGGATCGGGATTGAATTCCTCGACGTTGAACACTCCGGCTTTTTTCCAGAGACCTTTCAGGTACATCATGGCACCAATCATGGCGGGTACCCCTGTGGTATAACTTACCGCCTGTGTTCCAGTCTCGGCATAGGCCGCTTCATGACTGCAATTGTTGTATACATAATAAGTCTTTTCCTTGCCGTCTTTCAGTCCCTTGATGCGGCATCCGATGGACGTCCAGCCCTTATAATTTTCTCCCAGATCACCTGGATTGGGCAGTACTGCCTTCAGGAACTGGATGGGCACAATTTCCTTTCCTTCATACATGACCGGTTCAATGCCGGCCATCCCGATGTTTTGTATAACCCTCAGGTGAGTGAGGTATTCCTGTCCAAAAGTCATCCAGAAACGGGCACGTTTCAGTGTCGGGAAATTTTTGACCAGGGATTCGAGTTCTTCGTGATAAATCAGGTAAGATTCCTTTGGCCCGATTTCAGGATAATTCAGGGGTTTATGGATTTCATGGGGTTCAGTTTCCACCCATTTTCCGTTTTCCCAGTACTTTCCTTTCTGTGTCACTTCACGAATGTTGATTTCCGGATTGAAATTGGTGGCAAATGCCTTCCCATGGTCTCCTGCGTTACAGTCGACAATGTCGAGATAATGAATCTCGTCGAAATGATGTTTCGCGGCATAGGCAGTGAAAACGCTGGTGACCCCCGGGTCAAAACCACAGCCGAGAATGGCGGTAATGCCTGCATTTTTAAATCTTTCCTGATAAGCCCATTGCCATTTATATTCAAATTTGGCTTCATCCTTAGGTTCATAGTTAGCCGTGTCGAGATAGCTGGTTTCAGTCTCGAGGCATGCATCCATGATGGTCAGGTCCTGGTAGGGAAGGGCCACGTTCACAACCAGATCCGGTTTGAATGAGCGTATTAGTGCAACTAACTGCGGGACATTGTCGGCATCAACCTGTGCTGTTTTGATACGGTTACCACCTATCTTTTTGGCTATAGCATCGCATTTTGATTTGGTACGGCTGGCGAGCATGATTTCCGAAAAAACTTCGGGCAATGCAGCCATCTTGTGCGCCACAACGGTTCCAACGCCTCCGGCGCCAATGATCAATACTTTTCCCATAGATATACTTCCATTAATATTTGTATGCAAAATAACTATTTTTTCACGAATCGGGCATCTTTTTCAAAGAGGTGTTGGTGTCAATGCATATTCATTCATTTTGTGGGTATTTTGGTTTCAAAATGTAACATTTACGTGTGTTTTTATTAAAAAATGAATCAGATGTTGTAATTTTGTGAGACTGGATGATTTATTTAATAAGCCTGGATGGGCCAACCGAGGGAAGGTTCATTGACTTTTGTGAAATACGTGACTTTTGACCTTCATGAACATTCCAGCATGGCTTCCGTCCATTTTGGTCAAATAAACAATTGATGCGTTTAAGTTAATAATTCACAAATGGTTCTTTGGATTAAAGTAAACATTTGATAAATTGGTACAATATAAACGATAACCAAATAGCAAGGCACAATAGTAGACCTTTCGCATAGATTTACAACGTGTAACCGCCTGTCATTTTTGTGGGCGGTTTTTTTTTTGCCTTGCTGCCGGCCAACAGGATGCTGGCGTTTAGGACAAAAGCAGCAAGGATCAGCCAATAGCCTATGGCAATCCCATACAAGTCAGTGAGTATTTTGCCAGTCAGCGCCAGCGTACCACCTATAACGATGGCATAAATTACATTACCTCGCCTGATGGGCCAGTCTGCCAATCCTGCAATAACCGGAATGATAAATGCCCCGGAAAAAAAGGTGAGTGACAATAAAAGTGCATTTAGAATAGAGGTAACCTTGAGGGCTATGATGAGGCTGAAAACGCCCATGATAACAATAAAAATCCGTGTGAGCCTGATTCCTCCGGGTTTATCAAGATCGCCTGTAAAGAGTTCAGACAGGATCATGGAGCTGTTCAACAGGGTGGTATCGGCCGATGACATGACGGCTGACAGCAAAGCCGCGGCCATAAGTCCAAGTGCCCAGGGAGGCAGGAATGAGCTTCCGGGGATGACAAAGCCGCTTCCCCCGGTTGCCTGGCCCCCTGCCATAACTCCCAGATATGTAAGAATAAATGCAACAGGAATCAACAGAACGGCAACAATGATTACGCTTCGCTGCGCAACCTTTTCATTTCGGGCACAGAATATTCTGGAATAGATATCGGGCCCCACCACGAAGGTAATGCTGTAGGTCAACATCAGGATCAACAAGTCAGCCACTTTAAATGCATCATTGAATAAAGTTATTTCCGGTACTTCCTGTAAATGGATGACCGGAGGATGGGCGAGCCGCAAGATGAACATGGTAATGATACCTGCAAGGATGATCAATGCCTGTGCGAAGTCAGTTTTCAGGATGCTTAGCTGACCTCCGGCAAGGGTATAAAAAATAAATATGGCTCCGCAGACCAGCGCTCCATTTTGGTAATTTGTGATATCCAGGCTCTCGAGGATCTTTGCCCCGGCAATAATCTGCGCAGCAATGATACCTGTCCAGGCCACCGGGATAAGCAAGCTGGCCGCCTTTTCGGCCCTTTTGCCATAGAAGCGCAACAAAAGTTCGGGGAGGGTATAGTGTCCCAATAAACTGATTTTCCTACTGATCATGGATAAAACGAAAAGTCCGGCTGAAGCGCTAAGCAGAAACCAGGCAGCTGACCATCCCGCTTTCTGGCTGAGTTCGATGGTTCCCAGAATAGCAGATCCTCCCATGATGGTGGCAAACAAGCTACCTGAAATTTGCCACCAACTACCCCTTTTCCCTGAAACGTAATAGTCGGAGGCGTCTTTTACCTTAAAAAAGGAATATACACCAATTCCGGTAACCAAAGCGAGGTAACCCACCAATATCGTTTCAATCTGTGTCATGTCGGCCAATTCATCAGACAGCCGCAAAAATGCCAATATTTATTGGATGTAGGGTATAAATGGATTAAATTTTCAAATTTAGGCAGAGGGTATATTCCCGCATAATCAGCTTTTTTTTACCGAATTAATTGATCTCAACGAATTAATTCTTAAAGGAGCAAGCCTGAGAACAAGTTTTATGTTTTTTTCGTTAATGCAAAACAGATTTTCAGGTTGATATGTTAATTTTGGTTTTCTAAAATCTGATTGGTCACTATGAGAAAATTAACCTCACTTTTTGCAATGATTCTATTAATTGCCGCATGCCATTCCGGGGATCAGGCAGTCAAGCCACCGGTGGCAAAGAAAATCCCTCACGAAATTGTTACGAATGGGCACAAACGTGTTGACCCGTATTATTGGATGAAGCAACGTGAGAATCCGGAAGTCGTAGCCTATCTGGAAGCCGAAAACGCCTACCTGAAGGCGGTGATGAAGGATACTGAGCCTTTGCAGGAAAAGCTATACAACGAAATCCGCTCAAAGATCAAGGAATCTGATGAGTCGGTACCTTATCCCGAGAATGGGTTTGTATATTATTCCCGGACCGTCCCTGGCGAGGAATACAGTTTGTTTTGCAGGAGAATGATTGGGTCTGCCGATGAAGAGGTTATGCTCGATATCAATGCGATGGCCAAGGGCTATGCCTATTATGGAGTTGGGGGCGGATCAGTTAGTCCGGACAACAAGATACTGGCCTATTCGGTCGACACGGTCAGCCGAAGAAACTATACAATCTATTTCAAAGATCTGACATCAGGTGACCTTCTGCCTGATGAAATTCCCATGACTACTGGCGGTGTGGCCTGGGGAAATGACAACAAAACCATTTTTTATGTAGTCCGGAATGAAACCACACTTCGTTCAGAGAAGATCATGCGCCATATGCTGGGAACACCTGTATCGGAAGATGACCTCGTGTATTTTGAAGAAGATGAGACATTCAGTGTCAATATTTCAAAAACCAAATCAGGACGTTTCCTGGTTATTGAATCCGGCAGTACACTGACCACTGAATTCAGGGTTCTGGATGCCAATACCCCGGCCGGAGATTTCAGGGTTTTCCAGCCCAGGGAGCGAGGACTTGAATATGAAGTAGACCATGCCGGTGAATACTTCTATATCCGAACCAACCTGGATGCACAAAATTTCAGGTTAATGAAAGCGCCTCTGGATCGTACCTCGAAGGAAAACTGGGTAGAGGTTATTCCGCATCGCGAAGATGTTTATCTTACGGGCATTTCGCTGTTTAAGGATTTTATGGCCTTACAGGAAAGGGAAAACGGCCTGAACCAGATCCGTATCATGCCCTCGAAAGGTGATGAACATACCATTTCCTTTGAGGAAGAAGTATATACGGTCAATATTGGGGTCAACCGTGAATTCAATTCATCAACTCTCCGTTTCCAGTACTCTTCACTTACAACTCCCGTTTCGACATATGATTATGACATGAACAATCGGGAGCGGGTTTTGCTGAAGCAGGAAGAAGTATTGGGTGGATTTAACCCCGAAGATTACGAAACACGACGTGATTACGCACTTGCCTCTGATGGAACCAGAATACCCCTGAGTATCGTTTACAAAAAAGGTTTTGTGCAAGATGGGTCAAGGCCGGCCTTGCTATACGGATATGGTTCCTATGGATATACACAGGATCCTTTTTTCAGGGTCAGGATATTGCCATTGCTGGACAGGGGATTCGTATATGTGATCGCCCATATCAGGGGAGAGCAGTTTTATGGCCGCGGCTGGTATGAAGATGGAAAGTTGCTGAAGAAGATAAATACCTTCACCGACTTCAATTCTGCTGCAGAACATTTGATCAAAGAGAAATATACAACGGCTGACAAGCTTTTTGCGAAGGGTGGAAGTGCAGGCGGTTTGCTGATGGGAGCGGTTGTAAACTTACGACCCAACCTTTACAGGGGAGTGATTGCCAATGTTCCGTTCGTGGATGTGGTAACTACCATGCTGGATGAATCAATTCCATTGACAACAAGCGAGTTTGATGAATGGGGAAATCCAAAGGATGAAGAATATTATCATTATATGCTTTCTTATTCGCCCTACGACAATGTGGAAGCGAAGGAATATCCAGCCATGCTGGTGACTACCGGATTCCACGATTCGCAGGTTCAATATTGGGAGCCCGCCAAATGGGTGGCAAAACTAAGGGACATGAAGACTGATTCCAATCCTCTGTTGTTCCAGATCAATATGGATTTTGGACATGGAGGAGCATCCGGAAGATTCCAGGGAATCAAGGACACTGCTTTGGAGTATGCATTTATTTTTAGTTTGATCGGTATAGACGAGTAAAGCATTGGTTGAAATAAAAAAAATGAGGCATCCTGAAAAGAGTGCCTCATTTTTTTATTGATTACAGAAGTTATTCTTTTTCCCTTTCCTCCTCCTGTTCGTCCGGACCGACGAGGTGTTCGTAATAATCGGGAACGAAAGTCTGTTCCGACATTGGAGGCCTGACATATCCTGATTGGCGGGGGCGTGGTGGAAGTTCGATGGCAGGCATTGTTATATCTTCATAAGGAATCAGGGACAATAAATGGCGGATACAATTGAGGCGCGACCTCCTTTTGTCGTTGCTTTCCAGGACATACCAAGGCGATTGTTTGGTGTCGGTATAGGAGAACATCTCATCCTTGGCTTTGGAATATTCCACCCATTTATTGCGTGCTATGATGTCCATATCGCTGAATTTCCAACGCTTGGCAGGATCATTGATGCGGCTGATGAATCTTTTTTCCTGTTCATCCTCACTGACCGAGAACCAGTATTTAATGAGTATGATGCCAGCCCGGATCAGCATCTTCTCGAAATTGGGGCAAGACCTTAAAAAGTCCCAATATTCATCCTCGGTACAGAAACCCATCACCCTTTCCACCCCGGCACGGTTATACCAGCTACGGTCAAACAATACCAGCTCCCCGGCTGCCGGAAGGTGTTGGACGTATCTTTGAAAATACCACTGCGATTTTTCACGTTCGGTAGGTATTCCAAGAGCCACTACCCGGCAGATACGAGGATTGAGAGGTTCGGCAATCCTTTTGATGGCTCCTCCCTTACCGGCGGCATCGCGACCTTCGAATACCACTACTACCTTGAGCTTGTTGGATTTAATCCAGTTCTGCAGCTTGACGAGCTCGATGTTAAGCCGTTCCAGTTCCTTTTCATAAAAGGCTTTCTTTAGTTTTCCGGAAGAGGATACATTAGTTTTTGCCATGATGTGAATATTTTGATGCTGAATTTACGCATTCGGGGTTAAAATGGCAACCAAAACAGATTGAAATTTTCATTTGGATAATGGGTTGCCATTATCTTTGGGGTAGGGTATGCTAGCTGGAAATTCCAAAGTGAATAAATGTTAGAAGAGTCTTATTTTGAATGGGCAAAAATCTTGTTACCTCTTTTAATATCTTGAAACAGGAAAAGCATTATTTGTATTATGGATTTTATGCTATGGAAAAACCTTGAGATCTGTAGACTTTTGATTGGGGTAAATGTCATTCTCATTGGATCTCAGTATAGTATGTCAACTCCGAAGTTGAAAAAATCATGAATGGGGTAAAAAAGTGAAATTTCGTTTTGAAGAAGAGAAAAAATTGATACATTTGCACCCGCTATCGTCAAAAGAATAGCATGTTCATTGAATTGTAGGAGTTAAAACTGGATGGATATCCTAATAGGAAATCCTGAAATCACAAACTCCTGAAATAGTTCATTAAGATACTGGAGAGAATGGAGAGTGGCTGTTCCGCACAGCGGAAGCCAACCTGCCGAACCTCAGAATTTATTTCAACGTCACTGGAGAGATGGGTGAGTGGCTGAAACCAGCAGTTTGCTAAACTGCCGTACGGGTAACCGTACCGGGGGTTCGAATCCCCCTCTCTCCGCAACATCGGGGTGTAGCGCAGCCCGGCTAGCGCACCTGCTTTGGGAGCAGGGGGTCCCAGGTTCGAATCCTGGTACCCCGACAAGTTAAAATCAGGCCGCTGTAATCGAATGTTACAGCGGCTTTTTTTTTGGTAATTTTCTTGTTACAGAAACAGGTTTCTACCTTGTTTTTCGGGCTTTTATTGCTCTTGTGATCTCTCCTATCCAGAGGACTGCCGAAGTTGAAGCAATGATAATCAGCCAGTCTTTCAGAGATATTGGCGCAGTCCTGAAAACATCTCCCCCGAAATGGACAATTATTACCTGTCCAGCCAGAATAATTAAAGCAATCAACATAAAACCATAACTCTTACGCAGGTTACTAAATGCCGACTTCCCTGAAAGAAATGCCTTCGCATTAAACATGTTCCAAAACTGAAGCATAACGAAAATCGTGAAATAGACCGAAAGGTTATATCGGCTGATTTCTCCGTTTGAACTCATGGCATATAAAAGAACCAGCAGGATTACAACAAAGCTGATTCCGGTATAAAGAATGCCTTTTCGCATTTCAGGCGTGATGATGAAAGCTTCATTTTTTCGTGGTCGGTTATTCATGACTTCGCGGTTAGGGGGAAGTGAAGCGAGCCCAGCAGCAGCGAAGGTATCCATTATGAGATTTACCCATAGCATTTGGGTAACCGTCAATGGTAAGTGCGTTCCAAAAACAGATCCGATAAGTACGATAAATAATGCTGTGACATTGATGGTCAGCTGGAACAAGATAAACCTCTGGATGTTTTCATAGATAGATCGGCCCCACATGATGGCTGATGCTATGCTGCTGAATGAATCATCAGTAAGGGTAATGTCGCTGGCCTCTTTGGCCACATATGTCCCTGATCCCATTGAAAGGCCAACGTGAGCATGGTTCAGTGCGGGTGCATCGTTGGTGCCGTCGCCGGTAACGGCAACCACCTCATTGTTTTGTTGCAGCAGTTGCACCAGTCGTTGTTTGTCGGTAGGCCTTGCCCTGCACATTACCTTTAATGTTTTAACCAAAGATCGTGCTTCATTATCTGACAGTTTTTCAAATTCCTGTCCAGTAATTATCTGACCGCCATTGTTGTTGTCTTTCCAAATTCCGATTTGTCTGGCTACTTCGACGGCTGTACCCTGAGTATCGCCCGTTACTATTTTCACATCGATGCCAGCCCGAAGACATTCAACAACCGCCAAGGGGACATCTTCCCTGATTGGATCGGATATGGCAGTAAAGCCTAGGAAATTCAGCCGGGCATTGACCAGCTCATTGTTTCGGATTCTCTCTTCACCATTTTCAATGATTTCATAGGCGAAACCCAGAGTCCTCATGGCTTTTTCCTGATACTTGAGCAGTTCCTTCAATATCTCCTCTTTGTCGAATGGCCTGTCAGCATCCGGGGTTTTTAATACAACTGTCTCGCACATATTCAGGATTATCTCAGGAGCACCTTTTACATACAGGACTCGCTTCCCTGCTGACGGGGATTCAACGATTGTCGCCATGTATTTGCGTTCGGTTGAAAAGGATATATGTCCTTTTACAATGGCGTTCTCTCTTATTGGAAGGTAATCAACTCCTTGTTGGTTCAGCCAAAGCAATAAGGCAGCCTCGGTAGGATTACCGATTGTTTTTACTTCTCCCGGATTGGAATAGTCGAGATAAGCTGTGGAATTAACTGAAATCCCTTCATGGATGAGGTCTATGTGGGTGTTTTCGTCAGCAAAAACAGTTTTGTAGACTTTCATTTGGTTCTGTGTGAGTGTACCTGTCTTATCGGTACAAATCACGGTTGTGGCCCCCATGGTTTCACAAGCGTGCATTTTTCTCACCAGATTGTTCGATGCGAGCATTCGCCTCATGCTCATCGCCAGGCTTAGGGTAACACTCATTGGTAATCCTTCAGGGACGGATACCACTACCAAGGTAACCGATACCATAAAGAAATGTAGGATCTTTTCGGCCAGTTTAATGTCAATCCATACATCCGGGTTAAAAATGTCGATACCTGAAAGTGATCCAATACCCAATAATATCAGAAACGTCATGGCTCCAAAAAGCAACCATAAGATCCAGCTGGTTTTTCGGACAAAACGTGGTGGCTGGTATTTGAATCCCAATAAGTTAATCAGGTCAAAAAGAATTCCCATCCAGATTTTTGTCAGGGAAACCGACATGGAAAGGATAATGATAAATATGAGACCGAGCTGAACTCCGGTAAATGTGCCAAATGCGATCTCCTTTATAAGCAGGACTCCAAAAGTGAGGATGGCAATGGCAGTTCCCACCACCCCGATAAATTTTGCCAATTGTCCCAATTGTTTGTTTAGCGGTGTTTCCTCATTCGATATTTCACCTGCCCGATGGGCTACTTTCCCGAATTCAGTCAAGTCGCCAACCTCAGTCACTTCGTAGATGGCATGCCCATCCATGACCTTTGTGCCTCTCAATACCCGGCTGGAAGGGTACGTCGATTCAGAATCCTGAAAAAGGGGATCCGTCGTTTTTGATGTTATAGGTTCCCCTGTCAATGTTGATTCGTCAACCTGTAGTGAAACAGCTTCGAGCAATGTGCCATCAGCAGGAATTTCCTCGCCTGTTTCAAGGATAACCAGATCTCCAACCACAATGTCACTTTTGGGTACCTGTGTAACAGATCCGTTCCTGTATACCTTGTGAAGAATTTCATTGTTGATGAGGCTCAAAATATTGAACTTCCGGTTGGCATCGTATTCAAACCAGAAAGCCACACCCGTGGCGAGGAAAATGGCGATCAGGATACCAATACTTTCAGTATAATCATTTTCGACATAACTTACCCCCAAAGATATCAGTGCAATAAATAGCAGCATGCGAATAACCGGATCTTCAAACTTTTCGATAAAAAGTTTCCATGGGGATACTTTTTTGGGAGGGGTCAGTATGTTTGTTCCATGTGTTTTTCGGCTTTCGGAAACCTGTGTATCATTGAGCCCTTGAAAATGTCTGTTGGTTTTCATCCTTGAGGAACCTCGTTAAGGAGTTAAATGATTTTTACTAAAATTTAAAATCTCATCCGGAAATCAATTGCCTGATTAACAGGCTTGCATAATAGTCCGCTATTGATTTTTAGGTACTACAGGGCCATCCCAAATGAGCCGGTTAAAATATCGTGTTTTTCACTACTTACAAAAGATCAATCCAGATTTTTATGCATGAATTTGTGTGAATTCACTGTTTTATTAAAGTATTATTTACCTTTATAGCAAACTATTGAACCAGATTAATTTTATTACCATGAAACGAACCTTGAATATCCTATTATTTCTGTTTCTTTATTTTGGTACCCTTGAGGCACAAACCAAATTTCAGCCTATTCCCGATGGATTTGACCTACCTGATGAGCTTATCCCTGTTGGCAGTATCGACACCATCCAATACCCTTCAACAACGGTTGGTAAGACTAGAAAGGCTTTAGTCTATACACCTCCCGGATATTCACCCGATAAGCGGTATCCAGTACTTTATCTGCTTCATGGAATTGGTGGCGACGAAATGGAATGGCTGAACGGATCACCACGACAGGTAATGGATAAGTTGTATGCTGAAGGCAAAGTCACACCCATGATCATCGTCATGCCAAACGGACGTGCCATGGCTGATGACAGGGCAACAGGAAATATTTTCGCGCAGGATAAGGTGGAGGCTTTCGCACGTTTTGAACAGGATCTTCTCAAAGACCTGATTCCTTACATTGAAACTTATTATCCCGCGATCAGTACAAGGGATTCCAGGGCAATTGCCGGATTATCCATGGGGGGTGGTCAATCACTTAATTTCGGATTGGGCAATCCTGGAACATTCGCATGGATTGGTGCCTTCTCTCCAGCCCCCAACACCCGTCGGCCAGAGGAACTGCTGAAGGCAGAAGGGAATGATTTGGAAAGACTGAAGCTGATCTGGTTCTCTTGTGGAACCCAGGACAATTTGATTAATGTCAGCAATCGAACCCATGAATATTTTAAACTACATGGGATTGAACATTCATACATTGTTGACGAAGGTGGGCATGATTTTGAATTCTGGAAAGCAAGCCTTTATCATTTTGTACAACTCATATTCCGTTAAATTTAATGTCAGGCCGGCATCCGGAATAATATTTAGGTTGCCCAAAAAATCAATAGGTACATTTTAAAACAAACACAATATGAGAAAAATACTTTGTATCATTTGCGTTAATTTATTCATGGGATTATTTTCAACAGGTCAGACCACATACGAAAGCAAAGCCCGGTTTGAATATTTCCGGTATAGTGGAAATGATCAATTATTCAAGAGGGAAATCGATCATAACCGACAGTATTTTAACCCAATACTCGCCGGATTCTATCCTGATCCATCCATATGTCGCAAAGGTGACACCTATTACCTGGTAACATCATCATTTACAATGTATCCGGGCGTCCCAATCTTTAAGAGTAATGACCTGGTCAACTGGAATCAGATCGGCCATGTGCTGGATCGTCCCTCCCAATTAAACGTTGACGGGTTACAAATATCGCAGGGAATATTTGCGCCGGCCATAGAATACAACCCCCTTAACGATACCTTTTACATGATAACTACCTCGGCTTATGGAATCGGAAATTTCTACGTGAAGACCAAAGATCCGGAGAAAGGGTGGAGTGACCCAATCAGGTTGCCCCAGGTACGAGGCATAGATCCATCCATTTTTATCGATGAAGATGGAATGGGGTATATCCTTGAATGTGCTGAGCCAATGGGTGGTGCTGATTATCAAGGACAGCGCGGAATTCACCTGCATCCTTTTGATGTCGAGAGTGACCGGATTACAGGTGAGCCCAAGGAAATTGTCCGTGGTGGCTGGAAACCTGAAACCAAACCTATCTGGCTTGAAGCTCCACATATCTTCAAGCTTAATGGATACTATTACCTGATTTGTGCTGAAGGAGGTACTGGTCTTAACCACTCCGAAGTTGTATTTCGCAGCAAGGATGTTTGGGGGCCCTATGTCCCGTACAATAACAACCCCATTCTTACGCAACGAGACTTGCCAGAAGACAGGCCGAATAAGATTACGACCGCAGGGCATGCTGATTTTGTGCAAACGCCTGATGGTGACTGGTGGGCAGTATTTCTTGGCGTTAGACCTTATGCATTTGACATGACCAACACAGGAAGGGATACCTATCTTCTTCCGGTAGAATGGAAAGATGGATGGCCGATTGTCCTGCCTGCTGAAAAGCAGATACCTATTGTTGCCGAAAAATCCGATCTGCACCCAGATCAAAGTATGGCAAAAGTGACTGGCAATTTTGAGTTTTTGGATGAGTTTGATGCCAGGGATTTAGATTTTACATGGATGTTTATCAGAACACCCAGGGAAAATTTCTATTCCATAAGTAACGGAGGATTGGAGCTTGTTTCGCGAGAAGTAAACCTGGAAGAAAGAAAAAATCCCTCTGCCTTGGTCAGGCGTCAGCAACATACCACATTTGAGACTGAAACCTGCTTAAGGTTTCAACCAATTGAGGAGAGTGATTTTGCGGGTTTGACAATCTTTCAGAATGAAGAATTCCACTTTGTTTTTGGAAAGACCATGATTAATGGAAAGGTGTCATTGATCGTTAACCGAATTGAAAGAGGCAAAGTTAACCTGGTTACCCATGAAATGAAGAGCGGTGATATTGACCGTCCATTGTATTTGAAAGTATCAGGTGATGGTCCAAAATACAGCTTTGGATACAGTCTTGATGGAAAGAATTGGATTACACTGGTCGAAAAGGCAGACGGTACGAACCTGAGTACGCGTAAAGCCGGTGGATTTATTGGTGCGTTGATCGGATTGTATACTACCTCCTCTTTTTCGATGGATTAGCCTCGGCTGAGATTAACTGACAATTCTTGCCTTATGGGTATGTATTAAGGGTCGTTATATTCCAATTACGGGATCTTTGTCATCAATCATGATATAAAAAGAAATTGAAATGAGTTTTAGATTAGTTTCCATCATAATGGCTCTGGGAATAATTGTGATCGGAGAGTCGTCAGCAACCAGTCAACCCTCTGGGGCACGCAATCCTGTCATTTTCGCTGACGTGCCGGATATGTCAATCATCAGGGTAGGGGATGCCTGGTACATGAGCAGCACCACCATGCATTTGAGTCCGGGAGTTCCTGTCATGAAATCCAAAGATCTGGTGAACTGGAAGATTGTTGGTTATGCCTATGATAAGCTGGCAGACATTGATGAATTGAATCTTAAAGATGGTAAAAATGCCTATGGGAAAGGTAGTTGGGCAAGTTGCCTGAGAAACAACGATGGGATATACTATTTATCGACGTTTGCGCAGACCACCAACAAGACATATATCTACACCACTCAAGATATTGAAAGCGGAAATTGGAAGCGACATTCCTTTTCTCCGTCATTGCATGACCATACCCTTTGGTTTGAAGATAACCGGATTTTCATGATATGGGGAGGGGGAAAGCTTCAAGTGGCTGAACTTAAAAAAGACCTTTCAGGATTGGTGGATGGATCGGTGCATACGCTCATAGAAAATGCAACAGCCCCGTCGGGAGAGAATGTGGGATTACCTGCCGAGGGATCACAACTTTTTAAGCATAACGGATTTTACTATTTATTCAATATTTCATGGCCCAGGGGTGGAATGAGAACAGTCATAGTCCATCGCTCAAAGAAGTTGACAGGGCCTTATGAAGGTAGGGTTGTCCTTCAGGATCAAGGTGTGGCCCAGGGAGGATTGATTGATACACCTGAAGGAAAATGGTTTGCATATCTGTTTCAGGATTGTGGGGCGGTTGGCCGCACGCCCTGGCTCGTTCCAGTAGAATGGATTGATGATTGGCCAGTGTTGGGTAAGAATGGAAAGGCTCCTTTGGGTTTGGATTTGCCTGTAAATAAAGGGGTTATTCCCGGAGTAGTGGATTCAGATGAATTTAACCGAACAAATGGAAACCATACTTTACCGCTTGTTTGGCAATGGAATCATAATCCTGATGAAAGCCAGTGGTCTCTTTCGGATCGAGAAGGATATTTTAGGCTATATGCCGGATCTGGAAACAATGGATTCCATCAGGTGCGAAACATATTGACACAACGTACATTTGGTCCAGTATGTTCAGCAGTGGTAGCCATTGATGTTAGCCATCTTCAGGAGGGTGATTTTGCCGGATTGTCACTGTTTCAGAAAGTTTACGGTCAGGTCGGAGTCCGGGTCAGAGGTGGCAAACGATACGTGGAAATGGTTAATGGTGACGGACAGGAAAATTCTGTTTCAGAAAGTATTTTATTAAAAGAGGACAGAATATACCTTAAGGCATCATGCGATTTTCGGGAGCGGGCAGATAAAGGAAACTTCAGCTATAGTCTGGATGGTGAGAATTGGAAACCTATTGGCCGTTCGATAAATATGGTTTATTCCATTCCACATTTTATGGGATACAGATTTGCAATGTTCTGCTATTCATCCGGGGAGTCTGGAGGATTTGCCGATTTCGATTGGTTTAGGGTGAATCCTGAAATATAAATTGCATTTTTCCTGAATTCGCCGTAATTTTGAAGGAGTACCATCACGTTTCATTTAATACTTGCTGGTTTCCAAATACAAACTAAATACACAATACCTAACCTATGCATTATTTAAGTTTTATCGGAGTCCAGGAATTAATCCTTTTATTGGTTTTTGTTGTGCCGTTTTTGTTTATTCTGCCATTAATCGCATTAATATTGGTTGTTACCAATCAGTTTGAAGGTAATGATAAACTTATGTGGGTTCTTATAATTCTTTTCCTGCCAATATTAGGTTCACTTCTTTATTTCATTTTTGGACATGGTAGACGACTGAAATGATTTGTGATAGCCGTCGTCAATTATATATTTATCTCTTAAAGGAAACGATGGTGTATCTCACATCCATATTTGCAAGATCGCATTTGATAATTCTTGCATCCCAGTTTATATAGGGCATAACTCTTTCTTGTATTGTCTTACTTGAGGTCTTCTGATTCATGATATGCTGATCAAACAGAAAATCATTTACTTTTAAAATAAACGGAGTTAGATAAGACCTTACATTGAGCAAAAAATGTAAATCCTTGTCCATACAATTTAATTCAGGAATGGTCACCCCGGATTTTTCAAGTACTGCAATGCTGGTAATTTTCGAGAGTGACATTCTAAGAACAGTGTTAACCACAACGGCTTTATCAGAGATTTCAGGATTCGGGTCATGTTTTTTGAAATTTTCCAAATGGGTTAAAACAGTTTCGAACATGGCATCGAATGTGCCTGAAATCAATTGCATCAATAAATTTGCATTTTCTATAATCTGTTCATCCTTGCCACTAAAAAGAATCTTGAGTAATTTGTAATACATAGTCGGTTGATTTTTCAAAAACCAGATTTATGAATTCATGCCTGATGACATCTGGAAATAATAATTTTATGGTAGAAGGTTTTTCAAATGACTCATGCAGTCGATAAGCTTAAAATCGCATATTGAAAATGAGTTCAACATACGTTAATCAGAATCTTCAATTTGTCGTGTTAAGCCTGGACTGCATGAGTCGTTGGTGAAAAGGTTCAAAACGGACACTTTAATAGGTATGAACTGTAGTTGATTTTTGGACTTTAAGAAGAATTGATACATATAAACCCCTTTGTTAATACAAGATTTGATACCTGATCACCAATAATAAAAGATTCGTTTCTTTGACTGCAAACATAAGCATTGTGTGTGGTGATATATGTTCATTGAACATGGACATAATGTGGACAGCTGGAATTTGTGCGTGTTTTTGAAACAAGCATATGTAATATATTGTGATTGGTTTATTAACTTTGAACACATTTTTGAGACTTGCTATGACCGATAACCATGCTTGTAATAATGGCTTGTTAAACCATCTGAGTGTTCTGGGTTATTTTACAATGCTCTTGTTCGTGTTTATTGTAAAAACAAGTGAATGCATGCATGAAAACGTAATAATTAAATGTGAGCCCTATCTAAATCGTGAATTGTATCATTCTCCCATTGAGGACCTCTCGATATTGATTCATCCCGTGTCACAAACTGAATGTTATTATCGGACTGTTTCATTTTTTGTTAAGGCAAGCGGGCAAAATCTTCATTTTGCATGGGAACGGAAACTTCCAGGTAAATCATTTGTATTGATTCCAGACGGGGACGTAAAGGTTTCCTATCCTTCTCCCGGTTATATAACCATAAAAGATGTTGGTACATCGGCCAATCCTGATGGGACTGAGTATAGGGTGATAGTATCAGATGGTTCTTCTTCGGTTGTTTCACAATCTGCAACACTTACTATCAATAGAATTACCGGCATATATGCATCGACGAGTCCTGCCAATTCCACTCAAATCCGACTATGCGCCGGATCTGATTTCTCATGGAGCGTTATCACCAATTATCCTGAAAACGTGACCGGTTACCAATGGATGAAATATTTTGGTCCAAATGACTGGCGGCCAGTAGTTGACGATGAGTGCATCAGTGGTAGTCAAACTGACATGTTGCACTTTAATGGAATAAGGACTGAAAACTCAGGAAGGTATTATGTCAGCATACGATTCAAATCATCTGCCGTTTCCGGATGCACAGTTTCAAGCCAATCAAACTACAATCGTCAAATTGAAGTGTTTGTCCCATCGGATCTTGTATATGATTGTCCATTGCCCGAATTATATTATCCTGCTAATGACAGTGGGTATTATCTGGGGGATCTTCAAGTAGAAGCGATAAGTGAATGTGGTCCGGTTGTTTTGAATTATATTGTTGGAAATGAAAATATTGCCTTCCCATATCGATTTGAATCCGGATCCACTTCCGTCAGTGTGATCGTGCCATCTTTACCTGAGATAGGGACTTTATGTTCTTTTCTAGTCAATGTTGGGGATTATGGCCCTCCTGACTTTGAAGTTTCATTACAACCTTTAAGTTTCTGTCAATCATTGCCAGAGTATGTTGCCTTTGGTGAATTTGGCATCGAATTAGACCCTGGATTGAATGATATAATTTTAAAAGGTCCGGAATTGGCTGTGTTTGACCTTGATCCGCATACTTTTAAATGGAATGATAGGATGTGCCTTTTGGAAGAATTGAAACTTCTTTGGGTCATCGAATTTTCAGGTGTGGAAGATCCTCTGGATGCTGATCAGATTCGACAGTTTGATCCTGTTTCAGGAACGGGTCAGCCTGGCACATCCAACCTGGAGATATGTCTGCCAGGACGTCCGGCAGGAAGCGGAAAGGTCGAACACTTGATCAGCTATTGGCTTGAGGATTGTCATGGAATCAAGTCTGACTTAAAAAGTGTGCCCATCATTATATTTTCCCGGCCTGAGATAGTGCTATCTACAGGTAATCCTTAAATGAATCTTTTCAAGGGCTAGTTTCTCGAATATAGAAAATGATCCGATTACTATGGAAACTGCATGAAATCATAATGGCATTTTTTATTCTGTAGAGTTAACAAATATCTCATGGCAGCATGGGAAAACTAATCCGATAGAAATCAAATTAATGAATTAAAGTTATGACTAAAAAAAATCTTTTCACGATGACCTTTCTTTGTCTGTCATTTTGTGTTTTCGGTCAGGCCATCACCTATTCATTGGCGCGCCCCGTTAATTGTTCATCAAGTCCGGATGGACTGCATCCAGTGCCCGGGATTCCATATGTGTATAAGGCTGATATTGTTCCCGAAAAAGGACAAGCCACCTGGTTTGTCACCACAAATCCTGTCTTCATTGAAAACGGTATACTAACGAATGATTTGGAGTTTTCAGGCGGCGATTATGTCGAATCTGCGACTGGAATAGGTTTGAGTACAGTAGATCAGAATCCATCTGAAATTGAAATTGTATGGAACCCCGTTGGTTTATCAAGAGTAGATTATTCATCTGAAAATAAAAATCCTTTATTTGTTGGTGTTTTCTATGATGGTCCGGAGGAAGCCTGCGGTAAGAATATTCAGGCGTTCAAGGTAAGTCCGATAATCGCTTTTACATTGGATATTACCAATGTAAAGATGGTTGGCAATGAATACATCCCTGTGGCATACAATGAGACATTGCTTCATTGTCCAGCAGATCCTTTGGGCTCAGAATATGATTTTGGAACAGACCGAATCATGATGAATTACGGAACCAATATCCTGATGTACGAAGTAATCGCTGCAAATTTCACGGATTCATTCCATCCATATTTTTCACTCGAGGGTTTGGCAACAGGGCAGACTGCCGATTTATATTGGGGGTATAGTCCTGAAACTGCCAACATTGCGATCGCAACAGGTATCACAGGCAATTGGACGATGGCAATAGACGAAGCACTTTCGGCTACGACCAATATAACCAATACCTCCAATGGTGTGTCAATATTTGTCAGGGTGGATGTTCATCAAAACAAGTATGAGGGATTGGTTGGGAATTCCATTACCTTGATGGTTGATGGTTATGGCAATGGAAACATTGACGATGTGAATGATACATGTGTTGTTGAGGGTAGTTTTGCTGATCAGGCCACACAGGATTTATTGCGCAGACCTTCAATTTCAAATGAAGATCCATCTTCATTTCTGATTAAGAATTGAGGGTGGCATTTTTTTTAAATCTTTGAACAGAAAGATTGTATTATCATCTAGGAACTTAAAATGAAATCAACCAGGGTGTGAGACTTTCATTTCAAATTTTAAAGGTCTTGTCAAAACCTGTAATTGTATTGTTTCTGGTAATGGTAGTTTCAAATACCAGTGGCGACAACATATTCTTGCCTGGCGATGTAACCACGATTAAGATTTTGATAAATTCCGGTGATTATTGTTTCTGGGAGCTCTATTCCCGGAATGTCAGTGATTTTTTGTCCACGCATGGAAATTGTGAAAATTCCCAGGCAGAGATCCTGAAAGGGCAGGGGTCACCTGAAATAATGGTGCACTGGAAGAAGCCGGGCACTTTCTTTCATAAAGTTACGGTTATTGACCCCAATGGGTGTATAAATATATCAGTCGGCAAGATAATCGTTGAATCTCTTTTGGGTCGTGAATTTTTTATTCCAGAAGGATTTTCTCCGGGTTCTGATGGAATACATGATGAGTTTCGGATTCAAGGCATTGAAAAATATCCTGAAGCCTGTCTTACGATTTATAACAGAAAGGGTCAAATCATATTTAAAAAGGAAAAGTATGGGAATATAAGCTATTGGGGTATACCAGAGGATGCATGGTGGCATGGAAATGTTAAAGGGGCCGGGCTTGCTGCACAGGGTAATTATTTGTTCGTTTTGGTTTTAAACGAATCGATTACCATAAGGGGAACCGTAATGGTTGCTTATGATGACAGTTGATTATGAATTTCAGAAATCCAGGGTTGTTGAGTGTAGGGTGGGTGCATGTTAGATTGTATGACGTTTTTGGCAAAAGGCTTACCGAAATTTGATAAAGGACAAACATGCAGTTCGTTTTCTTGTATGCAGTCAATTTGTAATAAAAAATGCCTGGTAGACAGGCATTTTGAAGCAACATTGTGACCCTATCGGGACTCGAACCCAAATCGTCAGAACCGGAATCTGATATTCTATCCATTGAACTATAGGGCCAGGATATTTACTCTCTGAATCAGGCTGCAAAAATAGAAAACTTTGTTGTTCTTTAAAATCATGAATACGATTATTTCAGGACAGATCCTAAAACGTCAGATCGTCAAGAATATTTTTATTGTAACTTGGATGGAACTTCGCTACCATTGGTCGAATTCGTGGACTTTGTTAACAACTCTGACAAAATCAGTTGTATTTTCTGTGTAAATTCTCATTTGTTAATTATTCCGTTGATAAATGAACAGAGGTCTCTTGTTGAAATCATGCTGCGCCCGCTATTTTTACAGTGAACTAATACTTATGGGTGATGACAATTGTGGACTTTGATGGCAAATGCAAACAGTTTTTTGAATCTTTTCTTCTGTTTTATTCTGGATGGAATAAAGGACAGTCTCGAAAAGTGGAATTAAAGAAACAACATTGTTATCGGGTCTCAGAACTTGCCGGACATATTGCCGTATCATTGCAGCTTGACAAGGAGGAGGTGGCATTGGCCCGGATCATTGGACTGCTGCATGATTTGGGGCGTTTTCCACAATTGTTGAAATTCAATACCTATGATGATTCAATTTCTGCTGATCATGCCTCTTTGGCGATTGATGAGCTGGAAAGAGGAAATCTGCTGCAAGATGTAGATAGGGAGACGGCATCACTGATTAAAGTTGCAATATATCAACATAATAAGTCTGTTTTACCCGAGAATCTGAATGAACGGGAGATGCTATTTTGCAATATTCTCAGGGATGCTGATAAGCTGGATATACTGCATTCATTGACTGAATATTATGCAAACCCCTTTGGAGAGCCGTCACATACAATGTCATGGGATTTGCCACGGGGCAAAGGTATATCTGAAGAAGTTGCCCTAGCTGTAAAAAGTGGCAAATCTGTTACCCGTGATGAGCTTAAAACCCAGGACGATATAAAAGTCATGCAGCTTTCATGGGTTTATGACCTTAATTTTAAAGCATCTTTCAGGATTCTTTCACGGGGACGGTACGTCGATATTATCTATAGTGCACTTCCAAAACGGGATATAGTTTTTGATATCTATCGCAACGTTAGAATTTATGTCGAAAACCAGTTTTTAAACTGACAGCAGAACTTTATTCGATAAAAAGTGTTCTGTTTCTTATTATGGGAAAGAAACTGGTATGCATGTGTAATTTTGTCACGGAAAGGGAAATTCTTTCCGCGATAAGAAATGGTGCAGTTTCCCTGCGTGATGTAACTGAAATGACAGGTGCAGGTGAAAGCTGTGGACGTTGCAAGACCGTAATTGAAAATATGCTGAAGGAAGCTTCAGTCAATGTCGAACCAAATCCTCAGGGAAGGTTATTCTAAAATGTTATTATCCCAATTGATTCACGAATAATTTAAGCCATTGTTTCAAATCTTCTCCAATTTCATCATCTTTTAATCCATAGATGATGTTTGTTTTGAGAAATCCCATTTTGTTTCCAATATCAAATCTCTTTCCATCAAAAATTAGACCGTACATTGCCTGATCCTTAACCATTTTTTTCATGGCATCGGTGAGTTGTACTTCATTATTTATTCCTGGATCGGTCATTTCCAAGTAATCAAAAATCTCGGGAGTAAAAATGTATCGGCTCGCAACAGCCAAATTTGAAGGCGCATCTTCAGGTGAAGGCTTTTCAATCCAGTCAGAAGCAACATAAACACTACCTTCCAAAATATGCCCATCGATCACACCATATTTATGGACCAATTCAGGTTTGACCTGTTCGAGTGCCACCACTGAGCCCCTATATCGTTCAAAGACGTTCATTAGTTGCCGGGTGACAGGTTCTTTGTAACTCTGCACCAAAGTATCACCAAGCAAAACGGCAAAAGGTTCATTATTAACATGATATCTGGCGTATCTGACGGCATCTCCCAATCCATTCATTTCTTTCTGCCATACAAAATGTATGTTGGCCATTTTTGAGATTCCCCTGATCTTCTCAAGCATTTCGAAATTCTTTTTCTCTATCAATGATTCTTCAAGAAGTGGACTGCGGTCGAAATGTTCTTCAATGGCCCTTTTTCCTTTTCCAATAATCATCAAGATATCGGTAATTCCAGAGGCAACAGCTTCTTCCACAACATATTGGATTACCGGCGTATCGACAATTGGAATCATTTCTTTTGGTTGCGACTTGGTAATTGGAAGAAACCTTGTCCCATACCCTGCAGCCGGAATTACTGCTTTTTTAATCATGGGTGTATAACGATGTTTGGTTTGAAAACTTCGATTTCATGGTGATCCATGATGTCTTTCAATTCAGAATACATATCTTCACTCCGGTAAGTTCCAATAATTGCACCTCCTGAACCGGTGAATTTCGCACTTGCCCCGGTAGACCTTGCCAGATCCACCATTTCAATATTTCCTGAGGTAATTGGAATGATACTCCTGCGTAGGTTAAAATTCTCGTTCATCAGGTCATGCATGGTGTCAAAATCACCTATGACCAATGCCTGCATGAATTCGCTGGTTATTTGATCCCATCGTTTCATAGCGGCCAGGACAGAGGGATCGCCAATTTCGAATCTTGCCCTAAGATTATTATGGACTACTTCCGTGCCTTCGGAGAGATTTCGACGATAAGCGATGTAAAAGGATGGCAGGCATTTTTCTTGTATTGGTTTATAAATACCGTAACCATATTGATCCATATGGTCTTTATCGAAATCCATATAAATGGGATGTTCATAAACTTGGGCTACCCGGTCCTGAAGTCCGGCGGAAATTCCCAACTCACGGGTTTCAACGGAGAGAATGAGATTAGCCAGGATTTGTGGCTGGATATCGACCTGGTAAAACCTCGTCAAAGCCTTAAAACAAGCTGTGATGATAGCGCTTGACCCGGCCAAACCTAACCTTAAAGGAATGTCCGAACTGTAACGGATGGTAAAATTTCGTTGGTCAAGTGGTATTCCATTACTCATGCAATAATCATGGAATACCTTAATGGTAGCCTTAAGCAGTCGCATCCCACCGTAATAGCCAGCAAAGCTTACATCCTTTACTAATTCTTCGATACTGTTAAACCAAGCGCCATCAAGCTTTTCGGGTTTAACTTCCAATTCCGGTGTTTCCCAAAGCTGCACTTTTGCCAGGAAATTAGAAAATACGAATGCTATTGTTTTTCCAAAATATCCGTCAGAAGGGTTTCCTATGACTGCTGCCCTGGGGTATGAATACGTTTCTATTATCATTATATCCAGAAATGCATGAATCTACAATCAATATCGATAATTCCACTGTCGCAATCGGAATAGGTGTGGATTGGTGCTGAATATTTAGAATAAATCGTTCTTGCGGCATTGCTTAGTGAACTTAAGAACTATCCAGAGTACAACAGATTGTTTTACATCCATTTCTTCATTGCCTGCCTGTTCATGTCATTCAAGATATTTTTAGCCTCTGGGGTATAAAGGAATTCAAGTTCTTTTTTAAAATAGGTATTAATTTTTCCTCTTACCATTTTCATGGATGAGTTGAGCAGTGCATTGTCTTCAGTAAATCCCTCCGGCAAGACTGCAACTGTTGTTGGAAGCCACCTGTCGGGAAACTGACTTTCGAATTTGCCTCCCTTTTTGTAGGCATCCACCTCTTTTTGGATGGTTTTAAGAGCAAATTCAACGGCTTCGTCGCTTCCTTTCACCAGGCCATTTTTCTCGATATCCCGGATAAGTGCTGCTGCATTCGGGACTATCAGGCCGACAGTATATGGATTTTGATTGTTATGTAACATTGCCTGCTCGATATAAGGCGATTGGTCAACCATTGCTTCTTCAATACCTTCAGGACTGAATTTTTCGCCGTCCGATGAAATCAAGAGACTTTTAAAACGACCCAGCACGTACAGGAACCCATCTGAGTCCATGTATCCCATGTCGCCTGTATGAAGCCACCCGTCCTTAATTGTATCAGCAGTCGCTACCGGGTTGTCCCAGTATCCAACCATTACATTGTCACCCTTTATGCAAATCTCACCTTTTTCTCCTATGGGAAGCTCTTTGCCTTTGTCATCCAATATTTTGAGCTCCATATATTTGACCAGCTTGCCTGAGGAGCCGAATTTAATGTTAGCCAGAGAGTTGCTGGAAATCACCGGTGAGGCTTCAGATAATCCATAACCTTGGCACATAGGTATACCAATGGCATAGAAAAACCTTTGGAGCTCTATGTCCAGAAGAGCTCCTCCACCAATGAAGAATCGCATGTCGCCTCCGAAACCTTCCCTGATTTTGGTGAACAGGATTTTATCGAAAATTGAAAGTAAAGGTTTGAGAAATATTCTGGATCCTTTACCACGGTTCCAGCCATTTCCATTGTATCTGTAAGCCACATTCAGGGCGAAGTTGAACAATTTCCATGTTGTAGAACCCTTGGCCCGAATGCTGCTTTCAATGTTTTTTCTGAAATTTTTAGCCAGAGCTGGTACACTCATCATGACATTTGGCTTGAACTCTTTTATGTTTTTAGGTACATTCCTCAAGGTTTCGAGAGGGGTTTTTCCTTGTTCAACCGATGCTACCGATGCACCATTATACATGAAACAATAGAGACAAGCGGTATGGGCAAAAGAATGGTCCCAAGGCAGGATAGCCAGAGTTCTCCATGTTGAATCAATTGACATCAGCGTGTTTGCCTGTATTGTGTTGGCGGCATAATTCAGATGGCTCAACATTATGCCTTTAGGATCAGCAGTTGTACCCGAGGTGTAACTAATGTTTGCAATGTCATTCGGTTGAATATTTTGCCAGATTTGGTTTAATTGTTCAGGTGATTCCTTCAGCAATTGATCACCCATGTTCAGTACTTCAATGAAATCAATATCCCCAGATGTTTTATCGGTTTTACCATCAAAATACACAATTCGTTCCAATTTGGGAAGTTGATTCCGGATTTCCTCGGCTTTAGGGGCCTGATTTGAAGAAACCAGAAGCATTCTTGCTCCTGAATGTTTTAGCCTGAATGATAGTTCATTGGCTGCATCCAATTTTACTGAAAGAGGAACGTTGATGCCACCAGCATACAGGATCCCCAATTCTCCTATAATCCAGGCATTTCTGCCTTCAGAAATTAAACCGACCCTGTCGCCCTTTTGAAGTCCAAGTTTTATTAATCCTGCCGCAAAACGTAATACTTCATTATGGGTTTGACGATAAGTTATTCCCTCGTATTTTCCATTTTTTTTCTCCCATAGGTAAATGTTGTCAGCATACTTGGCTACACTGGTTTCAAAGAGTTCAATAATGGTTTTCATTTATCAGGTTTTTTGTGAGTAAAATTCATTGAGCCGTCATAACATCCATGGTTTATAACGGAAACTTAAGGTGAATTAACCTGTTGGTTTGGAAGGCTTCCTGTAAATTCTATACAATCTGTTTCGTGCATCTTCAAAAATAGGATTTTTTTGCATTCATATTTTCTAACGTTCTCATTTTTTAATTGTTAAATTAGCAATCCAATAAAAATAGACCGCCAAGATGGCTAAACCCGGCATTCATATCAGTTTTCATGGATCCGTTCCAAAATATAAACAGGTGATGGATGCCATTATTCAAGCGATTGAAAAGAAACAGCTTCGATTGGGCGACAGGTTGCCATCTATCAATCAGATGTGTTTAGAAAATGATGTACATCGTGATACTGTGATGATTGCGCTCAATCAACTTAAGGAAAGGGGAATCGTAAGCAGCCACCAGGGCAAAGGTTATTATGTCAGCAGTGTTGATATACAAATTGAAGAAAAGATATTTGTATTACTGGATGAGTTAAATGAAGGTTCCAGCAAGATTTATAAATCTTTCATCAGATCAATTGGACCTGATGTTACGGCCGATCTTTTTTTTCATGATCACAATCTTTTGAAAATTAGGAGTTTGATGGCTGGTAAGCTTGGTAAGTACACCCATTATGTTATTTCTTCTGGAATATATGAATATGTGGCACATTTGATTGGAAAGGAATATCAGCCCAAATTGATCGTTTTGGGGAAGCATAAAGGTTTGCCAAAATCGATATCTTGTGTTTATCAGGATTTTGAAGGGGATATGTATGAAATGATGAAAATTGTTAGAAAAAGTCTTAAAAAGTATTGTAGATTAGTATATATCCATCATGACAATAAAGAGCCGGAAGGCCGTATCGATGGGTTTTTGCGTTATTGTCATGAAGAAAATGCAGATTATTTAATTCTTGAAAAACCTGAAGATTTGCGTATCAGACAATTTGAGGCTTATTTTGCGCCTGATGATCGGGAATTAGTGGAAATAATCCGACAGGTTCAACAAAACAAGTTACAGCCAGGGCGTGATGTCGGACTTGTATCTTTCGGAGAATCAATACTTAACGAGATTTTGGCAGGTGGCATAACTACTATTTCAATTGATTATTCGGAGATTGGCCAACGCATGGGTGAGTTGGCATGCAATGGAAAAAAAGGGTTATTCAGAATTAGGTCTCGAATTGTTCAACGTAATTCATTGTAAACTGGAGATTATTAACCAGCCTGATTAAATTGAGGTTATATGTACGATATTATCGGGGATATACATGGTCATGCCACCATTTTGAAAAACTTATTTGTAAAGCTTGGATACAAGAAGGGTATAAATGGTTATTACCATCCTGATCGAAAGGCAGTTTTTGTTGGTGATTTTACAAACAGGGGGCCTGAGATCCGGAGTACCATTAGGCTTATCCGACAAATGGTGGAGTCTGGAAATGCATTAGCTGTTCTGGGAAATCATGAAATCAGTAATATTCTTTACCACCTAAAGCCTGAAAACAATGCCCCTTTATTGAATGTAAAAGGGAAAAGATATCAATCTGTAACACAAACTATACAGGAGTTTAAGTCCTTTCCCCAGGAATGGAAGGAACATCGTAAGTGGCTCCGATCACTACCACTTTTCCTTGAGCTGCAAGGAATCAGGGTCGCACATGCTTATTGGAGTGATAATCATATTCGAATAATCAAGCAAAATATTACTGAAGAAAAGATCAGCAAACAAATATTCAGAAACTTGATTTTGGATCCATATTCTGAATTGTCCCAGGCAATTCTGCAAACGACAAGGGGGGTTCATTTGGTTCTTCCGCCGGATATTAAAATTCTTGACCACAGGAAAAGAAGTCATCGCTTTTTCAGGGTCCGATGGTGGGAATCACCCGAAGGCAAGAGTTTTCACGACTGGTCTTTCGAAAGCAAATTCAGGTTGCCTAACTACACCATCCCTCCTGAGATTTATCCTCGATTTGAGATTTATCCCGAGAATGCAGAACCTTTTTTCTTTGGACATTATTGCAGGGGACGGGGGCCTCATGTTATTCGCAAGAACCTTTGTTGTGTTGATTCATGTATCACAACACACAAAACGCTTTCAGCGTATCGTTGGAACGGAGAGAGTGTCCTTGATCCAGGACAGATTGTGATCGCAAGACCACTGTAAATTTCTATTTTTTTAAATAAAGACCTTATAAGGCTAAATATAAAATTGTACTTGAAATATATTCGGTAAGATAAATTCCGCTTTATATTTCAGGACCTCGATCATTTCAAAACAATAAAATTAGAGACTGCCTCTAATCCAGACTATCGGGAATGTCCAAGTCTTGGATTGCTTATTGCTTTTTCCATATCTTCTGCGTTTATATTCCAATCATTTGCCATTTCGATTTGGAAAGAGTATGGGCTATTTATGAAAATCCTATGTAAACGGTGTTAAGGTGGTCCGAATATGGTTTTGTGATATAAATGTCTTGATTTGGATATCAATGTAGAGCTTTGCTGACATCCATTTAAAAAAAATAGACTGTCTAGCGAATGAGACAGTCTATTTTGATCTTGCGGTGCGGACGGGACTCGAACCCGCGACCCCCGGCGTGACAGGCCGATATTCTAACCAACTGAACTACCGCACCAAAATATGGTGATAAACAAGTAGCGGTGCGGACGGGACTCGAACCCGCGACCCCCGGCGTGACAGGCCGATATTCTAACCAACTGAACTACCGCACCAATAATTTTAAGAACTTTGTTTGTTTATCCTGCTTTTTTAAAAGCGTTGCAAAGATAGGTTTTCTTTTGTTTTTTACAATAGATGCCTGAAAATATATAAGCCAATTCCTTAAATTTCTTTTATTCATTTTGCCTCAGGTCAAGCGTGTTTTTAAAGAAGCTAAACTGAACGCTTCCATAGTTTCTGATTTCCAGGAACTCAGGCATTTTATTAAAATTATGGGACTTATTATGCTCAAGGATGAAAATACCCTCAGGTTTGAGAATCCCGGCATTTAGTACTGTTGTTGCAATATTCTCAAATCCCCTCAAGTCAAATGGTGGATCAGCAAATACAAGATCATATTTTTCCTTAGTTCTTTGGACAAACCTAAATGCATCATCACGGTATACCCTTAAATTTGAAATACTAAGTTGTGACTTGATTTCCTCAATAAAACGGTAATGTCTGAAATTCATTTCGACAGATGTAACACCAAAACAGCCACGGCTAATTAGTTCATAACTTATGCTTCCAGTGCCAGCAAACAGGTCAAGAGCATTGATGTTTTCCCAATTAAGCCGGTTCTCGAGAATATTAAAAAGATTCTCCTTGGCAAAATCAGTAGTAGGTCGAGCTGTAAAACTCTTTCCCGGATGGAATATCCTTCCCTTGTATTTTCCTCCAATAATTCTCATTAGTTTATATCAACAATGGAAATACCCGACAAGGAATATCCCTTGAAAAGAAGGCTTGAGCTTGAACATTTGGTTTAGGATGATGATAGTCTGCCTGGAGTCCAAATTCTTGACAATTCTTTAGCAGAAATTCGGATCGTTTTTTTTGTCCATATACATTTATTCGTGCTTTTTTGAATCCTGATATTTTGGTAACAGCCAAAAGATAATATAGAATATCGGATTCCGAAGGGCATAAATAGCCATTAAAGAAAACTACTTGGCCATTGTTGAATCTGGTAAAATATACCTCTTTGTCCGTAATATAACAGTGCCAGTCAAATTCCTCCGTAAGATGCTGCTGTTGGAAATATTGAAACATAGGAACGACATAATGTCTGAATTTGGCTTCAGGGTATAAATCATTAAATGCTTGCTTAAGTAGAGAATCTATTAGCCATCCTAGCTGATACCCTGGAAGGACTGAAGCTTGACATACTGTCCTGTTTCTGTTTTTTACATATTTTTTGTCAAGCAGAAAATTACGTATATCCTTTTCATGGCTGAAATCTTCAGCAAAAAGAGTTGGGAAGTATCCCGGAATAAATATTTGAACCTCGCTAAAGTTGCCATTGGTCAATTGGTTTTCATCCAGGAGTTCATGGATTTTTTTAACAAGAACACCAGTATTGCTAAGCGTAAAGGTCTCTGAATATATATTCTTAATAATGCCATTTTCCTTTTGACGGATTACAAAAGAAAATCCATCCAGGTCAGCCTGGATGGATAAACTATATTTCTGAGTGTTGTTCAGGTCAAGGTTACTATCCCTGAATACAAAATTCTGCATCGAAATTACTCCCAGTTACCTGCATTATTGTTGGTTTCGGTCAGAGATCCCACTTTTAATCCGGGGTATCTGTTCTGTACTCTTCTTTGGTCATTCAAGTTGATAACCAATTGGCGGTCGAGACCCCTAAGAAGAACATTGTTGTGAACTTTAGCTTCAAAAACGGGTACTTTTATCCCAGATCCGGTAGTTATAACGGTCGCGCCAAGGGTGAAATAAGCTGTGGTATCCTGTAATGGAACAACCTTAAGTTGATCAGCATTATAATTTTCCCCGAAAACCGATTCGAGCACACTTTCGCGAAGGGTATCACGCACTATCAAACCCAGTTCAAGCGCTTTCCTTTCATTAATTCCCTTTTCAACCATACTGTCAGTAATGTTCCCAATTTTCTTTACAATCCTGACCGAATCGTATTTTACAAAGTTGATAAGGGTATCCCAACTACCTGTAAAACGACCATGCACATCCTTGAAAGCGATTTGTGCCTTCCGAATATCTTTAAGTCTTTCAATGGTTTGGTTGTAACGGGCGTCTTGTTCTTTTTTGAAGGTGATTGGTGTTTGGATACTGTTGTAAACAAAATATGCCAAAACCAATGCAACAATAAAAAGCGCAACTTGAATAACAGTTCTCATTTCTATATTTTTAGTAAGTTATTTTCGGTTGAGGCAAAATTATAAAAAAAAATCATTTACCTTCCGTTGGTTATAGTTTTTTATCTGGCATGCTTAAAAATCATATTTTCTCAGTCATGACTTCAGGATTGGATTTTCAACTAACTGAATGTCAGAAAAGTATGTTGAGTGACCTATCCGAATTTATTATCAACAAATCCGAAGACAGTATTTATATCATAAAGGGTTATGCAGGTACCGGAAAAACCACAATGATCAATCAATTGGTCAAGACTCTCGAAACTTTTCGTATCGGGACTGTACTTTTGGCTCCTACAGGAAGGGCTGCCAAGGTTTTGATGATCTATGCCGGGAAACCATCGTTTACTATTCATAAAAAAATTTACCGTCAGAAATCCTCAACTGATGGTTCTGGTATCTTTGTGTTGGACAAAAACCTACATAGAAATTGTTACTTTATCGTTGACGAAGCATCCATGATCTCTAACCAATCGAGTGAGAACTCGGTTTTTGGATCCGGAAGAGTTCTTGATGATTTGATTGAATATGTATATTCTGGTAATGATTGTCGACTGATTTTGGTTGGTGATACAGCACAGCTTCCTCCAGTGGGAATTAGCCTTAGTCCGGCATTGGACAAAGAAATAATTGAGAACTATGGCTTTCATGTTATCGAAAATGAGTTGACTGAGGTTGTCAGACAGGAAAAGAACTCCGGAATACTTGAGAATGCCACTGGTTTAAGAACATCTATCGCAAGAAACGAAGTAGTTGATTTTTACCCGATTGAACTGGCTGATTTTTCGGATGTGGAAAGAATCCCGGGAGGAGAGCTTATTGAGAAAATTAGTTGGTGTTATGATAATTTTGGTATTTATGATACGATTGTTCTCACCCGATCGAACAAGAGAGCCAATTTATACAATAGTGGAATAAGGACTTCCATATTGTTTCGGGATTCTGAAATATCAAGGGGTGATTTGCTGATGGTTGTAAAGAATAACTATTTCTGGTCACAGAGCAATGAAGATCTTGATTTTATTGCAAATGGTGATATTACTGAAGTACTGCATATTTATGGATATGAAAATCTCCATGGATTTCGGTTTGCTGATATCAGTTTACGCTTTATTGATTATGGTGATTTGGAAATACGTTGTAAAATTTTACTGGATACCCTTAACATTGAAACGGCAGCATTGAGCCAAGTGGATAGTAACCGACTTTTTCTTTCTGTTTCAGAAGATTATATGGAAATTAAAAACAAAAGGGAAAGATGGAAAAAAATAAAGCAGGATCCATATTACAATGCATTGCAGGTTAAATTCGCGTATTCAATTACCTGTCACAAGGCACAGGGCGGTCAATGGAAGGCCGTTTTTGTGGATACCGGCTATCTTACGCCAGAGATGTTAAACCATGATTTCTACAGATGGTTATATACTGCATTTACAAGGCCCATCGAAAAATTATTTCTGGTAAACTTTGATAAGCGCTTTTTTAAACAAGAATCATGACAGGTTTAATCATTTGATTTCAATTTTGTACGTTTTACCTTCCCTGGCTTGGTAAGTCTCAGGGAATTCGCGTCTGGCTTCAGTCAAAAAGCCTTCATCCGATTCATATCGGTTAGAAAAATGTCCGATGAGTAATTGTTTTACACCTGCCATTCGGGCAATAATCCCAGCTTGTTGCGCAGTGGAGTGAAACGTTTTTGCCGCCCATATTTCCATGTCGGATTGAAATGTAGCTTCATGGTATAAAAGGCTGGCTCCCCGGAAAATCTCCAAAGCTGGCATAAATGGGGTAGTATCTGTGCAAAAAGCATAAGATCTGGGAGAGGGTGGGGGTATGGTAAGTTCAGCATGATCATGGAAACAGCCTTTGTCATCGGTGAAACCGCTTCCTTCCTTGATAGCTTGCCTGCAACGGATAGGGATGTCAAGTTGAGAAATTAAATCTTTACGAAGATTGGGCAGTGATTGCTTTTCCCTGAATAAGAAACCACATACTGGTATGCTATGTCGAAGAGGAAAAGAAATGACTTCCACTTTTTTGTCTGAGTATATGATTTGAGTGGCTTTGAAATTCAATGGATGAAAGAGGATTTTGAACCCCAAGTCACCTTTGAGGAAGTTGATTTGCGGATCAAGCAGCGTTTTTATGTCGGAATGTGCATAAATGTGCAGATCGCTAGAAATGCCCAATAAATTCCGGGTTGAGATCAGGCCGATCAATCCATAAAAGTGATCTCCATGCAAGTGTGAAATGAAAACATGCCTTATTTTCGAAATGTTGATATGGTATTTTCGAAGTTGAATTTGTGTGCCTTCACCACAGTCAATGAGAAAAAACCGCTCATGTACATTGAGCACATGAGCGGTTGGATATTTGTCTGATGTTGGCAGGGCTGAGCCACTGCCTAAAACTGTCAGTTTAAAGGACATGGATAAATAACTTGTTACATGCTTTCCTTTCTAAGCAATAGTTCTTCTGCTTCTTCCCTTGTATGGACAATAAGGAACATTGTATGTAACATCGACAGTCGGAAGATGTTCTCTACATCGGGTTGCAGCCCGAACAGAATCAAGGTCCCAATGGCGTCGTCACACAGCCGGTTAGCAACCAAAAGAGCCCTAAGGCCAGATGAATCACAATAAGTACATGCCGACATATCCACGACAATGTTCTTAACACCTTGGGAATTCAACATCACAAATTCTGATTTCAGCTCAGGTCCATTACTGGCATCAAGAGTTGAAGCCTTAATGGTCATGAGTGAATAATTCCCGTATTCCGAAGTTTCTGCCGTCATGTATACAATTTACGAAAAAGCCTGTAACGTCAATCTAGTTTTTATCCTTTTTTTCGTCAGCTTCCATCTGTTTTTTCAAATCAGCCAGTTCTGAGATGTCACCTAAAGTAGTTTTTTCAACATTGTCGGTAACAGCTTTCATCGCTTTTTTGGTCGATTTATTTTCAGATTTACGTTTGCTTTGTTCTTCACCCCGTTTTTCATCTTCATAAACACGTGAATGAGAAACAATGATTCTTTTTGCAGACTTGTTGAATTCGATAACCTTGAATTCAAGTTTTTCTTCCATTTTTACCTGTCCTCCATCTTCTTTTACAAGATGACGTGGAGTTGCGAAGCCTTCGACACCATAAGGAAGGGCAATAACTGCACCTTTGTCCATGAGCTCAACGATAGTACCTTCGTGGATTGAGTCAGGTGTGAAAATGGTTTCGAATACATCCCATGGATTTTCCTCCAGCTGTTTGTGTCCGAGACTAAGACGACGGTTTTCTTTGTCTATGTCAAGAACAACAACTTCGATTTCTTCACCAATACCGGTAAATTCAGAAGGATGTTTGATTTTCTTGGTCCAGCTTAAGTCACTGATATGAATCAAACCATCAACACCTTCTTCAATTTCAACAAATACTCCGAAGTTGGTGAAATTGCGGACAGTAGCTTTATGGCTGGTTCCGAGTCCAAATCGGGTTTCAATGTTTTCCCATGGATCGCTTTTAAGTTGTTTGATGCCAAGCGACATTTTTCTTTCATCGCGATCAAGGGTAAGTATTTGGGCTTCAACTTCGTCGCCGACCTTCAAGAAGTCCTGGGCACTGCGAAGGTGCTGGCTCCATGACATTTCTGAAACATGAATAAGTCCTTCAACCCCTGGTGCAATTTCGACAAATGCGCCATAGTCGGCCAGAACCACAACTTTGCCTTTAACGGAATCTCCGACCTTGAGATCCTGGTCGAGTTTATCCCATGGGTGAGGAGTCAGCTGTTTCAGACCCAATGCAATACGTTTTTTGTCATCATCGAAGTCGAGGATTACGACATTCAATTTCTGATCCAGTTCAACGATCTCGTTCGGGTGCGTGATACGTCCCCATGATAAGTCGGTGATATGAATCAGCCCGTCAACGCCACCAAGGTCAATGAATACACCGTATGAAGTAATGTTCTTGACTGTACCTTCGAGTACCTGGCCTTTTTCGAGTTTTGATATAATTTCTTTTTTCTGCAGTTCAAGTTCAGCTTCAATGAGAGCTTTGTGGGAAACTACAACATTTCGGAATTCATGGTTGATCTTGACTACTTTGAATTCCATGGTTTTGCCTACATACATGTCGTAATCGCGAATCGGCTTAACATCGATTTGAGATCCCGGCAGGAATGCCTCGATTCCAAGGGCATCGACTATCATACCACCTTTCGTGCGGCATTTGATATAACCCTTGATGATTTCATCATTGTCATGTGCAAGGTTAATTTTTTCCCATGAACGCATTGCACGTGCTTTCTTGTGCGAAAGGTTCATCTGTCCTTTCTTGTCTTCCAGACTTTCGATATAGACATCTACTTTGTCACCAATCCTTAATTCAGGATTGTAACGGAATTCATTGAGACTGACAACGCCATCTGATTTATAACCGATGTCAACAACAACCTCTCTTTTGTTCATGGAAATTACGGTACCTTCAACAACTTCCTTTTCCTGAACAGTGTTCAATGTGTTGTTGTAAAGGTTTTCCAGTTCGTTTCTGCGTTTTTTTGAATAAGAATCGAGTCCGGATTCCAGACTGTCCCAATCAAATTCCTCTTCTTTTGTGGCTACTGCAGATTCTACTGCAGTTTCTGCAACCTTGAAGGTTTCTGCAGGTGCATTGGTTTCCTGGGATTCCAGGTTTTCATTTTTAATTTCAGTCATGTAATTGTTACAAAATTAATAAGTTAGACATTATTTCTTGTGAAAATTGGCCGCAAAATTAAGACTTAAACCTTGTAATTCAAATAATTTGGTGCTTTTTTTCCTATTTTGATGCAAAGATTTATTAATGCTTCTTGTTTTAATCAGATTTAGTTGATTAGCTTCTTCTCTTCACTTTTTTCCTCTAATGATTTTATTATTTTTGAACTTTACCCGCAAAAGATAGTAAAATGGATTTGATTTAATCATTTTCTTGATTTTCAGTCTGAAGCCTACTGATATAAACCCATGAATGGATGGCATGAAAAGAATTTTGGTGACCGGGGGAGCCGGTTTTATCGGTTCCCATTTGTGTGAGAGACTGCTGACAGATGGGCATGAAGTCATCTGTCTGGATAATTTTTATTCCGGATCTAAACAGAAAATCCGTCATCTGATAGGAAATCCGATGTTTGAATTGGTACGTCATGATGTAACGATGCCATACTATGCTGAGGTTGACGAGATATATAACCTTGCTTGTCCTGCTTCCCCAATTCATTACCAGTTCAATCCGATTAAAACCATCAAGACATCGGTTATGGGGGCGATCAATATGCTAGGTATGGCCAAACGGGTCAAGGCAAAAATTTTACAAGCTTCGACAAGCGAAGTTTATGGTGATCCCGATGTCCATCCTCAAGTAGAATCATATTGGGGAAATGTCAATCCAATTGGAATCCGGTCATGTTATGATGAAGGGAAGCGATGTGCCGAGTCTCTCTTTGTTAATTATCATCAGCAAAATGGGGTAAAAATCAAAATTGTCAGAATTTTCAACACTTATGGTCCCCGAATGGAGATTAACGATGGAAGGGTAGTGTCAAATTTCATTGTACAGGCATTAAGAGGTGAGCCAATCACTATTTATGGTAATGGAATGCAGACCAGAAGCTTTCAATATGTTGATGATTTACTTGAAGGTTTCGTCAGAATGATGGGAACGGCGGACCATATTACAGGGCCTGTTAATCTTGGGAACCCGGAAGAATACACGATGCTTGAACTGGCACGAGAGGTCAAGGATTTAACTGGTAGCACCTCTCCAATAATATATCAATCACTTCCCAAGGATGATCCCATGAGGAGGCAACCTGATATCCAGGTAGCAGGGGAGCTGCTTAATGGTTGGAAACCATTGGTGCCACTAAGGGTCGGTCTTGCACGGACAATAGAGTACTTTGACAACTTGCTCTCAGTAAGACCCGGATAGGATTAATCCTTCGCAATTGTTTGTAATAGCCCCGATAGATTTGAAATGTTCAATACTTTAAATACCAGAATAATATGAAAGGAATTGTTTTAGCAGGAGGTGCTGGCACCAGGCTCTATCCGATTACACGAAGCATAAGCAAACAGATAATACCGGTATATGATAAACCGATGATTTATTACCCATTGTCAGTACTGATGCTTGCTGGAATCAGGGAGATCCTGATCATATCAACGCCCACTGATATTCATCTTTATGAATCTCTTTTTGGTAATGGAAATCAGTTGGGCCTCAACATTTCCTATAAAATTCAACCTTCTCCCGATGGATTATCACAAGCTTTTATTTTAGGAGATGAGTTTATTGGAAATGACAGTGTTTGCCTTATTCTGGGAGATAATATCTTCTATGGCTATAATTTCAGGAGTATTCTTGAAGATGCCGCAAAAATTGAAGATGGTGCCATCGTTTTCGGTTATTATGTGAATGATCCAGAAAGATACGGGGTTGTTGAATTTGATAAAGAGGGTAGGGTTATCAGCATAGAGGAAAAACCAAATCAACCAAGGTCGAATTATGCCGTAACTGGTCTTTATTTCTATTCGAACGATGTAGTCCGGAAGGCTAAATCATTGAAACCATCCGCTCGGGGTGAACTTGAAATAACAGATCTGAACCGGTTGTATCTGGAAGAGGGCCGTCTCAACGTTAAACTGCTGGGGCGCGGTTTTGCCTGGCTTGACACAGGTACTTTCGACAGCCTCCTCCAAGCTTCCAATTATATTGCCACCATTGAACAGCGGCAGGGTCTGAAAATATCCTGCATTGAAGAGATTGCATATAAAAAGGGTTTTATCACCGGAGATCAGTTGCTTGAACTCGCTGAGCCCCTGCGTAAGAATCCTTATGGCCAGTATCTTATAAAACTGGCTGAAAACCAAATTAAATCTTTCTGATAATGAAAATTGTGGATGCCCCATTGTCGGGCCTCAAAATTATTGAGCCAGCTGTATTTTCTGACGGCAGGGGTTATTTTTTTGAAAGTTACAACGCAATAAAATTATTCAATCAAGGTATCGAGTGTGTGTTTGTCCAGGACAATGAATCATTCTCGTCTTTTGGTGTTATTCGTGGCCTTCATTATCAACTTTCACCAAATGCCCAGGCTAAGCTGGTCAGGGTGATTTCAGGAAAGGTTTATGATGTAGCCGTTGATATCAGAAAAGGTTCTCCAACCTTTGGACATTGGTATGGAATAGAACTTTCTTCGGAGAATAAGCTTCAATTGTTTATCCCCCAAGGCTTTGCCCATGGTTTTTCGGTGTTGAGTGAATCCGCGGTTTTTACCTATAAATGTGATGGATACTACAAAAAAGAGGCAGAACGTGCAATACGGTTCGATGATCCTGATCTTGCCATTAATTGGCAAATTCCAGAAAACAAAATCCTGGTTTCGGAAAAAGATCTTCAGGCGTCTCCATTCAATGCAGCTGAAATGAATTTTAATTTTCAAACACCATGAAAGTATTGGTAACCGGGGCATATGGACAATTGGGGAATTCTCTAAAGGAAATATCGGTCCAATTTCCTGACCTCTCGATAATTTTGACAGATTATGATTCTCTAGATATTACTGACAGGAGCGCTGTAGTGAGCTATCTGGATTCAATCCGCCCTGATTTTTTGATCAACTGTGCTGCCTATACTGCTGTCGATAAAGCAGAATCCGATTTAGATGCTGCATTCCGGCTAAATGCCTTAGGTCCTGAAAATTTGGCAATAGGTTGTCGGCAGTTTGGAACACGATTAGTCCACATTTCCACAGATTATGTATTTGATGGAAGAAAAAACACCCCATATTCTGAAGAAGATATACCCAATCCCCAAAGTGTATATGGTAACACTAAACTTGATGGCGAACGATTGGTTTTAAAGCAAGTGCCTGAATCAATTATTATTCGTACCTCATGGTTATATTCCATTTATGGTAATAATTTTGTGAAGACCATGATTCGTCTGGGGCGCGAGAGAGATAATTTAAAAGTGGTCTTTGATCAGACTGGTACACCCACAAATGCAGATGACCTTGCCATGGCAATTTTGCAGATAATTTCTCGGAGTTCCATGGATAATTATGGGTGGAAACCTGGAATTTACCATTTTTCTAATCTTGGTGTTTGTAGTTGGTATGATTTTGCGATAGAGATCCATAAAATGGCTGGGATTTTCTGTAAGGTCACCCCCGTTTTATCCTCTGAATTTCAATCGGTAGCCCAACGACCCGCATATTCAGTTTTGGATAAATCAAAGTTTCAGGCAACCTTTGGAATAGATATCCCGTATTGGCGTGATAGTTTACTGAAGTGTATACATCTTATTCAAAAATAAATGATTATGAGTAATAACGAACTGCTTAGGCAAGTAGAGGAGAAAGCCCGGTTATGGCTGAGCCCTTTCTACGATGAAGCTACCCGTAATGATGTTCAACGCATGTTAACCAAGGAGGATAAAACCGAGCTTATTGATTCTTTTTATAAGGATCTTGAATTTGGAACTGGTGGTTTGCGTGGTGTAATGGGAGCTGGTACAAACAGAATGAACATTTATACGGTTGGAGCTGCGACTCAGGGATTGTCAGAATATTTGAAAAAGTGTTTTGTGCATTTGCCGGAAATTAAGGTGGCAATTGGACATGACTGCCGGAATAATAGCAGACTTTTTGCAGAAACCTGTGCTGGTATATTTGCTGCCAATGGTATCAGGGCCCTTCTTTTCGAGGATCTGCGACCGACACCTGAAATGTCTTATGCGATCAGGGAGTATGGCTGCCAAAGCGGTATCATCCTCACGGCTTCCCATAATCCGCCTGAATACAACGGTTATAAGGCTTATTGGGATGATGGGGCTCAATTGGTTGCCCCTCATGATGAGGCCATTATTGAATTGGTTCGATCAATGCAGCATGAAAGCGTGAAATTCAATGGTCCAAAGGAGCTGATTACTCCATTGGGTGAAGAGACAGACCTGAAATTCATTGAAAGGGTAAAAACAGTTTCTTTATCACCGGAATTGGTAAAGAAATATCATGACCTCAAAATTGTCTATACTCCCATTCATGGTACAGGAGTAAAAATTGTGCCCATGGCACTTCGTGCATTTGGGTTTACAAATATCATCAACGTGCCCGAGCAGGATATAGTGAGTGGAAACTTCCCGACAGTCGTATCTCCCAATCCTGAGGAACCTGCTGCAATGAAAATGGCCATTGAAAAAGCAATCGAAGTAAATGCTGATGTCGTGATGGCCACTGATCCTGACAGTGACAGACTTGGAGTTGCCACCCGCAATCTGAAAGGAGAGTTCGTTATCATTAATGGAAACCAAACTGCCTTGCTTTTTATCTACTATATCATTACAAAAATGAATGAGAATGGCGCGTTAAAGGGTAACGAATTTATTGTGAAAACCATTGTCTCTACTGAGCTGATTACGGAGATTGCAAAAAAGAATAAAGTAGGTTATTATGATGTATATACAGGCTTTAAATACATTGCAGAGGTAATTCGCGAGAATGAGGGTATTCGTAAATATATTGGAGGAGGAGAGGAAAGCTTCGGATTCCTTCCTGCCGACTTTGTCCGTGACAAGGATGCAGTTTCTTCCATTGCGATGATGGCGGAAATTGTGGTCTGGGCAATGAGTAAAGGCAAGACTCTTTATGAACTACTTCTTGACATCTATCTGGAATATGGATTCTCAAGGGAGAAGACTATATCCATTACCCGAAAGGGACAGTCAGGTGCTGCCGAAATACAACAGATGATGACACAATTCAGGACAAATCCTCCCCGCGAAATTGGTGGCGCAGCAGTCCAATGGCTCAAAGATTATGAAATGCTTGTTCAAACAAATCTTATAACAGGTGAGTCTACGCCCATTGCCCAAAAGACCACCTCTAATGTTTTGCAGTTCTTTACAACGGGAGGTACCAAGATTTCCATAAGGCCTTCAGGAACTGAACCGAAAATCAAATTTTATTTTGAGGTTCATGACACTCTTAAATCTTATGGAGATTTGGATACACTCGAAGCGACCATAGATTCAAGGATTGACGCCATGGTAACCGAGTTGGGTTTGTAATCAACTATTTAATTTTAAAAACCAAAATATGAAAAGAGGAATTATTTGTATGGCATTATTGGCTAGTGGTTCTTTAGTATATGCTCAGCAAAAGCCAACAATGGAAATGAAACCCGAGATGACCGAGATATGGGAGCCTGAAGTGAAGATTGTTTCCCCAGGTGCCAAATATGGCGATGCTCCGTCTGATGCAATTATCCTGTTTGATGGTACAAATCTGGAAGAAGAATGGGTAAGTGAACGAGATAATGGCAATCCCGGATGGAAAGTCAAAGATGGTGCTGTTACCGTAGTGCCCCGTACAGGTGGAATAAAGACTAAACGTGAGTTTGAAAATTTCCAGCTGCATATCGAATGGAGATCACCTTCCGAAGTGAAAGGAGAGAGCCAGGGACGTGGTAATAGTGGAATTTTTATGCAGGGAATTTACGAAGTTCAGGTTTTGGATAATTATAATAACAGGACATATCGAAATGGCCAGGCAGGAAGCATTTATAAGAACCATGCACCAATGGTTAATGCCTGTAGGCCACCTGGTGAATGGCAAACTTATGATATCATTTATACTGCTCCCGTATTTAAGGCTGATGGCACTTATCTGGTAGCCCCACGAATTACTGTAATTCACAACGGAGTTGTTGTTCAGAACGCAGCTGAAGTACGTGGCCCGACAGTCTATATAGGTGTGCCCGAGTATTTTGTGAAGCCGCATGGTAAAGGTCCAATTTCTCTACAGGACCATGGTGATCTTGTTAGTTTCAGAAATATCTGGATTCGTGAAATCTAATTGAAAACCATCCCTGATAAAGAGGCTGTCTCAAAAGGTTAATTCAGCCTCTTTTTATTCGTATACCTATACACAAGGAGTTTTAAATACTAAACTCTCCATGAGATAAATTGACTTATGATACAGCCTCTTTATTCATTTTATAACCTTCGGATTATTGGTTTTTCTTTTACTTTGCCGGTTTAAATTTCCCCAATTTATGAAATTTCACTTTCATCTCTTGGCTGTCATAAATCTTTGGAAATGGAAACTGGCAAACGCCTGATGTTTATTGTCGCATTAATTGAGCACCGTCATTTTGGCGTAATGTTTATGCCATACTTGATCGAACCCTTGAAATCATACTTTTCAGTAAGGAGTGCCGTCCGGATAGAAGAAGTTGAACAACTTGAATTTCCGTTTACAGATGTGGAAAAAGAGATTGTTCGTCTTGCTGGAAAATGCTCTGATTATCGTTTGGCTACTAAATTTTCAAGAAACAAAAACAGCACTGAATTCTATAACGAGGTTACTCCTGAGTATCTTCAGCAAAATGTTATTCCATATGTTGAGAAGCAGATGTATTCAATTACAAAGCTTCTGATGAATAACCCGATTCCTGTTTTTGAGCGTGATATTAATTATTCGAATTTATACGATGAGGATCGTGTAGTTATATCCGATACCTTCACCAAAGTTCGATTTCGTTTTGATAAATCAGGACATGGTACTGATTATAAAGTCGAATTATTTCATAAGGGTGAATCTGTCAGAATTCGAAACCGAAAAGTCAGATTTATTGTCAATGATCCCTGTGTAATGCAGGTAGATAGCAGGATACTGGTTTTGGATGCTGTTGATTCAAAGAAAATATTGCCATTTCTGTCACGTGATCATATTTCCGTTCCTTTGGCAATTGAACCAAAGTATTACCGGAATTTTGTTCTTGGTTTGGTCCGTGATCATGAGGTGGAAGCGAATGGATTCAAAATTGTTGATGACTTTGGTGAAAGCAAGGCTGTCCTTACCTTGGAAAAGGATTTGCAACAACAGCCAGTTTTTGTTTTACGTTTTTCTTATGGTCATACGGTCCTGACTTATAATGACAAGAGAAAATTAGTCGTCATACTTGATGAAAATAATGGCGAGTATACGTTTTATCGCTATCATCGAAGACCTGAATGGGAAAACGCTCTGGTTGATGCATTGTGCAATGCAGGTCTCATTAAGGATCAGGGGTTATTTTATTTGCCAGGTGAAAGGTTAATTGAAAATTCCACCACTATTTATTCGTATGTCGAATGGCTATCGGCAAATGAAAATCTGCTACGAACCTGGATGATCAAGGTTGATCAGCGAATGGAAGGAATTATTTATTTTACCGGAAAGGTGAATGTATCATTTGATATTCAATCGAATAATGACTGGTTTGATTTGCACTCATATGTGACTATAGGTACATTCAAGTTCCCATTCTTGAAATTGAGGAAGCACATCCTTAATAATTTGAGGGAATTTGAGCTTCCAAACGGAGAGATAGCCATACTCCCAAATGAATGGTTTGAAAAATATAAATTGATTTTTCATTTCGGAAAGGTTAACGGTGAACGGCTTCAGTTTGGCAGACAATTTTACAATGTTTTGTCCAGTCAGATAAATAGTCCTTTGCCCTCCATTCTATCAGATATAGTCAAGAGTTTTGAACAAGTATCTGCCGTTGACTTACCCGAAGGCCTGAGGGTAAAACTTCGACCTTATCAAAAGGAAGGATTTCAATGGATGTATACATTGATGAAGAATGGTATGGGAGGCTGTCTTGCAGACGATATGGGACTGGGTAAGACGCTGCAAACGTTGGCTTTGCTGTTGAAAATCCGAAAGGAAAGGAAGAAGGTAATCTCTCCTAATGCAGATAAGGGAAAGCAACTGGACCTTTTTGATAATTCAAGGGAAATATATGATCAACCTGCTTCCTTGATTGTTGTTCCCACCTCGTTGGTTCACAATTGGATCAATGAGATATCAAGGTTCGCTCCAACATTGAAGGTACATGTACATATTGGTCCAAATAGAAATAAGAAAAATGATCTGGATGCATTTGTGCTTACATACGATATAATTATTACCACCTACGGGACTCTTCGGATTGATAGGGAGTTGTTTTCCTCAATTCAATTCTATATGGTTATTCTTGACGAAAGCCAGTATATTAAAAACCGGTCTTCTAAGATTTATGAAACTGTAATGTCAATGAAACCTGGACATCGTATGGTCCTTACAGGTACTCCCATCGAAAATTCATTGGCCGACCTTTGGACTCAGATGAATTTTCTGAACAAGGGCTTATTAGGAAGTTATCCGTTTTTTAGGGCGAATTTTCAGCAACCGATTGAATCAAAATCAGAAGAAAAAGTGGAAGAAAAACTTCAACTTCTAATAAGGCCTTTTATTTTGCGTCGAACCAAATCAGAGGTCGCAAGTGATTTGCCTCCTCTGATGGAGCAGGTGAGATATTGCTCGATGACCCCAGAACAACAATCGGTTTATGAAAAGGAGAAATCGAAGATACGTAATACCATTATTTCGAGCATTGAACAAGGAGGTGTTAATGGATCCTCAATTGTAATTCTTCAAGGGCTGACAAGACTAAGGCAATTGGCAAATCATCCTACACTGGTTAACAGCGAAGACGAGGCGGGTTCAGGCAAATTCAATGAAATTGTCCTTTCACTTGAGGCTTTGGTGGCTGAAAAGCATAAAGTTTTGGTTTTCTCTTCATTCGTATCCCATTTGGAAATTCTTAAAAATCATATGGATAAAGAAAACTGGAAATACTCTTTACTTACAGGTAAGACCATTAATCGGGAAGAGGTTATCAAAAAGTTCCAGGAAGACAGTGAGACCAGCGTATTTCTTATATCCTTAAAAGCAGGCGGTGTGGGACTAAACCTGACACAGGCAGACTATGTATTTATTGTAGATCCATGGTGGAATCCTGCTGCCGAATTACAGGCAATCAGTCGGGCACACCGAATTGGACAAGATAAACATGTATTTGTATACCGGTTTATTACCGAGAATACAATCGAGGAGAAAATTCAGACGCTGAAGGATAGAAAAAGTGGATTGGCTGATAAATTTATTAATTCCAATAATCCATTTTCGGAAATTACGAGCGAAGAAATCATGTCATTGCTGGAATAATAAAATGAAAAAAGCCAGATATGCATATAACTGGCTTTTTTCCCGATGACTTTTCAATTCTTTATTTTGGCTTGGCCACTTCCAGTCCAATCTGTTTACCCTTAAATTGAATATGGCGGAAGCCTCGCTGAAGGTCCTTTTCGTATCGGTTATCGATCTCGAAAAATGAGAAATTTCTAAGAACCTCAATTTCTCCAATTTCGACCGACTTTCCAGGAAGTGTCTGGTTTACCATATTAATGATGGTTCTTTTATCCATCCTGTCACTTTTCCCAATATTTAAAAACATTCTCGAGAATTGTATTCTTTGTCCACGTTTGCCTGATCCTTCAGATAAGCCTCTTCCGCTTTTTCTATTTCTTGGTTCATCCTCATCCCATTGGGAGTATCCGTTTCTTGATTTATTGCCTTTGGCTGAATTGTTTTTGCTTGTATCAACATTTAGGTCAGGAGCATTCTCATATGAAGCAAGGAAACGGTTGAATTCGACTGAAACAAAGTGCTTAATCAGTTCTTCTCGGTCGAGCCATTCCAGTTTTTTGTATATCACTTGCAGATAATCGTCAATATGTTGGGTGTTCACTTCCACTCGTTCCACTTTATCGATTAGGTTGAAAAGTTGTTTTTCACAGATGTACTTTCCTGAAGGGACCGGCTTCTGCTCGATTTTCTTGTTCAACATTCTTTCGATATCTTTCAGCTTTCCTCTTTCCTTCAGGTGAAGAATAGATATGGATATCCCGTTTTTGCCTGCTCGACCAGTTCTGCCACTTCGGTGAATATATACTTCCGGATCATCAGGCAGGTTATAATTTATTACATGAGTAAGATCATTGACATCCAATCCGCGTGCAGCAACATCTGTTGCTACCAGAATTTGCAAGTGCCGGTTACGGAATCTGTTCATAACTATGTCTCTCATCTCTTGAGACAGGTCACCATGAAGAGCATCTGCGTTATAACCATCCCGAATGAGATTATCGGCTACCTCTTTGGTTTCTGCCCTTGTCCGACAAAATACTATTCCATAGATTTTTGGATTGACATCAGCAATTCTTTTGAGTGCCTCATAGCGATCTTTTGCATGGACCAAAAAGTATTCGTGCGATACATTGTCGGCTCCTTGGTTTGCTTTTCCCACAGAGACTTCCTGGGGTTTTTTCATATATTTGCTTGCGATTCTTGCAATTTCGGCAGGCATAGTTGCAGAAAACAAGAGAGTCTGCTTTGATGAGGGGGTTCCGGAAAGAATAAAGTCAAGATCTTCCTTGAATCCCATTGAGAGCATTTCGTCAGCTTCATCGAGAATCAGCCAGCCAATACTACCCAAATTGAGTTTTTTTCGATTGATCAGGTCAACAGCACGACCAGGCGTAGCCACAACAATTTGTGGATTTTTATCCAGTAGCCTGATTTGGTCATTGATGGAGGCACCGCCGTATACGGGCACTACTTGAATTCCTTGGGAGAATTTGGTGAAATTGTTTAGATCGTTGGTGATCTGAAGACACAATTCTCGCGTTGGGCAAAGAACTAATGCCTGAACATTTCTGGAGAAAGGTTCAATCTGATGCAAGACTGGCAGTCCAAAGGCAGCGGTTTTACCGGTTCCGGTTTGCGCAAGTGCTACAATATCTGTACGTTCGTTTAGAATAAGTGGAATTGTCTTTTCCTGAATGGGGGTGGGAGAAATAAATCCCAGTTGTTCAACAGCTTTTAGGAGTGACGGGGCAAGCCCGGTTTCATTAAATAGAATCATTTAAAATAGATAAGTGTAAAATTAGGGCGCAAAATTATTCAATTTATTTGATATAGGACATAATACTCTGAATTTTACGGAAATAAGATGTAATGTTAATTTTATGGTTGGCTACTCATACCTGCGAGGTTCTGGAGGGCCAGGCTGAAAATTATAGAATGTTTGTTTGGTTTGTTCAGTAACCAGCATGCCTAGAAGCCCGACATCGTTTGGATGTCTGGGATATACTGCAAGCCTGACCAGAATAGTTTTAAGGACAAGTGATTCATTGTGAAGGCGGAGTCCTGCACCAAATCCACCGTAATAATTCTCCTTCATAATATTTCGACCTTCAACACCAAGGATACCAAGATCTCCAAAAGTAAAAAAAGCAATGTTGAATCGGTAAAAATCTTTTTTTTGAAAAAATACACTCTCAAGATTAAGGCTAAGGCGTTGTTTCCCTGATATTCGATCGCTGCTGAAACCACGAATGAAATCATTCTTCTCAAACATTAACTCCTCCGGATCGAGACGGTTTATTCCCCTGGTATAATCAAATCTTACGAAATGTCTGGATCGTACATTACCAATGGCATACAACCTCGAAATGAAATTCATTCCAAATTCAATCATTCCCTGTTGTTGTCGGGCATTCCTGAAGTAACCGCTATATGATCCGTACATGTAAAGATGGTCGGGGGCATTCCGAAAAAAATTGCCATTCGACAGGAAAACATGGGTATAGATTCGCTTTCCAGTTACATGATTGTCAAGTCCTGCAACCATTTCATACTTAAATCCCATTGGAATATCCTCGGTGATACCATAACCATAAATCAATCTGTCAGGAATATAATTTCGTTGTGACCAGGTAATGCCAAAAAGATATTGTTTGTTATCAGAAAAATAAATCGCAGTATCACCAGTGAAATGGTGGTCATATTTTACGTTCCTGATTTGAAGGCCAGATGCAAATGTGAGCTGCGTTTCTCTGTCATTTCTGTCCTTAAGCTGAATATTTCGGGCACCCCAGACATTTAATTGGCTATAGTTGGGTATGTCGTATGGGAATTGTTTTTTTAGACCGGGCAACCTGTTTGTTCTCTTGTAGGAGTATCCACTGATTCCATAAGCAAACTGGTCAGTTTTAAGTACTAGTGGCTTTTCGAAAAGTGTGAGTGTGCCTTCATTCAAATAGGTGTTTGAATACCCTGCTGAAAAGTTTAGAAACTTTCCATTAATGTTGTTAATATTATAAAAGGATTCGAACCCGATATAGGGTTGCCTGTTCATATGGCCGACAAATCTGAAAGAAGCTTCGTGCCCAACACCAAAAAGGTTGCGGTTATAGATTTCAGCTTTTGCTGATGAGGTTCCATTTAATACACCGCTAACCCCAATCGAAAATCTATCTTGGGTTATAAGGAGTAAATCCACAATATCTGGATTGAGACTATCCGGTAACAGGATAAATCTGGCATCCCTTATGCGGGGCAAGGTCCGAAAAAGCCTTTCGTTCTCATAAAGCAATTCTGAGTTTAAGGTATCACCTGGCTTAATGATCAAGTTCTTGCGAAGATTATGCAAGTCAGAACGAGTATGAAGGATATTACCAGTTCTTTCAATCCATGACTTGGCCTTTCTGGAAGTGTCCTGTAGTGAGGGACCGAATACATCAAGTCGAAGGAAGCGAATTTCCCTAATAAGCTTACCTTCAGCATCAGTGTAACTGTTCTCTCTGTGTAACTTTTGGTCTCTGTTTCTGGGTTCATCTTTTACTACAAAGTCATAAAGGATTCTGGTAAAGTTTTTCCTCGCGGCTCGAACTTTTAGGGTATCATAAAAATTAGTGATTTTTTCATCCCTGGCATTGATCAATCTGGTTGAATCAGGCAATGATAGTTGTGCCGGAGCATAGCCCATGCCAAGTATTGTAAGCAAAACTATTTGAAGGATTCTATGTAAAGCATTCGGTTTCAACATCCATCAGGAACCTCGGTGTTTCTATATTGTCAATCATTCAACGGGTGCCAGTAAGGGCTGAATTTAGATCATATTACCTAATGAGCTATATTTCAGTGTGTTAAAATCTGTTAAATTGAAGACTATTAATTGCAATTCTATAGAATATGGCCAAATCATTGATACAATTTGTTTATGGCAGCGTGTAAAAATATTTGAACACCGACTATAGGTTTATTTTTATTTTTGTGGTCAAATGAAGAAAATTGTCCATTTATACAAAAGAAATATTTACGGGGTAATGGGTACTCTGGGATTTCATATTGTACTGGTTGGATTATTTTTAATTGCAGAGATGGATTTAAAGCGGGAAATGACAGAATCGGCCATTGTAATTGAGTTTCCTATTGAAGAATTGCCTTTAGAGGAAGAGACCATTGAAGCAGAACAGGATTATAGCACTCAGAATATGACTTCCGTTCCATCATCGAGGACAAATATGCCTTCTTCGGCCAATGCCTCTGATGGGCGCCAATCGTCGAGAGAGGCTTTTTTTGACGAATCCTATCAACGTGAAGTTGAAAATGCAAAAAGCCTGGTGGCTGATGTGAAGAAACAGCTTTCGAAGGAAATACCCGACATGTCAAAGATTCGTATGCCTGAGGAAGTGACGGAAGGAATGGATCCTGATTCTATTAGTAACATTATTTACAGTGGTGATAGCAATATTGAATACCAATTGAACAACAGATACCATTTGCGGCTTCCCATTCCAATTTATCTTGCGAAAGGTGGTGGTACCGTAATTGTGGATATTTCCGTTAACCGACAGGGTAGGGTGGTAAATGCAACCCCAAGAAGAAATGCCACCGTGACGGATGAACAGATTTATCTTTATGCCCAGGCAGCTGCCCAAAGAACACAATTTAACCAGGACCAATCTGCACCAAATCCACAATTTGGCACCATACGCTATATATTTATTGCCCAATGATTCATGCTTGTGAATAATGATCATTGGATAGGAATAGCCTGAGTCTTTTTTATTTGTCAGTGTCTGTTTTACTTATTTGTTGAGGAATTCAAGGGGGATTTTTAACAAGAATTAACAAACTTTTCTTTGGATTTCTAAGGCTTGCCACGTACTTTTGTGGTACGTTTATTTTCATAAGTTTAGGTTTAGTTAGGTTAGTTAGTTTAAAGAGAAAGGATAGATTGTTGAATCTATCCTTTTGTTTTTTAATGGCAATCTCTACTTTTCCAATAAATAATCAATATATTTTCCTAAATATTTCTAAATTCGACAGTTGATATCATTTTCTGATGGTTGTTGAACTATTTGGATGTAAGACAATTAACCAGTTGTGATAAAAAAAATGAAAAAAAATGAAAAGGTTAGGGTTACCTTTTGGCCCAAAAACGAATTAATAGATAGAACATGAAGAGTTTTACCGATGATCAAATCCTGAAGGGGATCCTTCGGCATGATAATGTGGTACTTGCGTTTATTTATAAGCAATATTTCTATAAGGTTAATGCTTTCATCCGCAAGAACAACGGTGACGAAGATGATGTCAATGATGTATTTCAGGAAGCGATTATCATCATTTACAGGAAATTAAAAGAAAATGACCTTCTGTTCGAAAATCGTTCTTTTGAGGTCTATTTGTTTTCGGTATGCAGGTTTCTTTGGCTGAAAGAATTGGAAAAGCGTAGGCTTGATAAACAAAAAATCAATGATACGCTCAATTTTCAGGATGAGATTTATGATGATGACCTGGTTGCAGTAGTCGAAAAAAATGAAAGATTTCTTCTGTATCAGAAACATTTTAAAAGTATCAGTACTGATTGCCAGAAAATTCTTCAACTATTCTTTGAGAAGGTGCCGATTAAACAGATAGCTCACATAATGGGATTTAAAAGTGAGAAGTATGTTAAAACCCGTAAGTTCAAGTGCAAGGAACTGCTTGTTGAAAGAATCAAGCAGGACGTTGAATACAAGAAATTATTTGAAGATGATACATAAACCCGGATGGTCGGTAAGACCGGCTATCTTATAACAAACCCTAAGAAATGAAAAATTTTAATGAAGACCCCCGTTTGGACGCTGACTTCAAATTGTTTCACGAGATAGAAGAAGCAATTCTTGATAGTGATACCGAAGTCCTCAGAAATCAAATTAAAAACATTATTGTTGAACAGAAAGCCACATTTGCAAAAATGTCCGCGGCATTTGATTTGGCTGATGAAGTTGATATGGAATCCATACTCACTGAAAATGATTTGCCTGAGGATATAGCAGATTATTTTGAATCCCTTCCAAAAATTCATATAGAAAATCATCAGAGATCTGAAAGTGAGGTGGTTCACCAATTCTACAAGGAACAGCAATCTTCAGTTTCTGAAGTGGATGAAAGTGATGACTTAGATACAGATATCGAATTATGGCAGGAAATAGGATCGGCCATACTTGAAAAAGATATGATGGATCTCAGGGCAAATCTCCGTCAGATTTCTAAAGCATCACATAGCCATACCTATTCAATGGAAGATCTCGAAAATTATGTCGAGGGGAATATGTCAGCAGCTGCCCTGGAACAGTTCGAAGAAGACCTTGCATTTAATCCTTCGCTTAGTAAGGATATAGACCTTCTGATAGACTTGGATGAAGCACTGGCTGAATCTGATGTCATTGAGATGAGAGATCTTCTTGTTGAAATTATGTCGAGGGAATCATCTCTTTCTCATAGTTTGGAGGAGATTGAATCCTTTATAAATGACGAACTGGATGAAACTTCAAAAGAAAGTTTTACTTCAGAGTTAAATGAAAATGATGATCTTCGTTCAGAGTTGTTGCTCATGAGGGAACTTGACATTGCACTTTCTGAATCGGATATCATGGACCTGCGTCAAGAGTTACGGGAACTTTCCGTCAATGTAATGACCAGGGAGGAAAAATCGATTTTGCCATTCCGTAAGTCACTTGGCGGATTAAAGAAAATCGGGGCCGCTGCAGCTTTAATTATAGGACTGATGTCACTTTCAATAGTTGTCCGATATTCAATAACACAGAATGATATATCAACAGCTTTGCTAAATGACTCTCCGGCTGCCATGTCAGCATTTCGTTCTGCCACCCCTGACATGAATATAAGTTCAGACCTTTCGCGAGGTTTTGCAAAATACAATGAAGGAGACTATCAATCTGCACTTTCTAGCTTTCTAAAAGTAATAGAGGTTAATCAGAACGAACCATCAGCCCGCTTTTTTGCGGGAGCCAGTTATCAAAATCTGGATGAACACGATAAAGCCATTCTTGAATATGCAGCTGTAATAAATCAGGGGGATAACTTATTTATTGAACAAGCCGAATGGTTCAGTGCAATATGTTTTATTCGTCTGGATGAGGAAGATAAGGCCAAGCAACAGCTCATGGCGATTGTATCACGAAATGGATTTTATGAGGAGAAAGCAAAAATTTTACTAAACAAACTATCAAGATAATGTAAAAATTTCCTGGATCTATCGTTGTTTTATACATTCACTATCATTCTCACTCTCTCACTCTTTTTTGAAAACAAGGATATCAAAGGAATTAATTTCACTCAAGAACGCGCTCTTTGAAATAAAACGATAACAAAATCAGTGATTGAACTTTTTACCACCTTTTTTCCTGAACCATTGATCGAAAATGACCAGAATCAGGATTATTGACAATGCGATGTAAAAAATGGCATCATATCCTCTAAATATTGGATCATTCAATCCAATACTGATATAACTGAGCCAAAAATGAGGATGACTTGTGAAAGGATCAGCGTTTCTGATATGTTTGAGTTTGGCATTTTGTAATGCAACGTCCACGGGTTTACCTGATTTGAGGTTTTTGTAAAATTCTTTCATGATTTCTGTTCCGGACCTGTCTTCTACCTCCCAAAGGGTCATCACCATTGTCGGACTACCAGCATAGAGAAAACCTCTTGCCAAGCTCATTACACCTTCACCTGTCCTTAGTAAACCTGATCCAGTGTCACAGGCACTCAAAACTGTCATTCGCGCGTTTAGCTGGAGGTTATAAATATCTGCGGTATTTAACCATCCGTCATCATGGGTATCTTGATTGATTGGGAAAAAGGCAAGGCTTGAAAACATAGGTAAGGAATCGTTAATAATTGTATGCATTGCCAAATGTAAAATATCATATTCACCTGATGTTTTTCTGAACTGTGATTCGGTGGCGGTTTTTCCTATATAGGTCTCTGCGCCAAGGAGTTCCTTAATAAAATTAACTTCCTCAAATGTTCCTGGAATTGAAGCCAACATGGGTGTATTCCCATTTTGATATTGTGCCAGTTTATAGTCTGGTGCCAAGGCCAGAACTCTTTTTGCTTTTCTTTTTTCTGCTGTTCTGTTCCTGATCATGAGTTCCTGCGAATAATGGTAGCTTATTGGGAAATCATGAATGAGGTAAGGCAAATCATGATAATGTATTGAATTCATGTTAACCTTTTTTGTCAACAGGGCTTCAAAGGGAATATAGTTGAGTATACCATCCGGAATGATGGTAACGCGTTTTTGTGCAATAATTGGCGTTATTGGATCTACAAGCTTGTGATATGCTTCATATGAATTATTGCAGTAATCCTTGAATTCATTGAGGCCTGAATGTATAAAACCTTTATAGCTAAGCAAATGATGTACTTTAGTGATTCTTTCCATAAAGGTTTCATCATATGATATTTTTTTAAAAAGATACTGCTCCTTGGAAATGGCAAGAATATAAATATCACCTGAATTCAGTTCAGGATGCTTTGTTATTACATATTCAACAATGGCTTCATTTCTCTTGAGTGATCTTTGTATGTCTTTGATACTATATTCTTTTCTTTGGTACTTAAGCTCATAGTAGTCAGGATAGTTTTTTTCAAGAAAAGCTCTCAGGTCATCCCTTTCCTGCTCATTCTTGAATATAAGCTCCCGGTAATAGTTTGCTTTTCCTGGATTCTGATTGTCTCCAGAACTGGTTTGAAAAAGTTTTTCCTGATAATATGCGATATTTGCATTATACAAATTCTCTTGCTTTATCAGACTGTCAGGGATCAAACTATATTCTCTTGCTTCAACTTCGCCGATGTTGTCTACGAGAACAGCCGATTTGGCACGACCTGCATTGATCAATGCGGTATTGAAGTTTTTAATATCTCTATCGAGTTCATGTAATTCAAATGCAGTTTCGAGAGTTTGGGTGAAAATATCCCTCTGCAATTCAGCAAATAATAGTTTACTTTCTTCAGATATAAAGCTGGTTCGCATGTGCATGGCTAGCTCACTTGCCGCAACCATGGCATTCATCGCATTTTTAAAATAAATCTTTCGATCTTCTGGTTCTTCGGTACTTATTTGGCCAATTTGAGTCCAAGTTCTTGCTAATTGTCTAATTATTTGAAGATTAATTATCTGATATTTGCTTTTATTTAAAGATTCAAAACTTATTGAATCTTTATTCTGAATGTCATTCAGCCTATTTAAGCACTGTAAATAATAATTAGTTGCGTTGCTTAGGTTACTTATTCTTTGTTTCTTGAATTCAATTTCATTTTGTGTATTTACCTTCATTGTCAACCAAGCATCAGCAAATAACCTGTCAATTTGAACTATATATTCTTCAACATTTTCATACAGTCCATATATTTCTTTTGCTTTTTTCAAATAAACTAATGCTGAATCTTGCAAATCTTGCTGAATTAGTACCTTTCCAAGAATTATATATTGATCAGCAACGCTGTAATCATTTTTCCCATAAAGACTTATGTATGTTGTTATATTTTTTCTGATGATGGACTTAACCTCGTTGAATTTTTCCTGATCAGAATAAATTAGTGCCAAATTACTCTCCAGCATTATTCTAGATTCAGCATCAGCTTGTCTCGCATATTTTTGAATTACTTCTACTGCTTCCTCTAAGTGATTTGATTCATAATATGAATTGGTTAGATTTAAAGCAGCAAAGAATCTATTCCTTTTTTGTGCAGGACTTAAAAGTAGATTTTTTTCGTAAAGTGAGTCATATAAATTCAGAGAACGAAGGTTATATCTTATAGCTTCTGAGTAGTTACCTTGCCCTCTGAAGTAACTTCCAAGATTGGAATAAAGACCCGCTAATCCAATTGTGTTATTTAAACTGTCGAGCAAATACATTTCTTCTGCCAATCTGTAGTTTTGATAGGCATTTTCAAGCTGATATAAATTTTTATATTGGTTACCAATAGCTGTGTAAATTCTTCCCAGTCGATGATTTTGTTTGCCGAAAACTTCCTGCGACAAAGAAAGGCTTTTGGTTAATAGATCAAGGGCGATTTCATATTCATTGGTTAACCTGGCAGTATCAACGCCAGCCCAATATAAATCATCGGCCTTTTTTGACTTTTCAATATTGTTTTGGCCGTAAATCCCGGTATTAATTATAATTATTGAAAAAAATAATAAAAAAATATGTTTTTTAATGGGCTTATAATCAGGCTTATGCGGTTTATTTTTCATTTTTTTCAAAAAAAACTCATTTTTTCTGGGTTACCTTTTCATCATTTCAGGAATATTAATGTGAGAGTGAATGTATAAAAGTTTAACGATTTATCCTTGAGACAATGAAAACTATCAGCAACAACAATCGTAAAGATAATAAAATCAATATATTCGGTGTAGAATTGTTGAGTGTTTCTGAAATGAACAATATCCGTGGTGGAGATTCAGTCCCAAAACTTAGAACCAGGGACATTGACATCTACGATACCCGCGAACAATAATACAATCTGTATAAGTTGCAGGAGTGGTTACATTGTCAATAGAGGTGGAAAAACGCTTTCACCTCAGTCTTTTTTTGACAATTCTGTCGATTCTTTTTCCTTCAAAAAGTTCGTATTTCTGATAGGTGCATTCTAATGCCCCGTTTAAAAGCCTCACTTTTACTGAAGGTTTGAGACCTATTTTGTGAATAAGGTTGGGCGATGAGCTTAAAATCCATGCCTGATTTGATGAATAATGATGTTTTAACCTTTCCCCAATCATGGAATATAGATTATCCAAATCCGGAGATGTAAGTCTTTCTCCATAAGGAGGATTCATGATTAGTGTCGAATTCTTCAAAGGCAGGTTGATATCTGCAAAGTCTCCCTTTTCAAAATGTATAAGATTGTATACCCTTGCGGATCGGGCATTTGATTGTGAAGCAAGAATATTTTTATGCAATATATCTGATGCATAGATCTTTCCATTGAATTCCCTGACCTCGGCTTCTTCTTTGATTTGTTCAAAAAGTTCAGGATCAAAATCTTTCCAAGACATAAAACTCCATGATTTCCGGTATTTTCCTGGAGGTATATTTCTTGCGATTAAAGCAGCCTCTATTGGTAAAGTTCCTGATCCGCACATTGGATCCAGAAAGTCAGTAATTCCATCCCAACCTGTCATAAGGATCATACCTGCGGCCAATACCTCACTGAGAGGCGCATCTCCCTGGACCTGTCTGTATCCTCTTTTATGGAGTGACTCCCCTGAACTGTCAAGAGAGATTGTCACCATATCATTGCTGATATGCACGTTAAATATGATGTCAGGTGATTGAGTGTCTACGTCTGGGCGAGTCCCATACCTTTGCCTGAAGCGATCAGCAATGGCATCTTTGACCTTTAGGGATGCAAACATGCTGTTTTTAAAAATATCGGAATGAAAAACAGTACTTTGAATCGAGAAAGTCTGATTTAAATTCATGTAACTTTCCCACTTCATCCGAAGACATTTCAGGTAAAAGTCATCCACATTCGTATACCTGAAAGAATCGATTTGCCTGAATACACGTAGGGCTGTCCTGAGCCTGTAATTTGCCCTGTAGACCATTGCAAGGTCACCATCAAAAAAGACAGCACGATTCCCTTTGACAATGTTACTTCCCCCCAACCGCTTAATTTCTTCGGCCAGGACTGATTCCAATCCTTCTAATGTTTTAACTGTAATGGTATAATTTTTCACAATCAGAAATTTATGGATTAAATACCAGCTCCATCCAGGAAATGGTTCTCTCTTGGATAACTTTGAACTACCTTGGAGTCAGGTGGAAGGTTTTTCGTGACCCAAACATTACCACCAATGATAGAATTTTTGCCTATGGTTATCCTTCCCAAAATAGTTGCTCCGGCGTATATAACTACATTGTCTTCCACAATTGGGTGCCGAGGCACTCCTTTAACAGGATTTCCATGTTCATCCAATTCAAAACTTTTTGCACCCAAAGTCACTCCTTGGTATATTTTTACATTGTTGCCAATAATACATGTAGATCCAATCACTACACCTGTGCCATGGTCTATTGTGAAAAATTCTCCAATCGTAGCTTCGGGATGGATGTCAATCCCTGTTTCACTATGTGCCATTTCCGAAATATATCTTGGAATCATGGGTACACCCAACTTGAATAACCTGTGAGCCACCCTGTAATTAGTGATGGCTTTTATTCCTGGATAACAAAATATCACTTCACCAAAACTCAGTGCAGCTGGGTCACCAAGATAGGTGGATTTAACATCGTTTACCAATTTTCTTCTGATTTCCGGAAGTGTATCTATAAAGCCCAATGCCATTTCCTTAGACATTTTGGTGTGCCTTGATAATTTATCTTCTGACTCGTCCCGGCATTCAAAACACAATCCTGCAAGGATTTCACCAGTGAGCAACTCATAAAGTTCATCAATATAGACACCCATATAATGTTTGATGGTATTGGGTCGAAGTGAGGTACTTCCAAAGTAACCAGGGAAAATAACTTCACGCACTAGCTCAATTATTCGCTTCAGTTTAAATATGGAAGGCATTGGTTCTCCCTGGATATGTTCGTGACATACCAGATTATAGTTTTCTGGATTTGAAAGCTCCCTGATGGTCGTTCCTATTCGATTGGATAATTCATTTGTGTTCATAAGTTTAATTCCTTTTAATATATATGAAGCAAATAATTGCATTTCAGCTACTGTTCATTCTGGCTAAGGGAAAATGGTAAAAATTTCTTTCAGGTCATTTTGCCTTGATAAAATTATACTATGTTTTTTACAGTAGAAAGTTATTTAGCAAGTCTATCGCATTTTTCGTTCTGTTTTCACCTTCTCCCTTAACCATCATGAATGGATAACCATAAGCTTCAATCGTTTTCTGATAGATTTTTGAAAGTTCTATTCGCATTTCTCCACCATTTTCTCTTACTGGATCTGGTTCCCAGGGAATATCTGTGTCACAGATTAAAAAAAGATCGATAGGTGTCGATTTTATCATTTCAGGAATCCAATCGGGCACGGTATTATAGACCATTTTTAACCATATCTGTGTAATAACAAGCCATGTATCAAAAAATACAATTTCTGATTTTAGCATTAAAGCGGCTTGCATTTGTGTCTTTTGCATTTTTGCGATTGCCAAAACATCATAAATCGTATAGTGATGATTGATTTTTTGCACATAGTCTCGTGCAAATTCCTGAAACCACGGGGCATGGAAATGTCTGGCTAAAGCCTCTGCCAGAACAGATTTTCCGGTTGATTCTGCACCTGTTAAAACTACGATCCTTGGTCTGTGACTTGTAATGGTCATTGCCTTAATAGTTCATTTTTCCATTGTTTATACCCAATAACTGCCATGATGGTATAAACCAAAAAGAGAATGGACGTTGCCCATAATCCTTTATAAATATAAAGTCCGGCCGAACCGACATCAACTACCACCCATATAATCCAATGCTCTATCATTTTTCGGGCCAACATATATGTGGCAGTGATGCTGAGAGCTGTTGTAGCGGCATCCATGTTTGGAATCATTGAATCGGTATAGCGTTCAAGAATGAAACGAATCAATAGAAAGATAACCCAGGTTGCCATTGCTGAAATCAGGAAAAAATTTCTTCGTGCACGGATAATGGGCATGGTGGTATTATCAGTCAGCCCCGGCTTCTTTTTCTTCCATAAATACCAGCCGTATATGCTGATGGCCACATAATAGAATTGTAGTCCCATATCGGCATAAAACTTTGCCTGATAAAAAACTACAATATACAGTAAAGATGTCAGCAATCCTGTTATCCAGGTGAGTATATGCTGTCTGATGGAAAAGTATATGTATGCAATGCCAAGTATGGCTCCGGCTAACTCTATATAATTGGCTGAAAGCCATTCCGACAAATTAAGTGACATCCTAATCTGGATTAATCAATTTTTACCAGATAATCATGAAACCTTTTCTGGTCCTGTAATAATTCCAATGCTTTAATAATCGTTTTATCATCATGGTTGAGTACCTGATAAAAGTGGTCTCTGGAGTATAAATCTCTGGCAATAATGGCCTTAATTTCTTGCTTCATTTGTTCCTGGGTGAAATTGATACTTTCCTGATCACGGTCAATGCCTTCTTTCACGCCGGTTTCCACAATATTTTCAATCATTTCATCTGTTGCATTGAATTTTTGGTTGAACTGATTGAAATCAGGGTACTTCTTAATGAGAGAATTACGGTTTTTGTCCAAATATTCCAGAGAGAAGTTGTTGATTAATTGATTTCTCTGCAGTCGATTGTAATATCTATAAAGGTGTGATGTGTCAATGCTGACGAAAATATCAGGCATTATTCCACCTCCTCCATATACGGTTCTTCCATTTATCAATGTTTTGAATTTCAAAGAATCGGGGAATGATATACTATCTGCACTAAACATCTCCCCACTTTCAAGTCTGCGTTGGTAATCATTTCGATAATCTTCGACTCCATTTACATATGGCTTTTGAATTCCTCTGCCGCTGGGTGTATAATAATGAGCCGTCGTTAGACGTACCATTGAACCATCTGTCAGGTAGAAAGGCTGTTGAACCAATCCCTTCCCGAATGATCTTCTTCCAATAATGATCCCTCGATCCCAGTCCTGGATGGCGCCAGCTACAATTTCACTTGCTGATGCTGATCCTTCGTTCATTAGTACAACCAGCTTCCCTTTCTCAAATGAACCCTCTTGTGTGGCCTTATAATCCCTCTTTGGGTTATTGATTCCTTCAGTGTATACCACAAGGCTGTTGCCCGGCAGGAATTCATCAGCTAAATCAATTGCTGCCTTAAGGTAACCGCCTCCATTACCTCTTAGATCAAGTATTAGGTTCTTGACATTTTGGGATTGAAGTTCTGACATGGCTACACGAAACTCATCAATTGTCGTCGCGGCGAAACGGTTAAGTTTAATATAACCCGTTTCCTTGTCTATCATGTATGAAGCTTCAAGGCTGTTGATGGGAATTTTGTCCCGTATAATGGTGAAGTCTAATAATTCTTCGATACTTCTTCTTTTGACCCGTATCTCAACTTTTGTGCCTTTTTCTCCTCGTAGCATTTTCATGACATCATCGTTTTGCAGTCCGATGCCTGCAACGTTTTTCCCGTCAATAAATATGAAACGATCTCCTGCCAAAATGCCGATTTTTTCGGAAGGCCCGCTAGGAACTGTCGATAAGACTAAGAGGGTGTCTTTGTGAATGTTAAAGGATATGCCAATTCCTTCAAAATTTCCCTGGAGGGGCTCATTCATTCTTTCCACTTCTTCCTTTGAGATATAAACTGAATGGGGGTCAAGGTCCTGCAGCAGTGAGGTTATGGCTTTTTCAGTCAAGTCTCCAATGTTTGTTGAGTCAACATAGTAGGATTCAACCAGTCTAAGCAGGCGGGCGAATTTCTGACTGTTTTCCTGGGCGTTTTGTGCACCTGCAGGAGATTGGGCACTTGCAGATGAAAGCAATCCAAGGAATATGGCCAGAATAAAGAGGCTATTGATAAGCTTATTCATTTTCATCTCCATTACATTCAAATTATAAATTTTCAATATAACGAATTCCGGTTTTATCCTGGATTCGTTGCTCATGATTGATATTGAGAGTATAGTATTGCAAATCTCTCATATTCAACACTTAATTCTGATTAAGAATCCTCCTTTTGGAATCTCATGCAGCATGATGAAAAATCAAAAGTTGTGCCATAATATGATTCTCAGGTCAAAGTCATCCAATATTATAACACAAAAGCCTTATCTGAGGTTGCCGGTCAAATGATTATTCCCATTCAATTGTTGCCGGCGGTTTAGAACTGATATCGTAAACGACGCGGTTGACACCCTTTACCCTGTTTATGATTTCATTGCTCATTTTTGCCATAAAATCGTAGGGTAGGTGCACCCAATCGGCAGTCATCCCATCTGTTGATGTGACAGCTCTCAGGGCAATGGTGTTTTCGTATGTTCGTTCATCACCCATTACTCCCACCGACTGAACCGGAAGAAGCATAACTCCAGCTTGCCATACCTTGTCGTATAATCCCCAATCTTTCAGTCCTTTAATAAAAATGTCATCAGCATCCTGAAGGATTTTTACTTTTTCTTCGGTAACCTCACCTAAAATTCTGATTCCTAATCCTGGTCCGGGGAAAGGGTGTCTTCCCAGTAATTCTTCCTTAAGGCCAAGTGCATTTCCTACGCGCCTTACTTCATCTTTAAAAAGCAGCCGTAATGGTTCAACAACCTTTAAATTCATTTTTTCCGGAAGTCCACCAACGTTATGATGTGATTTAATGGTGGCTGAGGGGCCATTTACCGAAACGGACTCAATAACATCGGGATATATAGTTCCTTGTGCAAGCCATTGTACGTCCTGAATTTTGTGTGCTTCCTGGTCAAAAACCTCGATAAAATTTCGCCCGATAATTTTTCGTTTTTGCTCAGGGTCTGTAATACCTTTAAGGTCATTGAAAAATTTCTCTGAGGCATTAACTCCGATGACATTCAGGCCCATGTCTTCATAAGAATGCAACACAGAGTTAAATTCATTTTTTCTAAGCAAACCATGATCAACAAAAATGCATGTCAGGTTTTCTCCGATCGCCTTGTTGAGCAATAAGGCTGCCACGGAGGAATCAACGCCTCCTGACAACCCAAGAACAACTTTGTCGTTACCCAATTTGGCTTTAAGTTCTGATACGGTTGATTCCACAAAAGAATCAGGTGTCCATTCCTGATGGCATCCACAAATTCCTACCACAAAATTTTTAAGGAGAAGGGACCCTTCGATTGTATGATACACTTCAGGATGGAATTGAATAGCCCAGGTGTCCTCATTGTCGATTTTGTAAGCTGCAAGTTCCACGTCCTCTGTCGAAGCCGTAACCTTATAGGTAGGTGGAAGTTTCACAATGGTATCCCCGTGAGACATCCAAACCTGAGTGTGCTTTGTCATATTTTTGAACAGGATGCAGTCATGGTCAATAAATCCAAGATTCGCCCTGCCATATTCTCTGGTGTCGGATGGCGCGACTTCACCTCCATAAAAATGGGCAAGATATTGAGCCCCATAACAAATACCCAACAATGGGATTTTACCTTTGATTTGACTTAGGTCTGGATGTAAGGCTTCATCTGCCCTGACAGATGCCGGACTTCCAGAAAGGATTACACCCTTTACCTGGTCGTCGATGGGTGGAAAATGATTAAATGGATGAATTTCACAATAGACATTAAGCTCTCGTATTCTGCGTCCGATAAGCTGAGTGTATTGTGAGCCAAAATCCAGAATAAGAATTTTTTCCTGCATGTGATGTTCTGTTAAAGGCCTCAAATATACCTCATGCGCAGGGAATATCAAAGTGATTTACTTATCCTGAAATAAACCTTAAAATAAAATTCGTTGTCTCTACATCACAGCAATACAACCTCCTCAAGAAGAATTATTAATTTTGGCTGATTTTTAGGCAGATTTTTTGCACTATCCTGTCAAGCCATCGTGAATATAACTTGATTGATACATGATGGATTGATATAAAGGGTGATTAAATGTTTTCATAATCAAGGTAATTGGTTGTTAGTTATCGATGACGAAGAGTCACCTTTAAATTTTTGAATTTATCAAAAAGGTCATATGAGTAGAATTTTGTTATCTATTTCAGTAATCATGGTTCTGTTTTTTCCTGTCCCGGTGTTGTCTCAGGAAAAACCAGATTATCAAATTGTTGAAAGAGAAGGGAAAACCTTTCTCCAACATCAGGTTAGTCGGGGTGAGACTTTGTATGGCATTGGTTCCAAATACGGAGTGGAAGTAATCACAATCCTGAACAATAATCCTCAACTGATAGGTGGCCTTAAAGCTGGAGATTTACTTTTGATACCTTGGAGTGAATCAGTTCCAGTTGATTCCAACGTCCAAAATGTTAAAGCACCTCAGAGCTTTGTTGAGCACCAGGTTAAGCGGAGGGAAACTTTATATTCCATTTCACGACAATATGGGGTTACCATTGATGAAATTCTACATTATAACAAGGGGGTAGGGCAGCTGAAAAAGGGAGATTTGCTTCGTATACCCCAATGGGCAGGCAAAGAGGTACAGAGTATAGAAAAAAGTGCCTTAACGATTAATGATAAGTCTGATTCAAATGGCATTTATGTGGTTAGGCCTGGTGAGACTTGGTATTCAATTTCAAGAAGGCTTGGTACAACAGTGGAATTGCTTAACCAGCTCAATCCTGATATAGATTTTTTAAAGCCAGGACAATCCCTCAATGTTCCATCCGGAGTTGAGGTTCCTGAAGTTGACATTGGAAAACAGTCTGAGAGTTCCTATAAGTTTCATACAATAGTCTCGGGTGAAACACTTTATTCACTTACCCGCAAATACAATATATCTGCTGAATCTCTAATTGAAATAAATCCCGGACTTGCTGGGTCTTTCCGAACCGGGACTGTCGTAAAGATTCCTTATCAGACTGAAAGCCATGGAAATTCAGAGAGGTATCTAATTCATGTTGTAAAACCTGGTGAAACCCAGTACAGTTTGCAAAGGGCTTATAACGTCTGTCAGGAAGACTTGAAAAAATGGAACAACTACCTTGATTACCGGAATATTTTGGTAGGGGATACGCTTAGACTTATTCCTGGTGACATGGAAGTTGTCAGGGATACTGGAGGCCAAGCAAATGCAAATGACCTGGTGCCGGGAGATTGTGATAAAATCAGGAAGGGATGGCTAACAAATGAGCCTGTCGACATTGTCATGTTTTTGCCATTGATGATTGACGTAAATAGCAGGATAAATCCTGGACTGATTTCTGGAACTGGTGAAAGTTCTGAATATCAAGATGAATTATCGAAGGATTCAATTCGGATTATGCAGGAGGCCGTTAGGAATTCTGCCCGCTTCCAGGGGACTTCCGAGAATTTCATTCACTTCTATGAAGGATCATTGCTTGCCATTAAAAATCTTCAGAAGCAAGGAGTAAAAGTCAGATTGACTGTAATCGATACTGAGAAAAGATCACAACAGCTTTCCAGTCTGATTAGCTCAGGAAGATTTAACGATGCAGACCTTATTATAGGTCCTATCTTTACTGAGAATCAAAAAGTTGTTGCTGATTTTTCGATGAAAATGCAGATACCAATGGTCAGCCCATTATCTTCATCAGATGAGCAACTCAAGAATAATTCCTGGACGTTTCAGGTGAATCCTCCCCGACGAATGGTTGATCAATTAACTGCAGAATATATTTTCAAGGAATATTCCCGAGACAACATTGTGTTTTTGAAAAATGGAAGCCAGAGTGATTATGTGGAGTCTGAACTTAGAAGATTATTGTCATCGGGTGGCAGCGGGAATGTTGAAGCCAGGTTTCCATTAAAAAGTATTGATATGAAAAGATCAGGTATTGGTGGATTGACTGAAGCTCTTCATCCTGATGGTCGAAATGTGGTTGTGCTAACATCTGGGAATGAGGCAGAAGTAAGTGTAGCTGTATCCAACCTGCATACAATTGCGGGAAAATACAACATTACCTTGGTTGGCAGTAACCGTTTTACTCAGTTCGAGAGTATAAATCAGGAATACTATCATGATGGCCAGCTCGAGTTTCTTGCTCCCTATTGGCCTGACTATACGAATTCCAAAACGCGTGAGTTTGTAAGTAATTTCCGGGAATACTTCAAGACAGAGCCAAACCAATACAGTATGCAGGGATACGATGTAACGTATTTCTTCACAAAAGCGATTTCGCAGTATGGCAATGATTTCAAGAAGTGTATGAACCTAAACAGGGAAGATTTGGTACAAGGAAACTATTTCTTCGTCCCCCAGCCAGGTGGTGAATTTGTAAATGAAGGCCTAAATGTTATCTCTTATACAAGAGATTATAGGGTAGTGAAAAAGAAAGACCTGAAAAAATTCTGACAAAAAGGCCTGCTTCACGAGAGCAGGCCTTTTTGTTAACTTTGATAAAATCAGATTCCCATTTCCCTAAAAGATTTCTTTATCCGTTCCAACGCTTCTCCTAACTGGGATTCATTAATAACCAGAGGAGGAGTGAAGCGTATTATATGTTCATGTGTAGGTTTAGCAATGATTCCGTTTTCCTTCATCTGCAGACATACCTGCCAGGCTGACTTAGGTGCATCCGAACGTATTGCAATCGCGTTCAGCAAACCTTTTCCTCGAACGGTGGCAATCATTTCTGATTTTACCGATTTCATCTCATCCCTGAAAATCTTCCCCATTCTTTCAGCATTTCCGACAAGGTCTTCGTCAATTATAACTTTAAGCGCTGTCATTGAAACGGCTGCGGCAATAGGATTACCACCATAAGTGCTGCCATGTTCTCCAGGCTTGATTGTCAGCATGATTTCGTCATCGGCAAGGACGCAGGAAACTGGATAAATTCCACCAGAAAGAGCTTTTCCAAGAACCAGAATATCAGGGCGTACACCTTCGTGGTCGCAGGCGAGCATTTTCCCTGTCCGGGCAAGACCTGTCTGTACTTCATCGGCTATGAACAGAACATTGTATTTCTTACATAGCTCTGAAACTTTTTTCAGGTATCCGTCTTCCGGTACATATACACCTGCTTCTGCCTGAATGGGTTCAACCAAAAATCCTGCAACATTCCGGTCTTTAAGGGCCATTTCCAGTGCTTCTATATCATTATATGGAATATTGACAAACCCGGGAGTGAATGGTCCGTAATCATTGTAGGAGTCCGGATCTGATGACATCGAGACTATGGTAATTGTCCGTCCGTGGAAATTGCCGTTACAAACCACGATTTTAGCTTCATTCTGAGGAATGCCTTTGACCTTATATGCCCATTTTCGGCAAAGCTTCAAGGCAGTTTCGTCGGCTTCAGCACCTGAATTCATGGGAAGCACGCGGTCATAACCGAATAACTTTGTCATAAATTCTTCCCATTCGCCGAGAATATTGTTGTAAAAAGCCCTTGATGTTAAGGCAAGCCTTGATGCCTGGTCTGTGAGTGCCTTTACGATTCTGGGATGACAATGTCCCTGATTGACGGCAGAATAAGCTGCAAGGAAATCGAAGTATTGCTTTCCATCTACATCCCATACAAAGATTCCTTCGCCACGTTCAAGTACAACAGGCAGCGGATGATAATTATGAGCGCCAAATTTTTCTTCTCGTTCAATATAATCCCGGGTTGTCATTTTAGTCATATTTTCTGAATTTTAGTTTGCACAGAAATACAAATTATTCCATGAAATTCAAAGTCATAGTGACTGTTTCATAAAATATAAATGCCTGATTTTAATCATTTCCAGAGACGTGCTATCAAAGTCTCGGCAAGGATAAAAAGTATGCCCAGGAGCAGGAATAGCTTCCATAATTTCTTGCCTGTACCTATTTCATCAAAAATTTCGGAAAACCTTTGCTCCGGATTCTCGATAATCCTTAATAGTCCGGGAGGAAATTCTTCAGTGATTCTTTTAAGTTCGTTTAATGTTAGATAGCCTGATGAGGATTCGGTTCGGTCATAATTCATGGAAATTGAAGTCATGAGCGAATCTCCATTACTCAACAAGTAGTGCCCGGCAGTCGAGAATAGTTCGTTAAGGTTAATTCTAAGTTGATTTGATCCTGATGTGGTATAGTCAGGTTTAAAATTGAGTGGATTATCTTTAAGTGAAACAGAAAAATCGGATAGTTCCCGATCGGAAATATTCTTTACGAGGGTGAAGGATTCTTTACCAATCGTGTGTGAAATTTTCTGGTAAGGCAAACTATTTATAACTAAGCTGTATAGGGTTGGTGCAAAAAGTACATGACGGGCAAATTCTTCATTATCTTTCGAAAGAGGAAAACTAAACACATATAGGCTACCTTTTCCTGCAGTCTGAACTGAAAGTGCCTTTTGCCGACTCCTAAACCAAAGCAAAGGGATTTCCGAGACCTCAGTTGATTCTGAAAATCTGAAACTTCCTGCAAGTTTTGGGAAGGCCATATTTTCATTTCTTTCCCTGAAAATCTGTTGAAAAACCGGATGCTCCCATTCAAGTCCACCGAGCTCAGTTCTTGTCGTGTCAAATTCAACAATGGAACTGGTGTTAAACCTGGAAATGAACTGATTGTAATTTTCTATATGCCCTGCATTTTCAGGAAAAAAAACTACTGACGCCCCGTTTTCAATTATTCTTTGAAGTTCGTTCATGAGTCCGGTACTAATCTCTCCAATATTGATCAGGAAAATGGTGTTAAACTTATCCAATCTGCTCAATGTCAAGTTTTCAACATTCATTTCCGCAAACTGGACATAAGGGTCGTCATAAAACAAAGCACGCAGGTATCTTAATCCACTTTTTTCTGGTTGATTATTCCCGTATATGACCAAAGCGTTTAATTGGTTCTCAACTTTGTAAGACAGGTAGAAAGTATTATCATGCGTGATGGGGAAATCTGATATTTCCACCGTCCCATTTTGTATTCCGGAGGTCAGGTTTAAATATTTTAATTCAACCAATTGCTCTCCGTTTGCTTCTATGCTAAAATTTGATAAAGCCTTTACCGTGTCGTTTATTGAGAGCTTAACGGGTATATTTTGGTATGCTTCATCAGATTGGTTTCGGATTTTTACAAAGAGTAATTCTTCCTGTCCTGGTTTATGTGCAGGAATATCCATCCAACATGAATCAATAAATAGGTTTGAGATCCTTTCTGGCCTTAGAGGCATAAGAAATGTGGCACTATTATGGTTGAGGTCTATATTTTCAAAGTCACTGGTGGCTGACTGATAATCGCTGATCATGAAAGTATTGGTCCCAGTAAGCGAATCCTGCTCCATATCATTGGTTTTAAGCCTGTTGAAAACTAAGGAAAGGGGAACCGATCTTGGAGATGTCCTGATTTCACTGATCTGCTGAATAAGTTGTTCCTTGTTCAAAAAGTGATCGTGTCTGGGAAGAAGATCATTCGTCAATAATCTGAACCTGGTCCCTGAAGGGAATGCATTTGTGATTTCTAGAGCTTTGTTTCGAGCGACCTCGATTAATTGACCGCCTGATGAAACTGCATTCATGCTGAAAGAATTATCGACATATATGTTGACGATTCCCAAGGCTGGATTTGTATTTTGGTTGCCAGATGGAAGATAAGGTTGCGAAAACATGAAAACCAGACTGACAATGGCCATGATTCTGGCAATTAACATCATCAAGTGCTTTAACTGCGTTTTTCGCTTTGACTCCCTTTTGATACTTTTCAGATAATTGACGTTACTGAAGTACACTGATGTAAATTTCCTGAAACTGAAAAGATGTATCAATATAGGGATGATAATCGTAATTAAGGCTAATAAAAAGGCAGGGTACAAAAATCGCATATGTGAATCGTGTTATTCCATTCAAACATTAAAAAATGGCTTCATGACTTACAAATATATTTCAAATGCATAGGGATATTCAAAACCCAAATCTTTGATATTATTCTATGCACACATCCTTTCAGCCAGGGTTATTCTTCGCGAAAAATAGCAATTTCTTTTTCACCATCCGATTTTACATATCCCCGGAACATGCCTGATGTGTTAAATGGCATTATGATATTTCCTGATTTGTCAATAGCTATGAATCCTCCTGTACCGCCTGCCAGGGTCAATTTTTCCAACACGGCATTTCCTGCATCCCTCAAAATTTGGTTTTTGTATTCCATATGGGCTGCAATATCACGAGCTACAGTAAGCCGAATAAAATATTCACCATGGCCTGTGCACGAAACTGCACATGTCTGGTTGTCAGCCCATGTCCCCGCGCCGATAATTGGAGAGTCTCCAATTCTGCCGAACTTCTTATTCATCATTCCGCCAGTTGAGGTACCGGCGCAAATGTTGCCATCGCTGTCAAGGGCAACACAGCCAACTGTCCCATGTTTATCTATCCTGGCTTGCTCTTTTTCCCTTTTCTTGAGGTTTTGAAATGAATCTAATCTTTCCCTTGTTTTGAAATAACTGTTTTTGACCATGGTCAATCCTTTGCTACGGGCAAATTCAGAGGCCCCATCCCCAGAAAGCATTACATGTTCCGATTCTTCCATTACTTTCAGTGCTGCCTGTATAGGATTCTTAATATCCGTAACACCGGCAATAGCCCCGGCATTCCGTGTTTCTCCATCCATTATTGAAGCATCCAGTTCAGTCCTGCCTTCACTGGTCAATACTGCTCCTTTGCCTGCATTGAAAAGCGGACAGTCTTCCAAATAGGTAATGACACTTACAACCGCCTCTCTACTTGTACCTCCGGTTTTTAAAACCGAATCGCCTATTCGCAGTGCCTTGTCGAGCTTGTCTATGTACCTTTTCTGCATGTCTTCAGACATACGTTCCCTGGACATTACTCCTGCTCCTCCATGAATAGCAAGGGCATATTTACCTGGAATATTCTGGCCCGTTCCAGGGTATCCCAACAAATACAATACGAAAATCAATAGAACGATCTTAGGCATCAGGTGAAATATTAAGTTTGCTAAAGTTATGAAAAAAAATGTCCGGCGGGGATGAAATCCTGCCGGACATTTTTATGGTTATAATGACAAAAGGAGGCCCCTGTTTTGCAAGAGCGCCTCTATTCCAGGCTCTTTACCCCTAAATTGCATGTATAATTTCATGGGTTCCTCAGTGCCACCTCGTTCCAAAATATTTTTTCGGAATGACGAAGCAACATCTGTGTTGAAAATATTGCCGGTTTCTTTGAACGCTTCAAATGCATCTGCATCCAAAACTTCAGCCCACAAATAGCTGTAATAGCCACTTGAGTATCCTCCCGGGAATGCATGAGAGAAATAGGTTGATTTATATCGGGGGATAATTTCATTGATGAGCCCAGCTTTCCTCATCGATTCTTCCTCAAAGGCTTGGACATCGATTTCTTTTTCTTCAGTAAGGGTGTGGTAATCCATATCAAGAATTGCTGCAGCAATAAATTCCGTGGTTATGAAACCTTGGTTAAATTTGCTCGCTTTCTGTATTTTGTCAACAAGTTCCTGAGGAATGGATTCTCCTGTTTCGAAATGACGGGCATATATAGCAAGCACTTCAGGTTCTGCTGCCCAATGTTCCATTATCTGGGAGGGCAGTTCCACAAAGTCGCGGGCCACATTGGTTCCTGCAAGGGATTGGTAAGTGCATTTTGACAAAAGCCCGTGAAGTCCATGTCCAAATTCATGATAGAGTGTTTCAACCTCTTCATAAGAAAGAAGGGCTGGCTTTCCGCCTGTGGGTTTTGAAAAATTACAGGTAATGGAAACAACTGGTCTGATTTCTTTACCATTCTTAACGCTTTGTTCGCGATAATTTGTCATCCAGGCTCCACCACTCTTAGAAGCTCTTGGATAGTAATCCATATAAAGAACCCCGATATGTGAACCGTCACTATCTTTTACTTCAAATACTTCACACTCAGGATGGAAAACTGGCATATTGTTCAGTAGGGTGAAATTTAAACCAAAGAGTTTATTTGCCACTGCAAACATGCCATCCCTGACATTGTTCAATTCGAAATATGGCCTGAGTTGTTCTTCATCCAGATCATATTTTTCCTTTCTGACTTTTTCAGCGTAATACCACCAATCCCAGCTCTCGAGCTTGAAATTTCCCCCTTCACGGTCAATCATGGCCTGCATGTCTCTTGCTTCTTCTTTGGCACGGACCAAACCTGGTTCCCATACCTTCCTCAGAAGATCATAAACATTGGCAGGAGTTTTGGCCATGTTATCATCCAATACAAAATCTGCCCAGCTATTAAATCCCATGAGTTGTGCCTTGCGGACTCTGAGGTTTACAAATTGTCCGATGAGCGCTTTGTTATCGAATTCATTGTTGTTGTTTGAACGATTATACATCGCTTTATACAACTTTTCCCGCAAGTCTCTTCTTTCTGAATAGGTCAAGAAAGGAATCCAGGACGGTTTATGCAGCGTGAAAAGCCATTTGCCTTCTTGTCCAGCATTTTTTGCCTCCTCAGCCGCTGAATTGATTATCGATTCCGGCAGTCCTGCAAGATCTTCCTCTTTGTCGAGAATAAGTTGGAAATTATTGGTTTCTGCCAGCATATTCTGGCTGAATTTTAGTTCCAGAAGCGAAAGTTGTTCATTGATCTTTTTCAGTTCTTCCTTTTTGTCGGGTTCCAGGTTGGCACCACCGCGAACAAAACTTTTATAGGTTTCTTTTAGGAGGCGTTCCTGCTCAGGGTTCAGTCCTAACGTTCCCATGTTGTCATAAACTTCTTTTACGCGACTGAACAAATTTTCATTCAGGTAAATTGCATCAAAGTGCTGAGATAATTTCGGGGCAACTTCCTCCGCAATTTTGTCCATTTCAGGATTTGTGTTGGCTTCCTTCACATTGAAAAACACCAAAGAGACTCTGGAAAGAAGATCGCCACTGGCATCAAATGCCTCAATGGTATTGCTGAATGAAGGAGCTTCACTGTTTTTGGTAATGGATACAATTTCATTACTGTGTTGCTTCATTCCTTCCTCAAAAGCTGGCAAATAGTGTTCGTTTTGGATTTTGTCGAACGGCGGAACCTCAAATGGTGTGTTGTAAACTTCGAAAAATGGATTCATATTCTGTTTGTTTTCGGTTTGGCTGCAGGACATTACAATACCTGCCAATGCCAATAAGAGTAATGATTTTTTCACGGAGCTATTTTTTTTTATTAGGTGCAAACTTAGCAAATTGTACTATTTGTTGTTCGGGAAACGAAGCCATATATAACTCAATTCAATTTGTTGTTTAAAAAATACTGCACTTATCTTAAACAAAATTCTTTTAGGTGTGTTTTAAAGCTATAAATCCAAAAGTCATGAATGAAAAACCAATTTTATTAGGCGTGAATGGTAATGGAAGAATGAACGGTAAGCTGAATGGCCATCACCATAGCCATAACGGTTCAGACCATACTTCAGATATCGGAGATATGCATGTGGCAACATCCATAGATACTCCATTACGCAAAGATGCTTTTGATCTCAGTGATGAAGAAAAGGTTGCGATCATTGAGGAGAAATTTAGGGAAATCCTTACCACGCTGGGAATGGATTTGACAGACGATAGTTTAATGGGTACTCCCCACAGGGTTGCTAAAATGTATGTCAAGGAGATATTTTATGGACTGAATCCTGACAACAAACCAAAGATTTCGGTTTTTGACAATAAGTTCAAATACAAGGAAATGCTGGTGGAAAAAGAAATTCAGGTGCAATCTTTCTGTGAGCATCATTTTCTGCCCATCGTAGGTAGGGCACATGTTGGGTATGTTTCAAACGGGGTAGTGATCGGATTGTCAAAAATTAACCGAATTGTTGACTACTTCGCAAGAAGACCTCAGGTCCAGGAGCGATTGACAGTGCAAATTGCCAATGAGCTGAAAAAGGCGCTGCAGACTGAGGACATAGCGGTTGTAATTGATGCAAAGCATATGTGTGTATCATGCAGGGGAATCCAGGATGACCATAGTAGCACTGTAACCGCAGAATATTCCGGAAAATTCAATGACCGTGCTACCAGAGAAGAGTTTTTAAAGTATATACGGCTGTAGTCAGGGTTATTCAGGAAAATGGATAATTTGAACCCCAAAATTCAATATTATTTATCGAACTAGTTAAGTAAACTTGTCGCATCCTGTATGTTGAACACTGGCATTCTGCACGTTCCATTGCTACAAAGGTAAATGGCTGTTTTGCCTGGTATTATTCTTCCTTTCAGTATAGGAATCTCAGAATTTGTTTCTGTAATGGCCCAAACTATATTTTCATACCCGAACGATTGTAGCTCCAAGGCCATTTCTGAAGCATCAGGACCTGCGATTACAACTTCCCAAAGATTGTTTCCATCTATTGCTAGAAGGTTGGAAAACCATTGTGCATATGCATAAGGATATTTCAGGGTAGTATTCTGCAATTTATATATCATTGAAATGGCTAGTTTTTCCATTTCAATATCTAGAAATATTCGGGATAACTGCAATAAATTCATGGCCATTACAGAATTTCCTGACGGGATTACATTGTCTTCAACCGGGAAATGGGTAGGTATTATACTTTTCCCATTTGCCTGAGTTGAGTAAAATAGCCCATGGTTTTCGGAGTAATGGTTTTCAAGCAAATATGCAGTCAATTCATATGCTTTTTTTATCCAGGGAATTTCACCCGAAATTTCAAAAAGTGAAATCAAGGCTTTTATAACTAATGCATAATCCTCAAGATAGCCTGTTATTGTTTGTTTCCCATTTTTCCAGATGCGATGAAGTTTTCCCTTGTTATCTATTGCATGCTTAAGAAGAAAATGGCCTGTGGATAATGCCATCGATTTTAGATTGGGATCCTTGAATGCTTTCGCTCCATCACAAAATGCTATGGCAGCAAGAGCGTTCCATGAAGTAATACACTTATCGTCAAGTGCAGGACGAATCCGTTTTTCGCGATTTTGAAGCAGTATTTTCTTCCAATTTGATATTTTAAAATTCAGTTCCTGGAGAGTGAGGCCGGTTTTATGGCAAAAGTCTTCCTTTTTATAAGGTGTTACAAGAATATTATCGTCGTTTTCCCAAAGTCCGGCTCCGTTTACCCCATAATAATCGGCAAAAAGTTCGTATTCCTCTCTAAGTATATCTTTAAGTTCTGATGATTTCCATAAATAGAATTTTCCTTCTATTCCATCGCTGTCTGCATCAAGAGAGGAGTAAAAAGATCCCGTCGGATGGCCTAATTCACGGGAAAGAAAAGCCACACTTTCATAGTATATCTCTTTCCAGATGGTTTTAGGGGAAGTCACATAATACTTTGCATATAGAGATAACAACTGTGCATTGTCATACAACATTTTTTCAAAGTGAGGTACTTTCCAGTGATCATCCACCGAATATCTCGAAAAACCTCCACCAACCTGATCATAAATTCCTCCCATGGCGATTTTCTCAAGGGTGAGCCCGATAAAACCCAGAATTTCTTGATCTTGTTTTGTTTTACCGTAACTAAGCAGAAACTCCAGGTTAACAGGCATCGGGAATTTTGGTGCCCCTTTCATGCCTCCGTTGACCGTGTCGAATAGTCGCTTCCATCCGTATATGGCGGATTTAATATTGTTTTCGTTCGCATCCTGAATGGATGTGTTTGGAAGGCTTATAAGCTCATTTTGAACTCCAGACATGAGTTTTTCTGCATATTCATAAACTGCCTTTCTGTTTTTGATAAAGAGTGCGTGAATTTCCGATAAGATGGTCATCCAATGGTCTTTTCTGAAATATGTACCTCCCCATACCGGTTTGCCATCAGGAAGAGCAATGCAGTTTAACGGCCATCCACCCTGGGAGCCTGTCATTTGTACTGCAGTCATAAAGAAATGATCTACGTCGGGCAACTCCTCACGGTCGATTTTTATACAGACAAAACTTTCATTCATCAGATGGGCCACATTTTCATCCTGAAACGACTCCTGTTCCATGACATGACACCAATGACAAGAAGAATAACCAATTGAAACCAGCATCAGTTTGTCTTCTCTTTCTGCCTTTAAAAGTGTTGATTCATTCCATGGGTGCCAGTTAACCGGATTGTGTGCATGTTGGAGTAGGTAAGGCGAACTTTCGTGAATAAGTTCGTTGGAGAATCTATGATTTTGCATTATATAATTTCTTGACTATCATAGAAACAATCTCTCTTATCGATTGGTTTACAGTTCTTTTATAAAGATCCTGAATCTCTTGTAAACTTTTCCACCCATTCTTTCCATCTCAGCCCTGACTTTCAGGTTACTTTCAAGTTCCAGATGAGAGTCCATTACTTTTTTCCCGTTTTTACGGGCTGATTCAATTAACCGTGCACCCATAAGCATGTCAAGTCCCCGACCTTGATAATCGGGATGAACTGCTCCCAGGAGCAGGTTCAGTTGAGTTGATTTCTTACCTGCTCTCAGCAAATGGATAAATCCGAAAGGAAATAACTTTCCCCGACTTTTTCGAAACCCTTCACTCAGATCTGACATTCCTAACACAAATGCAATTACCTCATTCTTTCCATTGACAATAATTTTAATATATTCAGGATTGATCAGGTAAAGGTATCGGTTGGCCATTTCATCCATTTCCCGGGTCGTAAATGGAATAAAGCCGTATATGTCAGTAAATGTTTGATTAACCAACGAAAGCACTGGACGGATATAGGGTCGCACCTGTCGCCTGGCCCTAAATTCCATAACTCTGAGGTCAGTTTTTCGATTTCTGAATCGTTCTTCAATTCTTGTGATAATTTCTGGTTTTGTCTCAGGTACAGGAACTTTATAAACCACAAGATCAAGTTTTGGCACGAATCCATAGTTTCCAACCAGATCGACCATATATGGTTGGTTACAATTGGTCGCGATTGTCACTGGGGCGTCAAATCCCTCAATCATAAAACCCTGTGGATCTTTGTCAGAAAATCCAAGCGGTCCAACAATATGGGTCATTCCTTTATGTTGAGCCCAAGCAATGACGGCGTCCATCAATGCGTTATGGATAATCTGATTATTTTCTGTTTCCAAATAAGCAAACCTGGCGTGTTTTTCATTATGCTGTTGATTATAGGATCGTTGAATGATTCCCATAATCCTTCCCACAGGACGGTTGTCATTATATGCCAACAACATAATGGTGTCACAATGCGAAAATGAATCGTTTTTTTTCGGATTGAAGTAATCCCATTCGTCCATATAAATCGGAGGAACCCAGTTCGCATGGTTCGCATGGATATATGAGGGAAGATAAATGAAATCGCGAAGTAGTTTTCGGGAATTAACCTCAATGATATCGATCATCATAATTGATCATTTTTGCTGATTATTCCTTCTTGTCCCAATGTTGTCTTGAATGATATCCGGGTTGTCAAATATACATTTATTATTAATGATATATTTTGGGTGTTCCAAGATCGCCCATGGTTCGCATAAATTTTTGAATGAATGAAATTAGTGAGTTAATGTACTTTCTTCCAAATTATTAGGATTTAAGTATGTGAACACATAACCGTTCTTTTCATATAGATATTCCAATTGGGGGTATTTTTCAAGGTATTGCAGCTTTCTCGTAATTTTCATCACGATATATAATTCCCGGTTTTCAGGAATTTCGATATTGGCAGACAGATCTGAAATTGTGGGCAATGTGGGTGGAACTCTTCGTCCATAAAACAAAGGGGCATAACTTTTAAACCCTAAAGTTTCTATGTAACTGATAGTTGGATCTTTGGATTGGCAATATTCGATCAGAGCTTTCTGCGAGTATGATTCAATTTTCGGTACAAAAAGAATAATGCTGAGATAAATATACATGAGACTGCCCCCAAACAGGGAAATAATGGCTTTGTATGTTTGTGAGTGTTTTTCGAACCAGATAAAGCCTAGAAAACCTGAAACCAAGATCATTCCCGATAACCACTCCATTCTTGACCATCCGCCATCCGCCTCGAGATTTGCCTTTGCAAATGAATCCTTTATTAATTCATTTTCAATAAGATAAGGTTTTATGGCATCAAGGTTGGAAAGAAACAGAAGTATGGATAAAAAAACAAATACCATAATTCCAATTCCCAGGGCAAGAATTCTACTGGTCTTTTTTCTCGTCTCCAAAAGGTTATGCAAATATAAGGCTGCCAGAAATGTTACCGGGAAGTAGGCCAGGGAAGAATAGTGTACAATCTTGGTTTTGACAATCGTAAAAAGAATAAGTACAGTAAACAGGATTACGATATTCCAGACAGCATCATGCTTTTGCCCAGGCAATAAGTTTTTATTGAATTTTAAGGCAGGCAAGGCAAATAGAGAGGCTGGAAATACCCCGAATAGAACAACAACAAAATGATAAAGGAAAAATCCTCCATGACCTGCACCCTCTGTGCTGAAAAGGCGGATTTGATACTCGATAAAATCCATGATTACCTTTCCATTGCCGGTCAATAACTGATGTAGAAACCATGAACCACCTGTCAAAATGGTTGCTGTTGTGAAAATGAAAACATGCCGTAATTGTATGTGTGTCTTGAAACGATTAATTACCAGAATGATCAAAATTGTCAGCATTGCGATAAGAACACCGGCTGGTCCCTTGGTGAGAATGGCAAGTCCAAGCAAAACACCTCCTCCCATTGTTAACAGGATTCGGTTGCCATTGTATTGAGGATCAGTGTATCGGATGAGAGTATAGATTGATCCATATATAAACAGGTTATACCACGGATCGATTATTCCCGATTTAAAGTAGAAAAATGGAAGGAAAGATCCTGCAAAGGATAAAACCCATATCCATCCAAACCTGATCCCATATCGCCTTCGTCCCGCTTCAAACATGAATAACAGAGTCAGCATTCCACTTATGGCATTCGGAAACCGGGCTGCAAATTCGTTGATGCCAAAAATCTTCATGGATATGACCTGCATCCATATAAATAGGGGTGGTTTTTCCCAGAAGGGTTTGAAATTTATCATGACTGTTGAATAATCACCAGTGATGATCATTTCGCGGGCAGATTCGGCAAAGTTGATTTCATCCCAATCAAACAGGTGGAGATTTCCGTTAAAGGTGAGAAACAGCAGCAGGGATCCCAACACAATTGTTATTTGGCTATAAATTACCCTGTTTTGTTGAAACATCATATTTTTGTAATTGACGCCACGAAAATATAAAAGTAATTGATCTGCTTTTGATACCTGTTCAATAATCTCTGTTCTTGTGTTTATTTAACTGTTGGCTGAAATACCAGAAAAGCAATCCAGCCAGTAAAGTTGCCAGGAATCCGATAAAATATGATGTTTGCTTATTGAGAGAGAATCCTTCTGGAGAAAATAGTAAATATGTCGTGACCACTGAGGTCATGAAAAGGGCAGGAATCAGTGTGACCCAGAAATTTTTTCTCCGGGTGGCAAGATAAACGGTTATGGTCCAAAGAACGATGGTTGCCAGGGTCTGGTTTGACCATGCAAAATACCGCCAGATAATATCGAAGTTAAGTTTGGTAATCAGATAACCGGCGGCAAATAAGGGAATACTTATAAGAAGCCTGTTCAATATGGGGCTTTGCCTTAATTTCAGAAAGTCAGCCACAATTAATCGCGCGCTTCTAAATGCTGTGTCCCCCGAAGTAATTGGGGCTGCCACAACCCCCAACAAAGCCAGAAAGCCTCCGAATTTTCCCAAAAGAGTGTTTGAAATCTCGTTAACCACCCAGGCAGCATTTCCCTGGTGCGCATTCATGATCGTATTAAGTTCGCCTACGCCCCCGAAAAAACTCATGCTGATGGTAGCCCATATCATGGCAACGAGTCCTTCAGTGATCATTGCGCCATAAAAGACTCTACGACCATGCATTTCATTCGTCAGACAACGTGCCATCATTGGCGATTGGGTTGCATGAAAACCGGAAATGGCACCACATGCAATGGTAATGAATAACATAGGGAAGACCGGAAATTTTTCCCCGCCTGAATGAAAATTCCTTAGGTTTTGGGGTGTGAGTTCAGGGATTTCCAATCCATTAATGAAAAGGGAAATAAAGAGGCTGATAGCCATGAAGAAAAGGGCAAAACCAAAAATTGGATAGATTCGGCCAATGATTTTGTCGATAGGCAACAGTGTTGCAAGAATATAATAGATAAAAACCACGGTTATCCAAAAAGTCATTGTGCCAAAATGGGGGAATAGGCCTGATAATATTTTCGCCGGACCAATCACGAATACCGCCCCCACCAAAACCATCAGAAAAACGGTAAACCCTCTCATGAATTGTTTTACCCCATTTCCCATATAAATCCCAACTATCTCGGTAATGCTGAACCCTTTGTGTTGGATTGAAAGCATCCCCGAGAAATAATCATGTACAGCACCTCCAAAGACAGATCCGATGATGATCCAAATGTAAGCAACCGGACCCCACATAGCACCGGCAACCGCCCCAAAGATTGGCCCAAGGCCTGCGATATTCAAAAACTGGATCAGGAAGATTTTTGGCCACGACATTGGAATATAATCGACCCCATCGGGCATCGTCATTGCGGGTGTGGCTCTTTGGGGATCGGCTCCAAAAATCCGTTCCATATAGTGACCGTAAAATACATACCCTGAAATAAGAATCAGGACAGCGACGATGAGCGTAATCATCTTTGTTTGGTTTGATCTTATAAAATCCTGAAATCGAATGCCAGCATTTGTTTATCTGGCATGCCGCAAAACGTTACTGAAATTTGCTTAGCCTTCAATGATAACCTCTCCAAAATATTCAGGCCTGTGATAATCGGGTTGTGATGTGCCAATAGGAGCCCATGTGACAAAATGTGGAACTGGTAATTCATCGCCACATTTATAGAAATTGGCCTTGATGGTATTTCCTTTGGGTTTGAATCCGGGATCATGTATAAAGCTTGTGGAAGGTATCATACAGGTCAGTGACCAGGAAATATCCCCTATACGCGTTTCGAATGGGGAATTCCCCAAACTTGATTCAACAGTTATTTTATTGATAACGTCCTCAGGCAATAATTTTCGGTTATGCCTGCCTTCTCCGTGGGCTACATGTATTGTCCCTATGCAGTTAAACTCGAAATTATAATAGTTTTTCCCATCCAGTGAAACGAAGAATTCAACACAACTGTCTTTGTAGACTTCTCCATTTATTCGGGTTTCTACTGCCCTGACCGATTGTTCCCTGACATCAAACTTTAAAATGATCATGTCAGCCCAATAGCCAATCCGAAATGAAACATCAGGACAGTAAGGAAACGAGGGCCAGTTTATGGTGGATATAGCATGGGGATCACTTTGATTCTCAAGACTATATGCCAGACTTTTCATGTCGTATGGCTCTGCTGGCATGATTCCACGGATATGTAATGACTTGTTTTTCATGTTGGTACTTCCATTTTTCAATTGCTCATTAAAGATAGAAAATGTTTTCTTTTTGATTCAAAACGCTTAATGATGTAGAAGATTTATGCTCAATCGGGATAATGCCTGTTTTAGTACATTGTCGTTGCTGAAAAACAAATATTTAGACGAAATATAACCTTTTGGAAAAATTGTTTTAATATTTGTAATTCAAAAAAACAAAAAGAAACAGCTCTGCCTGGTTTTTTTTGAGAACATTCAACAACTGGAGTATGCGAGAAAAAATTCAATTGGCCTTCATGATGTTTGCCATTTCTCTACCTGGGTATCCCCAGGATAACAAGCCCATGTCAAACGAGATCTCTCACTCTTTGGTTCAGGATAAGGGTTCTGGTCAGGGCCAAAAAATCAGGATTCTATTTGACACTGATGCCAATAATGAGCTCGATGATCAGCATGCCCTGGCTTACTTGCTGTTTAACGGAAGCGTATTTGATGTAATCGGTGTAACTGTCAATGCCACCACCAGTGGAGGAGATATTGAAGAGCAATACAAGGAGGCTGAAAGAGTGATGCGTCTTTGCAATCATTTTGGGAAAATACCTTTGATCAGGGGCGCCAACGGATCCTTTGAGGAAATTCGTCCTTATCTGTCCTCAGGTAAGTATGACGGTATGGAGGCTGTCCGGTTTATCATCGACCAGGCAAATGCAACCAGCCAGGGTAAACTGGTATTATTGCCAGTCGGGAAACTCACAAACGTTGCACTTGCACTCCAGAAAGATCCATCGATTGCTGGCAAAATCCGTGTTGTATGGCTCGGATCCAATTATCCGGATGCCGGCGAGTATAACCTGGTTAATGATATACCTGCCCTTAATTACATACTCTCGAAAAATGTGCCTTTTGAAATGGTTACCGTGCGATATGGTTACAAGACGGGAACCGATGCAGTAAGGGCAAGTCTTGAGGAAATCAGGACAAAAATGCCGGGTAAGGGTCCAAAGATTAGTCAACCAATCACCGGAAGACATGGAGGATTATTTAACTGTTTTGGTGATTACTCGGTAAATCTTTTTGAGCACATAGAATTGCACGGCGAAACACCTTCACGAGCCTTGTTTGATATGGCCGCCGTTGCGATAGTCAAGAATCCTGCCTGGGCAAAATACACGGAAATTCCTGCTCCTTTCTATGAAGGTGAAGGGTGGAGAGATCAGCCGGAAAATGTCAGAATGATTGGTATTTGGGAATATTTTGACCAGCAGTCAATCATGAATGATTTTTATTCCACCATGGAAAACATTGTACCTGTCAGGTAATGTATTATTCCTGGTTGCTGTCAGAGTTTGTTTTCATTTGTCCATCATCATTCATGGCAGTCAAATCCCAGGCATAGTCAGTGTCGTGAATTGAAAACTCTTTTTCAGTCTGAAGCAATTCATTTAATTGTTCAGAGAAACGTCTTGATTCCTGGATAAATCGGTTTTCGTCTTCAAGCCAGTGTTGATAAAGCTCTTCGAAGATTTCATCTTCATGATGTTTGAAGGTACGGGCAGACCTGAATGCCTGATACCTTGGCATTCCCATATATTCGAGGATCTTGGCTCCCAGCTCAACCGCGGAATTGAAGGTCTCCCTTTGAATCATGTTTAATCCCAGTTTATGAAATTCAAAAGCGTGGAATGTATCCCGTGCCCTTGCCGCAATCTTTAGGTTTGGATAATTCTTCTTAAGGTATCCGGCAATTTTTACGGCTTCATCGTATTCGGCCATCGTCAATACCAGTAATTTGGCTTCAGCAACACCGGCTGCTTCAAGCATTTCAGGTCTTGTTACGTCTCCGTAATAGAGTTTAAAACCATATTTTCTGAGGATTTCCACGTTCGAAGGGTTGCTGTCAAGGATGGTGACCTGATGACCATTCGCCATTAACAATCGCCCAACCACCAGACCAAACCTGCCGAATCCTGCAATAATGATTTTATTTCGTGTATCGGGAAGTTCATCGGGAACCTGCCGGTTTCTTTTACGAATATACCTCGGTCTGATGACTTTTTCATTAATCATCAGCAGGAATGGGGTCAACGCCATACTGAAGATGATGATAATGATCTGCATCGCTGATGTTTGCACATCGAATATCCTGATTTGATTGGAAAATGAGACTAGAATAAATCCAAACTCGCTTCCTTGGGCCAATGCAAGAGCGAATAACATCTCTCTCCCATGTTTCAATCCCCAAATCTTCCCTGTTATCCAAAGCACGGTGAATTTGAAAAATATCAGAAGCAGCACAAATCCAGCAATTGTAAATGGATGCTGCATCAATAAGGTGAAGTTGATACTTGCCCCTACTGAAATGAAGAAAAGACCGAGCAGTAATCCCTTGAAGGGTTCGATTGTAGTTTCGAGCTCATGTCGGTACTCGTTATCGGCAAGCACAACGCCGGCAATAAAGGTACCCAGGGCAGGGGAGAGACCTATCGCTGATGTACCCAGTGCTGCTCCAATAACCAATAATAAAGAGGATGCGGTAAATACCTCTCTCATTCCGGTTTCAGCAACCAGGCGGAACAGATGACGGGCTGCGATACGCCCGAAATATATAACTGCCGCTCCAACGGAAATAATGAGAAGGATCTGAATAACTTCGGGATAAGTGCTGAATAGGGTTTGATTGGCCTCATGATTGATTTCCGACCTGGAATTTCCTCCCAATACAGCCATCAATGGAAGCAATGCGAGAATGGGTATGACTGCGATGTCCTGAAAAAGCAACACCGCGAAAGAGGATCGTCCACCAGAGTTGTTTAACAGTCCTTTCTCATCGAGTGTCTGTAAAACAATTGCAGTTGATGAAAGTGCCATGATCATTCCTATCGACAATGATTGATTGATTTGATATCCTGCCAGAAAAGCTGCAGCACCAATAACAATTACCGATAGGACCATTTGAGTGCTACCCATGCCAAAAATTGTTCGTCTCATTTTCCAGAGAACCATGGGTTGCATTTCAAGACCAATAATGAAAAGCATGAGAACCACTCCGAATTCTGCAAAGTGCATAACCTTGTCAGAGTCTTTGCCAACCCACCCCAAAACGTACGGGCCAATCAGAACCCCGGCGACCAGATAGCCCAGAACCGATCCCAAACCTAACCTTCGGGCAAGAGGTACGGCTATAACAGCTGCCATAAGGTAGATCAATGCCAGAAGAAAGAAATCCTGTCCGTACATGATAAGTTATATTAGATCATTTAAATATGAGGTAGTAGATAGTTGTGCAGTTGTGAACTTTCCGTCACGCAAGGCGATGATTGCCTTTTTGTATCGCTGCGCATAAAAATCGACCCCTCTTTTATTTAACATGTGCGCTCCATGGATGACAAATGGAGCAAGGTATTGCATTCCACATAGGTTTGCGGTTTGTATAAAAGGAATCAAAAACTGATGTATGGTGAAATGATTTTTTCCTTTTTCGCTATATACTTCAGCGCTGCCGCCGGTAGTTATGGCATTTAATACCTTTTTCCCATATAATCGGGTCCCATTTCTGCCATAGGCAAAATCATGCTCCAATACCAAATCCATCCATTCTTTCAGAATCGAAGGACAACTATACCAATATAAAGGATGGTGCCAAATGATGATATCATGTTGTTTTAGAAGTTCTTGCTCCCTTTTGACATTAATGAAAAAGTCGGGGTAGTTGTCATACAGATCGTTAACAAAAACATTTTCCAGATCATTGACTGCCATGATTAGGTTTTTGTTAACCCTGGATTTATGGATGGCAGGATGGGCAAGTATGATCAGGATCTTTTACATCTTTAGTTATGAATTTCACCTGGCCCAAATGATCCGGAAGATTGGTAACTTGTATACACCATGATTTTTTGATATTGGGGAAATGTGTTGGAACAATGTCAAAAGAACATTTCATTCGCGGTAAAATCGAGTTCTTTTTGTAAAAATAGGTATTTTTCTGTCGGAAATTTCTCTCAATTTCACTTTTTTCGCCTGATTTGTGAAGAGTGGATCATCATCAAATTCAACATTAAAATGAATAGTCGCAGGAATTTTATTGGAAAGCTGGGTGCAGGAATGGCTGGTTTATTTATGGTATCAAGAGTGAAAGATGTTTATGCGATTAACAATCAGGGCAGGTTGCCTGTTGTCGTATCGACATGGAATCATGGTCTGAAGGCAAATGATGCGGCATGGGACGTGCTTCGGCAAGGGGGCTATGCTCTTGATGCTGCCGAGGCAGCCGCAAGGATAACCGAGGCGGATCCTGAAGTAATCACTGTCGGATACGGAGGTCTGCCTGATGCCAACGGAAAGGTTACCTTGGATGCTTGTATAATGGATGAACGGGGAAATGCTGGTTCGGTCGCATTTCTGGAACATATAAAGCATCCCATCTCTGTCGCTCGTCTTGTGATGGAAAAAACGCCTCATGTTATGCTGACAGGAAAAGGGGCACTAGACTTTGCTCTTTCCAGTGGATTCAAAAAGGAAAACCTTATCACACCGCTGGCAAAAAAAGCCTGGAAAAAGTGGCGAAAAGAGGACAGGACCTTCAAGCCGGTAATCAATATCGAAAATGAAATATTGCCCAACCATGATACCATCGGGATATTGGCACTCGATGCCCAGGGCAGATTATGTGGTGCCTGTACCACAAGTGGTATGGCCTATAAATTACATGGACGGGTTGGTGATTCTCCAATTATTGGTGCAGGTCTATATGTAGATGGGGAAATAGGAGGGGCGGTTGCAACCGGATCAGGGGAGTTGGTCATGAAAACGCTCGGTTCATTTCTCGTGGTCGAGTTGATGCGGAATGGAATGTCTCCTGAAGAGGCTTGCAAGGAGGCTGTTCATCGGATTGCTGCAAAAATTGAAGGGTACGAACAACATCAGATCGGTTATTTGGCACTTGATATTCATGGAAATATTGGTAGCTTTTCTATGCAGCCTGGTTTTGAATATGCCCTTAAAAATGACCTGGTGTCAGATTTAGTTAAAGTAAATTCATATATGCGATAGTTCACACCTCCTCTTTACCGTCAGCGTAACGTCGGTTCAGGTTCTGTGTATCTGCATATATTCTCCGTATATTTAATATATCTTGTATAGATAATAACGGACAAGATATGTTGAAGTTATGCAGAAGATATGTACAAAGGAATAACTTACTCGGGAGTAATACCGGGAATATTCCAAAAAAATAAAGCTGCCTCGTTTGGAGGCAGCTTTATTTTTAATATCTGCGGTTTCCGTAATTTCCTCTGTTGGATTGGTCGTTTCCTCTCCTCTGAAAGGTTTTTCGTTGTGGTCTGGGAGGTTGTTCTTCCCTGGGACGTGCTTCTTTAACTACAATTTGTCTTCCATCGACTTCCTTTTCATTAAGCGCTTCTATTGCGGCAATGGCTTCATTGTCATTTTTCATTTCAACAAATCCATAGCCTTTTGAGTTCCCGGTTTCCTTGTCAAAAATAACCTTGACTGAAACAATTTCTCCGTACACTCCGAAGAGTGTTTCTAAATCCTGGGCAGTGGTAGCCGGACTTAATTTTGCAACAAATACATTCATAGGTAATAAGACATCAAAAAATTAAATAAAAATGTTTTCGTACGGCAACAGGGTACGTTATCGTAAAATAACAAACAAATTATGAGAAAATCAGCAACTTGACTGTTTTTTTTATTCTTTACGAAACCGGTTTCTTTAAGATCGATCCGATACATTTAAGTGGAAATGTCTTTGTTTATGAAAATGGTCAAGGATTTATTTCAATCAGGTTTTAAAAATGGATATGATGAAATGGAATGATATTAATGCAAAAAAAAAGTCCTTCCATATTCGGAAGGACTTTTAATATCCAATAAGTTAGATTATTTCTGAACTTTTACATCAAATTCAGCCCTACGGTTAAGTTTTCTGTTATTAATCGAGGTATTGGGCTGTGCTGGCTGGGTTTCACCATAACCTTTTGCTCCTACATAAGCGTTGTTGATACCTTTTGAAGTCAGGTATTTTACAACTTCCTGGGCACGTTTTTCAGAAAGTGACTGGTTATAGTTTTCTGAACCAATATTACAGGTATGTCCGTTCACGACAACTTCATACTTTTTGGAAGCATTCAGTGTAGAAACGAGTTTGTCGAGTTCAGCTTTACCTTCATCTTTCAGGACATATTTGTCGAAGTCAAAGTAAACAGGACCCATGTCGATTTCAATAAGGCCAACTGGGCAACCTTTGTTTTCTTTTGGACCTGCTTCATTTGGACAGTCATCTTCACAGTCAATTACACCGTCACCGTCAGAATCAAGCGGGCAACCTTTTGCATCAACAGGGCAACCGGCAGGCGTATTTGGACATTCGTCCTTGTTATCCGGCACACCGTCACCGTCTGAGTCAGGACAGCCATTGAATTTGGCAAGACCGGGAACATCTGGACAATCATCTTTATGATCTGGAATTCCGTCACCGTCTTTGTCCGGGCAGCCTTTAAGCTCTTTCAAACCTGGAGTGTCAGGGCATTCATCGAGATAATCCGGTACACCGTCACCGTCTCTGTCAAGTGGACAGCCATCGGCATCGACAGCTACACCAGCAGGAGTGTCAGGACATTTGTCTTTTCTGTCTGGCACACCGTCACCATCACTGTCTTTACCTTTGCCAAGGGCAAATTCAAGGCCAATGGTGGCTTTGAAAAAGTCATCCCTGTCACGGCTCAGGTTTTCAGGCTCAATACCATGCAGGTAACCGCCTTCCAAATAGAGGGAAGTCATATCGGATACAGGGAATTTGAACCCAAGACCACCGTTATAAGTGGCTGCATTGGCTGTTCCATGGTCGCTAAGAAGACCTGCACCAGCAAAAAGATAAGGTTGGACCTTGCTGTCAGCGGCAAGGATTTTGTCATTGAAGAATTTGTACCTCAGGTTCAAGGCAAAATTCGCGATATCCAGCTTGCTCACTTCAGTTGTACTGCTCCAGAGACCTAAGTTCCCTTTCAAATAGGCATCAAACGAAGGGCTAAGATATCTGCTTAGGTACAATTCCGGAGTGAATCCTACCCCATTGTCGTAGACATCACTGGTAGCGTTTATTACATTGGTGAAGTAAGCTCCACCGCCGATACCAATTGCCCACTTGTTATCTGCATTCTGTGCAAAAACACCTAATGTCAGCAGAAAGACAAGAGTAAAAAGTGTAGTTCTTTTCATATCTAAGAATTTAAAGTTGAATTGTGATTTCTTCCGTTATTAATAAATATCATTAATTCTGATTAAATAAACAGTCTTGCGTGCAATTTGGTTTGAATATAATATATTTACCTAATACTAAACACAAAAGTAATTAAAATTTTCCTTGTGTACACTGTAATAGACATAGAAACGACCGGAAATTTATACAAATACGGGAAAATTACGGAAATCGCCATAGTCTCATTTAATGGTACTACTATAACTGATGTGTACCAGACTCTTATCGATCCGGAAATGGATATCCCTTATCGGATATCACAACTTACAGGTATCAATAATCAAATGGTTGAGGGCGCTCCAAAGTTTTATATGGTTGCCCGGAAAATAGTTGAGTTGACGGCAGGTAAAATTTTTGTTGCCCACAATGTTAATTTTGATTATCGATTTATTCAGGAGGAATTTAATCGGCTGGGATATGAATTTGTCCGCAAAAAACTTTGTACCGTACAACTTTCAAGGAAATTGCTTCCCGGACACCGCTCTTATTCCCTCGGAAATATATGTCATGACCTAGGTATCAAAATTGAAGCCAGGCATCGCGCTGCTGGCGATGCACTGGCTACAACCGAACTTTTCAAAATATTATTGTCGAGATATCCCTATACAGAGGAGTCTGCGGGTGTCAGAAAAATCCTATTCTGAGTCAGGGTTATCTTCCTTTTCGTTATTATCCGGATCTTCCTGCGTGAAATCAAGAAGTGAATTTTCCTGAAGGATGTTGTACCATGTTAACACTTTTTTGAGGTCAGAAATATAAACCCTTCCTTCGTCATAGGTTGGAAGTACTGTCCTGAAATATTTCTTCAATTCCGCCGGAGTCGATTTAGGATCTAAAGCCGTGCCTCCGTTTTCGTGGTCATGAATGCTCTTTAACACATCTTTGAGGGGGACATCATTTTCGATGGTATAAATGGCAATGTCTTCAAGTGAACTGATTTTGGCTGAAGCACTGACCGGCAATTTTTTCCCATTAATCAATGATTCCACAATTATCCTGCTCCTGGCTTCAGCAACCAGTCGATATAATCCGGGCTGTCCGGCAATCGCTAATATTCCTTTCAACATAGAGATTTATTTTTTTGTGCGAATATACACTATTCAGCATTTTCCGTAAAAAAATCCGCAAATTTTGCTGCTCCTGAATCGTTCATATACGATGATGTTGGCTAATTCATGGTTATGGAAATGGTCCCCCTGAAAGATCTACCAGGCTGGATTATGTTGCCGAAATCATAATATTTAACGTCTAAAAGGTTGCTGATATGAATGTTTGCTGAGATTTTTCCTCGACTATATGTGATTTTGGAATCTGCGAGCCAAAAAGGGCGGTATTCCATTTCAACTGGTAGGTTGTTGGAGAATCCGGTATATGTTCCATTTCTGTCCTGAAACAACAAGCCCCAATTGATACTTAAGTTTTTTATTAGCCTGTGCTCTAACTGCACTGTGCCCTTATGCCGAACAAAATCCAATGTATAATAAGATATTAGGTCTTGATCTTTCTTTTTCTGAAAATTGTAATGATATCCAACTGTCAAATAAATAACTGGTGTGTTTTTATTTAGCAAGCGATCTGGGAAAACTGAAAGTTTGGTTTGAAATCCGGTTCCGTTAATCCTGGTATGATTAGCTGTCCTCCATATAGAGTTATCCGCTTCACGGATCCAATCAATCAGGTTTCTGCCTTTCTGATGGAAAATTCCCCCATGAGCTTGAATCCCTGGCGATTGACCTTTCCATCCAATCTCGAAATGGATAACTTCCTCGGGTCGCAAATGAGGATTTCCCTGGTTGGTTGGGCCTGAATAATATAGGTCTGTAAAAGTGGGAAGTCTTAAAGATTGACCACCTGAAACAAAGATTCTGGAAAAGGGCGAGATTTGATAACTTGCATCAACTCCAGGATAAAGCCTCCAATTTTCACTTATTGATGAGTTCTTTTGTGCCAGTAAACCAAATGAGAGACTGATCCTGTTAATCCTGTATCGATTTTCGACAAACATTGAAAAACTTGAGCGTAAGGCAGATTTCGTGTAGAATGCCTGTTCACCCATAACCTTCACGGAAGTATTCATTGGTTCACCCAAAACATTGCTCATAATTCCTTCAGAACGGATTTCGCTTCCGATGCTGGTTCTTCCGAGACGATGGTTAAACCAGGCATTGATTCCGGATCCGAATACCTCCGATACGTGATAATTGTGCCCTTTATACCATTCGGGTGCTTCATTCCTGAATAGTTCAAAACGGTCTGAGTTTTTCCTCCAATAGATAAAAGGTGACAGTTTGACTTTTCCTTCGGTGGTAAACCTCAATGACGTCAGGAATGTCCTGGTGGCCTCAAATTGGTCCGGATACTTTGGAGTATAGAATGCCTGTGCTCCAAAGTCTTTCATGGAATATCCTGCCTGGAAGTCAATTTTTCCTGAATATAAATTGCCTGATGAGTGTATAAATAAGTCGGAGACCTTAAAGTCCGTGTTGATGATGTGTCCGTCAGAACTTTTGTGTCCGGTGGATATCAAGTGTGAGAATTGGCCGGTTTTCAAATGCCCTGAAATATTGACTGATAATGAATTGTAATTGCCGTAGGAGGCGGTTATGGATAGGGGGGGAGAATCTTCCGGTGAAGTTATAATATTAATGGCTCCCGAGAAAGCATTGGGCCCATATATCCTGGATGCCGGGCCTTCCAGTACTTCAATTCGACTGACTTGAGTAAGATTTAAGGGGATATTCAGGTTGTGATGGCCAGTCTGTGGATCCGTAATGTTAATTCCATTGAGTAAAATGAGGGTTTGGTCGAATGTTCCGCCACGTATTGAAATGTCTGCCTGAATGCCTTCAGGGCCTCGTTGCCGGATATCTACCCCGGTCACATATTTCAGTGCATCCGACAAACTGGTGGCAGGAATTGTTTTTAACTGATTGCTGGTTAACACGGTAAGGATTCGTGCTGACTCGGAAAAAAGTTCAGGAGCCCTGCCTACACCTACCTCGATTTCATCAAGTTCAACCTTAATCATGTTTCCTATGCTATCAGGGGCAACAACTGAAATGGAATCAGATACCATGGCTGTCGAACTATGGTATACAATTGATAGCACAGCTATCTTGACTGACCGTCTGATAATGTTGAAGAGTGAATATCTCTTTCTTGACCACTGCCTGAAAGTGAGGCTGGGATTCAAATTAAACCGAATTGTTTTCATGAATTTGAAATTTTTGCAAAACTAATGATCATTCAAAAGCATCCAATCATCCTGGGTAATTCCGTGAGAAAACAAATTGTCGAAAATCATGGCAGAAAAATCGAAAGGTGTCTACAGAAGCAGAATAGTGATTGATTTTGTAATTATTTGATAATCAAATAGAAATTAAAGCGATAGGAATTCTCTATTAATTATAGATAAAATCAACGATAAAAACACCTATAAATCTTTTTATCTTGTTGCGCTTTGTGTATTTTTGCTTAAACAAAATTAAAAACTAAAACGCCATGACTCAAGTTCAATTCAATTCTGCTTTACTTGGTTTAAGTGATAAGCTCCATTACTATGCCTTGAGCCTGACATCTGACAGCGAAAGAGCCAATGACCTGTTACAGGAGACTTTCCTTAAAGCATTGACTTACCGGGATAAATTTGCACAGAATACAAATTTCAAAGCCTGGATCTATACAATCATGAAGAATACCTTCATAAACGACTATAGACGTAACGTTAAAACAAAAAACACATTTGAAGGTTCAACCAATGATCATTTGGTTGCATCCACAAAGGATGGAGTACATCCAGGTCCGGATTCAGTATATAGTTCACAGGAAATCAACAAGAGTATTCAGGCTCTTGAAGATGAATATCGAATCCCGTTTACCATGTTTCTCGAAGGCTATAAATATAAAGAAATAGCTGATGAATTGAATCTCCCTTTGGGAACTGTGAAAAGCAGGATTTTCTTCACACGGAAGAAATTGGAAAAGACACTTTTGGAATATGCTCCAAACTGATAGTTATACATAGCTCTATTAAAAGGATCCTTTTTTTTAAGGATCCTTTTTTATTATATATCAGCCTAATTGTAAGAATTGAATTGTGAATCTCTACCCATTTTACGTTTATTGAATTGCTATATTTTGAGTAATTTTACTTTTGGGTAGACAGTGGTTTATATCTGCGGTCCTAACCATATGGACATTTTTTAATTTGATAAATATTTAAAACCATGAAGAATGTAGTGGTACCAATTGCCGAAGGTTTCGAGGAAATTGAAGCAGTGACAATCATTGATATTCTACGTAGGGCCGGGATCAAGGTCACTACTTGCAGTATTGGAAAATCGCTTAAAGTCAACGGTTCGCATTTTTTATCCATTGAAGCAGATCTTCCATTTGCAAAGGTTGATTTCAACATGCAGGATATGATCATATTGCCGGGAGGAATGCCTGGTGCCATGAATCTCAATGATCATCAGGGTTTGAAATCAGTTTTGAAAGACTATCATGAAAAGCGCAAGTATATAGGTGCGATTTGTGCAGCGCCCTTGGTATTGGGACAAAATGGAATCCTATCAAATCGGAAAGCTACCTGTTATCCGGGATTTGAAAAGTATCTTGAAGGTGCTGAAATTGTCAATGAGGGTGTCGTTTATGATGGCCATTTGCTCACCGGGCAGGGTGTTGCCTACGCCATTGCATTTTCGCTTAAAGTTGTTGAGATTCTGGTTGGAAAGGCACTGGCCTTAACTGTTGCGTCAAAAATCTTGTATGCTTAAAAAGCCTTTTTTTCAAAGACTATAAAGCTTTGTGATGACGTTTGAGGGCGTAGGTGAATTGAACACAAAGCTTCCGGCAACCAAAACGTTTGCACCCGCTTCAAAAAGTAGTTTTCCGGTTTCCAGATTTACTCCTCCATCCACTTCTATGAGGCATTCGGGATTCTTCCGCTCAATTAGGTCGCGAAGTTGTCTTACCTTTTCATAGGTTCCTTCAATGAATTTCTGGCCCCCAAAACCTGGATTTACTGACATTAACAAAACCATATCAAGGTCAGTGATGATATTCTCAAGAACAGAAACCGGAGTGTGTGGATTAAGGCAAACAGAGGGTCTGGCTCCAGCCTCCCTGATCCTATGCACCGTTCGATGCAAATGATTGCAAATTTCATAATGAACGGTCAATATATTGGCACCTGCCTCAGCGAATTGTTGGATGAAATTATCCGGATGAATAATCATCAAGTGCACATCAAGAGGTTTGAAAGTAATTTTTCTAATGTGCTCAATTATTGGGATTCCAAATGAGATATTCGGTACAAAAACGCCATCCATAATGTCGCAATGAATCCATTCAGCCTGACTTTGGTTGAGCATTTCAATTTCGTCGCCCAGTTTATTGAAATTGGCGGCCAGGATGGATGGGGCAATAATTCTTCTTTCCATGATTTATTGATCGATTCTCTATGATTATTGACCCAGATAACTTCTCAGCAATCGGTTCCTGTATTGATTTTTGAGTTTTTTTATGGCTTTTTCCTTGATTTGTCGTACTCGTTCCCTGGTCAATCCAAATTCATCTCCGATTTCTTCGAGTGTATAGGGAGGGTAACCGTTTAATCCAAAATAATATCGAAGGATGTCTGCTTCGCGTTCACCAAGTGTTGCCAATGATCGTTCAATTTCCTTTCTTAATGATCCTGTGATAAGTTCCTCATCAGGACTTGGTGAATCATTGTTGAGAAGAATATCATATAGGTTATTGCTCTCATCATCTCCTACAGGGGCATCCATCGACATATGGGAATTGGAGATGGAGAGGGAGTCCTCAATCAATTCCGTACTTGTATTCAGGATCTCGGCCATTTCCTCATTGGTGGGTTCTCTCTGGAATTCCTGTTCCAACAGAGTGAAGGTCTTGTTAATTTTGCTTATCGATCCAATTTTGTTGAGCGGAAGCCTTACTATACGAGCTTGTTCGGCTAAAGCCTGCAAGATAGACTGTCGGATCCACCAAACGGCATATGATATAAACTTAAAGCCACGGGTTTCATCAAAACGTTCAGCAGCCTTTATCAATCCCATATTCCCTTCATTGATGAGGTCGGGAAGACTTAGCCCCTGATTTTGATATTGTTTGGCCACTGAAACAACAAAACGCAAATTTGCCTTGATGAGGATTTCGAAAGCCTGACGGTCTCCTTTTTTGATTCTTTTGGCCATTTCAACTTCACTGTCGGCTGACAATAGTTCCACCTTGCCGATCTCATGCAAATATTTATCGAGTGACAAAGTGTCCCTGTTTGTGACTTGTTTGGAAATTTTTAGTTGCCTCATCACTAAGTGCGTTGCGCAAATTGTTTGTGTTTTGCCGGAGTTGCGAATTTAGCGAAAATTTTGAGAATCTGATAATTGCTCTTGCATTATTCAGAAGTTGTTTTTTTTAGTTGGCTGAATACCAATTTCTTTCTATGTATATAAATTTGCCTGAAACAGTAAGGAAGTTGTTTATTGGTTGATCCAGTTAAAATGTTCGAATACTATTATTAAATTAGACTAATTTTTGTGGATTAAAAACTTTTTAGTTAATATTGCCGGCTCTAAGGCTATGATTAGCAATCCACACAAAATTTTTCCTGATTAATTCCGAATTACATTAAGTTATAATCACATTGAGTATGTACGATATTGAGGCACTCAACAAAAAACTGCTTCCAGAGTTGAGGGAGTTGGGTAAAGAGTTGAAAATTAAACGAGTAGAATCCTATAAAAAACAAGAACTTATTTATAAGATCCTCGATGCACAGGCTATACATAATGCGGTGCAAAATGAAAAGAATGAAGACATCAAATCAAAACAGATTATTTTGAAGCGTGATAAAACTCCAAAGCTTAGCAAGGTAGATCCTGCTGACCTGAACCCGGATTCAGCTCAGAAAAAAAGTCGACGCAGGATAGATCCTTCTATCGCCAGTAAGGGGGTAATGCTCAATTCCAAGGGTGATAATGCATCTGACAGCAATGAACCGTCTACTTCAGCAACTGGGCAATCCCGATCACGTCGGGATCAGCTACGGGCTATTATTCAGGAATACACAAAGGAAAAACCAAATGCAAATCTTTCTGTGGAACCAATAATTCAAGAGACAGGGACAAATTCGAGTGAGAACATCCCTTCAACAAAAGAAACTGAAATTCAGAAAGCTACCGAACCCGTTAAAAGCGAAGTAAAAGATCAGGAAACACCTGTTACAGCACCTCAAGATAAAAGCCAGGATGAGAAAAAGCGTTTTGAAAAACGTGACACTTCTTCCTCAAACCAACAGCAGGGTGGACATCAAAGAAGACTTAAACAACCTGATTGGCAGATAAAAAGGGATAACCCACAGCGTGATAACCAACCAAAAGCTAATAAGCAGTTTGAGAAGCCGAACGATCGGACGATCGAACGAAATAATGAAAAGCAGACAGAGCGAGCGCCAGAAAAGCAGCCAGAGCGTCAGCCAGAGAAGCAACAACATGTCGATAAAAATTACGAATTTGAAGGTATCGTTACGAATGCAGGAGTGCTTGAGATTATGCCGGAAGGTTATGGATTCATGCGTTCTGCAGATTTTAACTACCTTAATTCACCTGATGATATTTATGTGTCACAATCGCAAATTAAGCTTTTTGGTTTAAAGACGGGTGATACCATAAAGGGCACGATACGCCCTCCAAAAGAAGGCGAAAAGTATTTCCCATTGATCAAGGTACAGGAAATTAATGGTCGGTCGCCTGAATTCATTAGGGACAGGATTCCTTTTGATCATCTGACACCCCTTTTTCCGAACGAGAAATTTGAGTTGACAGGTAAAGGCCACGACAATGTTTCCACGAGAATTGTGGATATGTTTGCCCCTATTGGCAAGGGCCAAAGAGGCTTGATCGTTGCTCAGCCCAAAACAGGTAAAACAGTGCTGCTGAAAGAAATTGCCAATGCAATTTCAGCCAATCATCCGGAAGTCTACATGATTGTCCTTTTAATTGACGAACGCCCGGAAGAGGTTACCGATATGGCAAGGAGTGTCAATGCAGAAGTGATTTCCTCAACTTTTGACGAACCTGCTGAAAGGCATGTGCGTGTGGCAGGCATGGTTCTCGAAAAAGCCAAGCGCCTGGTTGAGTGCGGACATGATGTAGTTATTCTGCTTGATTCCATAACAAGGCTTGCACGGGCCTATAATACCGTACAGCCTGCCTCTGGTAAAGTTCTCTCAGGTGGTGTCGATGCAAACGCACTTCAGAAACCCAAACGATTCTTTGGCGCAGCCCGAAATATTGAGGGAGGTGGTTCACTTACCATTCTTGCCACTGCTCTTACTGAGACAGGATCTAAAATGGATGATGTCATCTTTGAAGAATTTAAGGGTACAGGTAACATGGAATTACAGCTTGACCGCAAACTTTCCAATAAGAGGATCTTCCCGTCAGTTGATATTCCTGCATCAAGCACTCGTCGTGAAGACCTTTTGTTCCCGAAATATATTCTTGATAAAATGTGGATTCTCAGAAATTATCTCGGTGCGATGAATTCACTTGAAGCCATGGAGTTTATGAAAGACAGGTTAATGAAGACCAGGTCTATCGAAGAATTCCTGATTTCCATGAACGCAGACTCTTAGAAATAGTATAATGTTCATTGAAGAGGCTTTCCTTAGGGGAGCCTCTTTGTTTTTGTGCATTTTAGTTAAAAAAAACTAACTACTGAAAGTTTTGGTGCTATGTCCCGGAATCAAGAAGGGGCTTATTTTTACTAATTATAAATTGCAATCAAAAACGTATTTTGCTATCTGGGGATGACAAAAAATCCGGAATGCTGATTATTTTTGTTGATGTAAAAATTTACTGTTTTGGATTTTTTATATCATCTACATAATACTCTGCTGGAGAGCCCGGGCAAGTACCTGGAAAGACAGTTAAACAGCCTGATTGACTGGGAGTACCCCCTTATTTGTATCAAGGGATTTAGGGGAGTGGGTAAAACCGCATTTATTCTTGATCATATCCGTAAGGAATATGGTAATGACAGATCAGTTCTTTATTTGAATCTCAATAATTTCTACTTCACCAAAAGACGTCTTTTTTCTTTTGCGGATGAATTTTCAAAAAGGGGAGGTCAGGTACTGTTTCTGGATCAAATCAATAAATACCCGGAATGGTCTTCTGAGCTTCGAAAGTGCTATGATGAAATTCCCGGACTTAAAATTGTTTTCACTGCATCTCCCGTATTAAGGGTCGCTGATGAGAATCCTGACCTGAATGGAATCGTAAAACTCTATCATCTCGATGGTCTTTCATTCAGGGAGTTTCTGAATTATAAAACAGGTCTTAGCTTTAGGTCTTATTCCCTTGAAGAGATTCTTGAAAACCATGTCGCAATTGCTCATTCAGTTGTTGAACAAGTTAAGCCACTTGCCTTCTTTTCTGATTATTTGAAGTATGGATATTATCCATATTTTATGGATAATCAAAGTTTTTATGAAAATACCCTTCTGAAAAATATTAACCTTGCTCTTGAAATTGATATTCCATATATTAATCAGGTTGAGCTAAAATATTTGTCCAAACTTCGAAAGCTGCTTTATATCATATCTTCTGAAACACCTTTCTCGCCGAATGTAAGTAAATTGGCATCTGCAATCGAAACATCCAGGGCTACGGTGATGAATTACCTAAAATATCTCAGGAATGCCAGATTGATACAGCTATTGTATCAGAATGGGGAATTTGATGAAGCAAGAAAGCCTGAACGGGTATATATGAATAATACGAACCTGCTATATGCCATTATGCCTGAAAATACGGATTCAGTTAATTTGCGTCATACTTTTTTCTATAATCAGGTAGGAAGCAAATGTGATATTAAAAGCAGCAGCGTGGCTGATTTTCGTGTAAATCACCGGTATGATTTCTTAGTTGGAGGCCGAAAAACCGAAGCCAGCGATCTTGCCTATGCAGCGGCAGATATGGTCGAGATCGGGGAGGGCAAAAAAATTCCTTTATGGTTGTTTGGCTTCCTTTATTAATAGAGACCTAAATTTTTAAATCAGAGCAAATTATAAAATTATAACCAATCAGTTTGAATCATGTCAAAAGAGAAAAAATTCATTACATGTGACGGTAACTATGCTGCAGCGCACATGAGTTACATGTTCAGTGAGGTGGCTTGTATCTATCCAATTACACCTTCGTCGACTATGGCGGAGTATGTCGATGAATGGGCTGCCTATGGAAAAACAAATATGTTCGGTCGTCCGATCCGTCTTGCAGAGATGCAAAGTGAAGGTGGAGCCGCCGGTGCTGTACACGGTGCTTTGCAATCGGGCTCACTCACCACAACTTATACTGCATCCCAGGGATTGTTGTTGATGATCCCCAATATGTATAAAATTGCAGGTGAATTGCTCCCAACCGTATTCCATGTCAGTGCCAGAGCCTTGGCAGGCCATGCCCTTTCCATTTTTGGGGACCATAGCGACGTATATGCTGCACGGCAAACTGGTTTTGCACTGATTGCGGCAGGTTCTGTCCAGGAAGAAATGGATATTGCCGGAGTTGCTCACCTTGCAACCTTGAAATCCAGGGTGCCTTTCCTGGCATTCTTTGATGGATTCAGAACTTCTCATGAATTGCAAAAGGTTGAGCTGCTCACTACCGAGCAGATGATGCCACTTGTTGACATGAAAGCTATTCAGGATTTCCGTGACAGGGCCCTGAACCCCGAGCACCCGGTGACAAGAGGAACTGCCCAGAATCCGGATATTTTCTTCCAGGCAAAAGAGGCAAGCAACCGGTTCTATGATGCCGTCCCTGATATCGTTGAGCATTATATGAACGAAATGGCTAAAGTCACTGGTCGTCAATATCATCCATTCACTTATTATGGAGCGCCAGATGCGGAGAATATTATTGTAGCCATGGGGTCAGTGACTGAAACCATTCGCGAAACAATTGATTACCTCGTAAAGCAAGGTAAAAAGGTTGGCCTTGTTTCCGTTCATTTGTTCCGTCCATTCTCAAGTGAATATTTCTTCAGGGTATTCCCGGGAACCGTTAAAAGAATTGCGGTCCTTGACAGGGCCAAAGAACCAGGTGCTGAAGGGGAACCGTTATATCTTGATATCAAGTCGATTTTCTATGGAAGGGATAAGGCACCTGTAATTGTTGGTGGCCGATATGGTCTTGGCTCAAAAGATACCACGCCCTCACAGATTCTTGCCGTATATGAAAATTTGGAAATGAGAGAGCCCAAGAATGGCTTTACCATTGGTATAGTGGATGATGTTACCTTTAAATCACTTCCTCTGAAGGAAGAAATTGACATCACTCCAAAGGGGACATATCAGGCCAAGTTCTATGGATTGGGCTCGGATGGAACAGTAGGTGCCAATAAAAACTCTATCAAAATCATTGGAGAGGAGACTGACAAGTTTTGTCAGGGTTATTTCCAGTATGACTCCAAGAAATCTGGTGGATTTACTTGTTCACATTTGCGTTTTGGCGATCAACCCATTAGGTCGACATACCTTGTAACCACGCCTGATTTTGTAGCTTGCCATGTTCCTGCATATATTAACCTTTACGATGTGCTGAAAGGTCTTAAGAAGGGTGGTTCATTCCTGTTAAATTCCATTTGGGATGTCGAAGAGACCAAGAACAAGCTTCCTGACCACATGAAGAAGTACCTTGCTGAGAATAATATCAACTTTTATATCATCAACGGCACCAAACTGGGAGAGGACCTTGGCCTTGGAACACGCACCAATACCATTATGCAGTCTGCGTTTTTTAAAATCACCAACGTGATTCCTTACGAACTTGCAGTTAAGGAAATGAAAAAGGCTGTTGTGAAAAGTTATGGCCTTAAAGGTGAACAGGTTGTCAATATGAACTTTGCGGCAATCGACGCTGGTGGTGAGAATGTTGTTAAGGTAGAGGTTCCATCCGAATGGAAAAAAATTGAATTGACTGGTGACGAGGTCAGTGATAAATTGCGACCGAAGTACATATCTAAATTCGTCGACGTTATCAATGCCCAGAAAGGAGATGAACTTCCTGTTTCCATGTTTGTAGGATATGAAGATGGTACATTCGAGGCTGGTACAGCTGAATATGAAAAGCGTGGTATAGCTGTTAATGTTCCAACCTGGCATGCCGATAACTGTATACAGTGTAACCAGTGTGCCTATGTTTGTCCTCATGCTGCCATTCGTCCATTCCTTCTTTCAGCCGATGAGGCAGCAAACGTTCCTGCCGGAACTGATCTTAGGGAAGCTACACCTTCAAAAACCTTTCCTGGACTTTCATTCCGGATCCAGGTGAGCGTACTTGACTGTACCGGTTGTGGAAACTGTGCTGATGTTTGTCCATCGAAGGTTAAATCTCTCGAAATGGTAGCATTGGATACCCAGCGAGATGAGATCGAAAGATGGGATTATATGGTTAAAAACGTCAAAACCAAGGAGAATCTGCCCGACAAAATGCAGAATGTGAAAAATTCACAGTTTGCCCAGCCGTTATTTGAATTTTCGGGTGCATGTGCCGGTTGCGGTGAGACCCCTCACGTTAAACTGGTCACTCAGCTATTTGGCGAAAGAATGATGGTCGCCAACGCAACTGGCTGTTCTTCAATTTATGGTGGATCAGCTCCAGCAACACCCTACAGGAAGAATAGTGATTCAGGCCGTGGTCCGGCATGGGCAAATTCCCTCTTCGAAGATAATGCCGAGTATGGATTTGGTATGGCTGAAGGTGTTTCCGCCCAAAGGGACCGAATCACCCAGGTTATGGAGAATGCCCTTAAGGAAGGTCTGCCTGCAGAAGTCGAAACAGCTTTCAATAGATGGATTGAAACTAAATTTGATGCAAAAACATCAGAGGAGGCATCCAATAAGGTTATAGAGGTGCTGAATGGAAGGACTGAAGAATATGCCAAAGTCATACTTTCCCTAAAACAATACCTGATCAAAAAATCGATCTGGGTATTTGGTGGTGACGGTTGGGCATATGATATCGGTTTTGGCGGTCTTGATCACGTTTTGGCAAGTGGCCAGGATATCAACGTTCTTGTTTTGGACACAGAGGTTTACTCCAACACCGGCGGTCAGTCATCTAAATCTACGCCTGTTGGAGCCGTGGCAAAATTTGCCGCATCAGGTAAAAAAATCCGTAAAAAGGATTTGGGAACCATGCTGATGTCATATGGCTATATCTATGTGGCACAAGTGGCGATGGGCGCTAATCAGCTGCAGTATCTTAAAGCAATTCGCGAAGCAGAGGAGTATCCCGGGCCATCGATTGTAATAGCGTATTCTCCTTGTATTGCCCATGGTCTGAAAAACAGCATGGGACAGTCCCAGGAAGAAATGAAGAGAGCTGTGGAAGCTGGTTATTGGTCACTTTATCGTTATGATCCAAGACTTGAAGAACAAGGAAAGAATCCATTCCAGCTTGATTCTAAAGAACCTGACTGGTCAAAATTCCAGTCGTTCCTGAATGGTGAGGTTCGTTATACGTCACTGAAGAAATCATTCCCTGAAGAGGCAGCAGTATTGTTCGCTTCTGCAGAAGAGAATGCAAAATGGAGATATAATTACTATAAACGAATGGCTAACATGCAGTTTGAGTAAGGAGTCTGATTCACCTGTAAGTATCAATAAGTATTGAACTTCATTGGTCCACCATAGGGAATTAAGATAATGTAAAGAGGCTATCCATGCGGGTAGCCTCTTTTTATTTAAAACATGAAATGTATAAGAAATAATCTTGCTAAATCAACAATAAAATTTCGTAATGACAAAAATGATTATTTGAATGAAATCTTTACCAGTAGTGGTAAGTGATCGGAAGGATAACGGTTGTCCCATGAATCAGTGAGAGCCCCATATTTGTGTACTCGCACCTTGTCGTTAACGAAAACGTAGTCGATACGACCGTTGAGTGGATGGTCCCTTTTGAAGGCATTAAACGTGCCTACAGGACCATATGCCGGATTTTCTGAAACTTCATATGAATCCAGCATTTTTCTTTTCATTAGCTGAATAGGAAGCGTTTCTGGAGTAAGGTTAAAATCACCTGTAAGTATTACCGGAAGTTTTGTGTTGCCTGATAATTCACTTATTTTATCCTGAATTAAAATGGCTGAATTTGCCCTGGCTGTATCCCCAATATGATCAAAGTGAGTGTTGAAAACAAAGAATTGGGCTCCACTTGCTTTTGATTTAAACTTACCCCAAGTGCAGATCCTGTTGAGTGCAGCATCCCAACCTTTGGATGGTTTATCGGGGGTTTCGGAAAGCCAGAACTGGCCATTGTCCACTAGCTCAAATTTTTCTGAGTTGTAGAAAATCGGAGAAAATTCACCACCCATTTTGCCATCGTCTCTGCCAGTGCCAAACCACTTAAATGAAGGCATTCTTGTGGAAATATCCTCGATTTGACCGATAAGTGCTTCCTGCAAGCCAAAAATATCTGCATCGTGAAATTTCAATAAGCCTGTGACCATTTCAATCCTGTTGGGCCATGCGTTTACTCCATCATTAGGTGTATTGTAACGGATATTATAGGAGACAATGTTCATATCCTGTGCGGAAGTTTGGAAAAAAGTTAATGTAAGAATAATTAAAAGAAACTGTTTCATTTTGAGATGTTTTAAATTGTAGGCAGAATTCAAAAATTTATAATCACGGATCAGCCTTTCTGGTCCTTCAAGTTTTACAGATGACGGAAAGAGCATTTGCTTAATCAGATTAGCCGAACTTTATGGTTTGCAGAAGTCAAATGATTCATAATCACATGCTCCTGCATTTCCAGGAACGATGGTATGGATTATTTCCTGTTCATTGTTTAGGACAAAACGATAAGAAAATTCAAGGATGATATCGAAATACTCGGTCATGGGTGTCCCAGCCAATTCATGCCTGCCACCACAAGTCGTGTGAAGCCAGTAGGGTATACCGATCTGATCGAGTTTTTTGGCAATCGGATAGGCACCATACAAGATCAAATGTCCCGGTTTTGTTGGGTCACAATAATGGTGTGAGGCGGTTCCGTATGGAACCAGATTATCACAAGTGCCATGAAAGAAAAGTGTAGGGATGGCCGATTCATCGTATACCTTTTCAAGATCGGGAATGGCACCGGCCATTGAGATCATACCCGCATAGGCAACAGGCCCAGAATCAAGTCCGTAACAATTGGGTGGAGAATATCCTGCATTTAGAATGGCTTCAGCACCTGCACTGCTGCCTGCAAGAATAATCTTTTGTGGATCGATTCCCAGACTTTCCCTGTTTTCAATCAGAAAAAATGTGGCATCCTGAACGTCTTCAACAGCTGCCTGAAAGGTATTTAGTTTGTCTATGGCCGGGCATTCACATCCAAACTGTGTCGGTTGATCTTTTCTTGTAAGTCGGTAACTCATTGAAGCTGCAACATAACCATGAGAAGCAAGGTTTTTGCAAAATTGGACACTTCCCGGATCATCCCTGCGGCCTCCGCTGAATCCACCGCCGTGTACATATAGGATCATGGGGCGTTCATTTTCATCGTCAAGCCACGGAAGATATACATCAACATTGAGATTTTCACCGTTTTTGGTAACATAAGTAAATGTTTGAACTTCGACAGAATCAGTAATAATCTCAAGGTATCTTTCCTGTGCTTTTAATGAAAAAGAGGACAGGATCATTACTCCCATAAACAGGCTTTGAATCAAATTTAATCGCATAAATCGTAAGGCTTGGTAAACTGGCAACTAAAGTAAAAAAAAAGATGGAACCTAATCCCAGATTCCATCTTCCATAGTCCCAATTTACTTTGCATTTAACCCTAACAAAAGGAGGTGTCTTCTTGTATTTCTTTTGTCATTGTTTGAAGACATTAAAGATAAAACAAAAATCAATCCTAAAAGAGATATGGGTTGAAAATTAAATATTTACGAATTTTGTTATGCATTAAGTGTGCCCAAAATGGCAAATAAATTCCCATAATGGGACTAAAATATAAAAATTCATATTTGTATGCTAACGATAAATAATCAAATTGAAATACTGGAAGGTGCCATATTTTCCCAATGATCATATTCGAATTTTCGTTTCTTTTCGCTCAAGAGCCATTTTTAATATATGTCCAGTCTTCCAGAAGTTTCTATCAAGTCCCTTATTCTTTGGTTCAAGGCGTCTTGAATTAATAGTGATTCCAAACTGATATGCATCCTGTAACGCCAGTAATGGTTAGGGTTGGAAGGAAGATTTATCCTTTCTGTATGAGGATTTGCTACTCTTAAATCGCTATTAATTCCAAACAAGTCCTGAATTGGGAATATAGACCACATCGAAGGTGAAAAAAGGTGCTGGGTAATGATCTGTTCGACAATCCATGGTTCGCACTTTTCAGGGGCGGTTCCTGAATTTCCCAGAATTTGATTGAAAAACTCTTGGGTGAGATCTCTGTTTTCCTCCCACCAGGCTCGAATGGTTGATGTATCATGCGATGAAGGTGTGGCAACAGAGAGGTATGGATAGCTTTCTGTCTTGCCAAATTTGAAATCGGGATTTTTGGGCATTCTCTGGATTTCAAGACTCAGGATTCCCAGATTATTCATGACATGTGGGACACACGCAGGAACCATTCCCAGGTCTTCCCCACACAGGAGCATATCTGTTGAATTTTTAATAACCGGGAGCTTGGTCATGGCTTTCTCGCTCCAGAAATTTTCGTTTCTCCTGTAAAAGTATTCGATGTATATGTTGTCAATTATCTGGCGGAATCTTTGATCAAGATCTTGGTAGGATTTCGTGGCATGCAAGCCATTTCGAGGAAAGTAACCTTCCTGATCGTGAGGTGCCCTTATGAATACAACTTCAGAAACGAGCGAGAACAGTCCTCTTTTAATATAAAGCATTTTACTTATCTCATCTGCTGAAGTATCAGGGCCTGGCGAAAAGTAGTCCTCAATCTTTCTTTGTGTATCAAATTCAGGTTTGAGTGTAAATTGGCCTGGTGAGTATTCAGTCAGGAAATTCTGCTTGACATATTCCTTTAATTGTCCAAACCTTTCTTCAAGAAAATAATCCCTTATATATGGATCACACATCCTTGATTCATCAAAATATAGCCCTCGATCATTAAGCTCAGAGGAGGTATATGGGATGCTGGGGTTGAAATAACCCATAAGGCCTTCTACCTGGGATTCAGGAATCTCCCATATCCTGAAAAAACCAAGGATATGGTCGATGCGAAAAGCATCAAAGTATTTGGCCATTTGTTTAAGCCTTTGTTGCCACCATCCATAATTGTCCAGTGCCATTTTTTCCCAATTGTAAGTAGGAAAACGCCAATTCTGTCCATTTGAAGAAAAATCATCCGGCGGTGCACCAGCCTGGCAATTTAAATTAAAGAGTTCAGGATTTGTCCAGGCATCAACACTGTTTCGATAAATACCAATAGGAATATCTCCTTTAAGTGCAATTCCTTTTGATCGAGCATATTCCGATGCGTCAAGAAGCTGTTTATGGGCATGAAATTGTATAAAATAATGAATGGCAATATCATCAAAATGTGGTGAATCATGTGCCGTGATTAATCGGATAATTTCTTTGTCTGGCTGACTGAATTCACCCCATCTCTTAAAATCAGCAGTGTTAAAAAGATCCCTTAGATAACTAAATGCAGCATAAGGCTCAAGCCAGAATTGATTTGTCTCAAAAAAAGACACAAATTCAGGATCATGCCATAAGTCCAACTTTTGTAAGTCGTAGATTAATTTAAAAAATCTCGACTTTAATGCCATGACAGCTTCATAGTCAATTTGATGCAATGAGTTTAGAAATAAACTTTGAGCTTCAATTACCTTTGCAGTGATGTCCGATTTTAATGTGCCGATCAGGGTGAGATTTATATATATCGGGTGAAGAGCATAAACCGAAATAGCAGCATAAGGATAAGAATCGTGCCATGAATGGGTGGCAACCGTATCATTTACCGGTAGGATTTGTATCATTTTAAGTCCAACCATTGATGCCCAATCAACCAATAATTTAATGTCACTAAACTCACCGACTCCTGATCCATTCTCCCTGCGAAGTGAAAACACTGGAATAGCCACACCTGCTCCTTTCCATGGATAACGGGGATAATCAAATTTCTCATTGTTTATTTCGATGATTTCCGGTACGAATCCTTGAGGCAAGTATAAAACCCTTTCTTCCGATTTTTCCCAGAATTCAGTGTTATCATCCTCGTTTTTTACCAGGTATTTATAATAGACTGGAAAATCAGACGGACTCACATTGACTTCACCATGCCAGAATGGAAAATCCTGGTTGTCGAGATCAATCGCCTGGTCATCGTGCCAGGTGCCTAGGGTACGAACATTGCCGGCAACTGCAAGTTTATGTTCGGATTTTAGCCTGATTGCAGAAGGCCTGAATCGTAGGGTGATTGGCTGGTTTTTGGAGAATTTTGGTTGCTTTCTTTGATACTTGTGATTTTGGGTATTAAAGATGGCGCCTGAGAAAGCCGATGAGAACAGAGCGAAATCCGGGTCTGACATACTACGCCAAAAATCAATGCAAAGTTTAGCTTGGCATTTCAATGATGGTTCGTGAAAGATTCGGTCAGGTCCCCATTCATCGATGAATTTTGTATTCTGACCCTCCTTTATAAAATAGCGGTATGAAAATGTTTCACCAGGAACAACATCGATGGTGAGTGTCCAGATACCTGCCAATGGATCAGTTATTTGCATTGTTACAGCTTTATTTCTGTCCCCTTTGCCGAGTGCATTGTGAGAACCCGAAATCATTACCTGCTGTCCGAAATAGGTCCTGTATTCAATCTGAAATTGTACCTGCATTTTTTTTCCTTTTTCAGGCAATGAAATTATAAATTATTCATTCTGATGGCTTTCATTTGCTGGAAAAATAGAACAATTAAAGCAACAGTAAAATAACTGTTGTATCTGCTGGGGAGAAAAAATTGACACCCGGACGTGATGCCGGGTGTCATGCCAATTAAAATCTGTTGCGGGGTTGGTATTTGGTATGCAATAATTTATGCGATAGTTCGCCGAGGGGTTGTTTTAGAAAATCTCTATAAAGTTTAATCACTTCCGGATTTTCATGAGATTTTCGGAGGGGCATTCCAGCATCCTCTGCATAAATGGCTTCTGCCCGTTTCTTTCGAATTTCAGGACTAGTAGGAATTGGTTGCCCTCCACCACCAAGGCATCCCCCTGGACATGCCATGATTTCTATAAAGTGATAAGCCGATGATCCGTTTTTGACGGCATCCATAACAATTTTGGCATTCACAAGTCCATGAGCTACAGCACATTTGAGTTCTTTTCCATCCAGGAATGCCCACTCTGGTTTTGGATTCTCGATTTTGATGGATGCTTCTCTAACACCTTCCATCCCTCTGACAGGTGTAACGTCGAGGTTTTTGAATGGAATTTCACGACCTGTTACAATCTCATATGCGGTTCTTAAGGCAGCCTCCATCACTCCTCCGGTAGCTCCAAAAATTACACCTGCACCAGTTGATTCTCCCATGAGTCTGTCAAACTTCGACTCCTCAAGCGATTTGAAATTTATTCCTGCCTGTTTGATCATAATGGCTAATTCGCGGGTTGTCAATACATAATCCACGTCGCGATATCCACTGTCGAACATTTCAGGTCTGCTTGCCTCGAATTTTTTGGCGGTGCATGGCATTATTGATACAGAAACAATACTGTCGGGATCCAGATTTCTTGCTTTTGCATAGTAAGTTTTCACCAATGCACCGAACATCTGTTGTGGTGATTTACACGTCGAAAGATTATCCAGGTATTCTGGATACATATGTTCGATGTACTTTATCCATCCGGGAGAACAGCTCGTTGCCATTGGAAGCTTTACTTCCGGATCTTTATCAACCAGGGCTTTTTTCAACCGTTTGAGTAATTCCGTGCCTTCCTCCATAATGGTCAGGTCAGCGGAAAAATCTGTATCCAAAACTGAATCAAAACCTAACCGTTTCAATGCAGATACCATTTTTCCGGTGGTCCTGCTGCCCGGTTCAAATCCGAGCTCTTCACCCAGGCCAATTCTAACTGCAGGTGCAGTTTGTACTACAACATGTTTGCCTGGTTGAGCAATGGCTTCCCATACTTCCTCAATGTAGTTTTTCTCAACAAGTGCTCCTGTAGGACAGTGATTTACGCATTGTCCACAATTAGTGCAAACCACTGCGTTCATTGATTTTTCCATGAAGGTTGAAATCTTCATTTCGTCCCCTTTATGTGCTACTGTTAGTGCATTAACCCCTTGTAATTCGGCACAAGTTCTTACACACCTCTGGCATCGGATGCATTTGCTGTCATCCTTAATAATCGAGGGTGAATACATATCGATTGTATACGTCTTGTAGGGGACCAATTCAATGAACTCTTGAGTCATTATTTTGTATTCAGAAGCCAACTCTTGTAATTCGCAACTGCCATTTCTGTAGCATTTGGTGCAATCAGAATTGTGCTCAGAAAGAAGAAGTTCGATGATGTGTTTGCGGGAATTTCTGACTTTCAGGCTATTAGTGAAAATTTCCATTCCTTCTTCACATGGGGTGGCACAGGCTGCGGAAAGGCGTTTTTGTCCGGCAACCTCAACTACACAAACCCTGCAATTACCAGCCACGCAAAGGTCTTTATGATAGCAAAGCGTAGGAATAATAAAACCATTATCACGGGCAGCATCTATAATCGTAATTCCGGGTTCTACCTGGGCGGCGAAACCATTGATATATATATTCATTTTTTTTGTTGTCATTGTGGATGGATTTAATGGATTAATAAATCATTTCTTCCCTGAAATTTTCGACTATGGATGAGAAAGAATTCGCAACCGACTGACCTAATCCACATTTGGCAGTATATTGCATAGTTTCGGTTAGCCTAAGCAATTTGTCGAGATAACTTGCAGGTTTTTCACCTCTTTTCACTGCTTTGATGCCAATCAGCAATTGCTGACATCCTACGCGACAGGGAGTACATTGTCCGCATGATTCTTCCCTGAAAAATTCGAGATAGTTGTCCAGCACATTATACATTGATCTTGAGCTGTTGAAAAGCATCATGGATCCCCCAGTCGGGAGTGAAATTCCGGTAAGCTTTCCCTGATAACCAATGGCAGTGTCTGCAAATTTTTTTCTTGGTACCAGGAATCCCGAAGCCCCTCCAACCTGAACGGCTTTCGTGTCGCCGTCACCGAATTCGTGGACAAAGTCCTGCAAAGACATTCCAAGTTCAAGTTCATAAATACCAGGTTTTGGTGTATCTCCCGAAACAGAAAATAACTTCGTGCCTCTGGAGTACTGAACTCCAAGGTCATAAAACTTTTTGGCGCCATATTTAAAAATAGTGTAAGTATGGGCCAGAGTTTCTACGTTATTTATGACTGTCGGTTTCCCCATGTATCCGAATGTGGTTGGGTAAGGAGGTTTATTTCGTGGTTCTCCCCTTTTACCTTCCATTGATTCGAACAGTGCAGTTTCTTCACCGCATATATAGGCTCCGCTCCCCATAAATATGCGAATAGAGAAATCGAGTTTTATCTCCTTGCAATAATATTCAAATTCGTCAATAACTTTTTCCAGTTCATCTCTCAGAAACCAATATTCGTTACGCAAATAAATGAATCCCTCTTTGGCCCCGATAACATGTGCGCATGCTACCATTGCTGTCAATACCTTATATGGTACCCGCTGTAGAATCTCCCTGTCTTTGAAAGTACCGGGTTCTCCTTCGTCAGCATTGCATATCACAAATTTCTTGTCGGCTTTGGTTTCAGATGCCACCTTCCATTTAAGGCCAGTCGGAAATCCAGCACCACCCCGACCTTTTAGTTCAGAACTTATCAGTTCATTGATCAGGTCTTGTGGTGATTGTTTCAGAATTTTATCGAGGATTTCTTCCCAGTCATTTTCATTTTTAAAAATGAAATCAGCCCTTTTAAGTTGATAGGATGTTGCCATTTTGTTCAGGGTTTAGGTTATTTGCTCATGTATTCGGTTAAGATTTCCCTGACTTTTTCGGGTGTCAGGTCAGTGTAGATATCGTGATTGATAAGCATTGCCGGTGCCTTATGGCATAATCCGAGACAGTTTGTTTCAAGCAAAGAAAAACGGCCGTCAGCCGAAGTTTCTCCTACCTTGATTTTTAGCATATCCTGAATGGCGAAAAGTACCTGGCTTTTACCTTTCATGGCACATGTAATCGTTTTGCACATCCTGATGATATATTTCCCCATTTTTTTTACTTCCAGAAAGGAGTAAAAGGTTGCTGTGCCATAAACCTCAGCGGCTGGTAAATCCATCTCGCGGGCAATTTCTACCATGGAATATTCAGACAGGTAATTCTCCTGTTCGACCACTCCCTGCATGACTGGCAGGAGACTTTCCCTGCTTCTGCCATGCTTATCGGCCAATTCTTTGATCAGTGATTGTATTGGACTCATAAAGGTCAGTTTTGAAGTTAATAGGTGGTTGGTTTTTAAAAATGTAATTTATGTCTGTCGAAACATTAATATAAATCAATGATGGTATTGATTTTGCTTTTTAAAATTACATGAATGAGTCGGTAAATGCCATGAATTTTGAGCTTTATTATTCTGTTTTACAGCATATTTATTGCTGTTTTTTAGGTGTATTACCTCTATTCTGGCGGAAATTATGATGAATGTCAGATATCCTGATATCAATTTTTCCCTCGATTACTAATTTTTTTATTTAACAATTATTTAAGAATAAACCATGTGGAAAACGCAACTTTTTCGTGTCAATCTATGTCTAACTAATAGCCATGTACTTTTTTATCTTTTGCCATGAAAACATATTTCTTTTTAATGTTAGTCCTTTTATTCGTTTTGCCTCCTCTAATTACCGAGGCTCAGAGATTCAGTGTATCAGGAAAGGTTACCGATGAATTGACTCATATTCCGGTAGCGCAGGTGAATGTTGTTGATGTTCGGTCTTCGATTGGAACAATAACCAATGATGATGGAAGTTATTTCCTCTTATTGAACAAAGGAACTGTAGAAATACAGTATGGAGGAATATCCCATCATCCGGTGAAAGTTACCTTCGAGTTAAGGCAGGATACTTTGATCGATACAAGTTTGCTGTTATCTGCTGAAGATAGGGCACGCAGATTAAAAAGGGACGGATTGAAAAATGCTCCCTTAAGTGACGTGCCACTTTCATCATCTTCTGAAAGACCTTAAAATCTATATTCGTCATCTTTTGCTGCAACTTTTTCCGGCAGATTTATATTGGCAGTTTTCAAGCTTAGGGAATACTGCCTGATTGATTGCCATTTGATTCTATTTCAAGTGGCAATCTAATTTTCCATTGCCAAAAAAGAGTTACATTGCAACGCTTTTCAAAGCCTTTGGATCGCTGGCCTTTCAAGATCAGAGGTTGCTGTTAACCCTGAAACGAGGTACTGCCAATCCAGGAAAGGGGAAAATATATTGAGCAGTCGGATGGGAAGATTTTTGGTTTTTATTATTGGAATGCTGATTGTTGGTTCCGTGATGGCACAAAGTTATACCATCAGCGGATATGTTACGGAAACTGGTTCCGGCGAACGACTTGTACAGGCCAATATCTTTGAAAAGGGCTCTCTGAAAGGTGCAACTACCAATGCTTTTGGATATTACAGCTTTCGTCTACCTTCAGGTCATTACAATCTGAGCTATTCCTATGTTGGTTATGGAACTCAATTAGTTTCGGTCATACTGGCAAGTGATACGGTAATCAATATTGAGTTGAGTGGGTTGAAGGAACTGGAGGAAATTCGTGTAACTGCCACTGATCCTGAGGCAGAACGTTATCGGTTACTTATCAGTCAGTTGAATGTTCCGGTTGAAAAAATCCAATCCTTGCCTGCATTTCTTGGTGAGGCTGACGTATATAAGACGTTAAAGCTTTTGCCTGGTGTGCAAAGTGGCAATGAGGGACAAAGTGGATTATATATACGTGGAGGAGGCCCTGATCAGAACCTGATCCTTTTGGATGGAATTCCGGTATATAATGCTGAACATCTTTTTGGAATTTTCTCAGTGTTCAATCCTGATATGATTAAGAACATCGAGCTTTATAAAGGAGGATTCCCTGCACGGTACGGTGGTAGGCTTTCCTCGGTAGTTGATATTACTTCGAAAGATGGTAATCTGCATGATTGGAAGGGAAGCTTTACCGTTGGAATGATTTCTTCAAAGATTAACCTGGAAGGACCTATCATTAAAGGTAAAACATCCATAAACTTCTCCGCCAGAAGATCCTATATCGACCTGTTTTCAAAACCAGTCGCAAAGAAGTTGTTCGATGAAAATAATTACGCCGAGTACTATTTTTATGATGTTAACCTGAAGCTAAGTCATATATTTTCGGATCGAAGCAGACTGTTTTTTAGTAGTTATTATGGGTATGACGATGTTAGTACCAGTATTTATGACAGTTATTTGCAGTCCTCAAACCGTTGGCGAGAGCAAAATGTCTTTGGTTTGGAATGGGACAATATGGTAACTTCTCTACGGTGGAATTATGTGGTTTCACAGAGGTTATTTGCCAATTTTACCTTGTTCTCGACCAGTTATAATTTTGCTGCCGATCATCGATATACAAAGGAATCGAAAGAGGCAGGCTATTATGATGATTTTGAGATTTTTTATGGTTCACGAATCTCGGATATTGGATTAAGATTCGATTTGGAGCATTTTATACTTCCCGGATTTACGATGCGGTATGGATATCATTTTACTGACCAGGGGTTTTACTACGCCTTTACTGATCAAAAACAAACCTATACAAGGGCCAACCTAAGAAGTTTTGTAGGCGGTAGGTTTGATTTGGGCAAACCTTGGTTGCATGAGGTATATGTTGAGAGTGATTTGAAAATTGCCGAACGATTGCACATCAATGCCGGATTGCATGCATCATATTACATGACGGATGAAAAGAATTTCAGTAGCTATCAGCCCAGATCATCGATTATCTACCAACTGTCAGACAAATTTTCAATTAACGGGGCATTTACAAAAATGACCCAATATATTAACCTGTTGAGTAGCTCTACTTTTTCAATGCCGAGTGATCTGTGGCTTCCTTCAACTGCAAAAATTCCACCACCTCAGGCAAACCAATTTTCATTTGGCGGCAGGATGGATTTGGGAAAGGGTATTTCCATGAATGTTGATGCCTTTCGTAAGGACATGAGGGGTTTGATTGAGTATAAGGAAGGTGTCAATTTTTTCGAGAATAAAAAAGACTGGGAAGAGAAAGTTGAGACGGGCATAGGATATTCAGAAGGATTTGAATGGCTGCTTAGAAAGGATAAAGGAAGGACAACAGGATGGATAGGGTATACCTTGTCATGGACCCGTAGAAAATTCGATAACCTCAATGGTGGCCGATATTTTTACGCGAAATATGATCGAAGACATGATATCAGCGTTACATTAACACATCAAATCACTTCAAATATTGATGCCGGCGTGGTTTGGGTATTTGGAAGTGGCAGTGCCGCAACGCTTCCGACCCAGCAGATCAGACTTGAGGGTTTGCCGGTCGGGATTGGACAGACTCATGTACTTGGATATTACAGCGAGCGTAACAATTACAGATTACCTAATTACCATCGGCTTGATGTGGGGGTTAATTTTAATAAGGTCAGGGAGAAAAGCACCAGAATTTGGAGGGTCGGATTTATTAACGCCTATAATCAGCACAATCCATTTTATCTCTATGTAGGTTGGGAGGTAAACCGTCCTGTAATTAAACAGGTCAGCATTTTCCCGATTCTGCCATCGGTATCTTATACGGTTAATTTTTAATGATGAAGGGAATCAAATATATTAGTTTAATTGTTGCTCTGTTTTACCTTGCAATTGCTTGTAAGGAGATACTGGAATATGATGAGGATTCTGTCAACAAGGTCATTGTGGTCTCCGGAATTCTTTCACCTGATAAGGCGGTTGATATTCGACTATCCAGGTCAATAAACCGTTTTGATACCCTGGGATTCGTTCATTTGACGGGTAAAACGGTAGCCTTTTTCAAAGGAAATACTTATTTGGGTGATTTGACACATCTGGGAAAGGGAAGATATTACAGTGACCAATTTGATATATCAGCTGGGAATACGTATTCAATTAGTATAAGTGACGGAACTCATGAGGAAGCCTCAAGTGAAACCAATGTACCCCAACCTGTGCAAATTATTCGCTTGGATACAACCTATCGATTTACCCAGGGAGAGAGAAGGATCATAGTTACCGTCCAATTCGCAGAGCCTTTGGGCACAGATAATTATTACCGTCTTGAATTGGTTGATGAAGTCTTTGTTCCCTATATGGCTGCCAACAAGGATATCCGAATCAGAATTCTGAGAATTCCTGCCCGGGTTTATTCAGACAATAATTGGTTATTACGCGGTATGGGGTATTATGGGAAGTCTGACAAATTCCATGATTGGGCAGGAAACCAGTTTAATATATTCAGCGATAGGCATATTGAGGGAGAGGATATGCGTCTGGAATTGGAGATGGATTATTTTAGGACAGACAGTGTATTGGGTGTAAATCGAAAGATTTATTTGCAATCAATATCAAAAGACTACTTTTATTATTTGCGCACGGTTATGCAGCAAAGCCAAACCGCTTCAAATCCTTTCAATGAGCCGGTTCAGATATATACCAATGTGAAAAACGGTGCCGGTATCCTGGGGGGATACAGTTTTTCTGTGGATTCGATCGTATATATTAATCGTGCATTAATCGACTCACTTTTTCCTGGCGCCGAACTTCCCGGATCATTGAATCCCGGTGATTATTTTCCCTCTGCTTTTATCGGGGACAGGGATATGAAGAATCTCTGAAAGAGTAGGTGCAATATCTGTTGCCTCATAGGGTTCATTAATCAATGTCTGTTTAACCCTCGCCCCATAGAACACTACCGGAATATGAATCTGGTCGGTATAATTAACTCGGTCATATTTATAGGTTGGAATCCAACCTTCGTTTAAAACATACAGGATATCTCCTGACCGGTTAATCATATAGGTTTTATATAAGCCTGTCAATGAGCCATTGTCTGATCCTCCCTGATCAAGAATGTGAGAGGGAAGAGCAACTTTTACCGCTTCAAACTGGGTGATGAAGTCGGCAACCAAGTTCCTCATTTCAATAAGATCAATGTTTTTTTCCTTGATTAGTTTATGGTCGAGATAGATTTGATGTCCTGTAATATTTTCGATCCACTTCTCTTCACCGTAAGTAATATTTAGCAATGAATTTAGCAATGCCAAGGCACTTTCGGGTTGAAACTCACCTGCATGCATGTTGAATTCCTGCTTTAGGTATTCTGCAGGGTACGATGCAGATGTATTGGCTGTAAGATAAATCAGAATTTTGTCTGAGCCATATTTGTTTTCAGCATAAGTAATTAATTCGGCGATTTCCTGATCTAGCCGTAAATAGGTGTCCTGCATCTCCAGGGATGCCGGACCAAAACTTCCATGTGCATAGTCCATTGAAGAAAAGAAAACTGTGACAAGATCGGGTATATCATCTTGACCTACAGGTTCATTGTCGAGAAGAGCTTTAGTAAATTCCTTAATTATGGTATTCGCGAATGGAGATGTCTTTATGGGTTGAAATGATCCCGCTGCTTTAACCAGTCTATTCATGGAATGCGGGAAGGTGTTACTTTTTTCGCCATATCCTTTTTCCAGATAATAATTGTCGGGAAGACTTTCTGAATATTGGGTTTCGGGGAACAATGTCACCCAGTTTCTACCGGAGTATTTTTCACCCTGGCTCACCATATTGTAATCTCTTGCCCATTCGGGAAAGGTACTGACATAAAAGGATCCTGAGACCATCCGGCCAGATTCTGTATCAAACCACCAGGCAGCATCCGCCGAATGACCAGCTGCGAATATTGCTGATTCAGGATTCATGGCTATACTGAAAACCTTGGATTTATTCATTGAAAAAACCTTCAGGTTATCACCCACTGTGTTAGCCATTAATTTGCGAGGTGAAACATTGCCACTTTTTGAATCGGCACCTACAGTGAAATAGTAATCATCGGTTATACAATTGGTAACCTTTGACCGAAGTCTGTCATACCATGCATTATCAACAATACCATGGACAGAGGGAGGTACACCGGTAAAAAGGGTTGCCGTTCCTGAAGCGTAATTCTGAACATGTTGGGTAATTTTCATATTTGAAATCACGGCTCCTTTTGAATAAAGTTTGCGAAAACCATCAGCTCCAAATTTATCCCAATATCGGTCAACATAATCAGGTCGCATATTTTCCACGATGATTCCAATTACTACTTTGGGAGGATCAACCTGACGGTAATTCTGGGATATTGTTGCCTTGGAGATCAACAATAAAATCAGAAGGTATATAAGAAAATAAGATCGGGCCATCGTCTGAGTCTTTAATTGGTCAAAAATAGAAAACTATTTTTATGGCCGGATATTATAATACAATTCTCCCTAAGTTTGGAAAATATCTCTCGGTAAATGAAATGATCATTTATTGTTCAGGATTCCTGTACTTTTCTCCCTGAATGTAATGAAGGACTTCAACCTGTTGAATTGTGACCAGGCCGCCACGTTTTGCTGTATTCAATAGTTCATAAAGTTCAGGCATGAATTTGTCAAGATTTTCACGATTGTCAACAATTTCTATCGTTACAGGTAAATCAGAAGATAGAGCAAAAATTTTCATGGTATGTATGGAATGACTTGCACCGAAGGATATAATGCCTTTACAAACCGTTGCGCCAGCCAATCCTGCCTTTCTTGCATTGAATACAATTTCTTCATAAAGAGGACGACCATTAATTTTGTCTGATTCTCCAAGAAAAACCTTAAGCAGATATGTATTTTTTTCAAGCCTCATTGAATTCATTATACTCATCTTTTTTGATTCTTAGGTTTGGAGAAGAATTATGACTAAAAATACGAATACTTTAGCTTTCATTTGAATTGCAGAACATTATAATATCGTTCTTGCAAGTATTATTCCAAAATAAACCGCAAGAAGTCCAAACAATACCGAGCCTCCGGTATATAATAGCATTTGGACAAATGAGTTGTCTTTAATGAGATTCAAGGTATCTGCAGAAAAGGTGGAAAAGGTAGTGAATCCTCCGCATAATCCGACAGCAAGAAATTGCCTCCACTCAGGACCCATAATATTCCCTTTGTCCACTAATCCATAGACTACTCCGATTATAAAACTTCCTAAAATGTTTATGAGAAATGTTCCCAATGGGAAGGTACTGCCCATAAGCTTTTCAATATGCACCTGGACAAGATATCTCATGACAGTTCCAATTAGACCTCCAGTCCCTACAATCAATAAATTTCGAAGCATTAAAATTTGTTTTTGCAGGGCAATTTACATCAAATTTAAGTTGACCTGTGCAGCTTTGTTAAAACTTTCCTGAAGATGTTACATTTGTCTTTAAATTATCATGAACTGATATGCTGTTACGAATTGTATTTCTTATATCATTATATTCCCTCGTCTTTGATGCTTTCAGTCAAAAAGTGCCAGAGTATCGATTTGATATGAGCGGTACTTTGAAAGGAGCTGCAATAGGAGCAATTGTCTCAGATGTGAATGATGGAACCACTCTATATTCATTGAATGGTGATCTTCTTCTGGCCCCGGCATCAACTGTAAAATTGGTCCTTTCGGCTGTTGCACTTGAACTTTTGGGAATAGATTTCAGGTTTGAAACTTCGTTGGCTATTCAGGGAAAAGGTGAAATTGTAAATGGCTTGCTTCGTGATAACTTGATTGTAAAGGGTGGGGGGGATCCTACAATGGCTTCCTCATTGTTTGGAAATGACCGTAAAGATTTGTGGCCATTCGAAAAATGGATTGTGGCACTAAAAACATTGGGTATTGATTACATCGGGAGTGACATTTTGTTGGACATTTCGGCATTTCAGCGTTGGGATGTGCCAGCATCCTGGGCTTGGGATGACCTGGGTAATTATTATGGTGCCGGTCCTTCGGCCATTAATTATGCCGATAATACCATTCGATTATATTTCGACTCTCCCTCTATCGCAGGCATGCCGGCAATTCTCACCCATACCGACTACACTGCACCTGGTGTTGAGTGGTCAAGTGAAGTGGAGGCTTCTCAGGTGAATCGTGATCTAGCTTATGTGTTTGGAAGCCCGTGGGACAAGACAAGGATAATTCGTGGCTCAATACCTGTTAATCGAAAAAACTTTGTTGTGAAAGCTTCAATGCCTGATCCGGAAATATTGTTTGGCGAAGGTTTCAAGACAGAATTGAAATCTGAATTTCCCGGATTCGACGGAGAGGTTTTGGTTTCCCTTGATCCATTAGAAGGCAAAGTAATTGAATGGCACAAATCTCCTGAATTGTCGGAAGTATGTTCATTGTTGAATCATGAAAGTGTAAATCTGATCGCTGAATCTCTCGTAAGCCAAATAGCATATCGCAAGACTGGTATCGGAAGCCATGAAGAAGGGATGATTCTTGTAAGGCAATTTCTCAAAAGTAGTGTGATAAATGATTCTTTCTTTTTGGAGGATGGGAGCGGGCTTTCAAGATTTAATGCCTTGTCGGCGCAACAGATGAATGCATTGCTTCTCTATATGCAAAATAGTCCTAACAGGGATGTGTTTAAAAATTCGCTGCCAGTCGCAGGTAATGGTACCCTGGCGTCATTTTCTCCGAAAGATTTTCCAGGTAAAACATTGAGAGCAAAAAGCGGATCGATGACCCGGGTTCGCTCATATGCCGGATATTTGCAATGTACATCAGGCAGAGAGGTAGCCTTTTCTATAATCATCAACAATTTTTCAGGAACTCAACAGGATGTTTTTACGGAGATTCGCAGGTTTCTAATGTATCTCAGATCGAATTATTAATTTCCATTCGATTTCCTTTTTGTACTTTGGTAATATCCTTCCATGGCTTTATTTACTGATCCAAATTCCAATAAAAGTCGTCGGGATTCCTCTTCAGGCAATTGAAGTTCTTCCATCAGCATTCGGGTACCGCGGTCAACCAATTTTGAATTGGTCAGTTGCATATTGATCATTTTATTTCCTTTGACACGACCCAGTTTAATCATGATGGTTGTTGTAATCATGTTCAGGATCATCTTTTGGGCAGTTCCTGCTTTCAGTCTTGTACTTCCTGTTACAATCTCAGGTCCCACGATGGCTTCAATGGGGTATTCTGCCACTGCGGCGATTTTGCTTCCTGGATTACAGGTAATACACCCCGTTAGTAAACCAGCTTCCCTTGCCTTTATTACCCCTCCAATCACGTATGGGGTAGTTCCGGAAGCAGCAATTCCAATAACAGTGTCTTTGCTGGAGATATAAAATTTTTGTAATTCCTTCCAAGCCATTTCCGGGTCATCTTCTGCATTTTCAACAGCCTTGCGAAGTGCAACATCCCCTCCTGCAATCAGACCTATTACCATATTGTCGGGGACACCAAAAGTGGGAGGAAGCTCTGAAGCATCAAGTACACCCAATCTGCCGCTTGTTCCTGCCCCCAAATAAAAAACACGGCCACCATTTTGCATACGTTCGATTATTTGAATAACCAATCTTTCAATCTGAGGTAAGGTCATTTTTACAGCCTTATGAACTCTGGCATCTTCCCTGTTTATCGCAGCCAATATCTTGCCAGGTGACATCTTGTCCAGATTCTTAAATTTGGAAGGTGTTTCAGTCACACTGATGTTCTTGCTATTCTCAGCCATATAATATTTGGTTTTATCTTTGCTTCTAACTCGTTATTGTTTCGATCCATGAAATTGCAGCAGCCCTGACATTGGGGATTGAAAAATTTGGCCAGTTGTAAGGTCCAGAGATGATGCAGCTTTTCTGAGAATTTCCTGAAAATGCCAGGCTATACTTCCTGTAAAATTTACGGGCAGTATGCTTGAGTATTGATATTGCAATACATTCCTCGAAAGAAACCTTGAAAATTCATCGTAAACCAAACCATGTAAAAAAGAATCATCAATGTTATCAGAAATAAAATGTGTGAATTGAGCCGCAAATCGGTTAGGGAATGGTTTCTTGTAAATGTGATCGAGGATATCCTCTTTTGTTAATTTGTATTTGTCGAAAAAAATATTGGCAATCTCTTTTGGTAGCTGGTTTTTAAGCAGATCACCCAATAAACGTTTCCCCAAGACTGCCCCGCTTCCTTCGTCACCCAGAATGAATCCAAGAGGAGAAACCTGTTCTTTAATGATTTTTCCGTCATAATAACAGGAATTGGATCCTGTCCCCAAGATACAGGCAATGCCTTCATTGTCTTGACATAAAGCTCTGGCGGCAGCCATTAGATCGCTTTCTACCTCTATGCTGGAGGTGCCAAAAAATTCTTGAAGTGCTTTGGAAACAATACTGTTTACCCGAATGTTTGCACATCCGGCCCCATAAAAAAAGATAGTGTCGGGTCTTAATGCTTTAACCGGAAATTCCAACTCCAAAGTTTTTAATATAGTCTGGGAGTCTTGATAATAAGGATTGATTCCAGATGTATATATCGTCTCTGGTGATAATTTGGATTCCCAAATGATGCTCCAATGTGTTTTTGACGATCCGCTATCGGCAATGATAATCATGATTTCGCTTTTTTTTAGCCGTCAACTTTTTCCTTTTTGATTGGTCAAAGATAAGAAAGGTGATTCTATTGCGCTATCTTCGTATTGATTTTTGCAAATTGGTTCATTTGTAAAAAAAAGTTTTTTTTGGTCGTCACAGCATCAAATTTGATACATATGAAATCAGAAGTTTACTGTTTTATTGCAGAAGGCAGGTATACAGATCTTGTTAAAACGATAAGTGAGTTGAGAAAATCTGAATTGGTCAGAAAGATTTTTGTCTTGCATACTCATGCAACGGTCAGGACCGAGATCCCGGAAGGTATTGAAATTATTGAAACAGACAGACTGACCTCCACTTTGACAATGCGGAAAATTGCCGACAAAGCAGATGGAAATTTCATTTTTCTATATACAAAATCACATATGCTTCAGCCGGGTCCCTGGGCAATAGAGAGAATGGTTCAGGCTGCAAATGATGTTCATGCCGGTATGGTTTATTCTGATCATTATGTGTTACGCGATGAACATTTATTGCCTAATCCCGTGATTGATTACCAACACGGAAGCCTTCGTGATGATTTTAATTTCGGTTCATGTCTTTTGTTCAGGGCTCAATACTTTAAAGAAAGCGTTTCCCTGATAAGTGATGATTTTCAGTTTGCAGGATTGTATGATATTCGCTTAAAAGTTTCACAAAACCATCGGATTATCAGATTGCCGGAGTATTTATATACTGAAGTGGAAACTGATTTGCGTAATTCTGGTGAAAAACAATTCGATTATGTGGATCCCAAAAACAGGGAAGTGCAGGTTGAGATGGAAAAGGCATGTACTCGGCATTTGAAGGATATTGGCGGGTGGCTAAAACCTAAATTCAGTGAAATTGACTTAAGCTTTGAAAAATTTCCGGTGGAAGCATCGGTTATTATTCCTGTCAGGAACAGGGCTCGCACCATTGGTGATGCTGTCAGGTCAGTTTTATCACAAACTCCGGATTTTCCATTTAATATAATTGTTGTAGACAATCATAGTACCGACGGCACCACTGATATTTTAAAACAAATTGAAGCAGAAGACCAGAGACTTATCCACCTTATTCCCGAGAGAAATGATTTGGGGATAGGAGGTTGCTGGACTCTTGCTATTATGGATCACCGGTGTGGACGTTTTGCCATTCAACTGGACAGCGATGACATATATATAGATAACCATGTTGTCGGCAAGATTGTGGAAACGTTTTATCGCGAGAATTGTGCCATGGTTGTTGGATCATATCAAATGGTAAATTTTAAGCTTGAAGAGATTCCTCCCGGATTGATTGACCATAAGGAGTGGACGCCGGATAATGGTCGTAACAATGCTTTACGCATCAACGGACTTGGTGCACCCAGGGCATTTTATACGCCAGTTCTTCGTGAGGTAAAAATTCCAAATGTAAGTTATGGGGAAGATTATGCTGTCGGATTGAGAATTTCCAGAGATTTTAGAATTGGCAGAATTTATGAATCACTTTATCTATGCAGAAGATGGGATGAAAATTCAGATGCTGCACTTTCTATCGAAAAATTAAACCAGCATAATCTTTACAAGGACAGGATCCGTACCCTGGAGCTATTCGCACGACAGGAGTTAAATCTTTAATGGGAATCTTCCAAGAAGATAACGGCCCGAACTGGGGATCCATCTGCATCGGCTATTGGCAATGGATAAACATGGAGAAAACCATAGGTTAGAGAAATCTCTTCAGGGAACTTTAGGTTTTCAATTATAACCATATCCCTTTCAAACAGGGTGTGATGGATGGGGAACTCCTTGGAGTCTATTGGGTCAACAGATATGGTGTCAAAGCCTATACCTTTGATGGTAAACTGATTTAGATAATGGGCGGCTTCAATGGTCAGTGTCGGAAAAGAATTCAGATAGTCATCCTTGCCCCAGAATTTGCTCCATCCGGTATTGAAAAGTATAAAGTCCACATTCTTTAATTCAACTGCATGTGACATTAGAAAATCCAAGCTGATTTGTTTTTCCAGAATTTTTAGAATAATTGCTGTGCCACAGAATTTTGAGATTTGATAGCTGTCCAGCGTATGGCCATCTGCTAACATGTGTGCCGGAGCATCCATATGTGTACCAGTGTGTCCATCGATTGAAAGGTGTTTTTCCCTATATCCGTCTTTATTAATGGTGGCAGCTATTTCAACTCTGACTGGATTCTTCCCCGGATATACAGGCATGCCATTATGTATAGGATGTGTCAGGTCAAGTATTTTCATTAGATTGATTTATGTGCGATTTTCTGTAAATATACAGGATAGTACAGGATAAATAAACTAATGCAAAATGATTTTCTTTATCTTTAGAAAGCTAATCTGGTTCAATGGATTTCTTGTAAGTTATCAATCTCTACCATTAATTCATGCCAGGCAGGTTGACTTATCTAATGGCAATATCTAAAATAAACCAATATGGAAAAATCTAGACTTTTCTTGTATTTTACGTATTTCGTATTGGCTGGATTGCTTTATTCTTGTGGTCCCGCCAACTCTCCTTCGAAGGTAATCAGCCTTCAGTGTGAGAACCAAACAAATCCAATGGGTATTGATAGGCCCAATCCTTTGTTTAAGTGGAAAATTGATGATGCCAGAAGGGGCGCAGCACAAACTTCGTATCAGATACTGGTCGCTTCTTCAGAAGCATTGTTGAAAAAGGATAATGGCGATGTATGGGATTCCGGAGAGGTTGATTCATCTGAGTCAGTTCACATAAAATATGCCGGAAGTCAGCTTGAATCTGGAAATGAATATTTTTGGAAAGTCCGTATACGAGACCACGATGGAAATTTATCTCCCTGGAGTGAGGTTGCAAGTTGGGAGATGGGCAAAATGAAAAAGTCAGATTGGCAGGCACAGTGGATTGCAAGGAATGGTGATGAACCGGTAAGGTCTGTGTATATGAGAAAGGAGTTTTCCACTTCAGGAAATGAAATCTCGAAGGCCAGGCTTTATGTTACGGGTCTGGGAAATTATGTTTTTTTCATCAACGGGAATCGGGTTGGCACCGATTTACTGACTCCCGGATGGACGGATTATCCCAAGAGGCTTGAGTATCAGGTTTATGATGTAACCGACTTGGTTGAATTGGGTTCCAATGCCATGGGAGCAATATTAGGTAGTATGTGGTGGTCTGGTGGTCTTGGTTGGCAAGGAGGTGCGAAATACTCAAACGGGCCGTTGATGCTGCTTGCCCAGCTTGAAATTGAATATAACAATGGCGAAATGGAGTGGTTTGGTACCGATAATAGCTGGAAATGGCACAATTCCCCTATTGTTTCTGACCACATTTACCATGGAGAAACTTTTGATAAGAATCTGGAAATTCCGGGATGGAACACTGTCGGTATTGATGATGCCGAATGGATTTCTGTGGAGCCGGCATCTTATGATGGAATATTGGTTGGTCCAAGGTTCCCTGCTTTGAAGGAACAAATGCAGATCACACCAGTAAAACTGACTGAACCGCTTACTGGCGAGTATGTGTTTGATTTGGGGCAAAATATGGTAGGCTGGGCCCAATTCATGATTAATTCCTCGCAAGGGGATACCATAACTTTACGTTTTGCGGAATTGCTTCATGATGATGGCACTGTTGCACAGGAGAACTTGAGAAGCGCAAAAGCTACGGATCAAGTTATTGGGAATGGGACTCAATTTGCCTGGGAGCCGATGTTTACATATCATGGTTTCAGATATGTACAGGTCTCAGGCTTAAAGCAGAAGCCCAATCAGACGGATTTGGTCGGTAAGGTAATCCACACTGATCAACCATTCATTGGTCATTTGGAAACATCAAATGAATTGATCAATAAAATCAACAAAAATATTACATGGGGCCAACGAGGCAATTTTTTTACTGTTCCTACCGATTGCCCCCAGCGAGATGAAAGGCTTGGATGGATGGGAGATGCTCAGATTTTTGCCCCAACGGCCAATTTTAATATGCATCTTGACCGATACTGGACCAAATGGATGTACGATATTTTTGACGCACAGGATTCTGCGGGATGGGTTACGGATGTAAGTCCTGCAATTGTTGTTGGCGGACCCTCCAAACCCGGTTGGGGAGATGCGTGTGTAATCATACCCTGGATGACTTATCAATACTTTGGTAATACCCGTATTATTGAGGAGAACTATGATCAAATGAAACGATGGGTCAATTATATGCATAGCCAGAGTAATGACCTTATATATATATGGGGGAAAAAGGGTGAATGGAATGGTTATGGTGATTGGATTGCAGTGGAACCGACACCTTCAGAGCCTATTGGTACTGCGTACTTCTCATATACAGCCAGTCTGCTTTCAAAAATGGCAAATATCCTGGGTAAAACTGATGAGGCTGCCTATTTTGCTGATCTTTCTAAACGGATTGCGGATGCCTACCAGGATAAGTATTGGGATAATGGCACAAAAACTTATCCCGGAGCCACCCAAACTGCAAATTTATTGCCGCTGGCATTCGAAATTACGCCTGAAGAACTCAAAGGACAAGTTGTAAGAAACCTGGTCGATAAGGTTCGCGAAAGGGATGTACATCCAACAACAGGATTTCTGGGCACAGGGTACATTTTACCAATGCTTTCAAAATATGGTCATCATGATCTTGCCTATCGTATGATTAACCAGACATCATATCCTTCCTGGGGTTATATGGTTGAGAAGGGGGCTACCTCAATCTGGGAACTATGGAATTCAGATACGGAGCGACCTGAGGGAATGAATTCTCGAAATCATTTCGCATTGGGATGTATAGGTGAGTGGATGTGGAATACCCTTGCGGGAATAAATATATCTGCCGAGAATCCGGGATTTAAAGAGATTATCATCAAACCTCAGCCGGTTGGAGATCTTGGTTGGGTGAAAGCCAGTTATGAGACTAATTATGGAAATGTGTTAGTTGACTGGAAAGTAGAGGGGTCAGCGTTTACCATGAATTTAACGGTACCTGCGAACTCTTCAGCGAAGTTGACAATGCCCAATTTATCACCTTCAAGCTCAGTGTATGAAGGAGGGGAAAATGTAAATACTACATCCATACCTGGAATAAAAGTTTTGGAGGATGGCTCATTGGAGGTTTTAGCTGGAAGTTATCAATTCAAAGTGGATTAATACAAAATTTCAAAAATGAAAAATCCACCCGTAAACTTTACGGGTGGATTTTTTTTTATTGGTAGATCTGATCCCTTTTGGATCTGGTTCTTTTTACAGATTGATGACAGAATTCTGTGCGTCACCAAAGCCACTTGGCTGATAAGCGTCAGCCGACTCATCATTGATCCACATATTGCCGTCAAGCAGGTAGCGGAATTGGTAGCTACGGCCTGTTTCCAAATCAGCTGATAATGAAAAGGAACCGTCTTTTAGTGCATTCATTTCGAGAGATGACTCATCCCAGCCGTTAAAATCTCCAACGATGTTGGCTTTGGTAGCTCCGGCAGCAAGCTCTTTGGATAACTTGAAACCAACTTTGCAAACAGGTTTCGATTTCAGGAATTGCTTTTTAATGCTCATGGTATAAACTAATAATTTAAATTTTCAACCAGCTATTCAGGTTGTTAACATTATAACAATCACAAAGAAAAGTAGTTTTTTTGAAACATACGGTATTTATATAAACTATGTTACCTATTTGTTAAGCTCTGTAATTGAATAACTTATTCCTGAGTAAAACCATTCCTGCCAGTTATGGGTTAACTAAGTGCCCTGATCCTGTCCATTGCCTCCAGGACATTTTCACGATTAGCAAATGCTGAAAACCTGAAATAACCTTCTCCTGCTGGTCCGAAACCTGATCCTGGTGTTCCTACAACATTCGCTTGATTCAGCAATTTGTCGAAAAAATCCCAGGACTTCATGCCATCAGGTGTCTTTACCCAAATATAAGGGGCGTTATCACCACCATAAACGGTGAAGCCTGTCTCTTTCAAGCTTTCTTTCATGATCCGGGCATTCTCCATATAGTATTTTACTGTCTTTTCAACCTCTTTCCTGCCATCTTCTGAAAAAATGGCCGCTGCTGCTTTCTGTACCGGGTATGACACGCCATTAAACTTGGTAGTGTGACGGCGATTCCACAGTTTCTTAACCTGAACTGGATTGCCTTGACTGTCATATGCCATTAGCTCCGAAGGTATAACAGTGTAGGCAAGCCTTGTCCCAGTGAATCCTGCTGTTTTTGAAAGACTGCGGAATTCAATGGCAACTTTCTTTGCTCCCTCAATTTCAAAAATTGATCTTGGGATCGATTCATCCTGGATAAATGCTTCATAAGCGGCATCGAAAAGTATGATGCTCTTATGTTTTGTTGCATAATCTACCCATTTTTTTAACTCTTCTTTGGTTGCCACAGCACCAGTAGGATTATTGGGGTAACAAAGGAATATCAAATCCGGAGTTTCAATTGGCAATTCCGGGATGAAATTGTTTTCTGCAGTACAGGGCATATAAATAATTCCTTCATAGTATCCATTATCCTTGATAGTGCCTGTCTTGCCACTCATTACGGTTGTGTCGGCATAAACAGGATATACTGGGTCGCAAATCGCAATTTTGTTTTCATTTCCAAAAATTTCCTGTATGTTGCCTGTGTCACACTTTGATCCGTCCGAAATAAAGATGTCATCAGCCTGAATGTCAATCCCACGGCTCTTGTACGCATGCTCGGAAATGGCATCCCTCAGAAAATTATAACCCTGTTCCGGCCCATATCCTTTAAAGGTATCTGCATGGGCCATTTCTTCCACACCTTCATGAAATGCTTTGATTACAGTTGGTGTAAGAGGTTGTGTTACATCGCCTATTCCCATTCGGATTACCTTTTTCCCTGGATTTGCCAAGACAAATTCGTTCACTCTTCGACCTATTTCCGGGAATAGATATCCTGCAGCCAGTTTTAAATAGTGCTCATTAATGCTTGCCATCTTTATTTTGAATTTAATATTTTGTAAAAACGCAAATATATAAAGGTTTAACTGTTTTTTGTCTTGTTTAATCCTTTGCCATGGTTTGCGAATGCAATTCACCTTGATTCGGTAAATTTACCCCGGATTCAAATCATCATTATACAAGAGTCTAAGTGACAATGTTTTGGAATACTGGCAATAATTTATCATTCTAAGGTTGTTGGATCAAAAATTGAAAAAGGTAAGCGTGAAATGAATTGGCCTGAAGCAATTGATATATAATTAAATTAACTTTAGCTTATCTAATTATCGCTACTAATGCAAATTAAATGGAATAACATCACTGCGTTGATGATTTTTTTGATTGCGGGATGGATGGTTATACAAACTTTTGGTTGTAGGACCCCGAAAAATCAAGAATCTATTATGGATGATCTTATGCATGACTATCAGTCGGGTAATTTTTCTTTGTTTATCCGCAAGGCTGATAGGATTAAAGGGCTTACAGTCGAACCTGATCAAAAAAGAATCATCGATTCACTGCTTGATATGTCGAATCGGATAAGACTGGAATTTCCTCTAACGGTTGATCAAGTTGATTCACAGTTAAATGTCGTATTGACACAATTTTCTGCGGATGATAAATTGCGTTGGGAAAAATCGAACTGGTTGGAGACTATGATTATCGATGGTGAAAAGAAATATTTTAAACGGACGGTCTCCAACCTCCTCTTAATGTTGAAACATTACGGTCATTTGACTTATCTGCGAAATCCTGAAATTATTAATGAGGACACTTTAAAACTTAAACATGTCAGACAAGTTTTGTCATTGTCTTCAGGGAGGGGTGAGCCGGTAGTTCCTACTCCAATGCAACTGGAATATAGTATTGAGCTAAAAGCCGGATCTGTAGGTCCTGGTGAAATGATCAGATGCTGGCTCCCATTTCCAAAGGAAATTCCCGGACGACAAGAATTGATTAAGGCAGGAGATTTTTTCCCGGGGCATGAGATTATCTCTTCTGACGAAGTTGTCCATCGGAGTGTATTTATGGAACAAAAGGCTGATTCTGCAGGTAGTGCTTTATTTAGTGAGAGAATTGAGTTAAATACGCATGCCGTATGGTTTGATCTGTATGGAGCAGAAATACTTCCATATGATACTACATCTCCAGTTTATCGGGAATATACCTCGCAACAGCCTCCCCATATAGTATTTAATGAGAGGATCAATGATATTTCGGATGAAGTGATAGGACATGAAACCAATCCCTATGAGATAGTACGACGAATATTTTATTGGATTGATGGTTCAATACCCTGGGCTGGTGCACTGGAATACGGAGTTATTCCCGATATCCCAAGATATGTTCTTGATAATTTCAGAGGAGATTGTGGAATGAAAACTCTTCTATTTATGACTTTGGTGCGATATAATGGTATTCCAGTAAGATGGCAGAGTGGTTGGATGTTATTTCCGGATGAAATCAACCTGCATGATTGGTGTGAAGTCTATTACGAAGGATATGGTTGGGTGCCGGTTGATGTATCATTCGGGTTAATGCCCTCGGATGTTATAAGGGAAAAGGAGTTTTATATCAGTGGTTTGGATGCTTTCCGTCTTACAGTTAATTCAGGAATTGGTGGTAATTTCTATCCTGGAAAGTACCATTTCAGAAGCGAGCCATGGGATTTTCAGCGCGGTGAGTTAGAGACTGATACCAGAAATTTATATTTCAATTTGTGGAAGTACCGAATGAAGGTGGATTGGTTGTAAATTATTTAGGTGACTAATTAATTAAGGTATGAAATCATATAGGTCTTTTAGATGTTTCGTCCAGATTGTAATAGTGATCTCTTGCATGAACCTTTTATCGTGTACGAAGGTTAGGCCTGAAGAACTGGAGGCAATGATTTCAGAGATAGGCAATAAGTTTGTACCGGATAGCAGGACAGAAATTTATAATGTGCACATTCAAAAGGATAGCCCACAAAGGGTGATCCTTAAGGGAGAGACTACTCTTTTGAAAGCCAAAGATGCCATAATTGAAATGATTAGCCAGACTGGTTACAAAATCGTTGATAGCCTTAAAATGTTGCCTTTATCTTTACCTGGAATGGAAACTTATGGAGTCGTGTGTGTAAGCGTTGCTAATATCCGTGTAAAACCATTGCATTCAGCAGAACTAAGTACACAAGCCGTTATGGGAACTCCTGTTGAAATACTTAAAAAAGAGAAGGACTGGCTATTAATCAGGACACCTGACCGATATCTGGGATGGACCAACAATTCTGCAGTAAAAGGAATGACAGAATCTGAGCTTCAAGGTTGGAATCAGGAGAATCGAATTATCTTCACAGGGGTACAGGGTATGGTTCATTCAGAAAATGGAAATCCGGTCAGCGATGTGGTTGCTGGTTCTATTATTGTTGCAGAGGAACCTGGAGATCGTTATCATTTTGTGCGATTACCGGATGGACGAAGGGGTTATACCGTTTCTGAGGATTGGTACCATTTTCAAGCTTGGGCCGACACTATAGTTCCTCGTGAGAACGCAATAGTGGACTGCGCCATTCAGTTCATGGGGATACCATATATGTGGGGCGGAACCTCGTCAAAGTTTTTTGATTGTAGCGGATTTACCAAAACAGTATATTTTTTAAACGGTTTAATAACCGAGAGAGATGCCTCCCAGCAAGTTAAACATGGTTTGGTTGTTCCCTCCGATACAACCTTTTCGAATCATCTTCCGGGTGATCTGCTTTTTTTTGGTTCCAAAATTCCTTACCGGATCATTCATACTGGGATATGGACAGGGGAACATAAGGTAGTTCATGCTTCAGGGATGGTGAAAATAGAATCAATAATTGATAATGGAGATCATTTCAGTTCATATTTGTCGGATACTTATATTGAAAGCCGCAGATTGATTGGTCAATCTTCAGATGTCGGTTTTATTAGAATAAAAGATCATCCATGGTATTAAATAACTGAAATCCATATTTTTGAATACGTGAATTAACTCATTAACCAGACTAAACAAATTGAAATGCAAAAGCGTCGCGATTTTTTAAAATACACAGGCATGGCAGCAGGCTCATTTCTCATTTCTGCAACAGGAAGCGGTTGCGGTGGAAACAGTTCCACAACGAGTGGAAGTAAACTCGAATTGACATTCAGGCCCTATGATTTGCAACTGAAACATGTTTTTACTCTCGCAGGGAACTCGCGAACAACCACTCCGGTTGTCATTACTCAGCTGAGTTACGATGGATTCATTGGATACGGGGAGGCCAGTCTGCCACCATATCTTGAGGAAACGCAAGACAGTGTGATGAAGTTTTTGGCTTCACTTGATTTGGAACAATTTCATGACCCCTTTCTTTTAGAAGAAATCATGGATTATGTTTTCAATGTAGCTCCCGGAAATTATGCTGCCAAGGCTGCTGTTGACATTGCCCTGCACGATCTTGTGGGAAAATTGGTAGGACAGCCATTATATCGCTTATGGGGGCTTAATCCTGAGAATACACCGGACACAAGTTTCACGATTGGAATAGATGAAGAGGATGTTGTACGAACTAAAGTGAAGGAAGCTGAAGAGTATAACATTTTGAAAGTCAAACTTGGCCGGGAGAATGACCGTGAAATGATTTCGACTGTCAGGTCAGTGACTCAGGTACCCCTTTGTGTTGACGTTAATCAGGGCTGGACCGATCGTTTATTGGCCCTGGACATGATTTACTGGTTAAAGGAGCAGGGTGTGGTTTTCGTTGAACAACCGATGCCAAAAGAATTATTGGACGATATTGCATGGCTTACCCAGAACAGTCCTTTGCCTGTTATAGCTGACGAAGCAGTGCAAACGAGGGAAGATGTTTTGCCACTATATGGTGTCTACTCTGGGATTAACATTAAACTCATGAAATGTGGAGGCTTGAAGGCCGCACGGGAAATGGTGACTCTTGCAAATGCCATGAAAATGGAAATTATGGTTGGATGTATGACCGAGACCTCATGCGCGGTTTCAGCTGCATCACAATTGTCTCCTATGGCCAGATGGGGCGATCTGGATGGAAATTTACTTATTTCGAATGATATTTTTGACGGAGTTAAAGTGATTGGCGGAAAAGTAATTTTACCCGATAGGCCGGGAATTGGGGTGAATTTGGAGCCCGGCAATCAATTGTTTGAATAAAAAAAGGGAGCTCAACAGCTCCCCTTTTCAAATGTTAACCCTCAAACACACAATGTCAGATCATTATCTGACGTGAAGTACTACAAAGATAACAGTAGAATTGATTCAAACAATACTTTTGATTGAAATATTTTAAGAAAATATGTCAGATCTCATTTTATTTATTTGACAAGTGTTGAAATGTATCGAATTAGTCAAAGATTATGTATAATTTTTAACAGTAAGTCAAATCCGGGTTCAGCCATTGATCCATGGTCAAATCCCTGCAATTCATAAAGATACGTATTTGCATGTCCAACTGTTTTCATCATTCTCCACATATATGCATTTTCTTCATAACGGCCTAACATTTCGAGGTTTCGGTCACCTGTAATCAGATGTAAAGGTGGGGCATTTATCCTTACATGGTATAATGGAGCCATCATGTCAACAATAGGTTGTGTATCCGGAATTCCTCTCTCTTTCCTGATCGTCATATGTGTGATTGTGTGACCGCTAAAAGGCACAAGTAACCTTATCATGTCCGAGTCAATGTTGTATTTGGCCAGCCATTGTTTATCAAGGCCAATCATCATGACAAGATAACCACCGGCTGAATGTCCTGCCAAAACGATACGGTTTTTGTTACCTCCATAATTTTCGATATTGTTGAATACCCATGCAGTTGCCGCTGCAGCATCTTCAATATAAGCAGGACTTGTCACATTGGGATTTAACCTGTAATTGACAGCAACAATGGCAATATCTTTGCCCATAAGACGCTCCGGAATGAATTTTTCTCCGCCCGTCAGTCCCCCGCCATGAAACCATATTACTGTTGAAAAGCCTTTTGCCTCCCTGGGGATTGCCAAATCCAGCTTACATCTTTCACGAATGTAGGGATCTGTCACATTATCTTCATAATAAGGTATATCCTTATGTATTTGATGGCCAGTCTCAGATTCCTGGGCAGCGAGTGAAAACTGAAAAAGAATGAGTACAAACCAAAGTAGTTGAACATGATAATTTTTCATATTGGTCAATTTTGTATAACCAGATAGGTAAGGTAGCCTGCATAAAGAATTACGAATGCAAGGCCTTCCCAAAAATCCAAGGTTAAACCTTGCCATTTTCCCGCTGTCCTGTCACCACCTCGGAAAACAAACCCGACAAGGAGCAATCCTACACCGATGTTTACCCATATGTCAGTGAGTGAGGCATCAGAAATCCAGGTATTTTTTATGGTTATGGAAGATCCCAGCACTAAAAAGATATTGAAAATATTGGATCCCACAACATTGCCAATGGCAATGTCTGCTTCTTTCCGCCTAACGGCCATGATAGATGTTGCCAGTTCAGGCAGTGAAGTGCCAATTGAAACTATCGTGAGTGCAATTACCCTTTGTGATATTCCTAAGATTTCAGCAATTTTCACGGCATTGTCAACAATGAGGCGACCTCCCAAAATAAGCCCTGCAAGTCCTAGTGCCATGAATGTAAGTGATTTCCACAAGGGTAAGTTTTTTGTGTGGACCTCCATCTCGTCGGGATTGGATTTTACCAACAGAAAATTGTAATAGAGGAAAAAACCAAAGAAGACCAACAATATGATTCCATCTCTCGATTCAAGTTGGTTTTTACCCAGGCCAAACCATGTGTCCATGGTCAGTAGCAAAAGCAATATTGCCGCAACAACACTGAATGGGATTTCATACTTGACAGTATTTTTTTTGACATTCAGTGGGTTGATCATCGCAGCTACGCCAAGGATTAATAGAACATTGAATATATTACTGCCTAATACATTGCCAAGAACAATATCCGTACTGCCATTAATTGCGGCAACGATATTGATTGCCAGTTCAGGTGCAGATGTCCCGAATGCCACGATTGTAAGGCCTATGACTATTTCCGGAATCTTATAGCGTTTTGCCAGTGATGAAGCCCCTTCGACCAGTTTGTCAGCTCCTAATATCAATAAAATAAATCCAGCCAGTAAGAGAAGAATACTTAATAAAGGCATATTTAAATATTTAAATTTCTATTGCTAAAATAGTAATTTTCACCTCAACCAAGTACTTATTACCTGTCACCATGAAGCATTGAAATGGCAAATGGAAAAATCCAAAGGCTTCCATATTTATTTTATGTGAATAAAGTGAATAATTTTCAAGGGTAAAACTTTAAAACCAAATTAGTTTTCTAGTTTTGTTGGTCTAAATGGAATTGATGGAAACAAAAGAAAGAATAAAGGAACGCGCAGGAGAACTCTTTTCTTCCATAGGGATAAAGAATGTTACCATGGATGCGCTTGCAGTTGATCTTGGTATTTCTAAAAGGACAATCTATGAACATTTCAGGGATAAAGATGATTTGGTAATTCAGGTAATTGAGCACCAGATCATCACAAACAACAAATCTTTTTTGGAGATTATTTCTGCGGCAGGGGATGTTATTGAAGCTCTTTTCTTGATAATCCGAAAAGAACACGAGCGATTCAAGACTATAAATCCCATTTACAAGGAAGACTTAAAAAAATATTTCCCCCGAATTAACGAATGTTTTTATCAAGACAATGAGAAGCTTAAGGAGTTTTCTGCATCCTATGCCTTGCTTGAGAAAGGTAAAAGAGAGGGCGTATTCAGGAGTGACTTAAATATTGAAATTGTCGATAATTTTCTTCATGAATTAATCATCTTTCTTCATAACAGTGATCGGATCAGGTTAATGAACCTGAAAGAAGTTGATATTCTGAGTTTTATCTTATTGCCATATTTCCGGGGTATCTGTACCAGGAAAGGGCAGGAGTTGATGGAAAAGTATTTTAGCGAATAATCATTTAATATTGAAATAGAAAAACAATGAAAGGAAAACACTAGTGTCTATTAAAAG
>DF970690.1:0-158264 GCA_001270045.2 Bacteroidales bacterium 6E | reverse complement strand
TTTTTAATAGACACTACTGAAAGGAAAACAAATTGTATCGTTGATTTTGTTGATTTTGCTATCTGGCCTAATTTACGCACAGGACAAACTGGTTTTGGATTTAACAGAAGCCCGATCACATGCTCTTCAGTATAATAAAACACTGAAAAATTCAAGTTTGGCTTCTGAGAAGTCTGTTCTCCAGTTAAAGGAAGCAATTGCGGCAGGATTACCTCAGGTTTCTGCCACCATGGATTATTCCAATGCTTTAGGTGCAAGCATTTCAATTCGATTTAATGAAGACATGCCTGCTAGCGAAATTCCAATTCGCCCAACGAGCAACTTCAATCTGAGGGTTAATCAATTGCTTTTCAGTGGCAATTATTTTGTTGGGTTGCAGCTTGCCCGTCTGGGTACCACGCTTACTTCAAAGAGCCATGAGAAGAATGAGCAGGAAGTCATCGCCCAGGTTACAGATAGTTACTATCTGGTTTTATTATCCGGTGAAATGCTTAAGTTGCTGGAATTGAACATGAAGAACCTGAAAGAGATCTATGCAAAGACTGCGGCCATGGAAGTGGTTGGAATCATTGAAAAAACCGATGTTGATCAGCTTTCAGTCCAGATTTCTGCTTTGCAAAATGCCGTTAATTCTGCACAACGACAACTCGAAATGGCAGAGAACATGTTAAGGCTCCAGTTGGGGGTTTCTGCTGAAACGGGCATCGAATTGACTGAGGAACTTGGTGAAGTCCTTACAAAAGTTACCAGTCCCGGTATGCAATCACCTTTATTCAATGTTCAGCAGAACCTCGACTATCAGCTTGTCGAATTTCAGGAGCAGCTTTCAGAAAAACAGGTTTTAATGGCACAGTCCAATTACCTGCCAACGTTGGTAGGTTTTTATGCCCGTACCGAGAAAATTTTGAAACCTGATTTTGACATGTCACCCAAGAATATGGTTGGTTTAAGCCTCACCATCCCGATCTTTTCGGGCGGAACACGAACAGCTCAGGTAAAACAGGCAAAAGTAGATCTGGAAACTGCACGTAATACAAAAGCCCTGCTCAATGAGCAGCTCGAAATTCAAAACAAACAGTTACAGTTTAACCTTCGGAATGCCATGGAAACATACACTAACCAGGTGGCCAACCTTGATGTCTCAAGGCGGGTATATAACAACCTTAAACTGAAATTCGAACATGGGATGATTTCCGGGTTAGATCTTGTTACCGCCGATAATAATTACGTGAAGGCTGAAACAGATTATATCTCGGCAATCTACCAAATCCTAAGTGCCCGAGTACAATTGGATAAATTATATGGACAATTGAAGTAAAAAAATACATGAATACAATGAGACTATTTTTAAAAGGTATCCCTGTTGTGGGATTAGCTGTCATGATGTCATGCAATCAGGGCGGCGATAAAGCTGCAAATGCAGTTCAGACTGATGCAACATCCAAAAAGGAGATGGTCAGGGTGATGGAACTTCAGTATCAGGAAGTAGCCAGGTCTATTGAATATCCTGCCAGTTTGGAGGGATTCGAAGAAGTGCACCTTGCTCCAGCTTCTCCTGGTCGAATCGAAGCAATATATGCCGAGGTGGGAGATCGAATTACCAAAGGCACAGCATTGGTGCAGATGGATAGAACGCAGCTGCACCAGGCTGAAATACAACTGAAGACCGTTGAGACAGATTTTAAACGTCTTGATACATTGGCCAAAGTGGGAAGTATTGCACAACAGCAATATGACCAGCTGAAAGCTCAATATGAAGTGGCCAAATCAAACGTCGATTTTCTTCGTGAAAATACTCGTCTGCTGGCTCCTTTTAGTGGAGTGATTTCAGGTAGATATTTTGAGGCTGGTGAGCTTTATTCAGGTGCCCCAAATACCCAGGCAGGAAAGGCTGCAGTACTTTCATTGGTGCAGATCGACCGGCTGAAAGCCATGGTTGCCCTTTCTGAAAAATATTTCCCTCTTGTTCGAAATGGAATGGAAGTGGCCGTCCTTACCGATATATACAAAGACAAAGCCTATACAGGACGTGTTTATAGAATCCATCCCACCATTGATCCAATGAATCGTACTTTTAATGTTGAAATTCAGATTGACAATCGTGAAGGATTACTTCGCCCCGGAATGTTCTGTCGTGTCACTTTTGATCTGGATAAGGAAGAAGCGATCCTTCTGCCTTCCATGGCCATCTTAAAAATGCAGGGATCAAATGAAAGGTATCTTTTTATTGAAAGAAGTGGCATAGCCGAAAGGATAGGAGTTACCATCGGAAAACGATATGATGACGATGTGGAAGTATTCTCTGATGAGCTTAAAACAGGAGATCGCGTGATTGTTAGCGGTCAATCAAGGCTTGTCGATGGTGTCGCTGTTGAAGTAGTACAATAATTCTAAATCTAATATTCAAACAGGAATATCAATGAGTATATATAAAAGTGCTGTAAATAAGCCTATTACAACTTTTATGGTATTTACCGCCATAGTTGTTATGGGTATTTATTCGCTGGTACAGATCCCCGTGGATCTTTATCCCGAGATGGATCCTCCGTTTATTTCGGTAATGACCACCTATGTCGGGGCTAACGCTGGTGATATTGAAGCGAACGTTACAAAGCAGTTGGAAGATGCCTTGAACTCTGTTGACAAAATGAAAGAAATAACCTCAACATCTTCCGATAATCTTTCAATTGTCAATCTTGAATTTGAGTGGGGTACTAATCTTGACGAAGCCACAAATGATATTCGCGACGTGGTGGACAGGATTATTGACTTTCTGCCTGATGGCGTTGAAAGACCTACCATTTTCAAGTTCAATACGAGTATGATGCCCATTGTTTTTTATGCAGTGACGGCAAAAGAAAGTTATCCTGGCCTTGAAAAACTGCTGGACGAGAAAATAATAAATCCTTTGAACAGGATTGAAGGTATTGGTTCCATTGGAATGATGGGGGCGCCACGCAGGGTTGTGTATGTTGATGCCGATCCTCGTCAACTTGACGCATATAATCTGACCATTGAACAGATTGGAAACCTGATTGCCGCTGAAAATATGAATATGCCTTCAGGAAACGTGAAAATGGGTAGTCTTGATTATCAGTTACGTGTCCAGGGTGAATTTACAGGCAGCTCCGTAATTGAAAATATCGTTGTGGGCAATATGGCAGGCAAACCTGTTTATATCAGGGATGTTGCCACTGTGCGCGATTCCATCAAAGATCTTTCACTTGATGAAAAGATCAATGGAGAACAGGGGCTTCGGATGTTCGTCATGAAACAATCGGGAGCCAATACAATGAAAGTCGCCAGAGAGGTCCGCAAAAATGTTGACGAGTTGCAGAAGCAGCTTCCCCCTGATGTGAAAATCAACTTGATTATGGACACATCAGATTTCATTAAAGGTTCAATCAACAACCTCTCCGAAACGTTGATGTGGGCTTTTATCTTTGTTGGATTGGTTGTTTTGTTTTTCCTGGGAAGGTGGAGAGCAACATTTATTATTATCCTTACGATCCCGATTTCTCTAATTGTCGCTTTCCTTTATCTGTACATTACCGGAAACTCTATAAACGTCATTTCACTCACATCATTATCAATCGCAATTGGTATGGTGGTGGATGATGCCATTGTGGTACTTGAGAATATTACACGACATGTCGAGAGAGGAGCAACACCCCGCGAGGCATCCATCTATGCGACCAATGAGGTTTGGTTGGCTGTTATTATCACTACGATGGTTGTTGTGGCAGTATTTTTCCCTTTGACACTCGTAGGTGGTATGACCGGGGTAATATTCAATCAGTTGGGTTGGATTGTCACCATTACTATCGTTACATCAACCTTGGCGGCAATATCCCTGACTCCTATGCTTTCTTCCAAAATGCTTAGGTTGCGGCCTAAAAAACAGAATCCGGGAAGGTTCAGTTACGCTAACACCATTGAACGCGCATTAAATTACACTGATAATTTCTATGAGAAAACACTTCGGTGGGTGTTACGGCACAAGACTTTTACCATGATTACATCCATGGGTGTCTTTGTTGGTTCCATGTTTTTGTTCAATTTTATCGGAACTGACTTTATGCCTGAAAGTGATGAAAGCAGTGTTACTGTTTCAATTGAGTTGCAAACAGGTTTGAGGGTGGAAGAAACTCTTAAGACCACTCGATATGTTGAGCGTGTTTTTCGGGAAAAGTTCCCTGAAATACAGATTATGTCCGCATCATCAGGATCAGACGATGAAGGTAGCATGTTCTCCCTGTTCACAACAACCGGATCAAACATGATCAACTTCATGATGCGATTGAATGCTGTGGATGAAAGAGCAAAGTCAGTTTGGGATATTGCCGATGAGATGCGCGCTGAAATCGGGAAATTGCCCGAAGTTGTCAATTTTACGGTTTCAACCTCAAATCAGGGAATGGGAGGCACATCAAATACTGTTGACGTGGAAATTTTCGGATATGATTTTGATGTGACAAATGCCCTTGCCGAAGAGGTTCGACAAAGGTTGGTGTCGGTTCCCGGAGCTATTGATGTACAAGTTAGCCGGAAAAAGGACAAACCTGAACTTCAATTTTCCCTGGATCGCGAAAAACTTGCAATTCACGGATTGACAACAGCACAGGTTTCAACCTATATCCGAAACCGTGTAAGTGGATTGATTACATCCCGCTACAAGGAAGAAGGAGAGGAGTATGACATTCGTATTCGCTTTCAGGAGGAGTTTAGGAATTCGATTACCGACCTTGAAGAAATTACCATTGTTACACCTACCGGCTCCCGGATCAAACTCAAGGAGTTGGGTGAAGTGAAAGAATATTGGTCTCCACCAAATATCGAACATAAACGACGTGAACGTATCGTGACTGTGACTGCCAAACCTGACAAAGTTGCCCTGGGGGTGCTTGCGACAAATATCCAAACAGCTATTTCTGATCTTGACATACCTCAGGGAGTCATGCTTAATGTTGGAGGTGCATATGAGGAGCAACAGGAATCTTTTATGGATCTGGGTCTGCTGATGATCTTAAGTATCATTCTGGTATTTATAGTAATGGCATCACAGTTTGAATCTTTTGCTATGCCGTTCGTGATCATGTTTTCAATCCCATTTGCATTTACAGGCGTTGCATTAGCGCTATTCATTACAGGTACTACTTTAAGCCTGGTTGCAGCATTGGGGGCTGTCCTTCTGATCGGTATTGTTGTGAAAAACGGTATTGTTTTGGTAGACTTTACTAACCTGATGCGTGACAGGGGATACGAATTGTATGAGGCCATTGCCATTTCCGGAAAATCCCGGTTAAGACCTGTATTGATGACTGCCGCAACAACGATATTGGGTATGTTGCCATTAGCGTTGAGCACAGGTGAAGGTTCTGAAATCTGGCGTCCGATGGGTATTACGGTAATTGGAGGCCTTGTTTTCTCCACAATTGTCACCATGGTGGTTGTGCCGGTAATGTACGGTATCCTGGCCCGACATGGAGAAAGGAATAAAAGGAGCAAGCTTGAAAAGCAGTTCCATTTTATGGATTAATGTTTTATGGGCATTAAAAATTGAAATAAGAACAAGATATGAAAGCAGTAATGATCATATTTAACCAGGCCAATACCGAAAGGGTAGAGTATATGCTTGACAAGCTAAATATTCGTGGTTTCTCCTGGTTCAGTAATGTAAAGGGACGGGGGTCTGAAACAGGTGAGCCCAGGATGGGTTCACATACCTGGCCTGAAATGAATGAAGCCGTCATAACCATCGTAAATGACGATCAGGTAGATGTCATCCTTGATAAAGTCAAAAAACTGGATGAAATCAATTTCGAAGTAGGGGTACGGGCCTTTGTATGGGATATCGTTAGAAGCCTATAGAAAGTATTGAGTGAGGTTTTTTAAATCTCAAAACAAAAGGCTGGCAGAGGGAATTTCTTCTTTGCCAGCCTTTTTATATTCAGTGGATTTTGTTAATCCTGCAGTAGTTTTGTGCCTGTGTCATCTACAACCCTCTTTTTCCAACTGTCCGGATATCCCGGAAAACGGGGAGGCTGCGGATATCCCCAAGGATTCCTGAGAAATTCTTTGTTTTCGGTTTGTTTAACATTGCCGTCGAGGAATTTTACCAAAAGGAATTCTCCCAATTCTTTCCATTTTGCAACTGTTTGGTCGGCCATATTACAGGAATAATCAGTGAGAAAGTTTCTGGCTAACTCAGGATCTGTTTGGTAAAGATTTAATGCGCCTGCATCCACTGCGGCCTGATAGGCTGCAAATTTGCCTTCAAGCTCTTCCTGAAGATTTCTGACATCTGGCATTACCCTGTCATAGAACAGATATACGAAGTGTGCGACCCGGTTGAATACCCAGAATGCTGCATTGTCAGAATATTTTAGCATATCTCCGTTTCCTTCAGCATATGTGTCGGGTACACGATTTATCCCGCAATAAAAAGGCACATAAACAGTTGAACCTGCATCGTCAACTCCCATCCAGAAAACACCACCTATGGGATTTGGTAACCAGTTTCGCATTTGTGCCACAAAAGAGAATCCAGTTTGTTGAGTTACGGTTGTGCGCTCATTTACATATGTCTTCCCGTCTTGGTCCCAGGTAAGTGGCCTCCATCTGTAGGGTAAGCCAAATGGTCCAGCCCCTGCATCCTTCGACATGTCAAGCTCAGTTCCCTGAAGATAATTGCGTTTGAATCCCATCAGGTCACGTGCAGATATCTTTCTGTCGGGCTTTATAAACAGCGGAATTCGATCCTTGGTTATGTCGCCTGTGGCGTAGTCCCAATATTTATCCATGTCACTGCTCACTTCGTTGAACATGGCCCAAACCCGAAGATCGCAAAACCTGGCTGCGCCGAAATCAAGTGGTGCATATGCCTCGCTGAAGCTGAATTCATTGTCTGGACCGTTAAAATATCCTTTGTTTCGGGCAAATGAAATCACATCATGGGCATACATCACCTCAACATCAGGATTGTTGAGTTTGTCAAATTCCTTATTTGTTATGGAGCGGGTACCATCAGCCAGAGGAAATCTTGTTATACGGGCAGCATTGGCATGTGCCGAAATATATCCATCCGGGACTTTCATGGCAACCCAAACCGCTCCTTTGTTGATGTTATCGGTAATTTTCGTCTTCTTGTCGGTGCGTAGTTCAACTCCCTTGCCAATTATTTCCATATACCATACTTCATTGGCATCTCCGATGGAAAATGATTCCCCGGTTGATGCATATCCATATGTGTCGACAAGTTCACTGATCACCCGAATTGCCTCCCTGGCAGTTTTTGATCGTTGCAGTGCAAGAAACATCAAGCTTCCATAATCGACAATCCCTGTTGTGTCGAGTAATTCCTTACGACCATCAAATGTTGTTTCACCAATCGCGACCTGATGTTCATTCATGAAGCCAATGACCTGATAGGTTTCTGGTGCCTGTGGAATTTGCCCAAGTGGTTTGGCGGTGCCTCTGTCATATAATGTTACCGTGGATCCTTCGGGCCACTTACCTGCAGGGCGCCAGTATAACTCTCCGTAACGAATATGCGAATCGGCTGCATAGGTGACCATAACTGAACCATCAACAGAGGCACCTTTGGTCACCAGATAATTGGTGCAGGCCATAATTTCTGTTTTAACAAGAATCAGTGCCAGCAATATCATGGCAACAATGAATGAATGTCTGTACATAGTATCTGAATTTATTTTGAATGAATTGCATGATGAAAAATTCGTAAGCAAAATAATCTTTTACTTATAAATTACCAATCATGAATTCCTGTGATGTTCAAATTCCTTGATAATTGACCTGACTCTTTCTTCATCCCGTTTAGACACTACCAATGAAATGGATCCGGCACCTCCCGGAGCTGTCCACCATGGCGCTAAGGTTCCGATTATCTCATCTTTCATAAAAACGGGAATGTTTTCATCCTCAATCAAGGATTTGAGAATTCCTGCTTCCCAAATGTTTCCTGACCATACAACGACAGGGTCTGATTCGTTCATGTCTGACATCCTGATTTGTTTTTTGAAGTTAGTGTTTATTGATCATGGACTTTCATCAGAAAAAGTAGATTGTGAAAGAAATAACCAGAGAATTTAAAAGTCTTTACTGGCAATATCATCATTTCGAGAAATATACGTAAATTGTATAGGTATACAGATAAAAGTCAACAGAAAATTTCTTTGACAAACATGGAGCCGACCTTCTAATCCCCTGATTTGATCCTGATATCAGTAAGTTTCCCCTCTTTCTGACCTTAGGATATACTTAACACATTAATTGACATTCAATAACCATTGTTAAAATGAAGAAACTGACCATTGTTATGTGTGTCCTGATGATTCTTTTTTCGGCAAGTTGCGGAATTAAGGATGCCATGGACAAACTGGGCAAATCGGCTGAAAGTATCGCTGAGTCAATCGAGCAGGTATCCGATGCCGCAACCAGTCTGCTTAATAAGATAAATGACATCTCACGCCTGGTTGATTCGAAGCTGGAAAGCGGTGAAATAAACCAGGAGATAGCTGACATGATTGATGGAAGGCTTTATATCCTGACTCAATCCATTGAATCTGCGATTCAAAATACCGGAGGTTACATGTTTGATCGTCTTGACGGTTCTGTTGACAATGCATTCGGCGAGTTGGACATATTATTGGATAATCTTATGGCCGGTGTGCTGGGTAATTATGTACCGGCAATAATAGACCAGGTGTCTTCCCAAATGCAGTTGCAGATCAATACCATTACTTCTTCACTTGAGGACTTGATTATCCTGACTGCTGGACAAACTGTATACGTTATTGACAAAACTTTCAATGGCCTGATCATTACAATTTCTTCTGTTATTCTGGCTATTGGACTTCTGATTTTTGCATTGGTGTTCCTGCGAAAGGGAAGAAAACTGACTGGCGCCAATTATTTTGGAGTTGGTATATTTGTAATATTCCTGGCATTCTTTCCGGTAATCATACTTGTGCCATCAGTCAGGGGTAGGATTCTGACAGGATTTGACTATGCCGCTGCCCTGGATGTCAAGGAGATTCCTCCCAAAGTTACGGCTGTTGTCCCTGAGAACATTGTTCTTGGGAAAACACAACGGATTTATATTTATGGCAGGCACCTGAACCAATTAAAAAATGCAGATATAAAATTGACCCAGGGGAATCAGGTAAAGTTCACTTTTCCAAAAAGCACTCACATTGTTAACACAAGCAACAGAATCGTGCTTGGAAACCTTGACAAGGAACTTCGCTGGTTTGTTCCCGCTTATTCTGTTTTCAAACAATATTTGCAGGATCAGGGGGCTTTGACTACAATTACCGAAAATCAGGCAATACAGATTGGGAATAACCTTTCTCAAGTACATTTTAGCCATATCAAACCTGGTGTTTCGGCACAACAAACTGCAACAATTGGTGGATTGCACCAGTTGAACATGAATGTGGTGGCAATGTCTCCAGCAACTTCAATACCCAAAGCGCTTCCCGTTAAACTTGAATTAAGCAAGGTTAAAGAAAAGACCAAGGATTTGGTAGTTGCGGAAGTGGGAGGAATTAAGGCTGGAAATTTACTGGAGATTTTCAATAACTTTTTCAAGGCTCAGTATCTTATCGCCGAAGGCGACTATGGTCTTGAGGTCCTTGACGACAGTTTGAGAATTGAATCTCCACAATTCTTGATTGTCAGCAATCCGCCTCCACCAGTTCCTGATCCTGATATTTTTGTGATGGACCTGAACTGGTCAGGTGGCATTACTCCAAAAAACGGGCAATCTGCTACCCTTGATGTCACATTCGGGTTTAAACATCCTGAAGCAATCCCCCGGGATTTCAATGCCAGGGTCATTACTGTTCCCACTACCACCCCGTTGACAATAAATGTTCCTGCAGGAAAAATTGCCGCCGCGAAGTCGGGTAACAGAATCACGGTAACATCAAATCCTTTTAATATCGATAATAGTGGCAATTATTCCTTTGTTTGTTCTGTAGATGACCAGAATCAGGTAAAAGAATCGAATGAATCGAACAATACATTCACAAAAGTTTTGACTGTTGGTGAATATGTATATGATGTAACATTGGATCGTTTCTTTATTGAACCTCTAAGCAGCACAGTGAAAAAGGGTGGTGAATTTACTTTTTCATTGGTGGCTGATGCCGGGGGATATCCAACATCATCATGTCAGCAGGTCATCACGTTAAATCAGAATGAAATTACAACCTTGCCATGCCAGTTTAGCTTCCCTTCAATGAACATGGGGCAAAATGTAATGATAACATTTATACCTATTCTGGAGGTTCAGTTTGGCTTTATGAGTATATTTAATTATCCTGTCAATTTAGGAAATTCCGTTTGGGAGAAACATCTTGACGTTAATCCTACTGGTATGGGTAATATCAAGGAATATGATATCCTTCGTGAAACACCGCATTACAAACTGCATGGAAAAATGACGGTTACCAGAAAACGGTAAAATGAGCCATAAAATGTAGAAATAACATTAAAGTAAGGGCTGACTCACTTCTGGGTCAGCCCTTACTTTATTTCTTCAAAACAGGTTGATGATACCCATTGTTTTCACTCTATCCATGTGCTCATTGCCATTGGAATTGGTCCCGACCCCCTTATTGCTATGACCATGGTTTTGACATACCATTACCATTATTTTGCCATTTAAAAATGGAATAACTATGGAAAAACTATGCAGAAACAATGGAGAAACCAATAAGAGGCACAAGACCGGAACGAGCCTGACAGGATAGTTGGCAGGGTGTCGTCAAATCACTTTACAGGTTAAGTCTGGTCCGGATTTTGGCTTCAATCAGCTTTTAAAGAAGTTGTTTCGTCCAAAAAATGGGATGAACCCACTAATAAGTTTTCAAAGAGATAATTTGTCTGAAATCAAATGTCGACTTGAAATTCTCTCTTTCCATATTGGTTAAAAGGGTCATGATTTTCCTTTATCGGGTGATAAATAATCTAAAAAAACTGTTTATTTTTAAGCAGTTAAGTCAAGTTATTGCCACTTCAATGATTTTTTTATGCCAGGATCTTAAACATGTATCCAGAATCGCATGAAAATTTAACTTGCCTTGTCATGGTATTAGACAAATCTGAAAATCATAAATAATTAAATGCCAAACTTATGAAAACAGCTCAACGTATCAGGATTTCACTTTTACTGACTGCATTGGTTGCCATAATCCTGGGGGATTCCGGATGTAACCAGACCAAATGGTCCGAGAGCGAGATGGGGGATATCAGAATAGTAACCAATCATGGAGGGCAGACCTTGGGATATTCAACTACCTCCGGCATCCAGCTAATTATTGATCACGGTTTTGCCTTTAAGGACCTAAACCGAAATGGGGAATTGGATCCTTATGAAGACTGGCGTTTGCCAGTGGATCTACGTGCGAGGGATCTGGCTGGAAAGATGAGCATTGAACAGATAGCCGGTTTGATGCTATATAGTGGTCATCAGGCAATTCCGGCACAAGGTGGAGGCCGTTTTGGGGGTACATATGAAGGAAAATCCCTGGAAGAGAGTGGAGTATCCCCATGGAGCCTGACTGATCAACAAAAGAAATTTCTCACAGAAGATAACCTGAGGCACGTCCTGATCACGAGAGTACAGGGTCCTGAGGTGGCAGCCCGATGGAACAATGAGGTTCAGGCTTTGGTTGAAGGAATTGGCATGGGCATTCCAGCCAACAATAGTTCTGATCCACGCCATGGAAGTGATGCAAGTGCAGAGTATAATTATGGTGCAGGTGGCCAGATATCCATGTGGCCCGGATCTCTTGGTTTGGCTGCAACCTTCGATCCTCAATTGGTCGAAGAGTTCGGGAAGATCGCATCTCACGAATATAGGGCATTAGGCATCACAACTGCACTTTCTCCACAAATTGACCTGGCAACCGAACCTCGATGGAACCGTTTCAATGGCACTTTTGGTGAGAATCCAATATTATCGGCCGACATGGCCCGTGCCTATGTCGATGGATTCCAGAATTCTCCGGATTCAATGGTGATATTTGGGGGGTGGGGATTTCATAGTGTCAATGCCATGGTAAAACACTGGCCGGGAGGAGGTCCGGAAGAAGGGGGCCGCGACGGACATTTTGGATATGGGGCTTATGCCGTTTATCCCGGTAACAACTTTGCCATGCATCTGGTCCCCTTTACTGAAGGAGCTTTCAAACTTAATGGGCCAACCCGTATGGCATCTGCCGTGATGCCCTATTATACCATTTCATACAATCAGGATACGGTAAATGGGGAAAACACAGCCAATGCATATAATAAATACATTATTCAAGATCTTCTAAGGGGACGCTATGGATACGATGGGGTCATCTGTACCGACTGGATGGTAACGGGCGACGTGACCGGCGTTGAAGTCTTTCAGGGCAAGCCCTGGGGCGTCGAAAACCTGTCAGTCGCCGAAAGGCATTATCGTATTTTAATGGCCGGGTGTGACCAGTTCGGTGGAAACAATGATGCAGGACCAGTCCTGGCAGCCTATCGGATGGGCGTGGAAGAGAAGGGGGAGGCATGGATGCGTTCTCGATTTGAAGAGTCGGCACTCAGGTTGTTACGCAATATTTTCCGTGTGGGATTATTTGAGAATCCCTACCTTAATATCGAAGAGACAAAAAGGGTTGTAGGTAATCCCGAATACATGAAGGCTGGTTATGAGGCGCAACTGAAATCAGTTGTCATGGTAAAGAACAAGGAGAAGGTATTGCCTCTGAAAAAGGGTTTGAAAGTATACGTACCGCAAAGGTACATTGCTCCGGGGCGCGACTGGTTTGGGAATGTGTCTCCGGAAAGATGGGAAACTCCAGTTAATGTGAAGGTTGCAGGTTCCTTTTTTGAATTGACTGATAATCCAAACGAAGCGGATGTCGCTCTCGTTTTTATTCAAAGCCCTTCCGGGATGACCGGATACGATCTTGAAGACCGGGAGAAAGGAGGTACGGGTTATGTGCCAATCAGCCTGCAGTACTCTTCATATAAGGCAGATGAAGCACGTGATCCCAGCATTGCAGGTGGAAGTCCTTTCGAGGAATTTGTAAATCGCACTTATAAAGGCAAAACTTTTACAGCTTCCAATTTCTCGGATTTGAAAAGTGTTGAGGCAGCTGCCAAAGTGATGGGCGGAAAACCAGTCATAACGTTGATAAGCACTTCAAATCCTCTCGTCCTGAAAGAGGTTGAGCCTCTATCGGATGCGATTCTTTTGCATTTTCAGGTTCAGGACCAGGTACTGATGAGCATTTTGACCGGAGATTCTGAGCCATCAGCCCTGCTTCCCATGCAAATGCCGTTCAATATGGCTGTGGTTGAGAGCCAGTTTGAGGATGTGCCTCAGGATATGCAGGTTTACATTGATTCCGAAGGTAACCCGTATGATTTTGCATTCGGCATGAATTGGTCGGGAGTAATTCAGGATGAACGGGTAGCCCGGTATAGAAAATGATTCAGCCTGTTATACTGGTGAATTAAAAAAACAAAGCCTTCCATCACAGGAAGGCTTTGCTGTATTTTGTCTCTTACAATGGTATGTTACCGTGTTTTTTGACCGGATTGCTCTTGCGTTTGTTGTGAGTCATTTCCAATGCGTTAATAATCTTTTTTCGCGTTTCCCTTGGATTGATGATTTCATCAATGTAGCCTAATGCGGCCGCTTTATAGGGATTGGCAAAGGTATCGCGATATTCTTCGACTGCTTTGGCTTTCTCGTCATCGGTGGCGATGTCGCGACGAAGAATATTGATGGCTCCCTCAGGACCCATTACCGCGATTTCGGCAGTCGGATAAGCCAGGTTTACATCTCCTCCAATATGCTTGCTCGACATCACATCGTAGGCTCCTCCATAAGCTTTTCGGGTAATCACGGTAACTTTAGGCACGGTTGCCTCAGCAAATGCATAAAGCAATTTGGCACCATGCTTGATGATGCCACCGAATTCCTGTGCTGTTCCGGGAAGGAAACCGGGAACATCGACGAAAGTGACCAAAGGTAGGTTGAATGAATCACAGAAACGGACAAACCTGGCGGCTTTCACGGAGGAGTTGATGTCGAGTACTCCGGCAAGATGTTGCGGCTGGTTGGCGACAATACCGACTGGCTGACCTGCAAACCGGGCAAATCCAACGATTATATTTTGTGCATAATTTGGCTGGACTTCCAGAAAATGTTTATTGTCGATAACTTTCTGGATGATTTCGTGCATGTCGTATGGCTTGTTCGGATCTGCCGGGACTATTTCCTGAAGGGCTGATTCCTCACGATCGGAAGGATCGATGGTTGGCTTGACAGGTGCATCTTCCATGTTGTTGGACGGAAGAAAACTGACGAGTTCTCTTACCATTTGCAAGGTTTGGTCTTCATCTTTGCCCACAAAATGTGCCACGCCGCTTTTGGAACTGTGTGTCATGGCACCGCCCAAATCTTCTTTGGTAACATCCTCGTGGGTTACGGTTTTGATTACCTCGGGACCTGTCACGAACATGTGGCTCTTCTCTTTTACCATAAAAATGAAGTCAGTCAGTGCAGGGGAGTATACTGCACCACCGGCACATGGTCCCAAAATGACAGAAATCTGGGGAACGACACCTGATGACATGACATTATTATAAAATATATCGGCATAACCGGCAAGGCTTTCCACGCCTTCCTGGATTCGGGCACCTCCCGAATCGTTGAGGCCGATTACCGGTGCCCCCATTTTGAGGGCCATTTCCTGTATTTTCACAATTTTATCGGCATTGGCACGGCTTAGGGTACCACCAAAAACTGTAAAGTCCTGGGCAAATACATAAACAAGTCTTCCATTAATTTTACCGTAGCCGGCAATCACCCCGTCTCCCAGAATTTTTTTCTTCTCCATACCGAAATCATAATTTCGGTGGGTGACGAGTTTGTCGATTTCATTAAAAGTGCCGGGATCCAAAAGGTTTAGGACCCGTTCACGTGCAGTCTTCTTCCCCTGGGAATGCTGCTTTTCTATTCTTTCCTGTCCGCCTCCAATTTCAGCCGAACGATTCATGTCGTCCAGCAAGGCAAGTTTTTGTTTTAACTCCATTCCGAAATGATTTTATTCAATTTCAATTAATATCTGGTTTCCCTCAACGGTATCTCCTTCAGCAACACTGATTCTGCTGATGGTGCCGTCGACAGGTGCTTTGTATTCACTCTCCATTTTCATGGCTGCAAGGATTATCAGTGTTTGTCCTTTGGTCACCTGGTCTCCTTCTGAAACCAGTATCCTTACGACCTTGCCTGGCATCGGGGCAGAGATGCTTTTCTCGTCTGAGTCAAGTTGTCCACCCACCCTGTCAAGTAAATATCTGGTTTCCGCGTCGATAACCTCAACTTCAAATGTCTTGTACAAGGTATAACCCAGATACTTTTTAGGGTGATCCAAAGGCACCAATTCGATGTCGTGGCTACGGTTGTTTTCAATGATTGAAAAGGTTCCGTCATCAGTGTGCATCAGGTCGATATCATATACGGTATCATCAACCTTTATTTTCAGTAGATTGTTCTTCTGTTGTAGCAATTCCACCCTTGCGAAACGGTCATTTAATTTTATTTCGACTGACATATAACGGATTTAAAAGTGAAGAATTTGTGGTGACTTTTTCCATCGGCTTTGGGCCGGTTGAAACTCTTTTGTGGTGTATGCACGGCTGATTCGCTCCAGATAGTCGATATAGGCCGAAATGATCACCATGTCTTCTATCTCCTTGCCGGTTTCTACCTCCCCTGTAAGGTTCTCCTTATTCTTTTCTATAAAATGGGTGTCATATTTTCCTTCTGCAAAATCCTTGGTAACCATGATTTTTTCCAGAAACTTGATGGAGGTTTTCACCCCGGTAATCTTGTATTCATATAAAGCCCGACGCATGCGCTGTATGGCAATTTCACGGGTTTTGCCCCAGACTATCAGTTTTGAGATCATGGAGTCATAGTAAATGGGAATGTCATATCCCTCATATACATATCCATCTATTCTGATACCGAGGCCTGAAGGCTCCTTGATTTTATGAACCTTGCCGGGAGCAGGCATGAAATTGTTGTCGGGGTCTTCGGCATTGATCCGACATTCGATAGCATGTCCGCTTTGTTTCAGGTCTTCCTGTTTGAATGCAAGAGGCTTGCCCATGGCAATTTTTATCTGCTGCTTGACCAGGTCGACACCGGTGATACGTTCTGTAATCGGGTGCTCAACCTGAAGTCGCGTGTTCATTTCAAGAAAATAGTAATTCAGGTCATTGTCAACCAGGAATTCAATCGTGCCTGCTCCAAGATAATCAACCGCCTTGGCCGCTGCGACTGCAGTTTCTCCCATGGTTTTTCTTAATTCAGGTGTCATCAGTGGGGATGGAGTTTCCTCAATCATTTTCTGATGACGACGCTGAACTGAGCATTCCCGTTCAAAAAGATGAACCGCATTCCCATGTGAGTCCATAAGAATTTGAAATTCAATATGGTGCGGAGAGGTGATGTATTTCTCGATATAAACAGAGTCATCCCCAAAAGCAGTTTTGGCTTCGGAACGGGCTGCCCTTAATGAGGCTTCTATCTGGTCCTGTGTATGGACAAGGCGCATTCCCCTTCCTCCACCACCGGCAGAAGCCTTGATCATGACAGGTAATCCAATCTCATTGATGAGTTTGATCGCTTCCTTTTCGTCGGCAATGGCACCTTCAGTGCCGGGAACAACCGGAATCCCGGCTTTAGTCATTGCCTCACGTGCCCTGATTTTATCTCCCATCGTCAACATTACCTCTGGAGATGGCCCAATGAAAATAATGCCTTCTTCCCTGCATCTAGAGGCAAATGCCGGATTTTCACTCAGGAATCCATATCCGGGATGGATGGCATCGGCACCACTCAGTTTGGCCGCTTCAATGATTTTTTCAATATTCAGGTAGCTTTCCGAAGAGGGTGCCTCTCCAATATAATAAGCCTCATGGGCATATCTAACATGCAGTGAGGTGCGGTCAGCTGCAGAATAAACTGCAACTGTCCTGATTTCCATCTCCCTGCAGGTACGCATTACCCTGATGGCAATTTCGCCTCTGTTGGCGACAAGAATCTTTTTGATCTGTTTCATGCGATCATAAAATTTTACTTATTAATTTCCTTTGAAATGAAATGTCATTTCAAAGCCAATAATTTCTCTTGCAATATGACACAACATATCCTCAATTGATTTTTAGTTTCAAATGTTATTTCAAACCTGTGAAAGTATAAAAAAGTTTAAAAGATGTTTGGATTCAAAATTCTTAAATTTTGATAGATATTGATTGTCAGTATTATAAGATATTTTGTTGTTCATTTTTGTGATTTTTTTCGACTATACTGGTTCAAGATTTTAATATTTTATACATTTGAGAACATAATGTCTCAAGCATGGAACTAAACCGCTTATTATTTCTGTTATTTATATTTCTAAACCTGAATCCTGCCTTGTCGCAGGAATTTTCATATAACCTTTCATCTGATTCATTAGTGAATTTCCATGCAGGAAACAAACGTGTATATCATACGGTTCGAACTGACATAAAACCTCGAATAGATGGTCATCTTGAAGATGAATGCTGGATTCAATACGGAATATGGCAAGGTGATTTTATTCAGCAGCAACCGCAACAGGGCAGGTCTCCATCCCAAAAGACAGAGGTGAAAATATTATATGATTCTGATAATTTGTATGTTGCCCTTAAATGTTATGATGACGAGCCTGAAAAAATAAGTGCCATCATGGGACGTCGTGATGATTTTACGAGCGGTGATATTGCAGGTATAGCCTTGGATACCTATTTTGATAAAAGTACTGCCTTTGAATTCAATGTTTCTGCCGCCGGACAAAAGATTGACCTGGTTCATTTGGGAGCTTACCTTTGGGATACAAACTGGGATGCAGTTTGGGAAGCACGTACCCAAATCCTTGATTCAATGTGGACTGTCGAAATCAGGATTCCTTTCAGTCAGCTGCGGTTTAGTGACAATGAGGAGCAGGTATGGGGAATGCATATCTGGAGATGGATCGACAGGCTTGGTGAAGAAAACCAATGGAAATTGATACCCATTGATGCTCCTGCCATGGTATACATTTTTGGTGAATTGAGAGGTATCAGGGATGTCAACAGGAAACGTCATGTTGAAATTATGCCTTTTGTTGCCGGACGACAGGTAACAGGTGGCCTAAAAAGTGAAAGACTGGGTTATGGTCTGGATGGCAAGATCGGTTTATCGTCTAATTACACCTTGGATTTTACAGTGCTGCCCGATTTTGGACAAGTCGAGGCTGATCCATCCATCCTGAACCTATCCTCTTATGAGGTATTTTACGATGAAAAACGCCCTTTCTTTCTTGAAGGAAACAATATTCTCGATTATTCTGCCGGAAGCGATATTTTTTTTTACTCGCGAAGGATTGGGCATAGTCCTTCGTGGATGCCTTTTGGAGAAGAAGGTGAAACAGTGGCCATGCCTTCGGGTACTACCATTTTGAATGCTTTAAAGCTTACGGGAAAAGGGAAAAAGGGTACCTCTATTGGAATTGTAAACAGCCTTACCGGAAAAGAATATGCCGAGATTTCAGGAGTTGACGGCACGAGGCTGGAAACTGCCGAGCCCCTCAGCAATTATTTTGTTGGAAGGTTGAAGCAAGATTTCAATGATGGCAATACAATCCTGGGAGGAATCGTTACATCCACAATTCGTTCAATCAAGGAAGAACATCTTGAATTTCTTCCCGAAAGGGCATCTGTAGGTGGAATCGATTTTCTTCATACCTGGAAGAACCGGAAATACTTCCTCGACTTGAAATCATTTTATTCACACATATCGGGTAGCGAGGAGGCCATTTCGGCTTTGCAGCGAAATAGCCGCCATTTGTTCCAGCGAATCAACGCGGATCATCTCGAAACGGATGATACCAGAAATACCATGGAAGGATGGGGTGGTCAGCTAACCGGAGGTAAACAAAGTGGAAAATTCAGGGCGACTGGTACCCTTAGCTGGAGATCACCTGGTTTGGAACTGAATGACCTGGGGTATCTACGCGAAGCAGACCAAGTCAATCAAAGGGTGAATTTGCGTTATCAGGTCAACAAACCTAAAGGTATTCTCCAGAGTTATTACTTTACGGTTGATCATCGTAATGACTGGACCTTCGGAGGTGAATACCTCAACAATCACCTTAATTTGCACGGGTACACAAAGTTTAGCAACCTGTGGAGCCTACATGCTGATTTTGTGAGAAATTTTCATCGGGTTGATACCCGACAACTTCGCGGTGGCCCATCTTTGCGACTTGATCCATTCACTACGGCAGAGCTTTTTTTGCAAACCAACAGTTCAAAGAAACTCTTTCTGGGTTTGGGTGCACGAAGAAAATGGGTCGACAATGCTCTGGGTGAATCCGTTGATTATACCGTTCATTTACAATGGAAGGTGAGCAACCGTTTTACCTTGACGTCCCAAACGAGATATGAGGATCTCGTCGATTTTAACCAATACGTGGTGCAGCGCAGAATCAATAATGAAACCCGTTATGTCGTTGGAGAACTCGATCGGAAAACACTATATACTACACTCAGGGCTGAAATATTTGCAACACCTGAATTGTCATTCCAGTTTTATGGTAGTCCATATGCATCAGTGGGCCACTTTTCAAAGCTGAAAAAGGTTCAGGAAAGCCTTTCCAGCAATGCTTCCGGGCGATATAGTTATTTGACGGAGGTCGACAGGCAGGGATCTGCCATTTATCTCGATGAAGATGGAGATGGCAGTTATGATTTTCTGGTTGGAAATCCTGATTTTAATTACCAGGAGCTTCGTTCGAATTTTGTAATTCGATGGGAGTATAGGCCTGGTTCCACCATATATTTGGTTTGGACTCACAATAGGTTTCACGACAGCGATATTTACGACTCTTCAGCATGGAATAGCCTGAAAGGGATTTCTGGAATTTCCTCCGACAACGCTTTAATGGTCAAGCTCAGTTATTGGTTTTCCCTGTAGCGATAACCATGTTTGTCAAGACTTCAAGACAAGAGTCTTTAATTATCCAATGGGTTACTATCTTTGTGCCCCATGAAATTTTCAGAGTATATTCCATATTACCGTAGAAACCTGATCTTGGCTTTCCCGGTCATACTGTCACAACTTGGCCAGGTATCGGTGTCGCTCGTTGACAATGCGATGGTTGGCAGGGTAGGGACTCTTGAATTGGCCGCAGCTTCTTTTGCCAATAATGTCTTTATGATCGGGATGATATTTGGTATGGGTATTACTTTTGGGATTACCCCATTGGCGGGACAAACCTATGGTAAAGGTGAGATCAGGCAAACTACACAATGGCTCAAGAACGGAATTTTTACATATTTGATTGCTAGCGTTTTTCTGACACTAATCATGCTGGCCGTCTATTTCCTGCTCCCTCATTTGGGACAGACTCCAGAGGTGACCAGGGAAGCCCAGCCTTATTACCTGTGGCTATGTGCCTCCATGGCGCCATTTATCGCCTTTTTCACCTTTAAACAGTTTTTTGAAGGGATTGGCAATACGAGGATGGCCATGACTATAACTCTGGCTTCCAATGCGGTCAATGTCTTTTTTAACTATCTGTTTATTTACGGAAAATGGGGATTCCCCGAGTTAGGCCTGGAAGGGGCAGGGGTCGGTACTTTCATTTCCAGGTTAATCATGCCTCTGTTTTTTGTGTTAATGGTCATGCGAAACAGTCGTTATCGCAAATACTTGATTTTAGCCCATGTTCAGAAGATCAGACGGAATGATATCCTGAGGCTTTTAAAGATTGGCTTGCCCATTGCGTTCCAACTTATCGTGGAAATGTTGTCATTCAGTATTGGTGCCGTTATGATGGGTTGGCTGGGAGTGGTTGAACTTGCTGCCCATCAGGTTGCCATAGGCCTCGCTTCTTTTACATACATGATCTCTTTGGGTATTTCGACGGCCAGTACCATTAGGGTAAGTCATATGATGGGAGCCCGCGATTTCCGTGGAATGAGAAATGCAGCCAATGCGGCAGCTCATTTGGTCCTGACGTTTATGACACTTAATGCCTTGATGTTTGTGGTTCTTCGCTATTTGCTGCCTCAGCTGTTTACAGCAGATACTGCGGTTATCGATTTGGCTGCAAAACTGCTGGTTATCGCAGCTGTCTTTCAGTTATTCGACGGATTACAAGTGGTTATGCTTGGTATCCTGAGAGGTTTGGCAGATGTCAAAGTCCCAATGTTTCTGGCATTTATCGCTTATTTAATCATTGGGATTCCTACAAGCTGGGTGTTTGCATTTCCCCTTGAACTTGGACCTTCCGGAATTTGGATTGGATATCTTGTCGGCCTTGGAGTGGCTGGTATATTGTTTAATATCCGCTTCCGTAAAAATCTGAAGTCTATCTCTGCCAAGTCATTTCCTGGTTGATCAGATCCGATGGATTTATGCTGTCAGGGCTTGATTTTTTGATAGAGTTCAGTCAGTTTCTGTTCATATATGGCTTCTATTTCCTTTTCGTGATTACCAATAGGTTTAACAGGAATTAGGTCCATCACTTCATATGGTGACATTCCTGTATTGAAATAGGTTTCAAGTGCTCCGTACATGGATTGGAGTACCGCTTCCCGTGCAAATCTTTCAGACATCCCGAAACTTACTCCCAGTTCGGTCAGTTTTTTCCATTGGAACCAGAAATAAGTCGGTGCCATTGCCGAAATAATGGCATATGCCTCAAGCTGCTTTTCCTCAACCTCTAGGGTTGTGCCCAAAAAGTCCATCATTTGAAGAATGGTTTCTTTTTCGTTTGAAGGGAATCCATCACTAAACCAGATAGGATTATAACCTTCATTGATGATGGAAGTCGCATTGGGTATCATTCTCACCAGCTTCCTGACTTGCGGTACCTGTTGACTGATTTGGGCACTGCTGATCTTGGGCGCCAGTGACCCGAGAATGGTCTCACTCGTCAGTGACCCCGAAGCAAGCTTGAGTGTTTCTGGAATTGCCGGGGGATGTAAGGCTAGTATTACGATTTCTTTTGAAGCGGTCTCTTCCAAAGTTCCCTCATGGATATCCGGGAAACGGGATTTCAATTGATCAACATTCTCTCTGTTGATATCGAATACGGTGGCTTTTAAAAGGTTGATTTTTTTATTGGCAAAGGCCTGCAATAATATTCTTGTGATTCTGCCACCTCCGATGAATCCTATTGTGGGTGTTATCATATGGTTGGATTTTTGAATGAATACTCAAAATGGTTCCTCAAATATTTCTCTTGTTATTGTGTGTCAAGTTAATGAAAATTGCCCACAAAATAAAAGGAGCCCGACATTTTTGAATACCGGACCCCTTATTGTGAAATTAATTTTTAAATACGATCGGATTTACAATTTCAACTGTTTTTCTATTTCAGCTTTCAACTTTGTAAAGTCCTCCTCATTAAAGCCGACTGATGCATATACAATATTTCCCTTCTTGTCAATAACAAAATTTCTTGGGATATTCTGGCTTGCATATAATGAGAAAATCTTTCTCTCGGGATCTGGATAAAAAGGCATCGTAAATCCCTGGTCTTTTTTGAACTTATTCACCGTTTCCCAATCGTGTTCCCGACCAAAGATCAAGAGCTTGAAATTGGGATTGTCAGAATACTTTTTGTAGATATCCTTTTCAACATGGGGTAACTCTGCCCTGCATGGTCCACACCATGTTGCGAAAAATGTGATCAACACGACTTTGCCCTTAAAATCTGAAAGTTGTTGGGAAGAGCCGGGGCTTGACTCAAATGAGAATGCCGGAGCTGTCGAATTTATTTTCGCCAGTGTGAAGCTGTCCTGTGCCCTCATCTGTAATCCTATGGCGGCAATCAGGAAAAGTGTTGCAAAATATTTCATGTTGTTATTGAGTCTAGTTATTTTTTATGCAGGAAATCCAATACATTTTGCTCAATCCGCTGAAGCAGGGAGGTGGTATCCGACTTTTCGAACCGGTCGCCTGTGATGTTTTCATACAATTCTATATAGCGCTCCGTTACAGATTGTACAAAATCATCGGGCATGAAAGGAACTTGCTGGCCTTCTTTACCCTGAAAGCCGTTTTGGATAAGCCACTGGCGGACAAACTCTTTGGAGAGCTGTTTCTGTTGTTCTCCACGTGCCAGTCTTTCCTCATACCCTTCAGCATAGAAATAACGAGAAGAATCAGGTGTATGTATTTCGTCAATCAGATAGATCTTTCCATCCTTTTTGCCGAATTCATATTTGGTGTCAACCAGTATCAAACCCATGCTGGCTGCGATCTCGGTTCCCCTGGCAAAAACCCTGCGGGTATAATCTTCAAGCATTTCGTAATCTTCCCGGCTTACCAATCCCTGCCGAATAATCTCCTCCCTCGAAATATCCTCGTCATGTCCCTCTGACGCTTTGGTGGTGGGAGTGAGAATGGGCTCGGGAAATTTTTCGTTTTCCTTCATGCCTTCTGGTAATGGGACACCACACAAAGATCTTTTTCCTGATTTGTATTCACGCCAGGCATGCCCTGTGAGATAGCCTCTAATGACCATTTCAACCTTAAAAGGCTCACAAAAATGTCCAACAGTGACATTTGGATCGGGCGTTGCAATTTTCCAATTGGGAACGATGTCGGAAGTTGCATCCAGAAATTTGGCAGCGATTTGGTTAAGAACCTGCCCTTTGAATGGAATCCCTTTAGGTAAAACCACGTCGAAGGCTGAAATCCTGTCACTCACTATCATCACCAGATATTCGTCATCGATGTTATAGACATCCCGTACTTTTCCGTGATATACACTTTTCTGGCCGGGAAAATTGAAATCAGTTTTGGTTAATGCTTGTGAAGTCATGTTTCTGAATTTTTTGTTTGTTCGTTTTTATTATCTGCTTGCCTTATTCTTTCTTCTTTACGACGTTCCTTTTGTTTCTCCTTTTCCTCACTATAACGATCGTATGCATTGACTATATCTCTTACCAGTCTGTGCCTTACAATGTCCCTGTTGTCGAATTTCACCATGCTGATCCCTTCAATGTCCTTAAGGAGGCGCATAGCCAATAAAAGGCCAGATTGCTGGTGGTCAGGCAGGTCAATCTGTGTAACGTCACCGGTGATGACGAACTTCGCATTCATCCCCATCCTTGTGAGAAACATTTTTAACTGGTTAATGGTTGTGTTCTGTGCTTCATCCAGGATGACAAATGCATTGCTCAGGGTCCGGCCTCGCATAAATGCCAATGGGGCAATCTGTATAGTTCCGTCTTTGATAAATTCCTCCAGCTTTTTGGCAGGAATCATATCCAAAAGGGCATCATACAATGGTTGCAGATAAGGATCAATCTTTTCTTTAAGGTCTCCAGGCAAAAAGCCTAGTCTTTCACCTGCCTCAACTGCGGGACGACTCAGGATTATTCGTTTTATTTCCCTGTTCTTAAGTGCCTTGACTGCAATTGCTATGGCTGTATAAGTTTTTCCGGTACCTGCCGGTCCAATGGCAAATAATAGGTCATGCTCCCTGCTTTCTTCGACGAGGATTCGCTGGTTAGGGGTCCGGGCCCGAATAGGCTTGCCTGTATTGCTGTAGACAAGGATATCTGGTTCTTCGTCAGGACCGGCAACGCCTTCAAAATTACTCACCATGATCTGGGATATAAACTCCTCGGTAAGTATGTTGAACTGGTAATAGTGGTCCAGGATATAGCCAAATTTCTTTTCGAAGTTTTCGAGTTCTTTTTCTTCTCCTTGCAGATATATGGAGTGTCCCCTGGCAGTAATTTTAATTTTGGGAAAGAAATTCTTTATCAGATTAAATTTGACATTATTGACACCGTAAAATTCGAGCGGGTCAATGCCTTCCAGAATAATTTGCTTTTCCAAATGGCTTATCGTTTTTATTTGAAGCAAAATTAGCAATTCTTGCAAATTATCTTTGAAATGAATTGCCACAGTATGATGAAAGAAACCTGTATCTTGCCTTCAATCGTTATTTTCTCAATTGTTATATGTTCCCAATAAATACAAAAAAGGCCCGGAAATTGTTCTCCGGACCTTTATATAGGGTAGGTTTAATTGAAATCACATATTCTTGATCTCAGACGCCAGCTTTTGGAGTGAGTCTTTTGCATTACCATAGAACATCCTTGTCTTGTCATTGAAGAACAGAAAGTTTTCTATACCGGCATATCCTTTGCCTGCACCTCTTTTCATGACAATGATGTTTTTGGCATGGTGGGCATCGATAATGGGCATGCCATAAATGGGAGATGAAGGATCATCATATGCGGCAGGGTTAACCACATCGTTGGCACCAATGACAATCGCCACATCCACATTCGGCATGTCAGGATTTATATGGTCCATTTCAACCAGTTTTTCATAAGGGACATCAGCTTCGGCAAGCAAAACATTCATATGGCCTGGCATTCGGCCGGCTACGGGATGAATGGCATACCTGACCTCCACGCCTCTGCTTTCTAGCAATGTGTCGAGCTCATGTGCGATATGCTGGGCCTGGGCAACTGCAAGGCCGTAACCTGGAATGATGACAATTTTCTGTGAATAATTAAGGAGTACCGCAGCATCGCTGACAGTAATCTCTTTCATGATGCCCATATCACGATCAGCTGCTTCGCCGCCACCACCAAAAGCTCCAATGATTACATTAAGTAATGAACGATTCATGGACTTACACATCAACATGGTAAGTATCATGCCGGCTGCACCAACAAGGATTCCTCCAAGGATCATGGCCTGGTTGTGATAAATAAATCCAGCCATGGCCGCAGCAATACCTGTCAGCGCATTCAGAAGCGAAATGACAACAGGCATGTCAGCCCCGCCTATAGGCATTACGAATAATACTCCATAAAGAATCGCCAGACCAAACAGCAACCAGATGGCCCACATCTGCTCTGCAGGCTGCCCGCCATTAAAGGTTACCCACGCACCGAAGGCTAGTGTGACAACAATCAGGAACATGTTTACATACTTCATGTACCCTGCCCGAATGTCGCCAACTTTACCATCCAGTTTTCCATAGGCTATCATACTGCCAGAGAAAGCGACTGCCCCAATGATAAGTCCAAGCACGGTAACCAGCAATGATCCGAAATTCCCTGCCATTGCTTTTGGGAATTCGAGTAATCCAACCAATGCCGAGGCCAATCCGCCCGTGGCATTATAAAAGGAGACCAATTGAGGCATGGCAGTCATTTTTACCCTGCGTGCAATGATCCAGCCTGCGGCGGATCCTACCGAAATTGCCAAAATTATTACAATGAGATTGGCAAGAGGTATGGGATTGCCCGCATCATTTTTATGGAGCAGGGCTGTAGTCACCATCGCAAGCAACATGCCCGCTGCTGCCCAGATGTTTCCGTTCCGTGCTGAGGCCGGATGAGATAGTTTTTTAAGCCCATATACGAATAAAAGGGCCGAGATCAGATAACTTAATTCCAGAAGGCTGTCACCAATTGTAACAGACACTCCGTCAAATATTCCTAAAATCTGGTTCATGGTCAGCTGGCTTTTTGAGTTTTCTTCTTTTTAAACATCTCAAGCATTCGGTCAGTTACCGCAAATCCACCAACAACATTCAAAGTCCCGAATATAAGGGCAAGAATGCCAAGGATAAGGTCAACCGAAATTCTGCTTAGGTCAGCATGGCCAACCAAAATAATACCTCCAACGATGATGACCCCTGAGATTGCATTCGCTCCCGACATAAGTGGTGTATGAAGAACCGCAGGTACATTTGAAATCACTTCAATGCCCAGGAAGATGGAAAGGGCAATGATGAAAATGGCTTCCTTATAGGCGAAAAAATATTGTAGTATATGTTCCATTGCTACTAATTTAAATTGTCAATAACTGATTTTACCCGTTCATTGAAAACCTGACCCTGATGGGTTATGCAGGTTCCTTTGACAATATCATCCTCAAAATTCAGATGTAATCCACCATCTTTGGTGATCAACAGGGCAAGGAAATTCATGACATTTTTCCCAAACATACGGCTGGCATCCAACGGCATCCTGGCAGGATAATTAGATTGACCGATAATGGTAACTCCTTTATGGACAATCGTTTGGTTGTTTTTCGTAAGCTCACAGTTGCCTCCGGTTGATGCTGCCAGGTCAATAATGACCGATCCTGGTTTCATCCTTTCAACAGCAACGGTTGGCAAAAGGAGAGGTGCTTTCCTCCCCGGGATTTGAGCAGTGCAAATAACAACATTCGACTTTGCTGCATGATTGTTGATGGCCTCTTGCTGTTTCCTTTTAAAATCTTCTGTCTGTTCAACGGCATAGCCACCGGCCGCTTTGTCTTCTTTGGCACCTTCCACTTCAACAAAACGGGCACCCAAACTTTTTACTTCTTCGCGCACGGCTGACCTGACATCAAAGGCTTCTACCTGTGCACCAAGTTTCCGGGCTGTCGCGATCGCCTGAAGACCGGCTACACCAGCCCCGAGGATGAGTACATTCGCCGGCCGAATGGTACCTGCAGCTGTCATGAACATCGGGAAAAAGGTTGGCAACTGCAGTGCTGCTTCCAATACTGCATTGTATCCAGCCACTGTAGCCTGTGAGGATAATATGTCCATGGCCTGCGCCCTGGTGGTACGCGGAATGGAGTCTAAACTGAATGTGGTAGTTCCCTTGTCCAGGAATTTTTTTACAATACCGGTTTCCCATAGGGGATTGAAGGCACTTATCCAGACCTGTTCAGGTCGTATCGTGGCAATGTCTTCATCAGCAGGGGGCTGAATCTGCAAAAGCAGGTCTGCTTGTTCGAAAATTTTCTCTCTCGTAACCACTTTTGCCCCGGCATCCCTAAAATCTTCATCTGAAGTAAAAGCTTTGTATCCGGCACCTTCTTCAACCAGAACCTCAACCTTTTGGCTGGTCAGGTTCTTGACATTTTCCGGAAGAAGAGCAACCCTGGTTTCATCGCCTTTTTCTTTTAAAAGCCCAAGAATCATAGTTTGTTTGTTTTTTAATTTTGACAAAACTAACAAATGATTTGGCAATGGCCGGATGGGCTGTTGTTTTTTTTACTCCTTGAGCCTGGTTTTCACGGTAAATGCTTTCCCCGGATTTTTATTTAAAAAACGGTTTAGGTCAGCGTCAGTGATTCCAGCGGCGTTCAGTTCGGGAATGAGATAATCGAAAATTAACGTGTGCTCCTCGTAATTGCTTCCATCAGGAATTTCGGGATCATACCATCCGGCATCCTGGGAAAGCAGAAGTTTGACGGCACAATTATTTATTTTCATATTTAAAACCATCTCAGTCAATTCAGCTGTTTCCTCAGGTTTCCCCCTGAATCCGTCAAGTGAAACCCATGCCCCTCTTTTTGCAATTTCCACATGCTTTGTCATATCCTTTTCCAAATGGGCATGTGTCCAGATGAATGCTTCTGCCTTAACGCCTTCTGATTCAAGTATTTCAATTTGCTCTTCGGCAAGTGCCGCCTTGCCGGTATGAGACATGATGGGGAGTCCTGTTGCTTTGTGGGCTAGAGCAGCTGCCTTGACCAATGTTTTGTGGAAGTCTGAGAGTGTCTCACCCTCAACGGCAATCTTTATGAAACCGGGTCGTATACCTGTTCCATCAATACCTTGTTTGAACTCGGCTATCCAGAAGGCCGCAATGGCATCGGCCGGCATATTCAGCACGTGTTCCGGAATGTACTTGTTGTTGCCGGCACCATAAAAACCTGTGTTGGTTATAAAGTGCATCTCTGTGGCATCAGCCAGCATTTTCAGTAGTAGCGGATCTCTTCCCAAAAATCGGGGTGTGCAGTCGACAAATGTTTTGATGCCGTGATCCCTTACCTTTTCAATATGAGGAAGGATAATGGCGAATGCAGAGTCTCTGTTGTGCCTGACCGGATCAGCCTGTTCCGCACCGATAAAATCGACCAGCACATGTTCATGGGCAAGGGTAGCCCCCAGTTTATCAGCCCTGACTTCGCCGTTGACGGTCACAACAGTATCATATACTGGTGTGGAGCAGGAAAGGGCAAAAGCGGCCATTATTAAAAAAACAGGGATTTTAATGCCTTTCATCTTGTTGTCTTATTATATGTATGTCTTTTTTTTGAGATGTTTAAGTTCCTTTCTCAGCGAAATCAATCCAGTAGCAATCAAATCTAATGGAAATTATATCGTAATCTGTTCATATTGAATCTGATTACGATGCTATTGCATTAAACAAACAATAAGGGTAATGGTTTTGAACCAGATGGCATTGATGAAATTTCAGTAAATAAAAAAGCCTTCCGAAGAGAAGGCCTTTTTTATTTCCAAACTTTTTTATTTTTTCTTTTTTGCCTGTTCTTCACCTGCTATTGAATCTCGCATTGAAGTGTCAGCCATGATGTTTTTGTACTTCATATAATCCATGATTCCCAGATTTCCGTTCCGGAATGCTTCAGAAATGGCCAGTGGAACCTGAGCTTCTGCTTCAATTACCTTTGCCCTGGCTTCCTGTGCTTTTGCACGCATTTCCTGCTCAAGCGCAACTGCCATGGCCCTGCGTTCCTCAGCTTTTGCCTGTGCAATATTTTTGTCTGCTTCAGCCTGGTCTATCTGCAAACCAGCCCCGATGTTTTTCCCTATGTCAATATCGGCTATGTCAATGGAAAGAATTTCAAAAGCTGTTCCGGCATCCAACCCTTTCTCCAGAACAGTTCGTGAAATATAATCCGGATTTTCAAGTACTTCCTTGTGGGAGTGAGCCGAACCGATGGAAGAAACAATTCCCTCTCCTACACGGGCAAGAACGGTTTCTTCTCCCGCACCACCAACTAGCTGGCGGATGTTGGCACGGACTGTTACCCTGGCCTTGGCAATCAGCTGGATACCATCTTTGGCAACTGCAGTTACAGGGGGGGTGTTGATTACTTTGGGATTCACGGACATCTGCACTGCTTCAAACACATCACGGCCTGCCAGGTCTATGGCAGTAGCCATGTTGAAGGTCAGCTGAATATTGGCCTTGGATGCTGATACCAATGCATGTACAACATTGGCAACATGTCCACCGGCAAGATAGTGTGCTTCCAGGTCGTTGCGGTTCAGTGCGATGCCTGCCTTGATGCCTTCGATCATGGCACGTACGATTACTCCGGGAGGAACCTTACGAAACCTCATCAGGAAGAGCTGTAGCAGGCTGATTCTTACTCCCGAAACCAGTGCGGAGAACCATAATCCGATGGGGATGAAATACAACAGTATGATAACCAGGACAAGTAGTCCTACCAATAAACCGAATGGGCCAAATAGTTCGTTCATATTATTCATTTTTGATGAGTTCCACAATTACTTTTCCGGGGAAAACCTTGACAACCTTAACTGGTTTGTTATGGTCGATAAAACTACCCGTTGAATGACCTTCCACTGTAACGTCATTGATTCTTACCTTTCCGATTGGGGCTAGGCGTCCGACCGTATGGCCAACATCACCGGGATGGATGTTGTCAGTCTCGCTGGTATCAACCTTGGCATCGATATTCGTTTCCAATACCATTTTTTTCCCCGCTTTTGACTTGAAAAAATAGACCACCATCAGCGGTGCGGCAGTCAGGACAAATACGAGGGTAACTATTCCGGCTCCCATACCAAACTGTGCGAAAGCCAGGTAAACACTTCCTGCCAATAGCAGGAATCCGCCGATACCGGCAATGGTAACTCCGGGTACTACCGCAAATTCAAGCAGCAGCAGTAAAAGCCCCAGGATGATAAGTACAATAATCGCTAATATGGTCATGGTTCAGTCAATAGTTGCCGTAAGTTCTTTAGATACAAGAGCATCTTTCATTTCTTTCAGGCTGGGGAATCTTCCATGCTTTACCTCACACTTACCCTTGTAATGGGTTATTATGGCGCATTGGGACGCCTGTATATAGTCATGGTCGCAAATTTCCATCAGCGCCTGAATTACATAATCGAATGTATGTACATCGTCATTGTGTAAAATCAGGTATTTATCCAGGTCTTCATTGCTGTCAGGGCATCGACTCGTTTTTCTCCTGGTTTCTTTATCGGTCATTCCTCTCCTGTTAATGTTTTTGCTTCCTGTAAAGATATTCTTTTTTCATTTAGGATGGCAATGACAAAAGCATCTTTTACACCTTCCATACGCACTTGATTTTGCAGTGCCAGGCCATCAGCAAATGTTTTCATGTTGCCTGTTGTATATACGGTGGCTCCCTTTTCATCAATAAAAGTCTCAATTGGCCTTATTATTGCAATTTTGTCAAATAATTCCTTGGTTCTGGGTGGAACAGCTTTTGTAAAGGAACCCAGCTGAATTTTAAAAATTACCTTATTCTCTGTGGATTCTTCTTCATTTGTTGTAGGCTCTTCTTCCTGGAGCTCGGCAAATTCTTCGATCAACTGTTGGTCGATTGTCGGGGGAGGTGTTAAAGAAGCTTTCCTGATCGCTTCCTCAAGCTTTTGCAATGAATCTGTGGTGAACCTCAGATTTTCATATTCCTGTTCTCCTGCCTTTGACCACCAATCTTGTTCCAGTTGCCGTGCTTTCCCATACAATATCTCCAATTCATTGTTCAATGTTAGTGTTTCCCTTTCAAGCTGGATGATTCCGGCTGCCAATTTATCGCGTTCTGCCAGGTTTTGAGATGATCCATACTGATTTCTTAACTGCTGCAATTCAACAAGTTTTTCATTGAGAAGCTTTTCCTTGACCATTCCCTGCCTCCAGGCTTCTTTTGCTTCTTCAAGTTTAAACATTTCTTTGGTCAGGTAATTTACTCTTGAATTGATGCGGAAATGTATGAATTCGATATAGGGAAGAGAGGCCTTAGTTGGTTGGGAAGGCCTTTTATTATCAATAAACTGGACTGGTTCAGGGGTAACAGGCATGTTGGCGGTCAAGGATGAATCAGTCTCCACCATCCTGTTCATTGCAATGTTTTCATGCCTGGTGGTATCATTGGTTGTAGGAACCTCATTTGCGGCTGTGTCCATCCTTTCAGGTTCCTGAAGCTGGGATACGGGAGGCAATGTGATGGAATCAGGCTCAGGAACATTGACAACTTCGGGAATGTCCAACGCAGCATTATCCGACTGTGGGGCAGGTTCGTCATTAGATTCATTGATAGGGGCGTCTGATGAAACGTTCGCCATTTCGACATTTGCCTGGGGCCAAACTATATCTTTGCCTTTGAATGGGTTGACCTGATTATATGCGAGGTCTGACAGTTCCTTGATCCTGAGTTCAGCAACCTGATTTGCATCCGAATTGTTGATAAAGCGGTTGTAAAACCGGAGGGCACCGTCCCAGTTCCCCTGCGCGTGGTATAGCCGTCCCAGATAATAAAAGACTTTAGCAGGGACATCCCTCGTGATGGCAAGCAAGAGGTACATTTCAGCCTCTTTCCCTACGGACCCTGTCTCTATCAAAGAAGCGCCGGTGAAATACTTCAACAGGTAATCTGCGGGATAGGCGTTGGCGAGCTTCTGGAAAACTGGTAAAGCCTGATCGAATTTTCCTTCATGAAAGTTTTCAATGGCACGATTTCTTTCGTCTTCCTGCGGAATGACAGTCTTTGCCGCCAGGGATGATCCTGTTAAGCCTGCCAATATAAATATCAGTGCAAAAACAAGTATTTTGGATAAAGTCTTCATGTTCAATGTCTATATTCGTAAGGAAGGGATTGAATTGTTTTTTGCGGACATTAGTCCATCACTGTCCATCCATTATACCATTTCAAATTCAATACCAAAACCAATATATTCCTAATTTTTCACGATATAAAATTATAAAAATAAAGCATACAGGGAAGGTTTCTGCATGTCAATATCTTATGTGCAATTGTGCAGAATTAGGTGATTCCAATCTTCCCTGATTTTGATTGAATTAGTTTATATTTGTGTCTCACTAATAAAGGCAAATGTATGGGATTACTTGAAAAAGGGGTTAAGGCTCCTCATTTTGAGGGGATTAATCAGTCAGGTGAAAAGATATCGCTGGATGATTTCCTGGGCAAAAAGTTGATTCTCTATTTTTATCCGAAGGATGATACTCCGGGTTGTACTGCGGAAGCGTGTAACCTGAATGACAACTATGATATGTGGATCGGGAAGGGATATCATGTTGTAGGCGTAAGTCCCGACAACCAGGCTTCCCATCAGAAGTTTGCCGCTAAATATGGCCTGAAGTTTAACCTTCTTTCCGATGAAGACAAGACCATTCTGGAGGCTTACGGTGCCTGGGGCGAAAAGAAAAATTACGGCAAAACCTATATGGGGGTTATCCGTTCTACCTTTGTCATCGATGAGCAAGGGCGAATAGAGGAAGTCTTTGGTAAGGTCGATACAAAAAGCCATACTAGTCAAATCATTAAAAAACTCAACTTATAATAATTGAAACATGACAAAGGAAGAGCAATCAGCTGTCAATAAGGAAAAATTGAAAGCCCTGCAACTAACACTCGATAAAATTGAAAAAAGTTTCGGAAAGGGTTCAATCATGCGTATGGGCGATAAACCTGTCGACGATGTTCCCGCCATTTCATCAGGATCTATCGGGTTGGATGTAGCGCTGGGAATAGGTGGATACCCGCGGGGTCGTATCATTGAGATATATGGTCCTGAATCATCAGGAAAAACCACTCTGGCAATCCATGCCATTGCAGAAACCCAGAAACTGGGAGGCATTGCCGCAATCATAGATGCCGAGCATGCCTTTGATCCCTATTATGCCAGGAAATTGGGTGTCAACACTGATGAGCTCCTGATTTCACAGCCTGACCATGGGGAGCAGGCGTTGGAAATTGCCGATAGCCTCATCCGATCGGGTGCGGTCGACATTGTCGTGATTGACTCTGTGGCAGCCCTTACTCCGAAAGCTGAACTCGAAGGGGATATGGGTGATTCGAAAATGGGCTTGCAAGCCAGGTTGATGTCGCAGGCACTCAGAAAACTGACCGCCAACATCAGCAAAACCCGGACCTGCTGTATTTTTATCAACCAGTTGAGGGAAAAGATTGGGGTAATGTTCGGTAATCCTGAAACGACTACGGGCGGTAATGCACTGAAGTTTTATGCCTCGGTCAGGCTTGATATCCGCAGGGTCGGTCAAATCAAGGACGGCGAAGAAGTTACCGGAAATAACGTAAGGGTTAAGGTTGTCAAAAATAAAATTGCACCTCCTTTCCGCAAGGCCGAATTTGATATCCTTTATGGTGAAGGCATCAGCAAAACGGGCGAAATTATCGACCTGGGCGTAAATTATAATGTAATCAAGAAAAGTGGTTCGTGGTTCAGTTATGGTGAAACAAAGCTGGGGCAGGGTAGGGATGCAGTACGAAAACTGATCCGTGACAATCCTGAACTTTCCGCTGAACTGGAATCAAAAATCCTTGAGGTTATCACGGCCTCATCCGACAACGAATAGAATTTCTCACGATGTCTTGTAGCACCGGATATGGCAGAATGAATTGCCTGTCCGGTGTTTTTTATGGTATTTGTCATATGGCGCAATGAGTCAAAAGGATACAAATCCTGAATTTCAAAGAACCTAGTGTTAATCTTGGGTGTTATTTATATTCATTTTGTACAATAATCAGTCTACAATCCTATTTTTGTGATGCGCCTTATGATGGGTCGTCAAAGAATTCTAAAAATACTCCAAATATGAAAGTCTTAAAGTTCGGTGGAACTTCGGTTGGCAGTGCCGTCAATATCAAAAAAGTACAAGAAATTGTTTCCGGTCAATCCACGGATGTGGTTGTGGTTGTTTCTGCATTGGGTGGGATAACTGACAAAATAGTCAATGCGGCTAAAATGGCTGCCTTGGGCTCAGATTTCTACCAGGATGAGTTGGAGGCAATCCGGGAACGCCACTTTGATGTAGTCACTGAACTTTTTGAAAGGCCTTCCGGAGTCATGGAAGAGATAGGTCCTTTGTTGCAAGAGTTGGAACAGGTAATGATGGGTGTGACACTGGTGAATGAGTTGACGCCAAAAACAATGGATCGTCTGTTGGGAATGGGTGAACGTTTATCCTCATTGATCATTTCCCGTTATTTTGGATGTGAACTAAAAGATGCCTCAGGTTTTATATTGACCGACAGTCAATTCGGAAAGGCAACAGTTGATTTTGCCAAAACGAATGCCCAGATCAAAAGCTGCTTTGAACAATTTCATGGTGTAGCCATAGTACCTGGGTTTGTGGCCAAAAACAAAGCTGGTGAATATACAACCCTCGGAAGAGGTGGATCGGATTATACCGCAGCGATAATTGCTGCAGCCCTTGATGTTGATTCTTTGGAAATATGGACCGATGTTGATGGCTTCATGACTGCCGACCCAAAGGTGATCCGGAAGGCATATACCATCCCTGTCCTTTCCTATACAGAGGCAATGGAACTTTCGAATTTCGGAGCCAAAGTCATATATCCACCGACAATTTTGCCGGTATACAAAAAAGGAATACCTGTTCATATAAAAAATACCTTAAGGCCTGAGGCTGACGGTACCTTGATTACACAATCTGTAGCCAATGGAAGGGAAAGACCCATCAAGGGTATTTCATCCATATCAAGGATTGCGTTGTTGACGGTTCAGGGAATAGGGATGGTTGGCGTCGCAGGTATTTCAATGCGGCTTTTTACTGCCCTTGCCAAGGAAAAAATCAATGTAATCCTGATCTCCCAGGCCTCCTCCGAAAACACCATCAGCATCGCCATTGAGGAGCATTCGGCAGAGGTTGCCGAAGAGGCGATCAGAAAGGAATTTGCCCATGAAATCGCCTCTGATCAAATCAATAAGGTTGTGGTTGAGAACAATCTTTCGATTGTCGCTATTGTTGGTGAAAATATGAAACACAGTACCGGTATAGCCGGGAAGTTATTTACCACCATTGGTCGCAACGGGATCAACGTCAGTGCCATCGCACAAGGGGCATCCGAATATAATATTTCATGGGTGGTCCGAAACGAGGATCTGCGCAAGACACTCAATGTGGTGCATGAATCATTCTTCCTTTCCGAGAATGTTGAGTTAAATATCTTCCTGATCGGCGTCGGGCTTGTGGGCAGCCATCTTTTGGCCCAGATAGCCCGCCAACATGAGCGGTTGCTCAACGAAAATCATCTAAACCTGAAAATTACAGGTATCGCAAATTCCCGAAAGATGGTTTTTGACCGCGATGGTATTGATGTAGCCAACTTTAAGAATCTTTTGTCAGAATCTGAAAAAATGTCGAAAGTTAGCGAATTCATATCCGAGATGATTTCGATGAATATGTATAACAGCGTATTCGTCGACTGTACGGCATCCGGGGAAATAGCCAGGCAGTATCACCGGATTCTTGATGCCAACGTGTCGGTGGTTACCGCCAATAAAATTGCGGCAAGTTCGGAATATGAAAATTATGCGCTTCTCAAGAAAACCGCCAAGCAAAAAGGGGTGAAGTTCTTGTTTGAAACCAATGTGGGCGCAGGTTTGCCAATCATAAATACCTTAAATGACCTTGTAAATTCGGGCGATAAGGTATTGCGGATCGAAGCGGTTCTTTCCGGTACCCTGAATTTCATTTTCAATACCTTGTCTGATAAGATTCCTTTCAGTAAGGCTGTCAGGATGGCGAAAGATGCAGGTTATTCTGAACCTGATCCCCGAATTGACCTGAGCGGGGTAGACGTAGTGCGTAAGCTCCTCATCCTTGCCCGTGAATCAGGATACCGAATCGATAAAGATGATGTTCGGATTAATTCATTTATTCCGGAACACTATTTTGAGGGTTCAACTGACGATTTCTGGGCGAAGTTACCTGAGCTGGACCAAAGTTTTGAATCCAGACGCAAAGAGCTGTCAGGCAAAGGTATGAAGTGGCGGTTTGTCGCCAGTTTCGAGGAGGGACATGCCGAGGTTGGGCTGCTGGAGATCGGACAACAACATCCATTTTATGACCTGGAGGGCAGCAATAACCTGATCATATACCGTACGGAAAGATATAACGAATTTCCCATGCTAATCAAGGGTTATGGCGCCGGAGCAGATGTCACTGCCGCAGGGGTATTTGCGGATATCATCAAGGTGTCAAATATCTGATTTGAAACCTCTAATATCATTAAGAACGAGAGCCATATGAAATACATCATCATTTTGGGAGACGGAATGGCTGATGAGCCATTGGAGAAACTGGGAGGCAAAACTCCATTACAGGCCGCAAATACACCCCATATTGACAAATTGGCCCGAATGGGAAAAACCGGTATGCTCGATACCATTCCCCCGGGAATGCATCCGGGGAGTGAAATTGCCAACCTTGCTGTGATGGGATACAATGTGCCTGAGGTTTTTGAGGGACGGGGTGTACTTGAAGCCGCCAGCATGGGCGTTGAATTGAATGAGGGTGATCTGGCGCTCCGATGTAACCTGATTTGCGTTGAAAATAATACCATCAAGAACCATTCCGCCGGACATATTTCCTCGGAGGAGGCGGCTGAACTGATGACTTTTCTCAATAAGAAACTTGGGAACGAGATGATCCGGTTTTATCCGGGAGTCTCTTATCGAAACTTATTGGTCATTAAGGGCGGAAATAAAGAAATAAATTGTACCCCGCCCCATGACGTGATGGGTACCCCTTACAAAGAGGTCATGGTAAAACCCGAAACGACAGAGGCTGAAAAATCGGCGCGGTTGATCAATTACCTGGTCATGCGATCCTTTTTTCTTCTGATGGACCATCCTGTCAATATTAAAAGAATTGCTGAGGGCAAGGATCCGGCGACCTGCATTTGGCCCTGGTCTCCGGGGAACAAGCCTAAGATGCCAACATTCAGGGAAATGTGTGGTATTGAACGATCGGCTGTAATATCGGCAGTTGACCTGATTCAGGGAATCGGGGTTTTGGCTGGTATGGATGTGATTTTGGTTGAAGGGGCCACCGGACTTTATGATACCAATTACGAAGGAAAAGCCCGGGCAGCCATTGACGCCCTGCATGACCACGACCTGGTATACCTGCATATTGAGGCAAGCGATGAGGCTGGCCATGAAGGGGATGCTGAATTGAAAGTAAAAACCATCGAATATCTTGACAAAAGGGTGGTGAAGACCATCATGGAAGAAACATCGGTAATGGATGAACCCGTGGCTTTGGCGGTGTTGCCCGACCATCCTACGCCCTGTGCCATCAGGACTCATACTAACGATCCGGTACCTTTTATCATTTACAAGCCGGGAATGGCACCCGACCAGGTTGATGTATATGACGAGTTTGCCCCCAGGGCTGGCGGATATGGAATGTTGCGCGGGCCGCAATTTATGGAGATGTTTTTAAAAGACTAGTAATATGAAGTACTACAGTACGAACAGGCAGGTGCCACCGGTAAGTCTCAGGACTGCCGTGATCAAGGGATTGGCTGCCGACAATGGTTTGTTTATGCCAATGTCGGTGCAGCCTTTGGGTGAAGGATTTTTTGAGGGCATTCAACATTTTTCATTTCAGGAAATCGCTTTTGCCGTTGCGTTGCGATTTTTTGGTGATGACATTGACCGGCAGCACCTCCATCAAATCGTCAATGAAACCTTGTCCTTCGATTGCCCGGTCGTGCCTGTAAAGGATAACATTTGGTCACTCGAACTTTTTCATGGTCCCACACTCGCATTCAAGGATGTCGGAGCCCGTTTTATGGCCAGGATGCTCCGTTATTTTCTGAAAGACAATAAATCAGTGGTAAATGTCCTGGTGGCAACTTCGGGCGATACCGGAAGTGCAGTTGCCAATGGATTTTTAGGAGTGGAGGGAATTAATGTATTTGTCCTTTATCCCCGTGGAAAGGTGAGTGAAATCCAGGAAAAACAGTTTACAACCTTGGGGCAGAACATTACCGCCATTGAGGTCGACGGAACATTCGACGATTGCCAGCGCCTCGTGAAAAGTGCATTCCTAGACCACGATCTTAATAAAAAATTTCTTCTGACTTCAGCGAATTCAATTAATGTTGCACGTTTTCTTCCCCAGTCTTTTTATTATTTCAATGCCTATGCCCGATTAAAGGAAAGAGGTGAAATGAAGGATAAGGAACTGGTTTTTGCGGTTCCAAGTGGCAATTTCGGGAATCTTACAGCCGGTCTTTTCGCAATGGAAATGGGATTGCCTGTGTCACGTTTTCTGGCGGCAAACAACGAAAATGATGTTGTATATGAATATCTCCAGACAGGTGAATACCATCCAAGGCCTTCTGTCGAAACGCTGGCCAATGCCATGGATGTGGGAACACCCAGTAATTTCGCCCGAATACTGGATTTATTTGGGGATTCGCATGTGAAAATATCATCCGTTATGAAAGGATTTCGTTATTCGGATGATGAGATCACTGAAATGATCAAAAAAGTTTTCAGGGATACCGGATATCTTTTGGATCCCCATGGTGCATGTGGTTATGCCGCCCTTGAAGAATATCTTGACGAGAACCAGACAGGCATATTCCTTGAAACTGCCCATCCGGCAAAATTCACCGATACGATGGAAAGAATCATTGGACCTGGTAATGTGCCCATGCCCGATACATTGGCAAAATATCTTAAAGGCAAACGGGAGGTGGTGGGCTTGTCATCTGATTTCTGGGAGTTTCGACAATGGTTGGTTAATGAATTGAATAATTCCTGATTTTTGCCTGTTTGCCACGGGACGGTTATTGTCTGAAGGATTAAAAATTAACCTAAATGGCTAAGGTTTTCACTGATTTTTTCTTGAAGGATTGATTCTAAGATTCAAATGTTATCTGAATTTTAAGAAAGATGTTTTAGAACATGTTTTCCGGGTGGCTTCCTGGTGTTATAAGTACAATAACCTTATCTTTGCTACGGTTTTAGTTTCATAGGTTTAGGTTTGATTAGTTTTATTGGTTTAGTTAGTTTAGTTAGTAAGAAGGGCGGATGTTGATCCGTCCTTTTTTTTTGTCCTTACTTTTGAAAATTATTAATAATTCAATTCCGCTTAGGCGGAATTTTTAGTTCAAAACTTAAATGTTACGTAAATCTTAAAAAATGTTATAAAGCATACTTTTGTGCTTTCGGGCTTATTGAAAAATTTAATAAGTCATTATCTTTGCCACGGTTTTAGTTTCATAGGTTTAGGTTTGATTAGTTTTATTGGTTTAGTTAGTTTAGTTAGTAAGAAGGGCGGATGTTGATCCGTCCTTTTTTTATATAAAAAATGGCTGCCCGAAAGCAGCCATTTTTTCATTATATGCTGATGCAAATCAATGTGCTTATTTTTTTGCCAGCAGGTCCCTGATTTCCGTAAGAAGGGTTTCTTCCTTGGTTGGTCCGGGAGGAGGTGGTGGAGGGGCAGCCTCTTTTTTCTTCTTCATTGAGTTAAGACCCTTGATCACCATAAAAATGGCAAAAGCCACAATTACAAAGTCGATTATGGTATTTACAAATGCACCATAATTTAAAGTAACCGCTTCAGCCTCTTCTGTAGCACTTTTCAGGATAACCTTTAAGTCGGAAAAATCAACACCTCCCATAAGAAGACCAATGGGTGGCATAATCACGTCATTAACGAAAGAGGTGACAATTTTGCCAAATGCCCCACCGATGACTACGGCAACAGCCAGGTCAACGACATTGCCTTTCATGGCAAATTCCTTAAATTCTTTCAGCATGCTCATAACATATGTTTTAATTAGATGAATAACCCTATAAAATTAATGGTTATTTCCAATTTTTATGTTTTTTATACGTCTAATTTTCAGGGATTTTATCCCTTCAAAACATATGATTGTATGGGTTTTACCTTGAATGTCAATGCCTAATTCCTGTTTGTCACCTTCCCTGATCCGGCAATGCTGGTGTCAAGGTTGGGATTGCCTCCATAATACACATTGCCTGAGCCCGCAATTCGTGCGTACAGGTCTCCGTTGGTGTGAATGCTGCAATTGCCTGATCCCATGATTTTGATGTCGACACGTTTTGCCTCGTAACCGGCTGCTTTTATGTTGCCCGAACCGGAGATGGTCCCCTCAAATTCCTGTGCGATCTTGCCCCCGCCGAGTACGATATCACCCGATCCTGAAATATTGGCTTTTACCTTTTCTGAGTTCAGGTCAGCAATATTGATATTGCCACTTCCACTTACGGTCAGGTCAATAATTCTTGAAGAAATCGGCGTTTGCGCGATGATATCACCCGAGCCCGAAATACCAAGGGCATTAACTTCAGGAACGGTAACATAAATGTCGACTTTCCCGGGCCTGAAATTTCTTGAAAACAGGTTGGATGTCCGAAACCTGATTACGAGTGTGCGGCCTGAAACCTCGGTAATCAATTCATCCAATGTGGATTGGGAAGCTTCTATTTCCACTTTTTGTGTGTCACCTTGCTTGAGGTGCAGGGTGCCTGAAACCCTAAGGCTGATTTCGGAAAAAACCGGGACATTACGAATTTCACTTTGTGCATAGCTGTTATGTGCGGCCAGCAGCATGAAAGAAGCAATAAAGAATGTGAACAATGATTTTGTTTTCATATCAACTATTTTTAAAGATTGTATAATTCATAGACCATGAATTTCTGTTTATGACGCAACATGTCTGCCAAAGTTGCACCAACTCTTAAATTTTTAAACATTTTCATCAAGAAAATGACGGAAAGCCACAGGGTTTATCTGTTTTATCTTTTCAAAGGGTTATTATTCCTGTTGGGATGAAAGCCATTTGATGGTAAAACCAGGATTTTAAGTTCCGATATCGGAAAAGCCATCTGGAAGGGACAAGATCATGGTTTTTTCTTCAGGATCCATGTTCAATAAAAGGTTTGGATGAAAGGGGATCAACAGGGAAGTCTCAGGACTTTCCAGGGAAAGTACGACGTTTCCGGCATAATCGTTTACTTCTGTTACAATACCCAGATACCCGGCTTTTATGTCCGATACCGAAAAGCCAATCCACTGTGAGCCCTCTTCCTCCTGAAATTCCTCGTCTCCTTCCATCTTTTCGATCCATACCGACTTGCCGCAGAGCTTTTTGGCTGCAGGTTCATCTTCAATCCACTCCAGATCCACTAACGCGGTTTTGGATGAAGTAATCCTGACACCGTCCTCAATAACAAACCAGGGCACAAGGATCCCTTCTGAATCTACGAGGAAGATTGGTGTTTCTTCGACCCATTCCTCCAGACCCTCGTTGAATTGCAACACCAGACTTCCATATACTCCGTGAGGTTTCTGGAAGTATCCTATTTTTTGACAATTTTCCTTTAATAAGGTTTGCATGTGAATCAATATTGAGTGTAACAAATGTAATGACAAAAGGGCAATAAAAAAGCCATCCTTTGCAGGATGGCTTTCATATCTTGTTGAAAAACTAATTCAACATTAAGCCTCGGTGTTTTCTTCAGTGGCTTCAGGAGCGGCTTCTTCAGCGGCTTCTTCAGCAGATTCGGCTTCTTCGGCAGCGCTTGCTGCAGCAGCTTCAGCGGCAAGGGCTGACGTTTTGGCTGCAATGGCAGCTGCACGTTCCTCGTTAACTTTTGCTTCAGCTTCCAGCTGTTGTTTGCGCGTTTTGTCTGCCTGGGTTGAAAGTGAATTCTTCTTTGCCTGAATTTTGGATTCCTTTTCTGTCATCCAAGCTTCAAACTTGCGTTCAGCTTCCTCTTCAGTCATTGCGCCTTTCTTGACGCCACCTGCGAGGTGTTTTTTGTAGAGCACGCCTTTGTACGACAAAATCGCACGTACGGTGTCGGTGGGCTGTGCGCCTTTTTCAAGCCAATCAAAGGCTTTGTCAAAATCGAGATCTATAGTAGCAGGATTTGTGTTGGGATTGTATGAGCCAATCCTTTCAATATACCTGCCATCCCGTGGCGCCCTGCTATTTGCTACCACAATGTGGTAGAAAGCATACCTTTTGCGGCCATGCCGCGCTAATCTCATTTTTACTGACATAAATCTTTAGAATTATTTTCTGAAAATGTGGCGCAAAGATAATGTTTTTATTTTCTTTTTAAGTATGCAGAATATGAACCTCTTAAATAAATTTAATATGAATTTACAGGGTTGGCGCAACTTTTGCTGTATTTATCCATCTATGTTTACAAGAAAATTGATCAAAATAAAACAGTAAGTCATGAAAATGAATTTTTTTAAACCAGCCTTGGTTGCAGTTTCAGCTGCCTTGCTGGTATCTTCATGTGTCAGTACCGATCCTGACACTACTGGATACGGTGATGCCTATATCCTGACCGAAATCGTGGATGGCGATACGTTAAAAGGACTTGGATTACATGCATTTTCCTATTCTGAGTTCACTTCTGTGAATGTTGAATTATCGGGCTCCCAGGGGCAGACTTATGTCTTGCAGCCTTATATGGGCTATAGCCAGGACTATGTATGGACCACCCCATTAAATGAGTATTCAGAAACATTACCGGCTGCGGGGGATTATGTTTTTAATGCCACTTTCCGGAATGGGGAGGTCAAGACTTTCTACGATAAACTATACGGCACAGTCGTTTATCCGCCTGCCATTACCAAATGCGAGATGAATGCAAGCACCCGCGAGGTCGAACTGAAATGGAATAAGGTATCGAATGCTGATTCCTACAATATCAAGTTAATGAACGATGAGGGGGATATTCTTTTTGTGTCAAAAGTGTACAATAACATGACCGAAGAATATCGATTCAGCAAAAACACGGATGGTTGGCTGTCGGCTGCCTATCCTGCCAATGGTGACAGCGTGGTTGTGGAATTGGTCGCTTATCTTCTTGAGCCTGCAACGATGTCTAACGATCTGCAGTGTATCGGGAAATCAAAAAAGACAATTGTCTGGAAGGATTAATTTAAAATCACGGTTTGATGATCTGGCAAAAAGAGTTAACGCTGCCACCATATAAACGTGGCTTCCACCTGATCACCAGGTTGGTCGAAGCACAGTTGCCTGTTTTGCCTGATACCGGATTGCTCAATATCCTGATCAAGCATACGTCAGCAGCGATAACCCTGAATGAAAATGCCGATCCAACGGTTCGGGATGATTTCGAAAGGTTCTTGAATGTGCTGGTTCCCGAAAACCATCCCTTGTATGTGCATACCGATGAAGGCCCCGATGATATGCCTGCACACCTGAAAGCCAGCCTGATAGGGAGCACCTTGACCATCCCGGTCACAAATGGCAGGTTGAACCTCGGGACCTGGCAGGGAATTTATTTGTGCGAGTTTCGAAACAATGGGGACCCCAGGCGGCTTATATTAACAGTGTATGGTTGAATGACAGATCCAATGTTTGAATTAGATTTCAGTCATTGATATTTGAGAGTAATAAGTTGAAAAGTGGGTGTCACAATTGATGACACCCACTTTTTTATTGTTTTTCATATGGATGCCGTATATTATTGTTGCCTTCCCTGAAATGAAAAACGGCCTCCCAATATCTGTCCCCCTCATTGGCCGCCTTGGTTCAGCCTTTGGTCAGCGCCCTATTCTCACCATATATTAACCGCATATAATACACATATTGTGTACTCATAACTATACAATAACTATACAATAACTATACAATCACTATACAAGCTACGACGTGGTAAGGGCTTTGATCCGGATCTGGCAAGGTAAAAGCCAGACTGGATGCCAGAATTTTAAACTTTCCGACACATTCATGTGACTAATTCCTGATGTATGTTCCCAGAGATAAAGCCGACCTATTTTATTCTGTCTGGATTTTTTCTGATAAACTCTTCCCAATTTTTAAATTCCCTGGAGGATACAGGTTTTGATTGCTGAATCAAATGGCAGATAGCAACGGCTACTGCATCGGTTGCATCCAATTCTTTGGGAAGATCTTTCAAATGGAAGATGTTCTGAAGGAAGTAGGAAACCTGCTCTTTGCTTGCCCGTCCCATACCGGTGATGGACTGCTTGACCAAAAGCGGTGCATATTCAAAGATCGGCAAGCCACGGTAAAGCGCGGCAGCCATGATCACGCCCTGTGCCCGCCCGAGCTTAAGCATCGATTGCACATTTTTCCCGTAAAAGGGTGCTTCTATGGCCAGGACATCGGGATGATATTCATCGATGATCTGTAAAGCCCTGCCATGCAAATATTGGAGACGCTGGTAATGGTCGTCAAATTTTCCGGGTTTCATGATGCCAAGAGAAAGAATGGCTGGTTTGTTGGCGGTCACCTGGACCAACCCATAACCGGTAACGGTCGTGCCGGGGTCAATTCCAAGAATCCTTAAATTGATTTGCTGTTTCATCTGTTTTTAATAAAAAATCGCTGCCAGACTATTCCAGTGATAATCAGGACCAGTCCCAGTGGAGTCGTAAGGTAAATCTTTTCTTTCAATATCAGGGAAATAAAAATCAGCGAGAGGAAGGGTGCCAGAAAGATCAGGCTGCCTGTCCTGGCATTGTTTCGACTGAGCTGCATGGCCTTCATCCAAAGGAGATAGGTTATTCCGACTTCAAAAAAGCCAATATAAATGGCTGCCCAAAGGGAGTTCCCCATCTTAAAGCTGAAATCGGAGAATAGACCCACATAAATCAGAAGATATAGAAAGCCGAAAACAAAGCTCATGAACAATTTTACGGCTTCCGTACGGTGGTCCTTTACATTCAGGATCCAATACAGTGCCCAGAGTATGGAGCTTCCAGTCGCAAGAAAGACTCCGAAGAAATTGGTGTCCCTGAAACCTGACATGCCTCCCTGTGAGGAGAGGACTATAATTCCAAGAAAACTGACCCCCATGGCCAGAAAATGTTTTACCCCGATTTTTTGTCCTAACAACGGCACGGAAAGCAATGCCAGGGTTAGCGGCCATATCATATTGAGGGGCTGGGCAAGTTGGGCTGGAAGCAGGGAATATGCCTTGAAAAGGATCAGGTAATAGCCAAAAGGGTTGAGTGCGCCTGTCAGGGCTGACAGTAAAAGATCTTTTCCGGTGGCCTTGAAAATCTCTCCCCACTGGCCTGCCACGATGATATAACCCAGCAGGAAAAGTGCCGATATTCCTGCCCCGATAAAAATGAGCTGCGCATAATCGAGTTCGCGAAGTCCGATTTTGAAAGCAGTAGCGACAGTTGACCAGATCAGGACAGCTGAAAGTGCGTAGATCAGGCCTTTGTCAGATTGAATCATAAGTAAGGTTTTTAATTGGTTAGAACAGGTCATCTTTTAGATCACCTGGTGCCGGAATGGCTGGCTCGGGGGTTTCTCCCTGAAGGGCCCGGTATTTTTCGCGTGCATCGGGAACATAGATGCTGCCGGAATGGTCGAACATGATTTTTCGATAGGCATCCAAAGCTTCTGCTTTTTGGCTTAACCTGAAATTGTAGGTTTCTGCCAACATGTATAAGGCGTCGTCGGCTAACAAATCGTATCCGAAATCCTTGACAATGCGTTCAAGCATTTCTACGGCAAGCTGGGGTTGGTTCAATTTCAGGTAAATCTTGGCTTTTCTGAGAAGGACGTCATCGACCAGCGAATGGTAGGGAAATAGCTGGTCGATGGTGTCGAGCGCTGCCATGGCTTCATCATTCTTGTTCCTGAAGAACAGGAGGTCTGCTTCCGCAAAATACTGCAATGGTGCGTTGACACTGTCTTCTGATGAATGGTTGTGGATGAACAGGGCCAGTTCCATGGCATCGTTGGCGGTGAGCTTCGAAGTACTGGCCTTAAGGACATCCAGCTGGGCGGCTGCCCAGGAGAAATTACCCATGTAGTATCCAAGTCTGGCTTTCTTGAGTTTAACCTCATCCCCAATGTTGTTGTTACGGTTCAGGTCAATTACCTGTGAATAGAGGAGAATGGCTTCATAAGGATCACCCGAGTATATGTAAACATCGGCCAGTTCTGTTTTAATTTCGCTCATCTCCATTAACCTCAATCCCTTGATCTCCAGTGCCGACTCCAGAAGTCTGGTGGCATCCTGGGGCTTTTCCAGATAGAATGCCAGCAGGTGGGCATATTCCCTGATCAGGAAAACTGATCCCGGAGTCATGCCTAACGTTTTTAAGCCCTCTTCAAACCGACCTGACAAAAGCGTTCCATATTCCTTGTCGTCCGGTTTTATTGTCGTAAAATACATGTAATCCGAGTGTAATTTATAAATGAAGGCCTGGGTCCACGAAGGATTGTTTGTCCCCTTTGACAGGATATAGTCGTAGGCAGAGCTTGCTTCCGCAAAATTCTGGCTGTTTACTGCCATTTGGGCAAGTGCCAGGATATGGGGCTCCTCGGCGCCGGTTCGCCGGTCGAGTGCAACATATTGGCGCAAGGCTGCGGCAAATTGCCTTTCCTGTATAAAGAACCAAATCAGAAGCCGGTTATAGGCAATAACGTCTGGCTCTGACTGGATGCGTCTTAATAGGATTGTCCGGAATTCGTCCTTCAAATTGTTTTCAATATCCAGGTACATGGCTGAAGAAAGGCTGCTCTGAACCCGTGAGAGCTGTTTTTCATCCACTTTCACTAGCTCAAGGAGTTCATCGAGCATCTGGCTGTAATTCCTCAGGTAGAGATAAACAGAGGCCAGTTCGCTGTGAAATTTCTCGCCCTGAATTTGTTTCCTTCCTTGCATATAGAGTTTTTCAGCCCATTCATATTCTCTCCATTGCAGAAACATGTTGGCGGTATTGATGTAGCTGGCCCGGTCGGAAGGGATCGCTTTCAATGCTTCCTGGTATCTTTCGGTTGCTTCAGAATCATTCTTTTGAAGTTTCAGGATGGCGCCCCAATGCACCAACAGGTCGGCCTGGGGGTCACGGCTCTTGCGGATTTCACGTTTCAGGTCATCGATGGCCTCGTCGTAACGCTGCAATTCAGCCAGGCTCAAAAGAAACAACCTGTAATAGTATCTGTTTTTGCTGGTCTCATACACCTCTTTCAGGAGAGGGGCAGCCTTTTCAAATTCACGGTTGTTATAATATTGTGTAGCCAGCTGGACATTGGTCTGGTCAGGAATTACCTGTCCGGCCGCAACGAAGACCAGGAACATCGTCAATATGGTCACAAGAAATCTGTTCATACTATTATATAACCGTGATTGATGCAAAAATAACACTATCGTTGGAAGAATGGTTGAATGGAATCAGGGATTGTTAATTAATACCGGCTATAAAAGATGATTTAGTCCGAATTAATAAGACAATTCTTTTAGAAACCTTATTTTTGCAGAAAAATTTAAGAAATGGCGCACGAACTTCATGAAAGGCAAAGATTGCCACGATGGATGAAAATGACCATGCCCAAAGGGGAGAGTTATTCGAAGGTTAAGAATCTGGTGGAGAAACATGGTTTGCACACCATCTGCACCAGCGGAAATTGTCCGAATATCGGTGAATGTTGGAACCGTAGGACTGCAACCTTCATGATCCTCGGTGATATCTGTACCCGTCGTTGTAAGTTTTGTGCCGTTAAATCGGGACGCCCCCTTCCTGCCGATGAACTAGAGCCCGAAAAACTGGCCGAAACGGTCAGGGTCATGGGAGTCAGGCACTGTGTGATCACGTCGGTTGACAGAGACGACCTGGATGATCAGGGTGCAGGAATCTGGGCACGTACCATCACGGAAGTCAAGAGAGTAAATCCTGAGACCCGGATTGAGGTACTGATCCCTGATTTCAGGGGCAAGACCGAATTGATACAGCAGGTGATTGATGCGCAGCCTGACGTAATTTCACACAACCTTGAAACCGTTGAAAGGCTTACCCCGTTTGTGAGGTTTGCCTCGAAATACCGTCGGAGCCTCGATGTTGTCAGATATATTGCGTCACAGGGCAAAATTGCCAAGTCGGGCATCATGCTTGGTTTGGGCGAAACAAGGGAAGAAGTTCTCCAGACCATGGATGACCTTCTGGAAGCCGGCGCAAAAGTGATGACCATTGGCCAGTACCTGGCACCAACGGCCACCCATATGCCTGTGAAAGAGTATTTCCCGCCTGAAGTGTTCGACGAATATCGCAAAATTGGAATCCGCAAGGGCTTCCGCTTCGTGGAAAGCAGTCCGCTGGTCAGATCTTCATACCGAGCGGAAGAGCATGTCAATGCCTAACTTTAATTCCAGGTTTAGTATTATAACTTAAGATGGAATACACACTTGTCTGATCCATTGGATCAGGCAGGTATTTGTTTCGGCTGATGCCCCAATCTTTTGTCATTGTTAAAAAAGACATTCTTGTCTAAAATTAATTTGCGCAAGATTTGGTTCGATAAGATTTCCTTTTATATTTGCGCTTATCATTAACGAAGCATAGCAATGAAACCATTCTGTTATTATATCGATTCTTCACCGGCGCCTTGTCGTTGTGGTGTTGCTATGCCGCCGGCCCTGATGGCTATGCGATAGCCTTCAGGCAGGGTTCACAAGAACAGGCACTGAAGGCCACTCCAAAACAACATTCCATTTTATTTATCGAATTGATCCGATCCTGACAGGTCTGGTCAAAAATGACGGGTACAATCTATTCAAAAACCGAATATATGTCTGCATGTATAGTACGTGTTGAAGGTGAAATCATAAAAGACAAGAATTCCCTTCAGAATCTGAAAAAATTCCTGGAATCACGGGAGAGGCCTGTTTGGCTGGTGGTTTCGGCATTGAAAGGGATCAGGAACCTGATTTCTGAATCCATTGAACAGGTATTTTATTCCGGAGCCGAATCGGAATATATAGCAGTTCAGTTAAACAATATATGGAAAGAGGTCACCGAAATCGAGCCGGAAGGTGATTTTGCCCTTGAGACTGAAAGGCTGGCCAATCTATTGAAGGGTATATATCTGACAGGCGATTATTCTCCCGCCTTGAAGGATGCCGTCAATTGCCAGGGGGAAGTTGTAACCGCGCTTATCCTGGTTCATGTATTAAATGCAACCGGTGTCCATGCTGATCTGGTCACTCCTGCAGAGATCGGATTGAAGGCTACCGCCGATTTTGGCAATGCGACCTTTACCTCGGTTGACGTTAAGAAAATCACCGACAGGGATGTTCCTGTGGTAGGGGTAATACCGGGGTCTTACGGGATAACCGAAACGGGAAGGCTGGCAAGGTCGGGCAAGTCGGCCGCTGATTATACCGCTGCGTTCGTTGCCGGTGAATCGGGTGCTGACAGGTTGATTCTCTGGGATGCGACGCATCATTTTTACTCGGCCGACCTCCACATTGTTCCGGATGCCCCATTGATCAACCGGCTAACCTATGCCGAAGCCAGTGAACTGGCTTATTTTGATCACTTTTCACTCCATCCACGTACAGTTGAACCACTTATCAAGAGGCATATCCCTATTCACATTCTTCAGCCAAAGAGTGAAACCCATGAGCCGGTAACCATTATCAATACCGAAAATTTCATTGCCCCAAACGTAGTGAAAAGTGTTGCCTGTACCGATGACATCACCATTCTGCAGCTAAATGGTCCAGGTGTTGGATTGAAACCGGGGATTCTTGCCAGGATAACCAACAAACTGGCGGAAGCGTCGGTGAACATCAAATCGGTGATCACGTCGCAGGTAAGCATCAATATTCTGCTCGATCGGAGAAGTGGCCGGAAGGCCGAGCATTTTGCCCATGAACTGGGCTTCACCGCAGTCAGCGAAATTCAGTTGCTTGAGGATGTATCACTTGTTGCCATTGTCGGTCATGGGATGCAAACCAGTCCGGGGATTTCCGCCAAACTGTTCAGCGCATTGGCCAATAACCATGTAAACGTTATATTGAGTGGCTCAGGGGCCTCTGACCTTGTGAGTTACATGTTGGTAAGATCGGCTGATCGCGACAAGAGCGTCAAGGCGGTATTTGACGCCTTCTTTGAATAAAACTTATTGGAATTATATAATTACTGATTACATAACCTGAAAAATGATTGATTATGACGAAGAGAAATTTAAGGTTTGAAACACTCCAGCAGCACGCGGGACAACAACCCGATCCGGTAACCCATTCAAGGGCAGTGCCAATTTACCAGACGAGTTCCTATGTATTTGAGAATGCCGAGCATGCGGCAGACTTGTTCGCGTTGAAAAAATTCGGGAATATCTATACCAGGATCATGAATCCGACTTCCGATGTGTTTGAGCAAAGGATGGCTGCCCTTGAAGGTGGTGTGGCAGGTTTGGCTGTAGCCTCCGGGCATGCGGCGCAATTCCTGACGCTGACCACACTCCTCGACCAGGGCGATAACTTTGTGTCTTCCCCTTTTATTTATGGAGGTTCGTACAACCAGTTCAAGGTCTCGTTTAAGAGACTGGGTATTGAGGCCCGCCTGGCAGAAAACGTTTCTGTTGAGGCTTTTGAAAAGCTGATTGACGAGAAGACAAAAGCGCTTTATTTTGAGTCGATCGGAAATCCGGGATTTGTCATTCCTGATTTTGAGGCACTTGGTGCTTTGGCCAAGAAATATGATTTACCATTGATCGTCGACAATACATTCGGTGGAGGCGGTTACCTTGTTCGCCCTATTGAATACGGTGCAGATATCGTTGTCGAATCGGCAACCAAATGGATTGGTGGTCACGGTACCAGCATCGGCGGTATCATCATCGATGCCGGAACCTATAACTGGGGCAATGGAAAATTCCCTGGGTTTACCGAACCCTCACCTGGTTATCATGGCCTTCGTTACTGGGATGTGTTCAATTTCGACAGCCCTCTTGGCAACATCGGTTTCATTATCAAGGCCCGTGTTGAAGGCTTGCGCGATTATGGTCCTGCCATCAGTCCTTTCAATTCATTCCTGCTGGTGCAGGGACTTGAAACCCTGTCCCTTAGAATGGAAAGGCATGTGCAAAACACCCAGGCTTTGGCCGAATGGCTTGAAGCACATCCTAAGGTGGAGAGCGTGAATTATCCCGGATTGAAGAGTAATCCTTCCTATAATCTTGCCCAAAAATACCTGACAAAAGGTGCCGGCGGGGTTTTGTCCTTCATCGTGAAGGGCAGCAAGGAGAAGGGCCAGGATGTCGTAAACAGCCTGCAGCTGGTCAGCCACCTGGCCAATGTCGGTGATGCCAAGACACTGATCATCCAACCCTCGGTGACCACCCATTCCCAGCTGCCCGAAGAGGCTCAGCTTGCCGCTGGCGTGTACCCGGCACAGCTGAGGGTAAGCGTCGGATTGGAACATATCGATGATATCATCGCCGATTTTGACCAGGCGTTATCCAAGGTTTAATTCTCCATATTCCCAAGTTCATTTCGAATATAATATCGAAAGAACCTGATGTTTTGAGTTAAATTTGTAGTATCCGTGATTTGCAGAAAACCATTTTCTGCGGATCACGGAATACGTTTTCTGAATAGAAAGTCATTTTTCAACCTAATATAAAAATTACAGGACATGCCCGTAAACATTCCCGACCTATTGCCAGCCATACAGTTATTGAAGGAAGAAAACATTTTTGTCATGGATGCTTCCAGGGCAAGCCAACAGGATATCAGGCCACTCAAACTGGCAATACTGAACCTGATGCCATTGAAGATCACTACCGAAACAGATCTGCTAAGATTGCTTTCAAACTCTCCATTGCAGATAGAGGTAGATTTTATAAAGATCAAGGGCCATACTTCCAAAAATACCCCGGTAGAGCATATGAGGGCTTTTTACCTCGATTTTGATACCATCAGGGACAAGAAATATGACGGAATGATCATTACCGGTGCCCCGGTCGAACACCTTCCATTCGAAGAGGTGACTTACTGGCGTGAGATGCAGGAAATCATGGATTGGGCCAAGAGCCATGTTTTCTCGACCCTTTTCATATGTTGGGCAGCCCAGGCGGGGTTATACCATCATTATGGAGTCCCCAAATATCCCCTCGGCGCAAAGATGTTTGGCGTGTTCAAACATTCGGTTTCTGACGATAAGCTGCCTATTTTCAGGGGATTCGACGATGAATTCTGGGTACCCCATTCCAGGCATACCGAAATTCGCAGGTCTGACATCGAAAATATCCCCAACCTGACCATCCTTTCCGAATCGGCTGAATCGGGAGTAAACATGGTAGTGGGTAAAGGCGGACGGCAGCTATTCATAACCGGTCATCTCGAATATTCACGCTATACCCTTGATGGTGAATACCGCCGTGATCTGGCCAAGCATCTGCCAATCGAGATACCGGTGAATTATTATCACGACAATGATCCTTCCCAGCCTCCCGTGATGCGCTGGAAGTCGGCAGCCCACCTGCTGTTCTCCAATTGGCTAAATTATTACGTTTATCAGGAAACTCCCTATAACCTTGCGGAACTCCACGAATAGGAGTGTTCAGAGGTTAGAGAGCAGGAGGTTGACCCATGGTTGGCCTCCTGTTTTGTTATCCATGACCATTATCACGCAACAGCTGTAAAATCCTTTCTACATTTGTAGATTCAAAAGGCAAATATTAAACCAATAAAACATTATGAAACAGCTTATTGAATGTGTTCCGAACTTCTCTGAAGGGCGAAATCAACAAGTGATAAACCAGATAGCGGATGTGATCAGGCAGACGGAAGGGGTGAAGCTCCTGAACGTGGATCCGGGGAAGGCCACCAACCGGACCGTATATACTTTTGTAGGTGAGCCCGAGGCTGTTTCCGAAGCTGCATTTCGGGCCATTCAGGTGGCGGGAAAACTGATCGACATGAGGCATCATCAGGGTGAACATCCCCGCTTTGGGGCTTGTGATGTTTGTCCGTTTATTCCCATTGCCAATATTACCATGGAGGAAACCGTGGAGTGGGCACGCAAACTTGCCGAAAGGGTAGGGACTGAATTGCATGTTCCGGTGTATTGTTATGAATTTGCGGCTTCGTCAGAAGAGAGGAGATCATTGGCCAACTGTCGCTCTGGCGAATATGAAGGGTTGAAGAAAAAACTGGAGAGCCCGGAATGGAAACCCGATTTTGGTCCCTCCCAATGGAACGACCATATTGCCGGTACCGGTGCAACGGCGATCGGAGCCCGAAACTTTCTGATTGCCTATAATGTCAATCTGAATACCACCTCTGTACGGCGTGCAAACTCCGTGGCATTTGATGTCAGGGAAGCAGGTCGGGTATTGCGTGAAGGTGACCCGCTGACCAGCAAAATGGTGGTCGACGAGAAGGGGGAACCCATCAGGGTACCCGGCACTCTGAAAAAGGTCAGGGCGATAGGTTGGTTTATTGAGGAGTATGGGATTGCCCAGATTTCGATGAACCTGACCGACATAACGGTGACCCCTGTGCATGTTGCCTTTGATGAGGTGTGTGAGAAAGCCCGTGAAAGGGGCCTGAGGGTGACCGGATCTGAATTGGTCGGGCTCATTCCGCTGGAGTCAATGCTGGAGGCGGGGCGTTATTTCCTGAGAAAGCAGCAGCGATCCACGGGCGTTTCCGATGCCGAACTGATCAGGATCGCGGTTAAATCATTAGGCCTTGATGAACTGGCCCCGTTTGATCCTAAATCACGCATTATTGAATACATGCTCGACGAGGATGTCAAGAGGAAACTGGTCGACAGGACTTTACGTGACTTGACCGAGGAGACCGCCTCGGAGTCGCCTGCACCTGGTGGTGGCTCAGTTTCGGCGATTGCCGGTGCCCTGGGTGCGGCTTTGGGAACAATGGTGGCCAACCTTTCCGCACATAAGCGTGGCTGGGATTCCCGCTGGGAGGAGTTCTCGGAATGGGCAGAAAAAGGGAAGTCTTATTACAATGCGCTTTTGAATTGTGTGGATGAAGATACGGATGCTTTTAGTAAAATAATGGATGCCTTTGGGTTGCCAAAAAATACCCCCGAGGAGAAACTGCATCGCAAAAATGAGATCCAGAATGCAACCTTACATGCTATGCTGGTACCTTTGAAAGTGATGCAACTCGCCTATGATTCAATGGAGGTGATGTTGGCCATGGCCCGCGACGGGAATCCAAATTCGGCCTCGGATGCAGGCGTGGGTGCCTTGTGCGCCCGAATGGCCGTCAGGGGTGCCTGGCTGAACGTGAGGATTAACGCTTCAGGGCTGGACAGCAAGGAACAGGCCGAAGAGATTTTATCCGAAGCGGCTGCGATCGCGGCAAAAGCTGAAATTCTTGAAGATGAGATTCTTGCGATTGTCGACGACAAGATTGGGGAGTAAGTCAGGTAAATTATACTTTTATTATATTTGGGTTCAGAATCAAACTTATATCCTATGAACAACAAATTCTTTACCCGGCGCGATTTCATCAGGACCACCGGGTTAGTGGCTGCCGGGACCGGCCTGGTGGGCATGTCGTCCTCATTTGCCATGAATGCTCCGGCTGCTGTCAATCCGATTCCTCGCTGGAGGGGTTTTAACCTGCTCGACTATTTTAACCCGATCCACGGGGGAGGACGAAACAAGACCACCGAAGAGGATCTGAAATGGATGAGCGACTGGGGCTTTGACTTTGTACGGCTTCCCATGGCTTATCCCAGCTACCTGAAGATTGACCGAACCCGCAATATCACACCTGAAGAGGTTTATCACATTGATGAGGAGGTTGTCGATAAAATTGAGGAGCTGGTCTTTCTGGCCAACAAGTACAACATGCATGTGAGCCTCAACCTGCACAGGGCTCCCGGTTATTGCATCAATGCCGGTTTCCACGAGCCTTATAACCTGTGGAAAGACGAGGAAGCGCTGAAGGCATTCTGCTTCCATTGGGAAATGTGGGCTAATCGTTTCAAGAATCTCGACCGCTCAAAAATCAGCTTTGATCTTGTGAATGAGCCTGCCATGCGGGAAGACATGAATGATCAGCATTCTCCTAATTCCACCGTTCCGGGCAATGTATACCGAAAGGTGGCAAAGGCTGCATCAGAGGCCATCCGCAAGGCCAATCCGAACCATTTGGTGGTTGCCGACGGAAACAATGTCGGAAATACGGTTATCCCTGAAATAATTGACCTCGACATTGCCCAAAGTTGCCGTGGGTACTTCCCTCACCAGATTTCTCACTATCAGGCGCCGTGGGCCAATAAATATCCCGAACAGAATCCAGTGCCGGTATGGCCCGGAAAAATTGGTGACCGGGAATTCAGTCGTGCTGACCTGGAGAACTATTACGAACCCTGGATTGACCTGACCAAAAAAGGTGTAGGTGTACACTGCGGGGAATGTGGCTGCTGGAAAAACACGCCCCACGATGTTTTCCTGGCCTGGTTCGGGGATGTGCTTGATATTCTCACAGGTGCAGGTATCGGTTTTGGTATCTGGAATTTCAGGGGAGAATTCGGAATCCTTGACTCAGGCCGTCAGGATGTGGCATACGAAGACTGGCACGGTCACAAGCTTGACAAGAAACTCCTTACGCTTCTTCAAAAGTATTGATCCTGATAATTATTGTCGAAGGCGGTGGCGCATGATTTTCAATAATCCCATGCGCCATTGCTATTTATGATGGTCAACCTTTCCCAATCTCCGCAAACAGTGTAAATTAGTGGACTTAATATCTAAATCAGTATGTTTATGCGATATCCTATCCGTTTGTTTATTGCCATAGTGCTGTTTATCAGTGCTTCCAATGTTTCACGGGCCATGGAGGATGCCCGGATGATGCGTTTCCCCCACATCCAGAAAGACCTGATTGCCTTTGTATATGCCGGCGATGTCTGGACTGTCCCCACCCAGGGTGGTGATGCCAAAAGACTGACCTCCCACGAAGGCATGGAGTTGTTCCCGAAGATCTCTCCCGACGGGAAATGGATCGCCTTTTCAGGCGAGTACTCAGGAACCCGACAGATTTTTGTGATCCCGGCTGAAGGTGGTGTGCCACGCCAGCTCACCTGGTATAACTCGGTAGGCATGATGCCACCCAGGGGCGGTTTCGACAATGTTGTCCTCGACTGGACTTCCGACAGCAAGAAGGTCCTGATCAGGGCAAACCGTACCTCATTCGGTGACAGAAACGGGAAGTACTTTTTGGTCAGTCTCGAAGGTGGTCTTGAGGAATCGCTTCCCATTGTGAACGGTGGTTTCGCAGCCTTTTCACCCGATAACAGGAAAATAGTGTTTACTCCTGTTGACCGCGAGTTCCGCACCTGGAAAAGATATAAGGGAGGCAGGGCTTCCGATCTCTGGATCTATGACCTGGAGAAAAATACAGCTGAACAGATCACGGATTTCCCTGGATCCGACCAACATCCTGTCTGGTTTGGAAATGACATTTTCTACGCTTCCGACAGCGACTTGAAACTGAATATCTGGAAATACAATACCCAAACCAGGGAAAGAAGCCAGGTGACCTTTCATAAGGATTTTGATGTGATGTGGCCTACCGGAAGCGGTGGACAGCTCGTTTATGAAAACGGCGGCCAGCTTTTCCGTCTCGATCTGGCTAGCGGTCAGTCCAACCGGGTGAAGGTGAACATCAACTTCGACAATCCCAACCTGGTACCTTATATCAAAAATGTAAAGGATGACATTCACAGTTTTGCGGTTTCACCCACCGGCAAAAGGGCATTGTTCGATGCAAGGGGCGATATCTTCTCAGTCCCGGCCGAAAATGGCGTGATCGAAAACCTGACAGCCACCCAAGGAATCCGTGAAATCTATCCAACCTGGTCACCAGACGGAAAATATATTACCTATTTCTCGGATGCAACAGGCGAATATGAAATCTATCTGCTTGAAAACAAGAAAGGAGCCACTCCAAAACAACTGACCAAAAATTCGGCCGCCTGGAAATACCAGCCTGAATGGTCGCCCGACAGTAAATGGCTGGTATATTCTGACCGTACACTCAAACTCTGGCTGGTTGACGTAGCTACAGGTAACCAAACCGAGGTTGACCACGGTGCTGCCAGTGAAATACGTTCCTATGCATTCTCTCCCGATTCGGAATGGATCACATATCCCAAAGAGAGTGACAATAGCCAATCAGCCATATGGGTATACAATATTCCCGAAAAGCGGAAAATTCAATTGACGGATGATGTTTATTCCGATGATTCTCCTGTTTTCTCTGTTTGTGGCAATTATATCTTCTTCACTTCAAACCGTGACTTTAACCTTGCCTTCTCAAGTTTTGAGTTTGATTACCTGTATAACCGGGCCACACGATTATATGCCATAGTTCTCAAAGCTGACGGACCCACGCTCAGGAAAATCAAGAATGACCAGGAACCCGTGAAGGAAACCGCACCGGCTGAAAAGAAAAGTCCGGAGGCTTCCAAGGATGATAAAGGTGCCGACAAACCTGAGGCAAAGAAAGTTAAAGTGGCTATCGATGTTGATGGCATTAATAACCGAATCTCTGCATTGCCGGGGGGAGCAGGCGATTACAGGATTGTTGCCGCCGTGGATGGAGGTCTGTTGTACCAGTCAGGTGGAAAACTGATGAGATATAAGGTGGAGGATGAAAAAGAGGAAGAAATTATGGACCGCGTTTCAGTCGTGGTTCCTGCCGCCGACGGTAAGACCATGATGTATCGATCGGGAAATGATTTTGGCATTACAAAAATTGCTCCCGGACAGAAGACTGATGCCGGCAGGTTGAAACTCGACCATATGGAAATGAAAATTGACCCCCGGAAGGAGTGGAACCAGGTTTATGCTGATGGTTGGAGAATCTTCAGGGATTACTTCTATGTTGACAACCTTCATGGTGTTGATTGGAAAGAGGTGAAAACCCGTTACCAGCAGTTATTGCCATTTGTTGGTCACCGTGCTGATCTTGATTATATCCTGAGTGAAGTGGTTTCGGAAGCCAATGCCGGCCATGCCTATGTTGACTGGGGCGATTTCAAAAGGGTGAAAAGAGTGGAGAATGGCTTGCTCGGAGCCGATCTTGTGGCTGACAATTCTGCCGGAAGATACCGGATTTCAAAAATCTATGCCGGTGAGAACTGGAATGAATCGAGACGTTCACCCCTGACGATGCAAGGTGTTGACGTAAAAGAGGGTGATTATATCATCAAAATAAACGGTGCCGAAGTTACATTGAAGGATAATCCTTATGAATTCCTTGAAAACACGGCTGGCCGTACCATTGAGATAACGGTGAGCAATAAAGCTGATGGGAGCGGAGCCCGTACCTCACAGATCGAACCCATCTCAAGTGAGCTTGAGCTGAAATATCTCGATTGGGTCAATGAAAGAAGGGCCATGGTCGACAAGTTGTCGAACGGCAGGATTGGTTACATACATGTGCCGAACACCGCAGTGGAGGGTAACCGCGAATTGTACAAAGGCATTTATGCATACCACGATAAGGAAGCACTGATAATTGATGACCGATATAATGGTGGTGGTTTCATCCCCGACAGGATGGCTGACCTTCTTGACCGGAAGACGCTGGTATACTGGCATCGCAACGGATTGGTCCCCAACAGTGCTCCCAATATCGCCCATGACGGACCCAAAGTGATGCTGATCAATGGTTATTCCTCTTCAGGAGGAGATGCATTCCCTTATTTCTTTAAGAAAATGGGACTCGGTCAGCTGATCGGAACCCGGACATGGGGCGGCCTGGTCGGTATTTCAGGTAATGCAAGGCTTGTGGATGGAGGATATATTTCTGTTCCCCGCTTCGGCATCTTCGACGACAGTGAAGGCTGGATCATCGAGGGTGTTGGAGTATATCCCGATATCGAGGTTGTTGACAGGCCCGAACAACTGGCCAAAGGTATCGATCCTGGCATCGAGAAGGCCGTGGAAGTCCTGCTTGAGGAGCTGAAGCAAAATCCGGTCAGGAAAGTAAAAATTCCGACTCCCCCGGATCGCTCGAAATGGATTGAAAAAGACATCAAATAATAATACGCTGAAAAGATGAGGTTAACGAACAGATTTATTGTTTTTTTGGTTTTATCAGCTATGGTGTTGACCATGGCCGGATGCTCCGGAAGCCAAAAAAAAGGGAATGACGAATGGATCCAGTTGTTTAACGGGAAAGACCTGGAAGGCTGGACTGTCAAGATCAAGGGATATCCATTGGGAGAGAATTTTGGAAATACTTTCCGCGTTGAAGACGGTATCCTAAAGGTCAGGTATGACCAGTATGAAGCATATGATGAGAAATTTGCGCACCTGTTTTACAAGGATGAGTTTTCGCATTATATCCTGCGTGCCGAATATCGGTTTGTGGGAGAACAATGTCCGGGAGGTCCGGGTTGGGCCATCCGGAACAATGGCTTCATGATTCATGGGCAGCGACCCGAAACCATGGACCTGGATCAGGATTTTCCGGTGTCGATCGAGGTTCAGCTCCTGGGCGGTGATGGTGAAAATCCCCGCACTACAGCCAATGTCTGTACCCCGGGAACGAATATCGTGTTAAATGGTGCATTGCATCTCGACCATTGCACGAATTCCACATCGGAAACTTTCCATGGGGACCAGTGGGTAACCGTTGAAATTGAAGTACATGGTGGCGAAGTGATCAAACATTTCATCAATGGCGTACAGGTCATGGAATATACCGAACCGCAACTGGATGAAAGGGATGGTAGTTATTTCAAGCTTCTGCCCGATAATGGGGACAAGATTCTGACAAAAGGAACCATCTCTATCCAGGGTGAAAGTGCACCGACTGATTTCAGGAAAATTGAGCTTAAGGTTTTGGCTGAATAAGGCTGGTTGTTTATAATCAAAAAGGCGCAGAAGAAATTTATTCCTTTGCGCCTTTTTTCATGATCCGCTAATCAGACCAGATCGACTGAATCGTATACGATCACCTTGCTCCAGAGATGGCTGTTTTCTTCCACAAATTTGAGGTGGATCGGATGTACCTGGTAGATATCCTGTCCTTCTTTAGAATCAAAAAAGGTCATGACCGAATAGGTATAGGTATGGTCAACCACCTCACGTTCTTCAGTCGATGCGGGCACACCAACATGGCTGAGTTTGATGGTTTCAACCTTCAGGAGTTCGTCCAGGGCTTTTTCGAACTTGCGACGTACTTCTGGATTGTTGGGATCCTTTAACCAGAAAAATACGTGATGTACCAGTGTGCCTTTGATTTGGATTCCTTTTGCCTCGGCTTTCCTGCCAAAAGGAAGGAGTGTGGTCAGTGCAAGTCCTGCAGTCACTCGTTGGATAAATTTCCTTCTGTTACTCATGGATATACGGTATTGATGGTTTTACGAATTTCAATGAGGCGTGAAAGCAAACCTTCCAGTTGATCAAGTGGAAGCATATTGGCGCCATCGGATTTTGCCCTTGCCGGTTCGGGATGGGTCTCGATAAACAATCCGTCGACACCTACAGCTACTCCTGCCCTGGCAATGGTTTCAATGAGTCGTGGCCGACCTCCCGTCACACCCCCCGATTGGTTGGGCTGTTGCAACGAATGGGTGATGTCGAGAACGACAGGACATCCTGTTTCCTGCATTTCGGGAATACCCCTGTAGTCGACAACCAGGTCGGTGTATCCAAAGCTGACGCCCCTCTCGGTGAGGAATATACGTTCATTTCCGCTCTCTTTGACCTTATCTATGGCGAATTTCATCGCTCCAGGTGACAAGAACTGCCCTTTTTTGATATTGACTACCTTCCCAGTTTGGGCAGCTGCCACCAGAATATCGGTTTGACGGCACAAAAAGGCCGGTACCTGCAACACATCAACGTAAGCCCCTGCCATCTTCGCTTCCTCTGCCGAATGAAAATCGGTTACCGTCGGAATTCCAAAGGTTGTTCCGATCTTTTCCAGAATGCGGAGCGCTTTCTCATCACCAATACCGGAAAACGAATCAATCCTTGATCGGTTTGCCTTCCGGTAGGACCCTTTGAAAATATATGGAATGTGCAACTTATCGGTGATTCGGACAATCTTTTCCGCGATATTCATGGCCATTTCTTCCCCTTCAATTGCGCAGGGACCAGCTATGAGAAAAAAATTCCCGGAATCTGTATACTTAAGTTTTTCAATAGGAATGATCATATGCTGTTCTTTTGTAATCGTTCAGAGTGTAAAGTCAAATTTTTACAGGGCAGTTTCGCGAAAAAGAAATGACATGCCAGACCAAATCTGCAGGAAATCATTGGCCGAAGAATTGTGTTTTGGATCAGAAACGCTTTCCCCACCATGACTTCAGTCGTTCAAGAATTTTAGACTCTGTTGGATTATTTCCAGGCTTGTAAAAACCTGTCTTTTTTAACTGGTCGGGCAGGAATTGCTGTTCCACAAAATTACCCGGGAAATCATGCGAATATTTGTATTTGTCTCCGTAGCCCAGTTCCTTCATCAGTTGGGTAGGGGCATTCCTGATGTGGAGCGGGACAGGCAGGTCACCTGTTTTTCGCACCATATCCAGTGCTGCATCAATAGCCAAATAGGCTGAATTGCTTTTGGGCGAGGTCGCCAGATAGATGGTGCATTCCGAAAGGATAATCCTGGACTCGGGATTACCGATTTGGTGGACTGCGTCAAAACAACTCTGGGCGAGTAAAAGGGCATTTGGGTTGGCCAGGCCGACATCTTCGGCAGCCAGGATCACCAAACGGCGCGCAATGAATTTTACGTCTTCGCCACCTTCAATCATGCGGGCCAACCAGTACACGGCTGCATCCGGATCACTCCCACGGACACTCTTGATAAAAGCCGAGATGATATCGTAATGCATTTCGCCCATCTTGTCGTAAATGACAAGGTTCTTTTGCAGGCTCTCCGTTACCTTTTGGTTGGTTAGTTCGATCTCTTCATTGGAATCTGCGTTGATGCACAATTCCAGAACGTTATAGAGTTTTCGGGCATCACCTCCTGAATAACGCAACAGGGCTTCATTCTCCAGAATGGTGATTTTTTTCTTCCTGAGTTCCGTATCTTTTGTCAAGGCGACATTCAGCAATTGCTCAAGATGGGCCTTGTCGAGTGATTTCAGTACATATACCTGACAGCGGGATAGAAGGGGAGTTATCACTTCAAAGGATGGGTTCTCGGTGGTTGCACCAACCAGGATGATGGTGCCTGACTCAACCGCACCCAATAATGAGTCCTGCTGCGATTTACTGAATCTATGTATCTCATCAATGAAAAGGATAGGGTTGGGCCGGCCAAAAAACTGTTGTTTCTGGGCTTTGTCAATCACGTCGCGAACATCTTTTACCCCGGAGTTTACGGCACTTAGACTGTAAAATGGCCTGTCCAGGGTATTGGCGATAATTCTTGCAAGGGTGGTTTTGCCCACGCCGGGAGGACCCCACAAAATGATCGAAGCCATGTTGCCCGATTCAATCATTTTGCGCAAAACGGCTCCTTCACCCACAAGGTGTTCCTGCCCGATGTAATCATCGAGTGTTTTTGGCCGGAGCCGTTCTGCCAATGGCTGGTTGGTGCTCATTTGTAAGGATTGTGAGAATACCCGGATGATGTTGTCAGTATGTTTTTGTCATGTCGGCATCAATCACCAGGATGAAATCTGCCTTGTTTAAATGGTCTCCTGAAAGCTTTGAAATATCCTCCTGTTCCACGGTGCTGATGGTAACATATTTCAAATCTGCCCTATTTCGTTGCAGGTACCATAGAATGCCTTCAAAATTATCGGTGTGGTAGGTTCCGTGGAAATGCACGAAAAGTTGTCCGTCCTGAAAGTTTTCCAAAATGAAATGCGCCATGGTGGCATCCTTGATGGCCTGTGCTTTAGGGAAAGTCTCACCCCTGCCGCCGCCCATCATGGTCAGCATATTCTTGTAACCAGGCAATTCCGGATCGTACTCGATGGGAAGAGGTGCTATCCAGCTTTTTTCATTATTCGGCAGCTGGTCCAGTGATTCGAAATCATCCCTGAATACCATACTGGCATATCGACGGGGGATGTTAGTGGCAATAAACTGAAGGTCATTGTTTTTCGCAAAATCCACAAGGGGTGCGTAATCGGTCTTGTAATTGTTCCAGAGACGAGCCATCGAATCGAGACCTTTGGCGTCAATCCTGTCTTCGAGATAGGAAGTAAGGGCCTCCTGGTTATCGGCCTCGAACATTTCGGCACCCAATACCAGGTTTCTTTTTTCATGCAGGTCCTTGATCAATTCCAGCTGAAGCCAATGAGCGATTGGGTTGTTATGAAGTTCACCAAAAAGAACCATGTCTGATTTTAAGGCTGCTTTAATGAGTTTTCCATAACTGGCTTTTTTGCCTTGAGCAGTATATAGCTGGTAAGCTTGCTTTTTCTGGGCTGTGGCTGACCAGCCTAATTGAAGGATCATTGAAATGATCAGGATTTTCAATTTCATGTTTCGTATTTGAATGCGTTTGTTATAGGATCAATAACTTGTTGTCTAAAAATTGCAGTAACGTTTAATGACACTGTATGCCTCAATAAGACCTAGTTCACCGGCTTTTGAAAGATCAATGGCCCCGTCTTCCAGTTTATCAAGGAAAATTTTTGTCAGGCCCCTGTTATAGTATGCCTCAGCAAATTCTGGTTCCAGTTCGATGGCCCTGTCGAGGTCGGCCAGTGCCGATTCATAATTTTTTAGACGGAGGTTGATGAAGGCCCGGTTATAGTATCCAAAGAAAAAATTCGGGTTGAGTTGAAGGGTTTTTTCGTAATCATCAAGAATTTCGTCATAATCGTGGATCATACGTGTCATGGCGGGTTCGGCGGGCCTGTTGAGCCGGGTGTTCTCAAGGGCCAGGGAGAGCTGTGCATTGAATTCAGGCAATGATTCAATATGCTCAATCATCTTAAACCGACAATTGCCTCGTGTAAAATAAGCGAGTGCTTCATTGGGATCCCACTGGATTGATTTGTTTAAATCTTCAAGTGATTGATTGTATTTATCTGTTAGTAAATAAAATATGCCTCTGTTTAAAAAATTGTGGCTGTTTTCGGAGATTCGGATTTTTTCATTGAAAAAGAGCACGAAGTTTTCGAAAACCGTATTCAGGCTTCTGTCGGTCTTGTTTGTTATGGTAAGAAATGGATTGTAATTGTTGACCCGATTAAGGGATTCGATAGAAACGCTGTAGTATTGAAGTCTTTCATAGTCAACAGAATTTCGTTCAAAAGCAGAAATGCGGAAAATGGGTTGAAGGTCAATGATGATGTTTCTGTCCTGCACACTGATTTCATCAGTGTCTGCATCATTCTGGCCGGGCAGATTCCGGGAATCCGATGCAATGACATTCAACCTTCGTCTGCGCCTCAGCTCTTCTTCTCTTTCCCTGGCAGCCTCTTCGGGTGTTTTTGCCACTTCATCCGGCTTTACTGATTGTCCCTGTGGAGTGGTTCCACTACCTGGGTTCGAGGACGCAAGGTTTTGTTGCTGGTTCTGGTTTTGCTGGTTCTGCTTTTGTTGTTGTTGTTGTTGTTGTTGTGCCAGCTGTTCGGCGTTAAGGGTAAATCTGCTCAGGTCGTACTGTGGATTGAGGTCAGCCGCAATCTGGTAGTCAGATTCGAAGCCTGGCATCCGCATGATTTCGCGGGCCATCGCACGATTGAAATAGGCATTGGCCATGGTCGGGTCAAGCCGGATGGCCATGTCATAATCCATGATGGCGCCCTGGTAATCTTCCAGTTTATGCTTGACGATCCCCCGGTTATTGTAGGCCAGTGCATTTTCGGGTTCCAACCTGATGGCCTGGTCGTAGTCGCGGAGTGCAGAGGCGTAATCGTCAAGCTCGAAACGGGCCAACCCCCTGTTAAGATACGCACCCGCAAAGTGCGGCCTGATGATGATGATGCTGTTCAGGTCCTGGATTGCCCCCCGCACGTCTCCCTGGACAATTTTGGCGTTGCTCCGGTTCATCAGGGCGTTCACCGACCCTGGATTGAGCTCAAGTGCCTTATTGTAGTCACTAATGGCTCCATCCACATCTTTCTGCGAGATTTTGGCGATACCGCGGTTGTTGTATACTGCTTCATTCTTGGGATCAAGCTCCAGTGCCCTGTTGTAGTCCTGTATTGCCCTGTCAAAGTCACGCAGCTCATGGTAGGCCATTCCCCTGTAAACAAAAGCGTCAGGATAATAGGGTTTGATCTGGATAGCCTGGTTGTAATCGTTGATGGCTCCCCTGAAATCCTCAAGGCGATGCTTGGCGACGCCACGGTAGAAATAGGGTTCCGGTAGATGTGGCTTAAACTTAATGACGATGTTGAAGTATTCGATAGCCCCGACATAATTCCCGATCGAAATACGTGTCTGCCCAACCCTTATATAGTGGTTGATATTCAGCTGTGCTGAAGCAGAAACTGCCAGGAGCATGGAAAGGAATACAAACAAAGCTCTCTTCATGTGAATTCGATTAAACAACAAAAATAACATTTTGACTCCATCTGCCCGGAAGAGCTTAATTTTATTTAACTTTTCGCACGAAATCCTATATAAATTCCATATGACCAAAAGTTGTGATTGGGTCGGAAATGATCCGTTGATGATTGAATACCACGATAAGGAATGGGGTGTGCCTGTGCATGATGACCAGAAACTCTTTGAATTTCTTGTCCTTGAGTCTTTTCAGGCTGGGTTAAGCTGGGCAATCGTTTTGAAAAAACGGGAAGCATTCAGGGAGGTATTCGCCGAATTTGATCCCGAAAAAATTGTCAGGTTCTCAGAAAACGATGTGGAACGGCTGATGCAGGATGCCCGGATCATCCGGAACCGAAAGAAAATTGAGGCCGTCATCCGCAATGCGAAAGCCTTTATCGAAATCCGGAAGGAATTTGGAAGCTTCGATCATTACATATGGGGATTTACGGAAGGAAAGCCTGTGGTTAACCATTTTGAAAAGCTGTCGGAAATTCCCCCAAAGACCGAATTGTCGGACCTGATTTCAGCCGACCTGAAGAGGAGGGGATTTGCCTTTATGGGAAGTACCGTGGTGTACGCCCATATGCAGGCAACAGGAATGGTCAATGACCATTTGGTTCATTGTCACCGACATAAGGAATTGGCCAGTATCAAACGATGACCTTTCGGCAGATTGGCCAGAGTTGTTTAAAAACATAAATAAAAGTTTTTTATTTTTCTATTTTTGGCATTCTGATCATTCTTTCAATGTTCAATGCCTGAAAAAGAATGGTTTGTCCGTCCTCAGGTATCCATGGCATTTGAAGGATGATGAAGGGTGCATTGATTAGCCGGATATTTGGTATAAAAATTTTAAATGGACAGTGATTATGAGGTTCAAGACAATATCAACACTGGTTTTAGCTTTTGTCTTTAGTTTTGGGGTATATGCGCAAGACGCTGAAAAGCAGCAAGATGAAATAAATTTTAAGGATAAGGTCACCGTAAAGTTTACCCCTGTTAAGGATCAGCATCGTACAGGTACCTGCTGGTCGTTTTCAACACTTTCATTTCTTGAATCTGAAATGATTCGTCTAAATCGTCCCATGACCGATCTTTCCCCCATGTTCGTGGTTTACCATGCTTATATGGACAAGGCCCAAAAATACGTGCGGATGCATGGGAAGACAAATTTCGATGCGGGGGGAGTTTTCCATGATGTTACCAACGTGATCAAAAAGCATGGAATCGTTCCTGATGAAATTTATCGTGGACTGGAATATGGTGAGGAAAAGCATGTGCATGGTGAACTGGATAACCTTCTCAAGAAACAGGTTGGCGCCATCGTCGAAAACACCAATCGCAAGCTTAGTCCGGTTTGGCAGGAACCTGTAAAATCCACCCTTGAGTCTTATCTGGGTGAGCTTCCTGTGCGATTCAACTATCAGGGGACTGAATATACTCCTCAAAGCTTTGCCCGTGATTACGTAGGACTGAACATGGATGATTATGTGGAAATCACTTCTTTTTCCCATCATCCTTATTATTCTCGTTTTATTCTTGAGATTCCCGATAACTGGGCATGGCAGGAGGTTTATAATGTGCCGCTGGAGGATTTGGAGGAGATTATCGATTCTGGTTTGGAAAATGGATATTCTTTTGCCTGGGCCTCGGATGTAAGCGAAAAGGGCTTTTTGTCGGGTAATAAAGGTATTGCCGTTGTTCCTGAAGTGAAAACCGTTGACATGACAAATGCTGAAATCACCAGATGGGAAAGTTTGTCGGATCGCCAGCGTGAAGACGAATTGTACAGGATTTCAGGTCCGGTTTCCGAAATGGATGTTACTCCTGAAGCCCGACAATCGGCCTTCGACAGTTTCCAAACTACCGACGATCATGGAATGCACATTGTTGGCAAAGCTACCGATCAGGCAGGGAATGTCTATTACAAAGTCAAAAACTCATGGGGCAACTACAATAAGTTCGACGGTATGTTTTATGCATCAAAGCCTTATGTGTTATACAAGACCACATTGATCATGATACATAAGGATGCCATTCCCGGGCATATCCGTGAAAAGATGAAAATCTGATTTTCAGTGGTTATCTTTGCGGGATAATAAGATAACATCCAAGGAGGGAAATAATCTGCAACAATGATGTGTGGGGGATATGTGAAGAACAGGGATTCTTTTGGATTTTCGGTAATAAAGCGTTTTTTGTGGGTTTTTTTCGCCCTGCTGTCATCTCTTTGGGTTTCAGGACAGGAAGATTATGGTTGGTGGAATGAACTGCATAACTGGCAGCCTGGAATGCCTTCCTGGAAGAGAATGATGATCATTTCGCCTGGCTATTTGGGGCCAAATGCATTACCAGTTCCCGAAATGAAAAAGGGATTCAATCCCGAACAAAGTGAATTCTCTTTTTCACTTTCACGCCATTTCCATCCCGGTGATCCTACCCAGGATCTGGCCGGCAGACTGGCATTGCAATTTGCCGATTCAAAAATCATGTTCGAGATGTATGGTGTAATCGTTGAAAATTACGCTTTTACCGAAGAGATACGAAATGAACGTATTGCAAGGGATAAGGATGGCAGGGGCATTGCGCAGGGTGACTTTTATTTCAGTACTTCAGTGCAGATCGTCAAGGATAAGGCTTTCCCGAATACATTGTTCCGGATTGCCGCGAAAACAGCCTCCGGTGGTTTGTATGCCGCAAGATATTCGGATTCTCCCGGCTATTTTTTCGATTTTAGCTTTTCGAAAGATTGGGATGTCAGCCGCTATGGGGTGATCAGGCCTTATGGATCTTTCGGTTTCTATAGCTGGCAGACCAATGATGAGTTTACTCTTCAAAATGATGCCTTTATGTATGGGGCAGGACTGGAATATGATTCCCGATATTGGTTGATCAGCGGAAATTTTTCGGGGTATTCGGGATATATGGAAAACAGGGACAAACCTCAGGTAGTGACTTTGCTGACCCGTCACGACTGGGAACGGTCGGCAATGTCGGTTGAAGTGATTCAGGGATTGCGCCACTGGGAGTACACGACCATTCGTTTTACGTTTTCCCGGAAATTTGATGGATTATAACCGTTCACGATGCTAAAGCGACTTCAATTCATAAATGGGCGAATGAAAGGCTTTCTTGTACCTTTCGCTCTTTTTGCTTTGGCTTTGTCGTTATTCCTTTTAACCCACAAAAAAGGCGCAGAGGTCCTGATGGTAAATCAATATTCGTCATCGTTGCTCGACAAGGTTTTTTTATGGATAACGGATCTTGGGTTGGGGAGCTATCTGGTTGTGATTGCCATTCTTCTGGGCGTCTGGAGTTTCAGGTGGACTATTCTTGCGTTGGGATCATTGAGTTGGGTGGGCATCCTGACATTTTTGTTTAAGAGGTTGGTTTTTGTGAGCGAGACAAGGCCAATGCACTATTTTTACTATGCCGATTTTCCCCGATTCCTGTATGATGCTCCCCTGATCTATTTTCATTCATTTCCTTCGGGTCATACCATGGCTGCATTTGGATTTTTTTCGATCTTGTCCTATTTCTCAGGCAATAGGACTATAGGGGCTGTTTTTTTTCTCATCGCCTCCCTGATCGGGTTCTCGCGTATCTACCTGTTGCAACATTTCGGTGGAGATGTACTTGCAGGATCCATCCTCGGAATCATCGCAAGCCTGTTGTCGATTCTCATTTTTGATATATTGCTTCGTCTTGACAGCCGTCGCAGATTTCAGAAGGGGCTTTGGCATTTATTGGCCGGCGGGACCGATTAACACGGTTACCGGGGTCTCAAAGATGTCTTTCTTGGAAAATATAATATCGTATCCTTCAGGTATTTCAATTTCCTTAATTAATTTTTCGGTTGAAATAATAATCCCTTCCGGATGTTTATTGAACCATGTTGTGATTTCCCCTGCTTCGAGGGGATCGATTCTCTTCTTAAGTTTGAAGGCGTATCCTGGATTATAGCGTTTGTAATAGGCTACATCCTTGCCTTGAAGGAGGTGAATGCTCTGGTTGACCGGATTAAGCCGGTCGATTTGTGGATATATTAGACCAAAAAAGATGATGCCGGTCAATACGCCGGTGGAGGCAAGAATCAATCTTGCATAAGAACCTGCCTTTTTCAAGGACCTAATGGTCAGCCAGACACCAATTGGCAATACCAGGAGACCCATAATGAGATACCTTCGGTTCGACAGGACCGGGTCGAATCCCATAGCAATCAACCCTCCAATGAAAAGCAAAACCAGAATCATAAGAAGGGCCGTGAGCAGAATCTTGTCGCGCTTGATTACAAACGGTGCCCCATTCAGGCTATTGGCCAGAAAGATGGCCAGGAAAGGATAGGCGATTACCGTATAATTCGGTAATTTGGTTTTCGACAGGGTGAAAAAGAGGATTATTACCACCGTGACAACCACTGAAAAAAGAATCAGGCCCCGATCTTTCTGGATTCGGAAAAATTTCCAGGCTCGAACGAAGTATATGGAAAAAGGGAACATGCCAATAAAAACGTAACCTGCGGTCAGTAGGAAAATGCCACCATGTCCTTCCATTTCACTGGAGAAGCGGTTCAGGTTGTGCCCAAGGAAAAAACGATTGGTCCATTCCCCATCTGAAGCGAAATGCGCTGCCACAAACCATGGAACCGCAATCGCCATGAAAATTATGGCGCCAGGAATGATCTTTAGCCTTAATAAGGTTTTGATTGACAAATTTTTATCAATTATTAAATAAACCAAAAAAATTAGACCAGGCAACAGGACGGAAACAGGGCCTTTAGCCAGCACTCCCAATGCAAGTGCCGCATACATAAGGTAAGCATGGAGCCGATTGTTGGTTTGATAGGCTGAAATAAAAAGAAACATTCCCCAGGTCATGAAGAAGATCAGGTAGGGGTCGGGGACCGCCATATGATGTTGAAGCTGGAAGTGGACGGACGCGAGAAGCACAATGCTGCTCCACAGGGCAACCCTTTGATTGGCCAGGCGAGAGGTAAACCTGAAGACCACCAGAATGGTCAAGGCACCAAAGATGGCCGAGAAAAATCTGGCTGCCCATGGATTCACTCCAAAAACAGAATACGACAGGATCATGAAAAAATAGTGGAGCGGTGGCTTATCTGCCCTGAGGTTGTAATTGAAGGTGGGATAATCCCAATTTCCGGTTTCCATGATTTCCCTTGCACACGACGCATTTTTGGCTTCATCAAGCAGGTAAATGCTGATGTTTTGGTTGTTCAGTGAGAACAAGAAAAATGAAAACAAGAAAATTAATATTTGTAAATATTTAATTTTCAGTATTTTATCAATCATGGTCTTCCTTGCGTTTGAAAACATTATTTATCAGGCTATTATGCTTCCCGATTTTGTATTTTTGCAGGACCTGATTTTCCTGTGTTTCAGTATTCGTGTCACAAATATAACATATTGCGACAGATTGGATCACTTTCATGGTCAACCATGGAAAGAGGGTTAATTTTGAAATAACAGTACAATGAAAAAATTATCGGTAGTTATTTGCGTGTATAATGAGGAGCCAAATATTCTTCCTTTGGCAGCAGAAATCCAGAATGCACTGAATGGTATTGATTTCGAGGCAATATTTGTGGATGATGGGTCAACTGATGGTACCCGTGACGAGATCATGAAAATCAATGACGAACGGTTTCAATTGGTTGAGCTGAAGCGGAATTATGGCCAGAGCTCAGCACTCCAGGCAGGTATCGATCATGCCGATGGTGAATATATTGTGCTGATTGACGGTGATTTACAGAATGATCCTGCCGATATTCCGGGAATGCTCAAAAAGGCTGAGGAAGAGGGCTGGGACATGGTGGCCGGAGTAAGGGCCAACCGTCGTGATGGCATGTTCCTGCGAAAGGTGCCCTCCAAAATTGCCAATTACATCATCCGAAAATCAACCGGTACACAAATGAAGGATCTGGGTTGTACGCTCAAGGTCTTTACCAGGGAGTCGATAAAGAACATCCATATCTATGGCGAGCTTCACAGGTTTATCCCGGTCTTGCTTGCGCTTGAGGGATATGTCAGGCTAACCCAGATGGATGTTAATCACCGGTCACGCCAGCATGGCAAATCAAAATATAACCTGAGCCGGACCACAAAAGTGATTAGCGACCTGCTCTTGATGCTCTTTTTCAAGCAGTACCTGCAAAAGCCGATTCATTTCTTCGGTCAGCTTGGTATCATCACGCTGGGACTGGGTATGCTGATCAATTTTTATATGTTGATCCTGAAGATCCTGGGCAACGACATCTGGGGCAAACCCCTGTTGTTGCTTGGAATTTTGCTGGTAATGGGCGGCATACAATTTATCACCATCGGCATTCTGGCCGAGATACAGATGCGCACCTATTACGAAGGTCAGGGCAAAACACCCTATCGGGTGCACAGGGTTCGTATAGCCAAAAAACAGGAGTAGTATCAACCAGGAAGCTGGTCAATCATCGATGGCCTGGCCAGTCAGCACCCTGAATCTCCCTTCTGTCTGGTCATTGGAACCGCCCTGGGTCTGTTTCATGATAATTCCGATCAGTTGTTCCTGTGGATCGGCAAAGTACTGTGTGTTAAAGTAACCACCCCAGTCGAAGGTTCCTTCACTTCCTCGGCCACCGCGTGTAATGTTTTCCCTGGTTCCCACGCCAAAGGCAAGACCATGGTACCGATCGGGGCCTCCCCAGAGATTTCCGGTCTGGTTGGCCATGATGGTTTCAACGGTGGTCCTGCTGAGCAGGCGGACTCCGTTCAATTCCCCGCCGTTAAGGTACATTTGCAGGAAGGTCGCATAATCCTTAGCAGTGCTGCTTAGGCCTGCCCCTCCCGAGAAGAAGGTTTTTGCCCCTTTGATGGGATAGTCGAGATCATAAAATGTGACAGGGTAAGGAACCCATTTGTTGTCTTGCTTATGCTGGATGGTGACCAGACGCTGGTATTTGCTTTCCGGAAGATAGAACCAGGTGTCTTCCATTCCCAAAGGAACAAAAATACGCTCCCGCAGAAACCGGTCGAAGGGGATGCCGGAAACAACCTCCACAAAATAGGCCAGCACATCGAGGCCTTCGCTATAGGTGAACCTTTCACCCGGTTGGTGGTGCAACGGCAGTTTGGCCAGTTTCCTGACACTCTCGCCAATGGTGATCTTTTCGGTCGTGAAAAGGTCGGTGATTCCCGCCTTGCCATAAATCATCCTCATTCTTTCATCACCGTCGATCACTCCATATCCGATTCCCGAGGTATGCGTAAGCAGGTCCCTGACGGTAATCTCCTGGCGGGCGGGAGTGCCTGTCCAGGTCGTATCGGAATACCTGAAAGATTGCAACACCTGGGGGTTCTTGAATTCAGGGATGAACTTCGAGATGGGATCATCGAGCGAAAATTTGCCTTCTTCCCAGAGCATCATGACTGCAGTAGAGGTAATGGCCTTTGTTTGTGAAGCGATGCGAAAAATGTCATCAGTTTTCATCTCCCTTCCTTTCTGTACGTCAGCCATTCCAAACGCTTTGTGGTACACGATTTTGCCTTTTCGGGCAACCAGGACCACTGCACCGGGGATTTCACCGTTTTCTATGGCATCAGAACACATTTTGTCAATGCGGGCAAGCCTTTCCGGCGACATCCCGACACTCTCGGGTGTTCCGGGGACGAGCGGGGCACTTTTCTTCAATGATTTTGTTTGGGCTGATGCCAGCAAGGTAACGGCAACAAACAGCAGGATGATCAATTTTTTCATGGGAATAAAATTTGGGTATGAAATTAGGGAAAATTTGGCGACAAGGAACAAATACCATAATTTTTGACCGGCTGCCTTTTGTTTCAGGTTTCTTTCGTAGCTTTGATGTCCAAAGTACTTTAGTCGTTTTTTAATGCTTGAAGACATATTTCATTGAATAATTCATCTGGTTGGGTGAATGTTTTTTGGAAGTTGAATCAAGAAAACGGTATCCTGAAAATATTGAATAGGCATATGAAGTCGGAACAGAATTACATCAAGGACTTGTCTGACATTCGTCAGATGATGGAAAGGTCAACCAGGTTTGTGTCTCTCACCGGTTGGTCAGGTATCATGGCAGGCATTTATGCCCTTGTCGGTGCATATGTGGCCTACCGGATGTTCTATTCCGGGGATGAGGGTAAATTCATGACCCAGATGTCGGACAAGCCTGAAACAGCGATTATACTGCAGCTGTTTTTGGTAGCCCTCATTGTGCTGGCCCTTGCCATAGGTACTGCCATATGGATGTCGGCCCGTCGGGCAAAAAGGAGACAGGAGTACATCTGGAACCCTGCAGCCCGAAGGTTGGTCGTTCATTTGTCCATCCCTCTTGTGACCGGTGGATTGTTTATCCTGATACTTGTATTGAAGGGAATGATGGGGCTTATCGCCCCCGCCAGCCTTGTTTTTTATGGCCTGGCTTTGATCAATGCCAGTAAGTTTACCTTTGAGGATGTAAAATTCCTGGGGATGGCCCAGATTGTGCTGGGACTTCTTGGAACCTGGATGACTGGGGCCGGATTGATTTTGTGGGCGATAGGATTTGGGATCATGCATATCGTCTACGGTATTCACATGCAATGGAGGTACGAAAGGTGAAAACGATCATCCATGGATTGAACAAAGCTTTCGAGTCAAGGATCAGGCTGGGGATCATGTCCGTTCTTGCGGTAAATGATACCATCGATTTCAATGCCTTGAAGGAGTTTCTGGACGTGACTGACGGAAACCTGGCCAGCCATCTGAAGGCGTTGGAAAAGGAGGATTTCCTGGTGGTCAGGAAATCATTTATCGGCCGAAAACCCAATACCCAATATTCGATGACACGCAAGGGGAAAGCTGCTTTTGAGGCCCATCTGAATGCTCTGGAAGACCTGATCAACCGACAGAAATAGACAGAATTGACGAATATCGGTTTGCATCGTCATTACCCGGTCCTGTTTAGCCCCTTTCCGACCTCGAAATATTGATATTCATCGCAAAATATTGCATATGTTCCCCTGAATATATAATTTAAACACACGATCAAAAACCAAAAACCAATATCATGAAACCGAAAAGAACCTTCCTCACCCTATGCCTTCTTCTGGCATTGTGTTTCGGCACGTACGCCCAGGATTGGCCCCAATATCTTGGTCCTGAAAGAAACAGCAAATCCTTTGAAACGGGATTAATACGTGAGTGGCCTGCATCCGGACCGGAAGTTCTATGGTCAGTGCCTGTCGGAATTGGTTTCGGAGGCCCGGTTGTGAAAGGTGGGAAAGTTTACCTGCTTGACAGGGATGACGAGACTGGCGACATCATGCGCTGTTTCGACCTCAATACAGGTCAGGAGTTATGGAAGTATTCATATGCCGCAGCCGGATCGGTCCAGTTCCCGGGATCACGCAGTGTGCCCCTGGTCGACGACAAACATGTATATTCATGCGGGCCTTACGGAGATTTGTATTGTATCGACATCAACACCCATCAACCGGTATGGAATGTCAACATCTGGACCGATTTCGGCGGACAACCGGGCAATCCTAAAGAGTCGGAAGGATCTCAGCGACAGGATGGTAAGGGAAGTTTTCCTACCTGGGCCATCACCCAGAATCCATTGGTTTATGGTGATCTCCTGATTGTTGCCTCCCAGGCTCCTGAAGCCGGGGTGGTGGCTTATGACAAGAATACAGGTGTTGTACGTTGGAGGACTCCCTCACTGGGCCAGACTGGCTATGTAAGTCCGACCGTCGTGAAGATCGATGGAAATGACCAGCTGGTCATGGTGACTGCATCAAGCGGCGGCCGTGGGGGAAGAGAATTGGTGCCCGGTAATGTGGTTGGTTTGAATCCCCTGACCGGCGAGCAGCTGTGGATATTCTCGCAATGGGTGTGTGGCATACCGATTCCGGGTGTTGTGGATGCCGGTAACAATAAATTGCTGGTTACCGGAGGTTATGAGTTGGGTGCCCTGATGATCCAGGTTGAAAAAGGCCAGGATGGCCAGTATATTGCCAAGGAATTGTTCAGGACCGTTGAGTTTGGCGACCAGACCAAAACCCCGTTGCTGCTCGATGGCTATTTTTATGGCCAGTACGGGACGAACAGCCGTCGCGATGGACTAACCTGCATGAACATGAACGGCGAGATCATGTGGAAAACCATGAGGGAACCCAATTTTAACAAGGGAAGCCTGCTTTGGGCCGATGGACTGATCCTTGCATCTGACGGAACCAAAACATTATACCTGATTGAACCCAGTCCGGAAGCATTCAGTCCCATTTCCCAGGCTGATATCCTTGGTTCCTATACAGCCAATAACGAAGCGTCATCGGAAACAGGGTCTGGCGGTCCCACCCAAAACTGGGCTCCTTTGGCACTGGCAGATGGGAAACTCCTGATCAGGGATCAGGAACGGATGTATTGTGTCAAGGTAGGTAAATAGGCGAGGATGCCATTTCGCATAGGATATACGTGAAAAAGAGGCTGTCTCAAAATGTTGGGGCAGCCTCTTTCCTTTACATCGCAGTTGATAGTGCATTGAATTGTAGTAATTAGAATAACGGACTGGCCACTTTATATCAGATGCCGGGGATTGACGGCCCCTGTCGATGGTCCTGCATGAATTCCCTTGTTACGGCCATCCTATTGGCAGATACCTGACCGATTCCTACCAACGTCATATATTTTAAATAACAATTCAAATTACTGTCTGTATGGATTATCACAGCATATGGAAATTATACGCAGAAGATATGGAGTAACCAATAAGTTGTTCGGGACCGGATGGGTGGGGATATGGGTATTGTAAAACAAAAAATGCAACCGTTTTTAAAAACGATTGCATTTTTTTGGTGCCCAGGACAGGACTCGAACCTGCACATCCTTACGAATACTAGTCCCTGAAACTAGCGCGTCTACCAATTCCGCCACCTGGGCTTTTTTTTATGTTGAGAACTTGTTTGTGCCTTTCTCAAAGGCGTTGCAAATATATAAAAAATCCCTTTCCTCCAATTTGTGCCCAAATATTTTTTCAAGGAATCCCGGATATTTCATATCCCTTGGCATATGATCCAAACCAATATTTCCTGATTTTGGTTTTTTTAACACCAAAACTTTATAAAATCAGTCGGGGAGCAGGATGCAACAGGTTACCCAATGAAAAAATATTGACATTTTTGGGAAGTATTTTTATTTCATTAAACCAAGATCACAACCGATAACTATGAAGTCTGGAAAAACTCCGGTGGTGCCCAAATACCTTTTGGTGCCATTTATTTTAATCACTACCTGTTTTGCCCTATGGGGATTTGCCAACGATATCACCAATCCCATGGTCAAGGCATTTTCGCGAATTTTGATGATGAGCAATTTCGAGGGCTCACTGGTGCAGTTTGCGTTTTATGGGGGTTATTTTGCCATGGCCTTCCCGGCAGCCCTTTTCATTAAAAGGTTTTCGTATAAGGCAGGGATTTTGGTTGGTCTTGGACTCTATGCCGGGGGTGCACTGCTCTTTATCCCGGCGAGCATGGCCATGACCTTCTGGCCTTTCCTGATTTCATATTTCATCCTTACCTGTGGGCTTTCATTTCTTGAAACCAGCGCCAATCCGTATATCCTGTCCATGGGGCCTCAGGAAACCGCTACCCGCAGGCTCAATCTTGCACAGGCCTTCAATCCGATCGGTTCCCTGATGGGCATGTTTACCGCCCAGCAGCTGATCCTTGCCAGGCTCAATCCTGCCACCTCAGAGGAACGGGCTGCCATGGATCCCGGGGTTCTAAATGATGTGACACTTTCCGACCTGGCCATCATTCGTTACCCCTATGTGGCTATTGCCCTGGTCATCCTGGTTGTATTTGTGATCATCGCCATGGCAAGGTTGCCCAGGAACGAGGACAAGGATAAAGACATCCATTTCATGGTGACGGTGCGGAGACTGCTCAAGAACAAGCGGTATTACGAAGGTGTCATTGCACAGTTCTTTTATGTCGGGGTGCAGATCATGGTCTGGACGTTCATCATTCATTATGCAACCTCCGAGCTGGGTATGTCGGAGGCTGAAGCCCAGGGTTACAATATTGTTGCCATGGTGATTTTCGTGACTAGCCGTTTTATCAGCACCTTCCTGTTAAAGTATATTTCTCCCGGACATTTGCTGATGTGGCTGGCCGTTGGTGGCATGGTTACCACACTAGGTGCAATCATTATCCCCGGTATGGCCGGACTCTATTCCCTGATTGGCATCTCGGCCTGCATGTCATTGATGTTCCCCACCATTTACGGGATTGCCCTGCATGGCGTTGGCGAAGATGCCAAGATCGGTGCGGCAGGCCTGATCATGGCCATTCTGGGTGGTTCTGTCATGCCTCCCCTGATGGGTGGTGTCATCGACATGGGAACCATATATGAAGTATCTGCAGTCCGTATATCATTCCTGATCCCGCTTCTCAGCTTTGCGGTCATCACCCTGTATGGATACCGTAGTTGCCGGATACATGCAACCGGTGTATCGGCCTCGTGTTAAAAAAAAATATCATGAGCCGGCCATTTGGCAGCCTCATGATATTCAGGTAAAGGGTTTGGTGATTTGGTTCTTATATGATCTGTAAATGATCCTTATCGGTGATCTTTTCGCAATAGCAGCATTTCAGGGCTAGCGGTGACTTGTCGATTACCTTGAATTTGGTAATGATCTTCTCATTGTTGGTAATGCACTTCGGGTTGAAGCATTTCACGATTCCCTGCACGCTGTCGGGGATTTCCACAATCTTCTTTTCGGTAACGACATAGTCGTTGATGATGTTCAGCTTGGCATGGGGGGCAATCAATGCGATCTTGTTGATCTCGTCGTCGGCAAAGAATTTGTCACTCACCTTGATGATGGCCTTGCTGCCCAGTTTCTCACTTTCCAGGTTGGTGCCGAAGGTGATCTGGTTCTCAATTTTGTTGAGCCCAAGAATATTGATGACATCAAAAAGGTTAGACGCGGGTATATGGTCGATAACGGTACCATCCTTGATGGCACTGACTTTTAACTTGAGTTTTTTCTTGTTCGAATCTTTCATGGGTTGATTATTTCAGGTTAAGGGTATGGGCTATAATGGCTTCCCGTGTAAAAACACCGTTGAGTGCCTGGTCAAAGTAGTAGGCTTTCTCGCTCTTGTCGACATCGGTGTGAATTTCGTTGACCCTGGGCAGGGGATGCAGTACCCTTACATTGGGTTTGGTATTCCTAAGCATCTTTTCACGCAGGATATAAACGTTTTTAACCTTTTCGTATTCAATGGGATCCGAAAATCTCTCTTTCTGCACGCGTGTCATGTATATGATGTCGGCAGCGTTGATGATATCGGTGAATTCCCTGTGCTCATAGTATTTAATCCCTTTTTCCCTCAGGTGCATCTTATACTCCTCGGGCATCAGCAATTCTTCGGGAGCGATGAAGTTAAAGATCTGGTTGTCGAACTCCGACATGGCCATCAGGAGAGAATGAACTGTCCGGCCATACTTTAGATCGCCTACCATGAAGATGTTGATATTGTCGAGACGCCCCTGGGTCTTGAGGATCGAATACATGTCAAGAAGGGTTTGGGTGGGATGCTGGTTGGCACCGTCCCCTGCATTGATCACGGGAATGGATGCCACCTCGGCGGCGTATCGGGCAGCTCCTTCCAAAGGATGGCGCATGACAATCAGGTCGGCATAATTACTCACCATTCGAATGGTGTCGTGAAGGGTTTCACCTTTGGTGACACTCGAACTGCCTGGATCGGCGATACCAATGATCCGGCCTCCCAAACGGGATATGGCAGTCTCGAAGCTCAGTCTTGTGCGTGTGGAGGGTTCAAAAAACAGGGAAGCTACAACTTTCCCTTTCAGCAGGTCCTGGTTGGGATTTTTCTCAAACTCCGCGGCCAGGTCCATGATCCTCAGATAATCATCCTTGGTGTAGTCTGTGATGGAAATCAGGTCTTTTTTACTCATAAATATGGATTTGTATTTTGTTGGTGTTCATCGTAAAAAAAAACCAACAGCCCTTTCAACAGACTGTTGGTTCTTTCCTGTGTTTCGGTAAATGGCCAATCCTTTTATTTTTTTCAACGGGACCAAATGGAACAGGTACAACCGTGAAAAATGGAAATTTCGTATGAGGTGGAGCATTCCACTGAAATGATGGTCAGGTTCCGATGTCATACACATGATCATGCGGTAAAGTTAGAAAAATAGCTTTTTCAGAATATTTCCCAGAAGGATGGATTTTTAAACAGTTATCAACAACCTTTGGTTATCATTGGAATGGATCAAATCTTTTTAAGGATGACACCATATATCTGGTTGAATATCTGTTCAATGCGTTCCGCTTCGCTTTTCCTGACCGAAAATCCGATGCTGATTTGTTCCCGCATATCGATATGGGTGGTATTCAGGCTTTCCGACTTGATGATTTGCATTACCGTGTTGAGCTCCTGGTAGGAACATTGAATATCATAGGTGATTTCAATGATTCGTGTTTCGATGCAGGCAGCTTCGATGGCACTGATTGCAGCCTGCCGGTAAGCCTGGATCAGTCCGCTGACACCGAGAAGGGTGCCACCGAAATATCGGACTACGACACAAAGTACGTTAGTAAGTTCATGGCTGACCAGCTGTCCAAGGATAGGCTTTCCGGCAGTAGAGGAGGGTTCACCATCGTCGTTGGCCCTGAAGCGGATATCTTCCATGCCCAGCCTCCATGCATAACAGTGATGACGGGCACTGTAATGCTCTTTTTTGATGGTGGCCAGGATATCCCTGATCTCATCCTCATTCGTGACAGGATGTAAGTAGGAGATGAATTTGCTTCCCTTATCCTTAAACAATCCTTCTGCTGGTTCCGTGATGGTCCGGTAGGTGTCGTCCATGATTTGTTTTCAATCCGAAATATTAAAAAAAAAGCAGGATCAGACCTGCTTTTACATTTTAAGTTTCTTTTCTATCTCATCCACATAATGCCTGAAACTTTTGTCTGTTTCCTTCAGGTTGTTAACCGTTTTGCAGGCATGTAGCACAGTGGCATGGTCCTTATTGCCGATTTGGGCACCAATACTGGCCAGTGAGTATTTGGTCATCGTTTTCGAGAAATACATGGTCAGCTGGCGGGCCTGCACGATCTCCCGCTTGCGGGTTTTGGTCTGCAGGGCATCTACAGGCATGTTGAAATAGTCGCACACCACTTTCGAGATGTATTCGATGGATAGTTCGCGTTTTGAATTCTTGACCAGCTTGTTGATCAGCTTGCTGGCCAGGTCAAGCGTAATTTCTTTTTTGTTGAGCATCGACTGCGCGAGCAGCGATACCAGTGCTCCCTCAAGCTCCCTGACGTTGTTGGTGATGTGGGAGGCGATATATTCAAGTACATCGTCGGATAGGTCGATGCCATCCTTATATACCTTTCGGCGCAGGATTTCCATCCGGGTTTCAAAATCCGGAACGGTAAGATCGGCTGTCAATCCCCATTTGAAGCGGGAGAGCAGCCTTTGTTCCATGCCCTTGAGTTCGATCGGTGGCTTATCTGATGTCAAAATCAGCTGTTTGCCAGTCTGATGCAGATGGTTGAATATATGAAAGAATGTTTCCTGTGTTTTTTCCTTTCCGGCAAATTCGTGCACATCATCCAGGATGAGGACATCGATCATCTGGTAGAAGTTCAGGAAGTCGTTACGGTTGTTGTTCCTGGTTGCTTCGGTATATTGGGTGACAAATTTGTTGGCGTTTACGTAAAGCACCACCTTGTCGGGGAATTTCTCCTTTACTTCGATACCGATGGCCTGGGCCAGGTGCGTTTTACCCAAACCTGAATTGCCATAAATCATGAGCGGGTTAAAAGCGGTACCGCCGGGTTGCTGTGCAACGGCATATCCGGCACTGCGTGCCAGACGGTTGCATTCTCCCTCCACAAAATTCTCGAAAGTGTTCTCAGGTTTAAGTTGGGGGTCGATTTGCAGTTTTTGGATTCCCGGAATCACAAAAGGATTTTTGATGGGTGTCTTTTCCTCTGTGTTCATGGGAATTGTGAGTGGTTTGTTTTGCAGTTTGAAGTTGTTGCTGGTCGGATATTTTACGGTGTAGGGTACATCATTGTGATTGGTTCCCATCACAACGTTATACTCCAGTTTAGCTCCGTTGCCCAATACCATGCGAAGTGTCTTCCTGAGAATGTCAATGAATTGTTCCTCGAGATACTCATAAAAGAAAGCACTCGGGACCTGGATGGTCAGTACCTTATCCTCCAGTTTGATTGGCACGATTGGCTCGAACCATGTTTTAAAACTTCCCGCAGGTACATTATCGCGAATGATGCGCAAACAACTTTCCCACGAAGTCCAATGCTCGTTGTTCATAAAAGGAAGCTGGTTATTAGAGTTAGACGTAATTATCCGTTTCTTGTAAAACCCTCAACAAAATTTGTGAAAAAAAACTATATAAAAAAATCATTTTGCTCTTGCGTTTTACAAAAATGATTTATTGGATTCGTTATCAGGGGATTAAATTTTAAATAAATTTTTCCGCCTATAAAAGACTGAAAATCAGCGTGATGGTATTAAGGCCTTGACTTCAAGGGTTATAACATGTCGGTATTGGTCGGTGCCTGTATTTGATATAATTATTGGTGATCTGTCCCATTCTGTTGATATGACAGAGCTATAGCTTTATTTATCAATAAAATAAGGCAAGGATCTTTATCTGCTGTTCAGAAAAAATACTGTATCAGTAATTTACATTTGAAATTCGAAAACTATCTTTTGGATCATGAATGCCAATCGCGGGCATTTTCGTATGTCCTTAATCAATGTGGTTGCTGTTTGACTGGATTATTTCAGGATCTTGAGTGCCCTTTCCAGCTTGATTACCTTGCCATCCCTGAAGGCGATGATGGATGCATCCGGAAAATTGCGATATGCTGATTTCATCAGTTTTTCAGCTTCCTCATAGCTCATGAACTTCCTGCTGATATATGAAAATGCACCGGAAACGGCCATTTCGTCAACCTCGCCCAAACCTTCAAAGAGTTCCGAATTCAAGGGAAGCTGATCCTGCGTCGAAATGAAATGCACCTTAAAATTGATTTTCCTGCTGTTATCCACAGGTGCATTGCCGGTGTTGATATAGACTTCCTTTCCCAGATCCAAAGCCGAGAAATGCACATACCTTTTGGGATTTACACGTATATCGGTCAGCAGGTTGCCAAGGCTTGCCGTCATGTCGTTCAATTGTGTATAAAGCTTGTCGTCATTAAACAGGAGACCGATGCTGTTGTCGTCATTTTCGGCCTTTTCAACCAGTGTTCTCATTTGGTCGATAATGTCGGCTAGGTCATTCACGATTGGGGACAGGGGCATGGCAGCAAGGGTGTCGCTGATGGAAGAGAGGTTTCCGATGATGTTGTCGAATTGGTCAGAATTCTGGCTCAGTGTGCCCGAGAATTGCTCCATGTTCCTGGTGAGCCTGCTGATGGTGGCCTTTTCTTCAGACACAAGAAGTGCAAGATCAGCCGAGGTCCTTTCAATGTTTGAAATCGTCCGGTTAATGTTGGCGAAGCTTTCGGCCAGGTTTTTTCTGGCATCTTCATTGAAAATGACAGTCAGAACCGTAATGGCTGAGTCAAGAGATCCGATCAATTCTTCTGCCTTGTTCTTCAAGGGAAGAACCTGCATGCTCACCTGGTCTTTCAGGTCACTTTCAATGCTGCTGGGTATAGTGTCGCCCGATGCATAAAACTGGCTTTCACCACTGTAAACCATTTCAACGGCCCGGGTTCCCATGATATCACTGCTGATAATCCGTGCAACTGAATTCCTGGGTATGCTGAAATCATTTTCGATCATGAGGGTAACGATGAGCCTGCCACTGAGGTCGGGTGAAAATTCAATGGCCTTAACGGATCCTACCTTGTACCCGTTCATGGTTATGTGGCTCGATTCCTGAAGGCCGTCAACCCTTTCGTAAACCGCATAATAATAATTGACGGGTTTAAAGAAATCGTGCCCTTTCAGGAAACTTAAGCCCCATACCAGGATAGTGATGGAAAGTACCATCAATAAACCAAGCTTTATGAATTTCGAAATTTTCATCATTGGAAATTATTAAATCATACGGTATGCTTCCCTTCTGAAACCTGTCAGTTTCGGGCCAGGGAAGGAATACCATTTTCAACAACCACGACAAAGGCATCCGGAAACTTGCTCCTGAGCCGGTTTTTTTCCTTGGTTGCAGCTGCAAAGCTATCATATTTCCCGCTAACATACTTGTTTATGTTCCCAACTTTTAGGCGGGTTATGCTTTTTTCGTTCTTGAAATTGGCCGGTGTTGTGTCAATGACTTTTTGTGTCGCCGCGATTTGCACGGCATACCACTTATCAGTGGAAGGATTTTTTGTGACCCCCTGGGATACGGTTGCCTCAGTATTACTGGTTGAAACGTTTGCTTTAGGTTTTACATTCGGGTTCTCTGCCTGTGGCCCTGTTTCATTGCTGGCTGATCCGTTGGCAGGCAGGCTGTGGGTTTCGGTTTTTGTCTCGTTTTCAGCCAGAATGGCAAAATTGCTGCGGTTTTCAATGGTCTTTTTATAACTTTTGAATGCATCGAATACCGATTGTGTGATTTTCTCTTTTCCGGCTTCAGATACCATGAATTTTCTTTCGTTGGGATTGCTGATGAAACCTACTTCTACAAGGACGCTTGGCATCGACGCCCTCCTGAGTACAAGGAATCCTGCCTGTTTAACCCCCCGGTTGTTAAGCTGCAGGTTTTGGCTGAACTGTTCCTGTATCCGTGCCGCGAAATCGATGCTCTGTTCCTGGTATTCCGACTGCATGCTTTCAAACATGATGTATGATTCCGCTTCCTTGGGATTGAATCCTTCGTAGTTTGTGGAGTAGTCGTCTTCAAGAAGGATTACGGCATTTTCTTTACGGGCAACCTCCAGGTTTTCCTGGCTTCGGTGCAATCCAAGTGTAAAAGTTTCGGTTCCTCCTACGGTAGTTGTTGCAACATAGTTGGCATGCAGCGATATAAACAGGTCTGCCTTGTTTCGGTTGGCAATGTCGGCTCGCTGGTACAACGGAATAAAAACATCCTTGTTGCGTGTATAGATAACCTTGACCTCAGGATAGGTTTCCCTGATCTTTCTGCCGAGTCGGAGTGCTATGTCGAGGACAAGATCTTTTTCCTGGACACCCCCCGAAACCGCCCCGGGATCCATGCCGCCATGACCGGGATCAATGACTACCGTGCGGAGCGTGCCTGTCTGGTCTCCATGCACAGGATGTATGGTCAATAATGAGATGGATAACAGGATGAGGATTTGGAATTTGTATTTTTTCATGTCAAACTTTCCTTTTAAGGATTACTGCCGGTGATTCTGATTTTTGCCAATTCATCGGCTGTTCCCTTTTAAATTCAATATTCCGATGGGAGTCTTCCATCCTTAAGGTGGTCTGATATTCTCCCATGGGCAACATTACTGGCAAAATTAGAAATATTAGGATTATTTTGCATTTTACACGAGTGAAGTCCATGTCATATTTATATTTTTGCACACCGTATGCCGCTGCATATAACGGTATAATGAAACCTTGGTTTGTTAAGAACGCTGATTACATATATAAGTTGTCTTCTTTGGGTACTTCATTCCTCCGGACAGGAGCTTCCCGATTCAATCAGGCAACAACCCTATCAACTGGATGATACCACCGGATTTTATAAACTGGTTGGGGATACGACCGCCGTTTTGCCTGATGTCCTACCTGACTCAACTGTCAGTCCCAAAAAGCAGCAAGTGGTCATTGAGGCCCCTATCGATTACCAGGCCAAAGACTCCATCATCTTTTCCTTCGACGGGCAACGGGTATACATGTATGGTGACTCCCGGGTAAAGTATCAGCAGATCGAGCTGAATGCAGCACATATCATTCTTGATCTCGAAACCAAGGAAGTATATGCCGAAGGGGTACCCGACTCATTGGGGGTATTGCAGGGGAAACCCGTCTTTCAGGATGGAAGCGAGAAGTTTGAATCCAATACGCTACGATATAATTTCCAGACACAGAAAGGGATCATCACCGATGTTGTGACAGAACAGGGCGATGGCTTTGTACATTCGGCCAGGGCCAAGAAAATCACCAAAGATGCATTTATCCTTCAGCAGGGTAAATATACGACATGCGACGCCGACCATCCCCATTTCTATCTTCATCTCTCGAAAGCCAAGATTGTTTCAAACAATAAAATCATTACCGGACCGGCTTACATGGTCCTGGAGGATTTCCCCCTATATTTTCCTGTAATCCCTTTCGGGTACTTCCCAAGTTCGCCCCGGTATTCATCGGGGATACTGGTGCCAAGCTATGGTGAAGAGGCCAATCGCGGTTTCTTTTTGCGCGAGGGGGGGTATTATTGGGCTGCCAATGACTATTTTGACCTCTCTGCAAGGGGCGACATTTATTCCAAAGGATCATGGGCAGCCAAAATGCATACCAATTACAGGGTAAGGTATCGGTTCAACGGTGGATTTGACTTCCGCTATTCCATGAACAAATATGGGGAGAAGGGGACCAATACCTACACCGAATCTCCACAATTCCAGATTATGTGGTCACACAGCCAGGACCCCAAAGCCAATCCAAGCCGGACTTTCAGTGCAAACGTAAACTTCTCGACAAGTGGTTACGACAAGCAAAATGCGCTGTCGGCCGACAACTACCTCCGGACACAGAAGTCGTCAAGCATTTCATATGCAAAGCGTTGGGAAAACTCACCGTTTAGCATGTCGGCTAACCTCAGGCATTCGCAGAATTCAACCGACTCGACCCTAACGCTGTCATTGCCCGAAATGACCTTTAACGTGACCAAGTTTTATCCTTTCAAATTCAAGAACAGGGCTGGTAGCGCCCGCTGGTATGAGAAGTTTGGACTCAGCTATTCCGCGAACATGCGAAATACCATCACCGCCAAGGAGTCTGAGATCCTTCAGAAATCCTTTGCCACGGACTGGAAGAACGGGATACAGCATAATATACCGATCACCCTGCCTAACTTCAACTTGTTCAAGTTCATCAATGTGACCCCCAGTTTCAGCTACAGTGAAAGATGGTATTTCAAGAGCCTGGAGAAGACATATCATGCCGACAGGACCTTTGTAAATGAAAGGGGTATAAGGTCACATATCGAGACCGACACCATCACAGGATTAAAAAGAAACTACAACTACTCATATTCGGTGAGTGCGACAACCAACCTCTATGGTATGTATATGCCAGCCAATCCGAATTCAAGAATCAAGGGGATCCGTCATAAGGTGACCCCGCAGCTTCAATTTAGCTATACGCCTGATTTCAGTGATCCGCGATTTGGATTCTGGCAACAGGTCCAGGTTGACTCGACTGGAAAAACCGAGTATTTTAACAGGTTTGAAAATGCCATCTACGGTTCGGCCGGAAGGGGTGAGGCCGGAATGATTTCCTTCTCCCTTTCGAACAATCTGGAAGCGAAGGTGGCCAACCTGAAAGACACTACCTCGACTGAGCAGTTCAAGAAAGTGAAGATTATTGACAATTTGAGCATTAACGGCTCATATAACCTGATTGCCGACTCACTGAAAATGTCAAACATCTCCATACGGGGACGTACAACCGTGAAAGGCGTGGGAATCAATTTTGGATCGACCCTGAATCCATATATGACCAATGAAAGAGGCCAGGTCATTAACCAATATGCCTGGAATCACAAAAAGGGTTTGGCCAAACTTGGACGAATCGAGAATACGAATCTTTCCTTTGGAATGCAGTTCAATTCGAAGAAAGGCAAGGAGGAGTCAGCGGCTGCCGAGGAAGCGATTGAGGGAGAGAATCTCCTTCCTGGCGATTACAGGGATTACGTGGATTTCAACATGCCCTGGAATTTCAGTTTTGACTATTCCTTTAATTATGCCCGGCGAAATCCAAATGAACGGGCCAAAATTATCCAGACGTTGAACTTACGCGGCAGTTTGTCACTTACCAGCTCCTGGAAGCTGAACATGAACACCAACTACGATATCACCGCCCGTGAATTCTCATTGACACAGTTCAGTATTTACAAGGACCTGCACTGTTGGGAAATGTCATTTAACTTCGTGCCTTTTGGGTATATGAAAAGTTACAGTTTTACGCTCAATGCCCGCACATCCATGCTGAAGGACCTGAAAGTGACCAAACAGAGAAGCTTCTACGATAACTTCTAACCAGGGTTAACTCCCACAGCTTCATATTTTATGACTATATTTGATACAGGATCATCGGATCCCTGTTTTGTCATAAAAATTAAACAACCATTCAAATGAAGAAAATCGTGTTTACCGAGCTGGCCCCGCAGCCAGTCGGACCATACAGCCAGGCTGTCGAGGCCAACGGCATGTTGTTTGTTGCCGGTCAGGTACCACTTGACATTGCAACCGGAAAACTGGTCGAAGGCGGCATTGCCGAACAGACAGCCCGGGTTTTGGAAAACATTGGGGCCATTCTCAACGCTGCAGGATACAGCTACTCTGATGTGGTAAAAGCAACCTGCCTGTTGTCGACCATGACCGATTTCAAGGCCATGAATGAGGTGTATGGGAAGTATTTCCCTACGGATCCCCCTGCAAGGGTGGCATTCGCAGTAAAGGAACTGCCGCTCAATGCCCTGATCGAAATCGAGGTGATGGCATCCCGGAAATGAAAAAAGGCACCCCAAAAGGTGCCTTTCCTATTTCGAAAGCGTAAAAATTCAATAATAATTATTCGGCTACAACCTCAAGGTCAACCTGGACAAATACGTCTTTGTGGAGTTTTACCTTCACGGTGTAGTTACCGAGATCCTTGATGTGGTCGTCTGACACGACAATTTGTTTACGGTCAACTTCGTAACCACTCTTGTTGATGGCTTCGGCAATCAACAATGGGGTAACGGAACCGAAAATCTTGCCGGTTGTGCTTGCTTTGGCGCCAATGGTAATCTTAAGGTTCGACATGCGGTTGGCAAGTGCCTGTGCATTCTCCTTAATTTTTGCCTCTTTGTGTGCCCTCTGCCTGATGTTTTCGGCAAGAACTTTCTTTGCCGATGAGGTGGCAATGATGGCATACTTCTGGGGAATCAGGTAATTTCTGCCATAACCATCCTTAACGGTTACGATATCGTCCTTGTGACCCAGTTTCTCAACGTCTTGTAATAATATGATTTCCATTCTGAATTCTCCTGATTTATTATTTTAACATATCGGCTACGTAGGGCAGCAATGCCAGGTGACGGGCACGCTTGATCGAACGGGCGACTTTGCGCTGGAACTTCAGGGAAGTCCCGGTAAGACGGCGGGGAAGAATTTTTCCCTGCTCATTCAGGAATTTCTTGAGGAACTCCGGGTCTTTGTAATCTACGTACTTAATACCGTTCTTTTTGAAACGGCAGTATTTCTTCTTTTTGATCTCCACGGAAGGGGGAGTCAGGTATCTGATTTCACTCGAATTTGTAGTCATAGTTTAAGCCTCCTTTTCTGATTTGTCCTTCTGTAAATTCCTTCTTTTCTGACTGTACTCGGCAGCATATTTGTCAAGTTTTACCGTCATGAAACGGATCACTTTCTCATCGCGGCGGAATTCAATCTCAAATTTGTCAATAAAGGCGGGATTGGCCTTAAATTCAAAGAGGTGATAGAAACCTGTGGATTTTTTCTGGATTGGGTAAGCCAGCTTTTTCATGCCCCAATCTTCTTCATGGATCATCTCTCCACCATTTTCGGTGATGATGTCCCTGAATTTTTTTACCGTTTCCTTTACCTGTGGCTCAGATAAAACGGGTGTAACAATGAAAACGGCTTCATACTGATTCATCATTTGACATCAAGTTTTAATTAAACACTTATTTTTTTGGTGGCGCAAAAGTAGAAATAAAATGTTATTATTCAAAGATATGGACAGCCTTTTACCCATTTTCAAAACTATTTTTTAATTTCGTGTTCGTACACGGGCAAGTTTTCCACATCCCGTAATAATTCAAGCATGATGAAATTAGGAAAATACAGTTTCGGAATCGGTGACCGTTTCGAACACCAGGGAGAGGCCCAACTGAGAGCCATCATGAAGGCATCACAGGCAGGTATGCCTGTCACACCAGTTTGGAACAAAAGTAACCGGGAGCACAACTATGTACATACCGAGCCTGTCACAACCCGGAAGGAAGCCGATGCGGCCGTGGCTTCCATAGGGTGGACGGGCCCTTATTTCGTGGATGCCGATCACATCAACCTTTCGAATGTCGACCGGTTTATTCCGGTATCTGATTTCTTTACCATTGATGTGGCTGCCTGGCTAAACAAACCTGCTCCGACTGAATCGGTGGTTGCCTTTAAACAGGCCTGCGGTATCTTTGGTGAGACCATTGCCTTGCCGGGCCTTGATCTGGAAATACGGATCACCGATGAATTGCTTGACAGCATGGCTGAAAGGTTCTTGTCGGCCGTACAGGAGGCTGGCCGAATCTACCGGCATATCGAGGCAACCAAGGGGCCTGGAGCATTTGTGGCCGAGATTTCATTCGATGAGGTTGCAGTCCCGCAGACACCGGTCGACATGCTGTTTATCCTGAAAATGGTCGCTGATATGGGGATCGCTGTGCAAGCCATTGCCCCCAAATTTCCCGGACGTTTTAACAAGGGCGTTGATTATGAAGGCGATCTGGAACAATTCTCCAAAGAGTTTGAACAGCATTTGATGGTAATCGATTACGCCGTGAGAAACTTTGGACTTCCCGAAAACCTGAAACTCAGCATCCATTCGGGCAGCGACAAGTTTTCCATCTACCCGGTCATGGCACAACTTCTAAAAAAGCATGACAAGGGGATTCACCTGAAGACTGCCGGCACGACATGGCTTGAGGAGGTAATCGGTCTGGCCTTGTCGGAAGGCGAAGGGTTGGATACCGTAAAAGAAATATACGCCATCGCCTTTTCCCGAAAGGAAGAACTCTGTGCCCCTTACGCTGACGTAATAGATATCGATGAATCAGCACTTCCTGCACCTGATGTTGCAGGGAACTGGACAGGTCCTGAGTTTGCCGGGGCTTTGCGGCACATCCCCGAAAATCCTGCCTATAATCCGAATTTCAGGCAATTCATGCATGTGGCCTACAAGTTGGCGGCCGAAATGGGGCCCCGCTTTCAGGCATTGTTAAGGAACAACCGCGAGCTGATTGGCTCCTGTGTCGAGGAAAATATCTGGGAAAGGCACCTCATGAGGCTGTTCCTTCCCTTGATCGAAGGGAAAGAAGCATAATCGACTGAAGGTTTCCTTCTTTGCCCCGGGAAATGACCAGCAAACCATAGAGCCATATTGTTGAAGTTTATATTGATTTATTTTTATTCCTGCATACCTATGAAGACTTTTATCCACGATGATTTTTTGCTGCATTCAGATATGGCCAGGTACCTGTATCACCAGCATGCGGCGAAGATGCCGATCTTTGATTACCATTGCCATCTTTCACCTGCCGATATCGCCAATGACCGACGGTTTACCAATCTCACCCAGCTCTGGCTGGCCGGTGACCATTATAAATGGCGGGCCATGCGCACCAATGGGGTGGATGAAAAGTATTGTACCGGCAATGCCAGTGATTGGGAGAAGTTTGAAAAATGGGCGGAGACTGTTCCCAACACCTTGCGGAATCCTTTATACCACTGGACACACATGGAGTTAAAGCGTTTTTTCGGCATCGACAAGCTTCTTGGTCCCGATACCGCACGCGAAATCTGGGAAATCTGCAATGCGAAGCTCAATACGCCCGAATACTCGGTTCGGAACCTCATAAGGATGGCCAATGTTCATGCCATTTGCACAACCGATGACCCCATCGATTCACTTGAACATCACCGGGCGATTCGCGAAAGCAGATTTGAGGTGAAGGTGCTGCCTGCATGGCGGCCCGATCGTGCCATGGCTGTCGAAGCCCCGGAGACCTTTAATGACTATGTCGACCGGCTCGCCGAGGCAGCTGATATAGATATCCGGTCTTTCGGCGATTTCATGGAGGCCCTGGATAAGCGGCACGAATTCTTCCATTCCCAGGGTTGCCGACTCTCGGATCATGGGCTGGAGACTGCCTATGCCGACGAGTTTGAAGAAGGGGAGATTGAAACCATTTTTACTATCGTCAGGGACGGAGGACATCTTTCTGCCGAAGAAATCAGCAAGTTTAAATCGTGCATGTTATATGAGTTTGGCGTCATGGACCATCGCCGGGGTTGGGTGCAACAATACCACATGGGGGCGCTTCGTAACAACAATACCCGCCTATTCAGGAAGCTTGGACCTGATACCGGTTTTGATTCCATCGGCGATTTCGCAATGGGGCGTTCGCTTTCAAGGATGCTCGACCGGCTCGATACGGAAAACCTTTTGGCCAAAACGATCCTCTATAACCTGAATCCGCGCGACAATGAACTGATCGCAACCATGACCGGAAATTTCCAGGACGGCACAGTGCCCGGGAAAATGCAGTTCGGCTCGGCCTGGTGGTTCCTTGACCAGAAAGATGGCATGGAGAAGCAAATCCAGGCGCTATCGAATCTGGGATTGCTCAGTCGCTTTGTGGGCATGCTTACCGATTCGCGCAGTTTCCTTTCCTATGTCAGGCACGAATATTTCAGGCGGACCCTCTGCAATATTTTGGGTGAGGATGTTGAAAGGGGCGAAATCCCCGACAATCCTGAAGGGCTGGGCAAAATGGTGGAGGATATCTGTTTTAACAATGCCAAAAACTATTTTAATTTTCCCTGATAACGGCATTTTATTTCATGAATATGCCGATCTTAAGGATTCTGAATTTCTGAAATCATCGGCATGGCATGCAAATAACCTGAAAAAAAACTGATTGGGGATTAGCAACATTGGTTTTGGTATTATATCAGCGATTACGCGTGAAAATTGAGATATGAAGAAAGTAGTCACATTTGGGGAGGTCATGTTGCGTTTGGCCACGCCCGATTTCTTGCGGTTCGGGCAATCGGAAAGCCTGACGGCTTCCTTTGGGGGAGGCGAGGCCAATGTTGCCGTCTCGCTGGCACAATTCGGGCTGCCGGTTGAATATGTAACCCGACTGCCAGAGAATGATTTTGGTAAGGCTTGCATGATGGAATTGAGGAAGTTTGGCGTTTGCGTCGATCATATCGTCTGGGGCGGCGACCGGATAGGAATCTATTTTCTGGAGACGGGTGCCGTTTCAAGGGGGAGCAAGGTCATTTATGACCGCGCCCATTCAGCAGTCTCTGAAATCAAGCCGGGAATGGTCGACTGGGATCGTGTGTTCGACGGTGCCGGTTGGTTTCACTGGACTGGCATCACCCCGGCCATTTCGGAAAGTGCCGCCGAGGTTTGCCTTGAGGCTATCCGGAATGCCGGCAAAAAGGGAATTACGGTAAGTTGCGACCTGAATTTCAGGAAGAACCTTTGGAAATATGGCAAGAAGGCGTCAGAAGTGATGCCTGGACTGATTGCCAGTACTGACATCGTCCTGGGGAACGAGGAAGACGCAGCCATGGTTTTGGGAATTCATCCTTTAGGGGTGGAAGTTACTTCAGGACATGTGGATGCCGGTGCCTATGTGTCGGTTTCACAACAGATCATGGAGCGGTTCCCCAAATGTAAAAAGGTGATCACCACACTGAGGGGATCGGTCAGTGCCAGTCACAATACCTGGTCAGGTGTCCTGTGGGATGGTCAGAAACTTTATGAAGCCCCGACGTATCAAATCACGCATATTGTTGACCGGGTAGGGGGAGGGGATTCCTTCATGGCCGGTCTGATATACGGATTGCTGACATGGCCCGACGACCAGCAAAAAGCCCTGGAATACGCCGTTGCGGCTTCATGCCTCAAACATACCATTTATGGCGATTTCAACCGGGTAACGGTTGAGGAGGTCATGAAACTGATGCGGGGAGATGGCAGTGGCAGGGTTGCCAGATAAACAACGATATGATTATATTTGTGACAAACTGAATATTTCAATGCCGGTTTTCCGGCCATTAAACCGATTTAAACCAAAGCTATGGCTCAATATACCAGAATGGAAGTCGCCACCGAAATGGGAAAGACCGGCATTGTGCCTGTGTTCTACCATGGCGATCCAGAAATATGCAAGAATGTGATCAGGGCTTGCTACGAAGGTGGAATACGCGTTTTTGAATTCACCAACCGAGGAGATTTTGCAAGCCTGGTTTTTGCCGAAGTAAACCGCTGGGCAATAAAGGAGCTACCCGGAATGATGCTGGGTGCGGGATCCATCCTGGATGCCGGGACTGCCTCCATGTTCATCGCGTTGGGTGCCAATTTTATCGTTTCCCCGATGATCGATGAGGGAATGGCCAGTGTCTGCAATAAAAGAAAAGTCTTGTGGGCACCCGGGTGCGGCTCTGTCACCGAGATTGTCAGGGCACATGAACTGGGAGCCGAAATCGTAAAAATATTTCCCGGACAGGAAGTGGGCGGCCCTGAATTTGTCAAGGCGGTGCTGGGACCCATGCCCTGGACCAGCATGATGCCGACCGGGGGAGTTTCCCCTGACCTGCAAAACCTTCAGGAGTGGTTTGGCGCAGGAGTTTACTGCGTTGGAATGGGTTCACGCTTGTTCCCGGCCGAAGCCATCAAATCAGGAGATTATGCCTCTATCACAAAAATATGTTCAAATGCGCTGGCCATTGTCAGTAAGATCCGAAACCAGAAATAAAACCATGACAATGCCTTTACGAAGCAAAATTTACCTTCTCATTTTCGCCGTATTTCTTTCTTCCTGCCAGATCAAGGAGGGTCGGGAATTAAAGCTGGCCCACGGGTTGCCCACGGATCATCCGGTTCATGAGGCAATGGTTTTCATGGCCCAGCGTGCCGCCGAATTGTCGGAGGGTAAGTTAACGATTGATATTTACCCTGCCGGTCAGCTGGGATCGGAACAGCAGTGCGTGGAATTGCTGCAGATCGGGAGCCTGGCCATTACCAAGGTATCGGCTGCCACCATGGAAAGTTTTACTGATGCCTACAAGGTCTTCGGACTTCCATACGTGTTCCGGAGCCGGGAACATAGCTTCAGGGTACTCGACGGGGATATTGGCAAGGAGTTGTTGCTGTCGACCGAGGACAAGTGGATCAGGGGGCTTTGTTACTATGATGCAGGGTCGAGGAGTTTCTATACCAAAAACAAGCCAATCGAAAAGCCTGAAGACCTGGCCGGATTGAAGATCCGCGTCATGCAGAGCATCACCGCAGTAGAAATGATGCGTACCCTGGGGGGATCAGCCACCCCGATAACCTGGGGCGAACTCTATACTGCCCTGCAAAGTGGCGTGGTCGATGGTGCCGAGAACAATCCTCCCAGTCTGTATACCTCCCGCCACTATGAGGTTTGCAAGTATTATTCGCTCAATGAGCACACCACCATTCCCGATGTGCTTATTTTTAGCCAAAAGTTGTGGGACAAGCTTTCTCCACAGGAAAAGGAGTGGGTGCAGCAGGCAGCAGATGAGTCGGTGATTTTGCAAAGAAAACTCTGGGCAGAATCTGAAAAGGAATCACTCGACGAGGTGATCAAGGCGGGCGTCCAGGTGAATTATCCCGAGAAGCAGCCATTCATCGACAAGGTCCAGCCACTGCTGGAAAGTTATGCTTCGCATCCCCTGATCTATTCCTACATAAAACGAATCCAGGCAGTTGAATAAAATCTGAACCATGACCATAAGAAACAAAATAGAGAAAGGACTGGAATGGACGTTGGTGTTCATCATGTCGGTGTTGGTGGTGGACGTGACCTGGCAGGTCATCAGCCGTTACATCATGAGTTCCCCCAGCAGTTTCACCGACGAGCTGGCTGGGTTCCTGCTCATCTGGGTAGGGCTTCTGGGAGCCGCTTACGTAGCAGGAAAACGTGAACACCTTGCCATAGATATCCTACTTCAGAAAAGCTCTCCTGAACGCCGATACAAGCTGGAAATGGCCATCAGCATCCTGATCGTGTTCTTTTCGATCGCGGTGCTGGTCATCGGTGGCATTTGGCTGTCGTATACCCGGTTCTACCTTGGGGTTCGGTCTGCCGCACTCGGTCTGCCGCTAGGCTTTGTATACCTGGTGCTTCCCCTCAGCGGTCTTCTGATTGCCTATTTTGATATCGATCACATTGTCCACATGGTCAGACAAAACCGGAAAAACTAAACCCATGGAATTCTTCGAAATAATCGTATTGGTTGTCAGCTTCATATTCTTGTTGGTCATTGGGGTGCCCATCGCTTTTAGCATTGGCATTTCAGGTATCCTGACCATGCTGGTCAGCATTGACCTTTTGGCTGCCCTGACAACATTTTCACAACGGATGGCCACTGGTCTCGACAGCTTTGCGCTGCTCGCTATCCCTTTCTTTGTGCTGGCAGGCAACATCATGAACAGCGGGGGTATTGCCATCAGGCTCATCAACCTGGCCCGTGTGCTGGTTGGAACGATCCCCGGAGGACTGGCAATGGTGAACGTACTGGCCAACATGCTTTTCGGGGCCATATCCGGATCTGCCGCCGCTTCGGCTTCTGCCATCGGGAGTATCATGGGGCCTGAAATGAAGAAGGAAGGGTACAAGGATAATTTCAGTGCAGCGGTGAATATCACTTCAGCCACCACGGGACTTTCAATCCCTCCCAGCAATATCCTGATCGTTTATTCACTGGCCAGCGGGGGTGTTTCCATCACGGCACTATTTCTGGCAGGTTATATCCCCGGAATACTCACTGGTCTGGGAATCATGATCACAGCCATGACCATGTTAATTTATAAGCGAAAGGGTATCATGGCAGCGGTTAAGGCCCTGGCGGTTGTGGCCGTGCTGGTGGCCGGGGTGATGCTGGCCATCAAGGGCGTTAACTATGCCAGGATCCATTTCCTGCCTCCCTTTAACCGGATTTTGCTCATGGCAATTTTGGGCGGCCTGGGGATCTGGATCACCATCAAGACCATCCGCAACCGGGAAAAGGCCAAATTTGGTGTCCGTAAGTTGTGGGATGCTTTACCCAGCCTTCTGCTGTTGGTGATCGTGATCGGCGGGATCGTGGCCGGGTACTTTACCGCCACCGAAGCATCGGCCATTGCTGTGCTTTATTCGTTGGCACTGGCTTTTGTATACCGTGAAATCAAGGTCGGTGACCTGCCTGATATTATTCTGAGATCGGTTAAAACCACGGCCATCGTATTGTTGCTGGTGGCTACCAGTATTGGGTTAAGCTGGGTGATGGCATTCGAAAACATCCCCCAGAACGTGACGGAAGGCTTGATGGGCATTTCCTCGAATCCGTTCATGATCCTCCTGATGATCAACATGATCCTGCTGTTTGTGGGCATATTTATGGATATGACACCTGCCGTCCTCATCTTTACCCCGATCTTTTTGCCAATCGTTTCTGCAATCGGGGTTGATCCTGTTCACTTTGGGATCATCATGACCCTGAATTTAAGTGTGGGACTGTGCACCCCTCCGGTCGGGTCGGTCCTCTTTATCGGATGCAGCGTTTCAGGACTCAGCATCGAGAAGGTCATCAAGCCTTTGATTCCCATGTTCATTGCCATGGTGGTCGTGCTGCTTCTGGTGACGTACCTGCCCCAGATTGCGCTCTGGTTACCGCAAAGGCTGGGATTCTGATTTTTCCCTTTCAGCAAGTCTTGAATGATCAGGCTTGATCATTCTCCAAGAATCCTGATGATCTCACCATAATCGGTGATGATCTGTTGGGCTTGCGACTGATCCTGGAATTCGGCTCCCGGACCGTTATAGGCTATGCAATACATTCCGGCATCCCGGGCAGCCCTGATGCCATTGGTCGAGTCTTCTATGACGATGCATTCGCCGGGATTGACACCCAGTAATTTGGCCGCCAGAAGGAAAATGTCGGGGGCTGGTTTGCTTTTGCCAACCATCTTGCTGTTGACGGTAATCGGGAAATATTTACGGAGACCGGATTTGTCCAGTACGATGTCAATGACCTCCGGATATGAAGAGGAAGCCAGAGCAAGAGGGATGTTTTTGCCTTTCAGGACTTCCAGAAGGTCCTTAATTTTCGGCATCAACGGGATCTCTTCCATTTCCTGAAAAGTTGGAATGGTCAGGCTTCCGGTCATTTCCACCAGCTCCTCTAGAGAGTGGGGCACTCCATGTTTTTCCTTGATGGTTCGCCACATTTCATCGGTGGCGGTTCCCTGGTAGGTGACATGTTCTTCGTGCGGGATATTCAAACCGAGCATTTTGAAATGGACTTGCTCCATTTCGCTGTAAAAGGTCTCACTGTTGATCAGGACGCCATCCATATCGAAAATGACGGCTGTAAATTCAGGCAACGGTTGCATATGTATTAAGTTGTTTATTAAATGAATATCAGACTGAGTATCCAAACGGTGACCATGGCGGTGATCCCCTGGATCAATGTGGCCATGGTATGGCTCTTGTAACCGGTGGTAACATCCATGCCCGAGAATTGGGTGACTACCCAGAAATAGCTGTCGTTCGCATGAGAGACGGTCATGGCCCCTGCTCCGGTTGCCATGACGGCAATGGCGGCTCCCGTGACGGAGTCGAGTCCGAGTGATGGCAGCAAGGGGGCAATCAGGGCCGAGGTGGTCACCAGCGACACTGTGCTGGATCCTTGTGCTGATTTGAAAATGGCTGCCACGATGAAGGGCAGGAAAATGCCTAATTCATATTGGGCCAGGGCTTCACCCAGGATATCTCCGATGCGTGTCTCTTTCAGGATGGCCCCGAATGAGCCACCAGCTCCGGTAATCAATAGGATAGGGGCTGCCAGCACGATCGACTCACCCACCCAGCCCGAAAGGGTCTCTTTGTCAAATTTCGGAAATAACAGGAGCGAAAACAGGAATCCGATCACCAGGGCATTGAGTGGTGATCCCGCAAAATCAAACAGTGAATAGAGATATCCTTCACCCAAGGGTTTGAAAGGCATTCCGGCAAATGATCGTATTGCGATCAGGACAATGGGAACCAATATGGGCAGTATTGATTTATATATCGACGGAAGTTTATGTGTCGGGGCTGGAACGGGCTCGTCGTTTGGGGGCAAAACTTCATGGGATGACTTGTCCAGGCGCAATGACCAAATATATCCGGATAACGCGGCAACAAATGCCACCACCAGCCCAAACCCGATCACCGTTCCCAGATGGTCATTGAGACCCAGGTTCCCCGCTGCCGCAATGGGGCCGGGAGTCGGGGGGACAAACGTGTGGGTGGCATAGAGTCCGGTGGCAAGCGCAATCGACAGCACCAGCGGTGACTTGCGGGTCTTAAGCGCCAGGTTTTTCTTCAGGGTGGAGAGGATGATGAATGCAGAGTCACAGAACACGGGAATAGATACGATATACCCGATGATCGACATGGCCAGGGCTGGGTAGCGGGGACCGATGATGCGGATCACCCATTCTGCCAGCTTAATGGCTGCACCTGATTTTTCAAGAACGGTGCCAATCAGGGTCCCGAATACGATCACCAAACCGATCCCTGCCATCAGGCTTCCAAAACCTGATGCAATGACCTCAGATATCCTGCCGGTTTGCATCCCTGCACTGATTCCAACAAAATAGGAAGCAGCAATCAATACCAGGAAAGGATGTATCTTAAAACGGGAGGTCCCTGCCACAATCATCGCGATCGACAGCAGCAGGACCATCAGGAGCCAATAATCGGGTTGCATCTTTATATTTTAGGGTGATGAGACATGGGTGCCGTTATGGTATCCAGAATACCTCCTTGTTGGCGATGAATGTGACCGGAACCGATGGAACCAGTCCGGAGAGCCATTCGGCACAATATTCCATACCGGCTTCCTCCGAGGGAATGTGCCCTAACAAAATGACCGCTTTCTTTTGGCCTTGCTGACGGGCATCGTTAGCATACATGTAGGTTTCCCACTCGCTGGCTTCGCCGGCCACCAATACCTCAACATCCTGTTGACCAAGGGTTGCGATGTGGCGGCTTCCTCCGGGTGCACCTGCGCTGAAGGCTACACGGCTGAATTTCATGTCGGGGTCACCAATGACCCGGAGTGTATTGGTTTTGAACAAATCATGCAATTGGCTGGCAAGATCCTTCAGACTGGTCTCGGGAAGCTTGAACAATTGCCGGTTAGGGGTGGTTCTGTACTTTTCCCAGCCCAGTTTCCTGATCATCCCTACCGAAATGCCGTCGGGCGAGGTCATGTGCCAATGGTCATGAAACCTCCAGATGATCAATCCGTGTTTTTCGATGAATCGCATTTTTTCAGCGAAGACCGGATCGTTCTTGATGGGTTCGGTCGCGTCCAAATGGCTGTAAAACACGGGCTCGTGGGTAATGATGAGGTTGCAGCTCCTGTTTACCGCCTCTTTCAGGGTCTCCATGTCGGCAAACATGCAAACGGCAACTCCCGTTACCTTGTCGTCAGGGTTGCCTGACTTAAAGGTGTCGACCGTTTCCGATAACCATGGACTGGTCACCGCCTTTTTTATGTGGTCGATTACCTGGTTGGCGGTAAGCTGGCTTGACTGTGCCTTCATTTGGAACGAAAGGCAACCCAGGAGAATGATCAGGATGATTTTGGTTTTCATGGGATACATGTTTTTTGAAAAGTTTAAAAATAGGGCATTTCTTTCGATCAGGAAGCATGGTGTGGAAAATATCTGGCGGGAACGGGATTCAGTTTATCCTTTCCAAACTTCCAAATGGTGATCCGGTTACCTCTTAATCGGGATAAAGGTACAGGTCTCGAACATTTGGTTCGAAGATTTTAGGGATTGGCATCCCAAATATGAAATTCAATTTGGGGAATGTGTCTCCCTGAACTCCATTCCGGAAATTTTTGTTTCTTTAGGAGCCGGCATTTTTCTTCCGGTGATTGATGTTGCGTTTTTATGATTTATCACAAGGCATTTAAACATCCCGAATCATCCACATGGGTGGTGTTTATTCACGGCGCGGGTGGCAGTAACGTAGTTTGGTTCCGTCAGCTCAGGGACTTCAAAAAGCATTTCAATGTTCTCCTGATCGACTTGCGGGGACACGGGAAATCCAAAATGCGGAACATTACCTCTGCCGACCAATACCGTTTTGACGAGATTGCCAGGGATGTCATCGATATCATGGACCATGTGGGCATCGAGAAGGCCCATTTCGTCGGCATCTCGCTGGGCTCAATCGTCATCAGGGCCATCGACAAGCTGGTGCCGGGACGTGCCGAGTCAATTATCCTGGGGGGTGCGGTCGTACAATTTAACAAGAAGATCAACGTGCTGGTCAATACGGCCCGGCTTCTCAATACCATTCTTCCCTATATGTGGCTTTACAAGCTGAATGCGATGATCCTGATGCCCTCCAAAAGGAGTGCCGCGGCACGCAAACTGTTTGTACAGGAAGCCATCAAACTGGGTAAGGCCGAATTTGGCAAATGGCTCAGAATGTCGCACGAGATCAAGGACCAGCTGAACGAATTTATCCATCGCGAAGCCTCGGCCCCTGTATTATACCTGATGGGAGATCGCGATCACATGTTTCTTCCGATGGTAATGGACCTTGCACGCAGGCACATCAACTCCAAACTTGAGGTTATCCGGAACAGCGGGCACTGCTGTAACCTCGACCAGCCCGATGTATTCAACCGGTTATCCATCCTGTTTATCAAGGACCAGTCAAGAGAAAAAGCAGGGAACGACACGATCACCGAGTCGGTGCTTTCACTAAGTGTCTAAGGTCAGCTGAACCACTTTTTTGGTCTCCTTCGTGATCTTGAAACGATTGTCGATCCGGTAACCCACGATCCATACAACCTTCCCGCCACTGTATAATATCCAGGTGTTTTCCTTTTCGGGAATCGATAGCTTCTGGTCGATAAAGAAGTCGCTGATTTTTTTGAATCCGTGCATTCCCAATGGTTGGAAATATTCTCCCGGTGACCACCTTCGAAGTGTCAGAGGATATTCCAGTTTATCTTCATCCAGACAGGCAGTCCGGGGATCTGAATTGATCCTGAATGCCGAAGCGTCATGCCGGGTTATGGTCATCTGCATGGGATGGCCCAGCCAGGTATCTGAATGTTCGATATAGAAGATTTCTTCGTTGTTTTCAGGAATAGGCGTAACAATCAGCTTGTTACGATCGATCACCAGTCGGTGGGTCCTGGAAAAGAATTGCCTGCCTGGTTCTCCTTCGAGATGTGAAAACACTTCCCTGATGATTGAAGGGTTGAATCCATAGCGGGTCATCCACGCAAACAGCAGCTGGTCGGGAAATGCCTGTTTTAACAACGAGGAGACGGTGATTTCGTTGGGATTCTGTGGATCACTGATTTTCCTGATTTGCCGGGCAGTCTCATAGTCGTTGAACTCCTCCGCCTGCCTCAGGTTTTCCATGGTTTCAGCAAGGTTGTTGCGGAAGGCCGGGTTGAGCTTTTCCAGTTCCGGGATGATCCGGTGCCGGATGAAATTCCGTTGGTAAACGACATCCTCGTTGGTGATGTCGGTGCGGTAATCAATTTCCCTTGATTGGGCGAACGCCTCGATTTCATTCCGGCTGGCAAACAGCAATGGCCTTACCAGATAGCCCGATTTGGGTTTGATGCCTGTCAATCCCCGTATGCCCGTCTTGCGGACAAGGTTGATGAAGAAGGTTTCCAGCATGTCGTCCAGGTGGTGGGCAGTGGAAATCCACCTGAAATTTCCGTCCCGCCTGGTCTCCTCGAACCAGTCGTAGCGTAGCTTCCGGGCCGCCATTTCGATCGAGATGCCAGCCGCTGCGGCATATTCCTGCGTGTCAAAATGGGTTACGTATAGCTTCACTCCCAGTTCGTCGGCTTTTTCCCTGACGAAAGCTTCATCCTGGTTTGAGTCATCGCCCCTGAGATGGAAATTGCAGTGCGCCACGGCATAATTCAGTCCTGCCTCCTCGAACAGTCGCCATAGGACCATGGAGTCGATACCTCCGCTAACGGCAAGCAAGATCTTGTCGGAATGCTGGAATAACTGGTTCCCTGAATAATATTGCGTAAATCGGTTGATCATGGTTTGGCCTGCATCCCCGGGATCATTTGACAGATGTTGAGAATGACTTCCACCGCTTTTTCCATGTAACGGATGGGAACAAACTCGTAAGGGCCGTGAAAATTCATGCCACCGGCAAAGATATTGGGGCAGGGGAGGCCCATATACGACAACCGTGCGCCGTCGGTCCCGCCCCTGATGGCTTTCACCTTAGGCTGGATGCTGGCCTGCAACATTGCGTTCCTGGCCAGTTCAACGACGAACATCACCGGTTCGATTTTTTCACGCATGTTGAAATACTGGTCGTTCATCTCCAGTTTGATCACCTTTGTTCCATACTCCGAGTTCAGCATCCTGACCACATCGGTCATCAGCGATTTCTTTTGCTCAAATTTCTCACGGTCGTGGTCCCTGATGATCAATTCCAGCGAGGCATTGGATACATTGCCCGACAGCGATACCAGGTGGAAGAACCCTTCATAGCCCTCGGTATGTTCGGGACGCTGGGAGGCAGGCAACATGGAAATGATCCGGTTTGCCACGATCAGGGCATTGATCATTTTGTTTTTGGCCGTTCCCGGGTGGACACTCTTTCCCTGAATCTCGATCACGGCATGGGCAGCGTTGAAATTCTCGAATTCCAGTTCGCCCAGTTCGCTTCCGTCGAGGGTATAGGCAAAGTCGGCACCAAATTTTTCCACGTCGAAATGGTCGGCACCATGTCCGATTTCTTCATCGGGTGTAAAGCAAATCCTGATCTTGCCATGCTTGATTTCCGGTTTGCGGACCAGGATCTCCATGGCCGTCACAATCTCGGCAATCCCGGCCTTGTCGTCAGCGCCCAACAGGGTGGTGCCATCACTCGTGATCAGGTCAAGACCGATGCAGTTTTTGAGTTCCGGGAATTCAGCCGGGTCCAGCACGATGTTGTTTTCCTTGTTAAGTACCAATTTACTGCCATCATATTCCTTGATGATTTGGGGCTTGACATTCTCACCCGAAAAGTCCGGACTGGTATCCATGTGTGCGACGAAGCCGACAACAGGGATATTACCGGGAATGTTGGCAGGCAAGGTGGCCATCACATAGCCATGTTTGTCCACCTCGACTTCCGACAGGCCGATTGATTTCAGTTCCTCCGCAAGGGTTGCGGCAAAAGCAAGCTGCCGATTGGTACTGGGAAATGTTTCGCTTTTGGGGTCCGAAGTGGTATAGGTTTTTGCGTATTCAATGAATCTGGTGACCAGATTTTCCATAATGACGGTTTTTAATATTGTATAAAGATTCTCTTCTTAACTTACTGGCATCAGACATCGTCGGTACGGAAGGTGAAGCCCACACGCTTGCCTGTTGTCATCCTTGAAAAGCTGATCTTTTCCTGCATCTGGTCGACGGTGGCTATCTTGACCTGCTCATACGGTGGCACCAGCAAATCGAAGGAAATGGCGTATTCAATGGCTGTTTCCACGATCTCACGGAGAATGCCGGGTGAGATGGTGTCAACGGCAAAGTCCTTGACCAACTCGCCCGATTGCCTTTTGCCTTCCACGAAAAAGTGCTTGTCGCGGTTGATGAAGATACGTGCGATCAGGTACCCCAGGTCATTCATGCGGTTGTATTTGAACGAGTCGGCCAGGAAGTTATAGATCATGATCATGCCGCAATAGCTTCTCAGGGGATCTTCCAGCACATAGGGCGTCTGGTTGACCGGATGCTTGTTGTCGAATTCAAAGATGTTGGAATGCATGCTGAAAACCAGCAGGTCGTCACCGATACGGAACTCCATTTCGAAAGGTCCCCTTTCCTGGTAAAGGGGCAGGCTTTTGTCGGAAACTTGCCCTTTCAATACCTTGATATAGTCCTTTTCAAGTTGTTTCAGGACTTTTTTCAGGATCAGGAATGTTTCAGAGGTGTTCTGGAACACTTTATCCTTCACGTTCGACTTAATGGTGTGCGCTTCAAGCAGCGATGCACGGTATTCCTTTTGATTCATCCGGTCCTTTCGTTTTTGGGTTCATATTTTATGGTTCACGAATGTAAGATTTTTTGTCTTCATGAAATATAAGGAAGCCCGAATTTCGGAACCAGCCTTCCTGAAAAAGGCAAACCTGTACCGGAATGAACCGATACAGGTCTGTATGTAATAAAACAATCACTCCTTAATAGGCAATGGCAAACAGCACCCTGCGGTCCGAAGGTTTACCGGTATAGATGCATTTTCCTTCTTCCGGCTGGCTGTCGAGCGGTATGCACCGGATCGTCGCCTTGGTTTCCGTCTTGATGATCTGTTCGGTTTCCCTGGTGCCGTCCCAGTGTGCGGCCACAAATCCCCCTTTTTCCTCGATCAGTTGTTTGAATTCCTCCCAGGTATCGGCATTGCGGATATTTTCGTTCCTGAAATTCAATGCTTTGCGGAAGATGTTTTCCTGTATCTCGTCCAGAAGCTTTTCAATCTGTTCGTCGATGTTTTCAATCGGCATCACCTGCTTCTCGAGGGTATCCCTGCGTGCCACCTCCACGGTGCCATTGGCCAGGTCGCGTGGTCCCATGGCGAGCCTTACCGGTACGCCCTTGAGTTCGTATTCGGCAAATTTCCAGCCTGGTTTCTTGTTGTCGTTATCGTCGAATTTGACGGTAATTCCGCGGGCCTTCAGTTTCGGGATGATCTCGTCGATCTTTTCCGAGATGGCGGCCAGTTCTTCCGCTTTCTTGTAGATGGGGACGATCACCACCTGCAGGGGCGCCAGCTTCGGAGGCAGCACAAGGCCGTTGTCGTCCGAATGGGCCATGATCAGGGCACCCATCAAACGTGTGGAAACGCCCCATGAGGTCGCCCAAACATATTCCTGGACACCCTCCTTATTGGTGAACAACACGTCGAAGGCCTTGGCAAAGTTCTGTCCCAGAAAATGGGAGGTACCGCTCTGCAGGGCTTTTCCGTCCTGCATCAACGCTTCGATGGTATAGGTGTCAAGAGCCCCGGCGAAGCGCTCATTCTCCGTTTTAACCCCCTTGATGACCGGCATGGCCATGAAATTCTCGGCAAAGTCGGCATAGAGGTTGATGATCTTTACGGTTTCATCGATGGCTTCCTGTTTGGTGGCGTGTGCGGTATGCCCTTCCTGCCAAAGGAATTCGGCCGTACGCAGAAACAGGCGGGTACGCATCTCCCAGCGAACCACGTTGGCCCACTGGTTGATCAATATGGGGAGGTCGCGGTGCGACTGGATCCAGTTGCGGTAGGTATTCCAGATGATGGTCTCGGATGTCGGACGGATGATCAGTTCTTCCTCCAGTTTTGCATCAGGGTCAACAACCACGCCGTTTCCGTCCGGGTCATTCTTGAGACGGTAATGGGTCACTACGGCGCATTCCTTGGCAAAGCCTTCGACATGGTCGGCTTCCTTGCTGAAAAACGATTTGGGGATAAACAGCGGGAAATAGGCATTCACGTGCCCGGTTTCCTTGAACATCTTGTCGAGTTGAGCCTGCATTTTCTCCCATATGGCGTATCCATAAGGTTTGATGACCATGCATCCGCGTACTGCCGAATTCTCGGCCAGATCGGCTTTGATCACCAGGTCGAGGTACCATTGTGAGTAATTTTCGCTCCGAGAGGTCAATTCTTTAGCCATTTTTCTATCTTTGGTATAAAATTTGCTTCTTTTTACGTGAATTTTCAGGTGCAAAATAAGCAAATTAAATTGATAAAAAGTATGGAAGGAGGACCTGTCATGAAAAGTAAAATGATCATAATACCGGTTTTGGCCCTGATTTTAGGGGCTTGTACCACCGGATCCCAATTGTCTACCTCCTGGGTCGATGATGTCTATTTTTCTCCCGGTGATGTACCGCCTCCTGTGGTGACGGCCAAACAAGATGATTCGGGCAAGAAGGCCCAGCAAGAGTCCAATGAACGGATCATCATCAGTGAAATCAAGGATAACCAGGAAGGCAACAAGACCATGAACAATTATATCTTCGATGGTCAGGATGCCGGCGAATATGCCGATGCCCAGTTATACAACATGGAACAGATGGAGCTTGTCGGAAGCGACACCACGGTCTATTACGACGAGAATGAGGTGAAATACGTCATCAACAACTATTTCGAAGGCGATGAACTCGATTTCAGCTATCGGATCCGCAGGTTCCACAGGCCTTATTTCTATGATCCCTACTATTTCGACTACTATGCATGGGATCCTTACTATGATCCTTATTTCAGCTTCTCATGGTCGTATGGCTGGGGTGGTTCATGGGGCTGGCCTTATTACAGCTGGGGATATCCCTATTCAAGCTGGTATTCACCCTTCTACTCGAGCTGGTACTCACCTTATTCCTACTACGGATGGGGAGGCTATCCTTACTATAGCTGGCATTCGCCATACTGGGGTGGTTACTGGGGTAACGTCTATTATATAGATCGTGACGACTACCGTTACGGACAAAGGCGTGACTACAACACCAGCGCCCTTTACGGATCAGGAAACGCAGGCCGTTCTGGCGGTACCTCTGCATCACTGAGGAACCAGGATCCCCTGAAGAGCGCACGGCCGGGAAGTGTCGGTGCCGACAACTCAGGACGTCGTGGATCCTCCATTTCGGGTGTCGATAACGGAGGACGTCCCTCACGCAACGTTTCGGGTACTTCTGCCAGCAGCAGGACCCATACCGAGCTGAGAAGGGGAACCGATGTATACAATACCGAAAGAGGCACCTATGGCAGCACCAATGCCGTCAGGAGTACCCGTTCAACCCAGGTTGATCCCGAAATCCGCTCTGCAGGCCAATCGGGAACCACTCAGGACAACGTACGCAGGACAACCAATTATACCCGTCCGGCAACTACGACAACCGTTAATGCCCAGGATCGATATACGCCCAGTTATAACCAGGCACGTCCGGTGACCCGCCAGACCTACAACGTCCAGGGTACCTCAAGGCCTTCGACCAACCCGCAAAGAAGCGGCCAGGTCTCCGGAACGACTTACAGCCGTCCTTCCGCTACATCCAATACATACCGTTCCACCTCAACTTATAACAGAAGTTCAGGAAACAGTACATATACCCCGGCCAGCCGGCCTTCGTCTTCCTCCGGAACACGGAGCACCTATTCCGCACCGTCTTCTTCTCCTTCCAGAAGTTCCACCCCATCGTACACTCCTTCAAGGAGCAGTTCACCCTCGGGAGGCGGAAGCATCTCGACTGGCGGCGGCAGCAGCAGCGGTGGCTCTTCACGCAGCTCTTCATCCAGCAGCGGCAGGAGGTAATCCAACAGGTGTAAAGACGAGTATTGTATAACGAATTATTATTGACAGCCATGAAAAAGAATATTTTCATCATTGCCATCATTCTGTTGCCTTTTGCAGGTTTCAGCCAGAATTTCACCGATGCGCTCCGGTATTCCTCCACCCGGATAGAGGGTACCGCCAGGGCGGGTGGAATGGGAAATGCCTTTGGGGCACTGGGTGGCGATTTCACCGCAGTGGGGATCAATCCCGCAGGCCTTGGTATTTACCGTTCGGGTGAATTTGCCCTGACTCCCAATTTCGGCAGGGCAGGAGCCGACGCTTCCTATCTGGGATCCACCGTCAATGATTACAGCTACCAGTTCAAGATGAACAACCTGAGCTATGTGGCCGCCATCAAATCGGGCGGGCAGGGTGAAACCGGACTGGTGAATGTCAATTTCGCCGTGGGCTATAACCGGCTCAATGATTTCAATACCAAAATGATGGTCCGGGGTTCCAATGCCAATGCCTCCTTTATGGATTACATCGCCGAAAATGCCAATTGGGGCGACTGGAGCGACTTCTATGAAGAGCTGGCCTGGAAGACCGATATGTTGCTCTATGACCAGGATAACGACGAATACTGGCACGACATCAGGGATGCCGGTTACGGACAAAGCCAACGGAAGAGTTACCGTTATACCGGATCCATGGATGAGTATACCCTGGGGCTTGGACTCAATTTCAGCCATAAGTTTTATTTTGGCGCTTCCATGGGTATCGTTGATCTTTATTACAAGGAATCGACCACCCTTCGCGAATGGGACGAAAAAGGCAACATCCCCTATTTCGATGAGTTCAGTTTCACCAATTCACTCCGAACCTCGGGTACCGGTTATAATTTCAAGGTGGGTGCCATCGTGCGTCCCGTCGATATCCTCAGGCTGGGTGTCTCCATTGCAACCCCGACATTCTTCAGTCTACAGGATAATTACGAGACGGCCATGACCTCGAGGATTACCTATGATGACGGTACAGAGAATTACAGTGAGATTTCACCGCTCGGAGAATATGATTACAGACTCGAAACTCCCCTGAAGGCTACGCTCAGCGCTGCCGTTGTCCTCGGCAAAAGGGGACTTGTCAGCCTCGATTATGAATACGTGGATTACGGCAAGGCCCGTCTGAGTGATGACGGTAATGGTGAAGACTTCTTCAGCCAAAATAATGACATCAGCGATTTATACAAACCGGTGGGAAATATCCGCCTGGGTGGAGAGTATCGCATGACCGAGCAGTTCTCGCTGAGGGCCGGATACGAGAATTATCCGTCAGCCTTTAACGAAAATGCATTCGGGGTATCGCAGCCCAATGCCGGAAATCCTTACCAGGTTGTGTCTGCCGGACTCGGATACCGTTCAAACGGGTTCTTCTTCGATGTAGCCTACCGTGCAAGTATGTTCACCGAATACAACCTGTTGTATCCTTCACCCCTGACCGACGAATATCCTGCCCCGACCATGGCCCAGTTCGACCGTACCTCGGGAAAAGTGTTGCTGACCCTGGGATTCCGTTTCTAAAGAAAGTTTGAAAAATGACCATACAGACGCCTGGTTTCATCACCGGGCGTTTTTTTTGTGCCTTGCCCTATAAGAAATACCAAGAGGTTGAAATGGCTCCATTCTCCGGTTGTAGCCCTGTCGGGATGCCAATTCAGGTTATTTGATGTATTTTCGCGACTAAAATATCAGATATGGATCCAATCGGACAGGCAATCTACAACTTCCATTTTCACCACGACCCCGAATTTCTGAGGGTCGATACCAATTATACCGAAGACGAGGAAATCGATCCGGCTGCCTTCTTCAGATCCCTTGGGGAGATGTCTGCCCTTGAACAGGCCGCCATAGGATTATGTCGGGGCCATGTACTTGACGTGGGCGCAGGGGCCGGTTGCCATGCCCTCGAACTGCAGGACCGCCAGATGGACATCGTGGCACTCGAAAAGTCGGAACTGGCCATCCAGGTAATGAAAGACCGGGGCGTACTGCATCCCGTGTTGGGTGATATCTACCATTATCAGGGCGAGACCTTCGACACAATCCTGTTGCTGATGAACGGCATCGGTATTGCCGGTACCCTGGAGGGTTACGGCAGGCTGCTCGACCACCTGAAAGGCTTGCTGGCACCCGGAGGGCAGATCCTTTTCGACTCATCCGATATCGCCTATCTTTTCGAGGAGGAGGATGGCTCCCAATGGATCGACCTGGCCAACGACCGCTACTACGGCGAAATGGACTATACCGTTACCTATAAGGAAAAGATCACCACTACTTTTCCGTGGTTATACCTTGACAGGGAAACCCTCGAAAAGATCGCGGAGGAGAATGGCTATGTCACCGAATTTCCTGCGGAGGGGGACGACAACAATTTCCTGGCAAGACTGACAAGGGTTTAAGCCTCGTCATCCGGTATTTGTAATAAGTCAGCCATACTTTTGAAAAAATTGTAAAACTTTCCGAAATCCTTGACCGTATCCTTAAAAAGAGCGATCTTGCCGGAAAATCTCCGACATCAATAACAAATTGAAATATAAAATTTTATAATCATGAGACTTGTTATTCAACCTGATTACGAAAATCTGGCCCGATGGACTGCAAGTTATATCGCCAGAAAGATTGAGCTGTTCAAACCCACAGCCGAAAAGCCGTTTGTGCTCGGACTCCCGACCGGTTCTTCACCGCTGGGCGTATACAACGAGTTGATCAGCCTCTATAAGCTGGGCAAGGTGTCTTTTAAACATGTGGTCACCTTCAACATGGATGAGTATGTCGGACTGGCTCCCGACCATCCCCAGAGCTACCACTTTTTCATGTGGGAGAACCTCTTCAGCCATGTCGACATCAAAAGGGAAAACGTGAACATCCTGAACGGGATGGCCGAAGATATCAAGGCTGAATGCCAGCGCTACGAGGACAAGATTGCCGCCATGGGCGGAATCGACCTCTTCCTGGGGGGAATCGGCATCGACGGGCACATTGCCTTCAATGAACCGGGATCGTCACTCACCGGAAGGACCCGCGACAAGGAACTGAACCTCGATACCCGCATCGCCAATTCCAGGTTCTTCGGAAACGACATCGACCGTGTACCCCGACTGGCCCTGACCGTGGGCGTAGGTACCATCATGGATGCCCGCGAAGTCCTGATCATCGTTAACGGCCATAACAAGGCCCGTGCACTGCAACATGTCGTGGAAGGTGCCATCAGCCAGATGTGGACTGCCAGCGCCATCCAGATGCACCAGCGTGCCATGGTGGTTTGCGACGAGGCGGCAACCTATGAGCTGAAGGTGGGTACTTTCAAGCATTTCCTCGATATCGAGAAGGAAAACCTGGATGTCGCTTCCATCTGGAAGTCAAAACTGACCTGGTAAATGATGCAGATTCCATAAGGAAGAAAAGCCATGCCGCGGAATCCAGGGATTCCTTATGGCATAAAAATAAAAAGAGGCGGTAGCTTTCAACAGAAAGTCACTGCCTCTTCCATTTATATACAATCAATGATCACTGCCTTTCGAGCCAGCTGTCGTCATTGGCCAGGTCCCAGATGTTGAGATAACCGAGCCTTATCAGGTTCAGCATCTTGTTCCAGTTGAGCTTGCTGAGTTCATCCGATGGCTGGTGGTAATCGGGATGCATTCCTGCAAAAAAGAAGGTCGCCGGTATCCCTGCCTGCGCAAACGGGGCATGGTCGCTGCCTCCCGAAGCCGTGGCGCTGCCCCTGAAGTTCACCGCCACATCCAGGTTTTTGGCCGCAATGTTCTTCTCGGTCAGGTCTTTCAGTTTCGGGGTGAACGAGGTGTACATCATGCTCATGGTGTTTCCTTTCGTGTCCGAGGCATCGTTCCTCGAAAGCATGTCGAAGTTCAGGTTATAGGCTATTTTAAGCGAATTTGGGAAGTTTTTCACAAAATACCTTGAGCCGTACAGTCCGACTTCCTCGGCCGTCCAGGCGGCGAAAATGATCGATTTTTCGGGTGTTTCGCCCGACTCTTTAATAGCCCTGGCCAGCGTCATTACGCCCACGGTCCCCGACCCGTTATCGTCGGCGCCATTCCAGATCCAGCCGTCATATTTGCCCAAATGGTCGTAGTGGGCTCCCACCACGATGAATTCATCCTTTTTCTTCCCTTCCAGCACGCCCAACACGTTCCGGCAGTTGATCAGGCTGGCATTGACCGTCGAAGTCCAGCCCACCGATTTGGCCGGTACGTCGGCCGACAGCGATTGCATGGCATTCATTGCCTGTGTTTCATATGCCGATATATCTACGCCACTCTCTTTTAGGATCAGGTTGGTCACCCGGTTGGTTACCGTAAACACGGGAATGTTGCCCGAAAGCGTATCCCCGGGAAGCGTCATCCTTTTGTCGTAAAAGGAGGATAAGCGCTGGTCGGCCTCGTAGTAGGCTCCCTTCACGGGATAGGGGTTGTTGGCAGTCCAGGCATTGGCCGGATCGGTATCCGGATTGACAAGGATCACGGCAGCCGCTCCCAGCTCTTCGGCTTTCCTCACCTTCGCCCTGTTGATCATGTATTGCATCCGGGAAGAGACTTCAGGCTTGAACTTCCTGTATGCCGCCGAGGTGGTGTCCCGGTGCCCCGGGAAGCCCGACAGGATCATCACGACTTTCCCTTTGACATCCTTTTTCTTATAGTCGTCGAAATCTTTCTCAGTCATCCCGTAGCCGGCAAAAAATACGGGGGCCTTGCCCGAAATGCTGGCAGTGCCGGTCTGCACCTGGAAATCGACCTGGTAACCGAAATCGATGGCCGATTCTCCGGGACCGTTTTGTGTGGATACCGACAGCCGCTGGTCTTCACCGGGCTCGTACTGTAACAGGGTGATGTTCTGGAAATAGGTGCGCTCGAGGCGGCCGCGGACTCCCTGCCGCGATTCCTCACGTGTGGGCGAGATAAACACTTCATCACCAAAGGGCTGGATGCCAAATACCTTGTACATCGATGCAATGTAATCCGATGCCATATAGATTCCCTTGCTGCCTGTGGCCCTTCCCTCCATCCAGTCGGAAGCCAGAAATTCGAGCTGTCCCTGTATGGATTCCATGGTGATGGTCGAGTAGCCTTTTTCTTTGGCCGGCTGAGAAATGGAAGCCATGGCTATGACCAAAAAGGCCACCAAAAACAATATTCTTTTCATAGGATAATGATTGTAACGGTTCAGGTGGTGAATATAATGTTTTTTGAAAGCATATCATCGCATCCCGTGGCTGTATAGAAATCAAATTTTGTTACTTTTACTTGAAAAACGAACAAACATGAAGAATCGCAGAGATTTCCTGAAAGCTTCGGCCGCTGTGGCGGCGGGGGCTGGACTGATAACCACCGGATGCGCCCAGCCTGCTCCGCAACCTGAGGTCAAACCGTTAAAACCGACCAACAGGATCGGGGTGTCAACCTATTCTTTCTGGCAGTTTAACGGTCCGAAAGAAAACACGCCAATAGAATATTGTATCGACAAGGCAGCCGAAATGGGCTTCGACGGGGTCGAGCTTTTGCTGGTGCAGATGGCCTCGGAAGAGAACAGCTACCTGCAATCCCTGAAACGGCGTGCCTTCCATGCGGGCCTCGACCTGATGGGGTTCAGCACGCACCAGGGATACGTGTTTGCCGACAAGGCCATGCGTGACTCTGAGATCGCCAAGACCATCAGCCAGATTGAACTGGCCTACCAGCTGGGTATCCCGACCATGCGACTCAATACCGGCCGCTGGCGCACCATCGAGTCATTCGACGAGTTCATGGCCAACAAGGGCATTGAGCCGACTCCCGAGGGGCACACCGACGATGAGGCCTTTGCCTGGGTAATAGATGCCATCCAGCAGTGCCTGCCGGTCGCCGAGAAGTGCGGCGTTGTGCTCGGGCTCGAAAACCACTGGGGACTGGGCCGCACGGCCGAAGGGGTCCTGCGCATCGTCAACGAGGTAAATTCTCCCTGGCTCCAGATCACCTCCGATACCGGAAACTTCCTCGAAAGGCAGTACGAGCAGCTCGAAATGATGGCTCCCCAGACGTTCCTGGTGCAGGCCAAGACCTATTTTGGCGGCGGAAAGTGGTACACCCTCGACATCGATTACAAGAAAGTGGCCGAAATCTTCCAGAAGGCTGGCTATAAAGGATACGTCTCCATCGAGTTCGAAGGGAACGAGGATCCTTTGGTGGCAGTACCCAAAAGTTTGGAAATGATCAGGGAAGCATTCAGCGCCTGACAATTCAGCTACAAGACAATATTTACACGAAAAGCCGTGGCCCAATTCACCGGTCACGGCTTTTCTTTTGCCCCAAACACATATTTTTTAAAATAAAGACGATTAATTCCTTAACTATTTGTATTTTAAAAACGGAAAACAAAACCGTTTTGCCTGGATGCTGGATAATACTATCTGCATTCAGGCAGGAATGTTCACTCCCGACATTGATGGGCCATGCCCATGAATGATTGTGTAACCGATTGACTTATAAAGCATAACAGATTCCCTTATGAAAGTACTTTTGCAGAATATCAGAAAACTGGTGCAGACCGAATCGAACCCCGTTGAGTGGGTTGCCGGTCGGGATATGGCTAAGTTGCCTGAGATTTCGGATGCCTTTTTGCTCATCAACAATGAATGGATCGAAGATTTCGGTCCCATGTCGGAAATGGGCAGGATCAACCTGAACGACGACCTCGTGACCGAGATCGACTGCAAGGGGAGGCATGTGCTGCCTGCATGGTGCGACTCGCATTCGCACATCGTGTATGCCGGCTCGCGCGAAAAGGAATTTGTCGGACGCATCAGGGGGCTCTCGTACCAGGAGATTGCCTACCAGGGTGGCGGCATCCTGAATTCCGCAAAATTACTGAGGGAGACGCCTGCCGAAGTGCTTTTCGAACAGGCCAGCCACAGGGTACAGGAGGTAATGAAGCACGGTACCGGGGCACTGGAGATCAAAAGCGGGTACGGACTCACCGTCGAGGACGAGCTGAAGATGCTTCGGGTCATCCAGTGGTTGCGGCAAACCACGCCGGTGTGCATCAGGGCTACCTTCCTGGGGGCCCATGCCGTGCCCGACGAGTATAAGAATGATGTTCGGGGTTATGTCGACCTGATCATCAACGAGATGATCCCGCAGGTCGCTTCCGAGGAGCTGGCCGACTATATCGACGTTTTCTGCGAGGAGGGTTACTTTTCGCCTGAGGATACCGAACGCATCCTGATGGCGGGCATGAAATATGGCCTGCGCCCGAAAATCCATGCCAACGAAATGGGCCATTCCGGTGGGGTGGAGGTTGGCGTGAAATACAACGCGCTGAGTGTCGACCACCTCGAATACCTGAGTGACCATGATATCGAGCTGTTGCGCGACAGCGAGACCATGCCGACCATCCTTCCCGGGGCTTCATTCTTCCTGGGGATCCCATATGCCCCCGCGCGCAAGCTCATCGATGCAGGACTACCCATCGCGCTGGCCACCGATTACAACCCGGGGTCTTCACCGTCGGGGAACATGAATTTCGTCGGGTCGCTGGCTGCCATCAAGCAAAAGTTACTTCCCGAGGAGGTGATCAATGCCTGTACCATCAACGGTGCCTATGCCATGGGACTCAGTGACCGCCTGGGCAGCATTGCCCGGGGCAAGATCGCCAACCTGATCATCACCAGTGAAATCACCGGCGTGGAATCACTCCAGTATAATTTCGGCTCGAATCTCATCGACACGCTGATACTGAACGGTGAGGTCCAGACCATCTGAGGCCTCCACAAGCGCTTACTTCGTCTTGTCCTGGTCGGGATACCTCGGCTTGATGATCAGCCGCAGGGAGAGGTTATAGGTGAAATAGCTGTTCACCCAGTTGATGAATACGAAGAACCGGTTCTTGATGCCGACAATGCTCATCAGGTGGACAAACATCCATGTCATCCAAGCGAAAACTCCCCCGAACCTTATAAAAGGCAATTCCACAACAGCCAGGTTTCTCCCGATGGTGGCCATCGCCCCCTTGTCGCGGTACCTGAAAGGCACCAGTTTCTGTTGACGGCTTTCCCTAAGCAAATTGGTTGCCAGCGTCCTGGCCTGCTGTATGGCCACGGGCGCTACCTGTGGCAATCCGCGCGGATACCTCGTATCCCTGAAGGCGGCGATATCCCCGATGGCATACACGTTTTCCAGCAAATTGACCCTATTGTACGCGTCGGTCATGATCTGCCCGTTCGACTGGTATATTTCGGGTGGAAGCCCTTCGAAACTCCTTGCCCTGATCCCTGCGGCCCAAACCACGCACAGCGACGGTATGTTTTCGTTCTCGGTCACGAGCGTTTGCCCGTCGTAACTCTTCACCAAGGTGTTCAGCACGATTCGCACGCCCAGGTTTTGCAGGTAGCGGTATGCCTTTTCCGACGAGCCGGAAGTCATGGTCCCGAGCAGCCGTGTCGAAGCTTCCACCAGGGAAATCTCCATCTGCGTGAAGTCGATTTCGGGGTATTCGCGGGGCAGGATGTTGTTCCGCATTTCGGCCAGTGCCCCAGCCAGCTCCACACCGGTAGGGCCTCCTCCCACAATGACCATCGACAGTGCCGCCTTGCGGAAGTCTTCGTCGGGCGACACCAGCGATTTTTCGAAGTTCTCGAGGATCCGGTTGCGCAGGAAGAGCGCTTCCGATACTGATTTCAAGCCGATGCAATGTTTCGCCAGCTGGTCGTTTCCATAGAAGTTGGTGCGGGCACCTGCCGCGATGACCAGCCGGTCGTAGGTGACGGTCCCGATGTTGGTGACCACCTCCCGGCTGTCCGGGTCGATGCGCGTTACCTCGGCTATCCTGAAAAATACGTCAGGCATGTCCTGGAATACCTTCCGGATCGGAAAGCTGATGCTGCTGGGTTCCAGTCCGGCAGTGGCCACCTGGTACAGCAGGGGCTGGAACTGGTGAAAGTTGTGCCGGTCGATCAGCACGATCTGGAACAGGGGATGTCCTGCCAGTTTGCGGGCCAGTTTCAGCCCGCCAAAACCGGCGCCCAAAATGACAATCCTGGTCTGGTCATTTTGTGGATCTGGTATGTTCATGATTATATGCTTTAATCCATGCCACCCATGCAGTCGAGGCATGCGAGGGCATAACTGTCGTATTCGTCAAAGGCCGGACCTGGCCTCCCGTTAAAGGCGATCAGCCTGTCGAGCCTTACTTTGATCCCGTTTTCAAGGAGGAGGTAATCCTCGCCTGATTCGTTTCTTTCGAGTCCCGCGAACAGGTCGCGGCACTCGAGCCATTCCCTGGCCGGTCCGAAGTAATGGATTTGCATATCCGTGCCCGGGGCGTATTCCTGAAGGTTATCGATGTATTCAGGACTCACCTGTTGATATGTCGATGAATGAGTGTCCTTGTCCATGATGTCCAAATTTGTCATTCAATAAAAACGATGGAAGGAATCACTTCCTTGCCAATATCCAGGAACCGGCGATCAGGGTGACGACCTTGGTGATTTCGGCCACGCCGAAAAGCATGTGTGTCGCCGAGCCTTCAGGCTGGTTCCCTTGTATGATCTGGATGGCCCTCTCCGACAGGTCGGGCAGCAGCCAGAAAGTCTGCAAGCCAAGCATCGCCACCACGATGGTGGTGATCACTTTTGCATGGTTCGTAAAACTGCGGAAGTAAAAAAGGGTGGCCAGAAACAGGGCCAGCAGGACCCATTCAACACGGTTGAGGGCCGTAAACACTTTCATCCCGATACTCAGTCCGACCGGCAGGGTTACGCCTTCGGCCCTGAATTTTACCCAGGCTTCCATGAAACTGATGGAACTCACGTAACCGGCCCAGAATAACAGGATGGATATGGGTATGAACTTTTTTCCTTGCATGGATTGGTTTTTTCAAATAACACGATTATGCCAGCCATGCCTCCCGAAGTCAATTCCCGAACAAAGCTTATTCAGCCGTCAGGATTTGTACCACCGCACGATTTCATCGACATGGATGGCTGTCGTGTTTAGAACAGGCAACCCCGCATAATTGTTCCCGGTAAGGATCAAAGGAAATTCGGTACAGCCCAGAATAATGCCGTCGATGCCGTTTTCCCTTTTCATTTTTTCGATGATGCCGACCAGCCTTTCGCGGGTTTCATCCTTGAAGATGCCCAGTTCGATCTCGGTAAACAGCAGGTGGTGGATGGTTTCGATGTCACCGGCATCGGGCGACACGACATCGATCTTTGATTTGGCGAACACGTCGTGGAAGAAGCGCTCCTCCATGGTAAAACGCGTCCCGAGCAGTCCGGCCCGTTTAATCCCCAGCCGTTGTGCCTCCCGGGCGGTGGCTTCCACGATGCTGATCATGGGTACCCCGGCCTGCGCACTGATCGCGTCAAAGAGCAGGTGAGGGGTGTTGGCGGTGAGGGCGACCATCTGTGCCCCGGCCTTTTCAAGGGCTTGCACCTTTTCGGAAAGGTACGCCCCGGCTTCTTTATACTCCTTGCGTTTCATGTGGGCCAGCAGCCTCGACAGGTTCACGCTGTAGATGATGATATCCGGATAATCCAGGTTCCCCTGGTTTTCTTCCTTGAAGATGTCGATGATCCGGTTGTAATAATCGACCGTGGCCTCAGGTCCGAGACCCCCGATCAGTCCGATTTTCTTTGTCATGGTGTAAATCAATTATGCCGACCCTGCACGGATTCTTGCGGATTGATGTATTGGTCCGCGACTTTCCGCACGTCGGCGTTGTTCCAAAAGTAAAAAGAAAAAACAGGCATTCCGTCATGATTTCTGGAATGGCCTGTTTCGTGGAGAAAGTACAACTTAAAACGAATATTTTTATCGAATGATCATATAAATCAATTTTTTAATCAATGATGGTTTCCGGCTTGTCCTAAAGTTTGAAGGCCACGCCGATATTCAGGTACGATACCCCATAGCCCAGTTCCAGCAATCCGGCGACATTGTCGGTAAAGTAATACCTTCCGCCCAGGAACCACGAGTAAGTGATGCCGCTTCCCACGGCAGAGTAGTTGCCCCAGGAGCCATTCGACCCGAACGATTTTGAACTCACCACGTTATAACCCAGCATCAGTCCGGTGTATGAATCCAGGTTGTCGATGAGCTGGTAGTGCAGCGCCGCACGTCCACCCACGATGATGCTCGAGTAATTCCAGCCCCAACCCTGGTTTTCCCATTTGGCACCGGTATAGCCCAGGTAACCTCCAACGCCAAGAGAACTCTTTTCGTCAAACAGTTCATCCTTGACACCCACCTCAAAGGAGGCTGAAACCGGGGGAACCCTGCTCGCGTAATATGAGCCCGTGTACAGGGTGCTTCCCAAGCCCAGTCCAAGGTTCACCACCTTGTCACCCAGGTTGAAGGTGTTCTGTGAGTGGCTTGAAAATGCCAGCCAACATAGCACAAAAAGAAGTAAAAAATGTTTCTTCATGATTTTTTGTTAAAAAAGTTAAATCCAAAGGCAAAATACGACGAATAACCTTTCGAGTCAAGAGGTTTAGTCAAGAGAAGTTGATGCAATTTAACTTAATCTATTAATTATCAATAATATGATCGAATCATAAAAAATATACTAAAATATCTTTTATTGGAATATTTGTCCTGTTTTTTCCGAAATTTCCACATCAGCGGTTTACCCCACCATCGAAAGCAGGTAACCCAGAAGGGCCCCGCCGACCACGATCCAGGCGCTGTTCATCTTCTTGTGCCAGAAGGTGACGGCCAGACTGGCAAGGGCAATCACGATGGTACGCCAGTCGGTCAGGGTGTCGGCTGCCATGGATACCATGACCGAGACGATCACCGCCACGGCCGCAATGTTGACGGCATCGAGGAAGGCGCCCATGAATTTCGACTTCCGAAGCCTGGGAATGATGGGATTGAGGATAGCCACAAAGACAAAGGAGGGAATGAAGATGCCCAGGGTGGCGGCCACAGCTCCCCAGAATCCGCCCAACTGCCATCCCACGAAAGTGGCGGTCGAGAGGACCGGACCGGGAGTGAATTGTCCGACTGCCACGGCATCAATCAGTTCCTGCCGCGTGAGGAGTCCTTTCATCACCAGCTCGGCATCGAGGAAGGCGAAAAGGACATAGCCGCTGCCGTACAGCAGGGCGCCGACCTTCAGGAAGATCAGGAAGGTCTTCAGGTGGGCTGCCCACAATTCCGCGGCGGCCGGTATCAGCAGGAGCGGGAAGAAACCGTTGGCGCTGTTTTGTTGAGAGCGTATCCAGAACAGGATTATGCCTGCCAGTCCGCAGCCAAACAGGGCGACGATCTCATGCACACCCAGCAGGGTGGCCATGAGCGTCAGTGCCCCAAGGACGCCCAGTGTCGTGCTTTTCAGGGCCTTCTTTCCCAGGGTATACACGGCAGAGGCGATGATGGCGATCACGGCGGGCTTGATGCCATACAGGAAAGGCTCCACGTTGGGCAACTGGCCGTATTTCTGGTAGAGCCACGCGAAAATTCCGGTTATCAAAACTGCCGGGAGTATGAATAACGAACCGGCAACAATCAGTCCCTTCCAGCCACCCCGTTCATGTCCCACGTGCATGGTCATTTCGGTGCTGTTGGGGCCCGGGATCAGGTTGGTGGCGCCCACCAGGTCGAGAAAGTGCTCGTGGGTCATCCATTTTCGCTTCTTCACCACTTCATCTTCCATCATGGCGATATGGGCCGCCGGTCCGCCAAAGGCGATACTGCCGAGTTTCAGGAAAAGTGCCGCGATCTCTTTCAGGCTGCTTTTGTTCTCTTGCATCGTTTGTTGATTTGGAGGTCCACCGATGCCATGCCGCCGCCCCTGATCAGCAGGAAAATGCTGCCGATCAGCATCGACCAGTCGGTACGCGATGCATGGAGCATCTCCCAAACGCCCTGTTCCAGTCCGATGTCAATCTTGGTCACCGATATGGCCACCAGCATGATCACCAGCGTGGGGATGGCCGCCAGTCGCGTAAACAGTCCGAGCAACAGCAATGTTCCGGCGATGATTTCGGTGGTGCCCACAAAGGGGCCCAGGATTTCGGGGGAGGGGAGACCGATCTTGGCAAACCGGCCCGATCCGACCTCTTCGGCAAACAGGAACTTCTGGATGCCTTCCGAAAGGAAAACGGCGCCTACCATGAGGCGAATCAGGAGGGTCGAGAATTCGATTCGGGTATGCGTCAGTCTATCCAGCATGGTGGAGTGAATATTTTAATTATATAACAACCTGAACAGGCCGCGGGTTCGCCGCAAGGGTGGTTTTTATGGCGTTTTGGCCTGCTTTTCCTCCTTGTCTTCCAGCTTCACCACAATCCCGTTGAAGCTGATGGGCTGCCGGTTTTTCGAGCTTACGTCGAGTTTCCCGTACCCCGAATCGGTGACATACAGGTTGAGCGAATAGAAGTCATCGCCGGTCTTTACCTCCACGTGGGTCCGGTAGCCGTGCTTCACCCGTTCCCATTCGATCTTATCCACCGTCTCGCTGAATTTGATGCCGCCCTCACGGGTGTTGTACGACACGCTGTAGGCCCGGCCGTAAAAGGGCAGCCACGACGTCACCTTGTCTCCCTCGATGTCGAGCGTGTATTCCGAGGTCAGGTGGATGCTTCCCCCCGACATCGGCAGGGCAAACTGGGCCAGAAACCTGAGGTTCCCGGTTTCGATCAGCTTAACAATTTCGGCGGCCTTTTCCCTGTCACGGTCCAGCCTCCTTTCCTTGCGGCTTTCCTGCGCCATGGCCCCCATGGTGACCGTCAACAGCAGGATGAATATGAACATCTTATTCATGGCTATCTATATTTGTGATGTATTTACCGAAACGCAACCCGGGTCAAATGGGTTACAAATCCCCGGATCTGTTTCAACAAAAACCGTTCCTGACGGTTTTCATGAAGGTGCCTTGATACAAATTTGTATCTTAGTCATCCGAACCGCCCCCGGCAATCCTGCGTATCCCTGCATCCGGAGGATTGACGGGACGGAAACCTTAAAATTCTGTCAGTATGAAATATATAGGAGCGCATGTGAGTGCGCAGGGAGGGGTCGAAAATGCACCCCTGAATGCCCACAAGATCGGGGCGACGGCCTTTGCGCTGTTCACCAAGAACCAACGGCAATGGGTGGCCAAACCACTGACCGCCGAAAGCATCGATGCCTTCAGGAAGAATTGCGACGAGCTGGGCTTTCAGCCTTTCCAGATCCTGCCGCACGACAGTTACCTGATCAATCTGGGAAATCCCGATGCCGACGGACTGCAGAAATCGCGCGAGGCTTTCCTCGATGAAATGCAGCGATGCGAGTTACTGGGCCTCGACCGGCTGAATTTCCACCCGGGGGCCCACCTGAACCGGATTACGGAGGAGGAGTGCATCCGCCTGATAGCTGAATCCATCAACATAACGCTCGACAAGACGAAGGGGGTCATTGCCGTGATCGAGAATACCGCCGGACAGGGCAGCAACATCGGGTTCCGGTTTGAGCACCTGATCCGGATCATCGAACAGGTCGACGACAAGGAACGTGTGGGGGTTTGCATCGATACCGCCCATGCCTACTCGGCCGGTTATGACCTGGTGTCGCCGGGCGGATTCGAAAAGGTGTTTGCCGAATTCGACAGCGTGGTGGGCTTCCAGTACCTGAAGGGCATGCACATCAACGACTCGAAGAAGGAGCTCTCCTCGCGCGTCGACCGCCATGATACGCTGGGCAACGGCACCATAGGGCTTGGTTTGTTCGACAAGCTGATGAACGACAGCCGCTTCGACGGGATTCCGCTGATCCTCGAAACCCCCGACGAGGACCGCTGGGCTGAGGAAATAGGCATGCTTAAATCGATGATCCGATGAGCGAGGTGGTTTTCCTGAACGGAAGTTTCCGCGACAAGGCCGAGGCGCTGATTTCGCCCGAGGACCGGGGTTTCAATTTCGCCGACGGCGTCTACGAGGTGGTCAAGTATTACCGCGGCATCCCTTTCCGCATGAAAGACCATATGGAGCGTCTCGACAGGAGCCTTTCCGAGGTTCGTATCGACTATATCCAAACGGCTTTTCTGCCCGACATGATGGCGGAGCTGCTGTCGCGAAACGGCCTGTCACACTCCGACGCGGGCGTCTACCTCCAGATCACCCGGGGTGCGTCACGACGGGTACACCACTTCCCGCCCGACCTCCAACCCACGGTCTATGCCTATGCCTTTCCCTTTCCCTCGTTTTCCGAGGCGCTCGACAAGGGCATACGGGTCACCACGGCCGATGATATCCGCTGGCTGCGGTGCGACATCAAGTCGGTGGCCCTTCTGCCCAACACCATGCTATATCAGCGGGCCGTCGAGAATGGGGCAGGGGAGTGCATCCTGGTCCGCGACGGACGGGTGACCGAGGCTACCCATTCATCGGTATTCGTGGTGAAGAACGGCATCCTCTATACGCATCCTGCCTCCAACCTGATCCTGCCGGGAATCACCCGCAAGGTGGTGCTCGAACTGTGCATCGTCAACGGGATTGCCTTCTCGGAACATGCCGTGAAGGAGCCGGAACTGTATGAGGCCGACGAAATCTTCATTGCCGGAACCGGAAGCGAAATCACCCCGGTGGTGCAGGTCAACGACAAACTGGTATGTACGGGTGTCCCCGGAAGGGTCACCCGATGGCTGCAGGGGCTCTTTTTCGACAATGTCAGGCTGGTCACCGGAAACGGTGCCTGACCATCAGGCAGATCATATATCCCTTTTTGCCTTTTTCCACCGAAGTATGTTGGGCAACCTTTTACAATTTCCCGAAACGATCACTATCTTCGCACAAAATTACAGACCATGGTTGACAGACTCTCAGATCCCATAGGCCGGTTAATGGGCCTCCGTTATAAATCGCACCCCTGGCACGGGGTATACATAGGCAAGGACGCCCCCCAGGTGGTTACGGCTTTCATTGAGGTGGTGCCTACCGACACGGTGAAGTACGAAATCGACAAGGACAGCGGTTACCTGCGCCTCGACCGTCCCCAGAAGTATTCGAACGTGATACCCGCCCTGTACGGTTTCATACCCCAGACTTTCTGCGGACATAACGTAGGAAATTTCACCAACACCAAGACCGGCAGGTCTGACATCATCGGCGACGGCGACCCCATCGACATTTGCGTGCTCACCGAAAAGGACATCTCACATGGCGACCTGCTGGTGAGTGCCCGTCCCATTGGCGGTTTCAGGATGATCGACGGCAACCAGGCCGACGACAAGATCATAGCGGTGCTGCTCAATGATACGGTGTATGGGCATTTCAAGGACATCACCGAGGTGCCCCCGATCGTCATCCAAAGGCTTGAGCATTACTTCCTGACGTACAAGGATATGCCGGGGCAGACCAAGAATACCGAAATCACCCACACCTACGGTCACGATGAGGCAATCGAGGTGATCAAACAGTCGATCACCGACTACCAGGCCCGTTTCGACAATCTCGGAAAACTGATGTACTGATCCCCGGTTCAGGTCTTCTCCTGTTCCTTTTCCTCCGGTCCACCGGTTCCTTCTTCCATAAATAAAGGGTGCCCGCACTTTTTGCAGTGCGTGGCGTCATCGTCGTGCTGGTCGTACATGCACTGGGCACACACCTGCGAATTGGTGCGTTGTCGCGATATCATCATCTCGGAAGTGACAATCCCGGTGGGGACGGCAATGATGGCATAACCCAGGATCATGATGATGCTGGCCAGCATTTGTCCAAGTCCCGTCGCCGGTGAAATATCCCCGTACCCTACGGTCGTGAGCGTCACGATGGCCCAGTAAATGCTGGTGGGGATGCTGGTGAAGCCGTTCTCCTCGCCCTCCACAAGGTACATGATGGTGCCGAAGATGACCACCATGGTAATCACGAAAAACAGGAAAATGAAGATCTTTTCGCGGCTGCGGTGCATGGCCAGTACCAGGAACCTGCCGGCCCGTGTGTAGCGGTTCAGCTTCAGGATCCGGAACACCCTCAGCAGTCGCAGCGCCCTGATCACCATCAGGCTCTGTCCGCCGGTAGCAACCACGCTGATATAGGTCGGGAGAATGGCCAGCAGGTCGATGATGCCATACAGGCTGAAGATATATTTTACCGGTTTGTGCAGTATCCAGATGCGAAGCGCATATTCAATGGTGAATGCGATGGTGATGACCCATTCCGCAATTTGCAGTGAGGAATGGTATTGGTCCCTGATCGACGGGATGCTGTCGAGCATGACGATAAAGATGCTCACCAGGATCAAGAATATCAGCACGATGTCGAACGTTTTTCCTTTGGGGGTGTCGGCCTCAAAGATGATGTCGTAAAGTTCTTCTTTCAGGGTCATGGCAGGTAGAATTTTTCCAAATGTAGAAAAAAGCGTGCGAACCGTTGGTGCGATCCATATTTTTCCCCGGGCCAATCCAAAAAAGATGGTTGGAGCGTTTGTCGGAAAGAATTTATTTCTATTTTTGCACTCGCTTTTGACAGCATACACGTTCACAAATTACTGCCCAGATGGTGAAATTGGTAGACACGCCAGCTTGAGGGGCTGGTGCTCGCAAGGGTGTGCAAGTTCGAGTCTTGTTCTGGGCACTTTTCAACAATTTTTAAAAACGCAATAGCTTAATTTACTGGCTGTTGCGTTTTTTGTTTACAAAAATTGCACGCCAATTTGCACGCTAATTTAGCCAGTGCGTAATGAATTGAGTAATGAATGAAATTTTTTATATTTGTATTGCATTATAAAAAGTTCACAACTTTTAAGGCAATCAGGCAGGGGCCTGGCTGCCTTTTTTTTGTGGCTTCACCTGGTCACAATATACCAGGGCAGTAACTCCCCACATAAAGGCTGAAGGCCTGAAGGAAATTCCCCCAGGCCTTCACCAGAACACCAATCAGTATTTAAAAAAGATTGATCTTTTCCTTCCAATCCGGTTTATAGTCACTTGCTAGTTTATTGACTTCCTCAACACGCTGCAAAGGTTTCCATTTTCCAGTCAGTTTACTAACAACATAGCGCAAAACGTCTAATTCGGTTTTATCCTGGTCTTGCATTATTTCCAGAACTTTAACCCTTTCGGTAAGTTTGGAAATTTGCTTTTCCTGCATACGGCACTGATACCGTAAATTACTGTTTTCGTCTGTCATATCTCAAAAGAATTAATTAGTAAGCTGTAAAGATTCTCTTTCCCTGAAAGCCATGATCCAGCCCTGGACCCTATGCATACAAAGCAAACCCATTTGAACACCTTCAGTAAATTTGTATCGTTCCAGCCTGTGGCAATTCTCAACTGATGCAACCATGTTGATAACGTTGAAATGAAAATCTTTCAGGGTTTCTTCAATCAGGGATTCCTTTTGCAATTCATCATCCGACCAGGGCAAACCAATTTCATCAGCGGATCCGGTCAAATAATCCTGGCACCTTTGGCAGTAGTTCTTCAGATCCGTAATAAGCCGCAAGGACAAATTAAAGTTTTCAGTGAAAGGAATAACGGTGCAATTTGCGCCCCTGGTCTTTTCTTCGAGCAATTGAATAGATTGTTCTGTGATAAATGAATGAAGTTCATCCAGGTATTTGGCAACCTCCAAATGATTGCCAACAGAAGTTAGGGTGTTCACCAGGCTATTTGAAGCCTCAAAGTTCGGATTCATGTTTTTCTTTTCCATCTCTTTTAATTTATTAGTTCATTCAAATCTTCTTCTAGTTCATCAATCCTTTCCAACAGCTCACCAGGGGCATTACTTTCAAGATCAAAATATTCCCCAGTCTTCGCTTCCAAATAAAGATACAATAGCTCAACCAGTGAAAGTTCACTAATACCGTTTAGTAATTGATCATGTAGATCTTCGTTCGATTTCATTTTTTTCTTTGTCATCTCTTTTAATTTTAATAATGATTTATATATATCAAATATGAAAGCGTAATTATATGAAAAAAAGGGGTCTATGCCATTGTAATTTTTACCCCTCTGCCCTTCTCTGTATGGATCACCGAAAATTTGACCTTCAATAATTCTTCCAGAATATCGGCATGGACCAACATAACATCATCAAAATTGCCGCCTTTTATCCATCTATTGTATGTAGGCAGGGAAATCCCCAGGGCTTTGGCAACATCAGCCTGAGTTTTGTCGGTTCGTTTCCGGGCAGCTTCCAATATTTCAACGTTGGTCAATTCCATATCGCAAAACTAATAAAAATATATCAAATATGATATATGCAGATTGATATATTTTTTAATCCTTCAATTCATTTTCAGTTCAATTTTGCACACACATACATTGGGTTTCACCACCGTTTACAAAATGCCACCCCCTGAGGAATTCGACCCCCTCCCCCTGCGTTTCTGAAAAGTTCTGAAAAACAGCGTTTTGGCAATGATACAGACATATGTTTAGTAGTACACAATTTGAACAATTTAACACCCCCAAAAAGGCCATTTTTCGCCCTCAGCAATAACTGGGATATATCTCCTGAAAATATTAGTTTAAAACTTAGGATTAATCAAAAAACGGTAAATTTGGGGATAGTCTGCAGCTTCTTCAGGGTCAAAGTGATTCAGATATATAAAAGATCTTTCAAAATCCATTGCATGGCCTTTCATCCATAAAATAGATACCAGGATATAAAACTTTTCTTTGTCCTGAATAAGTGATTCCAGAAATTTATAGGTATCAGTCTTTTCAAAATTCAGTTGATCCGTTTGTGGGATCGTTTCCTCCTGGATCCCATAAAGCGTTTCAGCCTTTTCAGGTGATAATTTGTAATTATTTATGAATGCCTTAATTAAAGCCTGTTTGCTCATCTTACTTATAAATAAGATTTTCCAGCATCTGCCCGGGCTTATCCTGCAGTTTCATTTCCTGATCAATGTAATGGATGTAAATCTGGGTAATTGCCAGCGAAGTATGGCGAAGCTTTGTACTAATTTCATCAATTGGAATGTTATGTTTCCGGCATAATGACGCCATTGTATGGCGCAAGCTGTGGGCTGAATATCCCATGTCTTTGGTTAGTCCTATGGCATCCAGATAATTTCTGATTCTAACTGATAAATATTTTGGGGTCAGTCTGGCCCCAGGGTTCTGTGGGCTATGGCTGCAGAACAAAGGGATCACATCAGTTTTCTTTCTCAATGCCAAATAGTTTTCAATGGCTTCAAGGGTTTTGGGGTGAATTTTAATCCAGTCGCTTTTATCATGCATCCCTTTCCCCTGGATATGAATATACTGCCTTTTATCAAAAAAGTCTGTTATATCCATTCTGCAGGCCTCCACAAGCCGGATTCCATTCACCAGGAATAAATTGATCATGGCATAATCACGAACGCCTGTAATCGTTTCTTTCGGGATCACTGCCAAAAGGCTTTGGGATTGCTGTTCTGTCAAGGCCCGCTTTAATCCCCTTGCTTTGCTCTTTGGGATCGTTATAGACTGCGTTATATTGTCCAGATACCCTTTTGATTCAGCCCAGGTATAAAATAGCTTAATGACGGTCAAATATTGCCTGGTCGTTGATTGCCTTCTGGAGGATTGCAGCCACATTTTAAAATCAACCATATCCTTTTCCGTTGCATCCCAAACATGATGACCGATTTTAACGTGAGCCGCAAGCCACCCAAAGAATGATTTAAGGACCGCTGAATAATTATTCCTGGTTGTCAATGACCGATCAACTGAATAGATAAATTCATTGAATACCTGGTCAATCGTTAGCGTTGTTCGTTTTGCCATAACAGTTTTTTAAGGTTAGTTAACGGGATCACTTATGAATGATCCCGTTAATATCTGTTATCGATTTTCTCAGGATTGCATTAATACGCATTTTCTGGATGTCCTCACCTGCAGAAAGTTCAACCATGTCAATAGTTCGCCTTATTGAATCCCTGGCAATGTCCTGGGCCCTGAATGCTGCATTGGAATAGTTCTCAACCACAAATTTAGCAACAGCCCCAGCCACATTTTCTTCGGTGATTGCTTCAACCCCAGCAAGTCCGGGATTCCCGTTCACCTCAATCAAATAGGGCTTATCATTTTCCGGTTTGTTCCGCATGATATCCACACTAGCCACATGCATATTCAATGCCCTGGCTGCATTTATTGCCATCTCCTTTTCTTCATCAGTCAGCTTTGCCTTTTCTCCACTGTGTGATAATGAATAATTAGATCTGAAGTCATCAGCCAGCGCATAGCGTTTATAACCAATCACCACCGGACTTTTCATAAATGCCCCGATCACCCATATACGCAAATCATTGGCTGGTTTTCCGCTGTCCAGTTTTTGCTGAAGGATCATATCCATCCGGGTATATTGCAGGGCCCTTAATGTTTCTGAAGCATCTTCCTCATTCCTTAGAATGAAAACACCTCGGCCCTGGGATCCTTTTTGAAGTTTTACAACACATGGCAGACCATCAACCAAATTAATAGCCTCCTTAAAATCGGAAAGGCCGTGAGCCAGTATCTGTTTGGGTCCCCTGATCCGGTACTGGCTTAAATACTGGCTGGTTTCAAACTTATTGGAACACATACGAAGCCCAAACGGGGAAGCCGTTGAGAATACCCCCAGATTATGCTGAAGATGTTCCAAAACCAGCAAACCATAATCAAATCCGGCACCTGATATCCGGGGCACAACTGCAGAATATTCCTTTGCTTTGATCCTTTGGCCTTTTTCCTCGGCTCGTTTATAAATTCTGTCATATCCTTTTTTATCGGATATGTAACAGTAAAAATCACTGGGTGACATTACATCTGATTCCCATTCTAATTTCTCAAATTCCTGAACCAACCTTTTTTGTGATCCGTAAGACAGTATTAAAACCTTTTTCATTGAAATATAATTTTATTCGTTTAACTCTTTTTTAAACCCTGCCCTCAATTGAGAGCAGGGGCAAGCCTGAAAACACCTGATAAAAATTTTACGTTCTCCTGTATTTGTTTCTTTCTACCCTTTTGAATAGTACATACATTTTTTCCCCGTCTATTTCGATTCTATCCTGAACCAATCCGGTTTCGCTGAATCCCATCATTCCCCTAAGTTTTGACAGTGGGGCAATGATCTCCGGGTCTGCCTTTGCGTTTGGGTTATCACCTACCATTGCAAGGGTAGGGCCATAAACCAGTCCACCCTGGGCAAATTTTGGGATTGCTGCGAAGGCAGCCAAAACACCCCCCACCGCTGTAGCGATAAAGGCAGGCTGTGTAAATATGGCCGCTGGTCCGGTGAATGAAGCCGCAACACTGGCCCCACTGATTGCAGCTGCCAGAGCACTGGATAACATCATGGCAATAAGTTTTGAGATTGTTTCCAGGATCACACCCAGAAAGCCCTGAAAACCATTTTGGGCAAGCCCCAAAGATTTTACAATCCCATCACCCAACATCATAAATGAATCCATTGCCGCCTGGCCTACACTGGCCATCATTTGTTTAAGTTCGTCTGAAGGTTTCTGTAATTCTTCAGCCATTTCGATATACTTGTTTTTGAAGGCTTCCAACTTTTCAACTTCAAGGCCTCCAAAAGATTCGGATTCCTGAACCTGCACATCCTTTGAACCTTTTGGGTTCATTTGGGCCATATTGCCAAACATTTCCCGGGCACCACCTCCCCCGGATCCCCCACCAATTGAACCAACTGCCTGGGCAGCTGTCTGAGCAGCTGAAGTAATTCCGTTCAAATCAGTCTTGGCATTCGTGGAAAAGATTCCCAGGGCTTTTCCTGCATCCATTGCAGCCCCTTTAATTGCAGCCCCAAAACTCCCGAAAGATGATTTATATTCTTTGGGGGCTGTTTTCAATGCATCCAATTTTTGAATAAACGGATCCAGGGCAGAAGTCAGGGAAGGGATTTCAACTCCGAACACCTCAGCGGCCTTTCTGATTGGATAGGTGAGAAGGTCCAACATTTGGGGCGCAAGCTTCGCCAAAAATTTAACCATCTCAATAAGTGTATTTCGCCACCATCCCCAATCTGATATTCTTTCAGAAACGGCCTCCCAATTTTGCCACAAGTACACTGCACCAGCAGCAAGGGCAGCTAGTCCAGCCACCACCAAAGTAATAGGGGAAGCCATTGCCGACAAAGTTGTTAAAACTATCCTGGTAGCTTTCATCAGTCCAGCAATTGCCAGGGTCACGGGACCAATAGCAGCGGCAAGCCCTGAAATAACCACAATAGCCCGTTTTGTTGATTCATCAAGTGAAAAGAAAGCCGTGACCATAGTTTTGAGCCGTTCAATAAACGGGGTGATGTAATCCATGATTATACGGCCAAATTCTTCGGCAACATCACCCAGAACATTTTTCAGCTGAATGATCTTCCCGGCACCAATTACGGCAGCCTCGGCAGATTGTCCGTACTGCCTTTCCAGTTCTCCCAAAATTACGTTTTGGGCTTCCATCAATCGCCCCGATTCAACCAGGGCACGGATCATATTTTGCTGATCCTCGGTGAAAGAAATTCCCACCCTTCGCATGGCAGTTAAACCCTGAATTGGATCATTCAGGGCTTTGCCCACCATTATAGCCGATGACTTTAAATCAGTGTTTAACCTGGTTGAAAGGTCAAGGGCTGCAGCCTGTGCCCTTGCAAACTGTTCCCCTGCAACATTGGTAAATGTCAGCAGCTGGGCAGTGGCACTTTGCAAAATTTCTTCATCTCCAAAAAGGGTTTTCCCCTGAAGTTCGGAAGCCATTGCCAGCAGTTCATCTTTTGCGAAGCCTGCAGCCCCGCCCGTTGTTCTCAATCCGGTTTCAACCTGGGCCATCGCTTTGGCTTGCTTATCCCATGCCATAACCGAAAGGGTCCCCAGGGCTGCCAGTGGGGCCGTTACGTTCCTGGTCATTGTTGAACCAATGCTTTGCATACTTTTCTCAGCCCTCTTTAATGCATTTGTCGCATTATCAAGGCCCGTTCTGAATGCCGTACTATCCAGGGTTAATTTGTATAAAATATTCTTTGCCATGATATCAGGTGTTTTTCATTTATATATCTGAAAGTTAGATACATGAAACAAGATTTTCACCAAAAAAATCAATTATGTTTTTTAAGTTCTGGGGGTCAGTACTTAAAACTTTCATTAATATCCCTAAGTGATGACTAATTATTTTAAGTACTGGCCACTTTCTGCATTTTCGTTGTTTCGTGAAAAGTTGTTTTTAAGCCCTTCCGATATCGTAAGATTTACGAACATGAACACCAAAAGAGTAACAGCCATTTTCCAGCTGAATGCAAACCCGATCCAGGGCCACCCGACACAAAGGACCATGATAACAGTTAAGGAAATGATTTGCAAATAACCGTTTACACGAACAAAACTGATTTTATAGGCTGGATCTTTCCGGATTGATTCAGCCAGCTTGTTGGCAATATGGTAAATTGTGGCAACAGTGAAAAGAAAGGCAATGCTGGATATTACGGCCTTCCATGCAATGGACCACCCAACCAGGGGCCAGCTTAAAATTGAAGCCATAAGCATAACCAATGCCGAAAGAGTAAGGTATCCTGATACCTTCATGATCTTTGATAAAAAATTCAATGCTTTCATAATTAAGGATTTAAGTTTCTAAAACGTTTGTATCTTATATCTTTTTTATGTAGTTCCAGAACATTGTAGAAGTTGAATTTTGCCCGTCTGCCATCCGTTGATACATTCACCAGGTAACCTTCTTCCATGTATGATTTTATCGTTGGATAGGTAACCCCCAGAATCCTTTCAGCCTGAGAAATTGAGATTTCAAAATCTGGTACATCAGCCAAAAGATTTGATTCCTGGCAAGCTTCACTAATCAATTGGCGAAGTTCATCTGTAGTTATCTGTTTAATCAGCAGATCTTCCATTTCCGAAATTTAATACGGGGTTTTGCTTTTGGGTTCCAGATGTTCATCTGGGTCAACAGTGGCATGGATGTAATTTGTAAAGCCGGATGTTTCGGGATTGAAACGAAGGATAAACGACCCTGTGCCAATGTTACGGCCTTTCCCGATTATGACCTGGGCCGTTCCCGTGTTTGGGATTGCCGTAAATGGATCATCATATTTAATGTTATACATTTCAGGTCTATAGAGCAGTAAAACAATATCTGCGGCCTCCTCTAACTGCCCGGATCCCCTTAGCCTTGCAATGTTCGGTTTTGGCCTATCTGGGCTTCTTCTTAACTGGCTTAATGCGATGACAGTAATTTCAAGTTCCCGGGCAATGTTTTTTAATTTTCGGGCGATCTCTGCAATTTTAGTTTCGTCTGCCTTTCGTTCATCCCCTGAAATGATCTGTAGGTAATCCACCATAACCAGGTTGATTTTATATTTCAGGTGAAGCCTGCGAATACTGGCGCAAATTGTATCGATGTTATTATTGCTTCTTTCATCATAGAACATCAGCGCCCCTTTGCGTTTCTCTTTGGCTATTTCAAGCGTTTCTATCTCTTGGGGTGTCATATATCCGGATAAAATTCTTTTGGCTGAAATGCCTGTTTCCTGAGAAAACAAACGTGATGATAATTGTGAGTTTGTCATTTCAAGACTGTAAACAGCAGCCCTGGCACCGAAATTGAAAACAGCATTTTTTAAAATGCTTATCCCTAGTGAAGTTTTCCCGGCACTGGTTTCCCCTGCAATAATGATCAAATCACCCTTTTGCATTCCATTGGTGAAATTATCCAGCTTAAACAGCCCCGTTCCTATTCCTGTAATATTTCCGCCTTCTCGGTTACGTTTAGCTTGCTCAATGACTTTTTCAAAACTTTGATCAAGACTAACAATCTCGGCCTCATTGAAGTCCAGAACATTCAGGATATTGTTTTGATATTCGATCAGTAAATCATCTAGATCAATTGTTGGATCAAAGCTTTTGTAATATTGCTTTTGGGCAAAGGTTGCCAGTTGTCGCCTTAAAAACAGTTCCTGAAGATTCTTCAGGTGATGCTTCAGGTTTGCTGCACTTGCCACTTTCCTAGCTGATTCAGACAGATATAAAGGGCCACCAACATTTTCAAGGTTGCCTTCTTTCTTTAGTTGGATTGTTGCCTGTAACAGATCCGGGGGCGTTCCCTGTTTCCCCAGGTTGCAAATAGCCTTTGCGATCATGATGTTTTCAGGCTTATAAAACCAATCAGGATTTAGCCTGTTTTCAAGTATCGCATTTCCTTCAATCAGAAAGGTGCCTATTATTGCCTGTTCCAGTTCCAGGTCGTGGGGGGGTGTATGGCTTTGATTGTTCATATGGCTTTTTCATTTATAACCGGTCCTGTGTTTACATAATGACCGTTGATTTTTGAAGATTGTTTGCTTTCAGGCTTAAACCAATTTGCAATCATTCTCTGCTTCCAGTTTTTTACCTGGTCCCCGTTTCTGTCTTTCCAATTTGCGACCGAATAATAATTAAAAGCCTTTTCCCCCTGTTCCGGACTGTAGCCTTTCTCAACAAAATAGTTTTTTACTTCTTCAACAGTGGGGGGCGTAAAGCGAATTTTTTTCTTTTCCTCATTTACATCAACATCTACATCTACATCTACATCAGGGGTTATTTTTTTTCGCTTTGGGGTTTCCTTGGGGTTTCCTTGGGGTTTTCTTGGGGTTTCCTGTTTCTTGGGTCTACCTCCCTTAATCCCATGTTCTGCACCCCTTTTCCCGTTTTCGTATCGCTTATTGTTGGCTTCAATATTTGGTCGGATCAACATCCAAAATCCTTTAATTGTTCCCTCCATTTCTGGCTCTTTTTGATCCAATGCAAAATCTGCAATTGCATTGAATAAAATCAATTGATCACCTTCTGGAAGGGTTCTAATTGCATCAATAAAGGATCTGTAAAAAACAAAGCTTTCTTTCATTTCCAGCTGTCTTTAATTTTCTTTTCTTCCTGAATACATTCATTCAGGTTCCCGGTGAAAATTCTTATCCATGCGTTACCGTGCTGCATTGGCGTTCTATCTGAAGTTGTGAGCTTCGTATCCTTCTTCGTGTAGTCAACGAATAGTTGATAAATCATTGGTGTTTTCATGGCTGAATTTTTTGGGGTGTTCTTGTGGAATATTGGGGGCGTAATGAAGACAGAACATTTTTGATATCGGATATCTTGTATCTTACAATATGGCCGATTTTCACGGGATTTACAATCCCTTTCTTTCCCCATTGCCATAAGGTTACACGAGTTACGCCAAAGATTTCGGCAGCTTCTTCAATAGTGATCAGCCTTTCTTCAGGTGAAGAAAGTTCATTTTTGTTTGGTTGTGGTTTTTGAATTTGCTTTTCAAGGGTTTCGATAAAAGAAAGCAGATCTTGACCTGATAAGGAAATTGTTACCTGGCTGGCTATTTCCGGATTCTCCTTTAAAAATTGAATTTTGTTCATCTTTGATATGTTTTAAAATTACATATTGCAAAGATAAACCACGCAAGTAATTGATATTTAATTACATACTACGAATATTACGAAATTTCATTACGAATATTACGAAATTTCTAATATTTCAATTCAGTGAATTGAGGCAAAAAATCAAAATCATAAATTTTAGCCCATCGAGCACTATTTGTATCCTGGCCTGTAATATCTATTTTTAACAATTTCGTACCAATTTCTAGAAACATAGGTTCAGTAGTTCCCTTTTTGAAATATCCTTTCTTATTTAACCACCACATAAAAGCAGAATATTCACTAAGACTTGAACCTTTTCGAATATTGGCAAGATGTAAAACTCTATTCCATACTTTAAATCGGTCCTGCTCCGGTCCATTCAGATAATCCAATGCAGTTTTATCCAGATTATCCTGATCATATCCTTCAAACTGCCTGTAATCCTCCAGGTATTCAATAAACTTTAAGTTGGCAGCTGTTTCAATAAAACTTTGCCCAATGTCTGTTTCAATAATAAGTTGACCTTTTGTATTTTTACTCCAATTGAAATGTTCATTTAAAACCTTACAAACTGATCCACCGTAAGCAAAAAATCTGCCTTCCAGTATATCAAGTTCATGATCTTTATTTACATCTTTTTGAAGTGATTCAATTTTCTTTTTTATTAATAATTCAAGGTTTGGACTATTTTTCAAAGATGATTTGATCAACCAAATTTTTTCCTCAACCTTTGCCTGTACCAAACTATCAAAACATTTTAATTGAAAGTTATGGATCTGATTCGCTAGGGATTCATCATAGATTATAAACAATTCTGTTTGGGACAAACTGGCAGGATAACATTTAATACATCCTAAATCAGTGTATTCCACTTTGTGTTTTATAAATACTGTTCTAAGTTTAACAGGCTGTTTTGACTTTGTATCCAGATATTCAGTTTCATGCCAGGAAACTTTACAGCATGGATCCTCATTTAGCCAATCTTCAAATTTCATGTTATTTTCCATTTTCTTCTGGTTTAGTGTTATAGGATTCCCAATGTTTTTGAAGCATTTCTGCGTGCTCGTCGGCAGTCACTTTTATATATTTCAAAAATGCCTTTTCTGTTTTGTGCCCCGTAATTTTCATTATTCCAATGGTTGGAAAATTGCTTTTATACAAGTTCGTGGCAAATGATCTTCTGGCCGTGTGACTGCTTATCAGTTCATGCTTTGGCTTTGTTTCAATCTCTCGTTTCCCTGCTTTGGTATATTTGATTGTTTCAAGTTTATTCAGTTTTGCGGCCTCCGCTACATCCTTAATGTATTCGTTGAATTTTTGGTTGGATATTGCCCGGGGAAGTTTTCCTTTGTATCTTTTCAAAATATTGTCTACAACTGGATGAAGCGGAATTTTAACATATTCGCCCGTCTTTTCCTGCTCAATATGCAGATATCCGTTTTTTACGTTTTCAGGTTTAATCTTTGTGAAGTCACCGAAACGGCACCCAGTCCATGCACCAATCAAAAATAAATCCCGGACCCGTTCCAGCTTTTTGTCTGCAGAAAAATCATGTTCAAATAAAACGGTTAGTTCGGATTCATCCAGATAAATGTTGTCTGTTTCCTCGGCAAGAATTTTAAATTTTCGGCTTTTGTATGACGTGTTATTATGTAGATTCATTTCAGCCGCTTCGTTCATGAAGCCCTTTAATACCGCAATTTGTTTTCCAATTGTGTTTAATTTATGCTTTTTCTCGCTGGTCAGGTAATGAATGAAGTTTTTATAAAACTCCTGGTTGATATCCTCAAAGTTCAAAGGTTTATTATCAGTGAATGATTTAAGAAGATTGAAACAAGTAGTATATTTCTTCAAGGTACTGGCCGCAATATACTTTCCATTATTTGGGTTTATTCTGCTTTTGGAAGTTTCAATATATGATTTGATAAACTTAAACAAAGATCCACTTTCGGAAAGGTCCCCTGAAGTATTTGGCTCTTGCTTTGGTTTTTCTTCAGGCTTAAAAAAACGGTTAATTTCGTCTGTCAACCAATTACTGTCAGGTTCCCATTTCAGTTTCAGATATTCTTCCTTTACATGGTCTGCCAAAGCTTCCAGCTGGTCTTTATACCAATCCCTTTCTAGAAATTCAATCCTGTTCCGGATCTTATCCCGGTAGCTTTTTCCGTTCTGATTCCAGTATTGAACAGGAATTTCCAAAGGTGTTACAGCGTATAACTCTTTTTTGCCATCCTTAATCCTTACCCGGATCTTTGCGCTCTTTGAAGATGAAGACCGCATGTAAAAAAATAGCTTCATTTCTGCATTATAAAAGTTCACTAACAAATATATTATAAAATTTCGAGTTGCACGCTAGTTGCACGCTAGTTGCACGCTAATTTTATTAACAGGTCTTATTTTCGACTTACAAAGTATAACAGCCTGAAGGCATTGAAAACACTGCAATCCGTTTATTTTATTAGGGTTTCAGCGGTTTTTGCATTTTCCGAAATTTGCCCAAATTAACTGAGTTGGTGTCTTGTTCTGGGCACCAAAGCGGATGTTTCGTCAAAAATGACAAAACATCCGCTTTTCTTTTGTTCCAGAACCCGCTTCAATTGCGGGATTGCCGAGAAAAAAGTGTTCACTCTGGTGGTTCGATATTGATCGAATTCTCGATTATAGATAATCCCTTCAGGGAATAGCAAATTTTGAAATACTTGTTTCCCGTTAAAATCTAAATCATTCCACATTATCAATGGATTACGACATACTCTCACCGCAAAATCAATCACTTTTTTGAGGTTCGAGAAATATCCGTCACTCTTATTCAATTCCCGTTCAATCTCAAAACATTCCTTTTCATATTTGGGTCTGAATTTATCGTAAAGATTACGATCAATCTCCCCAATGACAAATCTTTCCTCAATAGCCTCCAATTTCTTTTTAACCTCAGCCAAGTTACTTTTTAATACTCTGGCATCTTTAAAACTGGATGCAAAGAAAACATTCATTTGCTCCTCTAACTGAATTCTGACTATTTCAAACTCATCCTTTCCTATTTGAAAACATTTCAATAGGTCCCGAAATAAATCATGCATTGCTTTCGCACTTCGGTTCACTTGACACCCTTTGGTACTGCATTTATAATAATACAATCCTTTCTTTTTAACCAAGTATCCTGTCAGAGGTTGTTTGCATTTATCACATTGGGTAAAAATTTTCAGCGGTAGGTTATCATTTTCTTTGTCATGCACAAAACCCTGACTTCTCTTTTCCTCCCTGATATTGTGTACCGCCAAAAACAGTTCTTTTGAAACTAATGGTTCGTGCCTCCCTTCAATAACTTGTCCGGGAATCATTTTACTCGTAAGAAGCCCACAATAAAAGGGATTTAAGAATATTTCATTCAGCCTTTTTTCGTTAATATTTAGTCCCTTGCGGAACAAATGTCTCGAAATTTCTGCATTAGAGAACTGCTTGTAAACTTTCAATTCAAATGCACTTTTCAATAGCTTTCCTTGTTCGTTAACCACCAGATTACGCTGATTAGCCTTCCCTTTATTTAAATCTTTGTATCCAAATGGTATTCGCCACACCCAATAACCATTCAAAAGATGTTCCTTCATTCCTGTTATAACTTTATCCCGCCTAAGCTCATTATCCATTTGCCCAAAAAGGAATAATATTTTCTGCTGAAAAGATCCTGCCGGAGTTCTCGGGTCAAGTTCCTGTGTCGCAGCCAAAGTCATTACCCCATATTTCTTTAGTAAATCTTCAGCAATGGAAGCACCGTTAATGCCAGAGCGAGAAAAACGTTCGTACGAATATACTATCACATAATTGATGTTCTTTGTGCGTTTCACAAAAGTCAGCATCCGATTAAACTCTTTTCTATCATCTGTTTTAGCAGACTCATAGGTACCGCCAAAATACCCAACCACATTTAAGCCCCTTCGATCTGCATACATCTCACAGTGTTTCTTCTGTGATGCCAGGCTGGTATTGTCTTCCTGGTCCGCTGACGATACCCGGGTATAGATAACCGCATTATTTCCTTCCTGAAATTGTTTCGGCGCTTGAGGGGCAAACTGTTTGAATAGGCTTAAATCACTCATCGCAATAATATTTTGAGTTAAAATCGAAGATAGAATTTTGCTGCAAATTTCGAACCGGAATGGTGTGCTATTTCTTCAAAAAGAGGGCTTTCAAAATCAAAAGAGCAATGGTTTCTGCATCCTTAATAAGCTGTTCGTAATCTTCAGAAGACAAATCCTTGTATTTGGTGACAAGACGTAGTTTTTCCAAAGGCAATCTATTTTTCACCCTTTCAGTTGCTTCTTCAATATTCTTGTTTTGTTTTTCCTCCATAGTATAGTGAAGCTGAAGCCAGAAATCTTGATACTGTTATTTCAGCTCCAACAAACCTATGGAAAACATTAATGCATTGATTAATAATGAGTAATATGTCCAGCAATGTCTCTGTTTGTCTGTATTATTATTCTCAAAAACCGAAAATTACATAGGATATTCGCATCAATTACTCCACAATTAGTAATAGAAATTAAAAAACAACTATATAGACATCCGCTTTATTGCCTCAGCTCGCAGCTGAATACGATGTACTCTAAAAAAACTGAACAATTAGAAGTAAATACAAACCTTCAGTTTTCAGATATTTATCGGGCAATGAAAGTTAATAAACAATAACCGTTGCCATTTCTCGATACAGACATAAGCCATTTGCCCATCTCATTTGCTCAATAGTGTTACATTCTGCCTCAAATAAACTAAGGGATGCAACTAGGATGCAAATACATTTGGCACGACTGGTTGCTACATTCAACCGGTTTGGACTATATAGAAAACTCATTCCTCTTGGGGCGTCCTGTGGTGATGAACTTGTCAAGGAATAAATAACAACAGGTGCTTCCTGCCCTTGAAACTTATCAACCGTCCCAACTGATATCTGTGGCCTTGCTTCTTTTAGAATACTGACTTGAGCATTATATGGGGCAATTACCAGTATATCTTTGTCTTCTAATGGAAATATCTTTCCCTCTCGGTCAGTCCAAGTTAGACCAGCATTTAGAAGATGACCGATAATATCCCTTATTTTTCTGGCTTCTTCTAAAGATTGGCTCTGGTTGCCCTCGTGATTAACCGGAACAAGAAATAAACCACCTCCACTAAAAAGTGTATCACCTCCAATAATTTGGCTTTCCAATCCTTCTTTAGCCCTTAAACGACCTTCATAGTAGAGAATTGACGTAAATTCAGAAATTTTAGGATTTAATCGCCAGGTGGTGTCCAAGAAAACCCCCTTATCCATGGGCATAGTTTTATGACCATCAAGAATATGTTCGAGAGCGGAAATATCTGCATTTTCAGGATGAGCTCCTTTAGTTGGTTGTTCCAACTGTTGCGGGTCGCCCAACAAAACAATATTCTTGGCAGCACGGGATATCGTCAATACATTTGTGAGCGACATTTGACCGGCTTCATCAACAAAAAGATAATCTAACTCCCCTTCAAAACTATCTTCAGCCCAAAGCCATGCTGTTCCACCGAGTATTGTACCTTGTCCAATATAAGCTACTGCCAACTTTTTATCTGAAAATGTAATAGTGTCATCAGGGTTGTCCTTTTTATTAAATTTACTGTTGTAATGTTTAACATCTACAGAAATCCTTTTTTCGGAGGCTTGTTTTTCCACCATATCTAAAAGATTCCGGATTACCTTATGGCTTACCGCTGTAACACCTACCTTTTTACCTTGACTTGCAAGTTCAGCAATTAGACTTCCACCAAGGTATGTTTTTCCCGTTCCAGGTGGCCCTTGAACTGGTAATACACCGTTATTGAGATTTTCAACCAATCGCAATGAATATTCCTCGATATTTTCTGTTTCTTTTCGCTCCACATTGGCACCTTCAATACCTCTTAAAGTTCTTTTCAGTAAAAGGTCTCGCCCTGCCCGATAAGCTCCTTCTCCATCAATTCCCGAATCAATAACTTCTTGAGCAAAGCAGAATAAGGAGGGTACTAAAACCCCAGGGCTGACCATATCTTTGATAAAAAGTGAATTAGAGTGAATATCTGCTGTAGCCCTTGTCTTCTTAATATAGACAATTCTGTCTTCTAAAGAAAAATCATAAATTGAGCCAATTTTATCTCCTTTAGGTTCATATAGCTCTTTACCGGTATCCAGCGAAATTTCCTGAGGAGGATAACGATATGAATGAATAGGAACTCCTTTCGAATCAGGATGTGAACCAATTAATTCAAGTCCTGATATACCCTTACGTTCATTTAATAGGCCACCATCATCTAAATCATTTAACCTGAAAAATTCCCACCAGGCACTTTTCATTTCACGTCTATAAAACTCTATCTGGTGTGCCAAAAGCCATTTAGCCTTATCTTCATTTTCCCAATCTTCCGGGTCAGCCGGTAACGTGTCGACTAGCCCTTCATAAAGAGCTCTTGCCTCAGCATCCTTTTCTTCGACAGCTTCGCTAGCTTCTCCTGTTGCAATTTGTGGCCGTGCTAATGGAACGCCATTATTAAACTGCTCCTGATAGATGTTTTCGAGCCAATGATGAAGCTTTTGAGTAGCGACACAATCATCCATATTGTAAGCTTGTATCAACTCGAAATCCTCTGGTCTCATGGATGAAAAGTCATTAAAGTCCAATGCAACTGACATCCTTCGGCGTGCATCACTTGCCAGACGCAAATCAGCTTTTCTTACGAAATCAGTATAATGCTCCAATTCTTTTAAAGAATAACTTTCAACGCTTGCAATAAGACTTTCTCGAATTACTGAAAACAAATCAATAAATATATCAGCCCTAAGTAATCTATCAACCTCTGCTTCAAAAATCGCGCATTTCGTTGAAAGTCTTTTAACCGCTGTAGGCTCATAGGGCGCATAATGATAGATATGCATTTCAGGGAATTTTTCCCATCGAGCCATTACAAAACCCATAAACTCAGAAAAGGCTTCTTTTTCTTCCTTTCTGTTCTTTGCCCAGAATCCCTTATATTTCAATTCATCTTCTTCGTTGTAATAGATTCCGAAAAGATATTCTAAGCCACCATCTTCATAAAAATGGTCACCCTCAATATCAAAATAAATATCACCGGGAGACGATTCCGGTAATCTATTTAAACCTCTTAATGGTACTACTGGAATAAGCTCATACAACCGCGTGTTTTCGTTTCGCCCTTTTAATTGAACACGAGCTTGATTATGAATTTTTTGGTATGTGGTAACACTTCCCTGTTTAGGTTCTCCCCTGAACGGACTTTCTTCTTTTGCATATTTCTCAAGAGTAACAATCCCGTTTTCAGTAAGTTCTTTTGTTTGATTTGTACGTATTCCGGCAATCAATGACAAGTGGTCATCTTTATGCCATTTAATAGTACACTCCTTCCACCATCGACAAGTATCGCACTTTGCAACCGGCAAGGGATAGGTTTCTATCGGTTCATTGTTCATTACATTTTGAAAACGCCCTTTTACAAAATGGTAGTAAGCTTCAAACTCAGCAAACCGATAAGTGTCGGTTGGAAATTCGTCACCAGGCTTGACAACATACATATTTTCAGGGTTTCTTCCCTGTAATTCGCCTAATAACTCAGAGTACAAACACAGTTGCAAAACCGTCCCCGCTTTTGTTTCATGAGCCAACTTTGTATCTTCAATAGCATATTGATAATCACCTAATTTACTTTCACCGGGAACTTTTCTTAAAATATCGGCAATGCCGACATATCCATCTTTGAAGAAACGTGCTTGTGTTATGATATCAAAACCATTTCCAACGGCTTCAATTGTCGATTCAACTGAATTACCATCCAATTCACAAACACTCAGCCCTTGGGATTTAAGGGAAGCGACATAAGCATCCTCATGCTCTTTACCCTTTTGCTGTAAAAATGCCAAAGCTGGATTTTGCCAATCAGGCGGGTCAATTAGACCTAAAGCGTTTTTCCTGTCTAACTCTGTAAGATGTTTACAACCAAGATAATTAACTAAATCAGATGCGGAAAATTGAATTGTGGTGTCGTTTTTTTTCATGTTAAAAGGCCAATCAGTTGAAAGGCTAATTTAACAACAATTATAAATGCATCCAAAACAAAACAATCATAATTGAACAAAAGCTTTGTGCGGTATGAATTTAGGAAAAACATGGCCTCCGCGCCAAGATAGAAAAAGGAGTATTTCAATGATTAACATTGTAAATAAATGGAACCAGAGGAATGTCCATAGCTTTATGCTCGAATTTATTTGGAAACCCAGAGGGCTTGTCTTCTAAAAATGCGGATATCTTTGCGGCGGGTTTGAGGAGAATTTAAATACACTAAAAAGGTAAATCTTCTGAATCCCATGAAAAAGATTCTGGTTCTTCCTTTTTCTCTTCTAAAATATTGGCTTCAATAAATTGAATAAACTTAATCGTATTTGCAATATTATTAAAAATCAGAAGGCTTTCATGATAGTTCAGAATCGGATTGTCGTGAGCGAGACTGTGATCATTCCTAATTTTATTAAAGGTATCTAAAACAGAAATGGATGTTTTTAAAATTCTTTCTGTCATTACCGATTCTATTTTTCCCGTTGCTAAAATCGCTTTCACGTATGAACCTATTAAATTCTGCAAAGGGATGTCTCTGGTAAATTCATTCCCGTGTTTGTCGTTTAATTCCCGGAAAAATTTCACACAAAATGTGTGAAGTCGATCTAAAGCGGCTTCTGGTTCATTTTTTTCAATGCTCTCCCGAATTTGTTTCACAACTAATGCAAAATCTCTGTCATCATTTATGGGAGCAAGGGCTTCAAGATTTTCAACAGGACTTTCTTGTTTAAGTCGATCAATAATTTTCAGACAATCTTGAATTAAACCGTCCGGAGCTTCTTCAATTCCATAAGAGCCTAACTGAACTTCCGTCTTACGATATTCCAGTAAATCCCCTAAAAGTTTGCTTACGCTATAATTTGATTCCTTATCCCAGATTGCACGCAACCGCTTTGCCTTTGAATCGCCGTAAGTATCGTATTTTTTGTCGTAAATCCCGACTTTAATGCTTTCTAAGACAAATTCTTCAAAAGTTGTATTGGTGAAGTTTAAAACATAACCTCCTCCCATTCCTAATAAACCTTCCAGCTTCCTGCGTTCAATTCTGTTTAGATCTGACATAGCTTAAGTTTTACAAGCCAGAGTCCTCAATTGTCGTGGCAACATCATAATCCACACCAATAGTCATAAAATGCTGACGGCCACAATGAATTTTATCGGATTCTGAAATTCTTAATTTCAACTGGTCTTTTGTCGATTTTGTTTCACGGATCATATAAACCACATCGCCATTCTGTTTCAGTATGGCCCAGTCCGGATTGTAAGTTCCAACCGGGGTATCGATTGTAAACCACCCCGGAAGTTTAATATAATACTTGACTTTAATATTTGCTTCTAAATCTTTGGCAAAACGCTGCTCCACTTTCGAGTCCCAGAGGATATAATCATATACCGACTTATTTGTTGGAGTAATTTTTTCTTCGTCGAAAAACAATTTGTGCTCTTCTTCGTAGAACTTTGACATTTCATATTGAATCCCTTCCAGTTTTTCGTACTGGATTCCTTCCACGATAATACGGTTCATCACATCTTTAATTTCCTTCACCACGCTGTCCATAAATTGCTGAGGATTGATCGGAAATTCATTCAGGCGTTTGGAGCAAACTAAGATTTCATAAATGGTTGAGCGAGTAAGTTCTGTTTTGCTTTGAATATAGGTCAAGATATCCGGTACTCTTTTAGCTTTTTCAGCGTAAACAGATGTTCCAATATGAATCAGTTGGGTAGAGACTCCTCTTTCTTTTACTTCCAAATCAGCGGTCATGGTGCGGATCTGGGCCGGTTTTATCCGATCCATTTTCATCAATGCTTTAACTGCATTATGAATCATTTCTTCTGTTGAGTATTTAACGGAATAGATTGTTTTGGAATTAATAGCATTCCAGAATTTTTCAAATTCCGGATCGAGCAATACTTTCTCGTTGAGTTTTATTTTTTTCTTACGGTTGTGGTCTTCAATGTGGTTTTCCAACTGAAATTCCTCCACCCGCTGAATCAGTTCATTCAAGTTAAGGTGTGCACCTTCTGGCAAGGTCAGTTCCCGGTTGTCCACTGCTTCACCAAAAGTTTTCGTTATAAATCCGTCGCCAGCAATCCAAAAATTGTCCCGAAGATGTTCCCAGATACGTTCCGATTCCATACGATCTATCTTTTTTTCTTCACCATCAATAGCGAATTTCATGTCAATGAAGGCATCTACCGGAAGGCGACCAAATACCACCCCGCAATCTTCCTGAAACTCTTTTTGAAGGGAGGAGGCAAAATCCTGATAGCTTTCATTGGCAATAACAACCAGGTTGTTGATGTTCTTATCGAAAATCCGCTCCCCGTTCTGGTTCACCGGGAGCCTCAATCCTCGTCCTATTTCCTGTCTTTTTTTCAGAGTTGAACGGGTTTCATTCAACGTACAAATCTGAAAAACATTTGGATTGTCCCAACCTTCTCGCAGAGCAGAGTGGGAGAAAATGAATTTTAATGGTTCATCCAGATTTAAAAGACGTTCCTTGTCTTTCATAATCAGGCTGTAGGTGTCAGCATCGTCGGCTGTATCGCCACTAGTGTCCTTTAAATTTCCTTTTTTATCTTTTGAAAAGTAGCCGTTATGTACTTTGTGTACTGGCAAAATATCCAGCCACATGGTATATTCCTGGCCAACCTCTTTGTAAATTTCTTCGAACCACAAACCATATTTCCCCAAATCGTAACCACCGTCCTTGTGAATCCGGTAATTATCAACCCGATCAATGAAAAACAGGGAAAGCACTTTTAAGCCCATGCCCTTCACTTGCAACTCTTTTTCAAAATGATTTTTAATGGTTGCCCTGATTTGTTCCTTCACTACCTCTTTACGTGTTCCCCCGGTTTCCTGCCCCAGTGCAAGCCTAATGCCGTTAGCAAAACGGACAAATTCCATCCCTGGGCGAGAATTAATTTCGATTATTTCAAACCCATTCCGGTAAATCTCCCTCTCGTTTGATTTGATATACAAATCATCGTCCTGTTTGCAGGTAATTTTTATTTCTTTCGGACCTTCATCGGTTTGTTTGTGTAACGAAATGTTGCAAGTAATCCGTCCGGCTTTGTTGGTTACTGAGTTCAGTTTTACAAAAGCAGCATTCGGATCGTTGTCATTCAAAACCGAAGCAACCGATATTTTTTTCACCAACCGTAACTGAAAAGCTTTTACTGGATCAAGCGAGTAAAGCAGGTTGTATTTGTCGCGGTGGGTCGCCGAGTAACGCAGTGTGCATAGTGGCTTTAATGAATTGATGGATTCCTTCGCTTTTTGGCTCTCCATGTTTTGTGGCTCATCCATAATCACAATCGGATTGGTGTGCTGGATAAATTCGATTGGGCGCCTGCCAGACATGCGGTCATTTGGCTGGTGAATTACGTTATTGGTAGCCTTGTTAAACGAGTCGATGTTAATAATCATCAACTGCATTTCGTTGCCGATAGCGAAACCCCGGAGTTCGCTCACCCGTTTACTGTCGTATACAAAGTAGTTGAACGGGGCATTGTTGTACAACTGCATGAAATGGTCTTTCATCAGTTCGATAGACTTTAAAACACCCTCGCGAATAGCGACCGACGGAACTACAATAATGAACTTTTTGAAGCCATACTTTTCATTCAGTTCAAAAGCCGTACGAAGATAAACATAGGTTTTTCCAGTGCCGGTTTCCATTTCAATGGCAAAGTTCTTCCCTTTGGATTGAATGGAATGAGGTTGATGGATGTTGTTTGTTTTCTGAATACTTTTTGTGTTCTCAATAACTTTGTTATCATCAACAAAAAGATTGTTGCCTACACCCAGTTCAGTCAGCTTTTGAGATGCATATAAACCTTCTCCCGCTCGTTCGAAACGGATTTCGTAATCACCTTTATTAATGGGCTGCCCTTTGAAAATATCAATCACCGCATTTATTGCATCGATTTGATAAGGCTGGTTGGCATCGAATTTAAACTTCATATCCCTATCAAAATTTTAAACAGTTTTGAATTCTTTCACATCGTGCGATTTCATGATTTGCACCGCGTTTGTTTTTAGCTGGTCGTTTCCTCTGAATCCGTCATCGAGAAATACGGCGCGAATGGGCTGTTTTTCGGCAACTGCTTTTATCAATTCCTTAGTAAGGTCCTTTTCGAGACAGATGAGCAAAGCATCGTCAGCAATTGAAAATACGGTTTTCCCGGCAAGGTTGATTTTTATAACCGGCACTGTGGGCTGAAAACCGGACTTTAACAGGATTTCGTACAACAAATCTTCCTCACAGCTGTAGGGGTCAATGCGGTGGATGTTCAGTTGAAGTTGCTCTTCAATCGGCTTTTTCTCTACATCGCCATCCCAGATTTTGAAATTTGAACGGTCGAGTTTGAACACCTTAAAGCCCAAATCCAGTTTATTGTCAGTTGCTTCTTCCTGCTCAAAATCGAGTTCTCCCGCTTTTTGCTTCTGCTTTTCTTCTAACTCGGCCTGAATTTTCTTGATTACCCGACGGATACGTTCCTTACCAATATCGGCAATGGTTTTGTACCCAGCTTTGCAAGCTTCGCTTTTTTCATCAGTTGGTTCAGGAAGCTGAACCATTAAGAATCTAAGATTCTCGCCCATTTTATTTTGTTCCAAGACAGCATGTGCCGTCGAGCTTGATCCCGCAAAAAAATCAAGAACGATGTCGTTAGAAGAAGCTCCGCAAATTTGAATTAGATACTTTATTAATCCACTTGGCTTAGCAAAATCAAATGGTATATTGAGTTCTTTGAGTTCTTTGGAACTTTGTCTGTTCTCATATTTATCAATATAGTTCGGTGGAACTACTCCCTTTTCTTCTTGGTCTTTAAGCCAAACCTTGTTGTAAATATTCCATTTCGATTTATTTCCATGTTCATCTAGAAGTGCAGAAGTACTAGTCTCTTTGAAAACAATATTTCCTAATTGATATTCGCTTAAAAAACGCTCATATATCCATTTCCAAACCCCGTCCTCAGAAGTAGGAATAACCTTTTCACCCTGGACTATGTTTTTAGGAAAGTTTTTACCAGGTGGTATCACAAAGGTATTATCTGGACATTCAATCCAATACCTCTGATTTGGTCGAGCATCTAAGCTGGCCTTATATAGCCTTTCTTCTCCATAAATTTCGTCTTTTCTTATTCCTTCTTTTTCTTTGAATTTATAATAGCGATCTATTTGATCCTTTGATAATACAGATCGAAAATATTCAGCCTCAATTATATTTTTTGCATAAACTAGTATAAATTCAACATTGGGTGAAAAGAAATTTCCTTTTGCACCGCCTGTTTTCATTAATCTTGAGATTGTTGTTATAAAATTGTCTTCGCCAAAAATTTCGTTACAAATTTTTCTCAAATTATCTATTTCATGATCGCCAATTGAAATGAAAATAATTCCATCTTTTCTTAACAGGTTTCTTGCAATGAATAAACGGGGATACATCATATTCAACCAATTGGAATGAAATCTACCGGTAGTTTCTGTATTGGTCGAAAATTTCTTTCCTTCCTCATCCACCTGCCCTGTAAAGGCAAGGTAGGTATCAAGGTTTTCCTGATATTTATCGGGGTAAATAAATTCGTTGCCCGTATTGTACGGTGGGTCAATGTAAATCATTTTCACCTTTCCGTAGTAGGCTTTTTGCAGTTGTTTCAGCACCTCTAGATTGTCGCCTTCAATAAACAGGTTTTTAGTAGTGTCCCAATTTATACTTTCTTCACGGCAGGGTTTTAGCGTGCCAACGCTCGGTTCCTGAATCACCTTAAAACAGTCAGCTTTCCCTGCCCAGGTCAATCCAAAACGTTCTTCAGAGGAATCTATCTCTACTCCAAGGGTGAGTTTCAGCTTTTCAAAATCAATTTTGCCTTCGGTAAACACTTCCGGGAAAAGCTCTTTCAGCTTTCCCTTTTGGGCTTCTGTAATATTCAATGTTCTCAAGTCGAGTTTATCAATCATAGTCAATTAATTAACAGGCTCTCTTAGCGGATAAAGTCTAATGGAACCCGATCTTGTTTCTAAATACGATCCTGATTTATCCCTGTCGGGTAATGAACCATCTTCGGGACAAATCAGTAATTTTGCAAATTCAAAGGTAAGATTTCCAAATTCTTTTACGTCGGCATCGCTTACCAATGAACCATCAAAATTAAAGTGGGCACCTACCTGATTTCGTACTGCGGTTAACTGTTTCAGCCTGTCAATCAATAGCTTTAATTCTGTTTCGGAATTTACTTCATGAGAGTATTTCCCATCTTCATTTTTTGTCATGCTCTGGACATTCATGACCTTAAGCAATTTGCTTGAAAGTCCATCCAATAATTCTTTCAATTGATAATCGTTTTTGGGTTTTCGTGGTAACCTACATGAGTATTTTACAGTAAGGTAGTCTAAAACATTTTCCAAGATTCTGCCTGATAAGCTCGAAATATTGGCTCTTTCAAAATCAACTTCCTCACTCAAAAGCAGTTCCAGCTCGTTAATAGCAATTTTGCCGTTTTGCACCTTAATTCCTCTTTCTTTCGACCACTTGGATAATTCAATTAATTGAATTCTACTGGCTGGTGCCCGATTATTTTTATAACGGTCACTCCACGGTCTATAATGAGTGGTGATAATAATATGGGCAAAATTGTCAGCGACATCGTGAAGCATAGATATAAAGCGGTCTAAATGGTTCTCGTCAACTGACATTACAACATCATCCAGAACTAAAATTGCGTTGCCATCGCTGTATTTTATTGCCAGAGCAATGAAAATTGCGATACCAAGCGTATCTAAGTGTGATTCACTATAAATTGATTGTGGAGTGATATCGCAGGCATTAAAGAAATTAGCCGTTAGATTGATCGAATTCTTGACACCGGCTTTCATGAACAGCTTTATCCCTCCAATGCTTTCTTCGGGATGCATTTTCGAAAACAGTTCTTCAACATTTTCTGAGATTGAAAGAAGCTCATTATCAATAAATGTCTTTCTTGAAGTTTCAACCGTGTCTAAAGACTGGGTTGCTAAATCAAGCAATTTTTTCATTTTAGTAACTTTTTCCTGATAGGAAACTACCGACAAATAATTCCTTTTGATGGCATTAAATTTATCAATCGATTGTTTTATAATGTCCGCTTTTGATCTGATTTCTTCAATTACAGGATCGATAAATTCTTTTTGTTTACCGAAACTTTCAAAAATAACATATTCATTTACCTCGTTTAAAAATTCATCAAATGAATGCTTAATTGAAGAGAAATCCCAGTCTGTACCATCAAGAGCCAAGGCTTTACAAGCCATTACATCACGTTTGAATTCAAACAGCTTCCTCCGGTTAATTGCTTTTGTGTCTTCTTCGCTCTTTTTGGCTATGGCAAGAGATTTTGTTTTCTGTTCTATTTCTCTCATTGAATCTATTTGTGCTGTCAATGATTCAACTATTTTCGTTCGCTCAATAGGATTAGAACAAACAGGACATTGAGTTAAAGAAACTTCCTTCGAAATATATGCCTGAGCCTCTTTAAGCAGTGATAAAAGTTTTGCACCATTCGAACCTGATTCCTGTTCAAGTTTTTGAAGCTCCCTTTCAGCTTGGACTCTAGCCTGGAATAATTTTTCAATTTCTTTAAACACCTGATCAATACTAGTTTCTTTTCGTTTTATTTCATCCCAGGCATCAACAACACCCCTTAACTTCGCGTGGGTTTCATTTTCTTTTGTCAGGTCTTTTTTTGATTCCTTTCCAGCCCAGCCCAAATAATTTTGTCCCGGACTTCCTTCATCTTTCCAAATACTTTCTAATGTAGCCCTGGCATCTGCTAAAGATCGGATATAACTCTGAAAGTCGGATTCAAAATTTCTTTTTGTTTTTCTAAGTTCTTCTTCACATTTATAAATGTTATCAATTTCGATATATCCTTTTAATGAATCGTAGCGCTGTGATGGCTGCGAATCGATTAATCCAACTATTAAGTTTCGTCGAAGGGATTTTACAATCGGTAATCCAGAAGAGGGATTTTTGACAAAAGCGTTTCCTGTACTGGAATGGGTTGCCTTATAAATCCCTTCATCAGTGACTAATTGGATGCTTAAATCCGATTTTGAGGTATCCAAAGATCTGATAAAATTTTTATCAACGGAAGACTTATCCTGTAAGGACCCGAATGAGTTATTACAAAGGCAATCTATCGCATCCGAAATTGTTGATTTCCCATTGCCATTTTCTCCAAAAATCATGGTGATATTCTTCTGCGAGTCAAAATCAATAGTTAATGGTTTCGTTGCACCACGAAAGGCATTTACTTTTAGTTGTTTAAGCTTCATTTGCGTTGTCTTCTTTAGTGGTTGCCAACACTGTTTCGAAAAATACCCTCCAATCAGAATCTTTAACTGATCCAGTGGATAAAGATTTTTGGATTTTAGCTTTGTCCGATTCGCAAATAGTTTTTTGGTCTATCAACTTGGTCACTATTTGCTCTGCCAATGTTTCGTTAGGTGATTTGGTCATGTCGTGATTATTTAATATTCCAGCGGATTAAAAAAAGAGGATTTATTGAGATTTTTTGTTCCAGACTTTTTTCAATTTCATCAATCAACAAGTCCTTGCTTTTATCAATGTCTTTAGCAGCTTCATCATATTTTTTCCAGGCATCATCCCGTTGTTGTTCCAATTTTCTTCTTTCTTTTTCTAAAGATAATTTTTCAGGAAGACTTTGAGAAAATCTTGATTTCTTCTTTAATTCCTTAATTATCTCGTCTAATTCTTTAAGAGTAGTCTTTAAAGAATTCCTTTTATCTTCTGCCCATTTATCTAATTTATCCAACTCCTCAGAGAAGAAATGTTCATTTTTCCGACCAGTTGCTTCAACGTGAGTACTTATCTGGTGATTGTTTAATTTTTTGAGCTGTTGCGTAACAATCTCAGGAACGGAAATTGCATCACCCTCTAATGCCAAAATTGAAAAGAATTTTTGACAAACTTCAACATCCACTTCCTTTCCTTCATCTGTGAAGCAAGATAAGATTAAGTGTTCCTCTGTCTCAAAAGATGAAATACTTAATAAGCTCGCCTGAAGCCACCCTGACATTCTTTCCAATTCTGCTATAAAGGTTATTTTTTTAGGAGTATTTGTGTAATCAAAGGTAATTTCCCTATCTGGTAGGCTTTTGCTTTTACAGGCTTCAACAATCCTCTGGGCTAAAGGATGTCCGATACGATAAACGTTTGTGTTTTCGGCGACTTCAATTTCAGTTTTCCGTTTATCGTCTTTTGTTCGCAGAATCAAATAAGGTCCCGGATGGATGTTCTCGCCTGGGAAAGGGTTTTTCTTTAGCCGGAAAGAATCTTCGGTGTGGTTGAATTCTGCATAATCCTGCAAGTAAAACCGGGTAATGTTCCAGAGCCATTGTTCGTACTGGTTCAGGTACTCTTTACCTTTCTCCATGTTGAATTTCAGCTTCTGGTGCACTTCTTCATCAAAGTTTTCCAGCAATTGCTTTTTGGTAACATCCATTTTCAATTCGATGTCCGGCTCCAGATCCTTTTGGAGCTGATCGAACGCCTCCTTAATTTCATCTGGACGGCGGCATTCCTGATAAATTCGGGCAATCCGTTTTTCAAAGTCCACGCCGCTTTCAATGCTTCCCAAAACTTCATCGCTCGCGCCAAATACACCGTTAAACAGTTGGAATTTCTGATCTAACAATTGGTAAACCCTTTGGTCAGCAGCATTTGCCTTGTTCAAAAAGTTGATAACCACCACATCGAATTTCTGCCCGTATCGGTGGCACCGTCCGATTCGCTGTTCAATCCGTTGCGGATTCCAGGGAAGGTCGTAATTTACAACTAACGAACAAAATTGGAGGTTGATTCCTTCGGCTGCCGCTTCGGTCGCGATCATGATGGTAGCTTCGTTGCGAAAATAATCCACCAAGGCTTGCCGCATATCGGCGGAACGGGAGCCGGTAATCCGGTCAGTATCTTTGTGTTTTCCCAGCCACTCCTGATAAATTTGTTTGGATTTGGGATCGTTGTTTGAACCGTTGAAAAGGACGACCTCGCCATTGTACCCGTTTCCTTCCAGGATATTTCTCAAGTATTCCTGCGTCCGGGTCGATTCGGTAAAAATAATCGCTTTCCGGGCTGCTCCGAGTTCTTCCAGCTTCTCGAATCCCTTCTCCAATGCTTTTTGAAGTTTATCTCCTTTCGAGTTTGCCTTGATGGTTTTTGCAAGTGCTGCAAACCGTTTCAGTTCCTCTTTCTCTTCCTGAATGGATTCGATTTCTTTATCCGACAAAAGCTCAAAATCCTCAGACAAATCAGTTTCTTCTTCCCATTCGTCCTGTACTTCTTCAAATAATTCGAAGTTATCCGAAATTTCCTTTTCCAGCGCGGCTTCTTGTTTGTTGAGAATGGCTTCCAGCCGGTTTGCCAAACCTTCCAGTGTACCCTGAATGGCAAATGTCGAAGATGCCAGAAGTTTTCTTAAAATCAGGGTCATCAATTGACGCTGGCTATTTGGTAGAGCGTACAAATTATCCCGTTGCAGATAATCTGAAACCAAATCATACAATTCTGTTTCTTCTTTGTATGGATGGAATTCTTCCACCAATGCAATCCGGTTGGTATAATTAATGTATTCAAGAACTTGCTTTCGGAGTGTACGCTGACATAGCGGTTTCAAACGGGCTTTTAAGTCTTCAAAGCTGTCGATTTCGGTCAGCCGGGAATACTGGCTTTTATAGCTTTTCAAATCGCCAAAAGCATAATCGTCGATAATGCTCACCAGACCGTATAATTCGAGCAACGAATTTTGAAGCGGAGTAGCAGTCAAAAGTACCTTTTTGCTGTTGCTGAATGATTCTTTTATAGACACTCCAATTTTATTGGAGGGCTTGTACACGTTTCTCAGTCGGTGTGCCTCATCAATGATTACCAAATCCCAAAGTACATTTCTAGCCTCCAATTCTTTTGACCGGGCGAACTGATAGGAACATATCACAATTTCGTTTTGCTCAAAAGGATTCCTTTTTCCTTCCTTAATTTCCTTGTTGAATGATTTTGCCTCCAGAATTACGGAAGGAAGATAAAATTTGTCTATCAGCTCCTGGTTCCACTGTTTCCTCAGATTTGCCGGAGCAATGATCAGTAATTTCCGTTTTCTTTCTGCCCATTTCTGGGAAAGGATGATTCCAGCTTCGATGGTTTTTCCCAAACCAACTTCATCCGCCAATAATGCCCCTTTTGAAAGAGGAGACTTAAACGCAAAAAGAGCTGCCTCCACCTGATGGGGATTGAGATCAACTTTAGCATCCTGAAGTGAGGCGGTGAGTTTTCCCAGATCGTCGGCTGATATTTTTCGGGTCAGCTCATGAGCAAAGTATTTAGCGTGGTACGAAGTTAAATTCATTAGAAAAAGGTCTCAATTTTTAAACGCTAAATTTAACAATAAAGCCCTGATATTCTAATCCTTTTCGAATGATTGTTGGAAAAAGTTGAAAAAAGTTCCAAGGTGTTTCTGATTATTAAGGTTGATTCGCGCAAATAAGTTTTACGTTATAGAAAAAATGGGAAAAAGAACATCCCCAATGCCTTAGCATTTCTCCTATCTCAGTTTCATCTTATCACTGCTCATGATGCACATTTTTCCAGTTCAAACACTGCTGTTCAATTGAAAAGCCTTTTTACAACCCATGACAAACGAATCCCTTCCATTAGGGATAAATTTGCCCTTTACCAGCACAGCATAAAATTTCCGGGAATGTCTTTATTCCTTCAGCCCCTTCATTCCAGTCTTTCGTTCCTCGTTCCCTGCATTCAGAAGCTTCCGGTATCCCACGCAAGAGTAACTCCTTCACTTCGCTAAAACACCCTAAGCGGGTTGACTCGCTTATTCAATCGTTACACTGGCTTTTGCCCGCGCCATCAAGATTCTCAGTTAAAGTTCCGGTGCTTCCGGTAACTTCATTCTATACATATCTCCGAACCCGTTCGGAACACTTCTTCCATTCAGTAACCTTCAGCACCGCGCACAAGAGTATATGCTTCATTTCACTTCGCTCACCCTGCCTTCGGACAGACCTCGCTACTTTTCATTCTGCATCCACACTTGTTTTTGCCACCTCCCAAGATTTTGGAAAACGTTTAATGGCATTTTGCCCCATCCCTCCAGCCCCTTCATTTCTGTCTTTCATTCCTCTCTCCCTACATTCAGGAGCCTCCGGTATCCCGCGCAAGAGTAACTCTTTCATTTCGCGATATCACCCTAACCCGGGTTGACCCGCTAAATTCAATCGTTACACTTGCCTTTGCCCGCGCCATCAAGATTCTCAAATAAAGTTCCTGTGCTTCCGGTAACTTCATTCCATACATTTCTCCGAATCCATTCGGAACATTTCTTCCATTCAGTAACCTTCAGCACCGCGCACAAGAGTAGATACTTCATCTCACTTCGCTCGCCCTGCCTTCGGACAGACCTCGCTACTTTTCATTCCGCATCTACACTTGTTTTTGCCATCGCCCAAGATTTTGGAGAACGTTTAATGGCCTTTGGAGAAAAGGCGCTATTAATTTCACAAATCACGCATCTAAAAGTCTTTCTTTATCCATTGCACTATTTAAAATCAGGCCTTTCCGTCCGGGGTTGCTGTTCTGATGGCAAAGGTAAATCCGTGTTTTGAGGTTATGCAAGATCAAGCCTGCGGTTTTGCAGAAAATCTCCTGTAACCGGGAATGATGAATGCAGTGTTTTTGGCATTTTCAGGTGCAGTAATTTCGGCATCAAACCCTACAGTGATTTTGGCATCAAAAATACAGTGTTGTGTGAACAATTGTACGGATTTTTCATATTCATTCCTACTGGTCCTTAAAAATTGTTTTACGGTTTTGCATCCGGTAACTTTTCCCTTGCAGCTGGATTAGCTGGCATTTAAACAACAGCCGGTCCAGCAATGCTGTGGCAAGGGTTTCATCATTCAGTGATTTGGCCCACTCTGCCGGCGATTTATTGGTCGTAATAACCAGCGAGGTAGTTTCATAGATTTGGTTAATAAACACAAAGAACCTTTCACCATCCTCTTTATTAACCGATAAAGACATGACATCATCAATGATCATCAGCTGAGCCTCGGTTAACCGTTTGTACTCCTTGGCTGCAGAGGGCGTGAGTTCCCTAAGCCTAAGTGTGGCCAGTATATCATTGATATTGCGAAAATATACTTTATACCCACGGTGTATGGCATCAAAGCCCAGCCCCGCAGCTATAAAAGTCTTTCCGGTGCCCGAAGGGCCACTGAACATCAGGTTGTAGCATTGATCCAGCCAGTTAAGTTCCCTGAGTTGATTTAGCTGTGTGGGACTAAGCCCGGACGAGAACGCAAAATCGTATTGATCCAGATCATGGTTCAAAGGCAACCGGGCCAGTTTCATCCGCAGGATTTCCTGCTTGACATCACGTTCCCGCACCTCATAAGAAAACAAATGATACAGAAACTCGTCATAGCTGGGACTACTCCTGGTAATCTCTTCCAGCAGGGAGGGCAGATTGCCGGCAATACCCGACAAACGCAGCCGTGAAGCCTGTCGTCTAATTTGTGGTATATACTGGCTCATAGTCCGTTGGGGTTTGGGTGAAAATGGATTCGTACTCCCGGATATCTGATTTCTGTGGCTCTATATGGGCAATCATCTGTGTTTTTGTACCACCCAGTGGTTTTATACTCAGCGGCTTTTGCCTGGTCGTTTTATCGGGGGCCTGACTTTCCACTACCGATTTAAAGTCATTGGCACTATAAATTTTGTTCCTTATACAAAACTCCAGGGCAATCTCCGAGTTCTGCCTGCCGTGTTTCTCGCAGCATATCAGCAATGCTGACAACTGGTCCCTGACATAGCGGGGATACAGCCGTTCAATATTTGTCAGGAAGGTTTCGATATCCGTGCTGTAAGAGAAGAACTCCCTGGTCTGGTCACGTAACTGGCTAACCTTAACCGAGGGGTTACGGCGATGGCTGGTATTGATTACCGTGCGGCCTTTCCCTTCCGGAATCAGATGTGATGCTATGACCTTGCCAAGAGAGTCACTGATGGTTAACTGGTTGTCGGATTCAGTCACATGGACCTTGGTCTCATCATCCTTGTAGGTTCCAAAGGGTAAGGAGTAAATATTCCCGCGATACTTGATAACATTGGTTTTTAGCACCTTGTGTCCG
>DF970689.1:324204-467147 GCA_001270045.2 Bacteroidales bacterium 6E | reverse complement strand
TGGATAGTTCGGACCATGCTGACCCCCCAATTCGGATAAAAGCAAGCTGGGTTTTGTGCTAATTTTTACAAAAGACGCATGACATTCCGGCATATATTGACCCCCTTACTTAGATGAACCAATAATTTTAGGCTCTTATTTACGGGCTGCTGGCCAATAGGCCGGGCATTTCGGGGAACAATTCGGAGCATGTTGACCCCCTGATGCCGGGTTTTATTTGACATCAGCCTGCACAAGAAAGGGATTTCAGGCGGCGGCGTGTTCCAAAACGGACCATGCTGACCCCTCCTTAGAAGGATCTTGGTTTAAACAGGTTTTGGTTTATTTATGCCATATAAATTCAAAAACATGATCGCATATGGCAGGAAAAACAAGGCCTATGAGTCAGATAAAACAGTTATTGCACCTGCACAGGCAGGGTAAAAAGATAAAAGAGATCGCCCGCATGTTGGCGTTAAGTAAAAATACGGTAAAGTCATACCTGCGTAAGGTAGCCAGTTCCGGTGTAAATCCAGATACTTTGCTTGAACTAGACGATCCGGTATTGGAAGCCCGATTCCATGCCGGCAATCCTGCCTACCTGGACACCCGGTTTGTCGATTTTAAAGACCGGGTTGAAGGTTTTGAGAAGGAGCTTAAGAAAGACGGGGTAACAAAAAAGATATTATGGCAGGAATACAAACAAGAAAATCCGGGAGGATATGGGTACACCCAGTTTTGTTACCATTTATCGCAACATCAGCTTGCCAAAAAGCCTTCGATGGTACTGACACACCAACCCGGGGAAAAACTGTTCATTGATTTTGCCGGGAAAAGACTCGAGTATACTGACCCCGAAACCGGTGAGATTATCCCATGTCAGGTTTTTGTGGCCTGTATGCCTTATTCGGATTATAGTTTTGCCATGGCCGTGCGTACCCAGGGCATTGAAGACTTTTTGCAGGCCTTGGCCTGTTGCCTTTCCCATCTGGGCGGTGTACCCAGGGTCGTGGTTCCCGACAATCTTAAATCGGCCATAGTAAAAGCCAGTCGGTATGAACCGGATATAAACCAGGCGCTGGAGGATTTTGCCAACCATTACGGATTTGCCGTAATCCCGGCCCGTGTAAAAAAGCCAAAAGATAAGGCTCTGGTTGAAAACCAGGTGCGGCTTATTTACAGTCGGGTATATGCCCGTTTGCGTAACCTTCAGTTCTTCGATTTGCCCTCCTTAAACCAGGCCATTGCCCGAATGATTTGCCTTCATAACCAAACCCGCATGCAGTTAAAACCCTGGTCACGCGAAGAAAAGTTTCTGGCTGAAGAAAAGTTTCTGCTGGGAAAACTTCCCGAGTCGCCCTATGAAATAAAATACTACACAGAACTTAAAGTGGCCCAAAACAACCATATATGCCTGTGGTGTGACAAGCATTACTATAGTGTTCCCTTCATACATATCGGATCAAATGTCAAAGTAATCTTTACCCGTTCGCTGGTCAGGGTATACCGCAAAGGTGAACTGATAGCCCTGCATGCACGCAGTTTCAAACCGGGAGGATATACGTTTGATCCGGAACACTTGTGTTCGCACCACCAGCATTATCTGCAACGAAGTCCGGATTACTACATGAGCCAGGCATTGAAGAGATCCAAGGTGCTTGCCGAACTTATGGAGATGATGTTTAATGACGGTCGGCATCCTGAGCAGCATTATAAAAGCTGCGACGGGTTGTTTAACCTGCACAAGAAAACACATCCTCAGGTATTTGATGAAGCTTGCCGGCTGGCCATCACACACCAAAACCCATCCTACAAGTTTGTGGATAACATTATCAGAAACAATATGGTCGGGATTGCGCACGAAACAAGCCACAAACAGCTTCCTGCCCACAAGAATATCAGGGGTAGGGATTATTATAAACAAACATAAATTTTAATGCGTATGATGCAAATCGAAACAATGATGACCCAGCTGCGCCTGCAAGGCATGGCCCGCAGTTGGCAGACGATGGTGGAAACCCGTCAGCTGCATGAACTCTCTTTGAGCCAGGGACTGGAACTCTTACTTCAGTCGGAAGCGCAACAACGCTCCAACCGGCGTTTTGACCGGTTACAAAAGAATGCCCGATTCCGTTATCAGGCATCAGTGGAAGAGTTGAGTTATGATGCTTCCCGAGGGCTTGACCGTTCATTAATTGCCATGTTACTGACCGGAGAATACCTTGAAAAAGGAGAATCCATTCTGGTTACCGGTGCGGCTGGCTGCGGAAAGAGTTTTCTGGTGTCGGCTCTGGGCCATCAGGCTTGTGCACAGGGATTCAGCGTAGGGTATTTTAATGTACAAAAGCTGCTTCTCAGAGCCAAAATGGCCAGGGTGGAGGGTACTATCCTAAAGTTCTTTGACAAACTGGCTAAAACAAACCTGCTTATTCTGGACGATTTTGGACTCACGCATCTGGAAGGGCAACAGCAACTTGATCTGATGGAAATCATCGAAGATCGTCACGGCAAAGCTTCTACAATCATTGCCAGCCAGTTGCCAGTGGCGAACTGGTTCGATATTATTGGAGAGGAGACCATTGCGGATGCCATTTTGGACAGGCTGGTACACTCATCCTACAGAATTGAATTGAAGGGTGAAAGTTTAAGAAAAAAACGGTAAAATTGTCAGTCGATCATGTTCTTTGAGTCGTAACCTGTTAAGGGGGTCAATATCACCGAAACGGGGGTCAGTATCACCGAAATATCCAATGCTGCCTGAATACGGCCATGTAGGGATTATCAAGATAACCGACAAACAGTTTGGCATGATGGAACTTTTTTATGCAAGTAAAAAGAAGCAAAATCCAGAAATTGTACAGCAACTTGAATTGTTCTGATAGATAAAACAATAGGTTAATTAATGAAAAAGCAGGCTCAATACCTGCTTTTTCATTTCTGGGAACCTTGATAACAATTTGACATGCTTTTAATTACAGCCTATAGGTTGTCAATGAACCAGTTAAAAATACAATTTGAAAGCCATTCACAACAACCTTTTTATTGAGCAAACAATAAAACAAGTTGTCAATGAACCAGTTAAAAATACAATTTGAAAGCCATTCACAACGAAGACAAAGGCAGGGAAACAACCGTGGCTGTTGTCAATGAACCAGTTAAAAATACAATTTGAAAGCCATTCACAACTCTCAGAGCATTGACTGTTTTGTGAGGGATGTTGTCAATGAACCAGTTAAAAATACAATTTGAAAGCCATTCACAACAAGATTCCCCGACAATGAAAAATCAGTTTAGTTGTCAATGAACCAGTTAAAAATACAATTTGAAAGCCATTCACAACACGTAAAAACTTTAAAGGCGGTGGCTATCTGTTGTCAATGAACCAGTTAAAAATACAATTTGAAAGCCATTCACAACTGGTACCCAAAACCAAGGATCTGGAAAAGAGTTGTCAATGAACCAGTTAAAAATACAATTTGAAAGCCATTCACAACTACCGTACGTGAGTTAATAAGTAATTAAGCGTTGTCAATGAACCAGTTAAAAATACAATTTGAAAGCCATTCACAACTCTCTTGCCTGCAATGTGCCACTTGTTACAGTTGTCAATGAACCAGTTAAAAATACAATTTGAAAGCCATTCACAACCGCCAATCCTGCAACTCTTTTCGCGTGTTCGTTGTCAATGAACCATTTAAAAATACAATTTGAAAGCCATTCACAACTGGCCTTTCTTTGTGTTTATGTTATATGTGGTTGTCAATGAACCAGTTAAAAATACAATTTGAAAGCCATTCACAACTGGCCTTTCTTTGTGTTTATGTTATATGTGGTTGTCAATGAACCAGTTAAAAATACAATTTGAAAGCCATTCACAACGTAGACCCATTTTCGGCAATGCCTCTCCAGGTTGTCAATGAACCAGTTAAAAATACAATTTGAAAGCCATTCACAACAGATAACTGGATTGCTGATATACCAAGGTTGTTGTCAATGAACCAGTTAAAAATACAATTTGAAAGCCATTCACAACTATAGGTATTCTTTCAGTTTTGCCAAAAACGTTGTCAATGAACCAGTTAAAAATACAATTTGAAAGCCATTCACAACCGACTTGCTTATTTAGAACGGTTTTAAATAGTTGTCAATGAACCAGTTAAAAATACAATTTGAAAGCCATTCACAACCTCCAGGTCATTTACCTCAACCCAGATATCGTTGTCAATGAACCAGTTAAAAATACAATTTGAAAGCCATTCACAACGGAAAGTTGTGATGCATAATTTCAACGCGGTTGTCAATGAACCAGTTAAAAATACAATTTGAAAGCCATTCACAACAGACTCGTGTAGTACGGGTTCATGAAATCTGTTGTCAATGAACCAGTTAAAAATACAATTTGAAAGCCATTCACAACCTTCTTTATTAACAGCATTCAATAAGTCAGGTTGTCAATGAACCAGTTAAAAATACAATTTGAAAGCCATTCACAACTACCTTGGCAGGTGGCCATGCCTGTTTGTCGTTGTCAATGAACCAGTTAAAAATACAATTTGAAAGCCATTCACAACCGGAAGATAATCGCCAATCATGCCTATTGGGTTGTCAATGAACCAGTTAAAAATACAATTTGAAAGCCATTCACAACTGATCTTGCCTGTGTTAGCGTTCAGAAATAGTTGTCAATGAACCAGTTAAAAATACAATTTGAAAGCCATTCACAACCCTTTGAGCGCATCATCAATGTACTGGTGCGTTGTCAATGAACCAGTTAAAAATACAATTTGAAAGCCATTCACAACGTACTCGGTACCCTTCAATGCGGCCTTCAGGTTGTCAATGAACCAGTTAAATATACGATTTGAAAGCCATTTGCAACCAATCTGTCAGATTGTATCGCGACTTGTTTATTTTACTTGATAACTCCACCCAAAACTAAACCCCATATTCGCGGCAATTTGCACCATCGGTTTTATCGTGCCAGCAAGCTTTTCTTGAAAATGTATCTGGGGCATATTATAAACAGTTGATGCCGACTCGTTAAACAACAGACAATAATGCTCAAGAATTTTGTCTTTCGACCCAAAATTGGAACTGTAGAGGCTCTTGTAGAAATCGTGCTGCAGCGAAAGAAAATCGTTCAAATACAATTCGAGCGAAGGCAGGCTGTTGCTTTTGCTGGAATTGATTTCCTTGCTCACAGGCAAAATGTTCCAGTTTAAATCGTGAATGGTATATGACCAGGGCACAAAGTGGTCTAACGTGAAATTTTCGGGCACAGGCAGCCTCGAATAAATGCAATTTATACCTGATTTATCCCTGTAATAAAAGTCCCAGCTCCTGGTGTTTAAGGTGAGATCCCTTTTTTCTGGCTTGATCAGTTTACCCGGGATTCCCATGGTATTTGGGTTATTCTTTTGCACAAAATTGACCAGGTTCCAATATGTGAATCCCCTGATTAGTCCAATATGCGAAATCAGATAGTCCATCCATGGCTTGTTGATAATGATCTTGCCGTCCTTGAAGTAATAGGGTACACGCTCAGGATGTTGTCTTGACCAGTTTGCGGCAAGTTCCGTTATTCTTGAATTGACTTGTGTGTCGGGCAATCCTCTCAATTCATTCCTGAAAAACGGACGGATAAACCGGTAGGGTACCCATCGGGCCAGTGTCCTGATTTCTGTCTTTATCTGTCGTCTGGTAATTTCATCGGCTTTTGAATTTACCTGGTCAATAATTGAATCCTTTGTATTGTCGGGGTCGATGAATGAATTGATTAAATCGGCTATATTCCTGAAATGATCTTGTGAGCCAAACGACAGCTTAAAGAAATTCAAGGGATACCAAACCGTTTCTACCATGTTCACACATAAGTCTTCAATTGAAATCTCGTTGGTATTTTTCTTTTGCAATGATTCGAGTATAGATAAAAACCAGTAATACTTGTATGAATTGGTCGTGTTGTTAAAAACCGAGGCAAGAATCTCAACCGGGATCGTATTATGCGAGGGTAAATCATTCATCATTTCACTTTTAGAAAGTCATTGACATCTTCGTCAAGCCATTTACATCCTTGCTCACCTGACCCTCTCCTTGAAATACTCCCTGGTTTCGTCATCGACAAAGTAAACGTGGCAACTTCGCATGCCGCGGGTCATGAGGGTACGGTAGGTGTTTTTGATCAGATGGCCGGCTTCTTTGGCTGCCCTTTCGGGATCTGTTCTTGCCAGGCTCTTCAGCCCTTTCATTGAACTATCGTTAACCGAACGTTCCCGAAAATTTGTGATTACCTGTCCGTTGCGCACGACCAGGTCTTTGCCAACGATAACGCCGATATGGTCGAGTTCGAGACCCTGGCTGGTATGGATACACCCGATTTCAGTCACCGAGTCATCGTCGATGATCCAGCGCATCCCATCGTCAGAAAGGTTCCACTGGTGCCTGAAGCCATATTCGGGGAACTCGATGTCGTACTGGGTTTTGTCATTCTTGCTTGCCCAGTTCCAGCAGTATCCGGCCACCATCCTCGCCTTGTTATCCTTCTTGTTGAGTTCATAAATGATGTCGCGCATTTCGGCAGGGGAATCAACGATCGTGAAATCATACTCTCCCTTTTCCAGAAAGATATTGGCCGTTTCCCTTATCTGCAGCGTATTGTCGAGCCAGGCGAGGTAACCGTTTGATCCATTGCACCTAAATTGCGATCTCAGTTCAAGTTCCTGCACCCTGCATCGGTAATGGGCTGCCCATTTCAGTATTTCGTCACGGCTTCCGATGTCCCTGGTGGTTACCTTCTGGTCCTCGTCGAGGAAAAATACCGAAAACCGGGAAGCGTTGATGATTTCCTTGACCTGGTTCTCGCCAAGGTTCATAAACATGCCCGATTTTTCATTTAACCGGTGCGCCTCATCAACAATGAGGGCATCAAAAACATTGTCGGTGGCATCAAAAAATGCCCCCGAGCCGGTAAACAACGAATCGATGACCGATCCCCTGAAATGGCCCGAGAGTTTTACCTTGTATACTTCACGTGGAGCCGAGTTCTTGGTAACGTACTTGGCAACCAGTCCCTGGTTGGTGAGACCAACCAGCAGATTGACCGCCACAACCGACTTGCCGGTCCCGGGGCCTCCCTGCACGAGGAGAACATGCTTGTGGTCTTCATCAGCCATCCTGGCCGTCGATACGGCCGTTTCATATACCAATTTCTGGTCATCGACCATGATGAATTCGCGGTTGCCCTTCAGCATGGAAGCCAGACTGTCGGCAAGAGCCTTCGATGGCCTGATTTTCCCGTTCTCGATGCGGTACATGATATCGCGGCTGTCGCCTTTCCTGATATACCGTTTGATGAACTCCCTCAGCTTTTGCTTGTCGGATTTCAGGAACAAAGGCGCCTTGTCGATGAAGTACTGGTAACGGGCATCCGAGATCAATCCGTCGGGCTCGTAATTATGCAGATAGGCACATGGATTAAGGTTGATTTGGTCGGTATAGATGGTTTCATTGAATGATTCGAGAAAGGCGGCATATGACCAGGCCTGGTACGAAGGATGGCTTGTTTCCTGCATCCTGCCCTGGAATCGGGTCCTGACGATATCGGTCTTGTCGGTCATTTCGACCTCCGACCATCGCTTGAGTTCCACGATGATCACATTCTCCCGCTCATCGTCTCCAAGTCCGGTAATAATAAAATCAATCCTGAACGACGACTGGGGAATCATGTACTCAATGAGCACACCCGCATCATCGGGGATTGAAGGGTCGCTCAGCACCTGGCTCATGTATGGCAGCGAATCGCGCCACGAATCGATTTCTCTTTGTCCGGTGGTACGGTGAAGGTTTTCCCTGAATTTCCCCAATACAATCTTCTCGATGGAAAAGTCATTCACATCGCGGATAAAATTGCTTTTGTTTGAGGAGTAGACAATCATAATTCATTGTATTTGCGGGCTGATCCTTTTGATTTAGACACCGGGTATTTTTCGCCATTTCGGCGAATCTTATCCTTTACGATTTCCCTGACATCCAGTTTGTATCGGTCGGCCAGCAAAAAACAATAAGCGAGGATATCGGCGAGCTCTTCCCTAACCTTTCCGACATTAGCCTCATCGGGCGATTTCCAAAGGAAAACCTCGAGTAATTCGCTTGCTTCAATGCTGATGGCCATTGCCAGGTCTTTGGGATTATGGAACTGCTCCCAGTCGCGCTCATCCCTGAATTTCACAAGTTCGTCGGTGATTTCCTTTATGTCGTTCATGGTACCATTTTTAAATTCATGCATAGAAAGAGTTACCTGTCATTCCTTTTTGGTTGGCAATCAGGGTAGATAAAACTTTTCGGGGAAGGCCAGTGCGAAACCGGCGTAATACAACGCAAGGAGCGGGTTTCCCGAAGAAGTTTTGTCGGCTATGGTATGCTCGGTATGGTCAGGCAACATTGAAATCATTAGTAATTAACCTATTCATTCAAGGCAAACATAATCAAAAGTGTGGAATTTTTGCACTTTGATGCGAACAAAGTATGGGTTCAATTTTTATGCGGCCTTTCGTTTGGCAGCTGTTTGTAAGGATAAGTATAAAGATGGTGATTTCAGGATGGCCAATCGCTGGCAATGTAATATGCCTGGACAGCCAAATCTACAGCCTTGGATGCAGATGATTCGTCGACTATCCTGAACCGTTCGCTTCCAGTATTATCTCCCCCTCGCACCCAATATCCCTTACCGATTCCTGTAATGGAATCATGGCCGGTAAAGAATTTAATGGACGAGAAGTTGCTTCTGAAATCGACATAAATGAAAGCCTTTTTATCGTTGGCCAGATAGGTGCAGCCCTTAATGTGCGTACGGACAAGGTAAGGCTGATGGGCATCTTCCAAACTGTCCAAAAGCTTTTTATGAAAAGCCATATACAATTCCCTCGCTGAATGGTCAGTTTTCTGCCTCCTAAACGCATCAGTCAGCAGGTGTTTTGATTCATCGATCCTGTTCATATTCAGTAAATTTAATAGGTTAAACATTCGATCTAAGTTACGTGGTTTAAGCCAATTATCAAATAAGTGACAAATGTGTTACAGATGCATTTAAAAGTGTAATTTGTAACTGACTGACGTTTCTTTGCGTTCTCTTGTTGCAGTAAAAACTTCACGAAACAACAAGTAATTTAGACCCAATTTAACTAAAAAAATCCCTACATTTAACAGTTCATTATAACCTCAAAGACAGATGAAAAGGTCATTGATATTAATCGCGTTTATTGTACTACAGATAATCGGCTTTCGCTCCTATTCACAAAATGAGACAGAAAGTAATTTCAGGTTTGACAATAGTGAAAGGACTGTATCGTGGATTAAGGTCTATGATATAGACCAGAACATTGATGTCAGTGAACTTAAGCGTTACTTTTCGGAGAGTAGGATATTAAATATCCAATCGGAGAGCCCAAACTCTTTTTCAGCTGAATTTGTGAGGAAGCCGATTGACATTCAAAAATATGGTTACGCAAGGGGAACAACTCCCATGGTTTTGCTGGATGTTGAGCAAATTTTCAATGCATCGGTAGAATTCAAAGAAGGAAGATATCGGGTTATTTTAACGAACCTCGGTTATATCGACGATGGTGTCCTGTCTGACATTGCCCAACGAGCACTGGTCGGAAACACTTCAACAACCGCAAAAGGCAATATAGAATCATATAATGGGGATTTCAGCTTTAACAAAAGAAACGAAGTTCGAAAAAGCTATTCCGGGATTTTCGAGATATTGGACAAATTCTATTCGGATATGATGAGTTATAAAAAACCTGTTGCCGGTGATGACGATTGGTAAAGATGACTGATGAATCTTTTAGGATTTATCCGGCCCAGGAAATTGCTTCATAACTTTTCGTTGATTTTTGGTTAAAAAAGAATTGATTTTGAAGCATTCTGGTGTTGAGTCCTTGAAGTGATCGGCAAGAAATCATTTTATATACAACTCTAATCAACCTATTCGTAAATATGATATCAGAAATAATTAAGCAGTTTGGCTCAGAGAAAATTCTGGACTACACACCCTTCCCAAAGCTGTGGAATCCGGGAACAGAGAAGGTTAAAGCCATTTATCTCGGTTGTGATCCCTCCAACAAGTCACAGGATAGGTTTGAATATGTCTTTGCCCTAAAGAGCGGGAATCCGAGATATAATGCCTTCCTGAAGTCACACGGAGACAATCTCAGTGCCATCAATCTTGGATGGGATAGTGTATATGTCCAGAATCTGTGTCAGAATTATTTCATTGAGGAAACCAGTAAAAACCTGAAGCTTTGGAAACAGGTTGCCCGTGAGTTTTGGATCCCCCGGCTAAAAGAAGAACTACAGATATTCAGTTCAAACATACCGGTTCTGCTTACCTCCCAGTATTTGCTCGAGGTATTGGCATTCGACGGATATGAGAAGATTCCCGCTTTCGATTTCTATAACTGTGACAAGCAAATACCCATCCCTGCCCAGAAAAACCACCTGTGTAAACCACTGATCCCGTTTTATCGCGGTCGGAATCCCCGGATTAACGAAAAATATCATTTGAGTAATGAGAGGTGGATTGAATACCGGAATAGTATCGTAAAAGTTGTTGAGGGGTGAGTGGGTTAATTGAACAACTCTTATATATTGTGTAACTTAATCGTTTAGTGATGTTTAGCATTAATGATCTTTTAAAACTTGAGCCTATCCTGAATGAATCCAAGATTCATTTGGCAACAGGTAATAATGATAACTTTGAGGCTTTTAGGGCATTTATTGACGGCGAGTTCAAGCAATGGCAGGATTATCAGAATCGCAAGAATTTTACAAAGCCATACATTATTTCATTGATCTTATATAAGCCTGACGTATGGCTATTTGCGGGTGTTTTTAAAACATTGGGGATGCCAGAATTTAAAGACAAACATTATCAATACAAAACCGAAATAACTGATATAGGCAAAGACTTAGTGGGCAGATTATTGATCCATTATAAGCGAACAAGTAGGCAATCGTACCTTTATACCGAGACGGTTACAGGGATTTGGAAGTTCCATGCAATTCTGGAAGAAAGTGGTGTAGTTGACCGTTATCCAGGTAATAGAAACGTGACTATCAATTTTGATGTTCTGGAGAAAATTATCAATAATCATTCAGAAACCTGGAAGGCAGCCTTATCTGTGCTGAAGGGTATCTACATTATATCCGACAACAAGACCAAACAACTTTATATTGGATCTGCCAGTGGTACAGACAACGTCTGGGGACGTTGGAGTACGTATGCCAAGAATGGCCACGGCTACAATGTCAGGCTGATTGAAATAACCGGTGATCAGGGTCTTGAGTATGCACGTCAGAACTTTACCTTTTCCCTGATAGAATTCTATGGCGATGAAGTCGATAAAAACTATGTCCTTGAACGCGAATCGCTCTGGAAAAGACGATTGTTCACCCGTGATCTCGGATATAACAAGAATTAGGATTGATAAGGGAGACTTAAAAAATTCAACACTTCTTGTGATTGTTGCTAATAAAATGGGAGATCTCAATAGCCAAAAATGGTACAATTTGATCCGGAACCATTAGTATAAATGCAACTTGATCTACCTTGGAAATAGAGACTGTAAAATGAACTCTGTCCAACAATATTAATTTTGTAAGACAGAATTCATTTTTACAGTCTCGTCTCCTAAAGCGCTAATTCATAAATGGTACAATGCTATATACCAGATTTTCTGAGGATACTAAGTGCTTGATCATGGCTTGCATCATGTCCACTTATTGTGGTAGTTACTTCGAAAATTTTTATCGCTTTTGCTGCATAAACCTTCCATTCAGGATCATTATGAACCTTAAGAATATCAAACTTCGCAAAATACCCAAAGGGGAAATTTGGATATCTCTTTATAACCTCATCAATTTGCGGAATTATTTCTTTGCTACTTTTAACAAATACTTGACCATCTTTTTCGACAAGAATTTTGCTCATTCTACCATAAAGGTCGGATGTAAGTTTAATTCCTTCCCCTGCATTTATATTTGTTCCATAGATGTTATAGTCAGCGTAATAGCTATATTCCCTAAAATTAGCCATTTCCCTTTCAAGCTCAATAATTTTTAGATTTCTTTCCTCTATATCAGCTTGATATTTTGAAATTCGCTCAAGCATCTGACTATTCTGGCTGATAAGATTTTCATTTGTTCCAGAAACCTTCTCATTTGAAGTTAGAAGAGAAGAGTTTTGATCGATCAACTTGATATTGTTAGCATTAATTTCGTCAATTATATAATCCTTCTCTCTAATCTGATCAGTTAATTCCTTTTGACTTTTCTTATCACTCAAATATGTTCCAAAGAAAGAAAATATCGTTCCTAATGTAATAAGGCATAATCCCAGTATTGATATCCAGTTCATATGAAGATTTTTAGTTACTATTGGACTTATAAAGATCGCTATTTGATTGTTTGAATGGTAAATCCCGAATGACTTGGTAATAATCAGTCAATTAATCGGAGTTTCTCCAATTTATTGGGAGAACTTTGAGATTTCTATGATTTTAGTTAGGTTTTCATTATTAGGAGTGAGTTAAAATGGTGAGTAGTAATTCCGTCAGATCCATAAGTGCAAACAATTCATGACTTAATTTCCGAAATGGCAAGAATCTTACTAAATTGCTGTTACGTCTTCTTTGTTTCCAATTTCTTTGCGTAATAATTCGAATTCTCTTTTCAATTTTTCCTTGGTGCTTGAAAAGTATTCATCCCAATCTTTGATTTCAACAATAATCTTAAATGTTTCACTCTCCTTGATCGTAATAATTTCGTTCATGATAACAGAAATTTGATGACGAAGCTTTGCAATTGCTGAAATCAAGAGATCTTTTTCAGTAATGGTCTCAGATCTTGATTTAAAATAACTTCCTGTTTCTAAATGATTTAGAATTTCAGAAACCTTTTTCAAATCATTTTTGTCGTAGGCATCCTTTAATTCAATGAATATCTTTTGAGCATCATCTTTGAATTTGTCATTTACTTTGTCCGGGTGGCACAGGACAGTTGCTTTGCGAAATTTCTTCTTCAATTCAATTTTCTGTTCATCAGTCAAATCAAAAATGAACTTCTCCTTTTCTGCTTTTACCTGTTGCTTATATTGACTTTCATCCTTTTCGGCCTCTTCATACTTAGATTTATCAAACCTGAACTTTTGTTTTCGAAGCTTCAGGATTTCAATGATAATATCACCCAATTCAATGGTATGACGATGTTGAAATTCGGAAAGCAATTTCTCCAACTCAATTTTCTCATTGTCATAACCGCTTAACTGGTTTTCGAGATTCTTTATTTCAAGGTTAAGCGCCGCAATTTCAGGATCCGACCAGCGAGCGAGTTGATGGTTTCTGGAAATAAATTTCTCAATTTTTCTGATCGCTGAGGAATATTCTTGTTTGCGAAGATCCACCAGTATTTCAGCAATGTCGCCGTTAAACTCATATTCATCGAGTTTAATGGCTTCCCTTTTTATTTCATCTATATCTTCAAGTTGGATATAGTTTTTAAGGATTTCTAGTCTCTTGATAATTTTATTGAGGGGAAAAACAATCTCGTTGCTGGTAAATTCTTCCGGAAAATACTTCTTGACAATATTCTTAAACTCATTTATGAATTGTTCGGCCAGGGTAGTATCATTGGTATTAATAATGACATTTTCAAAATTAGTCTCGGCTTTATAACTCCAGTTATAGGACCCCGTGATTATGGTACTGTTGTCAATGACACAAAATTTGTTGTGCATTAATTCGGTTTCACCATTACCTATTTTATAGACTTTGGAATTCTCTGTCTCCAATTCACAAAAATCAATTGAGGATTTCTGATTGATTTCATCGTTGGAGATTATCAAATATACCTTGCATCCGTTTTTCGCCTTTATTGCCAACTCATTAAAAAGACCTTTGTTTGTGAACCAGGCAACTGCCACGAAAATTGATTTCTGGGCTTTTCGGATCTCACTCTGAATTCGAATTCCTATATCTTCAAATACTGCTTCGGTTTGCATTACAATGATATTTTATATACTAGCTATTGTTAGAATATTCTTATAACAGCTGCCGTGGCATAATCTTCAATTGCTCCATTCAAATCCTTGAGTTCCTGCCTGGCTTTGCCTCGATTATTATAAGCGTCAGCATATCGGGGATAAATTTCAATCGCTTTGGTGTAATCTTCAATTGCTCCATTCAAATCCTTGAGTTCCTGCCTGGCATTGCCTCGATTATTATAAGCAGCAGCATATTTGGGATAAATTTCAATCGCTTTGGTATAATCTTCAATTGCTCCATTCAAATCCTTGAGTTCCTGCCTGGCATTGCCTCGATTAATATAAGCAGCACCATATTGGGGATCAATATCAATCGCTTTGGTGTAATCTTCAATTGCTCCATTCAAATCCTTGAGTTCTTTTCTCGCCATGCCTCGATTAACATAGGCAGCAGCATATTGGGGATCAATTTCAATCGCTTTGGTTAAATCTTCAATGGCTCCACTCAAATCCTTGAGTTCATACTTAGTTGTTCCACGATTATAATAAGCGGCATCTTCTTCCGGATCAATTTCAATCACCCTTGTATAGTCTTCAATTGCTCCTTTTAGGTCCATTAATTCCGATCTCACATTGCCTCGCTTATTATAAGCATCAGCATATTTGGGATCAATATCAATCGCTTTGGTATAATCTTCAATTGCTCCATTCAAATCCTTGAGTTCCTGCCTGGCATTGCCTCGATTAATATAAGCAGCAGCATATTGGGGATCAATTTCAATCGCCTTTGTATAATCTTCGATTGCGCCATTTAAATCCTTGAGGTTCTTTCTTGCCTTGCCTCGATTAATATAAGCAGCAGCATATTGGGGATCAATTTCAATCGCCTTGGTATAATCTTCAATTGCTCCTTTAGGATTCTTTAAATTACGCTTAGTAATACCACGGCCATTGTATGCTGAAGATGATTTTGGATCAATTTCAATCGCATTATCAAAATCTTCAAGAGCTCCTTGATAGTCAGCTATACTATTTTTAGCTATACCTCTCATTTGATAAGAAAGTTGATGAGAAGGTCTTTTCTTTAATATTTTTGAGAATATTTCAACAGCTTGATGATAATGTTCAACCTCTGCAGCATTATATTTGAATCCTTTATCCCTTCTATAATTTGGATATGACTCAAACAAGTATAAAAAATTCTCTTCTGTATTCTTTATGTCCTGACTATTAATCAAATAAAATGCTCGATTAAAATCATCCTCAATATCACTGAACAGAACTTTGTGTGTGATTGAAATACTATGCCTAACGACAGATATGCTCGCAGGAATTATTGGAACTATTTGCTTGTCGTAATCCAATGCCATATTTTTCTATTTCTTGGTTTTTGGTTTACTTATTTGTTTTTATAAAAGTTTAATCATACCCTAATTGAGTATCATGGTTTTTAAATTGAAAGAGATAATTACGGTTATCCTGCCACTCTAAATCCCCCGTTCCATAAAAGATATATAGTGATTCATTTGTTCTTTTTAATAATTCAAAGAAAGCAGGTGACTTAATATCGGTCATATTAAAGACTATAAAAATTCCGATTATTTTGTTGTCATAACCTCTTTCCAATGTTTGTAACGATTGAATCTTATCAATATCCTTTTGGTATGATTCAATGTGACGTTTTGATATCCCTTTCTTGCTTCTGCAAAATTTAAGTTCAAAAATTATGGAATCTCCATGAAACTCAAATTCTTTCCCACTTAGGTGCTTATATCTTATATCCATAGTAGTAACGTGAGTTTCAACAGAATGAAGGATACTTGTATTTTTGGGATTAATAATTGCCAGATCAGGCCTCATACTTAACTTTCCATTTTCATCAAAGAAACTTACTTCAGCGTGAAGCGGACTTATTTTAATTTCAGAATCCATCGACTCATTGGGGTCACCAAAGAGTCGATATAATTTCATAAATAGATGACATTTCAGATCATCTTCTGTTAAAATTTGGCCCTTATTCTGTTGAAATTCACGTTCAAGAATCCTGACTTCCTGATGGATAGTCTCGATTAAATTCATTAAATTCTCCATTCAAAAATTGGATTAAAACAATACTTTCAAAAACTTTATCAAATCTTCATTTCCCAAATTACCCTCAACCATATTATACACCGCCTCATTATTCCCCAGCGACTCAAGATCCCAGCGTTCCTTGTATTTAAGAAGAAACTCCAGATCCCAGTCGATTTTCCGGTTCGAGGATATGCCAAAGAGTAGTTGATATTCATCCTCATTGACCTGATTAGTGGATCCGAATCCCAAATAGTGGCCAAACCTTTCGACAAACGCCCGTGACCATGGCAAGGAGGGATTGGATGACATGGTCCTAAACATACTGATATATGGATCACTCCGGTCTTGCCAGTTCCATTCATGTTCGTGCATTTCGATGATCGGCCATGACCAGGGGAAATTTCGATGTCCTGACATCTCAAACCAATTCCAGCGGTCACTATACTTATCAAGCAATTCTTCGCTCCATGGCAGGTACTTGTTTGAACTGAGCAGATCCCAGTTCAGCAATTCCTTATTCTTTTCGATGAAATCAAGGGTCCAGTCCTGCTTCCACTGCGACACATTGTTAAAGTCGACATAGGCAATTTTGTCCAGGAAACTCAAATTTTCGTCCCTTAAGAGCCATGGATTCGTAACCAAATCAATAAAGTATATCCTGTCCTTATAAGCCGTGAAAAAATACTCTGAGTAGGGGATGGATTGATTTCGTGGCAGAAGCTCCCAGTCAAGGTCGTCCTTGAACCGTTCTATGAGCCAGGCACTCCAGTCAACATTTTTAAATTCCGCCATATAACCTCTTTGCTCCTTGTTTAAGTAGGTTATATCATCAATAGCCAGTTTTACGGGCAAATCATCCATATAAGCCCAGTCGATAAAATCCTTGTATTTGAAAAACAGATACTTTGTCCAAGGGAACGATTCATTGTTTGCAGCTTTAGTCCAATCGAAATAATTGCCGTATCTCGCAATTTCACTCTCTTTCCATGGGATAGCCGGATTAGAGCTTATCCCAGCCCAGTTAAACAGATGGGCGAATTCATCAATGATATCGATGCTCCAGTGAACGCGTCGATTAAAAGACAGGATGTCAAAATCGATAATGGATTGATTCTCCCTGATCTCTTGAAAGTTGAATGGATAAAACCGCTCAATTAGCCGCTTGAGGGGGAACCATGGTATTAGTTGTGTTATATTAGGTTTCATTGTATGGTGAAAGCTTAAATGTAGGAAATCTTTCCATTTAAAAAACATCATTCCTGGAATTCGGGCGCATTGCCAACTGTCCGGGTAGAAAAAAATAACCAAAGCTGGTTTTCACACATGCTTGAGAGGCTTTACCGACCAAACCATCACGAATACTGAGTCATTAATCACACGACACACAAAATGAAACACTCCTTATATAATTCATTAAAAAATTAAATTTCCTATTAAAGAATTTACCTTTTCAAGATATTTCAGGAAATTTAAATAGATTTATATGTTGTCTTAAAGTTAAGACTTGAATTATATGAGTAATCTTTGAGATATAGAGTATAAAAGCTACGAGAATAAATAAGTAAAATAATATTTTGAAACCTAAGAAATTAATGTCTGATGAAGAACGTCTTCGAAACTATCTCGATGGCCACGGAAATCCCCAAAAGGATTTAGAAACTTATAATTATTTCTGGAAAGGTGTTGGAAAGCATATAGATTTGCATGATGCCAATTTTGCTGACTATGATATTAAAAATGTTGTTTTGAGATATTCTAATCTCAAAGGAGCAAATTTTAGTGGAACAAACTTATACAGAGCTGACTTAACAGGTGCGAATCTAGATCATGCTATTATTTTTAAAGCAAATTGGTATAGAATAACATTGAACAAGGCAATTTTAAGGAATGTTGAATTGTCTGGATCCATCATTGCCAGAAGTTTCTTTGATGACGCGGATTTATCAAATGCCTCCCTGATAGGCGTTAACGCTGAAGAAACAAAGTTTAATAGAGCCATTTTTTATAAGGCAAATCTTTCTGGTTCAAATTTCATAAATGCAGTTTTTTTAAAAGCAAATTTGAAAGAGGCAATATTAAAGGGCTCGATTCTAAAGAATGCTTCCTTTTTGGGTGCTGATTTGAAAGGGGCAAATCTATCGGGAGCAGACTTAACTGGATGCAATTTTGCCGGAGCAAATTTATATTGTGCCACACTTGAAGGTGCCATTTTAACTGGAGTTAATCTTCATTCTGCCGCCAACATCGACGGTCTTGATCTGACAAATGCAAAACTTTAGCTTTTTAAGTATTGATTTTATCTGACAAATCAGTCCACGCATCCTTGTTGCATAGGGAAAGTAAAACATCCTATTAAATGTTTTGGTGAGACACACAAGATGGAACACTATCTAGTATCTCAATTGTTTTAAAAAATCTTTCAAAGAAATGGTAGTTATCTGAAGACCTTTTGCTTTTATCTGCAGGCCATTGTCAGATGTAAGCATGATGGGATTCTCGCTCTTATATTTTAAGGCAACTGATAGAATCAAATTATCAGGTGATTTTTTGTTAAAATCAGCAGGCAACAACAATAAGTCAGCTGTATCCATATCTAACTTACGTTTTCCTAAATTTTCATTTATAAACCTTAACGCCTTTTGAACATTCATCTTCTGTTCATCAGGTAGCGAAATTTTTAGTTTATCCAATTCGTCGATAACCTTTGCGGAAAGTACAATCCGGTATTTTTTATCAATCTTTGAAATTATCTCAGGACATTCCACAAATACATTGGTATCAATTATATAAATATTCTCCTTGTCCTGGCTTAACTCTTTTTTAGGTTTTTCAAATTTTGATAAATCGATTTTTCCAACAACCTTAACTCCCATACCATTTTCTGCTGGAACCTCTTGCTTAATTTGTTCAGGCCTTGATTCGATGGGTTTAGGATTTTCTGGTTGAACCTCAATCGGTAAGGTTATTTTTCCTGCATCATTGATTCTAAAGCATCTTTCAATAAATTTTAACACGCTGGGTGGAGCTGAATGCATATTTTCCAGTGGAACATCACTGAGGATTAAGGTGGTAGTTCTTGACCGACTGGTTGATACATTGAATCTTCTTTCCTCCAAAGCAAAAGATGGTTTCCACCCTGGGAAATACATGATGGTATAATCAACAGTCATACCCTGGATTCTGTCGACTGTTTCAACAGTGAGATTCTTTAAGGATCCAACCGTCTGAAAATTTTTCTGTAGTTCTTCTACAGTGTCATTGAATGGTGCAATAATGGCAATTTCTGTGTCAGGGTAATGCTCTTTGAATTTATTCAGGATTCGATCAATAATCTTTAACGCTGTTTCAGAACAAACTGAATTCCTCATGTCGTTTGTCACCTCGTAAACCACACCACCTTTTGGTAAAAGGTGGGGATCAATAATCTTTGAGAAATCCGGATATTCCGAATTTACAGACGACAACCGGTTTTCATAAAACATACCTGTTAACTTTGCACTTTCAGAGGTCAATCGGTGTGATGTGATTATTCTGAAAGCCTTTAGATCTGTTCCCAATGCGAATGTTGTCATTCCTTCTAACTGAGCCTTTACATTAAAAAGGTTATACTGTGGTTTATTTAATGCTTTGACAATTGGGGGTAATTGCATCGGGTCTCCAACAATCAGGCATCTCTTTCCTAATGACTTGAATGCAACAACGGCGGTCAGGAAAGCCTGAGAAGCCTCCTCAATTACAACAAGATCAAAATTTGGCAAACCATGAGTTTCAATTCGATTTGAGCTAAATACCCCTGATAGTATGTAATTGGTTGAACAAAGCAACTCTCCATTAGGAATCAACAATCCATTATCCACACTTTTTAAATCAGGGACAGTTCGCCTTTCATCGGCTGATAGGTTGGTCTTGGATATCTTGCCAGACGACAGTGCCTCCTTGAGAGGTTTTTGACGAATAAGTTCAATTAATCCTTTATTGGCCATTGTGGTTGCACAAACCGTTTTGCCGCATTTAATGTATTCTGCAATGATCGTTGCAATCACATAACTTTTCCCTGTTCCTGGAGGACCTTGCAATATACAGCAGTTGTCCTTGTCGATTATTTTAGAAATTTCTTCTGCAATTGCATCTGGTACCTCAGGATTAAAACTTAATTCCTCCGGATGCCAATCTTCATAATCGATTTTAGGCTCCAGAAGTAATTCTTTATTCTCAGGGTATAAGTCCATGTATCTCTTCAGATTCATGAAGTAATCTATTGGGGGAAAAGGCTCAAAAATTAACACAGTTAGGCTCTTTCCTTCATTTAAAGCACCTTGCAACAGATTAAATAGAGTCGAGGATACAGAAGAACAATCTACATATTCATATCCATCATTTGAAGGAATGAAAAATAAGGGAAACAAATCCGAGCTAACCGTGTGCATGGTTCCATCCTTCTTGAAGTCTCCCAAAGAACAACTCCAGTCTTTAAGATGGGTGCCATACGTTGCAAACGCATTCTTTTTAATGACAACAAAAGATTTGGGCACTTTTAGGCGTGGGGCATATCCTCTTGGAAATTTAATGACAATATGACCGCTTCCCGGAATTGCTTTATCAACATACCCCATCGTCACTTTACCATTCTGAAGAAGTTGCGATATCGGAGTAGTAATAATGGTTTTCTGTTCTAACTCCATTTGGCGAAGTTGGTCGGAAAAGAACCATTGATAATGCTCAATCTTCTTATTCATTTTGGTCATTCAATTAAAATTCATCTGATTTATCGACTTGGTTAGGATCATCTAGCAGTTGTCCAAATACTGAGTTATAGGCAGCATTTGACCCCACACGAATAAGGGTGTATGCTGTGCCCTTGACTCCTTCAAGGACTCCTGAATACAATTCATTAACAACGTCAACCTTTTCTTCTCCGGTCAACTTGATTAGGATATCATCATCATGAACCCAATCCAGAATGTCTCTTATTGAGCGGAGATACATAAAGTCATTGGCACGTTTGCCAAGGTAAACACAAATAATACATTTGTCATCGGCAACTTTATTCCAAATAGAAGGTGATATGTAAAGAATTCCGTATGTTGCGCTGCATTTGTGAATATACTTACCCGACCTAAGGTTGTGCTCATTACTATTTGACTTTATGAAATCTTCTAAACTTTCCTCCGGATCATCACCTCTTTGAATTAGGTTTTGATAAAGTCTATATTGTACAAGATAATTGGTATCAGCAATTTCTTCTGCTGTCATATTTTCACCAAGTAAATTATTCAATTGATCAAGTTCAAATGATTCGACTTCACTTACCCCAAGAACTCTGGTTGCTCCTTTTGACTTAAATTTTTCAATTTCCTCCTTTGTAAATGGTTTTGGTTTATACTGTCTATTCCGCGATGGATATGGCCTATCTGGGTATTTAGGTGACTGTCTTTCAGTATCCGGCTCAACATGTTGGTTTTCTCTATTTCTGGGCACAGGCTTCGAGTCTGTCGATGAGCTATGAGTTCCTGCTGTTTGTTGGTGCTGAGTCGACACAGGTTCGGCATATGATTCATCGCTATCATTTTCCACTTCCTCATCATTGTATTGAGAAATGGGTTCAACATCGCTGTCAATTTCGATATCTGGCCCTTCTTCTTCCTCAACAATATCTTCTATATCATCAACCTCTATGCTTTCTGAAATTGGATCTTCATAATAAACCGCTTCATCTGGTTCTGGTTCTTCATCTATAATTGTAATCGATTGGTTCAAACCCTTAAGCAATTCCTGGAAATCCTTGTCGTATATACGAGAGCTGCAGTATTTATCAATACTTGATTCAACAGATACAGAATCATCAAGTACATCTTCAAAAACATTGTCAGAAACTTCGATTTTAAGAAGTCTCTTCAATTTGCCGCAGAATTTTGTATATGTCCTATTGTGAAGCCACGAAGTCACATAATAAATATTGCTTTCATCAGAATAAATACGTTCAACATCATTATGAATTGAGTCATACCCAAGATCAATCTTATCACAAACAAAGAATTTATAATCCTTAATAATCATCGTGTACTGTTCATGTAATTTTTGATAACTGTCTGGGTTTTCAATGGCAGCTATGACAAGAAGTTTTGGTAAAATCTTACCTAACATAACAGGTGTTTCATCCTTGGAATTCACAGGTTTGGCAGTGAAATCGGTACTTCGCAAATACTTAATCTTCAGGATATCACAGATTCTCTCAAATTCAACAGTTTTATATGGGAACATGCCATTTTGCATCACATGTTCATCTCCTGAGAACAAATATCTTTCTTGATTCGCTTCCGGGTGTAGTATATAGAGTTCATTAATATGCTTCTTTTGACCTTTACCATTTCGCCATAAGGCATTTGGATTTTCTCTATAAACCTTAACTGATTTCTCTTCAATGTTTTCAGAGGCTAATATCCATTCTAGAACCTGCGCACGGTTATCGCGCTCAACCTCTCTACGATCATTGGCATTCAATAAATAATAAAGACAGTCTGCAAATTCAAGACTGGCCATAAAAGGGAGTGCATAAAACACTTCTCTGGCATCCTGGTGGTTTATTCTATCAACAATTTCTTTAGCAGGAAGCTTCTCTTGCCAGTTTGGTGATTTTCTTGCAAAATTATATATGTCGGGCGAATACAATTGACCAGGTTTTTTCAATGAGGTTTCAGTCGGGATACAATTTGTTTCGTCAAACAAACCTTCTTCTATCCATTTTTTGTACTCTGCTGTTTTTCTTAAAAAACAACTACTCCAAAAATAGACAGAAAATTCCCTGTTAATCAGTAGATTTATATCTTCCTTGTCAAATGATTGATGTATTCTCCTTGCTTTAAAAAATGAAATAATCGTATCCTTATTATTCTCTGTAATATAATCTTCAGAAAGATAAGCCAAACTGTCAATACCATTTGATTCGAAATCGCATTTTGGATTGTATGCAGCTCCTAAAGTTATGTCTACATCAAACAATAATTCGTTGTCTGAATTCTTCGTCTTAAATTTCAGTGTCGAATACAGTTCAGAAGGGAATTTGTAACTTTCATCCAAATGTGCAAGTTCACGGACAAACTCAATGTGCAGTCCATTTCTTCTAATTGCATCATCCTGAATATTTTCAACATATTCCTCAATCTTCCTTTGAGCCCATGCTTGTTTTGTTGTCAAAATATTGTTGTCTTCAAATTCTTTTGCAATAAGAAGTATAATTCCTTTGTGGGTTTTATATATTCCAGGTTCGACTTCGTTTGAAATATCAATATATTTGAAGGGTTCAGATACAGTATCGTCATTAATATCAATAATGACGATACTGTCGAGTGTCAAATAATCACCAGACTTTGTCTTTACTTTTAAGTCACGTAATTGTTCTTTGCACTCATCCCATTTTTCTTTTAATTCCTTTATGTGATTGGTTAGCATGGCAACCACCCCATCGTCTTCAAATTCGGACAAATTGGGTAAAATTGAATTAAAAAGGATATCAATATTGTCAGATTTTAGGCCCAATTTCTTAAGCAATCTAGACCATACTAGTTTATTGGTCTCGGAATCATCTTCAAGATATTTTTCCGAAATGAATACTGCATCTGAATCATATTTTCTTACGATTGATTCTATTCCATCCTTTTGGTAAATATCCGAAATATATAAATCGGGGCATGAATAATCAGTTGAATTGTTGGTATCAACTAAATATAAATTCATAAGATTTCCGTAACTCTCGATTGACTTTTGGTTGGACTTAATCCATCTCCAAAAATCAATATTGTTTGTTACATCATCTAGATTATTTATCAAATCGCTATTCACCGCTAATGAATCAATAATAGCCGCAAAATTATATGTCTCAATTTTGAGTAGCTGTAAGGCACTTTTGTCAAACCCAGTAGAATATGCATCAGAAAGTACTTCAAATACTCCTTCAGGGCACCATTTCTTTGATCGCAGTTCAATAGCAGCCTCATCATATTCGAGTAATCGAACTGATGAATCTCGATCTTCTATGATGGAACCATCGTAACAGAGCAACGGAATATCCTGAATGTCATTGAAGCTTAACGATCCGTCAAAGATATTCTTGAAATCCCTTTTCAAATAGTCAAGGAATGCAAGGAGTTTTTCTTCAGTGTTGAGACTTTTATAAATTATCTTTCTGTTTGCGAGGACAACCTCGGAGAAAAACGATTTATTCGTGAATGTCTTAATACCAAAAGATTGACGCAAAAATCCCTCCAGGGCTCTTTGATCTTCCTGGCTGAACTTACCAAAATACTCTGGATCAAGACAATACATCATGTCGTGTTCGAGCCAAACATGATTAGAATTATCTTCAAATGAGGTATTCCCGGCAGAAGATGGTTGAGAGAAGTACCTCAAGTCATCGGAATTGAGATAGGATTCATCTCCTTCAATGTCATTACATTTTAATACATATTTTCTCAGCTGTAAATCCTTGTCTTTCAGTAATTCTCTGGCTTCAAATACATATTTCAAGAAAGACAGGTTCTTTTCAAAGTCTTTTTCTATTGCATCATTGACAGCATTGAGGAAATCGCTATCACCAACAATCATATCTGCAATGAATTCTGATTTAATAAATACTGAAACACCAAGACTTTCGAAGGTCTTTTTGAGATTTCCCTCACTTATACAGTTTGGAAAATATTCATGAGACAAGATTGTAATTTTATTTTCTCCAAGCCAAGTGGCGTTTGATAGCGTGTATGCTTCATTATCATAGAAATATATCTGGCCTTCAAATCCATAAATAATATTTCCATCCTCATCGATGAATGGAATACTTCCAGAATGATCTGACAAATCAATTGAATTATCAGCAATGAAATTATAGAAGCATTTGGAATTGCTAATTTCTTCAAGAAGACTAACCGCATCATCATCATCAAGGATATATTGCTCATTTAGCTCCTGTGCATCAAAATCCTTGAATTCTTTAAAGGCAAAATTTTGCCATGACTCATTATTTTTAAAATATTCCTTTGTTTTTTCAGATAAATGAGGAATATAATTCCGCAAGAAGGAGATTCCGCTGCAATGTTTGTCAAATTCATAATATAATTCATTTGCCATAAATAAGGCTCCTTCATATTCTATGAATATTGACTCGCTTGAAAAAGAATCCAATTTTTCAGTTATCAGCAGATGGTCAATAAATTTGCTATTGTTTTCTGGATTTTTTAGCCAAGCCTGGAAATCATCATTTGTGCATTTTTCTTTGACATCATCAAAATTAACTTCAAGTTCAGTAGGACAGTATTTATTCAGGAAATCCATAAAAGATTTGGATTCACGCAATTCCTGAATCGGAAGATAATTCCCGGACATCCCCATAATTGATATGAAGTCAGAATCAAGCATTACAGCATTTGAAGTGATCTTAGTTAGATCATCTACGATTTCATTAATGCAAGCATCTAATGAATTACCATTTTCATCGACTACCGGAACAAAAGGTTCCTCATATATCAGCGACTCAAACTCATCCTGAAATTCCTGTATAAAAGTTTCATAATCCTGGTGATGTAATTTACATTCGTCAAAATCGGGTATCAGGGAAAAAATGGAATTAAGTTCATACTCGCCACTTTTAATAAGGGATTTAATCCAATTATAAAACTGCCGACCTGCTATTTTGGCTATTTCATGGTTCAGCTCAATATCCTCAATGTCGTCTCGCGAGCCATTGGGTATCATGTCAGTATTCATGAGGAACTTGAATCCCCAATTTGCTTTTTTCGCGGGCAGGTAGCAATATAAATTTGCCTTTTCCACAGGAAGCAGTTTACGTTCATCTCTCCGACAAGCAAACCGAATAGCGGTTTTATTGAAATTAAGGTACTTTTCAGGAACCTTGTCATACCCATCAGACCTGTAAGCTTCCCGGTTCGTTAAAACCTCAGTGATCCTTCTCTGTACAAATTCCGGGACATCTTCCGTCAAAGCTTTCGATACACACCAACTCAGATTGTCCTTTGACCTGACAATTTCAGGCTCTGCTGAATTTTCGAAAAAGACACTTACTTTTTGAATGTTAGGAATAAACAGAATGACTCTTTCTGTATCAAACACTTTTTTAAACAAATCAATATAATTGTCTTTTCTGGATCTGTCAGTAAGGATTTTTCTGTCACGAGGCTTAAATGCAAACTTGACCCTGAAAGTATCATCAGAATTATGATTAAACAAATTTCGAATAATTGGGGGCAAGGAATTTTGATCAGTCCAGACAGGAAGTATTTGCCAGGGAGTGTTTATAATATCATTAGCAAACTTATCGAATCTAAACGAATAATTACCTGTTTTGAGATACACGTAATCATTATCCAGAAAAACTGTCTTAAAACCGATACCCTTGTATCCAATTGCTTCTACATTATCAGACTTCTCCCCATCGTTAATATCACATATTGCCGCTATGTTTTTTGGATTGAAATATTCCCCTGTATGTTGGAACGTAAGAAAACTTGAAGTAATATGGAATTCAACGTCCACCGGTACGGGTATATAATTATCACCATCAGAAGATCTCTTCGGATAATCATTTGCATTCTGTAAAAGTTCATAGATGAATACCTCTTTGCCGCTTTGGGTTAATTGTTTATTTAAAGTTTCCAATGAACTGGTTGATTGCCTGGCAGCTTTTGCTGTGTATCGTGCAATACTGTTTGCTAAAAACTGAACAATATCCTTCGGAAATAATGGTACTACTGCCTGACTCAAATCTATCCCAAACTTCAAAGGTGTAGTTTGGGATAGAGTCCATGTGAATTTATAATAGGCGTATTTATTAAAGACTTGGTCATGACAATTGAACACGATTGTGAGATCAACTATTCCTCTTTCCTTATCTTCAATCTTTGTAAAATCCGTATTTCTAATGTCGGAAATCCTATAAGTATTTGGAGTTTTCAATGGTGAGAATTGTCCAATAAAGAAGTCGTTATCCAAACGCAAGCGATCCTTTATTTTGGAAATTTCGATTTCTGTAACTTTTGTTATTGCTTTTTTTGCGTTAACTTGATGGATTGTTGATTTAATTATATTTAAGATGAAAAGGTTATTAACCTTTTCTCTAAAAGCTCTATCGGCAAGTTCACACTCAAAGGCGTATCGTCTCCCAACTCGAAATCTAGGATCAATAAACTTAAAGAATATTTCCCATTGATTTATTGGATACTTGATTTGTTTGGTACCTGACATGATGTTAACAAAACGATCACCGGTATATTCTCCCGAAAGTATAAGTGAATCTGTTTCCCAAGATTCTTTCAAAAACTCCAAAAGTTGATTATCGGAAAGCCTTTTGGCCTCCTCCATGGTCTTTGGTTTCATAGATTTAATCTTCTAGTGTAATATTTATGCATCAAATTTATATTGATTGGATTCAACTCCAAAAGACTTACATCAAAGAATAGATTATGAAATCTGCAACTTCTTTTTATTTCCTTTCCAAAAACCTGAATTTCAGACTTTAATTATTCTCTGAGAAATTCGTTATTTTTAAGAACTCTTTATAAAGAAAAACAAACAATGAAGACCTCAAAATGGTCGGATAATAATAGGCAATCACCTACAAACAACTTGGAGTGAATGGCCCAATAGTATCATTTAAAAAATAATTTTCAACATTACTCCCAAACCGTCCACGTCGAACAATTCAGCAATCCACCCTCTAAACCGACCTCGTTGTAATCTACGGATTCAATGATGCGGTCGGGGAATATTTCGTGAAACAATTGCACGACGGCTTCATCTTTGTCAGGCTCATATCCGAAGATGGGGACAACCACCAAATTGCCGACCTCGAGATAATTCACGTAACATCCGATCGCATGATCAGGATGTTCTTTGATGGGATAATCCCCGAAAGGGATATCGATGTACCGGATACCATGTGCTTGCAAGACACGGTTAATCCCTTTCGACCAGTATTTATACTCCTGGTCGCGATGGTTGCCCAGGATCGTGTTGCGGTCGACAAACCTTACCATTCCGTCGGCATGGCCCGAGAGTTCGGATTTGATCTGGGGAATCACGATGACTTCGGCTTCGAGTAATTTTTCAATCTCTTTTACCAGTTCGACCTTATTTGTGAATTCGGGATTCTCGCTAAAAATCCGGTCGGTAATTATTGCCCTGTCGCCCCAATTGACAATATTGCCCCCGTCGAGATTTATCGTCGATATCGTAGGATTCACTTGTGTGGCCTCGCTGACTTCAGCCGGATTCGTCTTGCGGGGCTCATACCCAACCAGATAAGAAGGATCATATCGGAACTGCACAAACCTGTCGTGGTCGATCTGGACCGGCATATAGTCGCGGCACCAAATGTCCCTGATATTGGGATCCTGAATATACTTCACGGGTATGGCGTGTTTCGCGAGAATTCCGGTTAACCGGTCGTGCGCCTTGCGATATCGTTTATCGGAGCGTAAAAGTTCAGTCAGGTAAACGGTATTGGTATCATTGGTCATGATTGAGGTTTTGGTTTCAAATTAAATGGCCCAATAGGGTAGGGTATGTGTTATATCAGGTTTCATATAAAGGTGAAACCTTAAAAATAGGAAAACTTTGCATTGAAAAAACACCATTCTACCGATTAGGTAGTTACTAAAACAAAAGGAGATATACCCTTTTACATGGCATTACTGAAACTTTTCAATCCGGGCACCATGAATGTTAGAAAAAATGGACTCAGCCTCTTTAAAACAGGGTACTTAACGTGCAACAGCTTTATAGGAAATATCGAAACCGAATGAGATAAATTGCCGAACAGAGTTCAAATTAAACACCCGATGACTGCTTATTTATCTGGAGATTCCAGACATGAACATAATTGGGGTAATTATGTGCTGCATTCTATTATTGTTTTTGATTCATGTTTTGCTTAAGTATTTGCTATTTCGTCTGGAGATTCCAGACAAGATTTTAATATCTTTACTGATTAATCACCAAAAACAGGAAAAACTACTCTTTTTAATGTTGTTTCGTCTGGAGATTCCAGATATTTTGATATAATTTAAACCACTACTAATGGAAAGACTAATTAACAAGTTATATGATGACATCATTGAAGTAACTCAAAAGTGGGATCGTAAAAACAGATAGTGTTTCAAAAAGTGTGTCTGGCGGCTGATTGGCAATAGGTTGACATCTTTTCGTTGCATTCCTCTACGGAAAAAGATGTCATCCTTGGGAGGTGAGGGTTCCTTACGATGATGTTACAAATGTGCCTTCCGCTCGCTAGCGCGTCCGAAATTTCATGTTCCTTGGGATGATGTGTTATCATCATTTTTTCCTTTGGCCCCGGTCATAACGTTTGCTGAAATGATGGTCGTCGGATCAACGCGAAACCCCCGTAGAGACGCCCGATTCGGGCGTCTCTACAACATCCCCCGCCCAGGTTTAATCCAAATTTATCTGTGTAAATTGGTGCAATCCGTGGGCAAAAAAGGCATACCCTAATCTTTGCATCCTTTTTGGGTGGGGTTCCTGACGATGATGTGTTATAATCATGTCATCCCTACGGGATTTGACAGGTGCCTTACGATGATGTGTTATAATCATGCCATCCCTACGGGATTTGACGCGTGCCTTACGATGATGCGTTATAATCGTGTCATCCCTACGGGATTTGACAGGTTCCTGACGATGATGTTTCTATAATCGTGTCATCCCTACGGGATTCATAGCGTTTCTGTCGTTGATGTTTCTATAATCGTGTCATCCCTACGGGATTCATAGCGTTCCTGACGTTGATGTGTTATAATCATGCCATCCGTACGGGATTTGACAGGTTCCTGACGATGATGTTTCTATAATCATGCCATCCCTATATTTGTGCCATATGGCTTTACCTACGGGATTCATAGCGTTTGTAATCCACCAAACCCAGCAACGCTGAAAAATGCAAAAATTCATATTTTTAGGGCAATGAAAAAGAGTCGGTTTGACGAGGTTGTCGAAATAAAGCTGTGAGGCCGGCTGAAAAACATGAACCAAACGATATGCCAGCAAAACTTATCTTAACCATCATTTGTGCCGCGTTTGCATTTTCATCAGGCGCACAGGACCTGAAAGACTGGTTCGTTTTTACACCTGAAGATGAACCTTCGGGAGCCATCACCGATATGGCCGACTGGCTCGACAAACCTGCCGGAAAGCATGGGTTCGTGCAAATAATGGACGACCGCCTGGTTTTTGAAGACGGCACCCCGGTAAAATTCTGGGGTACCAACATATGCAGCAATCTGCCGTTTATGGAGCCTGAGGAAGCCGTGAAATGGGGCATTTTCCTGTCGCGCTTTGGCTTTAACGGCGTACGTTTTCATAAATTTACCTGGGGCGCCACCGACGGTATCCACTCAACCGTGATTACCGACGACCGCTGGAAGAACTTCGACTTTCTGTGCAACGAGCTGCGCAACAGGGGAATCTACTACGGATGGTCGCACATTTACGGGCACAAAGTAATGAAGGCCGACAGCGCACGAATGGTGGCCTACGGCGAACTGGCAGCCACGAAATTTCCGTGGACGCACCTCAACGGAACCACTTCGGCGCTGGTGAATTTTGCCGAAGACTTGCAGGCACTCAACATCGAGCTGACAGTGAACATGCTCAACCATGTCAATCCGCACACCGGACTGAAATATGCCGACGATCCGGCTTTGAGTTTTATCGAATTCCAGAACGAAGACAATATTTTCTGGTCGGCCATTGAGGAAACGCTGAAACAAACACCCACCTACCGCAAAATGCTTTGCCGCAAATTCAGCCAGTGGCTGAAAGCCAAGTACGGAACCGACGAACAGCTACGGAAAGCCTGGAACAACGAGGGTTTGGCTTCCGGAGAAAGCATGGCGGCCGAAAACGTTTACCCACAACCCAATCACGGACTCTTTAGCCGGGAATACGAACAGGCTGTCAGGGAAAAACGCCCGGTGAAACAGCATGTTCTCGACAAAGCCAGTTTTCTGTACGATGAGCAAATGAAATTCTACAAGAAGTTTGAAAAAGCCATTCGCGAAACCGGCTACAAAGGCCCGCTGGTGGGCAGTTGCTGGCAAGCCGGAACCGGACTGGCGCACCTGCTTAACCTCCATGCCGATGCAGAAGTGGGCATCATTGACCGGCACAATTATTTTGGCGGCGGCAAAGGCCACAGTCTGGCGCCTGGAGAATTCGACAATACGCCAATGGTTTCACGAATTGGCTCGGGATTGTTCAGTTCAGGTTTGCAGCAGGTGGGCAACCGGCCTTTCGCTTTTTCGGAATGGATGAGCCTGATTCCCAACGAGTGGACGGCTGAAAGTTCGCCGTTGGTTGCCGCCTACGGACTGGGGCTTCAGGGCTGGGATGCATCCTATGTTTTTGCCACCGACATTCCACGGTATCAGCCTGCCATTCACTCGGGAAGGGGAGGCGGAATTTACAATGCCACTTCGCCCACGCAAATGGCGCTTTATCCGGCGCTGGCCCGGATGATTTACCGCGGCGACGTGCGGGAAGGCGAAACCGTGGTGAACCGCAACGTGAATATGGCTTCGGTGCTGAAAGGCGCCACTCCGTTGAACGAATCGGTAAGTCAGGATTTCGACCGGAAGGTGATCGAAGGCTCGTTCCCGCTTCAACTGATGGCTGCCGGGAAAGTGGCAATCACTTTTTCCGACGAAAACAAGACCGAATTCCTGGAGGGATTTGAGTCGCTTTGGAAAGATTCGGTGATGACATCGACCACCGGACAGCTGAAATGGAGCGAAAAGGGCAAAGGCTTTTTCACCATCAACACCGCGGGAACCAAAGGTATTGTGGGATTCCCGGACAAACAGTCGCTGCAGTTGGGCGAACTTACCCTGAAAACCGACAACGAGTTTGCCGTCATCCTGATTACCAGTCTGGAAAAAGAAAAGGGCATTGCCACTGCCAGCCGGATTTTGGTGACCACCATCGCCCGAGCGCAAAACACGGGAATGAAATTCAGCGACGACCGAACGGAACTCCTTGTCCGCGGCGATGCCCCCGTTCGGCTTGAACCAGTGAACCTTTCGATGAAAATTGACCGTAAAACCCAGCCCAAAATCACGGTCCTCGACCATTCAGGCAAGAAAACCGACCGGGTAATCACCTCCGAAAAAGGCTGGATAAACCTAGAAGGCGCAAAAACAAAAGCCATATATTATTTGATAGAATATTAAACGTAGGGGCGAATTGCATTCGCCCATCGTCACATTGCATTCGCCCATCTGGCCTGTATTTCATCACCCTGTGTTGCCATGACAGGATATGCCGTTTCGGACATGTCGAAAATGGCAAAATGGTATTGAACGATTGGGGCAGAATCGCCCATGCCGAATGGAATCACGTAGGGGCGAAATGCATTCGCCCAATATCTTATCATTGCAGTAAGGGCGAAATGCTTTCGCCCTATATTGTATCGATATCGTACGGGCGAAATCAATGGGGGGCGAATCCAATGGGGGGCGAATGCAATGGGGGCGAATGCAATGGGGGGCGAATGCAATTCGCCCCTTCGATTTTCCCACAAAAAAAAGCGGCCGGTAAAATCCAGCCGCTTTAAAATATCTTTATTGGGATGATATTTTTTGTAATAAAGCTCCTCTCGGCCAGCAATCTGCTATGGTTTGAGGTGGCCGTTCACCATCACCTTCCCATTGTGATGTGTGGTCACTTCGATTGGAATTGCACCATTATCTGTGATTACTGTGGTTGTATATACGTATTTTCCTCCTGAAATAACAGCATATGCAACCAGCCAATGATCCAGCGGCAGTTGCAGATGTACCCTCAAGTTAATTGTACCGTCGGGAGTCACGACTTCTTGTGAATGGAATGAAGGATAGCCATCAAGGGTAAAAACATTGTCTTTGACAACAAGAGCTTGTGCATTTGCATTGGTTGAGAAACAGCCGCCTAAGAGAAGCAAAACAAAAAGTACTTTTAATGTTTTCATCTTTTTTAAGTTTTAAATTAGTGATCGAGAATTGATTCAATTTACAACAATATATTCAGACCTGAAAGTCTTTTAATAGAATTATTAAACATTTTTAAAAAATATTGTCAATACCATGCCATTTCCCCGGTAAACCATGGTAGTTACCCGAACTTTGCCATTTATTACCATATACCCCGGACATTGTTGAATGTAGCATGACATCTTTTGGTGGGCAACAGGATGATATCTTTTCAGTAGATGGATGCAACGAAAAGATGTTATCCTTCTCCTTAATTTGTCGTAACTTTATATAATCAATTTAACCAAAACAGGTTGGCCCAATAGGCTATATGTGGAGAACCATGAACCCAATAAAGAAATACCCGGTCTTGTCTTACTTCCTCCTCACCTTCGTGATATCGTGGGGTGGTATTCTGGTTTTGATCGCCATCAACGGAATGCCGGAGACGGTGGCCGAAGCCCAGGCGCAACTGCCTCAGGCCATCGCGACATTCCTGCTTGGACCGTTTGTATCAGGACTGGTGATGACTGGCCTGACCGATGGTATGGAGGGCTATCGCGACCTTTGGTCACGCATGCGGAAGTGGCGGGTTGGACTGGCCTGGTATGCGGCAGCCCTCTTTCTCGCACCGGTGGTATTCGCTTTCTCGCACTTTGTGCTTTCACTCTACTCCCCGGTTTACCGGCCTGGCTTTATGACCGCTCCCGATGGCGGTGGCCTGGTTTTTATGGCTGTCATGTCGGGGATCATTGTCGGCATCATGGAGGAAACAGGCTGGTTCGGTTTTGCCATCCCGAAAATGCGGCAGCGTTACAGTCCCCTGAGGGTCGGTCTGGCTGTGGGTGTAATCTGGGGCGCGTGGCACATCATGGCCAATGACATCTGGGCCATAAAAACCTACGCAGGCGAGATTCCGACAGTCCAATACGCCATCCTTTCCGGTCTCGGTTTCCTGATCGGACAGCTGCCTCCTTTCAGGATACTGATGGTGTGGGCCTACGAGCGTACCGGGAGCCTGGTATTGATGATGGTCATGCATTTCAGCCTGACTGCCTGCTCCATCGCTTGCGCCCCCACGGAAATGACTGGCTGGGAAGTCTTTATATACAGTCTGGCAGTGGCCGCCGTATTTTGGGTAATTGCTCTTGCGGTCATCATGGCTGACCATAAAATACGGAGGATTAATAATGAACACTGAAGAGCAAACCATTCACGATTTTGACATTTCATTGATTTGCGAATACTTTTCGAGCCTCGATCGCCAGGGGCCGGGCAGTGAGGAAGCAACCCTAAAGGCTTTGGGCTTTATTGACAACCTTCACGAAAATTCAAAGGTGGTTGATCTGGGTTGCGGAACCGGAGGCCAAACCATTGTGCTGGCCCAAAATACGCCATGCAATTTTACGGCCATTGATTTATTCCCCGCTTTTATCGACATATTGAATGGCAATGCACAAAAACTGAATCTTCACGACAGGATCAAAGGTGTTGTCGGCTCAATGGATCATCTCGATTTTCAACCCAATGAACTTGACCTTATCTGGTGTGAAGGCGCCATCTATAATATCGGTTTTGAGAAGGGCCTGAATTATTGGAACAAGTTCCTGAAAAAGGGGGGGTATGTGGCTGTTACCGATGCGACATGGTTTACGGAAGAAAGGCCAAAGGAAATCTTTGATTTCTGGAATGAAGCATATCCTGAAATAGACACCATCCCGAATAAAATTGCCCAAATGCAAAAGGCAGGCTATGTGGTTGTGGCGACATTTATATTGTCTGAGGTTTGCTGGACCGACAATTTCTTTAAACCGGCAGTGGCCGCCCAAAAAGCATTTCTGGAGAAATACAAAGACAATGCATCGGCCGGGCAATTTATCCAATACGAAAAGCGCCATGCCGCACTCTATGAAAAGTATAAAGACTACTACGGCTACGTGTTTTATATCGGGAAGAAACTTGTAGGGTAAGGGCATGCCCTTACCCTACTTCGGGTAGCCGCCGGATGTATCTGTGACAATCAGCTAATGGTTGTTAGGCTATTGTTTGTGGATGTAATTGGTGTAATTCGTGGGCAAAAAAAGGATGACATCTTCTCGTTGAGGACCTCTTCGGAAAAAGATGTCATCCTTTTCTTTGCATTCCTATTCGGAAAAAGATGTCATCTTCTCGTTGAGGACCTCTTCGGAAAAGATGACATCTTCTCGTTGTATTTGTCATCGGAAAAAGATGACATCTTCTGGCTGCGCGATTCATCGCCCACTTTTACATCAATTGTTGTTTATTTAAAACACAATGAGTATATTTGTTGATATTATTCAACATTTATGCAAACAAAGAAACAAATATTGCTTCCCCGGTTTCAGAAAATGCTGGAGGAAATGGGCGAAAACATCAAACTGGCCAGAAAGCGACGACACCTGACCACCATACAGGTTGCCGAAAGAGCCGGAATTAACCGCACCACTCTCTACCACATAGAAAGAGGGAACCCGAGCGTAGCCCTGGGCGCATATTTTAATGTTCTCAGGGTATTGGGTTTGCAGGACGACTTTCTGAAGCTTGCAGCCGATGACGAATTAGGCAGAAAACTGCAGGACCTGAAACTAATGGGGAAGTAAGCCATGGCTGATAAAACTGATATATGGGTGTATGCCGATTGGAAAGGGATGATATCGCCGAAGCTCATCGGGAAATTGACCGCACATCAGGCAAAGGGCCGCAAGGCATATGGTTTCTCGTATCATGCCGATTGGATCAATTCGGGCGAACAAATACTCCTTGATCCTGACATTGCATGGTAAACCGGACAACAATATCCGAACGGCAAGGAGAATTTCGGAGCCTTCCTTGATTCCATGCCCGACAGATGGGGACGGACACTGATGCAAAGACGTGCCGCAATGCAAGCCCGGGACACCGGAAGTCCGGCCCAGGCATTGCAGGACATTGATTATTTATTGGGGGTCCATGATTTGTGCAGAATGGGTGCCCTGAGATTCAAAAGTGAGCCTGACGGGGATTTTCTTGACAATGACCCTGTTTATCCCACGCCTCCATGGTCAAGTGTCAGGGATTTACAATACAGCGCCGCACTGATCGAATCAGGTTCAGACACAACAGATGCCGGAAAATGGCTTGCGATGCTGATGGCGCCCGGATCTTCGCTGGGTGGTGCCAGGCCAAAGGCAAACATTCTGGATAAAGATGGACATCCATGGATAGCCAAATTTCCTTCCCATAGTGACACGGTCAACAAAGGGGCCTGGGAGTACCTGGCATATCGTTTGGCACTGGATGCCGGAATTACCATGGCCGAATCGCGGCTCGAACACGTTTCAGGGGAATTTGATACTTTCTTCACGAAACGCTTTGACAGGGAAAAGCATGAGCGGATCCACTTTGCATCGGCCATGACCATGACTGGCAAAAACGAGGAACTCATCAGGGAATCAGCTCCTTCATACCTTGATCTGGTTGAGTTTATCCAGTTTTCGGGAGCGAATGTAAACGACGATTTGAACCAGCTTTGGAGGAGGATCATTTTCAATATAATGATATCAAACACCGACGACCACCTGAGAAACCATGGCTTTATCCTTACCGATGAGGGATGGCGGCTATCCCCTGCCTTTGACATCAATCCATCCATTGACAAGGCGGGGCTCGCACTAAATATTGATATGGACAATAATGCCCGTGACCTGGAACTCGCCAAGAGTGTCGGATCCTTTTTCAGGCTCGGCAAAAAGGCAATGGATTCCATTGTGGATGATGTGCGATCGTCAGTATCGAACTGGCAAAAACTGGCTACCCGGATCGGGATCCCACGCACCGAACAATCATTGATGGCTGCTGCCTTTACGAATTTTAGAGTATAACATCTTTTCGTTGAGGACCTATTCGGAAAAAGATGTCATCCTTTTCTTTGCATTCCTATTCGGAAAAAGATGTCATCTTCTCGTTGAGGACCTCTGCGGAAAAGATGACATCTTCTCGTTGTATTTGTCATCGGTAAAAGATGTCATCAACTAATTAAATATTCATTAAATCAACCAATTGTATAAAATAATCGGTTGACCAGATATCCAGTTCACTGGTGTTTCTGATAAAAGGCCGTACATCATTTTTCACCATTTCGATGTTTGTTTCCTGGATCTTTTGTTTTAACATTTGACGTAAAATCCCGGGTGTAAGATTTTCAAAGAAATCATTTTCCGACTGTAATGCCCGTTGATGAAAATGTTCGAGGTTTAGTGGCGTATTGTTTCGAACATGCCACTCAAAATCATACCAGTCGCGTCCCTTTACCCGGTTTTTCCAGCCCCTGAAAAGCAGGGCATGGATTTTTCCGGCGTATAGATCGGGCAAAGTGTAACACCGCACCATAAACGAAAAAGGCAGAAGCAACAATTTATGTTCGGTTTGAAAGCCCGCCGGGGGATTGACATCAGCCTCAATCTTTATTTTGATGCTTCGCTCGGTTGAAAACTGAAGATTATACACCGAGGTATCGTCCTTCAGAAATGCCGATTCAACATTGGTCGGTGTTTTCTTTTCCTTTTTTGTGATTATGACTTCGCGCCCTACCGCTTTAAATTCGGAATGAATGGCATCAAAATAATTTTCAAGCCGAAAATCCGGATCTTTTGAAAGAAGAGAAAAATCCATATCCTCGGAGAACCTTTGTATGCTGTAAAAAATCCGAAGACAGGTTCCGCCATAAAAGGCAGCTTTATTGAAAAACGCGCCCCTGTACAATCCGGCCAAAACAATTTGCTGCATCACTTCGTGTTGCGCATTCAGCAAATCGTGACTGGTTTTAACCTCATAACGGGATAACATCTGTTCAAAAATGCTCATTTTCTTAAATACTTATAAAGTTGGGTAAGTTCTGTTTTTTTTACACCTGCTTCAATGCATTGTTTTACGATATCGGTATCAAACTTGTCAATCGACGAAAAATCGATTCGTAAATCTTCTTCGAGGAATTGCCCCATTGCCTTTACCGACTGTAGCCTGAGTCCGGCAATTGAAAAAATCATGTCGCAAATTGCTTTCTCAGGCGATGCAACCATCCAGGCATAACTGTCATCGACAATTTCCTGCCGAATACCAATGCCGAAATAATCCTCCTTTGCTTTTACATATTCAAAATTACCCAAAGGGGTAGAAAAAACTTTACCTCTTTTTGTTGTCATCGCCCGGATCGCAAAAACCCTCTCGGGGATGAGATTATAGTGCGAAAGTGCACTTTCCATGGAAACGTATGAAGGGCCATACAAGTGGTTTGACATCAATTCTTTCGAGAGTGCCTTTCCATGAATTTCAGGTGAAACCACATACAACCCTTTTTTGAGACGGAAAAGCAATCCTTCTTTTTCAAGGCTTGCAACCTTGTCCCTGGGTGATTTATAGTCACTGAACAATGAAGCCACAGTCATGAAATCGACAGGAATTATTCCAAACTGTTCAAGTAATTTCATTTTGAAGGAATAATGACTTCACAAATATAGTAATTTTTACATGGATTGTCGATATTTTTTCGATTATCAATGCGTAATTTACTGAAATTAATTGACTTTCTTAAACCAAACATTTCGGACCCTGCCACTTGATACCTTGAATCCAATTACTGATTGGTTCTTATCCCTTATAAATTCAGTTTGTCCAAAAAACCATGTATTACCATTGAAAATATCGGTTTTTATGGGTGTCATTTTAATGTCACCCAATCGGGGATGAGTGGCAATGAGTGTGTCATTTTTAATGATGAAGGTATAATCCGTAGAAAGTTCATCACTATGGAACTGACCTGTATATTCACCCAGGTTTACCGCTGACTTATCGAATGGCATCATTCGCGGAGCATCAAATACTCCCCCCTGGTGCAACTTTAAAAGGTTGATTTTATTATCGGCATCTCTGTGAAAAGTCAATCTGGCATCAACCCCAATTACCGAGAATTCGGTTGATGAAATAGCCTTCAACCCAACGCGTGGTTGACCGGTTGCCTGTCCAAATAAGCTGCCGTCTTCTTCAGTAATTGTCAAAATAAAATCAGGTTGAAGTTCATATGCACCGGCATAAGCTTTCAGGGTGTCAATATTCACGGGACTTGTTATTTCATTTGTTTCCTTCTTTTCATCTTTCTTTTCAGGTCCTATTTCATCTTTTAAATAAAGATCGGCAACTCTCAAGGCTAATGCTCCGGGATTAAACGATGCATCGTTGCTAAATACAATGACCGAAAAATTTTGGTCGGGAAACCGGCCTAAGAATGTGCGATACCCGGCATCGCCACCACTATGGCTGATCATGTTGATTCCCTTATATTTGGATACATCCTGGCCCAGGGCATAGGTAATTGTATCGCCATTATTCAGGACAGCCCTTTGACTCATTTTGTCGACAATATCCATATCACCAACCACGGGATTTTCAAAGTTCATGGCCCATAAACTTAAATCTTCGACAGTCGTAAACAGACTGGTTGCGCCGGCATTGGCATAGCTTAATACACTTTTCTTATATCCATTCCTGACGGCATAATATGAATATGCCCTGATTTTTACAATCTTCTCATGGTCATCATAAAAAAGTGTATTGGTCATTTTTAAGGGCTTGAAAATATGCTCGTCAGTATATTCAGGAAAGGATTTTCCCGATACCCGGGCCACTACTTCAGCCATCAATGTATAACCGGTATTACAATATAGAAACTCGTCGCCGGGATTAAAATTCAATTCCTGTTGTTTGCTGACAAGTTTGAGAATCTGTTCTGTGGTAATTACATCATCCAAACGCCAACCGGCCAATGCAAGTAAATTCCATTGGTCGCGCAATCCGCTGGTGTGATTTGCAAGATGTCGCAACGTGATTTTCTTGCCAAAGTCGGGGACTTCAGGGATGAATTTTCTTATATCATCGTCAAGAGACAGTTTTCCTTCCTTTTCCAGCAATAGTATTGCAAAAGCCGTAAATTGTTTTGAAACAGATGCGATATGAAAAATGGTTGATGGTGTAATGGGAATATCATATTCGAGATTTGCTATTCCAAATCCGTTTTTGTATAGTATTTCACCATTTTTTACCACTGCAACAGCCGCACCCGGAGATTCTTTGCCGGTATATTTCATAAACAGCTGATCAGTCCTTTTTTCAGGAGTGGAAGCAATGGGTTCAACGGATTTTAATTCGATGGAATATAACCCTGAATCATTTTTGAAGGGCGCAACCTCAATTTTGTATGGCCCTTTTTTTGAAACTTCGAAAGTGAAAATTTCCAACCCTTCAGCCGGACCATCAAATGATGATATGATGTTATCGGCACTGTCTTTCAGGTTCACTACAACATCGACCGAAAGCTGGTTTACTTCTCCATAAACATAAACATTCGAGTCGAGCATTACATTATAAACCTTGGGTTCGTTTACCGAAAGCTGACCTTCAACTGGAACTCCAGGCATTAAATCACCGGAAATTAAATTGTTGTTTTTAACGGGTGCGGTACATGCAATGATTATCAAGAGGAATAAAACGGCTGTAATTTTCATGTTGACTTGGCTTAAATTTTCAACAATGTACAACAATCTGAATTGGGAGTCAATACCTTGCCAGAGTATGGCATCTTTTCGTTGCGAGAGGATGACATCTTCTCGTTGAGGATCTCTCCGGAAGAGGATGACATCTTTTTCGTAGAGGTCCTCAACGGAAAAGATGTCATCCTCACGCGTGGTGGGGTGGGGTTCCTTACGGTGATTTGTTACAATCCTGTCATCCCTACGGGATTCTCAATGGTTCCTTACGATGATATCATCATGTCATCCCTACAGGATTCTTCATGTTCCTTGGGATGATGTGTTGCAATCGTGTCACCCCTACGGGATTCTCAATGGTTCCTTGCGATGATGTTACAGATGTGCCATCCCTTCGGGATTCTCAATGGTTCCTTGCGATGATATCATCATGTCATCCCTACGGGATTCTTCATGTTCCTTGGGATGATGTGTTACAATCGTGTCATCCCTACGGGATTCTCAATGGTTCCTTACGATGATATCATCATGTCATCCCTACAGGATTCTTCATGTTCCTTGGGATGATGTGTTGCAATCGTGTCACCCCTACGGGATTCTCAATGGTTCCTTGCGATGATGTTACAGATGTGCCATCCCTTCGGGATTCTCAGGGAGGCCTTATGGTGATGTGTTACAGATGTGCCTTCCGCTCGCCCTCGATGTCTATCGGGGCGTCCGGAATTTCGGGTACCTTGCGATGATGTTACAGATGTGCCATCCCTACGGGATTCTCAGGGTTCCATACGATGATGTGTTACAATCATATCACCCCCAATGGGGTTCACAATCATAAACTGGAAAGGGAATTGTGGCTGCGCGATTTATCGCGCACATACTATCCCCATCCCCCAAAAAAAAAGAAAAAAAAGGCATGCCCTTTTCGCTGTGAGAGGATGACATCCTTTTTCGCTGCATTCCTTCACGTAAAGGATGTCATCCTTTAAAATTTATTTCACAAACCGGTCCAGCCCGATATACCCTTCGAGGGATTTCAGATAGTCGGTCGACTTGAGGTACTTGAGGCGTTCGTCGGCGAGCCTCGATTTCTCGTTCAGCGAGCGGATCTCGTCGGGTTCGAGGTGGTCGGCCTTTTCGAGGCGGCTGCGCAGGTAGCGGACATGCTTCTGCCACAGGGCGATGTCGCTCAGCTGCTTGTTCAGCAGGCGGTCGCGGTACCAGTCGCTCTGCAACATGGCTTCCCTCGAGAACAGTCCCCTGATTTCGGGATCGTCCACGCCCTTGCCGTTGTAATGTCCGTAAGCCATGATGTGCAGCAGTGCCTTCAGCGGCGGGATGGCACCTTCGACGCTGCCGTCCCTGAAGTAGCTCTCGGCCACCCATTGCTGGGCTTCCACGATGTTGTTGACCCCGTCGACGAAGACGTCCATGCTCTGGACCTCGGGCTTCAGCATCTCCTCGTTGAACACGGCATCGGGATTCTCGAACACGCGGCCCAGGAAGGTGCGCGCGAACTTGGCCGTGATGCGGTATCCCAACCGGGAGGCCAGCACTTTCTTCTTCTTGTGCTCAAAGTCTTCGAGTTTCTCGAGGAAGCCGTACTTGACCATGAAAGCGGGGTCTGTTTCGTCGGCCTTGAGACGGCTCCAGATTTCGGGAACCAGGAGGCTGATGTCGTGGTCGACCCTGTATTTGGGCCCCACATACCCGGCCGCGGTGGTAAAGCCGTTATAGCCCGTCAAAATGAACGAGACGAGCGCATTGTTGAGGTCGGTGACCGGGCTCAGCGCATTGAACGGCCCCTTGGTGAGGGCTCCCTCGGAACCGGCTCCCGTGGTGGAGGGCGACTTTCCGGTGAGGCTGCACACAAAGTCCATGAACAGCTCGGGGAGCTCCTGGTAGTGGATGGGGTTGTACACGGCCAGAGGACGGACCCCCGGTTCGGGCGGGTTGTTGCGACGGCCGGCCAGTACCGAATTCACGGGCATGAACACGGGCTTGTCCATCGGGATCTTCCGGAAGAGGCGGGTGCCCACCTCGGCAATGTATTTGTCGCGGTGCTTGACCAGGTCGGGACGGTTCTGCAGGTAACGCATGTTTTTCGAGGGCTTCCCTTCATAGATTCTCGGGTGGGCCGACGAGACAAAGTACTTGCAGCTGTCGTTCTGTGCCACCTCGCCGATCAGCTCCTTCATGGGCGCCGTGAACTTGTCGTACTCGATGGCATCTTCCATGATGCTTTGGGCATCTTCCACGGTCAGTGGCTGGAAGTTGGATATAAAGGTGTTGGGTGTCGACAGGTCGGCCTCAGCCTGCTTGTCGTACCCCCTGTTGATGGCTTCGTCGGGCCGCTGGAAGAAACGGTATTCGCAGTTGTGGGTGATCTTCACCGCCGGGTTCTTCAGGTCGGCAGGCAGGTTTTCGAGCACACGTGAAGGCACCACGATGGATGCCGTGATGTCGTCCTCTTTCTGCAGCTTGTCGGCCGCGATGTAGTCCTGGCGCAGCTTGAAGGTACGCCATGCCCCGTCGTTGGTCAGACCGACACGCAGGTAGCTGGCCACCAGTTTCCGGTTGTTGAATTTCAGCTCGTTTCCGAACTTCCCGTCAATAATGTCGACCGAGAAGTAATTCTTCCAGTTATTTCCCCATTCGGGCTTGTAGAAGCGCTTGACGATGTAAACCAGTCCCTTGATGTAATGGGGGATCGACTCGAGCCACGCGTTGTATTTGGGCACGTAGCGCGACGGGGAGGGGGTCAGCAGCTTGATGACAGACCCCAGGGATCTTTTCGGGCTGAGGATCGGGCGGTCGCGGTCGGTGACCACGTGAGGCAGGTATGCGCCCGAGTAGTCCTTGTTGATGATTTCATCGACCTTCTTCATGTCGTTTTCGTAGTCGGCGGTAAAGAAGGGGCCATAGAGGATGGCATCGTTTATCGACTTGGAGATCTCGGACTTACCGCCTCCCGATACGGTGCAGGGCTTATGGCAGAAGGTGCCCTCGGCTACGGTCCCGATGATTCTCCAGGACGGCACATAAGGGTTCTTTTCCATTCTCAGCTTCACGCCCGAAGGCTGTATATAGACACATTTCGGGTTGAGGCGGATGGACATTTCCTTCTTGCCGCGGGTCCAGATGACCTTTTGCTCACGCATGCTGAAGGTGGCGTTTTCAGGCACGTAGATGATGGTGTCATAATTTTTGTCGACAGCATATCCGTCGGGATGCACTTCCATGAATTCGCCGTAGGCAGCCACCATCTCGTCGAAGGTTTGGCCGTTCTGCAGGAACAGGTTGCGGTCGGAGAACTCGTCGCCAAGGTTGTACGACGGGAAGGCGATGGCACCTCCGGCGTGTTCTTCCTCGACGTTCCCCATCAGGTTGGCGGCGTAGCTGATCTGGGTCTTCACTTCCTTCTTGGAGTAGCCGTAATAGTTGTCGGCGATGACCGTGACAATGACGCCCTCCTCGGTGCGTGCCGTGATTTTGAAAGCCTTGCCTTCGTTGTACAATTCGTTCTCGTCCTGCCAGCACATGCCGTCGCGCTTCTGGCGGTCGGTGGCTTCGCTGATGTGCGGAAGCCCAACGTCTTTCTTCTTCACGAAGATCAGGTGCGGGGCCAGGATGACGCATCCGGTGTGGCCTGTCCAGCCTTCGATGTCGAGTGCCGAATCGTTCTCGGGCAGGTAGGGGTCACCCGCATTGCCGAAGATCGACTCCACGAAGTCGAGGTTGCTCACCAGGTTTCCGGGGGCGAAGAACCGGATCTCCATGCGTTTCTCCGGACTGATACCCGGTACCTCCGGACTGACCACTGGTTTAAGCAGGACCGACACGAAGACCTCGGCCTTTTCGGGCTGGGTTGACGTGAAGGGGAGCTGCATCAGTTCCTTTGGTGGGTGCAGGGCCAGGTTGAGCAGGTGTCCGAAGGTAAGCTTCGGTACCGATTTCTTGTCGTCGGGAATGGGCAATCCGCCTTCGGCGACATGGAACACGCCCTGGGTGGTGCGACGGTCGTACTTGGGATTGTTGAGGATCCCCTGGCGCAACCGGTAAGAGCTGACGATGTCAGAAACAAACTCGTCGCTGTCGGGCGGCAACGCCAGTGTGCGGGTGATGCCGTGGCTGTCGGCGATAAATGTGGAGGAGGGGAGACGGGGATGCAGCGACTCCCTGTATTCGGTCAGGTACTGGTCGATGAAGTTCTGGATCCGCTGGTCGGCGGGACACAGATAGGCCGAGAGCAGCCTGTTCTTTTCCCTGTGGTTTTTGATGAGGTCGTTGGCCAGCTCAAGGAACTCCATCCTGGAGGGGGAGTTGTACCAGGGTTGCCCCATGGCTGCCAGTTTGAGGTTGATGTATTCGATGACTCTTTTGGGCCGGGGTATCTCGTTAGTCCCGGATTTACTAAAACCAAACGATTTCTTTAAATCCATATTCCTATAATTTTGAATTATTCCAAAGTTACAAAAAAGGATTGACTGGTCTTTATTGGCGGACACCGAAACGGCTTTGTTGAACTAAAAATAACAAGGCCGAAGCTGCGGATTAGCTTCGGCCCTGATATATTGTATGTTATAAAATGTCAGTTTCCGTTGAGGCGTTTTGCCCCCTCGAGGAGTTCGTCGATGATTTCGGGATTGAGCAGGGTGGTGGTGTCGCCGAAATTGTCGACCTGGTTTTCCGCGATCTTCCGGAGGATTCGCCGCATGATCTTCCCTGAGCGTGTCTTGGGAAGCCCGGTCACGATCTGCACCTTGTCGGGTCGCGCAAACGGTCCGATGAACTTGCTGACGGTTTTCAGGACGGATGTCCGTATTCCCTCCTCGCCACCGGTACTGAATTCGGTACAGACAACATAGGCATAGATTCCCTGTCCCTTGATCGGGTGGGGGAAGCCGACCACGGCCGATTCGTGCACCAGTGGATGGCCATTGATGGCATTCTCGATTTCGGCGGTACCCAGACGGTGTCCGGATACGTTGATGACATCGTCGACGCGTCCCAGGATGCGATAATAGCCATCCTCGTCGCGTTTGGCGCCGTCGCCCGTGAAATAGTGTCCTGGATAGGTCGAGAAATAAGTGTCGCGGAAACGCTTGTGATCGCCCCAGATGGTGCGTGCCATGCCGGGCCACGGGTAGTTGATGCAGAGGTTGCCCTCGACGCTGTTGCCGTGCAGTTCCTTGCCGTTGGCATCGAGAATCACGGGGTGCACGCCCATCATGGGCAACGTGGCGAACGATGGCTTGGTGGGGATGATCCCGGCGAGCGGACTGATCATGATGCCGCCGGTTTCGGTCTGCCACCAGGTGTCGACGATCGGACAGCGGTTTTTCCCCACATGGTCGTGGTACCAGTGCCAGGCCTCCTCGTTGATGGGTTCGCCCACCGTGCCGAGTACCTTGAGCGATCCCAGGTGCTTGCCGTCGAGCCACTCGTTGCCGAGGGCCATCAGCGAGCGGATGGCGGTGGGGGCGGTGTAGAACTGATTCACCTTGTGCTTGTCGACAATCTCCCAGTACCTGCCGGCGTTGGGCCAGGTGGGTATCCCCTCAAACATGAGGGTGGTGGCGCCGGTCAGCAATGGCCCGTACAGCAGGTAGCTGTGCCCGGTCACCCAGCCGATGTCGGCCGAGCAGAAATAGATGTCGCCGTCGCTGTATTGGAACACGTTCCGGAAGGTGTAAGCCGTATAGACCATGTATCCCGCGGTGGTGTGAACCAGCCCCTTGGCCTTGCCGGTGGAGCCGCTGGTGTATAATATAAAAAGGGGATCTTCCGAGTCCATCTCTTCGGCCTTGTGCACCGGAGAGGCGGCCTCCTCGAGGTCGTGCCACCAGAGGTCCCTGCCGGCCACCATGTTAACCTGCTCGCCGGTCCTGCGGGCCACGATGGCCGTCTTGACGCACGAGCAATGGTCCATGGCTTCGTCGGCAATCTCCTTGATGGGGATAGTCTTGGAACCCCGGTATCCACCGTCGGCCGTAACCAGCAGGGTGGCGCCGGCGTCCTGTATGCGTTCGCTCAGCGACTGCGCCGAGAATCCCCCGAATACGACGGAGTGTATGGCCCCGATGCGGGCACAGGCCAGCATGGCAATGGGCAGCTCGGGAATCATCGGCATATAGATGGCCACACGGTCGCCCTTTTTGACGCCATGCGAGAGCAGGACGTTGGAGAACTTTTTCACCCGCTCGAACAGCTGGTGGTAGGTGAGCGTGACAAACTCCTCGTTCGGGTCGTTCGGTTCCCAGATGATGGCCGGCTGGTCGCCCCTGTGGAACAGGTAACGTTCGAAAATATTTTCGGTGATGTTGAGCTTTCCGTTGATAAACCATTGGATGCTGGGCTCCGTGAAATTCCAGTCGAGGACCGTATCCCACTTTTTGCGCCAATAGAAACTTTCGGCGATGTTGGTCCAGAATCCGGTTGGATTGGTGATGCTTTTCTGGTATTCGAAGATGTAACCGCCCAGGGTAGAGATTTTTGGTACCATACTTTCTTGAAATTACTGGTTTAACCAACAATTAACAATCGTATGGCCCAAAAAGATTAAGAATCAACGCAAAAAAGCGCTAAAAAAATATAAAATGACAGTTGGGGCGTGATCGGGATCAGACGCTGCGCGAAATTCCGATCATGGCAAAGAAGAGAAAGAGCGAAAAGACGATGGCGATGATCCTGAGCGTTTTGGAGGCCTTTCCGTCCTTTGTGCCGGTGATAAAGGCAGCGAGGGCAATTGCCCCGTTGAGCACAAATCCCCAGTACACGGGCAGCAATCTTCCCTCCATGGGGATTTCATCGGGATTGAACAGCTCCTCCCCGTCGAGCGCCTCGGTGGTGTCGAAGAGGCTTTCGGGCACCAGGAGGCCGGTGTAGATCACCCACGCCGCAAAGATTCCCAGCAGGACGAGAAGGACCGTCCCGATTTGTGTGAAGGCCCGTTTGCCTTCGGTCCAGCCGTAAATGATGACGGTGACCGCGACGAAGACGGCCCATTGGGGTATCGATAGGATCGTGAAATTGCTGATCATGTCGGGATATTTAAGTTTATGCAAAGGTGCAAAAAGATGGGTCTGAAGCGCAAGACTGATTATAATTTTTTATCCATCACCTTTTATATATGCTCCGTAATCCATTTTACATCACTGATCGGTTCCGGACAACTTTTGACCGTTTCCATATATTCTGCATGTAATATCCTTACTTTCACAATATGACAACTCCGGATATATGAAAATTATACGCTGACTGTATGGAGTCAGTCGGGACCGGTGTGATACCAGGACCAGACATACATGGATCATTGCTTTGGAAAAGAGGAACGGGGAATCATGAAGAAATTGTCTGCGTCAGGGACTTTTGAAGCACGTCTTTACTAAAGATGCCATCTTCTTTGTATTTTTGGCTCCTTATTTATTAAGAAAACAGAATATTTTGAAAACAATTACGGTACATCCCGAAGCCAGGGGGCTGATTTTTGACCTCGACGGCACCATTGCCGATACCATGCCTGTCCATTTCATCGCTTACCGCGATATCCTGAAGGAATACGGGGTCGATTTCACGCCCGAGGTATTCGATACACTGGCTGGTATACCGGCTGTCGGGACCTTCGAGAAGATCAACGAGATTTACGGCCTGAACCTGGATGCCCACGAAATGGGCCATTACAAGGAGGCGCAGTACGAAAAGATGATGCACCTGATCAGGCCCATCGACCCGGTGATGGATGTTATCCGGCAGTACCGGGGAAAGCTTCCCATGGCCGTTGGCACGGGTGGATATCACCGGCTGGCATGGAAAACCATGGAAATTGTCGGGCTCGACAAGGTCATCCCGATCCTGGTCTCGTCAGAGGAGGTTACGCACCATAAGCCGCACCCCGAGACTTTCCTGCGATGCGCGGAGCTCATGGGGGTTAAGCCGGAATTGTGCCATGTGTTCGAAGACGGCAAACTGGGGATCCAGGCAGCACGGACTGCCGGGATGTTTGTGACCGACGTGACCGAATATTACGAGGTGACCATCGGGCGCTGACGATCGCATCTTCGGCCGGAAAGGCGATTGCCGGGAATCCGGGAGAGTGCCGGTTGGTGTAAGAATAAATATTGAATATCACAGAATATGGAATTCAGGATTGTTTCCGATTACCAGCCCACGGGTGACCAGCCCGAGGCCATCAGACAGCTGTCGGAAGGCCTTTACAACGGCGATAAGTTCCAGACGCTATTGGGGGTGACCGGTTCGGGAAAGACGTTCACCATGGCCAATGTGGTCGCCACCGTGCAGCGACCCACCCTGATACTGAGCCATAACAAGACCCTGGCAGCCCAGCTTTACGGGGAAATGAAACAGTTTTTCCCGGATAACGCGGTGGAGTATTTCGTGTCGTACTATGATTATTACCAGCCCGAGGCCTATATTCCCACCACCAACACCTATATCGAGAAAGACCTTTCGATTAACCAGGACATCGAGAAACTCCGCCTCTCGGCCACCTCGGCATTGCTGTCGGGCCGCCGCGACGTGATCGTGGTCTCTTCGGTGTCGTGCCTCTACGGTATCGGAAATCCCGAGGACTTCCACGCGAACGTCACCCAGCTGAAGGTGGGGATGGAGATCCCGCGAAACACACTGCTCCGGCAGTTGGTGGATGCCATGTATTCGCGTACCGAGGTCGATTTCCAACGTGGAAATTTCAGGGTGAAGGGCGATACCGTGGATGTCTATCCCGCCTATGCCGATATCGCGGTGCGCATCGTATTCTGGGGCGAGGAGGTCGAAGAGCTGTCGACCTTTGACCCCGTAAGCGGCCACACGATCGAAAAGATGGAGTCGACCGTCATTTACCCTGCCAACATCTTCGTAACCACCAAGGAGCGGCTGAATGGTGCCATACGGCAGATACAGGACGACCTGGTGGCGCAGATCGACTTCTTCGAGAGCCAGGGGAAGCCCCTGGAGGCCAAACGCATCCAGGAACGTGTCGAATACGACCTGGAGATGATGCGTGAACTGGGATACTGTCCGGGCATCGAGAACTACTCACGCTATTTCGACGGAAGGCAGCCCGGCACCCGTCCCTTCTGCCTGCTCGATTATTTCCCGGATGATTTCCTGACCATCATAGACGAGAGCCACGTGACCCTTCCGCAGATCAGGGCGATGTATGGCGGCGACAGGTCGAGGAAGGTGACGCTGGTGGATTTCGGTTTCCGGTTGCCTGCAGCCATCGACAACCGTCCCTTACGGTTCGAGGAGTTCGAGAACATCTTCAACCAGATCGTGTATGTGAGTGCCACACCGGCCGACTATGAGCTGGCACGCTGCGAAGGCGTGGTGGTGGAACAGCTGATCCGCCCGACCGGACTGCTTGATCCCGTAATTGAGGTCAGGCCAAGCGTGAACCAGATTGACGACCTTATGCACGAGATCAGCCTCCGCATCGAAAAGAATGAACGTACGCTGGTCACCACCCTTACCAAAAGGATGGCCGAGGAGCTGAGCCGCTACCTGGTGGATATGGGCGTGAAAACCCGTTACATCCATTCCGATGTCGATACGCTCGAAAGGGTGGAGATCATGGAACAGCTCAGGCAGGGCACTTTTGACGTGCTGGTGGGGATCAACCTGCTGAGGGAAGGGCTCGACCTTCCGGAGGTGTCGCTGGTGGCCATCCTGGATGCCGACAAGGAGGGTTTCCTGCGCTCGGAACGGTCGCTGACACAGACGGCAGGACGTGCCGCCCGAAACCTCAACGGCCGGGTGATCATGTATGCCGACAAGATCACCGATTCGATGAAGCGGACCATCGACGCCACGAACTACCGCAGGGAGAAACAGCTGAAATACAACGAGGAGAATGGCATCACGCCAACCCAGATCGTGAAGCCGACCCGCGAGATCATTGGCTACGAGTACCGCTCGGGCAAAGCCGATGCCAGGGCTTATGCAGGAGGTGCCGACCATATGGACGTGGCCGCCGACCCGGTGGTGCAGATGATGACCCCAGCCGCCCTCGAAAAAGCCATTGCGGCCACCAAGAAACAGATGCAGGCCGCGGCCAAGGAACTCGACTTCATCGAGGCAGCCCGTCTGCGCGACGAGATGTACCGCCTGCAGGAGATCCTCAAGACAAAACAATAGTTAAGCAAGGCAGCCTGTATCCATCATCAATCATTGGGTTTTCGGAATCGCCCGTAACCATGTAGGGATGTACATATTTCTCTTCCTTTTTCCCAGGATCATTATATGTTGATTCAATGATCATGGATTGAAATGTGAAGACTATCAGTCGAATATTGTCATTTCAAAAAGTATCATGAAAATATTATTATAAAAGAACTTTGAATTACAAAGTATTATTATATTTGCAAAGTAAACAGTCTGAAACCAGGATTCCAGGTGCACCGGAAACAATGATTACAGAAGCTGGGAAATTTGTTAAACGATAAAATTGGATCAAAAAATGGAAAACAGAAATGTGATAGGCGAGTTGCTCGGATGGACCTTTGGGGTCATCTTTTTCGTGATCGGGCTGATCAATGTATTCTGGGGCAACGATCCCGGATTCGGGATATTTATCGTGTTGGCGTCGATGGCATTCATGCCGCCGGTAAACAAAGTCTTTACCAACATGACAGGCTGGAAGATACCCGTATACCTGAAGGTGCTGCTGGGTGCATTTATCCTGTGGGCCGCACTCGGGGTGGGAGAGCTGCCAGACAAAATAGGCATGATGCTGGAAAACCTTAACTAACGCCTGTATGTCATGGTTGCGGGAAATACCTGGAGGAGGCTCCAGTTTAACACGTTCATTTTGATAAGTATCCGTATGGAAGAACTGAAACAAAATCTCAAACGGAAAGCTTCGGGATTTGCCGTTATGGTAAGTTCCCTTTTCGGGATCATGCTGGTCATCACTGGCATCCTGAACATGATACTGGTGCATATGGTTCCCGGGGTGGCATATCTGCTGATCTCCCTGATTTACTTCCCTTTTACCAATGCATTTCTGAACAGGCATACAGGCCATTCGATTCCCGATATCCTGAAAATTCTCCTGGCAATCATCTTGTTCTTCTTCACCTTAGGGGTCAGTGATCTGGGGGATATGCTGGTTTAAAGGCAGGCGACGGAGTCGCCCCTTATAATCCCATAAAAAAGGCTGCTCCGGATTCGGAACAGACTTTTTTATTGTAATTGCCCGATGGAAATTGTCATCCAAACCTTACGGGAAAGCCCTGATTAATTATTGTATGTCATCTAAAAAATACAAATCAATTATTGTTTCGGTATTCATTTGGCGTGAAACCTACCCTTTGCTTAAACAAACGGTTAAAGTGCTGCGGGTATCTGAATCCTAACTCATAGGCTATTTCACTAATGGTTTTGTGCGAGTCAAAGATCCGTTCCTTTGCAACCTCGATCACTTTGTTCTGGATGTATTCCTGTGCTGATTTTCCTGATTCCTTTTTGATCAGGTCTCCAAAATAGTTGGCTGATAAATTTAGCTGTTCAGCACAATAGGTTACCGATGGCAATCCGATCACCTGTGCTTTTTCATCAAGGAAGTAGTCGTTCAAAAGATTTTCAAACTTCTCCAATATTCCTTTATTGACATCTCCGCGCGTAATGAATTGTCTGTCGTAAAAGCGCTCGCAATAACTCAAAAATAATTCAATACTGGTGGCGATTACCTTTTTGCTGTGTTTATCGACACCAACCTCCAGTTCGGAATGTATTTTGGAAAACAAATCCATAACAAGTTGCCTTTCCTTTTCCGAAAGATGCAATGCCTCGTTGGTATTGTAACTAAAGAAATGATATGATTTAATGCTTTTTCCAAGCGTTGTGCCAAGCAATAAATCAGGATGGAATACCAAACCATGTCCCATTGGCTGGTAGGGATCGGTTTTGTTTGTCACATCAATAACCTGTCCGGGTGCAATAAAGACCAAAGTGCCTTTCTGGTAGTCATAATAATTCCGGCCATACATCAAATCCCCGCAATTGACATCCTTAAGGAATATGCAATACAATCCAAAGCCCATTTTTCTACCAGTCCTTATGGCAGCCTTTGAAAAGTCAATGACACTTACCAATGGATGAAGAGTTTCGTGATTATTGAAATCGTTATAATCACTGATGGTATTAAAGTTTATCATTTCCATTTGAATCCATCTCCATTATAAGTTCAAATTTATCCAAATATTTCACGATATGACAGAACGTTTCCGGCATCAGTGATTTTGGTTATAAAACAGTAATTCATATACATCCTATAATCTACCCAAAGATGGCCTCCAGGTCATGCCGAACCTTAATCCGTAAAAATGGTATAAGAATCCGTAATTTGTATACAAAGGCCCATCTATCAATAGCTTAAATTTGAAGACAGATAAAAATTCAAATCATGAAAGTTGAAATTTACAAAAGAGTAAGTAATAAGCTGAAGCTTTTCTACCGGTGTTTTCCAATGGATTCAAACAGTTTGATTGCCCTTCTTTTGTTTTTCGTTGTCATCGCCATGGCATCGTGTAACGAAAGCCGGGTAAGTAACGAAAGTCCGCAAAGTGACGAAAATTACCTGGTCATAAAGGAACAAGGTAGCTTTACGGTAGGGGGGACGGTCATTTCCAACCCGGGCACATTTGATCCATATAACCAAACCCCCGAAGGACAAACGCTGCACGGCGATCATGCTTATGTTTTTTACCAGGTTCCGGCCAATGCGCGCAAATATCCGCTGGTCATGTGGCATGGGTTCGGACAGTTTTCAAAAACCTGGGAAACAACCCCTGACGGTCGCGAAGGATTCCAGAATATCTTTTTACGGAGGCAGTTCCCTGTTTATGTGCTTGACCAGCCACGCAGGGGTAATGCCGGTCGCAGTACGGTGGCCGGACAAATTGAACCTACACCCGATGAACAGGGATGGTTCGGCACTTTTCGTATCGGTATCTGGCCCGATTATTTTGAAGGCGTCCAGTTTTCAAAGGATCCTGAAACGTTAAATCAATATTTTCGGCAGATTACCCCCAATATCGGACCTATTGACGTCGAAATCAACGCACAAGCTGTTTCTGCTTTGTTCGACAAAATTGGCCCAGGTGTCCTGGTTACACACTCTCATTCGGGTGGTATGGGCTGGCTTACGGCAATCAAGAACGAAAACGTGAAAGGAATTGTTTCGTACGAGCCTGGAAGCGGGTTCCTGTTTCCCGAAGGCGAGGTGCCTGATCCCATTCCAAGTTCGGGCGGAACATTGCAGGCGAATGGAATTCCCATGGACGAATTTATGAGGTTGACCAAAATGCCAATCATCATTTATTATGGCGATTTCATTCCTTCCGAACCCAACCCAAATCCTGGACAGGACGGTTGGCGGGCACGCATGGAAATGGCCCGTAAATGGCGCGATGCCGTCAACGCTAAAGGGGGTGATGTGACCGTGGTTCACCTGCCCGAAATTGGGATCAATGGAAATACCCATTTCCCCTTCTCCGACCTGAACAATGTCGAAATTGCCGATTTGATGTCGGCATGGTTAACGGAAAAGGGATTGGATTAAGAGTTTTAAAACAATGAATATGAGTTTAAAAATGGAAAGAGATAAAAAAATCAGTTTACTAATAATTATGCTTTTGTCAGTGAATTTTATTGCATCTGCCCAAACCAAAACCACTAACTCGTTTGGTTTGGTGTATGGCGATGCCATTACCGAAAATGTGCCGGGTAAGGTTCAGATCCATGCGGTCAGTTATACATTAAACGGGATCAAAATCTCTGCTAACGTATACACACCCGCCAATTTTAATCCAGACGAAAAATACCCGGCAGTGGTTGTGGCGCACCCTAACGGCGGGGTGAAGGAACAGGTAGCCGGGTTGTATGCACAACGTCTTGCCGAATCGGGATACGTTGCCATTGCAGCCGACGCATCTTATCAGGGGGCCAGCGGTGGTGAACCCCGGAATGTCGATAAACCGGCAAACCGCATTGAAGACATTCGTGGGATGGCCGATTTTATCACCCAATATGAGGGTGTGAATGCCGAACGGCTAGGTGTATTGGGTGTATGTGGCGGTGGTGGCTATACGCTGGCGGCTGCGCAAACCGACAAACGCTTCAAGGCCGTGGCAACCCTCAGCATGTTCAATTCGGGGGTGGTCAGGCGCAACGGTTTCATGAATTCAGGCGTTGCAACAATCCAGGAACGGATGAAACAGGCTTCCGAAGCCCGTGCACAGGAAGCGGCTGGTGGTGATGTGCTTTACGCTGCCAATACCATAGCGTCTGATGAAGAGGCCGATAAAATGCCTTTTGACCTTTATCGCGAAGGCCATTATTATTACCATAGAACGCATGCGCATCCCAATTCCACCTTCCGTTACACCATGAGCAGCCTTCTCGACCTGATGGCTTTTGACGCTTCAACCAACATGGAGCTGATCAACCAGCCTTTGCTGATGATGGCCGGAAGCAAGGCAGATACTTATTACATGACCGACACCGCATTCAATCGCGCTACCGGCACCAATCAAAAAGAACTTTTCCTGATCCCGGGCGCTACCCATATCCAGACTTACCATGTGCCGGAATATGTGCAGCAGGCAACAGACAAACTCAGGGAATTTTTTGGCAAACATTTATAACCGTTTTATCATATAACAACAAAAAGATGAAAGCAACAATCCTCGGATTTTTTATGCTCTTTATGGGCGTGCAGGGTTTATTGGCGCAAGGACAGTCTGCAAAGAACCTTACCGCTGCCGAACAGGAAATTGTCGATCTCTCTAAAGCCAAATGGCAATGGATGGCCGACAAGGATGGCGACAAACTGGCCGAACTTTTCCATGAGAAATCGGTGTTTGTCCATATGGGCGGAAGCTGGGGCAAAGATCGTGAGGTGGACGTGATCCGTGGTGGCGGCATCTGGTACAAAAAAGCGGATATCCATGATGTTTCGGTCAATATCATTGACAACACGGCAATTCTGCTAAACCGGATCACCTTACTTGCCGAAGTTGGAGGCAACGAGGTAACCAATCCTTTTATCGTGACTGAGGTGTATATTAAACAAGAGGGTGGCTGGAAATTGGGTTCTCTGTCGTTTACACGAACTATGTCCCCGGGTGATAGATAGGGACAGTAAAATATACTTAGTTATTCGTCCAGGATTATGAAATTAAAAGAACAACGAAATTTAAGCCATTTAAAATGAGAAAGTTATTGCCGATTATTGTCTTTTTTCTTGTAGGTGGTTCAACTATTGCCCAGCAACCAATTACCGGTACCTCGCCTGGTGCGAATCCGGAGGTCACGACCAAGGCTGGAGTTCTACGGGGTGTCACCGAAGGTGATGTTTCCGTATTCAAGGGTATTCCCTTTGCCGCCCCACCGGTTGGTGAACTTCGCTGGCGACCGCCACAACCCGCGATTCCCTGGCAGGGAGTGCGCGATGCGAGTGAATATGGCCCCAATTGTGCCCAGGGTGGATGGGGTGCAGCTCCCGGAACGATCGCCGAAGGTTCATCGGAAGACTGTCTGTACCTGAATTTGTGGACCCCCGCTGGTGCCAAACCGGGATCAAAATTGCCGGTCATGGTTTGGATTCACGGTGGCGGATTTGTAGGTGGAAGTGGTGCTGGTGCAGGTACGGCCGGCGATTCTTTTGCCAAACAGGGTGTAATTCTGGCTACCATTAATTATCGGCTCGGCCGGCTTGGCTTTTTTGCATTTCCTGCCCTGAGCGATGAACATCCTGAAGAACCAAAGGGTAATTACGGTTTCATGGACCAGATTGCCGCTTTGACGTGGATTCAGGAGAATATTGAGGCTTTCGGAGGCGATCCCAGGAATGTTACCATCTTTGGATTCTCTGCAGGAGGTGTTTCGGTTCATTCATTGATGACCATACCTGTGGCCAAGGGTCTTTTCCACAAGGTGATCAGTCATTCAGGAGGGGGCAGGGACGGTGTCCTTACCGGCCGGCCAATCGACAAGGAAAATGCCGATCCGTTTTACACCGTTTCGGCCGAAACCATCGGGTTAAATTTCGCACGAAAGAAAGGAATTGAAGGCTCCGATGCTGCCGCTTTAGCAAAATTAAGGGCACTCAGTGTTGGAGAAATTGTTGACGGAGGCCAGGAAACTGACGGGCAGGGTGGTCCGCGTACATATCCCGGTCCAATCCTCGATGGCAAGTTGGTTGTCGAAACAGCCGAAAGTGCCTACAAAGCTGGCCGACAGGCACAGGTTCCACTGATGATCGGGAATTGCAGTGCAGAAATCGGTGGGGCCTTTGTCAGTAATTGTACCACCAAAGAAGAGTTGTTCCCGAAATTTGGGGAATTTGAATCAGAGGCAAAAGCTGCCTTTGATCCGGATGGGAATAAAGAATTCAACGAGGTAATCACAAAATTGAATACCGACTGGGTGTGGGGCGAACCGGCACGTATGACGGCAAGGGTCTTTGTTGAAAGTGGTGAACCTGCCTATATTTTTCATTTCGGATATGTTCCGGCCTCCTTGCGCGAACGCGCACGTTATGGGGCAGGTCACGGGTCTGATATTTCATTCGTGTTCAATACCCTCAATGCCCGTAGGGGAGGGGGTGAAGCGACTCTCGAAGAGAAAAAGCTGGCGCAGATCATGAATACCTACTGGGCAAACTTTGCAAAAACAGGGAATCCCAATGGAGAGGGTTTGCCCGTATGGCCTCTTTACAATATCCAAAAGGAAGAAATCCTTGATATCGGGCTGGATGGGGGTGTAGTTGCCAAACCTGACCCCAGGAAAGCCAGGCTAGACGTGATTGAAAAGGCTCTCAAGTATAAGGAACGAATCCAGTCAAGGGGAATATAACATCCTCAAATTCATGACATCAACGCTGGCTGATGCACGCCGTGAAAATTGGGGTTACTGTCGGTTTACTCAAAGCGAGGCCTTACATAACACCATTAGCTTGAGTATTAAGAATTTTCACTGAATCAATGATTTGCATATGAAAATATTAGGAATAAAATTCTGCATGGTTTTAACACTCTGCATATTAACTTTTACGGGATTTGGCAGTCATAGTACTGGAAAATCTGTCATGACATTAACCGGGGAACAGCAAAGCATTATCTCAATTGCGGCATTAACCGCCAAAGGTGATCTTGAACGCTTGAAACCGGCACTGAATACTGGTCTGGATGCCGGCCTGACTGTCTACCAAATCAGGGAGGTGCTTGTCCATACGTATGCCTACTGCGGATTTCCGCGAAGCATCCGCGGACTGCAGACTTTCATGACGGTGCTCGACGATCGGAAAGCCAAAGGTATCGTCGATCAAACGGGGCCCGATGCCAGTCCGGTCAATCAGGATCTGCCTAAATATGAACGTGGCAAAAAGGTGTTGGGCGAACTGACCAAAGCCCCGCAAGACAGACCCTTGTCGGGTTACAATGCCTTTGCACCGGTCATGGATACTTTCCTGAAAGAGCATTTGTTTGCCGATATTTTTGAACGCGACGTGCTAACTTACGCTGAACGGGAATTGGTAACCATTTCGGTAATCAGTGCCATTGGTGGCGCAGAACCCATGCTCCGGAGTCATTTGTCCATATGTTTGAATGTTGGAATCACGGCTGAACAACTTCGCGATTTCGTGGATGTGATTCACCTGACTTTAGGCAAGAAGGAAGCAAAAGCGGCAAAGGCTGTCTTGGATGAAGTCCTCAACAGCAGAAAGTAATGTAATAAGAATTTAAAACCTGTAATATGGCGATAATCTATAAATACCTGATAATAATTCTGATTACCATGGTTTCGGCTTGTTCGGCGGGTGTCAAAACGGAAGGGGAGGTGCAGCGAGCTGACACTCTTTTTGCAAAGGGAAATCTTGTTGACAGCCCCAACTTTTCGGGAACCGTTTGGTTGAACATGATGGGTGCCACCGACACCACCATTCATGTTAGTTATGGTAACGTCACCTTTGGGCCCGGAGCCCGCACCAACTGGCACTCACACCCTGGAGGCCAGCTCTTGTTCATTACCGAAGGTAAAGGTTATTACCAGGCGAGGGGTGAGTCGGCACGAATTCTTCGAAAGGGTGATTTCGTGGAAATTCCACGGAATCTGGAGCATTGGCATGGCGCGGCTCCCGACAGTGGTTTTGCCCACATCGCAGTCAGCCTGAATACCGATGATGGTGGTGCGGTTTGGACAGGACCGGTCACCGAGGAGGAGTATGTCCAGGCAACTAAATAAAGACCTAAAAATTCAATAACCAATAATCAATAAATCAACCCAAAAATGAGAACCAAATTAATTCTGTTCGCAGCCATTTTTTTCATGACTGCGACCATGGCATATGCGCAAGACTGGCCCCAGTATTTAGGGCCCGAAAGAAACAGTAAATCACCGCAAAAGGGTATCTTGCGCTCATGGCCTGAAACCGGTCCCGAAGTACTCTGGTCGGTGCCCCTGGGCATTGGATATGGTGGTCCTGTAGCAAAAGACGGGAAAGTGTACCTGCTCGATCGTAACGACGAAACAGGCCATATCATGCGCTGTTTCGAACTGGCCACCGGAAATGAACTCTGGAGTTTTGCCTACGAAGCTCCCGGTTCAGTCATGTTCCCAGGGTCACGGAGTGTTCCAACCATTGACGGAAATTTTGTCTATTCATGCGGCCCATATGGTGATCTGTATTGCATAGACATCAATACTCACAAGCCTGTGTGGAATAAGAACGTTTGGACCGATTTCGGTGGAGACAAAGGCAATGAGCCTTCGGGAGACTCACAAGGCAGTCCGGGTGGTTTTGCCCCTCGTGGTAATTTTCCAATCTGGGCTATTTCACAATGTCCACTGGTATATGGCGATTTGCTGATTCTTGCTTCACAGGCTCCCAAAGCCGGTGTAGTGGCTTACAATAAATTGTCGGGCGAGGTTGTCTGGAAAACCGCCAATCTGGGCAACGAAACCTATGTGAGTCCTGCCGTGGTGAAAATCGATGGTGCCGACCATATCGTGATGGTGACCTCGTCGACCAACCCGATTGGAAGGCCTGATGCGCCCAAAACACCGGGCAATATTACCGGAATTGACCCCCTTTCGGGGAATATCCTCTGGAATTTCTCGGGCTGGGATTGCCATATTTCTGTTCCATCGGCTGTTGACGCCGGCAACAATAAAGTGCTTGTTGTGGGCGGATACGAACATGGAGCCCTGATGCTGCAGGTTGAAAAAATGGCTGATGGCAGTTTTGGCGCAAAAGAGCTTTTCAAGACTGTGGAATTTGGCGACCAGGCTAAACCTCCGGTTTTCCACAATGGTTATTTCTATGCCCAATACGGTACCAATAATCGCCGCGACGGCATGGCCTGCATGGACATGGACGGGGAAGTCATGTGGAAAACCAAACGTGATCCTGATTTTAACAAGGGTAGCATGATTTTGGTTGAAGGTCTGATTTTGGCAACCGACGGGGCCAGGAAACTCTATTTGATTGAGCCAGATCCAACCGCTTTCAAACCAATCGCATCGGCCGAATTGCTGATAGCTGCTTCCGCCGAAGGTATGGCGGCAAGGTTTGGCACACAAAACTGGGCACCCATTGCACTGGCCGATGGCAAACTTCTGATGAGGGACCAAAGCAGGATGATCTGCATAAAGGTGGCTGAATAATGTTTATAATAAAAAAAGGCTGCTCCGGATTCGGAACCGCCTTTTTTATTGTTATTGCCCGAGGGCATATGTCATCCAGACTGTAAGGGAAGGATCCCTTTTAAGCCTTGAGCTCAACCCTGTCGAGGTTCATCACCTTGTTCCAGGCAGCCACGAAGTCCTTCAGGAACTTCTCCTGCGAATCGGAGCTTCCGTAGACTTCGGCGAGTGCCCTGAGTTCGGAATTGGAGCCGAAGACCAGGTCAACACGGGTGGCTTTCCACTTCAGTTCGCCCGACTTGCGGCAACGGCCTTCAAACACTTCCTTGTCATCTGCTGTGGCCTTCCAGGTAGTCCCCAGTTCGAGCAGGTTAAGGAAGAAATCGTTGGTCAGCGTTTCGGGACGGTCTGTGAAGACGCCTAGGTCAGACTGGTTGTAATTGGTATTCAGTACCCGGAGTCCGCCAATCAGTACCGTCATTTCGGGAGCGGTCAGCGTGAGCAACTGGGCACGGTCGACCAGCATTTCCTCAGCAGTGGTCATATATTTGCCACCCATGTAATTGCGGAATCCGTCGGCTATGGGCTCCATATAGGCAAACGATTCAACATCCGTTTGCTCCTGGGAAGCATCCATCCTTCCGGGGGTGAAAGGCACCTTGACGGGTACCCCAGCATTGGCTGCCGCTTTTTCGACACCTGCACATCCGCCGAGGACGATCAGGTCGGCCAGGGAAACCTTCTTGTTGCCGCTTTGGGCAGCGTTGAATTCCTTCTGTACGGACTCATAAACCTTCAATACCTTGGCAAGCCTTTCAGGCTGGTTCACTTCCCAGTCCTTTTGCGGGGCAAGCCTGATCCTTGCACCGTTGGCACCACCGCGCTTGTCGGAGCCCCTGAAGGTAGATGCCGAAGCCCATGCGACCGACACAAGTTCGGAAACGGTAAGTCCGGAAGCAAGTATCTTCTTTTTCAACGATTCGACATCCTGTTCATTTACCAGTTCATGGTTGACTGCCGGGATGGGGTCCTGCCAAACCAGTTCTTCTTTCGGCACTTCGGGGCCAAGATATCTGGCAATCGGTCCCATGTCCCTGTGGGTAAGCTTGAACCATGCACGGGCAAAGGCATCAGCGAATGCATCGGGATCCTCGAGGAAACGCCTTGAGATTTTTTCGTAATCCGGGTCAAAGCGAAGCGCGAGGTCGGTGGTCAGCATCATGGGAGCATGCTTTTTCGACGGGTCGTGGGCATCCGGGACGGTAGTTGCGCCCATGCCATGCTTTGGTTTCCACTGGTGGGCACCTGCCGGACTCTTGGTGAGTTCCCATTCGTATCCAAACAGATTCCACAGGTAATTATTGGACCACTTGGTTGGGGTGGTAGTCCAGGCACCTTCCAGTCCGCTGGTGATGGTATCGCCTGCATTTCCCTTTCCGAAGGTGTTTTTCCAGCCGAGGCCTTGTTCCTCGATGGGAGCTGCGGCTGGTTCAGGACCGACATACTTGCTTGGATCAGCGGCACCATGAACTTTCCCGAAGGTGTGACCACCGGCGATCAGGGCGACCGTTTCCTCGTCGTTCATGGCCATGCGGCGGAACGTTTCACGAATATCCTTTGCTGCAGCAAGGGGATCAGGCACGCCATTGGGGCCTTCCGGGTTGACGTAGATGAGACCCATCTGTACCGCTGCCAGTGGATTCTCCAGATTCCTGTCGCCGGAGTAGCGTTTGTCGCCCAGCCATTCAGATTCGGAACCCCAATAGATGTCCTGCTCAGGCTCCCAGATGTCCTCGCGGCCACCGGCAAATCCGAAGGTCTTGAATCCCATGGATTCGAGGGCGCAGTTACCGGCCAAAATCATCAAGTCAGCCCAGGAGATTTTACGGCCATATTTCTGCTTGATGGGCCACAGCAGCAGGCGGGCCTTGTCGAGGTTGGCATTGTCGGGCCAGCTGTTCAGCGGGGCGAAGCGTTGCGATCCCGAACCTGCGCCCCCGCGGCCATCGTGGATACGGTATGTACCGGCACTGTGCCATGCCATCCTGATGAAGAACGGACCGTAATGGCCATAATCGGCCGGCCACCAGTCCTGCGAGTTTTTCATCAGTTCGAAGATGTCCTTCTTGACGGCAGCCAGGTCGAGCGACTTGAATGCCTCGGCATAGTTAAAGTCTTTGTCCATGGGATCCGACAATTCCGATTGTTGGCGAAGGATGCCCAGGTTGAGCAGGTTAGGCCACCAGTCGCGGTTGGAGGTTCCTCCACCGGCACTGTGTTTGGCGTGTGCTCCGGTTACGGGACATTTGCTTTCCATGCCTCCGTGATGGCCGGCAGCTTTTCCGGCCTGGTCTGAATTTTTGTTGTTTTCCATATTAGATAGTTTGTTGTGTATGTGTAATATTTGGTGTTAAACGATTCAGGCTTTGGACATTTACCGGGGATTCCTGTCCGCATGCCTTAAATTTAGTGAAAAATACCAACACCAAGACGTGGAATTAGGAAAATCCGCTGGTTTCCAAAACAGAATCTACAACAAGAATTTTGGTCTCTTTGTTTGATGGGCTGACAGATTAAATAAGCAGGATTAAGAGACAATTTTATCCGTAAAACATAAAATTTGGTAAGGCTTTTTAGTCACATAGTTGACATATGTATGTAACGACAGATTAATTTGGATAAAAATAAAAAGTACATATGTGCGTTTAAACTTCAAGTGAATGAAATGTTTTCAGGAATGGACAGCAGAACGGTTTTAGGGCTTTTGATCCTTGGTTATACCGAATGTCAATTAAAAAATGATGTCAGTTTAATGAATAGATATATAGTAATTTAGTGTAATTGTAATGAATAAATGATTTAGGTAAAAAATGACCTTTTGAACTTGAAATTTAAAAGGCATTTTTATCCGTTAAATGGGAGCTTTGAACATAGGTTTTCGACAATGGTCGATTACGTTTTGGTATGTCCGTTCAGGGGTCTGTATATTGACTTGGGTTATACAATTGCCTAATTTTGATTATCAACCTACCCAGAAGTATTGGACGTCTAAAACTTCGTTATGCCCGTTTCAAATGCCTTCAAATCAATACCTGTTGGTGTTCAGCATACTGAACTTGGACAGGTAGCCAGCGTTAACCAATCGTATCTGGTCGCAACCCTGCATTCACCGCTGGCGGTGAACCAGGTCCAGCAGTATCTCGTCTTTCCTTCCGGTACCATCGGACCCAATGTGGCAGGCTATGCCTGGACCATCACGGATGGTGGGACGACCACCAATGAGACCACCACGGATGGGCGGTTGTTGTATTCCCCGCTGAACACCGGCAGCCTTGGCGTTTCGGTCGAGATCAGGAATGGTTCGGGCACTGCCCTGGAAACGCTCACCCTTTCCCAGCAAACACTGCCCTTGCTACCGGAGCTGGAGACCCTGATGGATGCGGCAGATCGTGGGCCTGCCGCGGCACATCCATCCACAAGCCGTGAAATCGTCAATAACTATAAAGCCTATGTGGATGGCCTGGTAAGCGCCACCGCGGAGCCCCTGCTCAACAGGCTCCTGCTGGCCATCATCTACAGCCATTGCGTGCGCAAGCCCTGGCTGGCGCGTAACCGTGAGATACAATCGGCCATCAGTGCGCTGAACGGCGGCAACCATACGTCGTTCCTTGGGATGGCCAATAACGGCATGGGCATTTGTGGCATCCGGCCCCAGCTGGCCGCCATGGCAATCGAGAAAAGTGCGGGCGTCCCCTTTATCGCCTGGACTGAATTGCCGGCCTCAAGGAGTGCCAGGCGAACCGCCGTTCAAACCATTGAAACCAACTTTAACGCCCTGACGGCTGACGAAATCATATCCTTCTTCCATCGGCTGGCTATTCCCAGGCTTGCCATCCAGACATGCCTGGCAATCCTCAATAAACTCAAGGACAGGTACTTTTCAGGCCAATCCTGGCAGGATGTCCTTGGCGACCGGAACAAAGGCCGCAAGTTGCTGATGCATTACGACAGCGGTCCCTGGGCAGCGGACCAGTCGGCCAACCGGTTTGCCCGAAGTACCTTTACAATGGTCGGTCACCCGGTGTGGCAAATAGCCGCCAGGGCGCTGGTCGGGGGAACAACATCAGGAGGTGGCACGGGAAGTTCTTCCGGAACGCCCCCAGCGGCTCCGGCCCCGATAGGTTCACCCGAGATCATTTCGGAATATACCTTCATTGCTCAACCTTCCCCAACAGATAACGGCTATATCCGAATGGCTGAATTGTATCACCAAACGTATGGGCTGCAGCCACAAATCGTGGACAGCTGGGAAGAGATAATCGAAACGCTGGCCGGTGACAGCGGAACCCTTGACAGGGTAAGGATCGTGTCCCATTTTTACTATCCTTCCGCCACAGCCCCGGCTAATGCTGAAAGCAATATGCTGCTACCCTTCTTTTCGGGCGGGACTTTACGTACCCTAAAGGGGGCATTCAGGTTTGCCATAAGCGATGTGGAGGGAATTCTGGGCTATCTTGAAGCCATTCGGTTGCCGGTGTTGGAGCACGGCTGGTTTTCAAACTGGATTAACGTATCCTATCCAGGTACAGGAAGTACTACCCATTCCGAACCCATGTGGAAGGGTATCCTGCGTGCTATCCGTCTGGGGCCGGATGCCGCTGTCCTACAGCCGTTCGGCATGCAAACCTCAAACCCGACCAGTCCGTCGATGGTCAAGATACTGAAGTGCATGACTGACCTGATGGCGTTGAAGTATTTGAATATCGAGCTTGTCGACGCATTCCCTACAGCGACTGTCAATATCCCTGCAGATCCGGATATCATCACTGCTTTTAATACAAGGATCCTGGAAATGATTGATACGTTAAAACCATCCGTCCTGACCGCATCGAGAACCGCAACGCAGCTGGAGGAAATTTTGAACGCATTCTGGGATTTTGACCCGAATGATCTGGTAATTCCAAAAGATCTCACAGTGGAAACATTTTCGGTGGTTGTTGCGGAGCCGACCTATCTGCAGAACCATGATGACTTCAGGACCAAATTGAATACGGTGAGGGGCCGGGTTGCCGCCACGACCCATTTCGACATCCGGGGTTGCCAGATCGGAAGGGACAACGACTTTATGCAGGCGGTAGATACCTTCCTGAAGAATGGTTCCATCTCCCCGGTCGTTACGGCACCAGAATGGTTCCAGAGTTTTCCCGTTTTACCCTTCTCCAAATTGAACAATGAATCTTCGGTGGATTCGGCATTCCGAAATGGAGTCGATGGGCTGGCAAGCAGCGATGTCCAGCGGGAGTATGAAAACTGGAGCGGCAGGATCGGGATCACGGGACAGATCCTTTTCTGGCAGCAGGTTGCCGCCTTAAACGAATTTGACTTTCTGAAGTTTGCATGGAAACAAAATATGCCTGGACTGGCGTTGACACCGGTCAAGCTCGACAATTTCCAGAATCTTTCTTTCCCGGACGCACTTATCGTAATGGGAGAAATCTTCAATATCACGGCAAATGTCCCGGCCGGTATCCAGACCTTCGAAACCAATCACCGGGCCAGTATCACGCAACTTGCCGCACTGGCTGACAGCCTGTCGGCCATGAACTCATCCACGCCCGTGGCACAGCTGAACACGGCAAATACGACCCTTCAGGCGCTGGCCGGCACGTTGGGACAAACCCTTCCGGCTGCACCTACGCCCATGACGCTGGATTATCTTGTAAACAGTGTCGGAACCCTGAAACAATACCTGGTTGGCCAGTCGGGGATCACCCCCTTCAAGACAAGCCTGACGAATCAGGTCAACCATGCGAATGCCGGCTTCCGGTATCTGCTGAGGACAGGCTTCCCGTTGCATGTCCAGAAAGCCACGGATGAAGACAACGTAAGACTGTTAGTGTTCGATGCCGTAAAGGACGCCGCACTGGATATCTGGATGAAAATGCAGTTCAGTGGCACCCAGCCTGTCGGCAGCATGATCGGGACGCTCACTCCTGTATGGTCTCCTCCAACCAGGATCATTCCCAATACCTCATCGAATAATGATGACGACCTGACAGACCTGGGTCGCGGCCTGCAGACAGCCATGCTGACCGATAGACGAAATCCCAGGATATTTGCCATCAATCCGACTTATGAATATGCTGACCATATAAAAACATTCTGATGTCTGAAAACAGTGTAATTAACAGCCTGCTGAGTGAAGTGTCGTATGCCCTGGAGCCTGTGAAGGAGGCAGACACCGTAGAGGAAGTGACACAGCTTTTTGCCGATTTGGGGTATGAACTTCCGGTAGGGCAATTCTTCAATCTGTTGCCCACCGAACTGATTACCGAGATCCCGAAGCTGATTACCAACCTGACGGAACTCATCAATGCATCCAGTGACCAGGAGCGGATAGACAAGGCCATCGCCCTGGGTGGACAGATCAAGAAAGTGGTGGAAGAAATCAAGGAATTGCATGACAATCTTGGGAACGGGCTTCCCACGGATTTCTTCACAAAGAGCGATATCGATGAACTGCCCCGCCGCCTCACCGATTACCTGATGGTGAAATACCTGGAGTCGAGGTCTCCCAATGTGTATGCCATCCTCTTCCTGGTGGGTGTCATTGACGAGACCGAGCTGGAAGCCGATGCCGCCAAATACCAGAGCAAGTGCACCCTGATCAGGGTTCGCTGGGAAAATATTCCCGATTATTTCACCGATCCCAAGGCGGTGGCTGATGACATCTATAACTGGAGCACAGACTTCAATGCCGAAAAATTCATCCAGCGACTCGATAAGGTCGCCCGGTGCCTGCTCTTGCCCGGAGGGATCTATCCACAGTCACCCACCGCCCTTGCCGCCCTGAACAATCCTCCGGGAACCAAGGAACTTCGCTTCCCCTTGTTTCACAGCGGTGCCAGTCCGGAACAATACAGCCAGTTTGGCTTCTTTGTCTCCGGTGCGGCAGCGAATGGCGGGAAGAAAGCCGGATTGGCCATGGTGCCTTATGCCATTGGGGTGGCCAACATGTCATTCAACATCAACGACAAACTGGAGGTCAAGCTGGAAACCTCCGCCTCGATCGACAACGGTATCGGAATGATCATGAGGCCTCCGCTCAGCCTTGAAATCCTGAACAACTTCACCTCTTCGCCCGCATCCATCGGCAGCTTCCTGCTGAAACTCGGGGTCAAACCTAAAATGGGTGCCTCGGAAGAATGGATTTTGTTCGGGAATCCGGGAAAGACTCGGTTCTCGCTGAAGGGCGGACATACCGATGCGTTTGTCAGCAAGAACGGCGCCGAATTTGACTACGGCATCGAGACGGGCGTGGATGAGATCAAGCTGGTCATCAATACCGAAGATGCAGATGGTTTCATCGGGACCGTGCTCGCCGGATTGAAGGTGGAAGCGGTGGCGGCCATGACGGTAGGATACTCAGCCAAAAATGGCGTCTACTTCAAGGGAAGCGGCGGACTGGAAATTGAGTTGCCACTCCAGTTCGAGGCCGGGCCTTTGAAAATCGAGAACCTGTTGCTTGGCATCAAGGTCAAGGACGGCAAAATACCGATTTATTCAGCCGTTGACATGACCCTGGCATTGGGTCCGCTGGTAGCGGTTGTCCAGGATATCGGCATATCGTTCGACCTGAGCTTCCCCGAAAACGGCGGGAAACTGGGTATGGCCGATTATGAAATCAAGTTTAAACCCCCCACAGGGATCGGGCTTTCTGTTGACGCAAGTGTCGTGAAGGGTGGGGGATTCCTGTTCCTCGATCCCGACAAGGGCGAATATGCCGGTGCGCTTGAACTTTCTATACAGAATACTTTGCAGGTTGCCGCCATCGGGATCATCAATACAAAGTTCCCGGATGGCAGCACCGGTTTCTCCTTGCTGATCATCGTTTCCGTACAGTTTACCCCCGGGATTGCCCTGGGAATGGGCTTTTTCCTGAGTGGACTGGGAGGTATGCTCGGCATCAACCGGACCATCCATGTCGACTCACTGCGGGAGGGCGTAAAGAACAACGCCATCGGGCACATCATGTTCCCCGAAAACATCGTGGCCAATATCAACACGCTGCTGCCACAGATCAAGACCATATTCCCGGTACAGCGCGACCAGTTCATGATCGGGTTCATGGCAAAAATCACCTGGGGCGTACCCAGCCTGATCAGCATTGAAATCGGCTTGGCAATTGAATTCACCAACCCGGTCAGGCTGGCCATACTGGGTGTGCTGAAGATTGTGCTGCCTACCGAGGAAGCCGCAATCCTGAGGTTGCAGATCAACTTCGTCGGGATCATCGACTTCGACAACAAGTACCTCTCATTCGATGCCAGCCTGTATAACAGCCGAATATTGACATTCACCCTTGAGGGTGACATGGCACTTCGCCTATCTTGGGGAGCGGATCCGGTATTTGTCATGTCGGTCGGTGGATTCCACCCGGCATTTGAAATCCCGAAAAGCCTGAACCTTCCAAACATGAAGCGGTTGACCCTCACCATACTGAGCGGTAACCCTAACCTGCAGCTGACGGCCTATTTTGCCGTTACCAGCAACACGGTGCAGTTTGGTGCCCGGATCGACTTCCTCTTCAAGGTCAGCAAATTTAAGGTGGTAGGATACCTTGGATTCGACGTGCTCTTCCAGTTCAGTCCGTTCAAGTTTATCTGCCATATCTATGCAGGCCTCGAAGTCAAGATCGGAAGCACAACCCTGTTGTCGATATTCCTCGACTTCCAGTTGTCGGGACCGACGCCATGGAATGCACGGGGTACTGCCTCATTCAAGATACTCTTTATCAAGATCAAGGTCAGCTTCAACGTTACATGGGGCGAAGAACAGCATGTCATCGAACCACCTATTGCCGTATTGCCGAAATTGATGGAAGCGCTTACCCTTAACAAGAACTGGGCTGCGGAACTTCCGGCAGGCAAGTCGAACCTGGTGACCCTGAAGAGCCTTGAAGGACTGGAAGACGAACTGATCATCCAGCCATTCGGGACATTGAAGATCAGTCAGCTGGTCATGCCATTGGGCTTTGAACTCGACAAGTTCGGCAATAACAGCCTTGGCGACATCAAGAAAGCCGACATCACCGGATTTAAACTGGGAGGCCAGTCGATGGACCTGTCGGAGGCGCCGGAATCGTTCGCGCCCAGTCAGTTTAAGGGCATGAGTGACGACGATAAGCTGAAATCGCCATCCTATACCCGCAACAAAGGGGGTGTATCCATCACTGGTGACGGGGATCTGGTGGCCGATTATGGCTGGAACCGCGAGGTGAAATACGAGGTGAAAGTCTCCGATATGGATCCGTTCCCGGAAACGCAGGAATTCAAGGTGAAGCTCGACCATTTCAGGAAGATGACCCGGGGTGGGGCAGTGCGCCGCTCCGAGATGTCGATCGAAAACAGGAACCGGTCCAAGCTGCTGAAAAATGGTGCCGTCAAAATGGGCGACGACAAATTTGTCATGGTCAACCATGCCGATCGTTCGGTAATTGACACCACCAGCTTCCTGGGCGGCTCGAAAGGAGAAGCGGAAGACCAGCTGAAATCGTACCTGAAGAAGCATCCCTCGATGAAGGGTAAGGTAAGTGTAGTGCCTGAATATGAACTCATTGATTAACCGGGAAATTAGAATGACATGGCAGATATATTAGCAACATATGGATTTATTCCATGGGTCCGGCAGGGAATGGCGAGTCGTATCGCCGAAGTGGATACCCTGGGTAACAGTGCAGGGGTCGCCGAGATGAGGGCCAAACTGTCGGCCAGTCTTGAGCTTACTTACGTGCAGCTCAATGATACATCCAACAATAATAATATCAACAAGGATTTGTCAGTAATCGGTCCCGGCGACATTGCCGGCATCAGTTCAAAAGCCATCGTGAGGACCGAGCCGAAGAAGGGCGTGATGAATTACGAGGCCAACAGTCTCCCGTATGTTGAGTTTTACGATGAAGACTTCATCTGGAGATTCACCCCGGCAGCCGCCTCGAAAAACACGGCGCGCGAGACCAGACTGAGGCCCTGGCTGGCGCTGGTGGTGTTGAAGGAAGATGAGTTTACCTTCCGGAAGGTGACCGACGGATTGTCTTATATCAGCATCAATCCTTCCTCGTTTGATAATGCCTTCCACAGTGAAAAGGACCATTGGGCGTTTGGGCATGTCCACCTGAACAACAAGCTGGAAAGTACCGCGGGGGATCCATTGCTCAATGAAATCCGCAGTGAACTGACGGCAGACCCTGATTCAGGCGTGTGCCGGTTGCTTTGTCCGAGGAAACTGGCCAAAACCACCGGCTACCATGCCTTCCTGATTCCCGCCTTTGAAACAGGCAGGTTGGCCGGACTTGGTCTGTCTATCGATGGGATCAAGGCACAGGCACCCTCCTGGAAGAAAGGGGCGATGCCGGCATCAGACAAGCGTCCTTATGACTTCCCTGTATACCATTTCTGGAATTTCCATACGGCGAGCCATGGTGATTTTGAAAGCCTGGCCGCCGCCCTCAAACCGATCATTCCCGATGCAGAATCAGGAAAAATGCCCATGGACATCCAGCAACCCGGCTTTGGACTGGAGACTCCACCGGAGGGAACAAGGATCATCGGCATGGAGGCGGCTCTAAAATCGCCCGCTTATGAGCCTGATCCCTGGCCTACAAAAGGCAGTACCCATGCCCCTGATGTCCAGACCGTCGAGAGCCTGAAACACCTGCTGAACCTGAGTGCCGATCTCGTTGACCGGAGCTTGGTGATAGCCGATGACAACCCGTTTTTCAATACCTCGCTGGGAGACGACCCCATGCTGGTGCCTCCGGTTTACGGCGTTTGGCATGCCCTGGTGGAAAAAGTGGGAGACGGGTCGAACCCGCCATGGGTGGAAGAGCTGAACCTTGATTTCAGGAACCGTGCCGCCGCCGGACTGGGAACACAGGTGATCCAGAAGCACCAGGAAGACTTCATGCACAGGGCCTGGCAACAGGTGGACCAGGTCAATGAAGCCAACAAGAAGATTGAGGCTGCCCGCCTGACCCGTCAGGTAGTGAGGTCGATGTACAAGAAGCATATTGTGAACGGGTCGAAGAACAAGTCGCTGATGATCACCAATGCCATCCAGCACCTGATCAGGAACAGTGCCGGTAACGCCACCATTTCCAATGAGTTTGTAAGGAGCCGTGTACCCATGGCGGTCCGTTCCCCGGGCTTCCGGAAACTGATCCGGCCGAATACCACGCTGGCCCGGATTGGAAACCATGTCACCACCCAGAAGACCGTCCGAATACTTGACCGAAGCAAGGTGATCGACAATTTCAACGAGGAAGAGAGCGATACAAGACATCTGTCCGCAGCCAGGCTGAAAAGGGCCCCCGGGGCGGCCATCACGAAGCTGTTGGCGGAACAGGTCATGGATACCGCCATAACGACCTATGCAGCGGAACCCAAAAACGTGGCCAAGGATACCCTGGTTGAACTGCTCGACCAGAAAATAATAATGGACGGAAACTCATGGAGCAAGGCAGTCCTGATACAGGCAATACAGGCGCTGAACATCACGCCGGCCACACACGAACAGAAAACGGTCGAATTTGCACAAGCCATTAAGAACAACTCCTTCCCCCTTGTCAAAAATGCTGATGACCAGCTGATTGTGGAATTTCCCAATGCGGTCTTTGAAGAGTATTTCGGGGCAGGTGTACATTCGAAAAATTACAAGCAGGTCATCTTGAAGGATGAAACGCCATTGGTGGCAAGTGATCTCAGACCCATCACCACACAGCTCGATGCACTGGCCTACAAGGCAGCCTATGTTTCGATGAATGATACAATACAGTCGTTGCCTCATGTGGCCATGGCCCCCAAGTTGGCTGAACCCGGGGATTTGGCCGTGCACATGCTGGTAAAGATCGACCCGGCGACCACCATTGCCCGGAAGGTGTTGTCGACCCTCAAAATCTGGAAAGGTAAACAATTTGTGCCTGTCGAGGAGTTGAAACCAGTGATGGCCTATCCCGAATTTGATGAGGCCACGTACAGTTACCTCCTCGAAATCTCGAAGCAGTTCATATTGCCCAATATCGATAAGCTCCCCGAAAACTCCATTACGCTCATGGCGAACAACCAGAGCTTTATCGAGGCGTTTATGGCAGGACTCAACCATGAAATGTCACGCGAGTTGCTGTGGCGTGAATATCCCACCGACCAGCGGGGTTCCTACTTCAGGCAATTCTGGAATATCGATGATGACATCTTCCCTGCCGATGCAGATGAGGAGAAGGACAAAGAGCTGAAGCTCGACATCAAAAAGATGCATACCTGGAAAAAGCATCTGGGGGAACATAATCCAAGATTGAAAAGTGCCAACCTGGTGCTGGTGATCCGCGGGGAGCTGTTCAAGAAATATCCCAACACCATGGTCTATGCCCAGAAAGCGGAGTACAATGCCGCAGAACCCTGGAAACCCCGTAAACTTAAAGGGGAGATAAGCGAAACCGATACGAAATTCCCGGTCTTTGAGGCTTTTATTGCCCCGGACATCAACCTGTTCGGATTCGACCTGGAGGAAGAGGAAGCCAGGGGAGTCCGTATCGAAAATCCCGGAGAAAGTACCGCAGGCAAAAACCCGGGATGGTTTATGGTCCTGAAGGAACGTCCGGGACAAATCCGGTTCGGCCTCGACGACTTTACGACACCAGAGGGAGATACCACCGTCATGCCCGCCGACAAGCCTGACACATGGGATGACCTGGCATGGGAACACCTCGTGGCCGACAAGGATGCCCTCGATACCTACCATCTCAATTTCTCGAAAAACATCACGATTAAACAACCAGCCAATCAGCCCGTCTTCAACAGCAACAGCGCCGAGATTGCCGCCATTTTGTATCAGTCCCCGGTATTGTTTGCAAGACACTCAGCTGAAATGTTGCCGGAAAAATAAACTTGCTATGCCATACCTTATTCACGCATTATTTCAGGACCAGTCGCTTTCCCAGATAAAAAGCCTGGTGGAAAGCCGGAAGGAAAAAGTTCCCTATGTGCTGCTTCCGGTTCGCCTTGAAACCCGTTTCATGGAGGTCCCTGATATTCCGGAGATTGATATCCCGTTGGTCACCGGATTCCTGGACAAGTATTACCAATTGCATGACAGCCTGCTTGAACTGGCCTATAAGCCGGGTGTCCACTCCCTCGAAAAGGCGATGGTTGCGGCAAAAGGGCTAGCGGACAGTGTCACGGACGACCTGCAACTGACGGGAGAGGAAAAGACGCTGGTTGTGCAGGCCATCAGGCAACTACAAACCGAAACCGACATCCTGCAGAAGAGGACATTTTCCACCCCTTCGGCCAGGGGAGGGAACCCACGGTTTGCAACTCGCAGGCTGGCATACACGGCAGCTGAAATTGCCGGCGCAAAAAAGCTTATCCGTGGAATCGGGGAGATTGAAGCGAAGCTGAAAGCCATCAAGCCATTGAAGAAAGTACAGACGGATGAAGTGCATGGCATCCATGACGAGTTACTCAGGCTCAGCAGCGAGACAGGCCGTTGGGCAGCCGGGCGCGACAAGATCCCTTATACCGATGTAAAGAACAAGAAGAACCTGTACATTTACCTGGACCGTACCCTGCAGGAAATCAATGCCCTGTCGGCGCGGATTGCCGCCATTCCGGGCAAGGGATTGCCGATGAACAAGAACCAGGTGTCACGCATGGACATCCTGTACAGACAAATCGCCGGCAATCTCAGGAAATCGGGTACCGTAGTCAAGAAGCTTCACAAGGACAAAAACTGGCTGGAGTATGTCAAAAAAGACTTTTCCCCGGCTGTGGCAAAAGCCTCCAGGCTGTTACAGACAAGGACCAGGACATTCCTGGCGAGATCTGCCAAAATGCCTTTACCACAGATAGGAGATTCAGACTTTAATACACTGAAAGCCTATTTGTCAGGAATCAATACCCTTGTCCGGATCAAGCGCTTTAACCTGAATCCGGAGACGACCTATACCGGTCTGACCGCCTTCAGGAAGAACCTGGAGAGCAGCGTGCAAAGCCTGAAAAAAATCAGGGAGGAGAGGGGCACCCAGACAGCACTGCCGACCACGGTCACCAAACTATTCGACCAGGTATCGGTACAGCTGAATGCAGCCATCACCAAGACCGAATCATACCCCGTTTTGAACAAGTCACAGGAGCATGGAAAGAAGCTTGTGACAGCATTTGAGAAGGACATCGCACGGGCAGCCCTGGTCGATTGGACCCGCCCGGTGCGACCTCGTCCAGGAATTGGGGGTACGATCCTGAAAACAAAGAAACAACTTTGGGTCAGGATATATCCCGATGATATATTTGCCCAAACCCACGAACCCGAACTATCACCAAACGAAATAAAGGCTGGCAAGAGTTTCTGGAAAAACTGGTATTGTGCCTCGGGCGACAGGGAACTTGAGCTGTCGGCCTGGCGGATCCTGTGCGGTCTGCTGGGAACCCGAAGGGCATCCTGGGTGGCCCGAAGCCTGGATCCGCGAAAGCTCGGACAAAACCGCAGGGTGCTTGCCCGTAAACCCTCGATGACAACCCTCCAGATCCTGGAATATGCCGAACAATGTGTCACCGCCCTCAAATCGGTTGAACCGAAAGGAACCCTCAGGGTATGGCTTTCCGGCACCAAGAACCTTCAACAACTGAATATCGCACATAACCTTCTGGAAAAGATGGCCAGCCTATTTGCTTCAGTTAGGAAGGAAAACTCGGTTTTGGGAGACCGCTTGCGATTCCAGTTGATACAAATGGGCTCGGCGCTTGAACATATATTCGGCAATGTCACCGGGCTGAGTCCGACCACAAGGCGCGATCCAATTTTAACAAGGGGGCTTACCCTGCTGGAGAGCATCTCCGGCGAGTTTATGTCAGTCCAGAATGCCTTCAACAAGGTGATTTGGCTTGAATTCAAGGCCTTCGTGGATGATCAGCCTGATGTCCTTGTTTTCCCGGTGGTGCCAGAAAGGGATTCCGAATGGACCAAGGCACCCCATACCGAATGTCTTCCGCAGAGATTTGCGGTGATAGCCAAGCGGGGAAACACGTTTGTCCACATCAAGGTGGGCAGGCAGGTTCCCGATGATATACAGTTGGGACTCAATCCCGAAAAGTTTGGTGACGAAACCCTTTTCGCGCTCGATGAGAACCAGGACCTGAAACTGGATCCCGGACTGGAGTGGATGGCCTTTTATCCGAAAGCGGTTGAAAACGGACTGGGCATTACCCTGGACATCACCAACGAAGACTACGACAAAGGCTTTGACCAGCTGGTCGTTTTGGGAGTCCATGAAGGGGATGCCACACAAAGCGCAAAGAAACTGGAGTCCCTGATCGAGAACCACCTGTACAGTCCGGATGGCATGTCGTTCCTGAAGATTGGGACCCCGACCAACAATACTTCGGACCAACCGAGTGGCTACGACCCGGACGCCAATGTGGAAGAGATGTACGACATCGAAATCGGCGGAAAGGGATGGGAGCCGAAAAGCCCGGACTGGGACCGTTTGGATGGCCAGATTTTCGGAGAGGTGCTATCCCTTCCGGATGCCCTCATGGCGCGGATTCCCGGTGCCAACAACCGGGAAATGAATGGCACCCGGGCCATGAACAAAATACTTTGGCCCGCCACCATGGGACACCAGATGGAGGAGATGTGGGACCATTTCTTTACCTACGACAACATCAGGCGAACCGAACAATTCTTTACCGACTGGGTATCGGGCAGAGGGCATCTTCCATCTGTCAGAATCGGGGAACAGCCCTATGGGATGCTGGTAACCACTGCCTGGTCGCAATTTGAGGTTGCCTATGACCTGCCGTCCGTTACCCTCTCTGAAGCGGCCAACATCAAGCCGTGGGAAGTCGCCAGTGCCAACCTTGAGAAGCGGTTGCAACAGCGATTCGATATGCGGCTGTGGGCAGTCCTGAAGTTCCTGAAACATACCTGGAACGACCTCGTGAAGTCGCACGTGATACATGCTGGAAACATCAAGGTAGACGGCAACGATGATGAAAAAAGGTTTATGGAAATGCTGGGTTTGCATGCCCATACCATTGATTACTATTTCCGGTATGGGGTAAACCTGACCGTGGGTATGGAAGGAAACCATCCCGGCTTTACCACCAATTTCGAGAAGGACGACGAGTATGGCCCCATCAAGGTTTTCAACCGGGTGAAAGACCTGGCTTCCGGAGGAATATACAAGCCCAGCTTTGATTTTCTGGATGAACGGCTGGCGGTTGTCAGCAGTTGGAAACCTTTCCAGATTGATGATGCCCGGTTTTCAAGGATCCAGAGGCAGATACAGGAAAACAGGATGTTTTCGGCCCGACTGCTGGAAGACAGCCTTTCCGTGGAGAACAACCTGGTACAACAGGACTCGGACAAAGGAGATATGCTGGACATTCTGGAAGGAAAGGCAAGCGATTACATCACCTGGATACTGCAGCAAACATCAGCCGCACTTCTGGGAAGCAATGATTTTGAAAATAGGGATAAGATACCCGACGTGTCACTCCTGTTCCTGTTGTTAAGGCAAGGCCTGTTACAGGCCTACCAAAAGACCGCCCTTGACCTGCTTCAGCTCGAAGGAATGATGAAGGAGGAAGAGCGGCGCATAACGGGTTCTCGGGATAAATACCTGACATTGAAGTGGGTAGACAGCAAATACGAGAGAGTCTACTCTACCAAATGGCATTTCCTCTTCAAAACACTCAAGGACCTGACGGAAGATTACAAGCTGCCAATGGACGTCCGAAACAATGACTTTTATAAATACATTGACACCAGGACCAAAGCCATCTCAGGTTATCTCGATTCCATCCGGAACAACAATCCCGTATTTTATAAACCGACACACAAGGCACATTTTGACCGGCTGAAAATATACCGTGAGTCGATGGCATACCTGAAAAATTACTCCGTTGGAGAACTCGAGCGCCTGATGGCCGAGCACATTGACCTTTGTTCGTACCGGCTCGATGCCTGGCACCATGCCTATGCCGCCAAACGGGTATTCCAACAGCGGAAAAACACCAAAACCGGGATTTACCTGGGTGCTTACGGATATGTCGAAAACCTGAAGCCCGACCAGAACAAAGCCAAGACAAACAAAAATCTGGATGAATTTAAACTGCCCAAGGGAAAACCGGTCTACCACGATCCGGATAATCAGGGATTCATCCATGCCCCTTCCATCAGCCATGCCGTTACCGCGGCAGTCCTGAGAAATGCCTATGTCAACAACCGCGAGGAAGGCGATGTCGAGAACCGGTTGGCCGTAAACCTCAGCTCTTCAAGGATCCGGATGGCACTGCACCTGATGGAGGGCATCCGGAACGGACAGGAAACAGGAGCCATACTCGGGTTCCAGTTTGAGCGGGGACTGCATGAACGCTATTCTATTGTGGAACTCGACCGTTTCATCCAGCCCTTCAGGAAAGCATATCCGCTGCAGCAGGCCGTGGCCGAGACAGCCACCAGTGACAAGCCTCCTTATGTCAGTCTGGTTCCCGATGGACTGGCCATGCTGGATGATGTCTACAAGGCCATCGACTGGGTGAATCCGGAGACAAATGCCAGCAAGGACAAGACCGTTGCCCAGCTGCTGAAGGAGAACAATTACAGTAAGCTGCCCGCAAAAATCAAGAAGGTCATCGATGATGAGTCTTTGCCTGCTGCCCAGAAGAAGAAAGCCTATGACCAGATCATCGAAGAAATTGACAGAATGGCTGATGCTTTCGATGCACTGGGTGATGTGGCCATATCGGAAAGTGTTTACCAGATGGTTGCCGGCAATCATGTGCGGGCAGGTGCCGTCATGGATGCATTGGCCGACGGCAGGGCCATCCCAGAACCGGAAGTGATACTTACCCCCCGAACCGGCAAGGTGGTCACCCATCGGCTTGTTTTAAACCTGGAAAGAAAGAACACATCAGACCTGCCGGCTGGCTGGCCGTTTACGGGCTCTGTCAGGGCCAAAACCGAACCAGCCTTCAACTGCTGGCTGGGAGAAACCCTGGGCAATGCCTCAGATATCAGGTTCGTGATCAGGACGAAGGAAACAGACCAAACGGCCGAGGTGCTGGTTGATATGTCTTTGGCCGATTTTGGCCTGCAACCCATTGACATTTACTGCATGCCCGGACAGATGGACGAGCTGGTGCAAACCCTGACCGGATTCTACCGGTTGCAGGAACAGGACTACCATTCGGTCATCAATATCGATCCGGAGGATGTACCTTCGGACGACACAGACCATCCGATGTCGCTCTCTGAAATGTTCACGCTCATCCGGCATATCCGCAATATGCTGTCCAATGCCCGGATGGCAGGTGCCTCCGATTTCAGGAAAGCGGACGAGGAAGAATCACTGGCCAATGCCGGCATGTATGAAATCGCGGAGTTTGAGGCAAGGATCAATGCAGCCAGGACTTCCCTGCAGCTTTTCATCAGCCAGGTAGAGGCCGAGTCATACATCACATCGGTTGCCGACGGAAGCGTTTCGGCAGAAGAGATTATACTGACCACAGCCGACTTGAACGACATCATCCAGAACCTGGGCATCGGCATGTATATGGGATTCCCGAATGCCATGAACCTACCGGTCATGGGCCATTCCGATTCTCAGGAAGGCCAGAGAGCCTGCCTGAAACAATTGATAGGAGTGCTGAAAGAGGCCAAAAAGCGGAAGGCAGAGGCCGACAAGGCATTTGCCGCCCTTCCTCCGGCATCGAACCAGAGGCTCCGGGTGGAAAAACTGGATGAATTGGGAACAATCGTGTTCGGAAAAGGATTCAGGGCACTGGCATCGTTTACCAAACATGATGTATCACAGGTCATCCAGCAGCTTGACCTGCCTGTAGCCCAGAAAATAAGCCGTTTTGAGGGAGCACTTTCGGTAGAGAACTGGATACGTCAACTCTCCCATATCAGGCCAGTCGTGTCCGAGCTTCACAAATACCGCAGGATGGCCGATTCCCATGACCTGCCGGAAGTCAACATACAGCCGGCACAATTGCCATGGGAGCCTGGCGATTATTGGTATGGATTGTCCTATCCGGCCAATTTCGAAAAAGAGGGTGATGTAACCTCCCTGGTACTGTTAAATGATCAGATAGTCAAGGATACAGTCCAGTGTGCCCTGGTACTCGATGAATGGCACGAGATCATTCCGGGCACCCATGAAACAACCGGTGTCTCCTTCCATTACAACCAGCCGGGGGCTACGGCACCACAGGCGGTACTGGTTGCGGTGACGCCCCATCCGGACGAAAAATGGACATGGGACGACCTGGTCCATACCATTACCGATACCATGGAAATGGCAAAGATCAGGGCTGTTGAGCCCGATCATCTGGAGACGACATGGCTCAACCAGATCATACCGTCGGTATATGCCGAGGTCGTACCTCCACAGATGCGCAACGAGGATTCAAATCCTTTGGGAGTGCAGGCAGTGTTGGATTTCGCGAATGTCAAAGTCAAGGAAGAATAGAATATTATGGCCAGAATAGATTATTACAGCTGTGATCCCTTCAGGGCATGGAACCGTTTGGAAGGAAGACCCAGGAAGGCAGAATTTGAGGAAGTACTTGCCGCAACCGTACATGATCCTTTGTGGTTCCTGACCCGTCAATGGCAATTCGGGGAAATGCAGGGGGAAGATACCGGTAGTGCCATTTTCTCGAAAGTGTTGATGTCCGTTTCCGGGATCACCCGGATGAAAAACGCCGGGGGAGTGGTGAGGGAGTTCTCGAACGAGATCCCGCTGGAGATCCAGGTTGAAAGCATACCTTTGGATATGAGTGCCGGAGATCGTGCCGATGCTGCCTTTATGCTGGCCAAAAGCCTAGATAACAAAGCTGCAGAACTGGCGGTGGCCGGCTATAATTCAAAGGACATGAAGGCACGGCTCAAAGGTTTGTATCCCTTCGATGCACCGGAGACGGTAGCCAAGGATGACAGTCATGAAGATATCCTCTCAGGCACACATGAAATGGCCAATGAAACAGGCACCCGGTTTAAAAAGAGCATGCACGACCGGTATTTTGACGGTCAGAAAGCCTATAATAAAATTAGTACCCAAAAGGCACAGGCCATCCAGGACATTACCGGAGGAAATCCGGCACACACGACTTTTGTGATCCAGGCGATCGATGATTTTCAGGCTTGGTATGAAAAGACCTACCAGGTGACAAAAGCCTTCCCCGACAACGCATGGGTACCTGAACGGCTCGAGTATGCCTTTGACCTGGCATTCCCGGGAAATGGGACCAAGAGGGAGGTTCTGAGCGCCGAAGAGTATGCCGGCGGGCATTTGGATTGGTATTCGTTCGATGTCAACCTGAAGTCCGTAAAGCCCATTCCCGGCAACGTAACACCGGAAGAAGCCCTGCAACGCTCAGCATCATTGGTTTCGGTCATCCCGGTGGAGGCAACATTTGCGGGAGCCCCCAACTCACGATGGTGGCAGTTTGAGGACGGCCGGATCGACCTGGGCAATCTGCATGCAGGGACCACTGACATTGCGAGGCTTGTTTTCTCGGAATACGCCCTGCTTTACAGCAACGACTGGCAGTTGATCCCACTCTCTGTTCCGGTAGGATCGGTCAGTGAAATCAGGGGAATCATCGTAACGGATGTGTTTGGGGAGCAATCGCTTGTTGAATCAGCCAACCAAGGCCTGAGCGACACCTGGAGCAGCTGGGGTATGTTCAACCTGAGCACCCTGAAGGACCAGCCCGACAAGAGCGCACCTGCAGATACCAGGATGTTCCTGGCACCGGCGCTCCCGAAGGCCATGGAAAGTGATCCTGTGGAAGAAGTCCGCATGGTACGCGATGAAATGACCAACATGGTGTGGGCAGTCGAAGTCACCCTTCCCGATGGGGCAGGCGGAACCATGGATGCATCGCGTGTTGCCAGACAGTATAACGGGTTGCTGGCAGGACTGGAATCGGTGGAAAAACCCATGGTGATTCCGGATGAGTCAGCCATGTTCCGATATGTGTTGGGCAATACCGTACCCGAAAACTGGATTCCTTTTGTCCCGGTACACCAGCCCGGCAGTAACCGCTCGATCAGGTTACAGCGCGCCTCCATGCCGCGGCTCTTCAACAATGAATTCAGCAAGGTGAGGCCACAGTCGGGCATCCTTCGCGTTGGACTGCAAGGTGACGACAAGCAGTTGCAGCCGTACTTCGTAAATGAGGAAGAGGTTCCGAGGGCAGGGATCCATTTAAAGGGTACCCACCAGCGAGGACGCTGGATGAACGGAACCATCCTTGGATGGTATGGTTACAAAAAGCAGACAGGCAGGGGAGAAGGCAGCAGCGGACTCTATTATGACCGCCTGGAACATATCAGGAATAAGTCCTGATTTTCTGCTGTACGAATTCGAGAACCTGGTTTGCCGCCAATTCAAATTCATTGTCGGCATTAACATAAACCGTCAAAACCGGGTTTTGGGTAAGATGATAGCGGGTGCTGGAATCGTAGAATTCAAGCATGGACTTGATAAAGGAATCCTTATCGCCTGATTCAAGCATCCGGTATGTTTCCTTCCAAAGTATGGGATCCATTTTTTCTTTCAGTTTCGTCAGGGATTCCATGGCATCTTCCATGCAGGTGGGATGGGAAAAATAGTCTTCCCTGATATGCTTTATCCTCATTTCGGATGATGATTCAAGTTGAATTACCATGGCATCGTCAATGCCCTCTTTCAGGTATTCCGGAATCCGCCTCTTACCGATATTGTTTCCCTTCTGCTCGACAAAACAATAATCAAGGGCCACTGCCTTCAGGAGTGCATCGATGATTTGTTGCTCAAATGATTCCTTGTCGGGTTGTCCCATGGTAAAACTGTTGGCACCAAACGCCGACCCGCGGTGTTGGGCGATTGTTTCGAGGTCGAGAACTGGCTGTCCTTTTGATTTAAGGCAAGAGAGGAGGCGGGTTTTGCCGGCACCGGTTTTTCCATGGATCAGAAAAAAGTGGGATGGGAGAGGTATGGACATAAAAAAACACCTTTTAAGGAGAAGAATGTTCCATTAAACTGCTTTCGGTAACGTCTGACCGGATTGAGCGCAGAGACCGAAGGACTTGCCGACGCGAACCTGCTACCGTGTGCATAACGCCTTTCCTAATTACAAATATACGAAGGGACTCATCATTCAACTGTATCAAGGTGGTTGTATTCTCTTTTCGACCCAAACTCGATATCGCACTTGCGCTTGAATACATACAGAAATAAAATTACGATATTCCTTGGTAAAATGCAATAGTTTAGAACAAAATATTGTAATAAAATCGTTTTTTATCTTTTATTTCTCGAAATATTGAAACATTGGTTTGAATGAGTAACCTTATCCTTCAGGTGTTTCTGCTGAAACGAATGATGGAAATCCCGATTTCTCCATTTTGCAGACCGTATGTTAACAAATATGGTTCAATGAAAATCCTTAGATTTACAATTCGTGTTTAAAGTAAGTGATTGGCGAGGATCGTAGTTTTTTAAATCGCCGGAATCACAAACAATCACTGATTTAATGTAATTGGTATTCTAAAATGGTATCCCATGAAAAATGAAAATCAAAGTGGTACAGAAAGCAATCAGGAGCGAAAAGAACCAAAGGTAACCGGCGTGGGTGGAATATTCTTCTTTACCGATGATCCGGAAGCAACCAAAGAGTGGTACAGCAAAAACCTGGGTCTTGCCGTCAATGAATACGGCTCGACCTTTGAGTTCCGGAATGCCCATCGGCCCGAGGAGATCAACTACTTGCAATGGAGTCCGTTCAAACGGGGAGACAGCTATTTTGCGCCTTCGAAAATGGAATTCATGGTGAACTACAGGGTGCAAAACATGGAGGAACTGGTCAAAAACCTCAAAGTTAATGGGGTTACCGTATTGGATGACATTGAAACCTTCGATTACGGAAAATTCGTCCACATCATGGATCCGGAGGGTAACAAGATCGAATTGTGGGAGCCGGTCGACAGCGTATTTACCGACATGGGTGGTGAAACCACAAAGTAACGTGTTGTGCAGAAGATTCTTACTGATTGTAAATAGAGATGTGCCGTGAATACCGTAAGGTAACTCTTTGGTCAGTTTTAACGTATCCAGACTTTTCATGGTGAACATTTCTGAAATGTGAAACTCTCATTGTATTAACCATATTGAAAATTGAGCTATGGAAATTATCGGAACATTGATCATCGGTGGTCTGGCCGGTTGGCTGGGTAGCTTGCTCTACCGCGGGGGTGGACTGGGCCTGATTGGCAATATTGTCGTGGGCATTCTTGGCAGCTTTGTCGGGTATTGGTTATTGGGAAAACTGGGTATCCATCTGGGAACCGGTTGGCTTGGTGCCATTTTTACCGGCGCAATCGGGGCCATCGTGATACTTTTCCTTTTTAACCTGATTTTCAAGAAGAAATAGGTTCATTTTAGGTTGCAACACTGTTGGTTCAGTAGTGTTTATTCTTCAGGGATTTGGATTCCCGGGACAGAGTTTCCTGAATTGGTTTTATATGTCATGTGGTTGATGAAAAGATACCTTATGGCGTGGCCTCATAGGATGGTTCAGTCAGTAAATTCGCAGATAATTTTATATTTAATAGAATTGCCTGATCAAATTATTGATTAATTTTGGATATGTGCAATAGGGAGAAGATAGGCGACATAAGCACAGGGGCGAATTGCATAGATCTTTCTTTTACTTGAATTAATTTACCGGATGGCTATCCCTGTCTTAATCATTCAAAACCTGAAATTGCAACCAAGATGACAAAAAAACTGGCTATTGTGACCCGCTATGCCTTGGGGATCCTGTTGATTATTTTGGCCATCAACGCCTTAGGCGGCGGTTTTTATGGGATGTCCGGGGCACCTGACGTCCCTGTGGAGTGGCTCGAAGGCACTCCATTTACAAGCTATTTCATATCTTCACTGATCCTGTTTGTCGCCGTTGGGGGTACCTCCCTGTTTGCGGGAATCCTTGTTTTCCGCAAATCCCTGTATTCCAGACTTGCCTCCTTTTTCGCCGGGATGGTTACCGTAATCTGGCTTACCGTCCAAGTGGCCATCATCGGCTATGTCTCATGGATGCAACCGACGACTGCCGGCGTAGCTGCGTTGATTTTGGTACTTACCTGGTTGCTGCCATCCAATCTTGAACAAAATGGCTGAGAACCTGCCTTCACCTGATGAAGGACAAAAACCTGCTGTAGTTAGTCTGCCAGAAATTCTTGAATGGGAGATTCACGTTCCCATTTTCAGGAATCCATTGATTCTGCGTCAGCTGGGATTGGCTATCGGAATTCCCTTTGGGATCCTGCTGGTTGTTTTGGTAATCGTGAAGGCTTACAATGGTGTCATTCTGGTTGCATTGTTATTTCTGATGACTTATGTGTTTATTCTGGCTCTTTATGGCGGGAAGTACCAGGTCGGCTTTCACTTGTCATCAGCTGGAATCAAAAGCCATACCCTGACGAGGCAGGCAAAAAGAAACCGGGTGGTCAACTGGCTGACGGTGGTCCTCGGACTATTCACCGGGAAGTTTTCTGCGGCCGGGGCAGGTGTGTTGGCCATGGTTGGACAAAAACAGAACATCAGATGGTCGTCGGTGCAAAAGGTACGGTTTTTTGACTCTTCAAGGTCCATTCTGGTCAGGGCAGGATTGGGAAACCAGCTGGCCCTGTTTTGCACCCACGATAACTATTCTGTTGTAAGGATGTATCTTCTGGCCCATGTCAGGGAATCGGTCACGATCAAGTCCTGACCTGAAGTTATATCAAGATTAAGGAAACTGTCATGGCACGAAAACCGACCGGAAATAAGAGAAATACCCTTGCAATCAGGATCATTTTCATGATTCTGGGAGTCGGTTTTGTGCTTTGGTCATTTACCCTGCTTGCCCTCTATTTTTTTGGCGAACAGGAGGAAGCGGTCATCACCCACATCCGAAGGGAAATGGGGGAGCGAAATGAAGTCATTCCCAACAGGTACACCCTGATCATCGGATACTCCTTTCAACTGGAGGATGGAAGAACGATAGATGGCTATTCGCGCAAGATATCCGATCCTGTTTTCCTGAAACCTGACGGTAACTCCAGGATCAAGATACGATATTTCAAGGCCATGCCGTTTTTTAATGCGCTGGAGAGAGATACCATTCCCGGCATCAGGCACATCGTGTTGTTGCTGGTAGGAGTCTTTTTGCTCTATATGGTTCGACTGATCCGCAAAGCGGGATAATCTCCGCAGAACCCTGTACCATGTGTTATCCGATCTTTGATCGGAAGTGTAAAAGAGAAAACAATACAACTATGTATGCCATGAATCAAAAATATTTGTGTCTTATCATTTTCCTGGGGACCTTGTCATTTACCTTATTGGGACAGGAGTCAAAAACCTGGCATGTCTCGGAAGAGCTGCAGCTCATACAACTCACCGGTCAATCCTATATCCATGTGTCATGGTCAGAGACTCCGGGTTACGGAAGGTATTCTTCAAACGGGATGGTATATGCCAATGGAAGAGAGGCTCTCCTTTTTGACACCCCGGTAACAGATGAGATGACCCGAACCCTGCTAAGGTTCCTGGAGGATTCCCTATCCCTGAAAATCACCGGCTTTGTGCCCAATCACTGGCACGAGGACTGCATGGGAGGACTGGCATATCTTCAATCACTGGGGATTCCCTCCTATGCCCACCAAATGACCTGTGACCAGGCAAAGTCCCATAGCCTTCCTGTCCCGGATCACTGTTTTTTGGACCGGATGGTCATTAGTATTGGGGGACAGGAGGTAATTTGCGAATATCCGGGACCCGCCCATTCCCATGATAACATCGTGGTATGGATACCAGCGGAGAAGATCCTGTTTGCGGGTTGCATGGCAAAAAGCATGGACTCAATGAATTTGGGGAACACCCGTGATGGCGATACTGTGAACTATGCATCGACCATTCGGAATGTCATCGAAAGATATGGGGAAGCCGTTTATGTGGTGCCCGGACATGGAAAATGGGGAGGCCCTGAACTGCTGTCCCATACGCTGGAACTTGCAACTCCAAGGCATTGATTGCAGGCAAGTGAATAATTTGGTTAATTTTGCAGAATCACCTGTCGTCATTCATGGTTGGCAGATTGGTACAGCAAAAAAATCAGGCATAGAGTATATGGCTCATCAGGCATCTAACATATCGATCAAGAACAAGAAGGCTTTTTTTGAATACGAAATCATTGAAAGCTTTACGGCGGGAATTGTCCTTCTGGGAACAGAAATCAAGTCCATCAGGGCTGGCAGGGCCAACCTGACCGATTCATACTGCCAGTTTGTTACCGGGGAAATGTATGTCAGGAACCTTCATATTTCGGAATATGAACTGGGTACCTGCAATAACCATGTGGCCAAACGTGACCGGAAGTTGCTGCTGCAAAAGCGTGAACTCCTGAAATGGCAGAAAAAGGTGAAGGAATCGGGACTGACCATCATCCCGCTGAAGCTCTTCATCAACGACAAGGGATTGGCCAAGATCGAGATTGGCCTGTGTAAGGGCAAGAAAGTCTACGACAAAAGAGAGTCCATCAAACAGCGGGATGCCGGCAGGGAGATGGACCGTATGATGAAGGCATGACCCGTCAGCTGGTGATTTTTGATGGCTATTGCAACCTGTGCAACCGCAGCGTTGATTTCATCGTTAAACGTGATCATCAAGGGATTTTTCGCTATGTGGCATTACAGTCGGAGGCAGGGGCCTACCTTTCCGGTGTTTTCAAAATTCCTCCGGAACCACAATCCGTGATGCTTATTTCAGATGGGAAGATATATCGGCAGTCGGATGCTGCCCTGATGATTGCCTCCAAACTTAAAAAACCCTGGTCCTGGTTAGGCTCTTTCCGGATTGTTCCAAAGGCGTTTCGTGATCCCGTATACAACCTGGTGGCAACACATCGTTACCGGTGGTTTGGCAAGCGTCAGGTTTGCCGGATGCCCACCGAAGAGGAGCGCAGGTTGTTTCCGTCGGTCGAGGAGTTAAAACTCGAATTCGCCGGCTTCAAACTGCCGGTATAATTCAGACAATAACCCTAACCATTTACTGATCTGAGTCATCGCCTGTATTGTCTCGTGTGAGATGGCCTTTTTGCCCAGTTTTAGAATGTAATAGCCATACAAGGCAGTGAGGGCGGTCTCGACATCGTGATTGCCCCTGGCTCCCCGTCTTCTGACTTCAGTCAATAATCCCGCAACCGATTTATAGGATTGTTCATATTGAGCATCCAATTCTGACGCCATCAGCCGAAGGTGGAAACCGTTCAGGTCATCCATCAGGTTAACCAGGAACTGGAGATGTCCTTTTGTCCTGACCTTTTCCTTTTCCATCATCAGGATCAGGTTGGCATACCAGTTGACCATTTCCCGGTGGGTAGCTTCAGGCAACATGAAGGGAACGATCATTTTCCGCTCGATGGCTTGCAGATCAGCATCGGCCGAGCGGATGGCATCCTCAATCTGAAACATGTATATGAGGTATTCCGACAGGTTTTCTTTCCTTTTTTCCCTGGCTATAAACATTGGTGATTGATTTTTAGATTCCAAAAAAATCGTCGAGCTGGCGTCTGTCCTTTTTTGTAGGTCTTCCGGAGCCACGCTCCCGGGTAATCCATTGCATGTCTTTCTGCATATCCAGGAGGTCGAGTTCGGATTGGGGGGTTACTTCTTCCATGAAATTGGGCACTTCCTTGGCGCCAATTCGGTTACCGGGAAGTCCGATCACCTTGTAATGCCTGTATATCGGAGGTCTCTTCACTTTCACCAGGTCGCCGGGTTTGACCATACGGGAAGGCTTGACAGGCAAATCACCCACGACGACATGTCCCTTGTTGCATGCATCGGTGGCCAGACTTCGGGTCTTGAACAGCCTGACAGTCCAAAGCCATTTGTCGATCCTGACTGTATCGGCCATCAGGGATTTGGTTTTTTGGTATTGAAAATGTTCATGGTCCTTTCAATCCCGATCGTGCCGAAACTTTTCACCGCATCCATACACTGGTCAATCAGGAACGGAAGCTCTTTTTCTTCCTCCCGGCTCCATTGGCCGAGTACATAATCGATCTGTGTTCCTTTATGGAAGTTGTCGCCGATACCAAACCTGAGCCGGGCATAGTCATTCCGCCCCAGCACATCCTGGATGTTCCTGAGACCGTTGTGCCCTCCGTCACTGCCTTTGGCCTTAATGCGGATGGTACCGAAAGGAAGGGCAATGTCATCGACCAGCACCAGCATGTTTTCGATGGGAATGTTCTCGGCTTTCAGCCAGTAATTGACGGCACGGCCACTGAGGTTCATGTAGGTGGTAGGCCGTAGGAGGATAAAAGTCCTGGCTTTATGCTTCATTTCGGCCACGAATCCATAACGGCTGTCGCTAAAAGAAATATTGGACGCACCTGCGAGGGCGTCCAATATTTTAAACCCAATATTGTGGCGGGTATTTTCGTATTCTTTTCCGATGTTGCCCAAACCGGCAATCAGGTACTTCAAAACAACGAAATTTTAAGTTTACTTCTTGCCTTTGGTTTCGGCAGTCATGGCCGCACGTGCAGCACGGGTTACGGTAATGGTAGCAACCACGTCAGATTTGCTGTTAAGGATCTGGTATCCCGAAGGTTTCAGGGCACCAACCTTGATGCTCTGTCCAAGTCCCAGCTCGGTAACGTCAACATCTATGGCGTCGGGCATGTCATTAACCATGCCTTTAACCTTGAGGCGACGGAGGTTCACTTTCAGTTTACCCCCAACCTTGATACCTTTTGCAGTCCCGGTGATGTTAACCGGCAGGTTTAATTTTACCGGTTTCTTTTCAGATACCTGAAGGAAATCGGCATGCATCAAAGTCTCTTCAACCGGATGCCATTGGGTATCCTGAAGAATTCCCTTGTATTGCTTACCTTCGATATCCACGGTAATCAGAAACACGTCGGGTGAATAAACGACAGGCCTGAATTCACTGAAAGGAACCTGGAAATGAATTGGTTCGGCACCACCATACATCACGCATGGCACAATTTCCTGTTCTCTCAGGCTCTTTGAACCTTTCTTTCCGGTAGCTGACCGGAGACTTCCTTTAATTTCTAATGTCTTCATTTAAATGTAATTTTTAATTATGGTACTCAGTCCTCCCTTTTCGATGAAAGGGCAAACAGCATGCATAATCTAAGCTGCCGTTTTAGAAAAAGCGGTGCAAAAATAGTATTTATCTGAAATATAATGAACTTATTGACTGATTTTTATAAACTCTGGCAATCGCTTCGGCAAATGCATCAGCCACACTGATGTATTTGATTTTCTCGCAGCTGTTTTTTCGGGGCAGGGAATTCGTGAAATAAACCTCTTCAAGTTCCGATGATTCGATATTCTCGATTGCTTTTCCCGAGAGCACACCATGTGCGGCAAAGGCACGCACACTGTTGGCTCCCTTTTCTTTCATCAGGGCGGCTGCCTTTTTGATGGTGCCTGCAGTGTCGATCATGTCATCGACGATAATGACATCCTTCCCGGCAACTTCTCCGATCAGTGTCATTTTATCCACTACGTTGGCTTTGGCCCTCGACTTATGGCAAATGACCATATCGGTCTCCATAAGCCTTGCATAGGTATTGGCCCTCTTTGTTCCCCCTACGTCGGGTGAAGCGATGACGATATCTTTCAGGCCCATATTCCGGATGTACGGAATAAACATGGCGGATGCGAACAGGTGGTCTACGGGTACATTAAAAAATCCCTGAATCTGGTCGGCATGCAGGTCCATGGTGATCACCCTGTCAACCCCGGCAGCTGAAAGCAGGTCTGCCATCAGCTTGGCCCCTATGGAAACCCTGGGCTTGTCCTTGCGGTCCTGGCGGGCATACCCGAAATATGGGACAACAGCAATCACTTTGTAGGCACTGGCCCTTTTGGCTGCATCAATCATGAGGAGAAGTTCCATCAGATTGTCGGCAGGTGGGGGTGTGGATTGCACGATAAATACATGTGACCCACGGATTGTTTCTTCAAAGCATGGTTCAAACTCACCGTCTGAAAAGACCGGACAGGAGGATAATCCCAGGTTCAGCCCAAGGCTTTCACAGATTTTTTCGGCAAGATAAGTGCTGTTACGGCAGGAGAAAATTTTAAGCGGATGGCTTTTTGATCCCATTTTTATTTGTTTGATGGATGATTATTACCAAATCGTTATGCAAAAGTAAAATTTATTTGAAGGCAAGAAAAGGGGCCCATGATAATTTGCCTTGTCTATGACTCCCAGGTTGGCACTTAACGGTTTTCCTTGTTCACTTTGTCAATGAATCCGAGGATTTCAGCCTTGCCCATGAAATTATCGGCAGATGAAACGAATATGTCAGGCAGGCTTTCCCATTTCTCGAGCAAAACTTTTTTATAGTCTTCCACCTTTGGCTCAATTTCCTCGGGTTTCAACTTATCGGCTTTTGTGAAAATGATGGAAAAGGGAATATAGCTAATGCCCAGCCATTCGATGAATTCGAGGTCAACCATTTGTGGCTCGTGCCTTATGTCGATCAGGACAAACAGGCAATAAAGGTTCTCCCTTTTTAAGATGTATTCACGGATAAACTTTTCCCATTTCTTCTTTTCCGCCTGGGGCACTTTTGCAAATCCATATCCAGGAAGGTCAACAAGATACCATTCCTCGTTAATCAGAAAGTGGTTGATTAATTGGGTTTTGCCTGGTCTTGCGGATGTTTTTGCCAGTGATTTGCTGTTGACAAGCATGTTGATCAGCGATGATTTACCCACATTCGAACGACCGATAAACGCATATTCGGGCTTGTCGGGCTTAGGGCATTTCGAAACGGTGGAATTGCTTACAACAAATCGGGCTTGCTTAATGTCCATATATATGTTTTAATGTACTGCCGGAATCTTAGGGCAAATGCACTTCCAGCACCTTTGTTTCCCCGGTTGTGGGTTCGAGACGATATTCAGTCAGGCTGGCCGGTATCAGCACTGTCTCACCTTTTTTCACCTGTTCACGTCCTCCGTCCCATACAATTTCGTAACTGCCATCAATGCATATGTAAATGACGAATGAGTCGATGTGTGCGATCTCTTTGATGACGGGTTGGTCAAACAGGACGATGTTGGTGCAAAAATAGTCACAGGTAACGATTTCTGCCGTCTTGTTTTTAACAGGCTTGTAATGTGTTTTATAGTTCTCTTTGTAGCTAAAGTCAATGGCATCGAGGGCCAGGTCGGTATGTAATTCCCTGAGGTTGCCGTTTTTGTCCTTGCGGTCGTAATCATAGATCCGGTAGGTAACGTCGGAAGTTTGCTGGATTTCGGCTATTATCAGGCCTTTGCCGATGGCATGCACCCTTCCTGCCGGGATGAAGAAGACATCTCCGTCTTTCACTTCCTCAAAATGGAGCAGTTCGGTGAGCCTGCCACTGTTCAGGTATTCGAGATACTTTTCACGGTCGACCGGCTGGTTGAACCCTGAGTTCAACATCGACCCTTCATCTGCATGAAGGACGTACCACATTTCGGTCTTGCCATAGGCATTGTGCCGTTTTTTCGAAAGGTCGTCACCCGGGTGCACCTGGATGCTCAGGTCATCCATCGCGTCAATGAATTTGATCAAAAGGGGAAACTCGGTTCCAAACTGTTCATATACACGGTCACCCACCAGGTCGCCCATGTAAATTTCAATCAGCTCCTGAAGGTCATTGCCTTCGAGGAAACCATTCGACACTTCCGAAATGTGGCCTTCGACACCCGACAATTCCCAACTTTCGCCGCAACCTCCGTTTTCACAGACGGCTTTGTTCAGGAGTGCGTGCATACGGCTGCCACCCCAGATTCGTTCCTGATAGGTTGGCCTGAATTTTAAAGGATAAAGACTGCTCATGGGTTTAGTGTGATTGTTAGAAAATATAATCAACCGCCGCTCTTGATTCGACGACCTCTGCCATACGTTGGGTGACTTTCACATGTTCGGGATGTACCCTGTATTTGTCAAGCTCTTCAATCGAGTTGAAGTGGGAGATGAGCGCCAGGTCAAAGCTTTTGCCTTCCAGTTCATAGTTGATCCCTACTTCAATAAACTTCAACTCTTCGATTTTTCCCTGAAGGTTTTCAAGAAGCGCCTTTACCTCGTCCAGGATGGTTTGCTTTTCTTCTGCCGCAAAGGGTTTCAGCTTAAAAAGAACAACATGGTTAATCATATTTGTGATCTTTAATTTCGGTGTGAAACTGTTGTTCGCAAAAATAGCACTAATTTAGCAGCCGGCAGGTGAGCTGTCATAAAAAGCGATTTTTATTAACACAAGCCTAAATTATGCTGGTTATTGGCATCGCAGGAGGAACAGGGTCGGGGAAAACCACCGTGGTTGAGAAAATTATCCAGTCGTTTACCGAAAATGAGGTGGCTGTCCTTTCGCACGATTCATATTATTATGACAACAGTGACCTGGCCCTCGAAGATCGCCGCAAAAAAAACTATGACCGTCCGGATGCCATAGAGTTTGAGCTGATGGTGGAGCATGTCGAGGCGCTGAAGAAAGGGAAGCCGATCTTGCAGCCAACCTATTCCTTTATTACCTGCACCCGACTGGAAGAGACGGTCCTTGTCGAACCCCGGCATGTGCTGATCATCGAAGGGATCCTTTGCCTCTCCAATGAAAAGCTGCGCGACCTAATGGACGTGAAGGTGTATGTCGACTGCGATTCGGATGTCAGGCTTTCCAGGGTAATCCGCAGGGACATCATGGAAAGGGGCCGCGACGTGAACCAGGTGTTGGAACGTTACGAGAAGACGGTTCGCCCCAGTCACCTTCAATTCATTGAGCCCACCAAACATTTTGCAGACATCATCATCCCACAGGGGGGCATGAACCGGCGTGCGATAGAAATCCTCACCAACTACATCAAACAAATCCTTAAAAAGCATAAGCCGAATGATGCTTAAGCAGCTTGTTTCCGGGCTTTCCTGTCCTTTTTAATGACCAGTATTGCCCCGGCAATGACAATGATTGCCCCTATTACGGAAAGCAGCGTAAAGTTTTCTCCCTTGATCCAGGTTACTTCCATGTTGGTCAAAATGGCCATGATCACAAAGGTGATCAAAGGGTTCAGGATGATGATGATGCTTACTTTGCCGGCTTCGAGGTATTTCAGCGACACCGACAGGGTAGTATAGGCTACCAGGGTGTTCAATCCAAGGAAAATCATGATGGCCCACATGACAGGACTCAGGTGCGCCAGCTCAGAGAATTTCACGAACGGCAGGTAAAGCAGCGTGGGTAACCCAAACAAAAACAAGTTCAGAGTGAGGCTTGAATAATGTACCACCAGTTTTTTCTGCATCACGGCATAGACTGTCCAGGCGACAGCCCCGCTCAGGGTCAACAGGACACCTTTCATGTAGAGGTTTTCGCCGCTCGTCAGTGCACTGATCTGTTGGTTGTAGAAAAGATAGAATCCAATAAAAGTGATGATAAATCCCAAAAGCTGTCGCCTGCTGATCACCTCCTTGAAAAAGATCACCCCGGCTACCGTCAGTAAGATGGGGCCTGTCTGGATAAACAGCTGGGCATTGGAAGGGGTGGTGTAATTGACTCCCCACATGAACCCGATATAATTGTATGCCAGGGTTACAGACGCTATGACCAGTATGAGCGGCGGCTTATAAAGGATTCTGAGTTCCCGGGGCTTCTTGATGATATGCCACGCAAGTAATGGCAGGAAGGCAAGGCTAAAACGAAACCATACGACGGTTGGTGCTTCCACTTCGTCGCCAGCTACCTTCAGGGCAACTGCCAATACTCCCCACAAAACGGCAGTGATCACCGCGTATAAAACACCTTTGGCCTGGTTTTGCATATCCGACCGGCATTAGAGGTTTGAAGTGAAAATCAAAAAGTATGTCAGCGCAATCAGCGAAGTTTCGCACCGGCCTGCTTTTCGCAAGCGATAAGTATACGTTCCATCGCCTTGTCGATCTGTTTGTCGTTCAGGGTCCTGTTGTCGTCACGCAGGATAAAGCTGATGGCGTAGGATTTTTTTCCTTCAGGAACACCTTTCCCTTCATACACATCAAACAAACTGACTGACTGCAGCAATTGTCTTTCACTCGCAAATGCAATATTTTTGATCGACGAGAATTTTACTTCCTTGTCGAGCACCAGGGCCAAATCCCTTCTGACTTCGGGATACTTGGGCAGTTCCGTGAATTTCACCTTGTTCTTTTTACTTTCCCAAAGGATTTGTCCCCAGTCAAAGTCGGCATAATAGACGGCATTTTCCAGGTCAAAGGATTTTGCCCATTTGGGTGATACAATCCCGAATTCAACCAGTTTTTGCTTATTGGCCGTTTCGTATGACAATCCTTCCGAGAAAATCTCATTGCCCGATTCATTCACTTTCAGTTGTTCCAGGGTAAATCCAAGACGGGTCAATATATTCTCGACATAGGATTTCATAAGGAAGAACGAAGTGGTGGTTTCCGGAGTAAGCCAGTTTTGGCTTTCCCGGTTGCCGGTGATAAAAAGGCCAAGGTGTTCCTCCTCAAAATAGTTGGCGGCGGAATCTTCCTTGTAATGGGTTCCCTTAAAGAAGTAACAGTTCCCGAATTCAAACAGCCTGAGGTCTTCGTTTTTCCTGTTGCTGTTGAGCTGAATGCACTCCAGTCCGCCATACAGCAAAGTTTGACGCATGCTGCCCAGGTCGCTGCTCAAAGGATTAAATAATTTGACGGTCTTCTCGGCAGGATAATCCTTCATGTTTTCATAGTAGGATGCCTTTGTCAGCGAGTTGGACCACATTTCATTAAAACCCTGTGCAGCCAGGTAATCTGCAATCACGTTTTTGACTTTGTTGGGATCGGGATTCTCGGCATAGTTTAAGGAAGCGGAAACATGGGTCGGGATTTCAACATTGTTGTATCCATAAATCCTGAGTATTTCCTCGATTACGTCGCATTCGCGGTGCACATCCACCCGATAGGTTGGGACCATCAGGGAAAGTCCGCGATCGGTTTCCGACACGATTTCCATTTCCAGGGAAACCAGAATCTCTTTCAGGGTTTCCTTAGGAATGGTCTTGCCAATGAGTCGGTTGATGTTATGATAGGATACCTCAACCGGGTATCCCTGCACCGGTTGGGGATAATAATCCTTAATTTCGGAAGAAATGGTGCCCCCTGCAATCTCCTTTATCAGGATTGCAGCCCTTTTCAGGGCATATATGGTGGCATTGATATCGGTGCCGCGTTCAAACCTGAAAGAAGCATCGGTAAACAAGCCATGCCTGCGTGAGGTTTTGCGGATATATACCGGATCAAAGCAAGCACTTTCCAGAAACACGTTTTGGGTGGTCGTATTGATTCCGGAGTCAATCCCTCCGAAAACGCCGGCAATACACATTCCCTCGTTTGAATTGCAAATCATCAGGTCTTTCTCGTCCAGTTTTCTTTCTGCACCATCGAGGGTCTTGAAACGTGTTCCTGGCATCAGCGTCCTGACGATCACCTTGCCTCCCGTGATTTCGTCGGCATCGAATGCATGTAAAGGCTGACCAGTTTCAAACAATACAAAATTGGTAATGTCGACGATGTTGTTGATGGGCGTAAGTCCAATGGCCTTGAGCCTGTTTTGCAGCCATGCAGGTGATTCTCCGACTTCAACCCCGGAAATGGAAACTCCGGAATAGCGGGGACAAGCCTCGGGGTTCAGCACCTCAACGTTGATGTCGAGCTGATGGTTGTCAACCTTGAAGCTTTCAACGGAGGGTCTCTTGTAACCGTTCTCACCTGTTTGCCTTAGAGCGGCGGCGATATCGCGCGCAACACCTATGTGGGAAGCCCCATCAATCCGGTTTGGGGTGATGTCAACCTCTATAACCCAATCAGACTCCACCTTGAAATAATCGGAGGCGGCAGTCCCAATGACACTCTCTTCGGGCAATACCATAATGCCAGAGGAATCGGAACCAACGCCAATTTCGGTCTCCGAGCAAATCATTCCTTCTGAAACCTCACCACGGATTTTGGCCTTTTTGATCTCAAAAGTCTGGTCACCATCGTAAAGGGTAGTGCCTACCGTTGCTACCACCACTTTTTGTCCGGCCCGTACATTGGGAGCCCCGCAAACAATGGGAAGGATTTCACCACTTCCGGTGTCAACCGTGGTAATGCTTAAATGATCGCTGTTGGGATGGGGTACGCAAGTTACGACCTTGCCGATCACCAGGCCCTTCAATCCGCCACGTATGCTTTCAACCTCTTCGGATCCGCCAACTTCCAGGCCAATGCTGGTAAGAAGTTCACATAATTGCGACGGGGTGTGGTCAAATTGGATGTAGCTCTTGAGCCAGTTATATGAGACTTTCATTATGGTATGTTTTTCCGATTCTGATAAACGGCCCAAAAGTAAGGAAAATCATTGGAAATTTTCTTATTCGGCCCTTCCTGATTCGTGATGTTAAAATTGCGTTGCACCCTTGAGAATGACAATCGTCGGAAAATTATAAAGAGATTACCAAAATATTTCCGGCTATCCTTAACCTGAAAAAATGATTTGATTCTGCTTGCAGAATTACCTTGTCAGGTTTGGTCAGGACTTGCACCCCTTTTGGGTTTTTCCATATCTTCTGCATATGTTTTCCATTATTTTTTCTTTTGCATATGGCAAAAGAATGTCATTGCTATGGCAATGGTATTTTAATGGTCAAAAGGGGTAGGAAACCATTGTGATAATAGATATTGGTATTTATTGATATTGTTGATGTGCCTGTGCAAAAAAAAAAGCTGCATCGTTATTGATACAGCCTTTTTGCCAGTTGATGCATTTATGGTTTTTTACTTACATCGACATCCACATCCAAACCATCCATGATTTTTCCGATGTTATCAGGATCGATGATTCCCCTGATGCTGATCAGGGCATTGCTTTTCCCTCCGACGACAAGCAGCAGTTCTCCATACTTACCTTCAGGTGTGGTACGTCCGTAGAAACGGACCACCTCGTTCTTTTCGGTCACCTCCATCAGTACTTCATAGGTGTTGTTCCTGAAGAATCCGTCGTTTTCGAGTTCCTTGTAGAAATCGAGTTTTGAATTTAAGGACTCGTCATCGACCGACAGGATCCGGATTCCTGATAGCTTGTTCAGCATATCATTCGTGTCGGGATTGCTTTTGTCCATCTTTCCGGCCATTCCCAGAAGTTTTCCGGAAATGTTGACGGTGGTAAAGCCATCCTGGTTGGCATATTTGTCGAACAGCTTGTCGACCGGGCTTTTCTGTGCGGCCAATACCATGGGTGCCAGCATTGCAATCATTAAAATCAATCGTTTCATTTTGCTATTTTTTAGAGATTATTTCTTGTATATTATTCTTTCCTGTAAACTTTATTCCTGTGAATCATTCCCTTTTATAAGATTTGAGGGTATCTGGTTTAAACCTTTGTTCAATGTCTGTAGCCCGTTTTCAAGAGGTTGCACCGACTGGTTCACTTTCTTCAGGGGTTCAAGGCTTGCCAGTCCCTGGTTGTATTTCTGGGATACAAAAGCGAGGGTCTGTTCAGCATATGCATAGGCTTCATCCGGATTCGTGAACGTGTCCTGATAGCCTTGCTGGCTCTGGTAGTAAAGCATGGAGGAAACCGCTATGACCAGGGAGGCGGCAATTCCTGATACTGTCAGCCAAAGTTGTCGGTAACGACCCCTGTTTTTGCTTTCGTTTTCCAGGATATGGTCCATCACCTTTTCTTCAATCTGGTCTTCCCCTTTGGTTTTGAACTGACTTTCCGTATCTGCAAAGAACTCGCGGTAGGGAAGCAGCTCCGGGTCTACCTCGCCCTGGTTGAAATATTCCCTCAGCATCTTTTCCTCTTCCAGGGAAGTCTCCGCTTCAAAGAATTTTTGCAGTAATGTCTTTGCTATGTTCGCTTTCATGATTCCATGTTTTAAGTAATTCATCCCTCACCTTTTTCCTTGCACGCGACAGGTTCACCCTGATCGCATTGGCATTTAAGCCTGTAATATCTTCAATTTCATCATATTCATTCTGTTCGATATCTCTCAGGTACATGACCGTTTGTTGTTGCTCCGGAAGCTTGCTGATCAGTACCCTGATTCTTGAACTGGTTTCGCTCCACTCGACACGATCATATTCGTCAGCCAACTCAATGGCCTTTTGCTCCAGTGTGTCCCTGATCACCCATTTCTTGCCTGCCCTGATATGGTCGAGGCATTTATTCCGTACCATTCGGGTGACAAACGCCTTCAAGTTGTCGACATGGTCAAGTTCATCCTTGATCTGCCAGAGTTTAAGGAACACTTCCTGGACAATATCCTGTGATGCATCGCTGTCCTTCAGAAACAGTGCCGCAAATCGCAACATGCTCTTGCTGAGTGGCAGCACCTCCTGTTTAAATTCGTTTGTTTGCATCGTTTCTTTTCCGATAGTTCCTGCTTGTTTTCAAAGGTATGACGTTTATCGCGGAGAATCATTACATGGTGATATCACTTTTTCTTGCAAAACGCATCGGAGGTTTCAAGTGTGATTTGTTGTATTTTTGAAAACTAAACGAAATGGCATGACAATTCAGGAGATTTTCGGAAAGCATGAGATATCCAATGGGCAGGGACTTGAAATCAGGGCTGGCACTCTGCACCTTATCGTGAAGCGGTTTTCCATGGGTTGGGGATTTCACGTTCTTCCAACGGAGCAACCTTTTGAGGGGATTTACAGAAGTTCGGAGATACCATCATTGGAGGTAAGCGAAAGTGACCTTTTTCAATCGGGCCGTTCAGATACGCTGGTGATAACGCCTGCACTCCCTTTGAAACCGGTGGTGCTGAAGAACAGTGGTATGAGGATTCTCCCGGGACAGAGCATGAGATTTTTTGTCAAGGTGCCTTTGAACCTCCAGTTTCACCATACGGATGCCATAACGGATTATTTTATCACCGAATATCCGTTGATCAGGCTATCTGACACCTGGTTTGGGGAACCCGATGAAGGAGAGACAGCCTTTGCCCTGGGCAGCCATTACCAGAAAGATCCGGAACTTTTGGATCCTTTGCCCTGGGAGGTCATATGCCCGGTGCTGATTACCAACCATTCAACCCTGTTGCTCGAGGTTCAGCGATTCATCATCCGGGTAGACAATCTGGCGATACTTTCGACCAGCCATGGCCTGATGACCAGCGTCGTGGATATCGAATACAAGGGAAAGGAGCAGATTAGCAGTGCCACATACCGGGTGGATAAGAGTGTGCATGGTGATAATCACCTTCAGCTGGCCACCCCAAGATCTTCCGGAGGGAAATCATCGTTGATGATCAATTTTCATTTCATTAAAAACATATACCAGATATAGTTATGGACTTTGGACTCAATATGTCACCTGAGGTGGTGGAGAAAATCGTGCGCATCATCCTGACCATTGCGATAGGTCTTGCCATTATTTATGGTCTTGCCTATGCGGTGAGGGCAACCTTCACCCGCAAGATGACGAAGCAATCGAGGGTTGTGGTAAACCGGGGAATCGTATATACCGGATTGATAGTCCTTACTTTTTTTGTGTTTCGGATGCTTGAGGTGGATATCACCGCCTTATTTGGTGCAGCAGGAGTATTGGGTATCGTGATCGGTGTCGCCTCCCAGACCAGTCTGGGCAACATCGTGAGCGGCCTGTTCCTGGTTTCAGAAAAGTCATTTGAAATCGGTGACGTAGTTCGTATCGGAGACAAGACCGGCAGGGTCTATTCCATTGACCTTTTATCCATCAAGATCAAGACTTTCGATAACCTGCTGCTCCGTATTCCGAACCAGACTGTCATCAGTACCGAGCTGATCAATGTTACCCGTTTCCCGATCCGCAGGATGGATATCAAGTTGACTGTCACATACCAGGCAGATCTTCAGAAGGTGAAATCATTGCTGGAAGAGATTGCAGCCCATAATCCCCTGGTACTCGATGAACCAGAGACCATAGTCATCATGTCGGCGTTTGGCGCCAATGGCGTGGAGATAACCTTTGCCGTTTGGCACGAGCGCGACAACTTCCTGAAAGTGCGGAACTCAGTCTTCCTTTCGGTCATGGAGGCTTTCCGCAGGGAAGGAATCGAAATTCCTGTCCTGAAGGTGTCGCTCCAGCACGAAAACCAAAACCCTTTGGAAAACGTCGTTAATCGTTGATGACAATAAATAAAAATCCCGTCCGGAAACTCTTCCGGACGGGATTTTTTTATCGGGTCAATGAATTCAATTCATTAAAGAAGTCCTCTGTTTTTCAGCAGTGGAGTGATCTCGGGATCTTTACCCCTGAACTGCCTGTAGATATTCATACCTTCATCGGAACCTGATTTTGAAAGCAGGGTACGGAATTTCGATGCCACATCCTTATTGTAGATGTCCCCGGTTTCCTTGAAGGCTTCAAAAGCGTCGGAGTCAAGTACCCCGGCCCAGATGTATACGTAGTATCCTGCAGTGTAACCGCCACTGAAGGTATGCGAGAAATAGGTACTCCTGTAACGGGGCAGAATTTCGGGAATCAGGCCATATTTTTCCATGGACTGTTTTTCGAATTCCCTTACATCGGCGATGTCGGGATTTTCGGTGGTGTGATAATCGAGGTCAAGCAATGATGCCGCCACATATTCACCGGTAATGAATCCCTGATCATAAGTTGCCGCCGCCTGGAGCTTGGCTATCAACTCATCCGGAATGGCCTCTCCTGTCTGGTAATGACGGGCATAGACTTTCATGACTTCGGGTTCGGAAGCCCAATGTTCCATGATTTGTGAAGGCAATTCCACAAAGTCACGCGGAACACTGCCTGAAGTCCTTTTGTAAGGCTCATCGGTAAACAATCCGTGAAGTGCATGTCCAAATTCATGGAACATCGTTGACACTTCGTCGAAGCTCAATAATGCAGGTGTGTCACCGGCAGGGCGGGTGAAGTTCATGACAATGGTGCTGAGCGGATAAACCCTTTCCCCATTCTTATAGGCTGAACGGCGGAAGCTGGTGCACCAGGCACCGGGACGTTTGCCGTCACGGGGATGGAAATCGACGAACAGGACACCTACGTGTGATCCGTCGGCTTCCTTGACTTCATAAGCAGATGCTTCCTCATGGTATACCGGAATGTCATCACGCTTTTCGAAGGTGATGCCATAAAGCTGGGTGGCGACATGGAACATTCCGTTGATGGTGTTCTCAAGGCTAAAGTAAGGTTTAACCTCATTTTCATCCAGATCAAATTTCTGTTTGCGAAGTTTTTCGGAGTAATACCACCAGTCGTGGGCTGCCAGTTTGAAGTTTCCACCTTCGGCATCAATAATTTTCTGCATGGCATCACGGTCAGATTTAGCGATTTTCATGGCTGGTTCCCAGAGTTGCTTCAGGAAGTCATAGACTGCATCCGGTGTTTTGGCCATGTTAATGTCAATCACATATTCGGCAAAATTCTTGAAGCCCATCAGTTTGGCTTTCTGGTCACGCAGTTTTACAAGTTGTTTGATGATTTCCTTGTTGTCAAATTCATTGTCATTGTCCCCGCGCATGTAATAACCACGATAGAGTTTTTCGCGCAATTCGCGGTTCTCAGCAAACTGGAGGAAAGGAAGCATGCTGGGCTTATCGAGGGTGAATACCCATTTGCCTTCCATACTGTCTTTTTTGGCTTGTTCGGCAGCCCTTACAATGACGTCCTGTGGAAGTCCTTTGAGGTCCGCTTCATTTTCAACCACCAGTCGGAAATTACGGTTGGTTTCAAGTAAAACGTTTTCCGAAAACTTAAGCTGGAGTTTTGACAGTTCCTCATTGAGGCCCCTCAGTTTCGTCTGGTCTTCCGCTGACAGGTTGGCGCCATTCCTTTCAAAATCCTGATAGTATTTTTCAACCAACCTGAGCTGCTGTGCATCAAGACCAAGTTCATTCCTCTTTTCATAAACAGCCTTAATGCGCTGGAAAAGAACCGGGTTGAGCATGATATTGTCGCGGTGGATGGTCTGTTTTGGCGAAATTTCGCGGGCCAGTGCCTGCATTTCGTCATTGGTGACGGCCGAATTCAGTGGACCGAACACCGAATTGACCTTTGAAAGCAATTCTCCTGAATTGTCGAATGCCAGGATAGTGTTTTCGAAGGTTGGTTCATCCTGGTTTTCTACGATAGCCTTGATTTCAGCTTCCTGTTGCAGGATCCCTTCATCAATTGCCGGCATAAAGTGCTCGAGCTTGATCTGGTCGAATGGAGGTACCTGGAAAGGTGTTGTATACTCCGTAAAAAATGGATTCTCCGAATCAGTGGCCGTGGATTTGCCCTGATTCTGGCAGGACGAAACAGCGATGCCTGCCAAAAGCAAAAGGATAATGGTGGTATTCTTCATAATCTAATGTTAAAGATTTAATTTTGTTTGCGAAATTAGAATAATTCAGCTGATTTCTAAAACTTAACAAATCAACCTGATGATGAAAAACCTGAAAATTGCGACCGCACAGTTCGAGAACAGGAGTGGCGATAAGGAATATAACCTTTCGGTTATGGAAGAACTGGCCGCAAAGGCAGCTGCAGATGGTGCCAAAGCCATCGCTTTCCATGAATGTTCCATTACCGGCTATACTTTTGCCCGGAATTTATCGAAAGAAGAGATGCTGGACCTGGCAGAACCGATTCCTGGCGGAGCCAGTCTGGAAAGAATGAGGCAGATTGCGGAAAAGCATGACATAGCCGTATTGGCCGGGCTTTTTGAAAAGGATTTCGAAGAAAAGCTGTACAAGGCATATGTCTGTGTCGACAGGAACGGATTGGTCGCCCGCTACAGGAAGCTGCATCCTTTTATCAATCCTTACCTGTCACCGGGTACGGAATATTGTGTTTTTGACTTGTATGGATGGAAATGCGGTATCCTGATCTGTTACGACAATAATGTTGTGGAGAATGTACGTGCTACCGCGTTATTGGGCGCCCAGGTCATATTTATGCCCCATGTGACCATGTGCACGCCATCACCCCGACCTGGCGCCGGTTTTGTTGATCCTGTCCTTTGGGAGAACCGCGAAAATGATCCCACTTCCCTTCGGTTGGAGTTTGATGGGCCTAAAGGCAGGATGTGGTTGATGAAATGGCTTCCTTCAAGGGCTTGGGACAATGGTATTTATGTGGTTTTCTCCAATCCGATCGGCATGGATGACGACCAGCTTAAGAACGGATGCTCCATGATTATTGACCCTCATGGTGATGTCGTTGCGGAATGCAGGAAACTTGACAATGATTTTGTGACGGCAACGCTGGTGCCCGAGAAGCTTATCCAGGCAGGTGGGCACCGATACACCAAGGCAAGGAGACCTGAATTGTACCGAGACATCCTAGGCAAGCCCAATGTGTCGGAACAAAAGGTGGTCTGGTTACACAAGGAGGGAGAGTAAAGACCGCCAGGTGGAATAGCTATTTCAGGGTGACGCCCTTTGCCGACCACCAGTAAAATGTTTTCATTTTCAGTCGGCCTGCCACTACCGCAGGATCGTCACGCTCCATCTTCTCAGCTTCCTCGATGGTTTCAAGATCAAAAATCAAAAGTCCGCGATAGGGATCGCCCTTCTCGAAAGGACCTGCCATGATCAGCTTGCCTGTGGAGGCCATCATGTTCAGATGGTCCATGTGGCCTTTCTGGATGTTGACGACCTGGATTGAGTCGTGGTTACGGTTATCGCCAGCTTCCAACAACATGAAAACATATCGCTTCATGGTATCACCCTCAGCAGTGATGAATTCTCGCTGGGCAATTCCTAATAATGGAAGAAGTAGAAATGACAATAAAATGAATGATTTGATTTTCATACGATTAAGTTAAAGTTTTCTGGTTTGTTGTATGTAAATCCCGTGAATGCCTGTTCAACCCTGAAAGGAGTATGATGAATACGTCCCATCTAAAACCAGGGTTAATTTACGGCTTTATTTTGTCTTTGAACAGTTTATTGAACTTTTCAACCTTGGGAGCCACCACATACCTGCAGTAAGGTTGGTTCCGGTTGTTGTTGAAGTAGTTTTTATGGTAATCTTCCGCCTCGTAAAAATTTGTAAAAGCTTTGACTTCCGTTACAATTGGATTTTCATGGGCTCCCGATCTCTCAAGTTCCAGAATGACTTTCTCTGCTTCCTTCTTCTGCGATTCCGTATGGTAAAAAATGGCTGATCTGTATTGGGTCCCGACGTCTGCTCCCTGACGGTTTAGCGTTGTTGGGTCGTGGGTGGCAAAAAACACTTCCAGAATTTCCACATAAGTGGTCACCTTGGGGTCAAATACAATCTGTATCACCTCGGCGTGTCCGGTCCTGCCGGTTGTCACCTCCCGATAGGCAGGGTTTTTGATATGTCCTCCACTGTATCCCGGAGTCACTTTTTCGACACCTTTCATTCGAAGAAATACGGCTTCGGTGCACCAAAAGCACCCGCCTCCAAGGGTTGCTGTTTCCTTTCCCTGATTCATGGCTGATGTATTGTAAGTAAATAGAGTAAATGCAATAATGATGATGGATTTGTTTCGTGAAAGGATTCCAATTCTCCGGAACATCTTTTTCTCAAATTCCCAGAAAAACCTGAACTGACCGAAAAGGGCCGCAATGATCAACTGCAATACCTGGTATGTTGGGAAAATGATGAGAATGTAAAGCGGAACCTTGATCCAGAGGGAAGTTTCAGGCTCAAGACCGAGATATGGCCAGATGGCTTTCCTTACTTGCAAGGTGGCCATTCCGGTCAAAGAAAATACAATTAATATGATGATGGCCTGAAACGTGGATTCAACTCTCCAGCGTTTCTTTAGTCTTTGAATCATTCGCTATTTTTTCATTGTATAACATTTCTTTCCCCGATTGGTTGATTAAAAAATCAGCTTTCCTGTTTGTGATGAAAGAAACCCATACGAAAATGTTTGAACCAACCTATAAGTTGTGGGTCTGATAGATGATATAACCATAAACGGCATACCTCAGGATACGTGTCGTGGCAGCCAGAAGGTACATTCGGTTGGAGTAGCCTGATGACCCGACAACCAGGCTGGTAGCCGAATAGGGTAGTGGCGTAATGGCTGCAACCACCAACAGGAAGAGTCCGTATTTCCGCACCTGGGGCATGAATTGCCTGAAGAATTTGCGCTGGACAAACCTGAAATAGAGCCTTCTTTGGAGGTATTTTCCCAAAAGAAACATTGAATACCCTGCAATCACGGATACAATGGCGAAAAAAGCGACATTGAAAACGTAGTGAAGTGTACTGGATTTATGTAGGGCCCAAATCATGAAGAATTCAGGAGGGAAAATTCCCATCATGAATTCGGAGAAAAAGTAAATGGCATAAATCTGGAGTGGCTTGGAATATAACCTTTCAAGCCAGACTTCCGGGTTGTTTTTATAAACCAATTCCATAAAGAGGATATAAGCGGCTGCAATTAGCGAAAACCAAATAAGTCCTCTTCCCAGATTTATCAAAAGAAAACGGAACCTTGGGAATTTTTTCATTCAGAATTGTTACTCTCGACTGTTAGTGAACATGTTTTCATGTACAGAGATTTTTCGGGCATCTCTGATCCAATGAAACAAACAGATTCAGGAATAAATTGTTTTATTTCTTGGGTTTATTCTTTACCCATTGGTTGAGCCATTCGTCGGTTTCCCAGAGCATGTGCATGATCGATTCCCGTGCGGAATAACCATGGCTTTCATGAGGAAGGACAACGAGTCGGGCTGTGCCCCCCAGTCCCTTTAATGCATTGAAATAGCGTTCGCTCTGCATCGGGAAGGTGCCTGAATTGTTATCGGCCTCGCCATGGATCAGGAGAATGGGGGTCTTGTTCTTGTTTGCATTCATAAAGGGCGACATCGTGTTGTATACATCGGGAGCCTCCCAATAATTCCTTTCTTCCGACTGGAAGCCAAAAGGTGTCAGCGTGCGGTTATATGCACCGCTGCGTGCGATGCCGGCAGCAAACAGGTCGCTGTGCGACAAGAGGTTGGCTGTCATGAATGCCCCGTAAGAATGTCCTCCGACTGCCACCCTGGTACGGTCGATAAAACCCATGTTGTCCACGGCGTCGATGGCAGCTTTGGCGTTGGCGACCAACTGTTCGACAAATGTATCGTTCGGTTCAGTTGCCCCTTCTCCGATGATGGGGAATGCGGCATTGTCGAGAATGGCAAATCCTCTCATCACCCAGAAGAGCGGAGAGCCATAATTGATGGAGGTGAACTGGTGTGGCGAAGTGGTTACCTGTCCGGCGCTCGCCGCATCCTTGAATTCGCGTGGATAAGCCCACATCAGCATGGGCAGTTTCTCTTTCTTTTCACGGTCGTAGCCTGGAGGGAGATATAACACGGCCGACAAATCAACCCCGTCATCGCGCTTATATGTAATCAGCTCCTTATGGACATTCTCAAGGCTCTTGTATGGATTTTCAAAGAAGGTAAGCTGTATGGGAGAAGCTTTCTTCTGGATGTTCCGTAAGAAATAGTTAGGGTATTCCGTTTGTGACTGGATAATGGTCACGATCAGTCCCTTTTTGATATCCAATGCAAAGGACACTTGCTCGAGGTTAGAAGTGCCATCGGCTTGCCATAACCTTTCCGTTTTTTTCGTACCTGTGTCAAAGCGGTCGATAAAAGCCCTTGGCCCCTGATCTGAATGACCCGGACCTGTCAGGTACAGGTATTTACCCTGGATATCGAGCACATTTTCGCCCCATTCATTCCTGGTGGTGATGAAGCTCCCCGGATCATTGTAATTGTCCTGGTAATTCCGGTCAACGATTACTTCAGGTTTTTTTGACGGATCAGAAGGATTGAACAGGTAAGTCTTGGTATTCCTGTTACTCCACCAACGGTCAAAGGCGACGGCCATTTGGTCGTTACCCCATTGGATTCCGGCATAACGGTTGATGGTTTTGATCAGGCTTCGGGGCTCTCCCGTAAATGGAGCCGGGAGTTCAAATACCTCATCACGAAATTCTACTTCATTGGCCTGGTCTCCCTCGTCAAGTGCCACAACATAACTCAGCGTGGCCGGCTTATCGCTCCTCCAGGATATGCTGCGGATTCCTTTCATGGTTGAGTTCATTCCTTTGGGAAGATCTTCCAGTAAAGGATTTTCGGTCACCAGTTTAACCAATTTGCCATCAGCGGAATATATGGTGCTCTTGGAAGGGAACCTTGAATAGGGTACCATATATGAATACGGCTCATGGATGGTATTGATAAGGATGTAATTGCCATCAGGTGAAAAATTCATTCCAGCATAAATGGCAGTTTCCTTCCATATTGAAATTTGGCCATTCAGGTCAACTTTCCGAAGTTCTGACCGTGCCAGTTGGGTAAAGTTGAATTCATCTGCCTTGTCCTGTAAAAGGTCAGCATAGGTGCGATTCTGGGCCTCGGTGCCTGTCGTAACAGAAATCTTTGGTCCGGAAGGAATATTGTTTGATTTGTCAATCAGGGGCTGTCGGTCGGAAGGCAGTACCTTGATCAACAATTCGTTGCTGTTGGGGAACCAGGTAAAAGCCCTTCCGAGGTTGCCATTCAAAACCGGGGCAGTAAGTCTGCTGGCTGATGAAGAGGCAATGTCGAGGACCCAAAGCTCAGTGCCAGTGGCTGCCGTATGCAGGAAGGCCACCTTTTTTTGGTCGGGTGACCACTGGAAACCCGAAAGTTTGGGTTGTGAAGGCAATCCTTTGACTTCGCCGACCTCCTTGTTTCCGGCCTTCATCAGGGTAATCCTGTTGTAATTGATGGTGCGGCTTTCATTGTTGATCTTCGGATTAATCCTTAATCCTGCCAGCCTTATTTCGGTCTCGGCCAACTCTTCAATGCCGATATAGCGATTCCTGTGAAGCAGTACAATATCTTCACCATTTCTGCTGAGCAGAATGGATGGTGGCATTGGGGCATCGGCGAGTTCCAGTATTTCTTCCGGTGGCAATTGGTAATTTACGTCAATCTGTGCATTTGTTTTGGTCATGGCTGCGATGGCAAGGATAAATAACAGGGCCTTTATGGTTTTCATATCGAATTTATTGATGGCGAAAATTGAAAAGTCTCAAAAATAACAAAGTGTGACGAGGGTTTTTTGCAAAAAAGAAAAAATCTTTTGAAAATCGATAGGTAATGCAAATTTTATATTCCTGAGTTTTGATCAGGTTCAGGAATTGAAATGGTATTTAATGGGTTTCAGGATCAGACTTCAATTAGCTATATTTGCCGTGAAAATACACAGTTATGACTGAACGACCATTGATACTTGTTACCAACGATGACGGCATTCATGCAAAAGGGATTCACGAACTCGTTGAAGTGATGCAACTATTTGGAGAAGTGGTGGTAATAGCCCCTGAAGTGGCCATGTCAGGCATGTCAAATGCCATTACTGCCGACAAACCATTGCGTGTTCATAAATTGTCGGAAGATCCGGGCCTGACGGTGTATAAATGTAGCGGCACCCCAGTCGACTGTGTCAAGATTGCCTTTAACCATCTGCTTGATCGGACTCCTGATTATGTGGTTTCCGGAATAAACCACGGTTCAAATTCATCGATCAGCGTGATTTACAGTGGCACCATGGGCGCAGCGGTTGAAGGTTGTCTCCACGGCGTTCCCTCCATAGGGTTTTCCCTGCTTGATTTTAGTCCGGATGCCGATTTTTCAAAGGCCAAAATATTTGCCGCCAGGATTTTCCAGGCTGTCATGGATAACAGTCTGCCCCGATATACCTGCCTGAATATCAATGTCCCGACCGGATCACCCAAAGGCATAAAATTATGTCGCCAGGCCAGCGGTAAATGGGTGGAAGAGTTCGACAAACGCATAGATCCGCACAACCGCAGCTATTATTGGTTGTCGGGTTCCTTTATCAATTTCGAAGAGGAAGCCAAGGATACCGACATATATGCCCTGGAGAAGAACTACGTTTCAGTTGTGCCTGTCAAGGTCGACATGACCTGCTATGAGACGCTGGATTCGATCAAAACCTGGAACTTCTGATGGGTAGGGGAAGAAGAAAGAAGCTGGATAAGCTTTCAGCCGGAATCCTTGTCGGGATTTCAGCACCTCTCGCCATATTTATGGTCATCTATGCGATTCGTTATGCCGATGTACCGCTGGGCGATTATCTGGTGCAGCTTTGGAAACTACATATCACCTTCAAGATTTTGAGCCTTTGCGGTTTTGCAAATCTCCTGATCTTTTTCCTGTATCTGAAGCTCCAAATGGAGAAAGCTGCCAAGGGAGTCATCATGGCCACCCTGGTTTATGCGCTTCTTTTTTTGTTATTCGAAATTATTTGATCTTGCCAAACAGGCAAAGCTGTGTCATATAGCACTCATTTTTTGCGGGGGCGGAGTTTTTCAGATTTCACAATAATCTTGTTACTTTGCGTGTATACAGGCAGACCTGGTAAATTACTATAATTTCAGTGTTTTGAAATATTTTCTCATAGCAGGGGAAGCCTCGGGTGATCTCCATGGGGCTGCATTGATGAATGCCTTGAAGAAAGAGGATTCCAGTGCGGAATTTCGTTTCTTTGGCGGCGATCGGATGGCGTCGGAAGGAGGCGTTTTGTTGAAGCATTATCGCGAGATGGCCTTTATGGGTGCCATTGAAGTGCTGATGAATCTTCGGGTAATCCGGAAAAACATGGAACTCTGCAAGCAGGAAATCATGAAATACAAGCCTGACGTGGTAATCCTCATCGATTATCCGGGATTCAACATCAAGATAGCCGAATTCGCCCATACCCATCAATTCAGGGTTTATTGGTATATCGCCCCGAAAGTATGGGCATGGAAAGAGTGGAGAGTCACAAAACTGAAGGCGTATGTTGATGAGCTATTCACGATTCTCCCTTTCGAAACTGCCTATTTCCAAAAACATCAGTTAAAGGTCAGTTATGTAGGTAATCCATTGCTGGATGAAATTTTGGAAAGCAAAAAGAAATTCAGGAAAAGAGAGCAATTCCTTCAAGATAACCATCTCGACAGCAGGCCCCTTGTGGCCCTTCTTCCGGGAAGCCGGGTTCAGGAAATCCGGTATATGCTCCCCGTAATGAGCAGGTTGGCATCACTTTATCCCGATTACCAGTTCGTGATTTCGAAGGCCGAAGCCCTGGATGAAGAAATTTACCGGAAATTTTGCGATCATCAGCCTTTAAAACTGTTGTCAGGACAGACCTATGAGCTGGTTCATCATTCATTCGCTGCCCTGGTCACTTCCGGGACTGCCACCCTTGAAACGGCTCTCTTAAACACGCCTCAGGCAGTATTGTACAAGATGGCCGGAGGAGGTTTGTCTTACAAGATATTCCAATGGTTGTTCCTTAAAGTAAAGTATATATCCCTCCCCAACATCATTCTTGGTAAAGAAACAGTGAAAGAGTTTGTCATGGACCAAATGAATATCGATGCGGTCAGGCCTGAGCTGGAGCGACTTCTGGAAGATAAGGTTTACAGGGGGGAAATGTTGGCTGATTATAACCGTTTACACACCATGATGGGAGAACCAGGGGCTGCCGGACGTGCTGCCCGGGAGATGTACCGATTGCTGGGGAGCTGAAATGAGATTAAAAACAAATACGATTCACAACGATGTTCAGTTTATACAGGAAAGAGTTAAAGCAGTTTTTCGGGTCGTTGGTCGGATACCTGGCCATCATCACGTTTTTGTTGCTGAGCAGTTTGTTTTTGTGGGTTTTCCCCGGAGTTTACAATATCCCGGATAGCGGATACGCAACCCTAGAGCCTTTTTTCAACCTGGCTCCCTGGTTATATCTTTTCCTGATCCCGGCCATTACCATGAGGCTTTTTTCAGAGGAACGCAGGACAGGTACCATTGAGCTGTTGCTGACCCGTCCATTGTCCGACTTCCACATTGTCTTTGCCAAGTTTTTGGCAGCTTTCACGCTTGTCGTGTTTACCCTGGTTCCAACCCTGATCCATTTCTGGGCGGTTTGGCAGCTCGGTAACCCTGTCGGAAGCATCGATACCGGAAGTACCTGGGGGGCATATTTCGGTCTCTTTTTCCTGGCGGCAATTTTCGTGTCAATAGGATTGTTTGCCTCTGCGAATACCGATAACCAGATCGTGGCCTTTATATCGGCCATGGCCTTATCTTTTGTATTCTTCATAGGATTTGAATTTATCGGTGGAACAGGAATTCCGCATTATCTGGAAAAGATCCTTACCTGGATGAGCATCAATGAACATTTTGCCTCGGTGGGCAGGGGGGTCATTGATCTGGGGGATACGATGTATTTCCTGGGATTGGCTTCATTATTCCTGATGCTGGCCATGATATCCATCCGTAAAGTCCGTCTCTCGGGTCAAAAGTTATGGAAAATGGGGTTGTACGGAGGATTGGTCCTGATATTCATTTTTGTTTTGTCGGAGAGTTTGCGCTTCAGGATTGACCTGACTTCAGACAAACGCTACACCTTAACCCATGCGGCCAGAGGTATTGCCGAATCCATAAATGAACCGGTTACGATCGATCTATATCTTGCCGGGGAACTTCAACCAGGTTTCCGGAAACTGCAAAACGAAATCATAGGGAAAATCAGGGATTTGGACAGATATTCCGGTTCTCCGGTCAGGGTGGTCATTAAAGATCCTTACGAAGAGTCGACAGCCGCCAACAGAAATCAGTATTTCGAAGATTTGGCAGGGAAGGGGGTCCTTCCAACGGATGTCAGGCAAAGAACTGAACAGGGCACCATTACCCGCCTCATCTTTCCTGGTGCAATTGTCCGGATGGGTGGCAGGGAAGTGGCAGTGAATTTTCTGAAACACAATCCCGGTTTCAGTGCCGAAGTCAACCTGAATCACAGCGTTGAGAGTATTGAATATGAGCTCGTTTCGGCCATTAAGCGACTTGCGGTTGCAGAAAAACATACACTTGCTTTCATGCAAGGACATGACGAACTGAATCCTTATGAAGTCAGGGATTTGGTAGAAAGCGCATCAGAGATGTTTGAGGTCAGCTTTATTACACCTGAAGAACTTGAAGCTGTCAATAAGCAACCTGATATCCTGGTGATCGCGGACCCGAAATTGGCTTTTACCGAGAAGGATAAGTTCATTATTGATCAGGCATTCATGGCTGGCAGCAGACTGGTTTGGCTGATCGATCCCGTGCAGGTAAGTCTTGACAGCCTGTCCAGGGGGATGATGACCCTTGCCTTTCCCAATGACCTGAATCTCGATGACCTGCTGTTTAATTATGGGGCCAGAATCAATACCGACCTTATACAGGATGTGGTTTGCCTGCAGATACTTGTAAACACGGCACCATCGACAAGCCGGCCCGAATTTTCCCCTCAACCCTGGTATTATTCGCCGTTGCTGACACCCAATGACCAGCATCCCATAAGCCGTCACCTGAATCTCCTGATGTCGGAATTTGTTTCGTCGCTGGATACCGTGGCCGGCGCCGGGAATATCCGAAAAACTGTGATTCTGGGTTCATCGCCTTATGCAAGGATAGTGCGAACACCGGCAAGCGTGAGCCTGGGCATTATCGATAGTCCCCCAGCACGTGAACTGTTTAATATTCCGCATATACCCACAGGGGTGTTACTGGAAGGTGAATTCCATTCCGCGTTCAGAAACCGGATGCTGAATCAATTGGGAATCGACAACGCCCAAATCCGCAATCAAACCAAGAATGGAAAGATGATGGTTTTTGCCGACGGAAGCTTGATTGCCAACAAGGTGAGATACCAACAGGGAAGGGAACCTGAGTTCCTGCCATTGGGGTACGACCGGGTTTCGCAACAAACTTTCGGAAACAAGGAGTATTTCATGAATGTACTTCGGTATCTCAGTGATGATACAGGTGTTATGGATTTACGTAACCGCAATGTCCAGCTTCGCCTCCTTGACAAGGTAAAATTGAGGGAAAGCAGGCAATTTTGGGCATTGACCAATACAGCCTTCCCGATATTCATGGTTTTGATTTTTGGGGTGGTTTACCATTTTCTCAGACAACGCAGGTGGAAGGTGAATAAATCATGAAAAATTGAGACTCGATTAGTCAATCAATCCATCAGAAGTTAGTATATTCGTACTTTTTAAGAGTCAGCCATATAAAATTAATGATGTTATACAGTTTTGATTTACAATGGATTGGCATGATTAATTGATGTAAAAAAATCGACAAAAATATTGTTTATGAAATTTGTTATTTCCAGCACTGAACTTTTAAGCCATTTGACTGCCATCAGTAAAGTGATCAGCAGCAAAAGCACGATGCCCATTCTGGATAATTTTCTGTTTGAAATCACGGAAAATAGTCTGAACATCACGGCTTCCGACATTGAGTCCACACTGATTACCAAAATTGAACTGGACAATGTTGATGGGGAAGGAATTATCGCTGTTCCCGCCAAACTTTTGATTGACACTCTAAAGGAATTCCCTGAACAACCATTGACATTCCATGTCGACAATAACACTTTTGGGATTCAGATCCTGTCGGAGAATGGGAAGTACAGTATCGTGGGTTATGATGGTGAGGATTTTCCGCAGATACCGACCATCGATCCTGACTCAGGAGCATCTGTGAAGGTTAACCACAGGTCATTGTTGAAAGGGATTGAGAAAACCCTGTTCGCCACTGCCGATGATGAATTGCGGCCAGTAATGAACGGTATCTTTGTGGAAATGACCGAGAAATTCATGAGTTTTGTGGCATCTGATGCCCACAAGCTGGTCCGTTACCGCAGGAATGACGTCAAGACAGAATTGGAAGCCTCATTCATTTTGCCCAAAAAGCCTGCCGCTCTTTTAAAGAATCTTCTTGCCAAGGAGAGTTCAGACATCGTTGTCGAATTCAATGACAAGAATGCTTTCTTCAGGCTCAGCAACTACCAGCTTATTTGCCGGTTGGTTGAAGGGAATTATCCCAGCTACAATTCAGTGATTCCCCAGAATAATCCCAATTCCATGGTGATTGATCGTCTGGCTTTCTATAATACGGTGAAACGTGTTTCAGTATTTGCCAACCAGGCCAGTAACCTGGTGAAATTGTCACTTTCCGGATCCCAGCTGGTCGTTTCGGCCCAGGATATTGACTTCTCGATCTCTGCTGTCGAAAGATTACAATGCGAGTACGAGGGTGAGGACATGGAAATCGGTTTCAAATCCCTGTTCCTGCAGGAAATTTTGGCAAACATCCCTTCACCAGAGGTCCGTCTGGAAATGAGCGACCCATCACGTGCAGGTTTGATTCTTCCCGCTGAGAAAGAGGATCCGGACGAAGATGTGTTGATGTTGCTGATGCCTATGATGATAAACGTCTGACCTTGAAATAAATAATTTGATAACAGGGGTTTTTTGCTGTTTTGACTTAACGAGGCAAGAAACCCCTGATTCTTTAAATGGCTCCCATCGCAAAACGGGACCTTAATAATTTGATAAATGGATCTGAAATTAAAAAATCCATTGGTATTCCTTGATCTGGAAACCACTGGAATCAATGTTGCCAGCGATCGTATTGTCGAAATCGCACTTTTGAAGGTTAGTCCTGACGGAAGCGAGGAAGAAAAAGTATTCAGGATCAATCCTGAAATGCCCATTCCTGAATCTGCTTCCCGAATTCATGGAATATATGACCAGGATGTCAAGGATGCACCTCCATTCAGGGAAGTGGCAAAAACCCTTGCAAAGTTTTTGGAAGGATGCGATTTGGGAGGGTTCAATTCCAACAGGTTTGACATTCCCTTGCTTGCGGAGGAGTTCCTGAGGGCTGATGTGGATATTGATTTCAAGAAAAGAAAATTTGTCGACGTTCAGGCCATTTTCCACAAAATGGAAAAGAGAACCCTGACTGCAGCCTATAAGTTCTATTGTAACAAAGAACTGGCTGACGCCCATAATGCACTGGCGGATACCCGTGCAACCTACGAGGTACTGAAGGCGCAGCTCGACCAATATGAAGGCGTTGGGTATGAAGACAACAACGGAAAAGTTTCCTATCCAATCGAGAATGATGTCGAGAAACTAAGCCAGTTCTCGTCTTACGACAGGAATGTGGACTATATGGGACGGATCATCTATGACGAGAATGGGATTGAGGTATTTAACTTCGGCAAAAACAAGGGGCAATCAGTTGAAAAGGTTTTGCGTGAACAGCCGGGGTATTACGGATGGATCCTCAATGGTGATTTTCCTCTGTATACAAAAAAAGTACTGACAAGGATTTTGCTCAGGATGAAGGAGAAAAATTCATAAATTTGATATATGTAACCACAGATACGGGCCAAGGTCGCTTTATGTGCCCATGGCCCGTTTTTTATAAAAATTTCGCACAATGAAAATTATATGCATAGGTCGGAACTATGTGGCCCACATTCAGGAATTGAATAACGAGGTTCCCGATGAACCTGTTTTTTTCATGAAACCTGATTCATCCCTGCTCAGGAATAACGACCCGTTTTTCATCCCTGACTGGACCAGTGATGTGCACCATGAAGTGGAACTGGTTCTAAGGGTGAGCCGGTTGGGCAAGGGAATCGAAAAACGTTTTGCCCATCGGTATTACGATGCCATTGGATTGGGGATCGACTTTACGGCAAGGGATGTGCAAAACAAGCTAAAGGCCAAAGGATTGCCCTGGGAAAAGGCTAAAGCATTCGACCGTGCTGCAGTCATTGGTTCTGAATTCTTGCCTGTCGAATCATTTTCTGACCTGAAAAATATAAGCTTCCGGTTGGATATCAACGGAAATATGGTGCAAAATGGAAATTCCGGCCTCATGATTTACGATTTCGATACCATTATATCCTACGTTTCCAGTTTTGTTACCCTGAAAATCGGGGACCTCATTTATACAGGTACTCCGGTAGGTGTTGGACCGGTTCATTCGGGCGATGTTCTCGCCGGTTATCTTGAGGATAAGGAGATGTTCCGGTTCAGGATAAAATAGCCCGGATTGTAACATTTATGTCGATTGCCAACCTATATAATGACAACCAAAAACTTGAATACCTATGGCAACACTGACAGAAATCAAAGAATTCCTCGAACCCAAAAAAATGGCGTTTGCAGGTGTGTCAAGAAACCCCAAAAAATTTGGGGCCATTGTTTTTAAGGAACTGAAAAGCAGAGGCTTTGAACTGATCCCCATACACCCTGAAGCCGACAGGATCCAGGATATACCCTGTTTCCGTCGTATCCAGGATATCCCATCCGGTGTGGAGAACCTTTATATTGTCACAAAGCCTGAAAATACCCTTCCCTTGTTGAAAGACCTGGATGAAACAAGGATTAAAAGGGTTTGGATACAGCAATATTCCGAAACTGAGGAGGTCATGGACTTAGCAAGGCAAAATAACCTTACTGTCATTTCAAAGAAATGCATCCTCATGTTTGCCGAGCCTGTAAAAGGATTTCATAATTTCCATCGCTGGCTGACCAAAATTACCGGCTCTTACCCTAAAATGGCATAAGATTGCTGCCCATACAGGGGAGGGCATCCATGCTTTCCATAGACAAGATTTCTTATGGTTGCATGTCCAGGATCCATTTCAAGGCGAACAACGTAAATGGTGACGCTGCGGTAAGATGGTTGCCTGGTAAAGGCTGGTACTGAACCATTTGTTCGCTTGTGCCGCTTTCCAATAATTTTGTATACAGATTTTCAGACTGGGTGAGGGGTACATAAGTATCTTCAACGCCATGCATCAGTAAAAGTGGGGAGGTTGAATTCCAGGGTTCAATGCTGTTGTTTTCCGATTCTTCAAATAGGGAAACATACTTGATGGAATCGGGATTTGTCCTGAATCCATGGACAAATAATTCACTGATTCTTGTGCTTAACTGACCATTGATGAAATCATTGTTGCGCTGGCCGTTGAATAATCCAGGGATTCTGGTTTGGTATGGTTCATTGAAGATATCGGTCAATGCAATTTTTACGTTTCCGACCTTGACCATCGAGTGGAATAAGTATGCCAGATATACAGGCATAGGATATTCCTGGACTTCCATAATTGATCGTAATAACATTGTCTGGTCATATGGCCCGGCACCTGCCACCGTACCCTTTAACGTGAATTCATCCTGCAGTTTTGTCTCCATTTCCTTTTTCAAGGCCATAGAAGCCCATCCTCCCTGAGAATATCCCAATAAATAGGTGTCTTTCGACAAATTCATGTCAAGGTATTTGTCCGAAGTCATTTCATGTATAGCCCGGAGCATATCGGTCACGCTTGAAACCGTGGAGGGCTTGTCGAGGTATGGATGAAACATGGTAGATGATGCCCCGAAGCCCAGATAATCAGGTATAGCTATGATATATCCAAACGAGGATACCATCTCCAATAAGGTGAAAAGCCGACTGCGATAATTTAGGGTAGGGGCGTCGCTGTGCAGGGTATTGGTGCCGTTCTGGAAGCTGAGTAACGGAACCGAAGTCCCTTCTGGTACCATTGGGACACATACCAATCCCGAAGCAACCACCTCATCGTTCTTGTATTTTGTTTTATATGTCATTTTATATACACGAACATCATATTTGACCTTATCGGAGAATTCAACTTCGATATCACCAAGGTTGCTTTCGAGCGAGTCAATGACCAGTTTTATGATGGCTTTGGGAAATCCAGTGACTTCACCATAGGCAATCAGATGTTTGTTGCTGGTGATCGGGATTTTCGGTTCATCGTCCGGTGTCAGGTCACAGGCATTGAAAATCAGCAAACTAAGGACAAAAAATACGATTTGAAGGAAATATTTGCGGCTCATTTGATGTGTTTTTTATATTACTTCAGTCCAAAAATAGGAATTTTCATGGTACCCTGAGTCATATGGGAGGCTATAAGGCCCATTCCGATAGGTTATTGTATTTTAACGTCATTAATATCCGGTTGGTATTTTTATATCAGTAAAATAATTAGTTTTTACATGCCGGACATGAAATTGAATGGTAAAAGATGGTTCATAAATTTTACCAAAGAAGAAAATTCCTCTCCAAAGGGATTCTATAATGATTGATTAATTAAAAGAGGTCTTAATGGTTTAATTATTATATATCAGTATCTTATTGCTTCTTTGCAGGAATTATGTGTCGATATTTTATCAAATAAGAATTTTTCTAATTTAACTTTTGGTTAAGTTTGCGGAAATAGGATTAAATTTGAAATCAAATTGCTAATTTTGAGAAAAATCAAACATTAAAACATTTATACCATGTTAAAGGAAAAAGTACAAAAAGCCATCAATGACCAGATTAATGCTGAGCAGTTCTCTGCATTTTTATATCTGTCCATGTCAGCCTACTTTTATGATAAAGGATTACCCGGATTCGCCAATTGGATGTATATCCAGTACCAGGAAGAGTTGACACACGCCAACAAATTCTTCAAGTATGTCAACGATCGTGGCGGAAAGGTTACCCAAATGGCCATAGAACAGGTGGAAACCAATTTTGAGGGAGTGATCGATGCATTCGAAAAAACGCTGGAGCATGAACAAAAGGTTACGGCCAGCATCAACAAGATCATGGATATAGCTCTTGCCGAAAGTGATCATGCTACGGTAAGCTTCCTGAAGTGGTTTGTTGACGAGCAGGTTGAAGAAGAAGCCAATGTTACCGAATTGCTTGACACCCTGAAGCTGATTAATGGCCAGGGTAATGGAATTTTCATGCTTGACCGCGAACTTCGCGGCAGGGTTTTCGTAGATGAAACACTGGCAGCAGAGTAATTTTTCTTATGAAATAGGGAAAGGCTGCCTAACTTGGCAGCCTTTTTTTATATTCGTCGCATGGAAGAACTGGAATATACGGAATCACTTTTCGACAAACTGGCTGAAAGGCTTCCTGGCCAATACAGTGAGAAAGGCTGTGATGAAATCCGAAAAGCATGGAACTTTGTCCATGATCTTGTCGGACAGCAGACTTTTTCAAGCGGGGAATCCATTTTAAGGCATTCTCTTGAGGTTACTTCTGTTATTGTGGACGAAATAGGGCTTGAATCGGATACCGTCGTGGCAGCCTTGCTACACAACGTGAATTATGCCAATCTGGAAACCAGGGCAACGTCTGACCAAATCAAGGCACTTTTTGGTCCAACCGTTGCCATGCTTCTTGAAGGGATGGCCAAAATCAATTCCCTGGGAACAGATACAGTGGAACTACATTCCGAAAATTTCAGGATGTTGTTGCTTGCACTGGCTGGTGACGTAAGGGTCATTATCCTGAAAATTGCCGACAGGCTGCAGGTCATGCGCAATTTCGACCGCTATCCCACCCCCAGCATGCTGAATGTCGCTGCTGAGACCCAATATTTATATGCCCCTCTTGCCCACAGACTAGGGCTCTATAAAATCAATTCGGAGCTGCAGGATCTTTACCTCAAATTCGTAAAAAAGGATGCCTGGCTCGAAATCACGAATAACCTGAAGGAGACGGAAACGGAGAGGGCCAACTTTGTTGCCGAGTTTGTAAAGCCAATCGAGGAGAAATTGAGACAGAGGGGATTTCGCTTCGACATGAAAGCCCGTACAAAGTCGATTTTCAGCATCTGGAACAAGATGCAGAAACAGAAAGTTTCGTTTGATGAAGTGTATGACCTTTTTGCAATTCGTGTCATACTTGAATCTGAACCAACCAATGAGAAAGCCGATTGCTGGACTGTCTATTCAATCATTACCGACGAATACCAGACAAATCCGGAGCGATTACGCGACTGGATTACCATCCCTAAATCGAACGGATATGAGTCGCTTCATACCACGGTAATGGGGCCCAAGGAAAAATGGGTGGAAGTCCAGATCCGGACACGCCGAATGGACGAAATTGCCGAAAAGGGTGTAGCCGCTCACTGGAAATATAAAGGTGGCCGTAGCGCCAGTGAACTGGACCAGTGGCTGACCGGCATCAGGGAAATCCTTGAAAACCCTGAGGTAAATGTTGTCGATTTCATCGATGAATTCAAGAAGAACGTATACAGCGACGAGATTTTCGTCTTTACCCCACGGGGAGACCTGAGAAAACTTCCATCCGGTGCCACTTTGCTCGATTTTGCATATGACATTCATTCCGATATCGGTGATAAATGTGTAGGGGGGAAAGTCAATGACCGGAAGGTAACCATCAGGCACCGGCTGAAGAACGGGGATACCATTTCGATAGAGACTTCCAATAACCAGAGGCCGAAAACCGACTGGCTCGACTTTGTGGTCACTTCCAAAGCCAAAAACCGTATCAAGGCCAGCCTGAATGAGGCCCAGAAACGGGAAGCCACCAATGGCAAGGAAATGCTTTCCAGGAAGTTCAAGAACTGGAAAATGGATCTGTCGGATGAAACCATGCGGAAAATCCTGAAGCATTATTCATTCAAGACGGCTGCCGAACTCTATATTGCCATCTCAACCGGCAAAATCGATACCCTCGATATTAAATCGGTCCTGAAGGAGGATGAGAAGCAAAGTGTCAAATCAAGGCTTGAGGAAATTCTTCCTGCCGAATCTGTCAGGGACTTGCCCATCGACTCGGGCGACGACTACCTGATCATCGATAACAACATCAGTAATGTCATTTATAAGCTGGCACCTTGCTGCAATCCGGTTTTTGGCGATGATATCTTTGGTTTTGTCAGTATTCGTGACGGGATAAAAATCCATAGGGTTTCGTGTCCTAATGCCCCCCAAATGATTGAAAGGTTTCCGTATCGGATTATCAAGACCAAATGGAGGAATACGGCCAGTAAGGGATCGTTCCTTACCACGCTTTATATCACCGGTACCGATACCCTGGGAATCGTTTCCGAGATTTCACACGTAATCGCCAAGGACTTTGGGGTACAGATTCGTGCCATCAATGTGGAGTCGGAGCGGGGCGAATTTAAAGGTGTCCTGAAGGTTCTGGTTAACAGTTTGGAACACCTTGACTTTCTGATGCATAAATTAAAAAATATAAAGGGCATCCAGTCGGTCACCAGAGGAGAAACATAAATTCGACCGCGACTTGCCCTCAATGTCGTACATCATAAATCAGATTGAATGAATATACTGGTCGCTCCCAATTCCATGAAGGGGAGTTTGAACGCCTTTGACTTTGCTGATAGCATCGAACGCGGATTAAGGAAAGTTTCACCTGTTTTTCAAGTAAGGAAGGTACCCATTGCCGATGGTGGTGATGATACCGGACCTGTTTTAATCCAGGCTTTGGGCGCCCGAAAACTGACAGTGGGAGTGCATGATCCGCTGGGGCGGGAAATAACCGCCGAAATGGGCATAACACGCAAGACAGCAGTGATTGAAATGGCTTCCGCATCAGGTTTACGCTTGTTGGATCCATCCGAATATAATCCTTTAGAGGCAAATACCTATGGCACCGGTGAGTTGATCAAAAGGGCATATGAACTGAATTTCGACGAAATTTACCTGGGTGTCGGCGGCAGTGCCACCATCGATGGAGGTATTGGTATCCTGGCGGCCCTTGGATTTCGGTTTTACGATGGTTCAGACACGGAACTCGAACCGATTCCGGCAAACTTGTCCTCCATCAGGTCCCTTAAACATCCTGACGAGAAGTGTGGTAATGCTACCCTTGTGGTTCTTTGCGATGTCAACAACCTCCTGCTGGGTGACCAGGGATCGGTTGCTGTTTTTGGTCCCCAGAAAGGGGTAACTACAGACAATGCCCAAATACTTGAAAAGGGACTTGAAAATTGGGTTTCCATCCTTGAAAAGGAAAGTGGCATTTCCTTGAGGAACCAGCCCGGAATGGGAGCTGCCGGAGGCATAGCCATTGGGCTGGTTGCCCTGCTGGGTGCACGATTGGAGCCTGGTGCCGAATTCATCATGAATCTGCAGGGTATGGATGCATATCTGGAATGGGCCGATTGGGTCATTACCGGGGAAGGGAAGACCGACAGCCAGGGTTTTTCGCGTAAAGCACCATTCGTCCTGCTTGAAAAAGCCCGGCAGAAGAACGTACCGGTATCGGCAATAACAGGAGCCTATGAACCAGAGGCCACTTTGGTTTTTGATGGTGTTTTTTCATTGCCGAATAAGCCTATGGGTCTCAATGAATCCATGCGCGATGCCTCCCGGCTGGCCGAAACCGTGGCTTCCCAGTTGGCAGCTATTCTGCTCAGGAGCAAGGACGTTCTTTTTGAAACTGATCGATTGTATAAATCAATTATTGCTGACATCGGTCGGGGCGGAATGGAAGAGGCTCAGCGGAAAATTAACGGTATCCCTGAAAATTTGTCAATCCACTGGGTGGCGAAAGGATTATTTTATAACAAATCCCAGCAATGGGGTGACGCCTTGAACAGTTATCTTAAGGCGCTGGAACTGGATCCCGCAAATGGAAGTGCAAGGGCAGGTATTGATTTGGTTAACAGCATCATCTGTTATTCAAACCGATCGATGCGCGATCCTTGATCATGAAGTTTGGCATAATTTATGAACGAATGTCGGTGGATAGATAGTTTTTTCAAGAAATTTGTCAGGAGTGAAAATTTGTCTTGCATATTTAGAATCAATATTGCTATTTTTGAGACTCCTGTTTAAAAACATGATTTGAAACAAATAAAATTTAAAAAAATCTAAATGATGAAAAGGTTTGTTCTTATAATTTTCGCCGCATTTCTTTCGTTTGCGGCATTGGCCCAGGATGCCGCTGAGATGATCAACAAGGCCAATGAAGCGATGAAAAACCGGCAGTATGCCGAAGCTTTTGAGCTCTACGACAATGCAATGAAGAATCTGGGTGACGTTCAGGTAGATGCTTCCATTAACTTCAATATTGGCTTTGCTGCCATGCAGGCTGACAAGAATGAGGCCGCGCTTGCATATTTTGACAAGGCAATCGAAGCTGAAGCCAATGTTTCCAAAGCATGGGAATATAAAGGAACTGTATATAATAAAATGAAAGATGCAGCCAAAGCTTTGGAATGCTATGAAAAAGCAATTGAAACTTCTGAGGAAGACACAGGTGCCCTGAGCTTCAATTCAGCAGTTCTGGCTTTCCGTCTTGAGAATTTCGAGAAAACTGTCAAATATTTTGACAAAGCGATTGCAGCCAATTTCAGGCCCGAAGATGCATACTTCAATAAAGCTGCAGCACAGAAAAGAATGGGTAATGATGAACTATACGAGGCTACCCTTGTGGAAGCAAATACCAAATTTCCCGCCGACCAGAAAATTGCAGGGGCTTTGGCAAATGCATATGTGGTATCCGGAAATGAATTGTACACCGGTGGTGCGGCAATCATTAACGCTGCTAACCAAAAGGTAAACGATGGTGCCTTTACTACCGCTGACGCCGCATATACAGCTGAGTTAGACAAAGCTAAAGTGGAATTTAAAAAAGCGATGGAGCTGCTTGAAAAGGCTATCAAGCTGGATCCGAAAAATGCCAATGCGCAGAAATTGATTGAAGCTTGCAAACAAGTGCTGTAATTTACAGAGAGAATCAAAAAAATAGCCGCCGGAACAAACTCCGGCGGCTATTTTTTTTGATTTAGGCATTTCTCTTTCCATTGATAGTACCTTTCCAGGTCCCTGTCAAAGTCGTATATAAAATAGTTCTCGAATAGTAATGAAATAGTTCTGGAATACTCATAACTAATTAAGAACCTTGAAATAGCTCCATTAGTACACCATTAATAAAGAACCGGTACCAAGGGGAATGGGATTTATATGGGGAGTGTTGAATAAAACACTTTGAAGTCTTTAACTTTTTGTTAACAAGGGTTTCTCCACGAAAAACTTATTTTTGTATTTGGAAATATTGCGTTCAACATCCAATGGATCGTATATGTAATCGTGCGCAATATTGAATCGGTTAATTTGAATATAGTCGTCATACAGCGAAACGATATAATGAAAACCTGGAAGTCCATCATCAGCATTTTAGTCCTGTTGCCGTTCATTCTGTCGGTATCAGGGGTGTTGGTTATCCAGTCGCATTGTAACTGTACAGGATCAAACAAAACCTCATTGTATGTAGCTCCAGAGACCTGTGCTGACCTTGACGAAGAGCATCATCATCTTTTTGAGGATCATGCCGATGACCTGATGGCATGTTGTGCCGGCGAAACTGATCAATCCTGCGTCAAACATGGCCATGCCAACGACTGTGGATGCGATAATCCGGTGGTTCAGTTTTTTCAAAACAAGGAGCATTTTACGGATCAAAAGACCTTCAATATTGCCTTATTGCCAATTTATGGTGAGTTCGTCGTTGAGATCTATGGTTACGAAAGTTTCAACGAGCAATTAACGGGCAAAAAGATTGATTGGTTGAAAAATCCTCCACCGGTAGCTTTACTGGTAGATAATTACATACGTTTCATCTGCAAGACAAAAGTGCCCGACATAGCCTGATATTTTACTGATAGTGAATTCATTCATCAATCATTAAACTATTATGTGCTATGAAAAAAATATTGATATTTTCAATTCTTGTCGTATTATCCATCCTGGGAACCGCACAGGTAACCCGGGTCATTACCGGGAAGGTATTTGCCAATGAAAATGGTTCACTGCAGCCATTGCCCGGAGTAAACATCATTTGGGAGAATACCCGTCAGGGTACAACTACCGATTCGGACGGTTCATTTTCGATTTCCCAAAAAAGCAATCAACATATGCTGAAGTTCAGCTTTATCGGATATGAACCCCAAACGGTCCATATCGATAGAGAAGCACCTCTTGAAATTGTCCTTAAACCCAATCTCGAAATCGGGGAAATAACGGTGGTGCAAAAGGACAGGGGGACTTACCTGTCAACCATCAGCCCTATCCAAACCGAAAGGATTGGGGGCGCTGAACTACATAAGGCTGCCTGCTGTAACCTCGCCGAAAGTTTTGAAACCAATCCATCGGTGGATGTAAGTTACAGCGATGCGGTCAGTGGTGCCAAACAAATCAGGTTGCTGGGACTTGATGGCATCTATTCACAGTTGCAGACCGAGAATATCGCGAATTTCCGGGGGCTGGCAACCAATTTTGGACTCACTTTTATTCCAGGGCCATGGATGGAATCTATCCTGGTTTCAAAAGGGGCATCTTCAGTGCTGAATGGCTATGAATCCATAGCCGGACAAATTAACGTCGAATTCAAGAAACCTGACAGTCAGGAAAAGTTGCATTTGAATGCATTCGCCAGTGCGGATGGTAAAACCGAATTCAATGCCAACTCAAATATTCGTTTGTACAAGGATATGCTCACTACTGGCGTATTCTTTCACGCCGAGAATTTATCCAACCGCATTGACCACAATCATGACATGTTTCTGGATCATCCCCTGAGTACGCAGGTACACCTGTATAATGCCTGGAAGTACAATAATTATAAAGGCCTGATGTTACATGGTGGACTCCGTTTTCTCAATGATGAACGTCAAGGCGGACAAATCGATTTCAGGGAGGATATGCCTAGAACGACAACTTCGCCTTATGGAATTGCCATTGATAATCGTTTGGCAGAAGCTGTATTCAAGGCCGGATATGTATTCCCTTCACAGAATTCGGCCATTGCGCTTTTGACCAATGCGGTCACTCATTCCATGAATTCGTATTATGGACTACATGATTACGAGGGAGATGAGACCCGGTTTTATGCCAACCTGATCTGGACGCAGGACCTGGACAAGAATGGCTTTCATACCTTGAATTCGGGAGCGAGTTTTTTCATCAATAACTTTGATGAAATCCTCAATCAGCGACTTATGGACCGCAAGGAATCAGTGCCGGGAATTTTCACGGAGTATACTTTGAAGCCCTCTGACCAATTGACGTTGATGGCAGGTGTACGCGCCGATTTTCACAATATGTTTGGTACCATGGTTACGCCCAGGATGCATTTCAGGTACCAACCCGATCCGCGATGGACTTTCCGGTTGAGTGCAGGTAAAGGCTATCGTACGGCCAATGTGCTGGCTGAAAACAGCTTCCTGCTATCCAATTTCAGGGAACTGGTATTTGATGAAACCATTCAGGAGGAAGCCTGGAACTATGGTGTCAACTTCATCCAGAAATATAATGTCGCTGACCGTGACCTGATCATCTCTGCTGAGTTTTATCGTACCGATTTCCGGAAGCAACTGGTCGTTGACAGGGAATCAAGTTCCCAGCAATTGATCATAGCGCCCCTTGACGGGAAGTCATACGCCAATTCCTGGCAGGTGGATGTCAGGTATCCCGTGGTCAAAAACCTTGATCTGCTCGTTGCATGGAGACAGAATGATGTCAGGCAGACCATTGGTGGTGAACTGGTTGAAAAGCCACTGACCAGCAGGCATAAAGGTTTGGTCACCATGAATTATACCACCAACCTGAAAAAGTGGATGTTCGATTATACTGTCCAGTTCAATGGTGGAGGCCGGCTTCCGTTATTGCCCGATGCCAGCCTTAACATGGCAGGAATGGATACTGAGTTCCCTTCGTATACCATCATGAATGCCCAGATTACGCGTTATTTCAGGTACTGGAGCATATATGCCGGTGCCGAAAACCTGACCGATTACATCCAGAAACATGCCGTGATCGGTCATGAAAACCCGTTTGCCCCGGGATTTGATGCCACCCGTATATGGGGTCCTGTATCGGGACGACGAATCTATATGGGGGTTCGATTTACGTTGAATTATAATTAATTTAAAATCTGTGATATGAAAAACCTGTTAATTATTCTGGCTGGTTGCATCGCTTTGCTGACAGCCAGCCCATCATTCGCCCAAAAAACAGGCGATAAAGTTGTTTGTTTCAAGAGTAATATGCACTGCCAAGACTGTGCAAATACTCTTTTTGAACAATTACGTTTCGAAAAGGGGGTCAAGGACCTGAAAATTGACCATGTTTCCAATACGGTCAAGGTAGTTTATGCCGAAAAGAAAACGGATGACGGAAAACTTCAGAAGGCTGTTGAGAAAAAAGGTTATAAAGCCGAAAAAATCTCTGAAGCTGACTATGCAGCCATCCTGAAACAGGCTGAGGAAAAGCCAGCCGCAAACCATAGTGGAAATAATCATTGATGACTACTTAAAACAGGAAACTGGCAGGTGATATTTGAATCTGCCATTTCGGGATTCCCTGATGATGTGTAATGATAACGCATCGTCAGGGATTTTTAATTCTACCTGGAGTCGAGTTGCAATGTATCTTGTTTCCTTTCTGACATGTAATCTTTCAGGATTCCTTTTTCCTCCACGGCAACCAGCATGATGTCGACCATTACGTCAAGGCTGAACGCTCCGCGGTTAAAGGTTATGTCAAAGATTTCGTGCGAATGTAACTCATTTCCCATGGCAGCATGCCGGTAGGCAATTCTTTCCTTTTCAACCTGCTCAATAAACCTGAGGGCATCATGCCGTGATAGCATATTCTTCTGCATGATGCTCTGGGTGCGGTATTCAAGGGGAGCCACAATCCTCACATGAAGGGCATTCCTGATGTCTGCGGCAATTACGTTACTGGCCCGGCCAACGATGATGCAATACCCATCTTCGGCAAAGCTGCGGATTACATCCCTCACCGTTTTCCTGACCTTTTTGTCACTCTTGTATTTTTTTTCGTGAAAAGCGTTCAATACCTCGTCAAATGAGGTACGATCCACTTGTTTGTAAACCCTCGACACCCTGGCGGGATCAAGGTCGAGCTCCATGGCGCTTTGGTGGAATATCTCCTTTGAAAGCACTTTCCAATCGTGCCCCGGATACTTTTCTTTTAGCTTGTTTGCCAGAGATTCAGCAACTGCCAGTCCTGAGCATCCAACTTCACGGGAAATGGTGATAACCGGACCTGGTGGACGCTCATTATGGGAACTGACAGCCTCGCTTTGCATCCGCTTATTCAGGTAGGCCAGTAATGAATTTTTCATGGCAGTTCATTTTTGTATTTTATATTACGATTTTAAGCATGAGAGGGTTTATTTAACGAATGTTTTTTTGATGTAAATGCCTAAAAATTCATGGGATAGGTTGCCTTGACATTCGGAATGGACTTTTTGTGAAAAAATAATGGGTATCGTCCATCATTCTTTGCACCTGATATGGTTCCCTGTTTTTTATGTCGGCCGGAAATGACAACGGTCTTTGGTTTAAACGATAAAAAACCATAATTTCGGGTCAAACTGAAAAAAGTAAAAACCGTATGTTCGAAAAAAATGTTTATATCCGCCGCAGGCAGAAATTGGTCGAATCGCTCTCCGGAGGAGTCGTGCTGTTATTGGGAAATGTTGATTCACCCATGAATTACCCCGCCAATACCTTTCATTTCAGGCAGGATAGTTCGTTTCTCTATTTTTTTGGATTGGACATGCCCGGACTGGCAGGTGTGCTGGATATTGAATCAGGCGAGGAGATCATCTTTGGGAATGACGTGGATATTGACGATATCATTTGGATGGGCCCTCAGGTTTCCATGGCCGAGAATGCGTCCAAAGTGGGAGTATCGTCCTCACGACCCTTTAATGATTTATTCGGTTATTTGTCATCTATGATCCGCTCGGGCAGAAAAGTGCATTTTCTTCCGCCTTACCGGGGAGAGAACAAAATCCTCCTGAAAGAACTTACAGGAATTGATATTTCACGGCAGAAAGAATATGCCTCCGTCGAATTGATCAAGGCTGTGGTGGCATTGCGCTCCGTAAAGGAAGATTGTGAAATTGAGGAGATCGAAAAGGCATGTGCCACCGGATATGAGATGCATGTCACTGCCATGAAAATGGCAGTTCCCGGAGCCTGGGAACGGTCGATCGCCGGCCGGATTGAAGGAATTGCCGTTGCAGGGGGAGGTATGCTCTCGTTTCCGGTGATTCTCTCACAGAATGGAGAAACCCTGCATAACCATGATCATAGTCAAACCCTTACAAACGGTCGTTTAATGATTGTGGATGCCGGTGCCGAAAGCGGGATGCATTATGCCTGTGATTTCACCCGAACCGTACCCGTAGGTGGAACCTTTACTCAAAAGCAACTTGATATATACAATATTGTATTGGCAGCCAACAACAAGGCAACAGAGCTGGTCCGTCCGGGAGTGACATACCTGTCGGTTCACCTTGCAGCTGCCGAGGTAATTGCCACCGGACTGAAAAATGTCGGCCTGATGAAAGGTGACGTGAAAGAGGCTGTTGCCAATGGTGCCCACGCCCTCTTTTTCCCGCATGGGCTTGGTCATATGATGGGGCTGGATGTTCATGATATGGAAGACCTGGGTCAGATATACGTTGGTTTCGATGATGAAATCAGGCCATCCAAACAGTTTGGCACCTCTGCTCTTCGTCTGGGGCGACGTCTAGAACCGGGATTCGTGATTACCAATGAACCGGGTATTTATTTCATTCCTGCCCTGATTGACCAGTGGAAGGCTGAAAACAAACTCTCCGACTTCATTTGTTACGACAAGCTGGAAGAGTATAAGACTTTTGGAGGCATCAGGATTGAGGATGATATCCTCGTGACCGCAGGCGGCAGCCGTATACTGGGTAAAAGGGTGCCGGTATTGCCGTCTGAAATTGCCCGGATAGTGGGTAAGTAGTTTATGAGACCTTTGTGGGCTGGATGTAATGATGGTAAAAATAATCCAGCTCAACCATAATTTCATCCCGGATTTCACGGCAGGATTCCTTGATCTTGTGAATGTCCCTTTCATCTTTGAAGGGATTGTGAAATCCGAGATGGATTTTTTGTTTGTATTTCAGGGGGGGTACCTTGAATTCCTCAAAAGTGCTGTCACCGACGGTAATCAGGTAGTCGAATTCCACATCAGCGATCTCGGTATAGGCTGAAGGCTTTTTCCCCTGAACGGAAATGCCAGCTTCCTTCATGATTTCAAATACAACCGGATTGATTTCGGGGGCCGGGTCAATGCCTGCCGAATAAATTTCAAGATTGGGGCCAATGTATTTGAGAATGGCTTCGGCGATCTGGCTTCGGCAACAATTCCTTAGGCTGAGAAACAGTATTTTCATATTTGGTTTTTGGTAAAGTTGAATGCTTCGTAAGCAAATGATTCATAGTGTGATGTGAAAATATTATACTTAAAATGCCAATCCTTGGTTATGACTGGGTGATATGTTATTCAACATATAATGACAGATTTTCTTTCGGTAAAGCGGAGTTTGAAATCAGGTTTGGTGGTTGCTGACCAAGGATTTTTCAAAGTCGGTACATGGTTGGTGAAATGTAATATTTATAAATTGAGTATGAGTTCATTATCAGATTTTTTCTATTTTCGGAGCCCTGTCGGGATTCCGTCTTTTAAGAAAAAGTGGAAAAACTTTGAGTATTAAGGCGTAAATCCCTATTTTCGTAGCATAATGGCCTGAGATTGTGATGGCCCGAAACATTTAATACAAGTTGTGCATGGAGCTTAAAGATCTGAAAAACTCTGAAGAGTTAGAACGTCCGCTGAGTGACGAATTCGAATTGACGAACAATGAGAGTACTGAAGTGCAAGGCGCTGATAATGAAGTTGTATCAGAAGAAGTTGCTTCCCCTGAACCTTTGGAAGAGGCTGTTGTGAGCGAGGAACCTGTTGAAGAGGCTGTTGTGAGCGAGGAACCTGCTTCGCAGGAGCCTGTTGTTGAACCATCAGCCGAAATCGCATCCAAAGTGGAGGAAGTCACCGAAAATCCTGAAACTCCCATCGCTGAAGAACCTGAATCGGTTGAGCCTGAACCTGAGGTGGTAGCAGAGGTAGTGACCGCAGAGGATCCTGTGTCCCAGGAAAAGAAACCTGAAACCCCGACTGCCAGTGAAGATGTTGAAGCAGCTGAGGTTCACGAAGAAGAAGAGGACGAACCTGATGATCAGGAAGAGGTTGACTACAGCAGCCTTACCCAGATTGAGATGGTGAATGAACTTCGGGCACTCGTTGACAATGAGGATTCAGATGAGCGTAATGTCAACCTGTTGATCGCGGCATTCCGTCAAAAGGTAAGAGAGAACCTGCTCGAAGCCAAACGCAAGTTTGTTGCCGAAGGGGGAGTCGCGGAAGAATTTCAGCCAGAGGATGATCCCTACGAAAATGATATTCGGGAGCTGGAAAAGAAATTCAGGCAATCCAGATACGAACAAGTGAAAAAGCTGGAGGTTGAGAAGGAACACAACCTTCAGAAAAAATATGCCATTATCGATGATATCAAAAATCTTCTGAATACGGAAGAATCCATCAATAAAACCTTTCAGGAATTCAGGGAGTTACAGAAAGCCTGGTATGATATCGGTCCCGTTCCACAGTCAAAAATGAAGGACCTTTGGGATACCTATCATTTCCATGTCGAGAACTTCTATGATTACATCAAAATCAATAAAGAGCTCCGTGACCTCGACCTGAAACGCAACCTGGAAGCGAAAATCAGTCTTTGCGAAAAAACCGAGGAGCTCCTTCTGGAAACTTCAGTGATCAGGGCATTCAACACCCTTCAGAAATATCATGAACAGTGGAGGGAGATCGGTCCTGTCCCAAGGGATAAAAAGGATGAAATCTGGGAGAGGTTTAAGGCTGCCACAACGCAAATCAACCAGAAACACCAGGAGTTTTTTGAAAAGCGCAAGGTTGAACAAAAAAGTAACCTTGAAGCCAAAATCGCCCTTTGTGAAAAAGCGGAGGAAATCGGCGCTGCCAACCTGGAATCGCATCGCGACTGGGATGAGAAGTCAAAAGAGTTGATAGAACTGCAAAAGGTATGGCGTACTATCGGATTTGCCCCCAAAAGGGATAACAACCGGATATATGACCGTTTCAGGACGGCCTGCGACCAGTTTTTCAACAAAAAGAGGGAGTTCTATTCACAGAACAAGGAGGTTCAGAACAAAAATCTTCAGATGAAGATGGATCTTTGTCTTGAGGCTGAAGCGTTGAAAGACAGTACTGACTGGAAAAAGACTACACAACAGTTTATCGATATCCAGAAACGATGGAAAGAAGTTGGTCCGGTTCCACGGAAAAATTCTGACATTATCTGGAAACGCTTCAGGGCTGCCTGTGACTATTTCTTTGACCGCAAATCGGAACATTTCAGTGATGTGGATGATGAGCAAGTCGAAAACCTGAAGAAAAAGCAAGCACTGATTGAAGAGGTTGAGGCCTTCGTTCCGGATGAGGATGTATCTGAATCTCTCAAGGTATTAAGGGAATTCCAGAGAAGATGGACCGAAATAGGTCACGTACCAATGAAGGAAAAGGATAACGTGCAGAACCGTTTCAGGAGTGCCATCAACAAGCATTTTGACACCCTGAAGGTCGATTCTTCAAAGCGGGACTCCATGAGGTTCCGCAGCAAAATTGCCACCATGACCGATAATCAGAGGGGATTATCCAAAGTACGTCAGGAGAGGGAAAAATACATGATGAAGTTGAAACAGCTGGAAAATGACCTTACATTGCTGGACAACAACATCGGATTTTTCGCCAACTCGAAAAATGCCCAGGCATTGATTGCGGATGTCAACAGGAAAATCGAGGACACCCGTGAGAAAATCGAGCAGCTGAAGGAGAAAATCCGGATCATCGACGATCTTGACAGCACAGAATATTAAATGAAAGCCGGCAAACAAGCCGGCTTCTTTCATGCAAAGAGGGTGATATGCTTTATTTCATTGTCGCCTTCATATTTACATTTTAAAAGTATAATTTTGTGAGCTTCAAATTCAAAAAACTTAATTGCTGTGGTTGATACCAGATATATCTTTGTGACCGGCGGTGTAACCTCCTCACTTGGGAAAGGAATTCTCGCATCTTCATTAGCTAAGTTGCTGCAAGCCAGAGGATATTCAGTGACTCTTCAGAAGCTTGACCCTTATTTGAACGTGGATCCGGGCACCCTTAATCCGTACGAACACGGAGAGTGTTTTGTTACGGAGGATGGAGCCGAAACGGACCTTGATCTTGGGCATTACGAGAGATTTCTGAACCTTCCGACTTCACAGGCGAATAACGTGACGACCGGAAAGATTTACCAGACCGTGATCAGTAAGGAAAGGAGAGGTGACTATTTGGGCAAGACAGTCCAGATCATACCCCACATTACTGACGAGATAAAACGTAAGGTAAAATATCTGGGATCAAAGGGTAAATACGATATTGTTATTACCGAAATTGGAGGAACGGTGGGTGATATCGAGTCGCTTCCTTATATTGAGGCGGTCAGGCAATTGAAATGGGAGATGGGCAGCAAGGCAATCGTCATCCATCTTACTTTGGTGCCTTATCTGGCTGCCACCGGTGAGCTGAAAACCAAGCCTACCCAACACTCGGTGAAGGCACTGCTTGAAACTGGAGTTCAGCCTGATGTACTGGTGTTACGTACCGAGCATGATATCGACGATAATATCAGGGCCAAGGTAGCCTTGTTCTGCAATGTTGCCATTGAAGCTGTTGTACAGTCGGTAAACGTACCTTCGATTTACGAGGTTCCGATCAGGATGCTTGAGGAACGATTGGATGTGACGGTTCTGAAAAAACTGGATTTGCCTGTAAAGGAGGCCATAGACCTGGATTCATGGAATGAATTCCTGTATAAACTGAAACATCCTGCCAACACGGTTGAAATCGCTCTGGTCGGGAAATATGTCGAACTACACGATGCCTATAAGTCGATCAGCGAAGCCCTGGTTCATGCCGGAGCCGCCAACAATACGAAAGTCAACCTCCGCTGGGTTCACTCCGAATCACTGACGGGATCTACCGTGGAAAATAAACTCGAAGGCGCAAACGGAATTCTTGTGGCACCCGGGTTTGGAAATCGTGGAATCAAGGGAAAATTGCTCGCAGTGCAGTATGCCCGTGAAAACAATATACCGTTTTTCGGTATTTGTCTGGGTATGCAGATGGCTGTCATCGAATTTGCCAGGAACGTCATGAAACTGGAAGATGCCGACTCGACGGAAATGAATCCCAAAACATCGCATCCCGTGATCGACCTGATGGAACAGCAGAAAGAGGTTATAGACTTTGGCGGAACGATGCGTTTGGGCGCTTACGATTGCAGGATTGTGGCAAAGAAATCCAATGTATTTAACGCTTACAATAAGCTGACTGTCAGGGAACGTCACCGTCATCGATTCGAGTTTAACAATAATTATCTCAGCCAGTTTGAAAAAGCCGGAATGAAAGCTGTCGGTATCAACCCTGAAACCGATCTGGTTGAAATTATGGAAATACCATCTCATAAATGGTTTGTCGGTGTACAGTTTCATCCTGAGTATCGTTCGACCGTTTTGAATCCCCATCCACTTTTTGTGGACTTTGTCAAAAATGCTTTATCATAAATTTTTCATATGGATAGAAATTCAATCATAGGAATTGTTCTCATATTTTTGGTTTTGGTGGTTTTTTCCATCATCAATAAGCCATCACAAGAGCAGATTGATGCTTTGCGGATCAGGCAGGATTCGATCCAGCAGGTTGAGGCTGAACGTGCGCGCCAGGCCCAGCTGCAACAACAAAATGTAGTCACGGCTATCGATTCGGTTCCGGATTCGGTCACGCTGGCCAACAGGCAGCGTGAACTTGAAAGCCAGTTGGGCGTGTTCGGCACGGCAGCCAATGGGGAAGAGTCATTCATTACCTTCGAAAACAATCTGGTCAAACTTACCCTTTCGAATAAAGGAGGACGGATCTATTCAGTTGAACTGAAAGATTACAAAACCTATGACGGACGGCCGCTTGTCCTATTCGACGGACCAAAGACTCAGTTTGGACTGAATTTCTTCGCACAAAACCGAAATATTCAGACTGACCAACTTTTCTTCAACACCCAGGCCCCTGCATCCACATCCGTTTCAGGACCGGAAGTCAAGAAAGGGGATCGTGGAGATGAAAAATTCAACGAACACAACCCGGGGTCACAACAATCGGTGAGCTTCCGTCTGGAGGTGCAGCCCGGGACGTATATCGAATATGTATACAGTCTGAAGCATAACTCTTACATGGTTGGCTTCGATGTGAAAATGGAAGGCATGAACCAGCTGGTGTCAGCCAACCAGACTGACCTGAACTGGATATGGTCATTCGATGTTCCACGTCAGGAAAAGATTTCCCAATACGGTGAGGATCGATATACCCAGATTTATTACAAGTTCTTTGAGGATGATGTTGATAAACTGAGCCCTGCCAAGGCTGAGGCCAAGAACCTTACCCGCACCAAATGGATTGGGTTAAAACAGCTCTTTTTTACATCCACCATCATTGCTGAAGAGTCGTTCCCGGCAGCACAGGTAAAAAGCGAGCCCTATAAGGAAGACGAAAAATATATTGCCAATTTCTTTGCCGGCATTTCATTACCTTGGGAAAGCAATGCTTCCCAGAATTACGGAATGCAGTTTTACTTTGGTCCCAACCATTTTAAGACTCTCAACCAATATAATAATGACATGGCGTCCCAGGTATATCTTGGGTATTCCATTGTCAGACCGGTAAACAGATGGCTGGTTATCCCCGTGTTTAATTTCCTCCGGGATTACATGTCCAATATGGGGATCATTATTTTGTTACTGACCATCTTCATTAAGGTAATTTTGTTCCCGTTCACTTACAAGTCTTACATTTCACAGGCAAAGATGCGGGTGCTTAAGCCTGAAATGGATGAAATCAACGAGAAGTTTGGTCAGGACAAACCGATGGAGAAACAGCAAGCGATCATGGCGCTGTACAAGAAAGCTGGGGTAAATCCCATGGGGGGATGTTTGCCCATGCTGTTGCAGATGCCGATCTTGATTGCCATGTTTTTCTTCTTCCCGACTTCAATTGAACTACGTCAGGAGAGTTTCTTATGGGCAGATGACCTGTCAACCTATGATTCGGTCCTGAGCCTGCCCTTCAAGATTCCATTCTATGGTGACCATGTAAGTTTGTTTACCTTATTAATGACCATCACCACCATCATCTCAACCCGTCTCAATTCCCAGGCTACTTCAGGTGCAACCATGCCTGGCATGAAGACCATGATGTATATGATGCCGGTCATGTTCATGTTTATCCTGAACAGTTATTCTTCCGGTTTGAGTTATTACTACTTCCTGGCTAACGTGATCACCATCGGTCAAACCTATATCGTTAGAGGAATGGTTGATGAGAACAAGATCAGGTCACAGATCATGCAGAACAAGAAAAAAACGGTTACCAAGTCCAAATTCCAGCAACGTCTTGAGCAGATGGCAAAGGAAAGAGGGATACAGACTCCCGGCAAAAAGTAGCCATAAGCATAACTAACGAAAGAGCAGAGATTTAAAAAGGTCCCTGCTCTTTTTTATTGTATGATATTTAAACTAATACGCCCAACAAGAGTCAAAGCATCACAAATAAAAGTAAAGTCAAATTTTAAAAGATTGCTATGAAAAAGTTTGGATTATTTCTAATGATCATTCTGTTTGCTTCTGCCTTCGTGAATGCACAGCCAGGCGGACGCCAGTTTTCACCTGAGGATATGGCAAAGCGCCAGACAGAACAAATGGGGGAAACCGTGAAAATGACGAAGGAATTGCAACAGAAAGTATACGACCTGAATCTCAAATATGCCAAAAAGTCGGCCGAAATGTTTCAGGGTGGTGGAGGCTTCCGGGATATGAGTGATGCAGACCGCCAGAAAATGAGGGAAAAAAGGGAAGCCCTGAACAAGGAAAAAGACGGTGAAATGAAAAAGCTTTTAAGTGCCGATCAATTTAAGGCCTATGAAAAGTATCAGGAAGAAGCCCGTCAGAGGATGATGCAAAGAAGGTAAAACTTCAAAATGAGGAAACAAAAAATGCCGGTGGATTTTATCCGCCGGCATTTTTTAATACCAACTATTCAAACATATATGGATATCAGGACAGTCTTCTTTTCAGGTCCACCATTTTTATGGCCGTGATCGCTGCCTCATCTCCCTTGTTGCCATGGATGCCACCAGCCCTGTCGAGTGCCTGTTGTTGGTTATCCGTGGTCAGTACTCCGAAAATGAAGGGCAAATTGTATTTCAGGTTCAGATCGACAGCGCCTTGGGTAACACCCTGACATATGAAGTCAAAATGACGGGTTTCTCCCTGGATAACACATCCGATAAGCAAAATAGCATCGAAGCGTGCCGTTTCGGCCAGAAACTGTCCTCCCATGGGTAACTCGAAACTTCCCGGAACATGATGTATTTCTATGTCATGTTCTTTTGCGCCATGTTTTACTAGGGTATTAAAGGCTCCCTGGGCAAGGGCTCCTGTAATTTCCCAATTCCATTCTGCCACCACTATTCCAAATTTCATCCCATTCGCCGTGGGGACGGTGGAAGCATCATAGGCTGATAAATCTTTTGTTGCCATAGTATGAGAAAAAAAATCCCATCAGCAATGACGGGATGTATGATGAAAAATATAAGTCTTAATTACCCAGCAAGGTGTTTACACGTGCAATATATTTTTCGACATTACGTCCTTCGTTGGTGTCAGGATAGTCTTTCTTGATCCTGTTGTAAAGGTCAAGAGCCTTGGCATTTTCACCAGTCTTTTCATAGATTCCGGCAGCCTTCATCATATAGATAGGAGTGGTGAAGTTGTTTGCGGAGGCATCGACTGCCTTGATGTAATGCTGCAGGGCTTTCTTGTCATCACCCAGCTCAGAATAAGCGTCGCCCATGCTGCCTTCCTTCACGGATGCCAGTAATATGTCATCGGTCTTGAACTTGCCAAGGAAGTTAATGGCTTCCTGGTATTCACCAAGTCGGAGGTAAGAAACACCCGTATAATATTTGGCCAGTTTGGAAGTCTTGGTCATTCCATAATCATCAATGATATCCAGGAATCCAAGATAGTTGCCATCCCCATTGATAGCCAGGTTGAAAGAGTCTTTCTCGAAATAGTTTTCAGCCATAAACATTTGTGACTGGGCTTCTTTCTCCCTGGGCTGAAGGATGAATTTGTTCAATCCAAGGAAAGCAGCGGCCACAATGACGATACCTCCAACAATGTAGGTGATCAGTTTCTGATTGTCTTCGATGAATTGTTCAGTCCTTGTCAAAGCACTTTCAATATCCTGGATGTTATCGTGCTGAGTTGATTTCTTTTTCGCCATTTTAAATCTTTTCAAAAATTGTGTCGCAAAAATAGCTTTTTTTTCAAAAATGGCTCTGTCCTTTCTTCAATATTTTGGATATTAATCAACAACGCCATGTTATTATCACATCTCACTAATCCGTGGCTTCCAGGCATAACCTATTCCTTGAATTTTCAGCCTCTGTTTATGGTTTATGTTTATGGTTGATCAGCGGAGTTCGGTCACGGGAGTTTTAAAAGAGCATTTTTTTTAAGTAGATTTGTGACTCCCGTAACGACCTTTTCGAGCATGTATCTTAAAAATCTGACGGCCGTAAATTTCAAGAATTTTCAGGAGGTAGTCCTGGAATTTGTACCTCGTTTGAATTGCTTCATAGGAGACAATGGCGCAGGTAAGACCAACCTTTTGGATGCAATATATTATCTCTCCTTCACTAAAAGCTTTTTTAATTCAGTCGACTACATGAATGTAAGGCATGGTGAAAACTGGTTCATGCTTAAGGGATTATATGACCGGACAGGGCAAGAGGAGGAGATTATCTGCAGTTATCAGGACAGCCAAAAGAAACAGATAAAGCGCAACGGCAAGGTGTATCGGAAAATGTCAGAGCATATTGGCCTGCTTCCCCTTGTCATGGTTTCACCCGGAGATTCGATCCTGATCATGGGAGGTAGCGAGGAGCGAAGGCGTTTCATGGATGGCGTGATTTCGCAGTTTGACAGCGGCTATCTGCATGACCTGATCAGGTATAACAGGGTGTTGATGCAAAGGAATAATCTCCTGAAGCAGGCAGCCCAGGGACAGTATTCTGATTCTGAGGTTATTGATGTGTACGATGAGCAATTGTCGGAAGCCGGAGCCAAAATTTATGAGCGCAGGAAAAGCTTTATTCACGACATGGTTCCCGTTTTTCAAAAGTATTACAGCATCATTTCCAAGGGGGTGGAGGTGGTTGGGTTGGAATACTTGTCAGACTTGTCATCCGGATTGATGTATGACCAGCTCAAGGCAACATATGCCAGGGACAAGGTGGTCCAGTACACGACCTCGGGTATTCACAAGGATGACATGAACCTGATTCTTGGTGAACATCCCATGAAAAAAATTGGTTCCCAGGGGCAGCAGAAGACCTTTCTGATTGCATTGAAACTGGCCCAGTTCGAATTTATTGCCAATGTTTCTGGGTTAAAACCCATTCTGCTATTGGACGATATCTTCGATAAGTTGGATAAAAATCGTGTTGAACAAATTGTGAAACTTGTATCCGGTGACCAGTTTGGGCAAATATTCATAACCGACACGAACAGGGAGCACCTGGATGCCATTTTACGTTCGGTTACTTCTGATTACAGGCTTTTTATAGTAACAAACGGGAAAACGGAGAGGATGTCATGAGAAGAAGCAATACACAAAACCTGGGGCAGTTACTAAAGGATTTTGTCCGGGATCAAAGAATCGACGGAAAAATGAAGGAGCTTGAGGTGGTCGGTCATTGTCAGGAAATGCTGGGACAGACCATGGGCAGATACCTTAGGCATATTTCGGTTAAGGATGGTGTTTTGTATCTTGATCTTGAATCCTCGGTGGTCAGGTCGGAACTGATGATGCTCAGGGAAGAACTACGTGCCCGTTTGAATGAAAAAATGGGGGAGGAGGTCATCAGGAAAGTGGTTCTTCGATAAAAGAATAAAACCCATGCATTTGCACAGGTTTTATGGTATGATGTTTTGTATTGATCCCGAAAATGAGTCTTTAGAACCTTTCTACTTTTGAGAAGAAGAAATCACTTTCAATCACTGCATTTTCATCGCTGTCTGACCCATGAACGGCATTTCTCTGCACGCTTTCGGCATAGGATGCCCTCACTGTGCCTGGTTCGGCATTTGCCGGATTGGTGGCCCCGATCAGTTTCCTGAAATCGGCAATTGCATTCTCTTTTTCAAGAATGGCTGCCACAATAGGCCCGGAACTCATGAACTCCACAAGGTCGTTGTAAAATCCTTTGTCTTGATGCACTGCATAAAATTGCCCGGCCTGCTCCTTGCTTAACTGCGTGTATTTCATGGCCTTTATTCTGAATCCTGCATCATTGATCATTTTAAGTATGCCACCGATGTGGTTTTTGGAAACCGCATCGGGTTTAATCATTGTAAGTGTGATTGTACCAGTCATTTTACAGACAATTTAAGTTAATATTCCAGGCTGCAAGATAACAAAAATTAACCCGAGGGTTATTATGCCGGTGGGGCAGAATTCTTATCTTTGCAACTCGAAAAATGAAAGGCTTTTGAAAAATACTGATAATGAAATAATTGGGGCAATTTCTGATTTACTTACCCAAAATACGGCTCCCGTTGTCATTGTACCCCATTCCAATCCTGACGGCGACGCCATCGGTTCAGCCTACGGTCTTGCCGTAGTATTGAAGAATGCGGGTCACGATGTCAAAATCATTTCACCCAACGATTATCCGGGGTTTTTATCCTGGCTGAACGGGGATGTGGAGATTTTGAATTATCAGAAAATGAAGAAAACATCTGACTATTATTTACGGAAATGTGGCATCATGTTTTGTGTCGATTTCAATGATATCAACCGGACTGACGAAATGGTTGATGCCATCGAATCATTTGAAGGCAAGATTATTATGGTTGACCACCATCCATATCCTACCGATTTTTGTCATTTTACCGTTTCGGAGCCAGAGTACAGCTCGTCAGCCGAATTGGTCTACGATTTCGTAGTATCTCTGGGACTTGATCAGTATCTGTCACACGAGGCAGCAGAGGCGCTCTATACCGGAATCATGACCGATACCGGGTCTTTCAGCCATAATACCTCCCGTCCGAATCTTTACAAAGTGCTTTCGGCATTGATGACCTACGGAATCGATACCGAATCGATCCATGGTCGTGTATACCATAACTTTTCGGTCGACAGACTTCGATTGATGGGATATTGCCTGCATGAGAAAATGGTGGTTTTGCCCGAATATAAAACAGGTTTTATCAGTTTGAGCCGTGAAGAGCTGAAAAAGTATAATTTTGTACCTGGGGATACCGAAGGATTCGTCAATATACCCCTTTCTATCAACCAGATTGTGTTTAGTGCATTGTTCATTGAAAAAGATGGTTATGTCAAGGCTTCCTTCAGGTCAAAGGGTAATTTCCCGGCCAATGCGTTTTCATCAGCGCATTTTAACGGGGGAGGGCATTTAAATGCGGCAGGAGGAGAGATCAAGCTGACTTTACAGGAAACTTTGGATAGGTTTACGCAACTTTTGCCCGAATATCATCATCTTCTCAATAATGCTGATTAATTAAAGTAGATTATGAAAAATTACAAATTGATTCGATTAGGTTTATACTTTGGATTTTTATTTTTTGTCGCCACTGCATGTCTGAAAGACGAGAAGATTGACTATACCCCGGAAAGGGAGCAGGGATTGTTGTCGGAATATCTGGCACGGCTTGTAAGTAAGGGGTATAACATTGACACTACCGCTGCCGGGGTATATTACGTACCCATTCAGGCCGGACAAGGAGCAATGCCTAAGGCAGGTGATACTCTGTCGGTGATATATTACGGTTATTTGATAACTGGAGAAGTATTCGATGCCTCAGTTTGGCATTCACAGGATTCATTGTACACCTTTGTATATAAAGGTGTGGAAATGATTGAAGGTTGGGATGATATGATGCAGTTTATGAACAAAGGCCGCAGGTTAGAATGTATCATTCCATCAGATTTGGCATATGGGGCTGATGGTGTGCCGGGTGTGATTCCACCTTATAGCACAATTGTGTTCTCAATGAAAATGAAAGATATTAAACCTGCTTCTACACAGTAATGATTTTTTTAGTAGTCATCCTGGTTTAAAGAATGAACTATTTACCGGGATTAAAAACAATATCAGAAACAGAATTCAATCAATAAACAGGGATTAAAAAGTATGAGAATCAGATTAATGACAGGACTAATCGCTGCAATCATCGGTTCCGGATTGTTTTATGCATGTGACGACAATGACCTTGGTAAACTCAGGGAAAGGGAACTTGAACTGCTCGATCAGTTTATCCAAAAGAATAATATCACCGTAAAACCCACCAAAACCGGTTTGTACTATATCGAAAAGGTGGCAGGTACAGGAGATACCATTAAAGTTGGTGACCAGGTAGATGTACTTTATCGCACGTGGCTGATTGACAGTACGCTTGTGGATTTTAATATTTCGGAGGAGGGGCATTATTATGACCCGCTTCGTTTTACGGTTGTACCGGTTGGGGTGCAAGCCTCGGTGATTGATGGACTGAATGAAGCTGTCCAAATGATGAAACTGGGTACTGTTGCCCATCTGATTGTTCCTTCCCAGATTGCTTATGGACAACAGGGGTCGGGGTATATACCTGCATTCTCCACCATGCTTTTTGAGGTCCGTATCCATAAGGTGACTCGGGCTTCCGGCACAAATTAGAGTGTGTTTTTCATACGAATGAGATGGGGCTGTCAGTAAGGCACTCCAATAAAAAAATCATC
>DF970689.1:294337-324163 GCA_001270045.2 Bacteroidales bacterium 6E | reverse complement strand
CAGATGATTTTTTTATTGGATTATCCTATTTCATGAAGGACAGTTTGCCACCTTTTACTAGGTCTTCATGTTTAAGGACAGTACCCGAATCTTTACCGTTCAGTTTGACTTTCGAAAAAATTCCCGTATCGGAGGTTGCATTTGTCTCCAGGACAAAGTTTTTTCCATCGTAATATTTTTTGTCCAGCTTCAAGGTTACCTTGCTAAAGACAGGAGATGATAACTGATACTCATTGCTTCCAGGGGCAACCGGGTAAAATCCCATAGATGAGAAAACATACCATGCCGAAAGCTGTCCGGCATCATCATTGCCGGGTAATCCACCTGCATTGTCCTGATATTCTGTGTCTAATATGTTCTTGACAGTTTTCTGGGTAAGGTCCCAGCGACCGGCAAAATTAAACATATAAGGGATATGATGACTTGGTTCGTTTCCGTGCCAGTATTCCTTGTTGTCAATGAAGTGCTGTAGTCGGGCCAAATAGTTGTCTTTGCCACCCATGAGTTCCATCAATCCTGTAGGATCGTGAGGAACATACCATGTGTAATGTTTGGGAGTACCCTCGGTAATATAATACATGGGCTTGTCGGCTTCAAATTCATCGGTAAAGGTGCCATCCGTGAAACGGCCGCATACCCAACCCTTGTCGGGATCAAAGACATTCCTGTAGTTTTGGGCACGAAACGTCAGTTCCTCAGCATCACTTTCGTGACCAAGCTTTGACGCAACCTGTGATAATACCCAATCATTATAGGAATATTCAAGTGTTCGGGAGACCTGTTCATGGGTGTGAAATGCTTCAAGTACCTCGTCTTCCAGAGGGATATATCCATATTCCAGATAAGTTCGAAGTCCTCTTCTTCCTTTTCCGTCGGTATAAGCATCAAAATCAGCCGGAATCTCAAATGCATTTTGTCTTATGTATTTCCAGGCAGACTCGTTATCTATTTCAAAACCTTTCATGATGGCATCTCCGAGAATGGCTCCGGCATGGTCACCGATCATGGCCGAAGTATAGCTGTTCCACATCGGGAAGGTAGGCAACCAGCCACCCTGATCCGCTTTTTTGACCAGGGAGGTCATCATGTCCTGGTATTCTTTGGGGGCTATTATACTGAGAAGTGGCATTTGTGCCCTGTATGTATCCCATGCCGAAAAGTCGCAATAATAGTCAAATCCTTCTGCAACATGTATGGATGAGTCATCTCCAAAACCAGGATAAGAGCCATCCACGTCACTGTAGAGTCGGGGATGAAGGCAACTATGATATATGGCGGTATAAAATTCCTTGGTTTGCTCCGGAGTGCCGCCTTCAACTCGGATAGTGCCCAGAAGTTTTTCCCATGTTGATTCCAGATTGGATTTAACCGCATAAAAGTCCCATCCGGGGATCTCGGCTTCCAGGTTTTCGCGTGCGTTTTCAAGGCTTGTGAAAGATGTTCCAATCTTGATATGCACAATATTGTTTTCGGGAGGTGAGAGACTTACCTTGGCACCCATTCTGGGCATATCGAAGAGTTGAGTCGAGTCGCTGAAAAGCTGGTAGTCACTATAAGGGGTAAAACCACTGATTTCACAATCGAATTTTACTACCATGTATCCGCTGAAACCTGCAGATTGTCCATTGCCGTTATAAAGCCGGCTCACCGGGTTTTCGGCCACGATTTCCTTTCTTTCTGGATCGTAACTGATAAAACCTTTGCCTTCGTTGTTGTTGATGTCAAATACAATGGCCGGATTGGTGGGATTTGCCCATGATAACCTGAACATGCCGCTTCTTTTCGTGGCAGTGATTTCCGCGATTACCTCATATTCCATTAGATGAAATGCTCCGTAGGCAGGGGTAAGGCTTTCGCTGTCAATCAAAAGTGTTGCCCTTCGGATTTGGGGAAGATGGCTGGCTTCTCCTGAAATGGGCATAAGTGTAAAGCTGCCATAATCTTTTACACATGACCCACTGGTCCAGTGGGTTGCCCTGAATCCATTAAGGATTCCCTGTCCGAAATAGAAGGGAGCATTGCATTTATGTTCCCCAAGTGTAGTTTGGGGTGTCCACTGTGTCATGGCAAACGGAGCCGTGATTGCCGGGGTGGTTTGGCCAAAGCTTTCCATATTTCCCGGCTGAAGTGATGTGGGATCCTTGGTGCCAGTGGCAGTGCCAATCAAGGTATTGACATGGGAAAGCAAAGGTTTTTCAACGGGTGTGTTACATGAGAAGGCAATTCCAATAAGAAATAGAATGCAGATCTGTTTCAAATTCATATCATTTAGTTTAGTCACTATCGGCAAAGATAATTGATTTACCCAATGAGTTTACTGGCCAACCGCTATTTTCCTTATCAGGCGGGCAACAGAATTTTCAGGGATGAAAGCGATATTTTTGAATTTTTGGATAAAAGGGTAGAACAATGAGTGCCGTTTTAAACCTCTGTTATAAGTTAGGTTTGCATCCTTGGAAAGTGTGTTTTCACCAGTCATTATTCTGTTATATTTGCGACGTTTGTATAACAGTCCGGTTGATTCCCGGAATAAAATTGATACATATGAAGGCATACGTTTTCCCCGGTCAGGGGGCCCAATTCCCCGGAATGGGAAAAGATCTATATGAGAATTCGGAATTTGCCCGTGAGTTGTTTGAAACGGCAAACAGGCTTTTGGGTTATCGCATTTCTGACATCATGTTTGAAGGAACCGTTGATGATCTGAAACAGACAAAAGTCACCCAGCCTGCCATATTCCTACACTCTGTTTTGCTGACGAAGACGATGCGGGATTTCAGGCCCGACATGGTTGCCGGTCATTCATTGGGAGAGTTTTCGGCACTTGTAGCAAATGGCGTGCTGACATTTGAGGATGGCCTGATGCTGGTATATCAGAGGGCAATGGCCATGCAAAAAGCTTGTGAGGCGGAGCCATCCACCATGGCAGCCATTGTCGGTATCGATGATGTCGTCGTAGAGGAAGTCTGTTCGATCATTGATGAAGTGGTTGTTCCTGCCAATTATAATTGTCCTGGCCAGCTGGTCATTTCCGGATCTATTTCGGGAATTGACAAAGCATGTGAAATGTTGACGCAAAGGGGTGCCAAACGGGCCCTTAAGCTTGTGGTGGGAGGTGCATTTCATTCGCCATTGATGGAGCCTGCCAGGGAAGAACTGGCTGCTGCCATCTTGAACACACCGTTCAATGAACCGATTTGCCCGATTTATCAGAATGTCAATGCATTGCCGGTCAGTGATCCTGAAATGATCCGACAAAATCTGGTTGCCCAGTTAACTGCACCGGTACGATGGACACAAACCGTTGAAAATATGGTGGCTGACGGTGCCGTCGAATTTACTGAGATCGGTCCCGGAAAAGTGCTGCAGGGATTGGTCAAAAAAATTGCCAAGGATGTCAATGTTTCTGGCATAGATGCCTATCAGGCTATCTGAAGACAACTTCTGGAAATTCGAATAATTAATAAAAAAGGGCGATCATAATGACCGCCCTTTTTTTATATATAAAATATCCTGATTAATTCTGCGTATTCTGAAGCAAACGGTAAATGGTTGATTTGCCAATGTTCAGTTTGTTGGCGACCATTTTCACGTTATGATTATACTTGACCAGGAAGTGATTGATAATATCCTCGGTATACTCATCAAGAGTCTTTTCGGCTGCCAGCAGATGGTTGACATTTTCCTTTCCGATAAGATTCAGGTGTTCGGGTTCGATGGTGTCTTCGGGACACATTACACATGCCAGTTCTACCACGGCTTTCAGTTCCCTGATGTTTCCGGGGAATGGGTAGGAAAGCAGTGCGCTGCGGCCTTCGGGTGAAATGCTTTTTTTCGTGAGGTTATTTTCGACACAAAATTCGTCGACAAAGAATTTGGCCAACATAATAATGTCATGTCCTCTTTCTCTGAGGGGAGGAAGGGCGATCGGTAAACCGAGTAACCTGTAAAAGAGGTCTTGCCTGAACCTGCCTTCGGTAACGAGTGATTGCATGTCCTTGTGGGTAGCAGTCACGATTCTCACATCCAGTGGTATGACCTGGCTTCCTCCCAATCGGGTTAGTTCCCTCTCCTGTATGACTCGAAGTAATTTTGTCTGGATATGTATATCCAGATCAGCTATTTCATCCAGGAACAAGGTTCCCCCGTTGGCTTGTTCAAACTTTCCTATTTTTCTGAAATCTGCACCTGTAAAGGCACCCTTTTCGTGGCCGAAAAGTTCACTCTCGATCAGGCCCTCAGGAATGGCAGAAATGTTGACAGCAACGAAGGGCTTGTTTTTTCGCTTTGAATTGTAATGGATCCCTTTGGCGACAAGCTCTTTACCGGTACCTGTTTCACCGGTGACAGATACAGAGATATTGGTGTTAACCGCTTTCTCCATCAGTGAGAAAATGGCTTCAATCTCTTTGCTGTTCCCCTTGATGAGTTTCCGGAAATCATATTTTTCCCTTACCGCCTCCTTCAGGACTTCATTCTCGATTCGAAGCTGATCACTTTGGTAAATGTTACGGATGGTATTGCCCAGTTTTTCACGTGTATCCGGTCCTTTGGTGATGTAGTCGTAGGCACCGTTCTTAAGCAAGCCTACAGCCGTATTGATATCATTCTGCCCAGAGATGATAATTACATGGACTTTGGGCAGTTGTTTCTTGATTTCTGCCAGAATAACATCTCCGTTCATGTCAGGCAAGGTATAATCAAGGGTAATCAGATCAGGTGCTTTGTCTAGGTTACTCAGGCAGTCGCGGCCATTGTAATAGACAAAAACCTCATAGTTCTCGTTTTCAAGTTGTCTTTTCAAGACTTTGGCATACAAGTCATTGTCCTCTACAATGAAGATCCTGTAGGCGGGTTTACCATTCAGGGAATTCATACTTCTGTATTTTAGTTATTAGCGTCTTTCCCAAAATTACACGATTGAAATTAATTATCAAAATTTTTTCATTTTGAAAAATCGCTGTGTTTGGTAGACCAAAAATAGAAATATATTCCCAATATGGGATGAAAATAATGAAAAATTTTTATGAAATTATATAAAAGACAGTATAACAGCGTTTTGTAATATTTTTACATAAATTGAAATATATTTGGATAGTCCAAAAATAGGAATGACGTCCCAGTATGGGAATTTTTACAGTTAGCCGGTTTCTTGAAATGGGTTGTTCGTCATATGATTACCATAAAATACAGACTGTCAACCATCAAAAGTTCTTAATTTGAAACATGTCCTCCGAAAATTTACACTTTAAAACCTATATCCAGCGGATTGAAGTTTTTTAAGATCATCAATCGGTTGATCAGGTTTCAGATGTTTCGCAAGGTGTTTGTATATACTAACCCGGATTTCTTTGGCAATTTTAGTGTCCATTCTGTCGAAGGAGTGTCCCCCGGGAATATCCTCCAAAATGACATAATCAAATTTCTTGTTCTCTGCTTTCAGTGCTTTAATCAGGTGCTCCACTTCAAGAACATTTACGTCATCATCATTGGTATTGGTGTGGATAAGCAAAGGAGTATTTTTGAATTTATGGGTGTTCCAGGCCGGAGATCTGCGTCGGTATTCTGCAATATTGTCGTTTGCGCTCTGGCCAATATGATAATCCGCCTCAAATAAATTCCTGTACCCCTGGTCATAGTATCCCATCCTGGCAATCAGGTCACTGACTGGTACCCCGGCAAAAGCAACCTGGTAATCATCCGGATGATCAAAGATATTCATCAGCGTAATCAGTCCGCCATGGCTCCAACCTATGATGCCAACCCTATTTCTATCAATGAAATCATAATTTTCGATCATGTAGTTTCGTGTGTAATATACATCTTCGTTCTCAAGTCCGCCATAGTCAATTTTCTCATAATGGGACCTGCCATATCCGGTGCTTCCCCTATATTCCGGAGCCGCCACCACGTACCCCTGGCTGACCAGTTCACGGATGATGTGGGTATAGTAAGTCGTAAAATCGGCATGCACCCCTCCATGAGGCAGTAATATCAATGGATATTTACGGGACGGATCGAGTGACTTTGGGAAAAATGCGTAGGTCCAGAATTTAACAGGATTTCCTGCACCCATTGCTGTCGGATTCTTTTCCTTCCACTGAGGTGGTCCATAAATGTATAGTTTGTCAATAAATGCAATATCGCCCGTTCGCTCAAACCACAAAATGTCATCTGCCAGTTTTTGAAGTTGATCCAATGTGTGATTCAGGCTTTCCTGCTGGTTGTTGAGTTGTCGTTTGACTTGATCCAATGCTGCATCCTGACCTGCTGCCTGAAAGCAAAGCAAGCTGGTTAACATTAAAAGTATCAATGCACGTGATATCATAGGTTCATCTTTTAAAATGTTTGATTCCTTAAAATTACAATTTTGATGTACTACAGTAAATATTGATTTAACCTTCTTAAGTATGGAAACGTTTGTTTTAATCCTTATGCTGTCATGTCTGGGATATCAATCTCGCCCGTCAAATAAGTGGTGGCAGAACCACCAATCCGAACTCTGTCGCCCATGTGTTCACATAACAATTCGCCACCCCTCTGGGATAATTGACAGGCAGTCATAGAAGTTTTTTTGAGTTTGCGCGTCCAATAGGGTATAAGCAGGGTGTGTGCCGAACCTGTTACAGGATCCTCGTCGACACCAACCCGTGGACCAAAGAACCTACTTACAAAATCAACATCATGTCCTTTTGCGGTAATTATGATGCCCCTGTATTCCAGCTTTTTGAGCAAATGAAAATCGGGTTGGTAACTACGGATGTCGCTCTCTTCAGGCAGGGTAACCATGAGATCTTCGCTGCCTTCGATGATCTCCAGATAATTTTTAAATATTTTATCCAGGCCAGGTAATTTGTTTTTCTCCAATGGAACTGCCCTGGATGCAGGGAAGTCGAGATAGTATGTGTCCCGTTCCCTGAAAACCTTGAGTATACCACTTTTTGAGGAGAAAAGTATTTCTTCCAGATCAGGTTTCAGGTTTGAAAAAATAATGTGTGCGGTTGCCAGGGTTGCATGGCCACAAAGGTTTACCTCGGTAATTGGCGTAAACCATCTCAACTCAAATTGATCCCCTAATGGAACAAAAAATGCAGTCTCCGAAAGGTTATTTTCCATGGCAATCTTTTGCATTACGTTATCCGGCAGCCAATTTTCCAATGGTATTACTGCTGCTGGATTGCCTTTGAACAATTGCCGGGCAAAAGCATCGACCTGATATATTCTTAGTTTCATATCGTTCAATAAAATCAAGGCTGAAATTACAAAAATTATGTTACGATTAGTTGTGATAAAAGCAGATGGCTGCCAACATTATAAACCGGCACGTGTTGGTCACTTAAAACTATTAAGGATTACTTGCTTAGAAAGTAATTGCGATCTTTAGATTGATCTTTCTCGACGTGAGATAATTGGGTACTGCATACATATCCCCCCAGTTGCTGGTGACCCAAAAATAGGATACTGTATTGTTGATATTTAACAAATTGAATACTTCTAGGCTTAAAGACAGATCATCAATATATTCCAGTACTTTCCCTGTCCCGGGTGAACTCTGGCTGATAAGGGCTTTGGAGATCCCCATGTCGACCCTTCTGTATGGAGGCATCCTGAAAGTATCCTGCCACCTTTCGGAACGGGGTGGTCCAATCGGAAGACGTGATCCGTAAAAGGCCGACATGTACATTTTCCACGATGGATTTCCCGGAAGGTAGTCCTGAAAATACAGGCTGAAGTTAAAACGTTGATCCGTCGGTCGGGGAATGTATCCATGTCCATCTCCCTCAATGTTCTCTTGTGTTTTCATAACCGAAAGACTGGCCCATGATTGTACGCCACTGACAAATTCACCATTGATTTTCATGTCGAGACCAGCAGCATACCCCTTGGCGAGCTGATCAGGTAAATACCTGATCCTTACATTGTCAATCTGGTAAGGAACCAGACTTGTCATGTGTTTGTAATAGGCTTCGGAAGAAAAACGAAACGGACGGTTCCAGGCGGTAAAGATGTAGTCGCTTCCAAGAAGTACCTGGAAAGAACGCTGAGCCTTGTTGTTTGTCTCAATTTCTCCCTCAGGATTGATCAATTCCTTGAAAAATGCTGGCTGATGATACCAGCCGGTGGCAAACCTAAATGAAATATCCTGTTTCCATTCCGGAAAATAATTGATTGACAATCTTGGACTGATGACTGTTTCCCGATTAAAGCTCCAGAAATGTGTTCTGATTCCACCATTCAGGTAAAGATCACCCGAAATGACTGGAACTTGCCAGGTATCCTGAAAATATGCCGTTGTCCTTAAAGTTTGAAGTGAAGATTTACTGTTCAGGGTATAATACAAAAGAACCTCACTGTCAGAATAGGGTAGTGAATAGCCAGTTGAATCCCTGTATATCCATTCGTTGATTTGATTGTCTATGCTTTCGTGCTGTATCTTAACACCCCAGTTCAATAAATGGTTTTCGCTGTTATACGCCCCTTTGTGTGATACGCTCAATACGCTTGCATCCAAATAATTGCGTGCATGGTTGAGGAAAGTACCAACACCAAGGTTCAGGATGCTGTCACCATATTCCTCAGATGACATATTTCTTTCTAGTTGGTTCAGGTAATATTCTCCGAGTATGTCGTAAGTCTCGGCCTCGGTGGCAACATAAGCTGAGGCAATAAACTTCAGGTTGAGGTTTTCGTTGGGATGATAATTGAGACTTAGTGCACCCAGTTGGGTGAGAAAATTATCAACCTCACTGCCCTGGAAATATATGGTGGTGTTGAGTGGTACGTCCCATGTGCCAAATGCAGTTTCGCGGGTTTGTGGGATGAAATTGTATCTGTTTTGGGCGATGTTTCCCAGGAATGAAATATCCAGTTTGTCCGAAAATTTCCAGGTTATGTAAGTCTGGATATCCACAAATCGTGGATCATATTCCCCTTTTTCATCCAGGCTACCCAGCAGATATTTATTGGTTTTATATCGAATACCTGTTATGTGTGAAAGTTTTCCGTTCAGGGCCATATCTTCAACATGAACGCTCCCTCCTAGCATGCTCCCTGTAACGGAACCTTTTAATTCAGTAGGTCTGCGGTATTTGATATCCAAAACGCTCGACATTTTGTCTCCATAGCGGGCACTAAATCCTCCAGCAGAAAATTCAATGGATGAAACCAGGTCACTGTTGATAAAGCTGAGTCCTTCCTGTTGTCCAGCCCTTATCAAAAACGGCCTGTAAATTTCAATGTCATTAACGTAGACAAGGTTTTCATCAAAATTTCCTCCCCTCACCGAAAATTGGGAACTCAATTCATTGTTGGATGAAACACCGGGTAGGGTTTTGATCAATGCTTCAACAGAACTGCCACCTGCTGCGCTAAGGTTGTTTGTAAGCCTTGGATCAATCCTGTCCATGCCGCTCCTGCTTCGCCGGTTCTCGGTTACGTTGATCTCGCCAATTTCGGTGGTGGATCTAAAAAGTTTAACCTCAATGGTTACTCTTTCTTCAGGTCCTGCCTCAATTGTCCTTTCTGAAGTTACAAAGCCCATTGACGAGAAAACGATGGTAACTTCACGACGGGCAGGAATTCGTAAAAGGAATTCACCCCTACGGTTGGACGAGGTACCAATGGGATAATCACGAAGTGCGATGTTGACCAGTTCCAAAGACTGTCCATTCTCATCCACAACCTTGCCGGTAAGCGTGGCATTATTGCTTTGAGAGAAGCTTTCTGAAGTCAGAAGTATGAATAGGATGACAGGTATCAGAATCTTTTGCATCATACTGCAAAACTAAAAAAATAGCATGCTTAATTAACTAGCCATTAAATAAGTTATTGCATGCCCAAGGTATTTTGACATGAATATGTTTCGATATGGTTTACTTGTTCAGTTGTCGGCAATGGTAATATGGAAGCAGGCCTCTTTATATTCTGTAACAACAACGAGTTTGCCTTCCTTTTTCAATTCACCGATGGTTTGGGACAATAACCGGATTGCGGGTCCGTGGGCGATAATTGTTTGTTTGCCGAACCAACCCTTTTTTATCAGGTTCTTCCATGAAATATCGAAGGTGGTCCCGTATAGGTGGCTGGAGTCAGAGCTGGCGTTGATGTTTGACCTGCTTAGCCTTTTCTGGCTTTCTTTTGTTCGCAGCACAGAGGTAATCTTGAAGTGGAATTTTTCAAGATTGTTTTCCTTTAGCTTATCATGGAAACGCTCACCGATCAGGTCAATTAATTCAATGGTTTCGGGTGTCAGGTAGGGATGTGAATGCGTCAAATGGTCGACAACGTAATAACGGCTGTTTTCCAATCTTTCGAGTTGCCCTTCCTTCATAAGTTCATTTACACCTTCCAATACATCGTCATCGGTATTAAAAGGTTTGATCCCATTTGCTTTGGCATGTTTCAGATGTTTTGCATTGAGGTCCTTGTATCTTTCAACGCTGACCTTGCCAACTTCCCGTGCCTGTGAGGAAGAATGGTCACCCATTAAAATCGGAATGGCTATCAGGGAAGCAATAAGAATGAAGGTGATGATAAAAATTCTCCGGTATTTAGGCTTCAGTTTTCTTGATTTTTTTATCGATTTCATTATGCTGCGATTCAATATGTTGGCAAGGGATAATTTCAGTGTCAATTGTCCTGTTTTGTGTTAAACAATATTAGGAATTTTGAAATTATTGCCCGAAAATCTGACGGCCAAGTTTTCAACCATTCTAATTTAATGTGATTTGTTAAGTTTGTACCTGTTAATAATTTTTGAATTGAAGAATGGCACAGAATTTCAAACCCTTACAATCGGTTCTCATTAAACCAGCCGGTCCGGATTGCAATTTGAATTGTACCTATTGCTTTTACCTTAAAAAAGCGGAACTCTTCACTGAGTCCAGAAGGCACAGGATGAGTCCCGAAATCCAGGAAGAGCTGATCCGTCAGGTCATGCAACAGGGTGGGCAATCGGTCAGTTTTGCATGGCAGGGTGGAGAACCCACGTTAATGGGAATTGAATTTTATGAAAAGGCCATTGAGCTTGAAAAAAAATATGGAAGGGGCCAAACCGTTGGGAATGGCCTTCAAACGAATGGCATCCTTTTGGATAAAAACTGGGCCCGTTTTCTCAGGAAGTACGATTGGTTGGTTGGTCTATCGCTTGACGGGCCATCACATATCCATAACCGGTACCGGATTGACCAGGGAGGGCAGGGGACACACAGCCGGGTTGAAGACAATGCCCGGATGTTATTGGATAACGATGTCGCGGTCAATGCCTTGTGCTGCCTGACTGATTATTCCGTGCAGTTTCCTGATGAACTTTATCAATATTACAAGAACCTCGGTCTCACATGGATGCAGTTTATCCCTGTCGTGGAAACCGATCCGGACGATCCATCCCGGGCAGCACCTTATTCAGTGACAGCCGAGGCTTACGGCCATTTCCTGAATCGAATATTTGATTTATGGATGGCTGATTTTAAAAATGGAGAACCAACAACCTCTGTCAGACACTTTGAGTCTGTCTTTCATGCGTATGTGGGTATGCCTGTGCCGGAGTGTACCATGATGAAGGAATGTGGTCCTTATGTTATCGTCGAGCACAACGGCAATGTTTACAGCTGTGACTTCTTCGTAGAGCCAAAGTGGAAACTGGGGAACGTGATGAACAACAGGCTTTCGGCCATGCTGAATTCCAAACAGCAGCATACGTTCGGCGCTTTCAAGGCCGTATTGCCCGGTGAATGCCGCAAATGTCCGTGGCTGACCAAATGTTATGGGGGTTGCACGAAAGACAGGATAAAGGATCCTCAGGATAACCGAAAACCTCGCTTTTGCCAATCATACAAAATGTTCTTTTCACATGCCGACAGCCGGCTTCGCTCGTTGGCCGACAAATGGCACCAAACCCAAAAGGACCAGGAGGAATTTCGCAATACGGGAGGATTTTACAACGCTTTCCAGGACTTTGTGGGGCCTGGTCACAAGCCTGAAAATTAGTATTGAAAATTGAATTTACTCCTGTAATGATTTTTTGATGAGCCTAAAGAGTTCTTCCTGATGGTCATCAAGAGGCATGTTACGCTTATTGTCATCAAACTTTGAAAAGCCTCGATGCATGACCTTGAACTCTGGGTAGGTTACAGCACTCTTTGTGGTTGAAACCGGGACGCCGGTCATGTGCTCAAGTGCCTTGGAGAGAAGAGGGTCTCTCGGATCACCAAGAGCAAATGCAGGAAGCAGCTTATCGGCAACATCAATGTCGGGCGTGAATCCATCCTTGAAATCAGTCACTCCCAGTGAATTTGCAAATTGGATCACAATCGGCTGGATCCCCCAATTTTTAAAATCCTTATAGGTGTCAGGACTTTCATACATGTCCTCGGGCTTCAGTGTGATTGATGCTGTGTATTTCCCATATGTAGGCTTGCCGACAGTCACTACCTCCATATAAGGATCCAGACCTGTGATTGTAAGTTCTGATGCGCTTGCTGTTCCATCAGTGGTCAGAATATAAACTTTGTTCAGTCCAAGCTTTACAGGGACTGTTGGATTAAAGTATATGCCCAACTGGCTTTTATTGTTGGTTTGCTGCCAATAGTCCTGGTATTTCTGGTTCCATTTGAAGGATACCAGTTGCTTTCCGGCATTGACAACATCGACAGGGGCAAGTGAGCTGCAAAGATGTTGGGCGGCAGTAGTCTGGCCTCCGGGGTTGTACCTAAGGTCCAAAACCAGTTGGGTGATTCCTTGATCCTTAAACATTGTAAGAACCGAATCCAGGCTTCCGTTGTAGCTGCCAATATACTGTGTATAAAACAGATATCCTGCCTTTACCCCTCCATGGTCAATGACCTTCGCCATCACGACCGGATTGAGTTCCAGTTTTTCTGCAGTCATGCTGATGGTTCCTTTTTCACTGATGCCAGATTCCGTATATTCGCCATGTGAGACTGTTATTGTTGCATTATTGAACAGTTCCATGTAGTTTGAGCTGGTAATATTTGTGCCGCCAATTCGGGTTATGATATCCCCCCTCTTAAAACCAGCTTTAGCGGCCGGGGTGTTGGGATACACGTATTCAATGATGGCAAAATAGTTACCTGTTGGATTACCAGTGCCATCCACAAAACTCCCGAAAGCCAGTGAATAGCCGAAAGTGGTCTCAATGCCTTCGAAGCTGTCTTCCACTTCAGTTATATTGTCGGAGATAAATGACCACTTATCTTCTTTGTTTAAAAGCTTTTCGAAATATTTCTTGGAATCGAATTCGTAATCTAAATTGATGGTTGGCAGGGTGTTATTCCAGTAATAGACATCGCTCATGACATCCTTGATAAAGGTATTGACCTTTCTGGTCAGCAAAGGTGCCATTTGTGTGGCTGGATTCCCATTAGTATTATTGGAATCCGGATCCGGATCATCTTTCTTGCATCCTGAGAATGCGAGCGTGAATGTCAGTAAAGCAATTAAATATGATTTAAAATTAATCATGGTATAAACAAGTAATTTTGGTTTCAGATAAACGTTCAGGGGCAGAAAATGTTGCAGTTATTTTTCAGGGGGATATTCAATTCTCACATGGTAAATATTTACCAGTTTCTTCAGGAGAATTTCTTTGATTTTGCTGATATCCGCAAAAGTGAGGTCTGAATTGTTCAGTTGATTATCTTTTACTTTAAGGTCGATCATGTCATTTATCAGTGTTCTGAGACCCTCAACAGTCTTTTCCTTCATGCTTCTTGATGCGGCTTCGATTCCATCGACCAACATCACTACAGCCGCTTCCCGGGAACGGGGCAGGGGTCCCGGATAAATGAAATCGTCTTCATTGATTTGTTCATCCGGATTATCCTGTAAATGCTTCAGGTAGAAGTATTGTGCTTTTGTGGTGCCGTGATGTGTGGCGATAAATTCGATAATGCTGGCGGGAAGTTTATGTTTTTGCGCGGTTTTTATGCCATGCCGGACATGGTCAATGATAATTTCGGCACTTTTCTTATAGCTCATCTGGTCATGCGGATTCATCCCCATTTCCTGGTTTTCGATAAAATAGGTTGGCTTGACTGCCTTTCCTATGTCATGGTAAAGTGCGCCAGCCCTTACGAGATAGGGATTTCCCCCGATTTTGAGAATGACCTCCTCTGCAAGGTTTGCTATCTGCATAGAATGCTGGAAGGTGCCAGGAGCTTCCTCTGCCAGTTTTCTCAGAAGGGGTTGATTTGTGTTCGACAATTCAATCAGGGTCACATCCGACACAAAGCCAAACATCTTTTCAAAGATGAAAATAAGCGGATAAACTACAAGAATGAGCAGGCTGCTCCATGCGAACCACTGTAACATCCTGAAATTATATGCAATCAGGGTTCCCTCCCTGATCATTGTAACAGCGGTGAAAACCAGGGCATACGTCAGCAAGACCAAAAGAGATGCAATGACCACATGTACCCGCCGGTGCATCTTGTTCAGGCTAAAGACCGCCACCATGCCGGCCGATACTTCCAATAACACAAACTCATAGTTGTTGGGGGCATAGAATCCAATCAGGATTGAAGTGATAATCAGCGAGAAGATGGCTGTCCTTGGATCGTAAAAAGTCCTGATTACAACGGGCAGAATGGCAAGCGGTACCATGTATATATGGAGATTCTCATAAGAGTTGACGGCCTGGGCCAGGAAGACTACAAAAACCAGGAACAAGAGTAAAAAGCTTAATTTACGTGTGTCGGATAGTATGTTGGGTTTATATATGTAGAGATAGGTGAAAAGCAAGCTTAAAAAAACAAGGATCAGCACAAATTTTCCGACTGAAATCAAATGGCTGTTGATTCCTTCGCCCCGTTTCATTTCATAGGCACTTTTCAGGGATTCAAGCAGCTGGAACCGGGAGTCATCCACAATTTCTCCTTTCAGGATGATTCTTTCACCGGCCTGGACCATGCCTCGTGCTGTGGCAATGGCCGATTCGAGCCGGTTCAACTCAGACCGTGTATAATTGTCGTCATAATTCAGGTTGCTTTTAATATATCTGGCAGCATCCAGTTTTTGCAATTCTCCAGACAGTGAAGGGTATTTGGCCGCAGTCTCTGTCATTGATTGTCTAAGGCTGTTATAAGCGGTCTTTTCGGAAGTCAGGTCGGCTACGGCTCTCCTGTCAACCATATTCCCGGTGACTACCGATATTTCACTTTTATCGGCCAGGATATCCATGGCTTCTGGTGAGGTAAGCAGTATTCCATTGTAATAGATGGCCTGCAGCGCTGACACAAGTTCAGCCTCGACAGCCTTTATTTCAGGATTCTGTTCTTCATCGATCATCTCCAGATCTTGAACCAATTCACCCAGCTTCTGGGTTGAAATGACGGTGTCGGCAATGAAATAAGGGGCAAATTCCCTTGCAGCCTCCCGTTTTTCTATTTCAATTTCGTTCGATGATTTTAAAATGGCAAAATCAAAGGGGGCTACCAAGTTGTCGTGTTTCCATGGAGCACCCTTCTGGTATTCATACATAAAACGGGGCTCCGAGGGAAGGATCAGATACAGCAAAACCGCCGCAGTGATAAATGCAAAGCCCCAGAAGATGAATTTCGAATATTTCAACAATTTGTCTCTGAAAGTTTTCATAATTTTTTGGAAGCCCAGAGATTAATACCACTAATTTCGATAGAGAAATTATATATTTGATTGCGTAAAATAACTAATTTTTTTAATGAATTACGGCATTTGCGGTTTAAGTTTAATTCCCGTCCGCAGAGAACCTTCGGAGCGAAGTGAGATGGTCACGCAGATTCTTTTCGGGGAACACTTTGAAATTATAGACTATCTCCCGGGATGGTGTCACATCCGGCTTGCATTCGATGGGTATGAAGGATGGATTGACTTCAAGATGGTCACTCCTCTTACGGAGAGGGATAGTGCGAGGATTGAATCTGCGCCATCAGCCGTTACCACCGATATTTTTTCAATCATTCCCATATCGAAAGAGCAGAATCTCATGCTGGTGGCCGGTAGTACATTGCCGTTCTGGAGACCTTATCTTAAACAATTCAGGCTCGATTCGAAGAAATACAACCTGAATGGCCATGTGACTTACGGACACATCAAGGACCACCGTAATTTTATTATAACCCAAGCCCTGAAGTATTTTAATGCACCTTATTTGTGGGGAGGAAGAAGTCCTTTGGGAATTGACTGCAGCGGATTCACGCAGGTGATTTACAAAATGGCAGGGTTCAGGTTACCACGGGATGCCAGCCAGCAGGTGTTTCTTGGAACTTCACTAAGTTTTGTGGAGGAAACCCAGCCTGGTGACCTTGCGTTTTTCGATGATGAAGAGGGAAATATCGTCCATGTAGGGATCATTTGGAAACAAAACAAAATAATTCATGCATCAGGAAAAGTTAGGATAGATAATGTGGATCAATATGGCATTTTTAACGTAGATACCAAAAGGTATACCCATAAAATGCGGGTTATGAAAAAAATCATCTGACCATGGAACGAACCGAATTGCTTATCTATTTACTGATCTTTGTCGCTGTGGTTTACCTTGTCGTTAAATACTGGAGAACAGGAAAAGAGGAATAATCTTATGTATACCTATTCTTATCCTCGTCCGGCTGTTACGGCAGATGCCATTATTCTTACCGATGCAGATGAAATTCTTTTAATCCAGAGGGGCAGGGAACCCTTTAAGGGAAAGTGGGCATTGCCCGGTGGATTTGCCGATATGGACGAGACGCTTGAGGAGGCCTGCCGACGTGAATTATTGGAGGAGACAGGCATTTCGGTAGGCCAGCTTGAACAATACCGCGTATTCGATGCGATTAACCGTGATCCCCGGCACAGAACCTTAACCCTGGCGTTTTACGCATTTTTACCTGGGAAGAAAGATCCTTTGGCCGGCGATGATGCTGCCCAGGCCCGATGGTTTTCAATCCATGATTTACCTCCATTGGCATTCGATCACGAATTGATCATTTCAGGTTTTACCAGGGATTTCCTGCCCAAGATATCCAAGCGCCCCGGGACCCACACAAAATAGCAGGTCAAGAATGCTCAAGCCGGGCATAAACGGAAATTTGTCTTCAAAAACCTGTGTGTATTCAACAGGCATATACCATGGTGCTATTTTTTCGATGGGAATTTTAGGTGAGAGAAAGGTTCTGAAATTGACAAATTCTCCATCAGTTTTTTCAAAATCCTTTGTCAAAATGATATCGCCTTTCAGGTTTAATAGCTGGCACATGGTATCCATTATACTCAGGTTCAAGTCGAACAGGAATTTGAACTCTTTTGTAAAGTAATGTTCGATATCTGGCTGATAATCATCAAAAAAAGGTGAGTTTTTATACGCCGAAACAATGGATCGCCAGTGATTACGTTGCCAAGGTATATGATATGCAATCCGGATGTCGCGGATTTTCTGTTGTGGCGATCGGCCTTTCTCCACTGGAACTGTCAATGGAAGCACTCCGTTGGCGCCCTGAATGAGACATCGGTTTCGATAGGTTTGGCGGATGAAATGCTCATGCTGGTCAATATATACTGACTGTGCCTTTTTCAGCGTAAAATAAAAAAATACAGGGCCGAAGTAATTGGTCGCATGAAGAACAGAAGTTGCCTCTAACATCATGAAATTATGACCGTGGATAGTTTATTCTTCATCACCCAGAATGTCATCAAAGGCGATACCCTCGGGATCAGGCTTCGACCTGACAGGCTTCTCCGTGTTTTTTTCCAGTTCCTCTTTCTCCTTTTTGGTGCGTGAAAGTTCGCTTTTCAGTCTCCAGATACGGGGAAGATAGGAAAAATGTGGTAGAAGGTAACCGACCAGCAAGCATACCAGAATCAGGACCACAACCGGAACATTGACGTTCCAAAGAAATACCCGGATAGCTACAGATGATGAGTTTTGCAGTGTGAAAATCACCAGAAAAATGGCCAGGAGCAACATGAGCACCAGTTGGGTATTGATGGGATTGCGCTTTATTTCGTTCTCCATTGTTTGAATTTTTGGGTGATATTAGCTTCAAATCAGGATCTAAATGTATGAAAAAAAAGGATAATGACTGTTTTCATTATCCTTTTCTGTAATCAGATTTGTCAGTGGATCGACCTGAAGAGGCGGTTGAACCGGATCTTTCCTGGCAAGCTTTTGTCCTTATCAAGAGACAACCAGATAAATACGGCTTTCCCGACTACATGATCCTCAGGAACGAATCCCCAATATCTTGAATCGGCCGAATTGTGGCGGTTGTCGCCCATCATCCAGTAATAATCCATTTTAAAGGTATATTGATTTGTAGCCGTTCCATTGATGTGGATGACATTATCCTTTACCTCCAGGGTGTTGCCTTCATAAACCCTGATAATCCTGTCATACAGGGGTAAAACCTCAGGGGTCAATTCAACTGTCACTCCTTTGGCAGGAATCCTGAGAGGACCAAAATTGTCGACATTCCAGGGAAACTTACTGTCGGAAGGAAAGATATTGGGATCCCATCTGTCAGGTGAATCGAGTAACTTTTCGATTGATGTTACGTTATTGAAACTTTGCAGTTCAGAAACCATTCCGTCAGTCAGGGGAAAAATATACTGCATGTTTGAATAATTCTGTCGGTCGTCATGTGAGATTCCAAGTTTGTCGAGTGCCCTGGGATTGATGGTACTGTTGGTTTTAACCAGGTAATTGTACTGTTGTCCGTCAAAATGATCCTGTTGCCTTTCATTTACAAACAACACTCCTTCTTTTATCTGGATGACATCACCGGGAATTCCGACGCATCGCTTGATGTAATTTTCACGTTTATCAACCGGACGGGCTAATACTTTTCCAAAGTTCCTTTCATCGCTCCATACCCTGTCACGTCCATAGGATCTGACCAATTGGTAGTAGCTTTGGTTTTGCATCCTCAGGGCAACGGTGTCTCCTTCGGGAAAATGGAAAACCACGACATCGTCATTCTTTATTTTTCCTAAGCCTGCCAATCGCTTATAGGGGCGTTTGATCCATTCGACATATGATTTGTTGGTTGCCGTCAGGGGCATGGTATTGTGCACGAATGGAAATGAGAGCGGGGTGTTTGGCGTTTTGGGGCCATATGCCGTTTTGCTGACAAACAGGTAATCGCCTACCAACATCGATTTTTCCATGGAGGAGGTCGGAATGGTATAGGCTTCAATGAAAAACATTCTGATGAAGGTCGCTGCAATCACTGCAAATATGATGGCATCAATCCATTCAACCAAAGCCGTTTGCTTACCTCCCGGTGCATCTTTTTTCTTCCAAAAGGCCCAATGGACCTTCTTTGAAATGTACATGTCAAAAATCACTGCCAGGCCAATCAACCACCAGAAATTTTTAAGCCAGATCACCCAAAGGGTGTAAAGAATGGCAACAACACCGAATTTGAACCATTTATTGGTCAGAATATTTCTCATTGTTCTATCAGAATTTTAGTAAGTCTTTCATGTTCAGGATTCCCTTGTGGGTCAGACAGTATTCGGCGGCGATCACAGCACCCAGGGCAAATCCCTTTCTGCTGTTTGCGACATGGGATATTTCAATCGTGTCAACGCTCGACTCCCATGTTATAATATGTGTTCCAGGCACCTCTCCGGTTCTTTCCGCCTCAATGGGCAATTGGTCGAAAGCGGGGTTTTCGTCGAGTGACCAACCGTTTAACTCCGGAATATTTCCGATAATATCTTCTGCAAGAGAAATGGCTGTTCCGCTGGGGGCGTCAAGTTTATGAATATGATGGATTTCCTTCATCCTGGGCTTGTACTGCCGGTGGGGTGCCATAAGCGAAGAAAGGTGCCGGTTCAGCTCGAAGAAAAGATTCACGCCGATTGAGAAATTGCTGGCGTAAAAGAAGGTCCCGTCAAATTTTCTGCATTGTTCATGTACATAGCCGAGCTTGTCCAGCCATCCTGTCGTTCCGCTCACAACGGGTACGCCCGCCTCAAAGCATTTCAGGTAATTATCGATTGCCGATGTTGGCATTGTAAACTCGATGATGGCATCACATATTCGAAGATTCTCGGGTGACAGGTCTGTTGAATTGTTGATGTCGATGATCAGAGGTATGTCATGTCCCCGTTCAATGGCAATTTTTTCAATTTCCTTGCCCATTTTTCCGTAACCAATCAGGCCTATCTTCATCTTAAATAAATTTCCAAGTTAATATTGTGTCCGGATCGTTCCGGAAATGCCCGGCATATCTTGATTCAGGCGAGTACACAATACTCCGGGCTTTTACATGCAAAACTTTTATTTTGCAATGCGCACAAAGATAATATAATCGTTGAAAAATGTTCCGGGGCAAAACACCTGTTTCCCTACATATAGGCATAGCGACAAGGATTACCGGTGGATGCATAAAAAAGTCGTGTCAGTTAATGCTGGTTGATCTCACGAAAATAGTTTCAGTATCTTTGGCAAATTAATACAGGAAGTAATGAATAAACATCTTGTACCTCGCGTTGCGGCCATTCATGACCTGAGTGGTTATGGCAGGGCTTCACTGACTGTTGTGATTCCGATTCTTTCCAGCATGGGCATCCAGGTGTGCCCGTTGCCCACTGCCGTCCTGTCCTCACACAGTGGGTTCCCGGGATTCCATATGGTTGACCTGACTGAAAACATGGACCAGATGATAAACCATTGGAAGGATATGGGATTGAGTTTTGATGCCATATATTCAGGTTATCTGGGATCCTCAAGACAGGTCGATATCGTGAAACAGTTTATGCGTGATTTCAGGAAGGAGAGCCAACTGATCATTGTTGATCCTGTTCTGGGTGATAACGGAAAGCTTTATTCTGCCTTTGGACAGGATATGGTGGATGAAATGCGCCGTCTGGTTGAGGAAGCCCACATCATAACCCCGAACCTGACTGAGGCAGCATTTCTATTGGGTAAAGAGTATTCGCCTGAAATTGACGCCCGTGAAATCACGGCATGGGCCAGAGAGCTTGCCGGCATGGGGCCCGATATCGTGATCATTACCAGTATGCCCGAGAGATCACAACCGCATAAAACAGCCGTCCTGGCCTGGAATAAGACCGATAACCGCATGTGGAAGGTCAGTTGTGACTATCTTCCTGCCAATTATCCGGGAACCGGCGATGCCTTCTCTTCGGTAGTGACGGGTGCACTCCTGCAAGGTGACAGCCTGCCAATTGCTCTCGACCGGGCCGTACATTTTATCTCAATGGGAGTCCGTGCGACCTTTGGCTATAAGCATTCGCCGGCTGACGGAATCTTGCTTGAGAAAGTGCTGCCTTACCTGAATGCTCCCGTACCAGTTGGCAGTTATCAGCTCCTTGATTAAATCAAACATTCAGTTAATTCCTTTAAATATATGTCAATCAAAAATATAAAACTGGTTGCTACAGATCTGGATGGAACTTTTCTTCGCGATGACAAGACCATTAGTGCACGTAATCTCGAGGCACTTGACATGCTGGGCAAAGTCGATGTGGTCAGGGTAGTGGCCACCGGTCGTAACCTTCGCAAGGTGAGTGAAGTGATACCTGGTGAAGTGCCTTTCGACTATATCGTGTTTTCCTCAGGGGCTGGGGTGTATAACTGGAAAACCAGGCAACATATTTTCAGCAAAAATATCTCTACTGAATCATCCAACAAGCTTATTTCATATTTGCTTGAAAAAGACCTGAACTTTCATGCATTTTGGCCTGTTCCCGAAAACCATCATCTTTGGTATCACAGGGGGAGTGAACCTTGTGAGGAGTTTGAAAGATACTTCTCATTTCACAATTCATTCGCATTTCCATTGCCCGAAGAAAAAAGGGTTGAAACCGGGTTATGTCAGTTTCTGGTCGTTATACCTGGTGATGAAGAGCGTTTTTTCAGGATGAAAAGAGAGATTGAGGACTTGTGTCCTGAAATACGCATCATCCGTTCGAGTTCGCCACTGAATACGGGTTATATCTGGATCGAAATATTTCATCAAGAAGTTTCCAAGGGCAATGGGGTTCTTTATCTTTGTAACCAGCTTGACATTCATCCAAAACTGACGGTTGGCATCGGTAATGACTATAACGACGTGGATCTTCTTGAATTTACGGAACATTCATTTATTACCGACAATGCCCCTGATGTCCTTAAATCGGGATTCAGGTTACTGCCAACGAACGAGGAAGATGCTTTTGCGCATGCCGTCGATAGGCTATTTGAATCATGATAAATCCAGGTTAATTAATGTGATCAATATCTTTCATTATGAATCATTCAGTACGGACTATTTTAAGTTTTACTTTACGGGTCGTCATTTATTCAGGTCTGATGTTCCTGTTGAACGAGATTTTCATGTATGATGCCACCCATCCTACAACCACCGGGAAATTTGGTGAAATTTCGGGTACCGAAATTGCCCAGGAGGTTATCCTGTTTTTACTGGGAGTGGTCTTTCTGGGGATAGGGCGTTTCCACAAAGGCATCAGTTCTATCTCAAAATTGATGTCGGTGTTTTTCTTTATGGCTTTTATCCGTGAATTCAATAACCAGATCGATTTCTGGTTTTACCTGGTCCTGCCATTGATACTCCTATTTGTCTGGATGATATATAGTTACAGGAAGGATCTGATATCGTCAATCAATGAGTTGCTGAAAATTCCGGAAACCGCTTATATGGTTACAGGCTTTCTGGTGACCTTTGTTTTCAGTCGCCTGTTCGGCCGGACAAAGCTTTGGGAGGCCATTCTGGAGGCTGATTATAACCGGTGGGGAAAAAATGCGGCAGAAGAGGGGATTGAGCTCCTGGGATATTCACTTTTCCTGATTGCAGGCATTGAAATCTTGTTGTCTGTTGTCAGGTCTGCCCGAAATAATAACAAGTCCTGACCATATCTTGAATTCTTTCCCTAAAGCAGATTAATGAATATCTCTGTTATAGGTTTTGAAAGGAATAACAGAGGGTTGACGCTATCTGTGCATTACATATAGCCCATTTCTTTTAGAAGATCATAGGCCTGAGAAAGTTGCGTGAGTTTTCCGACATCCATCCAGAGTGAAGAAGTGTCTCGGAAGCCGAGGATCTTGTGATTGCCTGATAATTCAAGGTAACTGTCTATTATTGAGAATTTGCCTTCCCTGCTGAACATCTGAAATATTTCGGGATTGACTACGTGGATGCCGCTGAATGCCATTTCGGAGTACGGCTGTTCTTCTTCGATTCTCCAGCATTTGGTTTCTCCCGTTTCCTTATTGATCCAGCCAGAAAGCTGCATTCCTGAATCAAAAACAAGGTATCGTTGTGTCATGCGGTCACGCACAGCAACCGTGGCAAGCGCCTTGTTTTGTTTATGGAACTGAACCATGTCGCTGATATTGAGGTTGCTCAAGATGTCTACATTATGGCATACTACAGGTTCTTCAGGATTAAAGAAGCGTGCAGCCTTCCATAAGCCACCTCCGGTATCGAGAAGCTGGTCGCTTTCATCGGATATATGGAGATCGATTCCGAAGTTTTTGTTCTTCTGAAGGAAATTGATGATCATGTCAGGAAAATGGTGCACATTGACCACAATTAGCTTGCATCCCGCACTGACCATTTTTTCAATATTCCATTGAATCAAAGGCTTGTTTCCTACCTCTACCAAAGCCTTTGGCATGTGGTCGGTAAGAGGTTTCAGCCTTGTGCCGTATCCGGCCGAAAAAAGCATCGCCTGCATCAGGGACGGAGTCTGTTGATACTTCTGACAAGCACTTCATCCTTGCCGATATTTCGGATGGCAAGGTAGTCAAGAATCATCGCCACGATCGGGAATGATACCGGAATCTTAAAGCTGATATCAGGGTTTTCAAATCCGCTGTAAGCAAAAAAGAAAAACAATCCGAAAAGACCGGCAAGAAGGACCATGGTAAATCCCAGGATGCGCATCTGCTGGATTCTTTTCTTGTATCTGAAAATGACGAAAATGTGCAACACGATGATGAGAACCAGAAAGATCATGATTGGCAGACCGTTAAAAACCTGCTTTTCTCCCTGATAAATTCCTTTGATATTAAAGACATAGATTTCATTGCCTGACATGATGTCGGCCAGTGGATAATAAAACAAAAAACCTAAAAGAAGGGTAGAGACAATCAAAAATGCTGTTTGAATTCGTTGGATCATATGACACAAATTTTCTGCAAAAATAACAAAATGGGCTTCAGTCCTGATTGATTTCTACCATTTCAAGGTGATTGTCCTGCACAAACCACAGGTATCCTTCTACCTGACTGTAGCCTGCCTGAAGCAGCAGTTTTCCATATTTTCTGACCTGCTTTCGGTAACTGTCTGTAAGCCTGTTGCCTGTCTTAAAATCAATAACTATAGCCTCGTTGCCCCGTACCATGATCCTATCTGGTCGGTAAATCCCGGTTGGTGACAATATCTGCTTTTCATTCATGACTTTATACGATCCATCAAACCATTGATTTGCTTTAGGATGATTCAATAAATGATGAAGGCTTTGACTGATGTGTTCCTTCTCCGTTTCCATGATTCGATTCTCCAGTGCAATTTGTTCAATGGCTGAGTCCAAATCATCTTTGGTCAATACGAAAGAAAGAATCTTATGGATCAGGTTGCCGGTATCCCTGCGGGTCGTTCCAAATTCTGCCACTTCATCAAAATCCCGGGAGGATGTAGTGAGTTTCAGTCGGGTATCAAATGAATTGAAGGTCCATCCCTTTGAGGGTGCTGATGTTTGTTCCTTAACACTTTGTCCGGATACTTCCAGTGATCCATAATTAAATACAACTGCTGCTTCATCCCAGGAGTCCGTGAACTCTCCGTTGGCAGACATTTCCTTTAGGGAATCACCCAAAAGAGTACTCACCGTATTATTCTTGATTTTGGATGGCGCATTCACCATCAATACCGACCGGGCCCTGGTAAAGGCAACATAGATCAAATTGAGGTTGTCGATTATACTGTTAAACTTTTCCCTGAAATAATCCCCTGAAAATATGGTGTTCTCCAGATCCTTGCTGAAAGTGACCGGCACTAATGGAGCTGCGTTGAAAGGTGGGATGACGGGTGTACACCATACAATGTTGTTCTTAAAATCGAACAAAGGCCAATTAAAAAATGGGATAAGTACTGCCTTGAATTCCAGTCCTTTTGATTTGTGGATGGTCAATAGTCGTATCGCATCCATTTTTTCATTGACTTTTACGGACTCTTTATATCCCCTTTCATCCCACCAGACAAGGAATCCGGATATGTCGTTCAGGGTTCGCTTGCGAAGTTCGGCAGCCTTGTCAATCAATGCCTGCAGAAACGGAATTTCAGCGGAAAGACCAAATAAACCAAAAGAAGACGCAATACGCATAATGATTTCATCCAGGCTTGAATTCTGCAATTCGGGTTCAAGCGTATTGAGTACCGGTAAAATCCGGCTGTTGAATTTTTCCTCAAAGTCGAGACCTGGGTGTATTTTTGGGGTGGAGCTGATTAGCTCATCATCATCACTGTTGTTTTGTTTAGTTCCGGATTCAATAGTCTTGTAAAGTTGGATTAGCGTAGCCTGGACAATCCGGTTCTTCTTATCGAAGTAATACTTTAATACATTTATTATAAAGTTAACTGAATCCGAAGATTCCAGGAATAAGGATTCGCTTGAAATGACTTTAAGATTAAAAGTTCGGTTTTCCTCCAAATCCTGTAAGCGAAGAAAATGGTTGACAATTGCTTTCCCCTCGTCATTCTTGCGTACCAATATGGCGATATCCTTTGCCGAAAGGCCATGTTCCTGCAGATACTTGACTTGTCGTACAAGACAGGCCAGGGAATTGTCGCGAAATGATTCTTCTTCATCCTCCAATAGTTCTATTCTTACCAGGCCTGCATTTTTGGTTTTTGGCGATGGACATTGTTTGACATCAGCATAAATGGCCTTCAGCTGGTCAGGATAGTTATCTGAAGCGTTTACGAGGTCTTCATGCCCTGCCATCATGTTGGTATAGGTCTTGAAGAAGCTGTTGTTAAATTTGATGATTCGGGCATCACTCCGGTAATTGTCGTTAAGTGGCTTTTGCCTGATGTCCATGTGCCGGAAGTCGTTATATACCTGATTGGCCAGGATATCCCAAGAGCTGTTTCTCCATCGGTATATACTTTGTTTGATGTCACCAACAACCAGGCTTTCCTTTCCTGTTCCCATGGCATTGGCGATCAATGGCTTGAAATTCTCCCATTGCATGGTGGAGGTGTCCTGGAATTCATCGAGCATGAAATTTTCATATGAATTGCCACTCTTTTCATAAATGAAAGGCGTTTCGTTACCGTCGATTATAGAGCGTAGCAATAAGTTCGCGCTTGCAAGGGGCAATACTTCCTTTTCCCGGTTAAGGGTTTGGATTTCTTTATTCAAGTCTATCAGGACTGCCATGGTATACCACTCTTTCTTAATGGCCTTTGCAGTCATGTAATGTTTGATGTCTGACCTGTAATAGTCGAGCAATTGTTTCAGCCTTGGCTGTAGTTCAGTTTCTGTCAGCGCCAGGATCTCATTTCTCGAATGATGGTTTTTTGCTACCCATTTTTCGGGATTTTCCTCAGCTTCCAAAACCCTGGAGCCTATTTCTTTCAGTTTGGCCCCGTTGGCCAGTTTTTCAATGAAACCTGCTACACCCGCTTTTTTGCTGCTAAAGTCCTCAGCCGAGAATCCAGCCGCCTGATAGATTTTGACGATGCTTGCCGCCTGTTTCCTGATTTCGGCCTCAAACGGAAAGATGAAGCCATTTAAGGTTTTCAGGTATTGGGCAGTATTTGCTGAATCACTGAAGAATTGGTCCAGTTTATCCATGTTTTCCTGAAACTTTTCCTTGAAAAGTTCATCTCCAAGGGAAATCAGATCATTTTCAACTGCAAAGTTTTTGTTGTTCCTTATTTTTTCATCAATAAATTCTTCCAGCCAACTTCTTAGGGTCTTATTTGATGCAATGGTTGTAATAAGACGGTCAACTGCTTCTTTTATAATCATTTGGTTGTCAAGTTCAACCTGATAGTTGGGAGTTACGCCAATCTCACGGTTGAAGGATTTGATAACCTTTTGGGTGAATTTGTCGATGGTGCTGACCGAAAATCGATTGAAATCGAAAAGTATGTTTTCGAGGACTTTTGAAGCTCTTGCGGCCATGATCTCGGGGTCCATACCGGTTTCCTCGATCAGCTTTTCGGTATAAGGATTTTCAATCCGATGGGCAAGATTATAAAGTTGGTCAATGACCCTTTCCTTCATTTCGGCCGTGGCTTTATTGGTGAAAGTGACAGCCAGGATGTGGCGATAATTCTTTTCATGTGCCATGACCAGTTTCAGGTATTCCAGGACAAGCCGGAAAGTCTTGCCTGAACCGGCGGAAGCTTTATAAATCGATAGCATGTGTTTGTGTTTCAGGGTTGAAAACGATTTCCTGTGACAGAAACGCGGGTTTCGATCGTAAAATTGCGACTTACTTTGTACTGCATAAACATGGATGCCCCGCGAATGTCCCATTGTTGCTGGTCAAAACCGGGCAAAGGTGCCGAATGGATAGAGTTTAACCCAAAACTGTTTCCACCCAAAACCATTTTATCACTGATGGAATAGGCCGCCTGGTTTAAAATGGCCCCGGAATGAATCCATGGTGCAAAGGGCGTCATCATCGGCATGACAACCGGCGATAGCCATGAAACCTGGTCATCTATCTGAAATGAAAGTAAATTCCGATCCTTGGGCAGGTATTTGCTGAAGTCGAAATCCCTGATTTCAGGGGAAAGCATGAAATCTGATGAAAAACCAGAAATAGGATAGGAGAGTTTGGGTTTCATAATCAAGACGTCTCTGTCAGGTGAAATTTGCATCGTGCTGTCAATTCCGGGAATCGGAACTTCCATGATTTCCTGCGCCAGCAGAATACCGGATGGAAAAAGTATCAGCAGAATAACAAATATCTTTTTCATGTTCTTGATCTGAATAAGTTCCCTTGTATTCACAAGTATACAAATGTAAAGAAATCATCTTACCGAAAAAAATCAAACATCCGGGCTACGTGAAAAACGGTTTCCCGTGAGGTTCGATAAAATAATTGTATTTGAAGGTACATGATAATCTGTTCTTTCAAACTGATCACTATTTTTACATATTCGTACCATTTATAACTTATCCTTATGAAAAAAATCCCAAGAATCATTCTGATCGTTTTTCTTTTGGCGGCTATCTTTTACCTGGTGGGACCCGAGCCTGAAACACCCCAATTAAGGAGTGACTTGCCAACTGTTCCTTCAGATCCGGCATCACTTGAGCAGATGGTAAACGAAAGGGAGTCATCACTGAATGTACGTCCCGACAATCAAGGCCGGATAATCTGGCATAACGATTCCCTGAAAGGGATGACTGAATGGGCCCTGTTGTACCTTCATGGGTTTTCAGCATCCTGGTATGAAGGATACCCTGTAAACCTGGAATTCGTCCGGCAGTTTGGGTGTAATGCCTATTTGCCCCGTCTTGCCGCCCATGGCCTTGTGACGGATGATGCATTGGTCGACATGACTCCGGATGCTTTATGGGAATCTGCCAAGGAGGCCCTGATGGTGGCCCGTGGATTGGGCAGGAAAGTGCTTGTCATGGGAACATCTACAGGAGGTACGCTTGCCTTAAAGCTCGCTGCTGAATATCCACAGCTAGTCGATGGGCTTGTTTTGTATTCTCCCAATGTAAAAATCAACAACGGTGCTGCCTTTTTGCTGTCAAAACCATGGGGAATCCACATTGCCCGAATGGTTTACAAGAGTGAATACAGGGTAACCAATGAAGATTTCAGTTCAAAGGAATGCCAGTATTGGTATTGCAAATACCGTCTTGAAGCGGTCGTCTACTTGCAGCAACTTGTTGAGAAGACAATGAAAAAGGAGGTTTTTGAGAAAGTTACCTGTCCGGTATTCCTGGGATATTATTACAAGGATGAAGAAAACCAGGACCAGGTTGTCAGGGTAGATGCTGCCCTGGCCATGTTTGACCAGTTAGGGACTCCCGAAGAAAATAAGGTAAAAACTGCATTTCCTGAAGCTGCTACCCATGTGATCACATGTGAGCTTCTATCCGGAGCGGTTGAGGAAGTAAAGGATGCCACCTTTGCCTTTGCTGAAGGAAAACTGAAAATGACACCCAATTAAGGTGACATTATTATACACAGAAAAAACCAGCGACTCCTCACGGAATGCTGGTTTTACTGTTTAGGGTCTTGCTTTTGCTAAATCTGCAAAAAAGCTATTGATTGGGACTATGTAAACACGGTTGGGAAAACATCAGGCTACCTGATGAAATCGGCGATTTACAATTCTTAGTGCCTTCCATTCATCTTTGCGGGCCTTTTCGGCTTTTGCACTGGCAGAGGAGCTAGACATAAAAACGTAAAGAGTAATGGCAATGGCTATCAAACCAACTGAAGCTAAAATTTTAACCATTACCGGATTTTCCATCATTCCGGCATAAATTGCGGAGTTGGTCGGCAGGATAAAATTAAACAGGAAGAAAAAGGCAATGGCAATACCTGATAAGGTTAACCATAATCTTTTGCTGCGAAGCTTTTTGGATTCTATCTCTTCGCATAATTCGCGGATTTGACTTGCCTCTTTCCAAAGATCCAAGTCCTTTTGCATCGAATCAATCATCTTTAAAGATTTTAGTTCAACAATTAAAATCCCTTGAAATTCAAATATTCTTTAATACGTCCATAGGCATTTTAGGGAAATGCCTCTACAAATCTAAAAATTAAATAATTTAATACCAGCATTTTATGCGATTTTTTTTATGAAGTTTCACTAGTGTCTATTAAAA
>DF970689.1:291747-293638 GCA_001270045.2 Bacteroidales bacterium 6E | reverse complement strand
ATAGACACTACTGATGAAGTTTTATATTTGTTAAGTTAGCAGGGTTATCAATGGTTAATTAAATGTGTCTTATGGTTGATATATTTGAGTTTGATAAATTATAATTAATTGATAGTCAATTTTTAACGATAGGTGTGTGTTGATAAACATAAATTGATCCTGCTAGTTGTGCTTCAGTCAAAATTTCCTGATTTTTTCCGGAAAATCAACTCATTTTTACCATTTGAAGACTTCAAGTGTCCATATTTTTATTGGTTTTTATAAACAGAAAGTAATTTTGTTTACATTGGTTGTATAAATCTGGCGTAAACCAATGCAGTGAAAAGAAGTTCATCGTCACAGAATTAATAAGTATTTGAATGTCAATGTGATGTTTGAAGTACCCAATTTCAGCCTTTGGAATGGTGGATTTTATTGTTGTAATGCGAAATGGAATAAACATTAAACTATGAAAATATGAAAAAAGCGGTCTTATTTTCGATCATTGTTCTACAGTCGTTATTTATTGCCGCACAAGGTGCGGATGACCCCAAAACAGGTTGGAAGTTTGGCGGAGCCTTGCCCGCGATAACTTTCGATACCGATTTGGGATTTCAGTATGGTGCTCTGGTAAATATTTATGATTACGATGACGGATCGAAATACCCTGACTATCGTCAGTCGCTGTACTTTGAAGTATCCCGATTTACAAAAGGAAGTGGGATCAACCGGTTTTTCATGGATTCCTACAAGATTATCCCAGGGCTGCAGACGTCACTGGATATCAGCTACCTTTCAGATCAAAGTTATGATTTTTACGGTTTTAATGGTTATGATGCAGTGGTTAACTCGTCGTATTTCGATGAAGAGTCGACCAATTATCAATCGAGGACTTTCTATAAGTACGACAGGAAATTATTCAGGTTGAAGCTAGATATCCAGGGACCACTCAAGGGAGAGAATTTGCGATGGATTGGTGGCTTTAATATGCAGAATTTCAAGATCGGATCGGTCGATGTGGATAAACTGAACAAAGGCAAGGATGCAGAAGACCAACTTCCGCCCCAATATGGGTTGTTTGAACGTTACCAGGATTGGGATATCATTTCTGAAGAAGAAGCCAACGGAGGATTTGTACCTGCACTAAAAGCCGGTATTGCCTATGATACCCGTGATAACCGTCCAAATCCAATGAAAGGCATCTGGACCGAAGCAGTTGTGGAAGGGGCCCCTGAGTTTCTGGGTGCCGAAAGTTCTTTTGCCAAATTTGCCCTGATACACCGTCAATACTTCACACTTGTTCCCGAGGATCTGTCGCTGGTATATCGCCTTGCATATCAGACTACCCTTGCCGGAGATGTTCCTTTCTATTACCAAACCCAGGTAATGACCTCTTACCTGACGGGAGCTTTAAGTGAAGGATTAGGAGGTGCAAAGTCAATCCGTGGTATTTACAGGAACAGGGTAGTGGGTGACGGATTTTTCTATGGCAATCTGGAAATGCGTTGGAAATTTGCACGATTCAGGTTTATTGGCAGTAATTTTTACCTGGGGTTAAATGGTTTTACCGATTTTGGACAAGTTACCAAAAAGATTGACGTAAATACTTCAGCCTTAAGCTCATCATTTCCATTAAGCTCTGCTACTGATTATGAAAGTTTTTATTTCAAGAATGATGCCGAGAAGATGCACTTTTCCTATGGTGCCGGATTACGCATTGTCATGAACGAGAACTTCGTGATCGCCGTCGACTATGGCAGGGCAACCAACGACCAGGATGGCAAATCCGGTATGTACATTGGCCTGAATTACCTATTCTAATAGAATTACGACTGTTGTATTGTTAAGCTTATCTGCCTCCTGCACCGGGTCGCACTTTAAACAGATATAAAATAGATCTCGAATAGTGATT
>DF970689.1:205050-291482 GCA_001270045.2 Bacteroidales bacterium 6E | reverse complement strand
CTATTCGAGATCTATACTATATGCGTCTAATTACCCTGTCGGTCAATAAGGGGTATAGATTAATCTCAAAATTTGATCTCCAAAATCCATTTTGATAGTAAAAAATATAGTTAAAGATCAGGTACTAATTAAAATTTCTTAATAACTTTACGGCAGTAGTTTGTGTCTTTTTATTAATTCAACTTTCTGGATCAATGAATATCAAATCTTTTATTATCAGCAAGTTATTTGTGCTTGCAATGGTAGCGCTTGTCATGCTCCCTTCAGGCTTGATGGCCGAAAAGGTTGCTACAATCACTTATTCACAGGTTGTCAACGGCCGAAGTAGTGATCGGGGTGGCAAGACAGTCGTGGTTGCATCTTCTGATTTTGCCCTTATTTATTCAGACAGGGACCGGTCAAGGCTGATTCCACAGACACCCGAAGAGAGGAATTACATCGATTACAAACAAAAACTGACCTGGCAGGTAGCTCAGCTATTTGACGGGACATCGGTTCACATGAAAAGTGAATTTTCTGAGTATCCTGAGTTTACCGTGACAGACGAAACCGCCGTCATTGCAGGATATACGTGCCGAAAAGCCACTGCCAGCCTTCGTTCAAACAGTCTTGAAATCTGGTTCACGACTGAGGCAGGAGTGAAGGGGACACCTCAGCCATCTTTCGGGATTCCCGATGGCCTCGTTTTAAAGACGGTGCGTAATGGTAATTTCGAAGTGGTCGCCCAGGAAGTAAAATTTGAAGAAAATCAGGTTTCACTTCCTGCATTGCCGCAAAACATTGGTGAAAGTGCCGACCAGGCTTATTATCGGCATCGTGTAACCGGAAGTTACATCGAAACCATACGGGTATTTGATGACGCGCAATTGAGCTGGGGTAATCCCATCCAGAATCCCGTCACCGATGCGCCTGATTCCATCTGGCATTTTGCAGGAGGTACCGTAGTGGCCAAAAAAGTGGTGTTGCCCAAGGTTTCATCGGACTATTTGGTTTTTGCCGAGTTGCACCAATATTCCAATGGCGACGCCTACGATCGGACCGGCTCTGTTTTTATTATTCCAAACGACAAGGAACAGTCGATGCTGGATGCCCTGATGCATGGTATCGACAATGTGCCGGTTTTCCAGGCACGCAACGGCAAATCTTATCAAGGTATGATGGCCACAGCGGATTTCGACCCGGCCATTGAGTTGGTGCGTTTCTTTACCCCGTTTGGTGTGAGGCAATTCAATGAGCAGGTGAAGGTTTACGGAGAAGAATGGGAAGAAGTGGCCTATTATAAGCAGGATATAACCGAACTCCTTTCGGAACTTCAGGGCGAAGTCTGGATCGGGGCTTTTATCGGCAACTATGATAAGGGAGGACATAAGATCAGTCTTGACATAAAATATTACCCGGGATCGCCGCAGGTACGTGAACAGGAAACATCAAAACATTATGTGGCGCCACTCTTCAATACGTTGAATTTCATGGAGATGGCAGGCCAGAATTACGGAACCTTCTTTGATCATGATTCCCTTACGGTTGAGTTCGTGGTACCTGAGGGCGTATCGAACCTGAAACTTCGCTACATAACCACCGGGCACGGTGGCTGGGGTGGTGGTGATGAATTCAACCAAAAGCTGAATTCCATCTTCATAGATGGTCAGTTGGCCTATAGTTTTATTCCATGGCGAACCGATTGCGGAACATTTCGCAAATACAACCCAGCTTCGGGAAACTTCTGGAATGGGGTGACATCGAGTGATTACAGCCGCAGTGGCTGGTGTCCGGGGGGCATTACCGATCCCAACTATATACCTCTCGGTCACCTGAAACCAGGCAAACATATCATGAAAGTGGCCATACCGCAAGGGGCACCCGAGGGGAACAGTTTCAGCGCCTGGTGTGTGTCCGGTGTTCTGATCGGTGATTTAAAATGATACAGTACAACCGTTTTTCCATAGAAATTAATTGAAGCAAAAGGGGCGCCTGAATGGGCGCCTTTTTTATTCATTTCCTTTGGAGTTGATTTTCAATTTGACCTTTAATTGGGATTGTCGAGACACATCTATAATTGGCATAAAAAAAAGAAGTCCGGTTTCCCGGACCTCTCAGTTATTTGGCTTTTGGTTCTTGGTTTATATTGCCATTTGTTCAATTTAGGAAGAAGGACCTTGAATTAATATAAAGTATCAGGATCGGTATAGGTCATGTTAAATGCTTCAGCAACTCCCCTGTAAACAATTTTGCCATCCACGACATTCAATCCTTTGGCCAGAGGCATGTTTTCACGACAAGCCTTTTTCCAGCCCTTGTCGGCCAGTTGGAGGCCATAAGGCAAGGTGGCATTGGTCAGGGCCAGTGTAGAGGTTCTTGGAACCGCTCCGGGCATATTGGTAACGCAATAATGGATGACATTGTCGATAGTAAAGACAGGATCGGCATGCGTGGTGGCCTTGGTAGTTTCGAAACAGCCTCCCTGGTCAACGGCAACGTCGACCAAAACGGTTCCGGGACGCATTGTCTTCAGCATATCTTTGGTAACCAGTTTCGGAGCTTTTGCACCTGGAATGAGGACTGCCCCGATGATCAGGTCGTGTGACTGTACCATTTCCCTGATGTTGTAGCCATTGCTCATCATGGTTTTCACATTGGCAGGCATAATGTCGGCCAGGTAACGTAACCTTGGCAGGCTGAGGTCCATGATAGTAACGTCGGCACCCAATCCGGCTGCCATCTTTGCGGCCTCGGTACCAACCACGCCACCACCGATTACCAATACTTTTGCAGGGGGTACGCCAGGAACGCCACCCAGCAGGATTCCAGATCCGCCGAAAGTTTTTTCAAGGTATTTGGCACCTTGTTGAACCGACATACGTCCGGCAACCTCACTCATGGGCACAAGCAAAGGCAGTGACCTGTCGGGAAGTTCGACGGTTTCATAGGCAAGACAAACGGCGCCACTGTCGACCATTGCATTGGTAAGCTCCTCGGAAGAAGCAAAATGGAAATAGGTATAAATGATCTGGCCCTTTCTAACCAACTTGTATTCAGGTTCGATAGGTTCCTTTACCTTGACAATCATCTCGGCAATACCATATACATCTTCAATGGTTGGCAGAACGGTGGACCCGGCTGCAGTATAGACCTCGTCGGCAAAACCGCTTCCAACGCCAGCAGTGGACTGTACAAATACGGTATGGCCGTGTTTGATAAACTCGGCAGCACCGGCTGGTGTCAAGGCTACCCTGTTCTCGTTATTTTTAATCTCTTTTGGAACTCCGATAATCATAGGATATAGTTTTATGAATGTTATCAGGGACCAAAAGTACAATCCCGAAATCATGAAAAATATGATAAAAATTATCCGTTTGGCGAAAAAGTTAGCCGTGATTTTTGGCTCTTACCGGTCTGGAAATGAAGCTTTGTTTCGATATGGTAACAATTTAAAAGTTAATTTATCGATTCGATGACCATTTTTCAAAATATGGTCTTCTTTTATATCATTTTTCAAGTATTATATTTACGCGCCACAAAAAGTTGATTTTATGCCACATGTTTCAGACCGCGGGATTGCCATGCCCGACTCGCCAATCCGGAAACTGGTTCCTTTCGCCAATAAGGCCAAGGCAAGGGGGATCAAGGTTTTCCATTTGAATATAGGTCAGCCTGACTTGCCGACTCCCGAAATTGCACTTGACGCAATCAGGTCGATTGACCGGAAGATCCTGGAGTATTCTCCCAGTGATGGCATTTACACCCTGCGTGAGAAACTGGCGGCATATTATCATACCTTCAACATTGAAGTGAGTGCCGACGATATCATTATCACGACCGGCGGATCAGAGGCTGTGACATTTGCGTTTATGGCCTGTCTGGATCCCGGCGACGAAATTATTGTTCCTGAGCCAGCCTACGCCAATTATACGGCTTTTGCGGTAAGTGCAGGTGCGGTGATCCGCTCTATCCCCAGCTCCATCGAAACCGGTTTTGCCTTGCCTCCGGTCGAGGATTTTGAGAAGCTGATTACTCCGCGCACCAAAGGGATCATGATTTGCAATCCCAATAACCCTACGGGTTATCTGTATACCCGGGAGGAGATGAACAAAATCAGGGACCTGGTAAAAAAATACGACCTGTTCCTGTTTTCCGACGAGGTATACCGGGAGTTCTGTTATACAGGGGCACCCTATATTTCGGCTTTTCACCTGGATGAAATCGAAAACAACGTTATTCTTATAGATTCGGTTTCGAAGAGGTACAGCGAGTGTGGAATCCGAATCGGGGCCCTGGTGGTCAAAAACAGGGAAGTGTACGACAATGTCATGAAATTCTGCCAGGCACGGCTGAGTCCTCCGCTTATCGGCCAGATTGCCGCTGAGGCATCATTGGACGTCCCTGCCGGATATATGCTTGACAATTATAACGAGTACCTGAGGCGTCGTAATTTTCTGATCGACGGGCTGAACCGTATTCCAGGTGTCTTTTCACCCATTCCCATGGGGGCGTTTTATACGGTGGCACGATTGCCGGTCAAGGATGCGGATCATTTCTGTAAATGGCTGTTGTCGGATTATGAACTCGAAGGACAAACCATATTCATGGCACCCGCTTCGGGCTTTTATACAACTCCGGGATATGGAAAGGACGAGGTCAGGATAGCCTATGTGCTAAAAAAGGAAGACCTTGCCATATCACTGAAGATACTGGAGGAAGCTCTGAAAGTCTATCCGGGCAGAACCATCTAAAAAAAACAGGCGGTGATGCCGCCTGTTTCCGTATTATTATTTTCCTTGTAATTCCCTTTTCAGGAAGTCTGTTTTCATTTTGTACAGGTGCATGGTTGTATTGCCACCCCTTATGCCATGATTGCGATTGGTATAGATCATCATTTCGAACTGTACGTTCCCTTGCACAAGCGCTTCGGCCAATTCCATGGAATTCTGCACATGGACGTTGTCGTCGGCGGTTCCGTGAACCAGCAACATCCTTCCTTTGATTTTGCCTGCATGCGAAAGGGGAGAGTTGTCATCGTATCCTTCAGGATTTTCACGTGGTGTTCTCATATACCTTTCGGTATAAATCGAATCATAAAACCTCCAGCTTGTAACAGGGGCAACCGAAATCCCCGCCCTGAACAGCTCACCACCTTTCGACATGGTGAGGGCAGTCATGAAACCACCATAGCTCCAGCCCCAGATTGCTATTTTTTCACCGTCAACATAAGGTTGACGTGACAGGTATCGGGCAGTTTCGACCATGTCATCCGATTCATATTTCCCCAATTGCATATAGGTAGCTTTCCTGAAGGCTTCGCCTCTGGCCCCTGTTCCACGGGGATCGACACTTACAACCAGGAAACCCTCCTGTGTCAAATATTCGTTCCAGCCCACCCTGAAATTGTCAAGGACCTGCTGTGAATTGGGTCCGCTATACTGTGTGATCAGGACCGGATATTTCTGGGCAGGGTTAAAGTTGGCAGGTTTAAGCATCCATCCATGAAGTTCAATTCCTTCAGCGGTCTTGAAGGTAAAAAACTCCTTGAGGGCTACACCATATTCCTTGACGGTATTTTTCAAAGCATCATTGCTCTCCAGTACCCTGATTTGTTTTCCCTGCCAGTCGTGCAAGGTTACCAGGTTCGGTGTTGAGCTGTTGGTGAAGTAATTGATGAAGTATTTGAACCCTTTGGCAAAGTCGGCCCGGTTTGTCCCTTGAAGTGTCGATAATTTACCCTTTTTCTTGCCATCCTGGCTGGTAAAATAGACCTCCCGACGGGTAGGGGATTCGGCTGCTGCCTGATAGTAATAGAGTTTCCTGGCCGGGTCATACCCATAGAAGTCGGTCACGTCAAAATCACCTTTAGTCAGCTGTGCCAGCTCGAAACCCTGTTTGTCGTGCAGGTATAGGTGAGAATAGCCATTTCTTTCACTGGTGACCACGAAATGGCCATTGTCGAGAAAAATGAATTTATCAAGGAAATCCTGATCTACAAATTTGTCGTTTTTTTCCCTGTAGATTAACCGTGAATCACCCGTAAAAGGATTGGCATACAAGACATCCAGTTGGTCCTGGCGTCTGTTTAATCGCATGATGACCAAATCGTTGGCATCGGGAGTCCAGTTAATCCTTGGAATATACTGGTCGGTTTCGGTTCCGGTATCAGCCGCAATGGTTGTTCTGCTTCTGATTTCGTGTACCATCACCTTAACATTCGAGTTTTTCTCGCCGGCTTTGGGGTATTTAAATGTTTCTACCCCGGGATAAAGGCTGAACTCGTCCATGGATGGCTGCAGTCCCTTGAACATGGCCATCGAGAATTCCCTTACTTCCGATTCGTCGAACTGCATGAAAGCCAGAAATTTGCTGTCGGGTGACCACGCAAATGCCTTGCTGAAACCAAACTCCTCCTCATAAACCCAGTCGGGTGCCCCATTAATGATTTTATTTCGTTCACCATCATATGTGATCTGGTTTTCAGTCCCGAATCGCAGGCTTTTAATGAATAGGTTATTCTCGCGTACAAATGCAACCCTCTCGCCGTCGGGAGAGAAGGTGGCCAATTGCTGTTTGCCTTTATCAGATAATGGAACCAATTCCTGAGTAACTGAATTCCATATATAGTAGGATGCTGTGTAAGAGTGGCGGTATATGGGTTCAATGTCAGTGGTGAGCAGGATTTTGGTTTCGTCACTGCTGAATTCATATTGACTGAACCGGCTGATTGGCGCATTCTCGATACTTGAAAGGTCGAATACCACCGAAACTTTCTGTCCGGTTTGATAGCTGTACCTGACAATCCGTGCCCCGTTTTCCATGACGGTATAATGATTGCCATCGTTCATGGAACGCAGTCCTTGAACCGATTTCTGGGTGAAAGTGCCGTTGACGAAAAGGTCTTCGAGCGTTATCTGTTTTTGGGCCGTGAGAACAAAAGGGATACAGACCAAAAACAGGAATATTCGTAATTTATGCATTGCGGAAAATTTAATTGGTTTTAATTCAAATAATTAGAACATGTTTTACTCTAGTTTACCAAAACCTGGCATTGTACATAGATATCATGCCAGATTTCAATATGGGCGAAAATAACAAATCAAAACGAATAGTTTCCATTTGGTAAACTGAAAGCGGGCTGCTCTTGAAAGAAAAGTTAAGAGTTTCAATGGAAAGCAATTACTTTTTTTCTATGTTAAACCTCTTCAAAACAATTAAAAAGAAACTCTGTTTATACTGAAAGTATTATCTTTGCACCCTGAATTTTTTACGATACAATTACAATGATAAAAATAACGCTTCCCGATAGCAGCGTGCGTGAATACGAATCCGGAGTTACCGGCATTCAGATCGCTGAATCGATATCCAATCGGTTGGCCAAAGATGTTTTGTCCATTTCCGTAAATGGTGAAGTTTGGGATCTGACCCGGCCGATCACTAAAGATGCAGCCATCCGGCTTCACACCTGGGATGATCGTGAAGGAAAGGATACTTTCTGGCATTCCTCGGCGCATTTGATGGCTGAGGCGATCGAAAGCTATTTTCCCGGTACGCGCTTTGGGATTGGGCCGACGGTCGATAACGGATTTTATTACGACATAGATTTGCCTGGAGGCCAGCAATTGACGGAGAAGGACCTTGAAAGGATCGAAAAGAAAATGCTGGAACTTTCCCGTGAAAAGGAAGATATCGTCCGTTCTTCGATCAGCAAGGCAGATGCATTGAAGCTTTTTACCGAAAAAGGGGATGAGTTGAAGCTCGAGTTAATCAGTGAGCTGGAAGACGGTACTATTACCCTGTACAAGCAGGGAAATTTCACCGATCTTTGCCGCGGACCTCATTTGCCTAACTCAGGATACATCAAGGCAATTAAACTGATGTCGATTGCCGGTGCCTACTGGCGTGGTGATGAAAAGAACAAGATGCTGACACGTGTTTACGGAATTACCTTCCCTAAACAGAAGATGTTGGAAGAGTATCTTGTTTTATTGGAAGAAGCCAAGAAAAGAGACCATCGCAAGATCGGTAAGGAACTGGAGCTCTTTACTTTCTCGGAAGCGGTAGGACAAGGACTTCCGTTGTGGTTGCCCAAAGGTGCACAATTGAGGGCCCAGCTTGAGGATTTTCTGAAAAAGATCCAGAAGCGTTTTGGGTACGACCAGGTAATCACTCCCCATATTGGAGATGTTCATTTGTACAAGACATCAGGACACTATGAGAAGTATGGGAAAGACTCCTTCCAGGTGATCAAAACCCCTGCAGAAGGAGAGGAATACCTGCTTAAACCAATGAATTGCCCGCATCATTGTGAGATATACAAGTCGAAACCACATTCTTACAAGGACCTTCCTTTAAGAATGGCAGAATTCGGGACGGTTTACCGCTATGAAATGAGTGGCGAGCTTCACGGATTGACCAGGGTCAGGGGATTTACACAGGACGATGCCCACATCTTCTGTCGTCCCGATCAGCTTAAGGATGAATTCAAAAAGGTAATCGACATCGTATTCATTATCTTTAAGGCGCTTGATTTCAAAGAATATACAGCCCAGATATCACTTAGGGATCCTGAGAAACCTGAGAAGTATATTGGTACACCAGAAAATTGGGACAAGGCAGAACTAGCCATCATTGAGGCATGCGAGGAAAAAGGACTTCGTACCGTTACCGAAACGGGTGAAGCTGCATTCTATGGACCGAAGCTCGATTTCATGGTCAAGGATGCACTCGGAAGGAGCTGGCAGCTGGGAACCATACAGGTCGATTATAACCTCCCTGAAAGATTCAAGCTCGAGTATATCGGAGCCGATGATAAAAGACACAGGCCAGTCATGATCCACAGGGCACCCTTTGGTTCAATGGAAAGGTTTGTGGCTGTGTTGATTGAGCATACTGCCGGAAAGTTCCCGCTTTGGCTTACTCCTGACCAGGTTGTGGTCATGCCAATCAGCGAAAAATATAACGATTATGCAGCCAAAGTTTCAGAATTACTGAATTTTTCCGATATTCGCAGCTTCGTTGACGACCGTAATGAGAAGATTGGCAGAAAGATACGTGACAATGAACTGAAACGTATTCCTTATCTTCTGATTGTTGGTGAAAAGGAAGAGGAAACCCAGACAGTTGCAGTTCGCCGACAAGGTGAAGGAGACAAAGGAACCATGGAAGTAAGTGAATTTATCCTGTTTATACAGGAAGAGATCAAAAAACAATTAACCGCATTGTATAACTAAATTAGGAGGACCTGAATTATAGCAGTTAAAAAAATTATTACTCGGGCCAGCAGACCGGAAAGAAATACACCAGAAGACACCGGCGGTTACCGGGTAAATGAAAAAATCAAGGCAGTGCAAGTACGCCTTGTTGGGGAAAATATCGAAAATCCCGGAATTTACTCTTTGCGAGAAGCATTGAAAATCGCCGATTCTCTGGATCTGGATTTGGTGGAGATTTCCCCAAAAGCTGATCCGCCAGTATGTAAAGCAACTGATTTCTCAAAATTTCTGTACCAGCAGAAGAAGAAACAGAAAGAGATCAAGGCGAAAACTGTTAAGGTTGTAGTGAAGGAAATCAGGTTCGGTCCGCAGACGGATGACCATGATTTCAATTTTAAGCTGCGACATGCAGAGAAGTTCCTTCAGGAAGGTGCCAAGGTAAAAGCGTATGTGTTTTTCAAAGGAAGATCGATCCTTTTCAAAGAACAGGGAGAGATTCTTCTGCTGAAGTTTGCGACTTCCCTTGAAGACTACGGCAAGGTTGAGCAACTCCCCAAACTGGAAGGAAAAAGAATGACCATGTTTATTTCACCGAAGAAGAAATCATAATTTCAAGAAATCATTTTAAAAAGCAGGAAAATGCCAAAAATGAAAACCAATTCGGGAGCAAAGAAGAGATTCAAGCTTACCGGAACAGGAAAAATTAAAAGGAAACATGCTTACAAGAGTCACATCCTGACCAAGAAGAGCACAAAAAGGAAAAGGAACCTCGGTTACTGGACCACCATCGACTCTACCAATGTTCAGAATGTGAAGCTTTTGCTGAACATGAAATAAAAACAATTTTTCCAATTTTAATTAAAAGAGTAAATAACCCGGCAATTGTGCCTCGAAGTTCCTTGACCGGACGCCGATTGCCAAAAAAAGTAAAAGTATGCCAAGAAGTGTAAATCATGTAGCATCACGGGCCCGAAGGAAAAGATTACTGAAGTTGACAAGAGGTTACTTCGGCTCCCGTAAAAATGTCTGGACAGTTGCAAAGAATACCTGGGAAAAAGGCCAGCAGTACGCTTACCGCGACCGTCGTCAAAAAAAGAGAAATTTCCGTTCACTCTGGATCCAGCGTATTAATGCTGCCGCCCGTCTGGAAGGATTGTCTTATTCACAATTGATTGGTTTGATGAAGAAGTCAAACATCGAAATCAACCGTAAGGCTCTTGCTGAGCTGGCAACCAATCATCCGGCTGCATTCAGGGCTGTTGTGGAAAAAGTAAAATAGACGATTTTTAAGGTGAAATAATATGGAAGACCCGGGAGATCCCCGGGTTTTTTGTTTTTAGCCCATGGTTTGTCAAGGTGATTTTGCTAACTTCACCTTATGTCACAACAAATTGTTTCCGAACTGGTCAGGTACGTCACTGAATGTCTGGAGATCAAGCTGCGTCAGAATATCCGGATCACTGAAATTTCCCCGGTTGGAGGAGGTTGTATTCATCATGCCTCTTGCCTGATGACAAATGCGGGTAAATTTTTCCTGAAATGGAATAACCATGGAGCAAAAGACCTGTTTGTGAGGGAAGCCGAGTGCCTGAGAATTTTAAAAAACGCCGCTGGTGATAGTCTGGTCATTCCTGAAGTGCTATTTGCCGAAATGACTACCGAGCGCCCTGGCTTCATCCTGATGGAATACCTTGAACCTGGTTCTCCATCAGGTTCCATTGAAAATTTGGGACGAGGTCTGGCAACGGTTCACCGATTCACTTCAAATGGGTTTGGATTTTATCATGACAATTATTGTGGATCAACCTTACAGGAAAACAAATGGAGCGATCAATGGGCTGATTTTTATGTTGTTCGCAGGATCGAACCCTTGGTAAGGCTGTTACACTCGAATGGAGCCTATAGCCCTGAACAAGTGAGGGTATTTGACCGTTTGATGAAGCGAATGCCTGATCTACTACCCGTTAATTCGGTCCCGTCTTTGATTCATGGTGATCTTTGGTCAGGTAATTACCTTTATACGGTTAAAGGACCAGCACTTATTGATCCTGCTTGTTATTTTGCCGACAGGGAAATGGAAATGGGAATCATGACATTGTTTGGAGGATTTCCTGAAAGGTTTTGGTCAGCCTACAACGAGGTATATCCACTTAATCTTGACTGGAGAAGCAGGAACCAACTATACCAGCTTTATCATCTGTTGAATCATTATCTGATTTTTGGCGGGGGATATGGTTCTCCTGCCCTTGAGATAGCCCGCCGTTTTGTGGGCTGAGGTGTTTGATGAAATTTAATATGGCGCTGTTGGCTAGTTATGCGTAAGGATAGTATTTTTCCCAGGAAACTATTTCATCCATCAGTTTTCTCTTCTTTTCAGGGACAGTATTAATGGGATACCCCATGGGTATAATGGCGAGTGGTTCCATGTGTTCTGGCAATTCAAGCACTTTCTTGCATATGTCGACATCGAAATTACAGACCCAGCAAGTTCCTAATCCCATGGAGGTAGCGGCCAGGGTAAGGTGATCAATGGCAATGGCCACATCCACATCCCCAAAATCCTTGTGATCCTTGATTCTTCTCCACGACTCCTTGTGGTTAATGCAGGCAACAATAATGACCGGGGCCGAAATTAGCCAGGGACGGGGATATGCTTTTGCAAGGTTTTCGATGTTGCCCCTTTTTGTGAGAATAATGAAATGCCATGGCTGGTAATTGACTGCTGACGGGGCTAATCTTACATGCTCCATCACCTCCAGAATTTGCTCCCTTGGCACTGGTTCATTCTTGAAATTTCTGACAGAATATCGCTTTGAAATAGTATCTGATAGTTCCATGTATGCCTTTTGTACTGTCGGTTCCTCAGGATTTATGTCCCTGATATCCCTATTATTGAGATTGTAAAGATAATTCTTTTAAAAAAGCTTAAAAACAATAAAACATCTGTAACAGATCAGTTTTTTAACCGTCTTATGGTAGTGTGTTCAAACAGGAAACACCGAATTGTTTAACTAAATTTCAATGCCATGAAAAACATCAAATGGTTACTCTTATGGGTAGCAGTTCTCGGTATTGCATCCCTTCACACTGCATCTGCCGAAAACAATGACGGAAAACCCACCTTCGAAATTTCCCTAAAGGATGATCTCTATGTTGGCAACAGGGCTGAAAAAGCCTGGGACATCAAGTATGAAAATGCAAAGGCAAAGGTTACCGTTGTCAAACATGTGACCACTGAGGGGGTTGCATATTCCGTGCACTCTGATTTTTTTGATGTGTGCTATATGTGCACAGAAAAAGGCTTCGGCACCGCAAAAATCCGCAAGAATTGGTGTGTCGTCAACCCTGAAATCTGCAGGGCGGTAATAAATTCAGATGAATTGGCCAGACAAAAAGTAATCACGCCCCGGAAAATCGATGATGAAGCCGCCGTAGGTTTGATTGCAAGTTATTTGCCCATGCTGTTAAATCCGGCATATCAGCATATACTCAACTGAGTTTTGTTGTTTTTAATTTGACATGTAAAGGCTGTCCATTGAAGGGCAGCTTTTTTTATGGTAAAGCCTGGTATAATGACCAAATAATTCTGTAAGGTGTGGATTTCAGGCCTGAATTCAGTATATTCGACTTGAAACTAAAGAATGGTGATGCATTCCCGACATACAATCATACTTCTGCTTATCCTTATTTTGTTATCTTTTACTGTCAGGGCAGATAAACCTCCAACGGTCAAGTCGATTAGATTTACTGGCAATGTCCATATCGAGGATGGTCGCCTGGAAGAGCAGATGAATACCCGCGAAAAAAGCTTCATGCAACGTCTGACGTTTTGGAAGCCGGGACTGATTTACAATCCGGTGATATTGGAGGATGATATTTCCAGGATCACCGGGTTCTATGCCAGAAATGGTTTTCCCGCAGTATCAATCCAACAAAGTACCTCGTTTGTCCGAAGTGGCAAAAGAGCAGTAATAGATATTGAAATCAGTGAAGGTAAGCCTGTAAGGATAGGCGAAGTAAACTGGACCGAGCTTTCGGATTCTGTCACGATGGACATATTGGGGCACGCAATGACGGGTTTTCCACTTGAAAAGGGTCAAATATTCAGGGATCATGAAGTTTTTGCGGCTGAGAACAAGGTTGTAAAGAGTTTCTCTGACCAGGGTTTCCCGCTTGCAAGGATATCCAGAAACTTGAATCTTGATAGTGATACCTCCTTCGCCAATATTCGTTTCAAAATAGAACCCGGACCATTTATTCGCTTTGGAGACATTCAAGTTGTTGGGGATTCCCTTGTTCCTGAGTCTTACATTCGCCAAAATATAACCCTGAAACCAGGTCAAATATTCTCGATAAAAGAGATGGACAAAACCCAAATGAAACTGGTTTCACTTGATCTGTTCAGGTTTATAACAGTCAGGGCATTGACCGACAGTATGGTTGGGAATAGGGTGCCAGTCGTGATCAGGATCAATGAAATGCCTCGCTGGTCGGTCAGGGCCGGAGCAGGGTATGGAACGGAAGATAAGCAAAGGTTTTCGCTTAACGTAATGCGACGGAGTTTTCTCGGTGGGGCCCGAAAGCTTATTCTTTCAGCAAAACACTCGTATTACGAACCAATCGACATATCGTTGAAATTTATTCAGCCTAACTTCCCTTTTGAAAGGATTGACATGTCGGTCAGTCCATTTTACCTTCACCAGAAAGAACAAAGTTTTGAAGTCATGAAAACAGGGGCCGGAATCACCTTTCAACATGCCCTGAAAGGAAGATCGTCTGTTTGGCTTAACCTCGGAATGGAGCGAAACAAGGTTGAGGACAAGTCATCTGACGGAAACCTGAAGGATCTGGAGGACTTAATATTGTTAAACAACAAAGCGGGTATTACCTTGGGTACCATGATTGATAAAGCCAATGATATGTTTGATCCCGTCCGGGGATATAAGATTAGCAGTCAGCTTACGCTTATGGGACCTGATGAAATTTCAGATTATTCCTATTATAAATTCATGGCGGATGGATCAAAATACTTACAAATAGGCTCAGGCATGATACTGGCAGCAAGGCTGAAAACCGGAATCATTATGCCTTTGGGAAAATCAGGGGTTACGCCAATTGAGGACAGATTTCTGGCAGGTGGTGCCAATTCATTGAGAGGTTGGGCAAGAAACCGGATTTCGCCCCTTGATGAATCTGGCAACCAGTTGGGAGGGGATACCATGTTCGAATCCGGAATAGAAGTCCGCTTTCCCGTTTATGACATTTTTGGGGCAGCTGTTTTCATGGAGGCCGGGAATGTTTGGCGTGAAGCATACAAATACGATTTCAGGAATATGCGTTACGATATCGGGGCAGGGTTAAGAATCAAAACTCCCATCGGACCGGCGCGTATTGATTTTGCGACTCCGGTGTTTGAGGGTAAACCACAACCCCATGTATTTATCACGATTGGACATGCTTTCTAAATTCGCCTGATGCGTTACATATATGTTGAAATGAAGTGAATTAGGTCATTGTTTAATAAATACAGATTAAATTGAAAAAAGTAATCCTCTTTATGATGGCCATAACAGGAGCCTTGTTTGCCGCAATATTTTTGCTGGCCGTGACTCTGCTGCTGTTACTGGGAGAGGGTACTTTCAACCGTCAGATCAGGGATTTGATAAACCGTCAGTCGGGCAACTATATCCAGGGGGAATTACGGGTAGGAGAACTGAAAGGAAAGCTATTTCGTGAATTGATTCTTGAAGATGTATTGCTGAAAGAATCGGGTGATACGTTGTTGTATGTCAAGGAAGCTTTGATAAGATATGATTTGGTCCATTTGTGGAGAAAGCAGGTTCTTGTACCTGAAATGAGCATCGAGACAGTCCGGATCAATCTGGCTCAAGACAAGGATTCGGTCTGGAATTTCATGAAGATTATGCCCGACCCGGAAACTGACGTTGTTGAGGAAAAAAGTCAATCTTCATTCGATTGGATTGTCCATGCAGATTGGATTCTTTTGCAAGATTTAACCGTTAGAATTGAACCCATTGACACATCCATTACACTGCCTCGAATGATGTCCGCAAATGCAGACCTGTCGATGCAATGGACGCCGGGTGCCGCTTTTCTGGATTTGCAACATTTTGACATGGAGATTAAGGAACCTGATTTCTCCATTGAGAAAGTGTCAATTCTTGCAGAACTTTCTGACAACATGGTTACTGCATCAGATCTAAAAATGAAATTCACGGGAGGGGAGTTATATGGCAATGCATTGATCGACCTGAATGAATTTCTACGATCTTCTGTCAGTATCCAAATCCCTGAACTGGAGCTTCAAAAGCTACCTGGTTTTCTGCAAATTCCCCCAATACAGGCAAGTCCATCCATAACCTTAAAGATACAAAACCAGGAAGCTGAATTGACCATTGAGGAGGGAACGCAGTTGTTTGCCCTAAAGGGATGGATATCTGGTTTAGACTCCATGGCCGACTATTTGGCCAATGGAAGTTTCAGGAATATTGATTTGTCGGCTTGGACAAATCGGAATGATTTAGTATCGGATTTTTCCGGGAATTTCGGAATCAAAGGGCAGGGGACCGATATTTTGACAAACCGCATGGAGATTGATTTCTCCCTTTTTCGGACCAGGTTCATGGAACAAATTGTATCCACGCGTTTAAGTATGCTGAAGGATCGAGATCGAGTGAAGGGAAAGGTCGATTTAATCGCCGATGCAGGACAATTATCCTCAAACCTTCAAGCGAACAATATTTTCCGAAATCCAGGGGTAAATGCCCAAATGAAATTGAGTCGGGTGGATATGTCTAAGATATTGTCAGACAGTATTTACCAGACCTCGATCAATGCTGATATATCCATTGTGGCTTCCAATATAACAGTTCCTGAACAGATGAAGATGCAGTTTCAGTTATCATCATCCGGGAACAAGTGGAGGGATCACTCTGCCGGCAGCATAATGGTGGAGGGAATTTATGACAGAGGTGATTACAGCATTGAAAAGGGAGAATTAATAACTCCCTGGTTTGAATTGGATCTTTTGGGTGAGGGCTCCCTTACGGGTAACCACCAGTTGAAGTATGATTTGCGAATAATTGATGCGCCGACGCTTGCACGGTTGGCAGGGATAGATTCCCTTGTCGTCACAGGCATGACTGAAGGAAGAGTATCCGGGCAGGCCAACGATCTTCATTGGACACAGGAAATTGTCCTTTCGGATTTCTGGTTTAATGGGGTGAAATTCGATTCCCTGGATGTCAGTTCCGATTTGAGTTATAATGGAAAATCAGTCGCGGGTACCTTGAATGCCGCACTTGAAAAGTTGCAAACTGATGGAATCACTGTCCGGAATATCAATCTACAAAGTATAGCAGATGGAGAGGGTATCCATAATCAACTGAAGATTAATGTAGATCAGGATCTTCGGTCAGATATTGCTTTTTCAGTGATTCCGGGAACTGACCTGAAAGTGGTTATGCCCCATATAGAATTGATTTATAAAGATATTAACTGGTTAGGTTATACTGATACATTAAGTTACAACAGACAAAGGGATGATCTGAAGGTACCCGGTATCACGTTTGAATCGGGACCTCAGAGCATCAAAATCTCAGGACATATGGTCGATACCCTCAGTGTAGGGCTTGACATGGCCATCGAAAGGCTGGAACTTGGTTCAATGCCACTGGATTCTATAGTTTCGCCCAATATTTCCGGTATGGCAGATGGCTTCTTCAGTCTGAAAGGGAAGCCTCAATATCCCCAATTTTCATCAGATCTGCTGGTTTCCGGTTTCCAGATGGATACCTTGATGCTGGATAGTATTCAAATCCAGGCAGCCTATGCTGATAATCAGTTGAAAGCAGAAGCATCCATTACAGGATACAATCAACGGTTGCTTCAGTTTAATGGCCAAATTCCAATGCATCTGTCCTTTACCGATTCGGTGACATTACTCAAAAATGACGACAGGCTTCTGGTTTTTGCCCATGCCTCTATAAAGGATTTGTCATTTTTCAGGAGCTTCTTGCCTTCAGGTTTAGAGATCGATGGCATCACTGGCTTGAAGCTTGATGTTCGAAATACAATTGCCAATCCAGACTTTTCTGGCAGCTGGACTTTTTCAGAGGGAAAGTTATCCTATCCGGCATATGGTGTGAATTACCGAAATGTTATTCTAAACGGAAAGTTTGACCAGCGCCATTTGTTAATTGATACCGTGTGGGTTGAAAGCGGTAACGGTTCTCTTTATATGGGAGGAAAGGTTGGCCTTACCGGATTGGATAGCCTGGGGATAGAAAGTATTGACCTGAACCTGCGTGCCAACCGATTCACGGTAACAAATGGTCCGCAGGCTGAGATGGTCGTCAGCTCGCAATTTAACCTGAAAGGCAGGCCAGATGCCGCAAAATTTAACGGAAACATGAGAATCGAGAGCGGATTGATTCATTTGGATGCATTGATGGCCCAGTTTGGAATGGTGACCGACGATCCCAATCCACCTCTCTTATTAGAGGCTATGGAATCGAAACAAGTTCTTGACACTTTGACAATTAAAACTGAGGAATCAATATTTAATGAGGTTGATTTCTTTAATAACCTCAAGGGTGAATTTGATATCCAAATTCCCGGTAATACGTGGGTCAGGGGAAAGGATATCAATATGGAACTGTCAGGAAACATCAAAGCCATCAAGGATGGTGTTCAGACAGATCTCTTCGGGACCCTGGAGGTTCGCCGAGGGCACTATGTCGTGTATGGCAAACGTTTGGAAGTTGAGACCGGACAGATTGAGCTGACCGGTGGAAGTCAAATAAACCCAATCCTCAATATTGAAGTTGCCTATTCGTTCCGCGACCGCGAAAAACAACTCCGCAAACTGATGCTGAATGTAACTGGCAGGGCACTCCAACCTGAGATACAGTTTTATCTTGACGGCAGCCGTATTGAAGAAAAGGACGGCATGGCCTATCTTGTTTTTGGACGAAGCATGGTTGAGCTTACCCAAGGTGAGCAATCTTCAGTCGATTATAACATGTCAGACTTGGGGAAAAGCCTTGCGCTTGGACAGCTGTCGGGATTGGTGCAAGGAGCGCTACAAAGCTCCCTGGGACTCGATGTTGTCGATATTTCAGGAGACGACAATTGGACAACAGGCAATGTTACGCTTGGCAAGTACCTGACCAGGAATCTGTTCCTGAGCTATTCCAGGAATTTTGCATTTGACAAGAAGAATAAAATTGCCCACCCGGATGAGGTGATTCTCGAATATCAAATATTCAAATGGCTCTATTTACAAGCAATCAGTCAGGGTGCCAACAATGGGTTTGACCTGATCATCCAGAAGAAATGGAAGTAAGGTCATTTCAATCAATAGGTTATCGGAAATTTGATATTTTCTGACAATCGATTTTAACGCAATTTAACACCTTCGACGCAACCATCCCTAACAATTCGTCAGTTGGGGGTTGGTTTACATGGGTATAATTTTGTACTTTTGGGCTCTTTTTGTTAAAAACCGACTGAAGAACAGGTTAAAATGGAGCTATTAAAGAGAGCCTTTATTATTGCTCAGCGACATCGCAAGCGAATTGTCCTTCCCGAAGGCACGGACCATAAAATATTAAGGGCTGCTGATATTGTACTCAAGCAAAACCTTGCCCATATCATTCTATTGGGGAACAAGAAGGAAATTGAGGATGCGGCGGCGTCAGTCGGAGTCGATATTGTCGGTGCCGAACTGATTGAGCCCCAAAATGATTTACGAAGGGAAAAGTATGCTGACCTGATGCTCAAAATCAGGGAGGATAAGGGACTGACCCGTGAAGAGGCAATGAATATGCTCACAGATCCTCTTGTATTCGCCCCGCTTATGATCCTGAATGGAGACGCCGATGGGGAGCTGGCAGGTGCCAGTCATCCGACCGGAGATGTGTTGCGTCCTGTTTTTCAGTATATTGGAAAGCAGGAGGGAGTAAATGCGGTCTCAGGAGCCTTCTTTATGTTTGTCAACGATCCACATTTTGGGCATGAAGGATTTTTGGTTTTCGCTGACTGTTCTGTCATTCCTGAACCGAATGCCGGACAACTTGCCGAAATTGCAGTCCAAACCGCCAGGTCTGCCAAATCCATACTGGGAGCCGAACCCAGGGTGGCCATGTTAAGTTTTTCCACCAAAGGAAGTGCGTCACATCCCTTAGTCGATAAAGTGGTGGAAGCTACCCGTCTGGCCCGGGAAATGGATCCAAATTTAATTATCGACGGGGAAATGCAACTTGAGGCAGCCCTGATACCCGAAGTAGCTCAGTTAACTGCCCCTGCCAGTGAAGTGGCAGGTAGGGCGAATGTCCTCGTCTTCCCCGGACTTGAATCCGCAAATATAGGTTATAACCTGGTGCACCGACTCGCAAAAGCAGAAGCCATTGGGCCTGTTCTTCAAGGCCTTGCCGCACCGGTAAACCATATCTCAAGAGGTTGTACGGTAAGCCAGCTGGTAAACATGATTACCGTAACTTCCATACAGGCAATTGGCATACCGCAGGTTACCTGACATTTCCTGACAAAACTATCAAGTCAATACCAGTAATTCCTGTCTGCAAATGCAGATCATATCATGCCCTCCTCTAAAAGGAAAGTCATATTTCATAAGTAATTCTTATGAATTCGAACCAAATGGCATAGGAATGTGAGGATTTGATATAAGAGGCACCGTTAGTTGCCTTACTGATTATGACAATAATCATACTTGGCTATTTTTCAGCACAATGCCCATTTACAGCAGCGTTTTTTGACTATTTTTGCAGTTGGATTTTTTTACTGAAATGTTTGAACTTTATCATTGGACAAGATGCTTTGCATGTAAAATCTTCTTGCGAATGGATACCTATAATGACCTTTTGACAGAAAAACATATATAAAATATACAAAAGATGAAACTTGTAGAACAAATAATCGCACAGGCGAAAAAGTTCAATAAACGGATCGTACTGCCCGAAGGCACCGAGCCAAGGACCTTACAGGCGGCTTCCATCATTCTGAAGGAAGGAATAGCCAGGTTGATCTTGTTGGGAGAACCCGGTAAGATTGAAGAAGAAGCCAGGAAACTTGGGGTCGACATCTCAGGAGCGTCGCTGGTGGATCCCAATACCGATAGCCGCCGCGAACATTATGCTTCCATCATGCTTGAAATGAGGAAGTCAAAGGGTCTTACGGAAGAGGAGGCATACAGGCTCCTAAATGATCCCCTCTATTTCGGAACACTGATGATCAAGGCTGGCGATGCCGATGGCGAAATTGCAGGTGCCATCAATTCAACCGGTGATGTATTGCGGCCTGCCTTTCAATATGTAAAAACTTTACCAGGCGTCAGTGTTGTTTCTGGTGCCTTTATGATGTTCGTCAATAATCCTGCATTTGGCCATGAAGGAATCCTGGTTTTCGCCGATTGTGCGGTGATGCCTGATCCTGATGAAAAACAATTGGCTGAAATAGCGGTAACTACCGCAAGGACTGCCAAGGCTATTGTCGGATTGGAACCACGGGTCGCCATGTTGAGTTTTTCAACCAAAGGAAGTGCTAAACACGAAATGGTTGACAAGGTGGTAAATGCTACCCGAATGGCCCGCGAAATGGCACCTGACCTCATGATTGAGGGAGAATTGCAGGTGGATGCAGCCCTCGTTGACGAAGTAGCCCGTTTAAAGGCTCCTGGGAGCGAAGTGGCAGGCAAAGCCAATGTGCTTGTTTTTCCAACCCTCGAATCGGGGAATATTGGCTATAAGTTGGTTCAGCGTCTTGCAAACGCCGAAGCCATTGGTCCGGTTCTTCAGGGAATGGCTGCCCCAATCAATGACCTGTCGAGAGGATGTTCCGTAAATGATATAGTGATCATGGTTGCCATTACTGCCAATCAGGCAGCAGCCATTATATAAATCTCCATTATTATGGCAAAAGAAATTATTATAGAACCCATTGAAGACTTTGGATTAAGTAAAAAGGGCAAATCGACCACCCTGTTCTCAAAAGTTGGCATCGTTGGTTGTGGCCTCATAGGTCAGAATCTTGCCAGGGTTGCCAGTTATTATGGCCTGGATGTGGTTTTTGTCGAAATCTCCCAGGAAAAGATAGATGAAGCATTTCAAGGTATAACGCAGATGCTGGATAGTCGTATCGAACACTGGGGATTGACCGAAAGCGAAAAAAGGGCCATGTTGAGCCGGATTGAAGGAACCACCGATATTAACAGGCTTGCTGGTTGTGATATCGTGGTTGAAGCCATCAGGCCTGTCAACCGCGGTATGAAAATCAAGGAACGAAAGGAAATATTTAAGCAAATCGAGGAGGTGGTTGACCGTAACTGCATTATTGCCACCAATTCAGCAACAGTTGTTATCACTGAGCTTTCATCTGACCTGATGTATAAGGACCGCTGTGTCAGCATTCATTTCTTTGTTTCATCACCTGAAGCAAGGATCATTGAAGTTGTCAAAGGTTTGTACACCTCCGACGAGTCATATGCCAAGGTATGCAAGTTTGTTAACCAGTTGAACCGTGCCATGGTACCTGTCGATGAATCTGCCGGTTTGATCAGCGTCAGAATATTTGTCGTGCTGCTGAATGAGGCTTGTGAAATATTAATGGAAGGAGTTGGATCCATTGAAGATGTGGACCTTACCATGCGAATAGGATTCGGTATGCGATTGGGACCATTCGAGGTTGCCGACAAGATGGGTCTTGACAAGATTGTGAGATGGATGGAAAATATTTATGGTGAATTTGGGGATGTAAGATATAAGCCTTCCCCAATGCTCAAGAAACTGGTCCGCGCCAAACATACAGGGGTGGCTGTTGGTCAGGGATTCTATAAGTATGATGAAAAAGGAAAGAAAATCGTTTCCCCGAACAAAAGTTGCTAACTCCAGAAGAATCGAATCACATGAAAATATTAGTGCTTAACTGCGGGAGCAGTTCAATAAAATATCAGCTTTTCAATATGGCCGACCAAATGGTTATTTCAAAGGGCGGAATTGAGAAACTGGGTATGAAAGGATCTTTCCTGAAACATGTCAGGGAGGACGGTCAGGTTGTTCGTTTTGAAGGTGAAATCATTGACCATAAAGTAGGTATCGAATACATACTCGGCGTATTGACAAGCGTGAAACACGGATGCCTGAAGAATCTTGATGAAATTGATGCTGTTGGCCATCGCGTTGTTCATGGTGGTGAAAAGTTCAAATCAAGCGTATTCATTGACGAGGAGGTCAAAGCCGAACTCGTCAGAAATATCGACTTGGCGCCATTGCATAATCCACCGAACCTCAAGGGAATATATGCAATGGAGGAACTAATCCCCGGAATTCCGCAGGTTGGCGTGTTTGATACGGCTTTCCACCAAACTATGGAACCACATGCCTATATGTACGGAATTCCATATCTCCTTTATAAAAAATACCACATTCGTCGATACGGATTCCATGGTACCAGTCACCGATATGTTTCCCGAAGAGTCTGTGAAATATTGGGAAGGGATTTTGAAACCCAGAAGATCGTAACTTGTCACCTCGGAAATGGGGCATCAATTGCAGCCGTAAAAAACGGTAAATCGGTTGATACTTCCATGGGTTTCACTCCAGTTGAAGGGTTGATCATGGGAACCCGTTCCGGTGACCTCGACATGGGAATTGTTACATACATCATGGAAAAGGAAGAACTGGGGATCAGGACCGTCAATTCATTGTTCAATAAGCACAGCGGAATGTTAGGGCTTACAGGATTGTCGTCAGATATGCGCGAAATAGAGAATGCTGCAGCTGATGGTAATGAAAGGGCAGCCCTTGCTCTGGAGATGTATAACTACAGGGTCAAAAAGTACATTGGTGCCTATGCCGCGGCAATGGGAGGAATTGATATTCTCGTCTTTACAGGAGGAATAGGAGAAAATGCAGACACCACACGTCTGGGATCTTGCCTTGGTCTCGAATATATGGGTGTTGAAATCGACCAGGAAAAAAACAGGAAAACCAGGGGTGAGGAGTGTGAGATTAGCTTGCCTGAATCAAAAGTGAAAGTAATGGTTGTTCCCACCAATGAGGAACTGATGATTGCCCTTGACACAGAAGAAATCGTAAGGAATCACAAATAAATATTAAAAGACACTGGTTTCGACCAGTGTCTTTTTTTTCCTAAGCTAAGCTAATTGTACCTGTAATTGTCTTTTTCATGAAATCATAAATTGACGATAAACTTAACTTTTATGAAAATCCAACATTTATCTGAAATATTTCAAGGATTAAAGGGGAAGTCCCCTAGGCGTTTGGTAGCGGTAAATGCTATTGACGCACACACGATTGAAGCAGTCGCTGAAGCCGTGAAACTGGGAATTGTACAGGGAATTCTGACAGGTGATCCGGATAAGATATCAAAAACCTGTTCTGAAATTGGGGTTGATAAGGATCTGTTCACCATTGTATCTGCCTTCTCTGAAGATGATGCTGCACATCAGGCAGCCAATTTGGTGTCAAATGGTAAAGCAGATCTGATGATGAAAGGATTGCTTAGCACCGATAAATTTATGAGGGCATTGCTTAATAAAGAATTTGGCCTGCTACCACCCAAAAGTATTCTTAGCCACATTGCCGTAATGGAGTATCCGAATTATCATAAATTATTGATAGTTAGTGATGTGGCGATTATTCCATATCCTGATCTCGCCCAGAAAATTGCCATGACAGGTTATCTTGTGACAACAGCAAAAGCTTTGGGCATAGAAACTCCCAAGGTTGCCGTAATTGCGGCTACAGAACAGGTGCTTTCCGGAATCCCAGCCTGTACCGAAGCTGCCATTCTAGCCAAGATGGCGGAAAGGGGACAAATCCCTGGGGCAATTGTTGACGGTCCTTTGGCCCTTGATGTTGCCATCGATGCCGAGGCCGCATCAATCAAGAAGATTGCTTCCAAGGTAGCAGGTGATGCAGATTGTCTTCTGTTTCCAAATATTGATGCCGGAAACGTATTTTATAAAATGAGTACGCGTCTTTGTCAATCCGAACAGGCAGCCATTGTTGCCGGAGCAAAAGTACCTGTGGTTTTATCAAGCAGGGGAGATTCTATGGAAACCAAACTAAATTCAATAGCACTGGCTGCACATCTAAGTTAATATACTTCCATGTCAAAGATCCTGATTCTTGCCATCAATCCCGGCTCAACCTCTACCAAGTTTGCCGTATATGAAGATGAGAAATGTATTTTGAACAAGACACTTCGCCATTCTGTGGAGGAGATGTCGAAATATAAAAGTATCATTGCCCAGTTTGATTTTCGAAAAGGTTTGATTATTGATGCATTGGTTGAAGAGGGTATTGATGTTGATTCAATCAAACATATTATCGGAAGGGGAGGATTGACTTATCCGATGGAGTCGGGTATCTATCTTGTTAACAACCTGATGCTTGAGCATGCCCTTGAGGGTGTAATGGGACAGCATGCCAGTAACCTGGGTCCATTGATTGCGGATTTCATTTCCTTGCAAATTCCAAATTCCCATGCTTACATTGCAGACCCCGTGGTTACCGATGAGCTTGATCCTGTAGCCAGGGTAGCCGGTCATCCTAAATTTGAGAGGGTTTCCATTTTTCATGCTTTAAACCAGAAAGCCATTGCACGGATTCATGCCAGGAGAATCGGTATTGCCTATGAAGAGCTGAATCTGATTGTTGCACACCTGGGAGGAGGAATATCAGTAGGAGCCCATAAAAAGGGCAGGGTAGTGGATGTCAATAATGCCCTCGACGGTGAGGGACCGTTTAGTCCTGAAAGATCTGGAACACTTCCTGTCGGACAATTGATAAACCTTTGCTTCAGTGGCAAGTACTCAAAAGAACAGGTTTACAGGATGGTGGTTGGTGAAGGTGGATTTGTCGCCTATCTTGGGACTAACAATGCCCTGGAGGTTCAAAAATCGGCTGAGAAGGGAGACAGCCAGTCCGCATTTATTCAGGAAGCCCTTATATATCAGGTATCGAAAATGATTGGTGAGATGGCCATTGTTCTCGAGGGAAATGTGGATGCGATCCTTATTACTGGTGGATTGGCTTATAATCAGCATCTGACGGGTACCTTATCGGCCAGGACTGGTTTTATCGGACCTGTTTTTGTATATCCGGGAGAGGACGAATTAGAGGCATTGGCGATGAATGCACTGAGGGTGGCCAGGGGAGAAACAAAGCCAAAAATTTATGTTGGAAAATCGTAAAGGCTGAAATAAATCAGGATTTTTAAATACTTTTACGAATATCAGTGACCCCAACGCCTTTTTTGAAAGCGTGCCAGGGGAATATTGTGTTTTTATCCAAATAGCCCAAGCTCCATGATTTTATCTGTTTTACAAATATCTTTGCCCATTCAGAATCCTGTCATCATATTTTCATTAATCCTTTTCATCATTCTTTTTTCCCCCATTCTTCTAAACCGAATATCCATTCCACCACTTATCGGCCTGATAATAGCCGGGATCATCATTGGACCCAATGGGTTTAATTTCATAGCGCGCGATGCAAGTATCGACCTTTTTGGAACGGTTGGACTTCTGTATATCATGTTTCTGTCGAGCATGGAAATGGATGTGGCTGAGTTTAAAAAAAACTCGGGGAAAAGCATTGTCTTTGGTTTCTATACATTCATGATTCCTATGATCCTGGGAACCTTGGCCAGTTATTATATCCTGCAGTTCAACTGGTTGACATCCATTCTCCTGGCTAGTATGTATGCTTCAAATACCCTGATTACCTATCCGATAGTGAGCAAATTGGGCATTGCCAAAAACCGCGCGGTCAATATTTCAATTGGCGGAACTATCCTTACAACGGTTGGCGCCCTTGTTATCCTTGCGATCATCATCGGAATGAGTACAGGTGAGATCGGTCCTGGTTTTTGGTTGAAACTTACCCTGTCCCTGATTATTTCAACAGGAATTATCCTTGTGATATTTCCTCTGGTGGGCCGATGGTTTTTTAAAAGGTACGACGATAATGTCGGGCAGTATATTTTTGTTCTTGGCATGGTGTTCCTTGGGGCTTTTTTAACGCAGGTGGGAGGCATCGAGCCAATTGTTGGGGCGTTTATGGTTGGATTGGCACTGAACAGGCTGATCCCAAACACCTCTCCTCTCATGAATCGAATACATTTTGTTGGGAATGCCCTTTTTATCCCGTTCTTTTTGATAGGTGTTGGAATGCTGATTGATGTTCGGATCTTTGTGAGTAATTCCCAGACTCTTTTGGTGGCAGCTATCATGACAATTGTTGCAACCGCTACAAAGTATATGGCTGCATGGCTTGCACAAAAATCATTCAGGTTTTCACCTGAAGAGAGAGGAGTTATTTTTGGACTTACCAATGCACAAGCTGCGTCAACATTGGCCGCCGTATTGGTCGGCTATAATGTCATTGTCGGGACAGATGATATGGGCGATCCCGTCAGGTTGCTGAACGACAGTGTTCTGAACGGTACCATTATCATGATTCTGATAACCTGTACCATTGCATCTTTTGCGACCCAACGGAGCGGTCAGAAACTGGCGCTGAAAGAAGCCGCTTCGGAAGATATTCCGGAAGAAGATTCCGGTGAGAGAATTTTAATCCCTTTGAGCAATTCGGAAACGGTCGAAGAATTGATACACTTAAGCGTCACTGTCAAGTCGGCTAAAAAGACAGGAAAGTTGTATGGACTGAATATCATCGATAACAATGCACAAAATTCCGCTGCCGAAAAAAGGGCCAAAAAACTCATGGAAATTGCCGAAAATGTAGCTGCTGCAACCGATGATATCATAAAACCGATCGTTAGGTTTGATTCGAACGTGGTCAATGGAATCCTCAACGTGATCAAGGAGCATAAAATTACTGATCTTATCATTGGATTGCATGAAAAGAAGGGCATAACAGATACCTACCTGGGTAACCTAACGCATGGAATCTTAAATAAGTCTGAAACTACCACCCTGATATACAGACCTCTACAGCCTTTGGCTACCATAAAACGACATGTGATATTTGTTCCTGACCATGCTGACAAAGAAGTTGGGTTTCCATTCTGGCTGGTCAAGATATGGAATATTGGCAGAAATACAGGGGCAAAGCTGGTATTTTACGCATCACCTGAATTGATTGGTGTGCTTCAAAAGATCCAAAAAAATCATCCCGTGGATACCTCCTTTTTTGAATTCCAGAATTGGGACGATTTTCTGGTTTTATCGAGGGATATCAAAGTAGATGATAACCTGATTTTCATAATGAGCAGGAGAAACTATCCGTCTTATCACAATCTAATGAATAATATTCCGGCTTATCTGAACAATTATTTTCAGAACAACAGTTTTATTCTGGTTTATCCCAGTCAGCCTCAGTATTCTGAAACACCGGTATATGATCCGACTACCTCGTCTATGTATGAACCCCTGACCGATAGTATCGAGCGTATAGACCACTTAATGAAAACTGTTGGTAAGCTTTTCAAACTGAAATAGTGAATTTTTGCTCACGCCTATCATTACCTGATGTATGTAATCTGTATGGTTAGCATATAGTTACGTGGTAAACCGGGATAATAGTAACGTGGTTGGGAACCACCGAAAGAGGGCGCATTGATAAGGTACATGGATGCATACCTTGTGTCAAGGACATTTTGTACTGTCCCGCTGGCGTTCCAGTTGAGTCCCATCCAATCAAAAGATTTGGCAATCCTGAAATTGAAAAGGTTAAATGATTCTGAATAAAGGGAGTTGGCATCATTCAGCGGAAGTTTTCCAGAATACCGGTGGCTGAGGTTTCCTGTCCAGCCTTTATTGGTCTTGATTTCCAGACCATTGTTCAGGACAAGGGAAGGAACACCTGTAAGTTTATTGCCAGAATAATCATTTTCAAGATCCGTAAAATCCTTAAACAAGTATTTTGCTACAGTGCCGTTCGAATAGACATTCCATCTGATATTGCGAATTGGCGTGGCAAAGTACCTGAGGTCGAACTCAATACCATTGTGGACAGTCTTGCCGGCATTGACCCCAACAAATGCATCTTCTCCTTTGCGTCGTGCCACCAAAAGGTTCTCGATTCTCATCTGGTAAAGTGCAAGGTCATAATACAGTTTGTTTTGGGCCAATTTTCCACGCCATCCCAATTCTATATTCCAGCCTGTTTCGGGCTTAATCTCGGGATTTACCTGTCCGTCGGGTTGCAGTGTCTCCTGCAAGGTTGGTGATGAAAATCCGTGGCTGATCACTGCATAAATGGCATTTCTTTCGGTATGTTGGAAGTTGATTCCCAGTCGGGGAGAAAGTATGAGTGGAAATACCCTCTTTCCTGATGCATCGCCATCATCGGTGTATATGTCTGTATAATTATATTGGGTGTGGTTCAGGTTTATTCCAGGTTCAACTGTGAGGTGAGGCTTAACCTGCCATCTTAACTGACTGAAAAGGTTGCTCCAAAACCTGATTTCACGGTTCTCGCTCAGAATATTGGCAGGATGAACGCTCTGGTTGCGGAAGGTTTCCCAATTGTATCCCTCCCTGAATGCTTCCAGTCCTGAATGCCATTCGGTATGCCTGCCCTTTACCTTGAGTGATATCCTGCCACTAAGTGATAAGTTTTTTTCGGTTAGCAGATTGAAAGGACGGAGTTCGATATTTTTTGAATGGGCAATGGTTGCAGTGGTGACCAATTGTGTCTTTTCGGTAACAAAATGACTATAACTTGCTGCCCCACGGATTTTTCTGACATCCTCATTCCCTTTGATTGCTGCCCAGTTTGAGGCAGCTTTTTCCGGATTTTCCTTGTAAGTTGCCAGATCGATGGAACTGGGGATAAAGGCTTTTAAATCGATAAAATCGAACAGAACGGTTAGCTTGTTATTATCGCCGAGCATGAATTGGTTGTATGTAAACAGGTTGCTGCGATTGTACTGGTTGTTTTCGCGATATCCATCGCTATATAGAAAATCTGTGATTACCAGGTGTGACGAACTTTTCCCGTTTGCACTAAAGGAAATGCCTTCTTTATGCGTTCCATATGAGGCGGAGACAAACTGGGCTGAAACCTTCATTGATTCGCTTCCGGGAAGTGTCTTCAGAATTATAGCACCACCCAAGCCCGATCCATGGATCCCCGAAGTGGGGCCACGGACAATCTCTACTTGTGAAAAAGCCTGTGTGCTGAGGTCTTCAAGAGTCGTTTGCCCGTCTCCCGATGTCAGGGGAATCTCATCAAGATATGCCCTTATTTTGCTTGTACCATAGGCAGAACGACTGCCAATTCCACGAATGGTTATCCTGTTTGTGTTGAATGATCCGGAATGCATATACACACCCGGAACCTGATTCAGTGAAGGTTCCAATGCCACGGGAGAGTTTCGTTCAATCTGTCCGGGCGTTAGCAAACTGATACCAGAAGTACTGTTTAGCAAGCGGCTTTCAATTCGGTTGGCCGAAACCGTTATTGCTTCAATGTTCTGTTCATTGGGATATAAAAAAATATGCAATTGTATTTCTGCCGTTGGTACAGCAACTTCCATTGGCAAGTAAAAGGAGGCAACAACTGAAATTACTGAATCCCCTTGTTCGTATGGTAATGCGAAACGGCCGTCAGAGCCTGTATAGGACTTATTGGCACCAACAGTAACAAGGGCATAGGAGATTGGCTCTCCCGTTTGGCCATCCTTAACAATGCCTGTCACGGCTTTTTGTCCGGACAGTTGGCAAACCAGCAGAATATTGATGAATAGAAGCAGAACTTTCATATAACAGTTGAATTTGAAATACAATATCAAAAACAAACCCGGAACTGGTCCGGGTTGTTTATCTGGATTATAATATTTATTACAATTTCAGTATCTTTTTCATTGTTGGTTGCCGTTTTGTTTTGACTTCCACAAAATACAGTCCTGGATCCAGATGTTCAAGATTTATCTGAGTACTTGTGAAATTTGGTATCTGTATCAGGATTTGCCCTGTAGAAGATATGATCCTGAGATCTGATGCCACTGGAACAGAGATATAAACAAAGTCTTTTACTGGATTAGGGAATACCTCAATTTTTTGTCCGTCAATAACATCGACACTCACTACAAGCCTGACTATGGCTGATCCCGTCATCATGACGGAACAATCTGTTTCCGGATTTTCAGCCCAAACGGTATAATCGCCGGTTCCCTGAATTCCAAAATCCAGCTCTGTACCTGTTCCCTCAAGTGTTGCTACAACTTCTCCTTCTTTCATTAGATGATAACTGATTCTTGTCTCACTTCCCGATAGGTACACAGGCTGTCCTTGTTGAGTTGGTGAATAATTGCCCCCTCCGGTAACATCAAACACTTCGGGTAATTCATGAACAACAAGTGTCACCGTAACCGTGCTGTCGCATCCATTGATGTTACTGAATACCTCGGTATACTCGCCGGATGCTTTTTCCCAATTGCCAAAGATCTCCAGACTGTCGCCCGAGCATATGGCGAAACTCTCAGTCGTTAATGAAGGTGAATTTACTTCGATCAGTATGGAATCAGATGCTGAACATCCATTTGATGCAGTGACGGTCAGGTAATGTTTTTGGGTATTTTCAGGAGTGAAAGTGATTAATGAAGTGGTTGTTGCACCTAGTCCCCAGTCATATGAGGTATACCCTTCCGTGGCGGAAAGTGTAACTTGCGATCCTTCACATACCGATAATGCCGAAGCTTCAATTTCCGCTGAAGGGGCTGGAATGGCACTCAAAGTCAAGACAATGGTGCTGTCACAACCTTTCAGCACAGAGGTAAGGTTGTGGTAATAAACGCCTGCCTCTGTGAGTTCAGCGCCAAAAAAATCATAGCTGCCGTTACTGCAGAAACTTGCCGTGGTTCTTGTTGTATCCAGCTTGTGATAGAAAATCATCGAAGAAGCCGTATTGACGCAGCCAAATGCATCAGTTCCGATTACCTCATATAATGTATATTCTTTCGGGCTTACGGTTATTTGGGCGCCACTTCCTGATGTATTCCAGGAATAAGAAGTTCCACCGCTTGCGGTCAGGGTCACACTTGTTCCCGGACAGATGAAGGGATCTTGAGGTGAAATGGTGATATTGGGTTTTGGATAGATAGTTATGTTTTTGGTGATTTCGTCACTGCCCAGACTCGCACTGGTTCCTTTCAGGGAAACAGCGAATTGGGTTGCAACAGATACTTCGGGAAAGGTATAAGTAAGGGTATTTCCTGTTCCGGCTGCCTGCCCATTGACTTTCCATTCCCATGACTGGGCGGGTACATTTTCGCTTGTTCCAGTAAAAGTCAGAGTCCCACCAGTACATGGATTTCCTGAAGTGACAAAATCGACGTCAAAATAATCGACCATGATGAATTCTAACTTGTCAACATCGAGTGTGCTCCCGACCTGCACTTTCGAAAGGTCATTCTGGGAAAAGACCGGAGAACTCATCATAATGATATTGACAGTGTCAGGATTTGTGCTGCTACGATATTCAATGGGTACTTCAAATTGGGTCCAATTGCTGACATTGGCCGATCCGATGATCCTTCCATATCCGATGGTGTCTCTTTTGTTTACATTCCATTTTGAAAGAAGTACCGATATATAGAATGAATCATTGTTGACACGGGTATATCGATGAAATCCCTTAAGTCTGGTTGGCCTTCCGGTGTATGGAACCCCTGCCTTGATTTTGGGTTCCTTGAACTGGGATGCCCCGGTGGCATAATAGAGATCCGAAAGGGTTAAGCCTCCCGGAAGCTTATAGGTTGTGCCAAAAACAGTTATTGATCCGGACTTTAAACGGGCATAATAACTTCCGTCATACGGCTGGTTAGACTCCTGGGTTACCCCGATATATTTGATGGTATTCAGGTAATTGATATTGGTGCCGTACCAGCTGGTTGGAAGAAGGATGTAATTCTCGGAGGCGGTCCATGATTCGAAGCTGGGATTGGGCGGATTTTGCGCCGAAATTCGCCCAAATGAGATCATTATAAGCCCCAATATCATTAGAAAAGTATTTTTCATTTTGAAGGTCTTTAAATTGGATTCAATACTAAAGCGTCTCACATTTGGTCTCAAATATACCGAATCGAAAGATTGGTCGGATAATCATGGATAAAAAAATGGCCATTTCGGTTTCCGAAAAGGGGAAATGATACAAGAAAGGCCGGATACGCCCGGCCTTTCGTAAAATATTTATTATCAAATTTTAAACCACATAAGTTGAAGATGCCGTGTCTCCACCGCGGCCTGTCCAGTTGGTATGGAAGAATTCACCTCTGGGTTTGTCAATCCGTTCATACATGTGTGCCCCGAAATAGTCGCGTTGTGCCTGCAGCAAATTGGCGGGAAGCCTTTCACTTCGGAAACCGTCGAAATAGCAAAGGGCTGATGTGAGAGCAGGTACTGGTATACCATGTGTAAGTGCAGTGGCACAAACCCTGCGCCAGCCTTCCTGGGCGGCTTCAACCTTTTGTTTGAAGAAGGGATCCAGCAAAAGGTTAGGTAATTCGGGATTCTTGTCGAACGCCTTTTTGATATCTCCCAGGAAAGCGGAGCGGATGATACAACCACCTCTCCACATCAGCGCTATGCCTCCGTAATTAAGGTTCCATTTGTATTCCTTTGCCGCTTCCATCATGAGGTTATATCCCTGCGCATAGGAAATGATTTTGGCTCCGTACAATGCCATTTTCAGGTCTTCCACAAATTGGGCTTTATCTCCGGTAAAAGGTATTGCAGGCCCATTTATCACTTTGGAGGCCTGTACCCTCAGGTCTTTTTGGGCAGACAGGCAACGAGAGAATACTGATTCACCAATCAGGGTAAGCGGTATGCCCAGGTCGAGAGCGGCAACACCGGTCCATTTACCGGTGCCTTTTTGTCCTGCTGTATCCAGAATTTTTTCAACCAAGGGTTCACCGTCTGAATCTTTAAATGCGAGAATGTCCCGGGTAATCTCAATCAGGTAGCTGTCAAGTTCTTCGGTATTCCACTTTTTGAAGATCTCGTGCTGTTCATCTGCGGTCATCCCCAAAAGATCCTTCATAAGATGGTATGCCTCATTGATGATCTGCATATCGCCATATTCAATGCCATTGTGTACCATTTTCACGAAATGGCCGGCACCATCTTCGCCTACCCAGTCACAACAAGGCGTCCCGTCGTCAACTTTGGCAGCCACAGCCTGAAAAATTTCCTTGACATGGGGCCAGGCTTCAGGAGAACCTCCAGGCATCATGGATGGCCCCAACAAGGCTCCTTCCTCTCCACCGGAAACGCCTGTCCCGATGTAAAGAAGACCCTTGCTTTCGACATATTTTGTCCGGCGAATCGAATCAGGAAAGTGGGAGTTGCCACCATCAATGATGATATCTCCCTGTTCGAGGTGAGGGATCAGCAATTCAATAAAATCGTCAACCGGTTTACCGGCCTTGACGAGCATCATGACTTTCCTGGGCCGTTCAAGCGAGGCAACCAATTCTTCGATGCTTTTGGCACCGATGAACTTCTTTCCGGCCCCCCGGCCATGGATGAAGTCATCCACTTTCGATACGGTGCGGTTATAGACTGCAACCGTAAATCCTTTGCTTTCCATGTTCAATACCAGGTTTTCGCCCATGACGGCCAAACCGATCAATCCAATGTCTGCTAATTTTTTCATGTCTTTATAATTACTTTTTTAATGTTCATTCAAAATATTAAGTCCGGATCTTAACGACCTTCATCCTGGATCATGATCTCGAATCCTGCTTCTTTCAGCATTCTTACGGCATTTTCCGAAACCTGGGCGACTTTTACCGTGTAGGTCGGGAATTCTCTCCTGACCGGATAATCTTCCCTCCATTTTTCAAAGGCACCCGGATTCTTCCGAAGGTTTTCATCATCGGTTTCAATATCATAGGTCGACAGGACAGCCTCGGCAAGAATGGATTCATTATCCCGCCGAGACCCATTGATGTCGATTAAAGTATGATCAGGCATTTCTATATTGCCGGGTTGCCAGTTGTCGATACCGAGCTTGAAATGACGGCTGATTGCCCTGACGCTCATCATGGTGCCATTGGCCTTGCCGTCTTTTGAATAACCTGCAATATGCGGGGTTGCCAGAAAGCAAATACCCAAAAGTTCGCGATCTATGTCTGGCTCATTCTCCCAGCAATCGATAATCAAACCTGAAACTTTACCTTTCCGATACGCGGTTTTGACTGCCTGTGTATCAAATACTTCTCCACGGCATGAATTAATCAGAAGGGGTTGTTTTTGCATTCCTGTCAAAAAGGATTCGTCCACCATATGGTAAGTCGCGTCCTGGCCATCCATGGTAAGCGGAACGTGAAAGGAGATAATGTCGGCTTTCTCTCGGATGGTTTGCAGGGAAACAAATCCTTCAGGCCCCTCATTCCTTTCCCTGGGTGGGTCGTTAACCAGCACCTTCATTCCCAGGATTCCACAAAACCGGACAACTTTTGATCCCACATTTCCAGCACCCACAACTCCGATTGTCTTTTCCCTCAATTTTATCCTGTGACGGAGTGCCCAAGAGAATAAGGCTGCAGCAATGTATTGTTCCACACTCGTTGCGTTGCATCCCGGGGCATTGGTCCACTGAATTCCTGCCTTTTCACAATAGGCTGTATCGATATGGTCATACCCGATGGTGGCAGTGGCGATCATCCTGACATTTGAATTCTTTAACAGGGATTCATTACAGATGGTTCGTGTTCTGGTTATAAGGGCATCAGCATCGGCAACCACTTCCGGAGTAGTCTTGGCCCCTGGTATGTAAATCACCTCCGCAAAGGGTTCCAAGGCCCCTTTTATATAGGGTATCTTATTGTCAATAATTATTTTCATTCCTCTTTTCTAGTAATCTTCCACCTTAGTGTTTCCGTCTTTATCAAAGATTGATTCGGCAGCTTCCTTTTCTTCGCTGTTCCCGGGTCGATTTGCCATAATAGTTTTTCACCATCTCATCCAGGACTGCACTGGTCCGGGCGGCTGATTCACCTGTGCTGGCACATGGCGTACCCTTTTCTATGGCATTGACAATCTGTTCTATCAGTAAATGCTGTATGTTTTCGGGATTCTGGAACCTGTATTTGTGGATGCCTTGCCTGTTTTGCATGACCACTTCCGTATGTAGAAATGTCGGAATGGTAATGATTCCGTACTCTCCGATTATGGTAATGGTATCGCAAAAGGCTGCCTTTGGAGCATCAAAATTCCATGTGCCGGTTCCAATAACGCCGCTTTCAAAGGAAAATGATCCGGTGATGGTATCTTCGGCAGGATAAAGGCCAGCCTGGTTTACGGCAATGCCTTTCACTTCAGCCACAGGACCAAACAAGAAGTCGAGGTAGTCGAACTGATGGGAAGCCAAATCAAAAAAATGGCCTGCTCCCGCAATTTCAGGATTCACATGCCAGCTCATTTCTTCTGGAGAAAGATTCCGTTCACGGGCTTCCCTGATCAACCTGATCTCAACCGTCCGGGGTTGCCCGATTTCTCCGGTATCAATCAACTCTTTCACTTTCAGGAAGGCCGGTAAGGTTCTCCGATAATAGGCAAAGAAAAGCGGCATTCCGGTTTCTTCCGAAACCTTGAGCATTTTTTTGCATTCTGAATAATTCAATGCCATGGGCTTTTCGACATACACCGGTTTGCCAGCCTGCATGGCTCGGATTGCATATTCGGCATGCATGTAGGGTGGGGTAGCAACGTAAACTGCCGTCACCTCGGGATCGAGGATCAGCTCATCTGCATCTCCATAAAATTTCGGTACCTGATGCCTTTTTGCATAATCTTCCGCTTTGCTGAGGTTGCGCCTCATGACGGCAACTATACGAGATCCGGGTACCTTGTTAAAGGCTGGACCGCTTTTGAGTTCTGTCACATTTCCGACACCTATGATTCCCCAATTGACCATTTGTTAAAGTTTTTGTGGTTGTGAAGGCCGTTTGTCAAAAATCAAACCGGTCTTTGTATGCCCAGAGTCCCAGGGCCGGATTACTGATATAAAAGATTTCCTCTCCGTTGGGAAGTGTATTGTATCCATCCCTCAAAATGGAAGGGTTATAACTGGCCAGCATTACGTCGTAATCAGCCCACTTGAAACCGACACTTTCAATCTCTTCGCGTGTCAGGTTGCCAGGTGATTTTCCCGGACAATAGGTGATCGAAAACCGGCCCTCGGAAGACCCATGGATCAAATGGGCGGCAGCACTCAAATTATTGCGCAGCTCTTCGTTTTCATCCGTGGCTTTCAACGTTGCCGGAGTGCCGAAATAACCATATTTCCTGATCAGTCTGTCAATCTCCTTGTCCTCTCCAAATTCTTTCAATGCTGGAGCCAGAACGATCAATTCACCGCCATCTGCAATGGCCATGCGTGTTCGGTATATCGACTTGTTACCCAGCCATGTGCTTTTAAACTCTGTCGGATCGAGCCAGACCACAACCTTTTTGAGAGGTTCGGCCACCAACTCGAAATTCACCTGCAACGACAATTTGGCTGCCTTGTCGAACACTTCAAAGTCGTCACCGATAAAGAGGCCGTATGTCTGCAGTTTTCCGGTATGGTTTACTCCAACTACCGTTTGTACATATACTATGGGCATATGGGCCGAAAACTTCTCGGAAGCATAATTGAATATCTTCCGGACCGGGGTATCAGCCCTTCCCATCATCTTTTCCATACCATAGGCTGCACCTATGAAATGACTTTTATTGATGCCTTCAGTGCCTCCCGTCCCCACGAAAATATTCTTGTTGTAATTGGCCATGCCCACAACCTCGTGGGGGACTACCTGCCCAATCGACAGGATCAGGTCAAATCCTCCTTCCACCAGCAGTTTGTTGACCTGTGCAGGCCAGGGGTAGCTTACCGCTCCTTCCGAGACCTCACTGACAAATTCAGCGGGCACATTTCCCAGGGTAATGACATCGTTTCTCCAGTCGTGGACCCTGAAAAGTCCTTGAGGCGTTTTACCAAACATATGGGCAATTTGCTCATTGGTCATCGGACTGTGCGTTCCCAGAGCCGGAAGGATATCGGTCAGCCTGTCACCAAAATACTCCCAGGCAAACTCTGTAAGCTCTCCAGCACGACTGGGAAACCTCGTGAAATCAGGTGGTACGGCAAGAACCTTTTTTCTTGTCCCCATCCTTTCCAAAGCGGTGAATAATCCTTTACGGAGATCCTCCGCGCTCATGTTTTGGGTTACTGAGCCTGACTCGAAGTACATCATATTCAGTATATTTTAAGATATAAACTCAAGTAAAAGTTTAAAATAGACATATAGTCCATCAATGGAATATTTACCTCTGGACGCGCGCATTACCTTTCCAGATACTCCAGACCATATCTTCATCGGCAGGCTGGGCATAGTCTGTCAGGAATGTGGTAGCCAGCGCTCCGGTTGCCCAGCCAAACTGAGCCCATTTTTCTGGTTCCCAATATTTCAGGATGCCATATAGCAGTCCGCCTACAAAACCATCACCGCCTCCAATTCTGTCAAGAACCTGTATCCTCCGGGGTTCAATGACATGCCAGTTGTCACTTTCAAGCATGATGGCACCCCACATGTGTTCATTGGCGCTAATGACCTGCCTTAAAGTATTGGCAAAAACCGACGCGTTCGGAAATGCCTTTTGGATCCTTCCGATCATTTCCTTGAAACCGTCAATTTCAGAGGTTATGCTTTTCCCTCCAGCCTCCGGACCCTTAATCCCAAGGCAAAGCTGGAAGTCTTCCTCGTTGCCGATAATGATGTCAGATACGCTTGCAATTTCCTTGAAAATGGCATGCAATTCAGTTTCGCGTCCTTTCCAGAAGGTTGCCCGATAGTTCAGGTCAAATGAGATGCGTGTACCATATTCCTTCGCTTTTCTGGCCAGTTGGAGACAGAATTCGCCAGTGTCGGGCGATAGGGCCGCAATCAGTCCTGAAAGGTGGACTATCTGTACACCTTCCTGTCCGAAAATCCGGTCGAGGTCAAAATCCTTGACATTCAGTGTCCTTCCAACTTCGCCAGCACGATCGTTTTGAACCCTTGGACCCCGTGTGCCAAATCCGCTATCCGCGATATTGAATTGGTGGCGGTATCCCCATGGGCCGCCCTGGTCTACCTCAGGACCTTCATAATCCATGTTGCGGCTTTTGAGGTTGCTTTTGATGAAACGGGCAATCGGACTATCCTTGACAAACGTGGTCAACACTTTTACCGGCAGTCCGAGATATGAAGAAATGCTGGCGACATTGGTTTCGGCACTTGTAGCCTGCATTTCAAACAATTGGCTGCTGTGGACCGGCTGACCGTTTACCGGCGTGATTCTTACCCCCATGCTGGTGGCAACCAGTAAAGAGTACTTGCAGTCTTTTTTTAGTTGAATTGACATATCTTGTTGAAAATAAATTTAATAAAGCAATTATATTATCCTCTGGTTGCATGCGGAACTATATCCGTCAACTCAGAAATTTTTACAGGCCTGCGCTCTTCAATAGATTTTCGGGCTGCAACACCGATCAGCAATGACATGGCACCGTCGCGGGTTCCGGCGGCATGTTTCAAAGGATCGGGTGCTCCCGGATTCCTGAATATCATATCCTGAAGCCTTGAGTCGCCACCTCCATGACCGCTCCTGGTTTGTGGAACCTTAACCAATTCATACTTCCCGAAATTGTCAGACACCATAATTTCATCGTAACGACCGGTATCTTCCGATTCCTGGCTCATTTCACGGGCATGCAGTTCGGCCTGGCTGACCATCTCTGCCTGTCGCCATGGAATGCCTTCCCAGCTGTCGATTCGCCCTGTCTTGCCGTTAAAGGCAATGGAGAATCCTTCGTAAGGGGAGTAGGAGGTAAGGGAATAACTTACGTGGACATTATTGGCATACTTGATCTGTACAGCCATTTTATCGTAAATGTCGATACTCTCACGCCACAGGCAATTGTCCCTTATATAGCCGTCGTATTTTTCGTTGGCCACATACAGGTCCATCATCTCCTTGTTTTTCGTGATGTCGAAATAAAACTTGCACTGGTCGGTATAGGCACATTGGCGGCAATTCACCCCCCTGAAGGCATTGTTCTTTCCATAATGCTCCAGTGACCCATAGGCAAACACCTCAACAGGATCGGAATCGATCCACCAGTTCAGCAAATCGAAATGATGGGTGGCCTTGTGTACCAACAGCGTGCCGCTTTTATTGCGGTAACCATGCCAGCGCCTGAAATAGTCAGCTCCATGAAATGTGTTCAGATACCAATGAAAATCAACGGCATAGATATCACCAACCCTTTTTTCGGCCAACAATTCCTTGAGTCGGGTAAATTGCGTGCCATAACGGTAATTAAAACCAACGATGACTTTCTTGCCTGTTTCTTTTTCGGCATCAAGAATGGCCTGGCACTTGATTTCATCGGTAGTCATCGGTTTTTCGGTCAGCACATTGCATCCCGACCTCAATCCTTTGATAATGAACTCATCATGGGTCGAATCCACAGTGGTGACAATCAGCAAGTCGGGTTTTATCTTAGCCAGCATTTCATCAAAATTGGTGAAAACAGGGCAGTTTACCCCAATTTGCTTCCGTGCGTATTCAAGTCGGCCGGGATTGATGTCGCAAAGCGCAGAAAATTCTATAATGTCGCCATATTCCTGCTGGATGCGACGTCCCCAGAAACCGATTCCCCTGACACCGGTCCCCACCATGGCAATACGGGTTTTGGAAGCGCCAACCGGGCTTCCGTGTACCGGATTGACTAGCATGGATCCTGCCAGTGCCGTGCCGGTTGCAGCGATAAAATGTCTCCGTTTCATATCGTATCAGTTATAGGTTTCAGATGTCAAAATGATAAGGTTTTCGGTTATACCCCGCCGAAGGCACTGTATCCTCCGTCGACTGGTATTACGATGCCTGTGATGAACGAGGATGCATCCGATAACAGAAAGAGGGTGGCACCCTGCAGATCCTCGGGTTCCCCGAATTTCCCCATGGGGGTGTTGTTGACAATTTTTTGTCCGCGTGCCGAATAGTTGCCAGTCTTTTCATCCATGACCAGGAAGCGGTTCTGGTTAGTGATAAAAAAACCCGGGGCGATGGCATTTACCCTGATGCCGACTTTGGCCAGATGCACTGCCAGCCATTGCGTGAAATTGTTGACCGATGATTTGGCTGCAGAATAAGCCGGAATCTTTGTGAGCGGCTTAAATGAATTCATCGAGGAAATGTTGAGAACTACCCCTTTATGGTTGTTGAGCATGTCGGTCGTGAAAACCATGGTGGGCAGGACCGTCCCCTTGAAATTGAGGGCGAATACACTGTCAAAGCTTGCCGGATCAAGACCGTAAAAAGTTCCTGAAAGGTCATCCAGGTCTTTATCTTCCATTTGTTCGACACGTGTCGTCGCATTGGGATGGTTACCGCCCGCTCCATTGATAAGTACATCGATTGAACCTAGTCTGGCATTGATTTCCTCCTTTGCCTTTTCAAGGGATTCCCTGTTCAGTACATTCGCTTCAACACCAATGATGGAGGCACCGGTTTCCCCGGCAACTTTGGCTGCAACCTCTTCAGCAAGCAGTCCGTTGATGTCGGCGATTGCAATTTTCATTTCGGCTGCAGCCATGGCCTTTACGATAGACAGTCCCAAAACACCAGCCCCGCCGGTAATCACCGCCACTTTACCTCTCAGATCCTCGAATGGATTATTCATGATTATTAATTATTTAGTCTCTTTAGTTTTGATTCGTAACCCCGGTACATCAAAAACCAGGGTTGTGTTTTTAAAATATAGTGCATCAATGTTTAAATTCACGATAATAGTCCACATTTTCATTGGTGACAACGTCGATGGACGTATAATTTGACTCATCCACTTTTCTTTTGCGGATCACATGCTGATAAAGCCTGTCGATCGCATTATATCCTTGTTCCTCAGGCCTCTGACAAATCAAAAAGCTAACAATCCCTTTCCGGAGGTATCTTCTGTTCTGCTCAACGAGATCATGTCCAATGAGCCGAATGTCTTCGATTTTTGCCTTTTGGAGAAGCTGGGCCATCAGATAAACCCGCGAATTGGTAACAAAGATTCCTTCCGGTTTTGAATTCCGGATTTCATTATGCATATCTGATTCCCAGGAATTGTCAGAAGTATCGCTGACTTCCCGTGTGATAATTTTTTTATTCGTTTGATTCTGCCTGAACCATTCGTAAAATCCCCTTTCCCTTTCAACAAGGTGGTTCATGTTGTCCATTTCTTTGGCGAAATGAACAACCATGACTGGTCTTGCCGGATTCGTGATCAGTCCCATCAATTTACCTGCCACCAATCCACTCTGGAAAGAATCCTGCCCCACATATGCAACAGGGCTTACATTTTTTAACTCTGAATCGATGAAGATGAAAGGAATGTTTTTCGTTTTCAAAATCTCGACCAGCTTGTAGGCTTCACGCGAATAAAACGGGGCCAGAACCACACCGTCGGGATTCAAATCGATAACCCTGGAAGCTTGTGCTGTAAAATCAGTAGAATCAATTTGGCTGAAGGTCAGGTTTTCTGCCGTGATCCGGTAAGGTTGTAGTTCCTGGATTCTTTTCCTGACTCCGGCCAGAGGCTTGTTCCAGTAGGCATCAGGCGATGGTGGTTGTGGAAAGAGCGTTACGAACAGAACCGGTTTTTTGGAAGCCAATGTGCTTGCCATGATATTGGGCTGGTAATTGAGGTCATTGACAATTTTCAGGATTTTATTCCTTGTTTGCTCAGCTACCTCGCCCCGGTTGTGCAAAACCCTGTCGACCGTTCCGATTGAAACGCCTGCCTTCAGGGCGATGTCTTTGATTCGTATTTGTAATTTCTTTTCGATGGCTTCAAAGTTCTTTTTACAAATTCAAAAATATAAAAAATTACGTCCGTGTTCGTACACGGAAGAAGGATTTTTCGAAAGATGAGGTTAAAAAACGATTTTTCTCTTTGTAAATTTCACAGAATAAAATGGAGTTGATACATTTGTGCCACAACAGAAAAAGCCAATCAAAATAAAATTTGAATTGTTTTCGCCTGAAATGGTTATTGTTTATCCAACATTTTTAATTTTACGTGTGAAAATCCTAAATGTCATGGATTTATAACCAAACTTGAAATAGATTTAAGAAATTCGAATCACTAATCAAAAAAACAAAAAATGAAAGATCAGACAAAAAGAGGGTTGACACGTCGTCATTTTCTGGGTACTGCCGCAGTCGGGTTTGCCGGCATGGCCATTCTCCCGGGGATTACTTCGTGCAAACAGGCTCCGGTTGCGACAGTTTCTGAACTGAGACTTGGATTTATCGGGCTTGGCAGACAGGCAATGTTCCTGTTGAACGGTTTTATTCAGTTGCCCGGAGTGAAAGTTGTGGCAGGTGCCGATGTTTATGGCATCAAAACCAAACGTTTCCAAAAGAGGGTAACTGATTACTATGCCGAGAATGGTATCGAGGCAGAAGTTCAGGTCTATGAAAAATTTGAAGACATCATTGGCAGGGAAGATATCGATGCAGTGGTTATTGCAACCCCTGACCATCAGCATGCCCGTATCGCCATTGCAGCCTGTAACGCAAAGAAGGATGTTTACCTTGAAAAACCGCTTACCTTTACCATTAAGGAAGGCCAGGAACTTCGCAAGGCAGTTCGCGACAATAACGTGATTTTGGCAGTGGGTAGCCAGCAGAGATCTGACCCCAACTTCCAGCATGCCGTGAAACTTGTACAGGAAGGAAAACTTGGAAATATCACCAAGGCTCACGCTTATGTTGGAGCTCCTCCAAAACCTTATGACCTGCCCGAGGAAACGCTTCCCGCTGATCTGAACTGGGATTCATGGTTAGGGCCTCTGCCCGCAAACATTCATTTCAACAATGAACTGAACCCGCCTATTTCTCTGGATCCACCTCAGGATGAAACCATTTGGGGCGGCTGGCGCTGGTATAAGGAAATGGGTGGTGGCTTCACTACCGACTGGGGCGCCCACATGTTTGACATCGTTCAGTGGGGTCTTGGTATGGATAACAGTGGCCCGGTTGAAATATCCCCTATCGGTGACGGTACGGAATTCATGTCGTTCACTTATGCCAACGGAACCGTATTTACCTCTGAGCCTTTCGATGAGCAACTGACAAAAGGTGTGAAATTCATTGGTGAAAACGGTTGGATTGAAGTTTCACGTGAGCATTTCAAGGCATCAAATCCTGAATGGGAACCTGCAAAGGTTGAAGGTGCCGATGATACTCCTTATGAAACAAAAATCCCTCACCAGATCAATTTTGTTGAGTCAGTACGTGAACGCAAAGATCCGGTGGTACCGGTTGAAATCGGTCACAGGACCTGTACCGTTTGTACATTGGGTAACATTGCCTGCGAACTTAAACGTACCGTTAAATGGGATCCGACAACCGAAACATTCGTTGATGATACCGACGGTGCCGCAACTGCCTTGATGCACTACCAGTATCGCGAAGGTTGGACACTCGTATAATGATTGCAAAATATCTTTTTAAAAAAGCTGCCTCGAAAGGGCAGCTTTTTTATTATTCCATCACTCTATGGTTTTCCCGAAAGCTGAACCACAATCCTGACTGCTCCCGATCAAAGCCTTATCATATCCATACTTAACTAACCTATTCGTGACATATCATATAGTGGGTAATATACGATAACTATTCCAGAACTATTTAATAACTATTTTATATACGAGTTTGTAAGGGCTTTGATCAGGCTTTGATTAAGCCATGTGAAAGCCTGGTACCAATTTTTTTTTGAAAGGAGAGGATTGCCGTGGAAGTTCAAATCACCCAAGTCAATCATCAGTCTCATGTTGAGAAGGAATTTTCCAAAAAGGAACACATTGCTTTAGGGAGAATATTGTATTTAGAAAAAGGGGAGGGGCTAAAAAGAAAATGCCAGACTCCTCAGAGACTGGCACTAACAACCTTCAACTACTAACCGATTTTAACCCAAAAAATTATGAAGCAAGATTAAATGCATAAACATTTAATGAGTGCAAATCTATCATGTTGAAATTATTGAGAATGTAATTTAAGTCACAAAAGACCTGAATAGTCGATAAAATTTCTATACATGATTACTTTTCCTTGATTTTCAAGCTTTTTAAGCAGACGGGAAATCACTTCTCTGGAAGAATTTAGCTGCATTGCCAAGTCAAGATGGGTACCCTCATAGGTTTTCGAACCAGTTTTGGAATGTCTTTCCTCAAAAAAACGGATCAAGCGTTCATCCAATTTCATGAATGCGATGGCTTCGACTACATCAATCAGTTCACGGAATCTGTTCTGGAAAGTCTGCATTACAAACTGCTTCCAAAAGGGATATTTATTGATCCAGATGTCAAGGTATTCGACAGGAAGGATAATTACCCTGACCGATTCTTCCGCAACGGCATTGACCTGGCTTACCTGTCGGGTCATGCAGCATGTCAATGACATGGCGCAAACCTCATTTTCTTTCAGGTAATAAAGTAGTAACTCATTCCCATCCTGGTTTTTTTTGGTTACCCTGATCAATCCTTTGATAACCAATGGGAAACCAGCGATATACTGTCCTTCGCGGATTAGGTTTTCACCTGCCTCAAAGGTTTTGTATCTTCCGTTTTCAAGTATCTCCTTTTGAAGCTCTGGTTCAAGAAACGTGAATGAGCTTAAAAGATTTTCTTCGAGCATGATCAGAAATTTTAGTTAGTCAGTCAATCCTTGTGAAATTGTGTGGCCATCATTCGGCATTATCCTTTATCACTCAGTTCAAGCCACCTTAATTCCATCTCCTCCAGTTTTTCCGATAAAAGTACAATTTCCTGTGATTTGCTAAACAGGGTATTATGGTCGAGAGTTCCTGAGTTCAAAAGTTCTTCCAACTCTTTCTTTCTCTCTTCAAGAAGGGGAATGTCAACTTCAAGTTGCTCCAATTCCCTTTTTTCCTTGTAGGTAAGTTTAGTGTTATCCGTATTTTTTGGCCGTGATGGTTCGACGGTTGTTTTCACGGTATCAGTTTTCCTTTCTGCAGCCTCTTCCTCTATTTTGTTTCTGTATTGGGTATAGTTCCCGGGAAAGTCGGCAATCGATCCTTTTCCGTCAAATACAAAAAGATGGTCCGCAATTTTATCCATGAAAAATCGGTCGTGAGAAACAATGATGACACAACCGTCAAAATCCGCCAGATAATCTTCCAATACATTTAGCGTCATGATATCCAGATCATTGGTAGGCTCATCAAGGATCAGGAAATTTGGATTCTGCATGAGTATTGTACACAAATAAAGCCGTCGTTTTTCGCCCCCGCTAAGCTTTTCTACAAAATCGTACTGAACAGAAGGGGGAAACAAGAACTTGGTCAGCAATTGTGTCGCACTCAGCCTGATTCCACCTTCGAGCTGGACATCTTCGGCGATTTTCGTGACCGCATCGATCACCTTTTCCTTCATATCGAACTGGATGCCATCCTGTCGGTAATAGCCGAACTTTATGGTTTGTCCGGTTTCGATCTCACCGGTATCTGGAGTTACGAGGCCGGTGATCAGGTTAAGGAATGTGCTTTTTCCAGAGCCATTATCGCCGATGATGCCCACTTTCTCAAACCGTGAGAAGCTGTAGGAAAAGTTAGTTACAAGGTTTAACGGGCCATATGATTTACTGACACCTTTGATTTCGAGTATCTTTTTTCCAAGCCTGGAAGATTTCATATCCAGACGTACCGATTTTTCATTTGATTTCTGCCTTGCCTGTTCCTGTAACTGGTCGAAGGCATCAACCCTGTATTTTGCCTTGGTTCCGCGGGCTTTGGGCATTCGCCTGATCCACTCGATTTCGGTCCTCATCAGATTTTGTGCCTTAGCTACGCTTGCCTGCTGTGACTGTATCCTTTCATCTCTTTTTTCGAGGTAGTAGCTGTAATTTCCCCTGTATTTGTAAATGACATTGTCTTCGAGTTCGATGATTTCGTTACATATCCGATCCAGGAAGTAGCGGTCGTGTGTTACCATCAGCACGGTTATCCTTGATTTGTCGAGATATTTTTCAAGCCATTCGATCATGTCCAGGTCAAGGTGGTTGGTTGGCTCATCAAGAATCAGGAAATCAGGCTGTCCAATCAGGACTTTTGCAAGTGCAAGGCGTTTTTTCTGTCCTCCGGATAATTCTCCAACAATCGCATCAAGGTTGTTTATTTTCAGCTGGGTAAGAATTTGCCTGATCTCAACTTCAACATCCCATGCACCAAGTTGGTCAATTCTGCCAGATAATCTGGCTATATCCTCCTGTCGGTGATGGAGTACTGCATCCTCAAACTCCCTGATGATCTGTATTCTTTCGTTATCACCTGAAAATATTTCATTCATGACGGTTTTTGAAGGGTCGAGGGTGGGGATTTGCTCAAAATAACCAAATGTGATATCATTGGTCCGGGTAATTTTTCCGCTGTCGGGCGACTCTTTGCCGGCTATCAGGTCAAGCAAGGATGTTTTGCCGGCACCATTCGGGGCAATCAAGGCAACTTTGTCATCCTTGTTGATGGTAAATGAAATGTTTTCAAAAAGTAATCTGTCTCCGTATCTCTTGGAAACCTCTTCGACCTGAAGGTATGGGACCATGAAAAATTTTTTGTCAAATGTAGAAAAAAGGAGGGAGAGATAAAAAAAGCCGGTCAACACCGGCTTTTTCTGATTAATTGTCTAATTTAAAACCATTTCTATGAGGAGGTGAAATGATCTCCGTAATAATTATCGTAAAATTGATACTTTTAATCTATAAGACTTGTATTGCCTGTGTTTGTTACACCCAGAATTGATATTTTTTTAAACTTTCGATTAAAAAATTCATAATTCAAGTTTAAATTGTATGACTTCCAGAAAATTACTGTTTAATTCCGTTATTGAATATTTTTTAAAAACGATGCCGGTTGCCGAGACTGAGCTGGAATATTCCAATCCTTTTCACCTTATTGTAGCAGTCATTCTTTCTGCGCAATGCACGGATAAGCGGGTAAACCAGATTACACCGGCACTATTGCAGCGATATCCTGATGCAGTCAGTATGTCAGAAGCGGAGCCGGCCGAGATATTCGACTATATTAAAACCTGTTCTTATCCAAATAATAAGTCGAAGCATTTGGTTGGAATGGCAAAGAAGCTGGTTGAGTCATTTGATGGCAAGGTTCCTGAAGATGTTGATGATCTTCAGAAACTTCCGGGAGTAGGGCGCAAAACTGCCAACGTAATTGCTTCAGTTGTATATAACAAGCCTGCCATGGCTGTCGACACACACGTTTTCAGGGTTGCTGGGCGCATTGGTTTGACAGTCAAGGCTAAAAATCCATTGGAAGCCGAGAAACAACTAGTCAAATATATTCCGGAAGAGCTGGTTGCCACTGCCCATCATTGGCTGATCCTTCATGGACGCTATGTATGCCTCGCCAGAAAGCCTTTGTGTGAAAAATGTGGGCTGACCGATGTATGTAAGTATTACAAGGAATTAAATAAGGAAAAGAAGGCTTAAGGCCATTACGCCCATTCCTCCGGTCAATCCATAGATAGCGATATGGTGTTCGCCATATTCTTCCGCCGAAGGCAAAAGCTCGTCCAGGGAAATAAAAACCATAATGCCGGCGATTCCTGCCATGACTGCGCCAAAAACCACATCAAAGCTTCCTGAGTCTAAAAGGGGAATCAGCAGCAGGTAGGCGATAAGTGCCCCTATAGGCTCTGATAATCCGGATAGAAAGGAGAGCATAAATGCTTTTTTGCGATCCCCAGTTGCATAATAGACCGGCACAGATACGGCAATTCCTTCAGGAATATTATGGATGGCGATCGCTATTGCGATGGCAACTCCTAACCCGGGATCTTTCATGACCGACATGAAGGTGGCAATTCCTTCGGGAAAGTTGTGGATCCCGACTGCAAGGGAAGTCATAATGCCAAGGCGGTATAGTTTCCTGAAGTTTAAGGCTTTCTTTTCGTTGTCCATCGATTCTACAGAACGCATTTCATGAGGGTTTTCTGCCGACGGAATGAATTTGTCAATCATTGCGATTAACAGCATGCCCCCAAAGAAGGAGGTCAGGGTATAGAGTGTGCCGTTAAATTCCCCAAATTTCTCAATAAATGTACTTCTGGCATCCGGAAAAATCTCAACGAAAGAAATATAGATCATCACTCCGGCAGAAAATCCCAGGGCAAACGAAAGTAACTTCGTGTTGGTCCTTTTTGCCAGAAATGCGATCGTGCTTCCTATCCCGGTTGACAAACCTGCAAACAAGGTCAGGAGAAATGCAAGTAAAAAATTTCCTTCTTCCATCATAGCGAAAGCTCATTCAGTGCCGGTTGTAAAGGTAAAATAAAAATTTACGAGGCTTGGAATTGACCATGCAATGTTTGCAAATTCCAAGAATATATGACCGTAATTTAAATTGGTTATAGGTTTGTAATTCTGACAAACTTTATACTTTTGTCGACACATGTGTTTAATCAAAAACTTCTAGCTATGGCTTATGTAATTTCTGATGAATGTATAGCTTGTGGAACATGTATTGACGAATGTCCGGTTGATGCAATATCTGAAGGTGATATCTATGTGATTGACCCTGAACTCTGCACCGATTGCGGATCATGCGCAGAAGTATGTCCTACCGAAGCTATTTCACCTGCGGAATAATATCCCGGAGATAAAAAAAACTCAAGCCTGGAGCAATGCTTCAGGCTTTTTTTATAATACCCGGTGATTTGACCGGTCAGTCGAAATATTTTGAACCATTCATGCGTAACTGAATTTTTCTTAGCTTTACCCGTCCTCAGGAACTCTGGGCGGAGATGAATGATATGGAAAAGAAAAGAGTAGTCATTGTCAATCAGAATATTACCCGATATAAAGCACAGCCTGAGGCTGAAGTTGTGTTTACCAGTTCATCAAAAGATGCCGCCAATAATCTGATCAATCTGAATCCACGGATAATTGAACTCGTGGGGGGGGACGGTACGCTGTCCGGCACACTGAATGATGTCTTGATTGCCAATGGTTCCTTCCTGAAAGACAAACTGATCAAAATTACTCCAAGAGGATCAGGCAACGACCGTCATAAGTCACTGATTGAGCTCAACAGGGCTGGCTTATATTCGACTTTGGCCGGAAATTTCGAAAAAACAGAAGATGTTGCCATCAGGATTATCACTGACGATTATCTCTTGGCTACGATTAATGATACTTATCAAAGGTATATCTTCAATGTAGGGGGTATTGGACTTGATTCACAAACTTTACTCGAATACGAGGATCTGAGGCGAAGGAAAATGCCGGCCACCTTTCGTTATTTTGAGGCTGCCACCAAGGCAATTTATAAACTGAACGGTTCGGTTGGAAAGGTCGATTATGATGTACCAGGTATAGGCCTGGATTCTGCAGAACCAGTGATGTTTCTATTCATGCTCGGAAAATATTTTGGTGGGGGCATGCCAATTAATCAAAAACTGCAGAATAATGATGGCATGTTTGAGTCTGTAATCCTTAGAAGGGGAACCAATCTCAAGTTATTCAGGTCACTAATTGCAATTTCAATGCTTCAACAGCCTCAATATAACAATCCTTTGGTGAGCTATTTAAAACCGATGAATAAAGTAAAACTTCAAGTGGATAATACTGATAAGTTTTATTTTGAAAGCGATGGCGAGGTACTTATGGAAGGTAACAATCCAGTCACGGTCCGAAAAATAGAAGTTGAGATCGCGGGAAAAATTACCTACTTACTCGATTAGATGCACCCGCAGACCAATCCGTCAGCCAGGCTGTCAAGCAAGTTTTCCTCAGACTGTTTTTCCTTTTCAGATCCTGCACATTGAAGACACACGGGCTTCATGACTGAGGTATTCATCCTGTACTGGTCCTTCTTCAATGTACTTTTGCAGACGAAACATCGGTGATTATCCTGAATTTCCATATTGTCTCTATTAAAATGTCAATGATGATGACTGATTAACGCCGTGCAAATGTATCATTATTGTGATATCGTAAATATATCTGCTATTATGGCCGGATAATCATTCCTTTCTTTCCTGATGTTTCAGGAATACCGACATTGCGTCAGGTTTTTGTGATGGCATGATATTTATAAAAAGTAATGTGGGCATTTTTTATAAGCTTCACAATTGACTACATTTGCAACACTGTATTAATAAGGAATTAAAGTATCCATATGGCATTTGTTACTAAGATTTTAAGCAAAATACTCGGGAATAAATCAGACCGGGATATAAAAGATATTGATCCTGTCCTTCAGGCAATTAAGAAGGAATACGAGCGGATTGTCAAACTCAGCAACGATCAGCTCAGGGATGAAAGCGATCGTCTGAAGGCACTGATAAAGGAACGGATTCAGCTTGAAACCACGGAGATCGAAGAAATTAAGCTCAAGGTCGAAGAGGTTGAAATACAGGAGAGTGAAAAATTATATGAGCGAATCGACAAGTTAGAGGAAATTATCATAGAGAAGATTGAAGCCACGCTCAATGAAATACTTCCCACAGCCTTTTCTATCGTTAAGGAAACTGCCAATCGTTTTGCTGGAAATGAAAGAATTGAAGTAACCGCACGGAATTACGACCGCGACCTTGCGGCGACTCGTTCCAGCATCACCATTGAAGGAGATAAGGCATACTGGAACAACCGTTGGATTGCCGGAGGCAGCGAAATCAAATGGGAGATGGTGCACTACGACGTGCAGTTGATCGGTGGGGTTGTATTGCATCAGGGTAAGATTTCAGAAATGGCTACAGGTGAGGGGAAAACACTTGTCGCTACATTGCCGGTGTTCCTGAATGCCCTTGCCGGTAGAGGTGTCCACGTAGTTACCGTCAATGACTACCTGTCGAAACGTGACTCTGAATGGATGGGGCCAATCTTTGAATTTCACGGGTTAAAAGTGGATTGTATCGACAAACACCAACCCAATTCAGAAGCCCGCAGAAATGCATACAATGCCGATATCACTTATGGTACCAATAACGAATTCGGTTTCGACTATCTGCGTGATAACATGGCCATCAATCCACAAGACCTTGTCCAGAGAAAACATCACTATGCAATTGTGGATGAGGTGGATTCGGTGTTGATTGATGATGCGCGTACACCGCTTATCATTTCAGGCCCGGTTCCGAAGGGTGAAAACCAGCAGTTCGAAGAGCTGAAACAATATGTCGAGAAACTTTTCCGTGCACAACGTGAACTGATCAATACGGTATTTACAGATGCCAAGAGACTTCTGACAAAACCCGATGCGACGGATGATGAAAAGAAGGAGGGTGGTCTGCTGCTTTTGCGGGCTCATAAGGGTATGCCAAAAAATAAAACCCTGATCAAGTTCCTTAGTGAAGAAGGAATGAAGGGGATCCTGCTGAAGACCGAAAATTTTTACATGCAGGACAACAACAAAAATATGCATATCGTAACTGATCCTCTGTATTTTGTCATTGAAGAAAAACAGAATTCTGTCGACCTTACGGAAAAGGGTATCGACCTGATTTCTGCCGGATTCGAGGATCCTTCATTCTTTATTCTGCCTGACATGGGTGCTTCTATCGCAGAGCTTGAGCACTCTAACCTGACAGCTGAAGAGCGAATCGAAAAAAAGGATAAACTGCTTCAGGACTATGCAGTCAAGTCGGAGAGGGTTCATACCATCAACCAGTTGCTCAAGGCCTACACCATGTTCGAAAAGGATGTCGAATATGTGGTAATCGACAATAAGGTCAAAATTGTCGATGAACAAACTGGCCGTATCATGGAGGGGCGAAGATATTCCGATGGTCTCCACCAGGCTATTGAGGCCAAAGAAAGAGTTAAGGTAGAAGCTGCCACACAGACATTTGCAACCATTACCCTCCAGAATTACTTCAGGATGTACCATAAGCTAGCCGGCATGACAGGTACCGCCGAAACTGAAGCAGGGGAATTGTGGGATATCTACAAGCTTGAAGTGGTGGTCATCCCAACCAACCGCCCGATAATCCGTAAGGACCAGGAGGACTTGGTTTATAAAACGAAGCGTGAAAAATATAATGCTGTCATCCAGGAAATTGAAAATCTCAACAAGGCCGGTCGTCCGGTTCTCGTAGGTACTACCTCCGTGGAAATTTCAGAGTTGCTCAGCAGGATGTTAAAAATGAAAGGTATTCATCATAACGTATTGAATGCCAAGTTACACGCGAGGGAAGCCGAAATCGTTGCTGAGGCCGGACGGGCTGGTATGGTAACCATCGCCACCAACATGGCCGGTAGGGGTACCGACATCAAGATTACGACTGAAGTGAAGCAGGCAGGCGGTCTTGCCATCATCGGTACCGAACGCCATGAATCCAGACGTGTGGACAGACAGTTGCGTGGACGTTCAGGCAGGCAGGGAGACCCGGGTTCGTCCCAGTTCTTCGTCTCTCTTGAGGATGACCTGATGCGCCTGTTTGGTTCAGACAGGATTGCCGGAATCATGGACCGACTTGGACTGAAAGAAGGTGAGGTCATCCAGCATTCGATGATATCAAAGTCCATTGAAAGGGCACAGAAAAAGGTTGAAGAGAATAACTTCGGTATTCGTAAGCGTTTGCTGGAGTATGATGATGTCATGAATTCACAGCGTGAAGTCATTTACAAGAAAAGACGCCACGCCCTCTTTGGTGAACGCCTGGAAGTGGATGTCCTGAACATGATGTACGATTCTGTTGAAAACCTGGTCAACGAATACCAGGGATCCCAGGAGTTTGAGGATTTCAACCTTGAACTGATGCGACTCCTGTCAATTGAATCACCTGTTAAGGAGGAAGAGTTCAGTAAGCTTAATACCAACGAGATAACTGAGCAAATATTCCAGGTAATGATTGAAACTTATAACCGAAAGGTACAATCAATCGCCAAACAGGCTTATCCGGTTATCAAAGACGTATACGAAAAGAAATCGCACATATATACCAATATCGTTGTTCCGATTACCGATGGCCGCAGACTTTTCCAGATTGTCTGCAATCTTGAAAAGGCTTATCAGAACAAAGGAAGGGAACTGGTGAAGTCATACCAGAAACAGATTGTCCTGAATACCATCGACGAAGCATGGAAAGAACAACTCCGCGAGATGGACGACCTGAAACAGTCGGTGCAGAATGCCACCTATGAGCAAAAGGATCCTTTGCTGATCTATAAATTCGAATCCTTTAACCTGTTTAAGGTTATGGTTAACAAAGTGAATAAAGACATTGTCGCTACACTTATGAAAGGCCATATCCCGATCCAGAATCCCGAACAGGTCAGGGAAGCGGCTGAAACACGTCGTACAGACATGAGCAGGTATCGTACGCAGAAGTCAGAATTGCCGACTGCATCAAACGCAATGGAGGGTGCCCAAAGCCAGACCCAGGAAAAGGCAAGACCTGAACCTGTAAGGGTGGAGAAAAAAGTGGGAAGGAATGATCCATGCCCATGTGGCAGCGGAAAGAAATATAAGCAGTGCCATGGAGCCATGGGAGAATAAGATCCCTTTCACGATTTAAGTATCATTGATTTGTAGTGCATAATCAATTAAAGCAAATATTTTAGTTATATATTTTAACCAACACTAGATAAGCATGTTCCAAGTTATAAATTTTGTCCACTGGAATGTAACACCTGAGATTTTTTCTCTGGGATCTTTCGCACCCCGATGGTATGGTGTGCTCTTTGCGGCTGGATTTCTTATCGGTTATTATATCGGCGAAAAAATGCTTAAATCGGAGAATGTCAGTACAAAATGGATCGACAGCCTGTTTTTCTACATTATCATTGCCACCATTTTGGGTGCCCGGCTTGGACATGTCTTCTTTTACGGATGGGATTATTATTCCCAGCATCCGGGAGAAATCCTGAAGGTATGGCATGGAGGACTTGCCAGTCATGGAGGTGCTATCGGTATTTTTCTTGCCCTGATCGTTCATTCCCGTTTGATAACCAAAAGGACTGTATTCTGGACTCTTGACAGGATTGTGGTGCCTACGGCTTTGGTCGCGGCATTTATCCGTACAGGGAATTTGATGAATTCGGAAATATATGGAACTGAAACCTCCCTTCCATGGGGATTCATATTTGAAAGGAATGGTGAAACCGTACCAAAGCACCCGACTCAAATCTATGAGGCTCTGGTCTATCTGGGTACATTTGCCTGGCTTAGTTATCTCTATTGGAAAACTGCCGCCAAAAACAGGCCTGGACTTATTACCGGGATCTTTTTTGTGCTGATTTTCCTGAGTCGCTTCTTTATTGAATTCATTAAGGAAGACCAGGAAGCGTTTGAGGCTACCATGTCATTAAATATGGGGCAATGGCTGAGTATTCCATTCGTTGTTGGAGGGTTTTATCTGATTTACCGGGCCTTGACCAGACCTGAACAGGTGTTCAAAAACAAATAACCCTTTTGATTTCTTGTTGATCCGGCCAATTTTAATCTGAATCAACCTGTTGCAGGTTTATGGGACAAAAATTGGAAGCGATTTCATTTCTGGGATTCCTCTAATTTTATTAGCTTTTCCATATCGGTTAGGCGTTCCTGAAGGATAATTGAATACCATTTCAAGAGTTCAAGATCATTTCTGTTTTTGTAACGTTTGGCAGTCTCTTCAGCTTGATCCAGCCAATCTAAGGCTGCATTCAGGTCATCCGACATTTCATATTTCACCGCTGAATTAAACCGTGCACTAAACGCCAGACGGCCAAATCGTTCATCGGCATACCGTTGCCAGTATTTTTCTGCTTCATCCCATTCATGGCTATAGGCATGGACGGCTGCCTGACGGAACTCTTCAACCGGTGGAATTATGATTACCCTTTGCGTTGTAATCCAGTCTGTTATGAATTCATTACCAAATGTATGTACATATTCTTCAACAGCCATTTTCAGGGCTTCCAGGCGAGGGGGAACCTGTATACGCTTTCCCATGTCATCGAAATGGTCCCAGTACAATGTATCAACCTGTGGAAGATGAGTGATAATTGACCCTGTTTTTCCATTATAGATTGCCCAAATTCCAGCCAATACAACATCACAGGCCTGAGAGACCGTTTCCCTTGAATAAGTTGAGTAGAGGTAAGAAAGCGTTTCCAGGGAAACAATATAGTCAGCCTGGTTACTTCTGGCTAAATTTCTTATGATATCAGGATTGAGTGGTGCCAGATGTTCTCCCTTCATGGAAGGCAGATAATTATACTTATGGACGTCAATTGAACTGGCAACCTGATGATCCTCAAAAATTTCGTACAATGTTTCGAGACTCTTCGCCGCGATAATGCTGTCGATGTCAAGTTTGGCGTTTTCACTGTCGAATACAGGAACAAAGTCTTTCCTGAAATAATTGGCTGTCGTATCGTTTGAATATTTAAAATTTCGATATATGAGGGAAATGCGTGAATCTGTCGGCAACATTAATTTACCGGGCTTCAACACTTCAATAGGTAGTTCCCGATAAACAGTGCATGAAGTGAAAAGGAATACCAATAAAAATCCACACAGGTGGAAATATTTTATTTTCACTTTATTTCAAGTTGTTTTTTTCGCAAACCCAATATTTCCAGATAATTGTAGGTAATGGGGCGGTACTGTGTGTTGTACGACTTGATTCCCCATTCGATAGCTTCGTCTATGGTACCTGTAATTTCATAGCCCAATGCCAGGTTATATTGGGCCTTGCTCAAAACTGATTTTGAAACATCAGAATTGGCCAGATTGGTCCAAATTTGGATGGCGGTATTCCAATCACCAGACTTTACAGCCAATCCTGCTTGCTCAAGCATAGCATGTCCTTTATCGAAATAGCTGCGATTTACACGCTGCCATACAGGAGCGATTTGTTCAGACAGTCGTAATGCGGCATGAATGGCTGCTTCAGCCATGGCTTGTTTTACGGGTGTAAACCGGTTAAACAAAGGCCTGATTTCATAATCAAAATCCTCCCACATGAGAGTATCCCTGATCAGGATATTTTTGAGAACCTGCTTTTGGGATGGATAATAGATCCGGAACAATGATTCATAGGCTACGGCCATTTGGGCATGATAACCGGCAAAAAATTCACTGGTTGACTGGTCAAACAGTGTTTCCTTTTTGTAATCAGTCACGATCCGGGTCCTGAACATGTCAAGAGAAAGCACACCATCTGTGTCAAAATTCTTTACGATCGTGTCAGCCAAATCCCAGTCAAGCATCGTTGGAAAAAAGGAATTGCTTTTATCACGTATAATCCGTTCCTCAGGAATGACAATATCGAACCTTCCTGATTCAAAGAGGAGATTGCCAAGGGCAATTACCAGTGTGTCGGCTGCTTTTATATCATAAAGAAGGGTGTCGGCCTTGAATTGCTTCTTGTAAAATGTTTGTTGGAGAGAATCACCCCGATAGTCTTCAAAACGACTGTCGACGACCCTGTTTATCAGTGTCAGGCTTTGGATTCCAGGATCCAGTGCTTCTTTTGGAACATGAGATATTTCAACGGGTAAATAACTTACCGAACTACATGAAGCCAGCAATAATGCCGGTATTAGCACTCCCCATGCTTTGAAACGATGAAAAATATTCAGCATATTCATTAGTATATTCCCCAGAATTTGCGCAAAAACCATTCCACGCTCATCAACACTAATATTACAAAGAAAATCCATTTAAGGTTCAGAATCTCATTCATCATATTCTGAAAATAATGGAAAGGTTTTATGTTGGAGTTGGATTGGATATCGTCGATTAAAGACGGTAATTCTTCGGGTTGATAAAATTTCCCGCCTGTTTGAAAGGCTATCTGATATAATACCCTGTGGTTTGCCTGATTTTCAAGCAGTTCAAAATTAACGGGCATCACCGCAAATTCTCCCACCTCACTGTAAATCTTATCTCCGATTTCAGTGGTGGCCTGAAAAGTATAGGGTCCTGATGGCATTAACCCGGGATCTAATCTATAGAATTGGTTTCCCTTGTCAAATAGGTAGCTGAATTCCTGCTGCAATGAGTCTTTTAGAATAATCCTGACTTCTGGGGTGGTAATTGGTTCAAAAGCATCATTGTATACTTCGGCAGTCATCCGGACAGGTTCCGTTTCCTGGTAAACCGGTTGGAAATTCACGATGAAATTATCCTCATTATCCCTCAGCGCCAGGTATTGTACCAATTTGTCAAACAATTCATTAAATGAATCATGATTAGAGTTCGACAAGTAATCGTAAAGTCGCCATTTCCAAAATCCTTCACCGAAAATAATTCCCATTTTATGTCCATCCTGGTTTGAGACAGCCATAACAGGACGGTCGGTTTCAATGTTTCGGATTCTCTGATTTGCAATTACAGACCATTCAGGGCTAAGTTCGTACCGGGCGAATGGGACTTTAACTGGAGGAAACCGGTCGAAAATATCACGTAAATTGTTACTTAAGGTGAACTGTGTGAATCCTTCATTTACATAGGGTTGGGCATCCTCGAAATTGCCTGCCTGAATCTCTAGCCGGATACCTTTTGATACTAGATTGAGCTGGGGAATGTGCGTCTGTGCCCCTACAAGAAACAATATGGGTATACGATGTTCATTACAGGTTTCAATGATCTCACGTCCTGATTGGGAAACGGAAGGAATATGCTCAAGAATTACCAGGTTGTATAGTTTGATGTCAGATGGATATGGTTCTGAGGTGAAATGGGAAACTTCGTAGTTTACCTGGCTTTGGAGTGCATTTTTTAGGGCTCCGGCATCTGGATGCACGCCATTGGAAATAATCAGGATTTTCTGCTTGTTCTCAAGGACTTGAATAACAAATTTATGGGAATTATTCTCTTTGTTTCGTTCATCTTGGGATGATTCAAGGACGGCGGTATAATACTGGAGCCCTTTTACATCAGCATCGAGATAGGTTTGGATGGTACGGAAGCCTGTCTTATGCGGGGTTTGTATTGTCTCGGAATAAACAGTCTTCCCGTTATGAAGGATCTTAAGATCAATAAATGGATTTGTGACGCCCTGGTAGCTAATGTCAATCTCAACAGGAAAACGATTGCCTAGAAAAGCGGTTCGGTTTATTCGTACATCGTTGATTCGGGTGTCCTGATACACAGTTGTATCGCCAAGTCCAACTGTGTAAACCGGAAAATTCAGCTTTTGGGCAGTGTTTACCGGATTCTCTCCCTGGTTGTAAATGCCATCACCAACCATGATCAATGCACCTATATTTTGATTGAAATGCCGGTTATAAATTTCCTGAATGGCATTGCCATATGAAGATCGCTTCTCATTAAACCCAGGCTCGGGATTCAAAGTGGTCAGTTTCTCCCCGAATGTATATCCAATGAAATCCGCATTGTCTTCAAACTTATTTCTTAACTCGGATATCAGGTTTGGTATTCTTGACCTGGCGTCATCCTGATCTCCATAACCTTTCATGGATTCAGAATTGTCGATAGCCAAAATAATGACTGGTTTCTGGACAATCTTTTTTATGGTTTTCAGGAGGGGCGTACCGAGTAAAAATACAATCAGGAACACTGATATAAAGCGCAATCCCATGAGTGTTCTTTTCTGAAAAGAAGTAAGCTCGGTCGTGTCTTTACTTTTGTAATACATCAATAGCGTGATTCCAGCAGCAACCATGGTTGCCGCCAATAAAATCCAAACTCCATATTTCTCGCCAAAAACCAGTTCCACGAATTCAAGACATGATGAGCCTGTAAAATTAGCAAAGTGGGGAATATTTAAACTGTTTATGAATAAATATCAGGAAAATTCAATGGTTCATGACAATTATCCCTACAGAACATTTATTAGTTTTAACCATTCAAAATCAAGAATATGATACGTACAAGCATAAAATTTACATTTTCCCTGGTCACGATGATGATTTGTTCATCTGTAGTGTTCGGTCAGGTACAATCGGAACAAGGCAGAATTGACAAGATCAGGAATGTGATTGAATATCTCGCATCAGATGAACTGGGAGGCAGAAAATCAGGTGAACCGGGTGATTCTTTGTCGGCCATGTATATTCGAAAGCAATTTTCAGACCTTGGATTGCAATTGTTATTCAATCAGGGACTTCAGGAGTTCAGTTTGATATCTTCAGTTGAAATGGGTGTAGATAACCATATGTCATTTAATGATTTAAAGTTTACAGCTAAAGAAGATTTCCTGCCATATTCTTTCTCTGGAAACAATTCGCTTTCTGCCTCGGTCGCTTTTGCTGGTTATGGTTTTACAATTAACAAGGATACCTTGCAATGGGATGATTTTCAGGGGATTGACGTAAAAGGTAAGTGGGTGCTTTTATTAAAAGGTGATCCTGATATCAATAATCCATCCAGTCCTTTTGCACTTTATGCAGAGGAGAGATATAAGGTTCTGAACGCGATTGACCATGGTGCTGCAGGGGTGATTTTTACAGGAGGGCCTGTATTTAACGAGAAGGATGAGTTACAAGGCATGTTTTATGACAAGAATAGCAGTACCTATGATGTGCCGGTTCTTCAGGTAACCCGGAAGGTGGCGGATTTAATTCTTGAAAAGTCGGGGAGTACAATTGCCGAATTGGAGGGATATCTTAACAAGAACCTTATGCCAAAATCCTTCGATTCAGGTCAAAAGATTGTGGCTCAGGCTGATGTGGTTTTGAAGCAGGTTAATACTTATAATATTGTTGCGATGTTACCGGGTACGGATCCAATTTTGAAAAATGAGTATCTGGTAATTGGGGCACACTATGACCATTTAGGTGTTGGCGGACCCGGCTCGGGATCCCGTGTGCTCGATACTTTGGCGGTACATAACGGAGCAGATGACAATGCCTCAGGTGTATCTGCAGTCATTTCCGTGGCCGAAAGGGCTGTCTTAAGCGGTTCAAACAGAAGGAGTCTGATTTTTGTGGCTTTTGGTGCGGAAGAAATGGGATTGGTCGGCTCGACCTATTTTACGGCAAATCCTCCTGTTGATTTGAAAAACGTGATTGCCATGATAAATTTCGATATGGTTGGAAGGCTTGACCCCAACGCGCCTGCCTTGAGTATTGGAGGGACCAAAACATCTCTTGAAACTGAAGAAATCCTCGAATTGCTGAATCCCGGTTTCGAACTATCCTTATCGGGTGAGGGGACTGGCCCTTCTGACCATGCAGCATTTTATATGCAGGATATACCTGTTTTCTTTATTTCGACAGGTGCGCATCCCGATTATCATACACCTGACGATGATGCGGACAAGTTGAAATATACTGGTATTATGGAGGTGAGTAATTATGCCTGGAGGATTATTGAAGAAATTTCCGGCAGAGATGAACGTTTGACTTTCAATGAAGCTGGTTCAAAAGCAAGAAGAAGCACCAGAGGCAGGATGAAGGTGACTTTAGGTGTTATGCCTGATTTTGCAGGTCAGGAGAAAAACGGGCTAAGAATTGACGCGGTTACAAAAGGAAAACCTGCATATACTGCCGGAATTTTGAAAGGTGATATCATAACGGCAATAAACGGCAATAAAGTGGGTAACATCTATGATTACATGAATAGGATGAATACCTTCGAAGAAGGTCAGACCATATCAATTGATGTCATGCGGGATGGTAAACCCTTGGTTTTGATTGTTCAACTATGACACATAGCTTAAGTAAAGACTAAAAAAAGGTCCCGGTCATTCAAATACCGGGACCTTTTTATTTCGTTGAATTTGAAAAAATAGAACTTTTATTCTGTAATGGTAGTTTCAATTATCGGGAAGTATCCACTGCCTTCCTGCTGATTTAATATAGCCTGATAGAGTGCTGCAAAGGAGGCATGTATCAACATCAACGAAACAAACACTCCAACAAATAAAAGGATAAGTCCGGCGATAAAAACAAAAAACGAAATGATGGCAAGACCAAAGATTGTCCAACCATGCCCACGCGTCATCCTCCAGCTTTCCTCAATTGCCCTGATAGGTTCGAGCCCTTTGTCCATTACAAGATAGGAGACAAACACAAGCCGGCAGAGGACAATAATGCCCGGGATAACCAAAAGTATGAATCCCATGATTACCAATGCCACTGTAATCAGATTTGCCAATACTATGTTCAGATATTTCTTTTTGAAGCCGTCAAATAATTCCACAATTTCAATTTTCTCGTTTCTGATCGCTCTGAGAAATAGAAAATCTCCTCCAAAATCGATCACAGGCCAAAATAAGAATCCATACGCCATAAAAATCGGCAAGATGGCCAGATGCCAAAATTGAAAAGAATCTTCTTTGTAGGTAAAACTGGCAGGACCATGCAGAAATGCAAGAATGATGGTGACTGCCAGTAATGGCAAAAATTGTTCTCCAATTTTTTTCCATCCGTATGACAATGCGTCTTCGATAGATGGAGTAATCGAGAAATAGTTTCCTGTTGTCATGTTAATTGTTTTTAATGATTTCTGATCAAATTTAAGGTGCTGCCTGTCTCTTTCCTAACTACTTTGGTAGGAATCATTCATATTCCTACTAAAGTAGTCAGTAAAATTTGTATCTGTCGTTGTACATTTACATGATAAATCAATATTGATGATCAGCCTGCAACTTATTTTATACAGCCTTTTGTTTATCGTGACATCAGCAATGGTGGCTGTCGGAATCATGATAAGTTATCAGCTACTCGAAAAAGGTAGCAGACATGAATTCCAATGGTTGTTTTACCAGCAGTTACTTTGGGATGCTTTTTTAATCTTCGGAATTTGGGGCTACTTTACCCTCAATCACCTTTTGAAAGATATCGGAATTGATACGGATATCAAGAATCGGATCCTGATTTTTCAACCCTATGTTGGATTACCATTTCTGTTGGTTTCATGGTATATGCTGGTTCGGTTTTTTTTAGCACTTCATGCTTTTCAAATTCCCCGCTGGATGTCATACGCATGGTTTATTGGTTGTTTACTGCTTTTACCGACAGGAGTGTTTCTAATTAATGGGCTTTCTGGTACTGGAAACTTCCATAGACAGTTTTTTCGCATGTTGTCGGTGATTAATTTATCCATTATTTGTGCCGTATACCTTTTATATATCTTGAAAAGGAGCAATGAAATCCTTGGTAAATGGAGTCGATATGGATTTATGCATGGATTTGCCATTGCAACACTGGTTTCAACTTCAATAATCCTATTTATGGCCGATAACCATCCCTATATCTTTTTATTGGTTATTGTCACCCTGTTTCTGTCAGGGTTACTGCTTGTTCTTCACTTTCATACCGAAACCCGGAAAGTGACTTCCCAAACTTTGCCAACAACATCTGGGTTTGAAGCTTTCTGCCAAAAATTTGAAATTACCAGGCGTGAGGCAGAAATAATCATGGAAATCAGTAAAGGAAAAACAAACCGTCAGATTGCAGAGGATCTTTTCATAACAGTTCAGACCGTGAAGGACCATATTTATCGTATATATACCAAAACTGGTGTGAATAATAGGGTTCAACTCCTTAACATTGCGTCAATCGACAAGAAATGAGTGCGGAAAAAGATTTATGGGAGTTGAATTTTGCATCCTCAAAATCTTTTTTGTCTTTTGTATGGTTCTTTTTAAATCTGAACTTATTTTCAGCGCTTACATTACAATATCGACCGATGAGAAAAACAATAGCTGCCGCATTCATTTTAGTCTTTACCGGACTGACAGCTTACCCTCAATATTTTGCTACAGGGGAGGATCCCGCTGGTATAAAGTGGCGACAAATCAATACCGAGAATTTTCAGTTGATTTTCCCTGATGATTTTGAGTCGAAAGCGCAGGTTCTGGCGAATTATTTCGAGATGGTGTATCAGCATGGCAGCAAGACACTTGACCACAACCCCAGAAAAATATCGGTCTTGTTTCATACCCATACCGTAAGATCAAATGGATTAGTCGGTTGGGCCCCCCGTAGAATGGAACTTTTTACACCGCCCCATCAGGAAATTTATGCACAGGATTGGCTTCAACAACTGGCCATACATGAATTCAGGCATGTTATTCAAATTGATAAAATCCATCAGCAACTGCCATCACTCTTGAAGATTCTTTTCGGTGAGCAGATAAGCGCACTTGTGACAGGAGCCTACTTGCCATTCTGGTTAATTGAAGGGGATGCCGTGATGGCAGAGACTGCTTTAAGCAATCATGGTCGGGGAAGACTTCCTTCTTTTCTCATGGAGCACAAAGCCCAGATTGTGGAAAAGGGAGTATTCAGCTTTGATAAAGCTTTTAATGGATCATACAAACATTATGTCCCTGACCATTACAAACTTGGGTACCTTCTTTCAGGAGAAATCAGGGCAAAGTACGGAGCTGATATATGGAACAGTGTATTAGACAATGTATCAAGAAAGCCTTTGAGCTTAACACCTGTCAACAGGATGCTTCGCACCAAAACTGGGATGAATCAGGAAGGATTATACCGGTCTATCCTTGATAGTCTGGCGCAGATATGGACATCAGACGATTTTCGGTACAATGATGAAATATATCGAACGGTTAGTCGTCCTTCTGAAAATTATGCCAATTATCAGTACATTCATGTCTTGCCCGATGGAAATATTGTTGCCCTGAAAACGACGTATGAAAAGATCAGTCAATTTATACAGATCGATGAAACCGGCAATGAAAAATATTTATTAACTCCCGGCCAGATTTTTAGCGAATCAGTAGGATATCAAGATAATCTGATTGTTTGGTCCGAATATGTTCCTGATCCCCGTTGGAGTCACCGAGGAAAATCCCAGATTCGGTTTTATGATATTTCTTCCCATAAGCAATGGGAATTCTTCCCTGAATATACCTGCTATGCCCCAGTCATTTCTCCGGATAAACATAATGTAGCCATTGTGGAGGTGAATTTTGTGAACGACTTTTATATATCTGTGTATAACATTACCACAGGGAAGTTGATTCATCGGTATCAATCTCCAACCAATCACTATTTCTTTAGTCCTGTTTGGTTAGATAACGAACAACTTATTTCGATCATTCTGGAGAATGAAGGTAAAATGTTGGCTCGAATAAATCCAGCAAAAGGAACGATGGATATTATACCGCGAATGGATCAGGGAGAAATCAAGCAACTTAGGATCAACTCCGATACCCTGTATTATATTTCGGGACATTCAGGAAAAGATGAATTATACAGAGCTTCTTTAAATGGAGATACATGCGAAAGGATTGGAGAGGCCAGGTTTGGATTTGCCTATCCTGCCCTAAATAGAGTTAAAGGCGAATGGATGGTAAGTGATTATACCTCGAATGGCTACAGGATTATTGGGATTGATCCACGCAAGACAACCATTAAGCCTTTAAGCCAGATTGAACCAGGAACTTATAAATTAGCTGATAAACTGGCGAAACAAGAAGAATCCATAATAAACTTCACGCTGTATGATACTATCATGTATTCCTCCAAACCATACCGAAAGATACAGAATCTGTTTCATTTTCATAGTTGGGGGCCATTTGTTGCAAACGCCAATACTTACGAAATTACGCCTGGCTTTAGCCTTCTATCCCAGAATAAATTGGGAACATCTACTGCATCGGTGGGTTATGACTGGATACAAAACGAGAAACGTGGTGAGTATTTTATCTCATGGGAATACCGGGGTTGGTATCCGATCATAAGTCTTGATGCGCGCACTGGAAATAGGGCTGGAAAGTATTATGAAATCACGAATTACGAGAATTCACAAGGAGAGATTGTACGTAGAGACACAGTGTTAAGAAGTTTTACATACTCACGAAACCAGTTTTCGGCAACGACCTTTATTCCGTTGAATTTTACGAGAGGAGCCTATTTCAGGCTATTCCAACCAGAGTTTCGGTATGGATTGATGTCATATGGACATCATGCATCAACTCCTGAGAATTTTATCTCTGGCAATCTTCATACGCTTTCTTACAGGCTTTATTTCCATCAAATCAGGCGAAAGGCACCGAGTGACCTATTAGCCAATTTCGGGTGGATCGTTGATGCAGGATATAGTCATTCACCCGGTGGAAACCATAATACAGGATCAGTGTCAGCTATTCAGCTTAGAACATATTTGCCAGGAATTAAAAGCAACCATGGAACCAGTTTGTATAGTGGAATGCAGGTAAAGGAAAGTGGAAGAAACCAAGGATTCTCAGATATTCTTAGGATGCCACGCGGTATTCATCCTATACAACATCGTGAAATGTCATTGTTGTCTGCCGATTACCGACTACCCTTATTTTATCCAGAATTCAATGCAGGCAGATGGGTGTACATTCGCAGGATTAAAGCAATGCTTTGGGGCGACTATTCATTCGTTAAGGGGGATTATTACCAGGAGGGACGGATTGCAGGCAAATTCGGAAAAGAATTTTATTCTGTAGGCATGGATCTTTCAGTCGATCTGAATTACCTGAGATTATATGCTCCTGCATCAACGGGAATAAGAACCATATACTTGCCTCAGAGCCAGAAATGGTCATTTGAATTGTTATTTTCGATCGATTTTACTTCTTTCTAAGCGTTATAAAAGTAATTTCGGGCGGCATGTCTAGCCTGAAGGGTAACCCGATGGTTCCGATACCCTTATTCACATACAAATAGTTGGAGTCGCCTTGATACAAGCCTCCCCATGTTTTTCTGGAAAAAATGATCATGCTAAAATCAAACCCGGCCAGTTTTATTCCCCATTGGGCACCATGGCTGTGTCCTGATAAAGTAAGCGGGAATTCTGGCATTGATTTTATAACTGATTCCCAATGTGCTGGATCATGGCTTAATAAAATCCGAAATGCGCCTTGTTGAATATTCTCGGATGCTTTACCTAGATCGGCATACTGTTGAAATGGTGGATGCCCCCAGTTTTCGACCCCAACTATATAAATGGAATCACTTGTTAGTACAATTGATCTGGATTCATTAAGAAGAAGTTCGAACCCACACTTTTCGAAACCTTCAACAATACCATCAAAATTCTCTTGTCGGCTAACCTTATCGGGCCAGCGATAATAATCGCCATAATCATGGTTGCCCAGAACGGCAAATTTTCCGTGAGAAGCAGAGAAATTCTTTAGATCATTTTCCCATGTGGAAGTCTCTTCTTTAAAATTATTGACCAGATCGCCGGTAAAAACGAATAGGTGTGGATTAAAAAGTGCATTTTCCTCCAACGCACTTTGAAGCATTTCTGGATAATGAAAATTACCTAAATGAAAATCAGATAATTGAGTTAATCTAAAACCATCAAACTCCTTAGGTAAATTTTCATGGAAAATTTCGATATGATGCTTGTCGAGTATTCTGGGACCTAATGTAAACCCCCAAAGCATAGAGAAAGCAATTCCCAAACTAAGCATTGAACCGGCAAATGCGATATGATACCGATACCGAATTCTGAAGAATGGCAAAGAAACCAATCCAGCGAGAGCCACGGGGATTTTTGAAAACAGAACAAGGATAAGGATAGAATTAAAGATAAAATACAGAGAATAATTTTTAGCGCTGTGTGCCCTGTAGGGATAAATAAAAAGAATGGTAAATCCCGCAATAATCAGGAGGGAAACCATGAAATAGGCAAGAGACAGATTTTTTAATCCACGGTAGTGTCTGAATACTACGCGAAGGTTTATCCATCCAAGCAATGTAATTAGCAGGTAAAAGACCAGAAAAAAAATACCGGTTATCAATGAAATATTCCGCATGCAAAAAATGATTTGTTACAAATATACTACTGGTTTGGTCATAATCTATTTTGTGATATAAGAGGGTAGGGTAGAGGTGCGATACAAATGTAATTAAGGCGAAAAAATAGTAATACACAAATGTAATTCCCATAAATTGAAATGCAGCAATTGGTATCGATACAAAATTGAATTATTTTTATAGATACAATGCAAATTGAATTAAATTTGTAATCAGTCTAAATAATATAATTATTTATTTATATAAAGTACATAAAATCAATATATTAAATTCATTCATATAAATATTAAATTTATTATAATCTAAAAAATACTTTAATGGTAATCATTTAACATTAGATACATATCTTTATAATATTGATTATCAATATTATATATGATTTATATAAATTAAATATTAAGATACTTAAATATTGAATATGTAATTGATAATGAGATATTTATAAATACATTGAACTAACTTCAAGCTGAAATTAAATTATTTAAATTGATTATAAATTAATTACATTTGTATTTGTACGTATTGCATATTTAAAAATTCATTTACATTTGTATCGTATGAAAGAACGGATAAAACAGTTTATGGATTACAAAGCATTGAATGCAGCTGACCTCGCCGATACAATAGGAGTACAGCGATCCAATGTCTCTCATGTCGTAAACGGGAGAAACAATCCGAGTTCTACATTTATTGAAAAGTTGCTGCTAACATTCCCTGAATTGAATGCACGTTGGCTGATTACAGGTGAGGGTGAAATGGTTGCTCAACAGATTGATATAGTAAAGGCCGAAAAAGCTGAACCAAGCCGAAAGCCTGATCTATTTACCTCTTCACATGGTGAAACCAAAATATCTGCCGCGCCTAAGCCTGCACATTCATCAGACAGGAAGAGTATTGAAAGGATAGTAATCCTTTATGATGACAGCACTTTCAAGGATTATCGACCCTAAATTTTTTATTATAGTCCCTAATTTATCTCTTTGCACAAAACCAATCGACGGAAGGTCCTGAAAACAGGGCCTTCCGCGTTTTTGATACCTGGTTGTTAAACTTTGGGGATGTTGATTGCCAAAATGTATATGTTGGTTATCTTTGCTGGCAAAAGCACACGAATGAAAAAAGTCGTTGATCAGTTTACGGTAGTCTCTAATATTCCCTATAATTCGACAAACTACTGTATAACACTGAAATCTTCTCTGCCACTTGAGAAAATTGAAGCCGGGCAGTTTACAAATGTAGAAATCCCAGGTAATAAGGACGTTTTTCTCCGTAGACCCTTCTCGCTGTTTGAAGTTGATTACAAAAGTAACACTGTCTCAATACTCGTCAAAATCCTGGGAAAAGGATCAAAAACACTTACCGAAGTTCAGTCTGGAGAGGAACTGAGTCTAATATATCCACTTGGAAAAGGATTTACGCTTCCTTCCAAAGGTGAAAAAATTCTTGCAGTAGGCGGAGGTAGTGGGGTTGCACCTGTTTTGCATTTAGCCCGAAACTCCCATCTTCCAACTGAAAAAGTGCACGTCATCCTTGGTGCGCGTTCAGCAAGTGATCACATTCCTGTTGATCACTATTCTGAATGGGCAACATGTCATTATACCACAGATGATGGCTCATTGGGTATCCATGGAGTAGTTACAAGTCATCCATTATTTAAGGACCTGACTCAATTTGATAGAATTTATGCCTGTGGGCCCCTTCCTATGATGAAAGCTGTTGCAGCCCAGGCAAAATTGGCTGATGTTTCATGTGAAGTCTCTCTCGAAAATCTAATGGCCTGCGGTTTCGGTGTGTGTCTATGCTGTATTGAACCCACAAATAAGGGAAATCTTTGTGTTTGTACTGAAGGCCCAGTATTTAATGTAAACAATTTGAAATGGTAAACTTATCTGTCGATATTAAGGGGCTTGCCCTGAAAAATCCTGTTATGACTGCATCCGGGTGTTCTGGTTTTGGAGAAGAACTAACTGACTTTTATGATGTTTCAGAGTTAGGAGGCATTCTACTAAAAGGAATTACCCTTAGGAATCGGGATGGCAACCCTTATCCAAGAATGGCTGAGACCGCATCTGGTATGCTCAATGCGGTAGGACTGCAAAATAAAGGGGTTGATTATTTCATCAGTCATATATATCCTAGAATAAAGGATTATAATACTTCATTGATTGTCAATGTAAATGGGTCTACAGTTGAAGAATATGTTGAGGTAACAGAAAAGATTGCTGAATTGGACAAAATAGCGGCAATGGAGTTAAATATATCTTGTCCGAACGTGAAAGAAGGGGGTATGGCTTTTGGAGTTAGTTGTCCAAGCGCTGAATATGTTACCCGTGAAGTTAGGAAAGTGTATCCTAGACCCTTAATCGTAAAATTATCGCCAAATGTGACAGATGTAACCGAAATAGCAAAAGCCGTTGAGGGTCAGGGAGCAGACAGTGTTTCCTTGGTAAATACGTTTTTAGGAATGGCAATTGATGCAGTAACCCGTAAACCTTTGCTATCAACAATAACTGGAGGATTATCGGGGCCTGCCATCAAACCAATTGCCCTTAGAATGGTCTGGCAAGTCTCGAGGGCTGTAAAAATTCCCGTAATTGGACTTGGTGGAATCATGAATGCTACAGACGCTATCGAATTCTTTCTCGCTGGAGCAAGTGCAATACAGGTTGGAACAGCCATCTTTAAGGATCCAAACATTCCTGTTCAGATAGTTCAAGGGATTAGAGAATATATGTACAGGCATAATGTAAAGGATATCAATAATCTAATAGGTGGTTTACAAGTGTAATCCATTTGTTTGTTTACAAAAGTAAACTTTATACAGTGTGTTACAATTGTATATCGTATAAATTTAGTTCTTTCTTTAATAGCATTAGATTCTTTATGCCATTTTGACATACAGATCGGGCATTCATATTTTGTAAAAAAAATGAATTGCAATGTGAACATTTCAATCTTTGTCTTGTTTTTATATCTGTAAATTACAATCCACATAACAACATTATTATGGCACAATTTGAAATCGTAATGCCCAAGTTGGGTGAAAGTATTCAGGAAGCCACCATAACCAAATGGTTTGTCAAAGAAGGAGATACCATCGAGGAAGATGATATCCTTTTTGAAGTTGCAACCGATAAGGTGGATTCCGAAATTCCATCGCCTGTGGATGGCAAGATTGTTAAGATCTTACATCCTGCCAATGTCCTTATACCCGTTGGTGAAGTCCTTGCCATTGTTGCGCTTGCCGGGGAAGATGAAGAAGAATCAGAAGTCTCTACAATCGAAAATTCTGACCGGAAGTCAACCCCAGCTGAAAATATTGAAATCTCAAGCACTTCAGAAAAAACTTCTGAGACCTCCCTGAAAACAGTTCGGGAATTATCAAATCGCTTTTATTCTCCTCTTGTAAAGAAAATTGCAGAGGAAGAGAATATTTCTTTTGAAGAACTTGAAGCCATTGAAGGTTCCGGTACCAATGGACGTGTTCAGAAAAACGACATTCTGAAATATATAGCGGATAAGAAGAGTGGCAAAACTGCTGCTGTTGTTACTCCTTCAAAACCTGCCGTGCAGGAAGCGCAGGTTATTTCTTCTGTTGTACATTCCGAAACCCCGGTGCGTCCGAAAGTATCTGTTTCCATTGGTGCCGAAGACCAGATTATTGAAATGGATCGTGTACGCAAACTGATTGCAGATCACATGGTGATGTCGAAACAGGTTTCACCTCATGTAACTGGTGTCGTGGAAGCTGACGTTACTAATCTTGTTCTTTGGAGAAATAAGATAAAAGATGAATTCCTGACACGACATGGTGAGAAAATCACTTATATGCCAGTATTTATTGAAGCTGTGGCACGAGCCTTATCGGAGTTCCCCGGTATCAATGCCTCAGTTGATGGTGACAAAATCATTCTTCGTAAGAATATTAATGTAGGTATTGCTGTTGCAAAACCTGATGGGAACCTGATAGTACCTGTCATAAAGAATGCTGATGAGAAGAACCTCGTTGGCCTGACCAAAAATCTCAATAAAATGGCTGATGCTGCCCGAAAGAATAAATTAGCTCCAGAGGATATTCAGGAAGGCACATTCACGATAACCAATTTTGGTTCCTTCAGAAACCAAATCGGAACTCCAATAATTAACCAGCCGCAGGTGGCTATTCTTGCAACAGGAACAATAGAGAAAAAACCGGCAGTTGTGGAAACGCCTACCGGAGATGTCATTGCCATTCGACACAAAATGTTCCTGTCGTTATCATACGACCATCGTGTAGTTGATGGTGCTTTAGGTGGTGCATTCCTGAGAAGGATTGCTGATATACTGGAAGAATTTGATATGAACAGGTCGGTTTAGTGAAAGCCTTACCCAACATTTATAAACAGATTTTATAACATAGAAATGAAAAATACGGAAATACCTGAAATTTTCTCCATTAAAAAGACCCCGAAAGAAACCCTGATACATTGGTACAGGTTGATGGTGATCGGAAGAAAGATTGACGATAGAGCTCCAAATTACCTTAAACAGGCCATTGGTTGGTCATATCATGCACCATATGCTGGTCATGATGGAATTCAACTGGCAATTGGACAGACTTTCGAAAAGCAGAAAGATCATCTTTTCCCATATTATCGGGATATGCTCACAGCTCTTTCAGCGGGAATGACACCAGAGGAATTAATTTTGAATGGTATATCTAAAGCTACCGACCCTGGAACCGGTGGACGTCATATGTCAAACCATTTCTCCAAACCGGAATGGAACATTCATAATACATCTTCATTAACAGGGAACCATACGCTGCATGCAGTAGGAGTTGCAAGAGCAATCAAATATTACGGAGATAAAGTTGTTTCAATTAGCAGCCAGGGGGAATCATCTGTCAGTGAGGGTTATGTGTATGAAGCTATAAATGGTGCCGATAAGGAAAAGTTACCTGTAATTTTTGTTTTCCAGGATAACGGTTATGGAATTTCTGTACCAAAGAAAGACCAGACGGCCAACCGTAAGGTAGCCAATAATTTCACCGGATTTAAGAATATCCGTGTGATACATTGTAATGGCAAAGATGTATTTGACAGCATGAATGCCATGGCTGAAGCCAAGAAGATGGCAATTGAGGAAAGTGTCCCTGTGATTGTTCAGGCCAATTGTGTCAGACTTCATTCACATTCAAATTCTGATAAACACGAACTTTACAGGAGTGAAGCTGAACGTACATATGTCATGGAATATGATCCTCTGGCTAAGTTCAAGCGACTACTGGTTCGTTATAACCGTTTGACCCAGGAAGAAATTGATGCCATCGATGAAGAAGCGACTCTAATCGTGAAAACTGCCCACAAGGCTGCTTTGAAAGCACCGGATCCGGATCCGGCAAAAATTCATGATTTTGTTTTACCTGACCCTTACGTTTCAGAAAAATATCCTGAAGGACTCCACGACGAACAAGGTGAAAAGAAAAAGCTGATAACTGCCTTGAACGAAACTTTAAAGGCTGAATTCCGAAATAATCCAGATACATTTATCTGGGGGCAGGATATTGCCCACAAGGATAAGGGAGGTATTTTTAACGTATCCAAAGGATTGCAAAAGGAATTTGGAAAGAAACGAGTATTCAACGCTCCAATTGCCGAAGATTTCATAATGGGTACTGCCAATGGTATGTCACGTTACAATGAAAAAATCAGAGTTGTTGTTGAAGGTGCGGAATTTGCCGATTATTTCTGGCCCGCTATGGAACAATACGTTGATTCAAGCCATGATTACTGGAGATCCAATGGCAAATTTACTCCCAATGTCACTATCAGGCTTGCTTCCGGAGGTTTCATTGGTGGTGGACTTTACCATTCCCAGAATATTGAAGGGTCATTGGCTGCTATTCCCGGAGTTCGGATCGTATATCCTTCCTTTGCAGATGATGCTGCCGGATTGCTCAGGACGGCCATGCGTTCCAGAGGGATGACAATGTTTATGGAGCCCAAGGCATTGTATCAGGATCCCAAAGCCGCTACTCCCATACCTGACGATTTCGAAGTTCCTTTTGGCAAAGCCAGAATAAGGCGTGAAGGTTCTGACCTGACTATAATTACTTATGGAAATACCACACTTATGTGTCTTGATGCTGCCGAAAAGCTGGCAAATGAAGGTCATGACGTGGAAGTAATAGACCTTCGTTCTCTCGTGCCACTTGATAAGGATATGATCCTGAAATCAATCAAAAAGACGAACAAAGCATTAGTCGTACATGAAGATAAAGTTCATGGTGGCTTCGGAGGAGAAGTGGCATCCATAATAATGGAAGAAGCTTTCGAATGGCTTGATTCACCAGTCAAAAGGGTTGGTTCAACCTTTACACCTGTTGGATTTAACAGAATTCTTGAAGCTGCCATCCTTCCAAGCACTGAGAAGATTATTAACGCAGCAGTTGAATTATTAAACTATTAAAACAGCATCACCATGGGAAAAATTGGAATATTTTATAGCTTCAACTCGCAGAAAACCAAGCTGATTGGCGAAAAAATAATAGAGCTATTCAACGAAGGTGAGATCGAAGCAATCAATGCTGAAACAGTTTCAGAAGAAGAATTTTTGAGATACGACAGAATGATCTTGGGCGTACCCACCTGGTTTGATGGCGAATTGCCCAACTACTGGGACGAATTTGTTCCTGCTATCGAAGACCTTGATATGACGGGGAAAAAAGTTGCCATATACGGATTGGCTGACCAGAAGGGATATCCTGAGAACTTTGGTGACGCAGTTGGCCTGATGGCCAATCTGTTAAAACAGCGAGGTGCAGAAATAGTGGGAGAGACCTCTACAGAAGGTTACACATTTGAATCATCAAGAGCTATCCAAAATGGAAAATTCGTTGGACTGATTCTTGATCAGGAAAATCAGGCAAGATTGACACAGGCGAGACTTGATATGTGGATTAAACAAGTTAAGGAGAACTTTTAATTAAGTTTTCGTTGTCAGAGGCAGGCTTCAGTATTTTCGGGAGCCTGCTTTTTTATTATAGCGTATCTTTGTAGCATGGAAATGTTATTTCCGCTACTCGTAAATAATTGAAAATATCTCGAATATGAAAAAGAAAAAGAATATAGGCATTGTTGCTCATGATAATCGAAAAAAGGATGTCATGGAATGGGTATTATTCAATTGGCAGCAATTGGCCAAACACACCCTTATTTGTACAGGAACTACCGGCAAGATTGTCGAGGATGCCATCCAGGAAAAGTGTGAAGAAACAGAAATAGTACCCCCTGAGGTGATCAGACTGAAATCGGGGCCATTAGGAGGTGACCAGCAGCTTGGAGCGATGATTGCTGACGGTAACATTGATATATTGATATTTTTCTGGGATCCAATGCAACCTCAGCCACATGATGTTGATGTAAAGGCCTTACTAAGGATCGCCGTTCTCTATAACATTCCAACAGCCCAGAACAGATCAACTGCCGACTTTATTATATCATCCACATTGTTCCATGAAAAGTATGAGCCTATAATAAAGGATTATTCAGGTTATATTAAAAGAGAAGTTAATCTTTGATCCAGAATATTCACATACTACCTCAAAAATAAACCGTTAAAATCAAAGCCACTTAATGAAGAAAAAAACTTTTTTAAAGTTGCCTGAATATCCAGGAGGAAAGGAAGAATTCAGAAAATATATTCTTGAAAATTTGAAATACCCATCTCTTGCGATAGAGAAGAAAATTCAGGGTATCGTTTATTTATCTGCTGAAATAAACGATCATGGTGATGTACTGAATGTGCGGGTTGAAAAAGGACTGGGATACGGATGTGATGAAGAAGCGGTGAGATTGATCAATTCTGTACAGTTTGGTGGTGTGAATAACCACGGGGTACGCGTTAAAACCAGAAAAAGGTTCAGGATTGAGTTTAAATTAAAGGAACAAAAAGTTATTAGCCAAAATAAATCCGGTTCAACAGTCCAATACCATTACAAGAAAGAAGAGAAAATACCTTTGCTAAAAACCGCTGAACAACAGGTATTTACATATACAGTTCCAATTCGCGATTCTAATACAGGCAGTAATACGTCTGACTCAAACTGAAAATATAACTTTATGATAATTACCTTACACTTTCAAGGTTCCACGAAATCCACGGACAGCGTAATACGACGAGGCACCGTTGTGGTAAATAAAAACACGGCCAAATCGTCGGTCACCAAATAGGGCACCTCCAAGCATTCGCACAGATTGTGGCGTTTCGAGCCAACTGGAAGTTTTAAGGTCAAATTCACCAACTTGCTGTAAATCATAATATTGAGACTCTGTCATCATTTTAATGCCCATGTTTTTTGCCATATCCTGGGCAGAATTCTCTGGTTTGAATGTTTTTCGTGAATTAAGTGCCTCACGGTCATAGCATACATTACGGCGACCCAATGGTGTTTCAGCTGAACAATCTGCAAATAAATATTCATCAGAATCTTTATAAAAATGGATTACATCAGGTTCACCACCAGAATTTTCCATTTCGTTAAGCGACCATAGGTTGTCAGGATTCTGGATGAGACGATTTTCAATTTGTTTCCATTCAAGATCTTTGTGCCTGATCATATAATGATGAAATCGATCATGAAGAAGCTTAAGTAAATCTTCAGTTTGTTGCCTGGAAAGCTTTTTTACTGGATCATTCATTGTTCAAGTTTTAGTGGATTTGATAAATTTGAATGAGTGCCAAATTATTCATTGCATTGATAAAAGTGTAATTTCCAATGAATATAACCGACTAATAAGTGAATGGTTCAACCTTCAGCTATTAACCTTCAGGCATATATTCTGCCTGGATTCCCAAATACCTTCTGTCGTATAATTGATATTATGTTATTTTTGTGTGTCTGAAAAAAGGCGGAGCTTTTCGGTCCCGCCCTATGGTATTACTGTTTACTATCTTCGATAGCTTTCATTACTTCTTCATATTTCTCCATCATTTTCAGACGGTAATATAGATTCCGAAGTGATTCCAAAGAATATGGATCATTGTTCTTCAATTCACGACATTTTTCCATGAGTGGCAGGGCTTTTTCAAACCAGATGTCCGCCTTCTTTACTTCTTCTTCATAACGGGCATTTTCGCTGGCAGGAATTTTATTTGCAACCTCCTGTTGTTTAACTCCGTTATTATAGTAAAGAGCACCAAGGTTATAATAGGCATCAAAATATTCAGGATTAACCTCAATGGCTTTCTCATAGCTCTTGATAGCACCTTCCTGGTTTCCGATCTGATCAAACAATGTTCCCTGGGCAAAGTGGTATGTTGCATTTTTAGGGTCTTGCTCAATGGCCAGATTGAGGTATTTCATTGCTTCATCTGTCTTCTGTGCAGTCAGGTAGATGTTGATCATTTCAACAAGAACACCGTTATCTGAAGGATATTTCTGGAAACCTTCCTGCAAAACAGTCAATGCCCCAGTGGTGTCTTTGTTTGCCAAATGAGCCTGTGAAAGTAACTGATATGTTCTTCCTTCATTGTATCCATGCTTTGCAGCTTCCTTGTAATACTGGATCGATTTATTGTAATTACCTGCATTATAAGCAGCTAACCCTGCATTGAAAATAATGATTGTATCAACTGCGCTGGGATTATCTTCTTTCATCACAGGAATATTCTGAACATCCAGAATTTGTTCGAAAGATTGCAAAGCTTTATCGTAATTTTCGGCATTAAATGATTCAACTGCTTGATTGGTAAGGTCATTCACCAAAAGAGTCAATTTGATTTTCACACTTTTAGCGATCCTGTTTTTTGTATCAAGTTCAAGAGCTTTTTTGTATGAATTAACTGCCTCAGTCAATGGATCATTGGAAAGCTTTTTCACGGCAGCATCTTTTGATTGAAAAATAGCCTGAAATACTTCTCCCCTGACTTCCCAGGAACGAGGTTGAATAACTGATTTAGCTGCTTTGGGATTATTGGCGTCAACCGCTTCCTCAATCGCGCTGAAGGCTTCTGCGATTTTCCCCGATTCCTTGAAGCTCACCGCACTTGAAACCTTACCTGGTTGGGCGAAGAGCACAGATCCCAGCAGAATAAAGGATACAAATAATAATGTCTTTTTCATTGCCTGTGTTTTAATTTTTAATTTGACACAAAATTATAGTTTTATTGCTTATTGCAAATACTCCTGATTACAAGGATTTAATTTTGTTGCACCTGATCATCAACATTTTCATCGTGTTCAGATGATTCCTTTTCTTCACTTTCGTGGCGGACTTTTGCCACGGATGCGATACTGTCACCTTGTTTCAGATTGATGATCCTTACACCTTGGGCAGCTCTTCCCATCACACGGATGGTTTTGACTGGAACCCTAATGGTTAATCCGTTTTGCGTAATGATCATCAGGTCGTTATCGTCTCCAACATTCTTAATGGAGATCAGGTTACCGGTTTTATCGGTAATATTGATGGTCTTTACACCTTTTCCTCCTCTGTTGGTTATCCGGTAATCAGCCAGGCTCGATCGCTTTCCGTAGCCATTTTCCGAGAGAACCAGAACGTCGTCTGTAGGATCATTCACACAAATCATGCCAATTACCTCATCTTGTTCATTTCCAAGGGTTATGCCCCTGACGCCCATGGAGGTACGGCCAATAGGACGAACAATTTCTTCGTTAAAACGGATAGCTTTTCCGCTTCTAACAGCTATCATGATCTCGTGATTACCACTGGTTCTTCTGGCTTCAATCAACTCATCCCCTTCTCTGACACTGATGGCATTTACACCGTTCACCCGGGGCCTTGAGTAAGCCTCCAACGTTGTTTTTTTGATTATCCCTTGTTTGGTAGCCAGAATGATGTAGTTGTTATTTATAAACTCCTGATCATCAAGAGATTTTACTTTTATGTAAGCCAAAACCTTATCATCCGGGCTGATATTCAGAACGTTCTGAATAGCACGACCTTTGCTGGTCCTGGTACCTTCTGGTATCTGCCAGACTTTAAGCCAATAACATTTACCGTTTTTGGTAAACAGCAATAAGGTATTGTGCATGGAAGCTACAAACATATGTTCAAGGAAATCTTCATCACGAGTTGCTCCGCCTTTTGAGCCTACTCCTCCCCTTCCCTGGGTTTTAAATTCAGACAAGGGTGTCCTTTTAATATACCCTAAGTGAGAGATTGTAATGATCATATCCTCGTCGGCATAAAAATCCTCAGGATTAAAGTCTTCAGCGTTCTGCTCAATTTCTGTTCTGCGTTTGTCTCCGTATTTAGCTTTAAGTTCCAACAATTCGTCCTTAATGATTTGCATGCGCAAAGACTCATCAGCCAGAACACTTCTGTAATATTCAATTTGCTTCAGGATCTCTTCATATTCACTTCTGAGTTTGTCCTGCTCAAGTCCGGTAAGCTGTCTCAATCGCATTTCAACAATTGCGCGAGCCTGAATTTCGGAAAGATTAAATCTTTCCATCAATCTTTCACGGGCCTGGTCTGGGGTTGAAGAACTGCGGATAATGGCAATCACTTCATCAATGTTGTCACTGGCAATGATCAATCCTTCCAGGATGTGGGCCCGTTTCTCAGCCTGATCCAGCTCATACTGGGTTCTCCTAATGACCACATCGTGACGATGATCCACAAAATGACGGATCAGGTCTTTGATGTTCAATGTTTTGGGTCTTCCATTAACCAATGCAATATTATTGACATTGAAGGAAGTTTGCAGTTGGGTATACTTGTACAAGCTGTTCAGGACAACATTCGACATGGCATCCCTCTTCAACTCATATACAACGCGCATCCCTTCCCTGTCGGACTCATCATTGACATTTGATATCCCGTCGATTTTTTTATCGTTGATCAAATCGGCAGTTTTCTGTATCATCTCCGACCGGTTGACCATATAAGGTATTTCAGTAACGATGATCTTTTCACGACCCCCTTCATTTTCAATATGGGCTTTACCCCTGATGACGATTCGCCCTCGTCCGGTCTCATACGCTTCACGCACACCTGAATAACCATAAATAATGCCTCCGGTAGGAAAATCCGGAGCCTTTATAATTGGAATCAACTCTTCAATGGTGATGTCATGGTTGTCGATATATGCGATGATGGCATCGACCGTATCGGTTAAATTATGGGGTGGCATGTTGGTAGCCATGCCAACAGCGATACCAGACGTTCCGTTCACAATGAGGTTGGGAAGCCGTGTTGGCAGCACTTTGGGTTCGGTTAAAGACTCGTCGAAGTTTGGTTGAAAATCAACTGTGTTTTTATCCAGGTCAGCCAATGTCTCTTCGGCAATTTTTGAAAGCCTGGCTTCTGTATATCGCATGGCCGCCGGGCTGTCCCCGTCAATCGACCCGAAGTTGCCCTGTCCATCAATCAGTGGGTAACGCAATGACCATTCCTGGGCCATGCGTACCATTGTAAAATATACGGATGAGTCACCGTGAGGATGGAATTTACCCAAAACCTCCCCTACTATTCTCGCCGACTTTTTATAAGGTTTGTTGGAAACTATTCCCAATTCATTCATTCCGAACAAAACGCGCCTGTGTACCGGTTTTAAACCGTCACGGACGTCGGGAAGAGCTCGGGAAACAATCACCGACATTGAATAATCAATGTAAGCAGATTTCATTTGCTCTTCAATATTTATTCTGATAATTTTTTCGCTATCAGCCATCTGAAATAAATTTTAATTGCTTGTTTTACTTTTCAAAAAAGACCTACAAAAATAGTAAAATCAACTGATTTTATCAGGTTTTCAGCAATTCATATCCTCTGGTCGACTGATAAGATATCAACAAATGATTGACAGGAAAAGAGCGATTTAGGCCAATTTGAGGATAACTTGGCAGATGGTCTCCGTCAGTCAGGCAGTTTTTTTGGTAATTTTGATGGAAAACTTTTTAGGAATAATTTTTGTTGAATCAATGTGAATTTTTAAGTAGATAGAATGGATTCTCAATTCTCACCACGTATCAAAGATATTATTGCCTACAGCCGGGAGGAAGCCATCCGGTTAGGAAACGATTATATTGGTCCTGAACATTTGTTCCTGGGGATATTGCGTGACGGAGAGGGGCTCGCAACAGAGGTCCTCGAGGCGTTAGGCGTTGATCTTCTTGGACTTAAGAAGAACCTGGAGAAAAAACTTCGGGGTAATCGTAAGATCGATCTTGACGCTGATGTAGCCATGTCAAAATCCGCTGAAAAGGCTTTAAAAGTTATCTATCTGGAAGCAAGGGCTTTCAAGAGTGCAGTAGTCAATACAGGTCATTTACTTCTGGCCATCATGAAGGACAATGATAACCTCATAGCCACTATGTTGGGGGATTCAGGGGTAAACTATTACATGGTAAAATCAAAAATGCAGGATTATAAACAACCTAAAGCCAAAAGTGACTTCCCTGGAGAAGAACCGGAGGATTCGGATGATTCATTTGCCAGAAAGACCCCACAGGGAGGACAAAGAAAGGGAGCCGGACAAAAAACCGATACCCCAGTTCTTGACAACTTTGGAATTGATATCACACGCTTGGCTGAAGAAAATAGCCTTGACCCGATCGTTGGAAGGGAAAAGGAAATAGAACGCCTGGCCCAGATTCTAAGTCGCAGGAAGAAAAATAACCCTGTACTAATAGGTGAACCTGGTGTCGGAAAATCTGCCATCGCTGAAGGGTTGGCCCTTAGGATAGTCCAGAAAAAAGTATCCAGGTTGCTTTTCGATAAACGGGTGATCAGTCTTGATGTCGCTTCAATTGTTGCCGGCACCAAGTACCGTGGTCAGTTTGAGGAACGAATGAAAGCCATTATCAATGAACTGGCAAAAGTGAACAACGTAATCCTGTTCATTGATGAGATCCATACTATTGTGGGAGCTGGAGGCGCTACAGGGTCTCTCGACGCCGCCAATATGTTGAAACCCGCTCTCGCCAGAGGGGAAATACAATGTATAGGTGCAACCACCCTCGATGAATACCGTCAGCATATCGAGAAAGACGGTGCCCTTGAAAGAAGGTTCCAGAAGGTAATGGTCGAGCCAACATCCATTGACGAAACCATAGAAATCCTGAATAACATCAAATCCAGATATGAGGATCATCACAATGTGATATATACGCCTGAGGCGATTGAAGCTTGTGTCAAATTGACTTCCAGGTACATTACCGACCGCTATTTGCCCGATAAGGCTATTGATGCTCTTGACGAGGCAGGATCAAGGGTACATATTGCCAATATAAATGTACCCGAGCGAATCGTTAATCTTGAGGCCAAAATTGAGGCTACCAGGGAAGAGAAAATTACTGCGGTAAAGAGTCAGAATTTTGAATTGGCTGCCAATTTCCGTGATAAGGAGAAAAATCTTCTTCTCCTGCTTGAAAAAGAAAAGGATGCCTGGGAGAAGGAGCTGATCAATCACCGTGAGACTGTCGACGAACAAAAGGTTGCCGAGGTCGTCGCCTTGATGTCAGGCGTTCCGGTAACCCGTATTGCCCAGGCAGAAGGCCTCAGACTCATGAATATGAATAAAGACCTGAGGGGAAAGGTCGTTGGACAGGATCAGGCCATCGAGAAGGTGGTAAAAGCGATCCAGCGTAACAGGGCTGGGTTGAAAGATCCTAACCGTCCTATTGGGTCGTTTATATTCCTTGGACCGACGGGGGTTGGCAAAACTCAACTGGCCAAAGTGCTGGCAACTTACCTTTTCGACAGTACCGATGCGCTCATACGAATCGACATGAGCGAATATATCGAGAAGTTTTCGGTCTCAAGGCTAGTAGGTGCGCCTCCCGGATATGTAGGCTACGAAGAAGGAGGTCAGTTAACAGAGAAAGTCAGGAGAAAACCTTATGCTGTGGTTTTGCTTGATGAAATCGAGAAAGCCCACCCCGATGTCTTCCATCTCTTGCTGCAAATGCTTGACGAAGGCAGGTTGACTGATAGTTTTGGTCGTGTGGTCGACTTCAGAAATACAATTATCATCATGACATCCAATATAGGAAGCCGCGATCTGAAAGATTTCGGAAGGGGCGTTGGTTTTAACCTCGCCAAAACTCCCGAAGATGATAACGAAAATGCCAGGTATATCATTCAGAAGGCATTGAAGAAAGCTTTCGCACCTGAATTCTTGAACAGGATAGATGATGTAATCATGTTTAACTCGCTTGAGAAGAAGCATATTCACGAAATCATCGACATTGAAATTGCCGATCTGTACAAGCGAGTGGAAGCTCTAAATTATAAGTTGAAAATTTCCCCTGCCGCAAAGGATTTCATTGCAGAAAAAGGTTATGATCCCCAATTTGGGGCAAGACCATTGAAAAGGGCAATCCAAAAATACCTGGAGGATGAAATGGCCGAAATCATCATTAAGGCAAAAATTTCACACGGAGATGTTATTTCTGTCGGTTTTGACAAGAAAAATGAAAAACTGACGATGAAAATCCTATCCCATGGTGTTAAGATGCAGGATTCTGAAAATAATGCCTGAGGACATTAAATCCAGGTATAATAAATCATTCTAAAATACATAAAAGGGGGCATGTCAGTCGATATGTCCCCTTTGTTTTGACCATGAGGCCTAATGTTTAATCTACGTTAATTCCCGAATATTGCATCACCAGCATACTGATGTCGTCCCGGTTCCTTTTCGTGCCGGCATATTGCTCTAACTCACTGACAAGCCTGTTGCCAATTTCTTCCGGTGATCCATGTTTATTGTGCTGCAAGAAAAGGCGAAGGTGTGGCATTCCATATGCCAACCCATGCTCATTGGTCTGATCAGTGACACCATCGGTATAAAAGAATATTTTATCACCGGATAGGATTTTAATATTTGATTCGCTGTATGTTCGATCTACATGCAGACCTAACGGCAGACCATGAACGTTATCCAGTAAATCAATCTTTCCTTCACTCCTGATCAGGAAGGAAGGATTATGTCCTGCATTACAGTAATTTAGATTACCTGTCTGGGTATCCAGAATTCCAAGAAATAAGGTTAGGAAAAACTGGTTGGTATTATTACGACAAAGTTCCATATTTACCTGACTGATAATTTTTTTTGCCTTTTTACCTTTCGCATAACTTTTAATAAAAGTATGGGCTACTCCCATAAAAAGCGCTGCTGGAACTCCTGCCCCTGAAACATCACCAATGGTAATCAAAAGGTAACGTTCGTCTATCATAAAAAAATCATAAAGATCTCCACTAACGACTTTAGATGGGTTGAAAACAGAAAAAATCTGAACCCCTTTTTCTACCTGAATCCAGTTTCCCGGTGGAGGAATAATGCTTTTCTGGATCTCATATGCTTGCGTGAGATCCCTTTCGAGTATTTCCCGCTGTTTATTTGATTCAGCTTCATTGATCCTGAATTTTTCATACATTTTTCTCAGACGCTTCAAGCTGTTTGCAAGCGCCTCTGCTTCATTTCGAAGGTAACCATCATACTCTGACTGTTCTGTACTGAAACTTTGTATTTCATGGGTTACCTGTGATAGTGGATGCAATATCTTCGTTGATATATAGGGAATTATAATAAAAATAATGGCTACAGCGAGAAAAGTGATGACAATCATTTTAAAGACGAACCAACGCAATTGATAATAGATTTCGAAATATGGGAGGACAACAGACAAAATCCAGCCCGGATTCGGAATCCGTGTCTGGAAAGCAATGCTTCTGGCATGATTAAGGATATCTGGATAAACAACTATTTCAACCGAACTGTCGCGAAGAATGGCATGTAATTCCTCAGGATTACCTTTAAATACCTGATCTGGAAGATTGAAGAGTGTCCTGTCAAGAATAAAGTTTTCATTGGGATGTGTTATAAAGGTTCCAAGCGTATCCATCAGAAAAGCAAAACCATGCTCCCCTACCTGAGTTGAAATAATCAGGTCATTTAAAAAATCAAGCGATAATTCGAAAGACACATACCCACTTAGGTCTTGCGCCCCATCAATGCCCTGAGATTTGAACTCCTTGTAAAATAGAACAACAAGGTGGCTGTCACGTGGGCAGCGATATGCTTCTGACCAACCTGAGGGAATATTGCCTATCATAGGTCTAAGCACCGAATTGCAGGCATGACAGAATTGCTCGATTTCAACATCTTCATAAAATATCACGGTTGAATCGGTTCTTTCAGCAACATATAAAATTGGATTTGAACTCCCGGGTTTCTGATCGAGGTAAATCTGGATGGATGGAACATAAGAGTATCGATTTACCAGATTGGTCATGAACTTCTGGATGTCATATGACTTCACCAGTAAAGGCACCTGCATGGCCAGATTATTTCCGAGCTCCTCTATGACATAGGTCTTTTCTTCAATATTACCGATGATTTCAGTACTGATACGTGCTGCATTCAGTCGGGCATTCTCATGAATTAATATCTGTGAATTTCGAAAAGACCAATAGATAAAAATACTGAAAATTACGATAAAAACGCCTGATATATAAACGCTTAGCTGATACGATGTCGGTTTATCTGTCATATCCCTCCTATTCCTTACCCTCATTCAAGTTAAGAATTTTATATGATCAAAAACCCTTTCAGTCCAACAAATTTCAAAAATTTTGGAATTATGTCATACATTTTTTATATTTCACTGAATGACAGTACTATGTAGTTAAGTAGCTAAGCTTTATAGTATAAAAAAAGGCTGTATTCCAATTATTCTGAATACAGCCCTTTCAATATTATTTTAACCCAATCAGGTTTTCATGGCACCGCAAACGCTAATGACCTGGCCACTGACATATGACGACAGATCGGATGCAAGGAAGAGGGCAACTTTGGCCACTTCTTCAGGAGTACCGCCCCTTTTCATTGGGATTGATTCTTCCCATGCTTTACGGGCATCTTCCGGAATTTTGCCAGTCATTTCTGTGATGATAAAACCTGGTGCAATGGCATTTGATCGTATTCCGCGTGATCCAAGTTCCCTGGCGATTGATTTGGTGAAACCGATGATGCCGGCCTTCGATGCAGAATAGTTGGATTGTCCTGCGTTACCGCTCACGCCTACCACTGAACTGAGGTTGATGATTGATCCGCCTTTCTGCTTGAGCATCGAACGTTGGGCTGCCTTAGTGAAATTAAACACTGACTTCAGGTTTACGTTGATTACTGCATCCCATTGCTCTTCCGACATTCTCATGAGCAGGGTGTCTTTGGTGATACCGGCATTGTTAACCAATACATCGACTCCACCAAAATCTTCCACAATCTGGTTAACCACACGGTCAGTATCGCTGTAATTGCTGGCATCTGAAGCATAGCCCTTTGCCTTCACGCCCATGGCGAGCAATTCGGCTTCAGTCGCTTTCATATTTTCATCTTCGAAAAGATCTGTAAATGCTACGTTACAGCCTTCACCTGCAAAGCATAAAGCGATAGCCTTACCGATTCCCCGGGAGGCTCCCGTTACGATTGCTGTTTTTCCTTCGAGTAATTTCATGTACGATTCGTTTTAAAATGGTATTACTTTTTCCTGTCCGAAATTCAATTTCCTTCAGGAAGTTGCAAATATACTTTTTATGTGCCCGAATAATCCACTATTAGGTGAAATCAGCTTTCAGATGTCCAAAAAATCCCCCTTTTACGAGAAATTTCAAAACTTCGGTTTGATTATTCAAACAATAAGTTTTCGATAATTCGTAATTCTTCTCCCGCTTTTCCCCGAAGGTGTATATCCGTAATTGAATGGGTGAAAAGAGATTCCTCTGGATTAATTTCAATAATTACTGCTCCATTGCGTTTGGCTGTATTTGGAACATAAGCTGCAGGTGTTACCTCCCCGGTGGAGCCAATGATCAGACAGACCTCGCAATCTCTGGCGGCTTCAAACGACTTTTCGTAAGCAAGCGGGGGAATTCCCTCTCCGAAAAAAATGAAGTCAGGCTTAAGAATGGAGCCATCTACCGGGCAATGCGGAGGAATGTCTTCCAAATTAATGTCGCTTATATCTGATAGCCGTCCGCATTCTGTACAAACCAGTCGGTTTGAATTGCCATGAAACTCAAAAACATGTTTTGAACCTGCCAGCTGGTGCAGATTATCTATATTTTGGGTGACGACCGCCTGGAGCAGGCCTGAATGTTCCAGACGGGCCAAAACACGATGTGCGTTATTGGGTTGGGCCTTTCCAAAGAACTCGTAAAATATTTCACGGATGAAAAACCAGGCTCTTTTCCCATTTGAATGGAAATAATCAATGTCAAGCACTTTAGGATCATATTTGTTCCAGAGGCCAAGCTCACCCCTGAAAGGAGGAATTCCGCTTTCAACCGAAATGCCAGCCCCTGTAAATGCCATGGAATATTTTGATTTTTTCAGTAGCTGCGCAACCTTTACCCTCTGATCTTCCATCTTATGGTTTTTGAACAAAGGTAGGATCAAATCTTTTTTTTCGAAAAGAGACTGAAATAAATTCTTAATGTTTTCATGATGTTCCATCAGTAGTGTCTATT
>DF970689.1:103604-204808 GCA_001270045.2 Bacteroidales bacterium 6E | reverse complement strand
ATAGACACTAGTGATGTTCCATTGATAATCAGGAATCTCTTAAAATATACTTTTGCAACCTGCCTGAGAAACAGAAACAAAAACAATGCATAATATTTGTCTTTTCATCCATTTTTCTGAGGGTAATGAATTTCCTGAGTATGTCAGGAAGTATGTTCTTGAATTGTCACGTCATTTCCAGGAGGTGAAGTTGCTTTCGAATCCGGGCAAAATAATCAGCCATACATGGTCATCTAATGTTGAATTGGTTTTTCATCCCAATGTCGGCAATGATTTCGGCAGGATATATAGTTACCTGCATTCGGTTGATCTACGCGCATATGATAACCTGGCCATTGTAAACGACAGTAACTGGCTGATTGGCGATTTGAAAGATGTGCTCGATTGGGATTCAATATGCAAATATGATCTTTGGGGAATCATCGATTCACATGAAAAGCCGTGGTATTCAAATCATATAGACAGTTATCATCTTCAAAGCCATTTCCTGATACTGGGTCGCAAGGCAATCAGCCATCTGGGTACTTTTTTCATACAGGCAGGTGTTCATGAAATCATGACAGAAAAGGATGCCAAGACTTTAAGGCGGATGGTCATTGACCGGTGGGAAATCGGACTGACACAGTTTATGCTCTCAAAGGGGCTTATCACAGGGTCCTATATCAATAGTTTTGAGTTTAATCGCCGGTTTGGTCTTAAATTATCAGCGAATGCCACTCATTTACTCTTCGAAGAATTGATTCGCGAAGGATACCCGTTGCTGAAGAGAAAGGCAATAGTACATAAGACCCAAATGGACACTTGTCAAATTCATGAGAGCTTTCCCGAAGATATTTTGATTCATTATAAAGGTAAATTTGATCAACCTTCCAACCAAGACCAAGGAGACATTAGCCTACTCAATCATAAATATGTTATTTTGAAGTATCGATTCCTTAAGCTGTTTAAATTTGGCAAAAAAGCCATCAATTTGTTTAGTTTACGTCTCATATTCTCAAATAATTGAATGATTTGATTTTTATTGAATAAAACTTCAAAAAATGATTGCCAGCAAAATACCTGATCATGCCATTTATGTTTTTTTCTACAAGAATGATCCATTGATAAGCAAGGAATCTTTATACAGACCGATACTGGCAGGAAAATCACTTTTTAAAGAGCCATCCAATTATCCAGGGGACGATACCGGGGACAACATTTCCCACAAGAACCAGTACTACAGCGAATTGACAGGTATTTATTGGGTTTGGAAGAATACGAGTCTTTCGATCGTGGGAGCTTGTCACTATCGACGATTTTTTACAAATAAGTCCATGCCCCTTATTTATAAATTTAAGCATTGGATGTTACATCCTTTTTCAAGAAAGAATAGCCAGGGACTTTGGTATTCCAGAAACCTTGAAAAGCACCGGAAGTTGATCCTGTCGGAATCAGAGATGCTCGGAATTCTTGAAGAATTTGACGCGATTTTACCGGTGCCCCGAAAATTCAAGTATTCAATCGAGAGGCATTATCAAAAATATCATGACATTACCGACCTTAAAAAAGTAAGGGAGATTATTTCGGAACGATATCCGGATTACCTGGATTCATTCGATCGGACAATGCAATCGAATGAAATGTATGCCAACAATATGTTTGTAATGAAACAAGAACATTTCCAGAGATTTATGGAATGGTGGTTTGATATTTTGTTCAGGTTTGAGGAACAAACACAACTAGAAAAATATACCGGATACCAGCAGAGAATCTATGGTTTTATGGCAGAAAGGCTATTGACAGTCTGGTTCAGGCATCATGGTCTAAAAGCCAGGGAGCTTCCCCTACTCTATTTTAAACGTTTGAAATACAACTGACAATGTAGTCATAGATCTGGGCCACGCACCCTAAAATTTTCATTTACATGGCCGGAATCACCCTGTTTCACAGCAAAAGATAACTTAGTACCTTTGCCCAACAGGTTTGAAATAAAATGCCATGTACGATCCATCCACCATTTGTGCCATATCCACTCCTCCCGGAACAGGAGGCATTGCCATTATCCGGTGTTCGGGAGATAAGTCTTTTGAGATTACTGACACAATTTTTTCCTCCTATACAAAGGGAAAGCGAATATCGACCCAGCCTGCCAATACCCTAATGGTAGGTACGATTTCCGATGAATCCGGGGTGATTGACGAGGTTGTCGTGAGTGTTTTCAAGTCGCCACATTCATTTACGGGAGAGGACATCGTTGAGATTTCGTGCCATGGCTCAGTCTTTATACAGCAATCCATTTTACAGTTGTTGATTTTGAAAGGCGCACGGATGGCAATGCCGGGTGAATTCACCCAAAGAGCCTTCCTAAACGGGAAAATGGACTTGAGCCAGGCCGAAGCGGTAGCCGACCTGATCGCATCGACCACTTCAGCGTCACATAAAATCGCATTGAAACAGATGCGAGGCGGTTTTTCGGATGAGATCCGGAATCTTCGCGAACAGCTGGTGAAATTTACTGCCCTAATAGAACTTGAACTTGATTTCAGTGAGGAGGATGTCGAATTTGCCGATCGCACTTCACTGAAAAAGTTGGTGAACGAGATTGAGTCTCTTATCAGGAAACTTGTTGAATCTTTCCGGCTTGGGAATGCCATCAAGAACGGCATTCCTGTAGTGATTGCAGGCGAAACCAATGTTGGCAAAAGTACACTTCTGAATGCGCTTCTCAACGAGGAAAAGGCCATAGTGAGCGATATCCATGGTACAACTAGGGACGTGATTGAGGATGTGGTCAATATCCATGGTACGGCTTTCAGGTTTTTCGATACGGCAGGCATTCGTGAAACCCAGGATGCCATTGAAAATCTGGGTATCGAAAGAACCTTCGACAAGTTGCGGCTGGCCGAGATCATACTATTGGTAGTGGATGTCACCAACCCCCTCAGGTTGATTTTTGAGAGAATCCACAAAATCAGGGAGAAGGTAGAAAACCAGCATCTGATCATCGTGGCCAATAAGACCGACAATGGCGATCAGGATACCATGAGGGCATTGAAAGAAATGGAATTAGGTTCCAATGAGGATTTGGTGTTTATTTCGGCCAAGGGCAGGACTAACCTCGATGAATTGATTTCGTGCATGCAGGCAACCTTGTCAATCAACCAACTTGGCAATGAAGATGTGATCGTGACCAACCTGAGGCATTATGAGGCCCTAACCCAAGCACACAGCGCCATTAAACGGGTCCAGGAAGGACTTGATATTCCCATTTCAGGTGATTTGCTGGCCCAGGACATCCGTGAATGTCTTCACTATCTGGGAAGCATAGTGGGTGATGTTACTGAGGACGAGGTTTTAGGTTATATCTTCAAGAATTTCTGTATCGGAAAGTAAAGATTTCAGGTTGACATTCCTTTCTCCATTCTTTATTGCAGGTAGTATGGTACCCAAATCATAACATTCCTTGCAATTCGATTCTCTACCCCTTCGGTACTGACTCGTATATTGTATAGTGATTGTGTACATATTGAATACTGCTTGTATAGTAATAACTATACAAAATATATCAAAGAGGTGTCTAAAGTGTGTCCAAAGCACTAACCGGTCCCTGACCTGGTCAGGCGTAAATTTAGGTTAGAGCCACATCTGGACCAAAATATGCTCTTATTTGGAAAACATCTTAACTAGCCAAAGAATCAAATAAAGGCCTAATCCGACTCCAAAAAGAAATACTCCCACCACAAATGCAACCCGGATAAATGTGACATTCCATCCAAGTTTTTCGCTTAACCAGCTTGATACTCATAAAATCATATGCTTTGTTTTTAATTGTTGATTGAGTGTTTAGCCAAATGTATTCAAAAATGTAATACGGGATTACTTATATAACATCGACAATTTGGTATGGGATGAATATTAAAATAATTCTTTCATGGGATACTCTACCAGTGTATATATCCAGTTGTTTTTCCTCCTTAAAAATCATACATTCGGAAAGATAATCTTAAATGATCTGATTGTATGGCTGAATTGAAAACAAAAGTGACCGATGAAAATGTGCATGCTTTTATAAACACATTTGCCGATAGTGACCAGAAACGTAAAGACAGCTTTGAATTAATGAAAATTATGGAGGATTTTACCGGATATCCGGCAAGGATGTGGGGACCATCCATCATTGGATTTGGAAGTTACCATTATAAGTCGGAACGCAGCAGACAGGAAGGTGACTGGCCATTGGTCGGGTTTTCACCACGCAAGTCGGCCATTTCTTTATATGTCTTTACCGGGTTGCCAGAGCATGAATACCTGTTGAAGGATCTGGGAAAATTCAAGATGGGTAAGGCTTGTATCTATGTGAAGAAACTTTCGGACATTGATGTGGAGTCGTTAAAGAGGATGATGCGTGTCTCCATCGACTTTCTAAAAGCCAAATACGGCTGATCTTTTGTTGTCAATTATGATATAATGGCTTACCATGACAAATGCCAATGGAGCCGAAATGAGAAATCCTTCTTAAATCAAACGAAGGAATACTACGTCATATATCAATAACGGGATTGACTTATTGGTCAAGAAACCGGATAATGGAGTTCAGACTGTCTTTAAGACGCAAGAGTTCATCCATATCCAGGTTGCTGTCGCAAAGACGACCCACCAACGATTCCGGAATACGGGAAGCACCTTCCTGCAGTTCTCTACCTTTATTCGTCAGCTGAACGATCACTTTTCTTTCGTCTTCATCACTTCGCTTTCTCACAATGATTCCCTGTTGTTCCATACGCTTTAGAAGCGGAGTGACCGTGTTTGTATTCAGGATCAGCCTGCGGGCGATGTCATTCACCGTAAGGTTATCATCTTCCCATAAAACCATCAGAACGAGGTATTGGGGATAGGTTAGCCCCAGCTTGTCGAGGTGAGGCTGATATTCCCTGATGATTAAGCGCGATGCTGCATATACAGGAAAACAGAGCTGATTTCCGAGTTTTAATTGTTCGTATGCCATTTGTATTCACTTTAAGGTTATGACGACAGGATGACTTGTCAAACAAATGTCATCCTGTCTCATGTAAGAGTTACATTATACTTTTAAGGCAAGTTTGATATCCTTTTCCATTTTCTCAGGCTTTGTGAAGGGTGAAAAACGCTTTAGTGGCTTACCTTCCGAATCAATCAGGAATTTGGTGAAATTCCATTTTATCCGGTTCCCGAAAGTCCCTTTCAATTCATGCTTTAGATACTTGAAAAGCGGATGGGCCGAATCACCGTTGACGTCAACTTTTGCGAACATAGGGAATGAAACGCCGTAATTGATCGTGCAAACCTCCGAGATCGAGTTTTCATCGCCAGGTTCTTGGTTGGCAAACTGGTTACACGGAAATCCAAGAATTACCAATCCCTTATCTTTATAAGTCTTATAAAGCTTCTCCAACCCCTCGTATTGGGGTGTCAATCCGCATTTACTGGCGGTATTCACCACAACAACCGTTTTCCCTTTGAAGCTTTCCATGCTAATTTTCTTGCCTTGAAGGCTCAATGCCTCAAAATCATAGAATCTGTTTTCTGTTTTCTTAATCATTGTTATATGCGATTATATCGTTTGCGATACAAATATAGACATTCTTTTTATGTCGCATGCGATATAAAAAGAAGTATTTGTGATCACTGCTATTTTTCATTTCCCGTTAACCTAAAAACCCTATCAAAAGACCAACTTGTCTTTTATTAATTTATTTGCCTATCTTTAGGTCTTAAATTCATAAAAATATATAGGTTATGACCATATCAAATAATACCCTGGTTAGTGAAATTGTAATACAGAATTATAAAGCAGCTTCGTTGCTCCTGAAATACAATATTGACTTCTGTTGCAATGGAAATATTACCCTATTAGAGGCATCAACTATCTCAGGGATAGATATTCAGCAATTTTTGGATGAATTGGCTCCTATATTGGAGCATAAAGACCCAGACACGGAATATATAAACCAGTTAAGCCTTACTGATCTGTCGGTACATATTGAAGAACAGCATCACAAATATGTCCACCAATCAATCCAGTCTTTAAAGTCGAATCTTGACCTGATTTGTGAAACTCATGGCGAACGGCATCCCGAACTATTTGAAATCAGGGATTTATTTCATCAATCAGCAGGTGAATTGGTAATGCACATGCAGCGTGAGGAGCTTACTTTATTCCCATTTATAAAGCGAATGGAAATTTCGCAGAAAGAAGGTTCTCCCCTCCCCCGTACCCATTTCGGATCGGTTACCAATCCGGTTGCCCGTATGATGGCTGATCATCAAAATGAAGGTGACCGGTTTATAAAAATTAAAGACCTGTCAAATAACTATACTCCCCCCACCGATGGATCTTCAGCTTTTTTCTCTACCTATCAGCATCTCAGAGAATTTGAGCAGGACTTGTATCGCCATATCCATCTTGAAAACAATATTCTCTTTCCGCGGGCGATTGAATTGGAAAAGGAAATTGCGAAGAAGATTTTTGGAATACATCCAGGATAGTACTTGATTTACCTATATCAGGACAAATATTGGCTTACCTTATCAAACTGGAAATAATTCACCTGTTTTTGGATTCGGTTCCTTATCTTTACTCTTCAGTACCAAAAATCAATCCCAATGAGCAAAAAGTTATACCCCGATTCGAAAATTGAGCTGACCTCTACCATTGCAAAGCACTACGATTCGATCATGAACCTGGTCACCTTTGGCAAGTACCATGATTTTATCAGAAGAGCGATTGGATTGATTGAATTGAAGCCCGGATGCCGGGTCCTCGATATGGGGTGCGGTACTGGCCGCAATGCCGCCTTATTGAAGGAAAGAATGGACAATGACAGCCGTTTGACCGGTCTTGATATCTCTCACCAAATGGAGCGACAGTTTCGTGACCGGTTTTCGAATGATGAACGGTTTGATTTTTTTTCACGGCGTATTGATGTTCCTCTTGAACTTGGCACTAAATACGATGTCGTGCTGATCAGTTTTGTCATTCACGGATTTCCTCAGGAGATCAGGAAAAAAATCCTGCAAAATGCGGTCGACCATTTGGCTGTCGGAGGCCGACTTTATATTCTCGATTACAATGAATTCGACATGGCAATGATGCCTGCCCATCACAGGTTCGTTTTTAAGGCTGTAGAATGTCGGTATGCCTTTGATTTCCTCAAATATGACTGGAAATCAGTACTAAAGGATTATGGATTGGGAGAATTCACCGAGAAACTGTTTTACAACCAATATGTGAGGCTTTTATCGGCCGGCAAATAATCTTTCTCGAAACTAGGGAAGCTTTTATCTGGATGTATTTAGGATTCTGCTTATAACCATTCCTTTGGATTTCTTAAGACTTCCAGCATCCTGGCTTCAGGACTTCCTGTTTCAGGTTCGTGATTGTATTCCCATCTGACGGTGGCCGGAAGGCTGATCAAGATAGATTCGGTCCGTCCATTGGTTTTGAGTCCAAACAAAGTCCCCTTGTCATGGATCAGATTAAACTCCACGTACCGGCCCCTCCTGATCTCCTGCCATCTTTTCTGTTCTTCCGTGAAAGACATACTTTTCCTACTGCTCACTATGGGTAAATAGGATTTTACGAATGACTTTCCTACGGAGACAGTTAAATTGTGCCATCGTGAAATGTCTCCTTCCTCATGGCAACCCAAACGATCGAAAAAGAGTCCGCCAACACCACGCGCTTCTTGTCGGTGGTGATTATAGAAATATTGGTCGCACGCAATTTTAAATTCGTGATATAGATTGTCTCCGAATGGTTGGATTGAATCCTTTAACGACTTGTGAAAATGGATGACATCTTCATCAAACAAATAGTATGGCGTCAGATCGACCCCTCCACCAAACCATCTTCGGGCTAGATTGCCTTCATCGTCATATAGTTCGAAGTATCGAAAATTGGCGTGGACAGTCGGGACAAAAGGGTTACGGGGATGCAATACCATTGACAATCCACAGGCAAAGAAGTGATTATGTTCGGTGTTCAGATACTCCATCATGGATGGTGGAAGGATTCCATGAACAGTGGAAGTGTTCACTCCCCCATTTTCAAATACATTTCCATTGGTGATGACGCGGGTACGGCCTCCTCCCCCTCCTGACCTCTCCCATAGGTCTTCCTTAAAAGTGGCTTTCCCGTCTTCCTGTTCGAGGGCCAGACAGATATCATCCTGAAGTTGCATGATAAATGCCGTAAATTCTTCCTTGTAACTAATCACGATGTTGAATTTTGATAAAAAACAACCTCCTGGGAAATTTCTTTCCGCGGAGGTTACAGGCAGTAACAAACAGGAACCCCTGTTTGTTTAATGGTTTCAGTGAGCTTTAACGGTTGAAATACCGGGCCGCATATCGGATAAACCAAGGCCAGTTGGGACCTAACGTATGGCCTCCTTCGTGCTGGCGAAAGGCAATCTCTCCACGATCCAGCGAAACACCTTCGTCGGGATATACAGAAGCCCCAAGTCCCTCTTTGCCTAGAAGTTGATAAACAGGTCCGGCATGAGTGGCTGCCATAAACATTCCCATTTGGTCGATCCAGCGACCTTCCACTCCAGGTGCCCCGCAGCTGATAAATACCGGTCGCGGGGCACAGAGGGCTATTAATTGGTGGGCATCAACCGGAAGATCATTTGGTGTGAGGGGGCCGGCATAACGGATAAAATTTCCTGCAAACCAGTGATATTCGGCCGGGGAGGCCAGATTCTCGACCTGCTCGCCGAGGTTGCGTCGGAGGAGTTTGGCTCCACCTGCCCCTGAGGATCCGATAAATCCAATGGCCAAGCGTGGCTCATAAGCCATGGCGACCAGGGCAGCCTTCCCATATCTCGACAAGCCGGCAATACCGATTCGGGAAGCATCTACTGCCTGATCGCTTTCAAAATAATCCAACGCCCTTGATGCACCCCATGCCCATGCTTTTAGAGTACCCCAATCATCGAATTTTCGCGATTGTCCTTTATTGGCCAACCCAATGATTCCCTGTCGTAAACCGGCACCATTGTCGGCCTGGAAACTGACGGGAACGAGGATGGCATAACCCCAGCCCTGTGCCAGCAATTGCTCCTGCCAAGAAGGTTCTTTGCTATCTTGTTGCATCCGGCGCATAAAAGCAGCAGGAAAATCAAATCCGAATTCCATGATGACGGGTACAGGTTTTGAAGGTTGAAGTGGTGTTCCAAGGATTAACCTGATAGCTACATCAAGTTCGGGAAAGGTGGAGTTATCAACCACTCCCGACAATTCCCTGATTCTTACAGGGAAACTGCCAAAGGAGGTATCTTTTACACTAATGGTTTTCCAGGTGACACCTGGGATGTCCTTTGGAAATCGACCATAGACTTCCCTGTCGAAATGTTCCATCAATTCAGATTTCCTTTTCTCCCAGTCTTTTTTTGTTTGAACTTTATTGCCATTGTCAAACACTAATGGATCGGGGAGCATCGAATAAGTGGTGGCTTTCGATTCGTCGGTATTGGCTGCGTTGGGTGCGCTTGGGTCTCCCGAAGGTCCGGGTCTGAATTGGGTGATTCCAAGTTGCTGCATCATCAGTGCATGGTCCTGGAACGATAACCGGTTTATGCTGTCCATCGCTTGTCGTGAAAACTGCCCGTTGGCTTTTCCAGCCATGCAAATGGCAATAAGGAAAGGTATTAGAATCTTTGTCACGGTTTGATATTTACTTGATAATTATTAGCCCCACAATGTTACTGGTACTATTTCTTACGAATATGTTCCGCTATGCCAGCCATGGTGTCGACCATGATCTCTGATTCATGTTGTTTGAGGTAATTGACCAATTGGCGATGTGCTTCAAGCGAGACATCGAGGCTATGTTCACCGCCTACCCCATGAAAAAGGAATACCAATAGCTTTCCTCCTCGCATGGCTTCATCGACAAGGCGGATTAACTCGTCACCCGACTGTCCACTGATCATGTAGCTGTCAATATTGTAAAGGTCGATACTGCCGGGAGTGTTCATGGCTGACCTTACTCCCCTTGCTGAGTTGAACAGGTCAGGGAGCATTTCCTTGAATGAGTTATCACCGGCATTCATGTCACCACAGGTGTAAGCAAAAGATCTTATCTTTTTTCCGTCGGTTTCCTCCAATATAAACTGGTTGATCCTGATTTCATCCATGATCCGTTGAATGGTATATTTCGACAGGTCATAGTCACGATTCACCCACTCACGGCCTGGTTTACTTCCATCACAAGGATGAAACAACGTGTGGTTTCCCAGTTCATGGCCATGGGCAGCCGCCTTACGCCAGTCATCATGCCTGTTCCGAAAACCCTCGAAGCTGGCCGAGATGTAAAATGTTCCTTTAAAACCGGCTGAATCCAGATGGGGAATGGCATGATCGAGATGCACATTGAGCGCGTCATCATAGGTCATTACAACCGCACATTTTTTTCCGTTCCAGGGATCTGTTTGTCTCCGGACATCTGTTGAAGAATCCAGATAATTAGGGTCTTTAGGCTCCGTATATTCAGTATTTGCATGGATTGAAGCAACCATCATATTCAAGGCTAAAGTGATTATGAAAAGTTTCATTGATTGATTATTGACAGGTTAGAACTATTTTTGTTTGCCTTTTTAATTACTGTTAAAAATACAATTTTATATAAATCAATGTTCTACCCGACAAATTCATTCTTTAAGTCCCTGAAAAATTAACTGAAGTAACCGATGATTGAATGCTGGCTTTCCTTCGAATTACCAGTCAATCGGGGTTTTTCCGTGTTCCTGTAGATAAGCGTTTGCCTGGCTGAAGTGATGGTTGCCAAAGAATCCCCGATGGGCCGACAATGGGGAAGGATGTACTGATTGCAGGACCAAATGCCGTTTGGAATCAATGAATTGGCCCTTTCGTTGGGCATATGCACCCCAAAGCATAAATACCAGGTTTTCCCTCGATTCGGCCAGCAGGTGTATGACTTTGTCGGTAAAGGTTTCCCATCCCTTGTTTTGGTGTGAACCCGCCTGGTGTGCCCTTACCGTCAGGATGGCATTAAGAAGAAATACACCCTGACTGGCCCATCGTTCCAGATTTCCACTGCGTGGAACAGGTTTTTGCAGGTCGTTCTGGATTTCCTTAAAAATATTTTGCAGCGAAGGTGGAAAATCAATCCCGTCAGGCACCGAAAAGCAAAGTCCATGGGCTTGTCCTGGACCGTGGTATGGATCCTGCCCCAAAATGATGACCTTGACTTCAGAAAATGGGCATTTATCAAAAGCGTTGAAAATCAGTTTGCCGGGAGGAAAGATTTTTTGTGTTGAATATTCTGATTTCACAAAACTGACCAGAGACCCGAAATATGGTTTCTCAAATTCATCGCTGAGCATGGCCGCCCAGGAAGGTTCAATATTGACATTCATGCAGTAGGATCTATACTCAGGCAAAAATATAAGAATTTAATGTTTGAACCTCACCCTATCCTCTGCATTTCCATCCTTGCTGTTTTGAAATGGTCAAGATAATAAAATCCTAAAAAGTCTTTATTTTGCCAATATGCTTATATTTGTCGTTGGTTACCGTATACGCAGAACAAAATCAGAATGAAGAAGAGTCATATTTTTAACATATCGTTTTTGATTTTCCTGGTTATTTTGCTGTCAGCATGCAGACAAAAAAATCAGGCTTCATCAGGGACAACTTGTTGTATGCCAACCAGCTCTTCCCGATTCGCGACGATTGCGGATTCTTCGGCAACCTCCATCCATTCAGGTACTGCATCTGTCCAGTACGAAGGTATGGTATTGATTCCCGGCGGTACCTTTAATATGGGTGCCAGGGAAAACCGGTTTTCCCGTCCTGATGAATTTCCTGTCCACAAAGTGAAAGTCGACAGCTTCTTAATGGACATACACCCGGTAACAAATTCCCAATTCAGGGCATTCATTGAGGCAACAGGCTACATTACAACAGCCGAAAAGGCTCCCGATTGGGAGGAGATCCGTAAACAACTCCCTCCCGGTACTCCCCGACCGCACGACTCCATCCTGGTTGCAGCCTCCATGGTATTTTCCGCTCCTGAAGGTAGAGTGTCCCTCAACGACTACCAAAGCTGGTGGCGATGGGTTCCCGGTGCCAATTGGAAACATCCACTTGGTCCGGGAAGCTCCATTGAGGGAATGGATGATTATCCCGTAGTCCATGTTTCATGGTTTGATGCCGTCGCCTATGCCAGGTGGGCAGGTAAAAGACTTCCGACTGAAGCTGAGTGGGAATACGCGGCCCGCGGAGGAATGGACAATTTTGTATACCCTTGGGGTAATGAGCCGGTATCTCCTGATTTTGCCAATTATTGGCAAGGAGAATTTCCATATCTCGACCTGAACGAAGACGGATTCCTTTCCGCTGCGCCTGTCGGTTCATTTCAGCCAAATGGTTTTGGACTTTTTGATATGGCTGGCAATGTTTGGGAGTGGACATCAGACTGGTACCATCATGATTATTATCAAACCTTTCCCAGGAATCAGGTTGCTGAGAATCCTAGAGGGCCAGATCAATCTTATGACCCCATGGAGCCTCTGGTGTCGAAAAAAAGTATACGTGGCGGTTCCTTCCTGTGTAACGATTCTTATTGTGCCGGATATCGGTCATCTTCCCGCATGAAATCCTCACCCGACACCGGAACCATGCACATCGGGTTTCGCTGCGTGAAAAATCTTCCCTAATTTCCAAAGGGAAACATTTCAATAGGTAATTATTAGCCCTCTCCTTCCTTACATCTGGAAAGAATGTTAAAAACTTCCCAAGTAAATGTATTGGCTATGCTATCATGGAAAATTTGCCTTAATTTATGCCCCAATCAAATTACTCCTAATGGTTCAGAAGAACGACCGTGTAATACTTTTTTGCAATTGTTCAGCCGGAATGTTACCGGCGGAACGACTTAGTGATGTTAAAGAAAAAATTAAATCCACAGATGCTTTTGTGTTAACGGTAAGCGATTTATGTGCCGCAAGCATTACGGATAAAGATCTGTTCAGGAAACTCAACGAAAATGATTCTGACGTTACGCTAGTGGCCTGTTACCCCCGGGCAGTGGAGAATCTTTTAAAACAAAACGGTGTCAATCTCAAGCAAATGCGGGTTCTGAATATGCGTGAGATGGATGGTGCCGCCATCGTGAAAACGCTTATAAAAGAACATGGATTTTCTGAAGGCACGGCAACCCATGAAGAGGTGGTGAGTGATTTGGAAGTGCCCGGTTGGTATCCCGTCATAGACTACAGCCGTTGTACTCACTGTGGAAAATGTTACAAGTTCTGTCTGTTTGGTGTATATTCATTCAGCGAAAAGAAACTCAAGGTAGTTTCGCCCCTGTCGTGTAAAAACAATTGTCCGGCGTGTGGACGAAATTGCCCGACCAATGCCATCATTTTTCCCAGGGTAAAAGAGGGCGGATATCTTGCAGGTGCTGATGTGGCTGACGATGCGCCTGGCCAAAACGAATCGTCAGGCCAAACGCTACTTTCAACTTTGCAACAAAGATCGGCCACCCGGAATAACATCTTCCGTCAGGGGATGCTTATAATAGCGATGGAAGAACGGGAAAAAGCAATCAAAGAAATGAAAAACAACTTAACCGGCCAGCATGGGACTGATAACTAACGTACTCAGAAACACCGACAAACGGTGCCTTTATAAATTTGTTTATAACATGGGGATCAAAGGATCCCTGTCGTTTTACCGGTTCCAGAAGCGTAAAGGAAAACCAGGATTTTTTCCGGCCTTTCATTTTATTTCCGTGACCGATGATTGTAACCTCCATTGTCAGGGTTGCTGGGTAGTCGACAAAAAGAAGAACAGCAGGCTTACCGCTGAACAGCTTGACCAGATCATTACCCAAACCAAGGAGAATGGATCCTATTTTTTCGGAATACTGGGAGGTGAGCCCTTACTGTTTAAAAACTTGTTCCCGATATTTGAAAAACACTCTGACTGCTACTTCCAATTGTTTACCAACGGAACTCTCCTGAATGATGAAATGGCAGAAAAACTTAGAAAAGCAGGGAACGTGACTCCCTTGATCAGTTTTGAGGGCAACGAAGAAGTTGCCGATATCCGCAGGGGCGGAAAAAACGTATGGCAATCAGCCAAAAAGGCAATAGAGACTTCAGTTGGTTCCGGATTGATTACCGGTGCAGCGATCAGTGTATGCAAATCAAATTTTGAAATGGCTCTCTCTCCTGAATTCGTTCAGGGTATGGTCGACCAGGGGGTAGCCTATCTTTGGTATTATATATACAGGCCCGTAGGATCTGTTCCAGGATATGAACTGGCACTGTCGCCTGAGGAACTCCGGAAATTAAGAAGCTTTATCGTTGATGCCCGGGCAAAATTCAGCATTGCCATCATCGACACATACTGGGATGCGGAGGGCAAACCATTTTGCCCGGCTGCCGAAGGTTTGAGTCATCACATTAATGCTTCTGGTTTTATTGAGCCTTGTCCTGTGGTACAGTTTGCCAAGGATCACGTATCCAAGGCCCCCCTAAAAGAGATATATGCGACCTCGGAATTCCTGAAAGGATTCAGAGACCAGGTAAAGGCAAAAACGAATGGTTGCATCATCATGGAAGATCCTGCCTGGCTCGCTCGTTTCGTCGGGGAATATCAGGCCTCTGACACTTCGGGCAGGAACAATGAAATGGAACGTCTCCAATTTGCACCATCCTTTCCCGGACATGGAACAGTCGACATAATTCCTGAGAAAAGCCGGATCTACCGATTTGCCAAACGACATGCTTTCTTTGGATTAGGTGCTTATGGTTGATGTATCACTTCAACAGAAGGTTGAATTATGACTAAGAAAGACACTGAAATACTTGCAGTTCCTGACCAGGCAGGCATCCGGTTAAAAATGACCCGTACTGCCCGTTTGGTCGTGAAAAGCAAAAACATAAGGCCACCTGTTTCATTCCTTCAAATCATGGAATTGGCACAGCAGGTTATCTTGCAGGGCAATTATGACAGGCAGTTTCTTGAATTTGCCATGGTTCTTTGCGGAAATGAAACATGGCGGCAGGTTGTGGCTTCTACCCCATACAACCGCAGACTTCTACTTCTACCGCAATGCCTGAAGGATGAAAAAAACTGTCAGGCCGCCATTGACCAATTGGGTTTGATATGTGCCGGATGCCAGAGCTGTAGCATCGATGAAATATTGGTCCAGGCCGAAAGTCTTGGATATAACACCCTGGTGGCCGAAGGGACTACCGTAGCCATGCAACTGGTCCAGGAAGGTTCTGTTGACGCCATTATCGGTGTAACCTGCATGTCAGTCTTGCGAAAATCATTTCCGACCGTATATCAGGCTGCAGTGCCGGTAATAGGTATTCCTCTATTGTTTGAAGGATGCGCCAATACAGATGTTGACAGGCATTGGATCATGCGTGAAATCAACCAGTATGAACCATCGCAGGAATACCCGCCGCTGTCATTGTCCGTGATCAGAAATGAGGTAAGGTCATGGTTTAACGACCATACCCTGAACACTATATTCTCGGGTAACGGAAGCCAGACCAACCGGATGGCCATATCTATCATGTTGCACGGAGGAGGACGGATGCGCCCCATCCTGACGATCATTGCCTATAAGGCCTATGAACCTGATCCGAGCGAAAAACTGGCTGAAAATCTGGCCGTAATCGTTGAATGTTTCCATAAAGCATCCTTGATCCATGATGATATCGAAGATCAGGATGACTACCGATACGAACGTGAAACCCTTCATCTGACCCATGGCATGGCCTCTGCCATCAATACGGGTGATTACCTGATAGGGAAAGGATATCAGCTTCTCAGTGGTCTGGCCATGTCAACGGAAAGTCTTCAGCAATGCTTCAGGCTGATCTCTGAAGGGCATGTTGCTCTTTCGATCGGACAGGGTGATGATATTCTCTCTTCTTCGCACAATGAAATTCCCAAAACCGAAACCTTGCTGCAAACCTATCGGCTTAAAACCGGATCTGCCATCAAGGTTGCCCTCCTTCTGGGTGCAGTGGCAGGTGGAGCTCCAGCTGAAGAGATTGCCATACTTGAACATTTTTCAGATGAAATGGGCATTGCATACCAAATTAGGGATGATATCCATGAATTCAGGGAAGAAAGGGATGATCGTAAATTTTCGGATTATCCGGTGATGCTGTCTCTTTTGGTTGAAAAGGTAGATCAGGATACAAAGCGACAGTTTGTTTCCTTCATCAGTAACAACCAATGGCTGGATGTACATTCATTGTTGGAAAATGCACAGATTCCGGACGCTGCCGACAAGCTGCTCCAGACACATGTTGCCAATGCATACCGTCTGCTCGACCAACTAAATAATTTCAGGATGCGCCTCAGCTTGTATTCCTTAATGGGTAAAATATTCTAATTTTGTGGCATGCAAGCCCCTCTTTATCAACATATCATCTCCACTGCCAGGCAATCTGTCCGGATCTTCGACGAGACCACGCTTGATGAGATCTGGAATTTTCTTAAGTGTAACCAGCATGAATCAGGTGGTTTCAAAGACAGGGCAGGCAAGCCAGATCTTTATTACTCACTTTTCGGTTTGTGGTTGGCCATGGCTTTGGATGAACCTGAGAGCCAAAATAGACTCCTTGCATGGATTGAATCCCGGCGTCCTGAAAAATTTCAGTCTGTCATTGAAGTTGCCAGTCTTATATTAATTCGAAAGACACTTAAAATGAGAGGGTCTTTTTACCTGAAAATTAAATTGTTGTTTCGGATTTCAGGTGCCCGGAATAATATAAGTCCTTATTATCGTTTGTTTATCGCGCTTCTTTTGATCGATACATTTTTGCCAAATCTGACAACTTTGAGATGGCCAGGCTTGAGACGATTACTGAAAAGAGCCGAAATAATGACATCATCCTGTACTGAAGCAGCTGCTGCATTGGTTGTCGCTTCAAAGACTGGCAGCAACACCGGGGCATTGCAAGACCAATTAGTTTCTTTTTTTAATGAGGAGCAAGGTTTCAGGGCTTTTGACGGAAAGAAAGACGGAGATATGCTTTCAACCGCCGCGGCATTGTTTGCACTCGATTATTCGGGCTATGACCTTCGGGCAATGACACCTGCCTGTCTCGACTTTTTAAGCTGCAACTATTCGGAAGGAGCCTTTTTATCAGGGGACGGTGACCCGGAATTGGATATTGAGTACACTTTTTATGGTCTGTTGGCAGCCGGCTCATTATACAAAAAAGATTGAAAATGAAAAAGTACGAGGATTTACTGAAAGAATCCATTGATATTCTTCTCAACAAAAGAAACGAGGATGGGATCTGGGAAGGAAGATTATCGGACAGTGCGTTGGGGGTGGCTGTTTCCATCACGGCTTTTAATTTTAAGGATCCTGAGAAGTACAGGCACCATATTAAAATGGGGTTAAACTGGCTTTACCGAAACCAAAACAATGATGGGGGATTTGGTGACAGTCCGGAAAGCCCTTCCAACGTTAGTACCAGTTTGCTCAGTTTTGCGGCAGTATCCGCGTGTTCATGGGTCGAGGAGGTGAGATCCGAGAAAATGATGCAAGGGATTAATGCCTACCTGAAATCCAGCAATATTGATGCCTATTCAGATGATGTCATACAAAGAATTCTGGACCATTACCAAGACGATCTGACTTTTTCTGTACCAATCCTGACCATGTGTGCATTATGTGGTATTCCCGGTGATGAAGCCTTTGAAAAAATACCACAACTTCCTTTTGAGCTTTCATTAATGCCCCGGTCTATTTACAGGGTACTTAACCTTTCTGTAGTCAGCTATGCCATCCCTGCCCTGATTGCCGTTGGAATTGCGATTTTCAGGCACAAAAGGCGCAAGAACCCATTGATGAAATGGATTCGGAATGCTTCTGTAGCTCGTGCCATGAAGCTTCTACAGAAGTTGCAACCTGAAAGTGGCGGTTATCTGGAAGCCATGCCCCTGACCGCATTTGTCTCGCTATGTTTGATCCGGTCGGGATATGAGAATCATCCTGTCGTAACAAAGGGATTGAAATTTTTGGAGGATACGCAAAGGCATGACGGCGGATGGCCTATTGACATCGACCTGTCGACCTGGGTAACTACTCTCTCTGTGAAAGCACTTACTTCTGGCTCCGACATGTCGCTGTTCCCAGACGAAAGAGCTAAAATTTCCCATCATCTGAGGTCTATCCAAAGCCTAAAGACGCATCCTTTTAATGGCACATCTGCCGGTGGTTGGGGTTGGACCAGCTTTCCCGGATCGGTACCAGACGGGGATGATACCTCAGGCACAATCCTGGCGTTATTGGCACTTCACAAAGATCAACCTGAACAAATACTCCCTGAAGTCTCGAATGGATGTGATTGGCTGGCAAGGCTGCAGAATAAAGACGGAGGACTACCAACCTTTTCCAAAGGATGGGGAAAACTGCCATTTGACCAGAGCTGTTGTGATATTACCGGGCATGCATTGCTTGCCCTTGTCCAAACTTCAATAGTTGCTTCCCGCCAAAACTGGAAAGTCAATGGTTGGAACCGATCGATTGAGAGAGCGACCCGCTTCCTGGAAGTAAGGCAAGGATCAAGGGGTGAACTCCTGCCATTATGGTTCGGAAACCAACATACCCCAAAGCATCAGAATCCGGTTTACGGAACTGCCAGGGTCGTTTCATACCTGAATGGGGCTGTTCAATCGGGATATCCTGACGAAAGGATAAAGGAGAGATGGAATAAAATTATACTAAAAGGATGTAAGTTCCTGTTGTCAGTCCAGAATGACGATGGCAGCTGGGGAGGAGATCTTCATATACCCGGCACTATAGAAGAAACCGCGCTCGCTCTCAATGCCCTCAGTCAATACCCTTGTGCTGCCGAAACTGCAAGGGCCATCCAATGGTTCGAAACCAAACATGACCTGCTAGAATTCACTCCTGCCCCTATTGGATTGTACTTCGCTTCGCTTTGGTACTCCGAGGAACTATACCCTGTCACGGCCTTTGTTGAAGCCATGAGCAAGATTCATCAATACAAAAACCAACTTAAGGAGAGTTAACGGCTTGGCTCATTACTAAAAAGAATCCTAACCTGTAATAACTCCCTTTTTCAGGATAACATTCCCATATTTAGCGGTTTCTCCGGTCATTACCACAGCGAATGCCGATCGTGTCCTTTCATAAAATTCGAACCGTTCAACTCTTTCAACCGATTGAATTTTCGGGTGGGTCAATTGGATGCTCTTCAGGTATGACTGTTCAACGGTGGGATCCAGTTGGTCGCCGGGCACGGCATCCATCATTGCTACAGGATGTGGCACATAACTGTCGAGTTCAAATAGTTGCAGTATCGCCTCCAATAATGCCGGAATTTTTAATCCATCAGCCCTGATAACACGCGTATTGAAAGTTTCACCCGGAAAATGCGCATCAGCCAGGACAATTTCATCGCCATGTCCCATACGTGCAAGTATTTCAAGTAAGGCCGGACTAATAATTGGTGATATTCCTTTAAGCATTTTAGGTACAAATAAGATGATTACTGATTCATTGGATAAAGATATTTGATTTTTTGCGGCGGGATCAACAGTTTTAGTTTCTTGTTTGCCATTTTTTTGGATTTTTCCCTTAATTTCAGGGCATATATCAATTTTGCTTTTAATAATTCATATGGAACACAAGAAACTGGAAGAATGGCACAAGCTTCGTGAAATTATCGATAAAGCCATTGAAGATCATACGATTACCCGCGAAGATTACGACAGGATTATCAATGCGGCTACAGCCGATGGCGTTATTGATAACTATGAACAATCACTCCTGGCTGAACTTCATGACATGATTCATGATGGTTCCATCAAATTCCGCCAAAAAAAATAAAAGAGGACGAAAACTTATATATCCGACATCATCGGATTTACGGGTATTTCCATCCTGTCCAACACATTTTGTCCCGAGGCTGGTACGAAATTATCGGATCAATCCACGTATAATCCCATGTTTCACTTAGTATAAACCCGAACATAGTCAATCAGGTATTTTTGGGGAAATATGCTGTTGTCGATTCCTTGTTGTCCTCCCCAGCTACCTCCGATAGCCAGATTGATGATCAGGTAATGGGGCTGGTTAAAGGGCCAGGTATCATTTCCTGTATTTTCGTTTTTATACGTAAAGTATAGCCGTTCATCGATGTAAAAGTCCAATCGATCCTTAAACCACTCGACTGCATATACATGAAAGTTTTCATAGGGCTTTTCCACCGTAATCTTTCGGCCTTTCCCGGTGCCTAAAACGTGATTGTAGGCTTTGGTATGGATGTTGGCATGGATGGCATCAGGATCATATCCGACGTTCTCCATAATGTCGATTTCACCACAATCTGGCCATTTGCCACCAGTGCGGATACTGTTTCCCAGCATCCATATGGCTGGCCAGGTTCCCTTACCCGTGGGTAATTTAGCTCTTACTTCCACCCTTCCGTATATAATGCTTTTCTTTCCGTAGGTATGCAGGCTGGCAGAGGTGATTTCATGACCTTCATGATTGTCCCGCCGGGCTTCGATTACAAGGTGACCGTCTTCTATCCTCGCATTTTCCAGCCGCTTCTTTGCATAATACTGCTTCTCGTTATTTCTGATATAGCCTTCCTCATAATCCCATATCGACTCATTCGGATGACCTGACCCGTCAAATTCATCCTGCCATAGTAGCTGCCAACCCTCATTTTTGGGTTCTTTAGGATCTTCTATCTCATCGACTTTTGACTGGCATGCTGTCAGAAGCCCTGGTGCCAGTATTAACAATGTTATGGCGGTGATTAATTTCTCCTTCATCATATAAGTTTTTTGTTTCAATTTTTGGATTCAGTGAATGCCCGTAACCAACTATCTTACAGGCTTAAATTCATGCCGGTGTAATTCCCTTCCACTGGTGTTTTTGTGGGTTATGGTCATTTTGCCAAGATCCACCATAACCTCCAGTGAGGTATTGTTGGCATTGATAAGTATAGGGAATTGGTTTTTGCCGTGATTAGCCTCCATAAAGCTGTAGCGATGTGTATGTCCGCAAAGCATTACCGTAATGCCTGCCTCGTTAAGGATGGGAACAAATTTTCGCCGTAAATCACGCGAACCATGCCATTCTGATCCATAGGGAGGCATATGAAGTATCACCACTCTGTATGGAGCATCCAGAAATTCCTTTGTCTTCACAACCTCTTTCAGCCATTCCGCCTGTTCGGTACGATAGGCATCAAAATCGGCCAGTCCCGAATACTCTATGTCAGAATCGGGCTTGTCTTCCCCACAGTCAAGTACAATAAAGGCAACGGGGCCTTGACGAAAGGAATAGTATGGATGGCCGCTGAAAGTCGGGAAATAGTCCGGAAACCTGATGCTGAAGGCTCCACGAGCCTCGTGGTTTCCCCTGGCAAAAAAGGCAGGAACCTCACCGGCAAAAAGTTCGGTTGCCTTATCCATAAAGCCTTTCAGAACCTGGGCTTCGTTATCCATAGAGGAGACCATGTCGCCATTGAAGAATACCAGATCGGTAGTTCCAAACTTCACGTCCCTGGTTAAGGCATGCAGTGTGTCAAAATTGCCGTGTATGTCATTGACAACCGTGAAGTTTATGGTCTCCCTGGCCGGATTTGCCGTGCTGAATCGTAAGGGTTTCTGCCTGTAAACATTGGTTGATGCAATATTGCCATACAGAACCCGATGCCCTTCATAGGTGAGTATTTCTTTTGAAAATATGCGATATCGATAAGATTCAGCCGCATTGAGTCCCGTAATCCTGACCCTGTGCAAAGTATCTGCCACCCTGTTGCCGTTCCGGGTCTCATAGTATTTGGGATGTTCCTGGCTGTAAAAACTTTCATCACCTGAGGGAGCCACTTCCACCCACGATACAGCCTTCCTGTTGGTGGTCCAAACAATGGTCACCTCATTTTCGCCCAATGCCTGAAGGTATGGGCCATGCGTTATTTTCATTTCCTGGCCATAAGTTCCCGGCAGTATTGACAGAACAAAAACCAGAAACAGGTAGAATTTTTTCATGGTCATTTTAAAACCGGATATATTGATTGCATGACTAGCCATAAAGTTCTTTATTTCAATGTCTATTTACTAAGTCCTTCACCACAGGCGAAGTATCTTACAACCCTGGATACAAACCAGTGATCATAATCCTTGAAAATTCAATTCGAAGATGGCAATTTTTTATTAAAAGTGGCTGAAAATAGCAGACTTTCCTCACCTGCACCGACAAAGAATATTTGAATGCATGGCTTTCTTTCCCATGTGATGAAAAATCCTGTCACTTTAAAAAATAATTCAATCACATTCCTGAACAAACTGATACTTTTCCTTGTATTATGGGTATGAAAACAATGGTTACCATCATCATCTTAATACTTTGGGGCATGACAACAGAGGCACAGGATAAGTCACAGTCATACAGAAAACTGAGTGATTTTGAAAAATATGTGATCATCGATAAGGGCACCGAAAGACCTTTTACCGGGACCTATTACAAGCACAAAGAAAAAGGCACCTATGCTTGTAAGCAGTGTGGTGCCCATTTGTATAAATCGACTGATAAGTTTGATTCTGACTGTGGTTGGCCTTCCTTTGACGATGAAATCAAGGGTGCGGTTCTCAGGGTGCCTGACAAGGATGGCCGCAGGACAGAAATCATCTGTACTAATTGCAAGGGTCACCTGGGCCATGTATTTACAGGGGAAGGATTTACTTCCAAAAATACAAGGCATTGTGTAAATTCAGTTTCCCTGGTTTTTATTCCTGAGACTAAGAAATAGTCACAGCTTATGCACCTTCTCCGTCAGGTGTGCTTTCAGCTTCTTCGACGACTGTATATTTCAATCCTTCGATAAAAAAGACCGGAACGAAACCCTCCTCAGAATTTTCGATTTTTGATTTCAGTTCTTCGGTCTGTTCCTTCTTGAGAGCTTCAGTCTCAGCCTCGGGAACAACCTGACCTGAACCATGGTATCCAAGGGCATGGTGCTCGTCGTGTGAATCGGTACTGTCAAGGTTGGCTACATACTCTTCCGTAATCGGAACAAGCCTTAATACACCGGTTACCTGTAAATTGTCACCAACATGTTCCTGGCTGAAAGCTCCAATTTCCTCTCCTGCTTCAATCCGGATCATGGTTTCATCAGAGGCTCCAATCAGGAAACAACGTTGTCCACCGTGCTGACAAACGTGCGAAACAGTACCGGTAACCGTTACTTCGGCATCAACCAGTTCTGGTGCATTCGCAAGAAGTTCTTCCACAGACATGACTACCTGGGTTTCCTCGGAGGTAGTTGATGTATTTTGCCTGGCTCCGCAAGCAACCATCAACACACTGGCTGCTAACAATACAAATAAATTTCTCATATTCAGAATATTTAGTTTAAGTTACATCAGAAAAACCATATATACAACAGGTATGACGATACCTCCCAGGATAAACCATATTCCCCTTTTCATAAAACCGTTTTTGCCCTTCAGAATAAAAATCCCAGAAATAGTAACAAACAGCAGGATTGCGGCAAATGCATCACTGATCCATTTCCATGATTTGTGGGTTGATATTCGGTGCAGGTTATTCATTTCAAAGATCAGGGCACGTTTCCTGAGCATTTGCAGTTCGCCCTTCCCTGTCTCTGGATCCAGTACCACTTCACCATTATGGATAAAAGCCTTGAGATATCCCTGACTAGTCATATAAGACCTCTTGTACTGGATGTCATCGTCAATAGCCTCAATAATGGGTTTAAGTTCCTTTTCCTGAAAAGGCGGACCAACTGGAAGATTAACCTCAACTTGTCGGGTAATGACATGGTAATCGGCATTGATATCGCGTTTATGATTCAGGAAAATTCCCGAAACAGCATAAATGACTGTTACCCCTACAATAAAATAGCCTGTATCCCGATGGAGAATCCTCAGCCACTTCCTTAGTTGCATAGTTTTGGTTTTGGAAACAAATATAGTTTTTCAAATCATCTGTATGAATATTCAATCTGTTATTGCCTTGTTAAAATTTAACCTCGGAACAAGTTCTAAAAATGCGAGGTAGAAAAAAAGCAGAACCATATATCAGATTCTGCTTTTCATTTTAGATTCAGTTTTTTATCAACCATTCTTGAAATATTCATTCAGGGAAGTCACATCGGTTGACTCACATACAGGACAATAGGCATCACCCTGCTCGTAGAAGTTAAAATTTGCCCTGCATTTATTACATTTAAACCAATTCTGGTCAAATACGATGTGGCCGCCCCTGATGATTATGTCACGGCCTTCAACAAATGCGCTGGCAACTTTTTGCCTTGCTACCTCATAAATTCTTGTCAGAGTAGGACGTGAAACGTTCATGATCACGGCTGCTTCTTCCTGATTCATTTTCTGGTGGTCCAGAAGCCTGATGGCTTCATACTCCTCAAGAAGAAGATTGATTTCGTTGGATTTTCGGCCACGAACACCGTAGACAGACATTCCTTTGATCACTGGGGGCATCAGCATTCTTCGTTCTCTTTTTCTTCTAGGCATTTTTCAAATGGTATATAATTGTTGTAATAAATAATGATCGGCCAGTACCAGCGCAGCCATGGCTTCCACTATGGGAACGGCACGGGGAAGAACGCAAGGATCATGTCTGCCCTTGGGATGGATAGTAACCTCATTCCCTTCGGCATCAATGGTTTGCTGTTCTTTCAGGAGAGTTGCGATTGGCTTGAAAGCCACCCTGAAATAGATGTCTTCCCCATTGGAAATCCCTCCCTGAATTCCTCCTGAATGGTTGGTTTTCGTCCGCACCCCCATTTCATCTTTTACAAATATATCATTATGTTGCGAACCACTAAGTCGGGTTCCCGAAAAACCTGAGCCATATTCAAATCCTTTTACGGCATTGATGCCCAGCATGGCAAAGCCCAGATCGGCATGCAGTTTATTGAAAACCGGTTCACCCCAGCCTGCTGGAACTCCGGAAAGAACTCCGGTGATTACACCACCCACACTGTCGTGGTTCCTGCCTGCCTCTTCGATTCTTGAAATCATCTTTTGTGCAGTTTCAGGATCCGGACATCTGACAATATTCGAATCAATGGCAGTGAGGTCGAGTGTCTGATAAGGTTTTTCGAGTTCGATTTCGCCGACTTGAGAAACAAAAGCCTTGATGTCAATACCCTTTTTCCGTAAAACCAGCCTTGCGATTGCGCCTGCCACTACCCTTGCTATCGTTTCCCTGGCAGAAGAACGACCGCCACCCCTGTGATCGCGCGTGCCGTATTTCTGCATATAGGTGTAGTCGGCATGTGATGGCCTGTATATGTTCTTTAGATTATCGTAATCATTGGAATGCTGGTCTTTATTCCACACAATAAAGCCTATGGGGGTTCCCTGAGTTCTACCCTCAAATATTCCTGAAAGGAATTCCACCTGATCAGGCTCCATCCTTTGCGTGGTAATTTTGGACTGTCCGGGCTTACGTCGTGAAAGTTCTGCCTGAATAAAGTCCAGATCAATCTCGATCCCGGAAGGGCAGCCGTCAATAATACCGCCTATTCCCCTGCCATGAGATTCACCGAAAGAGGTGAGCCTGAATACTTGTCCGAAAGTGTTCATCTAAAAAAAATAAAACCCCGTTTTTAAAACGAGGTTAAAGATAATTATTTTGTTCACAAATAAAACCATTGTCAGCAATTACAGCCACATCCGCCACCACCGTGGTGATGATGTTCATGGTCATGGTCGTGAGTATCGCACTCTCCGCCACCGCAACCACCGCTTCCGCATCCACAACCTGAGTTTGAAAATAGTGCTGCAATTTCTTCATCAGAAGCATCCCTGACTTCAATGATTTCTCCGTCGAAATGGAGATCTTCTCCTGCCAGTGGATGGTTAAAGTCCATTTTTACAAATTCGTCAGATACCTCCAGTACAATACCGTTCAGTCTCTGACCATCTCCAGTCATCATGGGGACAGTGTTTCCAATCTTTACGAGATCGTTGTCAAAATTACCATCTACCATAAATACTTCAAGCGGAAGTTCCACAATTGCGTCATCATTGACTTCTCCGTAGGCATCGAATTTGGTCAGGCTGATCTGGAAGTTCTGACCCTGCTTCAATCCGGCCAATTGTGCCTCAAACTTGGGCAACATTTGTCCGGCACCATAGATGAACTGCAGCGGCCTGTCAGCTGTTGCCTGCTCAATCATATCTCCGTTCTGGTCATCTAACCTTAAATCGTATGTCAGGGTGACCATCCTATTTTTTGCAATTTCCATCATTAATACATCATTTTAAAATATCGTGCAAAATAACATTATAATCCAGAACCAACAAAATACTGTGATGTCTTTTTTTTGATTATTAACAGATACGATAGATTGACCATATGATGATCATTCAAATAATTATTATTTGCTTTTCAAGAGTTTTATTGTCTGCTGATGTCCAATCTCGCTGGTTATTTTTACAAGATAAATACCCGCCGGCACTTCTGAAAGTTCATTGATGGTTAATGTATTGTTTCCAAGTACGTTTCTCTGCATATATCTCCTGCCATATAGATCTGTCACGGTTATTTCGAATTGTCCGGCTGGAATTTTAAGACTGAAATGGTTCGTAAATGGATTAGGCCATGCTAAACTCTGTTCCATTTCAAGCACTTCGGTGGCTACATTTGTGATTACTTGCCTGAGATTCAGATTGTCAATGCAAAAGTAGGCTGGGTTATTCATTCCCCATGATGAATTATCAGTCGATTCCATGGCGAAATGAAGTTCACTTACCACTCCCAGGGAATCAAGACTTACCCACTCCCAGGTTTTCAGGATGTAATCCTCTTCGGGATTGTCGGAGGTGAAATCTGCCAGTCTGAACACTACCTGGCCCGTTGTGTCCCCATCAGTATCGAGACCATAAATGATCAGGGAAAAGTAGTCGGGATCGGTACCGCTTGAGCCACCGAATTTTTTGCTGAAATCATCCCCATACCTGATGGTAAGATAGGAATATGTGCTGTTTGTCACGTAGAATCCTTTCACCGAATCCGGATTTTCCAATGAAATTTTTGTAGTACCAGATGCATATCCTACCCCGTATTTTTCTGAATTCCCAACCCCGGAACCTGTTATGGCGCTATATTGGTTGCCCCATCCTGGAGTTATCGTGTCAGTAACAGCCGAATATGAAAAGCCTACCCAACTTGCCCAGGCTTCATTATAATTGTTGAAAAAAGTGAAGCCTCCACTTGTAAATTTACCTGATCCATCAGAACCATTCCAGTATTTTTCGGTTGGTAACGACAACTCTTCAAAAGTGGTGGCTGGTTGTGCAAATGAATAGAGGTTAAGAAACATGATTAAGGCCAGGAAAGTAAATTTTTGCATAATGTTTGAATATTAATGGTTGTTGAAATAATAATCTCCCGGGTTCACTCCTACCCTGAAGGAATCAATAACGTTACCCCCATAGGTGTGGCGGTAAACCATGGCATTCTGCATGTAATCCAAGGCGTCTGAGACGTATACTTCACCGTTTAAGGGATCTACACCCATGCTGAAAAAACGACGGTTTCCTGACCGGATCCATGGCTCAATAGGAAGCTTGCGGGCTTGAACCGACATTTTAAAAATATCTCCGGCCATAATATACAATGTATCACCGGCAGGATTGGTTCTCAGGTCTCCTGCATACGCTTTATGAATGTCCCAACGTAATATCATTTCTACCGTATGAGTGGCAGGATCAATCTTGACTATTGCTGGTTTTTCAGCGTTTCCTGCCAGGTTGTTGAAATTACCGTCAGTCAGGACCCAAAGCTTGCCATTGGCATCTTTTACCATCTTCTTAGGTTGGTAAGGAACTTTAACTGAATCTATCACTGTATCGGAAACAGGATCAATAATCATGACATATTCGTCGTAAGCCCAGCATGTCACGAACACTTTACCCATGGTTTCAACGAAAGTCTCGGTAGGATGACCTGCCGACTGTGGTTTGCCATCAGGAAGCTGTATGGTTCCGGTAACCGACAGTGTTGCAGGATTGAAGATCGTAATTCTTCCGCCATACAGGTCACTGACATAAGCCTTGGAGTCACTTATAAAGTGAACATATCTTGGAGAAACCAATCCCTTGATTGCACCTTTATATTCCAGTGATCGGGGATCCGCCACCACAATTTTTCCTGAGTTGTTCAGCACAATATAGACCTGATTGCCGTATATGGTTACCGAATGGGCCACGTCTCCCAGGGGAGCCCTGTTTCTGGCATAAAAGACCTGGTTGAATACTTCCTTTTCTTCCTTGTCGTAGAATGAAAGGGAGGCATTCCCATACATAAAATTGCCCTCGCAAGAAATAAATACCCCATTCCTGTTCCCCAATTCTTCAAACACGGTTTCAACAGGTTCCTTTTCGCAGGCAATCAACAGGAAAACACCTGTGCAGAGCCATATGATGTTTTGTATCAGTTTTTCCATTGCAAGCCAAGAGTAAATGAATAATGACGGCCGGGCATAGGTCTCCATAAGATTTGCTGGTAGTTGGCACCCAGCAGGTTGTGAACCTTGATCCGGGTTGTCAGGTCAAAATTGGAAAACCTGAAAATTCGTTCTGCCGAACACCCTGTCACCCAGAATGGGTTTAACACATTCTCATAATGCGTGTATTCGTTTGATGACTGGGTATACCTCCTGCCGGTATAGGATGTTTCCCCACGGAAAGTTAATGACCTGAAAGACCATGCCAAATGGAGATTCCCGGAATGTTTGGGAATATATATCAGCTGTTTGCCTCTCGATTGGTCAACCGATGGTACTGCATTTTCATTTGTAGTCCGGGTAAAGGCATAATTTCCGTTTACCCTGATGATGCCTTTTCTTAAATTCATTTGGCTGCTGAACTGGTATTCCAATCCTCTTGACAGGACTTTTTTTACATTATTGGCCTCCCAATACCATGCCCCGCTGGTTGAAGGTTGCCACATGATCCAATTATCAATCAGGGAATAGAAAAAGGTGATTTCCTGATTCCACAGGCCTTTGGCAGGACTTTCCATCGCCACCGACAGGTCTGAGGTTATCCCTTTTTCAGCCTTCAATCCAGAATTACCTCCTGGAATCCAGTACAGGTCGTTTAATGAAGGTTTATGGTAATTTCCCGAGATGTTTGCTTTCAGCACTACAGGGATTTGACCTGACATCTGCAATTCAAAACCTCCGGAAGGGATAAATGGTACCCATTTCCGGTCGTAATATTCGCTTCTGTTCAGAAGGGAAAGACCCAGTCTCTCTGTGGCTTGCCATTGACCATGCAGCAAGATGCCTCCTTCCAGCCGATCTTGGTCGTATCCGCTGTTTCGCGCGATATTCTCAGCCTCCACCCGATGGTAGTTCATTTCTGTGGTCGTAGTGAAGGACCACCTTTCAGAAATATTCATGCTGATCTTAAAGCGGTTATACCAGCTTTGTTCAATGCTTAACGCATCATCATTTATATATTTGATATCTGGTGCTTCGCGAAAATAGTGCATTCTCGTATGGTTATATCCGCTGGAACCGTGTATCTGGCGTTTCACCGAGAAATCACGGTATTCCAGTTGTGCCCTGAACTGCCGGTCCTTCTGGTATTCGTTGCGCCGGGCTCCTTCATACGACATAAGTTGGGGCAAGTTCCTGTCACTTTCCTGAAACCAGAGTCTCGATGCGACCATTTTTTCATCTTTCAGCCGTACATAAAACTCCTGTAATACTGCATATTTTGTATAATCAGCATTTTTCAGGGTATCCTTTCTGGTGGGAAGGACTCCTGCATTATAAAAAGGTATGGTATTGTCTGAATGATCTGCCATTAGTCGGTTGACTGATCTGAAGTGACCTTTGCCAGTCTGAATTTTAGCCATATACCGACCTGTATTGAAAGAAGCTCTTTCCATCATCAACGAGGCACTTTTGCCAGCCGCCCAGTCTGGTTTGTTGGCCAAATGAATGCTTCCACCCAATGATCCTGAAGTTTCGGTCATTGAACTACCGCCATGGAGTAACCATGCGTCGTCAATAAAAGCCACCGGTATGAGTGAGAGATCTGCCGATCCGCGCATTGGGCTGTTCAGGTTAAGCCCGTTCCAAATCAATTGGGTGTGAGAGGCTGCCGTTCCCCTGAAGCTGGCTGTGGCTACAGATCCGTTTCCATAACTTTTAATAAAGATCGGTGTGTATCCTGCCAGCAGGTCAGATAACTGGACAGTCATGGTTGAAACAAGCGCCATGGAATCGGGACGGCTTCGGCTCAAACCGATATCTCCGGGAAAACGTTTTGCAACCACATCTACTTCTTTTATACGGATGGTAGTATCACGCAATCCCTGGGCCAAAAGGTTGGCTGTACACATAAAGCAAATGATTATCAATATAATAACCCTCATTGCTTCAATAATTTAATTCGTATTGACTCCTTGCCAGACCGAAGCTCAACAAGGTATAAACCACCCTCCCATTCCTTGACCGACAGAACATGATCCATCGATGTCAAATTACCCAGATAAATCAGGCGGCCAGTCATATCAGTTACCCGGATCATTGCCTCATTTTCAATTCCCAAAATGGTTACCTTGTCAAATGCAGGATTGGGGAATAACTGAAGATTCAGTCCATAATTGAAAGTAGTGTTTGTTATGAGTGCCGGTAAAATCGAAATGGCATCCGGGCCAGACCAAACAGTGAAAGGAGGCTCAATTTCAGGCACGAACGAAGCATTACCATAAATATCGGTATAAGTAATAGGAGACTGGTCGTCATTGATGTATACAGGCTGATTTTGCATGCCTGTAAGCTCCGTTTCAATAATCTTCCCATCGACATCACGATGACATTGGATGCGATGATAGTTGAGTTCGATTGATTCGTCAGCATTAATGGAATCTTTGGTTGAATCAAGAATGGTTAATTGCCAGTCTTTCAAAATATTGTCAACATGATATAATAACAGGGTATCACCCGGAAGAACATTGATTCTTTCCCAGGAATGAAAGTAACTCTCTCCATTATGTCTGAGAATCCATGAACGGGCAAATGCTGAAGGCTCCGTTTTTCCTCCCCAGCCATAGGTAAAGAGACCATCCTTTTCGATGGAATAGAGATAAAGTAAGGTGTCGGATCCAATCTCCTCCCGGAAAGTAAAATTAAGTGAGTTGCTTTTCAACATGCCAGCCACAACTTCAGCTGCATTTTTTCCCTGGCCCGTTCCATAATCACGTTTTCTGTTTTCCACATAACTGTTCAGAATAACAGGTTCGGCAACCATCCACTGAAATGGAACCAGATTGTCCAACATGGTTTTTGCAGAACCATAAATAAGTGTCTTCACTCCTGAATCCATGATTACAACATTACGTAACTCCCTGATATACGAATATTTTACGGGATAAACCTCCAGTTTTGCTTCACCTGGCGCCAAGGCAGTCAGGGAATAACCATTATTCCCTGAGTCTATCTTAATCAGCTCCGGAGTATGATTGATTATGCCCCATTGGATACCGGCCATTTTTATTCCATTCTGATCGTAAAGGACTGGCGAAATATCCTGTCTTGTGCCGATTGGCATCATGTTTTCAAGCCCATCCAAATGGATGGTTACCGGTTTTTGGATATAAATCTCCGTTGAAGCCGAATCGTCAGGAAATCCTTCAGGACTAACCAACACCCGGATAGTTCCGCCATCTATGGCAGTGATGGTCCCCTGCGGGGAGATGTCGGCTTTTGTCCTGTCGGAATTTTCAAAAACAAATGTCTGGGATACCCTTTTGCCTTTGACGAAAAAGTCGGCATATAGGGTCATGGTATCTTGGATAGCCATTATCTGTTTGTGCGGGTGAATGACATTCAGGGTCTCTTTTCCTTTTTGGCCTGTGGGGCGGGTAGCCCATGCCCCGCTGATTTCTGTCGAAATTTCTCCCAAAACTCCAAGGTCAGACAGTGCCCCGGTGACTATTTTAACAAAATCAATCTGATCGAGGTCGACATAGTTCCCGGCTGAATCGACAGCCCATGAGATATCCACCGGATCACCACCTGCGCCTTCCCGAACTCCGGTAGTATAGGGATTATCTGGAATCGATCTGTCAACTCCGCGAATAACGGGCTGGTTGTCGGCATACCCAAACGCCTGCGTAGGTAGGACAATCTGGTTATTCATAATCATGGAAGAATGGCCCAGCAAGGTGCCTCTGAACCTGACACTGTCCTGGGGATAAGATGAAAAATTGGAAGGGATTGGATAATAAGACTGTGCATGAAATTCGTTTTTCAATAACAGACCTTGCTCGCCATGCTCATTTTTCCAACCGGCTGCACCGTCTTCCATTGGCCACCAGGTTATTGAAGCGTTATGCCTGGTTTCGGGATGGTGATGGCTGCTACCCGCGATCTGGTACCACCTGTCGTCGGGAAGCTGGTTATTGTTTTCATCTTTCATCACCCAGATTATGCCAGCTTCAGATGATCCGGCAAATGCATTTCCGAATATCGTAAAGTCGATACCATAGGGATTTTCGGGGTGGTTCAATACCGGATTTTCAAAACCAAGCACAATATAACCACCGAAAGAGCCAAGCGATACAAATGCGTCAGGATCAGTAAGCATGGCTTCTGCAGCACCAGGTGTACCTATCAGTGGATTGTTGATAAACTGCCCTGGGGCCGGAAAGTATTCCAGCACACGCGTGGTACGGTTATTCTGTGCCACCGACGAAAACACCAAAGCCCATAGAGCCGCAAATAGAATTAATCTTTTCATTCCCCGATTGTTTTTTAAACACAGGGAAATAAAACTTCAGGCTTGTCACCTTCGCTTTTATTCCCGAAAGCATTTTTAATAAATGGCAGGTCTTCTGGCTTTCCCCGATCGCTGCTGCCTTCCCGTAATTTTGAGTTATACAGTGGCATTTAAACAACAATCTTTGAGGGGATTACAGCTGCGGGCACAGCTCCGGTCTTACACCGGATTCCCTTTTGATCATTCTAAAATGAACCATTTCGCCAACAAAGGTACAAATATGTTTCGAGGAGGGTCACTGATTCTGTCATTGTTTTCAACATTATTTAAGATTTTGAGTTAATTTCGTCAGAAACAAAATATAGTGCTCATGAAAACTGCTGTATTAACCATTGTGATGGTCTTGGCGACTTTGGGCTTGCGAGCTCAGGAACAGGACCAGTTTCTTGATATCCTGAAACAGGAAATGAACAAGAAAGAAGCCAGGGAATCGCTTATCAACTCAGCCTACTGGCAAAGTGCCAACCAGTTTCTCCAGAAATTTGCCCATACAGGCGTTGGAATCATTCAAACCTTTGATACCCGATACGAGGGAGTAAAGGGATCTCCATATCTATTCCCGGAATGGCAAAAAGGCGCAGTCATTGTTTCTGGTATGGACCAGGCAATGCCCCTATTGCTTAATTATGACTGCGTCAATGGCCAGTTGCTTGTCAGGATGGAGGATGGAGAACCTTCGTCCTTGTCGCCATCACACATCAATGCATTTATGATTGAAGATTCGGAAGCCCCTGAAGGATATGCCTATTTTGTGTCGGATTTGGGTCCCAAAGGCGAAAAGATATATTTCCAGGTCTTATACAATGAAGAGTCGGTACTTTACAAATTACCTGTCAAGCATTTCAAGGCAGCCGATTACCAGAAAGCATACAGTCCAAACCGCCGGTATGATGAATTTGTTTCCGATATTCAGTATTTCATCAAAAAGGGGGATGGTCAGCCCGAGAAGGTGAAAACCAACGCGAAGGCAGTCGCTGGAATGTTTGCAGACAAAGCCCCCGAAATTGAGGGTTTTATCAAAAAGAATAAACTGAAACTGAAAACTGACGAAGAACTTACCCAGGTTGTCAGCTATTACGACAGCCTGTAAACATTTTTTGGCTGAATGGATAAGAAGGAGGCATTGCAGCGAATCGAGACACTAAGAAAAGAACTCGAAGACCATAACTATAATTACTATGTTTTGTCATCACCGGTCATTTCAGACTATGAATTCGACATGATGATGAAGGAACTGGAAACACTGGAGGCAGATTTTCCGGAATTTTCTGATCCTGCTTCCCCAACACTTAGGGTGGGAAGCGACCGGAATGAGGAATTTGTCCAGGTAAGGCACCGGTATCCAATGCTGTCTTTGTCTAATGTCTATTCCTTTGAAGAGATGCAGGATTTTGACCAGCGTGTAAGAAAGGAACTGGAGGCAGAAGTCGAATATGTTTGTGAACTGAAATTTGATGGTACGTCCATTTCATTATCATACGAAAATGGAATTCTGGTGAGGGCGGTTACCCGAGGTGACGGTGAATCAGGTGATGACGTGACGGTGAATGTCAGGACCATTGGCTCCATACCTCTGAGATTGCGCGGCAATGCCTTTCCTGAAAACTTTGAAATCAGGGGTGAGATTGTCATGCCTTTTTCTGTGTTCGAAGAGTTGAACCGGGTGAGGGAGGAAAATGGAGAACCGCTGTTTGCCAATCCCCGCAATGCTGCCTCAGGCACCTTGAAACTGCAGAACTCATCAGTTGTGGCTTCCCGTAAACTGGATGCGTACTTTTATGCCATTCCCGGAACATCGATGAAACAGCTCTCCCACTTCGACAGTCTTGCACAGGCCAGGGAATGGGGCTTCAAGGTCTCGGAAAACATGGCCAGATGCCGTAATCTTGAGGAGGTCAGGAATTACCTTGATTATTGGAACGAGGAAAGGTTCAGGCTTCCTGTAGCCACAGACGGGGTGGTCATTAAGGTAAACTCATTCCAGCAGCAGGAAATGCTAGGATTTACGGCCAAATCGCCCCGTTGGGCGGTTGCCTATAAGTTTAAGGCCGAACAGGCGGTCACCACATTGTCATCAGTCACTTACCAGGTGGGCCGTACAGGGGCTGTAACCCCGGTTGCCAATCTTGAGCCTGTACAACTCGCCGGCACCAGGGTAAAGCGTGCCTCACTTCATAATGCGGACATAATTGCCGGACTGGACCTCCATTTGGACGACCAGGTCATGGTCGAAAAGGGAGGTGAAATTATTCCAAAAATAGTGGGCGTTGATAAGAGTAAGCGCCACCCAATGGCATTGCCTGTCGTGTTTGTCACTGCCTGTCCCGAATGCGGGGAACCTCTGGTTCGCAGTGAAGGTGAAGCTGCCTGGTATTGCCCGAACGATACTGGCTGTCCTCCCCAGATCAAGGGGAAAATAGAGCATTATATCTCAAGGAAAGCCATGAATATTGACGGGTTGGGCGCCGAAACGGTAGAATTGCTCTATAGGAACCAACTAGTCCATGATGTGGCCGATTTGTATACCTTAAAGGTTGATCAGTTGATTCCACTCGAGCGATTGGGTGAAAAATCGGCACAAAGGATCCTGAAAAGCCTCGACGATTCTAAAACTGTACCGTTTAGCCGGTCTCTTTTTGCCCTTGGCATCCGTTACGTGGGAGAAACCGTTGCGAAAAACCTGGCTTCCGCTGCCGGTAGCATCGACCGTCTCATGGAGATGTCGGAGACTGAGTTGACTTCCATCAACGAAATTGGCGAACGTATTGCAGCCAGTATACGTCAATATTTTTCGGATCCCAGACACCTTCACCTAATTCAGAGGCTGAAAGAAGCAGGAATTACCTTTACGGAAGAAAACAGTGGTTCCGCACAACTTTCTGATAAGTTGTCAGGATTGTCGATCGTGATTTCCGGGACTTTCAATCTCCATTCACGTGACGAGCTCAAACAGATGATTGAGATGCATGGAGGCAAAAATGTGGGATCCATCTCTAAAAATACCAGTTATGTACTGGCTGGTGACAATATGGGACCAAGCAAGCTCGAAAAAGCTCAAAAGCTGGGGGTTCCCATCATCAATGAAGAGGAGTTTTTGAGGCTGATACATTAAAACCAAACCAAATATTTTAAACCAATGGACACAATCAAAACCACAGACTGGAAAAAGTTGCTGATCACAATTATAAGGGCGGCGATAGGCTGGCATTTTTTTTATGAAGGTGTATCAAAACTAGCTGCCGGCAACTGGAGCTCTTATAATTACCTTGTCAATACCAGCGGATGGTTTCAGAACTTTTACCATTGGCTTGCTTCATCAGAAACCATGGTCAGAGTGGTCGATCTCATGAATATGTATGGGTTAACACTGATCGGTCTGGCACTGTTCACGGGGATTCTGGTCCGTTATGCAGCCATTGCCGGATTTCTGCTGCTAACCCTTTACTATTTTGCTTATCCTCCTTTTGGTTCTTCCATTTTCAGGTCAACCGAAGGACAACTTTATATAGTTGATAAGGTCTTTTTGGAAGCCCTTGTCCTTCTATACTATATTTTCAGTCAAAAAATCGGTTATGGCATCCAGGCCATATTTACGAGAGGTAAAAACGAGTCATCATCACATTTGACACAAGAGCCTATACCCGACCCCGCCCCATCAACTGATCCCTCCCGTAGGGAAGTCCTGAAAAACCTGGCAACCCTGCCGGTATTGGGAATCATGGGAACAGGAGCCTTTAACCTGCACCGTAAGTATGGAACCGATGTGATGTCGGGGGCCACCATCCAGCTCGAGTCTGTTGCGCTGAAGGAATTAAAAGGTGAACTTCCTTTCGGCAAGATTGGCGATCATCAAATCAGTCGCCTTGTGATGGGTGGAAACCTGATTGGCGGCTGGGCTCATGCCAGGGACCTGATTTATGTGCCCTCACTGTTTAAAGCCTACAACACTGAAAAGAAAGTGTATGAAACACTGATGTTGGCAGAAAAGGCCGGTATCAATACCATCAATATCGGGTTCCCGTCGTTCCCGCTCATGGTTAAGTATAAAAAACTGACGGGAAGCAAGATCAAGATCATCTCACAAGTTGCCCCCAACATGGAGAAGGGGGATATTTATGAGCAAATCAACCAGGGGATCGACTTCGGGGCCGATATCCTGCAGATTCAGGGCAACTGGTGTGACTGGCTGGTTCGTGACAGAAAAATGGAGGTGATCGTCCAAATGATGGAAAAAATCAGAAGCCATGGCTTGGTGGCCGGACTGGGTGCGCATACTATCGATTCTTTCATTGCGTGTGAGGAACAAGGCATCATCCCCGACTACTATATGAAAACCATGCACCACGATAACTACTGGTCGGCACACCCCCGCGAGAACAGGGTAGCATTTGAAGTGGACGGTTTTAAGTCACCTGACCATAACCGGTTTCATGACAATTGTTTTTGCCCGTTTCCTGACCGTACGGTCGAGTTTGTCAACCGTGCACAAGTACCTGTAATGGGATTTAAGGTTCTGGCAGCAGGTGCCATTACACCTGAAGACGGATTCCGCTGGGCATTCGAAAATGGGGCCGATTTCATTTGCGTTGGAATGTTCGATTTCCAGATTGTCAATGATGTTAATATAACCATTGACATCCTGAACAGCTTGGGAGAAAGGAAGCGTTCGTGGTACGCATGATATCTTCAGTTTTTTTGTCTTGCCCAATCCATTCTATTGCCTATTTTTGCCCGCAAAGGTTCACATTATGAAGAAACGTGTCTTGTTTGTCTGTTTGGGAAATATTTGTCGCTCACCCAGTGCTGAAGCAGTTTTCAAGGCTGTAGTAGATTCACGCGGATTGTCAGAAAACTACGAAATTGATTCTGCAGGTACAGGGGCCTGGCATTCTGGCCAGCCAGCCGATGCTAGGATGCGAAAACATGCCCATAAAAGAGGATATGACCTGACCAGCATCGCACGCCAGTTTGATCCGGCCGAGGATTTTGACCGGTTTGATTACATCATTGGAATGGACAATGAAAATGTCAGAAACCTGAAGGCTATGGCACGCAATGAGAGTGACGTTGCCAAAATCAGGAAAATGACCGAATTCAGCCGCATTTTCAGCTACAATTCAGTACCTGACCCATATTATGGAGGGGAAGAAGGTTTTGAGCTGGTGCTTGACTTGCTCGAGGATGCCTGTGAGGGACTGCTAGAAAAGACAGAAAAGGAGTGAATCAGCTGACCATTTCTACCGTAAAACCGACAACACCCTCCGTCTTTTCCAGGGCATCCGATAATTTGGACGGATCCATGTTTTCGAGAATGTAGACATACAGGATGATCCTGTCGTTGGTTTCACCGGTATGCTTATGGAAATCTACGGAATACACCCTGATTTTCAAATGTTTCATTAACCTTTGCAGGGTTTTGATGTCACTCGATTTCTTGCGTATCGTCACATCGATCCGTTTCAGGATTCGATTACGGAAGATATGCTTTTCGAAGGTATCCATCACCGTAAGGGCAAACAGGATAATCATCAGGGCAATCAGGCTAACCATAAACATCCCTGCCCCAATGGCAAGTCCGATCATGGCCATGGCCCAGACAGAAGCTGCAGTGGTCAGCCCCTTTACATTGACGCCGAACCTGAGAATGGCACCCGCGCCCAAAAAACCGATACCGGAAACTACCTGTGCGGCTATTCGGCCCGGATCTCCATTCTGAAAATCCGGAAAAGTTTGTGGGATATAAATGGAAAGTAACATTGCGAGCGCCGAGCCTAGCGTAATCAGTATATGGGTCCTCATACCCGCCGGCTGGTTTTGGGCTTCCCGTTCTATCCCAATCAACATTCCGGCCAGGAAAGCCAGTATCAACCGGAGTGCGGCAGTCCCCAAAGTTATCTCGTTGCTGTAAATCAATTGGTGCAAGTCCATAAACACGTTGTTATTGTCTTCACCAAGGTACAAAAAAGGATAACATCAACTTCCCCATAAAACGGGTAAGGATGTCATCCTTTTATATTGGAAAATTTATGTTTACTCGAAATGATACAGGAAGGTAGCCAGGCAGTCATAGGCCGGCTTCTTGTTCCCTTCGATCTCGACGATGATCTTGACCTGTACCTTGGCAATTCCCCGCAGGTTGGTGATGGAGTCAAGTGTCACCCGCGAGCGGATACGACTGTCAACAATGACCGGCTGGTTGAACCGGAGTTTGTCAAGACCATAATTCACGACCATCTTGACATTTCTTATATCTACGATGGAGAACCATAGGTAGGTCAGCATGGAAAGGGTCAGATATCCATGGGCGATGGTTTTGTTGAACGGTGATTCAACTGCCGCCCGTTCGGGATCAATGTGGATCCACTGGTGATCCATGGTTGCATCCGCAAACTTGTTGATCTGGTCCTGGGTAATGGTGATGTAATCGGATACACCGATTTCCTGTCCTAACAAGGCAGCAAACTCTTCGTAGTTATTGATGATTCTTTTAGCCATAAAAAATGAATATAGATATAGTCAAACACCAAAGTTACCGGAATTTCAGACAAGGAAGAAAATATCCATATGTCAGTCTCGAAATTAACCCTGAATCACCAATATCCAGGCAAATTTCTGAACAAAATATTCAAAAAATAAGTACGGTGGAGTGTGAAGAACGATGTTTTGTTTTCAGAAAATGCAAGAACCACCCATATAGGGAATCGACCACCCGAGATACATAAATTTCAAATATTTTATTCACCTTTGCGAAGCAATCATGCTTATGAAACCCGTCTTTAAATCCACCATATTTCTTGCCCTTGTCGCGATCTGGCTCTGGTCGACGGCTTTTGCCGTGGTTAAGATTGGTCTGCAATACCAATCACCTCTTCAATTCGCAGGTCTACGTTTTATTCTTGCCGGACTCATGATATTTGTGGCATTTGGGAAATGGGAACGATTTTTTGTTGAGGTAAGACAAAACCTGAACTTTGTGCTTTTCATTGCATTTTTACAGGTTGTTGGACAATATTCTTTCTTTTATTTGGGCATGAACCTGATTCCAAGTGCCCTCGGTGCAATGCTGGTAGGTTCATCTCCCCTTTTTATTGCCATGGTGGCGCATTTCACCATGAAGAACGACCGTTTGTCACCTCTGAAAGTTGCCAGTTTCCTGGTAGGTGTTGCCGGTATTGCCATCATTACCATCGGCAGGCAGAAAGTCGAGATTAAGGGTGCCTTCGAATGGCTGGGTATCATTTTATTGTTGATCAACAACCTCTTTTCAGGTTATTCCAATGTAATGATCAGCAGGTCTAAAAAACCGATTCATCCGGTCTTTCTAAGCGCTTCCTCCCTTTTTATGGGAGGCATGGTGCTATTTTTGATTTCGCTCCCTTTCGAAGGGTGGAACATGGGCCCCTTTCCCCTGCCCTATTACATCTCATTGGGATGGCTCAGTTTCCTGTCGGCAGCTGCCATATCCATCTGGTATACTTTGCTATCAAGGCCGGGAGTGAAAGTTTCAGGATTGAACATGTGGAAATTCCTGATCCCTGTTCTGGGAGCCTGGCTAAGCTGGGTATTGATTCCGGACGAGAATCCTGACAAGTTCCAGTTAATTGCAATGGCAGTCATCGCGTTATCATTAATTCTGCTGAACAAGGCCAACCGGATAGCGGCACGCAAAGAGGGATAAAAGCCTCACGAATGAAAGAAAAGGTAGGCCAGCAGTATGGAGGCAATGATGCCGGTAAAGTCAGCGATTAACCCGCAAACCACTGCATAGCGGGTATTTTTCACCCCTACCGCCCCAAAGTATACTGCAAGGATGTAGAAAGTGGTATCGGTGGCTCCCTGAACCGTTGACGCCACACGACCCACAAATGAGTCGGCACCATATGTGGTCATGGCATCCACCATCATTCCCCTCGCCCCTGATCCGCTGAGTGGTTTCATCAGCGCGGTCGGCATGGCCGGTATAAAATCGGTATTCAATCCCAGTTGCTGAATTAACCAGGCAAATCCCGAGATAAACCAGTCCATTGCCCCTGAAGCCCTGAAAACACCAATTGCCACCAGAATGGCAACCAGGTAAGGTATGATGTTGATGGCAGTCTTGAATCCATCCTTGGCGCCTTCAATGAAAGCATCATAAACATTCACCTTGCGAAGAAAAGCCATGGCAAAGAATCCTGCAATGACCGAAAAGAGGATCACATTACTTACCACGTTCGAGATCAGCGTGATCTGTTCTTGGGGAATGGTCGAGAAATACCAGATCAGACCGGCGATAACCGCTGTGAGACCTCCAAGATAAGATAGGATTACTTTATCAAAAAGATTGATTTTTTGATAAATAGCTACTGAAATCAACCCCGCCAGGGTAGAGAAAAAAGTGGCCAGCAAAATGGGCAGGAATATGTCGGCAGGATTAGCTGACCCCAACTGGGCACGATAAACCATAATGCTGATTGGAAGAATTGTCAGTCCTGAGGTATTTAATACCAAAAACATGATCTGTGGATCGCTGGCCGTATCCTTATCGGGATTTGTCTCCTGCATTTCCTTCATGGCTTGAAGTCCTACCGGGGTTGCGGCATTATCTAGGTTCAGCATATTGGCCGCAATGTTCATCATTATCGAACCATAGGCCGGATGGTCTTTACCGAGCTTAGGAAAAAGCTTATTGAAAAAAGGCCCGATGGCCTTCGAAAAGAGCGTTACCACTCCCCCTTTTTCTCCCACTTTCATGATGCCCATCCAAAGGGTGAGAACTCCAGTCAGTCCCAGGGAAATTTCAAAACCGGTTTTGGCCATGTCGAAAGTGGATGCTACCATGGTGGTAAAGACTTCCGTATCACCCAGGAAAATGAGTTTTACGAGGCCGATGACGAATGCGATCAGAAAGAAAAAGAGGAAGATATAATTCAGAGCCATGGGTTCATCAGATGATTGTTTTACAAAAATGCAGAATTTCAATGAAAAGCTCAGCAATATGAATGATGATTTATACCAAAGGACGAATGGTTGTAAATTTAATGGATGACATCCTTCCCATTTTACTGGATGACATCTTCTCGTTGCATTCCTCTACGGTAAAAGATGTCATCCAATTTTATTTCTCGTTGCATTCCTCTGCGGTAAAAGATTTCATCCAATTTTATGCCCTTCCCACAATGAAAAAGAGGGACATTGCTGCCCCTCTTGTTTCATCCTATGGAAAATACTCTATTTGTATTCCGGACGTTGTACGATAACGCCTGGTTGCAAATCAATCTGTGTCTGCGGAATCGGCATAAATTTGTCACTTTCGTTAAAAGTGGCTCCGGTCATGAATCCCCTGATACGCAGGTCGGCAGCTGCAAATTCGTTCAGTACCTGGGCCATGCTCTTACCTCCGATTTTTTCCGGCAGGTTGTCCCAGCGTCTCAGGTCGAAGAAACGCATCCCTTCAGTGGCGAACTCAAGCCTTTGTTCCCATTGTACGGCACGAATGGCTTCAGCTTTGTTGGCAAAACTGGGATAGAGTCCGATTTTGTAATTGGCTGCAGGCTGGGTAAAGTCGACATCCCCGGCAGCACCCCATGGGTAGAAGTTGGAAGGTAATGTGTTAACTTTAACTTTTCCCATCACTTTATCGGCACCGGCTCTTTCGCGAATCATGTTGACAAGTTCAAGCGCTTTGCCCAAGTCGTTTTCAACAGCAGCAATCTCGGCTCTCCATAACAGAATATGGGCATAGCGGATATAACGGAAGTTGTTGGCATTGACACCAGACATCCAACCACCAGTGTTGTCCTTGAATGCGGCTACTTCAGACTTTTTCAGGAACGGTTTTGCAACCGGAAGGTACGGTCCACCGTCCTGTTGTTTCCTGATCCATGCCTGACCACGGTTTACACCCCAATCCTTATATGGAATACCCCTGCGGCTGACGGTAAAGTCGAGTCGTGGATCAACCGGATCGGTTGCGATATCAAATGGTTCATCCGAAGGAATACCTTGGTCATTCTTCAAGTCGGTGTTGTTGAAAGTGTCAAACAATGGCAAACCATTGGCATCCACCTTGTGGGCGTTCACGAGGTTTTGGGAAGGCTGGTGGAAACCGCAGCACATACCAATGTCACCACCGTGAGGCCAGTTCAAACCAATACCCATTTCACCGTTGTATGAGCCATAACCTGCACCGTCGTTAACGCTGTTCTGGATTTCGAAGATCGATTCCTTATTGTTGTTGGTGGCAATATCAAAGTTATTGATATACTTCGGCATCAGCGAATATTTTCCGCTGTTGATGATATTGTCAAGCAATGGTTTTGCTTCGGCATATTTCAGGTCCTGCAGATATGCGCGGGCAGCGAGGGCCATGGCTGCATATTTGGTTGGACGGCCAACCTGTACTTGGGTCTCAGGCAGGTTTTGGATGGCGAAAGTCAGGTCTTCGATGATGAAGTTAAGAACCGCTCCGGGTGCGTTTTCATTCGAAACCGCTTTAATATCAGGAGTGTCTTCCTTCAGAATGGGAAGATAATCACCATAGAGCAAACGGGCTTCAAAATAGTAGAATGCCCTCAGGAAGCGGGCTTCTGCACGCATTCTGTTGGCTGCTGCCGCAGAAATGCCACCCTGTTCTTCGGTAATCTTTATAATCCTGAGGGTTTTGTTGGTGCGATCGGCACCCACCCCGATGGCCCATCTGTATTTTTGGGCTATATAGCCGTTGGTCGGTATCACTTCCCATTTCTCAACAGGGTTAGCAGGTTCCTGGTCAGTCACTTCCGAACCTTTATAGGCATCGTCTGAACCGGCTGAGCCATAAATCCAGTTGGATACGGATGCTCCCCAGTCGTAACCAAGTCCCTGGCCACCACCGCCAATAACACCGTAACAACCGGTCAACAGGGCATCACAACCCTTTTCCGAGTAGAAAACATTCTCTGCTGTAACCCCCCAAGGCTTTTTGTCGAGGAAATCATCAGAGCACGAATTGGCCATGGTCAGCGTAATTATCATGGCCGCTGCTATTGATAGTTTTTTCATATTCTTCATATATTTTTATTATTCGACAACAACTACACATTATAATCCAAGCTGGATTCCAAACATGATCTGACGGGCAGTCGGCCATGCACCCTGGTCGAGACCCATCGCGTCACCTGATAGGTTGATTTCAGGATCCAATCCGCTATACTTGGTCAATGTAAAGAGATTGCTTACTTGTGCATAGATATGCAGGTTGCTGATCTGTGCTTTTTCAAGCAGACTCTTCGGAAGGGTATATCCCAGTTTTACATTCTTGAGGCGCAGGTAGGAAGCGTCTTCCACAAAAGCGGTGGATGGATGTTGTGAGTTGGTATCCTGATCAAGCATCGGAAGCTTGGCATCAGCATTGTTTTCCAGATATGGACTGCCCCATGATTTGTAGAGGGCATCCTTGCTCAAACCACCATTGAACATACCATAATCAATCCAACGGGCAACATGGTTCGACAATTCATTGCCATAACTTCCATAGAAGAAGAGGTTCAGGTCGAAATTGCCATAACCAAAATCAAAATTCAAACCACCCACGAAATCAGGATGCGGACTTCCGATATAAGTTCTGTCATCGGCAGTGATCTTGCCGTCAGGTTTTCCGTCGGGACCACTGATATCCCTGTATTTGAAATGGCCAGGTTTGTTATAGGTAGTAGTACCAAACTGTGGATGGGCCGAAGCTTCTGCTGCAGTCTGGAAAATACCGTCAACAATGTAACCGAAGAATTCAGGATATGAAGTTCCGACAGCATAACGTGTATAGGTCATCTGGCGAAGAGAACCTGCGTCCACATTACGTTTTGGGTCGGTGGCAAGCTTCAGGATTTCATTGGTGTAACGCGAAATCGTGGCATTGATGGCATACCTGAATTGTCCATCGAATACGGTATTGTTATAGCCCAATTCAATGTCAAATCCCCTGTTTTGCATTTCGCCAATGTTGATAAACGGAGCGGTTGCGATACCCAAAACGTTCGGGATCGGGTCACGGAAAAGCATGTCAGAAGTTCTGCGGTCCCATACATCAACAGAGAAATTAACAGAATTATCCCATAATGTACCATCCACACCAACGTTGAAAGTCCTGGTGGTTTCCCAGGTCACCTGGTCGTTACCCAATGCACCGGGAATAAACCCGGCAATTGCTGCTGTATTATTACCTGTCAGGGAATAGGCAGCCTGTTGCGGATCGGTACGGAATGTAGTGTGCGGGTTATAGTTACCGATCTGGTCATTGCCACTGACACCCCATCCTAACCTTAGTTTCAGCAGGTCAACCCAGTTGCTGGCGCCGGCCATGAAGTTTTCCTGGGAAAGTGCCCAGGCTGCAGAAGCTGCCGGGAACACACCATAACGGTTTGCCTTGGAGAATCTGGAAGAACCGTCACGACGAACTGTACCTTCAAGGAAATATTTTCCCATCAGGTCATAGTTGATACGGCCAAATTGCGAGAAGAGTGACCACTCACTTGCATTACCGCTGTTCTGGCGGTTAGCTTCACCTGAATCAAGCTGCATATATTGTGGATCTTCCGAGAAATACTGGCTACGGCTGGCATTCAATGACTGATAGAAGTTATCGATGGCTTCAGTACCCAAAACAACACTGATTTTATGGATATCGGCGATGGATGTGCTGTAGTTGAGGGTGTTTGTGAAGTTCCACTGCAGGCTATAGTTGGAATCGCGGCTATGTGAATTCACCTTTGATGGTTCGGAGTGTTCGAAGTTTGGCAATCCATAACCACTGTAATTCCACTGGCCCCAGTTGAAACCAAGCAGGGAGCGGAAAGTCAATCCTTCCATGAAAGTAATTTCACCATAGATGTTTCCAAAAACCCTGGCATATTTGCCATTGTTATTACGGTCGCGATAGAGAATGGCTACCGGGTTGGCGGCGTTCCCCATTTCTGAAGCACTTGATCCGGCAAAATTACCCTGAATGTCATACACGGGAACGATTGGCTGCATACGGTATGCATGTGAAACAACAGTGCCTTCACCGTTGTCACCCAGGTTACCATGTTCATCAATATAAACGGCCTGGAGGGATTCTCCTGCCTTGAACCAGCTATTGAACTTGGCATCCGAGTTCATGCGGAAGGTATACCTTTTGAAGTTGGTATGGTCCAGCATACCATCTTCATCCAGGTAGCTGCCCGAAAAAGAATAGGTTCCATTTTGGCCACCACCTGTAACGGTCAGGTCATATTCCTGCACAACACCAGTACGGTAAATTTCATCATACCAGTTGGTACCCTGCTTGTTGGCTTTGTAAATTTGGTAATCCGGATATTTGTACAATGCCGGATTTACTGAAGCATCCCCTTCCTTTGCACCTGCTGGTTTGATATAGTCGGGAAGAACCGGTTTCGCACCATTGCCATACTGGGTTGGTGACGGAGTCAGGCCATTATTTTTTGCCGATAACCAAACAGATTCGGCATATTCGGCAGAATTTAACAGGTCATACTGGTTCGTAGCGTTGGTGACACCTGTACGTGCATTGAAGTTGATTTTTGGTTTCTGGTTTGCAGCACCACGTTTTGTAGTGATGATGACAACACCGTTTGCACCCCTGGTACCGTAAATGGCAGACGAGGATGCATCCTTAAGGATGGAAATAGATTCGATGTCATTTGGACTGACATTGTTACCCGGGCCGACCGGAACACCGTCGATTACAAACAACGGGTTGGAATTGTTGATGGTACCAATACCACGGATCCTGATGGTAGCATCGCCACCGGGACGGTCAGAAGCATTGACAGTGATACCGGAGACTTGTCCCTGAAGACGTGATACCACACTGGGAGCGACAGAAATCTGCATCTGTTCTTCCGAAATGGTTGAAATGGCACCGGTCAGTTCTTCCTTCATACGGGTACCGTACCCTACGACAACTACCTCACCTACACCAATTACGTCGGGCTGGAGACTTACGTCGATGGTTGAACGTCCAGCGATCTGGACCTCCTGTGATACCATACCGATGTATGAAAACACCAGGATCTGTGCATCTGCCGGAACAGAGAGGGTGTAAACACCATCAAGATTGGTCACAGTTCCCGTGGTGGTACCCTTAACGACAACTGTAACACCCGGAATGGCTGCGCCAGCCTGATCCGTAACCTTTCCGTTCAGTGTCCTCTGCTGAGCAAAAGAACCCAGGGAAAAGGCCATGAATAGGGCTGTCAACAAAAAAGCTGCAAGCTTATTGCACCTTTTGAACTTTAGTTTTTCCATAGATTTTAAGTTTTAGTAATAAATAAATGGTAATAGTATGTGTCAAGTTTCAAAAGAATCTGTACGGGAAAAGCTTATTGCTGCAAGACATAATTTACAGTCATTGTGATATTTGGATAAATCGAAGAAGGAGGGTATATGAAAATGCAAAATATACAATAGGCTAGTCATAGTTAGTCATTCATAAGTTTTGTTGGTCTAAAAACAGTACTAATGTATGAAAAACAATAATACGTTGTACTTAGTTAAAGGATGTTAAATAACAGCATCATTGCGACAAATCGTATACACCTCTGCGAAGACATTTCTATGTAACTGGAAGTAAGATTATTACATTTATCTATCATCAACAGAAACATGTTGATTAAATAATGGACCTGAAGAACTGTCGCAAAAATTATCTCCTGTATGAACGTATTCACTTGATTCCTTCTAACGGGCCAATCTTATATGCCATACATAATTGCAATAAAAGACTTTTTTGTGTTTTTCATAATTTTGCAGGAAATATAATATTGTTATAAGTAATGAATCATATAATATGATTTTTATAATTCTTAAATGGTTAAAAGTTAAATGCAGATAGTCAACAGGATTTTCGCTCTTTATTTATTAAACTTGCCTTGTTATTGAAACTTATTTAGCATTTGAATGAAATCATAACCTTGCAATGATGAAAACCTTTCTTTTTATTCTTCTGGCTGCAGCCATTACTTTCGGGGCAATCGTTTATCAGCGGGCCACCGGTCCGACTTATCCCAAGAAAGTCGAACTGACCATTGAGGACCAGAAATACCAGTTTGAACTGATTCGAAGTCACGGTGGGGAATCGGACTGCCGGCTTGAGTTTGTGGTTGCCGATCCATCGGTTGCCGGGCAAATCACATTTCGGAGGTTCCCGACCAATGACGACTGGACTACTTCTGATTTACGAAGGGAAGGCAACAACCTTGTGGGTTTCCTACCCCACCAGCCACCGGCAGGAAAGCTTGAATATAAGGTTGAATTCAGCAAGGATGGAACCTCGTACCCTTTGCACGAGACGAATGCGACAGTCATTCGGTTTAAGGGTGATGTCCCGGCAGCTATCCTGGCACCCCACGTCATCCTTATGTTCATTGCCATGTTTCTTTCCAATCTCACGGGTGTGATGGCGGCCTTTAACCATGGAAACTTCCGTAAACTGGCTGTCTGGACGCTTGTCACTCTCGGTCTGGGAGGTATGGTCATGGGGCCTTGGGTTCAATGGCATGCCTTCGGTGAAGCATGGGCTGGCATTCCGTTCGCCTGGGACCTGACCGACAACAAGACCTTGCTGGCCTTTGTCTTCTGGATCGTCGCCGTGGTCATGAACTGGAAAAAGGCCCGGCCGGGATACATTATCATAGCTGCACTGATCATGATCCTGGTTTATTCCATTCCTCACTCCATGTATGGTTCCCAACTGGATCCCGAAACAGGGGTAATCATCCAGGGATAATACCACCTTATAAATGTAAAGAGGCAGAAATATATGATCCAAACTCATAGGGTTCTGCCTCTTTATATTTAGTGAATGGATTACGTGATCTCATTCTCCCCGCGTACATAGCCAAAATTGGCAAGGATTCCGCCGTCAACAAAAAGGATTTGACCGTTTACGAAATTACTGGCCTGCGATGCCAGGAAAAGGGCCGCATACGCGACGTCTTCCGGCTCGCCCCAACGTCCTGCTGGGGTGCGGGTCATGACCAGTTCGTTGAAAGGGTGGTTCCCCTCCCTGATCGGTGCGGTTTGACTGGTGGCAATATATCCTGGTCCGATACCATTGACCTGGATATTGTATTTGGCCCACTCACAGCACATACTGGCAGTAAGGAGTTTCAACCCACCCTTGGCCGATGCATATGCAGAAACGGTGTTCCGGCCATAAACGCTCATCATCGAACACATATTGATGATCTTGCCTGAGCGACGGTCCATCATCCCGGGCACGACCCTCTTTGATACGATCATCGGTGCGACCAGGTCAACATCAATGATATCCCTGAAATCTTTTACATCCATATCTACGATCGGAACCCGTTTAATCAGGGCGGCGTTGTTGACGAGTATATCTACAGGTCCTACCTCTTTTTCAATGGTTGAGATTGCCTTATCAACCTGTTCCTCATTGGTCACATCAAACGCGATGGTATATACATCTATCCCCTCCTCCTTGAGCTGTCCTGAAATTTCCTTTAGTCTTGCGGCATCCCTTCCATTGATGCACAAGCGCGCACCTGCTTTTGACAGGACTTTCCCTATGGCCAGTCCAATCCCGTGGGATCCGCCGGTCACCAAGGCCACCTTGCCTGTAAGGTCAAAAAGGTCGTGAATCATAAGTAATAGTTGTAAGTCAATTATTCAATTTAAGAAGTCTCCAAAATTTCGGATAGTCCAGAAATCAATGGAAGAAAATGCATTCCATTCATCTTAATTCATCAGGCCTGATCCCATCCATGTCGGTGTAGTCCAGGTTTTCACCCGACATGCCCCAGATGAAGTTATATGCCGAGGTTCCGGCAGCTGAATGGATACTCCAGCTGGGTGACAATACGGCCTGTTCATTTTTCAGCCAAATGTGACGTGTTTCCTGAGGTTGTCCCATAAAATGGCAGATGGCTTGTCCTTCAGGGACTTCAAAATAGAAGTAGACCTCATTTCTTCTCGAGTGGGTATGGGGAGGCATGGTATTCCATACCGAGCCGGGCATCAGTTCCGTCAGTCCCATTTGCAGCTGACAGGTTTTCACCAGCGAATGGATTATCAACTGGTTGATGTTTCTCTCATTGGAAGTCTCCAATGATCCCATATGCAGCACATTTGCCCTTTCCCTGGTAATGTGCACCGTTGGAAATTCTTTGTGTGCAGGCGCTGAATTCAGGTAGAACCGTGCCGGGTTTGCAGGATCGGCTGATCGGAATATGACTTGCCTTACACCGCGGCCAATATATAATGCCTCTTTATATTGCAGTACATATTCCTGTCCATCCACCCATACGGAACCCTGTTTCCCGGTATTGATGACGCCCAGCTCGCGGCGCTGCAAAAAGTATTCAGCTTTGAGGGCATCAACTGTTTCAAGCACTAGGTCATTGGAAGTGGGAACCGCTCCTCCGGTAATAAATCTTTCGATATGGGAATATACCAATCGGATGTTTCCGGGATCCATGAGCTTTTCTACCATAAATTCCTTCCGGATCCTGCTAGTATCATACTTTTTGAAATCCTCGGGATGATAGTTGTAGCGCTCTTCAAAAATAATTGCCATAATAATTTATTACATGGTTTCCCCAAAGTTATAAAGTTTAAGTTGTCCGGCCAACATAAGTAAGTCCAATCGAAATGCAATTGCCTTCCACGGTGTTTCATTTCCAATATACAAACGATAAGGTCAGGGGAAGATTTTACCCCTTAAAATGTGAGAAAATCTTCCCCTGAAATACCCTGCTCGATGCTATCAGGTCTCATACCCATTTTGGGTTTCTCCATAGTTTCTCCATACAAACACCATAGTTTTGCCATTTTCCTATGGTAAAAATATGGTGTTTGTATGGCAATTATATTTTAATGGTAATAAGGGGTACAAGACTTGGATGGGAGGCAAAGAGATGGAATTAAAAAACCGCAGGCAATACGGATGGACTCCTGTTACCTGCGGTCAAATATTTTTGTACAGAGAATAGTTATTCCACGGTCTTGTCAAAAGGAATACCCAGTTTCTCGTATAGAGTACGACGTCCAGCCTTATCCCCTTCCAGGATCTTATGGGCGAATTCAGCCACCTGGACCGCAACTTTCCTTGGAACGACTACCACGCCATCGCCATCGGCAACCACGACATCACCCGGACAGACAAGCACACCACCAATCACTACCGGACGGTTGACTGATTCCAGTTCGTTACGCCCGGGACGGATCCCGCGCCCCTTTTTCCGCAGATAAATTGGTACGCCTTGCAAGGCAATCTCATCGGTGTCGCGCGAGGCTGCATCGGTTACAACACCGACAGCTCCCAGGCTAACCCAATATAAAATGTTGTTGGATCCGATAGAGCCAATGTCTTTGTCTTCCACGTCATCGATAACAACGACTGAACCTTTCTGGATCAATGAGGCAAAAGCTTCTGAAGAATAGGTGCCATAAAAATGTCCTTCCCAAGCCGCAAAATCCTGTCCGGGTGCCGGACGGTCAGGTTTTTGTGTGGGAACATAGCGGGCTGTTACGGCAATGCCCCTGATTTGGTGGGTCATGTTTTTGGTATCCACCCAGTCGGGATGGATTTCGGTACTGACCAGTCCAGTATTGGGGAGGCTGACCATATCCATGCCGTCTGATACATCGGCAACCCTCAGTCCCTCATAAAGTTTAAGGAGGGCTTCGTTCTCCGCTTCCGTATAATAATTGCTTTCAATGAATCCGGCCCCTTTCCGGTAGTCTCCTTCGGCGGGCTGGGCCATACCCGATAATGTCATCATGCCAACTGCCAGGGCAGTGGCTACCATTCTGAATTTCATAGGATCAAGGTTAATGTTTTATCTGTGCAATTTACAATTTGATCCTGAATGAAACCCGACTTGGGTAAAAATTTAAAGGTTCCGGGGTAAAAATTCCTTCAGAAAATCAATGGTGAATCGCTTGGCGATGATCTTCTTATCCTTATCCAAGAGATAAACCGATGGTGTGGTGCGGGTATCATATACGATTTTGAACCGGGTCAGGTGATGCTGGTCCCATACATTGTGCCAATCATGTAACTGGTGTTTTTCAAGAAACCCGACCCATTCGTTTTTGTTTTCCATGGTGTATACCGCCACCACATCAAACCCTTTGTCCCTGAAAGGAATATAGACTTCGTTATATAACTGGGGCACATACTCGCGGCAGTGTGAACAGTTAGGCTCAAAAAACACCAAAACCGTATATTTTGCGGGAAGCTGGTATAGCCTGAACGGGTCTCCTGTGTCGGTTTCCATCTGAAAATCCCGGGCGTTTTTCCCTACCAGGTTGTTTTCAAGGAACAATACATTTTCCCTGATTTTGTCTAGGGTTGATTTGTCAGCCCATGTGGCCTTTCCCGACAGGTAGTAATCCTTGGCAATGTCGACAAAAAGGGCATCCATGCCCATGATCTTGCTGTTCAGGCTGCTGTTGAGCAGATGGGAAACCACAAAGCGATACATCCGGGGATGGGGCTCAACCTTTTGTATGATTTCATAGGCTGCCGGCTTAACCGAATCGTACATCTGCAGGAGTACCCTGTCAAAATAGTTCTCCAGTTTTGGCTTGATCGACGGTGTAAACAGCATCCGCTCATCGGTCAGGTCATAATATTCGAAATAGTGATTTTTTATGTAATTGTATTGGTAAACCCACTTCAATGAATCATTTGATTTGTATTCATCAGGAATATCTTCCTCCCTGAGTTCCCTGAAATAGTTCGACATCAGGAAAGTTCCCAGAAATGAGCCGGGGTATTCATCATATTTACTTTTCCAATAGGCATGGACTTGTTCATTTAACCCGGCAAGCTGATTTTCAATTGCAGCCTTTTCTTGCCCTGATTTCTCTCCCCGCTTCTTTTCAAGCGTCATGCGCTTTTCCTGTAACCCGGTAATCCAGTTCAGGTATTTCATGAATTCAACGCTTTCAATTGCGCCTTCCACTTGCACATTGGTCTGGTTGAAGTCCGGACTTTCCAGAGACACCTTTTGCTCTGCACCCAACAGGAAATCAAAATGGTTGTCCTGGTTCAGGTAAATTTTATAAATGCCCTGGGGCAACAACGTGTCGCGGACAAGGATACCATTGCCTGCCACATCAAGACGGATGGTGTCATACACCAGGATGTTGGAGGCATAATAGTGCGTCAATATCACCTCCCCGTTTGCAACCGATGGCAGCTTTACTTTCAGTTCAAATCCTGATCCTTGTGAATCCAGGGTTGAGATCAGAAATAAGGAAAGAATAAAAATCTTTATTTGGTATTTCATGAAATGTGACTCTATTTATGGGCAATCTAACAAAAATAACGCCAGTCAGGCCATTTGGTTTAATTGCTGCCGACCAGTAACTGACAAAAATATGGAAAACGCCCTGATATTTGATGGCCGATTCCACTGTATCATGTACATTTGACGAAAATGGAAACGGATGATCAGTATTTGCATCCCGGCTTACAATACCGACATACGAACACTGGCAGCCCATCTTTCGAAGATGGCTGAGAATCTTACCATCCCTTGTGAGATCAGGGTGCTGGATGACGGTTCAAAGGAGGAATACAGGTTGCTGAACCGATCAATTCACCAACCCGGCAAAATTATTTATGAAGAACTCCCTGTCAATACAGGCCGTTCAGCCATTCGAAACGAACTTGCCCAACGGGCAAAATTTCCTTTTCTGTTGTTTCTTGATGCTGACTCCTTACCTGTCGACAACCTTTTCCTTCAAAGATATGCCGATATGGCCACCCGGGCGGATGTTGTCTGTGGAGGAACCCTTTACGATGAAAATCCGCCTGAAACAGACCATATGCTGCGATGGATATATGGACGTAAGAGGGAAATGGTTGCTTTGTCGGTAAGGCAAAAGAAAGGATTTGCCATTACCGCCAATAACTTCATGATCAGGCGCGACCTCCTGATAAGCATCCCTTTCAGGGAATCCATCAGGCATTACGGGCACGAGGATACTGTTCTGGGTTATGACCTTGTACAAGCCGGTTACCCCCCTGTCCATATCTACAATCCTGTGTGGCATTTGGGTCTGGAGCCATCCGGTGAATATCTTGCCAAGACCAGAAAGGCCATTGAGAACCTGGTTTATATTTCCGATAAAATCGTCAATGATGCCCGATTCCTTAATGATTCAGGATTGCTCAGGTTGCGAAAAAAGGTGAAGGACCTGCGGCTGGTCCGGATTTGCTCCCTGATCTTCCGAATCCTGGAACCACTCCTCAGACGTCACCTGACAGGTCCTGCACCTACACTTTTACTTTTCGACCTTTACCGGGCCGCATATATTTGTTCCCTGAAATAGGGACTATTTCACAAGCTTGATGTTACCGTATCGACTGACTACCGTTACTTTTCCTTTGCCGCCTCCACTGACTTTGCCATCAATCGATTGCCGGGTGTTTTCCTGTTGGCGGTTTCCCCTGAAATCAGATGTGGGATAGTCAATGGTGCAGAATTCACACACGGCATTTACATCATAGGTGGCACCCTGCTCAACACCCAGTGAAATTTGGGCGTAACTGCTGTTTACGTCAATCAGTTCAAAGTCTGCCGGAACATGGTCTACCCTGACAGCCCCGTAACCTGAGATGAGTTTCAGTCGCTTCTTCAGCGTGCCGATCCTGTAATTGGTGAACTTGCTCTCCCCTTCCAAACTGACCAGTTTCCCAAATTCGAAGGTGTCATACTTCGAGTCAAGCCAGAGAGATTCCATCTGATCCACGTTCAGCGTTGAATATTTCGATTCAAGGTGGATATTCCCGGCACTTTTCACAAACATCTTGGAGTACGACAGTACCAGTTGTGAATTATGCATCGACTCGACATCCGCCCTGCCATAGGCCAGGGTCAGCTGCACACCGGCGCTTCCGGGAGAATGGATCTGGCCACCTGTAAGGTTGCCGTAACTGATATCGAACACTCCCCTTCCGGTCAGGTTCTGAACAACCACATTCCCGAATTTATTGTTGATATTCAGGTTTTTGCCAGCAGGTATCTGAACCGTATAATCAATTGAGAAATTGTTTTTGGTCCTGAAGTTCTGGGCAATCGAGGTTTCAGCCCGGGCAGTTGAACCTGCCTTGCCAAACTTAACGGAGATGTCCTCTAGTATGGCTTTGGCCTTGTTATCAGAACCTTCGGCAGAGACAATCACTTCAATGGTAATCTGGTTGCCTGTGGTATTCAATATCTTCACCTCACCAAACTTATTGGTGATTTCGAGCGTCTCCACCTCACTGGCAGACCAGCTCTGGTTCCATTTTTTGGTACTTTTCTGTGCGGTTACGGCGGTTGCCATACCTACCATGACTGCAAGCAGTATCAGGGTTTTAAATCTCAGTTTCATAGCGTATCGTTTTTTGTTGTTGTACTTCCTGTAATTTATTGACGATCATAGTGATCACGTTTAATTTTGCCTGGTAATATTCCAGCATGGCCTGAATTACCCGTTCATCATAGGGATTGGCTTCAAACTCTTTTTGGATCTCTTCGAAGCGGACTTCAAAATCCTTTAATTCCTGCTGCATGATCTTGTTTTCTTCTTCCGATACAACTCCTCCTGCGGCCAGGTCATTCCAGGTGTTAATGCCATGCTGTATTGAACTGGTATAGAAATATTCCACTTCGGCATATTCAGGTGAAAGGGTTGCCAAAGATATTGGAGCTGCCTCTTCAGGAGTCAGCCATATTCTGCCCTGGTTAACCGCAAGCAACACGAACACAACGGCTGCTGCCACTCGCCAAACCCGGTTCCAGCTGAAAGACTTTACCTTGCCTTCTTCCTTCAATCGGGCCTCAAACCTTTCAAAATGACCTTCGGGAGGTTCCTGGTCATTCAATCCATCCAGGTTGTCGAGCACCAGTTTTTCGATATAATCTTCCGGTTTCATATGTTTTTTCTTTTTATTTTCAATTGTATATATAGAGTTCCTTATCCTTCAGTATCTCTTTCAGCTTGTTTCGCGCCCTCATATATTGGGTCCTGCAAGCCGAATTGGTAATGTGCAGTATCTGGCTGATCTCTTCGTGGTCATAACCCTCGATCAGGTGCAGGCTCAGCACAACCCGGTAGCCGTCAGGCAATGTCTGTATGGCATTCCGGATCCGGTTTACATCGACTTCCTTCCAGCCGCTATCTTCATCTTCCAGACCACCTGTCCGCTCATTGACTTCCTCGAAACGGACATGCTTTTTCTTCAGATAGTCCAAAGAACGGTTAATCACTATTTTCTTCAACCATGCGCCAAAACTGACCTTGCCCTGGTAGGTGTCGATCTTTCTGAAGGCGTTGAGAAAAGCCTCCTGCATGGCATCTTCAGCATCGGCAGGATTTCCCACGATCCGGAGGCAAACATTGTACATGCCCTTATAAAAAAGTTTGTACAGTTCAAACTGTGCCTTTCGGTCGCCGTACCTGCATCTGTCAATCAGTTCCTGATGGATATTTTGATAACTCGTTTCCAATGGTTTTGATTTTCTGAATGAATGACGACATGTTTTTCTGTGTGTTGCACACAAGCAGAAAAAATATTGAATTTTATGTGAAGTTCCGGAATTTCCGGGAAATTTCATGCAGAGGAGGTAAAAGAAGAGTGGATCCTAGGTCATGTCATATTTCCCGAAACAGTTGGTATACGGATTCCACTGACCAACTTCGGTCTTTGGAGAAGATGGTCCAAACCCAGCCTTCATTTTGACTTTTTCTGGCAATTTCAATGTGAAGATCGGCATCCTTTCCAGTGGTGAAAAAATATCCGCGCCTCTCCAAGGCCCTGATGGTCCATGAAAAACAGGGATCATCTCCCTGCACGGAGGCAGTGCCTGCGTGGTGTTTGGGAAAATAGAAATCGCCGGTTGCCGTGTCGAATGCAATGTTGCCTGCTGCAAACAAACGGTCGAGCCAGCCATTCAATACGGCATCCTCGGGTGATCCTTCAAGGGACTCCCGATCCAGCATGATCCAGAATTTATCCATCTCACGGATTGCAATGTTGAGGTCATGGGTCGAAAGTATGATGGTCTTGTTTTCCTGTCGTGCCAGCTGATGGAGCAGATGGAAGATCTCGTACTTATTGTTTACATCCAGGAATGCGGTAGGTTCATCCAGAAAAATAAAGGGCGTGTCTTGGGTCAGGGCCCTGGCGATCAAAACCCTTTGTCGTTCTCCGTCGCTCAATTGGGTGACCATGCGTTTGGCAAATGAGCGCATACCAACCTTTTCCAAGGCATCCATAACCATGTGGCGATCTGAGGCGGTCAGCCTTCCCAGCCAATTGGTATAGGGAAACCTTCCAAAGGCAACCAACTCAGCCACACGCATATTGGGAACATTTACGCTTTCGGTGGAAACAAAGCTGATCATGGTCGATAGCTCCCGGTTGGTGTAATGCGTTAAAGGCTTACCGTAATAAACGATTTCTCCGGCATAGGCTGGCTGAAATCCTGCCATCGTTCGTAACAAGGTGCTTTTCCCGATTCCGTTTGGTCCGATCAGCGCGACCATTTCTCCGGCACAGGCCGAAAAACCGATGGATTCGCGATAGAAATCTTCATCGCCATGCTGGGAGGCATACCCTACCTTCAGATTTGTGATCCGGACTGCCGGTGATTCCTCCCGTATTGTCATACCGCCGAAAATTTACGGTTTTTGAGTATCATCCATACGACAACAGGAATGCCCAACAGGGCGGTCACCGAATTGATGGGAAGGGTTGTCTGCATACCCGGAAGCTGGGATATGATATCACTGAGCAGCATGATGTTGGCACCTGTAAGGATGACTGCGGGAATCAATATCAAATGGTTGGCTGTCCTGAAAAAAACACGTGCCAGGTGAGGAACGGCTATCCCAATAAAACCGATAGGTCCGCAAAAGGCGGTTATGGTACCTGCAAGCAGACTGGCACTGAAAAAGATAAACAACCTGCTCCTGATTATATTGACACCGAGGGACCGTGCATAAGTTTCCCCTAAAAGGAACGCATTCAGGTCCTTGATTTTTAATAAAGCCAGTAAAATACCCAATAGTGTAGCCAAGCCCAAAACGGTGAGCTGGTTCATGGTTACACTGCCCAGGCTTCCCATCGTCCATACAATAAAGGACTTGAGCATTGATTCACTGCTGAAATACTGCATAATGCTGACGATGGCAGTGGCTGCACTCGAAAAAAGTATTCCCAGGATCAGGATGGTCATGTTATCATTTACCCTTGCCGACACAAACAATACGAGTATCATGACAAGAAATGCCCCGGCCCAGGCTGCCATGGCCAACGACCAGGTTCCTGTCATCGAGACGGTTCCCCAAGTGAGGAAAGAAGAGAATCCAAGGGCAAAAAATGCAACGCCCAGACTGGCACCAGCGCTGATTCCCAAAACATAGGGGCCGGCCAGGGGATTCCTGAAAACTGTTTGCATCTGCAAACCACTCACGGAAAGGGCAATTCCGGTCAATACAGCAGTGATTGCCTTTGGAAGCCGGAAGTCGAGAAGTATGATCCGCGTGGTTTCAACCGCTTGAGATGGGAACAAAAGTGCCCGAATGCCTTCTCCGGGAGGTATCAGTACGGAGCCAATCAGTATGTCGGCCAGAAAAAGAAGCACGAGCATGGCTCCCAGTAATGTAAAGAGCAGACTGGTCCCCTTTCTTCCTTCCCTTGGAATGTATTTACTCCATCCCATTTCCTGATTTTTTTTTATAACCAACTTCGCGATAATAAATGAGTGTGTCTGTGCCTAATAGTGAAGGGTGGAAAATCCGGATCAGGTCAGCCAGTATCGCATCGGGAGCAACCGATCCGCTTTCCCAGAAATCGTTTCCCCCCTCCGGTGAAGTCCGTCGGTTGTTATTGTAAATTTGTCCTTTTTTAAAAACACCGAAATTTTCAAATCTGGGATCGGCAGCCAGAATATCCTCCCGATAAAAAGCAGTTCCAGTGTTGATCCAGACATCAGCCCTGGATGCCCAAAGCAGAGCCTCCTCAAAAGAAACGACATAACTTTCGTGGGATGAATTCTCTTTACCTAAATAGTTGCCTCCCGCATCCGTAATGAGATGTGCAAGATAGGATTCACCTCCCGGCACCCACCAGGCATCACGATAAGGCAAGCCTACCATGACCGAGGGTTTGGGTGAAACTCCTGCCACTTGAACAGCCATTTGGTTGTATCGGGCTTCTATGCCTTTAAAAATGGAATCGGCCTGTTTTGTTTGCCCGAAAAAAGCGCCGATGAAACGGATCCACTCTGCCTTACCCAACGGGGAAGGTTCCAGATATTCCGCATTCAGGATGGCGGGGATTCCCAGATCCTTGAATTTTTGGATGATAGCGGTAATTTCACTGTCTACACCATACATCATGACCAAATCCGGATTCTGCCGGATGATCTCTTCGTAGTTGATATTTTGCCCATACCCGACATCCTTTATTTCTCCGGAGGTTATTCTATCACGCACCTCAGGGTGGGATACATACTGGCTACCCGAAATTCCTGTTATCTTTTCGAGTTGTCCCAGCTGATCCAAATATGCAAGATGAGTTGTCGACATACATATAATCTTCTCAACAGGTGTCCTGATGATGGTCTTTCCACTCAGGGATTCAGGCACGATTGAATTCTTGTCTACCAAATAATAATCGACACTGACATTGCGTGCCTGTTCCCATGGATTTTTTACTGTAAGCCTCGTAAATCCATCTCCTTTGTGGATTTCGAATCCTCCGGCATAATCATTCAGGAGTGGAACCACTTTCCTTTCATTATTTTGGTTGCAGCCCTGAAATAATACCCAAATGGTAACAACAAGGAAAAATTGTATACGATGCAAGTTGTTACTCATCCTCCAGCTTTATTTTTGCAGACCATACGTAGCCCTGGTCCTGAACCCTGACCATATATATTCCCGGGGGATGTCCCTTGATATTGACGACCAGTTTTCGGGGCGTAAGCCTGTTTGTGTGAAATGGCAGTGATCTACCCAGGATGTCGTAGACGGTTATAAGGTTATCCGACAGGTTTCTGCTGGAGGAGATTTCGAAAAGGCCGGTAGTCGGATTTGGATACGCCTTGATTTCAACAGGATTCTTAACAATTGTCGAGTCATTGATCAACGATGAAACATTACAGGCTACCAGTTCAACAACAAGTGATCCTCCATACCCGGCAGTGTTGCTGGTCCTGAATTCCGACCAGAGATTACCTTTCCTGACAAACATAGTTGAATTTTTCCCGTCATCCCTGACCGCCTGATATAGAGCGATGCTGTCACCTTGCAGCATTCCTTCAAGATTAAGGGCTACCAAAAAACTATCTGCAGGCTGAACCAATTCGTTGAATGCTACCAGATTCATGGCACCGGGCACCAATTCCTTTACAGGCACAACCTGGGTATGGATAATTTCCATCAGGCTTCCCCTCATATTGTATACATTGACCCTAATCCGGCTTTCCGATTGCTGGCTGATCATCTTTCTTAACCCCACACCCAATGAAACGCCCTGCAGGACCTCATTTCCGGGAATCGAAAATTTCTCCCCGATTTCAATGATATCCTGATTGTTGGTACCTGTCCAATATCCTGCAAATGTTCCCGTTCCCGTGGTGAGTTTCAGGATTTCGTGATCATCGCCATCTGAAAGATGTGTATATGATTTGCAGAGTTTTTCGCCTTCATAAAAGAGCTGGCCATCGATGCTGGTTGTCCCGGTTTTGGCCGGGTCTAACCAGTATTTCAGCTGACTGGCCGAATCGGGCCTGTTATCCCATGCCATGTCAATACGTGCAAAATAGTCATCATTCGGAAATCCGCAACGGGAGGATCCTCCTACCAAACTTCCAATAACCTGACCTGAGGTATTGAACAATCCCCCACCTGAAGCACCAACCTCCGTGGCTCCGTATTCCCAACGGCTGATCTTCCAGAATCCCATTGGGGTATAGCCCTGCGACGAGCCAAAATTTGACATCTGCGGTGCATTCAGATCTACCGATATTTTCTTGATATCGGCTTGTGAATGGTGAATGATGGCCACGCTGTCGCGCGCCACCCTGCTCCGGCTCCAGCCTGCAAAATAGGGCCTGAAGGAAGGAGGCGGGGCAACTGTCAGCTCAACCAGTGAGAAATCCAGACTGTCGTGAGTTGCGCGCAGTCTGCTTCCTGACAATGAATTGGAGACATCTCCGTCGAGACTTCCACAATAAGGGCTCTCATAATTAAAAAGAAAGAGGCTGCTGAGAGCCTTGTCACGGGTGCTGATGCAATGGTTGGCCGTGAGAATAAAAGGCCTGGCATTCTGCCGGGTGTTGTTTACAAGGGTACCTGTACAATACTCTTTGCCTTCGATCATGATACGCATGGTGCTGTTTTGGACCTCTCGCCAGGGATCCCCTATTTCACAGGCAACATCCGGAATACAGGGCCCTGCTGTCTTGTCGAGGGGTCTTCTTTCGTCAAACACTTTCAATATCCCTATAAAGTCATGGTTTACCTGACTTATTACAAATGGCTTAATATCAGCATGATATGCAGGTGTTTCGTATTGCACGATAATTTCATCGCCTGGCAGTGGTGAAATCGCAAGTATATTTTCAGGTGGAATGGTCGCAGCAGTAAAGGCACCCAGTATGGAACCCTGATCTGGGGTATATATAAATAACCTGCCGTGCAATCCCGATTTTACTTCCCTAAAAATCAAGTTCAGAGAATAGGCATCCTTCGAAACGATATGCAGTTTCCAGATCCACCATCCGTCTTCAGACTGATACCAGGATCCCGAATTTGCAGGACTGAAGTCAACATCAAAACCATGGGCAAACCTAAATGGTTTCAGTAAGTTCGATTCCTGTTCTTTTTGTGCTTCCCAACGTAATTGTTCATTGTTGACCTCTGGCATTACCATGACAGACGCCAAAGCACTTTTCAACATGATGGCATTGCGTGGTTTTCCACCTTCAGATAACTGTGCATAGCTATCGAGGACTGACAACAGCAAAATTGTGATGACCAGAAACAAGTAGCGGTTCATATGGTTTTAAAAGTTCAAATTTAAGATTTATGTTGGAGTTGTACTTCCTGTTTGCAAAATTCGATCATAAGCATCGGCTTTCAGCCTGTCTCACCAACCTGTTTTCAAATGACTTTGGTATATTTAACGGTTTGTAAACGATATGATTGTTAAAATATGAAAGTCCTGACCATGTTTGTTACCCAATTTGGTTATGAACCTGCGGAGAAAAACCTCGAATCAGCAGAGTTGGTTACCCAAGGGGCGCTATTTGAAAATGCCATCCTGGCATTTATCCAGGTTGAGGAAGCCGATGAGTCATATGATGTTGGCAGTCGTGAAAAGAAGCTGGTCAACCACCTGAAATGGGTCTGCCGCAAAAACAATTGCAATAAGGTCATCCTTCATTCATTTGCCCACCTTTCAGCCTCGAAGGCCAAAGCTGGTTTTACCAAGGAATTGTTTGACCTGGCAGAGGCCCGGTTGAAAAACGCAAGTTTTGAAACAGCCCAGACACCTTTCGGGTACTTCCTGAATCTTGACATAAAGGCTCCCGGTTTTTCTCTTGCACGAATCTGGACAGAATTATAATAACCATTTATGAAACATATGAAAACATTTTTAGTGTTATTGATAATGATGACAACCCTATCCTGCAGGGATTCTGCAACTGACAAAAAGCTCGAGATCCTGGTTTTCAGCAAAACCAACGGCTACAGGCACGAATCCATTGAATCGGGGATTTCCATGTTAAGGGAACAGTCTGACAGGGACAACTGGAATGTGACTTTTACCGAGGATTCAACACATTTTACGGCGCAGCAACTTCAGACATATGATGTTGTCGTTTTTCTTAACCCTTCGGGAGATGGTTTGAACGAAGATCAACAGGCTGCTTTTGAAAGGTATATCCGGAGCGGAAAGGGATTTGTCGGAATCCATTCGTCAGCAGACTTTGAATACGACTGGAGGTTTTATGGTGAGTTAAACGGAGCTCATTTCAAGGTACATCCCCCTACACAGAAAGGAAGGGTCTTGATCGAAAATACCGATCATCCGGCCATGGAACCATTCAAGGGAATGGAATTTTATGAGGTAACCGATGAATGGTATACCTTCCGGGAAAATCCCAGAAACAGGGTCAATGTACTGATGACACTCGACGAATCGTCTATTTCACAATTTGACAATGATGACTGGAGAATGGGTGACCATCCCCTGGTATGGTGGCACGAGTATGAGGGTTCCAGGGCTTTTTACACAGGATTTGGCCATCCCCATGAAGCATTCAAGGATCCGGTACTTGTTGAACATTATACGAAAGCCATCAACTGGGCTGGAAAAAGACATTGAGATGAAATGAAAAAAGGGGGCAAAAGCCCCCTTCATATTTTCAACAGCCGGTAAACCGGCAATTTGCATTCAGAATTAATAACGGTTGTTGTATCCGCCACGGTCACCACCACGGTCACCACCACGGAATCCACCGCTATGTCCGCGATCTCCGCCTCCACGGTTTCCACCGCCGCCGCCGAAGCCACCACGGCTACCGCCGCCACCAAAACCACCACGGCTGCCGCCGCCACCACCGCCACCGAAGGTTCTTTTCCTTTCGGGACGTTCTTCACGAGGTTTTGCTACAGAAACATTGATTACTTTTCCATCGTATTCAGCCTGATTCAATTCTTCAATTGCGCGCTGACCTTCTTCATCGTTGTCCATTTCAACAAAACCGAAACCTCTCGATTTTCCTGAAAACTTGTCATTAATAACTTTTGCAGAAGAAACGGCTCCGTATTCTTCAAATAACTCTCTTAAATCGCTGTCATTGACATCGAAACTTAAATTTGAAATGTAAATGTTCATTTAATTAATAATTGATAAATAACTTTGGTTTGAGGATGAAGATCAGAAGTTTCTTTGATTCTTTTTAACCAGGAAGAAAAAAAAGCTTTAAAAAAAACGCTGCTATCAATGCTCAATTCGGGTACAATAATACGTAAAAATCTAAATATAATGGTACTTAGCCTGTATATTTTTAATTTTTACTTCGTAAATTACCCCAAAAAGGTCTTCTAATGAAAAAATTAACTCTCTTTTTCCGGTTTTGGGCACTTAATTCCCTCATAATCATATCCACATTTGCCTCAAACGGGCAGGATAACATCATCAAAACAGGTATAACCGGATACCTTTTGGGCGATTTTAATCTTGGGTTCGAAAGGATGACCACCGAAAACCAATCGGTACAGTTTAAAATGGGGTATTTTATGCCTGTGTTAAGCCCCGTTATATCAGAAAAGACGATTACCCCTTCCGAATATGACTATGTTGGTTCGAAAGGAAGCGTCCAGATGTCGATCGAATACCGGTTTTATACCTCCAAACAAGGATTGAAGGGATTTTACCTTGGACCTTATTTACGGTATTACGGGATCAGGGCTGAATACACTGATATCATCCAGGACAAAACCTTTCATGTCGATGGCTCTGTCAATAACTTTGGAACCGGTTTTCAATTGGGTTACCATTTTATTTTCAATGAATCTTTTTCATTGGACATAAGCTTTTTTGGGGCCGGAATCGACAAAAACAATATAAAACTGGTCTACACCAACGATCAGCAGAACTTCAACTATAATGAGATAGTTGATGATGTATCGGAGGTATTTGAAGATATACCCTATTTCGAGAAACGATTAAAAAATGAGGTAAACAAAGACAATCTTACATCGAAGCTTCCTTTTATTTTTCCGGGACTAAGGGCTTCAGTCTCATTGGGTATCGCTTTCTGAAACAGTCATTGGTGTTTCCCCATGAATTATTGCCGCTCCTTTTTGATTAATGCGTTGAATCCGGTAATTTGGCACCATTAATTAATGGTATGTCTGATTCATCATATATTAAACTGCCTGAGGCATTTATTTCCCGAATGAAAATTCGTCTCGGTAGCGAAAGTGACGCATTTTTCAGCTCTCTCGAAAACATAAGCCCGGTTTCCATCCGCCTGCATCCACGTCGCTGGAAAATGCCGGTTCAACTGAAAAAGGTTCCCTGGTCAAGCCTTGGATACTATCTCGACCAACGTCCATCTTTTACCCTTGATCCTGTTTTTCATGCCGGAGGTTATTACGTTCAGGAGCCCGGATCCATGTTTCTGGAACAAGCGTTTCAATCATTGCCTGCGAATGGCCCCAGACTTGTACTCGATTTATGCGGGGCACCGGGCGGTAAATCGACTCATTTGTTATCGTTACTAAATGAAGATGATCTACTCGTTTCCAATGAGGTAATTCGGGGCAGGGCGGTAATCCTTCAGGAAAATATCCAAAAGTGGGGCTATTCCAATGTCATGGTTTCACAGAATGATCCAAGGGATTTCAGTAAACTGGGTGAAATATTCGACGTCATAGTGGTAGATGCCCCTTGTTCTGGCGAAGGACTTTTTCGAAAAGATCCATCTTCAGTGTCTGAGTGGTCTGAAAACAACGCCCAACTTTGTTCTGCACGACAGAAAAGAATCCTTGCCGAGGCATGGCAGTGCCTGAAACCGGGTGGTCATATCATATATAGCACCTGCACTTATAATCCCGATGAAAACGAACAGAACCTGGCCTGGCTCAGGGAACAATATGATGCCACTCCTATTTCTGTCCCGATAAAGCCCGAATGGAACATTAACCATGTTCATCTTCAGGGGATCGGAGCTTTCCAGTTTTATCCTCACCGGGCCATATCTGAGGGTTTCTTTTTGGGCATTGTCCGGAAAGCCGGAAGCAATGATGGTCGCAAGACTGACAATTCGCTGCCCAAGAAGTGGATAACGGCTGATATCAATTCTTCCCGGATATTGGTGGAATGGATCAAAGGATCAGACAAAACTGAATTTCTCGAAATCGGGGATCATATTTATTATTTGCCAAAGGCATTTCATGGTGAATTTGCCCGATTGGCGAAAGGCTTGAACATTCTGCAGCCTGGAATTGCCGTGGCCACCGGTAAAGGAAACCAGTTGAATCCACATCCTGCCCTGGCCCATGCACTTTGCCTGAACCGCTCGGCATTTCCTGAAACGGAATTGGCACTGGAGGAGGCACTCCGCTACCTGCAGCGTGAAAACATCCATATTGAAGGGTCTCTGAACGGATGGCAATTGATGGCTTTCCGCGGTATGGCTCTGGGATGGGTGAAAAACATTGGCATGCGAAGCAACAATTACTTTCCAAAGGAGAGAAGAATAAGGATGCAGGTCAGCCAGCCCCCTGTCCCATGGTACGATCTATGAATTTTGATTGATTGTATAAATTATTCCCAGAATTTATCAGGCATTTTAAGACCCTGCCCTTTAATTGCCTATACATAAATCATTTTTCGGGTCATGCCACCATCCACCGTGATGTTTTGTCCGGTGACAAAATCATTGCGTGGATCTGCAAGATAGACCACTGCCCGGGCGATATCCACCGGGTCTCCCACCCTTCCGGCAGGATGTTGCATATGATCGGCCCCGGAGAGATTTTCCTGCATGGCATCGGCTGCCTTCCGAATGGCCGAGACATCAATCCAGCCCGGACTGATGGAGTTTACCCTGATGTCAGGCCCCAGGCTCATCGCAAGGGCATGTGTCAAGGCAAAAACACCCCCTTTTGAGGCAGAATAGGCCTCTGTATTAGGTTCTGATTGGAAAGCCCGTGTGGAACATATATTGATGATGGATCCTTTGGTCCTGGCCAGTTCAGGGACGCAAAATTTCGAACAGATAAATGGACCCGTAAGATTTACATCGATCACCTTCCTGAATTCATGGACATGCAATTCCAATATCGGTCTGTTGGCAGTGATCGCTGCATTGTTAACCAATAAATCCAGACGTTCAAATTTCTTTATGGTTTGTTCAAGTGCCGACTGAACACTGCCGGCACAAGTGACGTCGCATTCAATTCCTATCCGTGTCTTCCGGCTTTTCCACCGCAGCCGTTCCTCTTCCAGTGCTTCCGTATCCTTATCCCAGACCGAAATATGCCATCCTTCCTCCTCGAGGAAGTCGGCAATAATCCGGCCAATACCTTGTGCACCGCCGGTAATCACTGCTGTCTTTTGTTGCTTCATAGCATTATGGTTGGATTAACCTGGATTTGCATTTATATTATATCAGTTCGTGAAATTTTCGGGGAACCGGGATTTCAAACCGGAGTTCTCTTTCATTGCCGGGATGCTGAAATGCCAGAACCGTGGCATGCAATCCCAAACGCTGTATAGGGCTGACTTTGGAACCATACTTCCTGTCTCCCACTATCGGATGCCCTATGTCATGCAGGTGTACCCTGATCTGATTCTTACGGCCTGTCCGCAGGCTCATTCTCAGCATGGTATACTGATCATTTGACTTGATGGTTTCGTAATTGGTCACTGCATATTTTCCGTCATCGCCCGTTTCACTCGAAAATACCACACGATTACGGTTCTCCCTGAGGTATGATGAAATCTCACCGGAAGGTGGGGCCACTTTCCCTTGCACAACGGCAATATATACCCTTTCCCTGATGATTTCGTCCCAGTTTTCCTGAAGCGTTTTTTGGATGCGGGCGCTTTTGGCAAACATCATCAAACCCGATGTTTCGCGGTCGAGCCTATGGACGATAAATATCTTGCCGTCCTGGTTTTTGCGCTTGACGTGGTCATAGAGTATCGAATAGGCTGTCAGCTTTTCTTTATTGTCGGTAGCCACCGAAAGTATTCCTGAATGCTTGTCGATCACGATCAGGTCGTTGTCCTCATAAACCACGGAAATACCGCGATAGGTCTTCTTGCTTGCAATTTTGTTTCTGCTGATGACAACCTGCTGGCCAGGCCTCAGTTTCAAATTATATTGCGACTGTGGTTCCCCATCGACGAGCACCTGCTTGTCGCGCAACAAAGTCTTGATGTTGTCCTTGTTTTTGTGGGGCATACTGGCCATCAGAAAATCCATAAGGCCGGTTTCCTCCCCGACGGAAAACACGGGTTCGGTTTTGCGGGGCTTTCCAGCCTTTTTGCCATTTGTTGTCATATGATAATTTATAACGCAATTTACGGCAGCAAAGTTACTGAATTAATCATTGTCAGTTACCGACCATCGGTCTAAACGCCAATCTGCCGGTTGATTTAACATTCCCCTTGGATTGTGTACTTCCGGAGATGATGAACATCATCATTTCTCTGCAAAAACTCCCGTAAGTTCGCAGCCATTTATAACTAAACTTATTGATATGTCAATTGTGAACCTAATCCAATCCAATAATTCAGAAGACGTAAACAAACCTTATAATGCCCATCCTCTGGTTCAGTACCTCCAGAAACCGACCAGGGAATTTACTCGTGAAGACATCATTCGGTTTGTGAATGCAAACCAAATCCGGATGGTCAATTTCAGGTATGTTGCCGGTGATGGCCGTTTGAAAACCTTGAATTTTGTGATCACTGACGAGGCCCATCTAGAAGATATCCTCACGTATGGTGAGAGGGTCGATGGCTCCAGCTTGTTTCCTTTCATGAAAACCGGCAGCAGCGACTTATATGTGGTTCCCAGATACAGAACTGCATTTTTGAATCCATTTGAAGAAGAGCCAACGTTGGAAATTCTCTGCTCATTTTTTGGTGCTGATGGCGAGCTGCTGGAAATGGGTCCCGAAAATGTCCTGGCAAGGGCTGTCAAAAAATTCAACGAGACGACCGGAATGCAGATGAAGTTTCTTGGAGAACTCGAATACTATGTCAACAGCAAATCTGTCGGCTTCTTTGAAGCCACCGACCAAAAGGGATATCACGAATCTGAACCTTTTGCCAAGTTCGAGGCCATGCGAAAAAAGGCGATCCGGTACATTGCTGCCTGTGGAGGCCTGGTTAAATATGGTCATTCTGAAGTGGGGAACTTTTCACGTGGTGATGAATCTTTTGAACAACATGAAATCGAATTTCTCCCCACCGATCCTGAGTCGGCAGCCGAGCAGTTAGTGATAGGCAAATGGGTATTAAGGATGCTGGCCAAGGAATTGGGAGTTGAAATCAGTTTCGCTCCAAAAATTACGGTCGGTAAAGCCGGAAGTGGCCTCCATTTCCATATGCTGATCGAAAAGGATGGAAGAAATCTGGTGCTGGAAAACGGGACCATTTCTGACCTTTCAAAGAGGATCATTGCAGGAATCATGGATCTCTCGGATGCCCTGACCGCATTTGGGAACACCATCCCCACCTCATATCTCAGACTGGTACCCAACCAGGAGGCTCCCACCAATATCTGCTGGGGAGCAAGAAACCGGGCTGCTCTCGTAAGGGTTCCTCTGGGTTGGACGGGTGGTACCAATATGGCCGAGAAAGCCAATCCTGAAATCAGGGTTCCGATTGATAAGGAACACAATCGCCAAACTTTTGAATTCAGGGTTCCCGACGGCAGTGCCAACATTCATCTGACCATCGCCGGTTTGACGGTGGCTGCCATGCATGGCCTTCAAATGGAAAATGGCGTGACCATTGCCGAATCTCTGTATGTTGAAGGGAACGGAAAATTAAAATCAACCGGGACCCACCTGGCTCCCCTGCCATCCTCCTGTTTTGAGTCGGCCGAACGTCTTGAACTGAAGCGACACATTTTTGAATCCGACAATATATTTACGGCAGGACTCGTGGACTATACCATACTTTCCTTAAAGAGTTTCAATGACAATAATCTGAGGGAAAACCTGAAAAATGATGAACCGGCCATGCGTGAACTGGTAAGAAGGTTCATTCATTGCCAGTAAGCACAATATCCCCTTTTCCTTTTAATTCAAGGACAACAATCTCGGAACGACTGTTCGTCCGGATGGGCGGTCCCCAGGTACCATAACCTGAGGATACGTAAAAATGGGTCTTGCCTATTTTGCCGTATCCGTAGCCAATTTCAAAGATGGCATTTGTAACGTAATTGAATGGCCACATCTGGCCGTTGTGAGTATGCCCGGATACCTGCAGGTCGACTCCATCCGCAGAAACTTCCTTCAGTTTATAGGGTTGATGGTCAATCATGACTATGGGTTTACTCATGTCAACTCCGTTGAGAAGTTCAGCGATTGATTTCCTGGCCTTCCCTGACATTTGCTGTCCGGTGATATCCTGACGACCAACAAGTACTATACCTCCCGGGAGGATTACGGTGCTGTCAGACAACACAGTGATGCCATGGTCCTCAAGATATTTTCTGGCTTCCGCCTCATTGCCGTAATATTCATGGTTGCCTGATACTGCATAAACCCCTTGCCGGGCCTTCAGGTTCTTTAAAAGGTCGCCCATGTTGTTGCGGATGACCGGCCCGGGATCTTCATCAAATACATCGCCAGCCATTAACACTACATCAGGTTGCAGGGAATTCACGGCATTTACCAGCGTTTCAAGTCGCCCGTTCGATATCATCATGCCCAAATGAAGGTCCGAAACCAGAACTAATCGTTGCGGTCCTCCTGACAGGTGCTTGTCAACATTGATTTCCAAATTCCGTACTACCGGGATTTTTGCATTGTAATATGCAAACGCCAGTACGATAGCAGTTAAGGCATATACAACGATCAAGGCTATTCGGCCCTTGTCGCTGTTCCAGCTGAATTTAAAAATGTCAGTAACATGGAAAAGTGAATTCAAGCCTCGCAACAAATCGGCCAGCAGGAAAAACAATGTCAGGTATAACATGGCTCCCAGCCACCATGATCCTGCCTTTACAAAAAAAGTGGCCATCCATTCGGGGCCTCCCCTTTCGGCGAATCTTCCGATCACATAGGAGAATGCGAGCACCCAGAATAAAATCCTGAGAATCCAGCCACTCGCCTGACCAGCCGGAAATAAAGCCTTGGTTTTTGAAAATATATAGAAGTTAACCACCAGGTTAACGAAAAAGACAATGGCAAAGAATATCATAAAACTTGTGTTTACTTTCATTGAAAATTTGTTTAACATCAAAACCCAAAATTACAACAAAGGTTCATGGATTTCATCAGAGAGGAATTTTCAGTATGTTGCAACAACAAAATCCGGAATGCTATCCTCTGCCAATGCACCCCGCGATATTATTGAATTTGGAAATTTGATATCCATTTCACGTTTCAACTACATTTTTTCAATAAATTCAACCAATTTTGTGTGAATTTTCAAGACAAACCATCAAAAAAGGAAATATTATGCCTCGTCGGGAAGACCTTCAAAAAATCCTGATCATTGGATCAGGTCCCATTATCATCGGACAAGCATGTGAATTTGATTATTCCGGCACCCAAGCCTGTAAAGCTTTACGGTCATTGGGTTACAAAATCGTATTGGTGAATTCCAATCCGGCCACCATTATGACTGACCCTGAAATGGCCGATTTCACCTATATAGAACCGCTCAATGAGTATGCCCTGACCGAAATCATCAAAAAGGAAAAGCCTGACGCGTTGCTTCCCAACCTGGGGGGCCAAACGGCACTTAACCTCTCTCTTCAACTGGCGAAGAAAGGAATCCTGAAAGAACATAACGTGGAGGTGATCGGTGTAAATCTCGATGCCATTGAAAAAGGTGAAGACCGCACCGAATTCAAGAATTCCATGACCCGCCTGGGTATCGACATGCCTAAAAGCAAAGCGGTCAATTCAGTGGAAGAAGCCGAAAAAGTGGCTGAGGAACTCGGATATCCGGTCGTCATCCGTCCTGCATTCACCATGGGGGGCACCGGAGGCGGACTGGTCTACAATCTCGAGGAACTCCGCACCATTGCGGCCCGGGGAATCTCAGCCAGCATGGTCAGCCAGATCCTGGTCGAAGAATCGGTGCTGGGCTGGGAAGAACTGGAATTGGAAGTGGTTCGCGATGCCAAAGGCAAGATGATCACGGTTTGCTTTATCGAGAATGTGGATGCCATTGGCGTACACACCGGGGATTCATTTTGCACCGCACCCATGCTGACAATTTCCGAAGAACTCCAGAAACGTCTTCAGGAACAGGCATATTGCATTGTGGAGGATATTGGCGTGATTGGCGGTACCAATGTCCAGTTTGCCCATGATCCAAAAACCGACCGGATTGTGGTAATCGAGATCAATCCGCGTACCAGCCGTTCATCGGCTCTTGCCTCCAAGGCCACGGGATTCCCCATTGCACTCGTGTCGGCACTGCTGGCAGGCGGTCTAACCCTCGACGAGCTTCCTTATTGGAAGGAAGGAACGCTTGACAAATATACTCCCTGGGGAGATTATGTGGTTGTCAAGTTTGCCAAATGGGCTTTTGAGAAATTCGAAGGACTCAAAGACAAACTAGGTACCCAGATGCAGGCAGTAGGCGAAGTGATGAGCATTGGAAAGAACTACAAGGAGGCTTTCCAAAAAGCCATCCGTTCGCTTGAAACCGGCCGTTATGGATTGGGATTTGCCAAGGATTTCAATAAAAAATCACTCGAGGAGCTGATGATCCTGCTGAAGGATGCCTCCAGCGAAAGACAATACATCATGTACGAGGCACTCCGTAAAGGGGCCACCGTGGAACAACTGCATGAAAAAACCTATATCAAGGCCTGGTTCATTGAACAAATGAAAGAGCTGGTTGAACTCGAAGAACAGATTTTGGGCTATAAGGGCAGCAATCTTCCGGATGAATTGTTCCTGCAGGCCAAAAAAGACGGATTTGCTGATAAGTATCTGGCCAAACTTTTGGGACTACCTGAAAAGGAAATCAGGGACCGCAGGGTTTCACTGGGACTGGAAGAATCATGGGAGGCGGTTCCTGTGAGTGGCGCCAATGCTTCTTATTATTATTCAACTTACAATGCTCCTAACCAGGTCAAGATCGATCGCAGGAAGAAAATCATGGTGTTGGGTGGCGGTCCCAACCGTATCGGACAGGGTATCGAATTTGACTATTGCTGTGTCCATGCTGCCTTTGCCATCCGTGATGCCGGATACGAATCGATCATGGTCAACTGTAATCCCGAAACGGTATCCACCGATTACGACACTTCCGGACGACTCTATTTCGAGCCTCTTACGGTTGAAGATGTACTGAGCATCTATAATAAGGAAAAACCTGATGGGGTGATTGTCCAGTTCGGTGGACAAACTCCGCTTAACATTGCCGATGAACTGCAAGCCAATGGCGTAAAAATCATTGGTACCAGTCCGGAAACCATCGACCTGGCGGAAGATCGCGACCGGTTCCGCAAAATCATGGAAAAGCTGAATATTCCACAGCCGCCCTCCGGAATGGCCTCCAATCTTGAAGAAGCTCTGGAAATTGCCGGTCGTATAGGTTATCCCTTAATGGTCAGGCCATCTTATGTACTCGGGGGGCGTGGCATGAAGATCGTCATGGATGAAGATATGCTTCGACAATATGTCGCTGCAGCCGTGGATGTCACGCCCGACCGTCCACTCCTGATCGACATGTTCCTTGAGGATGCCATCGAGGCCGAGGCTGATGCCATAGCCGACGGGACTGATGCATTCGTGCCTGCCGTAATGCAGCACATTGAGTATGCCGGTATCCATTCGGGGGATTCGGCATGTGTGATTCCTCCGGTAATTATTCCTGACCACCTTGTGGAAACCATTGAGGAATATACCCGAAAAATTGCCATTGAAATGAAGGTGGTTGGCTTGATGAACATCCAGTATGCCATTTTCAGGGATGTGGTTTATATCCTGGAAGCCAACCCCAGGGCATCACGCACGGTGCCCCTGGTATCCAAAATCTGCAATATTCCCATGGCGAAAATTGCAACGGAAATTGTATTGGGCAAAAAGCTGTCGGAATTAAACCTGAAGAAAAAGAGAATCACTCACTTTGGCGTGAAGGAGGCGGTTTTCCCCTTCAATATGTTCCCCGAAGTGGATCCGGTCCTTGGGCCTGAAATGCGCTCGACAGGTGAGGTTCTGGGGATGGCCGATAATTTTGGATTGGCATTTTACAAGTCCCAGGAAGCGACGAAGGTGGCACTGCCTACCACTGGAACGGTATTGATTACCATTGGCGACAGGGATAAACACAAAATAGTGGACACAGCCCGTAATTTCAAGGCAATGGGATTCAGGATACTGGCAACCGGTGGAACAAAAGTCTTCCTGTCGCTTTTTGGGATCGAGGCTGAATTTATCAACAAGGTATATGAAAGCCGCCCCAACATCCTGGATGCCATTGTAAATGGCGACATCGACCTGATTGTCAATACACCGGCAGGTAAGTTGAGTGAATATGACGATTCCTATATTCGCAAAAGTGCCATCAAGTACAATATACCGTATATCACTACCACTGCCGCCGCCTATGCCGCCACACAGGGTATCAGCGAGCGCCGGAATGGCAGGTACCATGTGAAATCCCTGCAGGAATACCATAAGCAGTAAATTCATAAAAAAATAAGCTGGCCCAGGCCAGCTTATTTTTTTTACTCCTGAAAAGAGTTCATCCGTTCAGGAATTCCAACCGGAAGATTCGATTGCTTATTGCGATGAAATACCTTATTCAGTTCAACGTGCTCATTGAAAAAACCTCCGTTTCGAAGGAAAAACCTTTTTCCATCAGACCCTCCCATAAAGTCCAGACGATATTTCCTGCGGGCAATATCATCTCCCGTAAACCGCGCTTCAGTCATCTCATACCAATTTCCTTCCCTGTCCCGAACCCGGCCATTGCCATACCATGCCATTCTCCCTTTATAACCGTTGGTATCGACAAAGTTTTCGAGAAACGAATGGGCACGGGTAAGCCACGTATGCGTAGCCGGCCTTAGAAAGCTTGCCACAAAATGCCATTTGGGTTCTTCGGGATCATAAAACCAGGATGTATAAAGGGTGTTTCCCTGGTTGTCGGGGGCTACCCGTGTAAGGAAACTGTAGGTGACACCTGCCTTCCATGAAAAAATGATCCTGGATTGTCCGCCCGATCCTTCATTGCCAAAATCATTGACAATGGTTTTTTCTCCTTTCCCAATCAGTTTGATTCTCAAAGAATCAGGAATATCCTTGGGGTCATCAGTAACGTATGGTGACCAAACCGAAAAGAGGATCCTTCGTTCTTCCGGACTGTTGACTTGTATGCCAAAATAGCCTTCTCCAAATCCATTGGCCATAAAGTAGGAACCGATTTGGTCTTCACCCTCCGGGACGGTAATCTCATTGTAAAACCACTCAATATCCTGATCTTGGGGCATGGTATAGGCCAGATGGACGGATGGCCCTCTTCTCCCCCAGTAAAACCGGTTATCAACATTATCTTTCACGAAAGAAACCCGGGCAAGGGAATCCATTATGGACATAAATAGTTTCAGGTCCGTTGCGAATGCCGGTCCTTTCTTTTCAATACCCCGGATATCTATTCTGTGGTAACCGGGCTCCGTGAACTCGACAGAACCCAACCGGTTTCTGGCGGTATTGTTATCCTGGATTTTTAGGTTGAAGTGATTATCCGCCACTTTTATGCTTAGCTCTGAATCTCCTTCATGAACCGTGGCTGCAAGCGAGAGTTCGGCCTTGACCGGTCGATCGATATGAATCCACCATGATATCACCGTTTCAGTGGAGGACCAGTTACGGATACCGTCAGGCCGGATCTGGGCACCATTCTGTGCCGGATTTTGGGTAATATATGCATTGCCACCCAATGGAACTTCATGGATGTACTGTCCGAAGGCAACCTGATTGATTAGCAGATATATGGGCAATAAAGACCAACGTATGTAATTTAGTAAACTTAATTCCAGTAACTTCATAATAAGTAACCTTAAACAAGGACGATATCCTAAAATCTGGTGGCCTAAATTAGTGAAATATGATAATTAAAGCCAAGATAAAGTATAATATCAACATTTATAAGGATCAGGAATATCATTTCATAATGTTGGTTCTACAATATGTTTAAGAACATTTTTAACAATGATCCAAAAGATTTAAAAAATTACCTAAATTCGTTTGTATAAATAACTGTGAACACAATTTGTGGTTCATGTTATACATATAAATTGACCTAATGAACCAATAAACCTGACAATGAATCTAAAACCTATATTTATCCATAAATTACAATGTCATTCCCTCAATCCGCAAGGAACGCTATAACCCTTTAATTATCCTTGCTTCAAAGTTTTTAAATGGAGTCTGGTTAATGCTCCATATGATTTTTTTTTTTTATAAGTATTTTATTATTAGCAAGAAAGGAGGTGCACAAAGAAAGTTAAACAAATCCTGGGTCCGGATGGAGCAGATCTGTTCAGTACCCATATTCGCACAACCAAACAAAATCAAAATCACCATTTAATAATGTATAATTTAACTTGTCAGCTTATGAGACTAAAAATCATGATTTTGCTGCTGGCCTTCGTCCAGCTGCTGGCTCTTGAAAGCTATTCGAACGGGGCACCCCTGCCTCAACCGAAATCTGTTTCCGGAACGGTAACATCCGTTTCAGGGGAGCCTATCCCCGGGGTCACTGTGTTGATTCCCGGTACAACCATCGGAACTATTACCGATTTTGAAGGAAAATATACCCTCGAAATTGGTAACGCTACCCAACTTAATTATTCTTTTGTCGGGCTGAAAACGCAGACCGTTGAAGTTGCCGGCAGATCGGTCATCAATGTGACCATGGAAGAAGATGCCATTGCACTCACCGAAGTGGTTGCCATTGGTTACGGTACACAAACCCGCCGCGAAATTTCAGGGTCGGTTGCCAATATTTCAGAAAAGAACTTCAACAAAGGGGTAACCCAAAATGCGGTTGATCTTCTGAAAGGAAAAGTGGCTGGTTTAACCATCACCCAAGGCAGTGGTGACGTTACCAGGGACCAGACCATCCGTTTGCGTGGTACCTCTTCACTGACAGGTAGCAGCCAGCCCTTTATCGTGATCGACGGTGTTCCTGGAATGAGCCTTTCCTCTGTGGCACCCCACGATATCGAATCCATCAGTGTTTTAAAGGATGCCTCAGCCGCAGCCATCTATGGTTCAAGATCTGCCAGCGGGGTAATTCTGGTGACCACAAAGAAAGGAAAGAAAGACATGAGCATGGTTGAATATGATGGTTATGTTGCTTTCAGCGATGTCACCAATGTTCCTGACCTGTTAACCGCTGCCGATTGGCGCGATTATGCTTCAAAAAACAATATTAATACCACTGGTTTGGATAAAGGCGCCAATACCGATTGGTTCGATGAAATCATGCGTACAGGCTTCAGCCAGAACCATAGTTTCTCTCTTTCGGGTGGAGGCAAAACCAGCAGTTACCGCGCTTCTGTATCTTATCTTGACCAACAGGGGGTGGTTATGGACAATGAAATGGAACGTTATAACGCGAGGATCACTTTCAACCAGAAAGCGCTGAATGACAGGCTTGACCTTACGTTTACCGGTGCCATGACGATGCGCGACTACTCTCCCACCGATACCAGAAACTTTGTGCTTGCTTACAACATGATTCCTGTTTATCCGGTGAAAAATGATGACGGCTCTTGGTTCGACTCTCTTGAATATGACCAGGGTAACCCGGTTCGCAATATCCAGTACAATAAATTCAAGAATAAGAACAGCATCTTCTATGGAAACATCAAAGCAGACCTGACACTGTTCGAAGGCTTTACCGCCGGAATTAACCTTCTGAAGCAAAGATCGATGAACGACTATGGACAATACCTTGATTCTCAGACAGAAAGAGGCCGAAACGATCAGGGTTTTGCTCAGCGCACCAACTGGACATCCGACAAGAATCTTCTCGAAACCACGCTGAACTATCGCAAGGAAATGGATAGCCATACATTGAATGTGCTGGCTGGCTACTCCTATGAAGATAACTATTATCAAAATTCAGGTGCCCAGAACCGCCAGTTCGTGACCAATTTCTTTGGGTATAATAACATGGCCGCTGGTGAAAACCTCCGTTCGGGCGACGTTTGGTCAGGTGCAAACATGAACAAGCTGATTTCGTTCTTTGGCAGGGTGAATTACAGCTATCTCGAAAAATACATTCTTACCGTGTCTGTTCGCCAGGATGGATCTTCCAAATTCGGGGCCAACCATAAATGGGCAACCTTCCCGTCAATCAGCGCTGCATGGCGTGTCAATGAAGAATCTTTCCTTAAAGGTGCAGATTATCTGGATGACCTGAAACTCAGGGTGGGTTATGGTGTTTCCGGTAACCAGGATGGTATCGATCCTTATCGTTCCCTCCAGCTTTATGGCGCATCAGGACAATACTATGATAACGGCAAATGGTACAGGGCTTACCAGATTAGCCAGAATGCCAACCCCGACCTGAAATGGGAGGAAACCGCCATGTTCAACGCAGGTATTGATTTCAGCTTCCTGAACAGCCGGGTCAGCGGTACCATCGAATATTACGACAAAACCACCAATGACCTTCTTTATACCTATGCAGTTCCGGTACCTCCTTATCTCTATCCAAGCATGCTTGCCAACGTAGGGTCTATGTCCAACAAAGGTATTGAATTGTTGTTGTCGGGTGATATCATCCGTACGAATGATCTCCGCTGGACAGCCTCTCTCAATCTGGCCCACAACAAGAACAAGATCACCAAATTGTCAAGCGAAGAATTCTCGACCAGTTCAATCAAAACCGGATCGGCATGGATCCGCGGTGGTTCCGACAATACCACACACATCGTGGAAGAAGGTCGCGAAGTGGGTACATTCTATGGATGGCTTTGCAACGGCCTGGATGAAAACGGAAAGTACATCATGGATGACATGATCGACGGGAAAGCCGGTCTTACAAACGATGACCGCACCTACATTGGTTCGGCCCAACCTAAACTGACTTATGGTCTGGCCAACATCGTTACATGGAAAAACTGGGAATTGAATTTCTTTTTCCGTGGTGTTTATGGAAACGACCTGCTGAACTTTTCAAAAATGTCATATGCCACAACGCAGTGGTTGCCAGGAGCAAACGTTCTTAAAGAAGCACTGACCAGCGGATTGACCGACAACCCAAAATATAGCAGCTACTATATTGAGAAGGGATCTTTCCTGCGTCTCGACAACGCCAGCCTTGGCTACACATTCGATGTTTCAGGAATTAAGGAAATCCAGAAATTACGGGTATATGTTACAGGTCAGAACCTGTTTACAATCACTAACTATACCGGTCTTGATCCTGAAATCGAAATGTCAGGACTCGATCCTGGTATTGAAGGACGTGATTACTATCCAAAATCACGTATCATTTCCGTGGGTGTAAATATCAGTTTCTAAACTGTCCATGCACTGCATTATGAAACTCAACCGGATAATTATCGTAACGAAAAATGTTCAGGCGTTTAAGAGCATTGCAGTGTCAAAGGATCAACAGAGAAACACATTGATTTATATTGAAGTTTAATTTTATATTGATATATCTGTATGAAAAAAACAAAAATATTTTCCCTGATCTTCGTCCTGGCTCTCTCATTTGCCTACCAGGGTTGTACCAATCTGGACGAAGAGGTTTATGACAAGCTTCCCGTGGATGAATTTGGCAAAACGACCGCCGAAATCAATTCACTGATTGCTCCCATTTACCGAACCTTAAAGAACGTATTCCCGGGCAACTATTTTCTGCTCAGTGAATGTTCAGCCGATATGGCCATCACTCCTACCCGTAAGGGTGGTGACTGGTGGGACGGCGGACAGTTCAAGGAACTGCGTCTTCATACCTGGACTCCCAATACCAGTTTGGTAAGGGGATCTTACAATGCAGCCACTGAGGCCATTTCGAATTGCAACAAGATTTACTCGATGATCGAGGAAAATCCGGCAATTACAGACAAGGAACAGATTCTCGCAGAAATCCGCGGTGTTAGGGCCTATTGGTATTATATGCTTCTCGACTACTATGGAAACGTGCCGATTGTAACCGATTTTAAAGACACCAACCTTCCTGCCACCAAGAGCAGAAAGGAAGTATATGCATTTGTCCTTAGCGAACTGAATGCCATCAAGGATGTGGTACGTGAAGATGTAACTGCTGCCAGCTATGGAAAAATAACCAAGGGTGTTGTTTATACCATGCTTGCCAAAATGTATTTGAATGCCCTTGTCTGGAATCCGGATGGAGGTGCCAAATGGCAGGAAGCAGCCAATGCCTGTGATGTGGTAATGAATCTGGCCTATGTGCTCGAGCCTAACTTTAAGGCCAGCTTCACGGTGCAAAACCAGAACTCCAAGGAGATCATTTTCCCCATTGTGTTTAGCACCAGTGATGGCGGTAACCACCTTGCCCAAAGAACCCTGCACTATCTGGATCCCATTCCGTTAAACCTCAAGATCGGTACCTGGAACGGCGTCAGTGCCATGCCTGACTACGTAAAGGCTTACGATCCTGCCGACAAAAGAATCGGATGGTCGTTCCTGATTGGCCCGATGTACGGACTCGATGGCAACGTATTGGTTACTGCCCATGGCCGCCAATTGATCCACACGGTTGACATTACCTATAAATATAACATGGATGCCGATGGCTGGGGACAGACCGAACAGGAAGACGGTGCCCGCTGTTTCAAATGGGAATATGAAAGTGGCCAGAATGGTGATATGGAAAACGACTTTGGTATCTTCAGGCTGGCGGATGTTTACCTGATGAAAGCAGAAGCACTGGTTCGTCTTGGACAAAACAATGCTGAAGCTACCCGCCTGGTTAACGAACTGCGCAAAAGAGCGTTTGACGATCCTTCTAAGCTGAAAACCAGCGTCACACTGGATGACATCTACCAGGAAAGACGTTTTGAACTGGCATGGGAAATCACAGCCCGTCAGGATATGATCCGCTTTGGCAAATTCCTCGATCCCATCCCCGGAGGATGGAAAGGTGCCACAGCCGCCAAAAACCTGATTTTCCCGATTCCGCAAACCGCATTGAATGCGAATCCGAACCTGGTACAGAATCCGGGCTACTAATCACAAATAAAACTTCAGACGGCTTTGCTGTCTGAAGCCTCTTTAGCGCAGAGCTGGCCCAAGCCGACTCTGCGCTTTTTATTTCCCCCTGGGATCTGCAAGAATGGGCATCTTTGCCATCTTGACGATTTCGACCGAAGGATGGCCAAACTCCGATACCACCTTCCCCAGCAACAGGTACACCCCATTTCCGCGAAAGGGATAATCGCGAAGGGAGTCGGGAAAGTGTACCGTATCAAAAAATTCGCCATGCTCATCCAGAAAGCATCCGAAATGCATGGTTTCCCCTTTGGAAGTTCGCACATACTTAATGGTTACCAGCAGTCCCAGCAACTTGATGGTTTGTCCCGTCATCTGGCTTAGGCTGGCGGCATTCACCGGCCCCCGCCAGCGGGACTGGAGCAAGTTGTAATAGGTTTGTGTGACCGGGAAACCCAGAAGTTCGATCTCGTCGTAGGCCGCTTCCAGTGGGTTTTCCTCAAACTGTGGCAGGGTAAAAGGTTTCCGCTGTGTGGTAAAGAGCTGCTGCTGTATCTGCAACGTACGCTTCTGGGTAAGCAGCATATGCACCTCCCATAACAGTCGGGCCTTCGATTTCCCCGTGAAGCGCAACGCCCCGATGCGGATCAGAAGGATGATCTGCTCCTTCTTCACCGGTACCCGGCCCACAAAGTCGTCGAGCGACCGGTAGGGCCCAAACCTGTGCCGCTCCTCCACAATGGCATTTGCCATTTTCTCTTCGAGGCCCGACAGCAAGACAAATCCCAGGTAGACGACGGTTCCCTCAATGGTATTGAGCATTTCGCTGTGGTTCACGCAGGGCAACTCAATCTGAGCCCCACATCGCCGGGCTTCATTCATGTATACCCAGGTACGGTAGAATCCCCCGAAATTATTCATCACGGCCACCATAAACTCGAGCGGATAGTGGGCTTTCAGATAAAGGCTCTGATAACTTTCAACCGCATAGGATGCCGAATGGGCCTTTGAAAACGAGTAGCCGGCAAAGCTCTCGATCTGTCGCCACACCTCTTTGGCGAGTGATTCAGGATATCCCCGTTCTTCACAATTGCTGAAGAATTTGTCGACAATCCTCTGAAACTCGGCTTTCGACCGGTATTTGCCGCTCATGGCACGTCTCAGCACGTCGGCATCGGCCAGGTCGAGTCCTGCAAAATGGTGGCACACCTTCAGCACATCTTCCTGGTAAACCATGACGCCATACGTCTCCTCCAGCTGTTCCTTCATCACCGGGTGGAGGTAGTTGATGCTTTCGGGATGGTGAAACCGCTGGATATATTCCCGCATCATGCCGCTCTTCGACACCCCCGGCCGGATGATGGAACTGGCGGCCACCAGTGTCAGGTAGTTGTCGCAGCGCAGCTTCATCAGCAGTCCACGCATTGCCGGGCTCTCGATATAAAAACAGCCGATGGTTTCACCTGATTTCAGCTGTTTTCGCACCTGCGGATCGGTCTTGAAGTCCTGTACCCGATGAACGTCAATCTTTTGCCCACGGTTCTTCTCGATGATCTGCACGCTCTCTTGGATGTGGCCGATTCCCCGCTGGCTGAGGATATCGATCTTCTCGAACCCGATTGATTCGGCCACGTACATGTCCCATTGGGTGGTCTGGAATCCCTTGGGCGGCATGTCGAGGGCCGTATAGTAATTGATGGGCTTTTCCGAGATCAGGATCCCCCCGGCATGGATGCTCCGGTTATTGGGAAAATTGTCCATCAAGGTGCCGATCCGGTGGATACGGCGGGTAAGTTCGTTCTCATACAGGTGGCTTTCGGGTTCGTTCACCAGCACGTCGATCTCGTTCCGGGGCAGGCCGTACACCTTCCCCAACTCGCGGAGGATCGACCGGCCCTGGAAGGTGGTGATGGTCCCCAGCAAGGCGGTATGTTTGGGCCCGTACCGCTTGAAGATATAATCCTGCACCTCGTCACGGTCACGCCACGAAAAATCGATATCAAAATCGGGCGGTGACGACCGTTTGGGATTGATAAAACGCTCAAAGTAAAGATTAAGCTCAATGGGATCAACATCTGTGATTTTCAGGCAGTAAGCAACCAGACTGTTGGCGCCGCTCCCCCGCCCCACATGGTAAAAACCACGGCTCATCGAATAGCGGATGATGTCCCAGGTGATCAGAAAGTAGGAAGAGAAACCCAGCTTGTCAATGATCTCCAGCTCATGTCGGACACGATTCAGGGCCTCCGGATCATTCCCGTAACGATATTTCCAGCCGTCGAGTGCCAGCTTTTCGAGCAACGACCGGTCATCGTTTCGGCTTCCGGTGAAGGTCTGCTTGTTCTTGACCGACTTAAAATCGAAATCGATGTTGCTCTCATCAATGATGCGCCGAACATTTTGCAGCAACTCCGGGAAATCGGCAAACTGTTCCATGAATTGGGGTTCAGGGAGAAAGGTCTCCTCGCCCGAGGCCAGCATCGAAGTGGTCAGCTTGCTCAGCAGGATGTTGTTGTCGATGGCCCGCAAATGGCGGTGCAGCGAGTAGTCGTCGGTGCCGGCAAAGGTGACAGCCTGCCATGCCACCATCTTTCGGTAATCCGACCGGGAATGAAGATAGCGGAGGCGGTTCAGGTCCGACTGCCTGACACCCAGGAATTCGTTCTCGCTCAGCTGCTCCAGCTTTCTGCTTCCAAACGGGAATATAAACCAGGCGTTGGGCAGGAAAGGTGGCATGCCCGGGAACGGCTTTTTTGCGATGAGATACTGGCTGAGGAAGTCGTTGAGCTCCAAAAAACCCTCATTGTTACGGGCAATCCCCACATACATCAGCATCTGGTCGTTCCGGAATTCAATGCCTGCCAGGGGCTTGATCTGGTTTCTCCTGCATTCCAGCACAAAGTCAAGAACCCCGGTGGAATTGTTGATATCGGTAAGTGCGAGGGCCCTGATCCCCTTGGCTGCCGCTTCCTCAACCAGCCGCTCCAGGGAAAGTGTCCCGTACCGCAAACTGAAATAACTGTGGCAATTCAGATACATCTTTGATTAGATTATAAACATTTATTCGTTTATAATTTAATCTTTTTTAGATACATCAACAAAAATATCCCATCAAAATATCCGATAAACAAGAAAGCCGGTTATTCGCCGGCTTTCTTGTTTATTTTAATTCAGTAATTTACTGATCTCTTCCAGCTTTTCGCCCGGAAGGCTTTCTGCAGGTTTCAACTGGTGGGCCCTACGGTACCATACACGGGCAACACTGTAGTTTTTCTGCTCAAAGGCCTTATCGCCCTCGGCCATATAATCCTTATACACCTTATCGGCGCCTCCCTGAAGGCGCGAGTCGATGGTTTGCTGGATTTCCCTGATTTGTGAAACGGCATGGGCATCGTTGGCACGGATGGTCAGTGCACGGTTATACCAGCCACGGGCCACAGCCAGCTGGTCGTTGTTAAAGGCATCATCACCCTGGTTGATGTATTGCTGGAACTCGCGATCGCGTTCCGACATTACCATTTGTGACAGCAGACGGTTGATCTCGGCTATACGGCCAATAGGATAGGTTTCGGCTGGTTTCACGTCGAGTGCCTTGTAGTACCATGCCCTCGATACGTTATATTGCTGTGCGGTAAACGTTTCGTCTGCCACGGCAATGTAACTCTGGTATAATGCTTCCAGCTCGTCAGATACGCTGCGACCGGGATCTGCAGAGGCCGTGGTTGAGGGTTGTGCTGCCACGTTAGCCGGAGGTGCAGCTTGTTGTGCGGCCTGTTGTTGGGCAAGTTGTGCCAGTCGTTGCAGGTTTTCATCAATCTTTGCGATCTGGCTTTTCGGATAGGCTTCATCGGGCTTCACTTCCAGAGCCTGCCCATAACCGTTACGTGCCTGCTCCCAAGCGGAAGACCTGAAGAAACCGTCTGCGGCTGCCAGCAGCTGACGGTATTTTTCATCGATCTCCCTCTGTGCCAGAATCTGGGTGATTTCTGCCAGTTTCTGTTGGGGATAGGTTTCTTCCGGTTTCAGGTTCAATGCCTGCTGGTAATTGGTGGTTGCCGAACTATAGTTCTGGTCACCAAATGCCCTGTCGGCGATGCCGAGATATCTCAGATAGTCGCGGTTCCTGCCTTCCTGTTCAGCCAATTGAGCCAGACTCTGTTCACTTTGTGTAATCCTTTCCTTCGGATAGGTCTCATCGGGTTTCACCTGCGAAGCCTTGCGATATTCAGTGATGGCTTTGGTGAAATCCTGTTGGTTATAAAAGGCGTCCGCTGCATTGATCGCTTCTGTGTATTGCCGGTCCTTTTCTGCGATGGCTGCCAGTCGGGCTGCCTCTTCAGCCGCTTGTTTCTCGGCCAGCTGACGTGCCTGTTCAGCCTCTATCGAGTCGATGTGGGCGATCTGGTCGGTCGGATAGCTTTCCGATGGCTTGGCCTCCTTGGCCTGCTGGTAACCGGTCCGTGCCTCAGGATAGGCTTGTCGCTGGAAGGCACGGTCGGCAGCCGCGATGGCCGTATCGTATGCCCTCTGGGCAGCGACCAATGCGGTTTGCAGGCGTTCAGCTTCAGCGATTCTCTCCTTTGGATAGGTCTCATCGGGCTTTACCTGCGAAGCTTTACGGTATTCAGCGATGGCGGCAGGATATTGTTGCTGGTTAAACTGGGTATCACCTGCCGCTATGGCTGTCGCGTATTGCCTGTCTTGTTCGGCCAATGCTGCCAATCGTGCTGCTTCCTCTGCCGCCTGTTGCTCAGCCAGCAATCGGGCCTGCTCTTTTCTTGCAGCCTCCTCGGCTGCCTGTTTCTCGGCCAGCTGACGTGCCTGTTCAGCCTCTATCGAGTCGATGCGGGCGATCTGGTCGGTCGGATAGCTTTCCGATGGCTTGGCCTCCTTGGCCTGCTGGTAACCGGTCCGTGCCTCAGGATAGGCTTGTCGCTGGAAGGCACGGTCGGCAGCCGCGATGGCCGTATCGTATGCCCTCTGGGCAGCGACCAATGCGGTTTGCAGGCGTTCAGCTTCAGCGATTCTCTCCTTTGGATAGTTCTCATCGGGTTTCACCTGCGAAGCTTTACGGTATTCGGCGATGGCGGCAGGATATTGTTGCTGGTTAAACTGGGCATCAGCTGCCGCTATGGCTGTCGCGTATTGCCTGTCTTGTTCGGCCAATGCTGCCAATCGTGCTGCTTCCTCTGCCGCCTGTTGCTCAGCAAGCAATCGGGCCTGCTCTTGTCTTGCGGCCTCCTCGGCTGCTTGTTTTTCTGCAAGCTGGCGGGCCTGTTCAGCTTCTATCGAGTCGATGCGGGCGATCTGGTCGGTCGGATAACTTTCGGAGGGCTTGGCCTCTATAGCCTGCTGATAGCCTGTACGGGCTTCGGGATATTGTTGTCTCTGGAAGGCACGGTCGGCATTCGCAATGGCAGTGTCGTATGCCCTCTGTGCAGCGACCAGCGCTGTTTGCAGGCGTTCGGCTTCAGTGATTCTCTCCTTTGGATAATTCTCGTCGGGCTTCACCTGGGATGCCTTGCGGTATTCAGCGATGGCAGAAGGATATTGTTGCTTGTTAAACTGGTCATCCGCCGCAGTGATGGCTTCATTATACTGGCGGTCCTTTTCAGCCAATGCCGCCAGTCGGGCAGCCTCTTCCGCAGCCTGCCTTTCGGCCAGCAAGCGGGCTTGTTCTAAACGGGCAGCTTCCTCGGCAGCTTGTTTCTCGGCCAGTAAACGTGCCTGCTCTGCCTCTATCGAGTCGATGCGGGCGATCTGGTCGGTCGGGTAACTTTCGGATGGCTTAACTGCCAGTGCCTGCTGGTAGCCAGTGCGGGCTTCGGGATATTGTTGTCTCTGGAAGGCACGGTCGGCATTCGCAATGGCAGTGTCGTATGCCCTCTGTGCAGCGACCAGCGCTGATTGCAGGCGTTCGGCTTCAGTGATTCTATCCTTTGGATAATTCTCGTCGGGCTTCACCTGAGATGCCTTGCGGTATTCAGCGATGGCAACAGGATATTGTTGCCTGTTAAACTGGTCATCCGCCGCAGCGATTGCTTCATTATACTGGCGGTCCTTTTCAGCCAATGCCGCCAGTAGGGCAGCCTCTTCCGCAGCCTGCCTTTCGGCCTGCAAGCGGGCTTGTTCTAAACGAACAGCTTCCTCGGCAGCTTGTTTCTCGGCCAGCAAGCGGGCTTGCTCGACACGTGCTGCCTCCTCTGCCGCTTGCCGTTCGGCCTCCAGTCGGGCTTGCTCAGCCAACGCTGCCAGTCGGGCAGCCTCCTCAGCAGCTTGCTTCTCGGCAAGTATACGTGCCTGTTCTGCCTCTATAGAGTCGATGCGGGCGATCTGGTCAGTCGGATAGCCTTCCGACGGCTTGACGGCCAATGCTTGCTGGTAGGCAGTGCGTGCCTCAGGATATCTTTCTCTCCGGAAGGCCTCGTCAGCAGCAGCTATGGCGGTTTCATAATTTTTCTGTGCTTCTGTTTGTCGTGCAATAATTCCCCTGATTTCCTCAATCCTGCGAATTGGGTATTGCTCCTGGGGTTTTACCTGAAGGGCATCCCTGAACTTCGATACCGCAGTGACCAATTCATTTGCTGCGGCCAGCTGGTCGGCTTCATCGACCAATGCCTGGTATTGCCGGTCTTTCTCCTGCTGCTCGGCCATCAACCTGTTCTCCTCTTCCTGTCGCTGTGCTTCAGCCAACCTGACCTGCTCGGCTTCCCAATCGGAGATCTTTTGGAGCATTTCGGTCGGATAGGGATCATCCGGACGAATTCCGAGGGCTTTTTGGTATTCTCCTTTTGCCTGCGGGTATTGTCTGGCATTGTAGAACCTGTCTGCTCCGGCTAGCAATTGCCTATATTGCTGGTCCTCCCTGGCAAGTCCGGCCAGCACACCGTCAATTTCCCGGATCTTGTCGGCCGGATATTTTTCCCGTGGTTTCATCTCCAGGGCTGCCTTGTAATCTTCCCGTGACGAGGTATAGTCCTGGGCAGCCAGACTGGCATCTGCCCGGGCGATCAGGTCGGCATAGCGCTGGGTGTCACCCATGATTTTGTCGATGGCATTGATCTGGTTTTGGGGATAGGTCTGGTCGGGACGGGCTGTCAGTGCCGAAGCATACAATGTGCGGGCATTTTCGTAATCCTGGTCCTTATAGGCCTTGTCGGCGGCCTTGATGGTCTCGTCGTAATATAGCCGGTCATTGATTTCCTTTTGCTCTTTTTCCACTTTGGCAATCTTGGCCATCACAGCCGCATCATCAGGCTTGATGGAAAGGGCTGTCCGGTAATATTCCAGTGCCTTTGGATAGAACTGCCGGGCATAGGAAGCGTCACCATTCAGGACTGCCGATTCGAATGTCGATTGCTTTTCGGCCAGTTGGGCCAGTTGCAGCAGTTCCTGATCGATTCTGGCAATCTGGGCGGTTGGATAAGATTCTCCCGGGCGGATTTGCAGGGCTTCCTGGTATCTCTTCTTCGACTCATCCCACAGTTTCTCGTCTAATGCCTTGTCGGCCAGTGCTATCACATCGTTGTATCGGTTATGTGCCTGCATCTGCGCTTCAATGGCTTCAATTTCAGCAATGCGTTTGGTGGCATATTCATCGGCAGTCCTGATGATCAATGCCTGCTGGTAGTTTTCTTTTGACTGGGGATACTGGCGTGCCGTGAATTGTTGATCAGCTGTCTGGATGAACTGGTTGTATTTTTCTGTCTGCTGACGGTTGAGTTCATCCTGCAACCCCAACACCGCAATCAGGTCATTGATCTCGGCAATCCTGTCCCTGGGATATTGTTCTGAGGGGAAGATTCTGCTGGCCGCCTTGTATTCGTCGAGGGCTGCCAGGTATTCACCTTTGTCGAAATCGGCTCCTGCCTGTCTCAGGATCTCGTCGTACTCCCGTCTGAGGGCTGCCAGCTCAGCATTTGACAGGCGCTTCAGTAATTCTGCCTCACGGCTTACCGATTGTGACTGCAATACGGCCACCTCAATAAGGCGTTTAATCTGGGGATTGTTATAATAGACTTCAGGAATGAAGTTATCGACCTCGGCAGAATAATAGATCCGCAGTACGGTATTGTCAGCAAAGCTTCGGTTGATGCCAGGGATTTCGGTAAACAGGTTGACATCAAGCGGATAGGGAGGGAATATGCGGTCGCGTTGCAACACGGCATTGGGTACGATCGTGGATATCACGTACTTCTGGGGAAAATTCTCCGGTCTTTGGAAAATCAGGATGTATTCGTTATTAAACTCAAAACGCAGGTTGAACCGACCCGTATTATCTACCTGGTAATCGATCATGGGCTGACCGTTCCTGAACATCTTGATGACGCTTCCCCCAACGTTTCCCTGCTCGGTGGTGATCCGTCCCGATACATACAATCCGCCCGGCTCATTCTGGGACTGGACCGTAATTGACGTGAACAGGAATAAAAATGAAAGTATAATGAAATAAAAATGGCTTCTCATGTTCATATTTTAATCTATATAGCAACGGAATTATCGTTGAATAATTATTTTCATGGACTGATTTCATCCTATTCGGATTGAAATCATTTGGTCAAAATTATGGGAAAATTCAATTTTACACCATTACTTAGATTCATAATCCATCACGAGGGTATATTTCCGTATGTACGGCTCTTTGAAAACAGCCGAAATATGAAACGGATCTACCTGATAACCAAACCAGTTCAATGAAAAGAGAAGCCAGGCTCATCGAAGCGCTTATCCCCCTGATTATTTTGATAGGATTGCTTACCGCCAATGTTTTCCTGTTTGACGACACGCTGGCCGGAAGTAACCAGATGGCCCTGATGCTTACCTCCACGGTTGCCGGACTTCTTGCGTTACGAACGGGACTGCGGTGGGCCGACATTGAACGAAAGGTGGTGGATACCATCAAGTCGGCCATGCCATCGATGCTTATCCTTCTGATGATCGGATCACTGGCAGGTGCCTGGATGATCAGCGGAGTAGTTCCCGCGATGATTTATTACGGGCTCGACATCATTTCCCCGAAAATGTTTCTCTTTACCGCAGTGGCGGTCAGTTCCATTGTCAGCGTGGCCACCGGCAGCTCGTGGTCGACCGTGGCGACCATTGGTGTAGCGTTGCTGGGAATTGGCACTGCCATTGGCATCAATGAGGCTATCGTGGCAGGCGCCATCATTAGCGGTGCTTATTTTGGGGATAAGATGTCGCCGCTCAGCGATACCACCAACCTTGCACCAGCCATGGCCGGAACCGATATTTTCACCCACATCCGTTACATGGTATACACCACTACCCCATCCCTGATCCTTACCTTCATCATTTTTCTGGCGATGGGTTTCAGTTTCGATTTCAGCGAGGCAGTGGTGGATGTGCAGAATGTCAAGACAGCCATCGAGGGAACCTTCAATACCTCTCCGTTGCTATTCTTGGTTCCGGGTTTGCTATTGACCATCATCATCCTTAAAGTTCCCCCGTTGCCTGCCCTGATTGCGGGAACATTGCTTGGAGTACTTTTTGCCCTGATATTCCAGCCCCATATCATCCGTGAGGTTTCAGGTGTCAGTGACGATTACCTGAAAGCAGGTTATATGGCCTCCATGCAGGCGATGTTTGGCTCGGTGTCGCTGGTCACGGCCGACAGCAGCGTGAATGAACTTCTTTCCACTTCGGGTATGCGGGGCATGCTCGATACCATCTGGCTGATCCTTGCTGCCATGGTATTTGGAGGCACCATGGAAGCAGCTGGGTTCCTGAGGCGCATCACACAGCCAATCATCCGTGTGGCGACCAAGCCGGGATCACTTGTGGCCTCTACCGTGGGAACCTGCGTATTTTTCAATGCCACGGCATCCGACCAGTATATTTCAATTGTGGTGCCCGGACGAATGTACCGAAAGGCTTATGAAGAGCAGGGACTGAAACCTGAAGTCCTGAGTCGTACGCTTGAGGATGCCGGTACCATGACATCAGTACTGGTGCCCTGGAACACATGTGGAGCCACGCAGTCGAGGGTTTTGGGCGTTGCCACGTGGGATTACCTGCCCTATTGCTTTTTCAACCTGATCAGTCCGCTGATGTCGATTGCCTTTGCAGTCCTGAACATCAAGATCCGAAGATTGACATCGAGAACGACCAAGGAGGTTCCTGTGGAATAAAATACTCCGGAACCCTTCGCTTTGGAGACCTTTCCGGATCTTTGTCCAGAAAATAACGCGAAGGATCCCGGAGTATGTATGATATTTCCTGACGGATCTACTCCGTATCAGAAATCCTGAATGCCCATGCTTCCTTGCAGGGAAGGTTTTGTTGCAGTTTTGCAGGAACATGGATCTTCAAGCCATCCTCTACCGGTTCCCATTTAAGGGATCCTGAGGCTCCTAACAGGGAGATTTTGGCGCCTTTAGCTGCTTTTATGCCCTTTACCTCAACGGTAGAAGGCAGCTTTTCCTGGCTGGCTTCAGGCAGATAAATGGCATATACCGTTTCACTATCCTTTTTTGTGGTGAAGCAAATGTTGCCCGATTTATACGGAGCGATGGCCCTGGTTCCATATATGGCTTCCCCATTCACGTCTATCCATTCGCCCATGGCATTTAACAAGGTATAAGCACCTTCGGGCCATTTGCCGTCGGGACCGGGAGCAATATTGTAAAGCAGGTTACCTCCCTTTGCAACGATATCGACCAGCATATGGATAGCCCTGCGAGGCGACATGAAATTGGGATTGGGCACCCACGACCAGCCACCTCCGGCAATGATGCACGACTCCCACGGATAGGGCAGCATCTCTTTGGGAACGGTATTTTCGGGAGTAAGGTAGTTCTGGTTAGGACCTTCAACGGCACGGTCGACCACGATCAATCCGGGTTGTTTTTCACGTGCTTTGGCCGCCAGTTCATCCATCCTGATATCCTGGTTGACAGTGCGGTTTTTCAAAAAACCAGATTCGGCACCCTCGGTACGGTTGGCATAGCTGGCCTTGACCTGTTCAGTAGACTTTTTGCTGACCCATCCGCCATCGAGCCACAGTATGTCAACCTTCCCGTAATCAGTCATTAATTCCATGATCTGGTTATGGGTAAACTCCACAAATTTCTCCCACTTTTCGGGATAGAGTTCCGGATCGTAGTTCACATTTCTGTCGAGTGGCGGAAAATAGGGATCCCAATAGTGGGGCGAATGCCAGTCGGGCTTTGAAAAATAGGCACCAGCCCATAATCCCTTGGCACGGAAAGCATCGAAAATCTCTTTGGTGATATTGGATTTAGGGTTGGTATGGAAGGGACATGCCGGATCGGTCACCTTGTAATCGGTGTATTTTGAGTCGAACATCGAGAAACCGTCGTGGTGTTTGGTTGTAAAGACTACATATTTCATTCCAGCCTTTTGTGCCGCCTCAGCCCATCTTTCCGGCTCAAACCCGATCGGATTAAAGGTGAGCTTCAGGTTCTCGTACTCTTTCTTATAGGTGTTGTAGTCCTGTGGGTTACTGCCCTTTTTTCTTTCGCACCAGCCATAATCCTCGGGACAAATTGACCATGATTCAACAATGCCCCACTGGCTGTATGCTCCCCAATGCATGAGCAGACCGAATTTCAGGTCTTGCCACTCCTCCAGTTTTTCAAGGACCAGGGGATCTGTGGGCCATACATATCCGGTGACTTCATGCTCAAGTTGTCCGCTTGAAGAAAACGCGATCAGGGTTAACATGATCGCTATGAAAACATTTCTCAATCTCATATCGGTTTGATAATTTGTGTTGTTAAAATATCTCGGGTGAATTTAAAAAAAAATGGCGGCACCGGGCCGCCATTTTTGATTATGAGTGATGGATATTATTGTCCACTACCGTAGTCGGGGGCATTTTTGTCCCACCATACCCTTTGCGAATTCAAAACCTCACCTTCAAATGCATTGACGGTAAAGCCCTGGGCGCTCAGTGCCTGTTCGAAGTTAGCCTTGTTGGTTTCGATCGAAGGCTGGTTCCATGGGAAACGACGCGGGAGTTTCAACTCAGCACCTGCCGAGTAGTAAGGTTCCCATGCCCAGATGGAGCTGCCTTTTTTCGGATAGCCGGTACGACGTGCAACGGCAATACCTTCGTAAGGATTATCAAACAGGTTGATGATCTGCTGGAGGATGATTTTCTCCTTGTTCTTGGGATCACCTGCGATGTATTTCACATCTTCCTGAGCCAGGTATGCTTCCACTTCACCAGCTTTCAGACCGCGGTTTGCATAGTCGACGACCTGGGCCAGCATGGCACGGTTGTCATATTGCTTGAGTGAAAACTCAACACCTTTTTTATACCAGCTTTCAGCGGTTCCGATTCCTGAAACATGGCCTTTTTCAACGAATTCAGCCAGATAGAGGCATACTTCGGCGGCACCCATCAGGATATTGCGGTATTCACCGTTACGACCGTTCTGTTTGGGTTTGATCAGGTTATAATCAACGTAAGGCAGACGGGCATAGGTACGGTTTTCGGCATCACGCAGGGCGGCACCGTAATAATCGGTTACTCCAGAGCTGTCGGGAGCCACGGGAGAACCAACAAGACGGTCCCAAGGCTCAACAACGGGGAATTTCACCCACTTCGGAAGCGTTTGGCCAGCGGCAGAGATCAGGTTCAGGTTGGCTTCGCTCAGGTCGTTCATCCTGAAGAAGATCCGGAGCCTTGGATCCTGGTTTTTGCGTGCAAAAGCACTGAAGTTTTTGGAAGGACCATAGTTTTCGATCCAGAGTGAGTTGGTACCGCCAGGTCCTTCTTCGCTTGTACCGGGAGCCCATACTGCATTGTTCACCGGATCGGTGATCAGCAGGATGTCACCATTGGCATCTTTCAGCGAAACGATTTCCTGCAGAAGCTGTTTCATCAGGGTTGGGTTGGTCAGTTCATACCTGGCAGCGATCCTGAGACGGAGACTGTTGGCATAACGTGCCCAATTGACCCAGTTACTTCTGTAAATGAAATCCTGGTTACCCGGTCTTACCTGGGTATTGTCGGCAGCCAAAAGAACAGTGATTGCATCTTTCAATTCTGCCAGCCACAATGTGAGCAGTTCTTCCTGGGTATCGTATTTCGGGGTCAGGTTGCCACTATAACGTGCTTCAACCGCTTCGGAATATACGAGTGAACCCTGCCAGTCGGTAGCCCTGAGGCCAAGCTGAACCTGGGGAATGTAAGTAATAGCCTTGAAAGCCTGGTAGTTCTTTCTGTCAGCCTCAGGCATGTTGTCAATCCGATAACGGATTTCCTTCATGTCGATCATTACCCTGTGAAGCGGAATTCCACCAAGGGCGCCTGTATCGTTGAAATCGGTTGCATTACCACCCCTGGCTGCAGTGATCTGCGCAAAACGCCAGAAGTAAACACTGTTATTGTAGAACCACTGCAGGTATTCGTCACCGGCAGAGTTGTACAGGGCGTTGGTCAGCACATGAGAAAGATCAGGATCGTTGACTTCACGGGGATCTTTGTTGAGCTCCGCGAACTTATCGGTACAATTCACCATCAGCATTGCCAACAGCACAATTGACCCTAAAACTTTATATATTCTTTTATTCATATCCAATAAATTTTCAGGCTTACACATTACAATGAAAGGTTAAGAGTGGCACCGAATGTCCTGACATAAGGAATCTGCTGCCATTCGTGAGCGGCGCCGGAGCGGTTGCTTCGTACGCTGAAAGGATGCAGGTTGTCTTTCAGGGTCTTATAGAGGAAGCCTAAATCGCGGCCATACACGCCAATGTTGGCGGCTGAAATTCCGACCTTCTGGGTCAGTGAACTCGGGATGTTGTAAGTCAGGGTCAACTGACGGAAACCGACATAAGAGTTTTCCTGAAGAACGGCGTCATTGATCACACCGGTTCCCCATGAGTTGTTCCAGTATGTCCAGTAACCCGAGTGGGTAGGTTCAACCATTCCATTGTCATAAGCTTCCTGATAGGTCATTCCACCTACATTGTGTGAAACGGTTTCACCAGCCGAATTCTTCATCTGTACTGTGGTTCCGGGAGCGAAAACGCCATCAACAATTACACCGTCGGTGTAGCTGCCACCGGTGAATCCACTGTTCCAGCTGATACCTCCGAATTCAGGATCACGGCCCTGAAGGGTTGATTCAAACAGACCATATGCGGTACCGTAACGACCTGAGTAAGAACTAATGTCACCACCGATTTTGAAATCGAAAAGTGCATCCATGCTAAACCTCTTGTAGCTGAAGCTGGTATTGACAGAACCGGTAAAGTCGGGGTTCATGTCACCCACAACGCTTTTTTTCTGGTCACGGGCTGCCCTGACACCACGGTTGGCGGCATCCCAGGTCAGCTGGATCATTCCGTTGCGTGGATCGTTCGGGTCATTCGGATTGTTGTATTTCACGGGTGAAGAGTCTGACATCAGAACACCATAAGCACCACCTACCTTGGCTACCGAACCGATACGGGTGTTACCGTAGCCCCAGTCTCCATCGAGCAGGTATTCGTCAATTCCTTCATACAGTTCGATGATCTTGTTGCGGTTACGTGCAAAGTTTACATCAAGGTTCCATTCGAAATCCCTGGTCCTTACCGGAGTAAAATGGAGCATGAGCTCAATACCCTGGTTCTGGATGTTACCGGCGTTGATCAGCAGAGAGCTGACACCGCTTTCAAACGGGGCAGGGATGGAAAGGATCTGGTTGAAAGTATTTTCCTTGTAGTAGGTGAAGTCGACACCGAAACGGTTTTCGAAGAAGCGGACATCAAGACCCATTTCAACAGACTTTTTGTTTTCAGGACGAATGTTGATATTCGGGATCTGGTCATTTTTGAAGCTGTAACGTGGCAGGTCACCATTGTAGCTGAGAACGGTACCCTTGCGGTTGAAACCGGGGTTGATGGCGTATGGTGAATAGTCGTTACCAACGTGGGCAAGCGAGAACCTCAGTTTACCGAAGTCCATCCAGTTGGGAAGGTCAAAAGTTTCGGTTGCAATCCACGACAAGCTCACGGATGGGTAGAAATAACTGTTGTTACCTGAACCATCGGCGTAAGTCAGGGTCGATGACCAGTCGTTACGGCCTGTGATACTAAGGAAAAGCTGGTCCTTGTAGCTGATGTCGGAGAAGAACATCATCGACTGAAGGGTCTTTTCGCTATCGATATAGGCATTCTGGCCAGGTTCGGTTCTTGAATTGCTGAGCGCGAAGATGCCGGGAACGATCAAACCACCGTTGGTCCAAGCACCGGTGTAGCTGTTTGACTGTTGCCAGTGTTCGGCTACAAGTGAAAGTGAACCGTCGAGACCGTTGTCCAGTTTTTTCTTGAAGTTCAGCCACAATTTACCGTCGTACTGTTCTTTTCTCGAGTGACCGAGTTCATAGCTACCACCTTCGTTGCGGTAACCGCTACCCAGGATCTTGTTTTCGTACTTGGTGTAGTAGTTGTTTACGTATCCATCCAATACGATACTGAACCAATCGGTGAGGTTAATGTCGATCTTACCGGTCAAACGGAGAGATTCCTCAATCCTCTGGCGGCTGTTTTCATAAACGTCGAACCACAGACCGTGACCTGGAACCTGATATCCGGGGTCATTGTTGTCCTGACGGGGAGTTCCGCCATGCTCAGCCTTGTAGTTATTCTTCCAGCGGCTGGCGTCATAGTTACGGGCCCATGAACCGGTGATGAAGTTCTGCATGATATCCCTTTCAGGGTTCTCGGGAACAGCGTTTGCATAGCTGAGCGAAAGTTCTGAAGAGATGTACTTGTTAAAGTCGCGGGTAACTTTCGAGAATACCGAGTTACGTGCGAATTTGTTTCCTGGCATGGTACCCTTTTCCGTCAGGTTCGAAAGGGAGATCAGGAAGGTAGAGTTGTCACCGCCACCATCAAGTGTGAGGTTCGTGTTGCTCTGCATACCCTGGTCGAAAATCTGCAGGAAGTTGTCGGGTTGCGGATTGTAATCGATCCACTGGCCGTCCCAGTCGCGAACGCGGGTTCCGTCCATCTTGTGACCGTAGCTCAATACGGTGGGCGACAGGTAAGGTTCGCCGGCAGCATTCTGGGGGAAATACTTCGAAGGAGCGTAACGGTCGGGAGCCCAGGTTGCATAACCGGGGATGGTACCTTCACCGTAAACGTTCTGGAAAGCGGGACCGTCATAAACGTCCTTCACGCTGTAGCGCTGTGAAAAGCGTACGCCCAGGTCTTTGCGTGCTTTACCCGATTTGGTGGTGATCACGATGGCACCATTGAGGGCGCGTGATCCGTAAAGTGCGGTAGCTGCCGAACCTTTCAGTACGGTTACCGATTCAAACTCATCAGAGTTCAGGTTTTTCAGGTTGTTACCCCAGTCACCGGATCCCCATTCACTACCACCGGATACTTCGTTGTCGATGATCACGCCGTCGACCACGAAAATAGGCATGTTGTTGCTGCCCAGGGTAGAGTTACCACGGATGGTAATCTTGGAACCGGAGAAGACGCTACCTTCACTGGGTGCGATATCCACACCTGCTGCACGGCCCTGGAGAGCCATAACCGGGCTGATGGTACCTGCACCTGCCAGGGTTTCTCCTTTAACTTCAGTAACGGCATAACCCAGTGCCTTTGACTGACGTTTGATACCCAGAGCGGTTACCACAACCTCATCAACTGCCAGGGTTGAAAACTGCAGGGTTACATTCACCGAAGACCTTCCCTGAAGGGCGACTTCCTGAGTGGTGTAACCCATGAATGAAAATACAAGTGTAGCTTCTGAATTGGCTACCCTGATGGTGTAATCGCCATCCAGGTTTGTCACGGTGCCGTTGGTGGTGCCCTTCTCCAGAACCGAAGCTCCCGGAATGCCCAATCCATCCTCACCAGTGACTTTCCCTGTGACGGTTACCTGTGCCATCGCACTGACTGCCAGTGCCAGACACATCGTCATAAGAATTAAAACCTTTCGCATAGATTTTTAAATTAATGATTGATTAGAATTGTAAAGTATATAGTATTTACAATTTTCATTTTATTACAGTGCCGACTGGTCACTGAACAGATGTTGGTAGACCATTGCAGCGCTTCCCAGCAATCCGGAGTACTCATCGATATCGGAAGTCTCAATCTCGATGTTGGCGACAATTTTATCGAGACAGTATTTGTTCAGTGCTTGTTGGATAGGCGTCAGCACATATTTCTGTGCCTTGGCGATAGGACCGCCCAGCACGATCATTTCGGGATTCATCAACTGAATGATGATCGATAATCCCTTCCCGAGCGACAAACCGATTTTTGTCAGGATGGCAATCGAAAACTCATCCCCTGCCCTGGCGGCCGCGATGATATGTTCAGGCGTGATTTCGTCAGGACTGTCCTTGAACTGCATGGCCAGCTGTGTTACGCTGCCTTGCTCGATACCCTGCTTTGCAAGCCTGAGCATGGTGTTTGCCGAGGCAACCGTTTCGAGGCATCCCCGTTTGCCACAAATACAAAGATCACCCTCTTCGGCCATCTGGATATGGGAAAGCTCGCCCGCAAAACCGGTGGCGCCACCATATAGCTGTCCGTTCAGGATCATGCCCATACCGACCCCCCAGCTCCAGTTCACCACAATGGCGTTGTTCTTGTCCCTGGCCTTGCCAAACATGTATTCGCCAAAGGCCTGCATGCGTGCGTCATTGTCGATATAGACAAAATAGCCGAACTGCTTTTCAAGTCGTTCCCTGATATTCTGCATCCGGGCATTCTTGATGGTAAAGTTGGTTCCGGCCTGTGAATCAACCAACCCAGGCATATCGACACCCACACCGAAAATCTTCTCCCTGGGAATATGGAAATCGCGGATCAGCTCATCGGCTGCGGCAAATATCTTTTCGACCACCATTTCATCATCAATGTGCGTATCGAAATACTTTACGGGAGTGACTTGCTGGTTGTGGCTGTTGTATATGGTGATTTTCGACTCGTAGCGGCCCATGTCACAGGCAATAACGAAGAGCGATTCATTCGACAGGCCATAGAGTGCAGGTTTCCTTCCACCGGTAGAGGCACCGGTACCCATGGTGGTGACCAGGTCGGTATTGATCAGGTCGTTTAACAAAAGAAGTACGGTGGGTAAGCTGATTCCGATCAGCTTGCTCAGTTCAGGTGCCGAGAGAGGGTCGTTATCATATAATAACCGAAGGATACTTTTCTTGTGCCGGTACTTTTTCAACTCATTGACCGACATCCGGGCAGTGTTTTTCTCGTTTATTAGTATCATCGATTTAGATTATAAAGTGACACGAAGATACGATACGTTTTATGAAAAATGCAAATCTTTCTTAAATTATTTTAAGAAGTTTTATGAAATAACACAAAAAAAGCTGGCCAGCGGCCAGCTTTTAGAAAACATTGGGAATTTATTTTGCCCACCAGAGCCTGGTGTAGGTCTTGTTCTCGAATCCAGAACTTGTAACCTGGGCCCATGCGGTCGGGTTTTCCCTTTCGATACGGCTTGGATAAGCCACGCGTTTCGGGAAATTATCCGGATGCGACTCATTGGGTTTGAGATTGATGTTGATCAGGTCAACTTCCTCTGCAGGATTGATAAAGAACGGCAGGTTAAGCCTTCTGTGATCATTCCAGGCTTCCAGCGGATTCCACGGGTAGTTGGAGATATATTTCTGGGTGATGATCTTGGTCAGCCGATCATTTTTCGTGGCACCGAAGCCTGTATTTGCAGGATACTTATACTGGAATCCGGCGTTCGGGCCTTCAGCAATGGTATAATCAACAGGTTCGGTGGTATGGTCGAAACTGACTGACGTACCATTCAGGTTATAATCGGTCGAGGCAATGTAGGAGGCGTAATCTCCTGTCAAACCATGATGTTTGAAGCTCTACTCAATCCCCCGGTTGTAATATTCCTTTGCGGTCCCGCCAACGCTCCAGCCCCTGACGGAAGCTTCAGCCAAAAGGAAATAGGTTTCCCACGGACCAAAAAGTTCATGCCGCACTCCCACTCCCTGACGGTATTTCTTCACCATTACGGGACGGTTGCCTACGCCGGTGAAACCAGTTGGTGCAGTAGTGCCCACCGTTCCATAAGAACCATGTGGACGTGCATGCCAGGAATACCGGGTGGCAATGGGTTTGGTTTGCCCTGTTTCGGTAGGCACAGTATACTGAAAATTCTGTGCCGATGTCCAGTTATGGTCGGCCGTGCCGGGCAGGGCGAAGAAAACCGATGCCCTGGGGTCGATGGTTTCGGGAACACCTTCCTGTATAAACTGGCTGCGGGGCTCGTTGGTTTTGGGAATCATCAAGGGTGCATAAATACCCATATAATTCCTGACACTCTGTTTGGTATAGAGGTTTTCGGGATCCTTGAAAGGTACCCCTCCCAAACCGGTCATCAGGTTCCCCATGTCAATGGTCAGCTCCAATCCGGTCCAGCTACGAGTAAACACACCTGTCAGTCCATCCCAGCCTCCTCCTTGTGGAATCGAGGCAATTTCGGCTGTGGAGGTCAGCAATCCGCCCGAAGCATTGGCGGCCGCTTCCGCTTCGGCTTTTGCCTTGGCAGCATCCACTTCTGAAAGACGCAGGGCAAAGCGAAGACGTAATGAATTGGCCAGTTTTTTCCACTTGGCGGCATCACCATTGTATATCATGTCGGAGTTCCCGATCGGCGTACCCGGTACTGTAGCATCCAGGGCAGCGCTGGCTTCAGTCAGCTCCTTGAAGAAATCGTAATAGATATCCTTCTGGCTATCCATTTTGGGATAATCGGTCTTGCGGTCCAGCGCCTCAAAATAAGGCGCATCACCAAATGTTTCCACAAAGTTGCTGAAGAGCATGACTTTGTATATCCTTGCCATCTGGATGACGTTCTTCTCGTAGGGTTTCAACAACCCTGCGGTCTCGCGCTTTGCACCGATGTCGATGACATTTTGCAGGGAAGTGATCCATCCCCAGAAATAACCCCTCGACCAATAGTCATTACTCCAGCTGTCGTTGTCGTTGCCGTTTGCCAGACCATCGTAACGAATATATCTTGAGGCAGATCCCCAGTAAAGCAAAAATATCCTTTCACTGATATGGGGGTCCATTTTGGAGTTGCTGACCGCAGCCTGAAACAGGTATTCAATCGGTACGTTGTCTTCCGATATGGCCCAGGGCGCTTTGTTGAGTTCCTCAAATTCGTCGGTACATGACGGTGTCAGAAGCAACATCCAGCCAAAGAGCGCCGCAGCCAGTGCTTTCCACAGTTTATTGTTATTTTTCATATGTATCAATTTTAATTATTATCAGAATCCCAATATCAGGTTAAAGCCCAATGAACGTGTGGTGGGTGCCGGACCTGTTTCCAATGCCGGGGCATTGGTGTTGGTACCATACACCGATTCAGGATCGATTCCCGGAAGGTTGTTCTTGATCAGCCAAAGGTTGCGGCCAACTGGACATTCACC
>DF970689.1:0-103349 GCA_001270045.2 Bacteroidales bacterium 6E | reverse complement strand
AGTCCGGTTCAGTGGCCATTGAGATCAAACCGAAGGATCTGACAGTAACAGCTGTCAATTCAACAAAATATGTTGGACAATTGAATCCAATATTTACGGTAACTTATGAGGGTTTTGCATATGGAGATAATTCTTCCAATTTGGAAGGGAACTTAGCATTCTTAACTGAAGCAGATAAATATAGCTGTGCTGGAGAATATGAAGTTGAGCCTTTTGGACTGTATTCAACAAACTATGATATTACATTTGTTGTAGCCAAATTAACCATCCTCGGTGTCTCCATCGACGCATCTGCCTCAAGTACTCCCGTACCTGCAGGTCAACCAGCTACTTTGACTGCATCTGTCACACCAGCTGTATCCGGAGTTTCTGTTACATTCTTAATAACAAGTGTTGGCTACTCTGAAAGTATTACTGTTGATACAGATGATTCAGGAATTGCTTCAACTACTACCGGAAATTTAGAACTCGGTGTCTATCAGGTCAAAGCCACCGCCGGAAGCGGTTGCGCAACCTCTATCGCTTACATACCGGTGTATGATGACAGCGGTTCATTTGTAACGGGCGGTGGATGGATAATGTCCCCTGCCGGTGCACTGACTGCTGATCCGACAGTTGTCGGTAAAGCAAACTTTGGATTTGTTTCCAAATACAAGAAGGGAAGCAACCAGGTGGATGGCAATACCGAATTCCAGTTCCATGCCGGTGGCATTAACTTCAAGAGCACTTTCCATGAGGCTGGTTCGCTGGTTATTTCCGGCAAAAAAGCCACTTATCGTGGCTCGGGTACCGTCAATGGCCAGAGTGGATACAAATTCACCCTGGTTGCGCTTGATGGACACTGGAATGGAGGACCAGGACCTGACCAGTTCCGTATCAAAATCACAGACGGTACTGGTGGCGTTATATATGACAATGGCCTGAATGCTGCCGAAAACTCGGACGCTTCCACTGCCCTCGGCGGTGGTTCAATCGTGATCCACGAAGTGAAAAGCAATGCCAAGGCTAAATCTCTTGAGGTCGAGGTATTGGCCGGAGATGTCGCTGATAACCTCCTCAAGGCTTACCCGAACCCGTTCGCGGAAAGGGTATTCTTCGACATGCAGTTCGTGAACGACGGACATGCCGTACTCGAAATCTTCGATATGCGGGGTGCCAAGTTGTCGACCTTGTTCGACAAATCGGTCGAGGCTGGCATGATTTACCGTCTCGAATATGCACCGACGGATGTCGTTCCTGGTATTCTTATCTACAGACTGGTGAAGGACGGAGAAGTGACCAATGGTCGACTGATCTACCAGAAACAGAGATAACGGATTTATTTATTTATTAAAGCGGCCGGAGATTCCCCCGGCCGCTTTTTTTGTGCCTTATTGCGACCCAAGGGCTGCTGCAGGGATAGACCAGGTCTTGGGCCGGTCTTGACTGTCTCCATACTTTTTCCTATCTTTTACCATAGGTTTACCATTGCAAAATTGTAAATCTATGGTAAAAGACTGCAGAAGCTATGCAGAAACTCAAAAGGGGCCCAAGACCGGCACCAGATGAAACTGAAGTTTTATAACCCTCCTTCCAGGATTATTGCGCGTAAAAACAAGCGATTTTCATTTTTGAAAAAAGTCTTAAATAAAATACCTTCAGGTATTGTATTTTTCGTGTCAGCGCCGTAACTTTGACCTCAATTAAGGATAAACATTTATACATTCTCAATCTTCAGACTACAGAACCGAGGCTGGCTTGCAAAAAAAAGTTAGCCTTTGTTCTTTTTTGGACGTACCGGTCTTCACCACGGGTGGAGGATCCTGCCTGGCCGGCAGAATTGGTTTTAACCACAGAGGACTCAGATGAAAACGGAAATTTCCTTTATAACCGCAGAGAACGGATTGTACCCCATAATTCAATGTCTACATTTTGTCCATTTATAATTGACATTTGATTATTTCATTTAACCTACATTTGGGAAACGATCCTGTTCTTATCCTTCGGTCGCTACTGGCCTGCAGGGATAAAACGATAAATGATTTCCTTATGTCGAACGAACGCAAATGCCTCGAGTGTGGCGATACCCTCCGGGGCAGGGCCGACCAGAAATTCTGTGGCGTGCACTGTCGCAGCAGCTATAACAACAAACGCCTGTCGGCCACCAACAACACCATCCGCCGCATCAACCGGATACTCCGGAAAAACCAGCTGATCCTCTCCCACCTCAATCCAAAGGGAAAAACCACGGTCTCGAAAACGGAACTTAACTTCCAGGGGTTTCATTTCGGATACCAGACCCATGTACAAACCACACGCCAGGGACGGGTGTACCATTTCATATATGACCAGGGTTACTCGCTGGTGGATGCCGACAAGGTCATGCTGGTCCATAAACAAGAATAGCCAGGCTCCATAAGAACCCGGCTATTCCACTGTGCGATTTTGGCGTTAAGCGCTCTTGGCTTCCCGCATGCATCCTTCCTGGTGCTCGGCCAGGATCTGTTTGACCTGCTGTGGTGATACACGGCCATATACCTTTTCGCCTACCATTACCACCGGTGCGAGTCCGCAGGCACCCACGCATCGCAGGCAACTCAGCGAGAACTTGCCGTCGGGGGAGGTCTGCCCAACCTCGACTTTCAGTTGTCGCTTGAATTCGTTCAGTACCTGCTCAGCTCCTCTCACATAGCAAGCGGTTCCCATACAGATGGAAATCGGGAACTCTCCCTTGGGGATCATGGTGAAGAAACTGTAGAAAGTGACCACGCCGTATACCTTGGCAATCGACATGTTCAGCTCCTGTGCAATCAGTTCCTGCACTTCGGCCGGAAGATAACCGAGTTTCTCCTGGCATTTGTGCAGCACGTTGATTAGTTCACCTTCCTGGTTGTCAAAACTGGCACATACCTCCCGGATGGTTTGTATCGCTGTTTCGGATAATTTTATTCTTGGCATAATTCTGGTTTTTTAAACATCCATTGAAATAACGTCTTACCTCATTGTTTCCTTCAGTTAAAAGGAAACCTTGTCTAGCTCCTGTCGAAATACTGGGTGTGCAACAGTTCATGGGCTTTGTGTCCCAATGGTTTACCCAGGAATTCCTCATACAGTTTCTTGATATAAGGGTTCTCGTGCGATTTACGGATGGTCTTGTTGCTGTCTTCCTTGTAGATGGCCATCTGCCGTTTCTTGATCACGTCGGCGTCGCCATGGTGGTAGGGCTGTCCGCCACCTCCGATACAACCTCCCGGGCACGACATGATCTCGATGGCATGGAAACTGCTCTTTCCGGCCCTGATCTCTTCGAGCAACTGGCGGGCATTCCCGAGTCCGTGGGCGATACCGATGTTCAGCGGCAGTCCGTTGAAGTCGATGGTTGCCTTGCGGATGCCTTCCATTCCCCTCAGTTCGTGGAAATCGATGCGGGGCAGGTCCTTGCCGGTGTAAAGCTCATAGGCTGTACGCACGGCTGCCTCGATTACGCCGCCGGTGGTGCCGAAGATGACGCCTGCACCGGTGGATTCGCCCAAGGGTGAATCAAAGTCCTCGTTAGGAAGGCTGGTGAACTTGATGTTCGATATCTTGATGAGCGATGCAAGTTCGCGGGTGGTGATGGCGTAATCCACGTCGGGATTGCCGTCGACCGCAAATTCATCGCGCCCGCATTCATATTTCTTGGCCAGGCAGGGCATGATGGACACCACCACCAGGTCTTCCCGTTTCTTGCCCAGTTTTTCGGCAAAATAGGACTTGGCGATGGCCCCGAACATCTGCTGGGGTGACCGGGCTGTCGAAGGAATTTCCTTCAGGTCGGGGAACTGGTGTTCGAAGAACTTCACCCATGCCGGACAGCAAGAGGTCAGGATCGGCAGCTTCACGTCGGGATCTCCCTGGAGGTGACGACCCAGACGGTTCAGCAACTCGGCGCCTTCTTCCATGATGGTGAGGTCGGCGGCAAAGTCGGTGTCAAATACGTAGTCGAAGCCGAGGCGACGTAAGGCGGCCACCAGTTTGCCGGTGACCAGGGTTCCCGCTTCCATGCCGAATTCCTCGCCCAGTGCGGCCCTCACGGCAGGGGCGGTCTGCACGACCACGGTCTTCGTGGGATCGTAAAGGGCCCTGACCACGGCTGCGGTGTTGTTGACCTCGGTGAGCGCGCCGGTCGGACACACTGCCACACACTGTCCGCAATAGGTGCAGACCGAGTGGTCGAGGTTCATTTCAAAGGCGGGGGCCACCACCGCGTCGAATCCCCTGTTGATGGCCGATAACACACCGACCGTCTGAACTTCGTTGCACATCATTTCGCAACGGCGGCAGAGGATACATTTGTTGATTTCGCGGATGATGGCGGGGGAAGTGTCCTCGCGGTACATCGACTGTGCCCCTTTATAATGGATCTCGCGGATACCCAGTCGGTGGGCCATGTCCTGCAGGTCACAGTTACCCGACTTGGCGCAGATCAGGCAGTCCGACGGGTGGTCGGAAAGGATCAGCTCCATCACGGTGCGCCGGGCATTGATGGCGCGGATGGTGTGGGTGCTGATTTCCATGCCCTCGGCCGCATCGGTACAGCAGGCAGGCGCCAGGTTCCTTCGTCCCTTGACTTCCACCACGCAGATGCGGCAACCTCCGGGTTTGTTTTCGATGTTCAGGTCGTCGAGTTTCATGTAACAGAGCGTCGGAATGTGAATTCCGATGCTTGTCGCGGCTTCCAGTACGGTGGTTCCTTTTTTGACCACCACCGGTTTATTGTCAATCGTAAGATTTATCATTTCCATAAGGCAAATTCTTTTCTGTTTACACCATTACAATTGCGTCGAACTTGCATTTTTCGAAGCAAACGCCACACTTGATACATAGCGACTGGTCGATATAGTGGACCGATCTCCGTTCTCCGGTGATGGCACCTACCGGGCAATTCCGGAAGCAGAGGGTACATCCCGTACACTTTTCTTCCACCACCTCGTATTTCAGGAGGGCCTTGCACTGTCCTGCCGGACAACGGCCATCCTTGATGTGGGCCTCATATTCATCCATGAAATGGGAAAGCGAGGAAAGCACGGGGTTCGGGGAGGTTTGTCCAAGGCCACACAATGAAGTGTCCTTGATTACCTCACTGAGGATCCTCAGTTTGTGGATATCGCCCTCCTCACCTTTTCCTTCGGTGATGCGTTCCAGGATTTCGAACAGCCTTTTGTTCCCGATACGGCAAGGTGAACACTTACCGCACGACTCTTCGAGTGTAAACTCAAGGTAGAATTTGGCGATGGCGACCATGCAGTCGTCCTCGTCCATCACGATCATGCCTCCCGAACCCATCATCGATCCGGCAGAGATCAGGTTATCATAGTCGATGGGTGTATCGAGGAAGTCGTTGGTGAGCATACCACCCGACGGACCGCCGGTCTGGACTGCCTTGAACTTCTTGCCTCCCTTGATTCCGCCGCCGATGTCATAGATCACCTCACGCAGGGTGGTACCCATCGGCACCTCGATCAAACCTACATTATTGATCTTTCCGGCGAGGGCAAACACCTTGGTACCCTTGCTCTTTTCGGTACCGATGGATGCAAACCATTCGGCGCCCTTATTGATGATGACGGGAATGTTGGCATACGTCTCCACGTTGTTGACGTTGGTAGGCTTGCCCAGGTAGCCGCTTTCGGAGGGGAACGGAGGCTTGAAGGTAGGTTCGCCCCTGAGGCCTTCCATTGAGTGGATCAGGGCTGTTTCCTCACCGCAAACGAAGGCTCCTGCCCCATAGCGGATCTCGATGTCGAAGTCGAAGCCCGAACCCAGGATATCGGTCCCCAGGAGTCCGTATTCGCGGGCCTGTTTAATGGCAGTCTTGAGGCGCGCCACGGCCAGCGGATATTCGGCACGGATATAGACCAGCCCCTTGGTGGCACCGGTGCAATAGCCGTTGATGGCCATTGACTCGATCACCGAGTGCGGGTCACCCTCCAGGATGGAGCGGTCCATAAAAGCACCCGGGTCTCCTTCGTCGGCATTACACACGACATATTTCTGGTCGCCCTTGACTTTGGCCGTGATTTCCCATTTGAGTCCGGTGGGGAAACCGCCGCCGCCCCTACCGCGAAGTCCCGACTTCTTGATCTCGTCGATGACCTGTTCAGGTGTCATTTCACCCAGACATTTACCCAAAGCCATGTAGCCGTCGCGGGCAATGTACTCGTCGATATTTTCGGGATCAATGAATCCGCAGTTGCGCAATGCGATACGGATTTGCTTCTTGTAGAAATCCATGTGCTGTGAATCACTGACCGATTTTTTGGTCTTCGGATCCTTGTACAGCAGCCGATCGACCTGACGGCCTTTCACGACATGCTCCTTGATGATTTCCTCGGCGTCGGCCGGGGTTACATGCACATAGAAGGTCTTGTCGGGCATCATTTTGACGATGGGGCCTTTCTCGCAGAAGCCGAAGCAGCCGGTGACCACCACCTGCACATCGTCGTCGAGGCCATATTCGTTGAGCAGATCTTTGAAGACATTGCCGATTTCGTCGCTTTCGGCGGATTTACATCCCGTGCCTCCACAAATCAGGATTTGCGTATTGTATTCAGCCATAATTTTCGGATAGATTAGGTTTACTTTTCGTCAATGGTTTTGTAGGAAGCTGGAATGATTCCGTCGACCAGTTCTCCCTTGATGATGTAGCGGTCGATGATTTCGCGGGCCTTGACCTTGTCGACATGCCCGAAAACCATAGGCTCCTTGCCGGGAAGGGTGACTTCGATGGTGGGTTCAGCGTAGCAGTAACCCATGCATCCTGTCTGGGTGACAACGGCGTCAATGGCCAGATGTTCGGTTTCCTCAATCAGGAAGTTCATGGTTTCCTTTGCACCGGAAGCGATGCCACAGGTAGCCATGCCAACCCTGATTTGAACCAGCGTATCGGCCACGTCGCTGTTCTCCCTCAATTTGATTTTTGACTGGACCTGATCCTTGATCTTTTTCAGATCAGCGAGTGAAGTGATCTTGTTCATATATATCTAATGGTTAATGGTTGCCTTGGTTGTTCAGGTAGATGCCCCGATGGCCGTAAGGTTGGTTTTGATCAGTTCGTTGATCGCCCCGCGAACCTCAGGATGCCTTAACGGAACATCTTCAAATATCTCATGTAACGAATCCGTATCGATTTCAAACTCCCCTTCATCCGTCGTGTGACTGTACCTGAACCTTATCCCATCATGCCCGATGATCGTCAGGACCAGTACCCCGGTAATATCTCCCATCGGCGGCCGGTCCACATGGTTGTATCCGAATACGGCCGTTACCGATGTTCCCTTTCCGGGTTCCGAGTCGATGGTCAGATTGCCTCCGCTCATTTCGGCATTTTGCTTCAGGAGCGGAAGTCCGAGACCCACTTTTCGGGTGGTACGGGTTGTAAAGAACGGTTGTGTCGCCTGCTGAATCTTCTCCCTGGTCATCCCGTGACCATCATCCTTTATACGAACGGCGTAAAGATCATTGGATTTTTCTTCCCGTACCATGATTTCAATCAATGTAGCGCCTGCCCTGACTGAATTTTGCAAAATATCGAGGATGTGATCCGAAATTGTTTTCATGATTGCAGGATTACACCGGTTTTACCTTTCTTCCGCCCTCGCCGGCCAGGGCCAGCCTGACCTCCTCAAACGTACATCCCTCAAGGGTTACGAGTGAATAGCCCTTCCCAATGTCTTCGGGATAATGAGCGTCGGAACTCTTAATCAATGTACAGCTTTTCTCAATGTTAAATTTACCTCTCACCTCATTTTCTGTTGCATAACATGTTATGCCCAATCCTTCATATGTCAGTCCGGGAGGGATAAATCCCAGCTGACTGAATACCGAATTGACAGTACGGTCGATATGTGCCGGGATAAAGATGCCCCCCAAACGGTGAACCTCCTTTTCTATCTCGTTGATGGATTTGTCGAGTGCTGTGATCAGCAATTTTTCCTCCATGTAAAGGATCTGATCTTCGTCGTCGACCACCACCTGGTATCCGAAGGCCCCGTCCTTGTTGGGGATTGCCGGCTGGTGTCTGTCGATATACTCCTGAAAAACTGCACGTATGGCCGAATCAGGGAAGAAGGCCAGGCAATGGACTTCCTCGCGGGTGGTGATTTCAACGCCACCCATCACAAAGATGCCTGCTTCCGCGGCCAACCGTTCAACCACATCGATCTGCCGGGTGGAGTTATGGTCCGTTATCCCAATGATTTTCAAATCCTTACGAACAGCCTGGTCGACAATGTTACGGGGGCTCATCTCCAAGTCACCGCAAGGCGACAAAACAGTGTGTATATGTAAATCGGCTTTGACCGTGATCATTTCGCCAAAGGTTTGGGGAATCATTTGGGGTTATTCCATACCCTTCAATAACATGTAAAGCCTTCCGGCCAGTTCGAATGTGGGCATGGATGTTCCCAATACAGGAATTCCTTCGCGCTCACTGTGCTGCCGCATTTCGGCATCCGGCTCCAATCCTTTCACCAGGATCACGGCCGGCAAGTCACGAAGCGAAGCCACCGCCAGTACATTCTGGTGGGTCTGCAAGGTGATCCACACTTCACCCTCTTTGGCAAATCCCATGACATCGCTTAACAAATCGGAAACATAAGCCCCTGACACTTCATTGTCGAGACCATCGTCCCCGCAAAACAGGTGGAGGTTTAAAGCTATTATCAAATCAGAAACCTTCATTACGTGCTCCTCTCTTTTTACAGTCGGCCTCAAAACGGCCCCGACCCCATATTTTTTCAAGATTGTTGAATGCTCTTTCATTGGTCATTTTTCCCTGATGCTGCCATTGTTGCTGCAGATGGACACAATCCGACATCTTGGCCTTTCCCAGCACCATGTCCTCGGCCAGGGCATGACAGTTGGGTGCTCCACATGCGGCACAGTCGATGGCCGGCAACTGGCAGATGATCCTTTCCAGTTTGGCCATTTTCTCCAGGGCCTTCCCCCTGTCGGGATCCAGTTCGAATGCCCTGCTGGCCACCACCTCTTCGAGATGCAGCGTGGCTTTGACGGCATCCACTATGCTATTGTCATTGACAACTTCCGAATACCGGGGATAGCGCCTTGAACGGCGGGCCAGCCGCTCCACGTTCATGAAACGGTTGCCCGAAAGCAGGATACCTCCCGCACATCCCTGGTCGCACGAACGCAGTTCGAGGAAATCGACATCGGGTATTTCCTCGGTCTCGATCTTCTCAAGGATCCTGACCACATTATGGATACCGTCGACTGCCATAGACCGCCGTTTGAACAGGCGTGCTTCCCCCCTTGTGAGTGGCCAGAGAATTCCCTCCCTGCTCAGGTAGTCCCTGAAACCTGTGAATTCAGCCTTTGGATGGCTGGCAATCACTTTCATGACCCTGTTATAGAGTTCGTTCATGTTAATGACCCCGTTTACGGAACTTTCCTTCTCTCCCACGGGATCTTTCACGGCCGCAATCTTGGCCGAGCAGGGCGCGATATAAAACAGGCCGGTCTCTTCGGGTGAGGCGCCCTGCTTCACCAGCGTTTCGCTGACAAATGCGGCGGCCAGGTCATGCGGGGCCTTCACTTGCATGATATTGTCGACAAGCGAAGGATATTTAATCTGAATCAGCCTCACGATGGCAGGACAAAATGAGGAGATCAGCGGTTTCTTTTCGGGATTCCGCACATGATGGTCAAGCATCAAATCTACCAGCCAGCTGATGGGTTGTTCCACCTCATACACATGGGTGAAGCCCAGCTGCATGATGGCCCAATAGATCTGGTCGTCGGTGATCGATTCGGGAAACTGCCCGATCATCACCGATGGAAACAGGGCCACCCTGTATTTGTAATCGTGGATCTTCGACAGGTCGTCCTGGATGATGTAGAACGCATCCACAGGACAAGCCCGCATACAGTTGCCGCAATCGACGCAACGCAGGTCGTCGACCACCGCCAGGCCGTTTTTGACCCGGATCGCCTCTGTGGGACACACCTTTATGCAATGCACACACCCGAAACATTTGTTTGGGTCGACCCGCAAAGCGTGATATTTTTTTCCTTTAAACATCAGAAATAATTGACCATATAAACTTTTGTGCCCACACCCACCTCACTGGTGATTTCAAGCACATCGGTATTCCTTTTGATATTCGACAATCCCATGCCGGCCCCAAAGCCCATCTCGCGTACCTCTTTAGATGCCGTGGAATACCCTTCGACCATCGCCTGTCCTATATCCTCGATCCCCGGACCCTTGTCTTCCAGGGTGCAGGAGATCCGGTCGGCCTCGATGCTTATGCGGATCATACCTTCCCAGGCATGGGCCACGATGTTGACCTCGGCCTCATACAAGGCGATGACGATGTTCTTGATCTTTCGGGCATCCACACCCAGCTGCTTCAGCAATTTCTTTACCTTGCTGGAAGCGTCTCCCGCATGCGAAAAATCGCCTCCCCTGATGAAATATGTCTGTTCGATAACCATCAGTAAACGGGCATTAATCCGGCCTGATATAAAATTCCGCTTGTCCTGAAAAGGGAAAACGGGGTTTCCATCAGGGTGATATGGTTCTCTTCGGCCAACCGGATCATTTCTTCGGTGGCCTTTTTGTTTCTTACCAACAGGATAAAATGGATATCGGCCATTTCGGCGGTACGGATCGATTGTGGATTGGCGAGACCCGTGATCAGCAAAATGTTTTCGCTGTCGAGTGTCAGCACGTCACTCATCAAATCGGAACTGAAGGCTCGTTCCACCTCCGTTTGGGACGAAAAGGAACCACAAACTACCCTGGCTTCTGTTAACTGCAGTATATCACTGATTTTCATGATCGATATTTGTTCCGGTAATTTCTTCCCATTTATGGCATCAGGTCAAGGTTGCCTGAAATCCTGTCTCTCCGGTACCGTGATTTTAGTCACAAAAATAGTGTAAAGAAATTCAACTCATGCTGATTTAAACCCAAAACAAAACATGCTATATAATATGCTTTTAACCTTTGATTTCCGCTTAACAATTCCTTAATTTTCGAAAAAATAGAACAACCATGATCTACGAAACCAAATCGAGCCACCAGGCACTTTCCAGTCAGCCAGGTTTCATCAAGGCCCTGGTGGATGCCCTTCCTGTTCCGGTATTTTACCGCGACATGGAGGGAAACTTCCTTTTGTGTAACAGTGCTTTTGACAAGTTGACCAACCTGGACCAGGAGGCGTATGCAGGAAAGGCTGCCATGGAGATATTTCAGCCCGACCAGGCCGAAATTTTCATGCGACGCGACAAGGACCTTATTGAGGGGCCGGTTGACCAGCTCTACGAATGCAAGCTCAAGGCTCCTGACGGAAACATCCATGATTTCGTGTTCCACAAGGTATTGGTCAGGAATGAACAAAGCGAACTGATTGGCAGCCTGACTTCCCTGTTTGATATCACGGAACGGAAAAAGGCGGAGCAAAAACTGGAAAGGGCGCGCGAGTCGATGATCATCTCGTCACACATGCTGCACAAAATCGGGGCAGGGATCGTGATCGTCAACAAAAACTTCAAGATCATCGACTCCAACGAAAGTTTCGCGGAATTGATGGGTGAGGAAACCAGGGAGCTCTATGAAACCATACCCGGACTGCGGGGAGCCGACATTACCGAACTGGTGCCTGAGGTCATCAGCAAGATGGTATCCAACATCATGGTTACCGGGGAAAACAATCTTGAGCGGGATGTCAAATACCACAACAAACTTCTCCATGTTTCGGTCATCACCATTTACAAACAGAAGGTGGTGGGTGCCGTGATCCGCGACATGTCGGCCCCCATGCTGGTCAGGGATGAGATCATCAGCAGGGCCCGCAAGGTAAACCGCCAAAATATTGAGACTGTCCAGAAAATCGCTTTCCTGTTGGGCGAAAATGCCGCCCAGACGGAAGAGATGCTCAATTCCATCATTCAATCGTACAAATACAGTGATGATGAATAACCGGACTGATTACCATGTCGAAATCGATATAGAACAAAAGAAACCCCTTGGCGAGGAAGCCTGTGGCGATGTTTTCATATCGCGGAGGATCAAGGAGGAAGGCCGGACCATCCTGGTCATGAGCGATGGCATCGGGCATGGGGTAAAAGCAAGCGTTTTGGCCAACCTGACCGCCGCCATGGCCCTTAATTACACCTCCTTTCATACACAGCCCGAGATTTCGGCAAGGATCATCATGAGGGCACTTCCCAAGAGCAGCGACGGACTGGAAAATTACGCCACCTTCACGATCATCGAGATAGAAGCCGACGGGAAGGTCAGGATAACCAATTACGACAACCCCAAGACCATCATACTCAGGGGGAACAAGGTGTTCAACCCCAATGAATACCACCTTGAAATCCAGGGACTGGAAAATGCGGGGAAGATTCTCAGGTGCCGTGAATTCACGGCAAGGAAGGAAGACCGGATTATCTTCATGTCGGACGGCATATCGCAATCGGGACTGGGAAGCCCAAGATTCCCCATGGGATGGGAACGCGACCGGGTCGAGGATTTCGCGATCAGTCAGGTCACCCGGATGCCCGATATATCTGCCACCAAACTGGCACGAAAGATCATCAACCAGGCAAACCTGAACGATGAATTCAACCTGAAGGATGATACCACCTGCGGGGTGATCTATTTCAGGGAACCCCGCGAATTCATGCTAATCACCGGTCCGCCATTCTATAAGATAAAGGACCTGAACTTCGTCAACGTCATCCGTAATTTTAAGGGAAAGAAGGCAATATGCGGGGGCACGACCTCTGAAATCATTGCCAGGGAAATGGAATTGGAAATCAAGTCGGAACATGGCCATTATGATGCCGCCATTCCCCCCAAATCACAGATGGATGGCTTTGAGGTCGTTTCGGAAGGATTGCTGACCATCAGCAAGGTGGAAGAAATTCTTGAAAATTACTCGACCGAAACCCGGCTGGGAGATACCCCGGCTGATGATATTGTCAGATTGTTGCTTGATCATGACATCATCCACCTGATCATTGGCACAAGGATCAACTGGGCGCACCAGGATCCTGACCAGCCCGTGGAACTCGAAATCAGGAAAGTGGTGGTAAAGAGGATCATCAAGCTACTGGAGGAGAAATTCTTCAAGGAGGTAAGGCCCGATTACCTGTAATAAAAAAGCGACGGCAGATGGTGATGCCACCTGCCGTCGCCGGATTTCCTAAATTAAACCATAGGGTATTTCTTGAATATCTGTTCAGATTTGGCCAGGATATCCACATACTGTGCACGTTTGTATGCGAATGGATCCTTCAGGTTTTTGCGCGAGAGTTTTCCGCGGAAATCATCAAGAGATGCATAATTCTTCGAGTCCATCCATTTGCTGAGAGTATCCAGGATTTCACCGACCACTCTCGGCTGGTTTTTGTAGACCGTGCTGACCACCTGCACGACATTGGCACCGGCCAGTATCGCACGGATCACGTCTTCGCCGGTATAGATACCACGGCTCAGGCATATGTCGGCCTCTACATTATCGTAAAGCAATCCGGCATATCGGAGTGACAGCATCCTGTCCTTTTCGCTGGTCAGTTCCCACGGATAGAAAAACTCCTCCTTCTGGATATCAATGTCGGGCTGGAAGAAACGGTTAAACAAAACATAACCGTCGGCACCGGTCTCATCGATTCTCTTGATAAAATTGAGCGTATTGGTATAAAACGGACTGATTTTTACGCTGACAGGAATTTTTACGGCATGCTTGATGGCCTTGACCACCTCAAGTTGCTTTTCCTCAATTGAAGAACCATTGAGCTCAAAATAGCCCGGAACGGAGTATAGATTGATCTCGAGGGCATCGACCCCCGTTTTTGCCAATTGTTCGGCATAATCGATCCACGAAACTTCATAAACGGCATTAAGACTTGCTATCACGGGGATATTAACCTGGTCTTTCAGTTTTTTGAGGTTGATCAGGTGTTCTTTGGGACCGGCATGTTCGAGGTTGGGGAACAGCCGGGTCATTTCGGCATGGCGTTCTTCGTACTCGGTCAGGTCCTCATAAAGCTGAAGGTTTTCTAACTGTATCTGCTCTTCAAAAAGAGATTTATATACGATGGCCGCGATTCCTGCTTCTTCGAGTTGTTTGACGGTTTCCGGTTTGGAAGAAAGGTTACAGGCACCGAGAATAAGAGGATTTTTCAGGGGAATCCCCATGTAGGAAGTTGATAGTTTTGCCATTGCTTTAGTTTTTGTGATAAATTTCAGTAACATAAACCATATTTCCAAAGATAAAGTTCATTGGTTGGAAAAAAAAATGCCCCGGACCAGATCCGGGGCATTTTTATGATGTATCATAGAAAAATTACATGAGGCTCATGGTAACGGTCAGACCGGCCATTACCACCGCGACCATGGTCATCAGCTTGATCAGGATGTTGAGTGAAGGACCGGAAGTATCCTTGAACGGGTCACCCACGGTATCCCCTACCACACTGGCTTTGTGGGCATCGCTGCCCTTACCGCCATGGTTGCCTTTTTCGATGAATTTCTTGGCATTGTCCCAGGCACCTCCGGCATTGTTCAGCATTACGGCAAGCGTGAAACCGGCAGTAAGCCCACCAGCCAGCAAACCGACCACGCCGGCAACACCCAGTGTCAACCCGATCACAACGGGAACCACAATGGCAAGGATGGAGGGAACCAGCATTTCGCGCTGTGCGCCTTTGGTTGAGATCGCTACACACTTGGCATATTCGGGAGTGGCCTTACCTTCCATAATACCGGGAATTTCCCTGAACTGGCGCCTTACTTCATCCACCATGGCACCGGCGGCACGTCCCACGGCTTTCATGGTCAGGGCCGAGAATACGAAGGCCATCATGGCACCCACAAAAATCCCTGAAAGAAGCAGCGGATTGAATATGGTCAGGTCATAGGCTTCGGTGAAATCCTTTATGGAAGCGGCTGAAAGCAGCACCACTTCCTTGCCCTCCTGGGCCATAGGCACCACAGCGGCTTTGGCGGTATAAAACACTACGTTGCCCACTTCCTTGATGCCATCGGTTGAATTGGCAATTTTGCCGATCCAAAGCCTGACCTCTTCCATATAGGCAGCGAGCAGCGCCATGGCAGTCAGTGCAGCCGAACCAATGGCAAAACCTTTACCGGTTGCGGCAGTGGTGTTACCCAGCATATCAAGGGCGTCGGTACGTTCACGGACTTCCTTGGGTAGATGGGCCATTTCGGCATTACCACCGGCGTTGTCGGCAATAGGGCCAAAAGCATCTGTTGCCAGTGTAATACCCAGGGTTGAAAGCATCCCAACGGCTGCGAAACCGATACCATACACACCCATTGCGAAATCAGAGAAACCACCGGCAAAACCAAATGCGGCGATAATACCGATTACGATGGTGGTTACCGGGATCCAAGTAGAGAACATACCCACGGCAATACCATCGATGATAGTGGTAGCCGGACCCGACAGAGCCTGTTTGGCAATACCCTTGGTCGGCTTATATTCATCGGAAGTAAAGTACTCGGTACCCTGGCCAATGATAACGCCAGCCACGAGCCCTGAAACCACCGATCCGAAAATCCCCCAGGGGATCCAACCGGTATAAGCCATAATGGCAATGGCGATCAGGATCAGCAATGAACTTCCCCCTGTTCCGAGCAAGAGAGCGTTCAGCAGGTTTTTCTGCGTGGCCGACTCTTTTGCCCTGACAAAGAAGATCCCCATGATGGATAAAATGATACCAATAGCGGCAACAACCATGGGTGCCACCACATATTTTTCGGCATCGCCGCCTGCCACGATGGGCAGTGCTGCCCCCAGTGCGGCAGTTGCCAGGATCGATCCTGCATAAGATTCATAAAGGTCGGCACCCATACCGGCGACATCGCCTACGTTGTCACCCACGTTATCGGCAATGGTGGCCGGATTCCTGGGATCATCCTCGGGGATTCCCGCTTCGACCTTGCCTACAAGGTCGGCGCCAACATCGGCAGCCTTGGTGTAAATACCGCCACCAACCCTGGCGAACAATGCCTGCGTGGAAGCACCCATACCGAAAGTCAGCATGGTAGCTGTGATCTCCACCAGTTTCATGTGTTCTGAGGTTCCCGGATGAACGAATTCCAGTCCCAGAAATGTCAAGCCATTCAACATGTTGGCATCGGTGTACACCCAGTTATTCAGGATATAATACCATGCGGCGATGTCCAGAAGGGCAAATCCGACTACAACCAGACCCATGACTGCCCCGCTGCGGAATGCAACCTGCAATCCCTTATTCAATGAGATTGAGGCACCGTGGGCGGTACGGGCTGAAGCATGGGTGGCAGTCTTCATTCCCAGGTAACCACATAAGCCCGAAAAAATACCACCGGTAAGAAAGGCAATCGGGACAAACGGGTTCTGGACGCCCATGTATGCCAGAATAGCCAGCAAAACCACCAGCACCAGAAATACCATTCCTACCACTTTGTACTGACGGGTCAGGTAGGCCATTGCCCCTTCACGCACATACTGCGCAATTTCTTTCATCCGGTCGTTGCCTTCAGAATTTTTCATCATCGTCTTGAAAAAGTACCATGCAAATCCAAGAGCCAATAATGATGAAAGAGGAATAATCCAAAAGTAAAAACTCATAAGTTGGTCTCCTTTTAATGTAACTAGCGTTACGTTAATGATTTAATATTGATTTATACTTAGATTCGGAAATTTTCCGGTAAACAAAGATATATTTTTGAAGATTAAATCAGAGTTTTCCTTTCCAATTTGAACAGAAATTGCCCATCAGGTAACGATTTATAAATCAACTATTCCGATCGATTACTCCTTTGTTTTTCCATCGTCCCGAACGGTAATAAGCCCACGTGGCAACCATTCCTATCACCCAGGATACAGGAAGTGCCCACCATATTCCGTTAACGCCCATCCAGGATGACATGAAAACTGAAAGCGGCACACGGATTAACCATAAAGTAAGAAGTGAAATGACCATGGGGATCATGGTGGCCCCTGCCCCGCGAAGAAGGCCTGTATAGGTGAACATGGCGGCGAAGAAAATATAGAAAACAGAGACGATTACCAGGTAATCCTGTCCGATGGCAATGACATCCTGATCGGTCGTGAACAGTTTCATCATGGCCTCGCCTACAAAAACCACCAGCAAGGTGATGGTGATACTGTACAGGACCGACAATTTCAATGTGGCGACCAGTCCCTGCCTGATACGGTCATCGGTTCGCGCACCGATATTCTGGCCCGTGAATGTCGACAGGGCCGATGAAAAGGCAAATGACGGCACCTTGGCAAATGAATCGATGCGCAATGCAGCCGTATAGGCAGCAACGGCGTTGGTGCCAAAGGAGGTCACGATGCCCATGACCGCCAGCATGCCCAGGGAAACAAATGATTGCTGGAATCCGGTCGGCAGCCCTATTCGCAGACAGGATTTGAAGATGGCACGGTCGAAATGGAGACGGTTGAAAGTAAGATGGATCAATGGGTGCGAACGGTTGAGATAAAGGATGGTGATAACCAGCGCCACCCCATGAGAGATCACCGTTGCCAGTGCCACCGATGCGATTCCCCATCCGAATACAAGTACAAAAACAAGGTCGAGAACCGTATTGAGAATGGCTGCCCCGACGACAATAAACAAGGGTGTCTTTGAATCGCCCATTCCCCTCAGGATGGAACCTATGCCACTCACCCCAAACATCAGGAACATTCCCGAGAGGTAAACATTCATGTAGGTTTTGGCATTTGGAATCAAATCCATTGGCAGTCCGATCAGGTTAAAAATCAGTCCGGAGGCTGAAATGCCCACCACCGAAACGATCAGTGATGCCACAAAGAAGAAGATGATAATGGTGTCGATGGTTTTGGATACGTTCTTGTAGTCTTTGGCCCCGAAGTACTGGGCCACAACAGTGGTGGCCCCGCTTCCGACCCCGATCACCAGTGAGATCAGCGTAAATATGACCGGGAACGATGCCCCTACGGCAGCCAGTGCTTCTTTTCCCAGAAACCTGCCTACAACGATACTGTCGATGACATTGTAAAGGTTCTGCACAATGCTTGACAACACCATGGGTCCCGAGAAAACGAGCAATTGGCGGGTTACATTTCCTGTCGTAAAATCCTTTATCACCTGGTGGTTAAGTTTTTTATCCAATGAATGGCCCCGTATCATCGCCATAAGGCTTCATTTGACGTGTGGCTTTCGGAAATTTATATCCAACCATTCAAATAAGATAACAAAGAAGCGGATTAATCTCCTCATTGCAAAATAAGCTTTTTTCAAAGAGGTTTTCAAATCGCTGTAGTTATCAGGTCTTCAGGGCATAGCCCGTCCCCTTGCAAATTCCCTCTGTTATCAAATCATTATGCCATGCACGGAGACGGTCCATCTGAATAGCATAAATCAGAGTATATTATTCTTTTATTATTTTTGTTCATTCATGAAATGGCTTGATTCATACCGAAAATCTCTTTTAAACAAGCAGGCTGCCAAGGTAACCCGCACTGTTCGCCTTTGCGACCCTGACAACATTTCAAGGATCGGGATCCTTTGGATGGAAAGTGATGAAAAGGCCTATAAATACTTGTATGATTATTTCAAGTCGCCTCAGGTTCTGGTCCGATATCTTTGTTTTACTTATGACAAAGAGGTGAAGGACAGCAACATGATTACACCGAAGGACATTAACTGGCTGGGATATCCAAAAACCGAACAGTTTCACAAGTTCCTTCAGACCGAGTTCGACCTGCTCCTGAATATTTCTGTCACTCCCAATTTTCCTTTACAGGTGATGACTACCCTATCGAGGGCAAAACTGAAAATGGGATGGGATAACGGAAACCCGGGATTGTTTGATATCTCCATTGATGTCTCGAACCAGCCGGATGCCATGTTTCTGGCCGAGCAACAGATTTTCTACCTAAAACAGTTCAATAAAAAATAATTCACTATGAGTTTCGATTTTACAGGTGCCGGAGTAGCACTGATAACCCCCTTCAAGAGCAATTTTGAAATCGATTTTGACGCACTGGGCAGGATCGTTGATAACCAGATCGCCGGTGGTATGGATTTCCTGGTTGCCCTGGGCACCACGGCAGAAACATCCACCCTTACGGAAGATGAGAAGATGCGTGTCGTGGATTTTATCAGGGAAAGGGCAGCAGGGAAAGTGCCTGTAGTCGTTGGAATGGGTGGCAATGACACCCGTTCGATGGCGAAAAAACTCGAGACTTTCGATACTACTGGCGTTGACGGATTCCTGATTGTGACACCTTATTATAACAAGCCCAACCAGGAAGGACTCTACAGGCATTACATGGAACTTGCGGCGGCAAGCCCGCTTCCCATCATCCTGTATAACGTTCCAACCCGTACAGGCATCAACATGGAGGCAGAGACTGTCATCAGGCTGGCCGAGGCTTCCGAAAAATTTGTGGCCGTCAAGGAAGCCTCCGGGACGCACAGCCAGATAACCAGGATTGCCAAATACACCCCTGAGCGATTCAAGGTGATCAGTGGCGACGATGTGCTGGCCATAACCATTATGGCCATCGGGGGTGAAGGTATCATATCAGTGATTGCCAACGCCCTGCCCGGAAAACTGTCTTCCCTGATCCACCACTGCCAGAAGGGAGACTTTGCCGAAGCAAGGAAGTTGCATTATGAGATGATCGAGCTTTTCAGGTTACAGTTCCAGGATGGCAATCCTGCCGGTGTAAAAACCATGCTGAACCATTATGGTGTCATCGAGAATGTACTTCGTCTTCCATTGGTACCTGCCAATGACGTGACCCAAAAGATGATTGTGGAAGAATTGAAAAAACTCTCCTGACATGACCGACCGATTTGGCGCAGTGCCTTCACCCTGTTTCGTGCTGGAAGAAACCAGGCTGAGAAAAAATCTTGAACTGATTTCGCGTGTCATGAAAGAGGCAGATGTGGAAATCATCCCCGCTTTTAAAGGATTCTCCATGTGGAGCGCATTCCCCATTGTCAGGGAGTATGTTTCAGGGGCATCGGCCAGTTCGCTGAATGAGGCGCGTTTATGTTTTGAAGAAATGAAAGCAAGGGCACACACCTATGCCCCTGTCTTTATTCCCGCCGAATTCAATGAAATTTTGGGATACAGCAGCCATGTCGTGTTCAATTCCATGGCCCAGTTTCACCAGTATATTGGACAAGTTAAGACGCATCCCGAAAAGATATCGGTAGGCTTGCGTGTCAACCCCGAGTTTTCGGAAGTTGAACCTTTGATCTACAATGCCTGTGCTCCCGGATCCCGTCTGGGAATCGTGGCTGACCAGCTGCCCAACAGCCTGCCGCCTGAGGTGGAAGGATTGCATTTCCACACCCTGTGCGAATCAGGTGCGGACGACCTTGAGAAGACCCTGGCGGCCTTTGAAAAGAATTTCGGTAAATACATTCCACAGATCAAGTGGATCAATATGGGCGGCGGCCACCTGATGACCCGAAAGGAATACGACGTGGAAAAACTGATCAGGATCCTGAAAGCATTCAAGGCAAAATATAATAAACATATTATCCTGGAGCCGGGATCGGCATTTGCCTGGGACACCGGTGTCCTGGTGTCGACAGTCCTGGATGTGGTTGAAAACAAGGGGATAAAAACCGCCATGCTTGATGTTTCGTTTGCGGCCCATATGCCCGACTGCCTCGAAATGCCCTACAAACCAAGGATCGAAGGCTCACATTTTGATCCCGTAAATGGCAAACCCACCTACCGGATGGGAGGAAACTCATGCCTGAGCGGGGATTTTGTCGGATTCTGGTCATTTGACAATGAGCTGAAAACCGGCGACCGCATCATTTTCGAAGATATGATCCATTACACCATGGTAAAAACCAATTTTTTCAATGGTGTCGGCCATCCCTCTATCGGCATTCTCCATTCGGATGGTGGGTTTGAACTGGTCAGGTCATTTGGATACGATCCGTATAAACAGAAGCTATCCTGAACTGAATTTATTTTTTAGAAGAGCTTAATACCCGCGGAAATCAGGAATGTATTGTTGCGGGCATTGAATTCACTGGTTTTCAAGACACTGTTCCGGCTGTTTTCGAAACGTGCGTCGATGGTGATCATCCATAAATCAACACCGACACCGTATTGCCATCCGAAGAACTGATCGCGGAGGGCATCAGCCGAAAAGCGGGATTCCTCATTCACATCCTTGGATGTCACGAAACTGAACAGAGGTCCTCCCATGGCCCGGACATTAATAAAATCGCTTTTGAAAAGCTTAATACCGGCCAGTAAGGGAACATCAACCGTATTCATGTCAAACTTGTGGGGTATGTCTACCGGGTTGGCATCGGTGATCTCTTTCAGGTCACCCCCGCGTGAATTGAAATAGGCTTCAGGCTGAAGGAAAATCCTACCCCAGCCTACCCGACCGAACGCCCCGACATGGTAGCTCAGGATGCTTTCCGAAGTGTAGTTTTCCCTGGATGTCGAAAATTCGGAATTGGTCAAACCGGCCTTGATGCCAAGATCCAGATCAGGCTGGGCTGCAACAATTAACGTGGCCAGGGTGAAGATGGAAACAAAAATCAGTTTTTTCATGGCTTCATTTTTAAGATGATTATTCTCAAAACGATAAAACCCCGGATTTATTCTATGATGCCCTGCAATACAGGCCAAATTTGCGACTCAGTGCGGGCTTCATCCAGAATCTTACCCATTTCCGAAGCCTTCTCAAGATTCATGCCAGCTACATCATTCGACTCAGAAGGATCTGAATCGAGGTTATACAATTCCACAGGCTGGTCCAATCCTTTCCTGACCGCTTTCCATGATCCTGCCCTGACCGCCTGGGTCAGGCCCCTTTCATGAAACTCCCAATAAAGATAGCTATGCTGCTTCTGGCTTCCTGGCTGGCCTGTCAAGGTCGGCAGATAGGAAATTCCGTCAATCCCTTCCGGGGCTGCACCTCCTGTCAATTCAGCCATGGTCGGCAAGAAATCCCAGAAAGCAGAGATATGGTCAGTTGATCCGGGAATAATCTTTCCTTTCCAATGCGCTACGAAAGGCACACGGATACCCCCTTCATACAAATCGCGTTTATAGCCTTTGAACGGCCCGTTGCTGTCGAAATAGTCGGGATCGGCTCCCCCCTCCAGGTGAGGCCCGTTATCGGAAGTGAAGATGACCAAGGTATTGTCCTCGAGTCCCAGCTCCTTCAGTTTTGCCATGATTTCGCCAACCTGGTCATCGAGGATATTGATCATGGCTGCAAAGGCGGCATGGGTTTCCTGTTGGGATCCATAGGGTCCAAGACGGTATTGCGGACCATCGTCGTACCCGACATAAGGTTTTTCGGGTTCATATTTCCCCCTGTGTCGTGCCATATATTCCTCAGGAGCCAATAGTTCGGCATGTGGGATGATGGATGGGTAATAAAGGAAAAATGGCTTGTCGTGGTTATTTTCAATGAATTTCAGGGCCTCCTTGTGGATAACCTCGGGAGCATATTCACCGGTGGCCTTGCCCTCATTCCCCGGAAGCATCACTTTCTCCTGGTTGTGCCAGAGATAATAGGGATAGTAATTATGTCCTATTCTCTGGCAATTATAACCAAAGAATTCATCAAAACCCTGCATATTGGGATCTCCCTCCGATCCCGGGTATCCCAGTCCCCATTTTCCGAATGCCCCGGTAACATAGCCCGAGGCCTTTAGCATTTTGGCTACGGTAAACGCAGATGCCGGCAGAGGTTCCTGTCCTTCGGGCTGATGCTCCCTGTTTCCGCGAATATAGGTGTGGCCTGTGTGCTGTCCTGTCATCAAGGATGAACGCGAAGGGGCACATACCGTGCTTCCCGAATAGTGATTGGTAAAAACCAGTCCTTCGGCTGCCAGTTTGTCGATATTCGGTGTAGTGAATTTCTTCTGCCCGTTAAACCCAACATCGCCATAACCCAGGTCATCGGCAAGAATATAGATGATGTTTGGCTTTGATGGTACGGATTTTTGGGAATCCCCTGAAGTTCCGCATGATGCGAGGATGACACCTGCCCCCAAAGCACCGAAAAGGATGTTTTGTTTCATTATTCAATCATGTTTTGAATTATCGCAAATGTAGAAAAAACGGATTGTTTTTCGGCATCTGATTTCAATTTGTCATACATAAGCAAGCTGATTCAGAAGCATTAGATGGTGTAGAATTGGATGAATGGATGGGAAAGCCCGACAAAAAAAATTGATCGGAATGGATCAATATTTTCATCGGGCAAATTCTTCCGATGAAAAATGGTATTTTGGCGTTTCGAAAAAAAATGAATGAACTTATATGACAATGAAAATTCTTTTGGCTTCCTTGCTAGCCTTTGGTGTATTCTCCGGCTCAGCCCAGGAAAGGAGTAAAAAAGTGATAAATTCGGCCGATTATGCCCGCTGGAAAACCATCGGTAACGAAGCAGTTTCCCATAAAGGACAGACTCTACTTTATGAATTGAATCCACAGCAAGGGGATGGACACCTGATGATACGCAACCTGCAAAATGATGCTGAAGCGGCCATTCCAAGGGGTTACAAGGCAGAGATTGAAACTTCCGGGCATTTTGTGGCATTCCATATCAAACCTCCCGAGGATTCAGTGAAGGTGGCCAAAAAGAAGAAGGCAAAGAAAGAGGACATGCCCATGGACAGTCTGGGTATTTACAGAATCAACCAATCATCCGACATCCGGTTTGCCTCTGTCAAATCCTACGATCTGCCTGAAGTAACATCAGAGTGGATCGCCTTTCTGACCAAAACCGTCGCACCGGCCGACACTTCCTCTGAAAAGAAGAAAAGCAAGGAAAAGCAGTCGGGCGACACTATGGTATTGCTCTACATTCCATCGGGCGATACCTTAATGTTTCAAAGGGTTACCTCATACCGCTTTGCCAAAAAGGCGGGCAAGGTCTTCTTCTCCCAGGAAGCCAAAGATTCGGTTGCCACAAATTCGGTCGTGTCTGTTTGGGATTCCCCGACACGGAATAGTACTGTCTTATTCAATAGTGAAGGGTGGGTAAAAGATCCTATCCCCAGCGACAATGGATTACAGGTTGCCTTCCTGCATTCGAAAGACACTGCAGCCGTAAAAAAGTATTCATTGTTAATATCAGACGTGGAATCAGCCAATAGCGAGGTCATTGCCACCGAAAACAGCACTGGCATGCCCGTGGGATGGTCTCCTTCGGAACATGGCCGGATCAGCTTCTCGGACGACGGCAAAAAGCTCTATTTCGGAACGGCACTTACCCCCCGGCCTGAACCGGTCGACAGCCTTTTGCCTGAAGAAAAACCCGGGCTCGACATATGGCATTGGAAGGATGCCACCCTTCAACCGCAGCAAAAGGCTGAACTGGAAAGGGAAAAGAAGAGGACCTACCTTGCCGTTTACCATACCGAAAATAAGCGCCTGATACAGCTGGCCGACCTGAACATCAGGGATGTGTCCACCATCCTGAAAGGCAACGGAAATGTGGCTTTGGGTTCTGATGTCACCAATTATCAACGAGCAAGCAGCTGGACCGGATCACGATACCGCGATGCCTACCTGGTTGACCTGGCCACCGGGATCAAGCGGCTCATGCTGAAAGAGAAAAATATTGTTCAGCTGTCACCGGGTGGAAAATATATCGTCTGGTATGAACAAGCCGACAGTTCATGGTACGCACGCTCAACAGAACTGACCAGCACCGAAGAAATCCCGCTTACCAAAATGATCCCTGTCAATTTTTACAATGAAACTGACGACACACCTGCCCCTCCCTCACCCTATGGAATTGCCGGATGGGCTCCCGACGATCGTTATGTATATATCTATGACCGATTTGACATTTGGCGCATTGATCCTACCGGCGACAGGGTACCGGTCTCCATGACACAATCATTTGGCCGAAGGAATAACATCCGGCTGCGCTATGTCAAGACCGATCCCGAAGAAGAATTCATCCCTTCAAGGGCTGGTCTGTTGTTATCGGCCTTCCAGACCGAAACCATGCAATCGGGATTTTTTGCGGCAGATTTCTCAACGGTAAAAGAGCCAGTGAAACTTTTGATGGATAACCATTTCTACAGCGTTTCGTCAAAAGCGAAAGAATCGGATCTGGTGGTCTGGAAAAAGGAAGATGCCGTCATTTTTCCAGACCTGTGGGTCAGTGATACCCGATTCAACCATGCCAGAAAGGTTAGCGATGCCAATCCGCAACAGAAGGAATATAACTGGGCCACCACGGAGTTGGTGGAGTGGAATTCATTTACGGGTGAAAGGTTGAAGGGAATTTTGTACAAGCCGGAGAATTTCAATCCTGACAAGAAATATCCCATGGTCATCTACTTCTATGAGCAAATGTCGGAGTCATTAAACCGGCATCAGATCCCATCACCCAGCAGGTCGACCATCAACCGTACCATGTATGCCAGTAACGGATACCTGGTTTTTGTGCCGGACATTACCTACAAGACAGGCTATCCCGGAGAAGGTGCATACAATGCAATTGTTTCGGGCGCCCATCATCTGATTTCGACCTGTCCGTTCGTCGACAAGGACAATATTGGCATCCAGGGACAAAGTTGGGGAGGGTACCAGGTAGCCTATCTGGTCACACGTACCGACATGTTTGCCGCAGGCATGGCAGGAGCCCCGGTCAGCAACATGACCAGTGCCTATGGTGGCATCCGCTGGGAAACCGGCATGAGCCGCATGTTCCAATATGAACAAACCCAGAGCCGCATTGGGGGAACCCTTTGGGAGAAACCCATGCATTACATCGACAATTCCCCGTTGTTTTATGCGCCCAAGATCAACACTCCCCTGCTCATGATGCATAACGACAACGACGGGGCTGTGCCTTGGTACCAGGGAATCGAAATGTTCGTTGCACTCAGACGACTCGACAAGCCAGTATGGATGCTCACCTACAACAATGAACCTCATAACCTGAAGGGAGAAAGCTGGGCAAACCGGATGGACCTTGATGACCGCATGTTTCAGTTTTTCAACCATTACCTGAAAAATGAGCCCATGCCCGAATGGATGGAATATGGTCTTCCCGCGATTGAGAAAGGCAAAAAAAGAGGGTATTGAGAAACCCCATACCCAAATGATATATTACGTTTGAAAATATCAGACCTCTTCCCGGATCATCCGGGTCACAAGGCTCATCCTCGACGATGAGCCTTTCTTTTTCATTTCCCGGATATAGCTATAGCTAAGCGGAGAAAAGCGTTCAAGTGCGGCGGCATATACCGGCGTAATCCTGTCGGGATTCATGCCTGCTGCCTGGTTGAGCATCTGTTCCACTGCATGCACCATCAAACCACCAAAATCGAAACAACGATCCGAAGGGAAACAGTTGATTTCACGGACCAACTCCCGCCCAAAATGGAAAGTCCGGTTGACCGCTCCCGTGATGTCGGTTTGATCACCATGGCATGTAAACAAGGTCCTGACACCCTCTTCAAGGTCCTCATTCATATCCTGGACATCATCGAGCAATTGCAGCCAGACACCATAACCAAACAGGAAATGCTGCTGTTCCATGGTGAGCTGGCCTGCCACCAGGTAACCGTCGGCAAGGACCGAGGTCCCCCCCTTGGCAAAGGAAAGACAGAGTATATCCTTTTCATCACTGACCATTTCCCCGCATTGGAGGTTTACGCTGCCAGTCTGGGCGTTATGGATGGCCAACAGGCTTTCATACACCTCTGGAAAATCATTACGGTCATACTGCGATTCAATCATACCCACCAGCTGGCTGATCTTGTCCTCACGGGGATCAGACATCACGATTGGTTCCCCCTTGAGCCTTCGCTCAAATCTCTGGCTGAACATCAGTTTGTCAATTCGTGAAAGGGTTGGGTCATCCAGATAATTATCCGAATATGGATATAAAAGGCTGTAAGCAAAAATGGATGGCGTAAGCTCAACCTTAAGGTTCATCAGGTGCTGGATCCCATTCATGATCCACACATTCCGGAGCGCCTGGTAAATCTCCTCATTGGAAAGCTGTTCGTCGAAGGCTTTGGCCTGCCTGAAAAACTGACGTGATACCTGAAAGAAATCATCATTGGTCACAAGGTTGGTGTAATGGTCGGGGAAGTCATAAACCTTCTTAAGCATTGACTTGATTCCATGCTGGATTTTTGCGGCGGCAGCATCCCTGTCCCCATTTTTGGCGCTTTCCTGCAACTCCTTGTAACGGGCATAATAACCGGTCATCAATGATTCACGCTCCTTTTGGGCAGCAGGTGGATACTCTTTTTGGAAAGCTGGGAAAGAGGCAGGTACCTGGTACCACTTGATTGCGAAGTTTTCTGTTTGACGTTCAATTGGAATGATCATGGCATAAGGCATTTTATGAGCATAAATTTATTGACCCACAGGCAGACCACGAAAAAAATACCGGTCAGTTACCCGATTTTCAAGGCAGAAGGATTGTAAGCAAGGGTAAAAAATTGAATGATGAATTTAATGGACAGATGATTGATGACCACAACCTGAAAAACAGAAAGGCATGCCCCTGAACAGAAGCATGCCTTTCGTTATCGTTATCGGGATATATCAGGCTATATTGGTATATACGGCCTGTACATCATCGTCGTCTTCAAGCTTGTCGATAAGCTTTTCGATGTCGACCATCTGTTCTTCGGAAAATTCGACAGGATTATTGGCATACCTTTTCAGGGTAGCCTTGGTGACGTTTATTCCCAATTTTTCGAATGCCGAAGAAAGTGCGCCGAAGCTTGTAAAATCGGCATAGGCATAGAAAACACCTTCATGCTCCTCAATTTCTTCAAGTCCGGCATCAATCAGTTCCAGTTCGAGTTCCTCAACGTCCGTACCGGCAGGCTTCTCGAACTCGAAAACTGCCTTGCGGGTAAACATGAATTCAAGTGAACCTGTGGGTGAGAGCGATCCTCCCGATTTATTGAAATAGCTCTTTACGTTTGCTACTGTGCGGGTATTATTGTCGGTAGCACATTCTACAAAAACAAGCACCCCATGTGGCCCTTTTCCTTCGTAGTTGATTTCATCATATGACTCTGCATCTTTTCCGAATGCCCTTTTGATAGCGGCGTCGATGTTGGCCTTGGGCATATTCTGGGCCTTGGCGTTCAGGATCGCGGTACGAAGGGCGGAATTGGTATCAGGGTCAGGTCCTCCTGCTTTTGCGGCAATGGTAATTGTTTTTCCCAGGCGGGGAAATATCTTGGACATCTTGTCCCAACGTTTTTCTTTCGCAGCCCTGCGATATTCAAATGCTCTTCCCATATTGCAGATTTATAGTATATTTTATTATGAATCAATGAATTGCCAATCATTAACCATATAATGATCCAGCGGGGCAAATTTGCGAAAATTTCCCTTAAATATCCTTATTGTTTTTAAGAAATCAGGAATCAGGTGTTCTATTTTAACTTTTGTGGTTTGCAGACCTTTTCTTCCTTACGTACCCTGGCACCACACTTTTTGCATTCAAATTTCGGGTTATCCTTATCTTCAAAATCCTTCTTTTCACATGCCTTTTTTACCATCTTCAATCATTCTTGCTCCCGATGCCTTAAAACAACGTTGACAGGAAAATTGTTCCTGACATGTTCTGCCATCTTCTCGGCAGCATACACTGAACGATGCTGGCCTCCTGTACAGCCGAAACTGACCGACAAATGGGTAAATCCCCTGTCGATATACTTCTTTATTGACTGATCGACAAGTAAGGTGACTGCCTGAAGGAACTCCCTGATTTCCGATTTTTCCTCCAGAAATTGTTTAACTGCAGCATCTTTGCCGGTAAGATACTTATACTCCAGATATTTCCCGGGATTGTGAATGGCGCGGCAATCGAAGACAAACCCTCCCCCATTTCCTGACGGATCTTCCGGAATTCCTTTCTTATAAGAAAAACTGGTAATCCTTACGGTAAGGTTATGCTCCTCTTTGCCCAGGGCGCGCAGAAATGAAGAATCCACCACCTCATTCAGTACCCTGGTCAGTTCATGCAATTCAACGGGAAGATCCAAACGCTGAAGAAGATAGTTAAGGTTATCAAGTGCATACGGGATACTTTTCAGGAAATGGGTCTTTTTCTCGTAAAATCCCCTGAATCCATAGGCACCCATAGCCTGCATGATACGGATAATCACAAATCCACGATAATAGCGCATGAATTCGAAGCGGTCGACAGGCATGATCTTTTCCACTTCCTCAATATAAAACTCAAACAATTCATTACGGATCTGCTGGGGAATGTCAGCTTTGCCATCATATAGCAGAGATGCCAGATCATACTGCAGGGCCCCTTTGCGCCCGCCCTGGTAATCTATGAAATATACTTCACCGTCTTTCAACATGATATTCCTCGACTGAAAGTCGCGATACATGAAGAAGTGGCTGTCGGCGCTCAGGAGATAATCGGTAAACCGCTGGAAATCATCCTCAAGCAGTTGTTCGTCAAACGAGATTTTCGCCAGTTTCAGAAAATAATATTTGAAATAGCTAAGGTCCCACAGCATCGATTGTTTATCGAATGCCGAACGGGGATAACAAACGGAATAATCGATATTTTCGCCTGCAATCACCTGAATACGGGGCAATACCCTAAGCACCTTTTTATACTCTTCCACAATGGTACGAGAAAAGCCTTCGGACTTGCGTGTTTCCGAGATAAAGTCAAACAGGGTCACTTTTCCCAGATCCTCCTGCAGATAACAAGTAGTATCGTCATTAACGATATAAATCCGTGGAACAGGCACTCCTGATTCGGCAAGCTGTCGCGAAAATGTAAGGAATGCAATGTTTTCCTTGACATCGGAATTCCAGGCACCAATCACGGTCAGGTTTCCGTCCGAAATGCGGGCATACTCCCTGTATGAGCCCGATTGCGGTAGCATTTCGAAATGAACGGGTTCAGTGCTAAACTGTTTTTTAAATAATGACAGGAGTTTATTTTTTACTTTTTGGTCCAAAATCAGAGTATTATTGAGTTATCAATTAAATTTATGCGGCGTTTTCAATAATTGGCCAGCTTCATGAAACGAATTTCTTTCAAAAATATTCAAATTTTCCGACTGATCAGGAATTTTGCCATCCTTGCAGGAATTTTGTTCCTGTTGTTGCTGGGACTGTCTTTTACCACTTTACCCTACTGGGGATACCACTGGCTGGGGACCAGCCTGTCGGAAATCAGGTCTGAACCAAAAACGATCGTGCTACTTGGCGGAAGTGGAATGCCCAGTGAATCAAACCTGATCAGGACCTGGTTCGCAGCCAATGCTGCCCATGAATTTCAGGAGAGCAAGGTAATGGTGGTGATGCCAGGCGAACTTTCAGACTCTATGAGTACCCCATCCCGGATCTTCTCGGAATTGGAACTTCGGGGCATCGACCCAGGCCGAATCATCTTTGAGCCCAAAGGAACCAATACCCGTTCGCAAGCCATCGAATGCAGCCATTTGATATCGCTTTCAGAACCCGTTTTGCTGGTTACATCTCCCGAAAACATGCGAAGATCCGTTTTAAGCTTCCGTAAGGCAGGATTCGAAAAGGTATATGCGCTTCCGGCCTTTGAGAATGCGGCCGAAGCTGATTTCACATTTGTTGATGATGAACTCGGTGACAGTCCGGGTATTGTACCTGATGTAGGCAGCAATACCAACGTGAGGTATCAGTTCTGGAATCATCTGAAATATGAAATCCTGATCGCGCGGGAATTGGCAGCTTTGGGATATTACAAGCTCAGGGGTTGGATATGATATACCTGCATAATTCCTGAATTGCCGATATTTTTTAATCCACGATTGATCAGTCCCGTCAAAAAACCCATGATTTTGAATTTATTTGGGTGGTCAATACAATGCCCCTGTTAAATACTAAACGTTTTAGAAAAAAATTAACAAAATCATTCCTTTTTTCAATCTGCAGATAAAGAGGTATTCCATATTTTTGGGCTGCAAAAAAAACAATGTTAAATACAATTCAGATGATCATGAAAATGAAATTGTTTATTTGGAGTGTTTTGCTGGTTTTTGGTATCGCTTTCTTTCAGGGATGTACTGAAAAGAAAGAACCCGAAAGGATAATTGACAAAAAATACAAGGATGTCATTCTTGGCAACCGCAGGTCAGCCATGTTCCATATGGCCCGCAGTTACATGCCTGGTTCATCACTGGCAGTATCGGTAAAAGGCAAACTGGTATGGTCAGAGGGCTTTGGCCTAGCCAGCCAGGATTTTGAGGTGCCGGCCAGCCGTCAGACAAAATATCGGATTGGAGGCATCAGCCAGTTATTGACATCTCTTGTTTACTACCAGATGGTTGGGGAAGGCAAACTGGATTCATTGGCTGAAGTGCGTACCTATCTGCCCGATTTTCCAGCCAAAGAGTTCCCGATTCAGTTGAAGCATCTGGTTCATCAGACATCAGGGATTAGGACACCCAACAGCGTCGAGAATAACCAAACAGGATATAGTCTCACCATCAAGAAAGGTTTGGAAGAATTCATGAATGACTCACTTCTTTTCCCTCCCGGGCAGTTCCAGTACCAAACCATTTATGCCGCCAATTTACTGGGTGCGGTGATTGAACAAGCTGAAGGCGACCTTTTCCACAAAGTTGTTGCCAACAGGCTGCTCGATACGCTGGGTATGGACAATACCTTACCTGACAATCCGTTTGCCGTGATCAAGGACAGAACCGAATTTTACGACAGGGATTTTATTGCACAAACCATACGTGCCACATCGCGTGATTTCCGTTACCGCTTGCCCGCCGACGGATACCTGTCGACGGCTGAAGACCTGGTAAAACTGGGCAACGAACTGATTTATGGCAACATATTACCGAAAGAAGTCATCAAAAATATATTAGCCCGTCCGGTCATAAAACCAGGAGTAGCCTCCATGACAGGAAACGGGATCATCTATCTGCAGACTGACGATGACAAACCATTTTATGCCGCTCGGGGCAATGTTACCGGTGGAGGAGCCATGCTGATCGTCTATCCGGAAGAAGAATTGGTACTGGCCTGGATGGTCAATATCGATGACCAGCTGGACGAACTTCCCGGAATGAAGATCGCCAGCGATTTCAGGGACTTTATAAATGGGAAATACGATCCGGAAAAGGTTCAACAACCTTAAGGGCCACCAATGCAACAAAAAAAAAACAGGCTGCCGTAACGGCAACCTGTTTTTTTTATCGGCTTTTATCCATTATTGAATAGCGATCTCAATTGCAGCCTTTTCGACAACTTCTTCCTTTTTGGGAAGAACCACTTCGAGAATTCCATTGTTGAAATGGGCCGAGATTTTATCTCCATCAATATCTTTAGATAGCTGGAAATTCTTTTCGAAGTTCTGTGGGGTAAACCCTCTGCGCAAATATTTGGAATTTTCAATGTCTTCCAGATTCTTCTCTGATTTAATGGTCAGAACGTTCTTTTGCACGCTTATTTTAACCTCTTCCTTCGAAAAACCAGGAATGGAAAGTTCCAATCGGTAATCTTTTTCATTTTCCAAAACATTGGATGGAACACAGCCACAATATTCCTGACGCGAATCATTGGTTTCCATGGTCCTGAAAAGCTGATCGACCAAATATCTGTTTAATCCTCCGTTGTGAAATCTTACCAAATTCATTTTTAAATCCTCCTTATTTAAATTGTTTTAATGTTTTTGTTTCTATACTCATGGATATTCAAATCCTGTTCCACCCCATTTTTGCCTTACCTGATGGCATATAATTACAAATAAAGCGCCATATTGGCAGCAATAGACCATTTCTGTATGTCATTATGTCTTCTTTTGTTGTTTCTACGAACACTTGCGCTTTAGCCGATTCACTCATGATATGTGCCGGTTCACATACGATGATTAATTAATACAGTTCATTAAACGCCAATGCTATTGTTATTTCAGAAGCATATCCGGCGCCGGAAAGCATGGATCACCAATGCCGTTCATTTTTGCTATTTTTGCCATTCAAGAACAACCATATGCGCATCGACATCATAACCGTACTGCCTGAAATACTTTCAGGCCCTTTCAATCACTCCATTGTGAAAAGGGCCCAGGATAAAGGACTTGTTGAAATAGTGGTTCACAACCTTCGTGACTTCTCAACCGACAAGCATCGCAGGGTTGATGATTATGCATTCAGCAAAGGGGCTGGCATGGTAATGACCATACAACCGATCGAGGCTGCCATCCAATACTTAAAATCCCAGCGGGAATATGATGAAATAATTTTCACCACACCTGATGGCATTCAGTTTAACCAGCAGGAAGCCAATTCCCTTTCCCTAAAAAGAAACCTGATCATCCTGTGTGGCCACTATAAAGGAATCGATCACCGGATCAGGGAGAATTTCATCACCAGGGAGATTTCGATAGGTGACTATGTATTGACAGGAGGAGAACTTGCCGCCGCCGTAATTACCGACAGCATCGTAAGATTAATTCCCGGTGCAATATCTGACGAAACCTCTGCATTGAGCGATTCATTTCAGGACAACCTGCTGAGTCCGCCCGTTTATACAAGACCGGCTGAATACAACGGCATGAAAGTACCGCATATTCTGTTAAGCGGAAACGATAAACTCATTGATGAATGGAAACACCGGCAATCCATTGAGCGCACGCGGATCCTGCGCCCCGACCTCTATGAAAAATACCTTAAGGAACAATAGGAATCCATATCCGGTAACTTTTTAATCACTCTGTACACCTGTATTTGCAAACCGGCAGGATTTTATTTTGTTGTATATTTGAATTTCCTGAAATTTAAAAGTATGCAACAACCCGTAATGAAGCAGTATCCGACAATCCTGCAGGCAATCCACCTGATTGTTTTGTACATATTCATACAAACACTTGTCGATTTCCCCCTCGCATTGCTTGATTACTATAATGATACCGAATACCTTTACCATCCGGTTAAAAAAATCATACTTGGCGTAGGGTCTACGTTGTTCATTCTTTGGTGGGGGTACCGCAATACGGGCAATCCACTAAAAAGTGTATTCCCATTGAGAAAATTCCATCCATTTTTGTTCGTCCCTCTTAGCTTGTTTCTTTTGGGGATCCAGCAACTGTTGAATGTCGTCAACAATTGGGTTGAACAGGTTCTTCCGGCTCCGGGATGGTTTTGGGAGATGTTTAACCGGATATTTGAAAATGATTTTGGTTTTTGGGGTGCCTTTATGAAGGTGGTGATCATTGCCCCTCTGGTAGAAGAGTTAATCTTCAGGGGGGTAATCATGCATGGATTGATGCGCAACTATTCAAAGGCAACAGCCATCTTTTTTTCCGGTCTTCTCTTTGCGTTGTTTCACCTGAATCCATGGCAATTCCCAGCCACATTTATGTTGGGTGTCATGTTGGGATGGTTGATGATAGAAACCAGAAACATATTGGTTGCCATTACCGGCCATGCCATCAACAATCTGCTGGTTTTGCTTGCCATTACCTTTCACGAAGACCTGACTTCTGGAATCTATGAAAAGATTTCCACCTTCAGCCTTAACGTTATAGCGGCCTTGTTGGCGATAAGCTCACTGACTGCACTTATATTCTTGCTGTACATACCGAAACCCATCAAAAAAGAATAAAAACAAAATGGATTATTTCTTGATCATTACAGGCGTCGTGTTTCTGTTAACCGGACTGGCAGGATGTATTCTACCCGTATTGCCCGGGCCGCCCATAAGTTATGCAGGCTTGCTACTGCTTCATTTTACGGAGAGATATGAGTTTTCGGGGCGTTTCCTGATTGTTTGGGCATTGATCACTGTCGCGGTTACAGTACTTGATTATATGATACCTGTTTTGGGAGCAAAAAAATATGGGGCAAGCAAGGCAGGGATTTGGGGTAGCATTATAGGCCTGGTCATCGGGCTTTTTATCCTCCCGCCATTTGGTATCATATTGGGACCCTTTATTGGAGCGGTAGCAGGTGAATATACGGCCGGCAAACAATCGAACGAAGCATTCAGGGCTGGCTTCGGTTCCTTTATGGGATTCATGGGTGGCATCCTGATAAAACTGGTGGCATCGGGCATGATGGTCTGGTATTTTATCCGCGAGCTGATCACCGGTCCCGGTGTCCTATAAAGCAATATCGACATTCAGCCACATGAAACGTTCCGGCATTAACCTCCTGAACGTTTTGCCTTGTAACCTTCCTTGATAAGTATATCAAGCACCTTGACCACAAAATCACCCTGGATCAGGATTTCTCCATCCTTGGCAGATCCCCCCACCCCACATTTTGTTTTCAGCATTTTGGCCAGTTTCTCGAGATCCTCCACTGTCCCGCTGAATCCAGTGATAAGGGTAACCAATTTACCCTTGCGTTGCTTACGGTCAAGCTGTACCCTCAGGTTTTGTTGTTGCGGCGGTAAAGTCACCACTTCGTCGCTTCCCTCTTTCTGGTAATTGAAGTTCGGATTGGTACTATACACTACCCCCAGACGATCTTTCCAATCTTTTGTCATGACATGTTTCTTTTTAGGAAGTTATTTCCTCATCCAGTTCTTTGGATGAAGCTACCAGATCCCGGATTACTACGCTTGCCACAAAGCATCCAAAAACCGCTGGCATATAAGAGATGGTACCAACCGTTGAGTTCTTGTTTTGCGATTGTTCCAGACGAATGGCCTCGTCGGGCACCTCCTCCGGCGAAAAAACTGCGGTGATTCCCTTTCGGATTCCCAAACGATGAAGACGTTTTCTAACGACTCGTGCCAGCTTGCAGTCATGGCTTTTTGAGATATTGGCAATCCTTACCCGAGCAGGATCCAATTTTCCACCCGCTCCCATGGAAGTAACCACTTTCAGTCCACGGCTAACGGCGTGGTAGATAAGAAATACCTTAGGCGACAGGGTGTCAATGCAATCGACCACATAGTCGAATCTGTTGTTATCCAATAGCTCAATGGTTTTTTCATCGCGCAGAAAATCATTGATAACCACCAGCCGGACATCCGGATTGATATCCCGGAACCTTTGCTCCAGCACTTCAGCCTTTGGCTTCCCCTGGGTTGATACCAAGGCAGGTAACTGGCGGTTTCGGTTAGTCTCCTCCACTATATCTCCATCAACAATGGTAAGGTTTCCTACTCCAGCCCGGCAAAGCATTTCTGCCGCATATGCCCCGACACCCCCTAATCCAACAACCAAAACATTGGCATTCCGAAGCTTATCAAGCCTCTCTGTCCCAAGCAACAGATCTGTTCTTTCTATCCACCTCATTGTCTCACAAATACCTGTCGGAAATTCCATTCGATCTGTTCTGCCAAAGTTGTCACTTTAATATCCATCAATTCACTTGCCTTTTCATACACATTCTGAATGGAAAGGCTCTCCTCATCGGTTTCCAGAAAAATCTTTTCAGGAGGGATCATCTGGAAAGATTTGCGTGCAGGCGAATCCTCCTCCAGCAATGCCTTTCCAAACGAAAAGAAGATGTTCTGTTGCAACAATTGACTTGTAACCATATCATTGGCATTGTAGCCATGAAGTATCCAGGGGACCTTGGGATTTCGCTTACGATGCAAGTGATAGATGTCATTCCATGCACGAACACAGTGAATGATGACCGGTTTGTTCAGTTCTTCAGCCATGTCACATTGCCAAAGAAACGCTTCCAGTTGATAAGACCAATCGGTCTTGCACACTTTGTCCAGGCCACACTCTCCAATGGCAATGACCCCATCCGAGGAAACAAGTCCTTCAAGATAGCTCATCTGACGTTTAATTTCCCGGCTGCCACCCACGTACCATGGATGCAAACCAATTGAAAAGAATCCACCGGGTGGCAGTTCCGGGAGACTGTTGTCCGGGAAACGGTTCAGAATAAAAAGCTTCCCTGTTCCTGCCGGAATCTGGTGGGTATGTATATCAATGCACTGCATTCAAGTAATTTTTCAATTAATTTTTCCCGTCCTGAACACTCAGACCATACCCAAAATGGTCCTGATTACATGGTCGGCTCCATCGGCAATCTGGCTGATGTTGGCATCTAGCATATAGCAAGGAGTAGTTACAATCTTGTTACGTTTGTCGACAACGACCTCCCCATGTGTGGTGTTAACATGTTGTCCACCCATCGATTTGACTGCGGAAGCGGTTTTCGGGTCCATGCCTATGGTAACTTCCACACCACCAAGAATTTTGGCAATAAGGACCGGTGAAATACAGAGTGCCCCAATCGGCTTACCAGCCTTGTACGTTTCATTGACAGCTACCCGAACCTCCTCATTTACTGAGCATTCCACACCATCAAAGGCAAAAGTGCATAGATTTTTGGCGACTCCAAATCCCCCCGGGAAAACAATGGCATCATATTCGGAGGCATGAAAATCTGACAGAGACAAAATATTTCCCCTTGCAATCCGCGCCGATTCAACCAGTACATTCCTTCTCTCATTCATCTCTTTGCCAGTCAAATGGTTCACTACATGGGTCTGGTCGACATCCGGCGCAAAGCACTGGTATTCGGCCCCCTGGCGGGATATCGCCAGCATGGTCAGGGTTGCCTCATGTATTTCGGCACCGTCATAGACACCGCACCCTGCCAGAATAATGGCAAATTTCTTTTTCATGATTACTGAATATTGGTTTCTAATTCAAAAGTAACAAAAGTAGTTCAATGAAATGAAATGGTAAACCTGTCAGGCCACGATTCAATAACGGTTCCATGGAATTTTCAGGTCTTGAACTAAATTTTTGGAAGTTTGTGCCGTATTGTTCGTTAATTCTGTTTCCCGGTACGATTTGCATCCCCAAAATTCCCTAAAACATACTTTTATCAAGTTAGATATTCATATTTGTTTATCTTGTACTCCCAATTCCTCCATTGTTAAACCACCTCATGCATCAGAACAGGCATATTTCCGGAAAGACTATCAATAATCTTTGGCTGCGGTTAAAGCTTATCGGATTGATTCTGATACTTCCAGCTTTAGCGTTGACACAAGAAAATCCTGAAGTTCTGAAATTTCGTGGTACCATACCCTATAAGGTTTTCCCTGACAAAAAAGCACAATACTCAATACACGAAATCACGTATTCAGGAGCTGACAGTTTATTCAGTCAAGCACAGTCCGAGAAACTCATATCTCCTCTCCACGTCTATTGGTTACGACTCGATTTTCATGGAATGGACCTTACACTTTCCGATTCCTGGATTATACGGTTTCCCAACTATGATGATATATTGCTTTATCCCTATAGTCTACAGCCCGACAATAAGGAATCCTTTGCCTCTATCAAAAAGCTCAGGCAAGTCAGGTTTATGCCCTATGCCGACTTTGAAGTGACAGCATCCGAATTATGGGAAGATAGATACCTTTATGTAAAACTTAAGCACACATCAGTTCGCGACAGACTTCACCCCCCTGAATTTCTGCATCCGGAAATTGCTGAAAGAGAAGGCTACAGCATGATTTCTATGGAAGATGTCATTCGACAGGTCCCGTATTTGCTTTTTATAGGGGGGATGCTCCTTATGATACTTTATTCCCTGGGAATATTTTTTATTCATCGCGACAGGCTTTTTCTGTTCTATGCGATTTATTTGTTCATGTTACTTCTTTATCTGGGAATACGGCTGCCATTCCTTTTCGCTTATCTGGAAAGTCACTTACCCCGATACATGTATCTCCATAATGAATTGATCCAGATTTTGGTGAATATTTCGTACCTCTGGTTTGCTGCCATCTTCCTGAATGCTTCGCGGGATTTTCCATTACTTGACAATGCGATCCGATGGGCAATCCGACTGCTTTTTGTAATTCTTGCGTTGGTGTTTTTTGTGCTGGTAACTGGATATCTTGCAGAATATGAACAGTATATCATCGCAACAGAACGCTATTTCATGATCTTGTTTGCTTTAGGAGCCTATATTTACATTATCCTGAATTACAAACATAAAATTGTACTCTACCTGGTTATGGGGAGCATGTTTTTTTTGGCCGGGGGCGTTTTGGCAATGGTCTTTCTTAACATTTCATACATGATGCTTGGTTCTGCAATAGAAGTTTTCGTTTTCTCACTGGCCATGGGGTATCGGATAAAACAATCGGAGCAGGAGAAGAAAACAATTGAGAATGAAATGGATAAAGTCCGTTTGATTGCCCTTAAAGCGCAAATGAACCCACATTTTATCTTTAACTCACTCAATTCGATCAGGGCCTATGTGATCACAAACGAGACGAAAAAAGCATCCGATTACATCACCAAATTTGCGAAACTGATCAGGCTGATACTCCACTATGCGTCAAAGGACGCCATCCTGCTGCAGAGTGAGCTTGAAGCCCTTCAATTATATATTGAGCTCGAACAGTTGCGTTTCAGGGATGATTTTGGTTTCGATCTCAGGGTCGACCCAAGGATCAAACCCAACCAGGTATGGGTACCTCCCCTTATTCTGCAGCCATATGTTGAGAATGCCATTGTGCATGGGTTGGCTCCCAAAAAGGACAACAAGGTGCTGAGAGTCATGGTGATCATGAACCAGAGTCATCTTGAATTTGTGGTCCGTGACAATGGTGTGGGAAGAAATTTTTCAAAAAACATCAGCAAAGAGATGAATCCTTCCCATAAATCAATGGCCATGGAGCTTACGCGAAGAAGAATCGAGCTGATGGATACCGACAATGTCGACAAGCCGAAAATCACGATTACCGACTTAACGGAGAACGATAAACCAAATGGCACCGAAGTAAGATTTACCTTGCCGTTAATGATAAACCATGAACAATACTGATAATTTCAAATTGAATGAACCCAAACGGAATTGACTATGGAGAAAAAATTACGGATTGCCATTATTGATGATGAGAAACATGCACTTGAGACATTGGTATATGATCTGGAAGAGAATTTCAATAAGTCCACTGAGGTGATATTTACCACAAACCATCCTGTGGAAGGCCTTAAACTTTTAAAAATCCACAAACCTGATCTGTTGTTTCTGGATATAGACATGCCGGGAATATCAGGACTTGATATGGCTGAATTAATTGACGACCACAATATTTCCATCGTTTTCACGACTGCACATCTGGAGTATGCAGTTAAGGCAGTAGGGACAAACGCCACCGGCTACCTTGTGAAACCGGTTTCTCCAGACCAGCTTGAAACTATCATCCTGAAATGCAGGCAAAGCATTTCATCCCGTATTTCAAACCTTACTGTAAGTGATAAAATACCGGTACCTGACAATGACGGAGTTGAACTGGTAACTTTCAGGGAAATCATTTATTGCAAATCAGACGGAAATTATACAATGATCCGACTGAAAAACGAAAGGCTCGTCATGACGAGCAAAACACTTCGATATTTCGAGGAAATGCTAAAAGGCAAAGATTTCTTAAGGGTTCATAAATCATTCCTGATCAATCTGAATTGCATCAAAAAATACATTAAAGGGGATGGAGGCGAGCTGATCATGTGCAATGATGAGAAAATTCCAGTATCGAGAAACAGCAGATCAGAAATTCTGTCCATTATCCAGGCCAATCTGTAATTGCAACTTCATGTGAGTTGAATATTGACATGATAATTACCGGATGAAAATTTGACCGGAACGATCTTCGGAAACCATATTTTTAATAACTTGCCGTTTGATTTAGAGAATCAATCCGAACACCAAATAAACTTTAGCCGCTTTCAGGAATGAATGACACGTCATTACATGCAGGGTTGTTTTGTTCGGGGATGAAGCCAGCAGACTAACACCCGGACACAACAATGTCATATAATGTTTTCTTTATATTATCGATGTTTGCTGCCATCCTGATGGCAGTCATGGCATATATCACCTATATTTCCCGGCATGAATCAGGGGCCAAGAGTTTTTCGGCGACCCTGGGTGGGATTGCCATCTACGCATTTTTCTATGCCTTTCAGGTTGCAGCCACCGATCTGGACTCCATAATTACCTATTTCAAACTGTCTTATATTGGCATTTCACTGCTTCCATCAGCATTTCTTTACTTCGCACTTTGCTATACCCATTCTGAATACAGGCATAGCAAAGTTATCAAGGCATTTATCTATCTCTTGCCTGCCGTAAACCTAACCCTTGCGGTGATCAATCCCGGCAACCTCTATTTCAGTGACATCCATTCGCTTAAGACAAGTTCACATGTCGCCATTCAATTCAACAGAGAGATTCTGTATTGGATCTATTCGGCATACATTTTCGGAAGCATTACAATCAGTATCATACTGATGGCCAAAATGTATCTTCTTGCCTCAACTCCGCACAAGACCCAGATTATGATGGTCATGGCAGGAACACTGGTCCCACTGGTCTTATATTTCTTTTTCCTGTTGGAACTGACACCTGAAGGAATTGATCCTCATCCATTTGCATTTACAATAACCGGAATTTTCATAGCAATTGCACTTTCACGACACCAATTCCTGATTTTGTCCCCGCCAGCCCGAAGCCTCCTGTTTGATACGGTACCGGGGCCCATCATCATTCTGGATCAACTGAACAGGATTACAGACTATAATTCAGCTGCCCGTGAAATTCTTGGTATTTCAGATCAGCACTACGGAATCCCTGCCCAGGATTTCCTTTACAAGTGGAATGAGTTATCGAATCTTCTGTTGACTGACAAGCATGTTTCTCAGGAAATCCAGTTGTATTTCAATGGAGATGTCAGATATTTCGTGGCAAATATTTCAAATCTATCCGATCGACGGAAGAACAAAATGGGTTCCCTGATGATCTTTCATGACATTACAAAAGAAAAGAAATCAGAACTTCATCTAAGGGATACCGAAAAGAAACTCCGCACCATTATTGAAAATGCTCCCGCCGGTGTCGTCTATTTTAATGCATCAGGCATTATACAGATAGCCAATGAAAATTTTAAACGGATATTCGGGACCAACCAGGAAAAACTGACAGGTTACAACCTGAATCAATATCCCGATCCAAGGGTAAAAGAGATGATTGATTTAACCTTTCAAGGGATCCGAAACCGGTTTGACATTCGTTTATTCTCAAATAACAGTTTTTCAGATTTGGATCTGGATATTCATATAGAGGTTATAAAGAATGATAAAGGGGATATCGAAGGTGGCCTCGGGCTCATTTCTGACACTACCGAAATGAAAAAGACACAAGAGCAGATTGAAAACCAGAACCGACAACTCAAACAGGTAAACCATGAAAAGGACCGCCTGCTGTCAATAATCGCGCATGATCTGCGTGGTCCGATATCTGCATTTACAGGCCTCACTGACATGATGATTTCAGAGGTTGACAATATTTCCAAAGAAGAACTAAAAGGGATGACCCATTCCATCAGGGAGGCTTCCGTTGCGCTTTCAAACCTGCTCGACAATCTTTTGGAATGGTCAGTACTGCAACGTCATGGGGCAGAAATCAGAAAAAATGCATTTTCAATTCATCTTCTGGTAGAAAAGATCTTCCAGCAACTCATTTCCACAGCTGCCGGGAAAGGCATCCGTCTTGTCAACCAGACACATCCCGAACTGTATGTTTTTGCAGATGAAAAAATGGTCGGGACAGTTCTTAGAAACCTAATTTCAAACGGGATAAAATTTACCCATCCGGGGGGTGAAGTCAATATCTCGGCTAAACTTAACGGCCATGATGATGTCGTGGTGCATGTGAAGGATAACGGAATTGGCATTCCATCTGATAAGCTGATGACTATCTTTAGTTTAACTCAGAAATACCGAACCCCTGGCACCGAAGGTGAGCCCAGCTCCGGTCTGGGCCTTGTCCTCTGCCGTGAACTCATCAGGCAGAACAACGGTGAAATTTGGGTGACCAGCCTGCAAGGAAAAGGATCAGAATTCAGTTTTTCAATTCCTGTTGCCACAGTTGCAGGATCCTGAATACACAAATTCAGTTGCAAGCGAATATTTTTTCTCCCGTTATTCAAGGCAACAATTTCTACAAAGTCTTTTTGATCAGCAACTTTGAGCACATCAACTGAATTGTTTTCAACCCCAGGTGATGATAAAATCCATAAAATGCGTATTTTAACAAGGTTTTTGGAATCCTGTGAGCCCAGGTATTGGCACAGGCGAAGAAAGAACTTCATCCTATTTAATGGTTTTATCGATGGACGCATCCCAATCAGAATTACAGCTTGACATCCTTCTTATCGCGGATATTCAGTCCGATACGGAAATGATCAGGAATGTGCTGAACGGATACGGTTGGGGAAGTAAAATCCGTGAGGTAGAAACCTTCGATAGGCTAAGGATTGAATTAGATTCAAATTCTCCTGACCTTATCATTTGTAATTACCAGTTCAAGGAAATGAATGGATTGTCAGTCCTTGAGTATTGTCAAGCCAAATCGAATGCACCTTTCATTTTTTTCAGTGAGCCTGTTGGGGAAAAAGATGCTGTTGAAGCAGTTTTTAAAGGTGCAGACTACCTGATCTTAAAGAAAGACATCCAAATGATTCCTGAGAAAATCCTGGAAGTCCTGGACAGGAACATGTTTTTTTCAAAAAACAAAAAGACGGAATCCGTCGTACCACACGGCGATAACTTTTATCAAAGCCTTGCGGAGCAATCTTATGTAACCATCTGGAAAACCGACAAACACCTGCGAATCACCTACTTAAGCCCATCGTTCATGCCATTGACCGGCTATACGGCTGAAGAATGGATAGGACAACCGGTGCACGAACTGTTTGACAATCCCGACGGAATCCCCAATATCCGATGGATCCACAAAAATGCATTATTTATGCAGAACAGTTCAGGATTCCGTTTTAACACGCAGTTCACCAAAAAGGACGGAATTGTTATCCATCTCGAAATAACCGGCTCACCACTGCTCGAAGATGGCATGTTATCCGGACTCCAGGGAACGGCAGGCGACATTTCCGAACAGCGAGCCAATGAAATAAGAATATCCAATGATCTGGCTGTTTTACAGGAACTTTTTGCAACTATGCCGGTTGGAATCCTGAAAACGGATCCGCACGGAAAAATTGTGTCATATAATCCCCAGTTCGGTATTTTATCCGGATTGGCCGAAGATCAGCTTCACGAATGGATCGAAAAAGTCGTCTATCCAAATGACAGATCGAAAGTCAGGGAAATTTTCAACATATCTGAAAACAATCGGCAGGTATCAGTTTCAACATTTCGCTTCATTGATGTATCCGGTAAAGTTACATGGGTTCAATGTCATATAATCCCAAAGTTGCAAAGTGGTGAAATTATTGGTGTGGAAGCCATGTTTACCGACATTACGGATTTCAAGATAACTGAAAACAAACTCATTGAAAGGGAAACGCGCCTTCGCGATGCCATTGACAAAGCTCCTTTCCCGATCATGATCCACCACCAGGGCAGGATTTTGCAATTATCGGCAGCTTTTACCGAAATTTCAGGTTATTCAATCACTGAAATCAACACACTTGACAAATGGAGGGAAATTGCCACACCTATTGAAGAAGAATTCAACAACCCGATGATCCGGCCCAAAACAGCCGCAACAAGTCATATTCCGACCGGACCATGGATGATCAAAACCAAAAAATATGGTCCCAGAATATGGGAATTCAATTTTAGCCCGGGAGGTACAGTTGAATTTGAGAAAAGCTTTATCACCAGTATGGCCATCGACGTTACCCACAAGAGACAGATGGAGGATGAGCTTTTCAGGAGCCGACAAGAACTGAATGCCATCTTTCAGGGTGCTCCCATCATGATGTTCCTTCTGAATATCCGAAGAGAGATTATAAAGATAAACCAGACTGCCGTTAATTATGCCTCCAAAACCCGTATCGAGATTCTCGGAAAACCAGTTGGAGTTGCGCTGACTTGTTTCGACAGCCGCACCGGTGAAAAGTGCGGTGAAAAATCATCCTGTGCCAATTGCCATTTGAACCAATTGTTGGATGAGATCTACGAAAAGAAGAAAAATAACGCTGCCTCCGAGATTACCCTTCATTTGCATAGGAACCTGCAACCAGCCATAAGAATTTTTACCGCGAATGCCGAAAGGCTTTTCGGAGAAACAGAGCCCAGGATCCTGCTGACCCTGCAGGATATTACGGATCGCAAGGAAGCAGAAATAGAGCTCAGGAATTCAGAAGAGAGATTCAGGAACCTTATCGAAAATGCACCGGTTGGCATAGCATTAATCAGCAGTGAAGGGATAATCAAGGATATCAATAATGCTGGAGTGGGGCTATTCGGTTTCCAGATCAAAAACGATTTGGTGGGCTCCAATATAAGAGAGTTTTATGGCGACGAAGAAGAAAGACTTCTCTTTCTGGAAAAACTCGAGGAAGGATCTGCTTTTGGGTTGGAGACCCGTATGACCGACCAAAATGGCAATCCAATATGGTTAATGCAGACGGCAGTCAAACAGGACTTTCCCGATGGCGAAAAGGGTTATATGTCCATACTTGAGGACATCTCCATAAGAAAGGAAAATGAAGCCCAAATCAGGCTTTATCAGGAAAACCTGGAAGGACTGATCAATGAGCGCACCAAGGATCTGGAAGAATCTAACCAGCAATTGTCAAAACTCTACAAAGCCATTGAATATAGCCCGGTGTCTGTCATCATAACCGACTCCGAAGGTATCATCGAATACGCGAATCCACACTTTTTTGCCATAACAGGATATGAACGGGATGAAGCCATTGGAAAAAATCCCAGAATCATCAAATCCGAAGATACACCCAAAGAGTATTACCGGAATATGTGGCAAGTACTGAAAAGTGGACAAGTATGGCATGGTCAGTTCAAAAACAGGACAAAACATGGGGAGTTGTTCTGGGAACTTTGTTCTATTGCACCCATTTTCGGTGCCAATAATCAAATAACGCACTATGTTGCTGTCAAACAAGACATTACTGAAAAGATGCAGGCCGAGGAAAAACTAAAAAGCTATACCCATGAACTCGAAATTTTTAATAAATCCATGGTCGACCGTGAACTCAGGATGATTGAGATGAAAGAAGAAGTAAACAAAATGTGCAGGATGCTTGGCATCCCCGAACGATTTCAAACAGGATGGAAAAAATAAGGCAGATATAATTGTATGACAACCTTTACTGATTTTGTTTCATGATGATGACAGTTGAAGTGTTGCTATATCTCACTATTTCACTGACATTGGGCTTACTCGTCTTGTTCATTGTCCAGAGGCGCACCATTTCCCGGATAAGCAGGGAAACAGATAGTCTTAGGGTAAATGAAACCCAATTCAGGGAAGCGGCAACCCTTGCCCGATTGGGATATTGGGAATACAATCCACAAAAGGGTGACCTGTATATTTCCGATGAGATCTTTTCCATTTATGGACCCTTCCCCGTCAAAAATTTGAATATTGGCCGTTTGATTCTTAGGCACACTCATGCTGATGATCGCAAAAACCTTTTGTTATCATACCGGAAGGTTCTATCAGATGCGGGAATACAAAAAATTGATCACAGAATTGTCTCCCCGGATGGCAAACTGAAATACATACGCCATATTTTCAAAAGCCAAATCCAGAATGGTCGGGCAGTTCGGTTATTCGGAATCGTAATTGACATTACCGATCAGAAAAGTTCTTTTGAGGAGGCACTTAATACGCGTCTCAATCTTGAAAAACTGGTTGATTCAAGAACACAAGATCTTGAAAACTCGAGAAAAGCAGCCATTAATCTGTTGCTGGATGCCAATGAACAAAGGGAGCGGGCTGAAAATGCACTGCGTCAGCTTGAAGAGTCCCATTCTGAAATACTTAAGCTATCACAGGCTGTTGAACAGAGTCTGGCAGCTGTTGCAATTACCAACTTTGAAGGGGAGGTTGAATATGTAAACCATACTTTCGAGGAGTATTCAGGCTATTTGAAGGATGAGATTCTTGGATACAAGCTGGACTTAATAAGTACCGACGAATCCGCTGAAGGCATTTACAACCAGATCTGGAATGTCCTGAGAAACGGTGAAAGCTGGAAGGGAGAATTTCATAACCGGCACAAGAGCGGTAGGCTATATTGGGAATCGGTTGTGATCTCCCCTATTTTCAATGAAAAGAAAGAAATTGTCCATTTCGTAAAGGTCTCTCAGGATATCACATCGAGGAAAAAACTGGAGAAGGACCTTATTGAGGCACGGGATAAGGCAGATCAGGCAACCCGGGCAAAAAGTGAATTCCTGGCCAACGTGAGCCATGAAATCCGGACTCCGATGAATGCAATACTGGGATTCGCAGACCTGCTCACCTATACCCTGAAAGACAATAAATCACTTGATTATTTAAATTCCCTCAAGATCAGTGGTAAAAACTTGCTCAGTCTTATCAATGACATACTTGATCTATCCAAAGTGGAAGCAGGTATGTTAAAAATATCCCGTGACTATGTCAACTATCGTCAGCTACTGAAAGAGATCGAACAGATTTTCTATTTCAAGACAGCAGAGAAAGGTCTGAGGTTAAACTTCAACCTGCCTGCCAATTTTCCCAATTATATTTATGTCGATGAAACCCGGCTTCGCCAGGTGCTGCTCAATCTGGTCAGCAATGCCGTTAAATATACGGATACGGGAACTATACAAGTCGACACTGAAATCTCATATCCATCTTCAACCAATAATAATGAGAACGCAAAGATTGACTTGATCATAAGAGTTAGCGACACCGGAATTGGAATCTCTGAAACATTTCAGAAAATCATTTTCCAGTCATTTACACAAGAGGAAGGACACGATCGCAGAAAACACGGGGGAACTGGCCTCGGACTGGCCATAACCAAGAAACTTGTCGAGTTGCTTGACGGGGATATCTCCCTGGTAAGCCAGCCGGGAAATGGCAGTACCTTTATACTCCATTTCAGGGGAGTGTCAGTGTCAAACGACCAATATGCCAAACCTTTACACAGTAGTTTAAACTGGCAGGACATCCGGTTTGGCAGGTCAAGAGTAATGATTGTTGACGACGTGGAAGACAACCTGAAATTTTTGGGTCAGATGTTGGAATATGCAGGTATTCAAACCGTCACTGCAAATAACGGCGAACAAGCCATCGAAATGATCAACCAAGAATTGCCCGATTTAGTCATTACTGATATAAGAATGCCCGGAATGGATGGATTTGAGCTATTCGGCAGGCTTCGACAAAGTGACCATACAGCCAGGATTCCGGTCATTGCATCATCTGCCTCTGTTTTAAACGATGATTCAACGGAAGAGTGGCTTTCACGATTCGACGGTTACCTGTTAAAGCCAATCCAGGCCTCCGAACTGATCGAAAATCTAATGCGTTTCCTGCCCTATCAATTAAATGCCACAGAAACAGGACATCCTGCATCGCCTAAAAAGTCGATGGAATCAGGCCAGATCACCGTCCCTCAGGAGGCAAGTCAAATCCTGAATGAGATCGCCATGGATCTATGGAAACAGATCAGGGAACGTCAACCCATCAAAAAGGTGGAAGAATTTGGAAATTTACTGGTTGATACAGGCCAGAAATACGACATTGAAAAGTTGGTCAGTTACGGAAATGAAATACTGCAATCCAGAAGAAGCTTTAATATCGAAGGCATGGTAAGGCTGATCAGGGAATTTCCTGACCTGGTCGGGCAACTGACAAAAAGCGTCTCCCACGAATAATTTTAAGATTGGCAAAAAGCGAAAACAAGACTGTTTTAATTTCCTGACTTATGTGTCAGTCTGTGCCCTAAAATTCGTAAATTGATAGGGGTTACACAAAAAAGCCTATTTTTACAACCGTGGCTTATGTTTTGACAGGCCACTCCGTAACACCTATCCAAGCGTAAATCTGAAGCAATGAACGAGAAAATATTGATAGTAGATGATAACAAGAGAAATATCCAGGTTCTTGCAGGGTTTTTATCGAATCATGACTATCATGTCGAGTATTCATTGGATGGACCCAAAGCTCTAGACTGGCTCAGGGAGGAAAAATTTGACCTTGTGATCCTTGATGTCATGATGCCTGTAATGGATGGATTCCAGGTTTGCCAGGCCATGAAACAGGATCGTGACTTGAAGGATATACCCGTCATTTTTCTGACCGCCCGGTCAGATGCAGAAAGTATCATCCGCGGATTTCAATCAGGCGGGGTCGATTATATCAGTAAACCATTCAATTCATGGGAACTTCTGACCAGAGTCAGAACCCATATCGACCTCAAACTGACCCATGACCAGCTCAAGACCCTAAACCTGAATCTGGAACATAAGGTCCTCGAAAAAACAGCCGAACTGCAAAAATCTTTTGGTGATCTAACCAAGGCATATGATGAAATTAACCAACTGAAAGAAAAACTGCAGTCAGAAAACACTGAACTAAGGGAAGAAATCAAAATTCACAAGAATTTTGATGAAATCATTGGTCAGAATGATAGTTTGAGAAAGGTTCTAAGGCAGGTTGAGCAGGTAGCCGGAACTGATGCCACGGTCCTGATTACTGGGGAAACAGGTACAGGAAAAGAACTCATTGCGAGGGCCATCTATAAAAACAGCAACCGGAAGAACAAGGCATTTGTAAAAATCAATTGCGCATCCATCCCTGCCACCCTGATCGAAAGTGAATTGTTTGGTCATGAGAAGGGAGCTTTTACAGGTGCCCTGGCCAAAAAAATCGGACGTTTTGAACTTGCCCATAAAGGAACCCTTTTTCTGGACGAGATTGGAGAATTGCCTTCCGAATTACAACCCAAACTGCTTAGGGTTTTGCAAGAAGGAGAATTCGAAAGGATTGGCAGCAATACTACCGTCAAGGTAGATGTAAGGATTATTGCGGCCACTAATCGTAATTTATTGGATGAAGTACATGAAGGGCGCTTCAGGAGTGACCTGTTTTATCGGCTTAACGTATTTCCTATACATCTGCCAGCCCTTAGGGAAAGAAAAAATGACATTTCTGAGCTGGTACACTATTTTGTGTCAAGATCTTCAGAAAAAATCAATAAGGAAATACGATCCATTCCTGCAGACGAGATGAAAAAGCTTCATGCATACAATTGGCCAGGTAACATCAGGGAACTGGAAAACATTGTTGAGAGGGCAGTCATTCTGAGTTCCGGAACAAACCTGGAAATCGGGGATTGGCTATTTGCCAGGGAAAAGGCAAAAACTGAGGAAGGGCTCAAACCTCTTGAGGAGGTAGAAAAGGAATATATCGAAAAAGTACTGCAGCATACCAACTGGCGAATCAGAGGTGATAACGGAGCAGCCATCATACTAGGCATGAAACCCACCACTTTGGAATCCAGGATGATAAAATTAGGAATCAAAAGCTATAAACCTTCCTGATTCACATAGGCCAATCGGAATTGCTTGATTCCTGCCATTTCAAAAAACATGCTCCTTGCAAAGTAATTCAGGGAATTCCTGCATCTTTGCATCCTTATGACGTCAGTATCATAACGACTGACGTAAAAAATACCGCATATGTATAGAATGAAAGAAAACCATGATTTGGGCACCTTTATCGAGGGGTGCAGCTACCATGGATTTAAACTTAAAGAGAAAAGGTTCGTCAGGGAGGTCAACGCCGAATGCCTTGAATTTATTCATGAAAATACAGGGGCACGATTGTTTAAGATCGCAGCAAATGATCCCAACAAATTATTCAGCATAACATTTAAGACCCTACCTGAAAATGACTGTGGTACTCCACATATTTTGGAACATTCAGTATTGAATGGTTCGAAAAGTTTTCCCGTAAGAAGTCCTTTTGACGTTTTATTGAAAGGTTCACTCCATACCTTCCTGAATGCCATGACTGCCTCGGACCATACTACATATCCTGTGGCAAGCATGAACTTAACAGACTATTTTAACCTGATGCATGTTTACCTTGATGCGGTTTTCAGGCCCATGATGCACGAGGATCCCATGATCCTGAAACAGGAAGGCTGGCATTATGAGTTGAATTCCCCCGAATCCCCCATCATCATCAAGGGTGTGGTTTATAATGAAATGAAAGGAGCTTTTTCAAATCCGCTCTACCAGTTGTATTACCACATGAGCAAAAACCTTTTTCCTGACAATGCCTATGGTTTTTCATCAGGAGGTCACCCTGACGCCATTCCGGAACTTACAAGTGATTACTTCAGCGAATATCATCGCCGCTATTACCATCCATCCAACAGTTACATCCTTTTATACGGAGATGCCGATTTGCATCGTGAATTGGAATTCATCCATGAAATGTACCTCAAGGATTTTAACAGGCTTCAGGAAGCCATTGAATTACCGCTTCAGTCCCCTATCGGGGAACTGAAAACAGTTATTGAATCATATCCTTTGCCTGAAGGTGATTCACTTAAGGACAATACATATCTCTCTCTCAGTTTTGTAGCCAATCATACTTCTGAAAGGTTGGAATCACTGGCACTCGACATCATTGTTAATGCCATGGTCAATCATGAATCTGCTCCGGTTAGGCTGGCATTGCAGGATGCGGGCATCGGCAAGGAAGTAATGGGTTGGTTTAATGAAGGACAGCAAAACGTCATTAACATCATCGTCCAAAATGCAAATCCCAACGATATGGAGAGATTCAGGGAGATTGTATTTAGCACCTTGCAAAATGCCGTAAGCGAGGGGTTTGACAAAACCACGGTCGAGGGCATCATGAACCGAAATGAATTTCAGCTGAAAGAAGGAGACACTCCCCAGAAGGGACTGATGTATTTTGACCTGATGGTCCAGAGCTGGCTTTTTGAGGATAATCCATTTTTTGGGCTGGAGTACGAAGAGCCCCTGATGCATCTTAAGGACCAGATCAATTCAGGACTGCTTGAAACCCTGACAAGGAAGTACCTTTTGGAAAATCCCCATGGCGTGCTTTTAAGCATGAATCCGGAAACTGGGCTGCAAAGGACCCTGGATGCCAATCTGGAAACCAAACTCATGGATTACAAGCATTCGCTTAATCAGGATGAGGTGGACAATCTGATAAGAGAAACACAACAACTTTCCGAATATCAACAAAAGGAAGACACTCCGGAAGCACTGGAAACCATACCCATGCTCAAACTTTCGGATATTCCGGAGAATGCCTTGTTTTACGAATTAAACAAGGTTGATACTGATGGAATACAAATCATGCACCATGATGTATTCACCAATGGGATCGTTTATACCAGTTTCTACTTCGATGTTCGATGCCTGCCTCAGGAACTCATCCCTTACGCCTCTCTCATGACAGCCTTATTGGGAAAGCTGAGTACTCATAAATATTCATATGGTGATCTTGAAAACCAAATCAATATCCATACCGGAGGATTTACTTCAAATCTGGCTACTTTCCTGCATCAGCGTCGCGACGAGAACCTTGTGCCCCAATTGGTCGTTTCGGCCAAGGCGATCACCGGAAAAACCGATTTAATGCTGGATTTGATGTTTGAAATTCTTTCAGGCACCATTTTTACGGATAAAGACAGGCTAAAACAGGTGATCCGCAGGCACCATGCACAGATAGACGCTAATATTCGCCAGAATGGAATGAATTATGCCATGAACCGCGCTGGTTCCGGGTACTCCAGAAGAGGCTATTTCAATGAATGGACTTCGGGAGTCGAATATTATCGTGTACTGTCAGAAATAACCAAAACCTTCGATTCCAAAGCCAGCATTATTAGTGGCAAACTGATTGAAACGGCTTTTCGTCTCTTCTCACAGCGCAATTTGAAGGTATTGGTTGTTTGTCCGGCAGAAGATCTTGAAAGTTTCAGGCTTAAGCTATCAGGCAATATTGAACGGATGCATTTGGATTCAGGACAATTCTTCCCCTGGAATTTAAGCCTTGAGAGAAAGAATGAAGCCATCCTTTCGGCATCCCAGGTTCAATATGTAGTGAAGAGTTTTGATTTTAAACAACTGGGGTATGAGTGGACAGGCCATATGCATGTCTTAAGCCAAATCCTCAGCACCGACTGGCTTCAAAACCAGATCAGGGTTCAGGGTGGTGCCTACGGTGGATTTTGTGGATTTGCCCCACATGGCAACACCTATTTTGCCAGCTATCGTGACCCCAATCTAAGGGAAACCCTGGCAGCTATAGATGCGACACCCGGTTATATCAGAAATTTCCATGCCGACAAAGATACACTCACCCGCTATATCATTGGTACAATCTCAAATCTTGACCAGCCCAAAACGCCGTCGCAGAAAGGTTCAGCAGCCATGCATTACTTTTTCGAAGGCACCACTGCAGAAATGCTTAACAAAGAACGACAGGAAATCCTTGCAATACGCTCAGAAGACATAAGGGGTATGGCCGACATGGTCGAAGACATCCTGAAATGCAACAATTATTGTGTTTATGGAAATGAAGGCAAAATCATGGCTCATGCTGACATGTTTGACGGATTGATCCGAATTGTGGAAGAAGAACAGTGAAGATATTGATTTTGAAGCTCCACTGGATATCAGGCCATATTTAAGATTGTGTGAAATATCCCATTTATGATAATTGCAAAAAAAACTGTTCAGATCATTTTACTATCTTTGTTACAGTTTTAGAAAAAAAATAAAACCATCAGGAACTATTTAAGGAATATTCACCAAAAAATAAACCAACATGTTAATTAGCAACGTATTAGGAAGAGAAATCCTGGATTCACGCGGTAATCCGACCATTGAAGTGGAAGTTACGCTCGAATGTGGTGCTGTCGGTCGTGCAGCAGTTCCATCCGGAGCATCTACCGGTGAAAATGAAGCTCTCGAACTCCGGGATGGCGACAAAGGCCGTTACCTGGGCAAAGGCGTTCTCAAAGCTGTTGATAATGTCAATACCGTCATCGCAAAAGAAATTACCGGAATGTCAGCTATGGATCAGGTAGCCATTGACCAAAAACTGATTGCACTTGACGGCACCAAAACAAAATCCAAACTGGGTGCAAATGCAATGCTGGGTGTTTCACTCGCTGTTGCAAAAGCTGCCGCGGACTGTCTGGAAATGCCATTGTACAGATATATTGGAGGTACAAATGCCAAAACCCTTCCTGTACCGATGATGAACATCATCAATGGCGGAAGTCACTCTGATGCCCCTATCGCTTTTCAGGAATTCATGATTCGCCCAATCGGTGCACCTTCATTCCGTGAAGGTCTTCGTATGGGTGCTGAAGTATTCCACCACCTCAAAAAAGTTCTCCACAACCGAGGACTCAGCACCGCAGTCGGTGACGAAGGTGGTTTCGCTCCAGCCCTCAACGGTACCGAAGATGCACTGAACAGCATCATTGAAGCCATCAAGAATGCAGGGTACAAACCTGGCCGTGCCGAAGAAGGTGGTGATATCTCAATTGCGCTCGACTGTGCAGCTTCCGAATTCTATATGGATGGCATTTATGACTATTCAAAATTCGAAGGTGCCAATGGCGCAAGAAGGAATGCTGCAGAACAGGTACAGTTCCTTGCCAGCCTGGTAGAAAAATTCCCCATCGACTCTATTGAAGACGGTATGTGTGAATCTGACTGGGACGGATGGGTTGCCCTTACCGAAGCTCTTGGACACAAATGCCAGTTGGTAGGTGACGACCTGTTTGTAACCAACGTTGAATATCTTAAGAAAGGTATTGAACTGGGTGCAGCCAATTCTATCCTGATCAAGGTGAACCAGATCGGCACTCTTACCGAAACCCTGGATGCCATTGAGATGGCACATCGTGCAGGTTATACTTCAGTAACTTCTCACCGCTCAGGCGAAACTGAAGACTCCACCATTGCTGACATTGCCGTGGCGACTAACAGCGGACAGATCAAGACCGGTTCCTTGAGCCGCTCCGACAGGATGGCGAAATACAACCAGCTCCTCCGTATCGAAGAAGAACTGGGAAGCACTGCCATCTACGGTTACAAAAAAGTTGTGAAAAAATAATTGATCATTAGATTATACAAAAAAGCCACCTTATTCAGGTGGCTTTTTTTTTGCAATCTACCTTTCAATTGAAAGGCTATCCCTCCATATCTTGACAATTACTGAGGCTTATCAACCCTTTTCTCGATTTTGCCTCTGAGCAAGTAGGCAGCCATAAGTGCAAGTCCTCCACAAACCAGGATCATTGCAACGTACATGTGTTCAGGTTCAAGCGTGGTATTCTGCTCAATCAATACGCCCAGAAACACGCCAATGGCAACGCCCACCATAAATAATCCCCATTTGAAGTCGCTATACCCCGAACCTCTGGACATGCTCTTGAAGAGCTTTGGATCGGCTCCTCTTTCAATCAGGGCCATTCGTTCTTTGTTTCGCGTGGTATAAATGACGTAAACGATGGCGAAGATCATCAGAAAAAGGCTTACCGGAACTACAATGTCAACCATAATATCAAATTTTAATGTTTATACTTTTGAAATTTCCGGTGTTATGACGCCGGCTTAATGATTCGGTTACAACATTTCAGGCATGAATTGAAAAAAAAAGTTAAGGAATCCTCTTGGATGCAGTCTATTCTTTTTTTCATCATTTTTTGTAAATTGTGTAACCAAAATGTTAGGATTGCGTCAAAAGAGTGCATTTGCGAAATGGAAGAACTGAAAATCATTGAAATGGTGCAGCAGGGGAATACCCAGGCCTTTTCTCACCTGGTCGAAAAATACCAGGACATAGTTTTTTCCATCGCATTGAAAGTTCTGAAAAACAGGGAAGATGCCCAGGAAATGGCGCAGGAGTCTTTTATCAAGGCATATCGGTCGATACACACATTTCAGGGGAAGGCGAAATTTTCAACCTGGTTGTATAGCATTACCTATAATACTTGCATTACGCATACCAGAAAGAAAAAACCGGTCACAACCCAAATTGAGTCGATTCCTGTGTCGGAAGAGGAAACGATGGATGCCACCAGCGAACTTCCCCAGGAAGAAAGATCAAGATACCTGGAAGCCGCCCTGAAGATGTTGCCAGAGGAAGACTACACACTTGTAGTTCTTTATTACTACGAGGACCAGAGCATTGAAGAGATTTGCCATATTACGGGTCTCACCGAAAGCAATGCCAAAGTGAAGTTGTTCCGGGCGCGGAAAAAGCTTTATTCAATTATGAATGATCTGATGAACAAAGAAATATATTCACCACAATGAAAAACATCGACGACGATAGGGAACTCAGAAAACTGATGAAGGGCGTTAAGCTCGAAAAGCCGGATTCTGGTTTTGAGTCTTTGGTCATGCAGGCCGTCCTTGCCGAAGCGGCCCATCAGAAAGCACGTGCTTCCGAGCCGATCCTTGGCATGAAATTCTGGATTTTTGTAGGAGCATTCGTTGCTATCGCAGTGGTGATGGTTCTCTTTGGTGGGACCGAATCAGGCAATCCTTCGGCTCTTTCCTCAGGCTTGCTTGAACGATTCCCTGCTGCTACTCTTGACGAAGTGAAAGGTGGATTCTCAAGATTGTGGTCTTCAATATCCGGACTGCCGGTTACACTGGCAATCATCATGGCGGCATCATCCTTCCTGATCCTGGCAGATAAATATTTCAGTTCGCGTCATTCATATGACGTCGGACTGCAATAATCTTCAGCACGGTTTTAAGGTAATGACGAAAGTGCTCAATAGCACTCTTCATGTATCAGGTAATTGGCAACGTATTCCCGAATTCCCCTTTCCAGTTCGGTAAAAGGTTTGTGATATCCGATTTCCCGAAGTTTCTGGATATCGGCTTCCGTAAAGTATTGGTACCGGCTCCTGAGGTCGGTAGGTGTATCCACAAAATGGATGTCAGGATTTAGCTGCATGCTTTCGAAGACAAGTCGTGTAAGATCAAGATAAGACCTTGCTTTCCCGGTACCAACATTATAAATGCCCGGATGATTCTGGTTTTCCATGAAGAACATCATTACATCCGCGATATCATCCACAAAAACAAAGTCCCGTTTCTGCTCGCCATCGGCGACATCAGACCGATGTGACTTGAAAAGATTCATCTCTCCGGTCTCCCTGATCGTATGGTATGCATGGAGCACAACCGAAGCCATTCTGCCCTTGTGATACTCATTTGGGCCGTATACATTAAAAAACTTCAGTCCTGCCCAGAATTTTGGTGTTTTTTTCTGACGTAATGCCCACAAGTCGAAATCATGCTTCGACCAGGCATATAAATTGAGAGGCTTAAGATTTTCAATGCGTGTATGACAGTCGGAAAAGCCATGTTCCCCATTCCCATAAGTTGCGGCAGACGATGCATAAACCATGGGGATTCCCGAATCGGTGCAGGCTTCCCAAAGTTTCTGTGAGTAAATCAGATTCAGTTCCTTATAGCTCTCGGGTTCCTGACCGATGGTATCGGTTCGGGCTCCGAGATGATACACCATATCTACCTGGTTCCGATGGTGTCCGAACCAATCCAGAAAATCATCACGGTCAATAAGTTGGTGGTATTGTTTGGACCTGAGGTTACGATCCTTTTGCTGGTCATCATATCTGTCGACCAGCACGAGTTTATTGAATCCCGCACGATTCAGTTTTCCCACTAAATAACTACCAATAAATCCAGCAGCACCTGTAACAACGATCATTACACTTCAAAGTTAGGTCAGCAAATGCAGAAACGGTGTTTTCTGAACAAAGATCGTTCAGCAACATAACTTTATATGTCTTGAAATATTGCATCCGCCTGAATATTTTTTACTATGGATGGGTGAATGTCCAAAAAACTTTACCGTATCATACGTGAAAGATTTGTGTATGCAATTTTTACCATCATCCTGGAAATTGCAAAAATAGAAAATTCAGGCAATTGTTAACTGATTTCCTGTAGAAGTGACAATAAAGTAAGTTTGAGGTTATCGAGTGCGAGGGGTATATCCCATTGGGCATCATCATGGGGTGCGACAAAGTTGGAAATTGCCCTCACCTGGATCACCGGTACACCCATCCAACGACAAACATAGAAGACAGCTGCCCCTTCCATACTTTCAACCTGGGCCCGGAAGCGGCTTTTCAATTCGTCGACCGTTGATTTTCGGCCATGAACGATATTTGTGGTAATGCCTTTCACTCTTTTCAAGTGCCCAACATAAGGGAGATGATCGGAACGGAGAATACGGTTCTCAAAAGGGAACTCATCAGGCTTTATGTAACCGCTGTCAAAAAGTGTCAGGAATTCCTGCTCCTCCTCAATCCCCAGATCAGCAAATTCTTCTTCAATCACATTGACTACGTCGCCTACCTTGATTTCGTTGGTCAGACTTCCTGCCAGACCGGCATTGATGATCATTTTGTAACCGGCATGACTCAACAGGCTCGTCAAGTGAAATGTGGTAAAAGTTGTTCCCTGCCCGGTTACGAGTATATCATATTCCTTACCGTTATATGTATAGGTTTTCAGAAAATCGTTCTGTGCATCCAGAAAAGTACAATCGTTCAGGAACAACCTGACTTCCATTTCAGAGGCTGTCACCAATAACACTTTCTTCATTAATTTGCGTGTATTATTTTTCTCACTGTTGATTAATCATACTGATTTTCTGAAAAAAAGTTAATCTTTGTATACAATTTCTTTACTACGAATATGGAATTCTCCCTGCACAACGATGACGGCAACTACCGCAGGATCGAAAAACACGATAGTGCCAAGCTGAAAAAACTTTCGAAACATTACAAGGAAATTCTGGACCTGCTCGGTGAAAACACCGATCGTGAAGGGCTCCAGAAAACGCCTATACGGGTTGCCAAGGCCATGCAGTTTTTATTGCAGGGATACGAAATGGATCCTGTCAAGATTCTCGAGTCAGCCATGTTTAAGGAAGATTACCGCCAGATGGTCATTGTCAAGGACATTGAAATATATTCCATGTGCGAACATCATCTCTTGCCCTTTATCGGGAAAGCTCATGTGGCCTATATACCCAATGGTTATATTACCGGACTGAGCAAAATTGCAAGGGTGGTTGACGTGTATGCACGAAGGCTCCAGGTCCAGGAGCGTCTTACCTCCCAGATCAAAGATTGTATCCAAAGTACCCTGAAACCACTGGGGGTGGCTGTCGTCATTGAAGCCCAACACCTGTGCATGCAAATGAGGGGTATACAGAAGCAACATTCCGTGACAACCACTTCCGATTTTACGGGGGCATTCGAAAGGGTAGCCACACGCGATGAGTTTATTCGCCTGATTGGCACCAAACTTTAAGCCTGACCAAATACCTAAAACTGGAGGCAAACGGCAGCCGGGACCTTCAATTGTTTTCCGGAGAAAACAGGAATTCCGCCCCTTAATTCAAAAACCGTTACGTTATGGCTTCGTTGGTTGGCAACCAGCATATATTTCCCGGAAGAATGAATGGTAAAATTACGTGGCCAGTCCCCCTCAACCCCGACATGTTTAATCAGCTTTAGCTTGCCATCGCCTAATCGTTCAAATACGGCAATGGACTGATGTCCCCGGTTTGATACATACACATATTTTTCATCGGGTGACAGATGGATATCAGCACAATAGCTGGTACCATTGAAATCAGCCGGAAGGGCAGAAATGGTCTGGACTACCTGAAATTGGGTTCCCGTAGTTTCAATAACGGTGACAGTCGATGTCAGTTCGTTGGCCACATAAGCGAATTTTTCATCTCTGGAAAATTCAAAATGACGTGGGCCTGATCCCGGAGGCATGGCAACAAATGGCTGATTCGCAGGTGACAGGGTACCATTACTTTTATCAAGACTATAAATAAGCAGCTGGTCAGTTCCCAAATCTGCCGCATATAAAATGGATCCGTCAGTTGAAAAGCGGATTGAATGGGCATGTGGCTCTTTTTGCCTGCCAGGATTGGGCCCTGAGCCTTGATGCCTGATCACTGCAGTGGCAGGAAGCAAAGCCCCATTTTCCCCAACAGGGTAAATGGCTATTGAACCTCCGCCATAATTGGCAAGGGCAGCCCATTTTCCGTCTGGTGATACATCGATGTAACAAGGGTCTCCCCCATGACTTGTCTGCTTACCCAGAAACTTCAGCTCTCCTCTCTCACCAATACTGTATGAATTGACAAATCCACCTGTCGCATCGACAGTCCCGGGAGCACGCCCTACAATATACATCATCTGGCCATCAGGTGACTTTTTCATGAAATTGGGATTATCGATACCCTTCAATGTCTGAAAATGTCTAAGATCACCAGTTTGGGGATTAAATTTTAACCAGTAAACTCCTTCTGCGCCTTCCGAGGTAAAAGTGCCAACATACAGGTTTTCTCCCTGAGGCGGCTGTGCAGTTGTGATAAGTGATGACAGGCATATCCAAAAAAATACCAAAATCCTACGCATGGTTTAATTTTAAGTTGGTTTGAATTCATTTATCCATCACGAAGTTAACCTTTTGCCCTAAAATACGTTATAAATGTCAAGGTTTGTTTCTCTATATCAACCGGGTTAAATGTTTAATTTATCAATCAAGATCAGATTTATGGCAGTTGATCGGGCCTTAATGGAAAAGATATTGCATGGAACATTCCCTGATCCTGAATCTTCAGATATGCAAACAATGACTTCAAAGTCATATTTTCAAATTCATGCATTATTAATTTAACCATAAAACAGTAGTATAGCTATGAAAAAAAGTATCCTGTTATTATTTCTTATCATGGCTGCATCCACAGCCACCGTGTTTTCGCAGCAGTTAGTGAAAGTCTGGGAAACCGCTCCCGTACTTAAAACCCCGGAATCGGTGATTTACTGTCCGGGCAATGACCAGATCTATGTTGCCAACATCAACGGGAATGCATCCGAAAAGGATGGAAACGGATTTATCAGCATTCTATCATCAAAAGGTGAAGTTGTCAACCTTGAATGGGTGACAGGACTGAATGCCCCCAAAGGCATGGGAATTTATGATGGTAAACTCTATGTCGCCGATATCGACCAGCTTGTGGAAATCGACATGAAAGAAGGGAAAATCGTGAAAAAATATGATGCCCCCGGAGCCGAATTCCTGAACGACGTAACTGTTTGCCCTGATGGAAAGGTGCTCGTTACCGACATGATGAAGAAGAAAATCCACATGCTGAAAGATGGCCAGTTTAATGAATGGTTCCACTCAGAAACCTTTAACCGGCCAAACGGATTGTTTGCCGAGCCAGGAAAACTATATGTCGGGGACCAACATATATTCGTGATTGACATGCCGACAAAAAAAATGGAAATACTGATTGAGGATGCCGGAGGAGTAGATGGGCTGGAGAAGGATAATGACGGAAATTTTGTTTTCTCGCATTGGGCAGGACGGATTTTTGTGAACAAAAACGGAAAGACCTCCAAAGTATTCGATTCATCGGAACAAAGCATCAATTCGGCCGATATTGATTTTGCATCCAAACTGAACCTGGTTTTGGTGCCCACATTTATGGACAACCGGGTTGTAGCTTATAAACTCCAATAAAAACAACCATTATGGAAAAACCAATAGTTGCCGAAAAACACCCGGCCCGACTTACACTTGAGCCAGGGAATTATTTTTGGTGTGCCTGTGGCAGGAGCTCTAACCAACCCTTCTGCGATGGGTCACACAGGGGTACCGGAATCACTCCGATGGAATTTAAAATTGATGAAACCCGCGAGGTATGGCTTTGCCAATGCAAGTATTCAGCCAACAAACCATACTGTGACGGGACCCACCGTTCTCTCTGATATCAGGAATTGCCATCTTTTCGCGACGGACTCCACTCTTTTTCCTATTTTTGGAGGAGTGATTGATTAAGGGTTAGTCTGGACTTTATGCCCACTCCCTAAATCCCGAATGAAAAGACATGGCACATCCGGTTAATGTATTCAAATATTGTCCGCGCTGCGGATCTGACCAGTTCAGGATCTCCGGAGCCCGGTCGCTGACATGCTACAGCTGTTCGCTTCAATGGTATACCAACTCTGCGGCAGCTGTTGCATGTCTTATTTTTAATCAGGAGGGAAAATTGCTCGTCACCCGAAGGGCTATCGATCCCGACAAAGGGAAGATGGACCTCCCCGGAGGTTTTATCGATCCAATGGAATCAGCAGAAGAGGCTGTCAGGCGTGAATTAAAGGAAGAACTTAACATGGAGGTAAAGAAAATGGTTTACCTGGCCTCCCGACCCAATGAATACTTCTTTTCGGGAATTACGGTCTTTACCACTGACCTGGCTTTTCGTGTTGTAGCCGGGAATCTGGACGTCCTTACCCCCAATGACGACATCAGTAGTTTTGAGTGGATCGATCCGAATGAGGTTGATCCATTCGAAATCCCAGCCCCTTCAATCCGTTACTTCATAAAAGAAATTGCACCTCATGAACCAAAACATCGTTAAACGTATCGAAGCCATACGCGATTTTATGGCCCAGAGACATCTGGACGCCATTTATATCTCAGGAACTGACCCCCATATGAGTGAGTATCTTTGTACCCATTGGAAAACCAGGGAGTTTGTTACAGGATTCACAGGGTCTTTCGGTGAAGTGGTGATCACAAGGGAATCGGCAGGTTTGTGGACTGACACCCGCTATTTTCTGCAGGCTGGGGAAGAATTGGAAGGAACCGGAATTACCATGCATAAACTCAGGGTACCGGATGCGATACCTGTGCCGGAATGGCTTATGCTTAACATGCGTGAAGGGGCAAGACTAGGCCTTGATCCGGTTTCGCTTCCGCTCTCAACCTTTCGTCAAATCATGGATGCCCTGTCAAAAATGATGGTCGACATTATTTTCGTATCTGACATGTTGGATGAGGTTTGGACTGATCGTCCGGCCCTGCCGGAAAAGCCTGTATTTGAGTTGCCTTTGGATATTACAGGTAAATCCAGAACGGAAAAGTTGACTACCATCTCTACCATGGCCAGAGAAAAAGGTGCAAGTGCGACCATTGTTTCAGCCCTGGACGACCTTGCCTGGACTTTCAACCTGAGGGGGAGTGATATCGACTACAATCCGGTATTCATGGGTTATGCAATCATTGGAAATGGCGAAACAAGGCTTTTTACCCATACAGCTACCATTGACGGTCAAGCCATTGAAGCACTGGTAAATGAAGGGGTCATTCTCAAACCATACCATGAATTCTACAATTACCTGGAACAATTGGGGGGACAAACCATTTATCTCGACCCTTCCACTGCCAACACCGCCCTTTGGCAGGCTGCATTTAAACACAACAATGTTGTGGAGGGTATGTCGATACCTACGATTTTAAAAGCCGCAAAAAACGAAACCGAATTGTCCGGCTTCAGGATGGCCATGCATCAAGATGGATGTGCCATGGTCAATTTTCTTTTTTGGCTGAAACATGCAGTTCAGTCAGAAACCATCGATGAATATACCGTAAGCCGGAAGCTGAAAGAATTCAGGGCTATGCAACCCGGATTCGTTGGTGAGAGCTTCTCTCCCATCGTCGGCTACAGGGAACATGGAGCCATTGTGCATCTTTCGGTTGACCAACAGAATGCACTTCCATTAAAACCGGAGGGGATCCTGTTATTTGACTCTGGCGGACAATACAAATCCGGGACAACCGATATCACCAGAACCGTGGCTTTGGGATATGTTACTGACAATCAGAAAAGAGATTTCACCCTGGTATTGAAAGGAATGATAAACCTGACCTTAGCCAGGTTTCCTGCAGGAACCAGGGGTATGCACCTCGATGTTCTGGCGCGCAATGCACTCTGGCAACAGGGATTGAATTATGGACATGGAACAGGTCATGGGGTCGGTCATTTCCTCAATGTACACGAAGGTCCGGCAAGTATCCGACAGGAGCTGAACTCCTACCCGATTGCTCCTGGAATGGTCTTTTCCAATGAACCTGGACTTTATCGCCCCGGATTGTATGGGATCCGAACGGAAAACATGATGGTATGTGTCGAAAAAGAGGTTACCGAATTCGGAACATTTTATGGTTTCGATACCCTTACCCTTTGTCCGATCGATACACGACTTGTTGTTAACGCCATGCTTACGCATGAGGAAAAAGAATGGCTGAACGGTTATCATGAAAAAGTGAGAACCGAACTTAAGGAAGGACTGGATCCTGAAGTCAGGGAATTTTTGTTTGAACTGACCATGCCGGTCTGAGAACGAAACTGCCGGATCCAACTTCATTAGCCAATACCCTATCCCGGATTCTTTTCAGGGCAATATGCTGATTTTATACTGGCGTATTGCCCTAAACTCTTTTTAATATGCAGTGGATTTCATCGGTAACTGCTGAAAATAAGGCATCTCCAAACAAAAATTGAAAATTTGCATTAAAAAACTAAAGATTTAGTTTATGAACTAAAATATTAGTTATATATTTGGTGTGGATATCCAAATCATTCCAGAGCATTAACCAAGAAAAACATCATCACTATGAAAACTATGTATTGGATAGCAACCCTCCTCTTTATCAGCTTCATTTCTCCGATAAAAGTCGAGGCACAGGAAAAACAACCTGAAAAACAGGTATATATGATTGTGGAAGAAATGCCTGAATTTCCGGGTGGAGAAAAGGCATTGCGTGAATTTATTGCAAATTCGGTCCGCTACCCTATCGTGGCACAGGAAAACGGAATTCAAGGCAGGGTATACGTCTCCTTTACCGTTGACAAAACCGGTACGGTAACTGATGCACAGGTGGTCCGCGGTGTAGATCCGTCGCTTGACCAGGAAGCCTTGCGAGTGGTAAATGGCTTGCCCAAGTGGGTTCCCGGAAAACAAAGAGGAGAGGCTGTTGATGTACGATATACTGTACCAATCCAGTTCGCGCTCGATGGAGGGCCCGGTGCTGAAGGAACAATCACGGTCAGGGAAACGGAAAATAAATTACACCTGACAGGATCAGTCCAACTGATCGAAAAAATGGCACCCTATTTTAATACTGCCCGGATTGAAAAAGAAACGGGTACCATCATCATTGACAAACCGGGCACTTCACCCAAGGAGGGTGTCGTTGTCGTGGGATATGCGGGCAAGCAGGAACCCAATCCCGAAGAGGCAGTCTTCTTCATAGTTGAAGAAATGCCTGAATTTCCCGGGGGTGAAGATGCCATGAAAAGACACATTGCAACAACGATAAAATATCCTGTGGAGGCCCAGAAAAAAGGAACCCAGGGTAAAGTTTATGTAACCTTTGTGGTGGCCAAAGACGGATCGGTAAAGGATGTCAGAATTGCCAGGGGTGCAGATCCACTCCTGGATGAAGAAGCCATGAGGGTGGTGAAATCCCTGCCACAATGGACTCCGGGCAAGCAGAGAGGCAAAGCCGTAAATGTAAGTTACACCGTACCAATCGAATTCAAATTGCAATAAAACAATGTTCAGACAACTAAGCTGTTCGTTTTATAACGAATGGCTTAGTTTCAGGTATGATTTTTGTTTATTGCCAATGCGACCCATATGCCAGGAATATGGTATGACAAAATATTCTTTGACACAAATACAATGCTGATTTTAACGACAATACAGCATTCACCCGTTTAATAACTTCATCATGAAAGAACTTACCAGGGCAGAGGAACAGATCATGCAGATTCTTTGGGAGCTTGAAAAAGGATTTGTCAAAGATATCATATACAAAATGCCTGATCCCAAACCAGCCTACAATACCGTATCGACCATCGTCAGGATACTTGAGCAAAAGGGATTTGTCGACCATAATGCATATGGTAAAACCCATGAGTATTTCCCGTTGGTTTCCCGACAGGATTATACCCGTTCTTTCATGAAGAACTTTGTAAGCAGTTATTTTAAAGGCTCTTTCAGGGAGATGGTATCATTCTTTGCAAAATCAGACAACCTGACCGTAGCCGAAATCGACCGACTGATGAAGGAGGTCAAACAGGACCTGGAAAACCCTGAACAAAAAGAGGATGAATAGCCTTGTCAACTATCTGCTGGAATCAGGTATCAGTCTGGCATTCCTGTCGTTGCTCTACCTGCTGTTTCTCAGGAAAGAAACCTATTTCCGGACCAACCGGCTTTTCCTTTTATTGTCGGTCCTCTTTTCCCTGGTACTTCCATTGCTTCATATTCCGGTATTTGGGCCTCAATCCGTAATGATTGAGGAAATCAGGGTCACGCCTTACCAGAACCTTCTCGAAACCGTGGTTGTCAGAAGCCAGGATATTTCAGAAAGTGTAGAGAGCGTCATTCTTTCATCCACACTGATAATAGCCGTATACGCTTGCGGTGCAATCCTTTTTCTGGCTCTGTTTGCCTTCAGGTTCATGAAACTGATGCAAATGATCAGGAATAATCCGGTATTGCCGGCCGAAGGGTATAAAATGGTCCTCCTCGATATGCAAACGAGTCCGTTTGCCTTTATGAACTACATTTTTGTACGCAAGGATTTTGAGAAAATGCCCGGCTACCACCGAATGATGATCCACGAACTGGAGCATGTCAAACAAGGCCATACCTACGACATCCTGATTCTCGAAATACTCACGATCTTCCAATGGTTTAATCCTTTTATGTGGATGCTGCGAAGGGCTATCCGGGAGAACCATGAGTATTTGGCCGACAAAGCGGTTTTGTCATCGGGCATTCAGCCATCGGAATACAAGGAGTTGCTTTTAAGCCAGATTTTGGGAGGTCCATATTTTGCGGCGAGCCATTTCAATTACAGCATGATCAGAAACCGGATCCGAATGATGACGCGTATACAGTCACCCAAAGCGGCAGCGGCAAAGGTATTGCCCGGACTGCTGGCGGCAGGTGCGTTGCTGGTGGCTTTTGCATGTGAGCAAAGGACATCCGTATCATCAAGCCCTGTCGGAATTCTGTCAGAAAACCAGACAACTGCATCAATTTCCGCAAACGGGGAAAATGTTACGGAAGAAGAGCAAGCCTCTCTCCCGGGCGTATTTGTTGTTGCCAAGGCTAATCCCAACGATGATCGAAAAAATGCTGAGGCAAATGAAAAGATACAAATTCAGGCACAATCTTCCCCAAATATTGAAACCGAGACTACAGTAGTATTCCATGGGGACACGGCCATCATCACCGGAACCCCTGAAAATATCAGAAAACTGGAAAACATGTTTTCTTCTAATCTCTCGGTCAAAAGCCAACGTTCTTCTGGCTCAACAGCCATGCTGAGAGTCACCAACAAGGTTTCGTCCGCGAATATCACCCGGGCACAGGAGCCCCCTGCCGATGAACAGGTGTTCTTCATTGTGGAGGAAATGCCTGAGTTCCCGGGTGGTGAATCTGCTCTCCGTAATTTTATTGCCCAAACCATCAAGTATCCGGTAGCCGCCCAGGAACTTGGGATACAGGGAAGGGTTTATGTAACCTTTATTGTTTCCAAAAGCGGCAAGGTTGCCGACGCCAAAATTGCAAGGGGTGTTGACCCTGTTCTTGATCAGGAAGCACTAAGGGTTGTCAACGCGCTTCCACTATGGAAACCTGGGATACAAAGGGGTAAACCTGTGAATGTATCCTATACGGTGCCTATCAATTTTTCTCTTCAGTAGAACCTCAATCATCCGTCAAAAATGAAAACCCGGATCATCACATTGTTGACTTTTCTATTGTTGACCACTTCCATGTCAATTTCGGCACAGGAGAAAATCAGTCAGTTAATCATCACCCGGCAGTATGAAAAAGCCTTGCGCGAAATCGATCGCGACCTTACTAAGGATTACGATCCCAATCTGGTTAAACTTAAAGGGCAGATATATGCAGGGATCCAGGATTACCCGCAGGCCATCCGCTTTTTTCAGGAAAGCCTGGACGCAATGCCTGACGAGGCCAACCTCCTTGCTGAAATCGCCGAGGCGCACAGCGCTTTGGGTAACATCCCGGATGCGATTTCTCATTACAGAAGGGCCATGCGAAATGAGCCGGGTAACATGTTATACAAATCGAAACTGGGTCAGCTACTGCTGAGCCAGCGTGAATTCCCTGAAGCCTATTCACTGTTCAGCCAGATCAGGATGGCGGATTCCACCAACCTGCTCAATAACAAATATCTGGCAGTTGCTGCAGCCCGAATGAACCGTTCTGATGAAGCCATACAACTGTTGGAAGAGGTTTTGGAAACCAACCCCAGGGATATCGGCAGCTATGCCAGTCTGTCGGGGCTATATAATCAGGAAAAGAAATATACCCGTGCGAATGATGTTGTCCGTCGGGGATTGGAACAATTTCCCGGCAACGGTAGCCTGTTACTGCGTCTGGCACAAAACCTTTACAACCAGCATAACTTTACGGATGCCCTGCCTGTGTACGAGGAGTGGCTTCAGGACAACACTCTCTATTTCGATGTCAGGAAAGAATATGGCATCACGTTGTACCTGAACAAGCAGGAGGATAAAGCATTGAAAATTCTCGAGCCTGCTCTGGAAGAGGTCCCCAACGATCCCTATGTAGCATTGTATATTGGATTATGCCACAAAAAACTGAAAGATTTTGATACCAGCCAGGAGTACCTCGAATTGGCCGTGGAATCGTCAACCCCACCCTACCTGAGCGACATTTACCATCATCTTGGACAGGTACACGGTCTGAAGCGGGAGTTTGATCAATCCATTCAAATGCTTCAGAAAGCCTATGAGCTTGACCCTGAAAACCATGAACTGCTGTTTGAGATTGCCACCACATACGAAGAGTACAATGCCAACAAAACCATGGCGTTGAATTATTATCAGCTTTATTTAACCGAAGCGAAAGAAAAGGCCCGGAATCCCCATTATGCCCTCGACAGGATCAGCAGAATCAAGGAAGACCTGTTTTTCGGTGAATAGAAATGGACTGCCTGTTCCAAAGCACAAAGAGAAACCGGTAAGAGATTTTTGCTAGTTTCCGCTTCTTCTTTCAGGACTTCATTGCTTCATACATCCACTCGACCGGATGTTTTGCCTCTTTCCCTGTGCCGTCCTTGATCTGGTGCCGGCAGGAAGTTCCGGGGGCGGTCAACAAAACCGATGAAGCTGCTTCCCTGACTGCAGGAAACAGTACCAGGTTCCCTATTTTCATTGAAAGTTCGTAGTGCTCGGTTTCATACCCGAAGGAACCTGCCATGCCGCAACATCCCGAAGGAATTTCTTTCACGCTGTAATTTTCGGGAAACGACAGCATCTGTTTTGTGGTCAACGTGGAAGCAACCGCTTTCTGCTGGCAGTGGCCATGCAGGAGAACTTCCTTTTTTTCCCGTGTAAATGACTCTTTTCCGATATTGCCTTTACTAACTTCACGCATGAAAAACTCATCAAACATCAGGGCATTTTTGGCAAGTTCCCTTGCTGCAGTCCTCAGGGAATCATCGACCAGGTCAGGATACTCATCCCGAAATGCCAGTATTGCCGATGGCTCAATCCCTATCAGCGGCGTGTCTTCGCTGATCAGGTTACGTAGCAGGTTGACATTGTCAATGGCTATCTGTCTCGCGGTCCTGACCAATCCTTTTGAAAGCCAGGTACGACCACTTTCCCGATGAACCGGAATACGGACATCATACCCCAGTTTTGTCAGCAACAAAATGGCTTTGATCCCGATATCGCTTTCATGAAAATTGGTAAACTCATCATTGAAAAGGTAAACCCGCTTGCCTTTTTTACCATCCGACAAGGCCGCGCCATTCTTGTACCATTTGCTGAGTGTAAGGTTCGACAGCGGTGGCAGCTTTCTTTCCGTCGCAAATCCAAGGGATTTTTTGAACAAACCGGTTGACATGACGGCATTGGCGATGGGCTGAACCATCATGGCCAATCTTTCAAGGCGGGGCAGATAAGCGATCAGCCTGCTGCGCAAAGGTATTCCATTGGCATCGTAATAATGTTGAAGGAACTCAGCCTTCAATTTGGCCATGTCAACATTCGAGGGGCATTCGGCCTTACACGCTTTACAGGAAATGCAAAGATCAAGAACCTCATATATCTCCTTTTTGTCGAAAGGCGTTTTTCCTCCCGGTTCGGAAAGCAGTTCACGGAGAATGTTTGCCCTTCCCCGGGTGGTCTTGTCTTCATCGCGGGAAGCCATATAGGTGGGGCACATGGTACCACCAATGATTTCGCTCTTACGGCAATCACCGGATCCGTTGCACTTCTCGATACTCCGGAAGAAGCCCATATTGGAAGTGAAATCGAACAACGTATCAAATTTTGGGGTAGGCGCTCCGGGAACTACCCTCAGGAACTCGGTAATGGGCGGAGAATCCACTATTTTCCCCGGATTCATCAGGTTGTCAGGATCCCAGGTGTATTTCACCTGCCTGATAAACTGATAGTTTTTCTCTCCCAGCATAAAGGGGATGAATTCACCACGCACCCTTCCATCGCCATGTTCACCGCTCAGCGATCCCCTGTATTTTTTCACCAGGGCAGCCAAATCCTGCATCAGGTTTCGGAAAATATCGACATCTGCGGGATCCTTGAAGTTAAGCAACGGCCTGAAATGGATTTCTCCGGTGGCAATGTGTGCATAATAAACACTGCTCAATCCATATTTCTGAAGCAAAACTTTAAAATCGGCGATATATTGAGGCAGGAACTCAGGGGCAACTGCCGTATCCTCAGCCCCCGGCACTCCCCTTCTGTCACCGGGAATGTTTGCCAGAAGACCCAGTCCGGCTGTCCTTAAGGCCCATACCCGCTTGATATTGTCGCTCCCCGTCACCAATGGGAAGGCATAGCCCAGTCCGGCATTTCGCATATCATTCTCCAGAGCCTCAGCTTTGGCGTTAAGTTCCTCCTCCGTGTCACAGGCAAATTCAATCATCAACAATGCCTTGGGATCACCCTCCACAAAAAAACGGTTCTTGTTCTGCTCAATGTTTTCCTTTGTGCAATTCAGGATGATGTCATCCATGAGTTCAACCGCTCCCGGTTTATGCTTCAAGGCGATCAGGTTGGCATGCAATGAATCCTCAAGTGAGTTAAAGTGGGCACATACCAATCCTACATGGGGTGGAGGCAATGGAATCAGGTTCAATTTAATCCGGGTCGTAAAAGCCAGTGTACCTTCCGATCCGGCAAGTAATTTACTAAAATTGAAACACTCTCCCCCATCCGTAAATACATCACTTTCCAGGAGTACATCGATGGCGTAGCCCATGTTACGGCGCGTCACCCTGGGATCGGGAAAATTATCCCGTATTTCCTTTTGGTTATCGGGATCAGCCAGGATATTACGGATATTTCTGTAAATCCGTGTTTCAAGAAGTGATTCATCGCCCTGACACTTATTCTGGAATTCCTCTTTTGTCAATGGTCCAAATGTGACCTTGCTCCCATCCGAAAGGATGGTATCCACTTCAAGCACATGTTCCCTTACACTGCCATAGATGATGGAATGCAGTCCGCATGAATTGTTGCCAAGCATTCCACCCACACAGCAACGGTTGGCGGTGGAGGTTTCAGGACCAAACTGCAATCCATGGGGAGCAAGCCATTTGTTCAGTTCGGCAGGAATTACACCCGGCTCTACCCAAATCCAATGTTCATCCTTATTGAATTCCAGAATCCGGTTCATGTATTTCGACACATCAACCACAATGCCTGAGCCTACCACCTGTCCTGCCAGGGAAGTTCCACCTGCACGGGGGATGACGGAAGTTTTGTGCTCACTGGCAAAAGCCAGGATTTTCCCCACATCGGAAGCCGATTTAGGCCGGGTCACGGCCAGCGGTTTTTCCTTATATGACGAGGCATCGGTTGAATAAAGGATCCTTTGGACATTATCGGTAAAAAGATCACCTTCCAATTGGCTTTTGAGCAGTTCAAATTTTTCGGCAGGTATCATAGCAGGGATGTTTATGCAAATATAACTTTTCTGATCCCCGATAAATTCATTCTGCCAGCAATTGTTAACCGGATATGAAAACTGATTGTCATGGCCCCGGACATGTTGCCACCTCTCACTCCGGCCACTACCGGCTTTGGGCATTTCCATATCTTCTGCGTTGCATTTCCATATATTCACATTTTTCATACAATGGGTATTTGGAATGTTTAAGGTAATTGCATGCAGGCACCCAATAGGGGTTCAGGACCTGGCCAAAACCAGCGAAAGACAAACATTATTCCCTGTGGGTGCATAGCTTTTCCTGATCGTAATATGAAAATATCTGTCTGGATACCTGTCTGCTGAACTTTTGTTCTGACAAGCGAATAGTATTATATTTGTATCTTATCATCAAATAATCATTTCAACATTCAACCATGACAGAGTTTAAATATCAAAAACCGTTTCCCATTTTAAAGGATACCACCCCTTATCGCCTGTTAAGCAAGGATTTTGTAAAGACTATCGAGGTCGATGGCCGGAAGATTTTGAAAATCGCTCCCGAAGGACTGGAGCTTTTGGCCAAAGAAGCGATCAGTGACGTGTCATTTTACCTGAGGCCCGGACATTTGCAGAAACTGGCGGATATACTCAAGGATCCGGAAGCTACAGATAACGACCGTTTTGTGGCCCATACCATGTTGCTCAACCAGGTGATTTCTGCCGAAGGGGAACTCCCAACCTGTCAGGATACCGGGACGGCCATCGTAATTGGGAAAAAAGGTGAGGATGTTTACACTGGAGTCAATGACGCCGAATACCTTTCGAAGGGAATATTTACGACATACCACGACCGAAACCTTCGCTATTCCATGGTGGTTCCCTTCACCATGACCGAAGAAAAAAACACCGGAACCAACTTACCTGCCCAGATTGACATTTATGCCGAAGAAGGCAACAAATATGAATTCCTTTTTGTCACCAAGGGCGGTGGTTCAGGCAACAAGACTTTCCTTTACCAACAAACCAAATCACTGTTGAATGAAGCCTCACTAACCGCTTTCGTAAAGGAGAAAATCAAGGATCTGGGAACATCGGCCTGTCCACCCTATCACCTTGCACTTGTCATTGGCGGAACCTCGGCTGAGGCAACATTGACAGCGGTGAAGAAAGCATCGGCAGGATACTATGACCACCTTCCGACCACAGGGAATGAGGGAGGCCAGGCATTCCGTGATCTTGAATGGGAAGAAAAAGTGACCAAAATATGTCAGGAATCTGGTATTGGGGCGCAGTTTGGCGGCAAATACTTTGTCCATGACGTCAGGGTGATCCGGCTTCCGAGGCACGCAGCTTCCTGTCCGGTTGGACTGGGCGTATCTTGCAGTGCCGACAGAAATATCAAGGGCAAGATCACCGAAGACGGGATATTCCTCGAAGAACTCGAAAAGAATCCTGCAAAATATCTTCCCAAAGAGGCACCCCATCTCCAGCCCGCCGTCGATATCGACCTTGACAGGCCCATGGACGAAGTGCTGGCAGAGTTGAGCAAATATCCGGTAAAAACCAGGCTAAACCTGAATGGCACATTGATCGTTGCCAGGGATATTGCCCATGCCCGAATCAAACAGATGATTGATGAAGGCAAACCGATGCCCGAATATTTCAAGAACCACCCGGTTTACTATGCAGGACCGGCAAAAACACCTATAGGAATGGCATCCGGAAGTTTCGGACCTACCACTGCCGGGCGAATGGATGTGTATGTCGATCTTTTCCAGAGCCTGGGAGGTTCGAAAATCATGCTGGCAAAGGGGAACCGAAGCCAGGCCGTCACGGATGCCTGCAAAAAACATGGCGGATTTTATCTGGGCTCAATCGGCGGTCCCGCAGCCATCCTTGCCAAGGATAGCATCAAGTCGGTCGAAGTGGTCGATTTTGAAGAACTGGGCATGGAAGCCGTACGTAAAATCAGGGTCGAGAACTTTCCTGCTTTTATTATCGTAGATGACAAAGGAAATGATTTCTTCAAGCAGATATAAATTCTTTAATTAACTATCCATATGACAAAAAACCGGAAATATCCGATTTCCCGCCGCAACTTCATCAAGGTTTCGGCAGCCACAACCGCAGGCATTTCTCTGATGTCAATGGGCGGATGCAATGTGGAGAAAGTTCCTGCTCCCATGAAACGCAAGTTTGGGAAGCACGACTTTATGGTTACGACCCTGGGATTGGGTGGACAGGCATCTATTCAATGGACGCCGGCCGACGTGGATCCCGTTCCGATCATCCTGAAAGCTTTCGAGCTGGGAATCAACTATTATGACACTTCAAACCTGTATGGCCCCAGCCAGCTGAATTTCAACAAGGCATTTCAGCAGCTGAACCTGATCCCCGGAAAGGATGGGTATAACGAAGAACTCCGGAAAAACATCTGGCTTACCAGCAAAACGGCCATGCGCTGGGGAAATCCCGGCTGGCCCGAACGAGCTGACGTGATCAACTGGTCAAACGGCGAAAATGTAAAGTGTGCCGTAGACGATGTCAAACGTTCACTGACGCAGATTTTTGGCGACAATCAGGGCAACTATCCCGAAGGAGCCTACCTGGACATGGTGTTGATACATACCCTGCACAACGAGGCGGAAATTGATGTTTTATATGAAGGCCTTGAAACACCTCTTGATCCCAACGGTAATTTTGGTGCCCTGGTGGCACTTCGCGACCTTCGCGACGGAACCAACCTCACGGGCATGAATCCAAAAAATGAAAAGCTGATTCGTCATATCGGGTTCTCGGGGCACAACAATCCTCCGGCCATGATCGACATGATCCAGCGCGACGAATGGGGTATCCTCGAAGGTATGCTGATCGCCATAAACGCCAACGACAGGCTCATGTTCAACATGCAGCATAATGTCATCCCGGTGGCCGAGGCCAAAGGACTTGGGATCATTGGCATGAAAACTTTTGCCGATGCCGCCATGTACCACAAGGAGCCTACCTGGTCGAACAAACCCGAGCATGTTTACCGCAAGGTGGGTGAGCCTGGTTTGCCCAGCAGGCCGCTGGTTGAATATTCACTGACAACTCCTGGCGTCCACACGCTGATTATTGGCATCGGACAGATTGATGAGGACCCAATGAAATGTCAGCTGGTCCAGAACTATTATGCTGCCCAGATTGAACCGAATGGGCTGACAGCAGAAGAAAGGCTTGGAGTCGAAAAGCTGGCCGCAGGCATAAAGAATGGGAATACCAACTATTTCCAGATGGCTAAAGTCGGATTGGTTGCCCCCAGGCTATTGCAGAAATCGGAAGTTGATGGCAGGAACCTCCTGACATGGCAAACTTCTTATGCAGGTGATGACCCGATCGTAAAATATGAAGTGATGGCCGACGGACAGAAAATCGGGGAAGTACAGCATAAACCGCAGCTCTTTAAAAAAGAGCCCTTCTCCATTGAGGTTCCGGCAGAGGCCAGCCAGATCATGGTGGCTGCCATTGATGCCGCAGGTAACCGTGCCGAGGCAACGCTTGCTTAATTCTGAATATAATAAAAGCACCCGAAAAAGTATTTCGGGTGCTTTTTTATTTCTATACAATCATCTTTTAAAGCAATTTAAATGACTTTAATTTAAGTGTTACTTATATAAAATCATGTCATTTGTGCAAGCCACACTCCTTCCCTGAGTTTTGCTCCCACCACCAACGGCCAGCCCTGAAATCCTCGCCAGGCTTGATCGCACGCGTACAAGGCTCACATCCTATGCTCACAAATCCCTTATCATGCAGTGCATTGTAGGGAACATTGTTCTGGTGCACATACTGAATGACATCATCGAGACTCCAGTCGAGAATGGGGTTGAATTTCACCACCTGATGGACTTCATCCCACATGAAAGGCAACAGGTTGCTCCTGCCTTCCGACTGGCTTGCCCTAAGTCCTGTAATCCAGCATTTCATGCCAGCCAGGGCACGTTTCAAAGGTTTGACTTTTCGGATATAACAGCACTCTTTCCGGTTTTCGAGGCTCTCATAAAAACTGAGGGTACCCTTTTCATTGACCAGCGCTTCCACATCCTGTGATTCAGGGAAATATGCCCTGATCGACTGGTTATACTTTTCCAGGGTCCGTTGCCATACCTTATAGGTTTCTTCAAACATACGCCCGGTATCCAGGGTAATGATTTCAACCGGAACATTATTCCTGAAAATCATGTCGGTAATCACCTGGTCTTCATATCCGAAACTGGTGGTAAAGACTGTATGTCCCCCAAACCTTTCAGCCACGATTTCCAGTAATTCAACCGTATTTTTCCGGGTAGCCAGTTGATTTAAGTCTTCAATTTCCTGATGAGGTATCATATCTTATAATATTATAATACAATTACTTATTCTCTATCGACAGAGTCTCTCAATTTTCTTAACAAAGATCCTACTCTACATGTAGCACAAGTCCTTTCAGGTATTCCCCTTCAGGATGGTAGATGCTTACCGGATGGTCGGCAGGTTGCGACAGCTGGTGAATGATTCGAACATGCCGACCCGAGATGGCCGCTGCAGAAAACACGGCTTCCCTGAATTTCTCCCTTGAGACGATCTGTGAGCACGAAAAGGTAAACAGAATACCTCCTGGCCTGATCTGCTCGAAAGCCCGTGTATTGATCCTTTTATAGCCCTGCAGTGCCTGCTTCAGGGCATCCCTGTGTTTGGCAAATGCGGGGGGATCGAGGATGATCAGGTCGTATCGGTTGCGGATATCCTTCATGAAGGTGAATACATCCTCGGCAAAAGCCTCATGCCGGGGATCTTCAGGGAAATTAAGTTCAACATTCTGCCTGGTAAGTTCAATGGCTTTGGCCGATGCATCCACTGAATGGACCAATCGGGCACCACCCTGCATGGCCGAGAACGAAAATCCCCCGGTATAGCAGAACATATTCAGGACATCGCGACCTTTGGACAACTCACCTACCAGTTTTCTGTTTTCGCGCTGGTCGACAAAAAAGCCGGTTTTCTGGCCTTCCTCCCAGTCTACCCTGAACTTAAGTCCATACTCACTTACCATATGGGAATCGGGTGCAGAACCTGTAACATAGCCATCTTTGGCAGCTATGTCAGCCTTGAAAGGCAAGGTCTTTTCGCTTTTGTCATACACCGCTGTAAGCCTGCTCCCCAAAACATCATGCATGGCCCTTGCAATTTCATGCCTGTGCCTGTACATCCCGATTGAATGTGCCTGCATTACGGCTACGCCATTGTAATAATCGACCACCAGGCCTGGCATGCCATCACCTTCACCATGTACCAACCTGAATACATCAGTTCCTGAATTTTCGAAAAAGGGCAGACATTTCCTGAGTTCCCAGGCATTCCCCATCTTTATGCGCCAGAAATCATCGTTGATTTCAGCTGGCTTAAAAGAAATGATTCGAACCGCGATGGAGCCAATCTGGTAATGGCCGATACCCAGGAATTCACCAGAAGAAGAACAAACCTCGACCAGATCGCCTTCATCAGGTTTCCCCTGGATAGATTTGATGGCTCCCGAAAAGACCCATGGATGAAAGCGAAGAATGGATTGTTCCTTGCCCGGCTTCAGCAGAATTTTAATATAGGGTGCACTCATTCTCCGTTGGTATAAAACAGTTTTTCGTAAATCAGGAGTGATGTCCATGCATCTGTAGCCGCATAGACCATCTGTTGGGGTGTCAGTTCATCGGCTTCCCAGTTGGTAAGCTGCTGTGATTTTGAGATCCGGAATCCGCAAAGGATGGCACAAAGTTTCTTGAGGCTGAAATTGATGATTCCTGAATTTTTGGCGTGGTCCTGCAATTCAATGAAACCACCCGGCTTGAAGCGGGATACTTTCTGGAGGGCGATGATATCGTCCCGAATGGCCACGCCAGCCTTGATTATATCAGGATCAGAGAGAAGTTTTTTTAATCCTTCGGGCATCCCGATCCTTTGCATCCGGAAAAGAAATGCCCTTTCACTTGTTGAAAGCTGCAGAAGGGCAACCTTGTTGTTTTCACCTTTTCGAAAGGCTGGTTTTGTTTCGGTATCAAACCCAAGTACCTTAAAATGGCCCAGGTAATCCAAGGCAATTTTTACCATGTGTTGGTTTTCCACCAGTACAATCTCGCCTTCGAAAGTCTTAAGTGGCAGACTTACAAGCTCCTCAGTCGTTATACTATCTTTAAACATAAATTTTGGTTATTCGGGATCTTGATTGAAAAACCGGTCGATCCATTTACCTTGCCTGGGTTCGTCCTCGTCGGGACGAAAATTGGAAAGATCCGGACCACTCCAGTCAATATCGGAGTGTACCAGCATATGGAGTGCCCTGAGCACATTGACCAATCTTTGCCCCCAAACATCACGGAAATGTTCCATGCATTCGGCCAATGAATCTTGCATCACTTCCTCGTTTCCAAAATTATAGGCCGAAATAAAGTCCTTGACATCCTGGTATACGTCCAAAATGCTTTCGGAAACGGATGCCGTCACCTGTTCCGACCCAAATTGCAATTCAGGATCAAAAACTTCATGATATAAGTCGTTTTCACCGAGTTTATTGAGCCATTTTTGCTGAAGAAGGTTATAATCCAGTTCAGTAACATATTTTTCAACTTCTTCATCGAGAATTTTTTCGACCGGTGGCACCATGCTTGCTTTAAAATACAGCAGGGGAAGCAGCTTTCGGGTTATGTCGAGTAACTGGGGTGTCTGGTATTGAGTGCAGTTTTCGACAAGCTGGCAATACTCATTGGCTACTGCAACAAATTCAACTACATTTTTCGAGTAAACTATGTCACCGGGATTATTCATATGGTTTCTTTATGAAATTCTGCACAAAAATAACAAAATCCAAAGGAAGGTTATCCTGATCGATGATTAACTGTCGTGCGTATGATGTTTCCATTCCAACATATTATCGATCCTGAATATTACTTTGCCATGATCAATAAGCCACCTCAGGACTTCCCTCATTTTGGGATTCGACTCATCCAGGCTGAAGAGAAGCTTGTCGTAGGGCATGGGATCCTTTAATAGTCCCTTGATTTTTTCAGCCAACTGGTCAAATTCAAACTTACTTAAATCCAATTGATTACGAGATTGACAAACATCGCAGGTACCACATCGTTCAGAATCCTTTTCTCCAAAATATTCCAAAAGCAATTGAGATCTGCATTTGGTGGTATTTGAAGCATAATGGATGATTGATTCCACCCTGGTCAGGAAATCCTTTTTACGAAGATCATAATTCTCTTTTGAAAAACTCAGCCGGTTTTCAGCTATGCGTTCCTTCGTAAAAAGAATATATGGAGTCTTTTTACGGGGCACGTAATCGATGATTTTATGTTTCCGAAGTCTTTTCAGGTATTCAATGATGACCTCGGTCGTCGTTTGGGCACGTGTAGCCAGCAATGACTCATCGATTACCACATAACCCGTAAAGAGGCCTGTATATGAGCGAAGTATCAGCTTGATGAAGTTATCAAGCGATTCGTTTGCCACCTGGAAACGATATAAGTCATCGCGATCGACGGTAAAATATACCCGGGACGGGGTATCCACCTCTTCGGTAAACTCAATATATCCCTGACGCTGAAGGATTTTAAGGCTATGAAATACCATGCCCAAAGCAAGCTTATATGTTTCGGCAAAGGTCCCCATGGGAAAATCATAGATCTGTCCCTTTCCAAAACCTTCGGCAACCTGCAGAAAATTGCACAGGGACTGGTATACCCTTTTGATATATTCAATCTCAGGGAAGGTGACTGACAGGTGTTTTTTCAGCTTCAGCTTGTCAGACTGGTTATAAAGGAGAACAGCCACGGCCCGCTTGCCGTCCCGTCCAGCCCTTCCGGCTTCCTGGAAATAAGCTTCCAATGAATCAGGTGGATCAATATGAATGACAAAACGCACATCGGGTTTGTCAATGCCCATTCCAAAGGCGTTGGTAGCGACAATCACCCTTGTTTTCCCACTTTTCCATTCGTCCTGTTTCCGGTTACGGAGTTCAGCATTTAACCCTGCATGGTAATAATCGGCCGAGATGCCATTTTTTACCAGCAATTCCTTGATCTCACGCGTTGCCCTGCGGTTCCTGACATAAACTATTCCAGAACCTTTGGCTTTCATGATGGTCTTAACCAGGTACCCAGCCTTATCCTCCTTCTCACGGACCATGTAGGTCAGGTTTGGCCGTGCAAAAGACATTGACAGAAGATTGGGTGACTTGAACTTCAGCTTATCCTGTATATCCCTGGCAACTTCCGGCGTGGCAGTGGCGGTCAGAGCCAGAATGGGTACCTCGGGAAATAACGGCCTCATGTCGGCGATGCGAAGATAGGAAGGCCGGAAATCATAGCCCCACTGCGAAATGCAATGTGCTTCATCCACAGTGATCAGGTTCAGCTTCATGTTGCGCAACCTTTCGATAAATCGCTCTGAAGCCAGCCTTTCGGGTGACACATATAGAAACTTGTAATCACCCCACGAAGCATTGTCAATGGCAATCTTCAACTCCATGGAAGTCATGCCACTATGAATGGCCAAAGCTTTGATACCCCGCCGGTTCAGGTTCTCGACCTGATCTTTCATCAAAGCGATCAAGGGTGTGATAACCAAACACATTCCCTCCTTTGACAAACTGAATACCTGGAAAATGACCGATTTGCCGCCTCCGGTTGGAAGCAGGCCAAGGGTATCCTTTCCGGCAGCGACCGACTCAATAATCTCGTGCTGCAACGTCCTGAAATCGCTGTACCCCCAGTATTGATGCAGTATTTTGCGATAATCGGCCATAGGGTTACAAATTAAGCAAACGGTCTAATCTTTAACAATTTTTATGGGCAAATCCTTAGCCAAATCAAAATAAATTCAATCAAATACGCTAAAATTTGTAGTTTTGCGCATTGTTCAAAATTAAAAATACTGACGATGTCGTTTCTAACAGATAAGATTCTTACCGAAGGCCTTACTTTTGATGATGTTTTGTTAATTCCCTCCTACTCCGAGGTTTTACCCCGCGAAGTTGACCTGAGGACCAAATTCACACGTAACATTATTCTGAATACCCCCGTGGTTTCAGCAGCCATGGATACGGTCACCGAGTACAAACTGGCCATTGCCATTGCCAGGGAAGGAGGCATCGGTGTGATACACAAGAATATGGACATCGAAGAACAGGCCAGGCAGGTCATTAGTGTCAAAAGGGCCGAGAATGGCATGATTTACGACCCGATTACCATCGAAAGAGACAAAAAGGTGGCTGATGCACTGAATCTGATGGCCAACTATAAAATCGGGGGCATTCCGGTTGTCGACAAGAACGGATTTCTTGTAGGAATCGTAACAAACCGTGACCTTCGTTTTGAGAAAAACATGGAAAGACCGATTGAAGAGGTCATGACCCGTGAAAATTTGGTCACCACCACTGAATCGACCAACCTTGAAAAGGCAGCCGAAATCCTCCAGAGTTACAAAATCGAGAAACTTCCTGTCATTGACAAAAACGGAAAACTGATTGGCCTGGTTACCTACAAGGACATCACCAAAGCAAAAGATAAACCCTTGGCATGCAAGGACGAACGCGGTCGTTTACGTGTAGCGGCTGCAGTTGGCATTTCGGGCGATTCAATGGATCGTATCGACGAACTCGTCAAGGCCCAGGCTGATGCCATCGTGATTGATACCGCCCATGGGCACACCAAGGGGGTAATCGATATGCTGAAAAGGGCCAAGGCCAAATATCCTGAAATAGATTTCGTTGCCGGTAACATTGCAACTTCCCAGGCAGGTATTGACCTTGTCAGGGCGGGTGCCGATGCCGTGAAGGTGGGTATTGGTCCGGGATCAATCTGTACCACACGCGTAATCGCAGGTGTCGGTGTCCCGCAGCTCTCGGCCATTTACGACGTCGCAAAGGCACTCACCGGTACAGGCGTGCCTATCATTGCCGATGGCGGTATCCGGTACTCAGGTGACATCGTAAAAGCTTTGGCAGCCGGAGCCCACTCCATCATGGCCGGCGGACTCTTTGCCGGTGTTGAGGAATCTCCAGGTGAAACCATCCTCTACCAGGGAAGAAAATTCAAGGCATACAGGGGCATGGGATCTATTGAAGCCATGCAGAAGGGATCCAAAGACAGATACTTCCAGGATATGGAGGATGACATCAAGAAACTCGTACCTGAAGGTATTGCGGCCAGGGTTCCTTTCAAGGGAAGTCTGTATGAGGTCCTTTACCAAATGATTGGTGGCCTCAGGGCAGGTATGGGTTACTGCGGTGCCGGAAACATTGAGCAGCTTTGGAATGCAAGATTCACAAGAATCTCCAATGCAGGCATCCAGGAAAGCCACCCGCATGATGTGGCCATTACCCGGGAGGCTCCCAACTACAGCTCCAGACAGGGGTAATTCCTGACTTTACCGATTGAAATGACAGGTGAATGTACCATACATTCCTGATAAAGTAATTCATTCATTGACCAGATAAAACTAGTTAAAGATGAAGCAGTTAATTGTGATCATTTTGTTAACCGGATTCATGTCGCTCCCATCCTTTTCACAGAAGAAGCCGGATGTGCTGGCAAGGGTTGGCGACATGACTGTTTTATCGGAAGATTTCATCAAGATTTACAACCGGAACAACGACAACATCATTGATCCGGCAGAGAAAAAAACTCCGGAAGAGTATCTTGAGCTTTACATCAATTTTAAACTGAAAGTCCTGGAAGCCCAAAAACTGGGACTTGACACCTTACAATCATTTCGTGAAGAACTTGCAGGATACCGTGCTGAATTGGCCGCTCCCTACCTGACTGACATCAGCTTCAACGAAAACCTTGTAGAGGAGACCTATAACCGGATGAAAAAGGAGATCAACGCCAGCCATATCCTGATTTCGTTCGCACCTGACGCTGGCATTAATGACACGATTGATGCCTGGAACCGGATCCTGGAGATCAGCAAGGAATTAAAGGCTGGACTGGATTTCAATGAAGCTGCAAGAAAGTACTCGGAAGATCCTTCGGCAGTCCAGAACAATGGAAATCTTGGATGGTTTACCGTGTTCCAGATGGTTACCCCTTTCGAGGATGCCGCTTACAATACCCCTGCAGGACAAATTTCAGGACCGGTAAAAACCCGGTTTGGATATCATCTGATCAAGGTCAACGGACAAAGGGAAGCAACCGGTGAAATCAAGGTGGCACACATCATGAAAATGTTTCCACAGCATATTTCCGAAGATCGGAAGGCCAGTCTGAAACATGAGATAGACAGTATTTACACCTTATTAAAAGGCGGAGCCAACTTTGCCGAGCTGGCAAAAAAACATTCCGATGACCAAAGAAGTGCTGCCATGGGCGGAGAAATGCCTTATTTTGGAAGAAGCCGGATGATTCCCGAATTTTCGGACCCTGCATTTGCCTTGAAGGAAAATGGAGATTTCACCCAGCCGGTGGAAACGGCCTTTGGTTACCACATCATCAAACGACTTGATCTTAAACCCATTCCCGCCTTTGATGAAGTCAAAGGAGAACTGGAAGAAAGAATTAAAAGAGATCCTGAACGATCAACCCAGAGCCGTGATATCTTCATCTCCAAACTTAAAAGCCAATATTCATTCACCAGAAATCAGGAAGCAGTCGATAAACTATTGTCTAATGCTGGCGACTGGTTTATTGAAAACAAGTTGACCGTTCCTGACGACGCAGACAGGCAAACCGTTCTTTTTTCGCTTGATGGTAAAAATTATACCGTCAATGATTGGACTGAATACCTAAAAGGCCTGCAGATAGCCGTTGAAAGCAATCAGGCCAGGGTGTTGCAAAACCAGTATGACATCTGGGAACATTCGACCATCATTGAATACGAAGACCAGAAACTGGAATCCAAATATCCTGAATTCAAGTCTCTCTTGCAGGAATATCACGATGGACTTCTTCTTTTCGCGGTATCAGAGCAAAAGATCTGGAACAGGGCATCGTCAGATACAACCGGCCTGCAGGCTTTTTATCTGACAAACCGCGATAAATACATGTGGGATGACCGCTATAAAGGGATCATCGTGAAGTGCAGCAACCCTGAAATCAGGAACAAGGTCGAAGACCGCTTGGGTGAAGGCATCCCGATTTCTGAAATTTTTGACATGACCGGAATTAACGCAAACCTGGTTTCCATTGAAGAAGGGAGCTGGGCCAAAGGGGAAAACCCCATCATTGATTTTTATGTATGGAATGGTCCCAAACCTGCAGACTGGAATTCAGAGAACAGTTTCGTACAGGGTGAAATTGCAGGTCCCGAACCCAAAACCCTGGAAGAAGCCAGAGGTTTTCACATATCTGACTATCAACAATTCCTGGAGGATGAATGGATCAGGGAATTACGAGCTACGTATCGCATAAAGATCAACAAGAAAGCATTGAAAAACATCTAAATGCTCAAACAATCCCATTTATACCTGTTCACTTTCCTTATTCTCCTGATGAGTGCCTGCACCCTTCGCGAAGATACCGGCAAAGTCCCATTGGCACGTGTCGGGGAAAAAGTGCTCTATGATTCGGACCTTCAATCCGTAATCCCGACAGGACTATCACATGACGACAGTTTGATGATGGCCCAGGATTATATCAAGAAATGGATCATGAATGAACTTCTGGTGGGCAAGGCTGAGGAAAATCTCAGTCCGGGGCAGAAAGACCTGACAAAAGAGCTGATGGATTACCGTAATTCGATGCTTACCTACCGATATAAAATGGAACTGATGCTCCAGAAGCTGGATACAACCGTCAGCCAGCAGGAGATCAGCAATTATTACAATCTGTACCAGGAAAACTTCGTTCTCGACAGAACGATCGTCAAGGCCATTTTTATCCAGATCCCGGCTGAAGTTTCCAATCCACAACAGGTAAAAGTGTTTTGCGAGCAGGTTACCGATGACAACCTGAAGGAATTACAAGAATATTGCACGAAATTTGCAATCACCTATGATCTATTTGTCGACAACTGGGTCGATCTGGATTTAATTGCCGCAAAAATGCCCGAAACTGTTGACAATGAAAAGATACTTCTCAGAAGAAATAACCAGATAGAGATGCGCGACGATGATTATTATTATTTGCTTTGCATCATCGATTTCAGGCTTAAGAGCCAGACTGCCCCGATTGAGTATGTCTCCGAGAGTATCCGAAACCTGATTATCAACAAGAGAAAAATTGATTTTTTGAAAAAACTGGAAGAAGATGTATATAACGAAGGTGTTAGAAACAATAAGTTCAAAGTATATGAATATGAAACAGAAAACCAGGCTCTATAAGGGTATTGCAACAATCATCCTGTCAATGTCGATGTTATCACCTTTTGCAACATTGGCGCAGGATAAGGTTGTGGACCAGATTATAGCGGTAGTTGGTAGCAATATTATCCTGAAATCGGAAATTGAGGATATGTACATTCAGCAACAGGCACAGGGTATAACATCTGATGGAGACATGAAATGCGAAATCCTGGAAAGCCTTTTGGTCGATAAACTGATGGTGGCTGAAGCGCTTCTCGACACCAACATCATTGTTACCGACAACCAGATCAACCGGAATATGGATGGCCGGATGCAGATGTATATCCAACACTTTGGTTCTGAACAGGAGGTCGAGAAGTTCTTCAAAAAACCAATACCCCAGCTGAAGTCAGAATTAAGGGATATCATCAGGAATTCTCTTCTGAGCCAGGAGATGAGCACAAAGATTGTCCAGAATGTAACCGTAACCCCTTCAGAAGTACGTTACTTTTTCAGGAATCTCCCCGAGGAAGAAGTTCCCTATATTGCCCCCCAATATGAGTACCAGCAAATAACACTGGTCCCTGAAGTTGAGCTGGAAGAAGACAACCGGGTTAAAGCCCAGCTCAGGGAATATAAGCGAAGGGTTGAAGAAGGCGAAAGCTTCTCTACCCTTGCCGTACTATATTCAGAGGCACCCGAATCAAGATTTGGCGGTGAGATCGGATATCTGGGACGTGCCCAGCTTGATCCGGCCTATGCTGCAGCCGCATTTAACCTGAGAGACGACAGGGTTTCCAATGTGGTCAAGAGTGAATTCGGATACCATATCATCCAACTGATCGACAGAAAAGGAGAAAAGATCAACACCCGACATATCCTTATGCGGCCAAAGGTAAGTCCGGAGGCTCTTGAGCAGGCCAGAAGCAGGTTGGATAGCCTGGCGAACATGATCCGCAAGAATGAGATAAACTTCGAGAATGCGGCTGTCATGTTTTCACAAGACAAAAATACCCGTAACAACGGAGGTATGGCTATCAATCCCGAAACTCTTTCCACCAAGTTCACGGTAGAGCAGCTTGATCCGGACGTAAGCAAGATTGTAACCGGAATGAAAATCAATGAAATCTCGGATCCATTCCAGACCGTTGATCCTACCACACGTCAGACAGTTTACAAAATCATCAGGCTTGTCAACAAAACAGAAGGTCACAAGGCAAATCTTCAAACCGATTACCAGATGATTGCCGATCTGTTCCTGGGCAAGAAAAAGCAACAGACCATCGAAACATGGGTAACCGAACAGCAATCAAAAACATATATCCGTATCGATCCAACTTACGCAAACTGCAATTACCAGTTTAAGAACTGGATCAAATAATCTAACGATTCCTGAATAATGAATAATCCAAAATACAAAAGCGATGTGGAGGCCCTTGATGCCCTTCGAGAAAAGTACAAGGAGCTAACGGGAGAAATAACCAAGGTTATCTACGGCCAGGACCAGGTAATATCGCAGGTGATGATTACCCTGTTTAGCCGGGGACACTGTTTATTGATCGGGGTTCCCGGATTGGCAAAGACGCTGTTGGTAACCACCATTTCGAAAGTACTTGGACTTCATTTCAACCGGATACAGTTCACCCCCGATCTTATGCCATCGGATATTATCGGTACTGAAATTCTGGACAAAGACCGGCAGTTCCGTTTTGTACAGGGACCCTTGTTTGCCAATGTGATCCTTGCAGACGAAATCAACAGGACTCCACCCAAGACCCAGTCGGCCTTGCTTGAAGCCATGCAGGAAAGGGCAGTGACAGCAGCCGGACAACATTTTGAACTGGAAAAGCCTTTCTTTGTGCTGGCAACCCAAAATCCCATCGAACAGGAAGGGACCTATCCCCTGCCAGAAGCACAGCTCGACCGGTTCATGTTTTCGGTGTGGCTTGATTACCCCTCCTTCAAAGATGAATTAACCATCGTCAGGAATACCACTTCAACAATGCAGTTTGACCTGAAGCCTGTAATCAGCGGAGCCGAGATTGAATTCTTCCAGGAACTGATCCGTAAGATACCAATCAACGATAACGTAATTCAATATGCAGTCAAGCTGGCTGCCAAAACCCGGCCAAATACCGATCATGCCGCCGAAATAGCCAATAAATACCTCAAATGGGGTGCTGGTCCACGGGCATCGCAATACCTTGTTTTGGGTGCAAAAACACATGCTGCCCTCAACGGTAAATATTCTCCCGATATCGAGGATGTCCAGGCGGTCGCCGCTTCTATCCTGCGACACAGGATCATCAAAAACTATAAAGCCGAAGCCGAAAATATCAGCGTAGACGAGATTATCAATAAAATGATGTAGATGAACCTCTGTAATATCAGGTTTTCAACATTCTTAATGTTACGCCTGGTTTTCTTTATGGGAACACTGGCTCTAACATGGACTGATGCTGAGGCCCAGCAAAAGCGGCGTATTGATATTGAGCATGCCCTGAGCCTTGAAACCAACGAACAGATCGTTGCCAATGCACAACGGTTATTGGGCGAGGTTCGCATCAGGCATAACGAGGTGCTCATGTGGTGCGACAGTGCCTATGCATATACAGGCACCAATAAGGTCGATGCATTTGGCAATGTGCATATCAACCAGGGAGACACCATCCATTTGTATGCCGACAAGATCAATTATGACGGGGATATCAGTTTCGCAAGAGCCATCGGGAATGTCAGGCTCATAAACAAAACCACTACCCTTTTTTCAGATACTGTCGATTATGACCTGACCCAAAATATCGGGTATTATGATGACAAGGGCAAGATTGAGGACAGCACAAGTGTGCTGACCAGCCAGATCGGCAGATATTTTGTCGATCAGGATGTGGTATGGTTCTACATTGATGTGGAAGGGAAGAATGAAAACTATACCCTGAACACCGATACAGCCATGTACAATACGGTAACAGGCTTGTTTACCATTCAGGGCCCTACTTTCATCAAGGATTCGTTGAATACCATATATGCTGAAGACGGGTGGTACAATTCACAGACAGGAGAAGGCAGACTTCTGAAAAACCCATATGTTTTCAACGAAGAACAACAATTAAAGGGTGATCTTATCGATTATAACCGGGCCAATGCATATGGCAGCGCAAAAGGCAGTGTTGAAATCATCGACATCAAAAACAATGTGATCGTAAGGGGTATGAATGCGTGGTATGACGAGGAACGGGAGATTGCCTACATGACCGATTCGGCTGTTTTCATCCTGATCAACAAGGAAGATTCGCTATATCTGCATGCCGATACCCTGAAAACCATTCCGGATACCCTCAAAGACGAAAAAATCATCAAGGCATACCATGGTGTACGTTTTTATCGAACCGACCTTCAGGGAAAATGTGACTCTCTGGTTTATTTCAGTGCAGACTCAACCGTCCAGATGTTTAACAGCCCTGTCCTGTGGTCAGAAACCCACCAGTTGTCGGCTTCATATATCCAGATTAAATCACATGCCGATGCACCTGACGAACTTCAGATGAACAATGATGCCTTTATCATATCACAGCATGACACCACGATGTACGACCAGATCAAGGGTAAAAACATGGTGGGCTATATAGTCGAAAATGAGCTAAACCAGATTGATGTGGACGGAAATGGGCAAACATTGTATTATGCCACCGACAAGGGTGAGGTAATTGGTCTGAACCGCGCTGAAAGCAGTAAAATCACGATACGTTTTCAGGAAGGAAAAATCCATCAAATACGGTTTTTAACCATGCCTGAAGGCAAAATGACCCCAATACCCCAATTATCGAATGAAGAGCGACTGCTGCCGGGATTTGAATGGAAAGCCGAACTGCGGCCTGTTTCCAAAGATGACATCTTCAGGAAACAGGTACTTCCGTCCATATCGGCCGACTAAACCGGCTTGCGCCCGAAAGGGGTGATGGCCAGTGACATCAGTTTAAAATGCTGTTTTGCCCAAGGGATACCGATGATGGTTATCCCCAAAAGAATCCCGAAAAACAGGTGGGTAAGCGCAATCCAGAATCCTGCGACAATAAGCCAGATAATGTTCATGATGGTACTCAGGCATCCGGGTGCCCAGCTTTGCATCTCAATTTTCTGGTCGAAAGGCCAAAGTGCCATCTGGGCAAGCTTAAACGATTGCAAGCCGAAAGGAATGCCTATGATGGTCAGGCACAGAACCAAACCACCGATCACATATTCAATGAAGATCAAAATGCCGCCAAATACGAGCCAGATTACATTACCAAGGAAACTCATTTGATAGAAATTAAATTGAACAAATAAAGATACAATCTCCGGATTACTTGATGTCTAATCGACATCTGTTTTTCGGCTGGCCCATAAAAATTACCTGCATATGATGGTCAAACCTTCTGAAGCTTCCACTTCCCCTTTCGGAACAGCCACCAGGCAATCACGGCAATCAGTGATTCGGCAATCAGTATGGCAATGCTTGCACCGGTAAGGCCCATATCGAGCCAGATTGCCAATGCCCATGCCAACGGGATTTCAATCAGCCAGAAACAGACGAAATTGATCAGGGTGGGTGTCAGCGTATCACCACTGCCGTTAAAGCTTTGCACCATGACCATGCTAAGGGCATAAAACACGAAACCATAAGCCACGATATGCAATGCATGGGCACCCTGCCTGATGACTTCAGGATCGTCAATGAATATCCGGATCAGATCATCGGAATTGAAAAGGATGACAAGGCTGACAAGTCCCATCAATGCCATGTTGACGATGCTGGTAATCCGGACCGACCGTTCTGCCCTTTCGGGAAAACCGGCGCCAAGATTTTGGCCAACCAGGGTCGCTGCCGCGTTGCTGATGCCATAGGCAGGCAGCAGGACAAAGAGCAGGATCCGGATGGCTATGGTATAACCAGCCAGCGCTGCGGCCCCGAATACGGAAATGATCCGTACAAGGATAATCCACGAACTGGTGGCAATCATATTTTGTAGAATTCCGCCCAGGGATACCTTCAGCAAACTCACCATCACTCTCCATTGTAGTCGAATGCTCTTCCTGGTCAGATGAATCCTGTGGTGGCTCCTGAACAACAGGAAAAACTGGTATATCACGGCAATACCGCGACCGATCACGGTAGCAATGGCCGCTCCCTTGATCCCCAGGGCGGGTATCGGCCCCCAGCCAAAGATCAGGATAGGATCCAGCACAATATTAATCAGGTTGGCCACAAACATCACACGCATCGATATGGCTGCATCACCCGAACTGCGGAATACGGCGTTGATGATGAACAGGAGCATCACGATCCCGTTTGATCCAAACATGATAGCCGGATACATATATCCATCCCTGATCATTTCTTCCGAAGCTCCCATGATTTTCAGAAAGGATTTTGCCCAAATGATTCCGGGAACGGAAAACAACAGGGAAACAAAAACGGCGAGCAGGATGGCCTGGAAAGCAGCCACGCCTGCCTCACGCTTGTCGCCTTCCCCGATTCTTCGTGCGACGAGTGCGGTGGTTGCGGTACTCAGTCCGCCCCCAATGGCATATACGATGGTCATGACCGATTCGGTGATGCCCACCGTGGCAACCGCATCGGCACCCAGTTTTGATACAAAAAAGATATCGACAACCGCGAAAACCGATTCCATGATCATCTCCAGTACCATCGGCACCGAAAGGATAAAAATGGCTTTGCCGATGCCTGTTTTGGTAAAATCACGTTCGGTACCCGCAACAGCCTCCCGGATATCCTGCCATATTTCCCTGACTTGTTCTTTTATAACCCTCATTATCAGCTTCAAACGATGTATTTTGAATACTCCATGTTCTTATGAAACATTGTAAACAGTTGCCTGGGTCCCGAAAACATTTTCCTGGAGTATCTTCTGACAACCACTCCCGACGCGAATATACCAATGAAATTTTAACTAAATTCGGAAAAAATTCTGACTATGGACTACAAAGCTTTTCATAAATTATCTTACGGTTTATATATCATCACATCTGTTCATGACGAAAAAAGGGCAGGTTATATAGGAAACACCGTTTTCCAGGTCACCTCCGATCCTCCCCGCATCGCCATCAGCTGTCACAAAAAGAACGATACCACCGATGTCATCCTGAAAAGTGGCATCTTCGCGGTATCTGTACTCAAAAAAGAGGTAAGCACATCGCTGATTGGCGAATTCGGCTTCATGTCGAGCAGCGAAATTGATAAGTTTGCCCGGGTAAAAACAGAGACCCATGTAACGGGTGCGCCAGTGGTTGTCGACTCCTGTGTGGCATGGCTCGACTGTAAGGTAATCCAGCATACCGATGTGGGATCACATATCCTGATTATCGGTGAAGTGGCCGACAGCAGGGTTTTATCAGACGATGAACCTTTGACCTATGAGTATTACCGCGAAAAATACCGTATGCTGGCTCCACGGCATGCGCCCACTTACATTGAGAAGTCGAAGCTGGAGGCAAATGAACCCGTGAAGGAAACACCGGCCCCTCCCCCAGCCAGTCAGCCCGAATCCAAGGTCGTCGATATTACCGACGACGATGACGAGTCATATATCTGTTCGATCTGCGGACATGTCTATAATCCAGAAGAAGGAGACCCCACGGTAGGAATACCTCCCGGTACCCCATTTAGTGATCTGCCCGAGGATTATCGTTGCCCTGTCTGCAATGCCGGAAAAGACTACTATAAACCCCTGGGGTAATCAGGGAAGTATTTGCATCGCCTTTAACCAGGCTTCAAACATTCCGGGCCACTGATCGGCGGCAATACCACTTTTCCGCATACCGAAACCATGTCCTCCCTTCTGGAAGATATGCATTTCGGCAGGCACCCCGTTGTCTTTTAGGGCTGAATAAAATGCTATCGAATTCTGCGGTACAACGGCTTTGTCATTATCGGCCAGCACCAGAAAGGTCGGGGGTGTATCCTTTGAAACATGTTCTTCGTTCGAATACATGGCGATCAGGTCAGGATTGCTTTCTGTTCCGGTCAGGCTGTTCCGCGACCCCATGTGGGTAAATTCCTCATTCATGGTAATCACCGGGTAGAGCAACAGCATAAAATCGGGGCGGCTGCTCATTCTTTCCACCAATTCGGGAGCATTGGCATTGCCTGCATCAAAACGGGTCCCAACAGTGGCAGCCAGATGTCCGCCGGCCGACGAACCTGCAATGCCGATCTTTGAAGGATCAATGCCCCATTTTTCGGCATTCATGCGTACCATCCGCATTGCCCTCCGCGCATCGGCGGAAGGTATGGCGTGATGGCCATTGGGCATGCGGTACTTCAGCACAATGCCCGCCACTCCCCTCTTGTTCAGCCATTCGGCCATCTCGAAGCCTTCATGGTCCATGGCCAGCATCTGGTAACCGCCTCCCGGACAAATAAGCACGGCGACGCCCGTATTGATGGCCTTTTCAGGCAAATAGACGAACATTTCGGCTTCCGACACATTGCGTACCCTCACCCCGTCAAACTGCTCCTCAGGGGCTGTCAGGCCATTGCTTAAGGGTGCACCATCGGGCCACACCTTCATCTTCATAGGCTGGGCATTTGCTGATGATATCATAACAGCCAAAAATATCATTGCCGGTATTCTTTTCATATTATTCAGGTTTGAATTTTATTCTGATGCCATGCATCCGGAAAGGCTGAATCGACAGAAGTCCATTCCATGGATTTAGTCTCGGTGACAACAGCCAGTGTTATTCAATGTCACGATTTTGCCCCCACGAAATAATCGTCCTTGTCGGCAAACAAAATATTGAAAGTGGTCAGTGAACCGTAAATACGGGTAATGTATTGCTGCAATCCCACCTTGTCGTCGTCCGACAAACCCGGATGGGCGTTGATGTTCTGTTCAAGCACGCGCAACCTGTCACGCACCATGACGATCTTGTGGAAAAAGGTTTCGATGGGCACTTCCTTGGATTTTAAATCGGGATTTCCCGGTTTCATGTCGAGGACTCCACCTTTCCATTTCTCGCCAATTTCAACGGCATAATTCAAGCCATTGAACCTGTCGAGCATGTGGAATAACACTTTCTCGACTTCCTGAAGGGTGAGCATATCCCTGGGCCGGGTATCCTCCTTCAGTTCAATGACGGTCAGGTCAGCGTTTCTCTTCAGGATTTCCACCTTGCCTCCCCTGGCAAAGAATATCTCATATGCCACCAGGTTCACCCTGCTAATGATTCCTTCTCCATAACGTGGGTGGTCAACCCTGGTTCCTACGGTCAGTTCTTCCATTGTCATCAGTTTTGGTTTTAAGTCAATCTATTTGGGTTGTTTATTGGTAATCAATGTCATTATTCTCCCATTTCCCTGAATTTCGACAGCAACCATTCAGGTGTTTTGATTGGCCGGCCGGTTTCCCTGCTGGTCGAAATGAGTACGACTTCACCTTTGTTGATCATTTCTCCTGCCTGGTTAAATATTTCGGTATGGATATGAAACCGCACCTCGGGAAGCTGGTCAACAAAGGTTCTGACTGTCAGCAAGTCATCGTAATAAGCCGGCTTCAGGTAAGTGGCGTGAAAACTGCGTACCGGCCAGATCAATCCGGCCTCTTCGATTTCCTTATATGTGATCCCGTGTGCCCTCAGCAGTTCGGTACGGGCAATTTCGTAATACCGGGGATAGGTGCCATAATACACGACTCCCATCATATCGGTATCTCCGTAACAAACCCGGATTTGTGTTTCGTGCTCAATCATTCATGTCATTTTTTAAGGGAACCAGATGATATAACCGGCTTCCATAGATAATTAGTCAGTCAGGATGGTAAACTCGGCCATGCCAGCCCTCTCGGCACCAAAAGCATCACTCAGTGCACGGAGCCGGACATAGCGTCCTTCGACAGGCCCGAAGGTGACCCGCTGAAGGATCGGGCTGTTGACTATATTGCCAAACTCACCCCCTGCCACCGGTTGTCCGAAATTCCGACCGTCCTTGCTCACACTAAACTCATAATGACGAATGACCCCGGGATTAAATCTCGCCTGATCCGGAAGATAGGTAAAGCCTGACACCAGAACATTTTCGCCAAGATCCAGCACGAAATCAAATGGCAGCTTCTTGTTGATTGTCAAAGCGGTATTGGGATTCCCGTCGAAGGGTGCGTTGGCGTTCCTTTCATTGGCCAGTTCGCCTGTCCATTTCCAGTTAAAGGCCGGGATATCAAAATCAGCACTGGCTACAGGACTGCCTTTCCCTGAGAAATGATCTGTTGCCATTGCCCGCACTGTACCTTTCTGCAAGAAAGGGAAAGGCTCAACATAGGGCAGCGAAAGGGTATCCGGATCTGAGCCATCCGTGGTGTAAAAAATCCCTACACCTTCTCCTGACTGGCGAATGGAGACAATCCCATCCTTGTCTCTTCTGATCATGGGTTCCTCCAGCACTTTGGGTGCATTAAATACCTGGAAATTGCTGATCAGCGGACAAGCCTTTGAATCGAGGATGTTCAATCTTACCTTGGTGGCCGTCACTGTGGGGAACCGCAGGATCCTTTTGTAGCCGATGGTGGTTTCATCGGCAATGGTCTGCCATTTGCCGTCAACCTCAGCTTCAATGCTGAACTGTTTCACCCTTTGACCAAGCGCAATATACTCTTGCAAGAGTACACGGTTAAAATCAACGGGCTCGTTCCACTCGAGGGTCAGCTCTGCCTTCAGGACCTCGTCGTCGGTTGCCCAATAGGTTTCCTTCTTGCCGTCGTTGGCATTTTCAGCCCTGTATTTTCTTGAACCACCCCTGACATTGGAGGCAGTCATGGCCTGCCCTGCGGCCAGGTCTGTGGCAAAATCAGCCTTCAGGGTTTCGGCGAGCTTCATGACCGCCTCCACATCCTTTTCGTGGATCAGGCCTCGCGTGTCAACCGGAAAATTCAGCAGGAATGATGCATTCCGGCCCACCGAATGATAATAGATATCCAGCAAGTGGGACAACGATTTCACCTTGTGGTCTTCATAGGGATGGTAATACCAGCCGGGGCGGATGGATACATCCACTTCGGCAGGCAACCAATGGGTCCCGTCTTCCTGTCCGGCCCTCAGGTGCTCCAGGTTTTCCGCTATTCCGGGTGCGAAATCATCACGCTTCAGGAGGCTCCAGTTGGTGGGCCGTGCCCAGCCTTCTTCATTGCCTACCCAGCGGACATCCGGACCGCCATCCGAGAAGATGCAGGCATTGGGTTGCAATTCCCTGACAATCTCAAATACGGTGTCCCATTCGTAATAGGTCCTGTTATCGATTTTTCGTTCTTCATTGGCTCCGCCATACCAACCTGTTCCTCCGTTGGCCCCGTCGAACCACACTTCAAATACCTCCCCATAATTGGTCAGCAATTCCCTCAGCTGGTTGCGGAAATAATCGAGATATTCGGGTTTGCCATAATCGGCGTGGTTGCGGTCCCAGGGTGAAAGATAGACCCCGAATTTCAGTCCATATTCACGGCATGCTTCGGAAAGCTCTTTCACGACGTCGCCCTGTCCGTTTTTCCATGGCGAATTTTTTACCGAATGTTCGGTGTATGCCGATGGCCACAGGCAAAAGCCGTCATGGTGTTTTGCCGTGATGATGATGCCCTTCATTCCGGCTTCCTTCGCCACCCTTGCCCACTGGCGGGTATCCAGCTCCGTGGGGTTGAAGGATTCGGGCTTTTCGTCACCCATCCCCCATTCCATATTGGTGAATGTATTCATGTTGAAGTGCACGAAGGCATAAAACTCCAGCTCATGCCATGCCAGTTGGCGTTCCGACGGCAATGGACCATGCGGTTCGGGAGGGGGAGTCTGGTTACATGACATAAAAACCGAGAGGATAACGGTCAGCAAATACGGGGCAATTTTCATGAATTTTATTTTAGGCATTCATTGCCCAAAACTAATGAATATGGCCATCATCGACAAATAACATCATTCGTTTCAAGGCTGAAAAAGGGCAAAAAAAGGGTTTCACCTGATGTTTCCACCACGATGAAACCCTTCGTCATTCTCCCTGCAATGCCTTTATGCCTGACAGGGCGCAATCCGGGTCAGGTTGCCATGATCAGGATCCGGTGCCCTGGATGGTCTTTATGGTCCCATCTGTGTTATATTCAAGCTCCACGACCTTAATGCTTCTCAGCCAGGTTTTGCCGCCCGAGGGCACACTGTCGTGATGGAAGAGGTACCATTTCCCCTTAAACTCGCAGATCGAATGATGGGTGGTCCATCCAACCACCGGAGTCAGGATGACTCCCTTGTAGGTGAAAGGGCCATAGGGATTGTCACCGATGGCATAACACAGCAGATGGGTGTTGCCTGTCGAATACGAGAAATAGTACTTTCCGTCGTATTTATGCAGCCACGGACCTTCAAAATATCTCCGTTCATGGTCACCTGCCTTGATGGGATCCCCGTTTTCGTCGAGGATCACCACGTCGCGCGGCTCTTCGGCAAACTCCAGCATATTGTCCGAAAGCCGGGCAACCCTGGCACAAAGGGCAGGTTCATGGTCATCCGGTTCATGGCCACATTCAATGGCCTTATTGTTCCGGTAACGCTGAAGCTGACCTCCCCATAGTCCGCCAAAATACATGTAATAAGCTCCGTTTCCGTCATCCAAAACGGCAGGGTCGATGCTGAAACTGCCCTTGATCGGATTGGCTTCAGGGATAAAGGGACCTTCGGGTTTGTCACATACCGCCACGCCAATCCTGAAAATATCGTTCTTGTCCTTCAACGGGAAATAGAGGTAATATTTTCCGTCCTTGCAGGCGGCATCCGGAGCCCACAGCTGCCTTCCGGCCCATGGGATGTCCTTTTTGTCCAAGGCAATGCCATGGTCGGTCACAGGCCCTTCAACCGATTCCATGGAGAACACATGGTAATCGCGCATGTCGAAATGGTCGCCCAGGTCATTCTCGGGAATGCCGGCATCGACATCGTGCGACGGATAGATGTAGATTTTCCCGTTGAATACATGGGCCGAAGGATCGGCCGTAAACATGTGGTCAACTAAATATCTTGGTTCTTTCATTATAATCCGGTTTGTGAATGATTCCTATTTCATTTGGGAAGCTGCCTCAATCAAGGCATTGATGGCCGGTTTGGGCTGGTTGTTCCGGTCCCAGAAAAGTGGATAATCGGTCCTGCCACGCACGGGCCAGTTATTCTTCCACGAATGGTTATCGGTAACTCCCCAGAAGGTGACCCGATCAATCTTGTCGTGATGTTTCAGGAACAGGTTGAAATATGCTTCCATACGGTCATTCCATACTGTTGCGACAGAATCGGGCAGTCCGGCCGTATAGGGGTTCATGGCTGCCTGATATTCGGCCTGGTCGCCGACATTGGCGCCACGGTTTTGTCCGGGCATCGGCAATACCGAATGGTCAAGCTCGGTGATCATGAGTTTGGCTCCGGTTTCACCAAAGGCAACCAGGGTTTTCTCATACTCCTCCAGCGAGGGATAATTCATCAGGAAATGGCCTTGCAACCCTATCCCGTCAATTCTGATACCCTTGCCCTTCAGGTCATTCACCATCCTGACAACGGCATCACGGCGACCCGGATCGGCCATCGAATAGTCGTTGTAGTAGAGCTCGGCATCCGGATCAGCCTCATGTGCAAACTGAAATGCCAGGTCGATGTAATCCACCCCTATGATTTCATAAAATTTGGTCTTTCTCCACGATCCGTCATTCTCGATGGCTTCATTCACCACATCCCATCCATGGACTTTTCCTTTATACCTGCCCACCACCGTATGGATATGGGTTCTCATCCGTTCAATCAGCACTTCACGGGTCACGTCGTTGCCCAGGCTATCGGTGAAGAACCAGCGGGGAGCCTGTGAATGCCACACGAGTGTATGTCCGATGATATGCATACCCAGCTTTTCGCCCAATTCGACAAAACGATCGGCATCCTCAAAACGGAACTCGCCTTCCCTGGGTTGCATCATGCCACTTTTCATGCAGTTCTCGGCAGTGATTGTATTGAAGTGTTTCAAAACAATGGCCATGCTGGCCGAGTCCTTACCATCCACCTGGGCGGTATTCAGGGCCGAGCCGATATAGAACTTGCCGGCCAGCACATCCTTGAGGGCCTTCTCGCTGTTGGCATTCGAACATGCGGGAAGCATGAGTGAAGAACCTGTCAGGATCATCAGGAAAATTATCAAGGCATTTTTTTTCATATGATTCTTGTTTTTCGGTTATAAATTACGACAACTATTTACACTTCATTAAGATACGCAAATGCATCCTGCAAACGGGCAAAAGCTGGTATCACCTGACGCAATCCCTCTTGCCTTCCGGGACTATGCGTCATTACTGCTGCCCCTGCGGCTTAGGAGATCCTGTTCAATGCGCGTCTCCATCTTTTTGTTGATTTCATAAAAGAAGAGACATGCGATGGCCACCATAAAGGTAATGGTGGGAAGAACGCTCACCGAGAGCTGGATTCCGTGTATGGCACCTTCCGACTGCTGGGCCAGCTGCGGGTCGTAGCCAAAGGAGGCCAGAATCCCTGCCACCAGGGCGCCACCGATGCTCAAACCGGCCTTCAGGCCAAATATCATGGCCGAAAAGATGATGGCCGTCGCACGGCGGTTATTCTTCCATTCCGAATAGTCGGCCACATCGGCAATCATGGCCCAAAGCAAAGGCGTGGTGATTCCATAGAAAAATCCGTGCAGGATCTGGAAAATGAAGACCAGCGCAATGGAACTTGGAGAAAAGAAATAGAATGCCAGCAAGCATAAGGAAGCCACAAACAGAGCCGCCCCGAACACATCCCGTTTGCCAAACCGGTCGGCCAGCTTCTTGGAAACGACAATCCCAAGAATCCCCGCGACGATTCCGCCGGCGTTAAAGAGGCTGAAAGCCGATGTAGGCGCGTCTTCGGGCCACTGGAAGCCCACCAGCCCGATGCCGGTCAGGAAGCTGTTCAGTCCGTCGATAAAGCCGATAAAGCCCACATTCACCAGGAATGCGGCCAGGTGTTCCTCACTCAGGTAATTTTCGAAATAATAGACATAAGTGCCCCCTTTGAGCGAAAGGGTGATAAAGACAAATATGGTCAGGACCAGCATGGCGATCCACGGCTTGTTTTTGACCAGGTCTTTCAGGTCGGTTCCGACACTCGACTTTTGTTCCGGCTTTGGGATGATCCTTTCCCTGGTGGTTAAAAAGGTAATGATGAAGAAGATGATACCCACCACGGCAAAAATGCCCATGGTCTTTTCGAAACCGACGGTTTTGTCACCGTCGCCCAGGATCAGGGTCAGGGGCAGCAGCAACACCTGCACCACGAACTGGGCCACCATGACAGCCACAAACCGGTACGACGACAGGCTGTTCCTTTCCTTCATGTCACCGGTGATCACGCCGCTCAGGGCCGAATACGGGAGGTTATTGGCCGAGTAGATGACTACCAGCAGGATATAGGTGATGAGAGCGTACACGACCTTTCCGCCGGTGCTGAAGTTGGGAGTGCTGAACGCCAGCAGGGCGATCACCCCAAAAGGGACCGAAGTCCAGAGGATCCAGGGGCGGAACTTGCCCCAGCGGGTACTGGTGCGGTCGGCGATAACGCCCATCACGGGATTGAAGAAAGCCCCCAGCATACCACCGGCAAAAATGATGGCCGAAGCCGATGCAGGCGGGATCTTATACACATCGGTATAAAAGAATGCGATGAAAGTCATCAGGGTTTGAAAAATCAGGTTGGCCGAGAGGTCGCCCAAGCTGTACCCGATTTTTTCAATCACGGAAATCTTCTGGGATATCGGTTTCATATAGCCTATTATTGGTTTAATTAATTTGTTGCCGGGTTGTGGCCGAAAACTTTCGCAAGATATAAATAGGCTGTAATAATAACAATATAGAAAGGCGGAAAATGCAAATATTTATTCTGCACTGTTCTGTTCTGCCAAATTGGGATAAACCACTGCATTCTTCATTCCCCGGTTACACCGGTTACAATGTAGAGGCTGTATCATAAGTCAATTTATCTCATGGAGAGTTTAGTATTTAAAACTCCTTGTGTATAGGTATACGAATAAAAAGAGGCTGAATTAACCTTTTGAGACAGCCTCTGTAGGATGCAGGGATCCCCATGTTGGTACAGAGGCGCCCGGGTTGTTGTAGAGACGGCCGGGTTGTTGTAGAGGCGCCCGGGTTGTTGTAGAGACGCCCGGGTTGTTGTAGAGACGCCCGGGTTGTTGTAGAGACGCCCGAATCGGGCGTCTCTACGGGGTTTCCACGTTGATTCGACGACCATCATTTCAGCAAATTGGAAACCCAATCGGAATCCCGTAGGATTCGTATTCGATCCCGGACACGCCAGCGAGCGGAAGGCACATTTATAACACATCACCGTAAGGAACTCCCCCCCCCAAGGATGACATCTTTTTCCGTAGAGGTATGCAACGACAAGATGTCATCCTCTTGCACCTGCAGTCGCGAGACACAAAATGCAACACTACTGATCAGAAAGAAGGCCGATTGGTATGATCCTTTCGCTGAATCATACGATGAATTGTTACATGAGGTCGACAAAGAAGAACTGACATTCAAGAAACAGACTTGGTCGTGGGGCTAAAAGAGAATGTCAAAACTTAGATTCATCTTCTTATGGGATTTATCCTCTGAATTATTCCGGGATCTAAAACACCTGAAAAGACCAAAAAACATAGCATTCATCAGTGCCGGTTACACTTACCCGAAACAGACAACTTTGTAGCCGGAAAGCACTTTTTTCCATAGCCTGACAATGCCGTATTCTCAGATTTGTCAACGTTTCTTCCCAAATTTCCCTCGCCCAGCGAACTTTTTCTGAACAAATTGTTAAGTCTGCCTTTGGGTATTGCATGGCTGAAAAGGGGCTTTTACTTTTGTTGCCGGACGTTTTACGCTCACAATTCAACCAACCTGTCATTTACCAAATAAAGAATGTTTAGATGAATGATTTTTTTAAAGCTTACGAATACATAGCCGAAATTGAAAAATGCCTTGCTGATAAAAATATCGGACCCATTAAACGACAATATTTAGAGTATGTTCTCAAAATACATCGGGAAATTGTCGTGGGAAGGGAAAAACTCGATGAGCAGCATCTGATATTTGATGCCATTGATTTTGATCCAAAACGAAGGAAACGGTTAAAAAAGGATATGGACAAGGTATTCTACAAATTGATAAATAACTATTTCAGTGCAATGATGGCAAATGACCCGAAAGAAGAATCCCTTTATAAAAATATGCTCCAGGATGCCGTAAAAGAATATGAGCATGTAACCTGCCTTGCCAAAAAATAAACGGGTTTGCGGCATCCCATAAAATGCCGGGATCATTAAAATTAATTGATTTTGTTTAGAAATGCCGGAGAGTACTCTTCGGCATTTTCATTTTGCCTTTGCGCAAGCGTGGCAGGCATTAATACAACTATATCGATAAGCAAATCTATTTCGCAATGTTCATTGCCTTGGTTAGCCTGTGAATATCACACCATATTCATTCCAAATTGACACAAATATGCATGCTCTAATAATTATTTGTAAGCCAACATAAAAATCTTTTGTATATGTCGTAAATAGGGAATAAATATCCCTGTTTATACTTGCAAATTCGTCAAATTCTGTATATCTTTAATATACAATAGTCAATATAAATCTGTTGTTGACGCATTTACAAACCATAAAATAAACCATCTATCATGAATGGAAATTCTATTGACAGGGAGGTCTACCTTCTTCTTACTTCTTTTTTGGCCGAAGTTGAGGCTGTCAGTACCAATCGTACGGCTTATGTCGAACTCACCAATCCTGGAACGGATATCCAGGAAGAAAGGGGTGTGACCGACGAGTACGAAAACCTGAACCAGCGGAACGAATCGGACCGGCAGTCGGTGCTGCTGGACATGCGTGACATCACCAGGGCCAAAATCCTGAAAAAGTACTACCGGCTTTTGCTTCTCCTTGATCATGTGACGCACCGGAAACTGATCGATCAACTCGACTTACTATATGAGTGTTTCTGCGCTGCCACTTATGACATAGAACTCATCCCCGATATCGGTTGCTTTGTCAGGGATGTAATCGACGGCATAAAGACGAACAAACTGAAACCTGCATACTCAGGACAATGACCCTTTGCCACCGGAGAATAAGTCACGTTCAGGTGGCTTATCCCTTCGGTACAAGTTATGTATTTAGACGTGGATTTGCCGCGTCTTTACTACATCTTCTGTACACCTATCTATACAAAAGATATTAAAAGCATGCCAAATCTATTAACAATATAAGAATCGGATATGACTAAACTAAATGCCGGGCTCTTTGGGGCCCTTTCGGGGAAGATTGGAAACGTGGTGGTTGTAAACCGTGGAAAAACCGCCTATGTGAGATCAGTCCCAAAATACACGGAAGAATCGTGGACAGATAGCCAGCGACAGGTAAGGAAGCGATTTGCCATCGTGAGCAAATTCTGCCAGGAATACAAGAAAAGCATCATTTTTCCCATCTGGAACCTGCTGCCCGGACCTTCATCGGGTTACAACAAGTTTCTGGGCACCAACATCAAGGCTTTCGATAAGGAAGGCAATATTATGGATATGTCGTTGCTCCATTTCTCGAATGGATCTTTGACGCCACCGTATCAACTATCGGTCGAAAAAAGGGAGTGCGAGATTGCCATTGGCTGGACGAACGACCCAGGACTGAGCCGAATCCGTATCAAGGACAAACTCATGTTTATGGCGGTGGTCGATGGAAGGATTACCGGTCCGCATAACAGCGGCCTTACACGGGGAATGCTGCAAGGGACGTTTTCCCTGCCTGAACCTTCAACAACCGCATTGTACCTTTATTTCGCCTCTTCAGATAAACAGTCATTCTCGCCCGACAGGTTTCTGGAACTTTAATCAGGAGCCAGGGTAAAAAATGACAAATTAAAATTTGGGACTTGCCCGCATTTACGCGACGCAAGTCCCATTTTCTTGCACTTACCCCTTTGTCAACAGTTTGTCCATATTAACATATTTTATTTCTGCACTTTTTTACACGTGGCATTGTGCAACCCACGTTGTCCACGGTATGTCCATGCAGTTGCAAAATCAGCAACTCCAAATTGCACAAATTGCACAAATTGCAAGCCCTGTATGTTTTTTTTAGCTTCATTTTCCGCCCGTAAATTTTCTAAAATAATGCTTGCCGTTTTAAAATATTATTTCTAAATTGCACATATGTACTTGTATATACTTAATACTGTTTTTGCAAATAGTCTTTAAGCCGTTTTTATATACCCTCTTATATAATAAATTGTTTCCGCGTTTATATATAATATATATTAT
>DF970688.1 GCA_001270045.2 Bacteroidales bacterium 6E | reverse complement strand
CCTAGATTCCGCATGTTAATTTAATAATAAAATGCAAGACATTGTATATCAATGCCTTGCACATGTGCTCGTATTCACCTAAATTGGTGCTTGGAAACAAAATACAAGCATGGTGAAAGTAACACATTTTTCTCCTGTTAGCAGCTTTGGTGGATTAAATATTATACACCGTGAGTTAGAAAATTTGGGTGTCGGCAATCATTTAAATGACAGCTTGCCTGTTATGCCTTCTCAAAGCAAATATGATTGGAAAGATCTATTTTACAGTCTACTAAGCATCTACTATAGTGGTGGTGATTGTATCGAAGACCTTAGCACAGTTTTGGGTAACCGTTTTGGTTACAGTCCGCTTTTCAAGTTATGTAGCCCAGACACTCTTCTCAAACGAATGAAAGAACTCTCTGTTGAAGACTTTATTTGTAGAACAAGTCGGGGATCGGTTGAGCATCAATATAATTATAACGAGCGTATACTTGATGCTAACATCAAAATGCTCAAGCATATCAAAGCATTTAATGGAAATGAAAATGTACTGGATTATGACAACACCATCATTTTCACTGAGAAAGCTGACAGCAAAATGACTTATAAACGCGATTACGGCTACCAGCCTGGCGTATGCTTTCTAAATGAAAAACAGGTTTTGTTTATTGAAAACCGAAATGGGAATAGTGATGCAAAGTCTTTTCAAGTCGACACCTTAAGACGCATGTTCGATAGATTGCAACACCATGGTATTAATAGAATAGACAGGTTTCGTGCAGATGCTGCGTCGCATCAGTATGAAGTAATACAACTTCTTTCTCAAAAGGTAAAATACTTTTATATAGGAGCCCGTAATAGTTATGTAGAGAAGTACTTTTCAAAAATCACTAACTGGAAGGCAACAGTAGATAGTCAAAATGAGCCAATTTGGGTTGGCGATATCACAATTACACCTTTTGAAAAACATTATCTGTCCGGACAGAATGTCCCATCCTATAGATTACTGGTGAAAAAGAAATTACGCCCTGATGCACAAGGAAACTTGTTCACCGGCGATGCCTGTGATTACAAAAGTGTAATTACCAACGATTTAGACAGCAGTATTGAGAATGGTCTGGCATTTTATTATCGCAGAGGAGTGGCTGAGCGTCAGTTTGATGTGCTTAAAAATGATATGGGTTGGAATAACCTTCCATTTTCTGTTTTGGCACAGAATACCGTGTTCCTTTACCTAACGGCAATGGTTAAAAATCTCTATGACAAGATTCTGGAAGTGATCAGTTCCAGATATAAGCTAATCAAACCCAACCTGAGAATGAAACGATTGGTATTCTTGTTGATTTCAATACCTGGGAAGTGGATCAAGAAGTCGAGACAATGGTACCTGCGACTTTACGGATCTTTGCCTCTTAGGGAATAACTACCTGAATATTAAACAAATATGTTTAACCCTGCAGGATTACTACCAAAGGTAGCCGGGATACTCATTTTATTATGTAATCTATGTCTTGATTAAACACCTGATAATCTGCCCGCAAACAAGAATACATGTGTCGAATGCACCCATAATAATATTAGAAACAACTTAGGTTGTTCAAAAAGATTAAGAAATCATGTTTAACCACAGCTTAAAATATCATTTACCAAGACATGCGGAATCTAGGAGCTTTCGTGGGCCCGCACCGTTTTCTCTCCATTTATTCAAACCTCACATCCACCACCATGATTTCCGACTTTCCTGCTGTCTTGACTGGAGGTCCCCAGAGCCGCAGTCCGCTGGTCACAAAAAAATGGGTGTCCCTGATTTGTTTATGGCCCCAGCTGAGTTCGTAAAGGGTGCGCATATAAAGGTTGATGGGGAAAAGCTGTCCGTTGTGGGTGTGTCCCGAGAACTGCACATCCACGGGGGTCTGGCTGACTTCCTGAAGTTGGGTGGGACGGTGGTCGAGCATGATGACAGGCAATGATAGCCCAGATTGACCTGATATATCCGATGCTCCCGCAAGCTCCATAAGCCCAGATTGCCTTGATGGTTCCGTTGGTCCTGATGGTTCCGATGGCAGTTTGGATGGTGGGGTGGAGGGGAGGTTATCCATTATCTCAGCAGCGGATTTTCGGTTCCGGGAGCGTTCGTCGAGCCTTCCTGCCAGGTAAAAGGAGTTGTCGACGTTCACCAGTGTATCCAGCAGAAGGTTGATGCCCGCCCTTTCATAGAATGTCCCGTTGCCACGACTGCCGTATGATTCGTGGTTTCCGGGCACCCCGAAAGAGCCGTACCTCGACTGTACCTTGCGCAAGGCCGCGAGTATGGCCTCAGAGATCCTGTTTTCGTCGCGCCCTTCGACGATGTCGCCGCCATAGAGCACGATGTCGGGTTTCAGGGCATTGACCTTGCGCACATACTGTTCCACGAATTCGAGGCTTGAATTTTCCATGAGATGCAAATCGGCCACAAAAGCGATCCTCAGGTGGTTGAGGGGTGAATCTTTTTGGGGCACGACAATATTGTAATGTGAGGCACGGATAGTGTTCATGTTGATGATGCCGCCAGTCACCACCGCCAGCGAAAGCAGGATGATGGATGCCAGTGCGGTTAACCGGAACCTTCCGCTTTTGCGTTTTTCTTTTGAAACCAACCGGAGGAAGGCGTTCAGGAGCAAGAACAGTTCATACAGCAGCAGGAAGAGGAAAACGTACAGGTAGAAAGGCAACAGGTAGTTGGCGACAACCGACAACGCTTCCTCAAGGCGATCGGGGAGCAGGTGGGAGAGGTACCTGGTGGCAGGATACACCGCAGCCAGCAACAGGTAGATCACCGTGTACGTCAGCCTGTACCCCTTGCCGATGAACAGGTACATGATGCGGAAAAACACATAGATGTTCGGAATGGTGTAAGCGAGCATGAGATATAGATGGAACATAACGGAAAACTTCTTTTGCGCAAATATAATCTTTTGAGGTCACTCACCAGGTCCTTCGAGGTCCTTCGCCATGCTCAGGATGACAGCAACGTCAGTGCAAAAAAAAAGGAGAAGTGCACTGGCGGCTGCGCCGCCAGTGCACTTCTCCCCCTATTAAACCACCATGCGGCTGTCATCCTGAGCGTAGCGAAGGACCTCCCTATTAAACCACTATGCGCCCGTCATCCTGAGCGCAGCGAAGGACCCCGAAGGACCCCGAAGGACCTCAACGAAAAATTCCTGGCCGAAGACCAGGAATTTTATCGTGGAGCTGGCGGGAGTCGAACCCGCGTCCAAACGAGGAAGCCATATGGTTTCTACATGCTTAGTCCCGACTTGATTGTCGGGTAACGGCTGGATCAGGACCACCGACCGCTACCTTATCTCCTGAGTTTCGCCGGGGGCACGGAGCATTCCCCAGACTATCCTTCAATTGCTGCGCCACTGTACCCGGACGGCTGAAGGCGTGACCTCCGGAGTGACGTCCCGTTCCGTCACCTAGTGTCGGAATTAGCCTAACCTACTGTAATTCGATTAAGCGGCGAGAGCGTAATTATTTTCGCCAGTTGTGTTTTGAACGCCGTTGTTGACGGGCTGTGCGATCAAAGCCCGGCATGCTTGCATACCTCTTCTGCCCGCTGTCAAAACCGGTCAGCCCCGTATGCGGTGCAAAGGTACGACAAAAAAATGGTTTTGTCATGGATGGTGATAGCAATATGTGTGCCAGTTCCTTCACTGGGTCCTTCGCGTTGGGGTCCTTCACTTCGGGGTCCTTCACTTCGGGGTCCTTCGCGTTGCTCAGGATGACAGCGGCAGCACGATGCAGGTAGGAGGAGCACTGGCGGCTGCGCCGCCAGTGCTCCTCTCTCCCCAATTTAAGCGCCAGGCCTGTCATCCTGAGCAACGCGAAGGACCTCTTCCTTTAACCCTCAATCCTATCTCCCGCTCGCCCTCGATGTCTACCGGGGCGTCCGGGATTTTCTTGTTCCTTACGCGGGCGTTTGTTACAATCGTATCACCCCTACAGGGTTTTTGTCGTTCC
>DF970687.1:5956-26805 GCA_001270045.2 Bacteroidales bacterium 6E | reverse complement strand
CCTAGATTCCGCATGTTAATTTAATAATAAAATGCAAGACATTGTATATCAATGCCTTGCACATGTGCTCGTATTCACCTAAATTGGTGCTTGGAAACAAAATACAAGCATGGTGAAAGTAACACATTTTTCTCCTGTTAGCAGCTTTGGTGGATTAAATATTATACACCGTGAGTTAGAAAATTTGGGTGTCGGCAATCATTTAAATGACAGCTTGCCTGTTATGCCTTCTCAAAGCAAATATGATTGGAAAGATCTATTTTACAGTCTACTAAGCATCTACTATAGTGGTGGTGATTGTATCGAAGACCTTAGCACAGTTTTGGGTAACCGTTTTGGTTACAGTCCGCTTTTCAAGTTATGTAGCCCAGACACTCTTCTCAAACGAATGAAAGAACTCTCTGTTGAAGACTTTATTTGTAGAACAAGTCGGGGATCGGTTGAGCATCAATATAATTATAACGAGCGTATACTTGATGCTAACATCAAAATGCTCAAGCATATCAAAGCATTTAATGGAAATGAAAATGTACTGGATTATGACAACACCATCATTTTCACTGAGAAAGCTGACAGCAAAATGACTTATAAACGCGATTACGGCTACCAGCCTGGCGTATGCTTTCTAAATGAAAAACAGGTTTTGTTTATTGAAAACCGAAATGGGAATAGTGATGCAAAGTCTTTTCAAGTCGACACCTTAAGACGCATGTTCGATAGATTGCAACACCATGGTATTAATAGAATAGACAGGTTTCGTGCAGATGCTGCGTCGCATCAGTATGAAGTAATACAACTTCTTTCTCAAAAGGTAAAATACTTTTATATAGGAGCCCGTAATAGTTATGTAGAGAAGTACTTTTCAAAAATCACTAACTGGAAGGCAACAGTAGATAGTCAAAATGAGCCAATTTGGGTTGGCGATATCACAATTACACCTTTTGAAAAACATTATCTGTCCGGACAGAATGTCCCATCCTATAGATTACTGGTGAAAAAGAAATTACGCCCTGATGCACAAGGAAACTTGTTCACCGGCGATGCCTGTGATTACAAAAGTGTAATTACCAACGATTTAGACAGCAGTATTGAGAATGGTCTGGCATTTTATTATCGCAGAGGAGTGGCTGAGCGTCAGTTTGATGTGCTTAAAAATGATATGGGTTGGAATAACCTTCCATTTTCTGTTTTGGCACAGAATACCGTGTTCCTTTACCTAACGGCAATGGTTAAAAATCTCTATGACAAGATTCTGGAAGTGATCAGTTCCAGATATAAGCTAATCAAACCCAACCTGAGAATGAAACGATTGGTATTCTTGTTGATTTCAATACCTGGGAAGTGGATCAAGAAGTCGAGACAATGGTACCTGCGACTTTACGGATCTTTGCCTCTTAGGGAATAACTACCTGAATATTAAACAAATATGTTTAACCCTGCAGGATTACTACCAAAGGTAGCCGGGATACTCATTTTATTATGTAATCTATGTCTTGATTAAACACCTGATAATCTGCCCGCAAACAAGAATACATGTGTCGAATGCACCCATAATAATATTAGAAACAACTTAGGTTGTTCAAAAAGATTAAGAAATCATGTTTAACCACAGCTTAAAATATCATTTACCAAGACATGCGGAATCTAGGAGCTTTCGGGGCGAGGATTCGCGTTGCGGGGTGCGAGGATGCGTGTTGCGGGGTCCTGCGGATAGGGCTTCGCCATAAATTTTATACATCAGTGTTAATCTGTGGTGATATCCTCCTGTTATTGGGACCATATGTGATTCTGCAGTGTCTCTTTTTATCACACAGCACATCAAACAAACAAAAAGTATCACAAAAGATACATTTATATTGTTTTTCATGAAAATGAGAACTATCTTTACGCAGATGTATTATTTGTGATACCAAAAACGGATTGGAAATGACAAACGAAGAGATCATAAAGGTAGTCAAGGCGCGAAAGGAAATCCTCGCCATCAACCAGGAAACCCTCGCGGAATTATCCGAAGTTGGAATTGCCACATTGAAACGGTTCGAAAGCGGAAAAGGAAACATTACCTTAAACAACCTGCAAAAGATCATCGATGTCCTGGGTCTCGAAATATCGTTGGAAATTAAAAACATGGATAAATGAGAAAAGCCGAAATTTACAGAAATGGGGTCTTGGCAGGCATCCTGACCGAAACTGATCACCGCACATATGAGTTTCGTTACTCTTCCGAATATCGCAACGACAATTCGAAACCGGCCATTAGCCTGACGTTGCCCAAAGACCAACCGGTATTTCATTCCGACTTCCTGTTCCCCTTTTTCTACAATATGCTATCCGAAGGTACCAATCGAATCGTTCAATCAAAGCAATTGAAAATTGACGAAAATGATTTTTTTGGTTTATTGATGGCTACTGCCCAATACGACACCATTGGCGCAATAACCGTTAAACCGGTAAAATAGGTAAGTCATGGAAATCAAAAATTGTCCCGGATTGCTGACCGAAGGGTTTTCAGAATACAGCCCTCTATTTTTGCGCAGGATGTTCTCAGGACGAAAAGTCAGCACCTTCCTGCCATACAATGCCCCCGACGTGGACGAGGAGGACCAGAAGCGGTTCATGCTGAACAGGAAGAGAATCTCCATTTCGGGCGTACAGGAAAAATATTCGGTTTTGCTCGACAAGAACAACCTCAGGTTAACGGTCGACAAGGAACAGGGAACCTATATCCTCAAGCCCAAACCACATGGGTTAAAGAAAGTCCTGATGGCTCCGGCCAATGAACATGTCACCATGCAAATTGCCAGCCAGGTTTATAAAATCCCCACCGCAACTAACGGCCTGGTGTTTTTTGGCAACAACGAACCCGCATACCTGACAAAGCGGTTTGACATAGGCGCTAACGGCATCAGACTGGGAAAAGAAGATTTTGCGTCACTCGCAGGCAAGACCGAAGAAAACGCAGGCAATAATTTTAAGTATGAATATTCGTATGAAGGCATTGCCGAAATCATCAGAAAGTATGTCGGTGCCTGGAAAGTCGAAATGGAAAAATTCTATCGACTGGTGGTTTTTAATTTCCTGTTTTCAAACGGGGATGCCCATCTGAAGAATTTTTCATTGGTCGAAACGGCAAATGGCGACTACGTGCTGAGTCCGGCGTATGATCTGATGGATACAAGAATCCATGTGGATGAAGATGGGTATTTTGCCTTAACCGACGAGCTATTTAAAGATGGGTACTGGTCTGACTGCCGGATACAAAATCCCCAACACTATCCCTGCAAGGAAGATTTCATTGAATTTGGCATGAAAACAGGGATCTCCCCAAAAAGGATCGAAAAGTTGCTTGCGCCATTTCTTGAAAGGCAGGCCGGTGTCGAAACTTTAGTTAACAGGTCGTACCTCGACGAGGAAACCAAGGTCCAGTTTATGAACCATTATTTGGAGAGATTGAAAATGTTGAATACCTGACAGGTGCGAGTTGCGGGGTCCTTCGGGGTCCTTCGCTTCGCTCAGGATGACAGCCACATGGTGGTGTTAATAGGGAGAGATGGGCAATGGTGGCTGCGCCACCATTGCCCATCTCCTTTTTTTAGCGCTGCGTTGTCGTCATCCTGAACGCAGTGAAGGATCTCGCGAAGGATCTCCTACTCTCCACCCACCACCTTTTCGGTGGACATGTGTTGACCTGTCTGCACTTTCAGGAAATAGATGCCTTTACTGAGGTGCCGCACGTCGAACCGATGTTCGGCGGGCATTTGCGCCGGATGCAGCACGTGCTGCTCCAGCATCTGCCCGTTTGGACTGACCAGCGTGAGCCACACATCTCCCGGTAACGGGTTGCGTAACCGAAAGGCAAATTGTCCGCCGTTCGGATTGGGAACCACAGTGTAACCGGGCAATGCCCCTAGAAGGGCGTGAACCGATGAATAAACATGGTACACCTCGTTCGAGGAGCCCGTGCAGCCATGTTCATCCGTCACTTCCACCTTGTAGTTCCCGCTCATGGAGGCGATGTAAATGCTTTGCGTGGCATCAGCCAGCGGATCGCCGTTGCGGTACCACTGGTACCCCACAAAGGTCCCGGCAGTCCCCAAGGTGTCGCCGCTGAAAGTCAATTCAACCGACAATTCAGCCAACACTGTCAGGTGGGTGGTGACGATACTGTCGAAGCCTGCGGATGTTTCCAGGGTTCGCGAATAAGATCCTGTGATTTCCCAGCCATGATATGTTTCCCCAGAGCAGAGAATGACATCCTCCTCCGACTGGTACACCGGCAAAACGGTGACAGCCACCTCCACCGGTTCCGAATTCCCGTTGCCGTCACTCACCACCAGGGTGAAGCTGAAGGTGGTCGCCTGGTCCACGTCGGGGGCCGTAAAAGTGACCGTGGCATCGGTGGTTGTACTTAACTCGATACCGTCGGGGGCACTCCACAGGTAGGTCAGCGATTCGCCTTCGGGGTCCGACGAGGCGGTACCATCAAGCGCCACCACAGTTCCCTCGTTCACGCTCATATTGCCAACCACGCTGGCCATGGGAGGAAGATTAACGTCAGGACAGAGATACACGGCAAATCGCATATCCCTGACATAAGTCGGATTTCCGGATTCGTATGCCTGTCCGTCAGTATAGCTCCCCGGAATAATCACATAAGGCATGGCATTTAACACCTCAATGGTGTATTTCTCACCCTTATTTAACGTTGGACTGTCGGGAAATACAAAGGTCGACATCTCCTGCCAGTTATTGATTGAAGGCAATAAAATGGCTTTCGAGGATTTGGCTATGATTTCACCGTTAAACGCTTCCGTATAGCTATCGCTGTGCCACTTTCTAAGAAGCAGGTGAGCATTCTGTGCTCCATCAGGCCAAATGGTTAACTTGATTCTTTCGAGTTTACCGGTATTTTTAATTGTGATGCTTTGTCCGTATCTCGGACCACCCGAAGCATAAGGATTGTTTCCTTCATGATAGGTATCCATGGGACATGAAAAAGTGATGGGCCGAACCGTGATTAGCACCTCCGAAGTATCTGATTTTCCGTTGGAATCCGTCACGATCAGTTGAAAGATGAAGGTTGAATCGGATTGCATGGTGGGTGCCGTAAATACAGGTGACGGCACATTGGGATCACTCAAAACCAATCCGGCAGGGGCAATCCAGAAAAAGCTTATCGATGAGCCGTCGGGATCAAATGAATCCGATCCATCCAACACAACCGTCGACTCCGTATATACTACCTGGTCAGGACCGGCATTTGCCACCGGTGGTTGATTGGCCATGACTACAACAACCACCTTATCGGTGTCGGAAAAGGCAATTCCATCACTGACAACCAGTTGCACTACAAAAGCTTGCTCATCAACCACTGAAGGTGCTGTAAACACGGGATTCATCACATGGTCATTGTTCAGAATAATCCCATCGGGAACGATCCATTGAAAGGTGAGTGCATTCTCATCGGAATCGTACGATCCCGATCCATCTAACGTAACCATGGAGCCGACAGGAACTGTCTGGTCACTTCCTGCATTTGCCACAGGTGCCTCATTCAACTGGAGATCATTGTCCACGGTAATCGCAATTTCATCGATGGCCGTATCACCAGCCTCATTGCTCACCGTGAGACTGAATACCAACCGGGTGGGATACTTTACCATCGGGGCGGTAAACGCTGGCTCGGGCGAATTTGCCGCATCGAGCGTAATCCCTTCAGGGGCTGTCCACAGATAAGTAATCGCTCCGCTCCCTGGATTATGAGAACCCGTTCCGTCAAGTTTCACAACTGATGTCTCCAGCGCTCCAAAATCAGGGCCGGCATCGGCAAACAGCCTGTCGTCGCCTATCACCGTCACCGGTGCTGATTCAATGACCAGGTAAGGAACCTTGGAATTGGTGACCCTGCAGAAATATGCCCCGTTATCGCCCGGCACCACGTTACTGAGCGCAAAACCGGGACTCGACTGCACTTCTGTTACCGGTTGGCCATTCCTGAACCATTGGTATTGGTTGGCCGTCCCGCCACAGTAAACCGACAAAGTCAGCGGTTTTCCGGGAAGGGCATATTTTGTTTCGGGAGAGCCTAACTTTTGCTGGGTATCATAATGGATTCCCGTGCATCCGGGTTTAAATTGTATCAGCACATTGCTCTCCAGGTCCTCGAAAGTGAGCCTGTTCCCTCTGAGTCCAAGAAAAGTGATATTCTGCAAGGGCCGCAGATCGGGCATGTTTTCCACGTTATTGTTCGACAGGTCAATGTCATTCAGTTCGGTAAATGTGGCAAACTTTCCGGGCAATGATCCCGTGAGCTGGTTATAATCAGCCCTGAATGCCCACAGCTTTATCAGGTTTCCCAATTCTTGCGGGATGTCACCCGTAAACTGGTTATCCGTCAGCCAAACAAAATTCAGGTTCGTCAGGCTGCCCAATTCAGAAGGTAAGACACCTGTCAGCTTATTGTGCTGTAATTGTATTGAAGTTAGATTGGTCAGTTTACCGATTTCGGGCGATACCGATCCTGAAAGGTTGCAATTTGCCAGACTTAAGAAATGAAGTTTGGACAATGAATAAAGTTCATCGGGAATTCCCCCTTCCAAATAAACACCAGCCAAATCTAACGATTCAAGATTTTGCAAATTACCAATTTCAGGAGTTAACCTGCCTGAAAGTCCTGAATTACCGAGGTTAATACTCATGAGTCTAAACATCCGGTAAAATTCAGGGGGAATCTCCCCTGAAAACTTATTCCCTGCTAATGACATGTGCTCAAGTTCAGGCAAAGTAAAGATTCCCACAGGAATTTCCCCTGTCAGCTGATTGCCCATCAGATACAGGACATTTAATGATGACAGGTTCCCGTAACTGGCCGGAATCGCTCCTGTCAACCTGTTGTCTCCCAAATTCAGGTTGGTCAGTTTATACAGGTAACCAATTTCTTCCGGGAGGTTACCGGTTAATAGGTTTGAAGAAAGATTTATATTCCTGAGTTCAGTCAGGTTTTCAATTTCAACGGGAATTGATCCACCCAGGTTTGTACTGGAAATCATTAAGTTTTCAAGCTTTGTCAGGTTTCCGATTTCAGGAGGAAGTGATCCTGTTAAATTGCTGTTATAGATATTCAGCGTTTGCAATTCCGTCAAATAGCCAATCTCTTTCGGAATAACCCCACGCATGCCAAAGGGTTGTCCCCAATGCTCCATATCGTTATATAAGGTCAGTGCAATTACCCTGTCATTACTCACCCCCACCCCATACCATGTATGCAGCGGTCCGGTGAGCCAGTTGTCGTTGCGGGCCCAGTTGGGGCCGTCGCACTGGTTGTAAATGGCCACCAGCGCCAGCGAGTCGAGCAGGTGCGGATCGGTGGTATTCATCAAAATGCAGCTTACCGGGTCCGATTCGCCGTTCTGGTAAACCGCCGTAATGTGGTAGGTGTAATGGAGGTCCTTGCCTGGAAGGGGAGCCAGCCACGTGGTGTCGGTAACCAGCGCAGAGTTGATTTTGCCTGATGTACTTGCCAAGTAGACATTGTACCCCTGCAGATGGTTCTCCGACGGTGCCGGGGCTGTCCACACCAGCCTGACGCCCTGCTCCGTCCGCACTGCCTCCGGATTCATGGGCTTGAATAACGGATTAACCGCATTGACCGTAAAGCTGAGGGTATTGCCGTTGATGGTGATCCCCGACAGGTCAATCATACCAGAAACACCGTTATGAAGCAGACAGGCCGGATTGGTCTGGTCGCTGAAATGGGTCCGTTTGCTTATATCCGAAAAGGAGGCATCTTCAATATACCCGTTCTGGCGTTGGTCGCCAAACGGACGGTATACATACACTTCATCGGGCGGACCGATGGCGTTGCCAGTGAAGTCGGTGTTGATCCGGTATATGATCAGCCCATCGTCGTAACTGGCAGGCAGGTGCGACTCGAGCAATCCTTCCTTCTTGCGGAATTCCACCACGAAGAACTCGGTTTCCGAAGCCGGTGAAGGAATCCGGTAGGCTGCAAAGGGCGATTGCGACACAGTTTGCAGGGTGTATGTGCCCGGCTGCGTGATCTCCGGGATCTCGTTGAACCATTTGCCATATTTCCATTTCATGTAGGTGGTCATGTGCTGGGCCCCGGTGATTCCCATGATGTCCCAGGCCCCCACAGGTTCGATGGTGGTGTCGATATACCGGTAAAGGTCGGGGGCTCCCAGCGAGTGGAAATACTCATGGCTGATCACGTCGGGTCGCATGGTTGCCGAAAACTGCTTATTGAAGGTACCTGCGAACATCCCCCCAATTGAAATTTGCGCACTTTCAAGAGAACCTGACATGGGCCAAAGCAAATCGCCCCACACGTCGGGAAATCCCTGAAAAACAATGACAATGTTGTCGACTACCCCGTCATTGTTGACATCAAAATCAATTCCTCTGGCATTAACCTGATTTTTAAGGGAATTAACGACAGCGTTCATCAGCTCATTATCCCTCGCCAACATGTTTTCGGGGGTGTACCCGATCGGATTCAGTACCTCGTGGTAAGGCGAGTAATACGATCGCGGATGGCCGTCCTGGAATTCAACAATTTGGTTATTCTGGGGCAACGGAAAATAGTGTGAAGTGATGTCGAGCAAGTTGTTGCTCACCTCCTTGTAATAAGTCTTTAAAGAGAGCGACGTGCTGCTGTTGAAATACTGGTTGTACTGGCTTACCGGCAGTCCCATGGCCTGCTGGTCGGCAAAGCGGACCGAGATGACCAGGTTGTTGACCGCCCCCGTATTCGGACTCAGGTTCACCTGCCGGGCCGACTTGAGCAACCTGTCCGACCGTTTTTCCATGATCAGGTTTGCCGAAATGTCGGCACCTTTCCTGATGGGATTGCCTTCGGGCTTGTCGCGGCCTACAATGTACTCCGTAGGCCTGAGCTCGTCGCCCGAGGTGGTGGCATACACGTAATAACCCGTCACGGGATGGATCACGATGGTATAGTCGTTGGCATCGTGCAACCGGCGGTGGTATTCATCGCCCGTCATGAAGCACTCGATGACCCGGCCGTCGGGTTGTTTCAGCTGTATGGGGACATTGCGCAGGAAAGCAGCAAATGCATTACATGACAACAACAACAGCATGAGTTGGAGGATAAGTTTTTTCATAGGTTTGGGAATATTGTTGACCAATCGTTGGCGTATCGTTGGCATATCGTAGGGAAAGGGCATGCCCTTTCCGACCTTGCCACCATTCCCGTTCTATCCGCATATTGGTATTTTTGTTTAAAGTTACATAATAGTTTGTTTCGTTATTCAGGGTTAAGCCATTATTTTCAGGGAATTACGAAGATTGTTTCCTGCCGGAAGGATGACATCTTTTCCGAAAAGGTCCTCAACGAAAAGATGTCATCCTCACGCTGCATCCGTCATCGAGAAAGGATGACAGCCTGGCATCCCCGACGGTCATTTTCGAGCTAATTCGTGCAAATTTTTGGGTAATATACCAGCATGCCAATTCTTTATGTTAGAAAAGTTAAGATCTTTACATTAGAAAACAAAACTTTATATCAGTTGGGTAGCGACACTGACCAACCCATCGTTCGGAAGAAGATTACAAATACCTAAAAACCCAACAATTCAAAGACTTTTTCATTTATAATTCTTCTTTTAACGACATCAGCCGACACTTCAAACCTTTTATGGATTGCCGATGCAATAAAATCGGCAATAACTTCATAACCACCATCCGGATAGGTGTCATAATAAGATTGGATCTTATCCTTTAATGGCATGACTTCAGCGACTAATATGTCACGAGGAACCATCAACCTTCCGCCAAATTCCATCGCTTGTCTTTCAAACCACATCAAATCATCTTCGTCAAACTGAGATCTAATTTCAATCCATTCCTCGATTGAACCAAATTTCAATCTTTTCATTTTGTTACTATGCAGCACAAAATGACCAACCTCATGAGCTAACGCAAACCTATACCTAAATAAAAATCTATGATTCTCCATCAACATTTTATCGATGAATATAATGTTGAGCTTGCTTGAAATAATCGCATCCAAATCCGCTTTATTTCTTAGATCATCCACAGGGCGAACCTCGATACCTAAATCAAACTCAACGATTTCCTCGATTGGCATCGGAAATTCATCGTTTGGGCAAAATTTGTCCCTAAATTCATCAGCCAATATCCTGATTTCGGTAAAGGATAGTTTTTCAGGTTTAATCATGAATTCTTCAATAAGTTTATTAGGTTTTCAAGCTCTTTGTTTGTTGGATTATCACCCCGGGATGCCCTGAAGAAAACAGGAAGAATATCAAGAAATTCCTCATTTTCAACTAATTCCGCAGGCACATGCGCAGCTGCAGCAGAATCCAGCAAATAATAAAATTCCTCAGACTCTTCATTTAGCCCCAAAACTTCGCCAATTCTTGTCAAAAACTGCTTACTCTTTGGAGGAGGCAGCATTCCCCTTTCAATTTTGCTCCAATTGCTTGGATCATATTCCAATTCAAGACAAAATTTCCTTAAACTGATCCTCTTCCCCTCGCGTAATAATTTCACATACTCACCAAACTTTTTCATAGCATATCATCTTTAATTGAGTGATTGGTCACAAATCTGTGGTAAATATATACCACATATTTATTCATTGTACAGCGAGATCAGGTTTTTTTGCAGGAAATTCTTTATTTAAAATTAATCCAAAAATAAAAAGCCATTGTAATGCCCACAGGCCAGAGGTAGAAGGATGACATCTTCTAAGAGGATGACATCTTCTAAGAGGATGACATCTTCTAAGAGGATGACATCCTTCCGGGAAGGATGTCATCCTTTAAAAAGATGTCATCCCCGCACCACCTCAACGTTTCCTGTACTGGTTAAATCCATGCTCCAGCATTCCGCCATCTTTCAGCTGGCCGATGTACTTCTCGGCGGTTTTGGGCTTGATGTCGAGGCTGGCGGCCACGGTGAGGTATTCCTGGCGGGTGAACGTGTCGGGCAGGGCATTGAAGAAAACATTTCGGGCACCCTTCAGCTTTGTGTTGGGGAGGCTTTTGTATACTGCCACGGCGTGTTTCTCCAATATGCGCGTCAGCATGATGGCCGACCAAAAATCCTGATCGCTGCAAAAGACCTCCCTCTTCCCGGAGTCATGCTCCATCAGCCGCAAACCAGTGAGCACCATGGCAATCCGGAAGGTGATCAACCCCATGCGCCGGGTGGTGGCCTCAAAATCCCTTCCCAGCAGGCTGCGGTTTTCCATGGTCCGAAGTTCAAACTCATCCCTGAACAGCCGCTCCTGGTCGGCAGTCAGACTGAACCACGGCGACATGTGCCTGGCTTTCAGTTTATCGTAATGGTCTGCCATATTGCAGGCCAGATCATCGAAGATACCATCCAGGTCCATATCGCGGTAACCCCCAAAGGGATCGTCGAATGGCTGGTCATCCCCAAAGGCATAAAAGAGGAACCGGCTGAACAGTCCGTTCGCGGTATCCGGCATCATCTTGCGTACCTGGTCGGGCGTGCCAGCCAGCACCACCGACAGGTTGGGACGTTCGACCACAATGGGCTTAAAGCCTTTCCGGCCTTCGAGCTGGATAGTTTCGTGGTGGAAGGCCTTCCTCAGGATATCGCTGAATGGTCCCCATTCTTTCCTGGGCGTTGACTGCAGCGTATCGGCTTCCGTCTCGAAAAGAATTCCGCTCGAATTACTGTTGTACAGGGCCTGCAAAAAGGAGACGGTTCCCAAATTGGTCGACAGGAAGAGCATCTGCTTGCCCGGGTCCTCCGGTTTTATTATACCCTTACGATCCTTGCTGTCCGCCCTTCTGTACCAGGCAAGGCGATTCTTGTATTTTTCCTGTGCTTCAAACGAAGCATTACAGACATCAGAATGTATATATGACGCCAACTCACGCGCAAACTTGAGCGTCCCTTTGCCTGCACCGGCAGGGGCAGTCACGAAGACATAGAGGTGGGGGGAGACAAGCCGTCCGAAGTAACTTCCTTCCATCCGGGGCAGGCAACCGCTGATGACACCCAGGGCCCCCACCAGGAAGACTTCCTTTTCCAACGGTGACCTGAATTTCCAGATGCAGTCCTGAAGGAATTGGGGCAAGTCGATATAAAACTCCCAAGGTATCTCCGGGGTATCAAACACGACCTCTTCGGGTTCAGGCCGATCATACCGAAAGGCACCCGGAATGCCCGACGGACCTGACGCATTTCCACCATACGAAGAAGAATCCAGGGAATGACTCCCCTCCCCAGTGAATGCCTGATAATCAAAATCCGTAAGATTGATGTCCGCCAATCCGTGAGATCCAGTGATGCCAACCGTTTCAGGGCATACCTCCATTTCCTCCATTTCCTCCATTTCCTCCGGTGTTTCCCATTCATCCACTTCCTCAACGTTGGCTCCTGAAAGCGATGGACGGGCATCATTTTCGGCCATCCCTCCTTTCAGGCTTTCGGAAGATACCTCCAATATGCCCGATCCCGATGCCATGCCTGTGTAATGATATTGCCCCCGCTTCGCAGGCGATATGTCGATTCCCGCATTTTTGGCCTTGTAGAAGAATGTCTTGATGGTGATCCCCTCCTTCTCCGAATTGAGTCCGGCATCAAACTGTCGGTCGCAATCTCCGTATGAATAGCCAGGATAGAAACGGCTGACACGGTGGAACCAGTTTCGGCCCTCCGACCCGAATTTGCGTGCCAGGGCAAACCCTATGTCGCGCCAGTCGTGATAACTGGCGGTGATGTCTATCCCGGCCGCCTCGATGCGCCTGACTACCAGTTCGACATCTTCGGCCCCCTCAGGGACACCCTCCATTGAGGGATTTCCGGCGGTTCCGTACCGGTTTGGGCTGTCGGTTGCTTCCCAATCGCCCGCTTCGCTCTGTTGAGTCATTGATTCAGCATTTTGGTTAAGGGATGATGATTCAACGCGTGAACGTCACTACCGGGTTGATTGGCAGTGCCCCGTGTTGCCTCTTCTCTCCCTTAAGGTTTCTTTAAGGTTACTTTAACTTTTTTTTCAAAAAAAAAAAAAACTGTTATATAAATTCCTATTTATATAAAATACCTACCCCTCCCATATACCTATATATATTATATATTATATATATTATATATATATTATAAAAGGAAAACGATTTCTTTTTTAGAGCGGGGGTGATGCGGTCATAAACTGCAGCCCATCCGCTTTTGCCGGCCCATCCTTTGATGAAAAGCGACGCCACAATTTAAGCACTTTTTTGCAAAACACCCAAGAAAAATAACGTTCATTTGTAACCTATTATTATTGTACTGCATATCAGCGACATAGAAAGACAAAATAAAGAGCCCTGAATGAAAGAAAGCCTGATACGCAGATCAGGGCAACCCGCAAGCCAGAAAATAAAAATAAAAACACAGGGGGGGTATGTTTTTAAAAGTGCCAAGGAGGTGTAGGATTTGTAGGAAGTGGGGGAAATAATGGTGCGAGGGTGTAAGGATGACATCTTTTCCGAAGAGGTCCGCAACGAGAAGATGTCATCCTTTGGTGTAGGATCTGTAGGAAGTGGGGGAAATAACCCTGTAAGGGTGGCACGTTTGTAGCAAAGATGATCGGCCAGAAGAAGATATTCCGACCGTTTTTCGGACGGAAGGCACATTTGTAACACCGGAGCATCCCCACCCCACCCCCGCGATGTCTATCGGGGTTTTGGTGGTTGCTCCCGGCAACCACCAAAACCAATCTGCGTAATCTGAGAAATCTGTGGTGAATATCCTTGAGGTCAAAGGATGACATCCTCTCGTTGCATCCGTCATCGTAGTAGGATGTCATCCTGCTATCCCCGCAGGCCTTTCGTGTTAATCCGTGCAATTCGTGGGCAAAAAAAAAGCATACCGCAAGGATGACATCTTTTCCGAAGAGGTCCTCAACGAGAAGATGTCATCCTTTGGCGCAGCCGCCTGTAAAAACTAAACCACCAGGTACCGGTCCGGAGAAAACGCCTCCCCATCGCTGGCAGCGAAGAACAAATACAATCCCACAATGCTTTCGTCGGCATTGGCGATCACGGCCTCCATCTGCCCACGGGTGACGGCGGTCTGGTGCGGTCCGGTTATTATCTGACCTGTAATTATCGGACTGGTAATTACAGGACTGGTAATTACAGGATCGGTAATTATCGGACTGGTATTTTCAGGACTGGTATTTTCAGGACTGGTATTTTCAGGACTGGTATTTTCAGGACTGGTAATTTCAGGACTGGTAATTTCAGGTCCGATAATTATCTGACCGGCAACTGTCGGACTGATAGCTTTGGATCCGTTAGTTATCGATCCGATATTTATCTGACCGGTAATCTCCCCATTGGTGGTGCCTTCACCTTCCTTTACCACCATATACATGAGTTTGTCCTTCGTCCTGGTTCGGCTAAGTGCCGTATCGTTCGACCAGCTGATCACGACTTCGCCCTGCCGCTTTTCAACCGACAAGTTCAGGGGCGGTGTCAATACACCATTTGAGAAATGCAGCAACGACATATCCATAATATTGCCTTCCTTGTCGAAAGCCTTGATGTTGGTGCCAAGAAACTTGTTGTAACCCGATGATGGTCCAGGCAGCAGGTTCCAGATGGGGAAAATGATGCTTTTCTTGTATTCCTGGCAGAATTTGCTTACCAGGGCAAATCGCTTCCTTACCTGTCGCTGGCTATCTGTCCACGATTCTTCCGTGTATTTTGGGACTGATCTCACATAGGTGGTTTTTCCACGGTTTACCACCACCACGTTTCCAATCTTTCCCGAAAGGGCCCCAAAGAGCCCGGCATTTAGTTTAGTCATATCCGATTCTTATATTGTTAATAGATTTGGCATGCTTTTAATATCTTTTGTATATATATGTGTACAGAAGATGTAGTAAAGACGCGTCAAATCCACGTCTAAATACATAACTTGTACCGAAGGGATAAGCCACCTGAACGTGACTTATCCTCCGGTGGCAAAGGGTCATTGTTCTGAGTAGGCAGGCTTCAGCTTGTTCGTCTTTATGCCGTCGATTACATCCCTGACAAAGCAACCGATATCGGGGATGAGTTCTATGTCATAAGTGGCAGCGCAGAAGCACTCATATAGAAAGTCGAGTTGATCGATCAGCTTCCGGTGCTTCACATGATCAAGGATTAGCAAAAGCCGGTAGTACTTTTTCAGGATCCTGGCCCTCGAGAGGTCGCGCATGTCCATCAGCACCATTTGCCGGTCCGATTCGTTCCGCTGGTTCAGGTTTTCGTACTCGTCGGTCACACCCCTTTCTTCCTGGATATCCGTTCCAGGATTGGCGAGTTCGACATAAGCCGTACGATTGGTACTGACAGCCTCAACTTCGGCCAAAAAAGAAGTAAGAAGAAGGTAGACCTCCCTGTCAATAGAATTTCCATTCATGATAGATGGTTTATTTTATGGTTTGTAAATGCGTCAACAACAGATTTATATTGACTATTGTATATTAAAGATATACAAAATTGGACGAATTTGCAAGTATAAACTGCGATATTTATTCCCTATTTACGACATATACAAAAGATTTTTATGTTGGTTAACAAATGGTTATTTCAGATCTGAAATGACATAATAACCGGTGGAATATGATACAATTCGGTTGGAATCCAAATGGACCGGAACATTACCGGAATAACCATATTTCACTATATTCGTACCCATTAAACCTGACTATCGAACATGCCCATTTCGTCCAGACTTGCCCTTGTCGTTGTGTTGCTGTTTGCCTGGTTTCAACCGGGTTCGGCGCAACAGAATACTGCCGACATACATATCGTCCACCATACCTTTTACGGGGCCGATGCGGTAATGCCGTTTTATTTCAGGGCCAACCAGCTCGGACAGGTGCCCTACAAGGTCGATAACCTCTTCCGCACGCAGGTGATCTCCCATGGGGTATGGCATGCCCCCAACGGGCGGTTGTCGGTGGCCGGGGGTGTGAGGGCCCTGAACCTTGCGGGTGACACCAACAAAAGCCGGTACCCCGAGGCGTACCTGAATTTCACGACCAAATGGGTGGTGTTTGGGGGCGGACTCTATGCCGACTCGATACAGCAGTCGGGGTTGTCGGTCTCGAACGGCAATTTCCTGTCGGGACACAATGCAGCACCTTTTTTCCGGCTGAAAGTGGGTACCAACGGCTATATCCCTCTCGGGAAGGGGAATTTCAGGTTTGCGGCACTCTGGGAGGAGGGCACCATGGGCAAGGACAACCTCGTGAAGAATACCCTGCTGCACCACAAGCAGCTGTTCCTGCGGTGGGGGACCACCGAAAGGCTCGAGTTCACCTGGGGCATCGACCACTATGCCCAATGGAGCGGCCATTCACCCACGGCGGGTGAACTTCCGTCGAAGCCGATGGACTATCTCCGGACTGTATTCTCGCTGCCCGGAGGTCCCGATGCCAATGCCTCCGACCAGCAAAACGTGCAGGGAAACCAGCTCGGACAATACTATTTCATTTTCCGGAAGAGTTATCCGGGGAAGACCTTCGAGGGAAGGATCGTCCACCCGTTCGAGGACTTCTCGGGTATGGTGTTCGTGAACTTCCCCGACAATCTCTACTCGATGATGATGACCCTCCATGACCATCCCTTTCTCGACAAGGTCATCCTCGAATTAACCAACACACATCACCAGAGCGGTGCCGACCTCGACAAGAAGACGGGTGTATACCGCCACCGTAACGGGCGCGACAACTACTTCAACCACGGCACGTACGGAAGCTTTACCCACAAGGGATTCATGCTCGGGTCTCCCCTATTCTATCCGCTCAATGTGAGTCCGGCAGGCTATGCCACCTCGGTTGCCAGCAACCGGATTGTGGCCCTTCATGCCGGTATATCAGGACACCTGTTCCAACGCAGCCTCACCTGGAAGTTGATGGCCACAGGCAGCCTCAATTCGGGGCGATATTCCGGTGAATACGAGCCCAAACGCGACCAGTTCCACGCCATGGCCGAAGCCAGATACCAATTCACAAAGCTGCCCCTGTGGCTCAGTGCCACCGTCGCCGCAGACCGCGGCAACCTGCTAACCGGCCACCACCAGGAACTGGGTGGAGTGATGGTGGGGGTTGGATGGGTGTGGAGGTGAGAAAAACGGTGCGGGGTGCGGGGTGCGGGTTGCGGGGTCCTGCGGGGTAAAACAAAAGAGGAAAGGGCATGCCCTTTCCCTACGACCCGTTTTCCAATGGGGGTTCGTTTGATTCATTTTGCAATTGGAAAATGATTCTATCCTGCATAAAATGCGGGACACATGATTATAACCTCGTAGAGGTGGCACATTTGTAACATCGGATGGGTGGCATGATCATAACCTTCTAGAGGTTCGTTTCGATCCCGGACGCGCCAGCGAGCGGGAGGCACATTTGTAAGATCCGTGCCATTCGTGGAAAAAAGCATGCCGCAAGGCATGCCCATAATATCTATGGTATCTGTGTAATCTGGTGTGCCCTCTTTTGTACTATGCTTACAAATTTTCCCTGATGTCGGGGATTGGCTTGGTTGCCTCACTGTGCAGGCATGCTTTAAGACGAAGGCCATGGGCATTTTCCAATTTCTGAAGCTCGTTTTTGTCAGGTATTTTGTTGGACACAATAAATGCGACCTCGTACAATCGACCTGTTTGATTCTGCATAAATAAACCCCTGATCCGGGAATACTCACGCCGGTTGTTTCTGGTATATGCGAGTTGACCGAATGCCCGGTCAAGATCGGTTCCCTTTAATTCGACCAATATCATCCAGTTCTTGTTGCCCTGTCGAAAAAGAAACAATCCATCACATTTTGAATCATTGTCAGTGCAGATACATCCATCTATAACAATGGCTTTGGCCTCCTCTCCAGTCCTGATGGAAAGCTTTACCTTCCTGCCTTTTTCCTCAAATGACAATTTGCCCTGGCATAACCCATGTGGCCTGCCATTCGCAATACATACACAATCCTCAAAATGTGCCAGATCAATCATTCGCCCTATTCTCCCATTGAATATCACGCATGCGGTCGTATAGGCCGGCAATGGCATTAAAAGGATGTATCAGCTTATCATCCAACAATTTGATTTCATGATCCATCAGATTTAAAGCCTCCGATCCTGCAATATAGTAAGCCTTAACATGAGCCGGATCAAGCGGAAGTGTATTCACAACTTCAATGTCCTCCATACTGTAGTTCCTGATATGGTGACGCATAAGGTAATTATTGACTGATTCGATGATGTATGGACTATGGGTGGTAAGGACAAACTGGGTATTGGGGAAAACCCTCAACAAATCTCCGATTACCCTTTTTTGCCATTGGGGATGCAAATGCAGATCAATCTCATCGATCAACACGATGGAGGGGGTTTCCAGTGGATTACGGGAATCAGGATTTGCCTGTGCCATGCGTGAAGCGAGGTCTGTGACAAGCGAAAGCAACGTTTTATAGCCATCACTCAGCTGCATGATATCAAGAACCTCCCCATTCATTTTTACGGCAAACCTTAAAGGATTAAGCATGATGTGAGGTTCCGAAATTTCGGGAAAAATGGTGGTGATCGCCTTTCGCACAGCCTCCAACTCAGGCAGTTTATAGTCAAAACTTTTCAGTTCCTGTTGCTTGCGCTGTTCTTCAAACTCCTTATTATAGAACCAGACAAACGTTCTTTTAAAACGGCTGGTTGCCATCAAGGCATTTTCAAGTGCCTCAAAACGACTGTGTGACTTAGGAAATCCGCGTCTTCGCAAGGGTACGTCCAACAATGCACGACTTACCCCATAATAAGAAAATACTGGAAGAACAAAGTCAATCCCTTCATTAAAAGGATTGATTATCTGTGAATCAACATACTTCTTCAAATGTGCCAAGCCAATTGCTGGAGGTATTTGGCCTACGGTTTTTACACTTTGGTCCCTCTTAAGGGTCCTGTCCCACATCATGGAAGGATCAGATGACATCAGTTTTATCCTGGCATAGGATTCGGCCCTATTATTTTGTTGCCTCAGGTCTGTTTGTTTTATGGCGTTTCCCGTAACTTTCGGCAAAGAGGTGAAAAACTGTCCCAAACCTATCGACAGTGCATCCAGAATGGATGTTTTGCCTGCACCATTTTCGCCAACCAACAGCGTCAACCTACTGCCTAAAGGCAATTCCAGCTTTTTAAAGAGGCGGAAATTATCACACTCAAGCCGATCAATCTGCATGCTTAATTTAATTAGTTCGATTTTTTATAAAAGTAATATGTTTTATGCTCCATTGAGCCGATTCGTATCATAATTTGGGAAAATCTAATCCTGATCCGGTAATTTCCGGAAAGGATTCGCCGATAGCATTACGGACAATCCGGTAATTTCCGTTAATGACATGATACCCAGAAGCTCCGATAGTCATCGTGGGTGATGGCGGTATTTGATCCATTACCTTGAGGGTCTGAGACAATCAATTATTTAAGAAAGACCACTTCAGATGCGTCTCTGATCTTTTTGGGTTTACTACCCTTCAGTTGAATTTTTTCTTCTGAATCGTGTATCTCAGAATGGTAAATATTGTTCTCCTCAGGCAAGTATCTTGCGATCGCATTGAGTTCTTTTACTTTTTGCGTTTGTATTTTACAAATGCCAAAGAAGGAGATTTTGGATAAAAGAAAATCTATACAATCCTTTTCCTCCCTATAGTTATCCCTGTCAACCGAGACACCCTTCGAATCTTTAAATGTAGCGGAACTGGGTCTGTTGTTCTCATAGTCCCAGTTGAGTTCTGTTATGCCACGATATAAATATTCATCGTCGGCGATAGTTAAAGGCAATTCATCAGGCATAGAGATCTGAAATGAGAGAATTAATTTCATCCACCGAAATTTCCTTTTCTATTTCCCGGCCGTCCTTAACCTGATAGGCAAATATTTCACTATTGGAGACTTCTATTTCCACCAGATTTTCCTCATTAATATATTTCTCAATCTGAACCGTGCCTCTTCCTGTGGGAAATATATTCGGCTGATAATCCAGGTCAGTAATAATTTTCTCAATTTCATTAATTAACGATTCATCAAAGGCTTCACCATCATAGTTATTCCAATTCGGACGCAACTTCCTGATTGCCTCAAGTTTCCTTTTATTGGTTTTTAGTTGTTCAAGCGAAAATCGCTCTGGATTATTAAATCTTGTGGAAGTAAGAGGCTCCCGGTTAGGTAAGGTCAATTGACATACCACTCCTGAAGATGAAAAGTATCTTCCAGGTGGCGTTGAATTGGTTGCAATAACACTTAAACCTATTAACATGGTATTTTTGATTAATGAATTTGCGCTCATAGTGATTTGTCCCTGAACGATTATTTTTCAGAAGAAAGTGCTTCCAGTGCTTCCAGTGTTTCCAGATGAGAACCTAACCACCTATGGATTTCTTTGGCGGTTTTATAGTTCATTACAATTCCATTTTCGATAACCCGTACGAAACTTTCCTTTAAATCCGCGGGTTCGGATTCCAGTTCCCGGGCATTGATTTTTCCTTCTTCCACACCATATGTTTGAGACTTCGGCAATGCACTTCTTTCAAGATAAAAATTTATGATGATCTCTCCTTGGGTATTAATCCCACCTTGCGCGCCATTCACATAAACCGGATTATAATCATCCCTGAAAATATATTTGCATTTAAACCTATCCATTACCCACCGTTTAATTATTTCTAAACAAAAATATTTGTTTTTTTAAGATGAACGTACTTATTTAAGTTTTGTTTCAATTATTCTCTTCGATTTTTTCAACCATATGTCAAAATAGAATTATTCTCCCGCATGGGATGAAAGAGGCTGTCTCAAAA
>DF970687.1:0-5786 GCA_001270045.2 Bacteroidales bacterium 6E | reverse complement strand
GCTTTTGGGACAGCCTCATATATGATAGTTTCAGGCGGCTTCGCCGCCTGAAACTATATAAACACCCTATCCAGCACCTTAAATATCCTGTCGAAATCCTCCCCGGTCAAATTACTCCCGGAGGGCAGGCACAAACCATCCTTGAAGAGGTTGGCGGCGACACTGTCGCCATAGTAGGGAGCATCGGAGAAGACCGGCTGCATGTGCATCGGTTTCCAGAGGGGACGGCTTTCGATGTTGTCGGCTTCGAGGGCCAACCTGACGGTTTCGCGCGAGATCCCCTTGTTGGCCTTCGGGTCGATGGTGAGGGCCGTGAGCCAGCGGTTCGAATAACATCCACGCGGTTCGGGCTGAATGGTGACCCGGTATCCCCGGTCATTGACCATGTCAAAATAGTCCTTGTACCGGCCGAAGTTCTCGCGACGGGCAGCCACCCGGTCGTCGAGCACCTCCATTTGTCCGCGCCCGATGGCTGCCACCACATTGCTCATCCGGTAGTTGTAGCCGATGTGCGTGTGCTGGTAATGGGGCGCATTGTCGCGGGCCTGTGTGGCCAGGAAGCGTGCCTTTTGGATCATCTCCCCGTCGTTCGACAGCAAGGCCCCTCCCCCGCTGGTGGTGATGATCTTGTTGCCATTGAAGCTCAGCACCCCGAACTTCCCGAAAGCTCCGCACGGCATGTGGTAATAGCGTGAGCCCAGCGCCTCGGCGGCATCTTCCACCACCGCCACGCCATAGTGTTCGGCAATAGCCATGATCCTCGACATGTTGGCCGGCATCCCATAGAGGTGCACCGGGATGATTGCCTTGACGCTTTTCCCCTGTGAGGCCAATTCGGCCAAAGCCTTTTCGAGGTATTCGGGACACATGTTCCAGGTATCCGGTTCGCTGTCGATAAACACCGGGGTAGCCCCCTGGTAGACGATGGGATTGGCCGACGCCGAGAAGGTCATGCTCTGGCAGATCACGAAATCGCCCGGACCCACGTCGAGCAGGATCAGCGCCAGGTGGATGGCGGCGGTTCCGGCACTGAGAGCGGCAGCGTGTGAAACGCCGGTATATTTTTGCAGGTCGTCCTCAAAGCCGTTGACATGCGGACCCAACGGAGCAATCCAGTTGGTATCGAAAGCTTCCTGCACGTAGGTTTGCTCGGCTTCGCCCATATGGGGTGAGGAGAGCCAGATTTTGGGTTTGCTCATCTTGTGATGTTTGAAAAAATTGAGTGTTTTGTTGGGAATTGGCCGAATGCCGTCCGGCCTGTTTCTAAAACCTTTTCTTGATTTCGGGAGGATTGCCCGCGATCAGCACATTGTCGGGCACGTTTTTGCGAATGACGCTTCCGGCCCCCACAATCACGTTGGAGCCGATGGTGACCCCCTGGATGATGGTGGTACCGGCACCAATCCAGCTACCCTTGCCGACCGTTACATTTCCGCAAAGGATGGATCCGGGAGAAATATGGACGAAATCGCCGATCTGGCAATCATGGTCGATGGAGGCACTTGTATTGACGATTACATGGTTGCCCAGCGTAGAGCCTGACTGAAGGATGGCACCCGCCATGACGACATTCCCTGCTCCGAGTTTTGCATATTTCGAGAAAATGGACTTGGGATGAATGACATTGATATAGGTGAATGTGTTTTTTGCGACTAACTTCTCACGGATGGCATTATTGCCAATGCCCATGATCACCGTGGCATTCGGAGAAACCAATTCATGTTTATGGAAAACCGGATACCCCATAAAACGGGTGATCGATTCATTGTCGTCGATAAATCCACCGACAGCTTTACCTTGACATTCGAGGATTTCGAGGATGACTTTGCCATGTCCGCTGGCACCGTATATCCAGATCATATTTAATTTAGTTTAGTTATTTCCAGTAAACTTCTCCATGGTTGCCTGGCCTTGCTGGGTGATACCTTCGCTCTTGAAGACCTTCATGACGGTCATGAACAGGATTTTCAGGTCGAGGGCAAAGGAAAGGTGATCGACATACCACACATCGTGGGCAAATTTCTGTTGCCAGCCGAGGGCATTGCGACCGTTCACCTGTGCCCATCCGGTGATGCCGGGACGCACCTCGTGGCGGCGCGACTGCTCCTTGCTGTACAACGGCAGATACTCGACCAGCAAGGGACGCGGACCAATCAGGCTCATGTCGCCTTTCAGCACATTGATCAACTGCGGAATCTCGTCAAGCGAGGTCTTGCGTACAAACCGGCCCACCGCGGTCAAACGCTGTGCATCGGGAAGCAGGTTGCCGTGTCCATCCCGTTTGTCGTTCATGGTCTTGAACTTCACAATCCGGAAGATCCTTCCATCCTTGCCCGGGCGCAATTGAAAGAAAAAGGGTTTTCCCTGGTTGGCAATGGCCAGTAGCAACGTCACGACCAGAAATACCGGCGAAGCGGCCACCAGTCCAATGAAACTGAGCAAAATATCTATGAGTCGTTTAAAAAAGTTTCGGTACATGGATCAGTAATCGAAATCCCATCCGTAAACTTGTCCGGGAAAGGATGACCTGAATTGGTTTATGGAATAAGTATACACATCAATATTTCAACCGGGAGACCTAAAATCGGTAGACAGCATTAACTGAGACCCCACCCTGCCGGGTTCGGGAAACCTCCCAGAGCCAGCCGTCATCGAATGCAAAGGCGGCATCGAACGAGAACGGGGCATCCTTTAGGGTATAGCGAAGTTGGAAAACCGAGTAGACCTGATCACGGGTTGGCTTATAAGGTGTACCATACCGACCGAAATGCCTTGACCAAGTCACTTTTGAAGTCCACTCCAGTTGCCGGTGCAGGTTCCCCTGTCCGCCCAAGTGGACAGCGTAAAAGCGGTTGTTTTCAGGACCACGGGGAATACCGTTCACCATCCGGATGGGACCGAACAACGGACTCCCCATCCAGTTCCCATCGTAGGTAAAACCAGAGCCATACTCCGAATGCCCCAGGTAGCCATCCCTGCCGTTCAGGTGTTTATACTCACCCGTTTCGTCGTCGATGTCGTCGCCACTCTGGTGAAGGGTATAGGTGTACTCCGCAAGAAAACGCTGCAGGAATTGCGATTCCCTGAAGCGAAGCAACAGCGTGACCATATTGTCGGGATAGTTGACAAACGCCATCCCCGAGAAATCCTCGAACATGTGCGAAAGTTGCAAGGTAGCGTCGGTATGTGCGAAAGCCTTGCGTAAGGAGAAGATATACTGGCCCAGCTGATTGCCCACCACATTTTTGCGGCCAATTGCATCCTCTTTATCACTGGGTAACGAAAACACTGAACCCAAGTAATCCATCGGTTTCTGGGGGAACTGGCCCTTGGTTGGGTGAAGACCGCTCCAGAAAGAGAAATGCTCGATCCCCCAGATAAACTCGAGCCGTGCAGGCGAACCATGCCTGAAAAAGAGATTTTTGCGGTGCAGCATCGGGTTCTTGACAACCCGTTGGTCATTTAGTACACCCTCCTCATAGAATCCGGCAATGGCAAAGTTACCCTTGCCCAGCTTTATAAATTGATTGGTGCCGATGCGAATCCGTGGATGCGGAATACTGTTTTGTCCAACCAGAAAATTACCGTTCGAGGAAGACAAACCGGCCAATCTGACTGAGTCTGCAAACAATCCGGCAGTAAACCTTAAAAACCTGTTTTGATATCCCCCATAAACTTCGGGCAGGTTAAACTTGACCACCCCCGCCTTCCTGAAATTGCCATGGATGCCAGCAAACAGGGATCGATTGGGATTGGTAAATGTATATTGTGATTCGGCAGAAAAACGGGTAAATAAATTGTGCTGGTCCAAAGTATTAACCTGGCCCAACCGGTTTGTCCAGAAATAAAAGGGTTGTCGGGAGCCGTCGGTAACGAATGCTTCTGTGGAAACGAAGCCGGAAGTATTGATATGCTGGGCCTTTAAATGAATGGGAATCATTGTCAGGGCACCCCCTATCAATATTACTATTATCAGTAACCTAAGAAACAGTGGCAACAAACTATTCAAGATCGTCAGAATTAATCAGGCCTTTGATCCTGAGTTGCTCATCGTACTCCTCCTTGATCAGCTTCCAAAGTGTCTGCTGATCAAAACGGGAAACGATACTTTCACGGGCATTATCGGCCACTCTTTGGGTAAGTCCAGGATCCTCGACCAAGCGCAACATGGCATACACCAGTGCTTCGGTATTCTTGGGAGGAATGATCAACCCATTATATTCGTGGTGTACAATTTCGTTACACCCATTGATATCAGTCACAATCGATGGTAATCCCATGGCCCCTGCCTGCATAGGCACATTGGGGAACCCCTCCCGGTAGCTGGGAAATACCAGGGCATGGGAAATGCTCAGGTAAGGCCTGACATCACTCTGGAATCCTGTTGTGATTATACTTTCATGGGTCGCAATTGCCTTCTCGGTTTCAGGCAGCAAGGGATCCAACTCAGGCTCGGCATTTCCCACCAGCAACAACTTGCAAAGGGGATGTTTTGCCTGTACTTCCTGAAATGCCTTTACCAGTTCATTGATACCTTTGTCGGTTACAAGGCGGCCTATGAAGATGAAGACAAAATCATTAGATTGTATACCTAATTCATCACAGAGACCTAACTTCTGTTCACTTGTGACCGCATCAGGAGTGAAGTATTCCGTATTAATGCCATTTGAACTACCATTCCCGATTACTTTCAATTTGGAAGCCTTACAAAAGCCATTTTGGATGATCACCTCCTGAAGCCCGTAAGAATTGGGATACACCTTGGTAGCCAAGGAATAAGTTATTCTCTCCACAATATTGAGAACCTCTCTTTTTGCACCCCGGGCTTCCATCAACGGCAAACCGGCAACCGTATGCAATCTGACAGGCACCCGGCACACCCAAGCGGCAACCATGCCCAATGTCCCAGCCTTTGGCGTATGGGTGTGTACAATTTCTGGCTTTTCCTTTCTGAACAATAGAATCAAGTTCCAGAGTGCTTTCAAGTCATTCAAAATGGAAATATCCCTGGCCATTTCAACCGGAATTGTTTCAATATCCTCTTGGGCTTCAACTTGTTCCAATTCTGGGCCAGAAGAAGAAATACCTTTTACAATGAAATATTGCCTCATAAATCCAAGCTGGCCACGAAGTAATATCTTGAGGGAAACGGGGACGGTGGTGAGTCGAAGGAGTTTAAACATCCACTAAGTGTTTGATTTTGTTCTTTACAACTCGGAATTTTCCACTGTTCTCAGTTTGTATTTCTGCTACATACTTAATTTGAAATTCCATCTTTTGGCCAACACGGTCCCTCCAATTTTGAATAAATAAAGTCTCACAATCACTAGTGTCCAATAAATTTTTTTCAACTAATATTTAAAGGCAAATTCAAGTTGAGCGGGTTTTTCACATATATCATCAATGGTCTCAGGGGTCAGAAAAAGATCTCTGATGGGCGTCTTGTCTGTCAGTACTCTGCTAATGACACGAAGTACATTGAATGTAGTCCTGCCCAACTGACAGTCATGTTCGATGATAGCCACGAGACAGTATGTGATAACCGCAATGTAAATTTGTATTCTCACAGCGTTTTCCGTATTACCCCAGAAAGATGTGATGCGGAGATGCTGCTTTATCCACCGAAAAAAGAGTTCCACCTGCCAGCGCTGCTTATACAACATAGCGATGTCTTTCGCCTTGATGCTGATGTTGTTGGTCAGGAACGTGAACGTTCTTTTAAGGTCGGGAGCATAGTAAACGATCCTCCTCATTACGCAGGAATATTTCTTCCGGGTCTGGTAGCC
>DF970686.1:503047-752087 GCA_001270045.2 Bacteroidales bacterium 6E | reverse complement strand
TCATTCGAGTGTCTCGCTCTCAGCATTCATATTTTTAAAAAAAGCAAGTAAAACTAAACCTATCCCTCAAAGACTTTCCCACCAGAGTTGCGTAAACCTGCGCTCCAGAAAGGAGGTGTTCCAGCCACACCTTCCGGTACGGCTACCTTGTTACGACTTAGCCCCAGTCACCAGTTTTACCCTAGGCCGCTCCTTGCGGTTGCAGACTTCAGGTACCCCCGGCTCCCATGGCTTGACGGGCGGTGTGTACAAGGCCCGGGAACGTATTCACCGCGCCATGGCTGATGCGCGATTACTAGCGAATCCAACTTCACGAAGTCGGGTTGCAGACTTCGATCCGAACTGAGACCGGCTTTCGAGATTAGCATCACCTCGCGGTGTAGCTGCCCTTTGTACCGGCCATTGTAACACGTGTGTAGCCCTGGACATAAGGGCCGTGCTGATTTGACGTCATCCCCACCTTCCTCTCACCTTACGGTGGCAGTCCCGTTAGAGTTCCCGGCTCTACCCGCTGGCAACTAACAGTAAGGGTTGCGCTCGTTATGGGACTTAACCCGACACCTCACGGCACGAGCTGACGACAACCATGCAGCACCTTGAAGAGTGTCCGAAGAAAACCAACTTTCGCCAGCTGTCACTCCCCATTTAAGCCCAGGTAAGGTTCCTCGCGTATCATCGAATTAAACCACATGTTCCTCCGCTTGTGCGGGCCCCCGTCAATTCCTTTGAGTTTCAACCTTGCGATCGTACTCCCCAGGTGGATCACTTATCGCTTTCGCTTAGCCGCTTACTGTATATCGCAAACAGCGAGTGATCATCGTTTACAGCGTGGACTACCAGGGTATCTAATCCTGTTTGATCCCCACGCTTTCGTGCCTCAGTGTCAGTTGTAGATTAGTAAGCTGCCTTCGCAATCGGTGTTCTGTGTAATATCTATGCATTTCACCGCTACACTACACATTCCGCCTACCTCACCTAAACTCAAGTCAAACAGTATCAATGGCAATCCTACCGTTAAGCGGCAGACTTTCACCACTGACTTATTCAACCACCTGCGCACCCTTTAAACCCAATAAATCCGGATAACGCTTGCATCCTCCGTATTACCGCGGCTGCTGGCACGGAGTTAGCCGATGCTTATTCGTACCCTACCGGCAGTCCAGGTCACGACCCAGAGTTTCTTCAGGTACAAAAGAAGTTTACAACCCATAAGGCATTCATCCTTCACGCGGGATGGCTGGTTCAGGCTTGCGCCCATTGACCAATATTCCTCACTGCTGCCTCCCGTAGGAGTCTGGTCCGTGTCTCAGTACCAGTGTGGGGGATAATCCTCTCAGAACCCCTACTGATCGTCGCCTTGGTAGGCCGTTACCCTACCAACTAGCTAATCAGACGCATGCCCATCTTATGCCGATGAATCTTTACCAGCTGTACCATGCGATACTACTGATCTATGGGGTATTAATCCGGGTTTCCCCGGGCTATCCCCCTGCATAAGGCAGGTTGCATACGCGTTACGCACCCGTGCGCCGCTCTCTCGACCCGAAGGTCAATACCGCTCGACTTGCATGTGTTAAGCCTCCCGCTAGCGTTCATCCTGAGCCAGGATCAAACTCTCCGATGTAATTCAAAAAGTTTATATATCTTTCGCTCAGATCTACTTCTCTAGTGAATCTTCGTTTTCAAGGTTTTCGTTTTACCTTGCTTCTTTGTGCTTCATTATTTCTTTAGAACTCTTTCTTCTCTTTTTCCCGGATCAACCCAGTGATTCACATCACCCCGATCAACCCCCCGGCGCTTCAGCTCTCCTTCCAAGGACGCCCCCACTCCGTCTTCCCCTCATCCTCCCTTCCAGGCCTGAACCCTTCCGTTTGTTTCGGGTCGACAAAAGTAGAAACTATTTTTAAACCCACAAAACTATTTGAAACTTTTTTTTCAAAAAACTTGAAACATCCAGGTCATCTCTCATCCCCATATCATCCCAAGCCTTTAGCCTTGCATATTCATTACCTCTAGAACTTCGCTTTCGCGGCTGCAAAAGTAGTCAAGCTTTTTATTCCTGCAAACCGGTTATGAAAAAAATTGAGGCCTTTCTCCGCAAAAGTCTTTAAAGTCGTGAACATCAGCGCTCAAAAATTTTAAAATAACAGCAAGATTTTCTTTTACGCTGAATTAACATTCAGGTTACATTTTCATCCACTTAAACATGTCATGAATCCCACATCACGCTTAAGATACAGATTAACAATGCTTTTAATAAACTATCTTTTTAAAACAACAATGCCTGGACATGAAAATGGATTTGAGATGAAAATTGTCGTTATTAATATCCGGATGTTCATAAGTGTAGTGAATAAACCAGCTCCAATATTGTATATACCCACGCCTAGTGCTATTATATGCTGAATATTAACGCATTACGGCTGTAGCAGAAGCATGTTTGACTCACTCTGTCATTATTCTCCAATTCAAACATACTTGCCACATGAAAAAAAGTACGATTTCAACCTGCTCAATATTTGGATCTTACCCCTAAAATTAAGATACAATAATATATGTAGGGGTTAAAGATCTCATGCCAATGTATGGTGTCATACCCTGAAATCAAATATGCCGGTTTTATGTAACCATACTATCTATAATTGAAATATCATGGCATTTAAAGATTGTTATATAACCCATACAGGCTACTTAAAAACCGTTGCTTAAGGCCAATCTGTTTAAAAAAGTGTACATTCGCTTACTCAAAATTTAATGTCGTGACGAAGAATCTGGTAATCATACCCACGTATAATGAAAAGGAAAACGTCGAAAAGATGGTCAGGAAGGTGTTTTCCCTTGAAACCGAGTTTCACCTATTAATCATTGATGACAACTCTCCTGATGGAACGGCGGATATCGTAAAACGTCTGCAAGCTGAATTTCCCGACAAACTTCATATGGTTCAACGCAAGGGGAAGCTCGGATTGGGTACTGCATACATCACCGGGTTCAGATGGGCGATCGATCATTCATATGATTTCATTTTCGAAATGGATTGCGATTTCTCACACGACCCCAATGATCTGGAAAAATTATATGCCGCTGCAATGAATGGGGCTGATCTTGCCATTGGTTCCAGGTATATTTCTGGCATTAATGTAATAAACTGGCCTCTTGGACGCGTCCTAATGTCATATTTTGCGTCTGTATATGTAAGACTTGTCACGGGGATGAAAGTCATGGACACAACCGCAGGTTTTAAGTGTTACAGAAGAATTGTTCTGGAATCGATCCCATTTGAGCAAATCCGTTTAAAAGGATATGGCTTCCAAATCGAAATGAAATTCACCGTTTTTAAAATGGGATTCAATATAGTAGAGGTCCCCATCATTTTTACAGACCGTCGCGAAGGGACCTCAAAAATGAGTGGTGGTATTTTCAACGAAGCTTTATGGGGAGTAATGAAAATGAAACTTCGCAGCTTTTTCAAGAGCTATAACAAGGCCAGGTAGATTAAATCCCCTGACAGATTCTTTTCTGGCACGAAATACCCAAATCCATATCCTTAAAATCTTATACCCGCAAATTACAGTACAGGGAAGACCGGTACCTGTAATAATTGTGTTTGATTTTTCAGGAATGCCATCTCCGGCATACCAGAAAAAAGTAAATTTGTATAAAAGGCATAATCATGAAAAGGCTTATCAAAGATGCAACAATTATTAATGAAGGACTGAAATTTCAGGGAAGTGTGCTGATTGACGGGGAGTTGATCGAGAAAATATATCCCCATGTATTGCCCGACACACTCAACCTGAGTGGAGTCCAGATTGTGGATGCCAAAGGATTATATCTGATTCCTGGTGTTATTGATGACCAGGTGCATTTCAGGGAACCAGGACTGACCCATAAAGGTGACATTGCCAGTGAAAGCAGGGCGGCAGCGGCTGGAGGAATTACTTCGTATATGGAAATGCCCAATACAGTGCCACAGACAGTCACGCAGGATCTACTGGAAGAGAAATATACTAGGGCTTCAATGGTTTCCTTGTGCAATTACTCTTTTTATATGGGCGCCACCAACAACAATCTTGATGAAGTTCTAAAAACAGATCCATCGAAGGTTTGTGGGATCAAGGTTTTCATGGGTTCGTCTACTGGCAATATGCTGGTTGACGATGATGTTGCCTTATCCGAGATCTTCAGGCATGCCCCAACCCTGGTTGCCACACATTGTGAAGATGAAACCACCATTCGGGAAAGGATAGAAATAGCCAGAAACAGATATGGGGAAAACGTTCCTCCATCAAGGCATGCATATATCAGAAACGACGAAGCTTGTTACAAGTCATCTTCAAGGGCTGTCGAACTGGCTTCAAAATATCATTCCAGACTACATGTTCTACACCTGTCGACTGCAAGGGAAATGAGTCTTTTTTCTCCAGGCAAGGTTAGGTCTAAACGTATAACCGCTGAAGTTTGTGTGCACCATTTGTGGTTCGACGAGCATGATTACATTTCCCTTGGCAATCGTATCAAATGGAATCCTTCGATAAAGACCACCGAGGACAGGGCAGCATTGCGTGATGCGGTTTTGTCAGGAAAGATTGACGTGGTAGCGACCGATCATGCACCACACACCCTGGAGGAAAAAAACAATACCTATTTCAAATCGCCATCAGGGGGTCCTTTGGTACAACACTCATTGGTTACCATGCTCGAGCTAAGCAGAAAAGGAGTTTTTCCTGTCGAAAAGGTGGTGGAGAAAATGAGTCATGCCCCTGCCGATCTATTCAGAATCTCTCGTCGGGGGTACATCCGTGAAGGATATTTTGCCGACCTGGTGCTGGTTGATCCTGAAAAAACATGGACAGTCTCTCAAGAGAATATCCTATATAAATGTGGATGGTCGCCTTTCGAGGGCAATGTTTTCACACACCAGGTTACACAAACCTTTGTTAATGGCAACCTGGTATGGCATCAGGGCGAGATCATTGATGAGAGTCGGGGCCAGAGACTTTTGTTTGATGCCTGACTTCTTTAATCAATTACTATCAGAAGATATTTTGAAGCTTTCCAAAATTCCTGAGGGTTATTTATATATAAGGTGTCTGCAGTTTTTTCACCCGAAATCGTAAACGATTCAGAAGGATGAACCGAAATGATTTTTGCCTTTTTTGCCATTAGTGGAAGAAAAGTAAATCCTCTCATATCGGCAGTGGTAAAATAGTCACGGTTAAAATCCTTCCTGATCTTCAAAGTCCTGCCTACCCCTAAAACGCCACCCGACTTTTCAAGTACATTATTGTCGGTAAGTTCGCGTACGGTACCCATGGCGTAATACACCTTATTCATTGCCACAGTTTGGTCTTCAATGATACGGGTTTTTTCTTCAACAGTACGTGTAACTTCCTGCACCTGTTGGGAAAGCATGCTCACATCCAGGTTCAGACTTTCCACATTTTGTGTAAGTTGTGCAATCTCAATGTTCTTCTGCTCAACCTGAGTATTCAGGTTTGCAACCATCCTTTCGAATTCGCTAACCATACCCTGCAACTCTCCAACTTTCGAATTCGCGGAATTCAACTTCCTTTGCAAGGACGCATTTAGCTCCTTATTCTTCTGGATCAATTGATTCAACAAGGCAATATCTTCCAGAATTTTCTGCTTCCGGTCTCCCTTCAGTTCTCCCGGTTGCTCACTGGCAACCGTGATCATCTTTTCCAGTGTCTTGATTGAATCAAGATTTTCCTGAATCTCATTGAAGGCCGTCAGAAAATCCAGAATGGCCTGGTCCTTCTCGGAAGTGACAGCAGTCAGGCTATCCCTGACCATACCCAGGCGGCTTATTTCATTTTTTTGTTGCTGGCAGGCAAACAATCCTGTAAATGCAATCAGAATAACTAATTTTTTCATTGTATTAACCCTGTATTGATTAAAATATCCGATGCAAATGTAATATATCCATAACACCTGTTATTCGCTGGATTTGAAATATTTAAGAATTAGATCACCCTTAACGATCAACCCTGGCCAACAGGATACCAAAAGACCGGGAAATAAAACCTAAACACCTAACTTTAAGGGCTTAACAAACGTATCTATCATTGGAAAGAAAAAGAACAAGGTATGGCATTTGTTATTTTCATGTTAATGGCAGCACTATTCAATACAACGGAAAGCAAGAACCCGCAGGATCCATACCTCCGCCAGCGGGAGGAAATGGTAAGGCTCCAGCTTGAGTATAGGGGAATCTCAGATTCAAAAGTCCTTGAGGCGTTCAGCAATGTTCCGAGGGATGCTTTTGTGCCTTTAGAATACCGAAGATATTCATATGCTGACCAGCCCATACCCATCGGGGAGGGACAAACCATATCGCAACCATATATTGTCGCATACATGACAGAGGTGCTTCAGGTCAGGCCAAATGAAAAAGTTCTCGAAATCGGCACTGGATCGGGGTATCAGGCAGCGATACTGGCTGAAATGGATGTCGAAGTCTTTTCTATTGAGGTCAACGAAATATTGGCTGACAGGGCCAGGATCATTCTTGAAAATCTAGGATACAAAAAAATCAATCTAAAAACAGGTGATGGTTATGAAGGATGGGAAGAACATGCACCTTTCGATGCCATTCTCGTTACCTGCTCTCCGGCTTCTGTTCCCCCGAAACTTAAGGAACAGCTGGCCGAGGGTGGCAGAATGATCATTCCGGTTGGATTGCAAAACAGTGTACAATATCTCTACCTTCTTGAAAAACAAAAAGGAAAAATCCGGCAAAAAAGTGTCATGCCGGTACGATTTGTACCCATGACCGATGGAAAAGGCAAAACTTATTGATGAAATATTTTATAAGTCAGGTTCAAATACCGCAATTTGCCTGTTGTCCATCGGAAATTTCCAAATAAGGTAAAATTCTTTTTCTTCGAAATGCATCTTAGATTCACATCGTTTATGACCCTATAGCATTATATTTCAGCTATTTAAAACAATATATCCTCAAACAATCCTTACATTAACAACGAAATAACATTTTTGCGATTAAACCATTTTAGGATATTTATGTCTTAATATACGTTGAATTAATCGTGAAAATAGTTAGACAAATGAAGAAGATATTATTTCTGTCCAGTTTTATAATATTGTTCAGTTTATCCTGGTCACAGCCCGCACCTGTTGCCAATGAAAGTGAAGCCAGGTCGGGCAGGATCAAAGGAGTGATTTTGGATGCCGAATCACAATCCCCGATGGAGTATGCCAATATAGCGGTTTACAGTAAAAGAGATTCATCTCTTGTAACAGGAGGGATCACAAATGATAAAGGACACTTCGATATTGAAGGTTTGGGATTTGGTGAATATTATGCTGAAGCCATTTTTATAGGATATGAAAAAAGCTCATTGTCAGGTATCAGAATTGCACCTTCCAATCAGGTCGTTGATATCGGCGAAATAGCCTTAAGTGCTTCCTCGCTGAGAATCGGCGATGTTAACGTAGTTGCCGACCGACAGAGGATAGAATATAAAATCGACAAAAAGGTCATCAATGTCGACCAGGACATCAACGCCGCCGGAGGAACCGCGATCGATGTGCTTGAAAATACACCTTCGGTTGAGGTTGATATTGACGGTAATGTCTCGCTTCGGGGATCATCCAGTTTTACAGTGCTTATCGATGGAAAACCAAGTGTTCTTTCAGGCAGCGATGCATTGAGGCAACTTCCCGCCTCAGCAATCGAAAACATAGAAATCATAACTAACCCTTCAGCCAAATATGAACCTGATGGAATGGCAGGGATCATCAATGTAGTGATGAAAAAAAACGTTCTATCAGGATTTAACGGGATCCTCAATGCCATGGTTGGAACAGGCAATAAATACCGAACCGACCTTAACCTTAATTACCGAACCCGGAAATCAAATTTGTTCTTTGGGGCTGACTGGAACAAGAACAACTCATTTGGTGAAATTTTTTCAGAAAGAGAGACTTTTCAGAACGATACCACCAATTTCATCATAACGGAAGGAAGACGAGACTTTGAACGCAGGGGATTTAACCTCAGGGGAGGTGCCGATTTCTTCCTTACAGACCGTGCGACACTTACACTCTCACTTACCGGCGGACAATACGGAAATGACAACAATGGCCTTTCACGACTCCGTGAATATTACACCCCGGTAACAACCGAGTCCTTTATGATTAATGATAACCTGTCGGCAAGAAATGGGAACCAATTCAGTACAAACCTGAATTTTCAGCAAAAATTTGATGAAACAGGACTTCATAAGTTAGATGCATTGATTTATTATTCTGCAAGTACCGGTGATGACCAGGAAAATCAGGATGAGTATATTACCAATTCGAACTACGAAGGTAATCTGGGATTCATTGATAGAATTCAGTCAATTGAAACAGAGGATGAAAGCGAATTTCGCTTGAAACTGGACTATGTTCGCCCTCTTTCATCGGGAGGAAAATTTGAGGCAGGTATGCAATCAACTTTAGATAGGGAGCATGAAGATTTTGAATTTTCAAACTATGATCCCGTTGCTGCAACCTGGATCAACAATCCTCTCTTTTCCAGCTCAATGGATTTCAGGCGTGACATCCATGCAGGATATGTCACGTTGGGTGGTAAAATGAGTGTAGTGCAATATATGGCCGGACTCAGGGGCGAATATACCTTCCGTGAAATCAAACATGAAAAAGCTGATGAACCAGCGACCATTGACCGCTTTGATATATTCCCAACAGCTCATTTATCTTTGGATGCCTCACAAACGACACAGATAATGACAAGTTACAGCCGCAGGATAAACCGCCCCTCAGGACGAGACCTGGATCCATTTCCAAGTTACATGAACCAGTATACCATCAGGCAAGGGAATCCATCCCTAAAACCTGAATATACAAGTTCCTTCGAACTTGGTATCATGCAAAGGTTCGGGAAATCTTTCATTTCGGCAGAAACCTTTTATAGAACCACTAACAACCTGATCAGTATGATTCAGGAACTCAGGGACAATGGGATTGTTTATCTGACCTCTGATAACATCAATCGCGATCATTCCCTGGGTGCTGAGGTTATGGGCAATTTCAATATTGCAAAGTGGTTTCAGTTGAACAGCAGTGTCAGCTACTTTAATTATCGTATCAAAGGTGAATTAAATGGAGAAAGCATTGACCGTGAAAGCAATAACTATTCACTGAGGATGAATGGCAATTTCAGGCTTGCGCCTGAAAGCAGGATCCAGCTGATGGCATTCTATAGAGGCCCTTCAGTACAGGCCCAGGGGGAATCTAAAGGCATGTTTTTCTCGAACATTTCGTATCGGCAGGAGTTTTTCGACAAGAGACTTTCAGCGACACTAAGTTTGAGAGACATTTTCGGAACTTCACAATTTGAAAACATGACCTATGGACCGAATTTCTCGAACAAATTCCGAATGAAAAGAGAATCCCAGGTATTACAGCTGACGCTTAGTTACAAAATTAACAACTACAAACAGGATCGCGGTCAAGGAGAAATGAATGGAGACGGCGGAGACCAGGGAGGCGGTAGAATGGATATGGATTTCTAGCCAGAAAATTGCCATGGTCAATTGTCCATTGGATTTAAAGTAATTGGTCTTTTCATTAGGATCAGAGCCGGACCAAGTTATTGCTTTGTACATATCTTCTCCATATATTCTCCATATCTTCTATAATAGAATATATAGGAGCAATGCAAAAGGCATTTACAATATACGTCTAAATACAGAACTTGGTCCCTATGGAATAGGGAGTCATCAATAATCTTTGCCCCTATCAAAAAATCAAAAAGAGGCTGTTTCACAAAAAATGGAACAGCCTCTTTCATCGCCAAAGAAGGTTATAAAGTCGCCTGGCCAGGCTCCCAATCACATGGAGTCAAAGCACCTGTCTGCAATGCTTCAAGCACACGTAAAACTTCTTTTACATTCCGGCCAATGGCAAGGTCATTGACACTAACCCACCTGATAATCCCCGTTGGATCAACTATAAATGTGGCCCGATAGGCAATTTTTTCTTCATTGTCAAGAATCCCTAAATCCTCAGCCAGCGATTTGCTGGTATCGGCCAACATGGGAAAACGAAGCTGCATCAATCCTGGATGCGTATTCCTCCATGCAAGGTGAACAAATTCGGAATCAGTCGAGGCCCCAACAAGATTGGCATCCAATTTTACGAAATCTTCGAAATGATCATTAAAAGCCGTTATTTCGGTGGGACATACAAATGTGAAATCTTTCGGCCACCAAAACATGACTGACCACTTTCCATTCACAAATTCACCCAGCGTCATGTTTTCAAACTCTTTTCCGGGCTGCAGTGAAACCACAACGGTCTTCTTAAAATCGGGAAATCTATTTCCAATTGTCAACATATGAAATAATTTATGAATTAAATAAATCGGTTTTGAGCCGCAAACATATCCCCGAGAGGTTGATCCCGCAAATTGAAAATCTCTATTTCCCATTGAAAATCCCTATTCCTCAAGTGTAATTTACCTACATTCAAACAGATAGACAAACACTACCATCTTTCTATGATTGATTGCATTTAAAAATTTCATTTTCAAGAAACATTACCCTCATCCATCCAAGGTATTTTATCCTTATATTTAGGGCACTTAAAGAAAATTTATGCATACATAGATGTAGTATATTAACTCAATCTTATTACTATGAACAAAAATTCTGAAAAAAGCAGTGTATCCCGCAGGGCATTTCTGGGTACCACTGCAGCCGCAGCTGCTGGAATCACAATTCTCCCCAGCAATGTAATTGCCGGTTTGGGTCACAAAGCTCCAAGTGACAAGCTTAACATTGCCTGTATTGGTGTTGGCGGCATGGGTGCCAGCAACCTCAGAAACTCTGCAACAGAAAACATCGTTGGTCTTTGCGATGTCGACTGGAAATACAGCAAGAGGGTATTTGATACCTATCCAAATGCAAAAACATATAAAGACTGGCGTAAAATGTACGATGAGATGGGTAAATCCATCGATGCTGTCATAGTCGCAACTGCCGACCATACACACGCCATTACCGCTGCATATGCCATGGAAATGGGCAAACATGTATATGTTCAAAAACCTTTGACCCATACTGTTTATGAATCAAGGTTGCTCACCAAACTGGCTGAAAAATATAAAGTTGCCACTCAAATGGGGAACCAGGGTTCTTCGGGAGAAGGTGTAAACCTCGTGTGTGAATGGCTGGCTAACGGAGAAATAGGTGAGGTAACCAAGGTCGAAGCTTTCACCGACAGGCCAATCTGGCCACAAGGCTTGAACCGTCCGGAACCTGGCATGTGGGTACCAGACTCTCTTGATTGGGATCTCTTTATCGGGCCGGCTCCAATGCGTCCATACCATGAGCTCTATACTCCATGGAACTGGCGTGGTTGGTGGGATTTTGGCACAGGTGCCCTTGGCGACATGGCTTGCCACATCTTACACCCCGTATTCGTTGGCCTTGAACTCGGTTATCCAACCAAGGCACAGGGTAGCTCGACACTTCTTCTTAACGACTGCGCACCCAATGCACAGATGGTAAAACTGACCTTCCCCGGCAGGACTCCCAAGACTGCATGGAAAGGCATGAAGAAAAACGCAGCCCTTCCTCAAGTGGAAGTAACATGGTATGATGGAGGTCTACAACCCATGAAACCAGAAGGCTGGCCAGCAGGAAGAAACATGAACGACCAGGGTGGTGGCGTAATTTTCCACGGAACAAAAGACAAATTGATTTGTGGCTGCTACGGAGTGAATCCATGGCTGTTATCCGGCCGAGTCCCTGAAGCACCGAAATTCCGCAGAAGAATTGAAAAAGCTACATCTGGCGGACATGAACAAGATTGGATCCGTGCATGTAAGGAAAGTCCTGAAAACAGGGTTAAAACCGCTTCTGACTTCAGCGAAGCCGGACCATTCAACGAAATGGTGGTAATGGGCGTTCTTGCTGTTCGTCTCCAGAGCCTCAACAAGGAACTGGAATGGGATGGTGTGAACATGAAATTTACCAACATCGGCGCTGACGAAAAAATCAGGACAGTTGTCAAGGATGGTTTCGAAATCAACGACGGACACCCAACCTTCAAAAAAGACTGGACAGATCCCGTTTCTGCACAGGAATTTGCTGCGGAACTGATTAAGCACACTTACAGAAAACCATGGTCGCTGCCAGAAATGCCTGCCTAGTTTGACTTACAGAACCTTTATAAACCGTAAGTCGGGAATAACCAACAGAATCGGCATTCTCCCTTATGGTTGACAAAAGTGTTCCATCAAATTTTAATATTTATTCTAAGGCTGTATGTTAAAGCAAAATGCTTTCATACAGCCTTTTTTCGTTAAAGCAAACAAATACCGTCAACATTAAACCATTACCGGCGTAACCCCGATTCCGGTTGCAAAAAGTTGTTTTTTTTCATACATTCAGCCCCTGTATACCGATCGGTAAATTGGAAAGCCATGGACAAAGAAAAATCACCTCAGGGTGTAAACAGACGACAATTCCTTTCAGCAACAGCAACCGCATTTGCGGGATTAACAATATTGCCCAGTCACGTAATTGCAGGATTAGGGCACAAGCCACCCAGCTCAAAACTGAACATCGCAGGCATTGGTGTTGGGGGTATGGGTTACACCAACCTGAAAAATATGGAATCTGAAAACATCGTTGCACTTTGCGATGTAGATTGGGATTATGCAGGAAGAAGTTCATTCAAGGCTTGGTCGAGAGCAAAACAATATAAGGACTATCGGGTAATGCTTGATCAGCAGAAAGATATTGACGCAGTAATGATTGCAACCCCCGATCATTCACATGCCCTCCCTGCCGTAATGGCTATGCGAAACGGGCTGCACGTTTATGTCCAGAAACCACTATCCCACAGTATTTATGAAGCAAGGGTGATGGCAGAAACAGCCAAAACCTATGGTGTTGCAACACAAATGGGGAATCAGGGAAATTCAGATGAAGGAATCAGGCAGATATGTGAATGGATATGGGCTGGCTCCATTGGGGAGGTTACCCATGTAGACACTTGGACAAACCGTCCAATTTGGCCGCAGGGACTTCAGCGTCCGACAAAAAGCATGAGGGAACCCAAAAACCTGGATTGGAACCTGTTTCTTGGAACGGCACCCTACAGACCATACCATGAAATATATACACCTTGGAACTGGCGCGGTTGGTGGGATTTTGGCACAGGAGCACTGGGCGATATGGCCTGCCACATACTGGATCCTGTATTCATGGCACTAAAACTTGAATCTCCGGTCACCGTACAGGGATCTTCCACCCCTGTCACATTGGACTCTGCACCCAATGCAGAATTTGTGATTTTTGAATTTCCCCGGCGCGACAACCTGCCAAAGGTAGCCATGCCTGAGGTGACCGTTCATTGGTACGATGGAGGGATGATGCCCCCCCGACCTGACGAACTTTTACCGGGAGAAATGATGGGAGATGCAGACGGTGGATGTATTTTTCATGGAACCAAGGGCAAAATAATGTGTGGCACTTATGCCCGGAATCCTCAACTGTTACCTACAAATCGAATGGAGGATTTTACCCCTCCACAAAAAACCCTGCGGCGAATCAGCAATGCAATGCAGGGAGGACATGAACAGGATTGGATCAGGGCTTGTAAGGAAAGTAAGGAAACCCGACTTGAAGCTTCATCCCACTTCGGGTATGCCGGGCCACTGACAGAAACCGTCTTGGCCGGAGTATTGGCAGTAAGGCTGCAAAGTCTTAGCCGAAAACTTCAATGGGATGGAAAAACCATGAGGTTCACGAATATCACACATAACGATATGCTTCGCGTCATGTCAAAAGACAACTTTGAAATCATCAATGGCCATCCAAAGTTTAACAGAGAGTATTCTGAATTCCCCGCTGTCAGAATGGTTGAAGAATGGGTAAGACACAACTATCGCGAGGGATGGGAACAAATTTAGTCTGAAGAATTATTCATATTTGCGAAGATCCAACTCAATCATCTCTTTGTTCTGACGTGATTCGCGATCCTTGATCTCAAGTTCGCCAACATTATCACGCCTTACAATCCGTATTATATTCCCACTGGGATCGACAAATTGGCCGCTTTCAATCGACAAATCACTCGCCTTCGTTTCACGGATAATGGTGATCTTTTCACGGCCATTACGCAAGTTCTTCTTTTTGTAGGTCAGTATTGTGGGATCATCCAGTCGAATGACATTATTTCGATCATTCCTTAGTCGACGGACAATCTTTCTATCCCCCGGAGGAGGCAAGACAGGTACACCAGCTTGAAGACGTGGTCTTCGGGTTACAGACCTGAAATCACTTGAATCATTCCGGTATTCGAATACCCTGACCTCTTCCATAACTCGATCACCCTTTTCATTAGCGTCACCCGTGACAATGATTACCCTTTTAATAGAATCACGACTCACTGCCATATCAAATTCCCCTGGAAGTGGGGAACCTTCCTTTACAGCTGAAATCAATCGAACCACATCACCCTTTAGTACCTGCGTATCATGCACGGTATCTGGCAAAATGATTTCAGATTCGGTCCTGATCCCATCCTTGATTTCCACAATCTTTAATTTTGATTGGGCTGTGGCTGTTTGAAATGGCACGGAAACCGAAATGGCAATCCAAAGAATTTTCATCAGAACCAAAACAAAAATTTTCTTCATAGATGGCAGATTTTGAGATTTTTAAATCAACTGTTCAGCAAAGATAAGTGCTTTTTAGTATATACTCTCAAGACTTTTTTACCAATATTGTTGAGACAATATATTTATTTTTGCCTTATGTTTTATCGACAATTGGTCAAAGTGGTTAATCTACAAAGAATCATTATCGACAACCGAAATTATAAACCAGACAAAGATTAAATCAACTACCATATGAAGCAACGAAAAATAACTATTTTGTTATCCGTCATAATTATTGTTCTATCATCCATTGCTACTGCTATCGGTATTTTTTCAAATGAAGGCTCTGGCCCATTTGAGTATAAATCAATTCATGGAGAAACAATCCTGATTTGGGGGAAGGGAGTGTACAAAAACATGTCGGCCGAACTGGCGCCTCAAGGGATTGCCCAGGATTTTGTCACCCTTTTTCTTGCGATACCTGTTCTTTTGGTTTCATTGATTTTTGCCCTGAAGAGGTCCATTAGGGGTTTATTCGTTTATACCGGGGTCATCGCCTACCTGTTTGTCACTTATCTTTTCTATTTGGCAATGGGGACCTACAGTTTTCTTTTCCTGATCTATGTAATATTGCTTGGATCAACGGCTGCCAGTCTGATATTAGGTATGATATCCCTCGGCAATATTGATTTGACCGGGAAGCTCAAGTCTCAGGCTCCTTTTAAAACAGCAGGGTCATTTCTCATTTTCAATGGCATTGCCATTACCCTGCTGTGGCTGGGGAGAATTGTTCCCCCTCTTATCGATGGGACCATATATCCGAAAGGACTGGATCATTACACGACCATGATTGTACAAGGATTTGATCTTGCCTTGCTTTTACCTTTGTCCATTATATCAGGCTCCCTGCTCTACAAGAAAACTGAAGCTGGAATTCTTCTGGGAATTATTTACATGGTTTTCCTCTCGATATTAATGACATCACTAACAGCGAAAATAATTTATATGGGTATCCTGGGCCAGAACATCATTCCTGTCGTATTTATTATACCAATAATCATGTTCACAGCCTATGGATTTACATTTGGCCTGATCAGGAATTTACGACTTTCCTGATCCGTCGAGATCCAGCCTTTCTGTCTTGATTTTTGTATCCGATTCCTTTGTCTCAATCCCGCATGTACCAAAACCAAGCAGTGCGTATAAAGGACAGCAGCGTCGGAGGGAGGTGATCCCCAAAAGAATGGCCAGTGCCAGGGCGATGTCACCCCAGGTTCCCTCGAGGGTTTTTTTAATATACAGAATCGCCAGTATGATGGCAATGATTCCCCTGACAATACGGTCTGTTTTACCTACGTTATGCATCATATCTATTTATCTAGATTTTTATATGCAAAGATAACGCTTTTATTATCCCTTTATGGATACTTTTTTAGGATGAGAGTTGAAGATCTCTCATCAATCCTGCCGCCTCACTGACCGAAAGTATATTGTCGAATGTAAGTGTAAGTTTCCCTTCCTCCTTCATTCGACACTTTCGTGGGTGTTTCTGAACGTACAACAAAACTTTACTGAATGCTTCCGATTGGTAATAGGGTGACTTTTGATCAGAGGGGAAATAGCAGATCATTTTTTGGTTTTTGAGAATGATTTTTTCGATTCCCGACTCAATAGCCATCCAACGAAGCCTGACGATATTCAGAAGTTCCTGGCTTTCAGGAGGAAGCTTACCAAAGCGGTCGATCAATCCCGATTCATATTTTCTAAGCTGCTCCTCATTTTCAAGATTATCCAGTTCACGATAGAGCATCATTCTTTCTGCATTACCGGGAATATATGAGGGCGGGAACAACAATTCCAAATCGGTGTCTATCTGGCAGTCACTGACATACTGTATTTTCAGGAAGGCTTTTGATGCATCAGAAGATCCACTTGCGAAGAGTTCGCCGAATTCTTCCGTTTTGAGTTCCTCCACGGCTTCATTTAAAATCCGGTGATAAGTCTCAAAGCCAATATCGGCGATAAACCCACTTTGTTCGGCTCCGAGAAGGTTTCCTGCGCCGCGGATATCAAGGTCCTGCATTGAAATATTGAAACCGCTTCCAAGATCACTGAATTCCTCAATTGCCTTCAGTCTACGCCTGGCTTCATTGGTGAGCGTAACCAAAGGTGGAGCGATGAGATAACAAAATGCCTTTTTATTGGAACGACCCACCCTACCCCTGAGTTGGTGCAAATCGCTAAGGCCAAAGTTCTGGGCCTGATTGATGATTATGGTGTTGGCATTGGGGATATCCAGTCCAGATTCGATGATCGTGGTTGCTATCAAGACTTCAAACTGGCCATTGATAAAGTCGAGCATCACCTTTTCAAGTGAATGACCATCCATCTGACCATGTCCTACCCCAGTCTTGACTCCGGGCACGATTCTCTTGATGGTGGCTTCGACCTCAAATATATTCTGGACCCTGTTATGGATAAAGAATACCTGCCCATTTCTTGCCACTTCATATTCAATGGCATCCCTGATGAGTTGTTCATTAAAACCATGTACTTCGGTAACAATGGGATACCGGTTAGGGGGAGGTGTCTGAATAATGGAAAGATCCCGGGCTCCCATCAGCGAAAACTGCAGGGTGCGGGGGATGGGAGTGGCAGTCAGGGTCAAGGTATCCACATTGACCTTTAAACGTTTGAGTTTCTCTTTGACACCCACGCCAAATTTCTGTTCCTCATCAACAATCAATAATCCAAGATCCTTGAACTTAACATCATTGCTGACCAAGCGATGTGTTCCGATAATAATATCCACCTTCCCTTCGTGGACAGCCTTTAAAGCCTCCTTGATTTCAGAAGTACTACGCAACCGGCTAATGTAAGCCACCTTGACCGGGAAATCAGACAATCGTTCAGAGAAGGTCTTAAAATGCTGGAGGGCCAGAATGGTTGTTGGCACCAGAACCGCCACTTGCTTACCATCGGTAACCGCCTTAAAAGCAGCCCGAATGGCCACTTCGGTTTTACCAAATCCGACATCACCACAAACCAGCCTATCCATGGGCACAGGCTTCTCCATGTCTTCCTTGACAGCCAGGGTAGCCTTTTCCTGATCTGGGGTATCTTCATAAATAAATGATGCTTCCAGCTCTGTCTGAAGGTAACTGTCAGGTGAAAACGCGAATCCCAACTCCTGACGACGACGTGCATACAATGCGATTAATTCCCGGGCAATATCCTTGACCTTGCTCTTGGTGCGGTTTTTCAAATTCTGCCAGGCAGCGGTACCCAGTTTATTGAGCGATGGCTCGGTACCCTCTTTGCCCTTGTATTTCGAAATACGGTGTAAGGAATGAATACTGACCAAAAGGGAATCATTGTCCCGGTATACCAAACGGATTGCTTCCTGGTATTTTCCGTTCACCTCGGTACGGACCAAACCTGCAAATTTCCCGATTCCATGATCGATGTGCACCACGAAATCACCAGGATGCAGCATGTTGAGTTCCTTGAGTGTGATCGCCTCTCGCTGGGGTTTTCTTGTTCGGAGCCTGTAACGATGGTACCGTTCGAAAATCTGGTGATCGGTATAACAACAGACCTTCAGGTCATGGTCGATAAATCCTTCATGAATTGCGAAAAGAAATGTCTCAAATGAAATTTTTTTCCTGATTTCACGAAAAATATCACGGAGTCTTTCTGCCTGTTTTTCCTGTCCGGTAAACAAAAGCAAACGATAGCCCTGGTCGGCAAAATCCTCCAGATTTTCTGAAAGAAGGTTGAAATTTCGGTTAAATACAGGCTGTCGCGATAAATTAAAAGTAACTGAATGAGGTGCCAAACCATTCTTTTCAGCACCCGACTCAAGCACAGTCATTCTATTCAGTGAATCAAGCAGACCTGTACCATCCAGAAGTTCATCCTCAGTTACCGTTACATCCTCTGCAGGTTGGTGCAGGCACTGATCAACAATTTTGTTGAGATGTCCGGCAATCAGGGAACTGCCACAAACGATGGCAATTGTATCAAGCCCAATAAATTCGGTCAGAGGAACCTTTCGATCATTAAAGTTTTCACTTCGAACATCAGGTACCAGGGTTATAATGTCATGAAATTCTTTCGAAATTTGATTGTCAATGTCGAAGCTCCTCAAAGACTCCACCTCATTTCCAAAAAAATCAAGCCTGTAAGGGTCTTCATTCGCATAGGAAAAAACATCAACAATACTGCCACGGATTGAGAACTGTCCGGGATCCGTCACAAAATCAACGCGTTCAAAACCGTATTCAAATAAAAACTCATTGATAAACTCAATGGAAATTTTTTCGCCCTTTGATATCGTCAGTGTGTTTACGGCCAGGTTTTCTTTTGAAACGACCTTTTCAACCAGTCCTTCAGGATAGGTGATTATTATGAAAGACTTTCCCGGGTCAGTGAGTTTATTAAGTGCTTCGGTCCTTAAAACCAGATTCTCCTGGTCGGGTTGCCCAAACTGAATCGATCTCTTATAGGAGGAAGGGAAAAAGAGAGTATGATCTTCAATACCCAAACTAACCAGATCGTCATAAACATATGCAGCCTCTTCCTTTTCAGGCAATACAACCAACAATGATTTTCCGGTTTTTCTGAACAGGCTTGCGACAATCAGGGTTCGGGCTGAGCCAATGATTCCGATCAGGTGAATCTTTTCACCAGGGGGGGCATCGCAAAGTCCGGCCAGCTCTTCCAGCCGGGGATGCTGTTCAATTAACTTGATAAACGAAGCTGCTTCCAAATATTAAGCAGGTATAAAATTTTCGCAAAGATAATGGATCGTATCAAATCAATCAGCAAGTGCCAAGGTGGAAATAATGACGAATATTCAGGAATCAATAAAGGGGATCAAGCCGTTCTCCTATTTCAAAGATCTGCGTTGCTCTCTCCACTCTTCCATATTGAAATTCTTATTCAACTGATAAAGAACATTATTTTCACCATAATATGGCTGAACGATATCCCAAACAATAAAATCTGCCAAAAGCTGTTCCGCTTCACGAAATGGCAGGCTTGCCTTCCTGGCAAAAGAAGAGACCGTGATGAAATCATGCTCAGCCAGATATTGCAGAAGGAATTTTTCAGCATCCGAAACTTTTAGGGTAATTCCTTGTCTGCTTTTTTGTTTTTTCCATACGTCAACCATCACTTTCCCTGCAAGTCTGTTCTCATCTTTGTAACGTATGTAGGCCAACCATTTACCATTCTCATCTTTGGCAAAATGTGGTTTTGCATTACTTGGCTCAATGATTACCTGTAATACTGTCTTGCCTTCCACATGCCATTGTTTGGTAATAAAAGGGACAGGAGGTTTACTGTATATTCTTGCAGCAGATTCGACCATATAATACTCCTCATCCGATTGGACACCCACAATATTCCCGTTATCCTTTACCCCTATTAAAAGGGTACCTCCATCGGTATTCGCAAATGCCACAAGCGATCGGGCAATTTTTCGTGAATCCGTGATGCAGAATTTGAAATCCTGCTGTTGGTGCTCACCTTCACGGATCATCTTGATCAATTGTGTTACTGACGTCTTCATGACTTAAGAAAGCAGGGACCAAAATGACAATCATTTCCAGATGCCTGATTAAAGGTCCTTGAACCAGTAAAAATAGTCTATTCCCCTGAATTATTCCGGGATTGAAAAAAGTTTCCATCAAAGATGGTAAAGATTCATCAGACAACTTTTACAGTCAAATTCTAACCTGAATTTTTTATCTCCATCCATTAAATAAAGCGGTTCCTTCCAGGAGGGCAAAGGAGTGTCCTTGACTCTTGGGCAATAACCTAGCTGAAACTTCAGGCAGTGTTTCATGCTCATGAGTCTTTTACCCTGATAATCTTTTGAAACCTCTATGGCAGGAACTACACTTTCGGCCCCATGGCTAAAATAGAAAGATTTGGCAAGTTGGTTCGAGACATTTCCAGTATAATCGACATGATTTGAAAACCAGCGGGCCTCTCGGTTATGTCGGAAAACCTTTCCCTTCGGATGTTTCGAGATCCTGAACATTACAAATTCACCAAGCAATGAACGGCGAATGCCATTGATGACTGAAATTGGCATGAACCATGGTTTTTTCCAGGTAACGCCAACATGCCTGATTTCAAAGATGGTGTCGCCTGATTTGGCCATCTGTTCCAAAAATGTGGCTTCGGCCTTTTGGGAATCCCGGGCTTCAACCATTTCCAACTGAAAATGGTTGCTGATGCGCAAACCTTCCTCATCTGTCACGATAAAATTCAGGCCGCTTTCATCCTCGGAGACCTGTATCTGAATTGCAATCTTTCGCACAGGATCACTGTTCCTGACCATCTCAGAGAACTTGTGATGGTAGTTTCTGTACAACCTGGTACCCGGGATAATATTAACAGGTTCAGAAAGAGTTATCCTATTGCCATCCGCAAGATTGACCTTGACTCCATTAAGTGTGCCGCCCGTGTCAAACCATGTCAGTCCATCATTATTATTCAGGTCTTTCACAGGTTCAATTTCCAGGATTCTGCCTTTACAACGATTAACCACCCCGACAAATTCCCCTGCCGATTTAGGAGTATCAAAGCTCGTCATGCCGGAATTTCTTCCGTTAATAAAATAATTACTGGCTCCCCTGGAAAAAGTCAGGGAAGTGTCAGGCTCGAATCCGGATATCGAAAAACCCGACGAGAGCTGTCCGTAATCAGTATATTGATTGAAAAAATCGTCTAGTTTCCTACGGTAATGGACTGTTGAATTTTTTAAATAATTGTCGTCTTTTAGCCGACCTTCAATTTTCAGGCTTGAAACACCTGCCAGTACCAGGTCCCCGACATGGTCAGATAAATCCAGATCTTTCAGCGAGAGCAAGTGTTTATTCCTTTCAATAACCTTTCCTTCTGAATCAATCAGGTCATACATTTTTCGGCAAGGCTGGGCACAAACTCCCCGATTGCCACTTCTTCCACCTTGGGCTTCACTCATATAGCATTGCCCACTCAGACTTACACATAATGCCCCATGCACAAAAGATTCCAGTTCGACAGACGTCACCGCCCTAATCTTTCTGATCTGTTCCAATGTCAGTTCCCTTGCCAGGACAACACGACTGAACCCTACATTTTCGAGGAACTTTATTTTCTCTGGATCATAGTTGTGGGTTTGTGTACTTGCATGTAGTTCAAGAGGAGGCAGATCAAGCTCCAGTATTCCCATGTCCTGAACAATCAATGCATCCATACCGGTCTCGGCCAATTCGTAAATGAGTTTTCGTACAATCTCCAATTCATGGTCGAAAAGGATGGTATTGAGCGCGACATATACCCTGGCATGAAACTGGTGCGCAAATTTTGATAGCCGCTCAATGTCCTGAACCGTATTGCCAACCGCAGCCCTGGCACTAAAGCGGGGTGCGCCAATATATACTGCATCAGCCCCTGATTGTATCGCAACAATTCCTGAATCAGCTGTTCTGGCAGGAGCAAGTAACTCGATTTTTTGGATTGGCATCAATGAATCTTAACGATAATATCATGGATTGGTGACATTAAAACCCTGGAACAGGAATATCTGGCCAAGAATAAATCCAGCTATCAATCCCATAGTGACCAATATCAAAAATACAAGAAATATTCTCGCAATTCTTTTGTATCCTTTCTGATCGCTAACCACAGCGAATTGATAATTCAAAAGCAGACTCACCATTATCGCAATGGCAGTTGAAAATATCAATGCCTCAATAACATCCGGAGAAAGGTAAAAGGGGATAAGAATGACACCTCCTGTAACGATTCCTGACACAAACCGGAAAAAACCCTTTTTTACCTGATCTTTATGAATCGATTGACTATTTCTCAGAAACAAAGTACTGAACAAATCAGCCCCTGCCACAGCCAGAATTGAAATCATCCCTATAGGTGCCAACGAATGGGTATTTTGAAGACAAACTGAAAGCGCATAAATAAAAAAAATCAATGAAAATATAATCAGATTGACGCTGATTATCCACGCCCCCATCCCCTTAAGGCGATTGTCGGACACCATATTCAGGAGTATTTTCTCATGACCTTTCTCATCATCTGCCAACTTTTCAACCTCAGGGATAACTTTACTTAGCGCCAGATATTTCTTCTGTGCGATTTGTTCATTGTGCTCCATGAGTTTCAATGCGAACACAAAACCAAATATCCTTGAAAGAAATATATATAGGTTCACTTTCCACCATTTTGGATCCACCTCATCTCCATAGTTCATCCAGAATCTGTAATGCTCCAGTTCCTCGGCAGCAATCTGTTCAAGGAGCTTTTTATTCGACAGGTCTCTGGCGTGTCGTGCCAAACTCTTATATATATGGTATTCGGTAACTTCGTTCCGCTGAGCTTCAATAATCAGCTCCTTAATTTCATTCTTTAAATCTCCTTTACTCATCCCATTCCATTCTGACATGTAGCTGGCCGTCTTTTAAACTTCATTTGTTAAAGCAGAACATAGGATATTCCCGCTGCTTCATTATTTCATCCACTCATATGTTTTATAATGCTCTGAATTCATCCCCAGCGCCTCATAAACTTTATGTGCCATATGATTTGAAACATCGGCATAAAGCCGGATGCCGCGCAAATGTGGATCACTCATTACTTTTTCCTTTAAATGGGAATACATTCGGGAATAAATCCCTCTCCTCCGGTATCCGGGTTTTACATACACCGATTGAATCCAGAGAACCGTACCATTTCGCCAATCGCTCCATTCGAAGGTTGTCAAAAGTGAGCCAACAATCTCGCCATCCATGTCAGCGACATAATATACCCCTTTGGAAGAATCTTCAAATACAGCCTTGACACCAAAGGACACTACCTCCGGATCAAGTTCAAGCTTTTCTGTTTCCCATGCCATTGCCAGCTGAAAATTTGCAATGACAGAAATATCCTGCAGCCTGGCTTCCCTTACAATGAACATCTTTTGCATTTTATTTCGAAAATATAAAAAAGTTCCATGCATAAGCGAGGTAGTTTATATCTCAGATATAGCCTGAAACCTAAAAAAAGTTAATTTGCGGCAGGATGATAAACTCTACTCTATGAATATCACTGCAAACCGACAAAAAATTCCAACTGTCATCGTTGCCTCATCAAACCCGGTAAAACTCGAGTCAGTAAGGCTTGGATTGGAGGCCTCCGGAATATCCTATGCCGAAATCTCCGGAGTTGAAATTCCATCAGGTGTATCAGATCAGCCGTTTGATGATCATGAAACACTGAGAGGTGCTACCAACAGGGCAACAGGAGCACGTCGTCTTTATCCTGATGCTACCTTTTGTGTTGGTATTGAGGGTGGTATTCATATTATTCACCAAAACCATTTGGAAGCTTTTGCATGGGTAGTTATTAATTGGAAAGGTGGTTCAGGACAATCGCGCACTTCATCCTTTCAATTACCCGAGAAAGTCAGCATGCTTGTCCATGAAGGGATGGAACTTGGCCATGCCATTGATAAGGTTTTTGGTCATATCAATTCCAAGCAGAAGGGTGGTGCTGTCGGATCGTTGACGAACAATGTCATTTCGCGGACAGAACTTTACCAACAATCTGTTCAATTGGCGCTTATCCCATTTATGAACCCCATAATATTCCCCTGTCAGGATGATCAGGAATTTCAATAACCGATCACCAATGACATTTAGCCGATCCTTTCCAAAATATCAACAATCCGCATGTCTGCCTCCTCCAGCTGTATGAGCTGGAGATGCTGGGAAGCCAGGTAATCACTGACTTCTACACCGACGCCACCTGTAATGATGGCAGTTATTTCATTTTTCTTAAGGAATTCAGCTAATTTGATGCCCGGGTTCTTATCCTTTCGAAATGGATTTTCGATCAATCGGGCTACTTCATCTCCCGGACGATGGATTACCAAATAATCACACCTCCCAAATCTCAGATCCACCTGTGATTTGATCGTTTTACCTTTTGAGGTAATCGCAAATTGTTTTCCCATAAGTTAAATTTAGTTTGATTCAGGTTGCTCGAAAGTGGTTAATCAGCTGTTGAGTTCTTCCCAATATTCAACCGCTCTTCGGGTATGGGGGATAACAATGGTTCCACCAACAAGGTTGGCGACCGAAAATATCTCAAAAACTTCCTCGGTGGTTACACCCAGTTCATGGCACTTTCCTAAATGATAACATATACAATCATCACACCTTAAAACCATTGAAGTCGCCAGACCCAGCATCTCTTTGACCTTCGTTGAGAGTGCGCCATCCTGATAGGTCAGGGTATCAATACTGTAAATTCTTTTTAAAACCTTATTATCGGCAGCCAGAATTTTTTCATTCATTTTCTCCCGATATGCATTAAACTCATCAACTAGTTTTCCCATTTTTTTCTCCTGTAACTATTTGGTGAGCTGAAATTAATAAATATTCTTGTTTAAACTACAGTTTGTAAATATTTTAAGGACTGTCCGAAAAAATAAACCAGCCACAAATACGTGGTACGATTTTGGAAGTAAAATGACACGAGTGCTAGGATGAATGTTAAGGGTTTTATGACAACCGTATTTATCTGATGCTAATTGAGGTATTGTATTTATATTTGCAGCGTAAAAAAAGAATGATGGGTAGGTTTTTGCTTTTAGTAATCAGTTTGGCATTTTGTCTCTCACTTAAAGGGCAAAATACATTGGCTGAGAAAAACATAAAGGAAAATAAAGAACCCCTGATTTTCCGGGAGCTTGGCATCCATCAGGATCCTGAATTGGTACGATTGATTGATTTGCATATCCGCCATAATGAAACGGTTCAGACCATTAACGGTTTCAGGGTTGAAATTTTCTTCAGCTCGGCACTTGATGCAAGACAGAAAGCTTTGGCGGTCAAATCCGCATTTCTTCGCGAATACCCTGAAACCAGTGTTTACGTAATGTATGTTTCTCCTGACTTCAAGGTAAGGGTAGGAAATTTCCGAACCAAAAACGAAGCACTTCATCTGATGAAAGCAATTCAGGGCAAATTCCCAAAAGCCTTCATCGTACCTGACCTTATCGAATTTCCAAGTCTGAATTAACACTACAAAAAAAATGAGCGAGGCGATCAAGCATGAATGTGGAATAGCACTGATCAGATTACTGAAACCACTCGCATATTATCAGGAAAAGTATGGCACATGGCAGTATGGGTTAAATAAGCTCTACCTTCTGATGGAGAAGCAGCATAACCGTGGTCAGGATGGTGCCGGAATGGTGAATGTAAAAATGAGCCTGGAACCAGGACAGGAATACATTGAACGACACCGGTCCGTAGCCCAAAATCCAATCACTGACATATTTGCTAAAGTTCAAAAATCCTGGAAAAAGGTTGAAAAAGGTAAAAATGTCAATACGGATCCCGAGTGGCTGTATAAGAACATGCCATTCACGGGAGAACTTTTTTTAGGTCATCTACGTTACGGCACCTTTGGCAGGAACAGCATTGAATTTGCTCACCCTGTCATGCGTCAAAACAATTGGAAATCGAGAAACCTTGTACTGGCAGGAAACTTCAACCTGACAAACACCCATGAGTTATTCAATAAACTGATAGAACTCGGACAGCATCCAAAGGCATATACCGATACCGTTACTGTGCTTGAAAAAGTCGGGCATTTTCTGGACGAAGAAAACCAACTTTTATTCAGGCAATATAAAAATGAAGGATATACAAACCGGGAAATATCTCCCCTCATCGAAAAAAATCTGGATATCCAAAAAATACTTGAACGTTCATCAAAAGATTGGGATGGGGGTTATGCAATTGCAGGACTTGTAGGTCATGGAGATGCTTTCGTGATGCGAGATCCCTGGGGCATAAGGCCGGCTTTCTTTTACCGGGATGATGAGATTGTCGTGGTAGCCTCTGAAAGACCGGTAATACAAACGGTAATGGATATCCACTATGACCAAGTTCAGGAAATCAACCCCGGAGAAGCCCTGATCATAAAAAAAGATGGACACATTACACGGGATTTGATAAGAGTTCCCCACAAGAGAAAGTCTTGTTCATTCGAGAGGATATATTTCTCGAGAGGGTCCGATAAAGATATATACAGGGAACGGAAAAATCTGGGATTCCTCCTTGCCCCAATGATCCTGAAGACCATTAATTACGATTTCGTCAATTCTGTATTTTCATATATACCCAACACATCAGAAACGGCATTTTACGGTTTGATACAAGGTGTCAGGGAATATCTGGTCGATTGGAAGATCAAAGAAATCAGGGAAAGAAACGGTTCCCTGACTGACGAGAATATCAAGGAGATTATTTCCGTCGAGCCCAGGGTAGAGAAGCTTGCCGTCAAGGATGTAAAACTGCGCACCTTTATTGCCGATGAGGGTAGTCGTCAGGATTTGGTTGCCCATGTCTATGATGTTACTTATGGAATTATCAGAAATGACAAGGATACGCTTGTGATTATCGATGATTCGATCGTCAGGGGTACAACACTAAAAGACAGCATCATTCGCATTCTCGACCGGTTACATCCCAAAAAGATTATCGTGGTTTCATCAGCCCCGCAAATCCGATATCCAGACTGTTACGGAATTGACATGACCCGATTAGACTGTTTTGTGGCATTTAACGCGGCAATATCATTATTGTATGAAACCGGCAGGGAGAATGTCATTAAAGAGGTATACGACAAATGTAAAGAGCAGGAAAATTTACCTAAAGAAGAAGTGGTAAATTACGTAAAGGAAATATATAAGCCTTTTACGGCAGAAGAGATTTCAGCAAAAATCGCAAAGCTATTGAAACCCGTAGACTGTAAGGCAGAAGTTGAAATTGTATACCAAACAGTAGAAAATCTGCATATTGCCTGTCCAAACGACTTGGGCGACTGGTACTTTACCGGCGACTATCCAACACCGGGAGGAAACCGCGTTGTCAATGCTTCTTTCATCAACTTTGTTGAAGGCATTGAAGGCCGATCATACTGATCAGGGAATCGGTTATTCAGGTAACAACCAGGATTCTGACTCCTCTTTACCTTTTATGTATGTTTCAATGTGTCGGCCAACCTTCGCCTGATACAGATCACTGACAGTAAGGATAATCCCGGTTTCCAGAACTTTCCCGAATGACTCGTTGACAGCAGTTCCGAATGTCTTCATTGACGGGCTCAGATTCATGTATGCATTAAATAACGGAGGAATGTTTTCGCCATACTGCCTGACTCCTTGAGAAAGAATTTTATAATCCTCCTTGTAATCATTGCCGACAAAAATCTTCTCCATTTTTTCTTGATCGATACCAAAATCAACAGGCTGAATAGGATATACAAGGTCTTCACGATCCCTGAAATACTTTTGGAAGAAGAACTGTATCAGGTTTCTTGCCTCTGTATGGAAGTGAGAATACATGGTTACCTTTCCAAAGAAGTATTTGATTTCAGGATGGTCGACAGTTAAAGCCCCCAGTCCGTCCCAGAGGTTATCAAGAGCAAACAGAGCCTTGGCTCCTGCTTTGCTTGATTGGTAGTCAGGCTGCACAAAAGATCTTCCCAGTTCAAGTGTATATGGGATATATTCTTTGCAAAACCTATCGGAAAAATGAAACAAGTGAGCAGTAGCAAGCATAATAACCCCATTTTCATCATAGGTAGCTTCACTACACAGCATATATCTGTAACCACCCAGAATCTCCTCAGCATCAGGATCCCAAACGATTAGTTGTCGATATGGTGCATCGGAAATATCAAGTTCGTCAATGTCAACCGGTAAACCGGTACCGCCACCCGCATCCCTAAACGACAATTCCCTGAGTCTCCCAATTTCTTGCATTGTGTTGGGAGCATTTTTATGGGTAATGATATAAATCTCATTACCGCCCTTATTGGTTTTCCGCATGAATCGTTCAGGGGTCAACTCCCTCTTAATTACCTCCCTGGGAACCGGTGCAAGTAATTCTTCCATTCTTCTTTTCAATATTAAAGCTTACAAAAATACACAAATATTGCCCCGCATTAAAATTGCAACCACGATTTTTAAGATTCAGACTTTCCTGGTAACCCATAAACTATGTCTTTTACCCAGGCAGCCCATTCGTTCGGGGTCTTTGAACGGTCAAAGGTGGTCCATGGAATGGGAGAACCAAAATAGAGACTGACCGTCTTTTTTCTGTGACGATAGGTTTCATCAGGTAAAAGAAACATTTCGAGGTTCCACTTTACACCCAGTATTGTCCGGAGTTTAGCCAGCCAATAGAAACGTCCTGAGTTTCTTCCACTGATATAAACCGGAATTACATCTCTTTTATATTGGACTGATTTTGAAATGAAATGTTTCTGCCAATCCAGGTCAACCACTTTCCCTTTGACTTTCCGGGAAGCCAATCCAGAGGGAAAAATTAAAATCTGCTTCCCTGATTGATAAGCTTCTTCAAGCATTCGTGCGGCTATCCTTGAGTTCCCCCCATATTTGTTTATAGGTACAAAAACCGGCCTAAGATTGGGAATTTTCATTAAAACATCGTTCACCAGGAACCTGAAATCTCCTAAATGTTTATATACATTCGACATCAACAAGAGTGAGTCAAAGCCTCCCAAGGGATGATTACTCGCAAAAATAAAGGTACCTTCTTTTGGAACATTCTCCAGGCCATATATTTTCTCGGTAATCTCAAAATCCTTCACAGATGCCTCGACGAAATCAATACCACTAAGATGTCCGTATTTCTGCATGAAACCATTCATGAAGTCGAGCCTCATGATTTTGTGTATCAGCCTGTATATAAACCCTGGTATCAACCGGCCAAGAGATGGATTCTTTTCCATCATCAATTCACGGATATCAATTGGTTTAAATGCAGGCTGGTTTAGTTCACCCTCCATATAAATGTATTTTTCACCATTAAAGAAAAACAAAAATAACATTGTATCGCAACATTCGATTTTGAATTCAGGAAAAATAAAGAACGGTATATATCTATATGGCTTTAACAATAAGGCTACCAGGTATCGAAAAGCAAATGGTGGAAAAACGACAAGGTCAACATGACTGAATTATTAACCGAATGTTTATTAACCAGATTACAACACCCAACATTTTATATTTCTGGCGATTACGCGTATTGTCTCCTATTAACCAGACTTCTTATCAACAGTTTGCTAACACTTTTCCAACAAATGTCCCCAAATACCCAGTGGAATAAATTGGAATAAAGTGTAACAGAATGGAATAAATATTATAATTTTACTTTTGAAAAATTGTACTGGACGATGATCAGGTTTTCCGCTAAACATAGTGCTTTGATTGATGACAAGGGGAGAGTAGTGCTTCCCTCGTCATTGAAGAAGGCTATGGGTGAATTGGCCGATCTACCCCTTGTCATTGAAAAGGACATTTACAAGCCGTGTCTGAACATCTTCCCTGAAAAATACTGGAACCAACGCCTTGAACTAATTGAAAGACAGCTCAACCAGTTTGATGAAGAGGACGATGACTTACTGGCTGACATTTACGAAAACTACACCACTGTAACCATGGCTCCCAACGGAAGAATCAACATTCCGGCAGATTTTATGGAATATGCCGGTATTTCGAGGGAGGTTGTCTTTATAGGCAAAGGCAAATCAATCAGAATGTGGGATGAGGCTCAATACAATACAGCCAGGGAGGGAAGAAAACCTTTGAGAGAGATGTTCAGGGAGAGATTGGGAAATAATCCAGAAAACAGTGAAGGATGAACAGCTACCATATACCGGTCATGTTAAACGAATGTATCGATGGATTAAAGATACATCCGGAGGGTATATATGTGGATGCAACCTTCGGGGGCGGAGGCCACGCAATGGAAATTACCGGCAGGTTGACATCAGGCAGGCTGTTTGCTTTTGATCAGGATGAAGATGCGGCCAGAAATGTTCCCAATGACGAAAGACTCATATTTATTAGAAGTAATTTTAAATATATCAGAAACTTCCTGAGATACTACGGGATAGAGGAAGTTGATGGCATTTTGGCTGACCTTGGTGTTTCTTCACACGACTTTGATGAAGCCGAACGGGGATTTTCTTTTAGGTTTGATGCTCCCTTGGATATGCGGATGAACAGAGAATCAGATTTCACAGCCGCCACTATCGTTGAAAAGTATGAATCAGTTGACTTGATCAGGATCTTCAGGGATTATGGCGAGATTAAGAATGCACACCGACTGGCCGGAGCCATCATGGCAGCCAGGAATGAAAAATCAATCATGACTACTGGGGATTTTCAACAAGCCATTCAAAATTGTATCCCAAGGGCAATCGAAAAAAAATACCTTGCCCAAGTGTTCCAGGCATTAAGAATGGAAGTTAACCATGAAAAAGAAGTCTTAATGGAATTCCTTTCTTCTGCACTGGAACTGTTAAAACCAGGAGGACGGCTGGTAGTGCTGACTTACCACAGTATTGAAGACCGGCTGGTCAAGAATTTCATGAAATCAGGGAATTTCGAAGGAAAAGTTGACCAGGATTTTTATGGGAATTTCATATCACCTTTCACGTTAATCAACAGAAAAGTGATGATCCCGACTGAAAATGAAATCAGGGACAATCCCAGATCAAGAAGCGCCAAACTTAGAATCGCAGAGAAAAAGGAGATGAACAATGGCGAATAAAGAAAAAGATAACGGAACCAAAAAAAAACCTGGAGTCAGCTCCTTCCTTCGGGGTACAATCCTGACGGATGAAAGAGTCACCCGTCAGTTCCCATTTATATTGTTTCTGGTATTTCTGGGATTTCTGATGATCACAAACCGCTACAGATCAGAGAAAACCATCAGGGAAATTGAGACACTGCAGAATCAAATTGATGAACTCAGGTCACAGTCAATTACCAATTCAGCGAGGCTTATGAATATGAGCCGCCCCTCGGATGTTGTAAAAAAAGTTGAGCAGGCAGGTCTTGGGCTAAAAGAACCGGTAAGACCTCCGAAGAAAATTGAGGTATCTAAAATCAGGAACGAGAAATGAACATTCGAAATATCATCATATCGCGTCTGGCCATTATCTATTTCCTAATGCTTGTAATGTCAATTGTGGTGACTTTCAAGATTATCACTGTCCAGAACCTGAAAACTGATCGCTGGGAAAAAATTGCCAATAACCTGAAAAACAATACAGTTGTAATTGAACCCAATCGTGGGAACATATGTGCATCCGATGGTAATGTCATAGCCACATCGATGCCGGGCTACTTTGTCAGGATCGATCTGGGAGCAGAAGGTGTCAAAAAAGTGTTTTCAAACGAAAGCGATTCTCTCGCCTATTATCTGGCACGCTTTTTCAGGGATAAGCCAGCTTCGGAATACAAAAGGAGGCTTAATGATGCTTATCGGAAAGGGAACCGGAGCTTCATGCTAACACCTCGAAAGATTGATTACAACGAACTTCAGGAAGTTAAAAATTTCCCCATTCTTCGCAGAGGCACTTTTGGAGGAGGACGTGTCATTGAGCAGGAAAACAAGAGGGTACTACCCCTAGGAAAGTTAGCCGCCCGTACCATCGGCACCATGAACAAAGGTGTATCAGGCGGCATTCACGGCAATGTGGGTTATACAGGAATTGAAGGAGCATTTGAGACCTACCTGAAAGGTCAGGAAGGAGTAGGGTACAAGCAAAATCTCAGCGGCAGATGGCTTAACAGAACCGAGATTGAACCCCGTGATGGCATGGATGTGATCACCACGCTGAACATCAGATACCAGGACATTACGGAAAGCGCCCTCGAACGCCAGCTCATTGCCAGCAATGCTGACTGGGGTACTGCCATACTTATGGAAGTAAAAACAGGCGAAATCAAGGCAATTGCGAACTTGGGACGGGTGTCATCCGGACGATACGATGAAATATACAACTATGCCCTGGGGCATGCAGGGTGCTATGAACCCGGATCAACCTTTAAACTGATATCCCTGCTCGTCGCTCTTGACCATGGTGTTGTTGACACAAGTGACATTATTGATACCGGCAGTGGGGTATGGAAATACCGCGACAGAACCATATACGACAGCGATTATAAATATGGAGGACATGGTCCCATCACTGTAAGGGAGGTTTTTGAGAAATCGTCCAATGTCGGATTTGCAAAGATGATTACTACACACTATGAAAAAAACCCAAAGGCATTTGTTGACAAAATCAGGGAAATGGGAATTCACCAACCATTGGGAATCGAACTTCAGGGAGAAGGGGAACCTTATTTCAAATATCCCGGCGACAAAGACTGGTGGGGGACGACCCTTGCCTGGATGTCATATGGATATGAATCAAAAATGACTCCCCTGCAAATCCTGACCATCTATAATGCCGTTGCCAATGATGGTGAAATGGTAAAACCCAGGCTGGTAAAAGAAATTCAGGACCGGGGCGATGTAGTGGAACGTAGAAAATCCGAAGTCTTAAATTCTTCAATCGCCTCAAGAAGTGCAATAAAAAAAGCACAGAGTCTGCTTGAAGGGGTATGTGAAAATGGCACAGGCAAATCGATTCAGAGCAAGCTCTTCAAAATTGCAGGCAAAACTGGAACAGCCCAGATTGCTTCCAGTCAAGGCGGTTATGCAAAAGGCCTCTACCTGGCATCATTTGCAGGGTATTTTCCCTCAGAAGACCCTGTATATTCGATGATTGTTGTGGTAAACCGGCCCCAGGGTGCCTATTATGGAGGAGCCGTAGCGGGCCCGGTATTCAGGGAAGTTGCCGAAAAAGTTTATGCACTTTATACAAGCGAGGATGATTATCCGGTGGATACCATCCAATATGCCTCTGTTCCGGTTGTGAAAAAAGGGCTTTCCAAGGATTTGGACAAAGTGCTGGACCAACTTGATGTAAATACCAAGGGCTGGACCCCAGGGTCTCTGGTAGCGGAAGCAACCAATGATGACTCGGAAATAAGACTTGATGAATTTGAGGTTTCGGACGAACGGATACCTGACGTCAGAGGCATGACGGCGACCGATGCCGTCTATATTCTTGAAAAAATCGGGTTACAAGTTCGGCTTAGCGGAATCGGAAAAGTAAAAACACAATCACTCAGGGCAGGTGATCATTTTAAGAAAGGACAGACAATATCTCTTACACTTGGATAGCTATGATAAAAAAATGGATAGAACTGACACCTTCTGAAGGAATTCTCCAAACAATCGGAGATACCGGAGTTGAAGTAACAGGAATTACTTTCGATTCCAGACAGGTTGGGGCAGGCTATATTTTTGTTGCCCAAAAAGGAACCCATACCGATGGACATCAATATATCCAACTGGCGATCGACAAAGGGGCTTCGGTTATCATCTGTGAAGAGACTCCTGAGATTCTGGACAACAAGGTTCTTTATGTGCAGGCAAAGGACGCTTCCGAGACTCTGGGGCATCTTGCCTCTGCATGGTACGACCATCCATCCGAACGCCTTAAAGTGGTTGGAGTTACCGGAACTAATGGAAAAACTAGTATTGCCACTCTTTCATATCACCTGTTTACCAGCCTTGGATATAAAGTTGGATTGATTTCAACCATCTCAACAATTGTTGCAAGCAAGGTTGAAACTGCCACACATACTACACCCGATGCATTGAAAATTCAAAGATTGATGGCCGACATGACAGATGCTGGTTGTGAATATTGTTTTATGGAGGTAAGCTCTCATGCAGTCGTTCAGAAAAGAATTGCGGGTATTCGGTTTGCCGGTGGCATATTCACCAACTTAACCCATGATCACCTCGATTATCACAAAACTTTTGCAGACTATCTGGCTGCAAAGAAGGCTTTCTTTGATGGACTGGCTCCAGATGCATTTGCCATTACCAACATCGATGACCGGAACGGAAGGGTTATGACCCAAAACTGCAAGGCCATGATCATTACCAACTCGACAAGGTCAATGGCCGATTTCCGATGCAAGGTCTTAGAATCGCATTTTGACGGAATGTTGCTCAATATGGACGGACAAGAAGTATGGACCCACTTTGTCGGTAAATTCAATGCCTCCAATCTTTTGGCTGTCTATACCACCGCAATCCAGCTTGGCCAAAAAACGGAAGAAATTTTACCTGTCATCAGCCAATTGACGCCTGTAGCAGGCAGATTCGACACAGTCAGAAGTCTCGATGGCAAAATGGCAATCGTTGATTATGCCCACACTCCGGATGCCCTAAAAAACGTACTTCAGGCAATCTCAGAAATTCGTACAGGAAATGAAAAGGTGATCACCGTGATTGGCGCCGGAGGAGACCGAGACAAGACCAAGAGGCCGGAAATGACAAGGGAAGCGCTGAATGGAAGCGACTTGGTGGTCCTCACCTCTGATAATCCCCGAACTGAAGATCCGGAAGCCATCATAAAAGACATGGAAGCGGGGATAGAAAAAGCCTCAGCCAATAAAGTCCTTTCGATCACCAATCGTAAAGAAGCGATAAAAACTGCCCTGAATCTGGCCAATTCCGGAGATATCATCCTGGTGGCCGGCAAGGGCCATGAGAACTACCAGGAAATCAATGGTGTGAAACACCATTTTGACGACAAAGAGATTATTACTGAGTTTTTCGGACTCGCATAAAAGTTAATCATGATATACTATTTATACGAAATACTGAAAGAATTCAATATCCCGGGAATCGGCATGTTACAATACATTTCGTTCCGTTCGGGATCGGCCATAATTCTGTCCCTTATTATCACCACCGCCTTTGGAAGAAAACTGATCCGCTATCTGCAGAAGCTTCAAATCGGGGAAGAAGTCAGGGATTTGGGATTGGAAGGCCAACTACAGAAAAAAGGTACACCTACCATGGGTGGCATAATCATATTGGCAGCCATCATCATACCAACCATCCTTTTTGCAAACCTGTCAAACATTTATATCCAGCTAATGTTGCTGACAACTGTCTGGCTTGGGTTGGTCGGATTCATGGATGACTATATCAAGGTATTCAAAAAGAACAAGAAAGGACTTGCAGGAAGATTCAAAATTCTGGGACAGGTCAGCCTTGGATTAATGGTTGTCGCGTCCCTGATGATAAGCGATGAAGTTTTGGTCAGGGAGAGCGTAAGGAGCAATTCGGGAGAGGAAGTAATCGAAACCTATTCTGACCCGGTCACAGGAAAACTTCAGGAAAGAGTCAAGACGCAAGAAATAAAATCAACAAAGACAACCATCCCGTTCATTAAAAAGAATGAATTTGATTATGTCTGGATTGTTGCATTTGCAGGTAATCATTCGGAATGGTTGAGATGGGTTGTATATGCATTGGCTGTCATTCTGATCATAACAGCAGTATCGAATGCGGCAAACCTTACCGATGGTCTTGATGGACTAGCCACAGGAACATCGGCAATCAGCGGCGCCACACTGGGTATCCTTGCGTATGTCAGTGGTAACGTCATCTATGCCAACTATCTTAACATCATGTACATCCCTAATGCAGGGGAGTTAACCGTATTTATTGCCGCATTTATAGGGGCTACTGTAGGCTTTCTTTGGTATAATTCCTATCCGGCCCAGGTATTCATGGGAGATACGGGCAGTCTGGCATTGGGAGGGATCCTGGCTGTATTCTCGGTAATAATCAGAAAGGAAATTCTGATTCCACTGTTATGCGGAATTTTTGTAATCGAGAATCTTAGCGTAGTCATGCAGGTAACCTGGTTCAAATATACCAAACGAAAATATGGTGAAGGAAGGAGAATTTTTCTGATGAGTCCCATTCACCACCATTTCCAGAAGAAAGGAATTCCGGAAGCCAAAATCGTAACGCGTTTCTGGATTATCGGTATCATTCTGGCAGTATTAACAATTGTTACCCTGAAAATCAGATAGGCAAATGAGTGAAAAGGTTGTCATATTGGGAGCTGGGGAAAGTGGCACGGGAGCAGCAATACTGGCTTTAAAGCAAGGTTATTCTGTTTTCGTTTCCGATTTTGGCAAAGTCAAAGCCCAATATCAGGAGATCCTTAACCGATATGGCATAGCCTGGGAAGAACTTAACCATTCATTTGAACGCATTCTATCGGCAGACCTGATCATTAAAAGTCCCGGAATCCCTGAAAAGGCCCCGGTGATGAAAGAGATCAGGCGAAATGATATCCCGGTAATTTCGGAAATCGAGTTTGCAGGAAGATTTACAAATGCAACCAAAATCTGCATTACAGGAAGTAACGGTAAGACAACCACTACCCTATTGACCTATGAAATCCTGAAAAGAGCCGGGTATTCTGTTGGACTGGCAGGGAATGTTGGTAAGAGCTTTGCCTGGCAGGTAGCAGAAGAACCCCATGATTACTATGTGATTGAATTGAGCAGTTTTCAGCTTGATGATATGTATGATTTTAAAGCTGAAGTTGCAGTCCTGATGAACATTACACCTGACCATCTTGACCGATATGAGTATCAGATGCAGAAATATACCGATGCAAAATTCAGAATTATCATAAACCAGACAGAAACTGACTTTTTTGTCTACTGTGATGATGATCCTGTCATAACCACCGAATTGAAGAAAAAAAATATACCGGCAATTGCCCTTCCTTTTACGCTTCAAAAAAAGCAAGGAAATGGGGCAAGCATTACCGGAAACGAAATTAACATCAACATTAACGAAAAACATTTCAGCATGTCTATTCTGGATTTAGCCTTACAAGGCAAACACAACACCTACAATTCCATGGCAGCTGCTGTATCCAGCATGGCAGTGGATATCCGCAACGAGCACATCAGGGAGGTACTCAGCGATTTCCAGGGTGTCGAACACAGGCTGGAAAGATTCCTTAAAGTGCATGGCATTGAATTTATAAACGATTCAAAGGCAACCAATGTCAACTCGACATGGTATGCACTGGAATCCATGGACAGGCCTGTCGTTTGGATAGCCGGAGGCGTCGATAAGGGCAACGATTATAACATGTTGCTCGATGTTGTGAAACACAAGGTTAAGGCAATAGTATGTCTGGGCGTGGACAACACAAGAATACACGAGGCATTTGATCCTTTTGTCACGAATATTATTGACACTCAAAGCATGGCCGAAGCGGTAAAATCGGCATATTATCTGGCCAGAAACGGGGACATAGTTCTTCTTTCACCAGCCTGTGCAAGCTTCGACTTGTTTGAAAATTACGAAGACAGAGGTCACCAGTTCAAGCTGGAGGTAAGGAATCTTTGATAATAAAAAAATATGGAGAACCTGCAATTAAAAAATCTGATCAGGGGCGATAGGATTATCTGGACAGTTTTGCTTTTACTGTCTCTGCTTTCGGTTCTTATCGTATACAGTGCCACAGGCGCTTTGGCATTCCGTCAGGCCGGTGGCAACACGCTGTTTTTTCTTGTCAGACAGGTAGTATTTCTCGGATTGGGATTCGGGCTGATCCTTCTAATGGTTAACGTGATTCCCGTTAAATTTTATTCCATCATTTCAAGGGTGTTAGTTCTTGTCAGCATCATGTTTCTTGGTATAGCCATTGCCATGAAAATGACAGGAATGGCAGGAGATTCTACTGGACGTACCCTTAACCTTGGGTTTATTTCGTTTCAACCGGCAGAAATTGCGAAGCTGGGGTTGGTCATGTTTGTCGCCAAAATGTTGGGAATAGAGCAAAATTCAAAAGAAGGTCTTAAAAGAGTTTTTTGGAAAATCATGATTTTCTCAGCAATTGTATGTGGAATGATTGCCCTTTCAAATTTCTCAACCGCAGCCTTGCTTTTTCTAACCATCATGTCGATGATGTTTGTGGGTCGGGTTCCCATTCACTACCTCCTAATCGTTGTTGCTGCAGGTGTAGGATTCCTTGTATTGATTTATTTCTCTGGGGATAAACTGGACAAGCTCCCATCCCGCTTTTCGACAGCACAGGGCAGGATCGAGCGGTTTTTACATGGTGATCCTGCCGAAGAAAAAGGAATTACTCAGGCTGACTATGCCAAACTGGCTATATATGAAGGAGGCTGGATTGGTAAAGGACCTGGTAATTCAGATGTTGCCAATTATATGGCTGCTGCCTATAATGATTTTATCTATGCCATAATCATTGAAGAATACGGGTTAGCAGGAGGAATCGCCGTCCTATTCCTTTATCTGGTGCTTTTTTTCAGGGGAATAACCATCGTTAGAAGAACCAATCGAACCTTCCCTGCATTTTTGGTTACAGGGCTAACCTTGATGCTTGTTTATCAAGCCATGATTAATATAGGCGTTTCCACGGGAGTAATGCCGGTTACCGGACAACCACTTCCCTGGGTAAGCATGGGTGGAACCTCCCTACTCTTTACATCTATCGCATTTGGATGCATCCTAAGTGTCAGTTATCAGAATCAAAAGGATAAAAAAGTGGAGGCACCTGCCGTTCAAGTAGTTATACCCGACGAAGATCAGGAAATGAAATAAAATGAAAAATATGAAAGTGATCATAAGTGGTGGAGGGACAGGCGGTCATATTTTCCCCGCGCTGTCAATAGCCGGGGAACTGAAAAGACGCTTTCCTGATTGTGACATATTATTCGTGGGTGCAACCGGCAGAATGGAAATGGAAAAAGTTCCGGCTGCCGGTTTCCGGATTGTAGGACTTCCAGTTCTCGGTATGCCCCGTAAACCAGGTTTGCAGTTACTGAAATTCCTCATCCATCTCTTACAAAGCATGTTCAAGGCCAGAAAGCTGGTTCGGGAATTTAATCCTGACCTTGCTATTGGTGTTGGAGGATATGCAAGTGGGCCGTTACTTCGTGCAGCCATTTCAGCGGGTATACCTGCACTTATACAGGAACAGAATTCCTATGCTGGTGTGACCAATAAGCTTTTGGGAAAGAAAGCGAACCGAATTTGCGTCGCTTATGAAGGAATGGACCGTTTTTTCCCATCAGAGAAGATTGTACTTACCGGTAATCCTGTAAGACAAGCTTTACTCGATGTAAATACAACATCATATGAGGCAAAGATGTCTTTCGGAATTCCTCAAAATGCCAAAGTTGTTCTGATTACGGGTGGCAGTTTGGGAGCACGTTCAATCAACAACGCAATACTTCAAAATATTGAAAAAATCAGAATGGCTGATGCATACTTTATATGGCAGACCGGTTCATATTACTATGAGGAGATGTTGGAGAAAACCAGGGAGAACAAGCCGAAGAACATGCAGATCCATCAGTTCCTTAATCAGATGGAAATAGCATATGCAGCCTGCGACGTGGTCATTTCAAGAGCAGGAGCAGGTACCATAAGTGAATTATGTATTGCCGCAAAACCGGTTATACTGGTTCCTTCACCAAATGTCGCAGAGGATCATCAAACAAAAAATGCCATGTCTTTGGTTGAAAAGAATGCAGCCATTCTGGTTAGGGATAATGAAATCAATGATATGTTGCTTTTAGAAACAGAAAACCTATTAAATAATTATACTTTGAGAGTTCAGATGTCGGAGAATATAAAGGCATTGGCTCGCCCTCATGCTACCCGAACAATAGTTGATGAAGCTTTGAAAATAATACAGGGATGATTTTGTCTAAGGATATAAATACAGTCTATTTTGTGGGTATCGGCGGTATCGGAATGAGCGCTTTGGCCCGACTCTTTAATCACCAGGGATTGAGGGTAGCCGGTTATGACCGTACAGCGACTAATATCACCCGACAACTTGTGGAAGAAGGCATTCATGTACATTACGACGATTTGGGATCTGAGGTCAGTACACTTATTTCTGAGCCAGAACAGACTCTTGTCGTATACACTCCGGCAGTCCCTTCTGACCATGAAGAACTGAAATGGCTAAAGCAAAATAAATACCTTATCGTAAAAAGGGCTAGTGTTCTTGGATTACTATGTAGTCAATTTCAATGTATGGCAGTTTCAGGCACTCATGGCAAAACAACTGTATCAACCATGGCTGCGACCATTATGAATAACAGGCCTGAAAAATGTGGAGCCATATTGGGTGGAATATCCAAGAACTTTCATTCAAACCTTGTACTTCCTGACAAAGAAAGTAATTGGATGATTACCGAGGCAGATGAGTTTGACCGCTCCTTCTTACAACTCTCTCCTGACATAGCTGTCATTACTTCAATTGATGCCGACCATTTGGATATTTATTCAAATGTCGAAGAGATTATTCTTTCTTTCAATGAATTTGTGGGGAAAATACGTCCTGGAGGGATTTTACTATTAAATGAAAAAGTCAGGGATAAGGTTAAGTCGGAAGGAGTGAAAACCTATACCTATTCATTGACCGGCCCATCTGATTTCAAAACCGAGAATCTGAAATTGGATGAATCAACCCGCTGTTACTCATTTCAACTACAAACACCGTCAGGAACGACATCGGAGATTACAATGCAGTATCCAGGATTGCTAAACGTGGAAAATGCTGTCGCAGCAGGAGCTGCTTCTTGGCTGGCCGGAACCGGATTACGTGAAATTAGCTTAGGAATTGAATCCTATCTTGGGGTTAAACGAAGATTTGACATTAGGTACATTGGTAAAGAATCGGTTTATATTGATGATTATGCACATCATCCTGAAGAATTGAAGGCTTTTATAAATTCGGTAAGGAAGTTATACCCCGGACGAAAAATCACTGGCATTTTCCAGCCTCACCTCTATTCCAGGACTAGGGATCTGGCTGATGACTTTGCCACGAGCCTTGATCTTCTGGACATTGCCATAATCTTACCGGTATATCCGGCCCGAGAACAACCTATCGAGGGCGTGTCTTCAGCACTTCTGGCAAGCAAGATCCAGAAAGCAGACCATTTTCTAATGGAAAAATCTGAGATTACAAGATTCTTAAAAGAAAACCGAACCGAGGTATTGCTTACCATGGGTGCCGGTGATATTGAACTGTTGTCGGACGAAATTATTGAGACGATTAAACATGAAGAGGAAGCTTAAGAAATTTTTGCATTTTACCGGATGGCTAATCCTGATCGTAGCGATTGGAGTGACTCTTGCTTTCTCACATTCTGAAATTTCAGATGTCACCTGTTCCGAAATCGAACTGAAAACCGACGAAGATGATCCGGTAAAACTTTCAAGGCAGCAAATCCTTAGGATTGTAAATTCAGTTGACAAAAACATGAAAGGGAAAATGCTGAATGAGATTAATTCAGAAGAATTGGAAAAAGAAATTGAAAAAAACAGCACTGTTCTCAAAGCTTCAGTTTATAAAATGGTCGCTAGAGATACTTCCGACTATAAGGGTATTCTGACAGTGAAAATCAAACATAGAATACCATTGATGAGGGTTATGTCGTCAAATGGGAATTTCTATATGGATGAAAACGGCCATGCATTTCCTGCAAACCAGGTTTCGTCGGTGAAAGTGTTGGTCATAACCGGAAATGTAAGAGAGGAATTCGCCAGAGAGCAACTGCTTCCATTAGTAAAACACATTGTTTCCGAAGGATTCTGGAGTGCACAAATCAAGCAGATACATGTGAACGGGAATGAAGAACTTCTGATGACTCCATTAGTAGGTGACCAAATCATAGAATTCGGCACTTCAGAAAATTACAGGCAAAAATTCAGAAATCTCATGGCCTTTTATGATCAGGTAATTGCGGATAGCAATTGGGATAAATACGTAAGAATAAATTTGAAATACAATAACCAGATTATTGGTAAAAAACGGGATTAGTATGATTTCAAAAAATGACATTGCCGTCGTTATCGACATCGGCTCAACCAAGACCAGGGGATTGGCAGGATCAATCTCTGAGAATAACAAAATTGAAATTTTGGGTCATGCAATTGTTCCATCCAAAGGGATAAAAAGAGGAGTTGTGCTTAACATTGAAGAATTTTCAGCTACACTTCGGTCCCTGATTGAAAAACTCGAGGAGCAAGCTGGTATTGAAATCAGGGTAGTGGATGTATCGATGGCCGGGCAGGCCATACAAACCATGACATTTGAAGGAATCCGATATACCAGTGGAACCGGAATTGTGTCGCAACAGGATATCGATTATCTTTTCAACGAAGCAAAAAATATGCCCGTTGAGCCCGGTAACCGGATCTATCATATCATTCCACAAACCTATACGATCGATGATGAACCTAACATTAGCAATCCGATCGGCCATGCAGGTCGAAAGGTCCATTCACGATATAAACTTATAACCGGGCCAAAAACCTATAAGGATAACGTTGAAATGGCGTTTTCAAAAATCAATGTCCAAGTTGGTAGGTTCTTTATTTCAACCCTGGCCACAGCAGAAGCGGTCGCCAATGAAGATGAAAAAGAAGCTGGAGTCGCAATCGTGGACATTGGTTCTGGAACAACCAAAATGTCCGTATACATCAATAATCAGCTGGCACACACAGCCGTCATCCCTTTTGCCGGGGATGTGATCACAAATGATATCCGTGAGGGTTGTGGTATATTGGCAAGATTTGCAGAACAATTAAAAATCCAATATGGACAAGCCCTGGGAGATTTTGCCGATGAGGACAAGGTTGTAACCATTGCCGGAGGAAATGGATGGGAATCAAAGGAAATCTCGTTCAAAAATCTGGCTTATATTATACAGGCACGCTTAGAGGAAATTATCGACAGCATCATGTTCCAGATCGAAAAATCGGGCATGACCCAGCAAATCAATCAGGGTATCATTCTCACTGGAGGAACGGCCCAATTGAAAAACATCCTTCAGATCCTGAAATTTCGTACAGGTCTGGATGCCAGGCTCGCCACGTCAGAAATGAAGCTTCTGACCAATGCAGGCTTTAATAAAAATGATTATATTACAGCCCTCGGACTGATCAAACTTTCGTTGCGAAACGGATCACCGGCCAGGAAAATAGCCAGACCAGAGAAAGTTCAATCTGGAAATAAAGGCTTCCTAAGTTCTATAAGTGAAAAGTTCTCCCAACAGATCAGCCTGATGTTCAATGATGATGATGGAAATATGCAATCTTAAAAATTCATCCCATGGCTGACGATCTTATTCATTTCAATTTTTCCAAACCGTCCTCTTCAATAATCAAGGTTGTTGGTGTTGGAGGCGGTGGCTGCAATGCGGTAAATCACATGTTTGAGGAAGGTATAACCGATGTCGATTATGTGGTGTGCAATACCGATGGACAGGCACTTGAAAACAGCCCGGTACCCACAAAAATTCAATTAGGCGTAACACTAACTGAAGGAAGGGGTGCAGGGAACCGACCTGAAATGGGAGAAGAAGCAGCTCTTGAGAATTATACTGACATCCAAAGAGTTCTGGAAGACAATACCAAAATGTTGTTTATTACAGCTGGCATGGGAGGTGGGACAGGAACAGGAGCGGCGCCAATCATAGCCAAATTGGCCAGGGAACTTGATATCCTCACAATAGCCGTTGTAACGATTCCCTCACCCGCAGAAGGCCACAAACGACATAACCAGGCGTTGGAAGGAATCAAAAAACTGAGTGAACATGTTGACAGTATGCTTATTGTCAGCAACCAGAGGCTTCATAGCATCTATGGAGAACTGCCTGCAAGGAAGGCATTCAAATTGGCCGACAATGTCGTGATGACTGCTGTGAAGGGTGTAGCTGAAATCATTACCTTACATGGGAACATCAATATAGACTTTGCAGATGTTTATACAGTAATGCATGACAGCAAAGTCTTTATTATGGGTACCGGTATAGCTTCAGGCGAGAATCGCGCCATGGATGCCGTAAAACTGGCCCTACAGTCTCCACTGCTCGACAACCAGGAAATTAAAGGCACAAAAAATATTCTTCTCAATATCATTTCAGGGTCCGAAGAAATCACCATTGGGGAAATCGGTGAAATCATTGAATATCTCCAGATGGAAGCAGGCCAGGAGGCTGATATCATCTGGGGTAACGGCTACGATGAATCTATTGGGAACCAAATTAGTGTTACAATTCTTTGTACTGGATTCAAGAATGCATCAGGATACCTTGACAGGGAAGAAAAAAAAGTGGAAGCATTTACATTAAACAATGAGCCTGAGCCAGTAGAGGAAGTAACAGAACAACCCCCCACCTTATTTGAAGAAGAACCAATGCTTCTTGAATTTGACCTGGAAACTGCAGAACCGGGCCCGAGAGAGCCAACAATAAAACAAACCAAAAAAGTGGAAGAGCCTAAACCACAACCACGAAAGAAGAAACCAGTGAAAACCAAAGAGACATCCGATGATTCTGATGGGAACATTGACAACTGGTTTGTCAGAAGGTTTTCAAAATTCTTTGAGGATGATGATCAAAATATGTAAGTTTTAATCGTGAAAATTTAACAAGATGACAGAAGACATGGTAACCTTCAAGTTTGAGAAAAAACCCGGATCCATTATCAAAGTAGTAGGTGTTGGCGGAGGCGGAGGAAATGCTGTTAACCATATGTACAAGTTGGGTATCAGGGATGTTGATTTCATAATATGCAATACCGACTCCCAAGCACTCAATAATAGCCCGATCCCGGTGAAGGTACATCTGGGGTCTTCACTTACAGAAGGAAGAGGCGCCGGTAACAAACCGGAAATCGGTCGTCAGGCAGCTACTGAAAATATTGATGATGTTACCAAAGCACTACAGCAAAACACCAAAATGGTATTTATCACCGCAGGCATGGGTGGAGGAACCGGAACAGGTGGTGCACCTGTGATCGCGTCAGTATGTCGTGACTTGGGCTACCTTACCATCGGAATCGTCACCATTCCCTTTAGAAATGAGGGCAAACGCAGAATTAAACAGGCAATCGACGGAATCCAGGAAATGGAACAATACGTCGATTCACTTTTAGTGATCAATAATGAGAGAATTCGTGAAATGTATGGTGACTTTCCGATTTCAGAAGCATTTGCCCGCGCTGATGATGTTTTGGCAACGGCAGCAAAAGGAATAGCAGAAATAATTACAGTTCCCGGATATGTAAACGTCGACTTTGCCGATGTCGAAACGGTTATGCGTAATAGTGGAGTGGCAGTAATGGGTACAGGTTTGTCTGATGGAGAGAACCGGGCAATCAATGCGGTAGAACAAGCGTTGAATTCCCCTCTCTTAAACAACAATTACATCAAGGGTGCTAAAAACATATTACTGAATGTTACATCAGGGACCACTGAAGTAACCATGGACGAAATCGGACAAATAACAGATTTCATTCAGAACATGGCAGGTTATGAAGCCGACCTGATCTGGGGTAACGGCATTGATGAATCATTGGAAAACAAAATTTCCGTAACAGTAATTGCCACTGGATTTAGCACAAGCAGCATTCCTGAAATCCTCAGCGCAAAGAAGAAGGAAAAAGAAAGATTTGAACTTGACGTAAAACAGGAAGAGCTTGCTAAACTCCAAAAAAACACCAGGCAGAATAATCCTGTTGTATCTCAGTCTGAATCTCAGACCCGCACTTATGAATTTCCAGTAAATCAGCATGAACAAATTGATGCCGCATGGGAGTCTTTATATGACAAACCCAAAAAGAGTGAACCCGAAAATACAAGGCCCACTCTACAAATTGATTATGCAGACATGAGTGAGGATGACGTTGAAAAACTGGAAAAAATTCCAGCCTATGTAAGAAAGCAAATGGCAGCAAATCAGAAAGGGAACTTAAAACCCTCAGAGGTTTCAAAGTACACGGTATCAGCTGACCCAACAAAAAAAATAGTTTTTAGGGAAAATAATCCCTACCTACATAAAAATATCGATTAAAATAGTATTTATGAGCCTGTTTGATCAAATTTCAGAAGATATAAAAGCAGCCATGAAGGCACGGGAAAAGGATCGCCTGGAGGCCCTAAGAAACCTAAAAAAAGTGATGCTTGAAGAAAAAGCCGCAAAGGGCGCAGGAAGTGAACTTACTGACAGTGAATCATTAAAGTTGATTCAGAAACTTGTAAAACAAGGGAAAGATTCGGCTGAAATATATCAGAAACAAAACAGAGAGGATTTATTTGCCCAGGAAATGGCTCAGGTGCAAGCCCTTGAAATATATCTTCCACAACCCATGACTCCCCAAGAGCTTATTGAAGCCATCAAGGTAATCATTCAAAATACCGGAGCTACCTCAATCAAAGACATGGGAAAAGTAATGAATGAAGCTTCCCGACAGCTTGCCGGAAAAGCCGATGGAAGGGATATTGCCGACAAGGTAAAAGGATTGCTGAATCAAATTTGATTTGGCTAGAAGTTCATTTCATTGGGAATTACACCACAAATCAACGTATTCCAAATCGTTGCATAACACATTTGAAAATTTATCTGGCTTTGCATAGCCATTTTTCATTTACAGAAATGCCTGGTTGACAGTTTCAGCCAGGCATTATTTTCAAGGTCGAATGAGTCAAAACTCATGATTGAAGAATTTCAAGTGTTAAACTCATTTATGAAATCCTTAAAGAATTCAGGGAAAATTAAATTTTTGATACTTACAGGATGGGATAAAATGCAAGAAAGGCTTTCTCATTGCAGAGAAAGCCCTTCCTTTTATCGATATCACCAGGTAGTCTAAAAGAACTTACTCCTGTTATCTTCAATTTCCACCGCCTCACGATGTGCTTCATAAGCCTGATATGAGGCCCGGAAACCTAATGATTGCACCAACCTTGATTTTTCGGCATCTATATCTTCTGAACCACTTTCCTCGACTGTGTTAACCTTTGCGATAAATACGCCAGTATTACCTTTAAACGGTTTTGACATCGCTCCATTGTCCAACGCAGACACAGTACCAATCAGAGCAGGTTCAGAACCAACACCGGGCACAGTAACCGAATTGAAGTTAATATTTGAAGCCACATTTACGCTTGAATTCAAGTCCGTAGCAATGGCATACATATCCGATTTTCCATCGGAGGCTTTACTAATACGGTCAGCCAAATATGCGGCTTTCTTTTCTCTTTCAACGGCAAGTTCAACACGTACCCTAACTGTTTCAAAAGGTGCAACACCTTCTTCAGTTTCTTTGGTGAGTGTACCAACAATAAAGTTTTCACCAAACTCAAAAATAGGTGAACCATCTGTATTTTTCAAAATGGAATTTACGTCGGCATCAAAGGCAGCTCTGATTAACGGACGTGGACTTTCAAGGCCAGGAATCTGCCTGTCATTTTCACGAACGACTGCAACTTTTTTCTCAAGACCTTGAGCCTCGGCAGCCGCATTAAATTTCTCACGATTAGTGTTTTCGCTGACAAATTTACTGGCAACAGCATAGACAGCCTGATTGGTTTGAGTACTGGGGGTAACGATCCTTTCGAGTACAGCGACTTGCACCTGAGGCGTTAAGGCCCCCTTACGGGTGGTTTGAACAATGTGAAGTCCAAATTGAGAAGGAACAATTGTCACTTGTCCGACATTATTGTTAAAAGCTGCATCTTCAAAGGGTTTTACCATCATACCACGACCAAACCAACCCAAATCGCCACCAGTAATAGCTGAACCTGTATCTGTAGAATATTGACGAGCCAGTGTAGCGAAATCACTGCCACTTTCAATAAGTCCTTTGATGCTGTCAGCCAGTGCTTGGGCAGCTACTGCCTCCTGGGCATTGGTTGCACGAAGCAGGATATGACGGGCCTCGACCGAATCAGGCATCATTGAAGATGCATGAAGCTTGGCCAATTTATAAGATTCATTTTCAAAATATGGTCCAAAAACATCTCCAACCACCGCACCTTCATCAAAAATCCATGAAGAGAGATTCGTCGGAACATTTTCCTTTTTGTACCAGACATCAAGGTAAATTACGTCTGAATTTGAATTGACAAACTGAACATTATCTGTGGCATTTTTAAAATCATCCTGAATTTCATTTATCCAACGTTCAGCAGCGGCATAGTCAGCCTGTGAAGGTTTCACCGGGAAAGTAATGTATTCAATTTCCCTCGTTTTTTCAACCTTAAATTCATTCTTATTGGCCTCATAATAGGCTTTTAAATCACTTTCTGCAATCTTAACGGTACTGTCTGGCACAGTAGAATAGTTCAGAACAATATATTCGAAGTTGAAATTGCGACTTCTTTGCTCCACGCTTTGTTGTGCCTCATGGCTGGTGACATAAAGAGCCTTTCCAATGAGGTTATTATATTTGGTCTGGAGGCGTTCTGAGAGAATTTGTTGCTCCAGGTATAACCAATAGTTCTTTTGTTCAGGTGATACCCCCATTTCAAGATTCTTAAGGAAATTAACCACCATGCCGCGGTCAAAGATTCCTGTGTTGGGATCTGTAAAAATCTGCTGAACAATAGGATGAATATTATTTCCTTGAACCATATCGAACATCTCATCCGAAGAAACAGCTATGCCAACTTCATCGTAAACATCCCCCATGACCTTTTCACGGATTAAATTTTCCCATGTCTGTTCACGAACCTGGACCCATTCATCTTCATTAAGCTGGGTTTGACCAGTATTTGACCTGTATATTTCTGCCAGTTGTTCAGCCTTGGTCATGAAATCAGGATACTGAACGCTTTCTCCTTTAATAGATCCCACCTCAAGCCTACCTCGGGTAAAGAGGGATGATCCTGATTGAAAGAGGTCGCCAAGAATGAATGCGACCAATGCAAGACCTATAACTATAGCCACAAGCAACCCACCCTGGGTTCTGATTTTCTGTAAAGTTGCCATTGATAAACGATTATTTTATATGCAAATATGGTTTCAAAAATTCAGGCACGAAGATAATAATTTTCAGGTTCATACCTGAATCAATACCATTTTTTTGACTTCAGTTGTCCTTGTGACACAAAACGTTTTTACCTACGGGTAGAGATTACGCGGGCAGTAGAGCATTAAAAGAGCTTATGAGGACGTATTTCTTCAATCATCGGCTATGGTAAGGTATACTAACTCGATTTTTGTATGAGAAGCCTTTAAAATCTTAAAGTTGAAACGTCCGATTGTTATTGTCATATTGACTTTAGGGATGCTTTCATGATGAAACAGTATAAAGCCGGCTAGCGTTTCATATTCTTCTGACTCAGGGATATTTATTTGATATTTCTCATTTATCAGATCAATATCAAACCTGCCTGAAAAGACAAATTCCCTTTCGTTGATTTTCTTCTCAATGAAGGCAGCTATATCGTGTTCATCTTCAATTTCTCCAAAAATCTCTTCCAGAATGTCTTCACTTGTGACAAGCCCTGCTGTACCACCAAACTCATCAACAACTAATGCGATGCTTCTATGGTCGCGGATAAACCTGCTAAACAGCTTGTTGGCAGCCATCGTTTCAGGAACTATTAAAACATTCTTCAGAAAAGGCCTGACGCTTTTGGCCTTCTGGAAAATGGCAGAGGAATGCACATATCCAATTATGTTATCGATATTATCTTCGTAAATCAGAATTCTGGAATAACCTGTATCCACAAACTTCTGTCTTAGGGTTTCGATGTCGATGTTGACATCCAACATTGTAATCTCATTTCGGGGCACCATGATTTCTCGAAGCTTGACTTTTGAAAAATCCAGTGCATTCCTAAAAAGTTTAACCTCCTTTTCTACCTCCTTATTTTCATTGGATTGCTGATTTTCCGAATCTTTCACGAAATGATCTAAATCAACACGACTAAAAACCCTGTTCTCAGCCTCACCATTGCCTGTTGATTTTAAAAATCGTCTCAACAGTAAATGGATAACCGTCGTGATCATTCGGGTTAAAGGATAAAACAAAATATAGAAAAGTCCCAAAGGTAGACTAAATACTCTTAACAAAGCATTTGGGAACAGCCTGAATAATGTCTTTGGAAGGAATTCGCCAAACAGCAAAATCACCAATGTAGAAACCAAAGTCTGAACCAGGAGAACCGCCGAATCTGTATGAAGATAATCATAAAGGACAGGCTCCAATAGTTTGGAAAAGGCAATACCATAAATTACCAATGCAATATTATTCCCAACCAACATGGTTGCAATAAACTGGCCAGATTTACGGGTTACCATCTTTAGAACTCCGGAATTCAGAGGTGAGGACTGCTTATCCAGCTCAAGCCTTAATTTATTGGCAGACACATATGCAATCTCCATCCCCGAAAAGAAGGCAGAAATAAGAATTGTTAAAAGAATAATCAACAATAACATTGGCTTCTAATTAGGTCCAATATCAACGGGTCTTAGATTTTCTTGAGGCTGGACTGAAAGAGAATCAAAGCCCATAGTTGGACTATCATTCATTTCAACATAAATGGTACCTCGTGGATTTTTTATCTTCCAGTTTTCCATCGTCAAATCAGATTCAAAACCAATTCCGGTAATAATCTGGTCAGGCCTGATGATCTTAACAAACAAATCAGAGTATATTTTGCCCTGTTTTTCATCCCAAATCAAATGGTCTGTTTTCAAGGTGTCGCCTGCGAGGTTGACTGCGACCACATCATTTTTTGCTTCCCACTTGTTCTCCTTCTCAAATTGTTTGGCATATCTCGCCGTTATACGTGAAACGATACGCCTGTGTTCGTCGAATCGGGTTAATTCCAAACCTTGGGGAAACTCACGAAAACTTTTACCTTCATTATCGAATTGCATCAAAAGTGGTGTCTTAAGAAAAAACCGAACGATGCCCGAGTCGGTAAAGGTAGTTTCGTAGTTCTCGGCATATATGACAGGGAGTGTCTCCGGTGAACTAAATGCCTTTATTTTTTCGATATCATTGGCACAGCCAGAAAAAAGCATTGCAGCCCCAACAAGCAGGGCTGCAATAAATATCATTCGATTGAAAGATTTAAATCCGTTAAAAACGCACTCTCGTGGTTTCATTAATCCATCCTTTTACAGTATAACTGTCACCTTCTTTCAGGCTCATAAAGAAAGCGGTTTCCTTATTCGGGAAATATCCCCTGTATGTATTCATCTTCTGTGTAGCTTCAGCCATACAATCTTCACCTGACCTTGCCTTATTGAAATAATCAACTGCCAGCCAAAATACCGTACTCCTTTCAAAATTGTCATCACTGAAGTTACGGCTACCGGCCACATAAAGATCACCAATCAGCATATTGGCTTTACAATTATTAGGATTGATTGCCAAAGCTTTTCTGGCATAATTTCTTGCTTCGACAAGGTTATTGTCAGTCGCAAAGGTGAATAATGCAAATTCATAATAGTAATTTTCCAAAAGACTCTGGTCAGTTTCCTGTTCCATGGCCTGTTTGTAATACTGTTTTGCACGATCAGTATCTTCGGTTTTAACGAACATACGAGCCATGTTGAAAGCTGCTTCAGCCGATGGTTCAAGCTGATACATATGTTCTGATGCCTTGAAGAACAGATCACTATTGTCACAACCAGCGCGTGCAAGCCGCCTTAGCATTGTTTTCAAGAAATCAATATCGTCTTTTTTCTGATCATACTGTGCAGTATAAATATTGGTCAGGGCTTCACAATCTGCAGCTCCAGAGGCACCAAAAATAGATTCGATGGCTGTCCGGGCATCGGCAAGACCAGGTTCTTCAGCATTTTTAGCTTCCTTTTTGTTAAGGACATCGGTTGTCAACTCATAATTCTTCACTACAGTTTCTTTGTCAAGTTTGCCCATGCTGAAAAGCGAACGAGAAGTCTGCATCAACAAGACCAATACCGGAATCTCGGTTTCTACACCCTGTTCCTTGATGGAAACATCCAACATATCATATCCTTTTCGATATATTTCGATTACCTGGTCTTCGGTCAGGTCTTCAGCCGGTGGCAAATGGTATTTCAACCATGCAGTTCCTTTACGGCCTAACACATAACCCTTCTGGTCAAAATATTTGATCCTCTGATCATAAATGTTCATCAATGAGTCAAGGGCAGCTTCCTTTTCCTGTCTTGTTTTAGCTTTATCAAGGAAATCCTCATACATCTGGATACCATGGATATAAATATTCAGAGTTGACTTTGGATACTTATCGTACAGCACTCTCCAAGGGCCCAAGGTAGATTTATAATCACCCTGCTTATAAAATTCATTATACATGGAGAGGTTATTCATGAAGTCGAGATCATTTGCCGCAACCAAATCTTGGGCTGACTTAAGATTAACTCCACCCGGACCACTAGTGCCACCTTCAGGTTCGACACCATCAAATAAAAAGTCGTATGTGGCAATTTCTGCAGGCAGATCTACCCTTTTCGATTCATCAATGAAAGTAAATTTTATCCATTTGGATTTGTCGTCTCCCTGAACTTCATATACTCCGTCAAAGCTGGTATAAGCAGGCTGAGATCCACGATGGATCTCGACAGTCACGCCGGCTGCGGGTTTACCTTCCCGGTATACAATCCCCTTGATTACTCTTTGGGCACTGGAAGACAATACCATGCCCATTAAAATCAAGGCGAACACAATGGACTTATGCGCAAATGTTCTCATAACAATATTGGTTTTTGCAAATTAATCAAATCTTCTTTTTATAAACCAGAGGTCGTACAAATTGACACTGAAATTGAGCTTCATATAATTCTCTCGCAGTAGGTTCTTCTCAGTACTTCCTCTTCTTCCTATCTCTGCAGAAATATTTACAGTCGAATTAGAACGATATACCGGTAATCCTACTCCAAAACTTATGCCAAAATCCTTAACTTGCTGATTATTAACCATGAGATAAGAATTCTCGTAAGACAACCCGGCTCTATAAGCAATTCTGGACATATAACTTCTGATAGAGTAACGGTCAGGAATGTACTCTCCTCCCAGAGCAAGAACCTGCCTGTCGGTAATATACTGAAAAGGTTCTCCAAATGCGGTGGCCTTAGACCATTGGTGAAAATGGTAATCAGCATTGATCTCAAGCTTATCCTTTTTAACGTAGGAAAACCCAACGCCATAAACTAATGGCATAACAATTCTGTCTTTAACTTCTGCTTTATAGGTAAGTGTATCACTGTCTCCAATGGGATTCCCGGAAGAATCATACAATACCAAAGTTTTATAAGATATATCCGAATTGAAACCTGTAAATTTTTGTTCGGTTTCAACAGTTGCACCAACAATGAGTGATTGGTTATCCTTGAAGGGAATTGTGGCCTGGATACCGAAATTCATTCCGAAATCCCGAAGCCTAAGGGAATTGTTCTTCTGTATAGTATACATGTAAGAGTTTTCCGGAAAAGTAATACTTGCATTTCTCGTGAGGTTACCAAAAAAATAAAAAAGATTGGCACCTACTGAAACATTCTTGACCGGCTCAACCGCGAGACCCCAAAATGCACGACTTAAAGAACCTTCTCCAAAATACATATGCTGGACCTGCCCAGCATAATCAAGGTTTTGATTTACCTGAAGATCGTAACCGACATCAGAATATGGTGTAAGCCCCAATGCAGTGCTGACTCTGTTCGAGACAGGAAAACTAAGAGAGAAATACCTGAAATTTATATCATTGGCAGTAAAACTGTTCAAATCATTCTTGTAAGATGAAAATCTTCCGTTAAATCCAAACTCAAACAAAAAAGCAAGAGAATCGGTTGAAGTATAAGAAGCAGGATTTGAATAATTGATTTGCTGTGAATTACGACTTCCCAAAGTGGCGCCTCCCATGGCACTTGTACGACCATGGGTATGATCGTGCAAATCACCCATGCCGTATCTTGAAAATGGGGAAGTTGTATTATTGTTAAATTGTGCAAACAATAAAGCCGGTAACAATACCAAACCGGCTACAATAAACGCACTAATATTTTTTTGCATTATATTCTAATATCCTGTTTAATCCAAAAGCAACTAAATTTGAGCATACAAAGAAAGAATTTTTTAATTTGCTATCAAAGAAATTGGCGTCACCACCTGTAAAAATGACTTCCAAATTTTTATAATTTTTCTTAAAATGAGCTATATAGGCATCAATTTCAAACAACATTCCCTGTTGAACTCCCGAAATTATAGCATCTTCGGTGCAATCGCCAGGAAACTTGTACAGATCACGTGGCTCCAATAATGGCAGCCTTCCGGTAAATTGGTGTAATGCCCTGTAGCGCATTTGTAATCCGGGTGATATGCTACCACCAGCATACTCTCCATTCTCATTCAGAATATCATATGTCACAGCGGTACCGGCATCTATTACCAATATGTTCCTCCTGGGCAACAATGTTTTGGCCCCAACAACGGCCGCTAAACGATCTTTTCCCAATGTTTCAGGGGTTTTATAATTGTTTATTATCGGCAAAGCAGTCTTTGAAGTCAGTTCAGACCAACCATTTGGCAAAAGATTAAGCACTTTGCCCAATTCTGGCTCATAATCACGTGTTGAAGAAATAATAGCCTGACAAAGTGAATTATTTTCTCGTATAAGCACCTCCAGAAATGGAACAATTTCTTTATCTATTTGAAACGAATCAACAACCTCACCACCATCGAATAGGTAAATTTTGGTAAGGGTGTTCCCTATGTCGATGATTAAATTCATAATTAACTTTCGATCCGCTGGCTTATGTCGAGTGCCTGAACGGAATGTGTAAGCGCGCCAACTGAGATATAATCAACACCTGTTGCAGCCACCTCTTGCAATCGTGATAAACTCATATTACCGGAAGCTTCAGTTTCAGCTTTACCCTGAATCATTTGAACAGCCTGAGTCATTGTATCATTATCCATGTTATCGAGCATGATGATATCGGCTCCAGCTTCTAATGCTTCAATCACTTCATCCAAAGTAGTGGTTTCAACCTCTACCTTCAATGAATGTCCGATGGCATTTCTTACAGTTTTTACTGCAGGACCAATACCTCCCGCAATTGCGATATGGTTATCCTTTATCATTACCATATCGAATAGGCCTATCCGGTGATTGTTTGCTCCTCCAGCCTTGACGGCATATTTGTCAAGCAGACGAAATCCCGGAAGCGTTTTGCGTGTGTCCAGGATTTTTGTTTTAAATCCCTTAACTGCATCAGCATATCTTCTGGATTCACTTGCAATTCCAGACATTCGCTGCAAAAAATTCAATGCTGTTCTTTCTCCAGTGAGTATTGCGCGGTATGAGGCGGAGAATCTAACGATAATTGTACCTTTCGGAACCATCTCCCCATCATTCACCTGGGGATACCATTTTAAATCCCTGTCAAGCTTTGAAAAGACCATCTGCGCCACTTCCAAACCTGCAATAACACCATCAGCTTTTGTAATCATGTAAGCGGTTCTCCTGTCATGTGGTGGAATCAAACTATCAGTGGTAACATCCCCACTGCCAACATCTTCTGCAAGTGCCAGGCTAATCAGGGTTTCTGCCGCTTTTCTTTCTATTATATCCAGATTCATAAATTATTCAATTTTCCTATCAGTCACTTGAATGAAAAGTGGTTCCTTTTCTTTCTGCTGTATAATATGAACCCTAAAAGAGGGATCTTCTTCAGGATAATCTTCGCGGATATGCCCGCCCCTGCTTTCGGTCCTCACAAGGGCAGCACGGCTCATCAGGTAGCACAAAGTTGCCATGTTTTTAATTTTCAACCTGTTGTAATCCTGTTGATGATTGTCAAACAAATCCCGAATTTCCATAAACCGGCCAACGGCTTTTTCCATTCTTGATCGTGAACGAATAATCCCCATGTTGATCATCATTGAGGATGCCATCTCGTTTCTATAGTCCAAAAACAATGAGTCAGTTTCAGAATTAAGGTAAATGGGTTCAGGATCAGGTACTAAACAATGGCCTAATGCCATTTCTGCCGCACGCTCACTTGCTCGTTTACCAAAAACAAGGCATTCGAGAAGAGAGTTCGAAGCAAGACGATTAGCACCCATGACACCAGTTGATGCAGCTTCCCCACACACAAACAAACCATGGACATTTGTTTCCCCATATAGTCCAGACCTTATACCACCAACCATATAGTGTGCAGCAGGGGCAACCGGCAAGAGGTCCCTGGTCATATCATACCCATACTCTTTAAGTGTCTGGTTAATAGTCAGGAATCTATGGGCAATATATTCTGGATCCAGATGCTTCAATGAAAGGAAAACCGAATCTGTACCACTTTTTAGCATCTCGTTGTAAATGGCATGGGCAACAACATCCCTGGGAGCTAATTCTGCCAGAGGATGAATACTGGTCATAAACCGTTCACCTTTACTATTGAGTAACCAGGCACCCTCTCCCCTGACTGCTTCACTGATCAAAAAAGCATCACGCCCGGGGGCAGATAAAGCTGACGGGTGAAATTGTATAAATTCAATATCAGACAATTGAGCACCGCAGTCGAATGCCATTGCAATTCCATCACCAGTGGCGGTATGTGGATTTGTTGATCGGCTATAGACTCTTGAGAGTCCACCGGTAGCCATGATTACGGCTTTGGATTTGAAAAAGAAATTTTCATTCCTGCGGAAATCTATTGCCTGTATTCCGGAATAACAGTTTCCCTGACTAAAAAGATTAACCACAGTAGTGAACTCATATGAATGTATATTCTCCCTTTCCTGAACTTTTCTGAGCATAAACCTTGTCAACTCTTTGCCAGTTGCATCTCCTCCGGCATGTAATATTCGCCTGCGGCTATGACCACCTTCAAGTCCAAGCACAATATGCCCGTCTTCCCTGTCAAAGGGCATCCCCATGTCAATCAGTTCCCTGACTCTTTCGCTGCCTTCCCTGACCAATACGTCAACCGCATCATAATCGCAAAGTCCCCTTCCGGCAACCAAGGTGTCCTGAATATGAAGTTCCGGAGAGTCATCATCGCCAGTTACGGCAGCGATCCCACCTTGGGCAAACCATGAATTACTGGTATCCAATTCTGATTTCGTGATTATGGCAACAGTGCCAAACCGTGATGCATAAAAAGCTGCCGTAAGCCCAGCCAAACCGCTGCCTACAACAACAATGTCGTATTCAAATTTTTGCATCCGTCTGCAGGTATTTCAACATTCAAAAGTAATATTTAATGCGGACTTACCGGGTTTTGCGGGAGATAATCCGGTCTGATTGGTGAAAAGATCTCGACAAGATGCGCTTCCTCCAAAACCTCCACTCGGTGTAATACATTCTCGGGAATACACCAGCTATCGCCTGGAATACTGTTGTACCATTTTCCTCCAATTTCAAACCTCAACTTTCCACTTATAAGATATCCAGTCTGTTCATATGGATGTTGATGAAGGGGCAACTTGGCGTCCTTTTCAAGAATGAATTCACAAAGGATGGTTTTTTGTTCATAAACCAAAGGCCTCATACTGACCCCTTCGATCAGCCTTTTATATTCAAATTGGTTCTTTTTAGTATACATTTTTTCAAAGATTGTTGTGAATTCAATAGCTCAAAATCCTAAAACCGGCAATATATCTTTTAAAGCCTTGGCTGTAAAATATTCGTATCCTGACAATTCATTATCGTGAACTTCTTCATGCTGCCATGTTACCTGAAAAGGAACATGTATGGCATGTCCACCCAAATTGATTACAGGAATAACATCAGATATAAGGGAATTACCAATCATTAAGAATTTATCAGCTGGAATATCCAGATGATTGAGGAGCTTACGGTAATGATCTTCAGTTTTTCCAGTCATAATCTCGATGTGGTGAAAAAAACCTGCAATTCCCGAATTTTTCAGTTTCCGTTCCTGATCGAGCAAATCTCCTTTCGTTGCGACAATTAGCCTATAATGTCCTGATAATGTGTCCAGCACTTTCCAAACATCAGGCAATAATGCATTCTTGAGTGCAATTTGCTCTTTACCCATGTCGATAATGCGTAATACATCAATAGCGTCCACTTTACCATTAGAGATCTTGACTGCCGTTTCGATCAATGAGAGCATAAAAGCTTTGGTCCCATAACCATAAAGCTCCATATTGCTCATTTCAATGGAGTACAGCAATTGATTGATCTCTTGTATATCTCCATATTTCTGAAGTAAATTGCAAAATTCCTCCTCAGTCCTTCTGTAATAAGGTTCATTGACCCATAAAGTATCATCAGCATCGAACCCTATCACACGAATATGTTTTGGATTAAAACCCTTCATTGAAAACTATGTTCATAAATCGCCAGGCAACATCTGGAATCCTGTTAATAACAATATGAGATGTTTGACAATGACGATTTTTGGCGAACAAAGTAAATAAAGTATGTGCTAGATTATCCTGGATCAGGTAAAAAATCGGGACTCAAGAGTTAAATTGTGATATGCTTAATTGCGTTATGGTCATATGCAACAGTCAAGGCAAAATAGGATAAGGTAATGCTACCTGACAGCTTTTATACTATTTTTACTTCGAAAATATAACTGTTAATTCTATGTATTTCTCCGCCAAAATCAGATCTGTATTCATAATCATTTCAATCCTTTTTGCCACAAAGGCCATCGACGCACAAATATTGTCTCCCAAGTATGAATTTCGTGGCGTATGGGTTGCGACAGTCAACAATATTGATTGGCCATCAAAGCCGGGCTTACCGGTTGAAATCATGAAGACTGAGGCACTTCAGATCCTCGACATGAATAAAGATCTGGGCATGAATGCAATCATATTTCAGGTAAGACCAAGTGCCGATGCATTCTATCAGTCCGATTTGGAACCATGGTCACGCTATCTGACAGGAACTCCTGGAAAAGCGCCTGAACCTTTTTTCGACCCTCTTCAATTCTGGATCGACGAATCCCACAAACGTGGAATGGAACTTCATGCATGGATGAATCCTTTCCGCCTGGCTCTCAACGCTTCACAACCGCTTGCCGGGAACCATATTGCATTCAGAAATCCTGATTGGGTAATCAAATATGACAACAAGTTATTTTTTGATCCAGGTATTCCGGCTGCTCGTAATCACTTCGTAAAAGTTGTTACCGATGTGGTCAGTCGTTATGATATCGATGCCATCCATTTCGATGACTATTTTTATCCATATCCCACCCAGGAGCCTTTTCCTGACCAAAAATCTTTTTCACTCTTCAATAGGGCGTTCAATTCCGAGAGCAAGGATCACTGGCGCAGGGAAAATGTTGACATCATGATCAAAACCCTTAGCGATACCATCAAAGCGATCAAACCATGGGTGAAATTTGGCATCAGTCCTTTTGGTGTATGGAGGAACAGGATTTCAGATCCTGAAGGATCGGATACCAGGGCTGGCGTAACCAATTATGATGATTTATATGCAGATATACGAAAATGGCTCAAAGAGGGATGGATTGACTATGTTATACCACAGATCTATTGGGAAATTGGTCATTCAGCAGCCGATTTCGAAACATTGGTACGTTGGTGGAACAGAAATTCATTCGGCAAAGGTTTGTATATAGGTCAGGCACCTTACAAAGTGGGAGGAGGAACGACTGTCGCTGCATGGAATCAGCCAAGGCAATTACCAGGACAGGTTGATTTGCTGCGGAAATTTAATCAGGTTTCGGGAAGTGCATATTTCAGCAGTAATCATTTTAAACGAGACCTGTTGGGATTCCAGGATAGTCTTAAAAACAGAATTTATAAAATTCCAGCTCTGATACCCCCAATGCCTTGGCTTCCATTGAATCCGCCTGCGCCTCCTGTAAAGGTTAAAGTTTCGGGAAGAAAGGTGCAATGGCAATCTGGAAACTCTGCTTCCACGATACCAGGTGGAGAAAGGTATCTAGTCTATTTGAATGAGGTTGGAAAAACATTTGACCCAGGGAATCCCTCCCACATTGTTCAATATACGCACCTAAAAGCGGTTCAATTTAACCGGAAAAGTGGCAAAAGGAAAGAATATGAAGTAAGGGTTTCGGCACTCGACCGGGTAAATAATGAGAGTTCCCTGACCACACCAGTCATCATTAAATTATAAGAAACTTAACGGCCAAACATTTAACAATTAATATCGTTTCAAAAATTCAAACCACACCATATGACTTACCTTACCCATAATGACCTAAAGAAATATGGCAAAACCTATTCTTTATCAGTTTTAGCCGTGGCACTTGTCAACCATCAGAAAGCGAACTGGGAACTTGCGGCAAACAACTACAGGCTATTGAAACAGGTAAGGAAAACCACTTTCAATTTTGACTATTTCAGAATTGATTGCCAATTCAATCCCGAACGGATCAAATCTTCAACAGCCGATACAGGAGCCCAGGCAATCCAATCACGCCCCTGTTTTCTGTGTGAAGATAACCGCCCTATGGAGCAAGCGGGTATTCCATATGGTAATGATTTTGTAATCCTTTGCAACCCATATCCAATTTTTTCTTATCAGTTGACGATCCCAACCTTAAGACACATTCCGCAATTGATTGAAGACCACATTTCCGACTTCCTGAATCTTTCCAAAGACCTCCAGGATTTTACGGTTTTCTATAATGGACCCGAATGCGGAGCATCAGCCCCTGACCATTTTCATTTTCAGGCAGGTATAAGGGATATCCTTCCCATTGAAGAGGAACTTTCAATCATTCAGGAAGAAAAAGCTGAAGCCATTCTTTCTCATCATGACCTGAAAATTTATGCCGTGTGTGATTATCTGAGAAAAATGCTTGTGATTAGATCAAGCCAGGAGAAAATACTTGCACAAACTCTAAAAGATATCTTATGGCTGCTTAAACCTCACAATTCAGGCCAAGAACCCATGATTAACATGCTGGCGAACTACAAGTCAGGTGTTTGGCACATTACGCTTTTCCCGAGAAGTGTGGGTCGGCCATCTGAATACTTTGCAGAGGATTTCGATAAAATCCTCGTTAGTCCTGCTGCTGTGGAAATGGCTGGTTTAATGATACTCCCCCGTGAAGAAGACTTTTACAAAATCACCAAAGAAAACCTTATCAACATATACCGCCAAGTATCGATCAGCAATGATGATTTCCGAAACTTGTTAGAACAAATTAAAAAACTGACATGAATAAACAACCCATACTTAATGTGGGCATCATGAAATCAACCCACATTGAATTCATTCTTGAAACAGGTTACCGTGTTGGCACCAACATGATTCCACAAGGCAATTATACGATTGAATTGCGTAAAGGCAAAATGATCTTGCAAGGCCAGAGTTTCCTGACCATTTCAGAGGAAGAAATCAAATTGCTACCGATATTCAGAACTAACTCTTTTGTTTTAAAAGATGTAACAATAGGCATCGACTTTCATTGGGAACAAAAGGAAGACCAGCGCTTTACAGGCGGCATTCGATTTTTTATCGATCAGGATGCCATTCAGGTCATCAATACAATCCATCTCGAAGATTACCTGAAAAGTGTCATTTCTTCTGAGATGAGTGCGACCAGTTCAGTCGAACTTCTGAAAGCCCATGCGGTCATTTCACGCAGTTGGTTGATAGCTCAAATTAACAAGAAAAAGGAGATTGCAGGCAGACACTCTGGATTCGATTCACAAACTGATACTGATCTGGAACATATCAGGTGGTACGACAGGGAAGATCACCATAGCTTTGATGTGTGTGCTGACGACCACTGTCAAAGATATCATGGTATCACAAAAATAATATCTTCCACGGCAACAGGAGCCGTTGACGACACCATTGGGGAGGTTCTGAAATCGCAACAAGAGATCTGTGACGCAAGATTCTCAAAATGCTGTGGCGGAGTATCCGAGAATTTTGAAAACAATTGGGAACCTTTACATAAATCCTATTTAGTTGCTGTTGCCGACAAAGAACCGCTTGGAACATCCCCGAACCTAAACCTGACACAAGAGCCATTGGCACGGGAATGGATTCTTTCCTCTCCAAAGGCATTTTGTAATACTACAGACGAAAAAATATTATCTCAGGTACTACCGTCATTTGACCAGAAAACTTCGGACTTTTTCAGATGGACCATCCAATATTCCCAGGAAGAATTATCTTCCCTGCTGAAAAAGAAATCGGGCATTGACTTTGGAAGTATACTAAGACTTGAGCCAGTGGAAAGAGGGCCATCAGGACGGATAATCAGACTCAGAATTGTAGGGAACCAACATTCACTGATTGTGGGAAAGGAACTGGAGATAAGAAAATGGCTTTCAGATTCGCACCTTTACAGCTCGTGCTTTGTGGTTAATTACGAAGAGATTGAAGATGGTATTCCAGGCAAATTTATTATCCGTGGGGCAGGTTGGGGCCATGGCTCGGGGTTGTGTCAGATTGGAGCCGCTGTAATGGGAGAAAAAGGCTTTACCTATGATCAAATCTTAAAACACTATTTTCAGGGTGCAAGACTTGAAAGAATTTATTAGCAACTTTTAAATGCCAAATCACACTATTTGGAAGTTGATCCGACATGCTAAGCAAGTCGATGAAGAATAATAACTAAGTCGTTGGGAATCCGGGATCTTTGACGGAGTATAAATTCCACCATGGAATTGTCGGACGGATATGATGTTCACGATGATAGCCAAAAAAATAACAGGTTAACATGGCTATCCAATGATTTCGTGGCAGTGTTCTCGCACGGTGAATTCCCATTATTTCAGTATGTGGTCGTCTATGAGGGATATAAGTCCCAAATACAAACAATTGAAAGGTTCCAAGAAATGCAGGAACTACCCAAAATGAAATTAGTTGCTCAACTGAAAACCACAAAAGCAAAACATTAAATGTAACTGCCATCAATACAAGCTGCCACCAGGTTGTATAGTGTACTATGAACCGTATCCACCATAAGAGAACATTGTTACTATGGGGGTGAAAATCAGGATCCCTTTCGCTAGCAGGGAATTGATGATGCAGATAATGGTTTTTACGCAAGCGGTTGTATGATAAAAAGGCAAATGAGAGTGTCGCAATCCAACCAATGAAGTCATTCAGTTTACGATTATTTGAAACAGTGCCGTGCATGGCATCATGTCCTGTAATAAACAAGCCGGTAAACAAATATCCCTGTACCGCTATATGAATCCAAAACCAAAAAGACCTCAGGTCGACAGATACTGTCAAAAGAGAATAACCAAGGTGCCCAAGCCATAATAAGTAAACTACCAAAGCAATCCAAACACCCTTATTCCCAAACGTTTTCAATTTGCTATCCATATCAGGAGGTATTATTGAAAAAGAAATGACCAGATTTTGGGATCAAAGAAACTTTGAGATATAAAAAAAACCAGAAAAGAAACCGAATGAATCCCATTCCTGATGACTTACATAACAGCCTCCAGTCTATTCTTACATGAATGTAAATGTAACCCAAAATATGTATTGAGGAATTTAGAACAACTCTAAATTATTAAGACTATCCTCATCATAATCCTTTACAAACCACGTCAGAAATCAATTCCCCACTACTCCATGGCTTTTATTAAAGTGCCCTTATGCCAAAATTATCAATGCTATAAAACATGTAGATATTTGACTTATTGAATTTTTCTTTAGTTTTGGCACCAAATATTTAAAAAAGGAATATCACTAACGGTTAGATCATGTTTACATTCGGAATATTTACAACACATATGCCTTATGTTATAATGGTTTTCTTCTATGCCGTTTATTTTCTTTTTACTGCACCTTCATCCGGAAATATCAATGACATTCCCAAGCCCATTGATACAGGAAACTATGAATGGGTTCAGGATTATGATGCCGGTTACAGTCTAACGATTTCCGAATCAATCGATTTTTGGATCGCCAAGGAATCAGCAAAGATTTCAGAAGTTTTCAATCATGTAACTTCCTTGATCAGCCTTCCACCGGATCCGCCAGGCATTGCCATTGATATTTCGTACCATCTTTTTAATCGTCCTCCTCCGGATTTTTCTGTTTGATCTTTACCGAACAGGTTGTATTGAGTGGATGACTATTTTATTTACAAAATATCGCTCTTTACTCATCGGCAGAGTTAATCCATCGTCTATCCCGGCAATTTATCAAAAGCTGATTTGATCAGAACGTAACGCGTTTAGGTTATCCATCGATTAAGCAAGACTATTATCCAGGATTCCCTGAGTTCAGGAAAATTCAAGTCACTCTTACAAAAAGATAACACACACCCTGCAAATCAACCTCTTGACCACCAGGAACTAGACGAATCAAATTAAAGAAAATTACTATTAAAAAGATCTTTGTATGAAATCCCTTTATATTCTAACCATTACTTTACTTTCTTTTTCCATGGGTTATGCCCAGGATATGTATGAACCTGACGCAGATACATCAAAAATCAGAAATTTGAATATTGATGAGATTACCATCCGGTCTCCAAAATACAACAGTAATATTTTTCAGATTCCGGCAGCTGCCACAATGATGCCTGCACGTATTCTTGACAATTATCAGGTTGGTTCCCTCCCTGACATCAGCGGACTGGTTCCCAATTTTTTTATGCCAGATTATGGATCTAAGTTGACCTCCCCGGTATACATCCGTGGTATTGGAACCCGCATAAACACACCATCTGTCGGTTTGTACGTTGACAACATTCCTTACTTCGAGAAATCTGCATTTAATTTCGACTTCTTTGATCTTGAAAGGATTGAGGTTCTTAGAGGTCCCCAAGGCACTTTATATGGCAGAAACACCATGGGAGGTCTTGTAAATATTTTTACAGCTGAACCTTCAGACGACAGAAATACAGCGGTAAAATTCTCCTACGGTAACTACAACCAAATCAATACCAGCGTATTGCACAATCAACCCCTTTCAAAGAATCTTGCCCTGATGCTTAATTTCAATCAGCTCCATAACGGGGGATTTTACACCAATGAACATAATGGTGAAGCAGTTGATAAGCTGAACAGTTACTCTGGCAGGATCAAATTGCTTTATACTCCCACTAAAAGGATGAGAATGCAGTACAACTTCCAGTTCGAAAACAACGACCAGGGTGGATATCCATATGCCATCTATGACAAAACCGAGCAAAAAGCTAAAGAAATCAATTATGACCACGTAAGTGGGTATGTGAGAACTCTTGTATCCAATGGTTTAAATATTGAATATAATGCGCCTTCATATCGTCTCAGGGCAGTGACAAGCTACCAATACATGGATGATGAACAGGACATTGACCAGGATTTTACGGAGCGTGACATGTATTATGTGATGCAATGGCAGAAACAAAACATGATTGCCCAGGAAGTATCCATACAATCGTATGAAAAAGAAAGGTACGAATGGCTTTTCGGTGTATTTGGATTTCACCAATCGCTCGACAAGACAGTTGATGTAACCTATGGAAAAGTATTACAGGCAGCCCAAAAATTGCCAGGTGAGATGGTTGTTACCAAGGATTACAATAATGGTAATTCTGGTATTGCTCTTTTCCACCAGTCAACCTTAAAATTCGGAGCACTTTCACTTACAGGAGGAATTCGTGTAGATTTCGAAAAGGCAACACTGGATTATCAGCATTACAGAAATCTTATGGGTAACTCCACACAGGTAGAAGATGTTCAGAGCACCACTGAATCATTTGAGGTTCTGCCCAAACTTGCGTTGCAATATAATGTTTCCAACAGCTTCACACCCTATGTAACCATTGCAAAGGGATATAACGCAGGAGGATTCAACAGCACATTTGAACGTGAGGAAGACAGGTCTTTCAAGGCAGAAAGCAGTTGGAACTATGAAGCTGGACTAAAAGCACGTTTTCTTAACAACAGACTCTTTACCAATCTTGCGGTGTTCATGATCGATTGGGAAAACCAGCAGATTTACCAACCGGTTCCTTCCGGACAAGGATCCATGCTTAAAAATGCAGGAAAATCGGAAAGCAATGGCGTCGAATTGGAAATTAAAACCGTTCCTGTAACCAACCTTGAAATATGGGCTACAGCAGGATACAACAAAGCCAGATTCGTGGAGTATGTACGCAGTCAAACACTGGATTATAGTGGTAATTATTTGCCTTACGTACCGGAAAGGACAGCTAGCATTGGAGGAAATTACACCATTAATGTCAACCGCAAGTTCCTCGAAAATATTCGTTTGTATTCAGTTTACCAGATTTTTGGCAAGCATTACTGGCATGAAGACAACTCCGCATGGCAGGAAGAATACGGACTCTTGAACAGCAGAATCACCTTTACCCACAAAAATGCCGAGCTGGCCTTCTGGGGTAAAAACATGCTGAATGAAACTTACAATTCATTCTATTTTACAGCCTTAAATAATGCATATGTCCAGGTAGGAAAACCTTCATCCATGGGCATTAGCCTCAAGTTTATGTTCTAATAAGGAATCATGTTCAAAAAAGAATTCAGTAAGTATTTTACACTGCTCAACCTCTATTTGGCTCAGTCAATCCCGATGAGCTTCTTTTCCACGGTGGTGCCTGTTATCATGCGGATGGAAAATTATTCGCTCGAGTCGATCGGATATCTGCAGTTGATTAAACTCCCATGGATATTCAAGTTTTTCTGGGCACCATTTATCGATCACACCAGCCATAATCTGCGTGACTATCGAAGATGGATTTTGGGGTCAGAAATCTTTTATGCCATCGTGATTGTTTCCATAGCCTTTCTCGATCTCCAGACTGATTTCATGACGATAGTGGTATTGATGGTGATCGCTTTTACGGCATCAGCAACACAGGACATAGCTACCGATGCTTTTGCGATTCTCTCACTCAAAAAGGAAGAGCGAAGCCTGGGTAACAGCATGCAATCAGCTGGGAATTTTCTTGGGACAATGATGGGGAGCGGTGTCTTGCTTGTTATTTACCATTACTACGGCTGGTCAAACCTGCTTTTTGGATTGGCAGGACTCGTTCTTGCCGCGCTTATTCCAGTAACTTTATATAGGGCTTCCTCTCAGAAGATTCACCATGAGTCAAAGAAAAAAGTATCATGGCTCGATTTCGCCCATTTTTTCAATCAAAAAGGTATATGGAGACACATAATGCTTCTTTTGCTTTTTTATGCCGGAATTATTGGCATACTGACCATGCTAAAGCCATATTTGGTCGACCTGGGCTATTCGGTGAAACAAATCGGATTCATTGTTGGAATTGTCGGCACAGGCACTGGGGCATTAATGACCATACCTGCAGGGATGTTTATCAGGAAAAAAGGGCTTAAAAAAGCACTTCGTATCTTGCCTGTCATAAACTTTTTGGTGGCCGCTTACTTTACCTGGCTGACATTCACATCTCATCCCCCGTACATGATATATATTGGAATCATTTTCCTTTGGGCGGCTTATGCCATGTCATCAGTTTTCATCTATACCTTGTCTATGGGGATTGTCAGAAAAGGCAAAGAAGGTACTGACTTTACTGTCCAGATCGTTCTTACCCATTTAAGTAGCCTTATCATTTCAGTTTCCAGCGGGAAAATTGCCGATACGTTTACCTATCGGGGACTCTTTATTGGAGAGATGGTCCTGGGAGCACTAATTATTATATTATTATATTCATTCTATCGTGAAAAATTCTACGAACGTGATTAATATTCCTGAATACCTGGTTGATAAATACAATGTTCCAGTACCAAGATATACCAGCTATCCGCCGGCCAATTTCTTTGGGAAGGAATACACCGAAAAAGAATACAGGGAATCAGTCATCAGGTCAAACCAGGATGATCCCAAAAACATTTCGATTTATATCCATATCCCGTTTTGTCCCCAGTTATGCTATTACTGTGGCTGCAATACCCACATAACAAGAAATGAAGCGATGAAGAGCAACTACCTGGAAGCTCTTAAGCAAGAAATCAAAATGCTTCGACCTCTGCTTGACCCTAACAGAAAGGTCAGCCAGGTTCACTGGGGTGGAGGTACTCCAAACAGTCTGAGTATTCCACAGATTACCGGAATCATGGAATTACTGAAGAACAGTTTCACCTTTATTGAATCACCTGAAATAGCCATCGAATGTAATCCGGCCCATCTGGACCATGCATACGTCGATAGCCTGATCAACCTGGGATTTAACCGTATCAGTTTGGGAGTGCAGGATTTTTCGGAGGATGTATTGAACACGGTCAACCGTGAAATTCCTACCATTCCAATAGAAAACTTTGTCATACAAATTCAGGAATCAGGTAAAGCAAAAGTAAATCTCGATTTTATTTACGGATTACCTCATCAAACTGTCAAATCATTTGGGCAAACCATTGAAAAAGCCCTTCAAATAGGGCCCGACCGTCTGGTGACTTTTTCATATGCACATGTACCAAACATCAAAAAGTCACAAGCCATCCTCGAAAAGGCAGGTTTGGTTGGCCCATCCGAAAAACTCAGGATGTTCGAGAACACTTACGAAATGATGAAGAATAACGGGTATACTCCCATTGGGCTCGATCATTTTGCAAAACCAGACGATGAATTAGCTATCGCCCTAAATAATAAAACATTACACCGAAACTTCCAGGGATATTGTACCCGGGAGACAACCGGTCAGGTTTATGCTTTCGGAACAACAGGCATAAGTCAGTTAGAAAGTGCATATGCCCAAAATGCCAAAACTGTCAATGGATATATACAGGCCATTACAGAAGGCCGGTTCACCACCGAGAAGGGATATTTGCTAACTTCACGGCAGAAACTAATAAGACATGTAATCAACGAGATTATGTGCAATTACTTTATTTCATGGGAAGCTACCGCCAATCGTTTTAACCTGCAGCAAAGTGAGATATTCAACTTGATACGTTATGATGAAGAACAGCTTTCCATTTTCAGTGAGGATGGATTGCTAATTTCGTCTCCAGTGGGTATAACCGTCACGGAGCTGGGTCGTTTCTTCGTCAGAAATATTGCAGCTTCATTCGATCCGGCCATAGGACAAGCAGGAAAGACTTTTTCAAAAGCATTATAACCATGCATTTAAAACCAAAAATTGCAGTCATTGGCGCTGGCCTTACTGGTCTGACTGCAGCTTATTATCTAAAAAAGCAAGGACATAACGTTACGGTTTTCGAAAAAGGCAATAAGCCAGGAGGCGTTATCCAAACACATACAGAGAACGGTTTTATTTATGAGTCTGGTCCAAATACAGGTGTATTGGGAAACCCGGAAGCAGTTGAACTGTTAGAGGAGCTTCACCCCCTCTGTGAGATTGAGGTTGCTGACCAGACAGCCAAAGCACGTTGGATTTGGAAGGGAAATCGCTGGGAACCATTACCATCCGGATTGTTTTCAGCAGTTTCGACGCCGCTGTTTACCATCTCCGACAAACTAAGGATATTGGCTGAGCCTTTTAAACCCAAAGGGATAAACCCGGAAGAAACCCTTTCACAGCTGGTTATGCGGCGAATGGGGACAAGCTTCCTGCACTATGCCATTGACCCTTTCATATTAGGTATTTATGCAGGTGATCCAGCCCATTTGGTACCCAAGTATGCACTACCCAAACTATACAATCTGGAACAGAATTATGGAAGCTTTATAAAAGGGTCCATAAAGAAAGCAAGGGAGCCTAAAACAGAGAAGGAGAAAAAAGCCACAAAAGAGATATTCTCGGTCAAATACGGCCTTCATCATCTGATCGATGCCCTTGTCACAAAAATAGATCCAGTTAACATCATACTGGAATGTGAACAGCTTAAAGTAATTTCCAATGGGGAAAACCAATATTCCGTCTCAACCGGAAAGGAATCACTATCTCATTTCACTCATGTAATCTCAACTGTTGGCGCTCACGCACTTTCTTCAATTATTCCATTTGCCAATCCGGATGACCTAAATCAGATAGCTAAATTAAAATATGCCCGTGTTGTACAGGTTTCGCTTGGTTTCAATGAATGGAAGGGCCAATCATTGAAGGCATTCGGGGGACTTGTTCCCTTCGTTGAAAGAAGAGACATTTTGGGAGCACTATTCATTTCCTCCTTCCTCAAGGAACGTGCACCAGAGGGTGGAGCACTAATGGCGGTTTTCATGGGTGGTATGCGTCGACCGGAGATTGCTGAACTTTCCGATGTACAAATTGTTTCGATCATCGAACGAGAGATAAAATCCATGATGCTGTTGAAAGAGTTTAAACCCGACCTTTTAAAAATCCATAGGTACGAATATGCAATCCCCCAATACGGACCGGAATCAAGAGCAAGACTTGAAGCTATAGGGAAGATTGAAGGGGAATATCCAGGCCTAATTCTTGCGGGTAATATTCGCGACGGCATTGGCATGGCCGATCGCATCAAGCAAGGCCGGACTGTTGCAGAACAAATCTCCGGACTCTTGTTCGCATGACAGGCACTATATCTCAAAAAAATCTCCCCTAATCATGATGAATGCAGAAAAGACCGCCGTATTGCTGGTAAATGTTGGTACCCCTGATTCACCTTCTGTAAGACATGTGCGCAGCTATTTGTTCCAATTCCTGAACGACAGGAGGGTTATTGATCTCCCCCTGATACCACAGAAACTTCTGGTTAATGGAATCATTGTTCCATTCCGTGCTCCCAAATCAGCTAAACTCTACAGTGAACTCTGGACTCCTGAAGGATCTCCCCTGATCATTTTGAGTGAAAAGCTGAAAAGCAACTTACAAGCTACTTTAGGTGATGAATATGAGGTTTTTCTGGCAATGCGTTATGCCAATCCCAACCTGAAAGAAATTCTAAACACAATTGAAAAAAAAGGGTATCGCAAACTTATCGTTTTCCCGCTTTTTCCCCATTATGCCTCATCAACAACCGGAACCGTGTTTCAGCGGGTCATGGAAATCGTAAAGAAATGGTATGTCATGCCGGAGGTCCGGTTTGTCGGACAGTTTTATGATGATCCCCGCTTCATTAAACTTTTCAGGGACAGAATAGCCCAATACAAGCCAGAAACATATGATCATATCATATTCTCTTATCATGGCCTTCCAAACAGCCAGGTGAACAAGACACATCCGGGCATCGATGCGAAGCAATGCTCTTGTGCAAATTCACTTCCCGATCATGGCCGATTCTGTTACAAGGCAACTTGTTATGAAACAACCAGGCTACTCGCCTCAGTCCTGAATCTGGAACCTCACCGATACACTACTTCGTTCCAATCACGTCTTGACAATAATTGGCTCGAACCATTCTCAGATGAGACTATCATTGAAAAAGCCAAACAGGGTGCAAAGAGGATTCTCGTTGCCGCACCTGCATTCGTGACGGATTGCCTGGAAACCATCCATGAAATTGGTGTCGAATACCAGGAATTATTTGAAGAACATGGCGGCGAAAAGATCCAGTTGGTTGAAAGCCTGAACAATCATCCGGAATGGATTGAATTGGTTGCCAGCCTGATCAGGGATTAAAACTTCCAATTAATCTTAACTCCAAGTATCCTTGGAGATCCAGGGACATACGTAATAAACCCGAATGGCTCATTACTTCGGTCCAGACTTTTCACATACCTTTTGTTGAGAATATTGGAGGCCGACGCGGAAACACTTACTGAGGGTTTTGTCAATTCAACACCTGCCACAATGTTGGCAATACCATAAGAATCTTGCTTCATACCGGTCGTATTCATGTTGTCATACCAGAATCCACTGTTCCATGAATAATACGGATTCACAAAGACCATGAGATCATGCGCCAGATTAACACGACCTGACAAACCTGTATTGAATGTGTGCTCAGGTGCAAATCCAAACCGATTGCCTTGCAGCTCCTGAGCATTTCCGTCATGATCCTTTTTACCAATGATTATATTCAGATAAGAATAACTCCCATGAAAATCCAGTCCCTTAAGAATTGCAGCCCTGAATTGAAGCTCAGTCCCATAACCTGAAGCCTTTCCTGAATCCTTGATAATATATGCGTTTATGGTTGAATCCATAACGGATGTTTCAAATTGGCTGTGGATCTGGTAAAAGAATACGGCATCAACCCAAAATCTGTGAAGAGCTGACACTTTAAAACCAGCTTCCAAACTTTGTAACTTTTGGGAAAGAGGCTCATGCGGGATACCGGCTGGTTTGAAACTGACAACTGGCATACGTTTATTGAATAAATAACTCAAATAGAAATTCGAAATACTGTTAAAGTCATGTTTCAATCCTACCCTCCATGAAGGTAGAATAAATCTGCGGGTAACGGCTGCCCTGGGACCGGGTTTATATTCCAGACCAGGTGTATAAGGACCCATTTTCCCAATTACAGAAGGATCCCCTACTGACACATCAGCATCGCCCGAAACACTCAAAATCCCGGCAGTGCCCCGAATACCTGAGTTAAAAAGCAGCCTTGGCCTGATACGAAAAGTGGCGTCGGCATAAAATTCCAAGGATTGTAAAGTGGAAATATATTTATATAACTCGTCATGCCCTGTAGGTAAAGAGAGTCCTGACAGCTGTCCCAATGTTGAATCAACCGGAAAAGCGGGAAGAGGGGAATAACTTCCCTCAAGATTGACGATAGGTTGACCCAAAAACATCTGACCCAAAAATTGTTCATTAAACTTCTTGCCAACCGTATATTGATGATCTTCATTCAGGTATCTGATACCAGCTGTTCCATTGGTACGGCTTCGACGCGAAAAATGATAACTGATCTCCTGCATAAGTTGAGTCACATGCTGGTCTTCAGCAACATGAATAATTGATACCGGCAATCCGTCACCATCACGCAGTGATTTGAGTTTTCCCTTTGACCATGCACTTTTTACACTCAAATAATTATTCTCGTTCTTATAATGTCTCAATTGCAGAGATCCGCCCATTGATTCTCTTTGTGTTCCTGGTTGACCACCCCAATCGACCGCAACCGGGGTATTGAAAATATCATTCTTGACATTGGTATCCGGAATACCTTTACTTATCCATGCAATACCAGAATGGCTATCATTCTGATAATTGAACTCCAGATCAATCCTGGTCCTGTAAAATGGAATAACTCTCAGTAATGCTCTCCCAGCTACCATTTTTGCTCCATTCAGGCTTTTGCCACCAACGTTTTCAACGTATCCGTCCTGATGATAATAAACTCCTGAAGTACGCGCCATTACGAAATTTTTATATACCGGTATATTTAGAGCTCCTTCAGCCTCCTTCCAACCGAAATTTCCTGAAGCTGCCGATGCATATCCCGACAATCCCGGTACAGGTTTGCGGCTAACCAAGTTAACCACTCCCATAAAGGCATCGGCCCCATAAAGGGTTCCGGCTGACCCTTTCATCACCTCGATACGTTCCATGTCAAACAACCGTGAAGGCATCAAAACTCCCCTGTTTATTGGAATACCGTTCATTCGAAACGCAATGGCCGGTGAGTTTTCAGGATTGAAAACATCGCCACTTACGCCTCGGATTGAATAAGCTGCGCGTACCGGCTCTGCTCCAAAGGCAAGGATACCAGGAACCAACTGAACGTAATCGGAAGTTTGACGTAAATCATTACGTTCAGCGAAAGTCTCACTAAATGTCGAGGCAGACGCTGGAATATCGAGAAGATGTTGCTCAAGAACCTGAACCGAAACTGGTGCCGGTTCCAAAGCGACACGATCCTGATCAAGGGTAAAATAGACATCATTATTCCCTTCCTGAAGATAATAATCAATGATTTTGGTTTTGTATCCGGTATATGACACCATGATCGAGACTTTACCTGTAGGTAATCCCTGAAGAAAATAACGACCTTCACTATTTGTGTGGACTCCAATTCTCATTCCCGGAACTGTTACGGTTGCGCCTTGAAGCGGAATCCTTGCCTGGTTCAGGACTCGCCCATGCACATAAACCTGTGGAAGATCTTCATTGAAAGTTTCAACCTGACGGTACTTTCTCTTTACCTTTCCTCCTCGTTTTGGTTGCGCATCAATGGTACCGGCGAACATTATCGCTACCAATAAGATTACAACTACTCTCATACTTTCCTCTATTTCACTCAGGACCAAAACCTGATTATTGCGCCAATAATTCTTTTATGGTAGTTCTATTAGAATATTCATCAGACCCATCCATCGCATAAATATGCCAGCATGTTTGAGGCTGCTTCTTAACTTAGCAAAGATCAACCCATGCAAGAAATTGAAATGCCTTTCAAATAAAACTACCAATACAGTCTTTCTAAAACGGCAAAATGAAAGAAAAGTTATGAAGACGAAAATAAAATAAGAATTACAAGAGGAAAATCCGTGAAAATTATCGGGAATAAGAAAAACTTAATCCCAACATGAATTCATTGAATCAGAACTCCCAGCAGATCAGATTTTCCTTGTCTTTTACGAAAATCCGGTTGCCGGCAAACACTGGATGCGCATACACCTCTGTTTCAGCTACTTTATAAGCCATAACTTCATGATAGGCAGAAGATTCGGGTTTGTAAAATATTAATTGTCCTGTTGCAGGCAATGTGGCCATGATTGCACCAAGATCCAGTAATGAAGCAAAACGGTTATGCTTGGTCGTATCGATCCATGCTGTGGCTCCTGACTGGGCATTCACACAGAAGATATTGCCAAACCGGGCATCATTGGCATACAGAAAGCCATCCTTTATAACCGGAGTATTGAAGGATACACCAGCTTCAGGGTTTACCCATGCCTCTTTTACAACAAAACCGTTGTTTTCTCTTTCAACCCCGAGTGCTCTCATACCTGTTCCCTGACCGGCAATATAAACAGTTTTGCCACTAATAACGGGAGTCGAGGAGTTATAGAATCTTTGACTCGTTGGAGTATTGAACTTCCACAGTAATTCGCCTTTGTCAACCGAGATCCCCAAAAGGTCATTTTCGCCCTGGACAACAAGCAGGTTATCATATGTACGCATTAATATAGGAGATGAATAGGTGCTTGATTCACCTTTCAATTCCCAGATTTTTGAACCGTCAGAAAGAGAGAACGCGACAACTGTTCCTTTTTCCTTTCCACCCAGGTGAACAATCACCTTATTGTCCAATACCAGTGGGGAACATGCAACAAAGAACTGAGGAACTTCATCTGTGTATTCATCGTTTCTCCAAATCAATTGGCCTGTCTGCGTATCCCTGCAGGTAAAATTCCCCCCGGCCCCCAGGTTGAAAACCCTTCCACCGGCAATCGCCGGGGTACTTCTGGGACCAGGATGACTTGCGGCCCCACCAGTAACTTCAGGTGCTGGATTATTAACTTCTTCCCAGATAATCCTGCCTGTTTCCGCATCAATGCACAAGGCAGTTTCTGAATCGTTTTTGCGGGTATGAAGGTATATTCTACCTTCGAATAGTACTGGAGAAGCATCACCAAGGCCTACCGTCTGAAGCCATTTTCTGTTAAGCTGTCCTGGCCATGTTTCAGGAACTGTAAAGCCAGAAACACGCCCATCCCTGCCAGGGCCTCTCCAACCATTCCATTTGTTGTCGTTTTGCCCAAACAGCTCAATGCCAAGAAACACAAATGTCGTCGTAACGAACAGAATAATAGTGGTTTTCATGTTTAATTTTTTTCGGTTAGTGATTATGGATTTTGGGATCAGGCAATTTTCATAATTGGAATATGCAGTAATTCCGAAAGTTTGTCTGCCTCTAAAATTGCAGCTTCCTTGGTTGGACAAGCTTTAACCGGATATCTCGGTTTATGGGTGGGGCCCGTTAAAAAAATCCTGAAGTCTGAAGTGACAGTGGCATTTCTCAGGTTTGAACGACTCAGCACTGCGTACTCTTTTCGAAAAGGGATGACAACCAAACCTGAATGTTCCTGGATTTCTTCCCATCGACCAGTCAAATTTAGTCCAAAAGGTGACGAATATTTTTTGATCCTTCTCTGGTTGACATCGATTAAAACACCATCAGTCATGGAGCCCAGAAAAAATCCAAGCACAACCAATATCATACCCATTACATCAGTTATAAAAAAAATACCAAATAATAAGAGGATCCATCCGGATAAAGAGAGTTGAGGCCCAAATGTTTTACCCAGTTTGTTATTCAGGATCATGACCTATTTTTCCATAAAATTAGGAAAATTATACCACCTTAAAAATAGGGTTTACAATAAAAAAGAAATGTCAATCAATAAATTGAACTTATTGTTTGCCGAAATTTCCGACTTAACATTTAGAGGCTATATACTGCCGAAAAAATCCAATTTTGACCTGCAGAAACCACACCTGAAGAATAAGGCCGATACCTCTTGTTAAGTAAATTGTCGATGCCCACTGAAATTACCAGCTCGTTGGAAAACCGATAGCTGGACGCAAAGTTTAAAGTCATCCAGCCAGGTGAATAGGGGTTACCCGTTTTGTCAGGAACATATAGATAGGGCTTGTCTTTCTCGTCAGATGCAAGTTTTCCATATTGAACAGAACCATTATGATGTATATTGAAACGCGAAAACCACCTGCCCTTTTCATATATCAACCCTGTTGCCCCGTAAACAGGAGGAATGTGCCTAAGCGGAAGACCATCAGAATCTTCACCATCCATAAGGGTCAGTTGGTGTATCAGCATTAGATCAGAGAGTAGATTGACCTTTAGGTTGAGACTGGCACCATAAAGGAATGCATGATCGGTATTTACCAAAGCTTCCACCTTGCTGGGCACTCCATTATACAGGATGGTATCTTTGCCGTCAAAAAGAAATGGTCTTCGTACCATGGCATTCATGAGCCATGTTCTGAAAATATTGAGTTCGATTCGTGATTTATTTCCACCTATCCATACAATCCCGGATTCGAGGTTATAAACCACTTCGGGTTTAAGTTCAAGATTTGGAACAACCACATTGCCAGGTTCCGAATCAAATACTTTTCCTATGTCATCAATGTTAGGACTTCTAAATCCTGTTGAACCACCCACTGAAAACTGCCAATTTGCCGACGGCGTCCACAAGATGCCTGCATTTCCGGCCAAAGCAGGATGTGTCAGTTTGAATCCATTGAATGGAAACTCATAGAGCCCTGATTCAAAACTGCCCTCTAAATGTGTTATGGTTACCCGTAAACCACCTGATAACCTGAAGTCACGAATTTGAGATTCCCCTGACAAATAGGATGCAAAAGTATTATAAACCGAACCATTTGGATATCGGGGCGCTACAGGTATTTTTATCCCTGACAATTTATTCTCAGATACTCCGAGTGAGTATACCTTATTGGCTGTTATCTCAAATCCATAGGATAACAAATTATTATCCGTTAAGTTTTTCTCAAAATCAAGATTCAGGCTACCCACGCTGACCCTTTCTGCCCTATGGTAAATATTCGGATCATTCCAATTTCGATCATGCCTGCTCTCCCTGAAACTTTGGAATCCTAACAGAATGTTTAACTTATCGAAGCATTGATTTTCAGGATACCAACCTGCCTGGCCTGAGAAAAAATCCCATTCCTGAGGACCATAAAACCACTCACCATAACGGGGAAGATCATTTCGGGTAACAATCAGCCGGTCATAACGGGGAACATTACCTGTAGCACTGTGATGGGCCCCAATGGTAATATCAAGCCTGTCAGTTGGCCTGTAACGGAACTTGGCCATCATGTTTACCTGGCTGTAAGCCGAATTGCGCTGTAATCTGGGATCAGGATTGGGTAAGACCCTATCCGGTTCATCTTGTGAAGTACTATTGGTATACCACTTTCGCAAATAAACATCCGGACCATTTTTCCCCATCAGCAGATGACCGAAATCCGAATATGTGAAAGACACTAATGATCCCCAGTTACCTTTATGGGCAATCAAACGTCCATGGATTGTTTTCTCGTCCGAAGCTGATGAATATCGAATGGATGCGCGTGGTTCAAAGTTAAGTTTGCCTTCGCCACTAATCCCGGGTCTGAAGGTATTGAAACTTAATACTCCTCCGATGGCATCCGAACCATAAATTACTGATCCAGGACCGGGAATCACTTCGGTTGTTTCAACCGTATTGGGGTCGATGGATACAATATTCTGTATATTTCCACTCCTGAAAATTGCATTATTCATCCTTACCCCATCTACCACGAGAAGTATCCTATTTGCAGAAAAACCACGAATCATGGGGCTTCCTCCACCTTGCTGACTTTTCTGAATGAATACTTCACTGTCAAGTCCGGCCAGATCAGCGGAAGTTTGGGGTTGATACTTCCAAACCTGGTCGGCATTGAGTACATGTATTCGGGATAAGGACTCAGAACGCACCTGGCTTCTACGGTTTCCGGATATGACAATTTCGTCGATACTTATCAATTTTCTGGTTAAATAAACCCTGCCTGAATCCAGTAATATTTGCGAAAGTGAACGGGAATAAGGTTCAAAAGCATTATGGTAAAAAAATACCTGGGCTTCATCACCCAATATATCCAACTTTGATTTGCCGTATTTGTCGCTGATCAATACCTGGTCATTTGTCTTAATGATTACACCCTCCAAAGGTGATGAACTTCCACATTCCATCACCGTAATTACCTGTGAATGCCCAGACAGGCACGACAGCAAAAAAAAAGTGATAATCTGAAAAAATTTTCTTGATCCTGTAAACATGGGTATTTTGAACAAATACGGTAAATCGCCACGAAAATAGGTGTTCCCTGGCTGATCTGCAATAAAAAGCAGAGACTATGAAGCACACAAAAAAACCCCGGCGCCTCTGCGCCGGGGTCCAACTAAACCTAACTAAACCAAACTTATGAAAAAACAGCACTGGGCTGATGAAGTCTATGTTATTCTCTATATATCAAACAACTAACTGCTAAAATTGTTTTCATGGCTTTGAAGCAAATTTCGTTGTTCTATTAAATAGATACAAACACTATGCCAAAAACAACAAAATCAATCAAAAAATCATGAAAACGACCCAAAAAACTTAATCCTCTAATCTTTCGATAAAAAAATTAAGCCACTTACCCGATTACGGATATCAAAATGATAAGAACGACTATCAAAAAAAGATACATTTATCTTAAAGTATTTTTGTTTACGAAAAAGATGGTTGAATGTTTCATTATTAATCGTTTAACCATTATGCCAGAAATATGCCAGAAAGACCGTAAAATTCCAGATATTCTGATTGGCATGTCTGAATGACAGTTTTCAACAAAATATGGAATAAGCTGTAAGTGATCTTATATCAGGAGAATATCTGCACTGCAGCCTTATAAAATTCAATGAGGGTTCTAAAATTTGAATATATTTGCGCAGAATTTTCCAAAGTCCATAAAAACAACAAATGAATAGAATCAGAAATTTCTGTATCATCGCACATATTGACCATGGCAAAAGCACGTTGGCTGACCGTCTGTTACAATTCACAAACACTGTTTCCGAAAGGGACATGCATGATCAGGTTCTTGACAGCATGGACCTGGAACAGGAGCGCGGCATTACCATCAAAAGTCATGCAATCCAGATGGACTATGAATTTCGTGAAGAAAAATATAAGCTAAACCTCATTGATACTCCCGGACACGTCGATTTCAGCTATGAAGTATCCCGATCTATCGCAGCTTGCGAAGGGGCATTATTAATCATTGATGCCACCCAGGGAATTCAGGCCCAGACTATTTCAAATCTTTATCTGGCCTTGGAAAATGACTTGGAGATCATTCCTGTCATGAACAAGATGGACATGGATACCGCTATGCCTGAGATTGTGGCAGAACAAATTATGGACCTGATTGGTTGCGACAGGGATGACATCATCGAAGCCAGCGGCAAAACAGGAATGGGTGTTGAATTGATCCTGGAAAGAATCATCGAAAGGATACCTCCGCCTGTCGGAGATCCCGACGCCCCCTTGCAGGCATTGATCTTTGACTCTGTTTTTAATACATACCGCGGAGTTATAGCATATTTCAAGATTATTAACGGAACAATACAAAAAGATGACCTGGTAAAATTCGTCGCCACCAGGAAAGAATATTATGCCGAAGAGGTTGGAGTTCTCAGACTGGGACTCGAACCACGGGATACTATATCGGCAGGAGATGTTGGCTACATTATTTCCGGAATCAAAACCGCCAAGGAGGTAAAGGTAGGTGACACCATCACCCATGTAAAACGCCCCTGTGAAAGTGCAATTGAAGGATTCGAGGAGGTAAAGCCCATGGTCTTTGCCGGAATTTATCCAATAGATGCTGATGATTATGAAGATCTTCGCAATGCCATGGATAAACTTCAGCTGAATGATGCATCCCTTACCTTTGAGCCAGAATCTTCAGCCGCGTTGGGTTTTGGATTCCGCTGTGGGTTCCTCGGACTGCTTCATATGGAGATTATCCAGGAACGACTCGACCGGGAATTCGACATGAATGTCATCACAACTGTTCCCAACGTATCATACAAAATCATGTTGTCCAGCGGAGAAATGATTGATGTATACAACCCTTCCGGAATGCCCGCATCAAATCTGATTGACACGATTGAGGAACCCTATATCAGGGCGAATATCATAACAACAGCCGATTATATCGGATCTATCATGACACTCTGTCTGGAGAAAAGGGGTACTTTGGTCAGCCAGAGTTACCTGACCTCCGAAAGGGCTGAATTGATCTTCGATATGCCTTTGGGAGAGATTGTGTTCGACTTTTATGACAAGCTGAAAAGTATTTCAAGAGGATATGCCTCTTTCGATTATCACTCCCATGGATATAAACCAGCAAAACTGGTCAGGCTTGACATCTTGCTAAATGGCGAAATGGTCGATGCACTTTCTACGCTTATCCATTTCGACAATGCCTATAATTTTGGCCGGAGAATGTGTGAAAAACTAAGGGAATTGATACCGCGCCAGCAATTCGATGTTGCCATTCAGGCGGCCATCGGGGCCAAGATAATTGCACGTGAAACCGTAAAAGCCGTTAGAAAAGACGTAACTGCCAAGTGTTACGGGGGTGACATCACCCGAAAACGAAAGCTTTTGGAAAAACAAAAGAAAGGTAAAAAACGAATGAAACAGGTAGGTAACGTGGAAGTTCCACAGAAAGCCTTTCTTGCGGTTCTCAAACTGGATTAACCTGCACAAAAAAAGTGCGGCAACATACTCCCCTCCAGGAATGTTGCCGCATTTTCATTTGAACTCACATCAAAGAATCAGCTTGTAACCTTTCCCGTGAACATTGATGATTTCGACTGTTGGTTCATCCTTGAGATGTTTGCGCAATTTTGTAATATACACATCCATACTCCTGGCATTGAAATAATTGTCATCAATCCAGATGGATTTCAATGCAAAATTACGCTCCAAAACCTTATTGGCATTCTGACACAGAAGCTTTAGCAATTCAGCCTCCTTGGTTGTCAGCTTCACAACATCCTCTCCGTTGGTAAGGGTTTGTTTCAACGTATCGAAAGTATAACGTCCAAGCTTGTACATCTGCTGGCTCAATCCCTGGGTCTCCTGAGAGGTGCGACGCAAAATGGCCTCAATTCTGAAAATCAGTTCCTCCATACTGAAAGGCTTGGTGATATAATCATCAGCTCCAAGCTTAAACCCTTCAATAACGTCATCCTTCAGATTCTTGGCAGTCAAAAAGATGATCGGAATCTCATTGTTCACCATCCGCATCTCCTTTGCCAGCGTAAATCCGTCCTTTTTGGGCATCATGATATCCAGGACACAGATATCATAGTGATTTTTCATAAAACCCTTAAAGGCAGCATCCCCATCAGGATATAGTGTGGCATCATAACCCTTGGCCAATAAATACTCCTTTAGAAGCAGACCCAGGTTCTCGTCATCCTCGGCCAACAATAGCTTAACTTTCTGATCCATGGTTTTTCTTATTATTTAGAGGGAAAAAGATACTGAATTTTGTTCCCTTATTAGGTAAACTTTCGACAATAATCTTGCCATTATGTGCATCAATGATCTTTTTCACATAACTTAAGCCTAGCCCAAATCCCTTCACATTGTGAACATTACCGGTAGGAACCCTGTAGAATCTTTCAAATATCTGGCTCTGGTGTTCCTTTGCAATACCAATTCCCTTATCGGCTACAGATAAAATGACAACATCACGTCGCGATTCTGTTGTAACCGATATCTCAGGAACTTCATTACTATATTTCACGGCATTATCCAAAAGGTTGAAGACAACATTGGTAATATGCACCTCATCACCTTTAAATATATCGTGTTTCGCGTTCAGTTCATAATTCAGATGACCATTACTGTTCTTGACACGAAGCTCAAAATTCCCAATAACACCCTTGACTAACTCATTCAATTTAATGTCTTTAAACCTCAACTTCATGCGCCCTTCATTAAAAATTGCCATCTGCAAAACCTTTTCCACCTGAAAACTAAGCCGTTTACTTTCCTGAAAAATGACGCCTGAAATATGCTCGATGGTCTTGGGCGTATTTGCAATGCTTCCATCCTGTAGCATCTGGCTCGCAAGTGAAATGGTGGAAATGGGTGTTTTTAACTCATGGGTCATATTATTGATAAAGTCATTTTTAATTTGTGAAAGTTTCTTTTGTCTGAATATGATCCAAATCGTATAGCTGAATATGGCAATGAGCAGACCTGTTAGAATCATGATGGGAATTACCATTATGCCGGTCAGATTAAGTAAATAACCCGTTCTTTTTGGGAAATAAAGGATAAGGTAATTGGCTTTCCTGATCTCATAATCATTCGGGAACAATGGGTAATTGTACTCTTTCACCCGCTTACTCGTTCTGTAATCCGGACTGGCTGCTATAATTTCCTCCTCTCCACGCAAAAAGGCCTTAACCATAAATTTATAATCGAGTGTAATTCCCTGGGTTTTGAGTTCTTCGTTTAACGCATTCTCGAGGAACTCCACGTCAAGCCTCTCCTCAATCGGGCCTCCCCTGAAAAAATATCTCTCAATGGCTTGGGTACTTTCCTTTAACCTGCTCTCCAACAACCTTCTTTGCTGTGCATCATAATCCAGCAATTTGTCAAAAGCAGAGGGAAAATCTCCCGGCATCCCCCGTGTGGTACCCATCTGATTTAATATTGTATCCGAAAAAACCATTTCCATCTGCTGATGGATTGTCTGACTTTGATCTGACAACCTAAAGGAAAGGCTGTAATTTTGCCTGATTACCCCTCCGGGAAGATTGCGGGACAACATATCCTGGTTTGCGGATATAGAAATTCCATTTCCCGCACTTAACAATTCTTCTTCAAGAATAAGCTGGGCCTCATGATCCTCGATTCGCCTTACGACATCAGAAAGCACCTGCCTGACGGTTTGGTCAAACTGTTCTTCCCTGATATTGGCCGCCTGCCGGATGCTGTTCGTCTGAACTATAATCAGACCTGTCATCACAAGGGCCATAATAACAATCAGTGTAATCAGCTTATTTCTGCTCATAACGCAAATATAACTGCAGTATACCTGTCCTTTGGAATCTTAACATTATTTAACAGCGTGAATACCAGACATTCACGGTTATATATTCCTAACGGCGAAGTCAGGTTTCAATGATTCTTAAGGATAATTTCTTCAATAATCTTTGGATAATACTGATGTTCAAGAGCATGGATCTTTTCAGCAAGAGATTCCGGTGAATCGTCATAGCTTACCGGACAGGTAGCCTGAAAAATGATGGCTCCATCATCATATTTCTCATTGACATAATGGATGGTTATACCCGAAATTTTTTCGTGATTATCCAAAACAGCCTTGTGAACATTCATGCCATACATATTCTTTCCTCCATATTGTGGAAGGAGGGCCGGATGAATATTTAAAATTTCGAATTCCCGAACAATATTTTCAGGAACCAGCCAAAGAAAGCCGGCCAGGACAATGAGGTCAATCTTCCTTTCTTGAAGCCAATCTGAAACAAAGGTGGAATGATAAAACTGTTCACGATTAAATAAAAGGGTGTCAACACCAGCTTTTCGGGCCCTTTCAAGAGCGAAAGCATCTGGCTTGTTTGACAACAGACAATTTACTTCAACAAGCTTATTATCAGCAAAATAATCAATGATTTTCTGTGCATTTGAACCTGAACCGGAAGCAAATAAAGCAATACGCTTAACATCCATCAGTCGTTTATTTTATATATGGAATATTAGATTAAAATGTTCAAATATAGCTGGTTACAAGGATTAACAAATCCCCTCGACCTATTTTTTTTTAATTGTTTTCTTTGAAATATAGTTTGTAAATTTATTACTTTGCAGCGATTTTAAAATAAACATTGTAGTATTAACTAAAATTTTGAGCTATGTCTGATATTGCAGCAAAAGTTAAAGCAATCATCGTTGACAAATTAGGTGTCGATGAAAGTGAAGTTACCAACGAAGCTTCATTCACCAATGATTTGGGTGCTGATTCATTGGATACTGTTGAGTTGATCATGGAATTTGAAAAAGAATTTGACCTTGCCATTCCGGATGATCAGGCTGAAAAAATTTCAACAGTAGGTGAAGCCATCTCACACATCGAGGAAGCCATTAAAAACAAATAATTGCAGACCTGTCATTTATGGAATTGAAGCGCGTTGTAGTTACCGGTTTAGGTGCCATTTCACCACTGGGCAATTCTGTTGACCAGTTCTGGGATAACCTCGTTAACGGGGTAAGCGGAGCCGGACCGATAACCAAATTTGATGCTCAGAATCACAAAACCAAATTTGCCTGCGAAGTAAAAGACTTTGATCCAAGTCTTTACATCGAAAAGAAAGAAGTACGAAAGCATGACATGTATACCTTGTTTGCTTTCGGTGCTGTTGCGCAGGCCATGGAGGATTCAGGACTTGATCCTGATTCGGTGGATAAAAACAGGGCAGGTGTCATCTGGGGATCCGGTATTGGAGGATTACAGACTTTCTTTGAGGAAGTCCAGGCCTATAAGCCGGAAAGACCGCAGTTCACACCCTTTTTCATTCCCAAAATGATTGCAAACATTGCGGGAGGGTTGATATCCATCAAATATGGTTTTAGGGGTCCAAATTACACAACAGTAACTGCCTGTGCTTCTGCATCTCATGCTATCATTGAGGCCTTTAATAAAATCAGGCTTGGAAAAGTCGATGTCATGATAACCGGCGGATCTGAAGCCGGTGTCAACGAAGCAGCAATGGCCGGTTTTAATTCCATGAGAGCCATATCTACAAGAAATGACGACCCATCCACGGCCTCACGGCCTTTCGATAAAGACCGTGATGGCTTTGTCATGGGAGAAGGAGCAGGGGCCCTAATCCTTGAAGATTTGGACCATGCACTGAAAAGAGGTGCAAAAATCTATGCCGAAGTGGTTGGCGGTGGCATGTCGGCCGACGCTTATCACATGACTGCTCCTGATCCCGACGGGCTCGGTGCAAGATTGGTAATGCAATGGGCAGTCGAAGATGCGGGAGTCAATATTACCGATGTTGATTATATCAATGTTCATGGGACTTCCACTCCTCTGGGTGATATCGCGGAACCCAAAGCGATTCTCGGTGTTTTTGGCGAGCATGCCTACAACCTGAGTATCAGTGCAACAAAGTCGATGACCGGTCACCTTCTCGGTGCTGCTGGTGCCATTGAAGGCATTGCCACAATCCTGGCATTGAGAGATGGAGTGATTCCTCCTACGATCAATCATTTTACTGACGACCCGGAAATCGACAACCGTTTGGACTTTACTTTCAACAAAGCCAAAAAGAGAGATATTAATATCGCCATCAGTAACACTTTTGGCTTCGGAGGCCATAACGCCACTATCGCATTCAAAAAATATTAATTCACTGTGGTCAGAAGATTGGCAGAAAGAATAAAACTCTTTTCATCTCCCAGAAAAGAGTTTTATTTGTTTATCAAAGATTTAGTCGGCTTTTATCCGGGGAAACTTTCCTTTTATGACATCGCTTTTACGCACAGGTCGGCATCCCGGACCGATTCACAAGGGAATGTTGTCAATAACGAAAGGCTTGAATATCTTGGAGATGCCATATTGGGAGCGGTCATTGCCGATTTTCTTTATAACCGTTTTCCTCAGGAAGATGAGGGCTTTCTGACTAAGATGAGGTCGAAACTCGTGAACCGATCCATTCTCACCAACCTTACGTACGATATGGGACTGAATGTCTATATCGATTCAAACGCCACAAATGCTGTCGATAAAAGCCATATATATGGTGATGCCCTAGAAGCATTGATTGGCGCCATTTATCTAGACAGGGGATATGATGTTGCCAGATACTTCATTATCAAGCGGATTATTCCGAAATACATCGACCTATATGAGCTTGAGCAGAATGACAGTAACTTCAAGAGTAAACTTATAGAATGGAGCCAGAAAACCAAGCGATTGGTCAGATTCGAGACACTGGAAGAGTATCCTAATGGCAGCAAACAGCCTAAATTTATATCGATTGTAATTATCGATAACAACGAATCGGGAAAAGGAACAGGCAACTCAAAAAAAGAAGCCCAACAGAATGCCGCAAGGGATTCACTGAGCAAGCTCGGCATAGGCATAGAATAAGCCAAAATAATATAAACCGGCAGGGATACTTCCTGTTGCGGTAGATCATTGGCAAACTACCACCGGTATACTTGAATCAAACCATGATTAAGAACAGGCTTAACCAAATTTCTTACATTTGCCTTTCCTATTGTATTTTATGAATACTTATTTCATTTTCGCACTGGGTTTTCTGGCCCAAATACTCTTTTTCGGACGTACAATTGCCCAATGGTTCAAATCTGAACACGCAGGAAAGGTTATATCACCGGTCATATTCTGGCAACTAAGCCTGCTTGCATCACTCCTGATGCTTTTCTATGGAATATTCCGACAGGATTTTTCCATCATCCTTGGTCAGATGTTAGTATATTATATATATGTAAGGAACCTACAACTAAAAAATGCATGGCGCAAAATTCCATCATACCTGCGTATACTTTTTCTATTGGCCCCCATTGCCATTTTTGCATGGTTGATGACCGATGACCATTATAGCCTGATATCCATCCTGGAAAATCAGGAAATAAGTTCACTATTGCTTATTTGGGGTTCTGCCGGACAGGTCATTTTCACCTTCCGTTTTATTTACCAGTGGATCTATTCCGAAAAGGAAAAAAAATCGGTTTTACCTTTAGGATTTTGGATTATCAGCACCGTAGGATCCATCATGATCTTTGTCTATTCAATTTTTCGGCTCGATCCGGTCTTGTTTCTCGCTCATATTTTAGGCTTGTTCATGTATATAAGAAATATTCTTATTTACTTTGGAAAAAGAAGCCTGTTCTCCGAAATCAGAATACCTATTGTGCAGGAACTGATTAGGAAAGTCAGCAATAAGTTGAAGTAATTATCCTTCTAAACTTCCGTTGATGTACAAAACATCTGACAATCTGAAATCGAAATATTTCAGACTTGAGGGCTGGATTTCCATCATTCTGAATTCAGTTTTGTTTGTTCTGAAGTATTGGGCAGGTGTGGCAACTGGCTCTCTTGCACTGATCGCAGATGCATGGCATACGCTTTCTGATTCCGTTTCATCGGTAATTGTCCTTATTGGAGGTTCAATGTCAAGCAAACCCGCTGATGATGACCATCCTTTTGGACATGGACGAATCGAACATATTACCGCAATCATCATCGGAGTCATGCTGGCCATTATTGCTTTCGATTTCGCGGTGCAAGCAATTGTTAAATTCAGCAACCGTGAAGAAACAATTTTTGGGACTATCGCCTGGATTGCCACCATCACATCCATTTTTGTAAAGGAAGGAATGGCCCAATTTGCGTTTTATGCAGCCAGAAAAACCGGTTCCAATATCCTCTCTGCCGATGCATGGCATCATCGTACGGATGCACTTTCGTCAGTACTGATTCTGGCGGGTCTTTTTATTGGCAAATATTTCTGGTGGACCGATGCTGTCCTTAGTTTTTTAGTGTCTATAATGATAGCATATGCCAGTTACGACATTTTGCGGAAGGAAATCAAATCGTTGATGGGGGAAAAACCTTCAGATGAGCTCATCCATTCCATCACGGAAGCTGCACAGGAAACATCATTGATTCCTCTTAACATGCACCACATACACCTTCACCATTATGGTGACCATACCGAACTGAGTTGTCACATAAAACTTCCTTCGGGAATGACATTATTCGAAGCTCACGAAATTTGCACCCGAATCGAAAAAAGGCTGTTCGAAGAATATGGATACATTGCGACGGTCCATCCGGAACCTTTATAACTCAGCCCTATCTTGCTTAATTTTTCCATTTTCCCAATCAATGCGATTCAGATTATTGATTAAGGAATCCCTTAAAGTAACATAAACCGGCATACTCAGAGAGTCGACCGGCTCGGTTGGAGGCGCTTCCATCCTAAGCGGATCGATTGGGCTGCCATTCATAAACACCCTGAAATCAAGATGAGGACCGGTTGATAATCCTGTTGACCCGACATAGCCAATCACTTGTCCTTGCTGGACCCTGCTTCCTTTGGTGATGCCAGGCCCGAAACCCTTCAAGTGCATATAAACGGTTGAATATACCGAGTTGTGCTTAATCCTGACATAGTTCCCTGCCCCCCTTGCCTGATAAGACCTTTCCTCCACATACCCATCACCGATAGAAACAACAGGGGTTCCTGAAGGGGCAGCGTAATCCACTCCATGATGAGGTCTCCTTATCTTCAGGACAGGATGGAAACGGCTATGGGAAAATTTTGAGCTTATTCGATAAGAATAAAGGATTGGAGCCTTCAGAAATGCCTTTCTCAAACTCTGCCCTTGCTCGTCAAAATAATCGAAACGTTCGTCCTGATAAAACCTGAAGGCATAAAAATCCTTGTTCATGTGTTCAAACTGCACAGCATGAATCTGGCCAATCCCTACCGAAACACTGTCAACCATTTGCTCTTCATACAAAACCCTGAAACGGTCACCCTTCTGGATCCCAAAAAAATCAATGGTCCATGCAAATATCTCCGAAAGTGAAATGGCAAGAATTGGATCCAGGCTATTGTCAATCATTGTGTTCCAAAGCGAAGTATGAATAACACCTGATGCTGAACGCTGAATAACGTCTACCTCACGCTGTCCGGTAAAAGTATTGAGACTGTCGGTCAGACTAAAAATAATATAGTCGATCTTATTGTTTTCATAGACCATATACCGGGCAGTACGAACGGAATCAAGACTTTGGAAAATATAGTAATTCTGGCCACTCCGGATTTTCCTTACGTCAAAAACCTCGACAGAATTTTTCGCCAGCTGATCAATACTAGCCATGCTGACACCATAAGCAGTTAACAAATCGCCCAAATTCTGGTTAGCCTTGATTTTCCCTTCAACTATATTAAAAGAATCCACAGGAAAACCAAATTTCAGCTCAGGCTCCGGAAGTTCTTCAATAACTACATGATCAAAATCTAATTCCTTTTCACGAAAATATATGAATAATACAATGAGGGATAAAAGGATCAGCAGTGCTTCTGCCCGGTATTTTTTCATATTAAAGCTTTAACTTATCGAAACCTTCCCCATAAACTCCCATGACACTTCCCATGGAAATAAATGCACCAGGATCAATTTCTTTAATTTTTCTGAATATGGCTCCGGTCTCTCTCTTCCGGACAACCGATATAACGACCTTCACGTTCTCTTTAGTATACCAACCTGTACCATCGAGTACGGTAACTCCACGATAATGTTGCTGATTAATGAAATCAGCAATCTCCTCATATCTTTTTGAGAAAATAAACATCTGGGCAGAACGGTTTGCCCCGCTTAATACTGAATCGAGGGCATATGAAACCACAGCCATGGTTACATAACCATATACCATTTTGTCGACACTCTTCAAAACAAAGAATGAAGAAGCGATAATAATGACATCACAGTAAAGAATTACCCTACCAGGACTAATGTTCCGGTATTTTACAATGATGGCGGCGATGATGTCAGTACCACCGGTGCTTCCTCCTTTTGAAAAAACAATCCCTAATCCCACTCCCGACAAGATACCTCCCAATACTGCCGACAAAAATGTGTCGTCGATTAGAGGTTCTTTCAATGCTCCCTGGGAAAGGGTAAGTCCGAGTGACACAATGATCATGCTATATATTGTCTTGATACCGAAACTTGCGCCCAAAACCTTAATGGCAATGGCTACCAGGATAATATTCACCACGAAATAGGTCAGCCCCACCGGAATACCTGTTGCAAAGAACAATACAGCTCCAATTCCACTGACACCCCCGCCAGTAATCTGGGCAGGAATGATAAAGAGTGTCCATGCGAGTGAAAACATGACCAATCCCAATGTGATGGCCAGGTAATCCTCAAAATTGATGATCTTTGATCTCAGACTTTCCTTCATTGTGTTGTGATTCACGAAATAACTACATTGATAATTTTTCCGGGAACAACAACTACCTTCCTCAGGTTTTTTCCTTCAAGATATTTCCCTGTTTTTTCGTTGCTGATCACGGCCTCTTCAACCTGATTTACGCTAAAGTCAACCGGCAGGGCAAGTTTGAATCTCATTTTACCATTGAAGGAGACCGGATATTCAAACATATCTTCCTTCAGTAACTCTTCATCGGCTTTTGGCCAGGGTTCATATGAAATTGTATCATTCGCTCCGTATAACTGCCACAATTCCTCACCCAGGTGAGGGGCAAACGGCGATAAAATCAATGTAAATGTCTTTGCTGTCTCAAGCGATACTTTGCCTTTCTTTATTGCGTGGTTATTAAATACCATTAATGCAGAAATGGCGGTATTGAACTTCAGATTCTCAATATCAGATGTTACTTTTTTGATCGCCAGATGCAACGCCTTCTCAGTTTCCGGGTCCTCTTTTTCGTCGGTGATATTCTGAAGGTCACTGAAAAACCGGTTAACACGGTTCAAAAAATTGGAAACCCCCTTAACGCCGCTATCAGCCCAAGGTTTGCGCTCATCGAGCGGACCCATGAACATTTCATACAATCGAAGCGAATCTGCGCCATATTTTTGAACAACATCATCGGGATTGACGACATTCTTGAGTGATTTCGACATCTTCGCCACGATCTGATGCAATTCCTCACCTGTTTCAGTGTGGAAGAACTTTCCATCCCGATCCTCCACAAGGTCAGAACTCACTTTGGCACCTGTCGCCGTTTCATAGGCAAATGCCAGAATCATTCCCTGATTGTACAACTTTATGAATGGCTCATCGGTCGAGACAATACCCAGGTCGAATAATACCTTGTGCCAAAACCTGCTATACAATAAATGCAAAACTGCATGCTCGGCACCCCCTACATATAGGTCGACCGGCATCCAATACTGCTCGAGTTCAGGATTAAAAATACTATCCTTGTTTGTCGGGTCGATGTAACGCAGGTAGTACCAGCAAGAGCCGGCCCATTGTGGCATGGTATTGGTTTCACGGCGACCTTTTCTCCCATCCGCACCGACAACTTCAAGCCATTCCCTGGCGTTTGCAAGTGGGCTCTCACCACCTTCACCAGGCTCATACTTCTCTAAAGTTGGTAACATGACCGGGAGATTTTCATCCAGGCTCACTTCTCCGTCTTCCCAGTGAATGACCGGAAAAGGTTCTCCCCAGTATCTTTGACGACTGAAAAGCCAGTCCCTGATTTTGAAATTGACGGTAGCTTTCCCCAGTCCCCTTTCTTCTAACCACTGAGTGACAGTCCTGATACCTTCAGACTTATTCAAGCCATTCAGCACAATACCTTTTTCGGAGTTAGCCGAATTAATGTAAACGCCATCCTCGGTCCAGCAAGCGTCGCCGGCAAGAATCTTATCCCTGAGATCCTGGTCTGCAGCAGCAGGATCCAGTATACAGTTCACAGGAAGACTAAACTTTTTGGCAAATTCAAAGTCGCGGGAATCGTGGGCAGGAACAGCCATGATGGCACCAGTGCCATAACCCATCAGGACATAATCCGCAACCCAGATGGGGATAAGCCCACCCGTAACCGGGTTGATTGCGTACCTTCCGGTAAAAACACCTGTTTTCTCTTTTGCCAGCTCCGTCCTGTCGAGGTCCGACTTCAGGGACGCTGTGTGGATATATTCCTTTACATTTTCTTCATTCTCTGGTGTAACTAGCGTTTCTGCCATGGGGTGTTCCGGTGAAATGACCATATAGGTTGCACCAAAAAGGGTATCGGGCCGTGTAGTATACACCCGCAGTTTTTGGTCAATTCCATCTATATCAAAATCCACTTCGGCTCCATGTGATTTACCAATCCAATTCCGCTGCATATCCTTAACCCCCTCAGGCCAGTCAAGGTCATCGAGACCCTCCAGCAGTCTTTCGGCATAATGGGGTATTCTCAATAACCATTGCTTCAGATTCCGCCTGATCACCTGATGTCCACACTTCTCATGGGAACCGTCGGTCAATACTTCCTCATTGGCACACACCGTGCGGCATGAGCTACACCACCATACTTGTGCATTGTCATAATAGGCAAGTCGCTTTGATGCAACATATTCTTTTACAGCTTTCGGACCCATTTCCTCAATCACTGAAGGAATGGGAAGCTCAGAAATCGGAAGTCCTTTTTTGGATTCCGGATCATACCAGGTATTATATAATTGAATGAAAATCCACTGGGTCCACTTAAAGTAGCCCGGATCGGTGGTATTGATTTCACGATCCCAATCGTAGCTCAGACCCAGAGATTTTATCTGCCTTCTGAAAGTATCACAGTTTTTGCGGGTTGTGATGGCAGGATGAGTACCTGTCTGCATGGCATATTGCTCAGCAGGCAATCCAAAAGCATCCCAACCCATCGGGTGCAGGACGTTAAATCCATTCATCCTTTTATAACGGCTGATGATATCCGTTGCAGTATATCCTTCAGGATGCCCCACATGCAAGCCGGCTCCGGATGGATAGGGAAACATATCCAGGATATAATACTTTGGCTTTGAGAAATCATCCCTTGTTTTGAAAGTCTTGTTACTATCCCAGAACTCCTGCCATTTAGGCTCTATTTCCCAGAACTTGTAATCCATTGTATAGCAGTATTAAGTTTTTAATTCGATGTGAGGTGCAAAGTTAGAAAAATGTTTAGCCCCGGGGCATCGCTCCAGACAGTTTCAGGCACTTTAAGACATCCTTAACAAGCGCCATCAAAAAAGAAGCGCCTTTTGTGGCGCTCCTTTACTCGTGTTTATTCGAAAAATCAATAAGTAACAACCGGCGGCAGGTTCTTGGCCTGTTCAATAAAGCTCTTCACCACTTTCAGCGCAGGCACTGCCCTTGTGATTTTCTTTTCGGCCTGAACCTCTACCAGCTTGGCATGAAGATTCTCGGCATTGCGGTTACGCAACTCCTTTACCGTGTCAACACCTGCAGCTTCCAGAAGCTCCGAAAACTGTGGGCCAACTCCTTTTATGCGGAATAAATCCGCCATATTTACCCATTCCAGGATCTTTCCTTCATCAATACCGGTCACTGAAGCAATTTCTTTGCGCCCACCTTTAGTGGCACCTTTAGCTAACAGACCTTCCACTGATTTTATCTCGGCTTTTGAGAGTTTTTCAGCGTATACCGGTCCAATTCCTTCAATTTGATCAATCCTTGTTGCCATAATTTCACTAATTTTAAGATTTGAAATAAGTATACCTTAATAGTATATTTAACAGAATCCTCGAATTTACCAATTATCGTCAGATAAATTGTAATATTGTTGAATTGATTTTAGGATTTAGGTAAGAATTTTTCCAAAATAAGATAAACCATGGAAAAGAATTCGAAAGAACAGTTTATCAGCACCATCCAAAGCAGTTACACCTTTAAAGGAAACTCGATACTTCTTGGGTCTGCCATCCAGGGAAATGACCAGGAAACCGGCATTCAGATCAGGATTCCCTTGAAAACCCTCAACAGGCACGGACTCATAGCAGGCGCCACAGGAACGGGTAAAACAAAAACCCTTCAGGTAATTGCAGAGGAATTATCTCTTGCGGGGATTTCAACCCTGGTAATGGATGTCAAAGGTGACCTTAGTGGGATTGCAGCTGAAGGGACCACCAACGCCGTAATTGAAAAGCGGGCAGGTTTAATAGGAATGGAATGGGTTGGCATGGCATTTCCAGTTGAAATGATGTCGATTTCAGGCGAGCCCGGAGTAAAACTTAAAGCAACTATCTCGGAATTTGGCCCTATCTTACTGGCTAAAATTCTCGACCTCAACGAAAACCAGACCGGCATCCTATCCATGATCTTCAAATACTGTGATGACAAAGGATTGCCTCTGCTCGACATGAGTGACCTGAAAACCGTAATCCGATATATCCAGGAAGACGGGAAGGAAGAATTCAGGAGGGATTATGGATTTTTCCAGACAGCATCTGTCGGCACCATCATGCGCAGCATCAGCAGCCTTGAGCAACAAGGAGCGGAACGGTTCTTTGGGGAACCCTCATTCGACATTTTTGACCTGATGCGTACCGATGATCAAGGTCGTGGTATCGTGAATGTTCTTCGAATTACTGACATACAAAGCAATACTGCCATCTTTTCAACATTTATGCTGTGCCTTCTGGCCGAAATATTCCAGAAAATGCCTGAGTTGGGTGATGTTGATAAGCCTGAACTGGTAATTTTCTTCGATGAAGCCCACCTTATCTTTAAAAATGCAACAAAAACGCTTCTCGACCAGTTTGAAACCACCATTAAACTGATCCGTTCCAAGGGAGTGGGTATTTTCCTTGTTACCCAATCTCCAGATGATATTCCTGCGAGCATACTGGGTCAGCTAGGGTTAAAAGTCCAGCATTCACTGAGAGCATTTACCGCCAAGGACAGAAAAGCCATTAAATCAGCGGCAGAAAATTATCCGATATCTGACTTTTACAAGGCAGACGAATTGATTACAGCCATGGGAACCGGAGAGGCCATGGTAACGGCCCTCGACGAAAAGGGCCGGCCCACACAGCTTGTACATACCCTGATCAGGCCACCACTCTCAAGGATGGATATTCTTACTGACAAAGAACTTGAATCTCTTATCAGGGATTCTCGCATGGTGACCAAATACAATCGCGAAATTGACAGGGAAAGTGCCCATGAAATATTGAGGCAGAAGATGGAAGAGGCTTACCAGGATATGCCTGCCGAAAAACCGGGGACCAGCAGGACCGGAACAAGAGGCAGGTCAACCAAAGAAGTTTCCGTCTTTGAAAAGATCATGAAAAGTCCGGTAACCAATACGATTGCAAGGGAGGTAACCAGGGGTATCCTGGGAGTGTTGGGTCTAAAATCGATTAGCAGGGCTACCCGTTCAACACGAACCACGTCACGCCGAAAATAAAAAAGCTGCCTCCTAAGCAGCTTGACCATATTGAATCTAGATTATTATTGGTTTTTCACCAATAACTTTGAGGTTTTTGTCTGGTTGGTGTCAGTGGTAACCCGCACCAAATATATTCCACTTGGAATATTGTCAAGGGTAACCCGGTGCCTGTTTACCATTCCCTGAAACTTTCTTATAAAAACCACGGAACCGGCGATATTGGTAATCCTTATCTCCTGCAGATTCTGGTCAGAAACCTCAACGGTAAACCATTTCTCAGTAACGGGATTGGGGAACACCTTTATTTCAGTGAGTGAGATCCCATCCTGAACAAGGGCCGCATTTGTCTCAACCTGCTGTTCGCCGGTCGTCCAAACACTATTTTGGGCTGACAGATTTGTCAAACTCAATACCATTACCCATATCAGAAGTAGAATTCTCATCAATACAAATTTCCTTTTCAAGATATTACCAAAAATAATGCCTTTTTTCTTATAAAAGACGAATTAGGCAGGAAAAAGTTTCATTGCATGGTCTAAATCTTCCGGAGTATCAATCCCATAGCTGAGATAACTGGTCTGTGCAACCTTAATTTTATATCCGTTTGCAAGCCATCGGAGCTGTTCAAGGGCTTCAACCTTTTCCAAAACACCTTGCCCGAGGTTCGTAATCTGTTGCAAAATCTCGGATCGGTAAGCATATAAACCAACATGGGCGAAAAAATCAGTTGTCATAAGCCATTCAGAAATTTCATGGCCCCTGACATAAGGGATGGAGGCACGACTGAAATAGAGTGCATTCCCATTTCTATCAAAAACGACTTTTGGTTTATTGGGATCAATCAACTCATGTACTGTTTCAATTTTCCTGGCAAGTGTGGCAATCTGGACATCGGCACCAAAACAAGCCATCACTTCCTTCAATTGCTGAGGCTGAATGAAGGGTTCATCTCCCTGGATATTGACGACCACATCAAATTTCAAATTTTCGGCAACGATTCTGGCAGCCTCAGCACATCGGTCAGTCCCGCTTTGATGGTCAGGCGATGTCATCAGGCATTGCCCGCCAAAAGATACAACCTTATCGTAAATCAATGGATCATCCGTCGCAACCCAAACATCCTTAATAGCTTCCAAAGTCCTTTCATATACCCATTGAATCATGGGTTTTCCATGGATCAAGGCCAGCGGCTTCCCTGGGAATCGGGTAGATTGGAACCTGGCCGGAATTATCCCAATAAACTTCATGACAAAGAGATTTTACTGATATGATACACCCCAATTATCACCTCATTATCCAATAAAAGAAACTGAGGCTAAACAAAGATACCGGAACAAATTCAAAAAATGGTTAAATAGCCAGATTTGTCAATAATTAAGGACTAAAAGTTGTAAATTTGCAGACTTTTGATCATCACGATGGATGTACAAGCAATAAAACAAAGGTTTGGAATTATCGGTAATGCGCCCGGACTTAACCGTGCCATTGAAGTTGCGGTACAGGTTGCCCCAACTGATCTTTCCGTGTTAATTACTGGCGAAAGCGGAACGGGCAAGGAAATCTTTCCGCAGATCATTCATCAATATTCTGCCAGAAAGCATGGTAAGTACATTGCTGTCAACTGCGGGGCCATACCTGAAGGAACAATCGACTCTGAACTTTTTGGTCATGAAAAGGGATCTTTTACCGGAGCCTTGGCTGACAGAAAGGGGTATTTTGAAGAAGCTGATGGTGGCACCATTTTTCTGGATGAGATCGGGGAACTCCCGCTTGCAACCCAAGTCAGGCTCCTTCGGGTTCTTGAAACAGGTGAATTCATCAAGGTTGGATCTTCCAAAATGCTGAAAACCAATGTCCGGGTAATTGCGGCAACCAATGTTGACCTGCCGTATGCCATTCAGGAGGCAAAATTCAGGGAAGATTTATATTACCGATTAAACACGGTACCAATTACAATCCCCCCCCTCAGGCACAGAGCCGAGGATGTGATTTTGCTTTTCCGCAAATTTGCAAGCGATTTTGCCGACAAGTACCGTATGCCTCCTGTCAGGCTTGATGAAGACGCCCGAATCATGTTGATGAATTTTCAATGGCCTGGCAATGTCAGACAATTGAAAAATATCACCGAGCAAATTTCAATCATTGAGCAACAAAGGGATATAAACGCCCATATCCTGAAAGCATATTTACCCGCTTCAGGAACAAGCAACCTTCCCGCTGTCTTCAGGGGAGTAAACGAGAAGACCTTCAATAATGAGCGGGAAATTCTCTATCAGGTTCTTTTTGACATGAAACGAGACATGAATGATCTTAAAAAACTGGTACTCGATCTGATGGGTGAAAGAGACGAAGTACACGTTGATGAAGATCATGCACAAATTTTCAGGAAGCTTTATCCCACAGAAAAACTGGAAGTTGTTGCCGAAAAAAAGACTCCTTCCCCCATCCATATAGAAAGCTTTAACAAAGAAAACATCATGGATACGGAAGAATTCGTGGAGGAATCCTTATCACTTGAAGACAAAGAGATTGAATTAATCAGAAAGGCACTTGAAAAACACAACGGAAAAAGAAAATTGGCCGCCCAGGAGTTGGGAATATCCGAAAGGACTCTTTACCGGAAAATCAAAGAATATGATATTGACGGATAACATGAGATATAAAAGGATCACAAAGATACTGATTGTGATGTCCATTATGGTAGGATCCTTTCTGCTTCCTTCCTGCAAGGTTTCATATACATTTACCGGAGCCAGCATTGCGGCCGATGTAAAGACATTCTCTGTCTACTACTTTCCGAATAGGGCCCGACTAGTGAATCCAACCCTTAGTTCTGACCTGACCGAACAATTGAAGGAGAAGTTGCTCCGCCAAACCTCGCTTAGGGATGAGGAGGAAAACGGAGATCTTGTCTTTGAAGGCCAGATAACCAATTATGAAGTACGGCCCATATCCGTCCAAAAGGAAGATATGGCCGCACAAAACAGACTCACTATCTCTGTCAGGCTGAAATACACCAACAACCGTGACCACGAGCAGGATTTCGACCGGACGTTCTCTGCCTACGAAGATTTTCCGAGCAACCTTAACCTTTCCGATGTCGAGAGCAGCATTGTTCCGGATATTCTGGAGAAGCTTCTTGACGATATATTTAATGCCACTATAGCCAACTGGTAAATGAGTCCTGCCGATATTAGAAAATACCTTAAAAATCCCGGGTTGCTGAATGAAAGCACTTTAGATGCAACCCGAAAGATGACCGAGGTTTATCCGGCGAGCAGCATGGGATGGATCTTATGGCTTAGAAATCTGCGCAATACAAGTAGCCCCCTGTACTTTGAATTCCTCAACCAGGTTGCCCTTCGGGTTCCTAACCGGAAATGGCTGAAAGAGTTTTTGGAAATTCCTGAAGTTTCCGGATTTGCCTTGCATGGAGAAGAGTATCTTGCCATTGATGATTATGACCTTGGAGACTCCTCTATTGAAAATGAACCGGGTAATTCCGGTCAACAGTCGAAAATGGAGCTGATTGACAAGTTTCTTTCTGGTGGTGGGACCTTTGGCAAGCAATTGCCAACATCTGGATCCGTGCCTTCTGACCTGGCTGATAAAGCTGTGAAAGAATCAGATGACATTGTAACCGAAACCTTTGCAAACCTTTTATTATCACAGGGAAACCTGGGAAAAGCCATTCAGGCATTTGAAAAATTAATTTTGAAATATCCGGAAAAAAGTATTTACTTTGCTGCCCGCATTGAAGAAATTAAAAAATTAAAGAACCATTAAGATTTTCAATAAGATGTATACACTTATAACTGTTCTCATATTTATCATCTGCGTCCTCCTTGTACTGATCGTATTGGTTCAGAATTCAAAAGGTGGTGGATTGGCCAGCAACTTCCAGGCTTCATCCCAAGTAATGGGTGTTCGTAAAACCGCAGATTTTCTGGAAAAAGCTACATGGACCCTTGCTGGTGCCCTTTTGGTACTTTCAATTATGGGATCTGCTTTTATTCCAAGGGGAGAGGCTGGAACACGAGGTTCAATTCTTCAGGAACAGATTCAAAATGTACCAGATCCTACACAAATTCCGGCCTTCCCGGCACCAACAGGTGAGGAAGCCCCAACCGCAACCCAGGATTCGGCGCAATAAATTCGATTTCAATATCTCATCATAGGAAGAGGCTGTCTGAAAAGGCAGCCTCTTCTTTTTTTTCAGGGCATATAAACCTCGTCTCCAGAAACTGAATATCCTGATCAAACCCAGGCCAGGTTCTGGCCAGAGTCGTATTTTCTACATATCTTATACGTATCTTATACGGTTCTTGTATAGTAAATTATATACAAGATATGCAAAAGCACTGCAAAAGATATATCCAATTACATAACCGGTATCGATTGGATCAGCCATCAAGCCCGGGAATGTGCCATTATTTAAAAGAAATTCCTCGCATGAATAACATTCCTTTCGTATGTCAGACTGGCAGGCTTAAAATTGCCTCATTACAGACCTATCAAACTATTATTCATGTCATTAGGTATATTACAACCCTGACACTCCCTGAAAAATTGACAAATTAAAATACAAGTAAAGTGCAAAAAACGGCTTGGCATGGATTATGAAAATAGACGGATGTCGATTTTAAAATTATTGTCAAACTTTAAAAAAACTTAAGCAATGGCAGAATTAAAAGGTAAAATTCTTGCAGGGAAGATCCTGGTCCAGCCACAGGAAGCCGAAACCAAAACGGCCAGTGGAATCATCATTCCCGATTCAGCGAAGGAAAAACCACAAAACGGTAAGGTGGTATTGGTAGGAGAATCAAAGAAGGATGAACCAATGGAAGTCAAGGTAGGTGATATCGTATTCTATGGTAAGTACTCAGGAACTACCTTAAGTATTGATGGAGTTGACTACCTGCTCATGTCACAGAACGATGTCCTGTACATTCAGTAATTCATCAAATTAAGAAAATCTAAAAATTGAATAAAATGGCAAAAGAGATTAAAAACAATATCGAAGCAAGAGATTTGCTCAAAAAGGGCGTTGACCAGCTGGCCAATGCAGTAAAAGTGACACTCGGACCTAAAGGCCGTAACGTTGTTATCGAGAAAAAATTTGGAGCCCCACAGATTACCAAGGATGGTGTTTCGGTAGCCAAGGAAATCGATCTCGAAGATCCATATGAAAACCTGGGTGCCCAGATGGTAAAGGAAGTGGCCTCGAAAACCGGCGATGACGCAGGTGACGGTACCACCACCGCAACCGTACTGGCCCAGTCAATTGTAACCGTTGGTTTGAAAAACGTGGCTGCCGGTGCCAATCCCATGGATTTGAAACGTGGTATCGACAAAGCCGTGGTCAAAGTGGTTGAAAGCCTCAGGAACCAGGCACAGAACGTTGGTGATGACTATGCAAAGATCGAATCAGTCGCCAAGGTGTCGGCCAACAACGACGATGCCATTGGCAAGCTGATCGCTGAAGCCATGGAGAAAGTTCACAAGGAAGGTGTCATCACCATTGAGCAGTCGAAAGGGACCGACACATATGTGGATGTTGTGGAAGGTATGCAGTTTGATCGTGGTTATATCTCTCCCTACTTCGTTACCGACACTGAAAAAATGGCAGCGGAACTTGACAATCCTTTCATACTGATCCATGACAAGAAGATCAGCACCATGAAAGACCTGCTCCCTGTATTGGAACAGACTGCCCAGAGCGGACGTCCGCTGTTGATCATTGCAGAAGATGTTGACGGGGAAGCATTGGCAACCCTTGTGGTAAACCGTCTGCGTGGTGCCCTGAAAGTGGCTGCCGTGAAGGCTCCCGGATTTGGTGATCGCCGTAAGGAAATGCTCGAAGACATCGCTGTTCTCACCGGAGGTAATGTTATCACCGAAGAAAAGGGCATGAAGCTCGAACAGACTACACTCGATATGTTGGGTGTAGCCGAGAAAGTCACCATTGACAAGGAAAACACTACAATAGTAGGTGGACAGGGCAGCACCGACGCCATCAAGTCAAGGGTTAGCATGATCAAAAAACAGATCGAACTGACCACCTCTGACTATGATCGTGAAAAACTTCAGGAACGTCTTGCCAAACTGGCCGGCGGAGTAGCCGTAATCTATGTAGGTGCCGCTTCGGAAGTTGAAATGAAAGAGAAAAAAGACCGCGTCGACGATGCACTGAGTGCTACCCGTGCCGCCGTTGAGGAAGGTATCGTACCCGGTGGTGGTGTTGCCTATATCCGTGCCACCGAAGCACTGAAGGACCTCAAAGGTGAAAACGACGATGAGCAGACCGGTATCGAAATCATTAAACGCGCCATCGAGGAACCACTCCGCCAGATTGTCGAAAATGCCGGAAAAGAAGGTGCCGTTATCGTACAGAAAGTAAAAGAAGGAAAAAACGACTTTGGATATAATGCACGTCTGGACATTTTCCAGAACCTTTACGAAGGTGGTGTTATCGATCCGGCAAAAGTTACACGTGTAGCGCTGGAAAATGCCGCTTCAATTGCTGGAATGCTCCTGACCACTGAAACCGTTGTCGTTGAGAAAAAAGAAGACAAGCCAGCCATGCCAAATCCCGGAATGGGAGGAGGAATGGGAGGCATGATGTAATACGCCATAACCGTTAATACAAATAGTAAAGCCTTTCTCCGTTACGGGGAAAGGCTTTCTTGTTTTTATAGCAAAATGACACCAAAACCCTCCACCAAAATCATGATGTTTGTCAGAGAGTGCTCTTAAACACAATCTCAAAGATCATAATAGCCTGTATATCATTGTATTGACATTTTGCTATTTTCCGGGAAAGGATGTGAAAAACCAAACAACTTCCATAAATTTGACCCAATAGTCCAACTCAGGAAATTCAGGGAATCATGACCTTTCGGAGTTGGATACCAGAGAATAATTTCATTTGAATTGAATAAACTTTTAATATCTAATTACCTATGAAAGCTGAAATTAAGGAATTCATGGAAAGCCTGAAGCTGAGGACACCCGGAGAAAAAGAGTTCCATCAGGCAGTTCAGGAAGTTGCAGAATCAGTATGGGATTATTATACCAAAAATCCCAAATACCAAAAAAACAAAATTCTGGAACGTATGTGTGAACCCGAACGCACAATCATGTTCAGGGTACCATGGGTCGATGACCGTGGAGAAATCCAGATTAACCGCGGCTACAGGGTTGAGTTCAATTCGGCACTGGGCCCATACAAAGGCGGAATCCGGTTTCACGCAACCGTAACACTGAGTATCCTTAAATTTCTGGGATTTGAACAGACTTTCAAGAATAGTTTGACAACCCTGCCAATGGGTGGAGGTAAAGGAGGATCCGATTTCAGTCCCAAAGGAAAATCAGATGGAGAGATCATGCGCTTCTGCCAGTCATTCATGAATGAACTCTATCGTCATATTGGTCCCAACACTGACGTGCCCGCAGGTGATATTGGTGTAGGCGGACGGGAAGTAGGATATATGTTTGGCCAGTACAAACGTCTGCGTAACGAATTTACCGGTGTTTTCACCGGCAAGGGTATTGGTTGGGGAGGCAGCCTGATTCGTCCTGAAGCAACCGGATTTGGTGCGGTATATTTTGTTCGCCATATGTTGAACCGGATGGGGAAAGATATTGCAGGACACACCTTTTCCGTATCGGGATTTGGCAATGTCGCATGGGGTGCAATTTTAAAAATCAATGAATTGGGCGGAAAGGTCATTACCATTTCCGGTCCTGACGGTTATGTACTGGACATGGATGGCATTACTGGCGAGAAAGTTGATTACCTGCTCGAACTCAGGGCCAGCAACCAGGATATCGTTGAACCCTATGCCAAGGAATTTGGCGCCAAATTCATCCCAGGCAAAAAACCGTGGGAAGTCAAGGTTGACATCGCCATGCCATGCGCCACACAAAATGAGGTTGATCTTGAAGATGCGATCCAATTGGTCAATAACGGTTGCCTACTTGTTGGTGAAGTTTCAAACATGGGATGCACCATGGAGGCCGTGGAACACTTTGGAAAACATCTGGTATATGCACCTGGAAAGGCAGTAAATGCAGGCGGCGTTGCAGTATCAGGGCTTGAAATGACCCAGAACAGCATGCGTCTAAACTGGTCACGCCAGGAAGTGGACCAAAAACTGCAGACAATAATGCACGACATCCATGCGACGTGTGTTGAGTATGGTAAATCGGGTGATAAAGTCGATTACGTAAAAGGGGCCAATGTCGGTGGATTTGTCAAAGTTGCCGAAGCCATGCTCGCCCAGGGCGTGGTTTAGGTCATAAACCCACAATATAATGGAAGGCTTGTCACTGGCAAGCCTTCCTGGTTTCCGGGTCTTATTGGATGGAGATTTTACCTGCTGGGTAATGAATTGCCTGATTTGTGGAAGTTCCTACCTTTGCCGAAAAATTTGCAGATGCTGATTGATACACATGCCCACCTGTATTCCGAAGAGTTTGACCCTGACAGAAATGAAATGATCGAACGCTCTATTCGGAATGGGATCACAAAAATGATCCTGCCCAATATTGATGAAGATTCCGTTAATGGGATGTTATGTCTTTCCGATCAATATCCCAACAACTGTTTCCCAATGATAGGTATCCATCCGACTTCTGTCACGACCGCATACAAAAGCCAGATAACCCAGGTGGAAAAATGGTTATCAAAAAGAAAGTTCACCGGAATCGGTGAGATAGGAATTGATCTTTATTGGGACAAAACCTACCAGAAGGAACAAGAAGACGCCTTTCGAATACAATTAAAGATTGCAAAATCAGAAAAATTGCCTGTCGTGATTCATGTACGTGACTCATTCACTGAGGTTTTTAGGATTGTTGATGAAGAACAAAACGGACAATTAAAAGGAGTGTTTCACTGTTTTTCAGGAGATGCCATAGATGCGCGGAAAGTATTCGGATTGGGTTTTCACATCGGAATTGGAGGTGTAGTAACATTCAAAAACACCAATCTCAGGGAAGTGCTAAAGGAAACAGGACTGGAGTATGTAGTTCTGGAAACAGATGCCCCTTACCTGGCACCCGTTCCTTACAGAGGGAAAAGAAATGAGAGCTCTTACCTGACATTGATCGCGGCCAGGGTTTCAGAAGCCACAGGATTGTCGGAGGAAGAGGTTGCAAGAATAACTACAGAGAATGCAGAAAGACTTTTTGGGATTTGATAAATACATGTTCATAATAGCGGCATAAAATGAAAACTGAAGCCAGAACACCCTCAGTGTTGATAATCTACACGGGAGGCACCATTGGAATGTCATTTCAACCAGAGACAGGTACCTTGTCCCCCGTTCGCTTTGAAGAAATCCAGAAAGTGGTGCCCGAGCTGAATAAATTTGGATATCGTTTGAAGACCATTGCTTTTAATCCACCTATCGATTCTTCCAACATGACCCCAAAAATTTGGGAGAAACTGGCAGAAACCATCCACAAAAATTATAACCAGTTCGATGGCTTTGTCATATTGCATGGCACCGATACCATGGCCTACACGGCCTCAGCCCTCAGTTTCATGTTTGAAAACCTCGACAAACCAGTTATTCTGACGGGGTCACAGCTTCCAATCGGAACCATTAGGACCGATGGAAAAGAAAACCTGATAACGGCCATTGAAATTGCTGCAGCCAGACAAAATGGCCATGCCATCGTTCCGGAGGTTTGCATCTATTTTGACTTCATGTTATATCGCGGAAACCGGGCAATAAAGAGAGATTCGGAAAATTTCAGTGCTTTCGCTTCAGAAAATTATCCGGCTCTTGCCACGGCCGGGGTGGATATAAAATATCACACCGAATTTATCCACTATCCAGAAAACAAGGGTATATTGAAGATCAGGACAGGATTTAACGACAATGTTTTAATTCTCAAAATGTTTCCGGGGATTAACAGGGCTACCGTTGAGTCACTCTTGGCTACACCCGGACTAAAAGGCGTGATCCTTGAGTCATTCGGTTCGGGCAATGTACCAACAACACGGTGGCTGATCAGTGCCATCAGGAAGGCGATCCGTGAAAACATCATTGTATTGAATATCTCTCAATGCCAGGGAGGAAGTGTCCATATGGGACAGTATGAAACCAGCAGGGAATTATTGAATGCAGGGGTAATCAGCGGAAAAGACATGACTACGGAAGCGGCCGTTACCAAACTAATGTTACTCTTGGGACAGAACCTTAAAAAGGACGAAGTTAAAATCCATTTGAATAAAAGCCTTAGTGGGGAAATAACGGAATAAAAGTGTTTCTGTTTTTATTTTTTTCGTATTTTGCAGCCCTCAAAAATCTGATTAAACTGGATAGGTGCAGGAGTGGTTTAACTGGCACGCCTGGAAAGCGTGTGTACCTCAAAAGGGTACCGGGGGTTCGAATCCCCCCCTCTCCGCTTATGACATTTCATGTAGTTTTTAAAGTCAATCATTAGATTTTTATTTGCATTATAAAAAATAAATCAGAACAGCCTTTTAAAAAGTGGTCTTTGACTTTTGTATAATGTAGATGATTTATAATTTTGAGGAGAAATATAAAAATCTGAATAAATCAAGGAGATTATTAATTTAATTAAAAGCAATTATGAAAAGATTATTTGCGTTACTTGCAGTTTTCGGGATGCTTGCTTTCGGAGCATCAAACGCTGTTTTTGCACAGGAAGCTGAACAGGCTGCTGAACAAGCTACTGAGCAGGCTGCACAGGTTGACTTATCCGTAGACCAGCAGGAAGCTGCCGCAGCTGCCTCTGAACAAGGAAAGTCACTCCACAGCCAGCTTAAACAAAAATTCATTGAAGGTGGTGCAGGCTTCATGTCATCAATCCTCTTGACCCTGATTTTGGGATTGGCATTTGCCATTGAAAGGGTTCTTTACCTGAATCTCTCAACCACCAATACCAAAAAATTGGTGGCCAAAGTTGAAGAAGCACTTCAAAATGGCGGTGTGGAAGCAGCCAAAGAGGTTTGCCGCAATACCAGGGGACCGGTCGCCAGCATTTTCTATCAGGGTCTCGACAGGTTTGACCACGGTATTGACGTAGTGGAAAAATCTATTGTATCTTATGGTGGAGTACAGGCTGGTTTGTTAGAAAGAGGTTTGAGCTGGATTGCACTTTTCATCGCACTTGCACCTATGCTCGGGTTCATGGGAACTGTAATAGGTATGATCCAGGCTTTCGACGCAATCGAAATTGCAGGTGACATTTCTCCAACCCTTGTTGCCTCAGGTATCAAAGTTGCGCTTATCACTACTGTATTTGGACTTATTGTTGCAATTATCCTTCAGATTTTCTACAACTATTGTGTGGCTAAAATTGATGCAGTTGTTAACAACATGGAAGACGCTTCCATTTCGCTGCTCGACCTGCTTGTAAAACACAATTTGAAAAAATAATTGAACCATGAAGTTTACAAAAATTATAACAATCATACTGTGGATCATCTTGGCCATATCGGCGGTATTGGTTGTATCAATGATAGCCAATATCAGTGATGCTGAGACCGATCCTGCCATGAACAGTTGGATTAATAACAACATAATCTGGACATATGTACTCCTGGCTGTGTCAGCTGGCATAGCAATTCTCTCAGAAGTTTTCCATATGGTATCGGATATTAGAGCTGCAAAAAAGGGATTATTTGCTCTTGGAGCTATAGTGATTGTAGGTATTTTGGCCTATACACTAGCTTCCGACGAAATCCCTCAGTTCATTGGTGTTGATAAGTTTATAGCCAGTGGTGCTCTAACTCCATCAATTGCGAAAATGGTAGATGCCGGCCTGATTGCCACATACCTCTTATCAGGAATTGCAGTGCTTTCGTTAATCTGGTCATCTATTTCGAATGTATTCAAGTAATTAACCAAGTGGTTAAATAAAACAGGAAAATAAGTTATGGCAAAGAAAACACCTGAAGTCCCATCAGCATCACTGGCAGACATTGCCTTTATGCTCTTGATCTTTTTCCTGGTTACAACCACGATGGACGTAGACAGCGGTTTGGAAAGGAGATTGCCTCCATTTGTCGAAAATCCTGAAGATGATGATACTCCACCCATTAAAGAGCGCAATGTATTCATTGTGTTGGTAAACAAAGACAACCAGCTTCTGGTTGAAGGTGAATGGATGCAGATCAGCGACTTGAGGGAAAAAGCAAAGGAATTTATGGCAAATCCTTTTGATCTGGAAAATCTTCCGGAGAAGGAATTTAAAGAGGTACCATTTTTCGGGGAAGTGGGAATTTCAAAAGGAGTAATTTCCCTTCAGAATGACCTTGGAACCCAATATGGAACCTATATCGCTGTACAAAACGAACTGGTTGGAGCCATTAACGAGCTCAGGGAAGAGTTAGCAAAATCACAATTCGGAAAATCATATGCTTCTCTTGAAAAAGAACAGCAGGATGCCGTTCGCGAGATTTATCCTCAAAGGATTTCCGAAGCTGAACCCAAAAAGGTAGGAGGAAACTAGCATGCATAAATTTAAAAAGAAAGGTTCTAACGAATTGCCACCAATATCAACCGCTTCATTGCCGGATATTGTATTTATGCTCCTATTTTTCTTCATGGTTACTACTACTATGAGAGAGGTTACCCTGAAAGTTAGGCAAACTCTCCCATCAGCCACCGAACTTAACAAGCTTGAGAAAAAATCTTTGGTAAGTTATATTTATGTAGGAGTACCTCACCGTGAATTTCAACGTGCGTTCGGGATTGAGCCGCGTATTCAGCTGAATGACCAATTTGCCGAAGTAAGCGATATCACAGATTATATTATCGCTGAAAGGGAATCCAGAAATGAAGCTGAAGTACCCTTTATGATTACGTCACTGAAAGTTGATGAATACACAAAAATGCAGATTGTACAGGATATCAAACAAGAACTCCGTAAAGCTGCAGCGTTACACATCAATTATTCTGCACGAAAACGTCAAGAGCACTTTTAATCTTATATCTATCATAAAAAAAAAGGAAGCTACTCGCTTCCTTTTTTTTTAAGACTATATCAAACCTTACTTCTCACTTGGTAAATTGATAATCAGGTTCAGCTCTTCAAGCTGATCATCGGAAATCGGTGAAGGTGAATCATTCATCACATCCCGCCCGGAATTATTCTTTGGGAAGGCAATTACATCCCTGATGCTGTCAAGACCGGCAAACATGGAGACAAGCCTGTCAAATCCAAAAGCTATGCCCGCATGAGGGGGTGCCCCATAACGGAATGCATTCATCAGAAATCCAAATTGTGCTTCGGCCTGTGCGGGAGTAAATCCCAAAATCCTGAACATGGTGGCCTGCAACTGGGAATCAAAGATTCTAACCGAACCACCACCTATCTCAACCCCGTTGATCACCAAGTCATAAGCGTTAGCCCTGACCTTGCCCGGATCTGAATCCAGGAGGGCGATATCCTCGGGTTTCGGGGAGGTAAAAGGATGGTGCATCGCAAAATACCGTTGTGTCTCTTCATTCCATTCCAATAAGGGAAAATCGACAACCCATAAAGGCTTGAATACATCTTTGGGACGTAAGCCCAGTCGATTGGCCATCTCAACGCGCAGAAGGCCAAGCGCATTCTGGGTATGTTCCCTTTCACCCGACAAAATCAGGATGAGGTCACCCTGTTTTGCTCCCATTAGTCCGGCAATCCCTTTCAGGTCTTCCTCATTGTAAAATTTATCGACTGATGACCGGATTGATCCGTCATTGTTCAATTTTATATATACCAATCCTTTGGATCCAATCTGTGGTCGTTTGACCCATTCGGTCAATTCATCAAGTTGCTTTCTGGTATATTCGGCAACCCCACTAACACAAATTCCACCAATATAAGGAGCACTTTCGAATACCTGGAATCCTTTACCTTTAAGCCTGTCAGTCATTTCATGCAGAAACATGTCAAACCGGATATCAGGTTTATCCGATCCATATTTTTCCATGGCAACAGACCAGGGCATTCTGGGAAAAACGTCCACTTCCACTCCCTTGATCTCCCTTAACAAATGACGGGTGAGCCCTTCAAAAGTATTCAGGACATCTTCCTGCTCCACGAAAGACATTTCACAGTCGATCTGGGTGAACTCAGGTTGCCTGTCGGCCCTTAAATCTTCATCCCGAAAACATTTCACGATTTGAAAATATTTATCAAACCCTGCAACCATCAAAAGTTGCTTGAAAATCTGGGGCGATTGTGGCAAAGCATAAAACTCGCCGGGATTCATTCTGGAAGGAACCACAAAGTCACGGGCACCTTCAGGTGTACTTTTTATCAAAACCGGTGTTTCTGTCTCAATAAATCCCTGCTCAGAAAGATACGTGCGGGTGACATGGGCCATGTTCGCCCTTAGAAAGAGATTCTGCTGTACCATTGGCCGTCTCAGGTCAAGGTATCGGTATTTCATGCGAAGGTCATCCCCTCCGTCAGTGTCGTTCTGGATGGTAAACGGGGGGACTTCCGATTTGCTTAAAACGCGGATACTGCTGATTTCAATCTCAATATCCCCGGTTGAAATGTTTTTATTTTTGCTGGCCCTCTCCCTTACAATTCCCTTAGCCTGAATTACAAATTCTCGACCAAGATGGTTTACTGCCTCCTTTACATGCTCAGGAGTGTGTTCGTCAGTCACCAACTGGGTAATCCCGTATCTGTCGCGCAGGTCAATAAAGGTCATGGCCCCTAAATCACGAACTCTTTGAACCCATCCGGCAAGGGTCACTTCATGACCACAATGCGCCAGATTGAGCTCACCGCAAGTATTTGTCCTGTACATAAATTGCAAATGTTAGATGAGTTGCGAAAATAACAAGATTTTAGCAATTTCAACCCGAATTATCTGGATTGAAAAATATGTTAGAACCATTTGGAGACGAATACTTTATGCGCAAAGCCCTGCAGGAAGCCAAAGAGGCCTTTGCAAAAGATGAAATTCCGGTCGGGGCTGTGGTTGTGTGTGCAGGCAAAATTGTAGCACGCGGGCACAATCTCACCGAATTGTTGAATGATGTCACCGCTCATGCCGAGATGCAGGTCATAACTGCAGCCACCAATCTTTTGGGAGGGAAATACCTGAACGATTGTACGGTATACGTTACTGTTGAACCATGTGTCATGTGTGCGGGTGCTCTGGGTTGGGCACAGACAGGAAGACTGGTGTTTGGGGCATATGATGAAAAGAGGGGATATCAAAAGTATGCCCCCGGGGCACTTCATCCAAAAACTGAAGTCACCGGAGGCATACTTGAAAATGAATGCAGCTTATTGATGAAAGAATTTTTCGCCCGAAAAAGATAGGATTATTCTTTAATCAATGAAGCAGTCTTGAGCTTATCTAATTACTGCAGAAATAGTACGACTGGAACGACCAACTTTGTCAAAAGCTTTTAGTTTAACTTCACCCGATACTTCAGTTGGTGAAGAATATAAAGTTGACTGGATTGTGGGTTCCGATCCGTCGGTAGTATACCGAATGGTCAATCCCGGGTATTCAACATTTGCATTCAAAATGCCATTTTCAATAACGGAACCAGGTTGTGGAATCCGATAGTTATACCCACCAAACAATTTTGACAGTTTCGGAAGTTCCCTTTTACCCAGGGTATTGGCAAATATATTCCAACCCTCATCCATTTGTTTCTTTCGCACATCGACATTCTTCTGTTTTTCCCATGGACGTTCCTTTGCCCAGGCAGTTTCTGCAAAACCAATCATTTTCGGAAGAGCATAGTATTCGAGCATTTCATTTCCCTTGATGGTTTCACCCCACAGCTGGGCTTGCAAACCTACAATATTGCCCGCATTCTCTGCACGCAGTCTTTCAAGACCGGCATATGCCTGCTCAGGATCAATGGGATGCCCCATACCTGACTTTAGATTTGTAATGAACGAGTTGTAAGGAGCAAACTGCCATGTGCTGCGGGCATTAACAAATCCACCCCAGTAGAGGCCAGGTTCCTTTGGGTCCTTGCTGTAGGCAAGATCCAGATAGAAATTGGATACGTCACACATTACCACAGGGTAACCGGCATTAGCCATTCGATAAGACAGGTCGGCCCATTGGCCCAAATTATTCCAGACCCATGGAATGACATCTCCATTTGCAAATTCAGGATTTGGGATCAGCTTCCCTTCTGTATTTCTGAAGAGCCCAACTTCTTCCCAACCTCCAATTTTCAGACCTTTGCTTTTAAGAATTTCAACCGCCCTCTGAAAGAACACTGCCTGAAGATTTTTGGGATCGGTGATTTCGGGCATCGATTTCATCAATTCAAGACACAAGGGTGATCCGGCCCAGGCACCTTCGGGCACCTCATCTCCTCCGGTATGGAACAATTCCAATGGAATGCCTGCCTCGTTGTACATTCCTATGATTGCATCAATCACTGTTTCGTAAAAACGATATACCGATTCACGGGCTACACAAACGATATTATCATCGAATGATTGGGCACCGGAGTAAACCGATTGGTCATCGGGATCAATCAACCTAAACTCATTGGCTTTCTCTTCATTCCCTTCGGCCATGAATTTCTGGTACCTTGATTCCATTGCCCTGATGGCAGCCCTCGAATGGCCAGGGAGATTGATGGTAGGAATGACGGTAATATGTCTGTCACGGGCATATTGCAGGATTTCAATGAAATCCTCACGGGTGTAGTAACCACTGCCGTAAGTGCCAGGAGCATCAGGAAATGGACCTGAACCATATGCTGGATGCAATATATCAGTTGATGCCTTGATTGTATGGCCGCGTTTCGAACCAATCTCAGTCAATTCAGGCAAAGCATCGATCTCAAGCCTCCACGCTTCATCCTCCGACAAAATGAACATGAAATGGTTCAGTTTATAGTGAGCCATCAGGTCAAGCATCTTTTTTACGGTCTCCTTGGTCTGGAAATTTCTGGCAACATCGATATGCAATGACCTGAATCCAAATCGGGGAGCGTCATCAATCTTGATTACCGGAAGCGATACGGGAGCCTGGGGTTGGGATAAACTTTCGATCGGGGTTAATGCCGTGAGGCTCTGTATTCCATAAAATACACCAGCATTATCGCTACCTGTAATTGTAATCGACTTATTTTCATTTATACTGAGCCGGTAAGCTTCTTTATTGACATTATTAACCGAAACCTTATCAATTGACAGATAAATCGAACCCGGTTCAGAAGCATTGGATTCCATTGGAGAAACTGATGTTCCAGACAATTGTCCTAGGTGAGCCGCCAGATATCGGGCTTCATTTTCCAGCCCCTTCTGATAAAGAACTTTTGGAGCAGCATCAAATTGGATCGACTGTCCGCTCTTTTGAACAGAAAACGGAGAGGGTACAATTACAGGTAAATCCTCCTCTGCTATCTCACTTAGTTGCAAGTTTTGGTCATACAAGATAGCACCATCTGGTATTGGCTCCGCATCCCGTTTATGACGGTTGATCTGCTCAGGCCTTTCAAATGCATCTATTGTATAATTCTTTATTACTTCAACAGAAGTTTGTTGCCCGGTCTTATCATAGAATACCATATACAATCCCAACGGAGAATCAGTTTCCTTGATGATAAAAGCCTGGGATTCATACTCCAGCTCAACCGTTTCACCTGCTTTCAAAACCAATCCCCCACCTGGCACCAATTTATACCAATCACCACTTATCCTGGTTATTTCGGCTTGTTCGGGCTGCACGATAACATCGCGAGGCATTTGGTTATAGAAAAGCTCCCATGAACCGGGTTTCAAGTCAGAAGCGCTGTTGTTGGTAATTGAAAAACGAGCCTTGACCCGAGGACTTTCGAAATATTCGTTGCTGATAACCTTCCATGAAATCACCAAATCATCGGCCGTCGGATTTGAAACCTTTGCGCAACCAGTCAATAGGAGCGTAACTGCCAACCCAAAAAAGATGGAATATATTTTTTTCATAACTGAAATATTTATAAAATTGTCTTCGTAAAATTTTTATAAAGATACATTAAACATCTCTATTTCTAATTCGTGCAAATGAAAAAGAAAGGTGATTCAGTTTAATCTTTGTAATGCCGATTGATTCGGATTAAACCGGATTTCAAAACTAAATCAGATAATAATCTAATCAGGGCCTGATGGAAAAAAATGAACGGCTAATTTCGCTTGACGCGTTTCGGGGATTTACAATTGCGGCCATGATCATGGTAAATAATCCCGGCGATTGGGGAAACGTATATGCCCCCCTTTTGCATAAACCCTGGCATGGGATAACAATCACCGACCTCATATTTCCTTTTTTCCTGTTTATTGTTGGGGTTTCCATAGCCCTGGCTTATACTAAAAGAGTTGAGGCAGGTGTACCCAAAAGGGGTATGTATCAAAAAATCGTATGGCGAAGCATAAAAATATTCGCGGTAGGAATTTTTCTTAATCTATACCCCAGGTTCAATTTTGAAAATCTCAGGGTGGCAGGGGTTTTACAGAGAATCGCCTTGGTTTTTCTGGTTTGTGCAATACTTTTTTTAGCCGTGCGATGGAAAAAGCAGGCTATAATTGGAGCCGTTTTGCTGATTGGTTATTGGCTGGCCATGACACTGATTCCAACTCCCGGATTGGGAGAACCCATGTTGGAGCCAGGTGTTAATCTGGCTGCCTGGATCGACTCATATCTTCTGCCTGGAAGGATGTATCAAAAGACCTGGGACCCGGAAGGAATTTTGAGTACTTTACCCGCAATTGGAACGGGCATCCTTGGAATGTTGGCTGGCAGTCTAATTGTTACAAAAAAGTCACGGGAAGAGAAAATTATATGGCTCTTTACGGGAGGTTTTATTGCACTGGCCATTGGCCATGCCTGGAGCTGGCACTTCCCTCTCAACAAGAACATCTGGACCAGTTCTTTTGTTATGGTAACCGGAGGTCTGGCATCACTCACACTGGCTACGAGCATGTATTTGGTTGATGTTATCGGATGGAAAAAGGTGGCCTTCCCTGGTGTGGTTTTTGGATCGAATGCCATAACCGTTTATGTTCTTGCAGGACTCCTTGGATATGTATTTTCGGGGATTCCCATTGCCGGGGCATCCATTAAATCACATTTTATGGAATTGCTGACAGGTATTGGAACGGCACCAAAATTTGCCAGTTTCCTTTATGCGTTACTCTACATCGGGGTATTCTATATGCCTGCCCTGTTCCTTTATAAAAGAAAGATCTTTATTAAACTCTGATCTGAAAATTTCGGACATCCAGCCATTATACTCCTTCAACACCGAGCCCGGCATTTTTCAGATCCTCCCAGAATTTGGGATACGACTTTGAAATAACAGCCGGATCGGCTATCCTTATTTCCCCTTTCACTAACGCCCAGGGTGCAAATGAGAGTGCCATCCGGTGATCATGGTAAGTTTCAATAACCGGATTTTCCATACGGGAGCCTGTGTCAATTTTGCCGTCCCATATCAACTCCCCGTTACGGGGTTCATCCAGATGTGCCCCAAATTTGCCAAGTTCATTCTGCAATGCGGCAATTCTGTTGGTCTCCTTTATTTTTAAGGTTTCCAGTCCCGTAAAATGAAAGGGCACACTTTTGGCAACACATAATACTGCCATGGTCTGTGCCATATCCGGGGTTTCATGAAAATTCAATGCAAGCTTTTCGGGTGCCATATCCACTTTTTTATGAATAATGATTCCCTCCTCGGTTGCCCTGGTTTCAACCCCAAACGAATTGAACCAACCACTGATGGCTTCATCACCTTGCAAACCAGACAAGAAAAGACCAGGCAGGTGAATCTGCCCTTCAGGCGACAGGGTAAGCAAAGAATACCAATAAGATGCTGCTGACCAATCGGCTTCAACAGTATAATCACGTGGAAGATAATCCTGCGATGGCACAATAATCACATTTTTATTCCATTCATAACTGATACCAAAAAAAGACATCAGCTTCAGCGTCATTTCGATATAGGATTTTGAAATCAACCGATTCCTGAATTTCAAAGTCAATCCCTTGTCGAGTGTTGGGGCTATCATCAATAAAGCTGACAAGTACTGGCTCGATACGCTTCCATCAAGTTCAACCTCCCCTCCAATAAGATGAGATCCCAAAATTCTTAACGGAGGATAACCAGGTTTCTCAAGATACTCGACCCGTGCACCTATTGAATTCAAGGCATCAACAAGGATCCCTATCGGCCTCTGTTTCATCCTTTCAGATCCCGTAATGATCCATTCCCCTACAATCTTTGATAAAAAGGCGGTTAGAAAACGCATGGCTGTACCGGCATGACCAATGTCAAATACAGACTCATTTGAATTTAGCGCATTGGCAAGCACCCTTGTATCATCGCTCGCCGAAAGGTTTTTAACTGGCCAGGGACTGTAACTCAATGCATTGATAATTTGCACTCTGTTACTGATACTTTTGGATGACGGTAAATGGATGGTTGCCTCCAGGCGACCTGGGCAGGCAGACACCAGCGCCATATGTTGGTCATTAGTCATTTTCTGGATTTTTTCTGTTTTGGAGGAAACGTAATGATTCAAAAATCAATTCTTTACTGCATTCCTGGTTGATTTCGAAATTTCCGGGAGAAGAGATCAGCGTAAAATTGATACGACCAGCCTCATTCTTCTTATCATGCCCCATCAGCTTATATAATTCCTCAAAATCGTCTGCTGAAATTGAAATGTTGCCATAAAGAGAACCAATCCATTCACAGATATCATCCGATGTTTCAGGATCAAGACCACAAATTGCCCGTGAAATATACAATTCAGCCATCATGCCCCAGGCAACAGCATATCCATGGAGTACCGGCCTGTGCTGCTCCAATAATAAACTCTCCAGTGCATGGCCAATTGTATGCCCAAAATTCAGGGCTTTCCGGATGTTTTTCTCAGTAGGGTCTTGCTGAACAAAATATTCCTTGACCTGTACGGAATGGCGGATAATATCCTGAAACGATTTTAAATCAACATTGTCAAAATCTACATTGCACAGCTCATAGAAATGTTCACTGCTGTAGATCAAGCCATGTTTAATCATTTCGGCAAATCCCGACAGAAGATCCTTCTTGTCAAGCGTTTGAAGAAATGAAGAAGAAATTATTACTGATCTGGGTATATTAAATGTTCCAATCTCGTTCTTGAGTCCGCGGAAATTTATTCCGGTTTTACCTCCCACAGAAGCGTCCACCTGCGACAATAAGGTCGTGGGGATGTTAACAAAGTCGATTCCACGCTTAAAGGTAGAAGCTGCAAAACCACCGAGATCAGTTAACATACCTCCTCCGACATTGATTAACAGCGACTTTCGGTCAGAACCACTAGAACTAAGAAATTCCCATATCAGCTCCACGCTGGATAGTTTCTTGTTTTCCTCACCTGAAGGGATGACAACCAATGGCAATGACTTGAGAAAAGGAAGTTTATCGAACCATAGTTTAAAAACATTTTCCTCGGTCGCCACGTAGACTTTACCTGCATGATATTGACCGATTATGGATTCAATATCAATTTCAGGCTGTGTCGAGAAAATAATTTCCGATTGGGTGCTTGAATATTCCATACATCAATTGTAAATTGCGCTAAGTTATAAACTTTTTAAACCTGGCTTAATTTAAAGCGGTCAGCGCGATATTAATTCGCAATTTCAAAAAATAAACATAATGATCATCGACAATACATCCAGGATAAAACAGATCAAACGGTTTTTTTACCTCATTTCAGGAATGCTGGTCATTAGTGCCATCGCCCTTTTATATTTGGATCAAATAGGAAGAGCCCTGATTGCAGGAGGAGTTCTGGTAGTATGGTTCCTGATATTTCAGGCAATTGATTTCCAATATTTTTATTTTGCATTAGAGTCAGACAAACTCACGGTAAGATTTTATCCGGCAGTAAAATTCGGAAGGAAGGATTATCAGACCATTGAGTTTTCAACCAAGGTCTTACATGATTTCATTATGGAGAAATCATTATTCGGTATGGTCAATGACCTGACATTGCTTGTAAAAACAAAACGGGGAGTTGCTGAATATCCGTCCATCAGTCTGGCTGCTGTGCCAAGGGATGATCAGGAAAAGATTGTAAATATTCTAAAACAGATCTTACATCGTTGATTTTACATCGTATTTATGAATGAAACCTTACTTTATAAGGTTGCCCTTTCCCTGATTCCAGGGATTGGTAGTGTATTGGCACGAAACCTTATTTCCAACGTAGGAAGCATCGAAGGGATATTTCGCGAGAAACCATCCCGGTTAATGAAAATACCCGGAATCGGGGAAGTAAATGCCCGAAGGATAATCGAAGCCAGGGTGATGGAACAGGCCTCCCACGAGATTGAGTTCATCGAAAAAAATCAGATAAGAACTTATTTTTATCTTGATGATGATTATCCGAAAAGGTTTATGCATTGCACCGATGCTCCCATTCTTTTTTACTTCAAAGGAAAGGCCAACTTCAATTGCGAAAAAGCCATCAGCATTGTTGGGACAAGAAATGCAACCGCTTATGGACGTCAGATGTGTGATGAGCTTTTAAAGAGTCTTTCAGAAAAAGAATACAAACCTCTTATTGTCAGCGGACTTGCATACGGCATTGATATTCAGGCACACAAATCTGCCTTGAAATATAATTTACCGACCATAGGTATCGTTGGGCATGGTTTAGACAGGCTCTACCCTTCGGCACACCAAAAAATTGCTTCCGATATGTTGGGGAATGGTGGGATACTTACTGACTTCCCAAGTCAAACCAAAATTGAGGCAGCCAATTTTATTCGCAGAAACAGATTAATTGCCGGTCTGGCAGATGCTACCATCGTGATAGAATCGGGTGAAAAGGGTGGCGCGTTGATCACGGCCGATATTGCATCCTCCTATAATCGTGATGTACTTGCCTACCCTGGACGTAGTTACGATTCCTATTCAAAAGGATGCAACCGACTGATAAAAAGAAACATAGCAGCGATGATTGAAGATGCTTCCGACTTGGAATACCAGCTGGGATGGGAAAAATCGAAACATGAGACCAAGCCCCTTCAACAAGTTCTATTTCAGGAACTCTCGACCGATGAGAAAAAAATCACGGATTTATTGAATAAACACGGGAAAACTTACATTGACCTATTGGCGAACTATGCAGGCATGACAGTACAGAAACTCTCTTCTATTCTCATAAGCCTGGAATTCAAAGGATTAATTAATGTCCTTCCGGGGAAAATGTACCAACTTAGATAATTTAACCGGATCAGGTTGGAACTTCTTATGGCTATGATGACAATTGGGAAATATCTTTTGAGCAAGAGTAAGGCGGCAGCTGAAACTGAAAACAGCTTTTTATTGTGAACCAACCTGTTATCTTTGCAACCGGAAATCAAACGATTAAATTTGGTTCACTCTTAAATGCTTTGCCAACCAAAGCCGGTCAGGAATTTCCGGTAAGCAAGCTTCAAATTCATCCGGAAAACAAAAATTAAATGAAAACATTTGAAGAACTAAAGGTCTCAAAATCACTTCTAAAGTCATTGGATGACATAGGATTCACTGAGCCAACCCCCATACAGGAAATGATTATTCCAGTGATTTTTTCAGGATCTAATGTGGTTGGAATAGCACAGACAGGTACCGGGAAGACCGCGGCATACCTTTTACCAATACTGACAAGGCTCGTCAGGAAGGAAGGAAATGAACCCCGTGCAGTTGTATTGGTCCCTACACGGGAATTATCGGTCCAGGTTGGAGAAGACACCAGTGAACTCATTGATTTTACCGATATACGTCACGCTGCTGTATACGGAGGGGTCGGATGGACCAAGCATGCTGATCTCATTAGCGGAGGAGTTGACATTTTAATTGCCACGCCAGGCAGGTTATGGGACTTATACCAGGCAAACGCGGTCTCATTAAGGAAAGTGAAGTATGTAGTCATTGATGAGGCAGACCGGATGCTTGACATGGGATTTATGCCACAATTACGGCAACTCTTTGAAATTATTCCGCACAAACGCCAGAACTTGCTGTTCAGTGCCACATTTTCAGAAAAGGTTGAAGAGATGGCACAGGAGTTTCTGGATCACTACGAAAAGGTTGAAGTGGCACCATCGGCAACGCCTGCTGAACTGGTCGAACAAAAGATATACATGGTCCCCAATTACAAGACCAAGTTGAACCTGATACGTCACCTCCTTGAAGACGAGCTCATGTTTTCAAGGATTATCATTTTTGTAAAGACCAAAGAAGCAGCAGACGATGTATTTAAAGTAATAAAACGTAAGACAGAAGGCGAAAAACGAATCGTACATTCCAACAAAGGCCAAAGTACCCGGATGAATGCCATGAGGGATTTCAAGGAAGGAAAAATCAGGATATTGATATCTACCGACATGTCGGCACGTGGACTCGATGTGACCATGGTCTCGCATGTAATCAACTTTGACATACCCCCTCATTATGAAGACTATGTGCATAGAATTGGCAGGACGGCCCGTGCAGGAAACCATGGTGTAGCTATTACTTTGGTTGCACCGGATGAAGAATGGCACCTGAAAAGAATAGAAAAGCTGATCAGGATGGATATTCCAGTATTTGATATACCAACCCAAGTCGAAATTGAAACTACCGGTTTTGAGGAGAATCAACGACAACTACGCGAAATAGACCGTCAAAGGAAAATTGATGACCCAACCTTTAAGGGAGCATTTCATGTTAAAAAGAGACGACCGGAACCCAAAAGACCAAAATCATCAGAAAAACCCTTCAGAAAAAGGAGAAGAAATTAATTTTCAAGAGGTCGGCGCGACCAAAGCGTTGCAAGTGTAAGGCCTGATACAATATGCCAGACACCCCACCATGCCGCAATTACGGCCATTCCTCCCAATTCCAATTCAGGAGGGAAGATTTTTGGGTTGAATATCAACACCAAAGCCAAACCTGAGTTCTGGATTCCAGTTTCAATGGTAATCGCCCTTCTGTCGACCCGCGGTCGCTTTAAAATTGTTGCAAACACAAAACCAGTCAATAAGGCAATCCCATTGTGCATCAAAACAATAATGAAGATCAGGTGGATAAATTTCATGAAGTTGGTAAAATTGGCCGACAAGAGAATAATGACAAAAAGCACAAATACGACAATTGATGCCTGTTTTATAGGCTTCTTGATTTTTTGGGTCAGGTCAGGAAACTTCCCTGCCATAAACAGGCCAAGAATTACAGGTATACCAAGAAGGATGAATACAGTTTGGACAACCTGCCAAAAATCAATTTCAATGGGTCGTAACAAAGAAGATGAAGCTGATTTTTCGTAATAATTCATATAGAGATCACCCCAAAATGCAAAGTTGGCTGGAGTCATAAAAGTTGCGGCAATGGTTGCAACAGCAGTAATACTTACTGAAAGAGCAACATTGCCTCGCGCTAGTGACGTCATAAAATTTGAAATATTACCTCCTGGGCATGCTGCAACCAATATCATCCCAAGTGCAACCGTTGGAGACGGCTTTATTATTAAAATTAAAAGGAAAGTCATTGCAGGCAGCAGAATAAACTGTGAAATCAATCCTGTTATAACAGATTTTGGACGCATGAACACATCCTTGAAGTGGTTAACCTTAATATCCAATGCAACACCAAACATCACAAATGCAATGGTTATATTCAGAAAAAGAAGTCCACCGGGAGAAAAATTGAGTCTTACATGATCAAGTACCAATAATGCTTCTTTCATTTTAAACGATATTAGAGTTTATCCTATTCGTTCCGGGGAAACCGATAAGCACCATGAAGCCTTTGTCCGATCTATTGTTACATACCAAATGTATATTAATGACGGGCATAGTTACCACACGGTTCTGATGAAGAGTTCCGGGGAAAGCTGCTTAACGGGGCAAGTTAAAAATTCTTTTCAAAACAAAACAAAAAAGGTTCCCTGCAATTCACAGGGAACCCATTTTCCTGAAAACAGTAATATCCTATTTTCCGATGAGCATGGCTCTCATTTTTTTGTGAATATCCGTATTTTTCATGATACCCATAAATTCCTCTGCACCAGGCCCCCAGGCAAAAATCGGAACCATGACTCCAGTATGGTCGGTAGAGGTAAAGGCACCCTTTACCATTCCCTTTTGAAAATCGCCACCTGCCAAAGCCATACCGCCGGTTTCATGGTCAGCGGTAACGATAATGAGTGTTTGCCCATCATTCACGGCAAATTGCAGAGCTTCCCCAATCGCCTTGTCAAAATCAAGCATGTCTTCAACAGCATAAGTCGTATTTTTTGCATGGCCAGCCCAATCGATTTGTGAACCTTCAATCATGATGAAAAATCCCTTTTTGTTATTCTTCAGGATATTGAGGGCAGTCCTGGTAGCGACAGGCAACATGTTTCCACGTTCAGCAATTCGACCATTGTGCTCAGCAGCGGTCAATCCTGCAAGTTTTCCCGAATTTACGGAAGAAATTTCATCCAGATCCTGAAGAACCTTGTATCCTTTGGCTTCAAGGTCAGTGACCAAATTACGACCGTCTTCCCTGTCGGTAAAATGTTTGTAACCGCCACCGATAAAGACATCAACATCAGTATTAAGAAAATCAGCGGCAATGGCTTCATAACTGCTGCGTGCAGCCTGATGGGCAATGAAGGATGCCGGTGTCGCATGGGTAATAGCCGATGTTGACACCAAACCTGTTGCCAGACCCTTCTGTTCTGCTTCTTCCAGAATAGTCGTCAGATGCTCTTTGTCGGGGCCAACACCAATCGCGCCATTATAGGTCCTGACACCTGTAGACAGTGCTGTACCACCTGCTGCCGAGTCTGTGATATAGTGGCTCGACGAGGAAGTCTGGGAAAATCCAATATGTTTGAAATTGTCAAGGAAAAGCTGTCCATGATTTGCGGTGATGCCGGCAAATACTTGTGAAACACCCATACCATCTCCAATCATCAGGATGATGTTCTTTGGCTTTTTCCCCTTCCATTTATTTGGGTAGAATTTCACCTCATGGGCATTTCCTCCAGAATAGACAAGGGTTTCATCATCAGGCTTTACTTCCTTATAAGTTTCCTGGGACAGTGCTGGCCACATGATAAAAAGAACCATGACCATCATTAAAAATTTTACCTTTTTCATCTAATTCAATTTTACGATATAACAATCTGACCTTATAAAAAGATCATCATTTCATTCAAATCCATATCATTTTAAATTCAGGCATCATTCAGATAACCGAAGAGGATTGCACAAAAATAAGAAGAATATTCTTTAGCATCCGTAGAATGATATCAGAATGGTAATACTTACATGTGAGCGGAAGAATATGAAAGATCAATCTACTTTTTTTGCCTGGCGGGTTCCAAAAGCCGGGTCAATCTTCATAAATGGCAAAAGCGCAAATCCGGGAAGTGTACAAATCATCACCCAGACAAAAAACCATTGATATCCGAGTTGATCCTGGATCCATCCACTAACCATACCAGGCAACATCATTCCGAGTGCCATGAAACCGGTACAAATGGCGTAATGTGCCGTTTTGTTTGGCCCATCGGCAAAATAAATCATATACAACATATAGGCTGTAAATCCAAACCCATAACCGAACTGCTCGATTACGACACCAGCCGATATCCACCAAAGAGAGTCAGGTTGGGAAAAAGCCATGATAACATATGCAAGGTTAGGTAGATTTAAAGACAAGGCCAGAGGCCAGAGCCATTTCTTCAGGCCTTGCTGGGCAACAGCTATCCCTCCAAGAATTCCACCAAGGGTAAGGGCAACTACACCGGCTGTACCATATACAAATCCAATGTCTGTTGTCGAGAGACCTAAACCACCGGCTTCTTTGGGATCCAACAGGAAAGGGGAAGCCAACTTCACCAGCTGTGCCTCACCCAAACGAAAAAGTAACATAAAGGAAATGGCAATTCCTGCCTGTGGTTTCTGGAAGAAGGAAACAAATGTATCAAGAAATGCGGTCACTACTTCTTTCACATTGGTAACCTTGCGTTCTGAATCCTCTGCAGGATAAGGCAATACGATCAGGTGATAAATAAAAAATGCCCCAAACATTGCTGACAGTATAAAAAATGTAATGCTCCAGGAACCACCAATATTTCCCGACTTTTCTTCCAGAAATCCGGCCAGCACAACGAGCAGACCCTGCCCTGACAACATCGCAAATCGGTAGAAGGTATTCCTGATCCCCACAAAAAAAGCCTGATTGTACTTTGAAAGTCCAAGCATATAAAAACCATCGGCAGCAATATCGTGGGTTGCCGAACTGAAAGCAAGCAGCCAAAGGAATGCCAATGACCAACGAAAGAAGTCAGACCCGGGCAGTGTCAATGCGACTCCAGCCAATGCGCCGCCAACAATAAGTTGCATCCAAACAATCCAAAAGCGTTTTGTCTTCAGGATGTCAACTATTGGACTCCACAATGGCATAATAACCCACGGAAGATATAACCAACTGGTATATAGCGCAATGTCCGTATTTGAAATCCCCAATCGTTTAAACATGATGACAGAAACAGTCATTGCCACCACATAGGGAAGTCCTTCGGCAAAATATAGGGTCGGAATCCAGAACCATGGATTCCTGGATACAGGCTTCTTCATAAAGGGCATTAGGTTTTCAACTGGAAAAGTACCAAATTTTTGTCAACTTCCTTTTAATGATTTTCATCCTAGACAGCTTTTCTGATGCAATTGATAAAACTATCAGCTTTGTCATTGTGGTACTTCGTTGAAAAAATTAATTTTATGCATCTCATTGACTTAAATCAAACTTTAAAAACAGGTATTACATGAAAAAAATTCTTTTAATCATCCTGGTCGGCATACTGGGAACTACCCTGTCGATTTCAGCCCAGAGGCAAGATCGTCAAAAGGGTGATACTTTGGTCACAAGCAGCCTGGTAAATGGGCTCAAATTCAGAAGCATTGGTCCTGCTTGGGCAAGTGGCAGAATCGCTGACCTTGCTGTCAATCCAGGGAATCCTTCTGAATATTATGCCGCAGTTGCCAGTGGCAACGTCTGGAAAACCGAAAATAATGGCACAACCTGGAAACCTATATTCGATAACTACGGGGCTTATGCAACAGGTGTCGTGAAGATTGATCCCAACAATTACAATGTTGTTTGGGTAGGAACCGGCGAAAACAATCACCAGAGAGCCCTTGGATACGGGGACGGAGTATATAAATCGACTGATGGAGGAAAATCCTTCAAGAATATGGGACTAAAACAAAGCCGGCAGATAGGAGGAATTGTCATTGATCCGAGGAGTTCTGATATAGTCTTTGTTGCATGTGAAGGATCGGCATGGGGTCCTGGAGGAGAAAGAGGTTTATATAAAACTGCAGACGGAGGGAAAACCTGGGAAAAAGTATTGAATATCAGCGACGAAACAGGTGTCAACAACGTGGTCCTGGACCCATCAAACCCTGACATCATGTATGCTACATCAGAACAAAGAAGAAGACATGTTTTCAGTAAAATCGGAGGAGGACCTGAATCAGCCGTTTACAAATCTACTGATGGAGGAACTTCCTGGAACAAAACCATGAAGGGATTGCCATCTGGAGACATAGGTAGTATGGGCATTGATGTATCTCCTGTTGATCCGAATGTTGTTTACCTGATTGTTGAGGCTGCCGGAAACTCGGGAGGATTCTTCCGCTCGACAGATAAAGGGGAGAGCTGGGAAAAAATGAACAGCTATCACAGCTCAGGTCAATATTACAACAAGATCCATTGCGATCCGAAAGATGTTGACCGGGTTATATCTCTTGACACCTATACACAAATCACGGAAGACGGTGGAAAAACCTGGCGCAACCTTGGCAACAGTGGCCGCCATGTCGACGATCATGCACTATGGATAGATCCTTCAAACACAAGACATATCATCATTGGAGGTGACGGAGGGATTTATGAAACCTGGGATAACGGGTCTAGCTGGGACTTCAAGGAAAACCTTCCTGTCACGCAGTTCTACCGTGTCAATGTCGATAATGCCTATCCCTTTTACAATGTTTATGGCGGAACACAGGATAACAATTCCATGTATGGCCCATCAGCAAATCTCACCAGGAGCGGTGTTACAAACGATGAATGGATTGTTACCATGGGCGGTGATGGATTTTGGATTGATACCGATCCCGAAGACCACAACATTGTTTATACCGAATACCAGTATGGGAATTTGAGTCGATACGACAAACGAAGCGGTGAGGCAAAAAACATAAAACCCAGGGAGAGAAAGGGAGAGGAAACCTACAAATGGAACTGGAACGCACCTATGTTTGTCAGCAAACACCATCCCAAAAGGATTTATTTCGCGGCAAACAAGGTCTTCAGGAGTGACAACAGAGGCGATTCATGGGAAGTGATCAGCGATGATCTGACAACCAAGACTGATCGTAACACCTGGCCTGTCATGGGAAAATTCTGGAGTATTGACGCTGTGGCCAAAGATGTTTCGACCTCCTTATGGGGAACCATCGTCGCTTTGGCTGAATCTCCGCTTAACGAGAATCTCCTGTATGCAGGAACTGACGACGGTGTCATTTCAATTACAGAAGATGGCGGCAAGAATTGGAGACAGGTCAAAAACTTCCCCGGAGTCCCTGAATACACCTATGTTTCACATATCCATGCTGATAAATTCAATGAAAATATTGTCTATGCCTCGTTCGATAACCTGAAGCGGGATGATTTCAAACCATATATATTAAAAAGTACCGACAAGGGAAAGTCATGGAGTTCCATTTCTTCAAATATGCCTGAAAACGGCACCGTTCACTCGCTTGAACAAGATTTTATTAATAGTGACCTGCTGTTTGCCGGGACTGAATTTGGAGTATTCTTCTCCAAAGATGGTGGATCCAACTGGGTACAGCTCAAAGCCGGTATTCCAACTATTGCAGTCAGGCATATGGCTATCCAGAAGAGAGAGTGTGACCTGGTACTGGCCACATTCGGCCGAGGATTTTATATCCTGGACGATTACAGCCCTTTACGTGACCTGAATAATGAGAATCTTGACAAAGAGGCTCATCTGTTCCCGATTAAAGATGCACTATTATTTAATCCCTCAAGCAACAAAGACAATCAGGGTGATACCTATTATACCGCACCTAATCCGGAATTTGGAGTAACCTTTACATACTTCCTGAAAGAAGCACCAAAATCTTCCAAGGCGCTGAGAACCGAAGAGGAAAAGAAACTATTTAAAGATGGAAAACCAATACCACAGCCTACTTGGCGTGAACTTGAACTGGAGGGCATGGAAGAAAGCTCACACCTGATTTTTACAATCAGGGACACGGATGGGAATATTATCCGAAGAATCACCCAAAATCCATCAAAAGGCATAAACCGAGTTAACTGGGACCTGCGTTACAATAATCCTTCAGCAACCAGTGTTTCCGGATCATTCAACCCAATTGCAGGCAGTTCTGGCCGAAGAGGTGGTGGAAGCGGACTTCTGGTTATGCCAGGAGAATATACCGTAGACCTGGCATTATGGCATCAGGGAGAATTGAAACAACTGGCAGGTTCGACGAAGTTTTTGACAAAAAAACCGGAGTTGGTCACTCTTCCCGCTGCAAATTACAGGGAGAATATCCAATTTGCAAGGGAAGTAAGCAGGTTATCTGTTGCCATGACCGGCACCACACGCTTGACCAATGAAATGATCAGTAAGATTGAGCATATTAAACAGGCTATTTACGCAACACCTGAAGCAGACCAGAGCCTGATGGACAAGGCACGTGTACTGGGAAGGGAACTGGAAGAAATCAACTTCCTGTTAAACGGTGTTCAGCCCAAAGCCAGCAGAGAAGAGACACCACCGGCACAAGTACCGCTGAACATCCGGCTTTCATCTGTTTCCTATGGCTTCGTTGGTAATCTGTCTGCCATCACTGCAACAGAAAAAGAAAGTCTTGCGATTCTGAAGGAAGAATTTCCACCTGTTCTTGAAAAACTTACCAAATTGGTGGAAACGGATATTCCATCACTCGAAGAAGAACTTACAAAACTGAATGCTCCATGGACTCCAGGCAGAATGCCGGTCTGGAATAAATAATCCACTATTTTGTACTAATGTTGGAAATCAGGGATCGAAAAATTTTATCATCCCTGATTTCTTTTTATGAGAACAGTAAGAAATCGAAAGTTCACTCTCACCATTAGTATCTTAGCATTATTTTTGTTGTAAAACTCACTATATTTTGGCTGACAGAATATTCTTGCTGTTTTATACGTTGATCATTAAACCGAATAATCTTCTCTCTATGAAATCGGACAGACATAACATCCTTACCTGGATCATATTCATTTTTATTTTAACGCCCATCTTTTCGGCGGCACAATATCCGGAAGCACAGAATGAACTCGATAAAAAGGTATTGTCTTTTCTGAACGATCAATCAGGACAATGGAGAGATATGAATATTCCGGTTACAGATGGACGTATTCTTTATGACTTGATTCTAGAGGGTAAATACACGAGTGCTCTTGAAATTGGAACATCCACCGGGCATTCAGCGGTATGGATAGCTTGGGCTTTATCAAAAACAGGAGGAAAATTGATCACCATCGAAATCGACAAAAAGAGATATGTTCAGGCATTAGCCAACTTCCGAAAAGCCGGACTTTCAGAATATATTGATGCCAGGCTTGGAGATGCACACGACCTGGTTCCTTCTTTAGAAGGCAAGTATGACTTTGTTTTTTGCGATGCTGACAAATGGTGGTATAAAAACTATTTTATCGCTATGGAATCCAAGATGCAGAAAGGAGGTTGTTTTGTTGCACACAATACAAATATGCGATCGGCCGATATCAGGGAATTTCTGGCTTATATTGAAAAAAATCCAGCCTACACTACGCGACATGACAGAAACAGCCGTTCAGGCCTATCAATCAGTTGCAAGAAATAACCTCTCTAAATGTCTGAGAATCACCATCGGCTCAACCGCAGACTGGGATATTTCCCGCTCTACAATATTGTGGTTGCCAATATCATTGGTGCTGGTATATTTACAACATCTGGAATTTTGTTGGGAGAAATTAACCACGCACTGATGATGATATTCATCTGGCTTTTTGGCTGATTGATTGCCATTAGTGGTGCTTTATCTTATAGTGAACTTGGGATAGCCATGCCCCAGGCCGGAGGTGAATATACATTTCTATCACGCCTATATCATCCATCACTTGGATTCTTATCAGGATGGGTTTCATTTATTGCCGGATTCTCGGCACCAATTGCTGCCTCTGCCATCGGATTCAGTGAATATTTTTATCGAGCAGTTCCGATCATCGCAGATTACGGTCCATTGAGCGACATATCCCCGGAAAGTGTCAAGCAAATTCTAGCCATTAGTGTCATATTATTCTTTACCGCCATCCATGCCCGGGGATTAACTTTTGGATCCAGGATCCAGAACATTCTGACCATTTTAAAAATTGCACTGCTGGTATTGCTTATCGCAGGAGGGCTAATACTTGGGGATGGAGATTGGAGCCACTTTTCAATGAATGAACCGTTTGTTGTTGACTTATCAGGATTGAAAGCCGGTGGACTTTCATTGCTTTGGGTCATGTTTGCATACAGCGGGTGGAATGCGGCTACCTATATCGGATCAGAAGTAAAAAATCCCAGAAGGAATATTCCAAAAGCCTTGATAACAGGAACCTTGACTGTTGTGGCTCTTTACTTTCTGTTGAATGTATTCTTCGTTTATTCCATTCCGCCAGATCAAATGAAGGGCGTAGTTTCAGTGGGTGGGCTGGCAGTCGCCAATGCATTTGGGGTAAGGGCTGAATCAATCATATCATTACTGATATCATTTGCACTCTTTTCTTCCCTGAGTGCATATCTGATTCTAGGACCCAGAGTGTATTATGCCATGTCTCGGGACGGATACTTCTTCAAGTCATTTGCACGGGTTACTGACCACAACCATGTGCCTTCAAGGGCTATTCTTTTACAAGGAGCTTTGTCGATTATAATGGTCATCTCAGGAACCTTTGACCAAATTCTTACATATATGGGATTTGCGCTTGGTTTATTTCCGCTGATTGCCGTTACGGGCATTTTCAAACTGAGGAAAGGGAACAAGGGCATCCCACTGATGCCCGGATATCCCTATGTACAAATCTTCTTTCTTACAACCAGCGCATTAATGCTGGGACTCTCCTTTTTTGAACGGCCTTTTGAATCTTTAACAGCCTTGTTGACAGTGTTACTTGGACTCCCGGTCTATCATTATTTCAGGGGAAGGGTAAAAAACAAAATCAAAATCGATAATCCTGGTTGATTTTTGGATTTTTATTTTCATTTTCACACACGCAAACCAGGACAGCCAAATTTTATAAAACAGACTGAATATGAGTGGATTTTTTGGAAGTGTGGGAAAAGGTAACTGTGTCTATGATGTTTTCTATGGTACCGATTATCATTCACACTTGGGTACAAAGAGGGCCGGCATGGCTTTCTACAATGCAAGAAATGGATTCCAAAGAGCAATTCACAGTATTGAGAATGATTATTTCAGAAGCAAATTTTCGGAGGATGTCAAAACTTTCGCCGCCAACAGCGGAATTGGAATAATCAGCGATACTGAAGCACAACCCATTATTGTCCACTCACATCTGGGGAAGTTTGCAATTTGCACGGTTGGCAAAATCAGCAATCTTGAGGAACTCGAAAAACGACAGCTGGATAAAAGACAGCACTTTGCTGAAACCAGTCAGGGTGGCACCAATCCAACCGAACTGATGGCCATGATGATTTGCGAGTCGGATGACATCGTTACGGGTATTGAAAATGCTTTCAATCTTATCAAGGGATCCTGTTCAATTCTCATGTTGACGGAAGAAGGGATAATAGCTGCAAGGGACAAACTGGGCAGGACACCGGTTGCGCTTGGGCAAAAGGAAAACTCATGGGCTGTTGCCACCGAATCGTGTTCTTTTTTTAATCTTGGTTATACTACCATTAGAGACATCGGGCCGGGGGAGATCATTAGAATCACTGCGGATGGAACGGAAGTCCTCAGAAAAGCCAACGAAAAAATGCAGGTCTGTGCCTTTCTGTGGGTCTATTATGGCTATCCACCATCTTTTTATGAAGGTATTAATGTAGAGGAATGCAGATATCGTTGCGGTGCGGCACTTGCCAAACGAAGCCAGACAAAAGCAGATTTTGTTTCAGGGATTCCTGATTCAGGGATCGCCCATGCAGTGGGTTACAGCAATGAGAGCCGTATACCGTACATGAGGCCCTATGCCAAATATACACCCACCTGGCCCAGAAGTTTCATGCCACAGAATCAGGAAATGCGTGACCTTGTGGCCAGAATGAAATTAATCCCTAATCACTCGCTGGTTGGTGGCAAATCAGGGATATTTCTTGACGATTCCATTGTGCGGGGAACCCAACTTATCGGTAATACACAGGCATTGTATGAGGCAGGCATCCGTGAGATCCACATGAAAGTTGCCTGTCCTCCTCTCCTTTATCCATGCGATTTTTTAAACTTCTCAAGGTCAAGAAAAATTACTGATTTGGCTACCAGAAAGGCAATTCTCGAACTCGAAGGGGAATATGATGTTGACCTCAAGGATTATAACAATCCTGACAGTGAAAAATATAAAAAGATGGTCGATCATATCAGACGCAAGCTCAAATTGACAACACTTGTTTTTCAAAGACTTGAGGATTTGGTAGAAGCAATCGGCTTGCCAAAGGAAAAACTTTGTACACATTGCTGGGATAATAGCAGCTATTCCTGATTGAAAAAACCAATCAGCCACCCCAACTCTCCCTGTCAAGACTGCGATAATGTATTGCCTCAGATAGATGATGTGACTGAATATCATTACTACCATCAAGGTCGGCAATGGTTCTTGAGACTTTAAGGATCCGGTCATATGCCCTTGCGGAAAGGCCAAGTCGCTCCATAGCATTTTTCAATAACTCACGACAGGCACTATCAAGTCGAACAAACTTTGTGATTAAGCCAGGATTCATCTGTGCATTCGAATAAATACCTTTATGCACACTAAATCGCTCTTCCTGAATGGTTCGGGCCCTTATCACACGTTCACGTATCATTTCACTCTTTTCAGAAGATTCTTTTTCATCCAGGTTCTTGAAAGGAACAGGAACAACCTCCAGATGGATATCAATTCGGTCGAGCAAAGGACCCGAAATCCTGTTGAGATATTTCTGGACCTGTCCGGACGCACATACACACTCCTTCGCTGGATGGTTGTAATAGCCACAAGGACAAGGGTTCATGGATGCTATCAACATGAACGATGCCGGATACTCGACTGTAAACCTGGCCCGTGAGACAGTGATTTTGCGATCTTCCAGAGGTTGGCGCATCACCTCCAGGACTGTACGCTTGAATTCTGGTAACTCATCGAGAAAAAGAACACCATTGTGTGACAGGCTGATTTCTCCAGGTTGAGGATACGCTCCACCACCAACCAAGGCAACATCCGATATGGTATGATGAGGGCTCCTGAATGGACGGATGGTCATTAGCGAAGTATCCTTGTCAATTTTTCCTGCAACGGAATGAATCTTTGTGGTTTCAAGAGCTTCTTTGAGTGTAAATGGTGGAAGTATTGAAGGTATTCTCTTGGCAAGCATGGTCTTCCCGGACCCGGGTGGACCAATCAAAATGATATTATGGGAACCTGCCGCAGCTATTTCAAGTGCCCGTTTTACACTTTCCTGGCCCTTGACATCCGAAAAATCGACATCAAATTGTCCAACCTTTCCAAAAAATTCTTTGCGGGTATCCACTATGGTTGGCTCAATTTTCTGCTCATCATTCAGAAAAGATATGACTTCAGCGATGGTAGCTGCCCCGTAAACCTTTAATCTATCAACAACTGCAGCTTCCCTTGCATTCTGCTTTGGCAGGATAAAACCTTCAAAGCCTTCTTTACGGGCATTGACTGCAATAGGCAGTACACCCTTCACTGGCTGCAGTGACCCATCGAGAGACAGTTCTCCCATCAGCATATACTTCTCAAGATTGTCAGATTTTATCTGGCCTGATGCAGCTAATACTGCAATTGCGATTGGAAGATCGTAGGAGGATCCTTCCTTCCGAATATCGGCAGGAGCCATATTAATAACGATTTTTTGCCGCGGCCATCTCAGATTCATAAGCCTTAGGGCAGATTCGATTCGCTGCTGGCTCTCCTTGACGGCATTATCAGGCAGTCCAACCATCAGGAACTTAATCCCGTTTGTTACATCAGCTTCAATGGTAATGGTTACGGCATTGATCCCCTGGACAGCACTTGCGTAAGTTTTTACAAACATGATTTCTTGGGTTTGTTTTAGGAACTCTAAAAGTAACCATTGTTTGCAAAATATTAATACATATGTTCGTTATTTTAGAAAGTTCACAACAAAACAACTCAATTTATTCAGAAAGGAAGTTTTCCAAGGTCAAGGTTTCCTCCTGAGAGAATGATTCCGGTCTTTAGGCCTTCAACCCTGATTTTACCCTCCAAAATTGCCCCCAAAGGTACTGCAGATGATGGTTCAATAATTATTTTCATTCTTTCCCATATCATCCTCATGGCTTCTATGATTTTCTCCTCTGACACTGTAACAATATCGTCAACCAGCCCACTGATGATCGCAAAGTTGCGTTGTCCTAAAGAAGTTAGCAATCCGTCAGCTATGGTCTTTGGATTTTCGGAAGGAATGATGCGGTGAGCATGAAATGAACGGTATGCATCATCAGCTCCGGCAGGTTCAGCCGCAATGACACGGCATGACGGCAGTAAATATTTCGCGGCAATGGCTGTTCCGCTCAAAAGACCTCCTCCCCCAATGGGTGCAATAATAAGGTCGAAAGGACCCCTATCCTCGATGAGTTCCTTTACTGCCGTTCCCTGACCTGCAATTACAAAAAAGTTGTCATAAGGATGGACAACAGTGGCACTTGTTTTTTGAACTACCTCATTTAAGGTTGATTCCCGTGCCTGCAAGGTTGGTTCACACAAAGTTATCATGCCACCATATCCTTCAACTGCCCGTTTCTTTATTTCCGGAGATGTAGAGGGCATCACTATATGGGCAGGTATTCCCCTCATCCGGGCAGCGAGTGCTAACGCTGCAGCATGATTGCCAGAAGAATGAGTGGCAACACCTTTTTGGGCTTCTTCTTCAGATAAGGAAAATACGGCATTGGAAGCTCCCCGAAATTTAAAAGCCCCGACTTTTTGAAAATTCTCACATTTAAAATACAGATTTCCGGCTGTTATTGTATTTACAGAAATTGATGTCATTACTGGTGTTCGATGTACGAATGGGGCAATCAAAGAATGCGCCCTTTCAATATCTTCATAATCAGGTAAAAATTTCATGTTTCTATAATCATTTATTAGTTAATTCATTCTCGTCAGAAAGTTTTGCCAAACTTTCAAATGAAAGATGTTTATAAAAATCCTTTGGGAAAATTCGTTCATTATTTATTCTTGAAATTCAACGATCACCTTTAGAGAATCCTCCAAATTTCCTATTCAACAATTCATAATCTGTTCGATAATAGGATTGGACCTCAAGCACTTTCATGCGTTTTAATCCAATAACATACAGGTAAATCACAAATAAGATAAAAACAGCCCAAAGCCAGATAAATTCAGTCATAAGGATGAAATCATAAACTCCATGCAGAAAAACCGGAATCCAAAGGGCTTTGGTTTTTAGCTTACGCTCACGTTTAGGATAGAACCTAGCCATTCCAAAATAATACCCCATTGAAATACCAAAAATGGCATGGGCAGGAACTGCAGTAAATGCTCTCATAAGACCGGTAGTCATTCCATTCTGAAGAACATACAATACATTTTCGGTCCCGGCAAAACCAAGTGAAATGAAGGTTGCATACACAATGCCATCATATTTGTCATTAAATTGTACACTTTTCCAGATGAGTAATACCAGGGCCAGGTATTTAAATAATTCTTCGGTAAAGCCCGCCACCACAAATGCATGATATGCAGCTCCCGTCAGCCCATCAAGATTCCCCACTAACTCAGATAGCAAACTTTCGACGAAGATGATCGGAATCACGATCACTATACCTGCACCGAGCGAATAAATAAGCATATTCAATGGTTCACGTTCATATTTATCGCGGAACCAAATGTAAAATGCAATGATGATGACAGGTGCAAGGGCAATCAGTATCAATTCCATATTATGCAAGTTCAAGGAAAAACTCCGTAAAAATTTCAAGGCATTCACAAGTGGAGCTTTGGCCCATCTTATAGTGCAAATTCAGCCCGGAATTGTTATCAGGTAGATCAGCCATGGAGGACATCCATTGTGACGCCATTTTCAGCCCGGGCAGGAATTTTTCAACCCATTAGCAGGAAATGGCATATGCCCGAGTATATAACCTGATCACAGAAGAACTACAAGGATTCAATCAGTTTTTTCATGACCAGTGTCATTTTAGGCTCAGCCTTCATAGCGACTTTCTGCACCTCATCATGTGATATTTCAACAATTTGACCAGGAACACCGCTGTCGGTAATAATTGAAATCCCAAACACCTTCATGCCTGCATGTCGGGCAACAATGACTTCAGGCACCGTACTCATTCCAACCACATCTCCGCCCAATTTCCGGAACATCATATACTCTGCAGGGGTTTCGAAGGTTGGGCCTGAAACACCAACATATACCCCTTCTTTAAGATTAAAATTGTGCTCCAGGGATATGAGTTTGGCTGAATAACGAAGTCTTTCATCATACACCCTGCTCATATCAGGAAACCTTGGACCCAGCTCATTGATATTTGGACCCCGAAGAGGATGTTCGGGGAAAAAGTTGATATGGTCGTTGATCACCATAATATCTCCCACCCTAAAATCGGGATTCAGTCCGCCTGATGCATTGGAAACGAAAAGGTATGACATCCCCAATAGTTGCATGACCCTAACAGGAAAAGTCACTTCCTTCATGGAGTAACCCTCATAATAGTGGAACCTGCCCTGCATTGCCATCACTTCTTTGTTTCCCAGTTTCCCAAAAATTAACCTTCCGGCATGACCGTCAACGGTGGATACGGGGAAGTTTGGAATTTCAGAATAGGACAAAGTTTTCTCAATCGAAATTTCATTCACAAGTCCGCCAAGGCCCGTACCCAAAATAATGCCGGCATCAGCCTTGGTCCCTGTTTTTTCTAAGATGTAATTCGCGGTTGCTTTTATTTTCTCCAACATAATCCATTATTTTTTTATCGAACTGCTTTCCTTCCCGATCAAGAAATTTCACTTGTATCGGAAGATAATATAGAACTGATTTAAACTCCTTCGAAAGATTCATCTGCCTTAATCTGACAGTATCCTTTTCAGTAGTGACAACAATTTTCCGAGGATTATTCAGAGCAATGAACCTCTGCTGGATATTCTCAATGTCACTCTCGGTATAATTGTGGTGATCGGGAAAGATCATCGAATCAATCTCTGAAGAAATCTTTGAAAGATGGTTTATGGCATACTCAGGAGCAGCAATCCCCAGTACAACCAATATGGCCATATGCCTTGGATCGTTAAAAAGATCCATCGGCCTACCCTCAGGAAAAACCGGACAAAGTTGCCCATAAACCATGGTGGTAAAGTAAAGATCCTGATAAGGATAAAGCCTTACATCCTTAGCAAGAATCCTTCGTGTAATCGGAGTAATCTCATTCGGACATTTGGTAATGATAATGATGTTGGCACGCTTTGCCTGCAATTTACTTTCCCGCAGTCTTCCAAGTGGCAACATATAATCATCCTTAATGGGCTTATTATAGTCGATTAGCAAAATATTCAGGCCAGGGGTGATTCTCCTGTGCTGAAAGGCATCATCAAGAACGACAACATCAGGCGTAGGATTTTGTCCCAGAAGTCCTTCAACCCCTTTTACCCTGTTTTCACAAACCGATACGGTCACTCCCGGATATTTTAATTTCATCTGAAGTGGTTCATCCCCCACCTCTTCAACTGTTGAAACAGATTCCACTATCCTGAAACCCAGGGTTTTCCGCTTATATCCCCTACTGAGTGTCGAAACCCGGTAATTCTGCTTTAGTAATTTAATAAGGTATTCAGTATGAGGGGTTTTACCTGTACCTCCGACAGTGATATTTCCAATTGAGATTACTGGTATATCAAACTCCGTAGAGGTCAATATTTTGAAATCATAAAGTTTATTCCTGATGGAAATGATAAACCCATACAGTAACGACAGCGGATATAGGAGAATCTTCAGCATACATAGCAAATAGGGATACTAAAGTAGTAAATAATGACCGTATAAACAGAATCCGACATACAATTAAAGTATTGCCTCTCACTTCCCACAGTCAATAATGACGACTCAATATAGCTATAAATGAGTTCAATAAAAAATTGCTTCTGTAAATGAGGTAGAGGAAAAATCAAATCCCTTACCTAAATCAACAGAAGCATTCAAAAACTGAAGATCACTATCGGATAGATATTTCATATGGAATCCGGGCATAGATTCCATTCATGCTGCCAGCTTTTTTAAGGTAATCGTAATATTTCCAATTATCACCCATTTCACTCTTGAGAAATCGAAGTCTGATATTATTTGTACCACCTTTCAATAACTCCTGGAAAGGATCAGGCAATTCAGGCAAAGCAACTGTCCTGTAATTCTCAATACCTGCCATTTCGGCTGCTCGTTTCACGGCGTCTTCAAGGCCCCCTAATTCATCAACCAAGCCGATTTCCAATGCGTTAAGTCCACTCCATACACGTCCCTGGCCTATTTCATCCACTTGGGTCTTGTTCATTCTTCTGCCATCGGCAACCCTTGTAACAAATACATCATATATATTCTCAACGTACGATTGCATCAGATCTCTTTCAAAATCGGTCATAGGCCTCGTAAACGAAGGCATATCGGCATGTTCGTTGGTTTTGACTACATCTGTAGTGATTCCAAGCTTATCGTTCAGCAATTCTGAAGCATTGGGAATTGTTCCAAAAACCCCAATTGAACCGGTAATGGTATTGGGCTGGGCATAAATCATATCAGCAGCGCAGGCAATATAATATCCTCCTGATGCAGCCACATCTCCCATAGAAACTACAACTACCTTTTCCTCTGCTGCCAGTTTCATCTCTCTCCAGATAACTTCAGAGTCATATGCACTGCCTCCTGGAGAATCAACCCTAAGAACAATTGCCTTGTAAGAGGAATCTTGCCTAACCTTTCTAATTTCCCTGGAAAGCTTATCTCCACTGATACCCTCAGCTGCAGACACAGGTACTCCTATTTCGCCACTAGCATAAATGACAGCAATTTTATTCCTGGAAAACGGACGATTCCCTGATTTACCATGCTGAGCTTTGGTATAATCAGAAACTCCAATAACCGGAATTCCTTTATTATCATTGACTCCGGTTATTTCCCTTAAGTCATCCAAAACTTCATCCTTATATTTGAGGGCATCTACCATACCTGCTTCCAAAGCCCTTTCTGCCCGGCGAAAAGTTAATACCTCATCCGCAAGTTTGTTGAGAGAGTCAATGGGTAAATTTCTTTCCTTAGAAATCCCCTGAAGCATCTGATTCCACATACTTGTAAGGTAGGTCATCGTTTGTTCCCTATTCTCGTCGCTCATCTTTTCAAGCATGAAAGGCTCTACGGCTGCCTTGAATTTTCCATGACGTACAATCTGCATTTCGACACCAAGTTTTTCCAAGGCATTTTTAAAGAAAGTGACTTCTCCTCCCAATCCACGGAAATCGATAGCTCCATAGGGATTCAAAACAATTTTATCAGAAGCAGTCGCCAGATAATAAGCCTTTTGGTCGAACATATCTCCATAAGCATATACAGGCTTATCACTGCTATCCCTAAATGCAAGAAGTGCATTTCTGATTTCTTCCACATCGGCCATTCCCCCGTTAACGATTGACAAGTCAAGATAGATACATTTAATCCTATCGTCGTGACGTGCCTTTTCAATTGAACCAAGAATCTGGTCCATTCCTATCCTTTTAACCAGTCCCAACCCAGGGATGTTCAAGTCAGAAAAAGGATCATTGGGGGCACGGTCCACAACCATGTTATCAAGGTTAATAACCAGCATGGATTGGTTCTCAACCACAACCTGTTTCTCCGTGGAGGCAACAAGAGCCCCAATCACGATCATCAGGAGAACGAATCCAATGATTGTCAGAAAAACAATGCCTGTAATGGTTGCAAGCGTATACTTGAAAAACTCTTTCATATTAATGTGTTATTGATTTATTTTACATCTTCAGTCGTCTTATCAGTCATCGACATTTTAAAAATATTACGCAAAAGTAATGGCACAACATCAACTTATTTTAAGTTTAGGTGGAAATTTGGGAAACAAAACTCAAATATTTACTGACACTTATCGTCTAATTGAAAAAAACATAGGTGTTATTGCCCAATTTTCGTCAATTTATGAAACACCACCCTGGGGGTTTAATAGCAAAAATAGTTTTTGGAACCAGGTTTTGTCTGTATTTACCGAATTGAGTCCCCATGATGTTTTAGTTCAGGTTAATATAATTGAGCAAGAATTCGGTAGAACCAGGGTCCCCGGCAAATACCTTTCCAGGAAGATGGATATCGATATCTTGTTTTACGACCACCATGTTTTGGAGAACAATGATCTTACCATTCCACATCCACAAATTGAGAAGCGAAAATTCGTCCTTGTTCCACTTAATGAAATTATCCCCAATTATGTAGATCCCAGAACCGGAATGAACATTAAAAAGTTGCTGGAAATTTGTGAAGACAAGTCAGAAATAAAAAGAATACCATCCTTGAAAAAAACATGATCCCATGAAAACAAAATTAATTCCCATTTGGGCGGGCGACTTTAAGGCAGATGGAGGAGCTATGTTCGGAGTGATCCCCAAGGTCCTCTGGAATAAGGAAATGCCATGTGATGATCGAAACTTCGTCCAGATGACCATGCGCTGTTTGTTAATCGACCAAGGCGATCGCAAAATTTTGATTGAAACAGGAACCGGAGATCATTATCCCGAGAAGTTCATGATCAATCAGGGACTTACCGAAGGGGAACCACTACTATTTTCGCTAGCGAAAGCAGGATATGACCCCCATGAAATCACAGATGTCATGTTTACACACCTTCATTGGGACCATGTGAATGGAGCCATCCGAAGTAACAAAAATCAACTTGAACTGAACTTTCCAAATGCCCGACACTGGTGTGGCAGTGCTCAATGGGAACATGCCCACCAATCGAACCTTAGGGAAAAAGTGACTTTCTTTACCAACTTTTTCGCATTTCTCGAAAAATCAGGAACACTTCATCTGGTTAATAATCCTGGAGAGATATTTCCAGGAGTTTCAGTCAGATTTTATTCCGGACATACACCCGGTCAAATGATCCCATTTATTCAATTCGGGGACAAAACAATTGTATACACCGCGGATCTCATTCCTACAGCAGCACATATACCCATTCTCTGGATTGCAGCCTATGATCTCTTTCCCGTCACGACTATGGAAGAAAAGCAAACATTTTTGAAGGAGGCATGTGAAAACGGATATATTCTTTTATTTGAACATGATTTTTATACCGAATGCGTTACCATTGAGTGTAAAGGAAATCGGCCAGCCATCAGTCAGCGAATCAGCATCAATGATATAACTGACCACTGATTACTCTGGTTATTCCAAAATCAACAAGAACATGATGAATTATTGTGAAAATAATTTACAAATCATGCTAAACACCTGATAAACCTTTATTTTTGCCATAAATTCCATATTCCAAAAAAAATGAAAACAAGATTCTTTCTGATGGCTCTTTTTGCTGCCTTTATCATTTCATGCAGCCAAACGCCCGAACAAAAATTACCGTTGATCGACCCGCTTACCTTTACCCAGGATTTTGAAGGAAAGAAGGTCGAATTGTATACCCTGAAAAATGCTAACGGACTGATAGCCCAAATTACCAATTATGGTGGTAGGGTCGTGAATTTATTCGTCCCCGACAAACAGGGTAACTTTGAAGATATCGTAACAGGTTATTCAAACCTCGAAGGGTATTTAAATTCAAACGAAGTTTTTTACGGAACCCTGATCGGACGTTATGGAAACAGGATTGCAAAAGGTCAATTTGTCCTGAATGATTCAGTATTCACCCTTCCTCTCAACAATGGGGCCAACCATCTTCACGGGGGACCAAAAGGATTTCACAATGTTGTATGGGATGCAGTACAACAGGACGATAAAACCCTTCTTCTCAGCTATCTTTCAGCCGATGGAGAAATGGGATATCCCGGAAACCTCCAGGTAAATGTGACTTATGAACTGACCGATGATAATGAACTAAAAATCCAGTATTGGGCGACAACTGACAAGCCTACCCATGTCAACCTCACCCATCATTCATTTTTTAACCTGAAAGGTGCCGGAAACGGTGAAATCAATGATCATTTACTTCAGCTTAATGCATCCTATTATACCCCGGTTGATTCAGGACTTATTCCAACTGGTGAAATTGCACCGGTTGAAGGTACTCCTTTCGATTTTAGAAATCTTACAGCCATTGGTTCACGGGTATCTGAAGAGAATCAACAACTTAAATATGGTCTTGGATACGATCATAACTGGGTATTGGATGCTGCCCCTGAAGGTCTGAATTTTGCAGCAAAAGTTGTGGAACCTGCAAGTGGCAGAACCATGGAAGTATACACCAATGAACCAGCCATCCAATTTTATGGGGGCAATTTCATGGATGGCAGTGATACAGGCAAATATGGTAAGGTTTATTCACATCGTGGAGCACTGTGTCTTGAAACCCAACATTATCCTGATTCACCTAACCAACCAGCCTTCCCGTCAACGCTTTTGAATCCAGGAGATGAATATTATTCGGTATGTATTTATAAATTTGGACTACAGCAATAAAATATCCTCGAGGGTCTAACAAAAACAGGATAACCGATTAAAGTGGTTATCCTGTTTTCTTTTTAATACAACAGCATTGTCCAGAGTAAATTAATGCTGTAAAAAGTGAAAATTTATTTGTAAACCTTTATCTGAAGACCCATAAGACCTGATTATAGGTGGGTTGCTGATTTTCACCCCAGGCAACGCCAACGTCCCTGAAAGCCCTGATACGCATGGCCTCAAGAGCCACTTCACTTTCAAAAGCCTTCACAATAAAATCCCAATCTCGTTTCTCGTCTTTCAACACCTTGGTTGCCATTTGTCCGATGATATCCTGTGCATTGCCATAACACCTTGAATCAGGATCAATCTGGCTCAGAACTGCACCTGCCTTTGCGGCGCCATTAGAGTTGGGTTCAGCGGCCCAAACAGCAGAAGCCACTGCAATCATCATCTGGCAATCATGATCAATGTACTCCTGGTAAATCGGCCCTATGGCGTCAATGGCCCTCATATAGCAATCTTTGCATACCTCGGGGATACCTGAAAGGGTAGCGATTGCCTCGGGATACATTTTCTGTGATGCAAGAGCCTGTGCGCGAGCGATTACAAAATCACATCGAGTATTGTAATATTCAATGATTTTCCGCTTTCCTTCGTCCAAAAATCGCTTTACATTCGAATTATTAAGACTAACAGGACGCAGAGCACTGACATATGCGCGGTTTGCATTAGTTCCAGCACCTTTGGTAGTGAATGATGTCGTACTGAGGACATTTTTGTCAACAAAGTCCACGAGATAGAGATAGACCTCGAAGGTGTATGCCTGCATTGGAGGTACTGTAGGTGTGACATCCTTCGTTAAGATCTCCATTTTTGCGGTCACCAGAAAACGGGGACTCACTCCCTCACCACCCATTCCATGGTCGGTTACAGCTTGCATCAGTTTGCTTTCCAGCAGACTGCGAGCATGATCAGGTATATCAGCCACCTGGTCAGGAACAATAACATCAAGGGCTATTCGGGCCATGTCATCTGAATAACCCAAATCATTCTGGGCATAAGCCAAGGTTGGGATGACAAGCAGGAAAAACAAAAGCTTTTTCATATTTGTGTCATTATTTTTCACCAAGGATTAACCATATTTCACCTAATCCCCTGGTGTATATCTTAACCTCCTGATTAAAAGGCGCACCACCGAGCATTGATCTCAAATCCCTGATCCATCTGCGGGTATCCATTGCCCGTTGCCTTTCATCATACAACGGTATCCTTACCTGGTCGAACCTAATAACATTCTCGGTATAGTTAGTTGTACTGAAACGACCATTTACGGTATTCTCCGAAACCCAATCTTCAATGATTTCTCCCAATTCAAGATTTTCTCCATTGAAGTTGAACTCTTCCTCAAGATCAATGATTGAAGTGTCCCATACACGTACCTGACAAGCAACTTCCCTCCCATTCGCGAACAAATCATCGAAGTGAGACTGCAAACGGCTATTGAAATCATCAATGTGTGAGAGTACGGCTTCCTCCAAAAGGACTGGGGTTTCAGTCGCAAACGAGGGAGAGCCCGTTCCCTGTGCACCGGCAATCTGCTTGTTGGTATAAGCATCCAGTCCTTGCAGCATGAATGTGATAGACCTTTGGGGGCCCAAATTGTTGATCACATAGGTCAGCTGTATGATGATATCGGCATTGGCAGTACGCTGCAGAACATCGATTGGCGATTCAGCAATTCCACCACCCGAACGCGATGTAAGCATTGCAATTTCGGCACTCTCTTGCTCCATATTGCGTAATGCGCTCTCCAGGTTCACCAAAGGAAAACCACGATCAGCCATCAGTGTATTAATCTTACCGATGGTCATCAACAGATCTGTTTCATTCTGAAGCGCCATTTTATAATCCGGAAGCGTTTTAAGCGTTCCCATTTCATCATAGGTGCTGGTATAACCATTTTTTATACACCAGTTGTCCGACGGCACCACCATTATGGTAGGCTTTTTAGCCTGACCTGACGCCCATAATCCACTAATTGACAACATCATCATCAGCACTATCTTCAATTTTCTCATAATTCAATACTTTATTCGTAAATGTCTATCGAATGATTTTATTATCAGCGGTGTATTTATTCCTTGAAGACCAACTAAAAATAAAATGACTTTTAAATGTTATCTACTATATCAGAAGCCTTGTCCAAGTTTAGGTATGATTCCGGCAGCTTCAAGTTCTCGCCTGAGTTGGGCATGCATGACAGAAACAACAACACCAACTTTATAAGTACGTTTATCGATCTTGATCCGATCAACCGAACCGTCTCCTGCCTGTGAAACAAATCTCAGGTAACTGCCTCCGTTACTAAAAAAGTTATTAAAATAATCAGCATGCTGCACTTCAGAACCCGGCTTATTTACAAGGGGACGTTGCATGCAACCTGGCTGTCCGCCAAGTATTCCCTTGAAAATAACCGCATGCACCGCGTTCTTTCTTGCCTGATGTATGGCATCCTCAGGTTTTTTGCCGAAGCCCCACACCTTTATCAGCTGTGTTCCATCCATTCCGGTTCCCATGCAGGAAACTTCATAGTTATCGATTACATACCCAGCAGCCCGCCTTTCACTTCTCGATTGGCCATTCACTGCAATGGAGAAAGTCATGAGTATGATTCCAATGATCGTCCACTTCTTCATATTCAAATATTTAAGGTTTGTCGTTTATTAAATCATGATTAAAACATAAATCTCAGTCCCAAGCTAATGCCGGCACCACCTCTCCCCTCAAATTGCTCAGAGTAGGTAATTTTAACCGGTTCACTGTCCTTAGTCTCCAGATATTCACTTTTTACTATTGCATATAGATTCAAGGCTGGCATCAACTGTACGTTATGCGTGATGTTAATTCCCAAGCGGGATCCAATTTCAACAAACTGGCTGTCAAAGCTTTCGCCAGTATCTTCAGGAGGTGAGCCTCCTTCCATTCCATATCCGGCAAAGGGATCCAGAAAAACATTCCTGGTCAGGTAAATTTCCTTGCTCAGCCCTATACTGCCCCTGTAGAAACCAAATTTTGCTGGTTCTTCATACATAAATTCCTGGTTTCCGTAAGCACCTTCAAGATACATCTTCCATCCTGTCATACCCTTGGCGGGTCCGCTTTTGGCGAATCCTTCATACAGCAAGGGGGACAACAGGATTTCGAGGCGTACACCTCCCCCGCTAAGTCCACCCTCAGTATAACCTGCAAAAAGGTTGATCCCGGAAGCATTTTTCTGTTCAACGAACATACCCATATTGTCAATCCGGCCACCAGCAACCTGGTAAAAAAGGGAAGGATCACTATCACCGTCAGCCGATTTACGGTTATCGGCAACACTCATAGACCGGATTACACCCTTTCTTTTGGAATATACATTTCCTTTACGATCCTGACGGTTTTCATACACAAAGTAACGCTGGTCAAATTTCAGTCCTTCCTTTCGTCCAATCTTGACCGCTATAGGATTGACATCATATACCATACCCTTTACCCGAAAGGCATCATTTGTATTCTCAAGCTTCAGCAGAGAATTTTCATAAGCCATTCCCATGAGGGATTCAAGCATCTCGTCCGGACTTCTTTGGACGGCTGGAGCACCTTTTTGACCCGGATTCAGCTGGGTGGAAGATACCATCTCGGAAAAAGTATTCACATATATCAATGGGAAATCAGTTTGGTCAAACTGAGCCCTTTTGGCTTCTTTATTTTCACTGTCACCAGAAATCCAAAGGTCTTGAAAAAAACGTGTTGCAATGGGTTCAGAAAAATCAAGTTTGTAAACATAGCTGTTGACTTTCCCCTGAAACCCGTTCATGGTTCTTTGATCAACAGGGATTGAGTCGCGTTCATAAATTTCATTCATGCTTAAAATTTCGGCAAAGTCAAGAACGATAAAATATGACTTATCCACAAGGCCCATACCCATATCCATCAATCCTGCAGATCCCCTCTTGCTGGCTGATGCGACAAGCATGGCATTGTCTGTGGCATTATAAACTCCTCGCTCTGCAAGAGTCTTGACACCAAAACTGCCATCGTCAGCCCTGTCGAACCATTTTGCGATAGCAAGATTAGCGACTTTCGATTGCTTTAGGGCCTCAAGTACTTGCTCCTGTGGCACAATCTTCCGGTAATTATCGGCTTCAGCTATTTTAACCCGGTCAACCCGGATTGGCACAGAACTTAAATTCAGGGAATTATCAAAATACTTTTCAGGTATCCGAAGGGAGTCCATCAAGTTGTTCAGCTGAACAGAATAAGGATCACCCGCATCCAACATCAGCACTGATATGGAGTTTCGGTCATAATTGGTAGAAACTTGCTGGCGAACCTGTGCATTGATGAAATTAGACAAAAGGAGTGTAACCGCAATCAGTGTCAGATTACGAAAAAAATACTTTTTCATCTTGATTGGTTAATGGTTTAATGCTGAAAGTTAGGAATATTCATAAACTTTGATATTGTCAAAGTTAAAAATTATCCACCATATGATAAATTTACGATTTGGTGAAAAATTTTTAGTTGCCCCTCTTTATCAATATCCCATCATAATATTGATTATCTACTAGTTACCTAAATGAAAAAAAAATTCTACATAAATATCTTGTACGCAGAAAAACTGGAACTAATGGAGATTTTTTAATAGCTTTGATTCATATAAGCACAGACCCCTTAAAAGCTTCGAAGTACTTAATTGCGCAGGAAGACTTTTCGATTAGCAACGAAATCCATTGTCAAATTTTCTACCGCTTGATTCAAATAACTAAAACAAATATTATGAAAACACGGTTCATTCTGATGTTTCTGACATTGTTTGTCATGCAATCTTTATTCGCCCAAGATATTTATTGGCAGAACGACCTCAATGCAGGCAATTTCAGGTTGCAAAACGGCAAAGTGCATTTCGAAAAAGCCTTTAATTACCCTGCCTCCCTTCCAGCTTTAGAGAAACGACTGAAATCGTTCAATGATCCCTCATCAGGAATGCAGGTTAAAGACATTAATGATACTGGCATGAAAGGAGTGATGATTAGATATCAATTAGATTGGACATCGGCAGGTTTTAAAAACCGCAAAATTCCGAAGTTTCTAAGATTTCCAATCAATGCCAATTTTGAGGTTATAAAGGATAACAACGCATACCGGGTCAGGGTAACCGATATTTGGTTTACTAACATGGCATCACCTGGTTCAAACCAACACCTGACCCTCGAATCAATGACTTTGAAAAAACAGGGAATGGCCTTTACAAAAAAGAAAAAAACCATGCGAGCCCTCAATATTCTTGACGAGAACCTTGAAAATATGTTTATGCTTAATCCTTCTGGATTCTGACGGCAATAGATGAATATGATAAAGTACATTTCTCTTCTGCTGATAATATTTTCTCTGACAGGTTGCTCCCGGTCGTTCAATGAACAGGAAGCCATCCGTTCACTCAAGGTCTTGAACAGTGACCTGACCCAGTTTTTAATGAAATCAGAAGAATTGCCAGAAATTGAGGCATTCAAGATTCTTTGGTCTGATTCAACTGCACCATTGCCATTTCCAAACGAAAAATTCATATTTAATCAACCGTACCGGAGTTATGATTTTCAAAAATCAAAAGGTGAATATCGTCAGGATTCAATTCACCAAAAATTCATAAGGGTTGGTGACAACGAATCGGTGGTGATTGACCTCTCCACAAGCCACCATGGCGAATGCCGGTTTGAACTAGTGTCATTTGAAACGAAGGAAATCAGTTCCAGGCCATCTTTCCCGGTAAGGGCCGAAGCCATTCTTTTTGCAGATTTCCGACGTGTTCTTTCCATCCATCATGAAGCTGAAATAGATGATGGATTACCCTTATTCATCCACTCGTCCCTGGAGGGCACGAACTATATAGTGGACTTCACTTTCGATCGAACGCGAAATGGGAATCAAGGGACCATCAATACAAAATCCAGCATCATATTTGAAGAACAGAAAATTGTCGACCTTGAAATTGACTCAGAAATAGGATATAGCACAATGGGATATTATTTTGAGAAGATCAACTTTAGAATGATCATGTTCCATCACCTCATAACAGCGAAAATAGACTATAACCATATCAATCCAACCTCCAGCGACTATATCGCATCATTTAACCAAAACAGTAAAATCGAAATCTTTGAAAGGCCCTATGGGAAAAAAGTCGGGAACATCCGGTTGGGAACGACAAACAATGGAGAATTGTCTGATTATTTTATTGAATTCAGGAATGGAGATACTGCCTTGCTATCAGAATACATTCCCGGGTTACAAAAAATCCTTGACATCAAACTTTAATATCTATAACCATGAAAAAAAGCATTCTTTTTCTTTTGTTGATCCCGTGTATAACTATGTTATTGTCGGGATGTGATCTGCTGAACACCGATAAAGAGGTGACCGATCCTGAAAAGACGCTCGGCAAAGTTGGCAACTACTGGACGCTTTCAGCACAGGGACATACTGGCTCGAAAATAACGATCATCAGCAACAACGATGGCAACTTTGTTGCAACGCTTCCTTATGGTGGAAAAACAATTCAGGTGGAAGGTAAAATCACCGACAAGGGTATTTATGACTATGTGTATAGTAATGGTGACAAAAAGAAACCTTTTACCTTGGTAAAATTTGATGCCGAGGTTGGAGATCAATGGGAGTATAATGTAGGTAACCAGAAAGTTGTCCGCAAGGTGGTACGTAAAAGCACTACCGATGACACAGATTATATATTCTGGCTGATTAAGACAATCGATGTTGAAGAAACCATACCTGCAGGAACGGTCATTAATGGTTCAGAATCTGAGGTTAAAAAGATCCTTTGGAAATTCAACCATAAATTCGGATTTGTTTCAGCTACTGTCACTGAGACAGACAATTCGGTTACCCAGGTCACCTCAATGACCAATGCTGCCGAAATGGATTGAGTAGTTTTCAGAACCGCATACGATGTCCGAGGGTATCCCATTCTGAAAAAGTGGAACCTATCAGATCGTTTGGGTAAACAATCAACCCACCATTTGCATCCATTTCTTTGCCCGTGGCATGCAGAAACGCTTCACGTATGAGGTGAGAGCAGTAAAAGTATGTACGTCGATTGTCTATATCCTCCTGAAAATCTGACTTCATTGATCGCCAGGAGGACAGACCATTCTCTTGCCTGGCAATATAGGAAAGCATTGTGTCAATTTCGGATGAGGAAATATTGAACCGCAACCGGTACATAACTCCAACCCTGACTGGAGCAAATGTGATATTGTCAGTCCTGAAATCCGTACCCGGTTGATACGCCTTTGTACTTCTCAATTGAAATTCATCAGGTACATCCCGGGCATGTGATTCAAATATTACCGCATTTGAAAGCACCTCAATTGTTGAAGAACCAGTCACTGCTTCCAGAACGACCGCTGCATGGCCAAAGCCATTCCCACCCTCGACCCATACTGTACCTGGCAACCAGTTGTGATTGGGTTTTACAAGGATATCACCACGTTTCAGCTCTGTCAAAACCTGAACTGAATCATTGATAATAACAGGCATGATTCGATCTGATTGCAACTTTTTATCAGGAGTCAAGCAAGCAGAAAAGAAAATACAGCCTGACAATAAAGCCACTGAAATAAGCTTCATAAATTCAACTTTGGTTTGGCAAATGTAACGGAAAGGATAAATATTTGTCTTTATCCTGTAATAAGTTATTGCTCAGATTGATGTCATAATCAGAAAATTCCAACATCATCGATCTAAAATTTCTATATTTGTGCATTTTTCAAAATCAGGTAAAAATAAACCACTTACGATGTCTGGAAAATTTCAGGAATACAAGCAGCTTAACCTTTCTCAGATCAATAAAGATATCAGGAAAAGGTGGGAAGATGATGATACTTTCCACAAAAGTATATATACGCGTGAAGGTCACTCGACCTTTATTTTTTACGAAGGACCTCCCTCTGCCAATGGCATGCCAGGCATACATCATGTGATGGCCCGTACCATTAAGGATTTATTTTGCCGATATAAAACGATGCAGGGCTTCAGGGTCTATCGCAAAGCAGGCTGGGATACCCATGGTTTGCCAATTGAACTGGGGGTTGAAAAAACCCTGAATATCTCCAAAGAGGATATCGGAAATAAAATTTCGATTGAAGATTACAATAAGGCCTGCCGTGTAGAGGTCATGAAATATACCCGCGAATGGGAAGAGTTAACCCGACTGATGGGTTACTGGGTCAATATGGACGACCCTTATATCACATATGACAGCCGTTATATCGAGACGCTTTGGTGGCTTTTGAAAAAAATCTATAATAAAGGCCTCTTATATAAGGGCTATACGATCCAGCCCTATTCCCCTGCGGCCGGTACCGGACTCAGTTCACATGAACTCAATCAACCAGGATGCTATCGGGATGTGAAGGATACAACCATCGTAGCCCAATTCAAGGCCATACGAAATAAAGAATCTGAATTCCTCTTTAATGATGTGGAATCGGAAGTCTATTTCCTGGCCTGGACCACTACCCCATGGACTTTACCCTCCAATACAGCGCTTTGCGTTGGTCCTGCCATTACATATGTCAGGGTGAAAACCTTTAATCCATATTCCGGAATTCCAGTCACACTCATATTGGCCAAGGACTTGCTGAATGCCTTCTTTGATCCCAAAAATGCTGATTTAAGCCTGGATTCATATGTTCCCGGAGACAAGAAAATTCCTTATCTGATTCTGAATGAATACAAAGGCAGTGAGCTTGCAGGAGTGCGGTATGAGCAACTGATCAACTGGGTGAAGCCTAAAGGAGATGCGTTCAGGGTGATTACGGGTGATTTTGTGACCACAGAGGATGGAACCGGAATCGTGCATATTGCCCCTACTTTTGGAGCTGATGACGACCGGGTTGCCAAACAGAACGGAATTGCTCCACTTATAATTTCTGACAAAGACGGAAAAATTCAGCCCCTGGTCGACAAAAAGGGACGTTTCTTCCTGATGGAGCAAATGGAAGAAGAGTTTGTTTCGCACTATGTGAACAGAGATTCTTATTCCAATTTCGCAGGAAAATTCGTCAAAAACGAATATGACGAAGGAAACACCCGTGAAGACAGCACTGACGTCGATATTGCTGTCATGCTGAAACAGGAAAACAAGGCTTTCAAAATCGAAAAATATATTCACAGCTATCCGCATTGCTGGCGTACCGATAAGCCTGTATTGTATTATCCTCTCGACTCCTGGTTTATCAGAACGACTGCCGTCAAGGACAAGATGATCGAACTGAATAACACCATCAACTGGAAACCCAAATCCACTGGGTCCGGTCGTTTTGGCAACTGGCTGGAAAATTTGGTCGACTGGAACCTGAGCCGCTCCAGATTCTGGGGGACACCATTACCTATCTGGAGAACTGAGGATGGTTCGGAAGAAAAATGTATCGGGTCTGCCGAAGAGCTGATCAACGAAATTGATACTGCCATCAAAGCAGGCGTCATGGACAAAAATCCTTACGAGGGATTTGAACCCGGCATCAATACCAAAGAAAACTATGACAAGATCGACCTCCATAAGCCATACGTTGATCACATTGTATTGGTATCTCCTTCCGGCAAAAAGATGTATCGTGAACCGGATCTGATTGACGTATGGTTTGATTCGGGCGCAATGCCCTATGCGCAATGGCATTACCCGTTTGAACGGTCTGAAAACCTACCCTTTCCAGCCGATTTCATTGCGGAAGGGGTTGACCAGACGCGAGGATGGTTTTTTACCCTCCATGCCATCGCAACCATGATTGATGAATCAGTCTCATTCCGGAATATCATATCCAACGGGCTGGTACTGGACAAGAATGGGAACAAGATGTCAAAGCGTTTGGGGAATGCAGTAGATCCTTTTGAAACCATTGAAGAATATGGCTCTGACCCTTTAAGGTGGTATATGATTACCAATTCGCAGCCATGGGATAACCTGAAATTTGACATTGCCGGCGTTGATGAAGTACGCAGAAAATTCTTTGGCACTTTATACAACACCTACAACTTTTTCGCGCTATATGCAAACGTCGATAATTTTGCTTTTGCAGAACCGTTGGTACCCATAAAGGATCGCCCGGAACTTGACAGGTGGATCATTTCCTTATTGAATTCTCTAATCCGGGAAGTGACCGACGGATATGAGAATTACGAACCAACCCGAACGGGACGGGCAATCAGCGAATTTGTCTCCGAAAATTTGAGCAACTGGTTTGTCCGACTAAGCAGGAAACGTTATTGGGGAGGCGAATACGACCAGGATAAGATTTCGGCTTACCAGACACTTTATACTTGCCTTGAGACTGTGGCAAAACTGATGGCGCCAATTGCCCCGTTCTATGCCGATCTTCTTTACAGTGACCTGAACAAGGTAACGGGGAAAGACCCTGAGCAAAGTGTCCATCTGGCTGATTTCCCCACATTTGACGAAACACTGATTGACATAGAACTGGAGGAGAAGATGGCGATTGCCCAAAAGGCATCATCCATGATACTTGCCTTGCGCAGAAAGGAAAAAATCAAGGTGCGTCAGCCTTTATCCAGAATATTGGTTCCTGTTTTGAATGAACATTTCAGGGAACAATTCGAAGCAGTGAAAAACATTATCCTGACCGAAGTGAATGTCAAGGCTGTCGAGTATCTGTCAGACGCGACAGGCATTATCCACAAAAAAATCAAACCCAATTTCAAGACACTGGGACCCAAATATGGAAAGCTGATGAAAGAGATCAGCAATGCCATTGGAGAGTTTAGCCAGCAGGATATTGGGACTCTTGAAAGAGATGGTAAATTCGAGATAACGGCAGGAGGACAGTCAATATTTATCACTCCTGAAGATGCCGAAATAATCACCGAGGATATTCCAGGATGGTTGGTAGCCACTGAAGGCAACCTCACGATCGCACTCGACATCAATATCAGTGATGAGTTGAGAATGGAAGGGATTGCCCGTGAATTCATCAATAAAATACAGAACATCAGGAAAGATAGTGGTTTTGAGGTAACCGACCGGGTATCATTAAAAATAAAGAAACATGAAGGGCTGAACGAAGCTTTGAAAACACACAAGGAATATATTTGCACCCAAACCCTTGCGGTCGGGCTTGAACTGGTTGATGACCTGGACTCAGGAAATGCCAAATCAGTAGAGATTGACGCTGGACTTGAAACTTGGTTGTCAGTAGAAAAAATGGATAAATTCCAATCGTGAATTAGTGTTAACAAGCTAAGGCTTGGCATGAATTTTTATTATATTTAGACAGTATTGTAGAACAGTTCTTACTGAAAGTAAACATTAAGATTATGGGAGAAAAAAACAGATATTCAGATGATGAGTTACAGGAATTCAAGGAACTCATTCTGAAAAAGCTCGATAAAGCTCAAAAGGATTACGAGATGTATAAAAATTCCATCACCCACGGTGACGGAAACGATACCATGGATACTTCCCCCACTTTTAAGGTACTCGAGGAAGGTGCCGCAACGCTTTCAAAAGAGGAAGCCGGTAAACTGGCACAGCGTCAGCTTAAATTTATCCAGCATTTGCAGGCGGCATTGATTCGTATCGAAAACAAAACCTATGGAATCTGTCGGGAAACAGGCAAGTTGATTTCCAAGGAAAGGCTCAGGGCGGTGCCGCATGCCACACTGAGCATTGATGCGAAGAATAACCAGAGGTAACAATGAATCCCTGATCCTTACTTCCAGGAATCACCCTGAATGGAAAGGTATGTCCGGATTTGGGAAATACGATGATAAGCAGGATTATCCTATACCTTAATGTATATTTATGAAGCTTTCAAGAGGCAGGCATATTTTTATAATTATCATACTAATTCTTCTTGCTGACCAAATCCTGAAATTCTGGATCAAAACCAATATGGCCCTGGGGGAAGAATTCCGCATATTGGGAGACTGGTTTATTATTCATTTTGTTGAAAACAATGGCATGGCCTTTGGTTTTGAATTTGCCGGGGAATATGGAAAAATGTTTCTCAGTATATTCAGGATCATTGCGGTTACGGCAATTGGCTGGTACCTTGCCATTCAGGTAAAAAAAGATCATCCTTTCGGCTTTCTTGTCAGTGTTGCATTGATTTTTACCGGAGCACTTGGAAACATTATCGATAGTGTATTCTACGGGATGATTTTCGACCACAGCTATGGGCAGGTTGCCACTTTTCTGCCTGAAGGCGGTGGTTATGGAACATTCCTGCACGGTAAGGTCGTTGACATGTTCTATTTCCCAATCATTACCGGAACTTATCCTGACTGGTTTCCCTTTTGGGGAGGACAAGAACTCATTTTCTTCAGGCCCGTATTCAATATTGCCGATTCCTCAATAACCATCGGAATCTTTGCAATCCTTCTCTTCTACAGGCACCAATTTGACCATCCAACTGAACCGTCGACCACTGACGGTGAAGTTATTATTGGAGAGCATATTAACGAAGATGGGCTTGAAAAAGAAGAATAAACAACTGATTTGAACGACAAACAGGTAAATCTCTTTTTTGTCGAAATTAAATTTCAATATGAATCAGGAGCTTAAAATATTCAATTCACTTACCCGGAAGAAAGAAATCTTTAACCCTCTCGTCCCCGGAAAAGCAGGAATGTATGTATGTGGACCTACAGTATACAGCAATGCCCATCTCGGACACGCCAGACCTGCCATCACTTTTGATCTATTATATCGCTACCTTTTACATCTGGGGCTGAAGGTCAGGTATGTCAGAAACATTACCGATGTTGGACACCTTGAAGATGAAGTCGAGGAAACGGGAGAAGACAAGATTTCCAAAAAAGCACGTCTTGAGTCATTAGAGCCTATGGAGGTTGTTCAAAAGTATATGAATACTTTTCACAAGAACATGGCCGACCTCAACACCTTGTCACCTTCCATTGAGCCACGAGCCAGCGGACATATTATCGAACAGCAACTCATGGTTAAACAGATCTTGCAAAAAGGCTTCGCCTATGAAAGCAACGGATCTGTCTATTTCGACGTCGAAAAATACAACCAGCAACATCATTACGGAAAGTTATCAGGACGGAATCTGGATGATATCCTGCATAACAGCCGACAATTGGAAGGTCAGGAAGAAAAGAAAAATCCTTTTGACTTTGCCCTTTGGAAAAAAGCAAGCCCTGAACATATCATGCAATGGCCATCAACCTGGAGTAATGGTTTCCCGGGATGGCACCTCGAATGTTCTGCCATGAGTACCAAATATCTTGGCGAAGTATTCGATATTCATGGCGGAGGACTGGATCTTCAATTCCCCCATCACGAATGCGAAATTGCACAATCCACTGCAGCACTTGGTCATGAATCGGTCCGTTATTGGATGCATAACAACATGATTACCATTAACGGCCAGAAAATGGCCAGGTCATTGGGAAATTTCATTACGCTTGATGAGTTGTTTACAGGAAGCCATGAACTCTTGCAACAGGCGTACTCACCAATGACAGTGCGCTTTTTCATTCTTCAGGCTCACTACAGGAGTACAGTCGATTTCTCCAATGAAGCCCTTCAGGCTGCTGAAAAGGGACTCGATCGTCTCATGAAGGCCATGGAACTTCTTGAAAAACTTAAGCCCGGCGGGGAATCTTCATTTAAGGTGGAAGAATTGGCTGAAAACTGCTATAACGCAATGAATGACGATCTGAACAGCCCGATCCTCATTTCTCATTTGTTTGATGGGGTAAGAATCATTAATTCAATTCATGATGGAAAAGCCATCATCAACGATGCCGATCTTATAACACTGAAATCACTGTATAACACCTTTGTTTTCGAAATTCTGGGGCTGAGGAATGAAAAGGCACCTTCATCCCGGAACAAAGAAATTCTTTCTGAAGCAATCGAGCTTATCCTGCAATTGCGCCAGAAAGCAAAAAACAACAAAGATTGGGCAACATCTGACAGGATCAGAAACGAACTTACCCATATGGGAATAGAAGTCAAAGACCGAAAAGATGGCTTCGAATGGCATTTGATGTAATCTATACTTCATGTTGAAGTTTTATTGATATCAGACATTGAAAATTTAAACCAGACCAAAATAAAATATTTCAGTTATGTTTTCAGGAATAGTAGAAGGAACAGGACAGGTAGTTGCTATTGAAAGAGAAAAAGACAATGTGCATTTTACACTAACATGGAAAAATGCCAATGAGCTGAAGATCGACCAAAGCCTTTCCCACAATGGGGTATGCCTAACTGTTGTTGCGGTAGATCAGATAAGCAATACTTATAAGGTAACAGCCATACGGGAGACACTATTGAAATCGAACCTTGGACTTCTTGAACCTGGATCAAAAGTTAACCTGGAACGCAGTATGCCAATGAATGGACGCCTTGACGGGCATATTGTTCAGGGACATGTCGATCAGACAGCCATATGCAAAAGAGTGGAAGAAGCTGATGGCAGCTGGTATTACACCTTCGAATACGATTTCGACAAGGAGAAAGCCAGGCAAGGTTATATGACCGTGGAAAAGGGATCAGTAACCGTAAATGGAGTCAGCCTTACGGTAGTAAATTCAAGGGATAATACTTTTCAGGTAGCCATTATCCCCTACACTTGGGAAGTAACCAATTTCCATACTTTTAAGGAGGGCACCGTTGTTAACCTCGAATTTGACATTATTGGGAAATACCTCAGCAAGCTGATGCGTTACCAATAGAACAATATTCCTGAACATATCGGGATTGCCTGTGTTTGAATAAAAAAAGCATATGAAAAAAACGGCATTCATCACAGGAGCAGCACAAAGGGTGGGTAAGGCAATTGCTGAACATCTTTCAAGCCAAGGTTGGAATATAGCGATCCATTACAACCGTTCATCAACGGATGCTGATATCCTGGTTAAAATCCTTAGAGAAAAATACCCACTTCAAAAATTCGCAACATTCGGAGCAAACCTGATGAATGATTCTCAAACTGAAAATCTTATCAGGCTGGTAATTGCTGAAATGGGCCGCCTGGATCTACTAATTAACAATGCTTCAGTTTTTGATCCTGGTACAATCAGGGAGACTTCCCCATCATTTTTTGACGAACAATTTGGAGTCAACCTTAGGGCTCCATTTATACTTACCCGACAATTCGCACTTAACTGTGATAAAGGTATGATCATTAATTTTACGGATACCCGGATTACAAACAACACATCAGGATTCGCTGCATATAGTCTGGCTAAGAAAGCACTTTGGGAACTGACAAAGATGGCTGCTTTTGAATTGGGTCCAACCTTCAGGGTGAATGCAATCGCTCCCGGGTTAACCCTGCCACCGGCCGACAAAAATGACGAATATCTTAGAAAGCTAGCAGTGCAAATCCCTATGAAAAGACCAGGAGGCCTTGATCCCATCCTTAAAAGTGTAGATTATATCATTACAAACGATTACCTTACTGGTCAGATTTTGTTTTGCGACGGAGGTGAAAACCTTGGTAAAAGGGTATAGACCTCAACTAATTTCAGTCATGTCACAAATGTGATCCAACAGAATTTGTATCTTGCCTAACCAAATACCAAAACAAAATGGCTACCATTAGAATTAAAGACCTGTTGATCCGAACTTATATTGGATTTAATCCTGAGGAACTGGTCAATAAACAGGATGTCATCATCAATATCAAAATTGAGGTAGACGTGCCCTCAAGTGCGCTTCAGAATGATGAACCTGATGGAATATATGACTATAAAAAAGTCACCAAACGAATTATCCATTTTGTCCAGGAAGGAAGGTTTAAATTACTGGAGGTTCTTACCCGTCAAATTCTTGATATTATCATGGAGGATTCATTGGTAAATTCTGCCCGCGTAGAGGTAGATAAACCACATGCACTCAGGTTTGCCGAATCAGTTTCGGTTGAAATGGAAGACTTTAAGATTCAGTAATTGTCAGGCCAGGATTCAATGGAAAATATGGCGATCATTTCGATTGGCTCCAATATCGATGCAGATATCAATATATCCAGAATGATTAGTTTGCTGAGGCAATATGTGCATATCACCGCCATATCTCCTTTAGTCCGTACAACTCCTATTGGAATAACAAATCAACCGGATTTTACCAATGGGGCAGTCAGAATAATCACCCATTTGGACAGAGACCAACTCAAAAAGATAATTAAACGCATCGAGGACGATTTGGGCCGTGACAGATCCCTTCCAGCCTTTAGTCCAAGAACAATGGATTTGGATATTGTTGTATGGAACAACAAGATTGTTGATGATGATTATCACACACGTGACTTCCTGCGAAATTCGGTAGACTCACTTTGGTAGTTCAATGTGCCTAACTTAAAGTTTCACTAAAACGGACTTAAGGGTTTCAAGAAAAATGGTCATCTTGCGGGTTAATAACGCACTTGCTCAATTTGTCCAGGAGTTTAGATCAATGATGGGATTGTCGAACCAAATCTAAAATTCATAATTTCCGCATTACATGAAAAAATAAAAAAAAGGCAGCTTTCAAAAAAGCTGCCTCAAAGCCATGAAAACAATTAAACAATGTTCAGAAAACAGAAAACTAGAAACAATCAAATAGTCATAATATCTTTTTCCTTAGCGATTACTAAGTTATCAATTTTTTTTACAAAATCATCAGTATACTCCTGAACTTCTTTTTCAGCGTCTTTTTCCATATCCTCAGGAAGTCCGTCCTTTAAAAGCTTCTTCAAATCATCATTGGCACTTTTTCTGGCTGCACGTACACTGATTTTGGCATTTTCACCTTCTTTTTGTGCCTGCTTCACCAATCCCTTCCTTCTTTCCTCGGTAAGAGGAGGAATGTTGATACGGATAATTTCACCGTTATTATCGGGATTGAATCCCAGATTGGCAGCCATAATAGCTTTTTCAATCACTGGAATCATTTTTTTCTCCCAAGGTTGAATCGCAATGGTTCTTGGATCCGGTGTACTGATATTTGACACCTGGCTCAATGGCACCAAACTTCCATAATACTCAACGTGAACGCTGTCAATCATGGCAGGATTTGCTTTGCCTGCCCGAATATGCACCAATTCCTTTTCCAGATGAGAAATTGCAAGTTCCATTCTTTCCTTGCATTCGTCCAAAACAAACTGAGCTTCTTCCTGCATATTCTATAATCTTCTGTAAAGACCCAGACAAATATAGAAAAAATGTTCTAATGTTAAAAAAAATCAAAAATTTTATTCAAACCTGCAACTACTCTAAGCGTTGTATACGATTGTACCAATTTTTTCGTTACGTAAAATCTTAAGGAGATTACCCTTTTTATCCATATTAAAGACAAGTACCTTCAAATTATTCTCTTTACACAATGCGGTCGCCGTAAGATCCATGATTTTCAGACCCTGGTGATAAACTTCATCAAAAGTTATGCTATCAAATCTGGTGGCATTTGGATCCTTCTCGGGATCGGCTGAATAAATTCCGTCAACACGGGTGCCCTTGAACATGGCATCAGCCTCCAGTTCAATCCCTCTGAGGGCGCTGGCCGTATCTGTCGTAAAATAAGGATTACCCGTACCTCCGGCCACGATGCATACATAACCTGCTTCCAGGGCTTCCATTACCTTATCCTTTGCATAATACTCCCCAACCGGCTCCATTCTGATTGCCGTAAAGACCTTAGCCCTTGTTCCTGCAGAAACGAGGGCAGACTGTAAAGCCAGACTGTTGATCACGGTAGCCAGCATTCCCATTTGGTCTCCCTTTACCCTGTCGAATCCTTTGGTTGCTCCACTCATCCCCCTGAAGATATTACCTCCACCAATAACAATGGCTATTTGCAATCCTGTGGAGGCTGCTTCACTGATTTCCTCTGCATAATCCTTCAGTCGGGTTGCATCAATTCCATATTGTTGACTGCCCATCAGTGATTCTCCGCTGAGTTTTAGAAGAACCCGGTTAAAAAGTCTCATTTCATTATGATTTTAATTTCGTCAAAGATAGAAAAATGGGAGGTGACTAACCAAGATATAACAAACAAAAAGAGCTTCACTTTTCAGTGAAGCCCCCTTATGTTTTGTCTTATTACTTCAATTAAGCATCCAGCGCAAACCTTTCGAAAGCAGTAGCTGTCAGATTCTTCTCAATACCGGTAAGATATTGTTTTACACTGATTTTACCATCTTTAATAAAAGACTGCTCGAGAAGTGTTGATTCGGAGAACCATTTCTGAAGGGCACCTTGTGCAATTTTATCAAGCATCGCCTCAGGTTTACCTTCCAAACGGAATTTTTCTTTTGCGATTTCAAGTTCCTTTTCGATGGTAGTTTGAGGTACAGACTCACGGTTAACAGCGACAGGATTCATGGCAGCGACTTGCATGGCAACATCCTTACCAACCTGTATGTCAAGTCCAGCCTGGTTGAAACCAACCAGAGTTGCCAGTTTGTTACCCGGATGAATATAAGGCACCACAGTTTCTGCTTCGACCTTTCCATAATATGAAAGATCAAGCTTTTCACCGATGATACCGGTTTGTTCAGTAACATGTGTAGCAATGGAACGACCCTCCATAACAAGCTCTTTCAGTTCTTCGAGACTGGCAGGCTTATTTTCAAGAGCCAAATCAAGGATCTTAGCAGTAAATCCAATGAAATTTTCGTTTTTGGCTACAAAGTCAGTCTCACAATTGAGAACCACCAGTGCTCCAAATTTATTGTCTTCCGTAACCTTTGCCAGAACGACACCTTCAGTTGCATCACGGTCGGCACGCTTGCTGGCTACGAGTTTTCCTCTTTCACGAATAATTTCAACCGCGCGATCAAAATTTCCTTCGGCTTCGGTAAGGGCATTTTTACAATCCATCATACCTGCACCGGTGGCTTTTCTGAGTTTTACTACATCAGCAGTTGTAAATGACATATTCTAATATTTTGAATGTTTGTAACTAATCCGGAAGAAATTCTATTCTTCATCCTCTTCGATATCCTCTTCAGAATCGAGATCTTCATCTTCCAGATCTACGTCTTCCTCTTCGATATCTTCATCAGCAACTTCTTCTGATTCTTCTTCCTCGACAGGAACCACCTCCTGCTTCACGACACTCTTACGAGTTCTTCTGCCTCTGCGAGGTTCTTCATCAAGTTCAGAATCATCATCCTCGTCATCTTTGTCTTTATCCATTTTGCGTTCCTGAAGACCTTCACGGATAGCTTCCACCATGACTGAGGTAATCAGTTGAATAGATTGGGAAGCATCATCGTTGGCAGGAATTACGAAATCGATACCATTGGGGTTGGAATTGGTGTCGACGATCCCGAACACGGGAATCCCAAGACGCTGAGCTTCACGAACCGCAATTTTCTCTTTCATGACGTCAACAATGAACAATGCAGCAGGCAATCGGGTAAGGTCAGCAATACTACCGAGAACTTTTTCAAGTTTGGCTCTCTGGCGTGAGATCTGAAGTTTTTCACGTTTTGAAAGTTTCTCCCAGCTTGAATCCTTGGTCATTTTGTCAATTGACACCATTTTCTTCACAGCCTTTCTGATGGTTGGGAAGTTGGTAAGCATACCACCAGGCCAACGTTCAGTCACATACGGCATTTTTACCGATGATACAAGCTCTGAAACGATATCTTTTGCCTGCTTTTTGGTAGCAACAAATAAAACCCTGCGGCCTGATTTGGCAATCTGCTTCATTGCGGCAGCAGCTTCATCGATTTTGACGATGGTCTTTTGAAGGTCGATAATGTGAATCCCGTTTTTCTCCATAAAGATATAAGGAGCCATCTGTGGATTCCATTTTCTTTTTAAGTGGCCGAAATGTACTCCGGCATCGAGCAATTGCTGAAAATCTGTTCTTGGCATCTGTTTACTTTTTTCTGAAATCTCGCTGAAAAGCAACTGCTGAGTAGTTCCAACAAATGGGAAGTCTCAACAGTTTTAGATCCCTGATTTATAATTCTAAAAATACTATTAACGTTTCGAGAACTGGAACCTTTTACGGGCTTTTGGCTGTCCGGGTTTCTTACGTTCCACTTCACGCGGGTCACGGGTAAGGAAACCGGCATGTTTAAGTTTTGGGCGATTCTCGGCATCAATCTCAACCAATGCCCTGGCAATACCCAAACGAAGCGCTTCGGCCTGACCGGTAATTCCACCACCATCAATATTGGCTTTTACATCGTAGTTGCCTTCAACACCCAATAAGGTGAGAGCCTGTTTTGCCACAACCTGAAGCATTTCAGTCGGGAAATACTCACTGAGCTGACGGTTGTTAACGACAATGTTACCTTTCCCGGGGGTGATATATACGCGCGCAACAGCTGTTTTACGGCGTCCTAATGTATTAGTAACTTCCATGTTGCTTATTTAATCGTATTTAAGTCAATAACTTTAGGTTGCTGGGCAGCATATTTATGCTCTGAACCAACCACCACTTTTAAATTCTTATAAATGCTTCGTCCCAAACGGTTTTTTGGAAGCATGCCTTTAACTGCTTTCTCGACCAGTCTTTCAGGATATTTGGCAAGAATATCAAGAGGAGTCTGGAATCTCTGACCTCCCGGATATCCGGTATGCCGTACATAAACCTTGTCGGACATTTTACTGCCAGTCAGCTTAACCTTCTCGGCATTGATCACAATTACGTTGTCACCGCAATCAACATGCGGGGTATAGTTGGTCTTGTGCTTACCGCGGAGAATACGAGCTACCGTGCTGGCCAGTCGACCCAATACCATGTCGGTAGCATCAATAACTACCCATTCTTTATTTACTGTGGCCTTATTGGCTGATACAGTCTTAAAACTCAGTGTATCCACTTGTCTATTTTAATTTTGATTCAACAATTCTTTCTATTGATTTCTCATCAGCAACAGGTTATTCACATCGGGCATGTTGATAACACTGTTTATCAGTAAGAAAATCAATATTTTATACAATCTGCAAGTAAGGATAATAATCGGACTGCAAAAGTATTTTCTTTTTTCAAATATACAAACAACTATCTCCTAAAAAATTGATTTTCTTCACAGAAGCCTCCTAGTGTTAAGTTTGTTAACCCCAGTGGAATCCCAATGCCAAATATTCTTTTTTCACATGAAGCTATACGCCCATTTCAAAAACCCGGCACATATCCGCAAACTTGCCATCACATGAAGTCAAAGCAAAAACTAGCCCCGAGTATTCCTGTTTTGAAAAGTCTTTGTTCAATTCATTCTAATTTAACTATTTTTGTTTCACACGAACCATAACTGACAGAGCATGGCACGTCCAAAGCCCAGAAGATTGAAAAAAAGAATTTTCACTTCATATGTGACCTCAACAATCAGCATTACTCTGGTATTATTCCTTCTGGGGCTACTAGCCCTCGTTTTATTGAATGCCGGAAGGCTGACAGATTATGTCCGGGAAAAAATCGGCTTTACCTTAATCCTGCATGAAGATCTGCCTGACACAGAGATCAGAAAACTTGAAATTTCCTTAAATGCACAACCCTTCTCCAGAGAAGTCACCTTTATTGACAAAGAAACCGCCGCAAAGTCACTCGAAGAGGAATTAGGCGAAGATTTCAAGGGATTTTTAGGTTATAACCCTCTGTTTTCATCCTTTGAAATCAAACTTTTCGCACCTTACACAAATGCCGACAGCCTTGTGATTCTTGAAAAAAACCTGTTACAATACCCGCAGGTCAAAGAGGTTTTTTATCAAAAGAGCCTTGTATCCATTATCAACGAGAATGTCAGGAAAATAAGTTTATTCCTGATCATTTTCAGTGCCCTGATGGTATTTGTTTTCAGTGTGCTCATCAATAATACCATCCGAATTTCAATTTATGCCCAACGGTTTATCATCAACAACATGTTGCTGGTCGGAGCTACCAGAAACTTTGTAAGAAAGCCTTTCGTTCGAAAAAGTATTTTATTGGGCATATATGGCTCCATCCTGGCATGTGCCGGATTGGCTGCATTCATGCTGACCTACAAAAAGGAGATCAGCGGCATCGTGAATCTGGAAGATCTGACAATATTGGGATTGGTTGTAATGACAGTATTTTTGGCTGGAATCCTCCTTTCCTGGATCTCAACCTATTTTGCCGTAAACAGATTCCTCAGAATGAGGTTTGATGAATTGTTTTATTAAATAGCTATCTTTGTCCATTCAAATATTTTGACTGATGAGCAAACATGAAAACAAATCATTGAAAGACAATCCCCGTTTCCCACTTGGACCGGAGAATTACAGGCTGATGGCCATTGGTTTTGTCATTATTGTGATAGGATTTTTGCTCATGGTTGGCGGTAAGAGTAATGACCCTGAAGTATTTAATTCCGAAATGTTTAATTTCAGAAGAATCACCCTGGCTCCAATGGTTTTATTATTCGGGTTTGTATTTCAGATTTATGCCATCATGAAGCGGTCAAAATCCGACGAATAAACTAACCCTTATCCATGACTGTTTTTGAAGCCTTCCTTCTTGGATTGATCCAGGGACTCACTGAATTTCTGCCTGTTAGTTCCAGCGGCCATCTCGAATTGGGTAACCATCTACTGAAAATTAACACCTCTGAAAACCTGTCTTTTACGATCGTAGTCCATGCTGCAACGGTCCTGAGCACAGTTGTGGTTTTCAGAAATGACTTCCAGAACCTTATTAAAGGTGGGCTGCAATTTAAATGGAACAGCGAGACTCGCTATATTACAATGCTTTTGGTTTCCGCTGTCCCTGTCGCTATCATAGGCCTTTTCTATCGCGATCAGGTAGAATCGGTATTTACCGAAAATCTTGAACTGATCGGAATTTGCCTGATGATTACGGCGACACTACTTTCATTCGCCCACTTTAAGAAAGGGAAACAAAACGGGCAAATTGGATTCTTGCATAGCTTTATTATTGGAATCGCACAAACTGTCGCAGTGTTACCGGGAATTTCCAGGAGTGGTGCGACGATTGCGACCGGTTTATTGTTGGGAAATGACCGTAAAGAAGTGGCCCGATTCTCCTTCCTCATGGTATTGATCCCAATCTTAGGGGCAGTTTTTCTTGACGTTATCAAAGGCGATTGGAACGATGAAATGAAAATCGGGATTGTTCCCCTTGTGACAGGATTTATGGCTGCTTTTATATCCGGGCTTGCCGCTTGTCGAATTATGATTCGCCTGGTTTCCAGAGGGAACCTGATTTATTTTGCAATTTACTGCCTCATTGTTGGGCTTATTGCTATCTTTGCAGCCTGAAAATCAAGGATAACGGAAAATAATTAAACAATTTCATGTCGGTAAAGACATTTTCACCCGGTTCACACCACTTTTCTGAAGGAGAAATTCTACTATTCGATAAACCTTATGGATGGACTTCATTCGATTTGGTCAGCAAGGTGAGGAATACCATTTCAAAAACCTGCAATATCAAAAAACTCAAGGTGGGTCATGCAGGCACTTTGGATCCGCTGGCTACCGGACTTTTAATCCTATGTACAGGAAAGGCCACCAAAAAGATTGATGATCTTCAGGCTGAAGAAAAAGAATATGTTGCCACTTTGAAACTTGGAGCCACTACTCCCTCGTATGACCTTGAAAGTGAAGAAAACGGGACTTTCCCGACAGACCATATAAACCTTGAAATGATCAGGGAGGCGAATGAAGGGCTCACCGGTACCATTGAACAGGTACCACCGGCATTTTCAGCAGTGAAAATCAATGGGAAACGCGCTTATGAGCATGCCAGGAAAGGGAATGATCCGGAACTAAAAGCGAAAACTGTTGTTATTACAAATATTGAAATCGTTTCTTTTGAAATGCCTATCCTTGTTCTCCGGATCACATGCAGCAAAGGCACTTACATCAGGGCACTGGCAAGGGATCTTGGGGAAGCACTCCAATCGGGAGCTTATCTAACAGACCTTCGCAGAACGAGAAGCGGGAACTATAATGTGGATAGCGCTTGGAAAATGGAGGATTTTCTAAAACAGTTGAGTTTACAGAATAAAGAATAATGTGAAACATATAATACGCGGAAGACATGGCAGAAATGAAATTATCGAAATTCAAGTACAAATTACCTGACGAAAAAATCGCCCTTCATCCTTCCCCTAACCGGGATGAATCGAAATTGATGGTTCTTGACAGGGCCAAAGGTACCATTGAGCATAAAATGTTCAAGGACGTGCTTGACTATTTTGATGACGGTGATGTATTGGTTTTCAACGACACAAAAGTATTTCCGGCCCGGTTGTATGGCAACAAGGAAAAAACAGGAGCTGAAATAGAAGTGTTTCTGCTGCGTGAACTGAACCGTGAACAACGACTTTGGGATGTATTGGTTGATCCTGCCCGTAAAATAAGGATTGGCAATAAACTCTATTTTGGCGAAAATGACATGCTTGTTGCCGAGGTAATCGACAACACAACATCCCGTGGCAGAACTTTGCGCTTTCTTTTCGACGGAAACTATGATGAATTCAAGAAAACGCTTTACAGCCTGGGCGAAACTCCCCTGCCAAAATTTATCAACCGTCCCGTCCAACCTGAAGACAAAGACCGGTATCAAACCATTTTCGCAAAGCATGAAGGGGCAGTCGCTGCTCCAACAGCTGGCCTTCATTTCAGTCGTGAACTGATGAAAAGGCTCGAAATCAAGGGGGTCGACTTCTCATATATTACCTTGCATGTTGGGCTCGGCAATTTCCGAAGTGTGGATGTAGAGGACCTGACCAAACACAAAATGGACTCTGAACAAATCTGGGTTACAGAACCTACCTGCGACAGGGTCAATAAAGCTAAGGATGAAAGAAAGAATATCTGTGCGGTTGGAACAACGGTCATGAGAACCCTGGAAAGTTCAGTATCAACACAGGGCTACCTTAAACCATATGAAGGATGGACCAACAAATTTATATTCCCACCATATGAGTTTAGCGTTGCAAATTCGATGATCACCAACTTCCACCTTCCCTTGTCAACCCTGCTGATGATGGTATCTGCTTTTGCAGGATATGATCTTCTGATGGAGGCATACAGGATTGCCCTTAAGCACGACTATAGGTTTGGGACATATGGTGATGCCATGCTGATCATCTGATCGTTCTGATTTTGCTTAAAAATATAAGCCATTCGCCTTCACGGGCCATGGCTTTTTTTGTGGCCTGTTTTTTGAGTTCTTTGTTTAATCCAGGTCCTGTATCATGGAAAAAACATTGTTGAAGAATCAGAAATAAATTTGAAATGTATTAACCAGTTAATTCTTACAATCATGAAAAATCTCATATTCAGTGCGTTCATAATTTTGCTAAGCACAACCTCTGTATTCAGCCAGGAAATGGTACCTGTCAGGCATATTGATGTTACCGGGAAATATGAAACCGAAGTGGAACCCGATGAATTTGTTCTTTCCCTGACCATTAGCGAGTATTGGGAAGAGGAATTCAAGAAAAAAGCCGATGAAAAAGATTACCGGACCAAAGTTCCCATCGCCAGAATTGAAAACGATCTTCTTCAGGCGCTCTACAAATCAGGCATTAAAAAAGATCAGGTAAAGGTTCAGGGTATGGGAAACTGGTGGCGACAGACCGGCAAGGATTTTCTGATCAGCAAACAACTTGAAATCAAGCTGAATGACTTCTCAATCGTCAATAAAGTTGCCCAATTGGCCGACACCAAAGGTTTCAAGAATATGTACATACGGGAAATGACTCACTCACGGATTGATGAGATTGAAAAAGAAGCCCGGATTAAAGCGTTACAAAACGCCAAGGATAAAGCAACTTACCTGTTGGAAAGTATTGGCGAAAAACCCGGAAAAGTAATTTCTGTTTCGGAAACGCAGGATAACCGCTGGTTGATGCAATATGGCGATCAAATGATGATGAAGACAGCAGGCGTTATGGCAGAGAGCCAGATGGAATCAGTGGATGAATTGAAAAAAATAAAGATTTCAAGTCAGATTTCAGCCAGGTTCTCCATCGCAGATTAACAAATCGGGCTTGCATCCTCCATATCTGGCCGATAATGGTTAATTTGCGACCAAAACTGAATGGATTTCATGAATGCATCAAACTTTGTCTGTCCGGTTTGCGCCCATGGAAAATATACACCGGCTTTTAAATGCAAAGATCATTTTATTACGGGCGAAGAATTTCCCATATTGAAATGTAATGGTTGCGGCCTGCTTTTTACCGGTAATCTTCCTGATCCTGAAAACCTGGGGAAATATTACAAATCGGATGATTACATTTCACACTCCGATACCCGCCAGGGGCTTGTCAACCGCATTTATCACCTTGTCAGGGATTACATGCTGGGCAAAAAGATGCAGATCGTTGAAAAATATACAGGCAAGAACAACGGACGCATACTTGATATTGGTGCCGGGACCGCCTATTTCCTGAACCATGCCCGAAGCAAAGGATGGGTGGTATCCGGGACCGAAAAGGACCCGGATGCACGAAAAATGGCGAATGAGAAATGGAAAATCAACATTCTTCCCGATACAGATCTGTTTACCCTTGCAGGTGAATCATTTGATGCCATAACTTTGTGGCATGTCATGGAACACCTCCCGGATCTGGATGCACATTGGAATGCGATTTCCAAAAAACTTTCAGAAAATGGTGTTCTCATCATTGCCCTTCCCAATTCGCAATCATCCGATGCAATCCATTATGGAAAGTACTGGGCTGCATGGGATGTTCCCCGACACCTTTGGCATTTCAATCCCGCACAGGTCAGGCAAATGGCCGAAAAACACGGATTCACCCTTGAAGCCATGCACCGAATGCCTTTCGATGCTTTTTATATTTCCATATTAAGTGAAAAATACCGCAACAGCGCTCTTGCCCTTCTGAGAGGATTGACCATGGGCAAAATTTCGTGGTTGAAAAGTTTGTTTAATACAACAAGTTGCAGTTCCGTTATCTATATATTTCGAAAAGAATCCTTATAAACCATTGGGGTTGTAACCAGTTTCCATAAATGCAAAAAAAAAGCCTGACAACTGCCAGGCTTTTTTTGTATAGTCATTAATTATTTGCTTTGTTTCTTTTCCAAAGCCCTGCGGACTCGCTGCTGGGCCTCATAAACAATCGGTGTGGCAACGAATATGGACGAATAGGTACCAATACCAATCCCCACCAGAAGGGCGAATGTGAACCCTCGAATGGTTGCACCCCCGAAGAGGAAGATCGCCAGCAACACCACTATGGTTGACAATGATGTACTGAAGGTACGCCTCAGGGTTGCGTTGATGGCTTGGTTCATGGTAAGACCTGATTCACGCTTTGGATATAATTTCACATACTCACGGATTCTGTCAAAAACAATCACGGTATCGTTGATTGAGTATCCCAGAACCGTCAGAATTGCCGCAATAAATGCCTGGTCGATTTCCATCGAGAAGGGCATTATTGAATAGAACAGGGAGAATACGCCCAGCGTAATCAATGTATCATGTGCCAGTGACAAAACAGCACCCAAACCAAACTGCCAGTTGCTGAATCGCACAAGAATATAGAGGAAAATGATGACCAGGGAGAAAATGATGGCAATGATCGCATCTCTTTTGATGTCATGGGAAATGGTCGGGCCCACTTTCTGGGAACTCAACCGGTAATTCGAAGAGAATTCCTCGAAAGACACATTATTGAGGAATCCGCCATCGACAAGTCCCTTGTATAAGAGTTGTTCGACTTCACTGTCAACGTTATCACTCATATCCTCCACTTTATAGGTAGTGGTCAGCCTGATCTGGTTATTGCTTCCGAATGTCTTAACCTCAGGTGTGGAACCAAATACATCCGATAATGACTTCTGGACATCTGAAACCTGCACATCCTGGTCAAACCTGACTGTGTAAGTTCTTCCTCCTTTGAAGTCAATCCCCAGGTTAAATCCGCGAACGGCAAATGAAATCAGCGAAATCACAATCAGGGATCCTGAAATGATGTAAGCAATTTTCCTCTTTTCGAGAAACTTGATATGGGTATTCTGCAGCCAACTGCTGGTCAGCTTCGATGTAAATGTAATATTCACATTGCGCTTCAGCTGCCATTCAAAGATGATACGGGTAATAAAGATGGCCGTGAAGAGTGAAGTCAGGATACCAATAATCAATGTGGTTGCAAAACCTTTGATGGGTCCCGATCCGAACATGTAAAGAACGATACCGGTCAACATGGTAGTCACCTGTCCGTCGATAATGGCCGAATAGGCGTTTTTGTAACCATCGGCAATAGCCAGTTTCAGTCCTTTTCCGGCATTCAGCTCTTCCTGTACCCTCTCATAAATAATCACGTTGGCATCGACAGCCATACCCATGGTAAGCACGATACCGGCAATACCCGGAAGAGTCAGTACGGCACCCAGTGATGCAAGGATACCGACTATAAAGAAAAGGTTTATCAAAAGGGCAATGTTTGCTGCAAGTCCGGCCTTCTTACTGTAGAAGAAAAGCATGTAAACAAGGACCATGATAAATGCGATCAGGAAGGAGTTCATACCAGAAGAAATGGCCTCTTTACCCAAAGATGGACCAACCACCTCTTCCTGGATAATATGGGCAGGAGCCGGCATTTTCCCTGATTTCAAAATGTTGGAAAGGTCCTTTGCCTCTTCGATGTTTTCAAGACCGGTGATGCTTGATCTTCCACCGGTAATTTCGTTCTGCACGGTTGGGAACGAACGAACATATCCATCCAATACAATCGCGATTGATTTTCCGATGTTCTCTTTGGTCATACGTGCCCACGTCTTTGAACCTTCGCTGTTCATGCTCATGGCAACTTCAGGACGGCCGCCAAACTGGTCGAAATCCTGACGGGCATCGGTAATGGCATCTCCGGTTAGCGGGGCCATTCCATCGCGGGTTGTTGATTTAAGTGCAATCAAGCGGAAGAAATTGCCTGTTTCATCTACTGCGTTGGCAGTCCAGCGGAAAAGCATGTTCCTTGGGAATATGTTCCGGATCTGTTCTTTTGCCAAAATTGCATTGACTTCAGCTGTGTCCTTGAAATGTGCCATACCGACTACAGGTCCGGGGAAAAGATTTCCCATCTGGTCGGTACTCGGAGAAAGTATTGCAAAAAGAGGAAATTCTTTCCTGAAATTCTCAAGGTCACCTTCTCCTGTTGGGGAAATGCCGGTTGAATCGCTCTGGAGTTCCTCCAGCAGAGAGGCAGCTGACTCCGTCGTTGCAGTGTCGCCAGACACTTCAGGACTTTCAACTTCCACGTCAACATTTTCTGCCACCTCAGAGGAATCGGCAGTTTCAGTAGCAGCCGATTGCGGAGCAGTGATCTCTCTCAGCCTCTGGTTAGCCTGTATCAGGTAGGGATATACTTCCTGATTTTCGTAGGTTTCCCAGAATTCAAGCTGTGCGGTACCCTGGAGAAGTTTTCTTACCCTTTCCGGATTATCGATACCCGGGAGTTCTACCAGAATACGGCCACGTGTCTGCAACTGCTGGATATTGGGCTGGGCTACGCCAAACCTGTCAATACGGGTCCTCAGGATATTGAATGAGTTATCAATGGCAGCATCCGCTTCAGCACGGATCACATCCAAAACCTCAGCATTGGTAGAGTTAAACGTTACCCTTTCCCTGAGTTCCAGGGTATTAAAAATGGCTGCCAGCTGGGCATTGGGATCAATCTCCTGGAATGCCTGTCCGAACAGCGTAACAAAATCCTGCGTGCTGCTTTTCTGCATCTGGCTGGCCCTGGCAAGGGCAGCATTAAATGTAGTATCAGGATTGTAATTGGCAAGTGCCCTGATGACATCAACGACCGAAACTTCAAGGGTAACGTTCATACCCCCCTTGAGGTCAAGACCAAGGTTCATCTCAAGCTCTTTTACATCTTTGTAGGTGAACTTTTTAAGTCCCAGAAAATTGTAAACTGTCTCACCCGAAATGGAATCGAGGTAGACATACTCCTTTGCCGGATCCCCCTGCGCATACTCCTTGGCCTGCTTTTCGACCTGACCTGCCTTAAAGGTAAAGGTCAACTGATAAAAACAGACGGCGGCAAGCAAGATGGCAAATGTCAGAATTGCACCTTTGTTTTGCATGAATAAAAATTTAAGATGGTTAATTATTAATTCTTTAAATGATATCCAATCAGATAGCCGGCTCATTAACCGGTGTGACTCAAAAAAATGAGGAAGATCAACCCAGGGGAGGCTGATCGTCGGATGAAGTGAAATGATAGTGCCGGAATGAAGTATGTTTTCGGATGTTTAGATCAATATAATCAAAGGGAGATTCAGTTTTCAGGACATGGAATGCCAGTGCGGTATGATGAAACATCAGCCTGAAATTCATTTGATCTTCCGAAAATTTTCGGATTGAATATTTTTGTACCGGTACTTTGTATGACAGAACCGTTACCGGATTGTAGTAATATATAAAGGATTGTTCACCTGGAACCTGGTCTTCAGTCTCAGCCGGGACAGGTATTTTTAAATTCTCATGCTGACCCGAATCATACACCCAGGCAAGCACGACAAGTACCAGAAAGACTCCCAGCCTTAACAAAAGATTGCGTGATATGTATTTCCCAAGTTTCAAATATTCTTCTTTTGGCGGACGCAAATATAAAAAATGTGATGACAGATAACAAGATAGCCTGAAAAAAACATCAGATATCACTCTTCTCAGGAGTTACGGAATCTGAGGTTGATTTTATTTCCTTCCCAAACAATACCAATTCCATTTTGCCATAATCGATGATGGCCCGGTGCGATAGCAGAAAGTCGCTTCCAATCAACCCACAAATCTCTTTCGATGTCACGTGGTAATATAATTTATTGATGTGGGAAAGATCAATCAATGCAACCTGAAGTGAAGGATGTTCATATTCTCCTATCGAAAATGGTTGCAGTTCACCCAGGGTGGTTTCAAGTCTGCCTTCACCTATGCCGGCCGATTGAATCTGAAGCGATTCATCCATGCTGACCGGAATATATAGTTCCTTCAGGGACTCATCAAATACAGTTTTGGATGCGCCGGAATCAATGATCCACATGCCTTCCCTGCCTCCTCCAAACTGGCTGACAACCGTCAGGTGGTAGTTATGGTCTTCAAGCTCGACCAGTTCCAATGGTATGGTATACTTCATTAATGACAGATTCAAAAAATCGTTCACAAAGCTAATGGAATTAACCTGATGTTTTCAGTTATTCGATGAGCCATTCAGACAATAAGAAAAGCGGATGGTCCTATACAGACCATCCGCTTGCCATGAGGTTATACAAAATTATTTATTTGCCGAATTACAGGATATTCATCCCATCCAGGATTTCCATGATCTTCTTGACAGCCTTGGCAGAATTGTTCAAAAGCTCCTTTTCTGATTCATTCAGGGAAACTTCCACCACCTGTTCAACACCGTTTTTGCCTAGCTTAACGGGTACACCGACAAACATGTCGTTAAGACCGTATTCACCTTCAAGCTTCACACAGCAAGGGAAAATTCGTTTCTGGTCGAGAACGATGGCTTCAACCATCTGGGCTGCCGCAGATCCGGGTGCATACCAGGCAGATGTACCCATCAGATTCACAAGCTCACCCCCACCGTTGATAGTCCTCTTGACAATGGCATCCAGTCGTTCCTGATCGATGAGTTCGGTTACCGGAATCCCTGATACTGTTGTATAACGAGGCAGAGGAACCATGGTATCACCGTGTCCGCCCATCAACAAAGCCTGAATATCACGTGGTGATACATCCAGGGCTTCAGCAAGGAAGGCACGATAGCGGGCGGTATCCAGGATACCGGCCATACCCATGACCCTGGTTTTGGGTAGCTTTGCACTGGCATAAGCAGCATATGTCATCACGTCGAGAGGATTCGACACAACAACAATGATGGTATTCGGGCTGTATTTAACAATGTTTTCAGTAACACTCTTGACAATGCCTGCGTTGATTGAAATTAAGTCATCACGACTCATTCCTGGTTTTCTTGGAACTCCGGAGGTGATTACCACCACTTCTGAGCCTGCAGTTTTTGAGTAATCGTTGGTTGAACCGATCACCCGGGTATCATAATAATTGACCGGGGCAGTCTGCCATAAATCAAGTGATTTCCCTTCAGAGATGCCTTCTTTAATATCCACAAGGACCACTTCCTGTACAATATTCTTCTGAGCAATTACCTGGGCGCAGGTGGCTCCCACATTGCCGGCTCCGACTACTGTTACTTTCATGAATAAGATTTTTTTTAGTTTGAAACTGTTAATATAACCAATTTATTTTCAGTTTGTTTACTGATGCTTACAAAGATAAGGGATTTTACAGACCAGATGCCGAACTGTGACTATGGTCACACGGGATTAACGTTTTAGTAAACCATTTAAGCAATTTGTTCGAAAATAGAGCCTTTCGCACGAAAAAGTGTTGATTATTTAAACACCGCAAACTACCATGTCTCCAGGTTATGAATTTATTTAAATGGACAAAATCCGATACATCATCGGTGGAAAAACTTTCCTGTTTTCCAAATTGAAGATAAAAACCACACATCCCTGTGGAAGATAGGATGGGAATATTCCAGACCAGGTCCTAGAAATTCAAAAGCTCCTTCAGATTTTTATACCCTGTTTTGCTAACCTTAAGTTTGGTTTTGTCGTGCAGGATAACCACATACGACTCCTTCTCGTATTGCTGCAATTGTTCAATCTGGTCAACCTTAACAATGTATGACCGGTGGATTCTGGCAAAATGGTGAGGATTGAGCGATGCTTCAAAGAATCGCATGGTTTTCTGTTTGGTATACCTGCCATCCTTTGTATATATCAGGACATAATCGTCAAGTGATTCGATATACCTGATCTGATCAACGGGAATTATATGAATTTTATGACGGTCTTTTACGACAACACGATCTAAATATTCATCTTTGGGAAAGTTCGTGATCTTTTCAACCACATCTTCATGATCTGTCTGTTTATCCAAACGTTCCCTCACTTTTTCCACGGCAGCCAGAAGGCGGTCCTTCGGAAATGGTTTTAACAGGTAATCAGCGGCATTGAATTCAAATGCTTTCAGTGCGTACTGGTCATAGGCAGTACAGAAAATAATTTCAGGATGGTGATCAAGCAACTCGAGCATTTCGAATCCTGTAATCTTAGGCATTTGGATATCGAGAAAAACCAGGTCAGGTTTCAGCTCATTGATCGCTTTTACGCCTTCGAATCCATTCTCACATTCACATAGGACTTCAATATCTTCTCTTTCCTTTAAATATGAACGGAGAAGACTTCTGGCAAGTTCCTCATCTTCAACAATAATAGTTCTGATTTTTTCCATAATGCGAAAGGTTCAATTTTGTGGAATGGTCAACGTGACCTTAAACATTTTTTTATCGTCAGTAATTCTTAATAAACCAGGATTTCCATAAATAATTTCGAGTCGTTCACGAATATTTCTCAAACCGATACCTTCCCCTTTTTTGCTGGCAACATTCGGGTCATAGCTATTTTCGATAGTAACTTCCAAAAAGCTGCCATTGCAGGTTGCCGTTGTAATGATTTCCACAGGTTCGGTAGCTTCATACACCCCGTATTTAATGGCATTCTCATAAATGGGCTGAAGAATCATGTTCGGCAGGTTTCCCTCAAAACACTTCTCATCCACATGGAAGATCGGTTGCAATTTACTTCCAAAGCGAACTTTTTCAATGGCCAGGTAAAGTTTGTTGTTTTCCAGTTCAGTACCAAATTTAACCTTTTCATTTTGGCCATGCCTAAGTGAATAACGCATCAGGGTCGAAAGATTGATCACCATTTCCTGTGCTTTTGGCGGATCGGAAATGGTCAATGATGAAATACTGTTGAGACTGTTAAACAGGAAGTGTGGATTAATCTGGGATTTCAATGCATGAAGTTCAGCTTCCTTTATCAATGACTTCAGCTCGCCTTCCCGCTTTACCTTTTCCTTGAAATTCTGGTAATAGATGATCATCATGAACAGCAACACAAAGAAAACGTAAAGGAGATAGCCGCTCAAAAGCCTTGCCGGAAGTGACATGCGCATATAATCGGCCAACTCGGTCGAAAAGAGGTTTATGATTACGGTCGTCAGGTAAGACCAAATGATGATCAATACAGTTGCGGCCAATAAGTGAAAGAAAACCAGGTGCCACCATCGATACGTTTCAGGTGAATTATACTTGACAACAAACCAGATATTCAGCCCCAACACGGCAAACAGCCCATACTGTACATATGTATAGAGAAAGGCCAGCTCGATTTCCATGTTATAGTAATTCCACTGCACCAAGGCCTCGGTTGTGGAGATCAGAAGCCAGAATGCGAAATAGAAGATCAGAAGACGGATCTGAGTTAGCAACGGATGTTTCATGCAGGTAGGTTATTATCAGGTTTACAAATTCCGCTGATGCCTCAGTAATTTTTGATCTCAATCCCCCCAAAAGCGGTAAATCCCCTGAATACAATGGTTTTGGAGAGTTCACGGTGATCAGGCACCACATTGCCCCTCTTATCGGTAAAAGCACCAAAAATGGTGGAAACTTCATTTTTAACGGCCCAATCCGGTGGAATTTTGAAAGTACTGCCGCCAAAAACGCTGACACAATCGACCACGGCACCATCGGGAGACAGTTTGGCCACTCTCATGTCATACTCCGATCCCCCAAAAATGGCTGTACTTTTGCCTCCAATCAGGTTCTGGGAATTTATCACGATTTCCCTGCCTCCGAAAATGACAAAGTCATCAAAATAATCCAATTGCAAATCGGCGGTAGCAGGAATGATTTCGGGTCTTTTCTTATGTCGCATGATTAAGATCACACCTAAGGTTATCAACAAAACCGGCCAGGCAAGCCGCTTCAATTTCCATGGAACATCAATTAACTCTGGCACAATAAAAACGCCACCAATCAAAATCAGAACCCATCCGGCAACCTCATTCCCGTTGATCAAAGAAAATATTCCAATGATCACCAATAGCATCTGCCATGAAATCAGGATTTCCCGGAGTACAGGAGGAATAATCCCCATCTGTTGAAGAATCCAAACGCCTCCAATGGCAATCAGTATGACGCCAAACAATAATCTCCTGTTAGTCTGAATATTAGATTCCATGATATTTAATTTTCTTAATAATTATTTCAGAACGATTCACATATTTTTAATCGTCAGGCAACCCGCCTGATGATCAGATATACTCCTGTAAACAACAACGCCATGGGAAAAAACAGGGAGGCTGGGAATCCCGGGATGACAAAGACCTTTGGGATAAGGAACACGACTCCCAACGCGACCAATACCCAGCCACCGGAACGCTTGCCGGAAACAAGGATCAGACCGGCAACCATCATGAGCATAGGCCATGAGAATATTATACGGCCAACTTTACTGTATACCCATTTAAAGGGGGCAAAAAGTTGCTCCAGTTGCAGGTGAAAACCCAATTCATTCAATGCCCAGATCGAACCTAGTACAATCATGACAATTGCAAAAAACAGGGTTGATCCATCATTTTTCTTTTCTGTTGCCATAGGAATAATGTAATTAACTATCCCAAATGTATGATTCTTTTCACATCTGACGGTATGTCCTATCGGCCAAATTAGGGGAATCATCGGTAAAAGCTATATGCAGGTGTAAAAATGAACCCCATAAATAACCGTAATGGATCTTGACAATGATAAGGCTATCAAAAATTCTGGGCAAGCCTTAACCTAGAATGATCATTTGGCGGATCCTTGATATGTACCCTTTCGGCATCCAACATATCATTAATCCCGTTTGGGTTTTACCATAGTTTCTGCAGTCTTTTACCATATTTTTATCATTTTCATATGGTAAAACATTGGTATTTGAATGGTAAATAAATCCCAATATCCAAAAGGGGTCTGGAGCCTGATTCAGAGTAATAATTAACTTCCCGGGACATCGGCAAACAGCAATCCATAAAAAAAGCCGTACCAAAATGATACAGCTTTTTATAACAAGCCTGCTCATATCGCAGGCCTTATATTATCACGTTGTCAATTGCTCAATATAAAGGTTATGCACCTTTTGATTTCTCCTTCGACCAGGCATCCTTTAAAAGAACGGTCCGGTTAAAAACCATTTTTTCAGGATTACTGTCGGGATCTACATTAAAATAACCAAGCCGCTCAAACTGATAATGAGAAAGCGGAGAGGCATCCTTAACTGAAGGCTCCACAAAACAGCGAGGCATGACCACAAGAGAATCAGGATTCAAATACTCCTTGAAATCCCTTTCCTTGTCGCCAGCAGGATCCTCCACGGTAAAGAGACGGTCGTACAATCTGACTTCAGCTTCAATAGCATGTGGAACCGACACCCAGTGGATGGTGGATTTCACTTTTCGGCCATCAGGGGAGTTACCGCCCCTGGATGCCGGATCATAAGTGCAGTGTACCTCAACGATATTTCCCTGGTCATCTTTTACGACATCTGTGCAGGTAACAAAGTACGCATAACGAAGCCGGACTTCCCTTCCGGGAGAAAGCCTGAAGAATTTGTTGGGGGGATTCTCCATGAAATCATCCTGCTCAATATATATCTCGCGTGTAAAAGGGACCGTTCTGATACCAGCTTCAGGATCTTCAGGATTATTGATGGCATCCATTTCCTCGGTTTGACCTTCCGGATAATTGGTAATCACCACCTTCAAGGGATTAATGACACCCATGACACGCAGGGCGGTTTTATTGAGATCTTCCCTGACACTATGTTCAAGTAGGGTTACATCACTGGTTCCTTCGACCTTGGTAACCCCTACCCTGTCGGCAAAATTCCGGATGGAGGCAGGTGTGTAGCCCCTTCTCCTCAGGCCGGAAATGGTGGGCATACGAGGATCATCCCAACCACTGACATACTTATCCCTGACCAGTTCGAGCAATTTCCTTTTGCTCATCACGGTATAGGTCAGGTTGAGCCGGGCAAACTCAATTTGTCTGGGCCGGTAATCCGAATCCTTGAGCTGATCGATAAACCAGTCGTACAGTGGACGGTGGACCTCAAATTCAAGCGTGCAAACCGAATGCGTGATTCCTTCCCAATAATCGCATTGTCCGTGGGCAAAATCATATAGCGGATAAATAACCCATTTGTCTCCTGTTCGGTGATGAGGCGTTTTCATGATCCGATAAAGAATAGGGTCTCTCATGTGCATGTTGGGCGAAGCCATATCAATTTTGGCACGGAGAACTTTTGAGCCTTCATCAAAATCACCATTCTTCATGCCTTCAAAAAGGAGGAGGTTTTCCTCGATCGAACGACTCCGGAATGGACTTTCAACTCCCGGCCGGGTAGGTGATCCTTTTTGTTCGCTGATGGTTTCCGCATCCTGGTCATCGACATAAGCCTTGCCTTCCCTGATCAGTTGAACGGCAAAATCATACAAATTCTGAAAGAAATCAGAGGCATAATATAGACGGTCACCCCAGTCGAATCCCAGCCATCTGACATCTTCCATGATTGATTTTACGTATTCATCCTCTTCCTTTTCAGGATTGGTATCATCAAAACGCAAGTTGGTAAGCCCTCCAAACTTCTGGGCAATTCCAAAATTGAGACATATTGATTTAGCATGCCCGATGTGAAGATAGCCGTTGGGCTCAGGAGGGAAACGCGTAAGCACCCGTCCATTATTTTTTCCTTCGGCAAGATCTTTCTCGACCAATTGGTGAATGAAATTTGCCTTGGGGGTAATTTCCTTGTTGTTCGCTGTAGTGTCAGTCATAACTACTCTTTTAACAGCCCCTGAATGATTCCGTGGGTTATTGACCCTCTCCTTCACATAAAGGCTGGTGAATGAAATACTTGATTTACAATGTGGGCACAAAGTTAAAAAATGATTGGTGCACCCGATTGGCGCGATTTAAAAATGTGGCGCACTCAACAAATTCTTAATTTCGCAGAAACAGAAAGAATTGAAATGAATCAGAAAGTCAAAATCGAACTGGAAAACATGAAGTTTTATGCCTATCATGGGCATTATGAAATTGAGCAACTGGTAGGAAACCATTTTATGGTTCAGTTAATGGTCGAATCAGATAATACCCGCGCCACCGAGACCGATCGCCTTAAGGATGCCCTTGACTACCAGAAGCTCTACCAGATCATTAAGGAGGAAATGGATATCCCTTCACACCTTCTGGAACATGTGGCAAAGCGGATATGTGACAGGATCGGGCATGAATTTGAATCGGTTACCGGACTGAAAATCAAGATATCAAAACTCAATCCACCCCTGGGAGGGGAAATGCAGCAGGTAAGTATTACCCTTGAAAGGTAAAAAGTGCCGGGATTGGGAGTTTGCTTAATCAAAAAATTATATACCTTTGCACTCCTGTTGAAAGAACGTTCTTATTGAATTGATAAATAACGATTGAGTATATCGGGAATCCGGTTCCTTGGCCGAGTGGCTAGGCAACGGTCTGCAAAACCGTGTACGGCGGTTCGAGTCCGCCAGGGACCTCGACCAAAGCTTGAACCTCTTGTAAATTCGAAGTTTACAAGGGGTTTTTTGTTGCCGGTTGTGTAAATTACACCATTTTAGCTGGCTTGCTTCACAAATTTGAAGGAAAAAGGCAGGAAATCTTTGAAGACTTGGTTCTAAATTAAGCTGAAATCAGTTAAGTCTCATGCCAGACATACTCATACTTCAATTCGTAATGCTGGCCGGGTGAGCGACCAGCTCCATGCACAAAAATCATGCTTGCCACAGGATGTTTATGTTCTCCTAACTGATGCTCAACCAACACCACTTTGTCTCCATTCTGGTTCACCTCTTCATAGCCCAAACCATTCCCATTGTCATCATAAAAGAAACGCTTTTCATGCCTTCTCATGCCATTTTCTTCAACCGTTTGGATTACCCTGCCGTTTTCATCTTCCTCAAACCAGGTGGTTTCAACTAACTCATCCTCCTCATCGTAGATTTTTTCAGAGGTTTTTCTCCCCTCATCATTGTATTCTATCACCAATTTGAAATACTCGCCAGTCTGATTGTCATTCCTGACGTGCATGGTAACCTGGCCTTTTTTATTATAAGTGAACTCCTCGCTGACCAGAGGATTGTCCTCACCATCTAAAATTACATGATCGACAAGCAATTCCCCTTCATATTGAAACACCTCCCTCATTTCAGTTTCACCTTCATCATCAACCGTCACTTTCTCAACCAGTTTCCCTTCCGGATCATACGAATAATCAGTCGTATCCTTGCTGCCGTCAATATAATGCTTGAATTCTTTGGTAACTTTTCCCAAGTCACCATATTCATATGAACTCTCCTCCGCTGGCTCCGGTTCACCGGAATAATAGAGTTCATGTACCAGATTGCCTTTCGGATCGTATTCGTACACGGTCTTTTCCACAACTGCCCCGGAAGCTGAAAAAGAGCATTGCATGACAACCCTTCCTTCGACATCATAATCAGTCTGACTGGCCAGGTAAGGCACCGATTGCAACTGTCCCTGTCCTATGCCCACGTTGACAAGGTCGGTCCGGTAAACGAGGGTACTTTTTCTTTTTGCCATATTGGTTCAATTTATGATATGACAAATCTAACGATTGAAGATCAATTCACCTATTCAAACTCAGTACTCACCAAAGTTTTCTGTTACATTTGGAGCGAAAAAATGAAAAGTCATGGTTAAAACCATATTGGTATCCAAACAATCAGGTGAAAGACAACCTTTCTCAAAGGAAAAATTCATTGAATCAATAGTCCGTGCCGGGGCGACCGGAGATATCGCCATGGAAGTGGCCGACGAGGTCATCTCCAACCTGTATAATGGGATTACGACCAGGGAGATCTATAAAAATGCATTCCAGATCCTCAGACGCAAAATGAGATCCCTGGCAGCCAGATATAGTCTGAAGAATGCTTTGCTCGAACTCGGCCCCAGTGGCTACCCTTTTGAAAGGTTTGTCGGGGAATTCTTCAGGAAGGAGGGTTTCATGGTCAAGACCGGACAGACTATCTTTGGAAAATGCATACAGCACGAAGTGGATGTGGTCGCCGAAAAAGAGGACCTGACCATCATGGTCGAATGCAAATATGGAAACGAACAGAGCAAGGTGAGTGGAGTCCAGGTTCCGCTATACGTGAATTCAAGGTTTAATGATATCAAAAGTGTTTGGGCGCAGGAGGAACGTAACCAGGGGAAAGAATTTCAGGGATGGATTGTCACCAATACCCGATTCAGCACCGATGCCGAAACCTATGGAACCTGTGCAGGCCTGCATTTGGTAGGCTGGGCTTTTCCCGATAAAGGTAACCTTCGCGAGATTGTGGAATCAAAAGCGCTTTTCCCCGTTACCTCACTGACAACCCTGAACAAAAAACAAAAACAATTTCTTGTAGAAAAGGGAATCATTCTCAACGAACACCTGTTAGGCCGATATGACCTTCTGGAATCGTTTGAATTCAGCCCAAAAAAAAGAGATTCGGTCATAAACGAAATTGAAGCCTTGTCTGCGGTGGCAAAAATACTCTGATTACCAACTTTGAACCATTTCAGGATTTTTCTGACATAAAGATCGGGAATGATTAAAATTTCAGGATTTAGGAAACTTTTATATCAGTATACTTGTTTTGTTTTCAAAAAATTCATTCCTTGCAACCGTTAATAAATGAATGATGAGACAAATTTTCACAAACTGGTCGTGGTGGCAAATCCTTCTGTACAGGTAAGGAGCTATCGGCTGTTTGGGTAAATTCAAAGGATATATGAGCCTGCTTCTTACTGGGAAGCAGGCTTTTTTTATCGGAAAATCAAACGATATGAATAAAAAGACTTTATGGTGGTGGCGCAACAACTTGATACAATATCCGTGTTAAGCGACCGCGTATGGATTGATATGAAAGGCGGCTTACCGGATGAGGTAGGCCGCCTTTTTCAACACATCACTTCTAAGAATATGATCAGTAAGCAATAAAAAATTACAATATGGAAAAAATGAAATTTTACCCCCAAGTCAGGAAAATACTGGCCGACACCGTTACCCCAGTAAGTGTTTACCTTAGGCTCAGGACACTTTATCCTAAATCGATACTCCTGGAAAGCTCTGACTATCATGGCCATGAAAATGCCCATTCCTTTATCTGTTTTGATCCCGTGGCCTGCTTTACGGCTGATAACGGGGAAGTGACCATTGAGCAAACAGGCCATAGGAAAACCTCATACACCATTTCGGATCAAAATCCTCTTCACGAACTTCTCGACAATTTTTACCATTCCTTCCAGATTGTGGGAGAAAAGGCTGAATTGCCGGCCAGTGGGCTTTTCGGGTATATGAACTTTGATGCCGTTAAATATTTCGAAAAAATCGAATTGAAGTCTCCTGTCGGAGAAGAATACAAAATACCGGAGGTCAGGTATTGCTTTTATAAATATGTGATTGCCATCGACCATCACAAAAACATGATCCATATGGTCGAAAATCTCGCGGAGGGAGAAAGTTCCCAACTCGATTACATTCAACATCTACTCGTGAACCTGAACTTTATGACTTCCGGGTTTTCGACAAAAGGTGAGGAGACCTCCAATATCACTGATGAAGAATACCGGTCAATGGTCAGCAAGGGCAAGGAACACTGCCATAGGGGAGACGTTTTCCAGGTAGTGCTGGCACGTCAGTACGCACAGGAGTTTGAAGGTGATGACTTCAATGTTTACCGTTCATTACGTTCAGTGAACCCATCACCCTACCTTTTCTATTTTGATTACGGCACCTACCGGATCTTTGGTTCAAGTCCGGAAGCCCAGATCAGGATTGTCAATCAAAAAGCCTATATCCATCCGATTGCCGGCACATTCAGGAGAACAGGCAATGATGAGCAGGATAAGGAACTGGCCGAAAAACTTTGCCTCGATCCAAAGGAAAATGCGGAACATGTGATGTTGGTCGATTTGGCAAGAAATGACCTGAGCCGGAATGCCACCAATGTGAAAGTAGAAACATACCGTGAAGTTCAATTCTATTCTCATGTCATCCATTTGGTATCACAGGTTTCTGGAGAATTACCCGATAACGTTAACATGATCCGTGTCCTGGGTGAATCGTTCCCCGCCGGAACACTATCCGGTGCCCCGAAGCATCGTGCCATGCAGCTGATAGATACCTATGAAAACCAGGGTCGCAGTTTTTATGGTGGCTGTATAGGATATATGGGATTCGACGGCACGTTAAATCACGCCATTATCATCCGTTCATTTCTCAGCAAAAACCATAAATTGTTTTACCAGGCAGGGGCAGGGGTCGTCATGGACTCGGTAGAGGAAAATGAATTGCAGGAAGTGAACAACAAGCTTGCTGCCTTAAAAAAAGCGGTGATCATGGCCAACGGTATCAAATAAAACAAAGTATACAAAGTGAATCTTTGGGATCTAAATTACCAAGACAAAAAATATTTGAAAAAAACAAAAAAGCATACAATGAAAATTATAATCATCGACAACTACGATTCGTTCACCTATAATCTGGTCCATGCCATCCGGAAAATTTCGGGCGAACCAGTAAAGGTTGTCAGGAATGATGAAGTTAGCATGGAGGAAGTGGAGGAATTTGACAAAATTGTGTTGTCACCCGGGCCTGGATTACCTTCCGAATCAGGAATGCTCATCCCGGTCATCAGGGAATTTGCCCCACGTAAAAGCATATTGGGCGTTTGTTTGGGACATCAGGCCATCGGAGAGGTGTTTGGGGGGAAGCTCGTGAATATGAACAAAGTGTTGCATGGCATTGCGACCCCGGTTAACATTGTCAGCCGATCCACATCATTGTTTGACGGGATCCCTGACTTGTTCGACGCTGGCAGGTATCACTCCTGGATCGTTGACAACGATGGATTCCCGGAATGTCTGGAGATCACATCCGTTGACAATGAAAACAGGATCATGTCATTACGACATAAAGAATTCAAGGTTGAAGGCGTACAGTTTCATCCTGAATCGGTCCTGACTCCCATGGGCGAAAAACTGATTGAAAACTGGTTGTATAAATGATATCGGAATCATGAAAGAAACACTTGAATTTTTATATGCCGGAGGAAAACTTAGCCGTCCCGAAGCTGAGGAGATATTGGTTAAAATTGGCAAAAACAGTTTCACCGAAATAGAGATATCCTCATTTCTCACCGTTTTTCTCATGCGAACCATAGAGCCGGCCGAACTGGCAGGATTCAGGGATGCATTACTCAGGCTCTGTTTGCCAGTCGACCTTGAGGGATACGACACCATCGACGTATGCGGAACCGGAGGAGATGGCAAAAACACCTTCAATATTTCAACCATTAGCTCATTCGTTCTGGCGGGTGCAGGGATTAAAGTCTCCAAACATGGAAACTTTGGGGTTTCAAGTCCTGTAGGTTCATCCAATATTCTCGAACATTTCGGATATCGGTTCAGCAATGATTCCCAAAAAGCAAGACGGGAGATTGAGACGGCAGGAATCACATACCTTCATGCCCCGCTTTTTCATCCGGCCATGAAATATGTTGCGCCGGTAAGGAAAGCACTTCGGACCAAAACTTTCTTCAACATGCTGGGTCCCATGATCAATCCGGCATTTCCAAAATATCAGCTAGTCGGGGTTTACTCAACCGGGGTGCAGTCACTGTATGACCAGGTGTACAGGCAATCAAACCAACAATACATGATTTTGCACGGGCTCGATGGATATGATGAAATTTCATTGACAGGTGAGGTGAAAGTGGTTACTTTTGACCGGGAAGAGATGGTGAATGCCGGCACATTTGGATTTGAGAAGGTGGACCAGATAGATTTATATGGTGGTGAAACCACAGATGAAGCTGCCACCATTTTCATGAATATCCTGAAAAATAAGTCAACGCTTCACCAGAAAAATGTGGTGTTGGCAAATTCGGCGGCAGCCATCCGGTGTATCCATACCGGGAAAAGCTGGGAAGAATGCCTTGCGCTTTCCCGGGAATCCCTGGAAAGCGGAAAAGCGCTTCAGGCATTTAACCGATTAATATCAATGCAATCATGAATATTCTCGAAAAAATCGTCGAAACCAAACGTACTGAACTCATTCAACTTAAAAAATCGATACCCGAGAGCATATTAAGGGATCGACCGCTCTTTTCCAGATCGTGCAACTCCCTCAAAAATGCCTTACAGGATAGTGACCGTCCGGGGATCATTGCCGAGTTTAAGCAAAAATCGCCCTCCAAAGGAGTCATCAATCCAAATGCCAATGTGGTAACTGTCACCCAGGGATATGCAGCAGCCGGGGCAGCCGGGTTGTCAGTCCTTACCGACCAGGTTTATTTTGGAGGGGAGCTGGGCAACCTGGAAAAAGCAAGAATGGCCAATCCCGGCATCCCAATATTACGCAAGGATTTCATAATCGATACTTATCAAATTACTGAAGCGAAAGCATTTGGGGCCGATGTCATCCTTTTGATCGCCGCATGCCTTGAGAAGTTAGAAATTCATGAACTGGCAGGTAAGGCCAGGGAACTTGGACTGGAAGTGCTTTTGGAAATTCATGGGGAGGATGAACTTGAAAAAATTTCCCCACTCGTCGATATGGTAGGTGTCAACAACAGGAACCTAAAGACTTTTGAGGTTGATCTGGGCATATCCAAAAAATTGTCAACCCAAATTCCTGACCAGTTCCTTAAGATTACTGAAAGCGGAATATCCGGATCACAAGATATTGTCCAACTCTTTCATGACGGATACAAAGGATTCCTCATTGGTGAAACTTTCATGAAAACCAGCGACCCGGCCCTTGCGTGCCGGGGTCTGATCAGGGAGATCAGGGATATTTCAGTAAAACGGTGACAAATGAAAGGACGATTCCATATAAAGGTATGTGGCATGAAAGAGCCACAAAACCGCGAAAGCCTGGAAGAATTGCCGGTTGACATTTTCGGGTATATTTTTCATCCAGCTTCTCCAAGATTTGTGGGCCAATCAGGAAAAGACACCCTCAGCCTACTGGCATCAACCGCCAAAGAGAAAGCAGGGGTATTTGTGAACGCCCAACTGGAAACCATATCGGTATTTCAAAAACAGTTCGGGCTAACCCATGCCCAGTTACATGGCGACGAGTCACCCGATTTTTGCTTAAGGGTCAGGCAACTTAGCCTTCAGATTATCAAGGTGTTCAGGGTTATTGAAGTGTCAGATCTTTCGGTTGTACACGATTATATAGACACCGCCGACTATTTCCTGTTCGATACCCGTTCAATCGAGCCTGGAGGAACCGGAAAAAAGTTTGACTGGAAGATTTTGGATGCCTATCGCCTTGAAGTACCATTTTTCCTGAGCGGTGGCATTGGCCCGGAGGATGCAGGGGCAATCCTAAAGATAAATCATCCCTCACTCTGGGGGCTCGACCTGAACAGCGGTTTTGAGATTCGCCCGGGAATGAAGGATCCACAAAAACTGAAATACTTTCTGGATCAACTGGAGCCATAAAAAAAAGGGCAACTATTGCCCTTTAGCCTGATCTGTAGCCTCACCGCGACTCGAACGCGAATTTGAAGTTTAGGAAACTTCCGTTCTATCCCTTGAACTATGAGGCCATTGAAATGGAGTGCAAAAATAGGAATTATCAAAATTAAATCAAGAAATTCCAATAAATAATCACTGATATTCTTTCTGCATGTAACCATACAGATAGGTTTTCGTAATTATTTATGATTTTTCCCTTCGTTGTGAATTTAAACTTAAAGGGTTGATTGATTGTGATTGACGCAAGGCAAAGATCATTACTTTTTGACTTTCAGGCGGAAAGCGGTGGCATAATCTTCCACCGCTTTTTTATCATTTGGGCATCAAGGCCTTTATGGAAACCATAATAGCCTTGATCTCATAAGAATGCATTAATTTTATTCCAGATAGGTATATCCGTACAAACCGGAACGGTAATTTGACAGGAATTCCTTGCCTTCCTCCGCAGTAATTTTTCCCGATTTAACGGAAGCGGTAACCCAGGTTTCCACTGTGCGCACCAGTTTTTTGGCATTGTACTGTACATAGTCAAGAACCTCTGCAACCGTTTCTCCATCAATTACCTGGTCTATCTCATAGCCTTTGTCTGAAACCGAAATATGGACCGCATTCGTATCTCCAAAGAGGTTATGCAAGTCGCCCAGAATTTCCTGGTAAGCCCCGACGAGAAATACCCCGATATAGTAAGATTCCTTTGACTTCAGGGAATGGACCGGCAAGTAGTAAGATAGATTTCTGGTCGAAATGAAATTATCGATCTTGCCATCCGAGTCACAGGTAATATCCTGCAAGGTGGCTGACCGGTCAGGCTTTTCGTCAAGCCGTTGTATCGGTATGATCGGGAAGATCTGGTCAATCGCCCAGGAGTCAGGAAGTGACTGAAAGAGCGAAAAATTACAGAAGAACTTATCTGACAGCAACTTTGGCAATGTCACCAATTCTTCGGGAACATGTTTCAGTTTGCTGGTCATCTGATGTATATCCCGGGCTATTGACCAGAAGAGCCGCTCTATCTGGGCACGTGTTTTCAGATCCAAAAGCCCCAGGCTAAAAAGATCGAGGGCTTCTTCCCTGATTTGTTGGGCATCATGCCAGGTTTCGTACATCCTAGGCTGGTTAAGCTGTTCCCATGCATCATAGAGTTCACGTACCAATTCATGGTCGTCTTCCGCAATCTCTGTATCCTCATCCCATTGCGGCAGGGATGTTGATTCAAGCACCTCGAAAATAAGCACTGAGTGGTGGGCAGTCAGCGATCGCCCTGATTCGGTAATGATATTGGGGTGTGGAATATTGTTCTTGTCGGCTGCATCCACCATGGTGGCCGTGGCATCATTGACATACTCCTGGATGCTGTAGTTAACGCTGCTTTCACTGTTCGACGAACGGGTGCCATCATAGTCGACGCCCAAACCGCCACCAATGTCAACAAATTCGACCTTGAAACCGGCCAGATGCATCTGCACATAGAACTGTGCCGCTTCACGCAGAGCAATCTTGATCCTGCGGATCTTGTTGACCTGGCTCCCGATATGAAAATGAAGGAGACGCAGGCACTTCTTTAGCCCGTTCCTTTCGAGATAGTCCATGGCCTGCAACAATTCGCTCGATGTAAGCCCAAATTTGGATACATCACCGCCCGAATCCTCCCATTTGCCGCTGCCTGAGCTGGCCAGCTTAACACGTATTCCAATGTTGGGGCTGATTTTCAAACGTTTGGCAACCTTTGCGATCAGCTTCAATTCATTGAGCTTTTCAACCACGATAAATATATGGCGGCCCATCTTTTGTGCCAGCAAGGCTAATTCAATATAACTCTCGTCTTTATATCCATTGCAAATGATCAGCGAGTCACTGTCGGTATTGATGGCAATGACTGCGTGGAGTTCAGGTTTTGATCCCGCTTCCAGACCGATATTGAATTTCTTGCCATGGCCGACAATCTCCTCTACCACCTGACGCATCTGATTTACCTTGATAGGATAAATGATGAAATTCTGCGCTTTGTAATCGTACTCCTCGGCAGCGATCTTAAAGCATGAATTCATTTTCTCGATCCTGCTGTCAAGAATATCCGGAAAGCGAACCAGGACGGGTGTTGAAACATCCCGCAACTGCAACTCTTCCACCAGCTCCCTGAGATCGACTTCCACTCCGTCTTTACGGGGCGTAACCACAACATTCCCTTTCTCGTTGATAGAGAAATAATTAATTCCCCATCCATGTATGTTGTAGAGCTCTGCAGAATCTTCAATGCGCCATTTTCTCATCCCTAAAAATTTATCGGTTGTTAATGATATTGACTTCTTCGCCGAATGCGAATCGGCAAAATTACATAAAAATGTATATAATAGGTACTTTTACCCCATCTTACCCCTTGTTTTGACGGCATGTTAAGGCAGTAATATCGGGGGTAAACAATACCGACCCCCAATGATGGGCTCAGGACATATAAATTTGCGTAATTTCACCGTTGAAAAATTTCTTTTAAATGACTAGAATAAGGGTAACCAAAAGGTTCCATTTTGAGATGGCACATGCCTTGCATGAATACGATGGTCTTTGCCGGAATATTCACGGGCACTCCTACAACCTGGAAATAACCATTGCCGGGAATGTCTTCAGAAGTCCCGGACATCCCAAAGACGGCATGGTTATGGATTTTCATGAGTTAAAGATGTTGGTAAAAACACATGTCACCGAAAAACTCGATCACGCCCTGATGGTAAACAGCCTGATAAACCCGAAGCATCTGGAAGCCTTGGCAACCAGCACTTCCAGGATCATTGTCGTTGATTTTCAACCGACCACCGAAAATATTCTGCAGTTTATCGCCGACACATTAAAACCTCTCCTGCCAGAGGGAATCACATTGTTCAGCATCAGGTTACATGAAACTGTCACCTCTTTTGCCGAATGGTTTGCTTCAGATAACCCATAATTGAGAAACTATGTCCGAAAATACTAAGAAGCTTTTCCTGATCGATGCCTATGCTCTCATCTACAGGAGTTATTTTGCCTTTATCAGGAATCCCCGTTTCAACAGCAAAGGTGTCAATACTTCAGCTGCTTTAGGATTTGCAAATACACTGGTGCAATTGCTTGAAAATGACAAACCTGAATACATTGGAGTCGTATTCGATATGTCGAAACCAACTTTCAGGCATGAGCTTTTCCCTGAATATAAGGCAAATCGTCAGGAAATGCCCGAGGATCTTCGCAAATCAATACCTTATATCCGTAAACTGATTGAAGCATTTCGTATACCCATCATCGAGATGGAAGGATATGAAGCAGACGATGTCATTGGTACCCTCGCAAGAAAAGCATCGGATGAAGGATTCACAACCTATATGATGACACCCGACAAGGATTATGCACAGTTGGTGACCGATTCAATCCTGATGTATAAACCCGGAAAATCAGGTAACGACAACGAAGTATGGGGTATTGAGGAGGTGAAGCAAAACTTCGGCATAGATTCACCCTTGCAGGTGATTGACATTTTGGGATTGATGGGTGATTCGGCCGACAACATTCCGGGATGCCCTGGGATCGGACCCAAAAATGCGCAAAAGCTGATCAGCGACTTCGGAAGTATTGACGGAATTTACCAAAACCTTGATCAGTTAAAAGGGAAGCAGAAGGAAAATCTGGAGACCTATGAAGAACAGGTAAGGTTATCGCGACATCTGGCAACCATTGTACTGGATGTTCCCATTGAATTTGAAGAGACGGCCTTGAAAATGGACGAACCCGACAGTGTGGCATTGAAGGCACTGTTTGAAGACCTTGAATTCAGACAACTGACCGACAGGCTAAAGTTGAACGAAAACACAGCCGGCCCGACACCCAAGGCCACACAGGGCTCGCTGTTCACATTTGATGAACCGGTCAACCAGTCAACCATCGCAAAAAAGACAGAGACAATAAACACCACACCTCACCAGTATTACCTGGTAGAAAACGAAATGCAGAGAGCGAGTCTGCGGGCAGAATTATCGGTACAAACCGAATTCTGTTTTGATACGGAAACCACCGGACTCGATCCACACGCGGCAGAGCTGGTGTGCCTATCCTTTGCCTTCAGGAAACATGAAGCGTATTGTGTCCTCCTGCCAAACGACAAGGTGAAAACAATAAAAATACTTGAGGAATTCAGGGCTGTATTCGAGGATGACCGAATCGTGAAAATTGGACAGAATATCAAGTACGACCTTCTGATGCTAAAACAGTATGGATTCGAAGTAAAGGGAAGGCTCTTCGATACCATGCTGGCACATTACCTGATACAGCCCGAGACCAGGCACAATCTCGATTATCTGTGTGAAATCTACTTGAATTACGAAAAAATCCCGACCGAAGCCATCATCGGATCCAAAGGAAGGAACCAGCTATCGATGAGGTCGGCAGAAACCTCAAAGCTGATGGACTATGCCTGTGAGGATGCTGATTTAACACTTCAGTTAAAGGATGTTTTGGCGGCAGAACTGGAACAGCATGGCCTTACTACCCTGTTCGAAAGCCTTGAAATGCCGCTGGTACCTGTTTTGACCGACATGGAAATGGCAGGGGTTAAACTGGATCCCGATTCACTGAACCAATATGCCGGTGAGCTACGGGAACAAATCATTAAACTTGAAAATGAAATCATTGAGTTGGCAGGAGTAGAATTCAACGTCTCGTCGCCCAAGCAATTGGGTGAGATCTTGTTCGAGAAGCTGAAGATCGACCCCAATGCCAAAATGACCAAAACCAAACAATATTCGACCAACGAAGAAGTACTCCAGCAACTGTTGCACAAGCATCCCATTGTTGGCAAGGTATTGGATTACAGAGGGCTGAAAAAGCTCCTCAACACCTATGTGGAAACCTTGCCCTTGCTGATCAATCCACGTACCGGAAAAATCCATACGTCATATAACCAGGCTGTCACCGCCACCGGGAGGTTAAGCTCAAACAATCCAAACCTGCAAAATATCCCCATCAGGGATGAAAATGGCAGGGAAATCAGGAAATCATTTATTCCTTCTGACGAACAACATCTTTTCCTTTCAGCCGACTATTCACAGATCGAACTTAGGATCATGGCTGCACTGAGCAAGGATGAACAAATGCTCGAAGCATTCCGTAACGACCAGGACATTCATTCCATCACGGCAGCAAAAATTTATAAGGTCGCGGTTGAGGAAGTGACCCCAGATATGAGACGAAAGGCAAAAACAGCCAATTTTGGAATAATCTATGGCATATCAGCTTTTGGATTGTCACAACGGCTGAATATTTCACGCTCGGAGGCAAAAGAACTGATTGACGGTTATTTTGAGAATTTTCCAAGGGTCAGGGAATACATGGAATTGTCGATCGACAAAGCCCGGAAAACAGGGTATGTCGAAACCATCATGGGCCGGCGACGTTATCTGGCTGACATTAATTCGAACAATGCCGTCGTCAGGGGCATGGCAGAAAGAAATGCCATCAACGCCCCGATACAGGGATCAGCTGCCGACATCATTAAATTGGCCATGATCTCCATCCATAAGGCTTTCGATGAACGAGGGCTTCTTTCACGTATGGTACTCCAGGTGCATGACGAATTGAATTTTGACGTGCTCGCGGAAGAGCTTCCGGAAGTTGAAAAAATCGTTAAACAAAAAATGGAATCAGCTGTTGAATTGGAAGTTCCGCTCACGATAGAAATGAAATCGGCAAAAAACTGGCTGGATGCACACTAACTCACAGGAAAAGATCAGAACAGAAGAAGACTATAGGGAAGCCCTCCAACGCTTCCTTGAAATTATTGAAGCCCCGGATGGAACGCCAGAGGCAGAAGAGTTGGTTGAATTAATCCGATGTTTGGAAATTTATGAACAGGAAAACTGTAACTGATCCTGACAGCAAACCCAAATGCCAAAAAATCAACAGCATTACGCTTTAAAAATCGTTATCTTTGTGGCTGTCAACCGCTGGGAGAACAATAACAATGGCAGAAACTTCAGTGCAAAGTCATATGGCGACCACTTCCCTTGAAGCATTCAATAGTGCCACAGAGGGGTCATTTTTGGCACAATCGATGCAAAGTCCTATGAACCAGGCAGTAACTGTCTCCGGAAACCAGCAGGCAGCCACCGGAAATAACAGGTACCAGCAACGGCAATGGCAACAACGTGAACATAGCAAGGTTTTTATCGAGGGAACACATTACCTTGAGACAAGAACTATTACGACCATTGACACAATCGCTCCCTACGGCACCCTACAGTTACCGTCACGAAAAACCGAAACTGCCGGCAACGACTGGTTTGCCTTTATCTTTCTGGGCGCCCTCATCCTGCTTGCCATTGTCAGAACCTCCTTTGGCAAATACCTTTTAAACATCTTTCAGAGCCTGGTCAATTACTCAACAGCCTCGCGAATGTTCAGGGAAAGGAATGCAGCAATGACACGGGGATCCCTTATTCTCAACATATTCAGCTACATCATCATCGGATTGTTCTTTTTTCAGGTGGCGCAGGCATTCTTCATGCATCCTCCGATCGGTCGGTTTTTGTTTTATTTGATCATCCAGGGCGCCATCATCGTGACCATATTCTCAAAAAAACTGGTGTACCTCGCTACAGGATTTGTCATTGAAAACCTGTCCGACACCTCTGAATTCTTATACCATTTCGATATTCATTTAAAAATATCAGGAATCCTTTTGCTTCCGGTGGTCGGACTGGCCACCTGGTCGCCGGCAGGATCAACCTACAACTTTCTGGTTGCAGGCCTGACAATTATTTCAATTTTGTACCTTTTTTTGCTTTGGCGAGGGACAATCATTTTCTTAAAAAAACAATTTTCTATTTTTTATCTCTTTTTATACCTTTGTACCCTCGAAATTTTACCAATGCTGATCTTACTGAAAATAATTTCGGCATAAAATGTAGAAACGTGAATTTTAAAATTTAAGGCATTGAAAATCAAGACCATTTTAATATCACAACCAGAGCCTGGAACCGCAAAATCACCCTATTCCGAGCTCATTGAAAACACCAATGTTAAGATTGATTTTCGGCCTTTTATTCAGGTCGAAGGAGTTTCTGCCAAGGAATTCAGGCAAACACGCATACACATTCTTGACCACTCGGCAGTCATTTTTAACAGCAGAACAGCCATTGACCACTTTTTCAGGATTGCACAGGAACTGCGTACCGTCATTCCGGATACGATGAAATATTTCTGTATTTCTGAAGCTACCGCTTTCTACCTGCAAAAATATATTGTTTACCGGAAGAGAAAGATTTTCTATGGAAACGGAACCATGAATGATCTTCTCGACATCATGAAGAAGCATAAGGACGAGAAGTACCTGTTACCCCTCTCCGACATACACAGCCAGGAAATTCCACGTATGCTCGACAAGGGTGGATACAAGTATACTTCAGCCATTTTATACCGGACAGTCAGCAGTGACTTGTCGGACCTGCAAGAAGTCAACTACGACATCATCGTATTTTTCAGCCCATCAGGGATTAAGTCACTTTTTCAGAATTTCCCTGATTTCAAACAAAATGACACTAAGATCGCTTCTTTTGGTGCCAATACAGCCCAGGCAGTCAGGGATGCGGGACTGACCTTAAATATTGAAGCACCGACTCCGGAGGCCCCCTCCATGACCATGGCTCTGGAGCAGTTCATTAAAAACGCCAACAAAGTGAAATAACGGGTAAAACCACCTATATTTGAAAGCCGGAACATCCGGCTTTTTTTTTCATACCATGAATCAGATCCGGCATACCTTTCCTCCCGAAGAACGTCTGAAGGGAGTCCGGGAAATATCCGGACTCTTCACCGAAGGCCAGAGCTTTCTGGCTTATCCGGTCAAGGTTGTTTGGATGCTAACCGAAAAAGGACAAAATGTCCCCGTCAAGGCAGCTTTTGCGGTCAGCAAGAAAATCTTCAGGAGAGCGGTTCAACGAAATGTCCTTAAAAGAAGGATGAAAGAAGCTTACCGACTCCAAAAACACCAGCTTTTAAGGGAGGGCGGAGAAAAAAAATTGATTTGTATGTTTGTTTATATCGGGAAAGAAGAACTCCCATACCCGGTCATTGAAAAAAGTTTCACGACAGCGCTCAACAAGCTAGGGCGTACCCTAAAGCAGGCTAACAAAGTGTAAACCAAATCAATAAAATATGAACCTGAAGAGAATCATTGCCATTTTAGTGGTATCCTGGCTGACAAGCCAGGCTGGGGGCCAACCGGTCAGAAATGAATTACTGGTTCCCGACATCGATGGATTTCATACACTCAAATGTGACTTTCACATGCATACTGTCTTTTCCGACGGCGATGTCTGGCCATTGACCAGGGTTTCTGAGGCTTGGAGAGAAGGACTTGATGCCATCGCCATAACGGATCATCTGGAGTATACTCCGCACAAAAAGTATGTTCCTGTAAATCATGAGGCACCTTATGAGATAGCCAAAGGTCCGGCTGAACAGGCTGGTCTTATCCTGATTAAGGGAACCGAAATCACCAAATCGATGCCCCCCGGCCATTTCAATGCACTTTTCATCGATCAGGCATCACCTGTCCATAATGACGATTACAAACAGGCCCTCAGGGAAGCCAAATCCCAGGGAGCATTCATCATTTGGAATCATCCGGGATGGAAGGCACAGGCACCCGACGGCCCCAAATGGATGGTTGAGCACCAGGAATTATTTAATGAAAAGCTTTTCCATGGAATCGAAGTGGCAAACTATGATGAATGGTACCCTGAAGTACTGGACTGGGCAGCAGAAAAGGAGCTTACAATTTTCAGCAATTCAGACATTCATGAGCCCATGTCCGATTACCTGGCCCAAAAAAAGACCGACCGCCGACCGATTACACTTGTTTTTGCCAAAACCAAAACTCCTGATGGCATCAAGGAAGCAATGCTTGCCGGTAGGACGGCAGGCTGGTTCCGTGAATATCTGTTTGCCAAAGAAGCGATACTGGTTGAACTGCTTAAAAAAAGCGTGGAGGTCAGCATCACGGATACCAATGAAAAAAACATCACTTACAAGATTAAAAATCACAGCGACCTTGAGTTTGACCTGCACTTTTCAGCCAATCAAGGCAACAAGCTGTTGCCCGGCAGATCGTCGGTACTGGTGACACTGCCAGCGAGTGACGACCACGACAGGGTTATAGTCCGAAATTTGCTATACAAGTCAGACAAGCCTGTCGAGACAAGGCTTGAAACCCTGCAAAAACCTTAATTTTCCTGCCAATGGAGCTCCCCGTCAATCTGGCCATACAAGAACTGTTGATCCGGGCAGGAAATGCCATCCTGGAGGTTTATGAAAGTGACCATTTTGGTGAGACCATAAAAAGCGACCTCTCCCCCGTAACCCGGGCTGACCGGCTGTCCAGTGCTGTCATCAATGCAGGCCTGACCGACATTTTGCCTGAAATTCCGGTGATTGACGAGGAAAATTCCATCCCTCCCTATGAAATACGCAAACAATGGACCCGATTTTTCATGCTCGATCCAATGGACGGAACTCGTGAATTTATTAAGCGAAACGGTGAATTCTGCATCAACCTGGCCTACCTGGAGAATAATCTGACGGTTTGTTCCTGGATTTACAGCCCTGTCAGAAAGACGGGTTGGTATTCCATCAAGGACAGGGGAATATACAGCTTTGGACATTCAGACCCCATTGAACCTAGTCCCGAAACCCAGAAACCCTGTGATCCTGTGATTCTGATTGCCAGCAGATCGCACCCTTCACCAAAAGGACAACAAATCTTGCGGAAAATCAGCGAGAATTTCAGTATAGAGATGGTTCGGCTCGGAAGTGCCCTGAAGCAGGTCGAAATAGCACTTGGGAAGGCAGATGTATACATTCATGGGAGCGGATGTTCGGAATGGGATACGGCGGCCGGTCATCTCATGGTGGAGGAATCAGGTGGCCAGGTGGAGCTATGGGACCTTTCCGGATCACTGAAATACAATAAACCACTGATGAAAAACCCTCCATTCATGATGCTCTCCAAAAGGTGTCAAAACTCTGAATTCTTGGAATTTATAAAGGATAACCTAAGTAAAGGGTATTGATATTAACAGCCTGTCGGCAGGCCACAAGGCAACACAGGTGAATTTGTGTAAAACTTCCTTGCCCATAACAAACACATTTATTGAGGATTAAGTAATTTAGCCTTGAAAATAAAAACTGAAACAATGAAAAGGATAGTATTTTTTGTATTGGTTATCGGGGTTGCCTTTGCCTCATGTAAGTCATCCAGGAAAGCAGCTTTCACCTCGTTTGAGCCTGCTGTGGAACAAACTTCCACAACTGCCGCGCCTAAAGTTTTCCAGGTTCCGGAAGTAAAAGAAACTCCTGCCCCGACAAATGACCAACCTATTTCGGTCCGTAAGGAATCGTTTACCTTTACCCAGCCTGAAGATCAGAACCAGAATAGCTACTTCATTATTGTTGGATCATTCAGCAGCATGGAGAATGCAAAAAATTTCAGGCAGACACTGATGTCTGAAGGCTTTACCCCCATTGTCGTGCAGAGTGAAACAGGATATTACAGGGTCACCGTCGATTCATTCACAAGTGAAGCTCCGGCACGTACCAGGCTGCTCCAGATCAGGCGTGATTTCCCGAAATACAACGATGCATGGTTGCTTATCAAAAATTAAAGATTTGAGTCCCAATTAGATTGATTCTTTTATATACAAAAGGTGGAACAATAAATTCCACCTTTTCTATTTTAATGAATGTGGTTTTTATTCCCCTCAGGTTTTTGTCCAAAACCGTTTACATTTGTAATGATTCTGATTTCCAATTTACCTATAGGTCATGACAATGGAGAAGACAAAAGAAGAAAAGCAAATCATGCTTGACCAGCGTTACATGAAAATGGCTGCCATCTGGTCACAAAACAGCTATTGCAAACGTCGGCAGGTCGGAGCCTTGCTGGTCAAGGACAAAATGATCATTTCCGACGGTTACAATGGAACTCCGTCAGGTTTCGAAAATAATTGCGAAGACGAAAACAATCAGACCAAACCATACGTTCTTCATGCCGAGGCCAATGCCATAACCAAGGTTGCCAAATCGGGCAACAGTAGTGAAAGCGCCACCATGTATGTAACATCTTCGCCTTGTCTTGAATGTGCAAAACTGATCATTCAGGCCGGAATCCGAAGGGTCGTTTACACCGAAAATTATCGTTCGGCCGATGGTATCAATCTCTTAAAAAGGGCTGGTATCGAGGTGACCAATGTTGAAATTGATTTATCCCATTTAAAGGAAAAAAATGTTTAGGAAACATCCGTCTTTCATCCCCCTGATCCTGGCAGTCACTTTAGTGGCAGGACTGGTTATAGGAAATGCGCTCAGCAGAAAAAGCCAGCCGGAATACAGGCCCATGAGAACCGCTTCCGCCAATAAGCTGACCACCATCCTGGAACTTGTGCAACAGGCATATGTCGACAGTGTCGACACACGCGAAATCATTGAAAGTACCATCCCTGAAATGCTGGAAAACCTGGATCCTCACAGTACTTACATTCCTGCTAGGGAAATGCAGGGTGTAGAAGAGGAAATGCAGGGTAATTTCTCGGGTATCGGCGTTCAATTCTCCATACAGGAGGATACGGTCGTGGTCATCGAGGTAATCTCGGGAGGCCCTTCCCACAAACTGGGACTAATGGCGGGAGACCGCATCGTTATGGTCAATGACAGCCTCATCGCCGGAGTCGGAATACAAAACGATCAGGTGCTGAAACTCCTTCGTGGACAGAAAGGAACCAAAGTGAAAGTGAGTAACCTTCGCAGAGGTTATGCCGAACTCTTCGATTTCGATATTACCAGGGGTGACATTCCCATCTTCAGTGTGGATGTCAGTTATATGATCGATAAAGAGACTGGATTTATCAAAGTTAGCAGGTTTGCCGAACAGACCTACCGTGAGTTTATGGAAGGCATGGCACGCTTAGACAGTGCAGGGGCAAGCAAGATTATCATCGACCTGAGAGGTAATCCCGGAGGTTACCTGACCGCCGTGATCCGGATGGTCGACGAATTCCTTGGTAAGGATGAACCCATTTTAATTACCAGGGGAAAATCACAGCCCGAAAAGGTCTATAATTCGTCAGGAAGAAACAGCTTTTCTGATAAGAAGGTTTTTGTCATGATCGATGAATTTTCGGCATCGGCCAGCGAGATTTTTGCAGGAGCGCTTCAGGACAACGACCGGGGAATTGTCATCGGACGAAGATCGTTCGGAAAAGGATTGGTCCAGGAACAGGTCCCCTTTACCGATGGCTCGGCAGTAAGGCTAACAGTGGCAAGGTACTATACACCAAGCGGCAGGTCGATTCAGAAACCCTACAACAACGGGAACGAGAAATATAATGAAGATATATTCGAACGCATGATACATGGTGAATTCCTTGACAAGGACAGCATACAGTTCGCCGATTCTTTAAAATATTACACCCGTAGTGGCAGAGTGGTCTATGGAGGTGGTGGTATCATGCCCGACATCTTTGTCCCTGCCGATACATCCGGACGGTCGGAATATTTTAACAGGGTGGCACAAAGAGGGTTGGTTTACCAATATGCATTCCAGTTTACCGACCAATATCGTGACCAGCTGAAACGGTTCATTACGGCCAGTGAGATGGAAAAGTGGCTCGACAGGCAAAACCTGATGGATGGCTTCGTGAAATATGCGGCCGGCAAAGGAGTTCCGCCCAACCAGGAAGGACTGAGGATTTCAGGGGAGATCATAGAAACCCAGCTGAAGGCCTATATCGCCAGGAATATTCTCGGGGAAGAAGGGTTCTACCCCATCATCCAGAAAATTGACAAGACATTGCTTAAAGCGATAGAGGTAAGCCGACAAAACCTGTTGGCAAAGAATCTTCGTTAACCTTATTTCGAAAGTTCCAGCATCCTGAAAATGGGAGCCTGCGCAGCCTTGATCACCTCCTCACTGAGCACGACCTCGGGCAATTCATGTTTCAGGCAGATGTACAGCTTCTGCATCGAATTCAGCTTCATGTAAGAGCAGTCGTTGCATCCACATGTTGAATCCACAGAAGGTGCCGGGATAAAAATCTTATCCGGACATGCCCGGGTCATCTGGTGCAAAATACCTGCCTCGGTAGCCACAATGAATTTCTGCGCGGGACTACTCTTCACCCGGTTTAGCAAGGCCTTGGTAGATCCAATAAAATCAGCCAGGATCAGGACAGGCTTTTCACATTCGGGATGGGCAATAAATTCGGCATCAGGATGGGCATCCATCAGATCCGCAATTTTTTCGACCGAATATTTTTCATGGACCATACAGGCACCATCCCATAAAACCATCTCACGACCTGTCAGATTATTGATGTAATTTCCCAAATTCTTATCGGGAGCAAAGATCAAAGGCTGGTCTTTCGGGAAGCTCTCAACGATCTTCACGGCATTGGCCGAAGTGCAGATCACATCGGTCATTGTTTTTAGCTCAGCTGTACAGTTGATATAGGATATGACTTTATGGTCAGGATATTTTGACTTGAATTCAGCAAATTTTTCGGCTGGGGCCGAATCTGCTAGAGAACAACCGGCCTTAAGATCGGGTAATAATACCTTTTTGGAAGGATTGATTATTTTGGCTGTCTCTGCCATAAAATGGACACCCACAAATACGATAATGTCGGCATCGGTGGCAGCAGCCGCCTGAGCAAGCCCCAGACTGTCACCAACATGGTCGGCTATATCCTGAAGATCCCCTTCCACATAATAATGGCTCAGGATCACAGCGTTTTTCTCCTTTTTTAACCGGTTAATCTCGTCCACCAGTTTGAGGTTGGGATCTACTTTCTCGTCAATAAATCCCTTTTCCTGAAGCATTTGAGCAAAATTTTCCATCTCTCAGAATTCAACAATTGCTTGACAAAATTATAAATTCGTATCTGAAAATCGGCTATTTTTCATGAATCGTTTGTCCAATTACGATAAAAACGGGCACAACAACATTCTATCACACTGATTATATGAATATTCCAAGACAACCTTCCTTATTTAAAAAATTGGATAGCGCCCTATACCGAAACAAAAAAGACAAAAATCCACCTGAATCCTGATACCAGAAACCAGTCTAGAGCTTTCCAATGATCAGGGAACCAAAACAGAAGTTGAATTTTCCCCCATATTCCATTCTGAGTCGAATCCTTCCACAAAAATCTTAAATCCCGAACGGATTTGTGAAACAGGAACGGAGAATGTGACTTTTCCAGACCCATCGGTGCGCAGTTCAGGATTCCAAAATAAGGTTGTCCTCATGTCCTTCCCTGATTTACCCTGCAAAGATTCGGTCGACAGGAAAACACGGGGAATCCTGAATCCATCCTGGTACAATACTTCCTGAACTGGTCCGGATCCTGTAACACCAATGTTTTCCACACCTTTTCTGGTTACGATCTCAATGACCCCCACATTATTGAATCCTGTATATTTCTGGATATCCATCGGATCTAAGGAGATATTGATGGATTCAACATCCTGGGGATTGATGGTATTCAATATATCCGCCTGAGTCCCCATTTTCTGTCCGTCGAGGACAATCAGTGCGCCCGACTGGTTATTGATGGAGTTGATGGTACCGGGAAATACGATCTGTCCGCCGCTAAGGGAATAGGGTTTTATGGCCTTGATTACTTCCATCAGGCTGGTTGCGGTTTGTAACAACGTCTTGTAGGAATCACTCTTGACTCTTTGCGGGGCTGGCTGATATGGCTTCACATTGGACGGGGCTTTTGTGAAAACATCCTTGTTCTTTGCAAAATATGCAGGATTCTGTCCTTTCATGCCTATGCCCACAGGCTGAATATGATTCATGCATGCCACCCGTTCACCAATCTTTTCTGACAGAGAAGGTTCCAGCGAAATATCAAAACCCGACCTGCCTCTTGCATCCGTGACGTTAATGTTAAAATCACTGATGTGTACGGGATTTACTGCCGGAAAAAGAAAGTTTCCCTGTTCGTCGGCAACCGCTTGATACATCTGCATATCGCGGCTGTTCATCATGGTAAGCGATGCGCCGGCTACCGGTTCTCCCCTTCGGGTGGTTACTTTTCCCCTGATTCCTTTCCTGACCAGGAAAGCATCAGGATCTGATCCTACAGATCCTTTTAGAATTTCATCCCAACTGAAGCGTTTCAGTTCGTTTGCGATCAGGATATAATCGACTGCCATGGAAAGGTTGGCCTGGCTATTGATTAACCGGGCCATATCAGGCACCTGGTTTTTCAGTTCACCATTAAACATGAGGGTGGATTTCAAGGTTTGACTTGGTGTTGAAAACCGTGTCTCATCAGAAATCGTCAACGCCAGGGAGGCGGGAACCTGATTTTTTGTGCCGGATGCGGTTGACACCGAGACCCTGACCTGCTGGTTGTCGATAACCGGGTCAACCGTGATGACCAATGGGCTTTTCTCAGGGGTATAAATCAGTCGTGAAGCCAGTAATTTACCCGCCGGATCAAATGCAGAAATCATCTGGATTCCGGGATCAAAGTCCGCAACAGGGATTTTAACCCTGGCCGACCGAACCAACTGGAAACTGGCAGCCCAAACCAGGTTAAACTTTTCGGTAACTGCCAATGAAACCTGTCTGGGACTGTCATCCGGAGAGAAAAGATCAACATAAACCGCTTCCTGGTCAGTCTGGGCGACAGACAAAGCAATTTTGTCCTTGGTTTGTTCAGGCATCGAAAAGGTTTGTCCCTTGCCATATTCACTGGTGATAACCATCTTATAGGTTTTCCCCGGATCCATGCGGAAGGGGAAAACGCCAAACCCGGTGACCAGGGTGGAAGCTTTGGAAACAACGTTCCCGTCCATATCGAGGATATCAGCTTCAAGATCTACGGCATTGCCTCCCTGATGGGTTGCATAAAAGCCCATTTTGGCGACAGCCCCGGCCACCACATTTCCACCCTCAGGATAAAACTCGACATGAATTGAATCGGCATCCGTTCGGAGGGCATATTTGTACATCCAAAGATTTTTGGGATGGCTGACAGTCAACAATACCGGTTCACTACCTGTCACCGCCGGCAGGTCGGCCTCAATCAAGGCTGAGCCTTTGTCGGAACGAAGTTTTCCTGTGGCAATCGTGTTTCCCTTATGATCGAGTGTATAATCAAATGAAAACCTGTCGACAGGTGAACCGTCATGGCCTGTAACTTTCAGTGATATGGCAGCTTTCCTGCCAGCAGCATAATTCTTTTCAGGAGCAGACAGGAACACCACCGGTTCCGATTCATAAGCCTGGTCAATATATATCGTTTTCACAAAAGCTTCCTCAGGATCAAGATGGAGGGGAGAAAAGGCGGCCAGGTAATAGACACCAAGTGGGAGGATATCCGGTATTTTAAGATCCCCGGCGGTTTGGGGCTGCCCTGCCCTATACCGGTCACCTGTAATGAATTTCCCGTTGGCATCGTACAGGTTCACATTGATTTCCCCACCCAGGTTTCGGGCAGTAAATCCCGAACGACCGATAGCCGTGGCATTGAACCAGATGATCTCACCGGGAGTATAGACATCCTTGTCGGTCATGACATAAACTTTCTCCAGGGGAAGAGCTTCCATGCCCGCAGGCAAACTTTCCGAAATCTGATCTAGGATTTGGACTTTTTCCTGGGCAAAGACCCCATAAAACGTAAAAGCAAACAGTAAGGCAAAAAAGGTACGCATAGTTTTATTATTAGTCGTTGGTTGTACTTGATTCAACTGGATCCAGGAACCGTTTGAGCGCATGCTGGAGATCCTCATCAGGTTTGATGATATTGTAATTCTCCCAGAAATGTTCATCATAGTCGACGGTCATCTCGGCAAAGATATCATGGATAGTGAAAAGATCCTTGCCCGGAAAACGTTTCAGGTCGGTATTCCTGACCTGGGTGACCAGCAATTCGGAGACACTCTCAAACACCGAGTTAACCCGATCTTCCCGGCTTCGGACGCGAAATGCCACGATAGCCTTGGCCGAATGCAGATAGGTACGCTGATTGAATACCTGGTAATCAACAATATACTCAACCTTCAAAGGCTTGACACGAAATCCCCGTGGTTTTCGTTTGATAAGGTTTTCTTCAGCCTTTCCAAGCCCATAATTGTCGAGACTGAACCTGGCATACAGTAAGGCATAACTTTCCCGGTCGACATACATTTCACCCCTGAACAATGGATAGGAAATTCCCTTCTCAGGCCTGAAAGAGATGACATAGACCGGATGATCCTGGTACCAGATGACATCAGACAACGTATATCGGTAAAGATGCTGAAACTCCTTATCCAGAAATGTTTCATGGGTTTTTACGGCATCCAGCTTAGTGATGGTGTAAGGTCCCCCCTGAAGCTTGAAGTTTACCCAGTTAAAGGGTTTTACGTCAGGACTTCTCCTTGCTTTGATCAGGCGTACCCGATCCTCCCTGAATTCATCATGGTATGGAGCCTTCAGTACTTCCATAACGGCTTCGGATACCGAAATATAATCCTCATCCTGTTTCACGGTTTCGCGGTAAAAACCCGTATATAGACGTGTTGACAGTGCATAGTTTTTTGTGATGTTCTCACGGATTCCGTCAAGAATCTCTTCGACAGATACTGCCCTTACCCTTACTTCCCGTATCCGGATGGTGACAGGTCTCAACTGGACAGATCCATTTTCAAGAAGCTGTTGGTGTGAGAACATGCCTGAAGTGAAACCGACGAAACTGAAGATCACTGAATCCTTCCAGAAGGTCTCAGGGATTTTAAAGATATATTCCCCATCCAGGTTGGTAATGGTCCCATATGGATGCCCCTTGATTGAAATACTGACATAGGAAAGTGGTTCCCGAGTAACCAGGTCGGTTACCTTTCCCCGGATATACGCAAACCTCGGCCCTTCTTCTGCCTGGTCCCCGGAAGGAGGACTTATCTGGTCTTCAACCGAGGTGATAATGATATAATCCTCCTTTTCCACAAAACTGAATTCACCATGGGGAAAAAGGACATTCAGGATGTTGATCAAAGGTTCGCGCTCCCTGTTTACGGTAACATTCCGCTCAGCGTTGACCAGGGAGGCATCATAAGAAAAATATATATCTTCCTGCAGGGTAATTTGACGAAGGACGTTGGCAATGGAGGTACTGTCTGCATGAACCGAGACTATCCTGTTCAAAACAGAATCCTGCTGCTGCCTCCCTGAGGACCCCAGTGAGACAAGCAGCAGGAAAAAAAGGCCTGCCGCCCTTGCGGATAAGATCATCAAATTTCGCTTTTCAGTTCAAATGAGGTGCGGAGTTCTTCTCCATCACGCAGCACCTTGATTTTCACCTTTCGATTTTCCTTGCTTTGCAGCAATAGGTTGATATCGTTGAGTGTCATTGAATTATGGTTATTGTTATTGATCGAGAGTATCTGGTCGTTCTCTTTGAGTCCGGCCAGCCATGCAGGAGAATTCTCCTGGACGGAAGCAATCGTAAATATAGGTAATCCGGGCATTGGATTTATTACTTCCATTCCGCTCATATTGTAGTTGAAAGCTTCTTTTACAAGCGGTGTCCGGGTAAGTGTAAGGCGTGAATTCCGGTAGTCGATGGTAACAATGAACCGGCGAAGGATTTCAGCCCCCAGGGTACCATTCCTGTCGTTGGCCGAAATCAATTGAAGAATCAGTTCATCTTCCGGAAAGGCTACAATAGGTTTTGGGAGTACCAGGGGCCCTACCCAAATGGCATCAATCCTGCCTTTTGTACCAAACAGGTCACCCGAAAGTCCACGGCCCAGGAAACTGTCCATCCGTCGTTCCGGAATCTTGATGCGTGCATCCGACTTTTCGGCCAGCCACAAGGCATCGCTCGCACCGGTATCCACCAGGAGTCGAACGGGAACCTCGGTCAGGTCTTCCATGACAATGCTGGTATGGATATAGGGTTTATTGTTGTCAATATCCAGTGGCATAATGATATCCCTTTCGCGATCCCGGTATTTGAAATGTTCCGGACGGTAAAGTGTCAGGCTTTCCCTCTGGTAATCAATCCTGACAACATAATCCTTGAACAGGTTGAACCCAATCAGGCCATGAACGGGAATTCCGAGGATATGGCTAATCTGGAAGTTTTCGTCGATGATCATCTGTACTTCCTGGTTTCGGGCAACCATTCCCTCAATCTTCATGGTATTGGATCCCGATCGGTAAGCAGTCAGTGTTTCACCCTCACCCAGACCTTTCACTTCGACAGGAGTCAGGTAATTGAGATTCAATTTGTTGACAAAAGGAAGCTCGGTGATGATAGGGTAACGGACACCGGTATCCAGAATGAAATTCAGGGTATCCGAATTGTTGATGGTTACCGGAATGATGATCAGGTTGCTGGCCGACTTGAATTTGATGGTCACTGACTTGTCTCTGGGATTCTCGATCATGAATCCCCGGTTGACACCGAAATCCCGGGCAGTACGCTCATAATCGACCGATTCTTCGAGGGGGACATATTCCCTGACAACCATGAGGTTACCTTCAATCTCGAATATCAGGTAGAAATCCTGCATCAATTTATCAAGAACAAACTTGATGGGCTTATTGGATACGTTCAGGCTGATTTTCTTGTCCTGGACCAACTTGGCATTATAGGAATAATCGATATTGAGGTATTTGCATATCTTCTCAATAACTTCAGAGAGTGGCTCGTTTTCAGCATAAATACTGATATTCTGGTCGAGTGCAGTTGCGGTTTTCTTTTCCTGTGAAGCTCCGCTGAATGGAATCAGGAAGGTCAACAGGAAAAATGCCATAATGGCGATAACAGATGATTTTAGTGTTTTCATGACTTTCAGGCATTAATGGTTGGCACGCTGTGTTAAAAAATAATGACCGTTGCTTTGGGTTAGTTCAAGCTGGAAAGTCAGCCGGATCACATCCAGGATAAATTCAACCGGTTGCTGATCGAAACTGGCCGTAAGCTGCAGGTTCCCGATCGACGGGTCAGAAAAAGTGACTTCAACAAAGTAGACCTTTTCAAGAAGCCGCGCGACTTCGATAAGAGTCGTTTCATTGAATTCAAACTGATGGGTCCTCCAGGCCGAGAAGTTAGGATCGTTATTCATCCCCTTATAGAGGGAGCCATTTCTTTGGAGGTAGGTACCTTTTTCACCCGGATCAAGCAGGAGATTTTCTGCCACCTGGTCTTCATTGCCGGATGCAGTGACCTGAACCTTGCCCGTCTCTACAACCACCTCTACAAGGGTATCGCCCGGATAAGCCAGAACGTTAAAGGAAGTTCCCAGTACCCTGATGTTCGCATTGCCGGCCGCAATGATAAAAGGACGAGATGGATCGGGAACCACATCAAAGAAGGCTTCCCCGGAAATACTCACTTCCCTGGAGGTTCCGGAGAACTCACGGGGATAGGTAAGTTTCGAGCCGCTGTTCAAGGTAACCAAGGTTCCGTCGGGAAGGATCACCTGGTCAAGAACCTGCCGCTGTCCCGACATTACCTCGGTATATACGGCCGGCTGATGATTCCTGAACCCCAGGTAATATCCGGCAAGACCCAAAGAAATGGCGATCAAAAGGGAAGCTGCAATCTTGAGGATCCTGGATACAAACAATCCCTGTCCGGTTGCCGGCTTCAGGGTAACCACATTCGACGATCCATCCAGCCTTTGTTGCAGATCTGACCAGGCCGCGGAGGCATCATACCTCCTTTGTCCAAGCCAAAGCCCTGCCCTTTCAAAGGTTCTGCGTGATTCATCCAGTACTGCCAGGTTTTCGCCCGACTGGCCAGCCCAGGCTTCAATTTCCTGACGTTCCTGCTCATTCGCCTCACCAGAAAGATATTTGGCTATCAGTTCGTCTATCGGATTCCCTATTTCGCTTTTTGTTTCCATTGTATCGGTATGACAAGCTACCCATCAAAAACCCTTAATGCCTGATGAAATATTTTTGAAAAAGATGAAAAACAGAAAAATCCTTTTGCATTTCTCTCGCAGAAACCGAAGTGCCAGTCCCATTTGTGCCTCTACGGTTTTCACTGAAATATTTAGTCTCACGGCGATTTCCTGGTATTTGAGACCTTCCTGCCGGCTAAGCAGGAAAATCTCGCGACGTTTTTCAGGAAGAGCGCTAATCGCAGATGAAATAGCCTCCGAGATTTCCTCCTCCAGGTAATAATCTTCCACGGCTGCATCCTCAATGATGGCATCCCTGATTTTTCTGGCATGGTTTTGTTTAACCTTTTCATGCATGATCAGGTTTATGCACTGATTGCGAACCGACCTGAAAAGGTAACTGCGTAAAGACAAAGATATTTCAAGACGTTCCCGCTTTTCCCATAAACGCACGAAGAGATCCTGCACCACTTCCTCCGATTGGTCATGGTCTCCCAGAAAATGGGATGCGTAATGGCACAAGGAAGGATAATATGCCTCAAAAATTTCTTTCAGGGCATCTTTGTCACTCTTCCCGAGCCGGACAAATATTTCCTTTTCATCGATTTTTCCCATGGACAGGAAATGACAGGTGGTTAGTTCCGGAGCATAAATGTATGAAAAATGTCAATGAAGCCCCAGACAGTGAGTAGCAAATGCATGATTGCCAATGAAAGGTAGCTGTCGCACCAACCCTCGCATCCGTCAGGTCAAAAAATTATGGCATGCACTGCAGAATTCTGAAATAATTATTAGTTTTGCATCGCTTCAAACGCCCGGGTGGCGGAATTGGTAGACGCGCTGGACTCAAAATCCAGTGTCAGCAATGACGTGCGGGTTCGAGTCCCGCCCCGGGCACAAAAAAAATCCAGAGACCTGATGATCAGATTTCTGGATTTTTCTTTTCTACTGAAAGAGCATGGGGACAAACTCCGACAGGTACACCCTCCAGTTGGTCCAGGTGTGGCCTCCCTCACTTTCCCGATAGATGTAGGGCATCTTCATCTGGTCGAGTTTTGCCCTGTAATCCGAAACATGCTTGAACAGGAAATCGGTTTTGCCAATGGCGATCCAGTAGAGTTTATAACCGTTCTCCATCTGTTTTTGCAAAGTCTCGTCAAAGTTTTCATATACCTTCGACTGAACCCTGGCATCAGGCATGATGGCAGGAGAGAAAAGTCCGATATAATCGAAAGTTTCAGGATAATATCTTGAAATATGCAATGAATGGTAACCTCCCATGGAGAGTCCTGCGATAGCCCGGCCTTTCTTTTCGGGAATGGTGCGGTATTGCTTGTCCACAAACCTGATTACGTCGATAAAAGTTTGTTCCATGGTCCCATCCATGGTATTGGGCAATTGCATGGTTGGTTTATATAATCCCAGGCTGGATTCACCAGGTGCCGCCTCCTGGGCGACATTCCCGTTGGTCATCACTACGATCATGGGTTTGGCCTTTCCCCGGGCGATCAGGTTATCCAGAATCTGGGAAGTCCTTCCAAGGGCAATCCACGCCTCTTCATCACCACCCATTCCATGCAGCAGATATAAAACCGGGTACTTTTCAGTGCCGTTCTCGTAGCCCGGAGGGGTATAAATGGTAACCCTCCTTGTCTTGTCCAGTCCGGGCGATTCATACCAGCGGCGGGTAACCGTACCGTGAGGAACGTTGTTTACGCTATAAAGGTCACCGATGCCACCCTTGGTGATAAACACATTGGTCACCGATGCCACATCCCTGATCAGGTAAACATTATTGGGATCGGTGGTTCGAATTCCATCCACCGAAAAAGAATAGCCAAACAAATCAGAGTGCAGAGGCTCTGTGGTATACGACCACAATCCGTTTCCGTCCTTGGTCATCACTACTGAACCCGGTGTCCATCCCTCGCCAGGCATCCAGTCGCCCATCAGCTTCACCTCCGAGGCCCCGGGAGCCATAAAACGGAAAGTAACCCGATTGTCGTCATGAACTTCGGGCGACACAATATTTTGGCCACCAAACAACGCTTGCTGTCCAACGGAGGTAAAGACAGATAATAGCAGTATGTAAAAGGTAAACAGGTATCTCTTTTTCATAGTTAAAGGATTTTTGATTCAGAAATATTGGTATTGGATTTCTCGATAAATTACGAAAATAGGAAATCTGGAAGAAAACGATCAGAGCACCTGCTAATTTATTGCCAAGTATTAATGATACATGAATTACAAGACCATTCATAGGTTAAATTCTGGTGTTCATTCAAAAAAATCATTTGCTCATAAACAAATTGCAATTATTCTAAATTATAGTCAATCTCCATTTGCACATCTCAGTATAAATCAGTAACTTTAATATCCCATAAAATTTCATGGCATATGAGACCACTGAACCCAAAATACCGGTCTGTACCTTACCCATTGCGTGTCAATTTATCGTTACCCTCCAATGAATTCACCATGCAAAATTTTGATACTTGAAAGCTATCCTCTATTCAGCCGTGGTATAAGGTTATTGCTCGAACGGGAGACAGAGTTCGATGTCATTGGCGAAGCCAATGGAATTGATGATTTTAAGCAATTGCTTTCCAATACAAAACCGGATCTGGTCGTGATGGATGCCTATCATTGCGATCAGGGTGGCACCCCAATTCTAAGGAAAGCGGTCAGATGGTTGAAAAACATTCCTGTTTTTATCATTGCCCGACCCGATTTTTCAGTTTGCTTTCAGGACTATCTGCGTTTGGGTGTAAAAGGAATTGTCCTGAACAATGTATTACCGGAAGATTTGCTGAAAGCCATAAAGAAAGTATGTAATGGTATGGAACAATATCCTTCCCTGTACCTCGATAATGAGGATGAATTGAACTCAATGTCAAGCAATGACTTGGAAACCATTGCGAATAAAAAGTCCCTTACCGACCGGGAATCCCTGATCCTCCGTCATCTTGGCCAGGGCATGTCTTACAAACAAATTGGTCAAAAGTTGTATATCAGTCCACGCACCGTTGAATCGCATAAAAGAAACATCCTGGCAAAACTGGGACTGAAGACAACTGTCGAGCTGATCAAATACTCCATGCAAAACAACATCAACTGACCAGCTTCGGACCCCCAACAGCAACATACTTCGTATTATACTGACATTAAATAATTTGCAAACATCCAACAAATGATGCAAATTGTAAAAAATAGGTAAAATCACGGATGGATTTTTGGCATTGAATTGTCGTAAATTCATATTAGAAATAAGTCGCATCAAGTACGTTTTTGATTAAGCCTTTTCCTGGTTGTCACCCCACTGTCAGGAAAAAAAAACAAACCAGTCGCAGAGCAGGAGATTTTGCAGCGCTCCTTACCAATGGATGCCAATTGTGATGGTGATTCCTGGATGTACGAACATCGGTCTGGATGATCCTAAACCCTGTGATCATGAAAAAGAGTACCTATTGGTTCAAAGGAATCTGTTTTCTTCTATTCCTTTGTGGAGCGCTACTGATTGGCCTGAATGGCCATGCACAATCCATTTACAAAAGAGGAGCCGTCCCGGTGATGGAACCGATCAACGGTTTTGCCATCGACGGTGATGCTTTTGCCATGACCTGTCCTGATGAAGGATCGGTTCCCAATATGTATGGGGACTGGTTCTATAATCCTGATTATCCCAACCCGCTTTACAGCTTACTGGACCAGGATGGTAAACCATGGCCCAGGATTGTTGCGGCAAATATGTCGACTTTTTATCAGGATGTGTTCAGAAAAGACGGGATCGATGACCCCTCCGTTTTTGCGACCAGCAACAAAATTTACGATCACCCGGCCACCTATCTGATAAAGGCTGGGTCTGTCCCCCCCAAGGATGATGTACAGCGCGCAGCTGCCCACTTTACTTATGGGAATCCCGATATTGTGGGAAAAGACAAGCTAACACAAGTGGAATTTCCAGGAAATGAAAACGACCTGTGGTGCATCTTTGCCGCCGACCGCTGGAAAACCAATGGCGACAGCTACATCGACTTCGAATTCAACCAGGCTACCATCACCTACGATCAAGCGACCGGAACCTTCGTTTCGGCTGCAGGCCCGGTTGATCCACTCGATCCATTCTATGATACCCACCCCTACACCAAGGGCAGAACCCCTGGCGATGTTTTGATTACCATTGAATTTGGCAATGGCGGGGGAAGGGCAGAAGTGGTTGTGGATACTTGGGGACAAGACTCCAAAGGGAACTGGACATGGATCAGGAAACAGCTTTCTGACTTTCCTGCCAACTCCATCTTCTGCACCAACAACCTTGCCCCAACCGTCGCTCCCTGGCAGGTTTATGACAATGGTATGGAATATACCCGTAACCAGTTTGCCGAAGGAGCCATTAACCTGACACAGATCCTGGGTTATAATCCCTGCTACAGTATTGCAACCGTTTGGTGCAGGACCAAAAGCTCGGATTCACCCAGTGCAACATTAAAAGACCTGGCAGGACCACCGGCACAGTTGAACATTGAATCGGAACCCCCGATGGCCATCTGCCCTGATGATCTCCAATTCAGCTGTATGGAACCGGATGCCATCCTGACTGCCATCAACTCCTGGAAGGAAGGATTCATGCCTGATCCTGATCATGGCGTTCCTTTTATTGACGAAGGTGACCCCGAAGTTGAAGGTGACGAAACGGAATATTTCCTCGAAGAACTGACATTTGACCCGCCCCTTGCTTCCATCGACGAAGCATTTGTATGTGCAGGAGGAACCATAACGGTCACTTATAAAGTCACGGATTACTGCGAAAAAACCGACCAATGCATAAAAACCATTACCATTGATTATCCACACGACCTTACCATTGATGAATGTCCTGGTGATCCCGAACTGGATGGTTGCAGCACCGATGTGGAAATCGAAGCCGCATGGGATACCTGGATCGCAGGATTGATGGCCATGGAAGGACATGCCACCTGTGTACCCGGTGATGTCGTCTTTGACCCGCCACTGGAAGAATTGGATATGCCTCTGCAATGTGTCACCAATGATCAGGTTGTATCTGTCACCGCAACGGTCGAAAATATGTGCGATGAAGCATCCGTAACCTGCACTTTCACTGTCAAGGCATACGTTGATGACCTCACCATCGATGCCTGTCCGGGTGATCCTGAACTCGATGGCTGCAGCACCGATGTTGAAATTGCAGCTGCATGGGATTTATGGATGGCTGGATTATTGGCCATCGAAGGACATGGCACCTGTCCTCCCGGAGATGTGGTATTTGATCCGCCTCTGGAATCACTGGTTAAGCCTCTGCAATGTGTCACCACTGACCAGATAGTTTCTGTTACGGCCACTGTGGCCAACCATTGCGATGAAGAGTCCGTTACCTGCACCTTCACGGTACAGGCTTACACCGACGACCTCGCCATTGATGCTTGTCCGGGCGATCCAAACCTCGATGGATGCAGCACCGATGTTGAAATCGAAGCCGCATGGGATGAATGGATAGCCGGATTATTGGCCATCGAAGGACATGGAACCTGTCCTCCTGGAGATGTGATATTTGATCCGCCTCTGGAAGAACTGGATATGCCAATGCAATGTGTTACCACAGACCAGATTGTCGAAGTGACCGCTACCGTCGCCAACCATTGCGACGAAGAATCCGTTACCTGCTCCTTCACGGTACAGGCTTATGTCGACGACCTCGCCATTGATGCTTGTCCGGGTGACCCGAACCTCGATGGTTGCAGCACCGATGTTGAAATCGAAGCCGCATGGGATTCATGGATTGCAGGGCTATTGGCCATGGAAGGATCTGGTACTTGTCCTCCCGGAGATGTCACATTTGACCCGCCGCTGGAAGAACTTGAAAGGCCACTGCAATGTGTTACCACAGACCAGATTGTCGAAGTGACCGCTACCGTCGCCAACCATTGCGACGAAGAATCCGTTACCTGCTCCTTCACGGTACAGGCTTATGTCGACGACCTCTACATCGATGCATGCCCGGGTGACCCGAATCTGGATGGTTGCAGTAGTGACGTTGAAATTGCAGCAGCATGGGATGAATGGATAGCCGGATTATTGGCCATCGAAGGACATGGAACCTGTCCTCCCGGAGAAGTGGTATTTGATCCGCCTCTGGAAGAGTTGACAATGCCATCTCAGTGTTCTGGCACTGATCAGGTCGTTTCTGTAACGGCAACCGTCGCCAACCATTGCGATGATGCATCCGTTACCTGCACCTTCACCGTCGCAGCCTATGTAGATGACCTCACCATCGATGAATGTCCTGGTGATCCGTATCTTGGCGGTTGCAGCACCGATGACGAAATTCTTGCCGCATGGAACACCTGGATTTCCGGATTGCTGGCCATCGAAGGACATGGCACTTGTCCTCCCGGAGAGGTTGAATTTGATCCACCTCTCGAAGCACTGGTGATGCCATCTCAATGCTCTGAAACTGAACAGGTAGTAACTGTTACAGCTACCGTTGCCAATCTGTGCGACGAAGAATCGGTTACCTGCACATTTACGGTTGATCCATATACCACCCCAGTAACTGCATTCTGTTCCGACGGACCAATCCTTGAAACCTGTCTGTCGGCCACTGACATTGATATATTCTTTGCAGCCTGGAAAGAAGGGTTCTATTATGAAGGAGGTTGTGAACCTGTAACCGACAACATGGCCGAATTGATGGCACTTGACTGGAGGGATTATTTCAACGAAAACGATGGAGGTACTGTATACTTTACTTACTATGCCTATGACCATTGCACCAGTGATGAAGTAACCTGTTCATTTACGGTACCAGATTGTCCGGATGGTTGCACGCTGACCCAGGGTTACTGGAAAACTCACGGCTATCCGGCCACTTCCAAATATGATCCGGTTTGGGACAATATTGGTCCTTCAACCATATTCTACCTGAGCGGACAAACCTATATGGAAGTCATGTGGACCGAAACAGCCGACAATGCCTATTACATCCTGGCCTCACAGTTTATTGCTGCCATACTGAACGTTTATGCAGATGCCAGTCCGGCACCCGTTGCCACAGAACTTGCCGATGCCGCAGTATTGTTTAGCACTTACACACCCGCACAGATTGCAGGATTGCCCGGATATAGTTTGCTGAGACAGCAATTTATCGCCCTGGCAATGCAGCTCGATCTCTATAACAGGGGATTGCTGGGAGTCGTACACTGCGATTCCATGGAAGCCAGCATGTATGTACTTGTACTTCCTTCTTCCGGTGAAACGGGAGGACTGGAAGCAACCGACCTGAAGGTATACCCGAATCCGTTCAGCACGACGGTACACTTTGAATTTGTTTCAGGACGAAATGCAAATGCACGTCTTGAAATTTTCAATGTTACCGGACAAAAAATGGCAACGTTACTCGATCGCAGGGTTGAAAAGGGAGTCCTGAACCGGATTGAATACAAACCCGTATTGACCCCCGGAGTTCTCATTTACAGACTGAGCCTTGACAACAAAATCAGCCAGGGCACGCTGTTATACAATAAATGAAGTTTAAGATAGATCTGTTGGTTTACCAGGCAAAAGGAGGGTAAGGAGCAGTAATTCAACAGTCCCGTGAAGCCGCACCTGATTCAGGAGCGGCTTCTATTTTTTTCGTAGTTCAACCTATTCCCCGAAAAACTCCGCAATAAGTCCCCATCAACTTATGTATTTGCAAATATATTTGCCGTATCTTAAATAGTTATTGTATATATTCCACTATACGAGATATATTGAATATACGGATCATATATGAGTAAATACATAACCGGTACAGAAGGGAACAAGTCGCGGGAGCGGGATTTGAGAAGGTAACAACAAAAAGGGAATTAGCAAGGATTACAGAACTATAATGCTTATATTCAAACTATTATTCCAAACAAGCAGAAAAACGGAATATTCTAGTTTGGATATAAAGGCTTTAGCTTTGGGGGATGATCTTAAATTTTGCCATATGGCAGTGAAACATTTCCAAAATCGTAAAAAATACGGGATTTTACGGATGGATTTTTATTCATAATCGTCATAACTTACTTCTTGTATTTATCAAGTCGCTTTTATTTCATACAAGTCGTTTTTGCAAGCTATTTCCTGATTGTTAGCCCCGCTTCCAGGAAAACAACAGACCAACCATTGACTACAGAAGCATAGCCAGCTCTTTACCGGGAGGCTTTGTGAAGGTGATTCGAGGATATATGAAACGCAAGTTTTAGTAAATGATCCTAAATCACGTGATCATGAAAAAATCTAACTGGTTAAGCAAAGGATTATTGTATCTGATTTTCCTTTGTTGCTCTTTTCTTGTGGTCAATACCGTTTATGCCCAACATCTGCCTGGATTGGCACCAGTAATTACGCCAGTGGGAGGTATGGGAATTGATGGTGATGCCTATGCAAATACTCCTACAGCAGGAACAGGAGACTGGTTTTTGTATGGTGCTAGTTCTACTCCTCCTTTTCCCGGCACTGGTGGTGGTGTCTTTGATCGTAACAGCGAAGGGGAGTTTCCATATCCCTATACCTATTTTCTGCCAGATGTTTGGGGAGAGAAAGATCCTACTACCTTTCTGAGTTCCAACAAGATCAACGACAATCCGATCACCTATAGCATAGGTGAAGGGAATGTTCCCAACAAAAACGAAATCCAGAATGCAGGACTTCATTTTTCTTATGGGGATCCAGATTTGGGAGGAGATCCGGAAGACCTGTGGTGCATTTTTGCTGCCGACCGTCAGGTCAATAATGGTGACTCTTACATTGACTTTGAATTCCTGCAGCGCCGGTTGGAATTGAATGAAAGTACAATGTTAATGGAAACCGACGGTTTGGATGGAGGAAGAACAGAAGGGGACATCCTTGTCACCGTTGCTTTCAGCCAGGGTGGCGGGCTGGCCGGAGTGTATATCAATGAATGGACCAATGTAGGAGGATCATTCGAATATGTTCCCCGAGCCTTAGAATCTTTTGAAGATCATATTTTTGTCTCAGAGAATACTGTATTAACCTATGTCCCATTTGATGCCTATGGATTAGACTATTATGATGTGAATCAATGGGTTGAAGGAGCCATTAACCTAACAGAAATCCTTAACCTCGATGAAAATCCATGTTATTCCATCACCTCTGTCTTTATCCGTACCAGAACTTCCGGAGAATCAGCACAATCAGAATTAAAGGATATTCCCGGAGCACCTATCCAGGTAGGACTAGATCTGCCTGAATTGATTGCCCATTGCCCAGGTGATGTTTCTTTCGATGCCTGCACACCATTTGCCGAAATTCAGGCAGCATACAATGAATGGAAATCTGAAGCTGCCTGGTATTATGAAGGCGGCGTTGAACCAGTAAATGAAGAAATATCATCATTTCCTGATCTTCCGACCAATGCCAATTGCGGATTTACTGCAACGGTCACATATACGATATCCGATTTCTGTGAACAGACCGATGAATGCAGCAGTACCTTTACGGTTGCACCTGACCTAATTCCACCCGTATTGGCCAATCTGCCTACCGGAGGTGACCTCGGTTGCAACCCGGAAAGGCCTATATGCGATCAAGCAGTAGAAGCTACTGACAATTGCGGTACGGCCACCGTCGAATGCAATCCCGGTGATGTCATCAACGATGGATGTGAATACTCACAGACAGTCACCTATGTAGCTACCGACGAATGCCTCAATACCGCTTCGCAGACCGTTACATACACCTGGACCGAAGACCTGGTTCCTCCGACACTCGTCGATGTACCCGATGATGAAGATCTCGGATGCAACCCAACCAGGCCAGCATGTTTACTGATTACAGCTACCGATGACTGCGGAACGGCAACCGTCGAATGCAATCCCGGTGATGTCGTCAACGATGGTTGTGAATACTCACAGACATTCACCTATGTAGCTACCGACGAATGCCTCAATACCGCTTCGCAGACCGTTACATACACCTGGAAAGAGGATCTTGTACCTCCGCAGCCAATGGAAGAGCTAGCAGACATAACATTTGAATGCAATGTCCCGATCATTGTTCCTGAACCGGTATTCATGGACAATTGCGACGGGGAAGTTCCTTATGACTGTGAAATTGTTGGGTACCCGGATGCCGATTGCGAGACTTTTGAATTCCCGGTTGGAACCACGGAAATCTGTTATACCGCCATCGATGAATGTCAAAACCCGACTACCATCTGTATCAACATTACAGTGAAGCCGTGTGAAGAATTCTGTACCTATACCCAGGGATTCTACGGAAGCCAGAAGGGCACCGCATGTAATTTGGAAGAATCATTACGTGGTGAAGCCTTCACTGCCGGATTGATCGCACAGGGCGACCTGACCATTGGATATGGCACCAACAAAGTTGTATTCAAAAGTACATATCCTACAGCTGTTGCCAAGGTTATCCAAATCATCCTTCCGGGTGGCAAGTCAAGTTATGCCCTCTCCGGCACTTGTGAAGTTGTCAGCAACGTTCCATCTTGCATGAATGGTTACCTGACCAAACAGAAGACCCTGAACAACCAGCTGTTTGCACAAACACTGGTATTAGGACTTAACATGCGGATTAACGAAGGCCTGACCGATGTAACTCTGGAAGCCGGAAAATGGTTGACTACCCAGGAAAAACTCTATTGCATGGAAGAATCTGGAGGTGTTGAAATGGTATGCAGCCCGATTGTAATGGGTGAAGAACCCTATGAATTCATTTGCAACCAGATGGATGTTGATCCATACTGGTATTATATGTTACCTGAAGGTGTTCTTTGCTACATGGCCGAAAATGGTTATGACATGACCATCGGAGGATTGTATGAACTGGCCAACAAGGCATTGGGAGGCGCTGAAACCGGTATGATGTGCGGTGACATGAAAGTCACCCTCGACCATATTGCCAGTGCTGTCGACATGATCAACAATGCATTTGACGAATGCCGGATCCTGGTTGGCAACCTGGATGAAAAGATCATGTGCCCCGACCAGTGTCCGGAAGTCAGATCAGCAATTGCTTATGGTCTTGATAAATCTGAACTTAAGGTATATCCGAATCCGTTCACGACTGTCGTCAACTTTGAGTTTGTATCGGCAAAAGATGCTGATGCCCGACTTGAAATCTACGATATGCTTGGACAGAAGATTACCACGCTGCTCGACCAAAAGGTTGAAAAGGGTGTCCTCAACAGGATTGAATTCCGTCCTGAAGTGGCACCTGGAATGCTGATCTACAGACTGACCATGGATGGAAATGTTACCAACGGTACCATGATTTTCAACAAACAGTAGCTGTAGTCCTTAATCATATGAAGAACGTCATCGTCCGCTTGTAAAACCCATTATCCGGAAGATTGATTTGTTCACACAGTAACCTGGTTGCCGCTCCCGAATCAAGGGGGCGGCTTCCTTATATATATTCTTCAGAAGATTTTTGTCAGTTTAAACAACTGATTTGAAAATGAAAGATTTTCTTATCCGGTTTACAAATCACCATTTGACAGTAATCTCAAAGATTTTCAAACATTACCCCACACGCACCCTTTCAATTTTCTCGTAAAAAATGCATTTACAGGAAAACTATTTTAATTTTGTTTGTTTATAGGTAGTATTATTCATTTTAAACAACTCATTCTAATGGCTCAAGTGAAGGGAAAAGTGATTCAGGTAATTGGCCCGGTGGTGGACGTCAGTTTTGAAAATGCGGGAGGAGAAATGCCCACCATTTATGATGCCCTGGAGATCATCAGGGAATCGGGGAACCTGACCATTGAGTGCCAGCAGCATATTGGCGAAAACACGATCCGTTGTATCGCGATGGACGCAACCGATGGGATTCGCCGTGGCATGGAGGTTATCTCTACCGGAAATCCTATTATCATGCCGAAAGGGGAAGCAGCCCTGGGAAGGTTGCTCAACGTAATCGGTCATCCGGTCGACGGTCTGGATAGCATTCCCCGTGATGGACGTCCTATTCACAGTGATCCTCCAAAATTCCAGGATCTTTCCACTGAATCGGAAGTTCTTTTAACCGGCATCAAGGTGATTGACCTGATCGAGCCTTATGCCAAAGGTGGAAAAATCGGCCTTTTCGGGGGAGCAGGGGTTGGAAAAACCGTTTTGATACAGGAACTCATCAACAATATCGCCTTGGCGCATAGCGGTTTGTCAGTGTTTGCGGGGGTTGGTGAAAGAACCCGTGAAGGAAACGACCTTTTGCGGGAAATGATCGAAGCCAATATCGTCAATTATGGCGAAGAGTTTAAAGCTTCCATGGAAGCTGGCGGCTGGGACCTTTCCAAAGTCGACCCCAAGGCTGTGAAGGATTCGAAACTTGCGCTTGTGTTCGGACAGATGAACGAACCGCCCGGGGCACGTGCCAGGGTTGCACTTTCAGGACTGACCATTGCCGAAAGCCTTCGGGATGGCGATGGCGAAGGCACTGGTGGACGGGATATCCTCTTCTTCGTTGACAATGTATTCCGATTTACTCAGGCTGGTTCTGAAGTATCGGCTCTTTTGGGCAGGATGCCTTCGGCAGTGGGCTACCAGCCGACACTTGCCTCGGAGATGGGGATCATGCAGGAAAGGATCACTTCTACCAAATATGGTTCCATCACATCGGTACAGGCTGTTTATGTCCCTGCCGATGACCTTACCGACCCGGCACCGGCGACCACCTTCAGTCACCTCGATGCCACCACGGTACTCAGTCGAAAAATTGCCGAGCTGGGAATCTATCCGGCCATTGACCCGCTCGACTCCACCTCCAGGATTTTATCTCCTGATATCGTGGGTGAAGAGCATTATGCCTGCGCGCAACGGGTGATGCAAATCCTGCAGCGTTATAAAGAACTTCAGGATATCATCGCCATCCTGGGCATGGAAGAGCTTTCGGAAGAAGATAAACTGGTGGTTCACCGCGCACGGCGCGTGCAACGCTTTCTGTCGCAACCATTCTTTGTAGCCGAACAATTTACAGGCCTAAAAGGTGAATTGGTTGAAATTCAGGATATCATCAAAGGATTTAACATGATCCTCGATGGCGAGGTGGATAAATATCCGGAAGCTGCCTTTAACCTGGTAGGCACCATTGAACAGGCAATCGAAAAAGGAGAACGGATGCTATCGGAAATTTAAACCGGCCGCTCCAATTTGAACAAACAGAATAAATAAGCATGATACTCGATATTGTTTCACCCGAAAAAATAGTGTTCAGCGGAGATGTGAAGCTGGTTCAGGTACCGGGAAGCAAAAGCCCTTTCGTAATACTGAATAACCATGCACCGATTCTTTCAATGCTCCAGGAAGGTACGCTTCGGATCGTTGAATCCAACGGCCGTGAACGCCATTTCGAGATTTCAGGAGGTATTGTCGAGAACGAGCACAACAAACTTGTCGCCCTCGTGGAAATGAAAAACGATACCCGGTAATCAGTCGGGCGACCTAACCCAGACCTGCAACCCTGCAGCATCGAGAAAATGCAACAGGAATGAAAACCAGATTTCTGATTATACGATTCAGCTCCATTGGGGATATCATCCTGACCACACCGGTCATCAGGGGATTGAAACAGCAGGTTGAGGATGCGGAAATCCATTTTGTGACCAAAGCCAAATATGTACCCCTTCTCAAGGCTAACCCGTGGATCGACCAGATCCATGTGCTCGATGACAAAATCACTCCCCTGCTCGAAATCCTCGAAAAAGAGGAAATTGATTATGTCATTGATTTACACCACAACATTCGGAGCGGACAGGTTAAACGAAGGCTGAACGTTCCCGCTTTCTCATTCAGCAAGCTCAACTTCGAAAAGTGGCTGATGGTGAATTTTAAGGTCAACCGGCTGCCACACAAACATATTGTCGATCGGTACCTTGAAACTGTCAGTGTATTTGATATTGCCAACGACGGAAAGGGGCTTGATTACTTTATTCCCGAAGGTGAGGGATTTGACATTCGGAAACTCCCGCCAAACTTTTTATCGGGATACATCGCTTTTGTCATCGGCGGCACCTATGCCACCAAACGATTGCCGGTTGACACCATTCTTGAGATCTGCAGCAAAATTCCCTTCCCTGTGGTTTTACTGGGAGGGCACCATGAAGAAGAAACCGGACAGCGCATCGCCGAAAGCCATAAAGGCAAGGTGATCAATCTTGCCGGGAAAACCACCATCAATGAATCGGCCAGCCTGATTCAGCGAGCTGAACTGGTGTTGACCAATGACACCGGACTGATGCATATTGCAGCTGCCCTTGGGAAAAAGATTCTCTCATTCTGGGGAAATACCATTCCGGAATTCGGCATGTCACCCTATCAACCTGATCCTGAATCAAAAATACTGCAGGTCGATGGACTGAAATGTCGTCCCTGTTCCAAACTGGGTTTCGAGAAATGCCCAAAGAAACACTTTCGGTGCATGAACGACATCCCGACAGACCAGGCAGTCCATTGGATCATGAAGAATTTCAAGACAGTCCAGGCTGACTGAACGCCACTTTCAAACGATCAAGGGCTTCCGCCAATACGCTTCGGGGGCAACCAATGTTGATTCTCATAAAGCCATCGCCACCGGTTCCAAACCTTCCTCCATTATTTAAGCCAGTTTTGGCATGTTCAACGATGAACTTGTTCAGCTGCTTGTCTTTCATCCCATAGGCCCTGAAGTCGAGCCAAACCAAAAATGTGGCTTCAGGCTTCATGACCCTGACCATCGGGAGATTCTTGACAAAGAAATCTTCAAGAAACCGGTAATTGTCCTGGACATACCTCATCATTTGCCTGAGCCACTCATCACCATGGGTATAAGCTGCCTCCAGGGCGACAGTGCCGGGAATGTTTCCCATGTTGATATGCAGTGTCTGCATCAGCTTGTCAAACTTTTTACGGATTTCGGGATTCGGGATAATGACCACCGAGGTGGAAAGTCCCGCTATGTTGAAAGTTTTACTGGGAGCCATACAAACCATCGAATTTTGGGCTGCCGATTCGGAAATCATGGCATAAGGGGTATGAATCTGTCCGTCAAACAACAGGTCGGCATGGATCTCATCCGAGACCATGAGAATGTTATGTTTGTCGCATATATTCGCCAGGGCTTCCAGCTCTTCCCTTTTCCAGACCATGCCACCCGGATTGTGTGGACTGCATAAAAGCATCATTCGGGTTTTGCTGTCGATGTTGGATTCCAGATCATCCAAATCAAAAAAATAGCGACCGTTTTCCAGCTTCAGGGGATTTTCAACAAGTCTTCTCTTCACACCCCTGACACTTTCAAAGAAGGGAAAATAGACAGGAGGTTGCACAATCACCTTGTCGCCCGGATCGGTATGGGCCAGCACAGAAGCCGTGATGGCCGAAACCACGCCCGGACTGAAAGTGATCCACTCCCTGTCGATGGTCCAGTTGTGTCTGCGCTTAACCCAATCGACCACCGACTGAAAGAAACCTTCACTGCGATATGTATATCCAAGAACCTCATGTTCAAGCCTTTTACGAATGGCCTCCATGATAAAATCAGGTACCCTGAAATCCATGTCCGCTACCCAGACAGGCAGCACTTCGGCCGATCCAAAAAAGGGTTCCAGCAGGTCATGCTTGATACAATCGGTTCCCCGACGGTCAATCACCTCATCAAAATCATACTTAATCGTCATCTTACCTTTTATTTAAGTATTCCCGACAGGAAATTTCAAAATCAGATATCAACTTTTTCGAGAAACATGCCTTCAGGTGACCGGACTGCCCTCAGTATAAAATCAAAACGGTCGGGAGCCAGACAAAGGTCATAATCGGCTGAAGGTGCCCATTTCTGGCTGGCCGATTCAAAAAACCTGGCACCAGAACCTTTTCGAATGGTTGCTTTCATGGCCTCAAAGTCAGATTCAATCCCCAGCAACCGGTTTTTGATAAACTCCGCACATAAGGTATCCTCATCCGTCGGATAGAGACATGCATATCCCATACAAACCAGCGAAACGACATCAGGTTTTTTCATTTGGATGTATCGGACAATAGCTCCGGCATTGACAAAGCTGCCGGTCAATATTTCATCCGCATGAATCGCGTTAACGATTCCCTGGGTACCAGAGCTGGTGGTATGGATCATCGGCCGGCCTTTCAGGTTGGCAGGAAATAACAAGGCAGGGGAATTGCCAAAATCAAATCCCGGCAATGGCTGTTCATTGCGTTCTCCCACCAGCACTGCTGCCGGGTGTTTTTCTTTCAGGGCAAAAGCTTCTTCAACATCACCGACAGGATACACCGGGTCGGCACCCATGCTGACTGCATAGCAAGCGGTCGAAAAAGCCCTGAATACATCGATAATCACCGTCAATCCCCTGGCTTGACGGGCACCTTCCAATAATTGAAGAATCCGGATTTCCATGATAAAAGGGCGAAGATAGCAAGTTTTCGGCAGAGCTTGTTCCTGGCTGTTGTGGTCATTGACCGGGATTACATAAGATGGAAATCATGAATAGGGCGGTACGGATCCAATAAGACACCATATAATGGAAAAACACCTGAACCTATAGGTATATCAAGGCTTTCAAACGAGATTGAAATGCGGTTTACAAATGCGATTTGTTAACTATGTGTTATAAAACATGTTTTCAGGGCCCGTACAAAGTATGTTTTATAACATGTTTTTAAAAACTCCCTACATTTGTCCCGTAAACAATCACAAAACAGAAAACAGTTATGAAAACAATTGGAACATTTGTACTGGCCCTGGTAGCTGTTGTTACCAGCGCCGTTGAAAAGCCGAGACTGGATGTATTTCCCATTTCAGGCGACAGGGCGGTAGTTGCATTGGTCAACGAAACTCCTGCAAAAATCGAGGTAAGCGTTAAATCAGAAGAAGGAAGAATCGTATACTACAAACAATCGATGCAGAACACTGCAGATTATCGTAAGATTTACGATTTCTCAGCCCTTGAAAACGGTCTGTATGAAATTTCCTTCAAAGTCAACAGCACCTTGGTTAAACGTAATCTTGAAATCGTGAATGGCTCATTGAAAGTTGGTGCTACCGAGCTTCGTTTTGATCCATTTTTCCTCGTTGACGGTAACATGCTGAAAGTATCGTACCTCAACTTCGACCAGAACAACCTGAAGCTTATTTTCATGAAAGACAGGAACATTGTATACGAAACCGCATTGGGCAAAGAATTCAGCACCACCAAAGGTTTTGACATTTCCAAGCTGGAAAGCGGCCGATATGATGTAATTCTCGCTGATGGCAGCAACGATTATCAATTTACGTTAGAAAAATAATATTCATCAGGAAGAAGTGTTTGAATGGCTCCGGGCAACCGGGGCCATTTTTTTGTCTGTTACCCCCACTGCCTTGTGATTTGAGGATATAGTTGTAACTTTTGCGGGTCTTAACAAACAAATATCCTATACCGATTAAACCTTACCGTGAAAACACGGTCATATTTTGGCGTCATTATTTTAAAGATTACAAGGTGGAAATAAAAATCGAAAATCTCAATAAGATTTACGGGGGAGGCAACTGGGCCCTGAAAGACGTTAACCTGACCATTCCAAACGGAATGTTCGGCCTTTTGGGTCCTAACGGAGCCGGAAAGTCATCGCTGATGCGAATCCTGGTGACGCTGATGAAACCTTCAAGTGGCAAAGTAACCGTCGATGGGTTGGACCTGATGAAAAACCGGAAGGAGATCCGTGCCATGCTGGGCTATCTTCCGCAGGACTTCCGTTTTTTCGCCAAGTTAAAAACCTGGGAATTTCTCGACTACACTGCCCGACTGGCCGGAATGAAAAGCAGGTCGGTCAGACATGATGCTGTTGACCGGATGCTGGAAGAAGTTGGACTTTTTGAGGCACGCGACCGAAATGCCAATCGTCTGTCGGGTGGTATGAAAAGACGGTTGGGCATTGCACAAGCCCTGATCAACGATCCCAAAATCATCATTGTTGACGAACCCACCACCGGTCTGGACCCGGAAGAAAGAATCCGTTTTCGCAACCTTCTATCCCGGATCAGCTCCCGAGACGTAATCATCATCCTATCGACCCACATTGTAGGGGATATTTCCAGCACCTGCGAAAACATGGCCCTTCTGAACAAGGGTAAACTGGCTTTCACCGGCTCACCCGAACAGTTGATGATGGAAGCCGAAGGAAAGGTCTGGCTGATTCAGGCAACCGAAAAAGAATACCTCGAAATCAATGACAAATACCCGGTAATTGCAACCATTCCAACCGAAAAAGGATGGGAACTCCAGGTTGTTGCCGATAACATCAATGGATATTACGGACACCAGATTGAACCCAATCTGGAACATGCCTATGTCTATTTTATGGAGAAAAATCTTAACCAGTGGTCAATGGCCTGATTAAAACCAGACAAACATGATTTCATTTCATAACATTCAATCCATAGCCAAGTACGAACGCAAAACCCTGTTCAGAAGCTGGTTCTTCAGAATATTTGGGGTCCTTTCGATACTCGTGCTTTTCGGCATGAATTTCGGCATGGTTTCCGAGGGAGGTGGTTCACAATGGATATTCCGGGCCATTCCTTCAGCCATTCCCTATTTCAACCTACTGATCCTGAACGTTGCACAGGCCATCATCGCTGTTTTCCTGGCATCTGACTTCCTTAAGCGGGATAAAAAACTTGATACTACAGAGGTTATTTACATGCGTTCAATGACCAACGGGGAGTATGTCATTGGCAAGACCCTGGGAAACATGCAGGTTTTCATGGTATTGAATTTCGCCATTCTGGGCATCGCCCTGATCTTTAACCTGATTGCCGAAAATACAGGTGTACCGCTCCTGTCCTATCTGACATATCTACTCCTGATCAGCATACCCACGCTGGTTTATATCATGGGGCTTTCCTTCCTTCTGATGAGCCTGATCCGCAACCAGGCCGTTACTTTTGTCGTGATTCTCGGATATATCGGCATCACCCTCTTCCTCGTAAAGGATAATTATTATTATCTGTTCGACTACATGTCGTTCAACATTCCGATGCTGAAATCTGAAATCGTGGGATTCGGCAATATTGACACCATCATTGCCCATCGGGGTATTTATTTCTTTCTGGGTTCAGGATTCGTCTTCCTGACCATTTTCCTTTTGAAACGTCTGCCCCAATCCGAGTCTCTCACCTGGTTCTCACTTTTGTTTGGCGTGATCTTCATTTCTGCCGGCGGATATCTTGCTTACCGACATGTCGACAGGTTTGTTTCCCAGGAACATCAAAGGACTGAAGCCATAGAGCTAAACAACCGCTATGCAGCGTTTCCAATAGCGGACGTTAAGTCGCACCATATCCAGCTGATTCATAATAAAACACAGATCGAGGTAGTCTCGAAAATGGAATTGGTCAATAACGGCAGGTCTGCCATCGACACACTGGTAATGCACTTGAATCCGGGACTGGTGCTTTCAGGATTGAAGGTCAACAACCAGGAATCGTCGTATACCCGTAATAAACAGTTGTTGGTTATCCCATTGAAATCCAAAATGGAGCCTGCTTCCACCAACAATGTCGAAATAACCTACTCAGGAAATATTGATGAAACATTTTGTTATCTCGATATCGATAACGAGATGCGCAAGGAAAAATTTGGCGAATTTGTCATCAACGTCGACAAACGGCACGCATTCATTACTCAGGAGTATGCCCTTCTGACCCCTGAGGCCAACTGGTATCCCGAAACCGGTGTCAGTTATAGTTCCACCAACTTTGGATGGAGCCATACCTACTTCACCGAATTCACGCTTGAAGTGGCCACTGACACTGCCTTGCAGGCCGTGTCACAGGGAACATTTGAAAAAACCGCCCCCGGAAAATATGCCTATAAGAATGATCAGCCACTCACCCAGATATCTTTGGCCATTGGGCACTATGACTATAAAAAAATTACTGCAGGAAACATCGATTTTGGTGTTTGGCATATTAAGGGCCATGATTTCTTCAAGGATTCATTCTCAGAGTTGAAAGATACCATCCCCAGCCTGATTGAAGAAAGGCTTCGTGACTTTCAGAGGACTTACAGCCTGTCATATCCTTTTAAGAGGTTCAACATTGTTGAAGTGCCTGCACAGTTTAAGCCCTACCAGCGCACATGGTCATCGGTACAGGAAACCATGCAGCCCGAACAGGTCCTGATCCAGGAAAAAGGATACCTCCTTCGCGATTTTGACTTCAAAAACCAGGCTAAAAACATCAAACGCTGGAGCGAACGCAACGGCGAAAGCCTGACAGACAAAGACCTGCAAATAAGGATGATTAATAATGTGGCAGGAAACTTCACCCGTGAAGGGGGAAGGCCCAACTTCTCGATGCAAGCGGGTGGGGCCATGCAGGTTACCGAAACCAGCAATCCTCATTTCATATTCCCGCAATACTATTATTTCCGCAACCATCTCAGATCAGACCGATGGCCTGTTGCCAACCAGGTATTGGAAGCCTACCTGAAAAACCAGTCGAGCGACATGGGAAATAACTGGATGCGTAACATGACAGGTATGAGTGAGGACGAAATGGCAAGTCTGGCCCTTCAGGACCGAAGTCTGGAACAACTGCTGAACGACCGTGAACAGCGTAAACTTGCCGACAACCTGATCAAGCTTAAGGGCGATGTACTTTTCACCGCCATTCAGGCCAATGCCGGTGAAAGTGAATTTGCAGCCATGTTGAGAAACCTGTTACGGGAAAACCAGTTTGGGATCATCAGGTTTACCGAATTTGACAGCATTCTCTACAACAATTACAATATTTCACTGACACCAATGATGAACGACTGGTTCAAGGAAGTGAATCTCCCCGGATATCTTTTCTCTTCCATCACTGCCGTCAATACCAAGGCAGGAGACCAGATCAGCACCATGGTCAGTTTCAGTGCAAGCAATACCAGCAACATTGACGGAGTCGTGAAACTCTCCTTCAGGATGGGTGGTCCCGGAGGAGGCGGTCGTGGAAGGATGATGATGGGTCCGGGGGCTGATAACTCCATGAACAAGATCCTGAGCCTTAAGGCAGGGGAGACCAAAAGAGTTAGTTACCTATTTGACTCAGAACCACGCGGACTTACCATCAACACATTGGCATCCAAAAATATACCACAATCGATCATGCAATTTTTCGGAAGGATTGAAGAAGACCAGAAGGCTGTACCGGTGGAAGGGGAATTTCCATCAGATGTGCCGGTTTCCACACTTCAACCCAATGAAATCGTGGTTGACAATGAAGACCCGGGATTTGAGCATTCTGTGGCAAATACAACCAGCTTACTTCATAAATGGATCATTACCGAAGAAGAAACTGGCTCGAAATACAAGGGGATGAACTCTTGGAGACCACCGCTGGACTGGACGCTTACCACCAACTCTGATTTTTACGGACTTTATATCCGGTCGGCCCACTTCATTAAATCAGGTACCGGTGACCAAACCGCAACGTGGAACCTTCCGGTTGAAGAAGCAGGTTATTACGACGTATATACTTATGTAGCCCAGTCGGCAACCCGGGGCGGAGGTTTCGGCCCAGGCCGCAGAGGTGGAGACAATCAAAAAGGGGAATATCTGTATGTCATTCATCATGACGACGGTGAAACTGAACAAAGCCTTCAGGTCAACAATGCCGAAAATGGCTGGAACCTGCTTGGATCTTTCTATCTCGGACCCGGGTCCAAAATCGTGTTGAGCAATAAGTCGGAACTAAGAACAGTTGTAGCCGATGCCATTAAACTAGTGAAGCTTTAACCTGAGGCATTTAAACCTGTCGGCTGACACATCCACCTCACCCAATTTCATTTTGAAATGCAACGAAAACCATTATACACTGTGAAAAAACAAAATACAAGGAATATGAAATCATCTTTTCGAAACAGGCTGGGCGGATCCCTTTTATTATTCGCCATACTGTGCCTTCTTTTGACCCATGTGCAGGCCCAACAATCTTTAACGCTGGACAAGGCCCTTTCGATTGCCGAAACCAACAGTCCTTCCATTCAGCAACAGTTATTGAACCTCACCCGGTACCAGAAGAATCTTGAGGCACAAAGAGCTGCACTCAAATCAAAATTTTCACTGAGTGTCTCGCCCGTGGATTATACCAACACCCGAAGGTTCGATTCCCGTTTCTCGGAGTGGTATACCAATGAGACATTCTCCTCGAATGCCACCTTCAGGGTTGAACAACCCATACTGGTTACCGATGGTACCCTGTCGTTAATCAACCGTTTCGGATGGCAAAGCAGTACCGCCGAATTCTCGGGACAGGCACCCACCACGAACGAAACCTTCACCAATAACCTGTACCTGAATTACAACCAGCCTCTGTTCACCTACAACAGGCTCAAACTTCAGCTGAAGGAACTGGAATTAAGTTTCGAAAATGCCAACATCAGCTATGCCATGCAAAGGCTGAACATGGAAAGGGCAGTTACGCAATTCTTTTATAGTGTGTATATGGCCCAGATGAACCTTAACATTTCCCGTGAGGAGCTGGCAAACACCCAGAAAAGTTACGAAATCATCAAAAACAAGGTTGACGCCGGTTTGGCTGCAAGCGAAGAACTATACCAGGCTGAACTCAACCTGGCCACGGCCAATTCAACCCTTCAAAACAACCAGGTGAATTTCGAAAATGCCAAAGACCAGCTCAAGATGTATCTGGGAATGGATCTTTTCGAAGATATCCTTGTATACGCAGATGTGGAAGCTGCTGCGGTACCGGTCGATCTTGACATGGCCATCCAGAGTGGCTTGAAAAGCCGAATGGAATTGCGCCAGCGCGAAATTGAAGTGGAATCGACACAGTTTGACATGATCAGGACAAAAGCCCTGAATGAATTTGCCGGATCAATGAATCTTGCATACGGGATAATCGGTGACGATGAGCGTATTGGAAACATGTTTGACCAGCCAACCCGTAACCCGCAGGTGCAGCTCTCATTCAACATCCCGATTTTCGACTGGGGTGAAAGGAAAGCAAGGATTGAGGCACAGGAGGCAACCATCAAAAGTGCCGAGATTAACCTGGATGAACAAAGGAAACAAATCATAATCGACATCCGCGAAGTATACAGAAATCTCCAGAACCAGCTGAACCAGATTGAAATTGCCAAACAAAGTGAACGAAATGCACAGCTGACATACGAAATCAATCTCGAGAGATATGAGAACGGCGACCTGACCGGTATGGACCTCAGCCTATACCAGAACCAGCTATCATCCCGTAAATTGGCATATGCACAGGCGCTGCTGAATTATAAACTGGAACTTCTTAACCTGAAGATCCAAACCCTTTACGATTTTGAAAAGAAACAACCGGTCCTGCCGTCAGAATTATATAAAATCAATCAATAGAAAACCATACGGAAATGAAAAATATCAAGTACTTAGCACTGTTTGCAGCATTCACTGCATTATTTGGCTGCAACAACCAACAGCAGTCGGAAACCACTGACCTTGCCATACCAGTTACCGTTGAAGATATCCGTTTGCAGCCCATCATGCAATACGTGAATGCCACAGGTACTGCCAAGGCTACCCAGGAAGTCACCCTTTCGTCAGAAATGGCCGGTATTTATAAACTCGCCAACAATCCTTTAACCGGCAGGCCTTTCAAACTGGGTGACCAGGTCAGGGCCGGACAGGTAATCGTCAGGCTCGAGGACGATGAATATGTCAACAATATTGCATTGGATGCCCAGAAACTCAACCTGGAAATCTCGGAACAGGAATATGAAAAACAGAAATCTCTTTACGAAAAAGGGGGAGTTACCCTTCGTGAGCTGAGAAACGCCGAGGTTTCAGCCACCAACGCCAGATACAGTTATGAGAATGCACAAGTCAGGCTCTCGAAGATGAACATCATTGCCCCATTCTCGGGAGTAATCGTCGATCTTCCATTCTACACTCCCGGAACCCGCATCAATTCAGGTTCACCCGTTGCCACCATCATGAGTTATGACAAGATGTTCATGGACATAAACCTTCCCGAGAAATCTATTTCTGAAATCACCATCGGGCAGGATGTATTGATCACCAACTACACGCTTGCCAATGACACACTGCATGGCCTTGTAACTGAACTCTCACCGGCCATCAGCACCGAAACACGTACATTCAAGGGGAAACTGACCATTGACAATCCAGAAATGAAACTTCGCCCGGGAATGTTTGTAAAAGCGGATATCATTGTTGCACAAAAGGATAGTGCCATTGTCGTGCCCAAAAGTATCCTACTCTCCAGCGGCAGGGGCAGAATGGTGTTCGTGGTCGACCAGAGTACCGCCACGGAACGTACTATAACAACAGGTATCGAAAACCAGGAACAGGTGGAAGTGACAAACGGACTTAAAGTCAATGAACGATTGGTTATCGGAGGCTATGAAACTCTTCGGAATAACTCGAAAGTGAAAGTGATCAGATAGTTTTCGTGGCTGTCCGGATAATCGGATCGCCCAACCAGTCAGAAGGTGGCGCCCCTATGAACGTCACCCCAAACATGACGGAAAACCTTGAATCAACTGATCCTGAATCAGCTACAATATGGAAAATCAAGCAATTTAAAAAGATACCCAGTGAAAAAATTAACACAGTTTTCTGTAAATTATCCGGTCTCGATACTTATGGTTGTGCTGGCGGTTGTGCTGCTTGGGTACATCTCGTTCGACAAACTGGGAATGGATCTTTTCCCCGATCTGAAATCACCCCGCATATTTATAGAAATCACTTCAGGTGAACGACCACCTGAAGAAATGGAAAAACAATTCGTTGAAAATATTGAAGCCCTGGCAATCCGTCAGTCGGACGTAATCCAGGTTTCATCCATCACCAAGGTAGGTACATCCCAGATTACCGTTGAGTATGCCTGGAACAAGGATATGGATGAAGCATTCCTGGATTTGCAAAAGGCATTGAATACCTTTTCCCAAAACCAGGCAATTGACGAGCTGCGGATTACCCAGCATGATCCCAACACGGCACCTGTTATGCTGATTGCATTGTCGCACAACGAAATCACCGACATGAACGAGATCAGGAAAGTTGCCGAAAATTATATTCGCAATGAATTGGTCAGGCTCGAAGGTGTTGCCGAGGTAGAACTTTCAGGACAAGAAGAAAACGAGGTTGTGATCGAAACCGATTTATATCGTCTCGAATCACAGAATATCACCCTTGATGAGCTAAGTACACGGATCCAGAACTTCAACCGTAGCGTTTCCGGCGGTAGAATCTCGGAGATGGGGCTACAATATATCGTGAAAGGGGTAGGACTGCTCACCACCATATCGGATTTTGAAAACCTGATTGTTGGCTACAAGGCGATTGCCGCCACTACAACAGGTGGACCCCCTGTTGAAATGGCACCGGTATTTTTGAAAGATGTAGCAAACGTAAAGTTCAGCAATAAAGAACCCACCAATATTGTACACCTCAATGGCGAAAGGTGTATCGGGCTTGCAATCTATAAAGAGACCCGTTATAATACCGTAAAATCGGTCGAACAGATAAACGAGTCACTCGATAAGATAAGGAAGGCACTCCCTGGATATCAACTAACCACAGTCACCAACCAGGGGAAATTTATCAGGGAAGCCATAGTGGAAGTGGAAGAGACTGCCCTGATGGGTATTCTGCTTGCAGTTTTTGTACTTTTTATCTTCCTCCGAAGAATCGGGACTACATTGATTGTCAGTTTAGCAATGCCAATCTCCATCATTGCAACCTTTAACCTGATGTACTTTAATGACCTGACGATCAACATTATGACATTGGGCGGACTTGCACTGGGAGCTGGTATGCTGGTCGACAATGCCATTGTTGTTATCGAGAATATTTTCAGGAACCATGAAAACGGAATGTCTGTCAAGGATGCTGCCATCAATGGTACCGCAGAGGTAGGCGGGGCCATCACGGCCTCAACCCTGACAACCATTGTCGTATTTCTGCCCATTGTCTATCTGCATGGTGCATCCGGAGAGCTTTTCAAGGACCAGGCATGGACCGTGGCCTTTTCGCTTCTCTCCTCTTTGTTCGTGGCCATCTTCCTGATCCCGATGCTGTATCACCGGTTCTATTCAAAAAAATCGGCTCCCATCAAGAAACGTACGGTTCAAATTACCTCCTATGGAAAATTTCTTGACAAAATCCTGAAGGTAAAATGGATGGTAATACTGATTGGCTTGTTGCTTGCAGGCTCATCTTTCTTGCTGATACCGGTAATTGGAAGCGAATTCATGCCACAAACCCAATCCAGGGAATTTGTCATGGAACTGAAACTGGCCGAAGGTACCAAGCTCGAGAGAACCGAAGCCACAGTTAAAAATATAGAGCTTATACTTGATGAATATCTGGGTGAAAACCTGGATAAAACATATTCACACGCAGGTCCCAGCAATGTATTCAGCAGTGGACAGTCAAGCGTTTTCCAGGGTGAAAATACCGCCGAAATCAAGGTAATCCTGGCTGAGAATTCATCCTTGACAGCCGATCAGGTAATTGAAACCATGGACCAGCTGACCGCCAACATTGAAAACCTGGAAGTATCCTTCTCAAAAGAAGAAACAGCCTTGCAATCCATTCTCGGATCAGATGAAGCTCCCCTGGTTGTTGAAGTATCAGGCCTGGAGATGGACGAGCTTGAGAACCTCACCAATGAAGTCAGCGAACGGATCAGGATCATACCGGGAATTTATAACGTACAGACTTCGATTGAAGACGGAGCACCAGAGGTGGAAGTTGTCATTGACAGGATCAGGGCCGGATTATATAACCTCAACATCAATACGGTGGTCTCTCAGCTGCAGGACCAGCTGCAGGGCAAGAATGCCGGCCAGCTGGAACAGGGAGGTGAAATGCGCGACATTACCATAAAGCTTCCCGAGACACCCTTGTCGGACCTTGGAAACATGAATATCCGATCAGGTAACCAGATGTACCGGCTTACGGAAATTGCGGAACTCAGGGAGGGTGTATCAGCCCGGGAAATCCACAGAAGAAATCAAAGTCGTATTGCCAGGGTTACAGCCCAGCTTGAACCAGGAACCGCCTTACAACATGTTGCAGGCGAGATCAGAAAAGCCACAGCCGACATAACCCTTCCAGCAGATTATTCCATCAGGGTGACAGGTGACGAGGAGAAACGGCAGGAGTCGATGGCCGGACTAGGTTTTGCATTAATCTTGTCGATCGTACTGGTTTACATGGTGATGGCTTCTCAGTTTGAATCACTGATCCATCCGTTCACGGTGATCCTGACCATTCCCTTCGCCATTACCGGATCACTCCTGACCTTCTTTATCCTGGGAAGACCATTAAACATCATGGCACTGATCGGGATTATCATGCTGGCGGGTATTGCAGTCAACAACTCCATCATTCTCATCGACCGCATCAACCAATTGATCAGGGAAGGAATGAACAGGAAGGATGCCATCATATATGCTGGCCAACAAAGAATCCGCCCCATATTGATGACCTCACTTACAACTATTCTTGCTCTGGTGCCGCTAACCATTGGAGTGGGAGAAAGCGTATCTCTTCGCTCACCCATGGCCCTGGCCGTAATTGGGGGTATGATTACCTCTACCCTTCTGACGCTTGTTGTAATTCCATGTGTGTATGACGTTCTTGACCGCCTCAGAAGAGCTCCACGCTCAGAAAAGGCAATGTCGCAGCGATAACAAATATAAACGGGGCCGGGATATCCAGCTCCTCCCATCTTAAAAATGGTTATACGATGAATTTCATCATCAACAGAAAAGTCTTTATAAGCATGCTTTTTATAGGCATGACCCTGCTGGGTTATGTGTCTTATAAACAGTTGCCGGTGGAGCTCATGCCCAATGCCGACCTGCCGATGTTATTTGTACAAGTCTCTTCCCAACAGGAAGTGGACCCAAATTACATGGAGAATCAGGCCGTAATTCCTGTCGAAGGGGCTATTGCTTCCCTTGAAGGCGTGGAAAGCATGGAATCGTGGCTTAATAACCGGCAGGCTTCCATTCAGGTTAGTTTTAACAAGAACGTCAATTTTAAATATACCTTCCTGAAACTCCAGGAAAAGATTGACCAGGTGCGCGATAACCTTCCCGATGGCTTTAATGTGGTCGTTAACCGGGTTGATGTACAACAGCTCTCCAACCAGTTCATGGAACTGCAGATCAGGGGTAGCGGCGGGACCGACAGAATCAGGAACATTGTTGACCAGGAAGTAAAAAACGAACTCGAAAACATTGATGGCATTGCCAGTGCAAATGTTTTCGGGGGTAAGGAAAAATCAATCGAGGTAACCATTGACATGGCTGCCTGCGAAGCATACGGAATCACCCCAGCCAATATTAGAAGCGCTTTGGGATCAAATGCACAAAACCGTGTTTTCGCAGGGTACCTGCACGAATCGAACAAACAGTATTTTGTTCATGTAACGGCCGAGTACCAAAATGTTACGGACATCGAAAACATCGTCCTTGCTGAAGGCCCGATTTTGTTGAAAGATGTGGCGGAGGTTTACTTCGGCGTAAAGGAAGAAACAACCATCAGCCGTGTGAACGGACTGGATGCCATTTCGGTCATGCTGGTTAACGATTCACAGGCGAACCTGATTGACCTGTCACACCGCACACAGGAATTAATCGAACGCCTGAACGAAAAACTGGAATCAAGGGATATCGAGATTGTGGTTCAGTCGAATACGGCCGAGACGATGGAGAAGAACATCGACCAGATTATTGAACTTGCGGTGGTGGGTGGATTGATGGCCATTTTCGTTCTGTGGATTTTCCTCAAAAACCTGAAGATTGTTTCCATCATTGCCCTTTCCATTCCAATTTCAGTATTCTCTGCTTTCAATTTCTTCTATTACGCTGGAATATCCATCAACAGCCTTACCCTGGTCGGAATGGCTTTGGCTGTGGGAATGCTTCTCGATAACAGCGTGGTGGTACTTGAAAATATTTATCGGTTGTCGGGGAAGCATTACACGCCCGACAAGGCTGTTACGCAGGGGACCACCGAGGTTTGGCGCTCCATTTTGGCAGCAACACTGACCACAGTGACAGTCTTTCTCCCCTTCATCTTTTCAACTGATCCCATGGTTGAGCTGTTGGGAAACCACATCGGAACCTCAATCATATCGACTTTGGTAATCTCACTGATTGTAGCCTTGTTGTTCATTCCGATGGCTGCACATGTCTTGTTGAAAGGAAGCAGATCGCACAATATTTTTTATGAAAAGGTCACTACCAATAACCGGATCATACAGATATATATAGTATTGCTCAAGGCCAGCCTTAGAAATCCGGCGCGTACGGTTATCGGAGCCCTTGTCCTCTTTTTTGTCAGCATCTTCATTGTGATGGCATTGAGCGTCAACAACCTTCGGGAAGTTGAACAGGACAGGTTCTCACTCTATGTGACCATGCCTACCGGATCAACTCTGGAATCAACCGACATCGTGGTGGCGGAACTTGAATCCAGACTTAAAGAAGTGGCCGAGATAAAAGACATTGTTTCAAATATCCAGGCAGAGGAAGCAATTATCAATATAGTCCTCAAAGAGGAATTTGAAAAGATTGCAAAGCGAGAAATGGCCGATGTAAAATCGGATGTGGAAAGCCGTAGCCGGGGGTTACGCCGTGCAGAGGTCAGCCTCTCACAACCTACCTCCAGCCAGAGTTTTCGGGGTGGAGCCATGGGAGGCATGAATAATTTCAGCCGCTTTATGGGTATTGGGACCAACCAGGAACAGATCATCATTAAGGGCCAGGACTTCCAGGTTATGCGTGGCGTGGCCGAGGACCTGCGTTACTTTGTCGAAAACCTTGAATCAATTCGAAGTGCCAATGTCAGCGTCGGTTCCAACCGCCCCGAAATCCATTTGCGGTTCGACCAGATGCAAATGACCCAAAATAATGTCACCCTGAATAACATTGCAAGTGAACTCGGGTCTTTCTCAAGGGAACTGAGCTCAGGGGCGACCTTCAAGCAGGGTACCGAGGAGTATGATATCATCCTTAAAGAGAAGGGTGTTGAAGAAGAAAACAGGGACAAGACCATCGATGATCTCCGTAGCTTGAAAATCTCAAATGCTCAGGGAGGGGTATTTGACCTGACCGACCTGTCAGAGATTATTTATGCCCGGGGAATGGCGAACATCACCCGTACCAACCAGGAAAAGCAGATCATCCTGAATTACCGTTTTGCTGCTGAAGCGGAACAATCAAAGGATCTTCTGACTGCTTACCGGCTTGAAATTGACGAGATCGTGGAAGCCTATAACCTGCCTGCCGGTGTGGCCGTTCAGGTAATCCATGAGGACGACCAATACAACGAGTTCTATTTCCTGATTGCTGCAGCCTTTATCCTGATCATCATGATCCTGGCCTCGGTATTCGAATCATTGGTAACTCCTTTCGTGGTGATATTCTCGGTTCCTCTGGCAGCGATAGGATCGTTCCTGGCCCTGATATTCACCAGCAACAGTCTCTTCAATGCCAATACATTAACGGGATTCCTTATTCTTTTAGGCGTGGTGGTCAATAACGGGATTATCCTGATCGACTTTACCAATATTCTCAGAAAGAGAGGACACAGGAAATCCCGTGCTCTGATGGAAGCCGGACTATCGAGGGTACGTCCAATCCTGATTACCTCCATAACCACCATTGTTGCCATGGTTCCCCTGGCACTTGGACAGTCAGAATACGTAGGTGCCATTGGTGCGCCGTTTGCCATTACGGTTATCGGCGGTCTCTCACTCAGTACTTTATTGACGCTGATCTTCATTCCCACCCTGTATGCAGGACTCGAGAATACCCTCGACTGGATGAAGAGCCTGTCGTGGAAAATAAAGGTATTGCACCTTGTCTTGTTTGCACTTTCGGTTTGGTACATCTATGCAAGGGTCGACAGCTTCCTGTGGCAGCTGCTCACCTTCCTTGCCGTGATCATCCTGATCCCGGGTGTTACCTGGTTCATCCAGACCAGTCTCCGGATGGCCAGTTCCAAAGTGATTGACGACAAAGACCAGATCAGGATACAAGTCAGAAAGCTTGTCAAGATATACGACCGTGACTCCAGATTTGTACGTGAATGGAAATCAGGCTTGCTGATTCGGGCACGTGCCGGACTGACCAAAGATTATCGCCATGCAAGGGATTTTTATGACCTGATCTGGCAGATCCCATTATTCGGATTCCTGGTCTGGTTTACCTTTATTTACCTGGGTAGCAATTTCTGGATGCTGATTTTTGCGGTTCTTACATGGTTCTACCTATTCCTGCTTTGGACACCACTAAAAATGGTACTCCAGAACCGGTACGAAAAGACAGGGAACACAAAATTGCCGAAAATAAGCAAGTGGATCCATAACCTGATTGTATGGTTGGTTCCCCTTGTCATGATCTTCATTTTCAACAAAAAATGGGACAATATCAGCATGGTCATTTTGGTGTCTGTTGTCTGGTATCTTTTACTGGCCATCAAGGCATCCTCAGACTATGTTCATGACAAAAACGTCAACATTGACAGAATCTCCGGACGATTCGGCAAGCTTCGCCGTTCATACTTCAGGCTTGTAAAAGAAATTCCGGTGATTGGCAAAAAGAAAAAACCATTCAAGGCACTGGCGGGTGTTTCAGTTGATATCAACACCGGTATGATTGGATTGCTGGGGCCAAACGGAGCAGGAAAATCAACCATGATGCGTATTATCTGCGGTATCTTTGAACAAAGTTATGGCAAGATCTATATCAATGGCCTCGACACGCTGAAACACCGTGAGGAATTACAGGGCCTGATCGGTTACCTGCCCCAGGAATTTGGCACCTATGAAAATATGTCTGCCTGGGAGTTTCTCGATTATCAGGCCATCTTGAAAGGAATTTCCGATACCAAAACGAGGGAGGAAAGGCTTGAATATGTATTGAAAGCCGTCCACATGTTTGAAAGGAAGGATGATAACATCGGATCATTCTCAGGCGGCATGAAACAAAGGATCGGTATCGCCCAGATCCTGCTGAACCTGCCCAGAATCCTGGTGGTGGATGAACCCACTGCCGGCCTTGATCCACGTGAAAGGATCCGTTTCCGAAACCTGCTGGTCGAATTGAGCCGTGGCCGTATTGTCATCTTCTCCACCCATATCATCGAGGATATTTCAAGTTCCTGTAACCAGGTTGCCGTCATCAACCGGGGCCGCCTGAAATATTTTGGCGTACCAACCAATATGGTACAACTGGGTGAGGGATATGTATGGCAGTGGACCATGACTAACGAGGAATTCGAACAATTCCCCAACAAGCAGATGATTACCAATCATATGCGTGAAGGTGAACTGATCAAGGTAAGGGCAATATCCAAGACGAAGCCTGCACCTAATGCCGAGAATGTAAAGGCACACCTCGAAGATGCCTATTTGTGCCTGTTAAGGGATATTGCCTGATTTAAACCGGAGTAAACAATGAATATCATCAATAAAAATACAGCAACAATCGTGTGGCGGACAATTCGCTACAATTTAAAAATCATTTTCGCAGGCAAGTTTGTCTGGTTTCTGGTCGCCTCTTTCGCCTTTTACCTCTTTTTCTCGATAATGAGTATTTATGAGGGAGATGCCTTGGGTGAAGGAATGGTATATAACCTGATGCTATTCCCGGGTATACTGCTGATATTTTACCCATCGGTATTTGGTATCCAAAACGATGAAGACGCAAGAATCCTGGAAATTCTTTTTGGGATCCCTAACTACCGTTACAAGGTATGGTTGGTAAGACTGATGATGATCTTCATTCAGGTTTTCCTGATCCTGATCGTTTATGGATATGTATCGAGCTATCTGTTATACACGGTGAGACCTCTCGAAATGGCATATCAGCTAATGTATCCCATCGGATTCATGGGAGGGATGGCTTTTATGTTCTCCACCCTGATCAAAAACGGAAATGGAACAGCGGTAATCATGATCCTTATTGGAGTTACGCTTCTGATCCTTGGAGGAAACTTTGAAAGGTCGCAGTGGAACATCTTCCTGAATCCCATGGAATTGCCAAACAACTTTAATGCTGTTATCTGGGAAGGAATCGTTTTCAAGAACAGGATCTTCCTTGGTGTGGGTATGGTTGTATTCTTGCTGTACGGGCTTTTCAACCTTCAGAACCGGGAAAGATTCGTTTAATTATTCCGGTTAACCAGCTTATGGACCAGATTTTCCAGCAGTGCCGTCCTTTCAGGTGCTGCCGGGATCTCGGCCAGCAATGACAGGACTCCTTCGAGATAGGATTGGATCAGGTCAGAGGTTTGCGTTTGGATATTCAGCTTATCGAAAATTGACTTTACGGCAGCGATCTTCTCTTGGGCATTAAACTGTTTGGCCATTATCCAATCCATCAAAGCTGATTTTTCGGGTTCGCGTGCCGTTTCAAGAGCCTTGATCAACATATAGGTTTTCTTGTTGGCGACAATATCACCACCGATCTTTTTCCCAAAGGCCGATTCGTCCCCATAAGTATCCAGGAGGTCATCCTGAAGCTGAAAGGCAATTCCGAGCCTGATGCCGACTTCATACAGCTTATCGGCATCCTCTTCATTAGCACCACCTGCCAAGGCTCCCGCTTTTAGGGCACATCCCAGCAAAACGGCAGTCTTGAGCCTGATCATCATGATGTATTCATCGGCAGTTACATCCAAACGGGCTTCAAAATCCATGTCATACTGCTGGCCTTCACACACTTCAAGGGCTGTAGAGGTAAACAGTTTCATAATCTGGGGCAACTTATCCGAAGTACATTCCAGCAGAAATCCGTAAGCCAGGAAAGACATGGCATCACCTGATAGAATTGCTGCATTTGCGGAAAACTTTTTATGCACGGTAGGGAGTCCTCGCCTTACATTAGCGTGATCCATGATATCGTCATGAAGAAGCGTAAAGTTATGGAATACCTCAATAGCCATAGCCACAGGAATGGATTGCTCAACCTGGTCATCGAACAATTGATAACCCAGCAACACCATTAAGGGGCGGAGTCGTTTCCCTCCTGCAGACATGGAATAGGACACGGGTTGGTACAAATTGACTGGCATCTGGCTGGCCCAGACCTGATTTTTCATTTGAACGGCAGAGTCGATCATTGCCGAAAGCTGTTCCAGAGTTTTCATAGGTTACTTCATTAAATGGATGTATCGGGGAGTTTAGGTTCGTTCATGTTTCCTATTTCGACATCTTCATCATAAATTTCCAACATTGGTTTTTCAAAATTGGATGTGGTAGTCAATCGATTCAATCCCATCAAAAGGGAAGGCAATAAAATCAGGTTAGCGGTCAAAGCCACCAAAAGCGTAAGGGAGACCAAAACCCCCAATGCAACCGTACCCCCAAAACCAGACAGGCTAAAGATTCCAAACCCAAAAAACAGGACCACTGCCGTATAGAGCATACTGACTCCCGTTTCATGCAGCGCAAGAATTACGGAACGACCAATGTTCCAACCGGTCAGCTTCAGTTCCTGACGGTATTTGGCCAGAAAATGTATGGTATTGTCAACCGAAATACCGAATGCAATGCTGAAAACCAGAATTGTTGAAGCCTTAATGGGAATTCCCGTGAAACCCATGATGGCAGCAGTGAAAATCAGTGGTATGACATTGGGTATGATCGAGAGCAAAACCATCCGCCAGGAGGTAAACATTACAGCCATAATTATGGATATCAGAATTATGGCCAATCCGAGACTCATAAAAAGATTCCTTTGCAGATATTGGGTACCCCTGAATGAGGTGACACTTGATCCGGTAATGATGGTTTCAAAATTATCCGCTTCAAAGATGGAATCAACCTCACTCCTGAATTCGTTGTATAATTGCTCCATTCGGTTGGTCCCCACATCCTTGGCCCTGATACTGATACGCGTAACCTGTCGCGCGCTGTCGAGAAACGAATGCAATAATCCGGCATTTTCCTCCCCCTGCATGGCATAAGTCATGATGAAATTCCTTTCATAGTTGTTGGGAAGGGAAAAGTACCTGACATCACCGTTATAGAATGCCTGTTTGGCAAATTTCATAAGGTTGAGCAGGGATAGCGACTGTGACAACTCAGAATACTCCTCCAGCTTGTTTTCCAGCTGATCCAGCTTTTGAAAGGTGGACAGCTGCATGACTCCGTTGGGTTTTTTTGTATCCACAATAATTTCGAGTGGCATCAGACCATGGAAGTTCGATTCAAAAAATTTCAGGTCCTGGTATATGGGATCACTTTCGGGAATATCATCCACCATATAACCGGAACTTTTAATCAGGGTAATTCCATAAATTCCGATGGCTACCACCACTGCCGCTGTAACATAAACCTTTTTGCGATGCCGTTTGGTAATGATAATCAATAAATCGATCAAACGGATAACTGCCTTATTTTCCAGGTGCCTGACATGTCGGGCCCGGGGAGGCTGAACAAAGCTGAATATGATTGGAATCAGGACCAAAGCCAGAAGAAAAAGGCTCATGATGCTTAATGATGCGACAATGCCGAACTCAACCAATATATTGCTGTTGGTCACGGCGAAGGTGGCAAAGCCAATGGCCGTGGTAAGATTGGTCAGGAAAGTTGCATTTCCTATCCTGATGATCACCCGCTGCAGTGCCTTGACCCGGTTTCCATGCATCACAAACTCATGATGGAACTTATTCAGCATATAAATACTGTTGGGAATGCCTATTACAATCAGCAAGGGGGGAATCATCCCCGAAAGCAGGGTAATCTTGAAACCCATAAGTGACAGCAAGCCCATGGCCCATACCACACCAGTCAGGACAATGACAATTGGATAAAATACAGCCTTAAATGACCTGAAAAAAATGAAAAGCACGACGATGCAGATGCCCAGGGCCAATAAGGTAAACATGTAAATTTCCTGCTTGATCTGGATGGAGTTGACCACACGGATATAGGGCAATCCCGAATAGTGAAGCCTGACCTGGTTGTTTTCCTCAAAAGCAGTCCCTATCTCCTGGATCGATTCGACCATTTTCTCCCTTGCGCTGCTGTGCATCTTGTCCTTATTGACTGTTATCAGCAGCAAATAAGTATTCTGTTCTTCATTGTACAACAGGTCCTTGTATACGGGAAGATTATGAAATTCCTCGGCAAGGGTGTCGAGTTGGGCCTGATTGCTGATGTCGTGAGGGAAAATCCTGTGAATCTCGAATTTCCTTTCCTCCTGGTTCCTTTTCAGGTCATAGACATTACTCACGGATAAAAGGTTCTCGACCCCTTCGACCTTTTCCAGATCGTCGCATAACTTATTCCAGCGGTTAAAATGATCCATCCTGAAGAAATCGGGATCCTGGATCCCAATCATGATCAAGTTTCCTTCCTCTCCGAATATTTGGGTAAATTTTTGGTAATCTTTATATGCCTGGTCTTTTTTTGGTAAAAGTGAAGCATATTCGTATGACATTTCAACCTTCCGGGCATGGTAGCCAAAAAAGAGGGTAAGCAGGAATACTGCAATCAGGATTAGAATCCTGTTACGCAGTATGATGCCCGATACTTTAATCCACATAAGCCTTTAATATTCTGTGCCGAAATTACAATATTTTCGAAGAAGACATATTTTAAACGATTGACAACTTAACACAGATGGGCAACAGATAAGATTTATTTTGCATTGTAAGAATTTAGTTGTATATTTGCATCGCATTTGAGTTCTGACAACACGTTTGAAAAATATATTGCGGGGTGGAGCAGTTGGTAGCTCGTTGGGCTCATAACCCAAAGGTCGCACGTTCGAGTCGTGTCCCCGCTACTAAAAGCCGCTTAACAGCGGCTTTTTCGTTTTATACAATTTATCTTCAGGAAACATAGGAGCACGTAAGAGATTATTCAAGGCAAAGCGATGGATTCCCAGAAGAAAAGGAAACTCCTCACTATTTATGATGCGGAGTTTTCTCTTTATTTCCTGATATATTTTAAACCCCGAAACTTTGACAGGATCAACAATATTATCGTGGTGGCAGAAACAATCACAATTAGCTGCCATTTTACTTGGCTCAGTGGCACTGTCATTCCTGGGGGTAGTCTTGTTCCGGAGAAGTCAATGGTTTTAACCTGACATCCATACAGTACCGCAAAAGCCTGGTGTTTTCAAGTACTCCATGTTGGTAGAAATATGTCGTTCAGGATTCCTTCGCCGGGCATATTCCCGTTAAGTCTGCCACTTTACATACCAGCCACAGGAACTTTCAAGAAACTTACGATCAGGACATTGCATTGTGTTTCCGACGGGCAAGATCAAACCAGCTGCTCTCCTCCTGATAAGACTCCACCAGCTGCGTTTGGGCACCAAAACCAAAACTGCCCATGATGGCTGTCATTTCCTGATGCAACAACTCAACTGCATTGTTGACTAAGTCCTTTCGAAATCCCTTTTCGCCCAGGTTGAGAACCATTTCGGTGCTGACCAACCTTCCCAGAATTTGTCCAAGCTCCACCTGTTTGCGTTGGGGTAGATTCAGGTTAAGTTCAAAATCGAACATTTTCCGCAACCTATCGGCTGATTTGCGGGTAAGCTCAAAACCGCTCAGGAACCTGAAAAGGTTGGTCTCCCGCGCCTTTTTCATCATTTTAACCAGCTGCTCCGTGATCTGGGCATATAGGATATCATTCGATCCTTCGAATATCTGGAACGGCCGGGAATCGGTAATCCCTCTGCCCGCAATATGGCTTAGCTTATATGCCTGGGCACCTACCAGTTGGGTCGCCGATTGGGCAGCCTCCTGCATATGGTCGGTGATGACCGTCTTGATGGAATTGGCCTCAAAGCCCGACGTTGCAAGGTCATTTTCGATGCCGGCCCGGGCACTGCTGTGAAGGCACATGGCAGAGCATACGGTATAGGAAGCCTGCAATCTTGAAAGACGATGTTGTACCTGATCATAGGAAAGAAGATTTCGGCCACCGATATTACGCTGTGATGTGTGTACAATTGACTCATCAAGCATTCGCTGTATAAAGCCCATGGCCATTCCGGGGAACTGCATCCGGCTCCGGTGCAACAGGTCAAGCATCATCTTCACCCCAGTGGTCTCGGGCACCAGCCGATGGCTTTCAGGGACCGTCAGATTGAGAAGATTGCGGCCATATGGAATCTGGTAAAGACCCAGGTTCTCGTATACTTCCTCTACCACGATCTGTTGGCCCTCCCGTGTAACGTCACACACAAAGAAGTCGATATCCCGTTTCAGGTCGCCCGAATCACTCATTTCCCTGGCAGTCAGCAGCCAGAATTCAGCCCAGCCCGTCAGTCCGGCCCAATGTTTGGTTCCCTGGATATGATATCCATCCTTGACTGAACGGTAAGAAGTCTGCATGTTCAAGGCATCACTTCCATACCCGGGTTCGGTGATCATGAGTCCACCCATGTTCTGCTGATACAGAAAACGGTCGAACACCGGCTGCTTGATGTCACTCTGGCCATATTTAGCCACAGGTTGGATAAACAGTGCCGAGTTGATACCCATGGTAAGGGAAAGAGCCAGGGATTCATAGGAAGCGGCCGACAAAAGCGCCAGGTTTTCCTCAATTTTGCCACCACGGCCACCAAACTCAGCAGGTATCGCCACAGCCAAAGGATTGAGATTCATGATTTCCCGTAACACAAAAGGAGGCAGTCCACGGGTGATGGCCATGCGGTTGATATCGGCCCGATCGTAAAAAACACTTTTCATGACCGCCTTGAACCTGTCCAAAAAATCCCCGAATGACAGGTCATTGTAATTGATGCGGAAACCATTTCCCGCAAAGTCTTCACCTCCTGATGTATTCATATAATATTTCAATATTAAGATTAAAGGGTCCTAAATTACACATTGGTTTTCTTATTACCAACAGAGGCCGTCCCGAATAGTCGGAACGGCCTCATTGAGCCTGGTTGAATCACTATCCCTTACCCCTCACTTAATAGCAATCAACAAGCATTCATTCAATAAATATCCGGAACAAGCCAGACCTACTCTTTATTGTAGATCAGTTTGCCGTTGAAAATCTCGTCATCCAGGCTAAGCCTGTAGAAGAGTACGCTAGTATTGGTCAGCGGACGATATTCGATCCGTTTGAGGACACCCATTTCAACCCTTTGGTCAAGGAGTGTGGTTACCTTTTGCCCAAGCATGTTGAAAATTTCGAGTCGGGCATTGGCATCGCTTCCGGGAACAAATTCGAAATAAACAAGACTAGAAAACGGATTCGGGTACACCTTGAGTTCGCTTGTAAATACGTCACCCGGCATTGCAATTGCCGACTTGACATTTGAAGTGACCTTAGCCGTGCAAGTGCAGGTTTGCATTGAAGATGAGCCATCGGTTACAGTGAAGGTATAAGTACCGGCTGAAGTGATGCTAAATTCGTTGCTGAACTGGGGAGCACCACCATCCATTCTGTATAAGTAAGGAGTTTTTCCACCTATTGCATTTACAACCACTTTCCCTGTTGGAGTTTTCCGGGTAATATTGGTAACTGTAGTTGTGCAGCTGAGTGGTACTTCATCTATCGGATCTGAATCAGGATCAATCATATCTGCCAAAGCTTCGCAACCCTCGTTGTTATTGTAAGCATCAAGGATGGCACTGAGTTCGAGGGCTCGGCTGGCCAAGGCCTTCGTAGCCGGAGTAGTTTTACGGAGGTAATCACCTATACCGGCAAAATTTATTTTTACCAGCAGGGTAACAGCTTCATCTTCGATGGGAGTCATGTCATAACAAATGTAAGAACCGGCACCCTGGTTGAGCTGGTAAGCCAGCAGATGCTTTGCCAGGGTGTAAGCCGGATCGCTGGCACGATTCACGCCGTCGAGGTCGCGGTTATCGAGAATCTTTTGGGCATCTTCACATGTAGTCAACTCAAATTCTCCCCATGTAATGCCAAAAAGATCGATAATGTCATCGAGCATCGCCCAACCGGAGTATACCCTGTCAAAAGCCGTAATTAAACCATCACCGTTCTTGTCAACCGAATTTTCTGTGGCCGTATATTGCTGACCACCACCTGTGCAAGTGTTCCAGTTTTTCCAATAACCTGGTGTACGTGCATCACCACCCGGGAAGGTATTGTCGACTTGCAATTGAAGTGCCAATGGCGTTTTATTCCCAAAGATATTTGCAGGAAGCAAACTGCCACTGAATTCATAACATCGGTTACCTAAATCCTGAGGAGGAAGATCAACTGAATTTGGATTGAAAACCCCATCAGTTCCAGGATGGGTGGTATAAGGTATAGCCACGAATATACCATCTAATTCAGGGTCAATCATCCAGATGGTTCCGTATCCAGCAGGCACTCCAATTTCACAAACCGTATACAATGTGTATCTGCTTAACGGTCCGGCGCTTTTAAAGAGAACACCATCTAGAACCCCTTGGGTGGTTTCCCTGGCAATAGGAGTAGCCGATTCAGAATAAGAACCATCATATAACACGAAAGACCACGTGAGTGTGGGATCTACCGCCTGATTAGTGGTTTTGGTGAGGTTGATCCAACTGCAAAGATTTACCGTAACAGTCAACTTAGCAACGCTTGAACATCTCGTCAACTTATCAGTAACTGTAACAGTATATTCAGTTTTAGCAGAAGGAACCGCCATGGTGGGCATGGTCGGAGAAGCATTGGAAGACCAAACGAATTCAAAATCTTCGACATTCTGACCAGAAGCCAACACATCATTGTTGAACAATGTAATGACAAAATTGGTGAATTCATCTTCGCAATAGGTGATGGTGGCATCTTCAACGCCCGGTTCAACATTGACAGTCACTGTAAGTGTTGAGGTGTTTGAGCAGAAAGTTGCTTTATTGGTTACCTTGACATTGAAAGTCGTAACTACAGATCCAATAGAATAATCATGCGAAACATTAAGGTCCTTATCCTCCCAATCGAAATCAAAATCAGAGACATTTTGGCCGGCTGCTAGAACATCATCATTGTAATCTGTTATTTTAAATGAACTAGCATCATTTGCGCAGAAGGTAGCAGTG
>DF970686.1:0-502414 GCA_001270045.2 Bacteroidales bacterium 6E | reverse complement strand
CACGGATTGTCCATCAACTGTGCCGATCGCTGCATTGTAATCGGCCAGGATGGTATTGCTCTGGTTGTCATCGCAGAAGGTAGCAGTGGCGGCTTGCAAAATTGGACTAGGATGAACAGTAATTGTGAAACTTTTAATTGTCTGGCATAGGCCAGGTGGAGGTGATGTAGAACTAACGGTGATTATTTCACCATTGGTTCCAACATAAGCATTCATTTCATCAAGTAATAATGAACCATTAATGCTGCTTGTAAAGGCTAAATTTCCCCCAACTGCAGATACATTAGCCAGAAAATTGAACGTAGCAGTGTTGCCGCCTTCATCGGTGCTGCATTCGGTCAGGTCCTGAACGGTAAGTACAGGACGTGGGTTAACGGTGACCGTCACTTCATCTATCCCATAGCATCCATTTGCATCGGTTGCCTTAACATAGTAAGAAGTGGTAGCTTCAGGAGCTACAATTATACTTGCACCAGATCCTATAAAGTGTGAAAGACCCACATCATCAAACCATTCGTATGTATATGGCTCAATTCCTCCGGATGCCAGGGCAGTAAGCGTTACACTCTCGCCAAAACATATGGAGACATAGTCTCCGGCCTCAACTGTACACTGATATAAGGGGGCGGTTACTGTGGCAGATCTTGTAATTACCAAACCATTGCTGAAAGTGATAGTTACCGTATATTCCCCTGGAATATTCAGGCCTGTCAGGTCTTGATTTGTGGATCCCAAAAAACCTAAAGGACCGGTCCATGAGTAGGAGCTAACCATGGGACCACCTGTTATGGTCAAATCAATGGCTCCATCGGAGGTATATCCATCGTAATTCCAGCATGTAATCGGAGATGGAACTAAAACAATGTTGAGTCCATTTACCCCTGTCGGCTGATAATACTGGTCGTTTGCAGGATTTGTGTCATCACTGATTGTACTTACACTTACAAAATTGCACAAATCGGCACCTGCAACACAACTCGTTGGACTTCCTGCACCACCGGTAGCGGTGGCTGGTGCATCCAGGTTAACTTTAACCTTATAGGTGATTGTGACCGTTTCACCAATCTTAAGATAAATATTATCAGTGGTTGTTGTAATGGTTTGCCCTGAAACAGATATGGATTGCCACATTACATCATTTGCGGGTATCGAACTGCTTGCATCCCAGGAATCTGGCACATAGGTTGTGTTTGGATCCATAAGATCGGTTAAAATCACTCCATTGGCTACTGAAGGACCTTCATTATGTACCACCATGGTATAGGTAATTTCATCACCTGGATTCACCGGATCATGATCATCCGTTTTAATAACAGATATATCCACATCGGTTGTGAAAAAATCACCTACCTGTAAAAGTGGCACCTCCTGGTTTCCGGTATTGATTTTTCCGGGTTCACATGTCCCGATTGCCGCAGCATTTGCCAGTCTGGTTTTTACGTTTCCTCCCACTGACTCAGCAATTTCATCCTGCAGGACAACCCAGAGTTCAACAAGGATTACATCGCCTGGATCCATGCCTTCCAATTCTACCCATGCAGATACAGCGGTACCATCCATTGCCTCACCGAAACTTGATACTGTAGCTTGGGTACCGTTGTCGATATAATCAATGTCATCGGGATCTGTATCAACAAATGCAGCAAAAAGATTGATCGAGGCATCTTCAAATCCAAATAATCCACCATTTGTCGTTACAGTCATGAACTCTCCTCCAATTCTTATCTTATCATTGGTGCAAGCTCCACCAGCGTCAACCCTGACGATAAACTCATAAGCTACGATCTGCCCTAAAGCAAGGTACTGAGGCATTAATGATTCCTTCGTATTATTATGCCTGGTAGGTCCTAGTGGGCTAACGCCACGACCTTCTGGCGCTGTTGGTACGTTTGATATATTATAGCTGTCATAAGACTGTGGAATATAAGCACTAAAATCAATGCCATAATCACCTCCAGCATCATTACAGGTAATGGTAGATACATGATTTGATACCTGGCCCGTCGCAGTAATATGGAAAAACGCACCTAAATTTGCCTGTACCAGATCATAAAGTCCTATGGAAAAATTCCCTGAGGCATCACAAACAACAGTTTTGGTAACATCAGTCCAGGATGGATCCAACAACTCTTGCTCAGTCAGGACAAGATTGACAGTTTCGTTGGCAAGCCAACCCTTACCGGATACTATCATTTTATCGCCCGGCATATAATCAACCTTGTCGGTGGTTATTGTTTGTCCGTGGACAAATACAGTGATCAAAAGCAGCAAAAAAATGAACGACAGCCTCCTAGGCTCTCTATTCATTTTCATTTGGTTTAGAAGTAATAAATTTTTCATACAATGTGAATTAAGGTATACTCAAACTCTTATAAGCATATCCTCAAATCACCTTCTCAAAACTCCCTTCAGGGAGCAGCATACTCTTCTGTAGTTTGCGACAGATCTTTAATTTCCTGAAAGTGGGGTAAGCAAGCAGGAACAGGCTTAATCTGGATGTGTTGAAAATTAAAACGACTTGATCTTATAGAATGAAATTATAATTATTGTCACAAAAAAAATATCCGTAAAATCCCGTATTTTTTTCAAGGGTATATTTTGCTCAAATTATTGTCTGCAAGGGATTTAAATACATTTAGAACCATTTATTCCAATTTTCAAGACGTCACTTTTTATCTATTCCTTACCTAATGATTAAATACGGACTTGTCTTTTTGGGCTAAGACTAGACAAAATTGGCCTTGAAACAATAGTGCTAACAATGAAACATTAAGGAACCAATTCTTCAGGTGGACTGAAGTAACTTATTTGGGTTATTTCAATATGTGTTAAACCAAAAACGGAGGTTCCCATGAAAACAAAGAATCTGGTTTATTTATTGGCCTCGATGATGATATTCATTGCAGGTTGCGACGACAACTACCTTTACAATGTCCCTGAACCTGACCTGCAGCTGAAGTCATCGGATGCTAAACTGAAGATTGCGGTAATTTCGGATATTCATTACATGGATCATGCGCTCCTTCCGGAAAGTCCGGAACAAAACCCAGCTTTTCAAACATTGCTCTTCTCAAGCTACAATATGCTGATTGAAATGAGTGAACCGATTTTCGCCAAGACGATGTCCGAGCTGGAAAACGAAAAACCGGATATCTTGTTGGTTACAGGTGACATGGCCAACAATGGAGAGCGATTCAACCATGAAAAGGTCATAGAAAAATTGAATGACATTGAAGCTTCAGGAATCAGCGTTCTGGTAATTCCGGGCAATAACGATATCAACAGTCCGGATGCCATGTCATATGCAGGTACTGTAGCTACTCCCGTGCCGAATATTTCACCTTCGGAATTTGTATCGTTGTATGGTAATTTCGGATATGACGATGCCTTGTACAGGGATGACCATTCATTAAGTTATGTCTATCCGCTGAACGAAAACACCTGGATCCTTGGGATTGATGCCTGTATTTACACGCCTGTGAGCAAACGCAGCGCCACCCTTCTTCCAGGCACCTTGGAATGGATCTCGGAGGTCATGGCAGAAGCTAATGGAAATAACATCCGGGTATTCGCAATGATGCACCATGCCATTACCGAACAGTATTCCGGGCAAAGTTACCTGAACAAAGGCGACGTAGTGAATAACTACACTGCAGTATCTGAATTTCTGCTAACCTCTGGGATTCGTATAGTCTTTTCGGGACATACCCATGCACACGATATCACTCGGGTTGATATGTCCGACCAATCACTTTACGATGTCGGAACAGGCTCTTTGATAACGCCTCTCAGTCCTTACCGAATCATGATCCTGGATGACAATTTTATAAAAATCGAAACCCGAAGAATCACGGCGCTTGAAACTGCCATTCCGGGGGCTGAAGATTTTTGTGGTTACTCCGACATTTATCTTACCGGGCATCTGGATCTGTTCTTCAAAATGTACATGGTGAACTTTATGCAAATTCCTCCGGATCTGGCCGATTTGGCACTACCCCATTTGCGGAATGCCATCAAGGCCCAGTTTGCCGGGGATGAAAAAATGGCTCCGGGTGAACGATTGGCACTCGAAGAACTGGATACTCACTTCCCTGCCGGCAATTCCATTGTACCTATTATTCAAAGCTTCTGGACAGACTTTGCCCCGGGAGACGAAAAAATCCATATCAAACTGAAATAATAAAAAATCCGGTGGGAGAGCCATCGTTATTGAGACTTTCCCTCCGGAAATCATTACTGTTAACAGGCAGATTTATATCAAATCCAACCAGTTGACACTACCTTGGAATATCTGTCCTGAAGGGTGCTGCGGGCAATCCGGCACTGTTAACCAGATTGGCCCCTTCAGGGTTGTCGCTCCAGGCATATCTCACCGAAACCGGAACAGAGACTGCCGGACTGCTGACAATGACTTTTTTCTTCCGAACCCTGGCATCGGCCCATACAAATTTGCCATCGCTGCCGGCAATGGCGAATTGTTTCGGTTTACCTTCACCCTTCATTCTAAGCCCTTTCCCCACATGGCTGAAAGTGACTTCAATTTGGTTCCCCTTTCTTTTCATGGACTTATAAACCGGACCTGAGAAGATGATATTTTTCTCACCATAGGCAACCTTCCGGGCTGCCATGGCAAGCCGGTGCCCAACGTCATTTTTGTTCAGCGGGTGAATGTCATTCCATTCACCAATATCAATGGCTACCGCCATTCCGGTTACGGGAAGTTTCAGGGCATTGGCCTGGGCCTCCCTGATCAGGGCCCAGTTACTTTCCGAAGGTTCCGCTTTTGGCTGCATGAAATTGGGTAATTGCACAAACAGGAATGGAAAATCACCTTGTCGCTTATGTGCCCTCCAATCCCTGATCAAAGAAATAAACAGTTCTTCATAATCGGCAGGTCGACCGGCATTGGATTCACCCTGGTACCAGATGGCCCCCTTGAAGGTATATTTTAGCAAGGGATTGATCATGGCGTTATACAAGCCAACCGGGACATTATTGAAAAAAGTCCTGCCAGGAAGCGGTTCCATCTTTGCACCCATCCTGAATTTCCAGTCACCTGTCAGGTCAATGACCTCATCCCCAACGATCAGCTCATAGGATTTATCCTTGACAAATCCTCCCCTGCCTGATTCATTGACCACCCTGACCGTTATCTGGTTAGTTCCCTCTTTTAAAACGCCGGCTGGTACAGTATATCGTCTTGGGGGGTACTGGTAACCGGTTGTTCCCACGAATTGGCCATTGATAAACACCGAGTCGGAATCGACAATGCAACCCAGGATGATAGTGGAAGGTGAATTTGTGGCCTGGGGTGATAATTGGACCTCCTTGCGGAACCAGAAAACACCGTTTACGAAGCCGGTTTTCCCTTCTGCCCAATACCCGGGAACCGACATCGTTTCCCAGCCGGAATCATCGAATCCGGGCTTATTCCACTTACCGGAAGGATCATTGTACCCCCTGTCTGCGGTAGTGAGTCTCTTATACCAGGCATTGATCCTGTCCTGGTCGGCTTCCTGCACTGATTGGATATATCCGGGCTCCTGGTGCTTCCTGTAATCGGAGGCATACTTCGGAAACTGCCGGATTCCCTCCTCGCTGATCCATGCCTCCACGGGAGAACCGCCATAGGCACTATTGATCAGTCCAATCGGCACCCCAAACCTCTCAAAGAGATTCAAGGCAAAGAAATAGGCTGTAGCCGAAAAATCAAGGACACTCACAGGATCGGCTGTCACCCAGTTACCGCCGTTGAAATCATCTTGTGGCCCGTCGAAGGCATATTGTCGTGGCACGTAGAAATGCCTGATCATGCTGTTCTCTGATGAAGCGATGACATCGGGATAGACCCAACTGACCCTTCTCATTGGTAGTTCCATATTTGACTGTCCTGAGCAGAGCCAAACATCACCGATCAGGATATCCTTAATTGCCAGTTCATTTTGACCCTTGAGTCGCATTTCATAAGGCCCCCCGTGGGGCATGGGAGGCATCTTGAACTCCCAGCGACCCGTTATGTCCGTCACCGTCTGGAAACCATATCCGGCAAACTCAACACTAATTCTTTCATCCGGTGAAGCCCAACCCCAAATTGTCAACTCCTTGTCGCGCTGCAAGACCATTCCATCACTGATCAGTCTGGGCAGCCTGATCTGTGCAAAGGAATCATCTGACAAACAAATGATGGCAAGAAGAGAAAGTATATATCCAAGTAGTTTCATACACCCAATGCTGTTTCGGTTAATAAAATCCTGACTGATGTATGAATTATACATGAAATAACAGTCAGGGAATAAATTCGCAATAAAGAAAAAATTATGTCAACATTCGTAACAAGACATATTCCCCTAAAAATATGAATTTTCTCTGCAGTAAGGATGATTGCAAACTGGATAAAAACAAAGAACCCACTCACCGTGTGCACGGGAAGCGGGTTCTTTTATAAAATTTCGATGCAGTTATTTAAGTTTACCCTGATCTTTCAGTTCTTCTTCTTCATCTTCACCTTTGGTAGCTTTCTTGAATTCGCGCATACCTTTTCCAACGCCTTTCATTAATTCAGGAATTTTGCGTCCACCAAAAAGTAAGACTACAATGATGAGTATGATGATAATCTCCTGGGGTCCGATAAAGCCTGCCAAAACAAATAAGTTCATAATGGTTTGTTTTTAATTTCCAGCAAAAATAGTTTTTTTTTCACTCTAAATCCTGAAGAATCTTACTTTTTGATTCCCTTCAGGTTTATTTAAAAAGTTTTATGACATCGTTTGCATTCGCAAACAGAACCAGTCCCAACAATATCACCATACCTGCAATCTGGGCATATTCCATAAACTTCTCTCCCGGTTTTCGGCCCGAAATCATTTCAAAGAAAAGGAACATAACGTGTCCACCATCGAGCGCAGGGATTGGCAACAAGTTCATGATGGCCAGGATAATGGAGATAAACGCGGTCATCATCCAGAAAGCCTCCCAATTCCATGTCCCGGGGAAAATGCTGCCGATTGTGATGAAGCCACCCAGTGATTCGTAAGCCTTGGTTTCAGGCATAAGGAAAAGCTTGAACTGTTTCAGGTAATCCTTGGTTGTTTGTACACCCTTTGAAATTCCGGCAGGGATAGAGGCCAGCAATCCATAGTGTATGGTTTTCAATTCAAACACGTCAGAAAACTGGTGTTTATTGGCAATCCCGATGATTCCTTCCTGGCCCAGCTGTACCGTAAATTCAGTTGGTTGACCGTTGCGCAGGACCCCAACCTGGATGTTTTCACCCTTTTTGGATGCCAGGTACGACTGAAATTCATCCCACCAGGCAAACTCTTGCCCGTCAATGGCAACAATTTTGTCATCCATCTGCAATCCGGCCATTTCGCCGGGAGACTCCTTGGCAAATCCACCGATGACAAATTCAAAGGGATACCGGGGTGCAAAAACACCTTTGGCCTTTAGAAGCAGCGCAAAATCCTCAGTTGTAATAGGGATGTCCATCCTTTGGCCATCTCGTTCCACCTGTACTGAACTGGCATGATCCAACACGATGGTAGGAACGATCTTGGAAAAATCCTCAATCTCCCTGTTATCGACCGAAAGAATCTTGTCCCCATTTTTGAAACCAAGTTTTTCGCCGGTTTCTCCAACCACCACTCCGTACTTTACATTCTCGGTGGGAAGGTATTGTTCACCCCAGACAAATAAAACACCGGCATAGACGATGATGGCAAACAAAAAATTCATGGCCACCCCACCCACCATGATCAGCAGTCGCTGCCAGGCAGGTTTTGACCTGAATTCCCAAGGCTGGGGAGGAAGCTTCATAGCCTCCTTGTCCATTGATTCATCAATCATTCCCGAGATTTTTACATATCCGCCCAGGGGAACCCAACCGATCCCATACTCTGTTTCACCTTTTTTCACTTTAAAAAGTGAAAACCAGGGATCAAAAAAGAGGTAGAATTTTTCAACGCGTGTTTTAAAGAGCCGGGCAAACATATAATGTCCGAATTCATGCAAAACAACCAATATTGATAAACTTAAAATAAGCTGTGCAGCTTTGACAAGTACTTGTTCCATTGAAACTTTTTTCTGTATTTCTGATTATTGATAATTTTCCAGTAACAATTGAGTCCTCCTCCTGGTTTCGGAATTTGTGGCAATATAGTCGTCAAGTGACGGGTTGGCCAGAAATTCAGATTTATCCATCATTTCCTCGATAATCTCAGGCATTCGGGTAAAGCCGATTCGTTCCTGAAGGAAGGCATTGACGACAACCTCGTTGGCGGCATTCATGATGCAAGGCATATTTCCCCCCATCCGAATTGCCTCGTAAGCCAGTGCAAGATTACGAAAATTCTCCATATCAGGCTTCTCGAAGGTAAGACTGGGATAGTTCAGGAAGCTAAACCGGGGGAAATCGTTGGGAATCCGGTTAGGGAAACCCAGGGCATACTGAATGGGCAACCGCATATCGGGCAGTCCTAACTGAGCCTTGATGGAGCCATCCTGAAACTGTACCAGCGAATGGATGATCGACTGTGGATGAACAATTACCTCAATATCTTCTGGAGACAATCCGAATAACCATCGTGCTTCGATCATTTCAAAGCCTTTATTCATCAAGGTGGCCGAGTCGATAGTGATCTTGGCTCCCATATCCCAGTTGGGATGTGCAAGGGCATCGCGTGGGCCCATATGAATCAGCTGATCCCTCTTTTTGCCGCGGAATGGGCCTCCCGAGCAGGTCAGGATGATTTTCTCGGCCGGATTCATGAACTCGCCGGTCAGGCATTGGAAAATGGCAGAATGTTCTGAGTCGACAGGCAATATATCCACACGTTTCTCCAATGCCAGTCGAGTGATCAGGTCTCCTGCGACAACCAAAGTTTCCTTATTCGCAAGGGCAATGTTCTTGCCCGATTCCACTGACCGGATCGTGGGTAAAAGTCCGCTGTACCCAACCATGGCTGTTAAAACCATGTCGATGGAATCCATCTGGACCACCTGATGGATGGCTTCCTCCCCTGCATATACCTTAACCGGAAGTTTCTGTAAGGCTGTCTTAACCTCATCATACTTTTCAGTATTCCCGATAACGACAACATTGGGCAGGAATTTCCGGGCTTGTTCTATCAGGAGATTGGTATTGTTCAATGCCGTGAGTACCTCGACCTCAAAAAGATCAGGATTTTTGGATATTACATCCAGTGACTGGGTGCCGATCGAACCGGTTGAACCAAGAATGGCTATTCGTTTTTTCATCTGAATCAGAATACAATATAATTTTCCGGATCGATTGCTTTTCCCTCATGCCACAATTCGAAGTGCAGGTGCGGCCCTGTAGTCAACTCCCCTGTATTCCCCATAATGGCTATGGCTTCACCCCCATTCACTTTTTCACCGGTCTTCTTCAGCAAGGAGGCGTTATGCTTGTAGGCTGAAACCAGGTTATTGGTATGCTGAATATATAAGACATACCCGGTATCAAGGGTCCATCCAGCAAAAAGAACAGTACCTCCAAGAACTGCAGATACCCTGGAGCCAGCCTGGCTTACCACATCGATCCCGAAATGAGATTTGGAGGCATCAAACTTCTGGGTAATCAATCCTTTGACCGGCAAATAAAAATGAAGATTGCCGAGGTTACCCATTGGATCCCGGTTACCCTGGAGCGAAAGGCTTAAACGTTCTTCCAGGATTTTATCCTGAAAAATGGAATCCTGGTTTAATGGTTTCAGGTCTTTCCGTTCGACATGGGAGGTCGTATCTGGATCCATCGAAAAATCGGGCGGTTCCTCTCCGCGCATGATGGCATTGATGGTTTGGAAGAAACGGTCACGGGTCACCAGTTCCTGTTCAAGTGAGTCGGCACGTAATGCACTCCGGATCAGCATCTCCCGGTACTCCTCCTTCGGATAACCGGGAATATACTCCCGCAATTGAGTGCCTGCAATGAGAAAAATGACAAAAACCACAATGGCAGCGGATACAAGACTGGTTAGTGTAAACACTTTCATTCGTGTAAGCTTCATTGACCACACCGACTGAAAAGTGGTGTCATTATATATGATCAGCCTGTACCTGTTCTTTAATTTTTCAACTATTTTTTTCCTGAAATCACCTGCAACCATCTGATTTTTATTGAGGAGGCACAAAATTAGCAAGAAATAAAATATTTCAAGCCATTTAGAATTTTTTAACCTCCCAATACATATATGCTCTTATGCCCTGCCGATATGCGATTCAAGGCTTCTCAAACGTGACCGGATAACAAATCCGGGTCAGCCACTCCGTAGAGTCTTCCCCACTGCTTTCATAAATCTCCATGGGTGACCCTGCCAGAGAAAAACCACGAAGCCTTATCCACTCCTGTAGGTGGCTGTGTCCTTCCTCAAGACGTGAAAAATCACCTGTAAAGTCAAGCATGACGCACTCTTTTTCCTCAAAAATGCCGGCAGATATACTGTCTTGTCCGGCAACCACCTCTGAAACCGGGAATCCGCATTCGACATCCACCCTTTCTTCTCCAACAGAATGATAAATGGCATAAGGACTCCCGACAACCCTGACATTCATCCCAACAGCCGCATTCAGCAAACGGTCATAAACAGCAGACATATTTTCGCTCAGCACATCATAGGATATTTGACGACGTATGCTGATATAAGGAAATGACTCGATCAATCCGGGTTCCACAAGCAAGATTGCCTGATTTTCCCATAATTCTGCCGCATCCTGCAGACCCTCAAGAGATTTCTTCAATTTCCGGGCTGATGCAGCCTTGTTAAAAAGCGTACGCCAACCTGAATTCTTAAATCCCATACTCCATGTAACCAGTGAGTTTCCATTTGTTTCCCGTATTTCAACATGATGAACCGAAAATGGACTGCCGGGATTATCAATGGCAGTCTCAACCATCCGGTGAGGTTCCGATTTTACCATCACGGCAATGAAAGTACCCTCATCTGAGGGGAAGCTGACCTGTGCCCCGGCACCTATTCCTCCATTCCCATAGATTGCCTCGTCAGGTGAATACTTTTGGATCCATGCCGACCATAACTGCCAGTTTCTGAAATCATTCAGCTGGGCATAGACTGTGCGCGGAGAAGCCTTTACCTCAACAGATGCCGTAACCGACCCGGTATCCGGCAAAAGTTTGGGTACCAGAAAGCCGACAAGTATCAGAATCACAACTATACCTATCCAAATCCAATTTTTATTCATCCTGTTTCCCCCGGAATTTTTCATTTTCATTTGAAGTTTTTGACATTACAAAGATAACCAATCGTCAGCCCATACTTCACCTTTGAAAAATCAACCTGTATTATTTGGGGCATGACCGACCGTTCAATCTTCATCGTGTTTATGGATGAAGGGGAAGGATCAGGTAGGGAAATCAACCCTGATTTCATCAACTTCTCAAAATTCAGGAAACAAGGAACTTCAGTTTTTGCAAAATTCGACCAAAAAAAACAACAGTTTATGATATAATTATTTGGTTCTCGTAAAGCCAAAAGTTAATTTCGCATCTTTCATATTGTACGCAATACAAAAGCGTTTTCTAATTTACTTTATAATCAATCATTGCATGAAAAAACTACTCGCATTTTTGGTCCTGGCCATATTACTGGCTCCGGCAACCAGGGCCGATGAAGGGATGTGGCTTCCCGCCCTCATTCATAAACTGAATATCAATGACATGCAGAAGACCGGATTAAAACTTTCTGCAGAAGACATTTACAGCATCAACAACAGCAGTCTGAAAGATGCCATCGTTTCCATCGGGGGATGTACCGCCGAGATGATTTCACCCGAAGGGCTGATGCTGACCAACCACCACTGCGCCTACAGTGATATACAGAGGCATTCATCAGTCGAGCATGACTATCTTCAGGACGGATTCTGGGCCAAAACCAGGGATGAAGAACTTCCCAACCCATCAAAAATAGCCCGGTTCCTGATTTCAACCGAAGACGTAACAGAAAAAGTCATGGCTGAATTGAACGACAACATGAGTTTTCAGCAAAAACAGCAAGCGATCAGCCAGGTTTCCGCCCGACTCGAAAAGGAAGCGGTAGGCGATACCCACTATCAGGCACAGGTTCGCAGTTTTCTTGAATCCAACAAATATTATCTGTTTGTTTATGAGACATTCCGTGATGTACGCCTGGTAGGTGCCCCACCGCAAGCTCTGGGAAAATTCGGTGGTGACACCGACAATTGGATGTGGCCACGACATACCGCAGACTTCGCCATCTACAGAGTATATGCCGGTCCCGATGGAAAACCAGCCTCTTATTCAAAAGATAACGTACCGCTGAAGCCACGCCATTTTCTGCCCATTTCAATCAAAGGGGTGAAAGACAACGATTACGCGATGGTTATGGGATATCCGGGTACCACCAACCGCTATAAAACCTCGGTTGAAGTCCAGTACACCATGGATGTCACCAATAGTGTGCGTATTGATGTGAGAGCAAAAAAACTGGAGATTATCAAGGCTTATATGGAAACCAGTCAAAAAGCCCGTATTCAGTATGCCAATAAGCATGCCGGAAGCTCCAACTATTATAAATATAGTATCGGCCAAAACCAGGGCCTGACCAACCTCGATGTTATTGCCAAGAAAAAGGCAATTGAAGAACAGTTCACCCAATGGGTGGCCTCTTCTCCGCAACGCAATGCCAAATATGGTAAAGCACTTGACATGATCAGGGGTGCCTACGAAAACATCGAAGATGAAACTGCACAGGAATATCTCTCTGAAGCCCTGCTTCGCGGTCCTGAAATCTTTATGTTCGCCTATCGACTCAGGGCTTTGTACAATTTACTGGATAAACCGGTTGAAAACAAGGACCGAATAGACCAGATCCTGGCCAATGTCAAGGAATCGCTCCCCGGCTATTTCAAGGATTATGATGCAGAAACTGACCGTAAACTGACTGCCTCACTGACCGAGCTTTATGCCAACAGAGTGGGTGCACGGTTCCAGCCACCTTTCTTCAAGACCATCCAGACAAAATACAAAGGCAACTTCGACAAATACGCCTCACAGATCTTTGCCAAGACCGTCTTTGCGGATGAGGCTAAAATGAACGAATTCCTGAAAAATCCAACCAGAAAGGCATTGGATAAGGATTTGGCTTTCCAGGCTGCAGGCGAAATTTTCGATCTGCTCAGAATGATCAGTGAAGAGACACAAAAATCAGCTGATCAGCTGGCTGAAGGCCGTCATTTACTGGTTGCCGGACTAATGGAAATGCAGCCCGACAAAGTATTCTATCCCGATGCCAATTCAACCATGAGGTTGACATATGGCACGGTAGGCAGTTACAATCCCCGGGATGGCGTTCTTTATAAAGAAACTACAACCGTCCAGGGGTATCTGGAAAAGGAAATCCCCAATGACGATGAGTTCCACGTACCGGCGCGCATGAAAGAACTGATACAGGCCAGGGATTTTGGCCGCTATGCCGACGAAAACGGAGATCTCATTACCTGTTTTATCAGCAACAATGACATTACGGGTGGAAACTCGGGATCTCCCGTGATCAACGCCAATGGCGAACTGATCGGCTGTGCATTCGATGGCAACTGGGAAGCCATGAGTGGTGACCTGGCCTTCGAACCTGAAATCCAGAGAACCATCAGTGTCGACATTCGCTTCGTGCTCTGGGTTGTCGACAAATATGCCGGTGCAACCCACCTTATTGACGAAATGACCATTGTGGAGTAACCATCGGTTCTCCAATGATAATAGTCCACATCGCCAGGCAGGATCAAGTCCGGATAAAGGCAATACATACCTGAAAAATCCGTCAGCAGAATCCTTCCAGGCGATGTGTTTTTTTCTGCGATATTCCTGATCCCGAAGAGATTTTTCAGTAATTGACCGAATGTTACAGCCAAAGAAACATTGATCACCGATAAATAGGAATGAATGAGCAAACCCAAAATTACCATATACACGGACGGGGCAGCCAGGGGAAATCCAGGCCCGGGAGGATATGGTATTGTACTCATCTCGGGACAACACCGAAAGGAATTGTCGGGAGGATATAGGTACACCACAAATAACCGGATGGAGCTGCTGGCCGTAATCATCGCGCTCGAAGCATTGAAAATTGAGGGATCGGAAGTAACAGTTTATACTGATTCGAGGTATGTAGCCGATGCCGTTACAAAAGGATGGGTTTTCGCCTGGGTATCGAAAAGATTCAAAGGCAAGAAAAACGCGGATTTATGGCTTCGGTTTCTGGAGATTTACAAGAAACATCAGGTGAGGTTTGTCTGGGTTAAAGGCCACAACGATAACCCTTTAAATGAACGCTGCGACCAATTGGCAGTCGCAGCATCAATGGAATCAGCCTTACCTGAAGATGAAGGCTATATGGAATAAAAATCAGTTTCGTTTTTGAATGGATCCCCCTGATGATGTGGAGACACTGGTTGTAAGGGGATTTCCAAAGTAAAAAACGTTTCCGCCACTGCTGGCATGGGCCGAAAGTTCCTTTAAAGAGGTAATCCACACGTTGGAACCACTTGACACCTTTATATCAGACACTTCGGTTTTCAAATCTTCCGCTTTCAGGTTACTTCCCGATGAAGTCCTGGCCACAAAATCCCTGGTCAAGCCTGATAAATAGATGTTTGCACCTGAAGAGGCTGAAGCTTCAACACTTTTCCCTTCAATGTCCATCCTGAAATTACTGCCTGCAGAAGCGCGAATATTCAGGTTATCGACAATCAGTCGTCCATTCGTATAAACATTGCTTCCTGCAGTACCTTCGATATCCCTGATATGGTCGGTTGTTATGACCACCTTTTTTGACGACGCACTCCATATATTTGCCAAAGCCCTGATTTCCAATCGGCCTCCAATGACCCTGGTTTCAATAACCTCCATAAGGTTTTTATCAGCAACCACCTTCACTTGCAGTCCTGTTCCCTGCTCAAAATAGACATTCATTCCGCTGGTTACATAAACTTCATTAAAGTCTTCTACAGGGCGTACCTCTTCAGCCACATCCCCATTACCGTTTATGGAAGGCCCCAGGAAAAGACACGATGTCGTACTTAACGACAGCATGGCCAGAAAAATGATATAAGGTAGTTTACGCATCTCTCAGATTTTAAAGGAAAATGACACTGAAAATACGTGATGTCAATGGCTTTGGTTCGCGCTTTTAGATAAACAGGCGAATTCTACCGGTAAAGTGGCGGATCATAAAAAAAGCTGGCGATAAAACCAGCTTCTTCCTTTTCTCTGTTAACCAAGGAGATCTTAGATTCAGATCTCAGCATCAAATGTATAAGTATCGTTTCCTGACACGAGGTATACCCTGTAATCACCTCCGGGGAGCCTGCTGAGGTCAAAACGGTTTTGAACGATCAATCCGTCACCTAACTGCGATGCATAGACCAACGAATTGTTTCTGAAAATCTGTACACTGACATTCTCGAGCTGATTGTTCAGAAAAGAGATGTCAAGTAACTGCTTGTTCAGGCTAAAAACCGGAGTGTTGCCGAATACGGGATCACTGAATGCCAACTCTTTATTCTTGATTTCAATATTTCTTGAAATTCTGGCATCTCCTGAATTGACACTCAGTGTGTAAGCGCCATCCTGTAATTCTGAAAGGTTATAAATTCCCCTATACTCAGCCTTGGGCGAGAAGGTGGATTTATAATAAACTACCCTGTCGTCAGAATCGGTCAGGGTCAATGAAATCTGTCCCGGAATTGCGCTTTCAAATGCGACCAGTACTTTCTGGTCCTCTACCGGAATAAGATTCAAGGTTGCGTTGCCAGAAGCTGAAGCGACATTATATCCTAATATTGCCGCCAAAAAAATTACCAAACGAAATGTTTTCATGACTTTGTTTTTTAATGTTCGAATTTCAATTGTTTCTGTTCTCAATTAATAGACTTAGATGTCTTTTATTGGTTTAATGCCACACATGGTTTTTTTTAAAAAAAATGTGAAAGCTACTTTTCTCATTATCTGACTCATGGAATACTCACTTTGTTGCAGGCAATCATGCCCGTTTAATATAAATTAACGAAGACGGCAGTTGCACCGAGGGACCGATTGTTACTTATTATTTATAGTTTTGCATGTTTCATAAAAACAATGACAATGAGGATGAAAAAATTCATGATAGCTCTGGCCATTATGCTGACAGCCGGATTATCGTTCTATAGCTTTACGAATGATCAGAAAAATTTTGAAATAGCCAAAAACCTGGATATCTTCTTCACGCTTTTCCGCGAACTGAATGCCTTTTATGTGGACGATGTAAATCCAAACACTTTGGTCAAAACCAGCATCGACAAGATGCTTGAATCACTGGATCCCTATACCAATTACATTTCTGAAGCTGATGTGGAAGATTTCAGGTTTATGACTACGGGTGAATATGCGGGTATTGGTGCACTGATCAGCAAGCAGAACAACAAAATCATCATTGCTGAACCCTATGAAGGCTTTCCTGCGCAGAAATACGGACTCAAAGCCGGGGATATCATTCTGGAGGTTGAGGGAAAATCGACATCCACCATGGAAACCGAAGATGTCAGCAATCTGCTGAAAGGTCCGGCCATGCGCCCGGTAAAAATCAAAATTCAACGGCCTACCGACAATAAAATCCTTGAGGTCGATGTCGTGCGAGAAAAAATCTCCATCGATGCTGTCCCATACTACGGAATGCTTGATCAAAACATAGCCTACATCCGGCTGGCCAATTTTACGCAAAACTGCAGTGAAGATGTCAAGAAGGCTTACCTCGAAATGAAAAGCAAGCACAATCCTGAGGCGCTGGTCCTTGACCTTCGTTCAAACCCTGGAGGGCTACTTATTGAATCGGTAAAAATCATGAACCTGTTTGTACCCAAAGGGACCGAAATTGTCAGTACCCGCGGAAAAGTAAAGGAGTGGGACAATGTATATAAGGCAATGCAGAATCCTATCGACACTACGATTAAAATAGTCGTTCTGATTAACCGGGCATCAGCATCGGCATCTGAAATCATAGCCGGTGCGATGCAGGATCTCGACCGAGGCCTTATCATCGGAACGAGAAGCTTTGGCAAGGGTTTGGTGCAGACCACCCGTGACCTGAGTTATAATGCCAAGCTGAAAGTTACCACCGCCAAATACTATGTTCCAAGCGGACGTTGTATTCAGGCATTGGATTATTCACACCGTAACGAGGATGGCAGTGTTGGATTGGTACCCGATTCCCTGATTACAGAGTTTAAAACCAAAAACGGACGAACAGTATATGATGGCGGCGGTGTAGTTCCCGATCTCAAAGTCGATCAGGACATGCTGAGCACACTTTCCGTTGAGCTGATCACCAGATTCCACATTTTTGACTTTGCCACCCAGTTTGCAGGCAGGAATGGCTCGATTCCACAACCGGAAGATTTTCAGATTAATGACGCCATTTTTGATGAATTTACCGAATATGTCAGGAACAGTGGGTTTAAATATGACTCACAAACCGAGGACGCCTATGCTGAGCTTGTAAAGATAGCGAAGAACGAGAAGTACTTTGATATTGCCAGCGAAGAATTCAAAGCGCTGGAAGCACGAATCAAACCAGATCTTGAAAAAGATTTGGGAGTTTTCAGAAGTGAAATCAGCGAATTGCTGAAGGAGGAAATCGTATCAAGGTACTATTACCAGAAAGGATCCATCAGGGCAACCCTGAGTTCCGACCAGAATATCCTTAAAGCGATTGAGGTCCTTAAAGATCAAAATGTCTATGCCGGATTTTTCAAGGCAGGAACAACCATTTCTCCAAATTGATAAAATTCTATCAGATTGAAAAACAAAAGCATGTCTGACGGCATGCTTTTGTTTTTTTATAGGCGATGAATGATCACTTCGATGGCCCAGAAAAGCCCCACTATAAAAGCTATTCCTGTCATCATTCCGGCCAGCACCGTCATCAGAAGTTGAATCTTCATCCTGTTTCTGACCCCCTCTTCCGGAGGATAAATCACGATCTGTGATGTTGTTTCTGATTGTTTCATGTTTCTGTTTCAATTAAAGGAGGCAAAAGTATTGTATATATTTAATACCACGCCCTCATTATCAATCATTTACACAATTCTTAACATTTTCGTCATCGCTAAAGCAAAAAACTGCCCATATAGTGCTTTTATTGTTTGATGAATTCACCTGTCAAAATCCATTCCTAAAATATCCAAAAACAGTTTTGCATGAATTCAATCCATATTGATATATCACGACAACTTATGAATTAAGCCAGGGTAAATTATCATGAAGGATCTGAGGATTTTGGCTTCCCGGGGAACATTATCCCACCGAATCTGTTTACTTTGCTCAAACGGCATGATCATTACCTTGCCGCAAAACCTGCGGATTGATAATTTCCGCAGGGTACCAAAATTGGGATAACATGAAGTACACTGCAGACGAGAATGGATATTATGGTGAATTTGGGGGAGCCTGGATTCCGGAGATGATGTACACCAATATCCTGGAATTAAAAACCAGATACCTCGAGATCATTGAATCTGAATCATTCATTAGCGAATTTGACAGCCTGATGAAAGATTATGTGGGGAGACCTTCACCTCTATACTATGCCCCAAGACTCAGCGAGCATTTTCAATCAAAGATATACCTCAAAAGGGAAGACCTTAACCATACCGGATCCCATAAGCTGAACAACACGATCGGGCAGATCCTTCTTGCCCAAACCCTGGGGAAAAAGAGGATCATTGCCGAGACCGGGGCTGGCCAGCATGGACTGGCCACCGCCACCGTTTGTGCCCTGAAAGGCCTGAAATGCGTGGTTTATATGGGTGCACTCGATGTCAAACGTCAGGAACCCAACGTAAGAAAAATGAAAATGCTGGGGGCCGAAGTAGTGCCAGTATACAGTGGCAATATGACCTTGAAGGATGCCACCAACGAAGCGATGCGTGACTGGATCAATAATCCGGAGGATACCCATTACATTATCGGATCGGTGGTTGGTCCCCATCCCTATCCCGACATGGTAGCCCGGTTTCAGTCAGTCATCAGCCGCGAGACCCGGTTCCAACTGGCCGAAAAAACCGGCTCCGAGCTTCCCGACAGGGTATTTGCCTGTGTTGGGGGAGGCAGCAATGCTGCAGGGGCATTTTACCATTTTCTCGACGATCCTTCTGTTGAACTGATTGGGGTTGAAGCTGCAGGAATGGGGGTTCATACCCATGAGACCGCGGCCACACTGGCTGTTGGTTCAACAGGCGTATTGCATGCCGCGCGCACCATCCTGATGCAGAATGCCGATGGCCAGATAACGGAACCCTATTCCATTTCTGCAGGCCTGGATTATCCGGGAATCGGTCCTCTGCATGCACACCTATTCAAAACCGGACGTGCCCGATATTTGAACGCAACCGACGAAGAAACCTTGAATGCGGCATTGCAGCTGACCCAACTCGAAGGGATTATCCCTGCACTGGAATCGGCCCATGCACTGGCGGCCCTTCCCAAAGCCGGACTGAAACCTGAGGATGTGAATGTGGTATGTCTTTCTGGTCGTGGTGACAAGGATATGCAAACATACCTTGACCACTTTGGTTACTAAATGCCAGTTCCACCATTTTACCAACAACTTCAGAAATTATGAACAACCGCATAGATCAACTATTCGCACGGAAAAACAAGAACATCCTGTCCGTCTATTTTACGGCCGGATTTCCCGAAATCGACCAGACCATCCCGATTATTGAGCAACTGGAGAAACAGGGAGTCGACCTGGTTGAAATCGGAATGCCTTTCTCGGATCCTACCGCAGATGGCCCAACTATCCAGAAAAGCAGTGACGTAGCCCTTAAAAACGGGATGACATTAGAAGTACTTTTTACACAACTAAAAGACATCAGGAAACACATAAAGATGCCCCTGATCCTGATGGGGTATATCAATCCCGTCCTACAGTATGGCATGGAAAAATTTTGCGGCCAATGCAGGGATTGCGGGATCGACGGCCTGATAATCCCTGACCTGCCATTGGATGAATACAATGCCCATTTCACGAAATTTTTTGAAGATGCCGGCATTCACAACATCCTGTTGATCACCCCACAAACTTCTGAAGCCAGAATCCTGGAAATAGACCGAAATTCCGGTGGATTCATTTATATGGTATCCTCCTCATCCACTACTGGGACAGGCAAAAAAGTGGAAGATTTCAGGACCGATTACTTTGAAAGACTGCAAAGCATGAACCTGAAAAATCCACGACTTATCGGGTTTGGGATCTCCGACAGGGAAACGTTCGCCAATGCCTGTAAATATGCCAGTGGGGCCATCATCGGCAGCGCCTTTGTCAAAGCCCTTCAACAGGAAGGAATACTGGAATCAAAAATTGACGGTTTTATACAATCCATCAAAGGCTAGAAGAGTCTTAACCATTATTGCCATTCTCCCTTGACATGCACGTAAAATGCTGTTTTGAAACCGGGGGAATCATAAGCCAGTCGCCATATTTCTTCGCGATAGTGAATTCTTATGTCCATAAGGGCAAAAAATCAGGTTAACTTCATAAGCCTGATCAGTACTGGCAACTTGCAGGGATGAAAAAGAGTTGCTAATTTTAGAATCTTCAAAACTAAACTAATTTTCACCATGAATAGAAAACTCAGAATGGGCATGGTCGGTGGTGGCAAGGATGCTTTCATCGGAGCCGTGCATCGGATGGCCGCAATCATGGATGGCCAGATTGAACTGGTCTGTGGCTGTTTCAGCTCCAATCCCCAAAAATCTCTCGAATCAGGGAGGATGCTATTCCTGCCCGACAACAGGATTTATGCCTCCTATCAGGAAATGTATGAAAAAGAATCTCTTTTACCTGACACCCAAAAGATGGATTTTGTGGCCATTGTCACCCCCAACCATGTCCATTTTGATCCGGCCGTCAAGGCACTTGAAAACGGATTCCATGTCGTACTTGACAAACCCATTACCTTTACCCTTGAAGAAGCCCTGCTTCTGAAAAAGAAAACCGAAGAAACCGGGTTGATGCTTGCGCTTACCCATACCTATGCAGGCTACCCGGCCGTGAAGCATGCCAGGAAAATGGTGGCCGACGGGGAGTTTGGACCCATACGGAAGATTTATGTCGAGTATCCCCAAGGCTGGCTATCCACCAAACAGGAAGACCAGGGGAACATTCAGGCTTCTTGGCGCACCGATCCCCAAAGGTCGGGAAAGGCAGGCTGCATGGGCGACATCGGTACACATGCCCATCATTTGGCCGAATATATCACCGGACTGAAAACCACCGAAATTTGTGCCTCAATTAAAACGTTTGTCCCGGGCAGGCTTCTCGACGATGACGGGGCTGCGCTTCTTCGCTTCAATAATGGGGCTACGGGAGTCCTTTTTGCCTCCCAGGTAGCCGCAGGTGAGGAAAATGCCGTCAAGATCAGGGTGTATGGTGAAAAGGGCGGTCTTGAATGGCTACAACACGAACCCAATACACTGATTGTCAAATGGGCCGACAAACCAACCCAAATTTACCGGACCGGAACCAGTTTCATGAACGAGGCTGCCGCTGCCAATACCCGTACTCCGGGTGGACATCCCGAAGGATACCTCGAAGCCTTTGCCAATATCTACCGAAATTTTGCATGGACAGTCATGGCCAAAATGGAAGGAAAGGAACCCAAACCTGAATGGCTCGACTTCCCTGGTGTTGAAGATGGCATCAGGGGCATGCAGTTCATCGACCTTGTAGTGGCTTCGGGGACTGATGATACCGTAAAATGGGTCAAATGGCCTGAATAAGAATTCTTAAAACCTGAAAATATGGCAAGACCAGTAACACTATTCACCGGACAATGGGCCGACCTGACCCTTGAAACCGTTTGCAAAAAGGCAAAACAGTTCGGCTACGATGGATTAGAGCTTTGCACATGGGGCGACCACATCGAGGTCGACAAAGCCGATCAGGCATATTGCGATGAGCGAAAAGCACTGTTGCAAAAACATGATCTGCAACTATTTACCATCTCAACCCACCTGGTTGGCCAGTGCGTGTGCGATCCCATCGATGAGCGACACAAAAACGTTGTCCCTCCCTATATCTGGGGAGATGGAGACCCTGAGGGAGTCAGGCAACGTGCAGCCGAAGAGATTATCAAAACAGGAGAAGTCGCTAAAAGACTTGGCTTAAAAACGGTTGCCGGATTTACGGGAAGTCCGATCTGGCACCTGCTTTATTCCTTTCCTGCCGTTCCCCCCGAAATGATAAAAAAAGGATACGAGGATTTTGCCCGTAGGTGGACACCTATTCTGGATGCTTATCAGGAAATGGGAGTTCGCTTTGCGTTGGAAGTTCATCCTACCGAGATAGCTTTCGATATCCATACCGCCCATCTGGCCTTGAAAGCCCTCAATTACCATCCGGCTTTTGGTTTCAACTATGATCCCAGCCATCTTGGATACCAGGGAGTTGATTACGTCAGGTTTATATATGATTTCAGTGATCGCATCTTCCATGTCCATATGAAAGATGTCTATTGGAATGATTCCCCCGGGACCGTTGGCGTTTTCGGAGGACACATGGAATTTGGCGATAACCGCAGATACTGGAACTTCAGGAGCCTGGGACGGGGAAAAATTGATTTCGAAAGCATCATCAGGGCCCTGAATGATATCGGCTATAAAGGACCTCTCTCCGTTGAATGGGAAGACAGTGGCATGAACCGCGAAGCCGGTGCCGCAGAGGCATGTGAATTCGTGAAATACAGCGATTTTGAACCTTCTGATGTGGCCTTCGATGATGCCATGCAAAGGGATTGACCATTCACCAAAATTTTCCAATTAACTAGTTAATTGAACATGTAAAATAACATCAAGACCAAAAGACTAAAACATTACTTACATGACCGGACGAAGAAATTTCATCAAACAAACCGCGGTTTTCACTGCCGGAGCCGGATTGATTTCAGGCCTGCCCCACACTTCATACTCCAGAATTATCGGAGCCAATGAAAAGCTGACTTGCGGACTGATAGGTGCCAAAGGTATGGGTATGTCCAACCTGAAGGCATTTCTCGGACTTCCCAACACAGAATGTGTCGCCATCTGTGATGTCGACCAAAATGTGTTGAATGAACGGATTGCCGAAACCGAGAAACTCCAGGGAACCAAACCCAAGGCATATACTGATTTCCGTAAAATGCTCGAAAATAAGGATATCGATGTCGTTATCATAGGTACTCCCGACCATTGGCATACCATTCCCTATGTCAATGCCGCCGAGCTTGGCAAACACATTTATTGCGAGAAGCCATTGGCCAATACGATCGAGGAGTGCAACATCATGGAACGCGCTTCAAGTCGTTATAACGTGGTAACCCAGGTAGGGCAGTGGCAACGCAGCGATCCCCACTGGAGGGATGCTGTCGACTTTGTTCATTCAGGGAAACTGGGCAAGATCAGGACAGTACGTACCTGGTCTTATCAGGGCTGGATGACTTCAGTCCCTGTAAAACCTGACGGTCCTGTACCGGCCGGTGTCGATTACGATTTCTGGCTCGGACCGGCACCCTTGAGACCATTTAATCCGAACCGCTTCCACTTTACCTTCCGCTGGTACTGGGATTATGCAGGAGGAATGATGACCGACTGGGGTGTCCATATCATTGACTATGCCCTGTTTGGCATGAATGCAAAAGGACCGAAGTCGGTGATGGCCATGGGTGGCAAATTTGCATATCCTGAAGATGCCTGCGAAACACCCGACACATTGCAGGCAATTTATGAATTCGACGACTACACGGTACTTTGGGACCATGGCATCGGGATTAACGGCGGGCATTTCGGAAGGACACATGGTGTAGCCTTCGTAGGTAATTATGGTACCCTGGTAGTTGACCGTGGCGGATGGGAAGTCATCCCTGAATTCAAGAACAACAAGCCGGAAATGGAAAGGGTTGAACTGCAAAGATCCCAGGGCAAGGGGCTTGAATTGCATATGCAGAACTTTGTTGACTGCATCAAGGACAGAAGCCTTACTCCCCGAACCAGTATCGAAATTGCCGCCAACACGGCCAAGGTATGCCATTTGGGAAATATTGCATTCAAAACCGGCCGGAGACTTTATTGGGATAACAATACAAGCCGGTTTATCAACGATGATGCCGCCAACCAATACCTGGTACCCGAATACCGTAAACCATGGGTGCTTCCAAAAGTTTAAACATGCAAACTGACAGCCTTGGGGTTGGTTTGCGCACATATAAATAAAAGATTATGTATCAGGCTAACAACAACAGATACAATGCCATGCAGTACAACCGGTGTGGCAGGAGCGGGCTGAAACTGCCTGCCGTATCACTCGGATTATGGCATAATTTCGGGGGAGTTGACGTGTTCGAAAATGGCCGGGCCATGCTCAGGAGGGCATTCGACCTGGGTGTCACCCATTTTGACCTTGCCAACAACTACGGACCCCCACCCGGATCGGCCGAGGAAAATTTCGGAAAGTATATGGCCCAGGATTTCAGGCCCTACCGTGATGAACTGATCATCTCCACCAAAGCAGGATACCTGATGTGGCCCGGTCCATATGGCGAGTGGGGAAGCCGCAAATACCTGATGGCCAGTCTGGACCAGAGCCTGAAACGGATGGGACTCGAGTACGTCGACATATTTTACTCTCACCGTCCGGATCCTGACACCCCGATAGAGGAAACCATGATGGCGCTTGACCAGGCAGTCAGGTCGGGCAAGGCACTCTATGCAGGGATTTCAAATTATCCGGCCGACATGACAAGGGAAGCTGCCCGCATTCTGCGTGAACTCGGAACCCCCTGCCTCATCCATCAGCCGAAATATTCCATGTTCGAACGCTGGGTCGAGGATGAACTTCTTGACGTACTGGAAACAGAAGGAATAGGATGTATCCCATTCTCACCCCTTGCGCAAGGATTGCTGACCGATCGTTACCTGAACGGCATACCGGAAGGATCTCGCGCTGCCAAGGCATGGGGCTTCCTGAAACCCAACCAGGTTGAGCCGGCCATTGAAAAAGTCAAAAAGCTCAACGAAATCGCCCGTGAGCGGGAACAATCACTGGCCCAGATGGCCCTGGCCTGGATTCTTAAGGATAAACGGATCACGTCAGTACTGATTGGGGCAAGCTCGGTAAAGCAGCTCGAAGACAACATCGCCACCTTAAAGTATCTGACTTTCAGCGATTCAGAAATCAGTCAAATCGAAGAAATCCTTAAGGATTGATTTAGATGACATTACTAAAACAGCCCGGCAAAATTCATTTTTGCCGGGCTGTTTGTTATATATAATTAAAGTAACTTATCTCCTCTTGATCTCATAGAATGGCAAATAGGGATGCTGACGGCCGCTGGAACCTCCAACCTTGCCACCCTTGCTTCCGCCACTGATAATAGAGACCCCTTCTCCAAGTGAGTAGGTCAAACCAAAACTAATACGGCTAGTATTTCCAAAGGTGTTAAACCTCTCCAACTTTCCAAAATTTGTTGAATTGACATCATCATTATAGTCAAAATTAGGCCCTCCGTCCACGATATCAGAATTGATCATCGAATAGGTATAGCCAGCATACAAACTTATCTTTTCATTGACCTGAAATTCAAAGCCCAATCCTGCACCAATATTCAGTGCAGGCCACCTGCCTTCCGATGAGGTTGATGTACCCCTGGAATAAATGACAGGACCGGTAAACTCATAATCATCTAAATCCAAGGGGAGTCCGGTATCTGCATCCGTAATATTGTATTTTGAGGGAGGCCAGATACTCTCTTCCGTAAAGTATGACAATTCTGTTCCAATAAAAGAAACTCCTGAATGCAGTTTTACAAAAGGCCTGAATCTTCCGGTAGAGAGGTAAAAACGAAGATTGACCAAAAGATTGATCATTGACGTGGAGTATTGCATCGAATCGGGGTTTGCCAATTGCAAAGGGATCCATTGAGTGGTTCCTACTTGTCTTAAAGCAGTCTGATAATATCCGGGGACATTCATTACATTGTAAAACGGTGGATTATAATTGTATCCCTTGAGATTACTTGTTCCGACTTCAAATCCCAGCCAGGCCTTCTCTGTAAGGGCCATCATTAACTCAGCCTCAAATCCCAGCTTACCCTGGTTTGTAAAATCATCAAACGGATACCTGGAATTAGTGACATCCGTGTTATATGCCTCATAAGATGGAAGCAATACTTCATCTCCATTCGGTTCTCCAAGAAAAGTGGTCGTATTTCCTGAAAGACGAATCTTGAGATTGGTTTGTGCATCAGCGGCAACTGTCACAAGAAGGATCAGCGCCATAAGGGTCAAAATCGAAACTGTTTTCTTCATCTTGGTTGATTTGTATGGATGATAGTCAGTAATTCTTTCACCACCGAAAAATGACCAGTCTTATCCATCCACCATGTCCAGCCATTCATCCGACTGAAATCCACTGTCGTATGAATACCGGTGAGCTGCTTTTCATTCATGTGGGCTTATTTTGCTGGTCTTTCAGTGCGAAAAGTTAAGAATTTTTTATTTACAAAAGTTAAACCATTTCCTTTATTTAGCTAAAGTCTTGTTCTGGCTTGACCTCTAGGCTCTTTATCTGTCTTTATTTTTCACTTGTTTTGATGTTATTTTTTCATTTTTTGTTGCTATTTAATAACTTTACATCATTAGCAACAAAATTAGCAACAAATGAAAGTTCATCTTAGACAAAGAAAGCAGTCAAAAACAGGTCAGACAAGTCTTTATCTTGAGATTTACAAAGGCACAGTAAACACGCCTGATGGCAAAACCAAAATTCTTAGAGACTATAAATATCTTAACCTGTATCTAACCGACAAGCCAACAACACCTTTAGAACGTCAACAGAACAAAGATATTATAAAACTTGCAAATGATATAAGGGCAAAAACTGAACTTGAAATAAAAAACGGTCAGTATGGTTTCAGGTCAGGACAAAAAAACAAGGTTGACTTTATTGCATTTTTCAAGCAACAAGCAGAAAAAAGAAATACCGATATCTGGCTCAGTGCTGCAAGCCATTTGTCAACTTATGCAGGTGATCTACTCCCAGTTATACAAATAACAACAGAGTTTTGTAAGAATTTCAAAGTTTACCTTGAACAAGAAGCAATATCAAAACTGCAAGAAAAGAAACTGTCTAAAGGTACTGCTCATGTATACTTCAATGCCTTTAAGTCATGCCTGAACATAGCGGTTGCCAACAATATCATCAATAAAAATCCATGCAATGAGGTTGCCAGTCCAAAAAACATAAATGCCCAAAGAGAATATTTAACCATTGATGAGGTCAGATTACTTGTAAAAACAGACTGCCAAAGAGAGGTTCTAAAAAAAGCCTTTTTGTTTTCATGCTTAACAGGGTTAAGATATTCAGACATAAATAATCTTAAATGGTCTGAGGTTGTAAAAACAAATAACGGTCATCAACTTATTTTCACTCAGCAAAAAACAAAAGAGTTACTATATCTTGATATTTCAGAACAGGCAAGAGTATTATTAGGTGAAACCGGCAAACCTCATGAAAAGGTCTTTAAAGGACTCTACTATAGCGGTGAGCAAAACTTAAGACTACAAAACTGGATGATCCAAGCAGGCATCAACAAAAAAATAACATTTCATTCAGGTCGACACACCTTTGCAGTTTTGCAGTTAGACTCTGGCAGTGACATTTACACCGTCTCAAAGTTACTAGGTCATGCCAATTTAAAAACGACTGAGATATACAGCAAGATATTAGACAAGAAAAAAAGAGAGGCTGCAAACAGGTTGCCTGACATTGGGATAATACAATAGTGGGCAAAAGCAACTAGAAGAACGACATTCAAGATGAGGATATTGATATAAACCTAATAAACTTAAAATTCATGGATATTCAATTAAGCAAGATCAGGGAATTAATGAAACTGGCATTACAAGACAGAATTGATAAAAATGACCTGACCAAAACAGAGATAAAGAACATCTTGTATTTTGCTAATCAAGACAAAATTAAAGCCTTGCATAATATCCATGAGTTAATAAAAGCTAATCCAGAAACAACTTTTGAATATTGGCTAAACAGATATCACCCTTACATAGATGCCCAAAAGCTCATTGAATGGTTAGATCCATTTTATGACAAGGAATTGAAAGAGGATGACAAGATAATTAACATGGATGAGCTGCCAATTGATGAATATATGGCAGTACTTAAAAAGTTTATGAATCATCAGCCGGTTACTTTTAACAGTGATGGCACAATGAAACTCATAGATGAGATTGACAAATATTTGAACAACTGGCAGGAAGTAACAAAATCAGGTCTTGAGCTGAGATCAAGGCAGACAAGAGAGATGATTTCTATTCACAAAAGGACACTTGTTGATCCAGATTATTCAGACCATATCTCAGAGGAGGGTCTTAAGAAAAAAAACGCCATAATAGCGACTTTAGAGCATCTTTCTGACAGAATAAACATCAGACTTGAGAAATATGCAAGCCTGCCAGAACAGCCTAAAAAACCGGCTAAAAGCAAACCTGAGTCAGATACCTACCAATGGATAAAAGAGCCACTGGCACAACTGCCAGAACTACACAGCAGGTTAATTGATGGTGGTTTTATTGATCCTGTAACCTCATTAGAGACGTTTACAGTCTGTTTTACCGGTCAGCCATTAAAGAACATACCTAGCAAAATAAAGTGGCTTGAGAGCAAAGTTTTACTTGCCTATTTTATTGTCAGCCTCATCAACCATAAAAAGATACCAAGTAAAACTCACATCTGGAAAATTGCAGAGAATGTATTTCAAGATGCAACTAATTTAAAGCAGGCTAAGGCAAACATTACAGCATATGGTGAGCCTGATGGTTATAATAGAATTGATGATATCCTGACACACCTCTAACCTTTACCGTTATTTACCGGTCAAGTCTTGTCAATAACGGTCTATTTCAATGTTTTACCGACTTACTCATCTTTGATCTGTAATTACACAAACAGGTCATGCATGACCATTTAATTAACTAAAAAAATATTGAAATGGTCAATCTAGAGATTATTGATGAGAGGTTAAAGAATATTGAAAGCCTACTCTTAACACAAAAGACAGTCCTGAATTTTGATGAGGCAGCCAGTTACACCGGCTTGAGTAAAAGTTACCTGTACAAACTTTCCTGCAGCGGTGGTGTGCCTTGCTACAAACCAAATGGCAAAACTCTTTGGTTTAACCGGTCAGAGCTTGATCAGTGGTTAATGAGAAACAGAAAAGCTACAAATGATGAGCTTGACACAAAGGCAGAAAATTTTGTATCACTTAATATGCCTGCCTTATGACAATTACCGGTTATTTTAAATTTGAAAAGTTATCTGATGAGGTAAAGGTTGCCAATGGCATAAGATCAAAAGCCAGGCTAGACTGTACTGCATATTCTGGAAAATACACTGGTTTGACAAATTTTGTCAATAATAAAGGACAGCTTTATTTTTATCTTACTCCTGCCAGAGACATCATTAATACAGACAGCAAAAGGATTGCTGACTGGTCATTGACAAACAATAGTCAAAACCTTAGCAGTATCTATATTGATGATCTTGACTTTCCAAATTTAGGCTATGGTTATTGTAATGGAAACCGCTTACTTTCTAATGGACTGCCTAATCCAATGTTCAATTTTAGAAATGATGGTTACCTGTTTTTGATTAATACAGATTATTCAATCATTGAATTACTTGTCATTCCAGATGGCAAAAACCTCATCAGTTTGCATTATCAAAAATTGATTGATGGTGGATATGACATGGAGATCATGCAGATTAGAGAGCAGGCAGGTGCATTTTTTAACTATGCTGCTTATAGTAACCTGTTCTCATTGACAAAATAAGTCAACTGGTATGTATGACAGTGTATTCTTTTGGTTAGGTATTGAGCAGGCAGGCACAAAAAACCTGCTTGCTCATGCTGAAAATCACTTGACAAATTTGACAGAACATTATAGACCAGATGGTCAGGTTTATTTGTCTGGTTACCTGAAAAACTACAAGGCTAATATTTCAATATCAGGAATCAGTTTGAAAGGCAGTCTTGCAAAATACTACTTAGGTGACAATTTGCACACTTTGACAAGAGCAGACAGCCAGAGAGCCGTTGAGAAACTATCTGATGAGGTCAGGTTACATTTACTTGATGCAAAGGTTACAAGGTTTGATCTTGCTCAAAACTTTCTGATGAGGCATGATCCTAAGGCATATTACCACCTTTTGGGTGACTGCCAACACTACAAGAGAATTGAGCAGCCTGAAAGCCTATATTATAACAATGGAATGAGGACAAAGCTATTTTATAACAAGATAGCTGAGGCCAAGGCAAAAGGGGTAAATCTGCCTGAGGTTTTAACTGGTCAGAATTGTCTGAGGTATGAAATGAGGTTTACAAAAAGACTACCTAACCAATTTAACCAACATGAAGTTACAGCAAGCACTTTGTATGATGAGCAGTTTTATTTGATGGCTGTAAAAAAATGGCAGCAGGAATATAACTCAATCCAGAAACTAAAAGAAATTAATTTGAATTATGAAATCATGAAAACTCCAAAAGATTATTTCAAGCAATTGCAATTGTTTGCAGTGCAAGTGATCGGTCAAGACAATGTAATGAAGTCAATTGACCAGATGAGACTACAAGGCATATTTGACAAGCCAGAATATTACAGCAGGCTCAAAAAAGAGGTGAAACAATTATGCAACACACCAGAGTTGACCACCTCATCAGAGCTAATTAAAGAGCTTGATAATAAGGTTGATCAGGTTTGCAAGCATTACAGATAAATCTAAAATAGATAAATGTAGATGGCAAAAGGAATCAAAACAGGAGGTAGAGAAGCAGGCACTCCAAACAGACTTACATCAGAGTTAAGATCTGTTTTAAAAGAAATTATATATGATGAAATGCAGCGGTTACCTGATGCTCTGGCAGACTTGCCAATAAAAGACCGGTTGGATATATTAATCAAGCTATGCAATTTTGTTTTGCCTAAGGTTGAAAAAGTCAAGGCAACAGCCGGTGAGCCAATTACTAAGGAATGGTGGGAATTATAACCAGAACATTTTGTGGTAAGAATCCATGCCATAGCCTCTAAAATCTCTTGTCCTAATCAAAACAACACCGCTAACCTAAGAAATATTTTGTGCTGCCATTATTACAGGGGGGGGTATAGGGGTATGGGAGTATATTTTTAAGTTATCATCAAAACTACACCGCTAACCTAGAAAATCATTTACCCGTGCAAAATTGGAACTCTTTAGTAAATCCTGAATTTCTGCAGTCCTTAAAGGAAACCACAGAAAAATCACCTGGCAATCACAAGCAAAAGTCAATAAAATGCAGCCCACAAAACAAGAATGAGTTTTTGAAACACTTTGTCAGCCATGCCAGACCAATAGTTACAGAAATCAACATCAACAGAGTTGAGATTAAAAGAATTAATATCGTCTCAGTGGACAAAAAAGGTTTAAAAATTTACATGAAAAATTAAGCAAAAATTAGGGTAGTGTTTAGTTTTTGCTGCTATTTTACATTAACTGAGAATATTTATAGCTCTATATGATTGATTATATGACTTTTAAATGAAACCAGTAACTTTTTATTTACGAACGTTTTCCTTCAGGGTTTTAGCATCCACGAGCTTAAATAATTTATCGGATCGCCTGATTTTTTCATTGATCTGAATAGAAATGTGCTCACCTTTTTTGGCCATCTCTACAGGATTGAGGTTTACCCGAATCTCCCGGACTGTTGCCTCGACCACTCCGGTAGTTGGACCGATGACCAGGATTTCATCCCCAACCGACAGATTTCCGGTTTCCAGCCTAAACTCTGCCACCCTGATGTTCGGAAAATAATTGGTCCCCTTTCCGAGGTATACTTTCCGTTTGGTTGCCAGTGAGCCATAATTGTGGCTCCATTCTCCCAGCCGTTGTCCCAGATAATATCCATTCCAGAAGCCCCTGTTGAATACAGTCGCCAGCCTTTGGTTCCAGTCATTTACCTTTTCATCGGTAAAATCATCATTTTTCCAGGCATCTACCGCTTCCCGATAACATTCAACGGTGGTTTTTACATATTCGGCTGACCGGGCACGCCCTTCAATCTTCAATACCGAAACTCCGCTATCAAGGATTTTGTTCAGGAAGTGTACCGTTTTCAAATCCTTGGGCGACATGATATATTCATTGTCAACTTCAAGCTCGGCACCGGTTTCCTTATCGGTTACAACATATGCCCTTCGACAGGTCTGCAGGCAACTTCCCCTGTTGGCCGAAGAATTCATCTCATGCAGGCTCAGGTAACATTTTCCACTCACAGCCATACAAAGGGCACCATGCACAAACATTTCAATCCTGACCAGGTTTCCTGAAGGGCCCTTGACCTGTTGTTCCCTGATCTGGCGACTGATTTCATGTACCCTCCCCAAATTCATTTCCCGTGCCAGAACGACCACATCGGCAAACTGACTGTAAAACTTCACTACTTCAAAATTTGTGATGTTGACCTGTGTCGATATATGGACCTCCAGCCCGATAGCCCTGGCTTGCAGGATTACCGACATATCTGCGGCAATCACGGCCGAAACCCCCGCATCCCTGGCAGCCTGAAGAACCTGCTGCATAATGCCCATTTCCGTATCGAAAACCTCGGTATTGAGTGTCAGATAGGTTTTTACATGGTGTTTGGAGGCTATGTCCGTAATTTTCCGAAGATCCTCAAGTGTGAAGTTATTGGATGAGCGGGCCCGCATATTCAGGTGTTCAACACCAAAGTAGACCGAACCGGCACCACCTTGTATGGCAGCCATGAGAGATTCATACGATCCCACCGGAGCCATTATTTCAATCTGGTTTGTATTCATTTCGCCAAAATAGTCCGCAAATGTAAGTGATTCTTTTCAAATCCTTTTCAATACCAGCAATCTCATGCTTGATCACAGCACTTTACACCTGTTAATATTTTGTTTATTCTAAATGAAAACCATGTCGGGTAGGGCAAAATTTATTTTTTAGTTTTATCCACTTCTTAAGTATCATTCAAAACAACCAAAAATGAAAAGATTTTTTTTTCTGAGTACCTTACTTTTGTTCAGTACAATCCTTCTGGCACAAAACGTGCAGTTGCATTACGACCTTGGCAAAGGCCGCAGCTACCTGACCTCTACGGTTGAAATGTTCAGGCCCGACAAGCACGGGAGTACCTTCTTTTTCATTGACATGGATTATAATGTCGGCGACGTTGAAGGAGTAAGTCTTGCATACTGGGAACTCGCCCGTGGTTTGAAGTTCTGGGACAGCCCGTTTGAACTCCACCTCGAATACAATGGTGGGTTCGGCCAATTCAAGAATTCACCTTTTAACGGAGCATATACCATCAATGACGCATGGCTTTTTGGTGGTAATTATACCTGGAACACCGCAGATTTCAGCAAGATTTTCACTTTACAGGCCATGTATAAAAACATTCGCGGCAAAAATGCCAATTCATTCCAGCTCACCGGGGTCTGGACAGTCATGATGCTCGATGGGAAAGTGGCATTTACCGGATTTGCCGACTTCTGGAGAGAAGACATGGTATTCGGAAACAAAACCACCGATTTTGTATTTCTTGCCGAACCCCAGCTTTGGTATAATTTCAACAAGAACTTTGCCGCAGGCGGTGAGGTTGAGTTAAGCAGCAATTTTGGGGGCATGGAAGGCTTTAATGTCATGCCTACCCTGGGTCTGAAATATACATTCTAACATAAACCTGATTAAGATGCTTGAAAAACTATTCCAGCTTAAGGACAACAAAACAACGGTAAGAACCGAGATTCTTGCGGGGATCACCACTTTCATGACCATGGCCTATATTCTGGCTGTCAATCCCAGTATACTGAGTGCCACCGGCATGGACAAAAATGCACTATTCACCGCAACTGCATTGGCTTCACTGATCGCGACACTGTTCATGGCGTTTGTGGCCAAACTGCCGTTTGCTTTGGCTCCCGGCATGGGTTTGAATGCCTTTTTCGCCTTTACTGTTGTATTGGGCATGGGCCACACCTGGCAGTTTGCATTAACCGCTGTCTTCCTGGAAGGCTTGATATTCATACTGCTAACCGCTTTCAACATCCGCGAACTGATCGTCAATGCCATCCCGATGTCGGTCAAGCATGCCGTTTCAGCCGGTATTGGACTTTTCATCGCATTTATCGGAATGCAGAATGCAGGCGTTATCATCAATAATGATGCTACACTGGTCGGTTTAGGCAACATGGGATCACCCGGGGTAATCCTTGCCTTGCTGGGAGTAGTACTGACGGCAGTATTGCTCGCCCTGAAAGTGAAAGGTGCGCTTCTGATCGGAATTTTCGCCGTTACGGTAGCTGGAATCCCGTTCAATGTAACCCATTTGCCCGAAACAAACCTGGTCAGCCTGCCACCATCGATCAGTCCGATTTTTTTGAAATTTGAATTCGCCGAGATCTTTACACTCGATATGCTAATTGTTGTGTTCACGTTTCTGTTTGTTGACATGTTCGATACTGTTGGCACCCTTGTGGGTGTTTCAGACAAGGCAGGCATGCTCGACAAGCAAGGTCGTGTACCACGTGCGAAACAGGCACTCTTTGCCGATGCCATTGGTACCACAGCAGGTGCAATGTTGGGAACAAGCACTGTAACAACTTATGTGGAGTCGGCATCCGGTGTATCTGAAGGTGGCCGTACCGGTCTCACTTCTTTATCTGTAGCTGTCATGTTTGCCATAGCACTCTTCTTTGCCCCGGTCTTCACCATGGTTCCGGGAGCCGCAACTGCCCCGGCGTTGATCCTGGTTGGTTTCTTTATGATGTCACCCATCCTGAAGATCAATTTTGATGATTTCACGGAAGCCATTCCGGCTTTCCTGACCATCATCATGATGCCCCTTGCATACAGCATTGCCGAAGGTATCGTGTTTGGAATGATCTCCTACGTATTGCTGAAATTACTTACAGGTAAGCAAAAAGATCTTTCCATCGTGATGATTATCCTTGCGATACTATTTGTATTCAAGTTCTTCATCTGACAATGTATGATGTGTAAATAGCTATTATTATTTGAAAACAAACCGGCCTTTTCAGTTTTTGATCAGGCCGTTTGTTTTTTTATTGTACAAATTTTATACTTTTGCACGCACTAAAGGGTTGTTAGCTCAGTTGGTTTAGAGCATTACCTTGACAGGGTAGGGGTCACTGGTTCGAATCCAGTACAACCCACGAGTAAAAAGAGTCAAAAAACCGGTGATCTTATGATTGCCGGTTTTTTTATGAATATTTCCAAATATTTATAAATTTGTTCTCTCTCGGCAGAAGGGCGTATCAATCTATGCAAACCTGCTGAATCTAACCCGACTATATCTGAAAAAATGACTTTCCGGAATGCTTCCGGTGTAATGCCATTTGTTATATTTACAACGCGTTTTCAAAAAACTGAAATATAAAAACTGAATGACCAATCTTAGTAAATTATTATCATATGACTACATCTAAAAAAGTTGCCATTGGTGTTGACGTAGGAGGCACCAATACTGCCATTGGCGTTGTTGACAAAGACGGCAATGTAATGATCAAGGACAACATTGCAACCGCAACACATGGTGATTTTGCAAAATTCATCGCAGACTTGTCAGATGCCATCAAACAACTGATCAAATCTGCCAAAATGATCAACGAAGACATTGAAATAGTGGGTATTGGCATTGGCGCCCCCAATGGCAATTATTACAACGGCACTATTGAATATGCTCCCAACCTGTCATTTCGTGGGGTATTGCATTTCGTTGAACTTTTGAAATCCCATTTTCCAGAAGTGCCGGCCATTGCACTGACAAATGATGCCAACGCAGCCGCGATTGGCGAAATGATTTACGGGGGTGCCCGTGGCATGAAAAACTTCGTGATGTATACCCTTGGAACAGGTGTCGGAAGCGGCGTTGTGGTCAATGGAGACCTGGTATACGGCCATGATGGATTTGCAGGCGAATGTGGTCATACAACCCTGATCCCCGGCGGAAGACTTTGCGGATGTGGTTCTCTTGGTCACCTCGAAGCATATTGCTCGGCTCCGGGGATGAAAAGAACTGCCTTTGAATTAATGGTGCAGTATAATGCCGTTGATTCCATGCTGGCCAACAAATCATTCCTTGAACTCGATTCCAAAATGATTTATGATGCCGCCAAGGCTGGTGATAAGGTAGCGAACATGGTCTTTGAAAAAACAGGCCAATGGCTTGGTCAGGGACTGGCCGATACGGTTCACCACCTCAGCCCGGAAGCCATCTTCCTCTTTGGAGGTCCAACCGCTGCCGGCGACCTGATCTTCAGGCCAACCAAAGAAAGTATGGAAACCCATTTGCTCCCCATCTTCAAAAATAAAATCAAGATTCTTCCGTCGCAGCTCAAACCCGGCGATGCAGCTATTGTTGGGGCAAGTGCGTTGGCATGGAAAGAAATTGAAAAATAGATTTTCCTAAACCAGAATATCAGAAGGCTGTCTTATTAAGGCAGCCTTTTTTTACAACCAAACATTCATGATCCATTACTGACCGAGTCGTATATACGATACACCTTTGATGTATCTTAAATAGTGCTTGTATAGTGGCCACTATACAAGCACTATTTAAGAACTGTTTAAGATCTATGAAATTACCCTGTCGGTACCAAATGGATAGGTAACTAAAATGGATCAGATTCTTTTTGATTATTCCTTATCTTCGGTGAGCATGAAAAACAGGCAATGAAATACTTACTGATATACATATGGGCGATATTGGCAATGATTCCGGCATACAGCCAGAAGCCCGATTCCCTTTTTCTTGAGCGAAAGGCTGAAGTGGAAGGACGTGCAACCCTGAAAAAACTAAGTCTCCCTGAAGTTTACCATCACCAGTTAACAGATTTTACCTATCAGAGAATGGAATGGGAAATCAATCCCGAAATCAAATATTTTAAAGGGAGTATTACCACAAGATTCACCGTTCTCACGGACTCATTGAGCAAGATAATGTTTGACATGCACGATTCCTTGAGGATTGATTCAGTCGTACATCATCATGAAAAAATTGATTTTACCAGAGAGCCTCATACCCTGATGATAACTCTCCCCTATTCACTTCTAAGAGATGCATCTGATTCTATATCCATTTTTTACCATGGAACTCCTTTTGAATCTGGATTTGGATCCTTCGTCAAGTCCTCTCACGCTGGCATCCCAATTATTTGGACACTCTCGGAACCCTATGGGGCAATGGAATGGTGGCCATGCAAACAAAGCCTGATTGACAAGATCGACTCCATTGATATCGTCGTCACCACACCCGAAAGCTCCCGCACTGCCTCCAACGGATTGCTTGTCAGTGAAACAGTGGGTGATGACAAGCGCACCATGCATTGGAAGCACAGATACCCCATTGCCACCTACCTCATTGCCATTGCCGTAACCAATTACGCAGACTTTTCCGATACTATCCATTTGTCGGGGGACCGGTTCTTTCCCATCCAGAATTTCGTTTTTCCCGAGAATCTTGAATCAGCCAGAAACAATGCCCGGCAAACCGTCGACCTGATGTACCTTTTTAATGAGTTATTCGGGGAATATCCATTTTCAGGAGAGAAATACGGACATGCACAATTTGGCTGGGGAGGTGGCATGGAACATCAAACCATGAGCTTTATGGGAAGCTTCGGTTTCGAATTGATTTCCCACGAACTGGCACACCAATGGTTCGGGAATTATATCACCCTTGGTTCATGGAAGGATATCTGGCTAAATGAGGGTTTCGCGACATATGCTGCAGGACTATCCTATGAGAATCTGCTAGACGGTTTCTGGTGGCCACGTTGGAAGCGTTTGAACCATGATAAAATCATCAGTAATCCGGGCGGTTCCGTTTATGTGCCTGATACAACCCAGGTAGGAAGGATATTTGACAGCCGCCTCTCCTATTCAAAAGGTGCATACTTACTACATATGCTCCGATGGATAATGGGTGATGAACCGTTTTTCAGTGCTATCCGGAATTACCTGAACGATCCGCAGTGCATATTTGGATTTGCCTCAACAGAAAAGGTAAAACGACATTTCGAAAATACGGCGGGATTTTCATTGGACCAATTTTTCGAACAATGGTACTATGGTGAAGGATATCCCATTTACTCACTAAACTACAGTTTAGTGGAAAAAAATAAAATTCTTCTGAAACTCCATCAGCTTACCTCCCATCCATCGGTCAGCTTTTTTGAAATGCCGGTTCCGGTGCGCATCTATGGTCCCCAAGCAGGTGACTCTGTTGATTTCAGATTGATGAACACCTTCAGCGGGCAGGAATTCTTGCTCGATCCGGGATTCGATGTCACCCGTATTGAAATTGATCCGGATTTATGGATACTCAAAAAAGTATCGTCCATCTCACAGGCAGACCTAATTGGGATAGGGTTTCAACCTGAAATATATCCCAATCCATTTTCGGAACGTCTGTACATAAAAATTCGCACTGGGGATGTTTTACAATTGGTAGAGATGATTGACATGAATGGTAGAATTGTCCTGAGTTCAGAAGTTGTCTCTGAAATTTCTACAAGGCAACTACCGAAAGGACAGTATTTGGTCAGAATTCAAACTGACAAGGACAAATATACGTTCGGGGCTGTCAAACAGGACTGACCCCCCCTTTTTATTCAGGATCCCTCCAGTTGAAAAGGATGGTTTGCTTCAATTCGGGATGCAGACTGAGTGGAACCGGGCTGATTCCGGCCACTGACTCGATCAATCTCTTTGATGCATCAGGATAGTGTCTGCGTGGAAAATTGAATTCAACCACCACTTCTGCCACACGACGCGGATCAGATGCCATGATCTTTGTTACTTCCACCTCAGTGCCAGTGATGTCAATGTCATGATCGCGGGCCTTGATTCCCATGATGGTCATGATACAACTTCCCAAGGCAGTTGCCAGAAGGTCTGTCGGAGAAAAGAATTCCCCCCTACCGCGGTTGTCAAGTGGGGCATCGGAAATAACCTTATTGCCTGATTGTATATGGGTATTCTCTGTCCTCAGGTCACCCAGATAAATGGTTTTTATGGTAGCCATATGATTAAATTTATTGGCTAAAAGATACAACCATTTCCTATCATACAAAAGCAACCTAAAAATGAAAATAAACAGCTGATTCGTTGGACGAGTACACACATTCATCCATTTTTGTATTTTTAGGAACTTACCATTAAAAAATCAGACATGTCGGTTACACGTTTTGGAGTATCCCTGGATGAAGAGCTACTGAAAGCCCTGGATGAATACGTGATTGAAAATCAGTTCTCCAACCGTTCCCAAGCCATAAGATACCTGGTTGAAAAGAACCTGGTTGAAAAGAAGTGGAAATGCGACAATATGGTGGCAGGAGCAATCACCTTGGTTTACCAATACAGCCGAAATGATATCAGGTCCCGATCAGCGGAAATCCAGGCAGAATACAGAAAATACGTTCTAGCCGCCCAGTTTTTCAGGGTCTCAGACCAGAACTGCATGGAAATCATCGCTGTCAAGGGGCCATCCTACCAGCTCACCGAACTTTCCGATAAACTTATCAGTGTCAAGGGTATACAACATGGAAAATTGGTTATGTCGAAGGCTGAGTAATTTTTTTATATATTGCGTAACACTTTTTTTAAAAATAATGACACGATTTAAACTTATGAACAGATTGACAGTAGGGTTTCTGTCATTGATTTTATCGGCTGGAATAGCCAATAGCCAAATCATTACGGGCAAAGTAACCGATCGCTCTACGGGAGTGGCATTATCGGACGTTGCTGTTGTGGTAATGAAAAGTGGTAAGGGAGCGGTCACCGATCAGGAAGGAAACTTCATGCTGTCATTGGAAGCCGGGAAGCACACACTTGAATTCAGGCATGTAGGGTATCATCATCAAAGAAAGGATGTAACGTTTGCGGAAGGAATGTCAACCCTCAGGTTGGAAATTGGCCTTGAGCCCGAGATATACCATCAGGAGCAAATCGTGGTAACAGCCAGTAAAACAGGTATGCACAGGGACATCGCCCCCATGAACGTTTCGGTGATCAATTCACGGCAAATCGGTCAAAGCACCGAATCAAATATTCTTCCGGTCATCAGCGGCCAGATCCCCGGCGTGTTCGTTACAGAACGGGGAGTAACAGGATTTGGCCTTGCGGGAGGATCTGCAGGCAAGATCAGTATCCGGGGAGTAGGAGGCAGTGATGCTTCTTTCCCGGTGTTGCTGCTGATTGACGGCCAGCCACAATTCATGGGAATGATGGGCCATGCGCTGCCCGATACCTATGTTTCGACTGATATTGAAAAGGTGGAGGTTGTTAAAGGACCCGCATCCATATTATATGGCACCAATGCCATGGGGGGCGCGATTAACCTCATCACACGACGACAGAAAGATGAAGGTTTTGATTTCAGGGGAAGGATCATGTATGGTTCTTTTAATACACAAAAATATACGGCTTCTACAGGATTTAAAAAGGGAAGATTGGATGTGACTGCATCCTATAATCATGACCAGACAGATGGGGATCGTCCAAATTCAGCTTTTAACATCGATAACGGATATCTGAGGGTTGGATACAGGCTAAATGACCATTTCGCAGTCGATGGCAATGTGAGTCACAGCAGTTTCAAGGCTTACGACCCGGGATCCATTTATGCGCCCAATCCTTCGGCATTTGACAACAATAGCCAATGGGTGGATATTCAGAGAAGCAATGCATACTTCACCCTGTCAAATCATTTCGAAAAGTCGGAAGGAGGTTTGAAAGGATACTATATGACAGGCGATCATTCGATTTATGATGGATGGAAGTCGAAAGACGAAAATATGGGCATCAGCCTTTTTCAGGGATTGCAACTGTTTAGCAATAACCTCATCAGTTTGGGAGCCGACATTAAGAAATATGGTGGCCGGGGTGAGGCCCCTTCTTTAGGCAACCGTAGCGGAGAGTGGATCAATGTCAATGAATTGGGAGGATATGTGTTTGTTCAGCAGAGATTTTTCGGCCGGCTTACATTGAATGCCGGACTAAGATATGATCATCATTCAGTGTTTGGAGGCACCTGGGTTCCACAGACAGGAGCAGCTTACAATACAGGCATCCATTCGACGGTAAAAGCATCCATATCAAAGGGATTTAGAAATCCCACTGTCAGGGAGCTATATTTATTTCCGCCGGCAAATGCCTCCCTGAAACCTGAAGAGCTATGGAATTATGAACTCTCCTACATCCAGGATTTCGCCCAGGGCCGTGGAAATGCTTCCATCACCGTATACGCCATTGATGGAGACAACCTGATCATGGTGGTCCCCAATCCCAATACTCCCCCTCCAGTCATCAACATGAACTCAGGCTCATTCTACCATACCGGTTTTGAAGTGGATGCCAGATACAGAATAACCGACAACCTGTCCATGTACCTTGGCTATAGTTTTGTAGACATGGAAACGCCTAAAGTAGGAGCCCCCGGGAATCAGTTTATGCTGGGAGGACAATACCGGTTGGGGAAATTTGAGGTGATATCTTCATTGCAGACTGTAGGTGACTTGTACACCAAGGTTCTGCCAGCCAATGAAATGGTGAGTGAAAGCTTTACCAATCTTACAGGAAAAATCAGCTACCGTCCAGCCCAACAGATTACCTTGTTTGTTTCCGGAGAAAACCTTCTCAATCAAGATTATCAGCTCCAATACGGCTATCCGATGCCAGGAACCACTATGTTGACGGGGATGAATATTTACTTCTGAAAACATCAAGAAAAAGGCCGCCCAGAAAGGGCAGCCTTTTTTCAATTTTCTTCATAAATCTGTTAGTATCCGGGATTCTGTTGGTCTTTAAGAACCGGATTGGCATTTAATTCTTCCAGCGGAATAGGCCATACAAACTTGAAATTATCATAAGGAAGTGCCACGACGCCATAAGGCCCGCTGTACTCATTTCCCAACTCATAAGCACCAGCAGCTACCGGGTCGGCATTGGCTAACTTTGCAGGAATACCGTTAATCGGGAAGTGCGGGCACTGTTGCAGGCGGTGGATATCAGGCCAGCGACGTCCTTCCATCACAAGCTCAATACGCCTTTCAGCAAGAATTGCTTTCAGCAAGGCTACATTATCGGCAAAATCAGATGCCTTATAACTTTGCGATGCCTTATCTGCCAGAGCCCTGTCACGAACCATATTCAGATACTTCAGGCCTTCATCCACGTTATTGTTTCTTGCATATGCCTCAGCAATATTCAATAACACCTCAGCATAACGCATCATGGGGGAAGCATCAGAATAATTGGTATCATCCTTATACTTTTCAGTAAAGATTCCAGTTACAACACCTGAAGCATTTTTCCGGATCAAGACCATATTCCCCTCAGAACGGCGTTTATCATCAGTTCTCCAGTATGAATTCCTCCAGATGATCGGACTCATGGCTACCAGTTGTCTTCTTTTGTACTGTGAAGCCAAAGCGGCATTTACGCCAGGATTATTGGTAGCCGAGTTTTCCATACCATAAATGTACTCGTTGTTGGTATAGTTGGCGGCGAAACAAGACCAAGGCTCAGCACCCAGGGAATATTCATTGAGGCTGATCAGCTTCAATCCTTCAGTGATGACATTGTTCATGTCCCACATATGCTGATATACCCGAACCTTGTATGCGACAGCAGCACCCTTGGTTCCCCTGGTAATTTTTGCATTACCGGTTCTGCCAGCTTTATTTGGAAGGTTTCCTTCTGCATAATTAAGATCCTCAAGGATTTTTCCATATACAAAGCCTACGGTTTCCCTACCCTTCTGAAGTCCGGCATCGATAGCGGCCTGAGTGGTTATAGGAGTATCATGGTAAGGTACACCAGGATGGGATGCGTTAGCGGTATGTTTATACGGACGTGCAAACATCACAAGAAGATCATGATAAGCCGCAGCCCTGAGAAGCCGGGCTTCTCCTTCATAAACTTTTGCCTTATCAGCGGTAATCACACCAGTTTCACCAGCCTTCCTGACACCATCAATGATAATGTTACAGCGGTTAATCAAACGGTAAGTATCACTCCAGTACCAAACATTATTGGCAGTGGTTGGATCATAGGTACCTTCATAGGTAAAACGGTAGAACGCCTGAAGGTTGATGGCATCCTCACCACGATTGTCACCCTGCTGGACGAATGCGGCCCCGAATGGATATCCCCTGAGGTTGTTTCCAGAATAACCTCGCTGTGCAGCATTGTACATACCAACGACTGACAATTCGATGAGATCGGGAGTCGTAAATGCGGTTGTTTCAGATACCGATGAATAGGGATCGAGTTCGATGATCTCTTCACAGGAGCCAATGACCAATGCAACAGCTATGATTGGTATCAGCACCAACTTATGTATTCTTTTCAAAAAGGAATTTACTCTTTTCATATGTATGTCTTTATAAAATTCAACTATAAAGTCAGGTTAAGACCCATTGTAATCACACGCTGACGGGGGGTCCCGTTAAAGTCAACACCGTTGGATTCCATTTCCGGGTCGATGCCGGTGTATTTGGTCGACATCCAGAGGTCCTGTCCTTGGGCAAAGACTCTCAGGTTTTCGATTCCGACACGACTAAGCAGCGATTTTGGAATTGTATAACCAATTACAACGTTCTGAAGTTTCAGGAAGTCACCCTTCTCAACAAAACGTCCGTTAGTCTGGTTGGAAATGTTGATAAAGTTACCACCCTGAGACCAAAGTTTTGGAGTCCATCCATCACCCGGCTCAGATTCACTTTTCCAGCGGCCAAGGATTTCGCGGCTGCTATTGGTGAACGAGTGCTGTAATAAGTCGTCGCGGGTGCGGTTCATGACATAATTACCGCCACTGAAGCGGAACATGACGTTAAAGTCAAATCCATTCCAGAACAATTTGCTGTTAACGGCACCAAAGAAGGTCGGCAAAGAAGGTCCAAAAATGATTTTATCCGTTGCACTGCTTAATGATGCTGCTTTTGAAACATCGGCAGGATTGGCAGGATCATAAACCCCGTAAAGAGATGTAGGAATATTACCTTGTACCATGCTACCATCACTTTTTCTGTAAATTGGGTTACCATTGGCTTTATTCACACCTACATAATCATAACCATAAATGGCACGGATTGATTCACCAATCTTAATGATGGTATAGTTATCGGGAAGGATCTGTTCCTGTCCTTCGACGAGAGACAATACTTCATTGTCAGCAAGCGTCAGGTTGGCATCGATGCTCCAGGTCAGATTGGCTTTCTGAACCAATACTGCTTCTCCGGCAAATTCATACCCCCAGTTCTTTAAGGCACCCACGTTCTTGTTCACGGAGTTACCGGGAATACCTAATGAAGGTGGTGTCGGTGCTGCCAGAATCAAGCCATCCTGGTCATTCTGGAAATAGTCGAATGAGAATTTATATTTACCTTCCATAAACATGGCATCAAAACCAACATCCAATTTCTTGCTGGTTTCCCATTTCAAGGCATCATTACCCATCTGGGCGAATGCGATACCGTTGTTGTCACCATATTTTGCTGCCCCATAGAGCCCGGCATAAGGATAGTTACCGATAGAAACGTTACCAACCTCAGCGTAGGATGCTCTTACCTTGAAGTCAGAAATGACATCGCGAATGCCATCCATGAATGATTCACGGGCAATGTTCCAACCCACCGAACCACCAGGGAAGATACCGAACTTATTGGCATCCGGAAGTGAAGAGATACCATCATAACGAACAGAGGCCTGGATAAAATACTTTTCGTTAAAGTTATAGTTTACCCTACCGGCATAAGATATGAAACCGTTTTCAGACAGAGAACCACCTGAGTTAGCGGTACCATAAGATCCGGATATCAGGTTGTGCTGGAAGAATTCGTTCGAAAGGTCGGTACCAATGGCTTCAAACCAGTTGTAACGCTGCTTCTGGAATTCGTTCACCAAAACTGCACTTACGTTGTGAACTTCGGCAAAAGTCTTGTTGAACGAGAGTATATTCTGCCAGTTCCAGCGGGTGTAGGCATCATACATATTATGTACACGTCCCTTTACACTTTGGCCGTCACCATGCAACGGGTTCCAATACAGCAAGCCTTCAGAACCGTTGGTATCCACACCAATCTGTGTGCGGAAATTCAACCATGGCATGATGTCAGCCGAAGCAAATGCAGTACCCATGGTCCTGAGGTTCTTGGTTTTATATACGTTTTTGTCTAAAGTGTAAACAATGTTCGGGAGGTTATCGCCAATGGTGGTGCCGTTTTTCCAACGACCTACAAGACCAGGAGACACAAAGTCGATGTTATATCCTGTTGGATGCTCCGGATTGTAAATTGGTGTATTCGGCAGCTGGCGAATTGCAGAAAAGATATTACCAGACAAAGAGTTTTCACCGGTATTCATACCAAAATAATTGGTCTGGGTAACCCCGATATTGGCACCGATAGTCAACCAACGGTTGAGTTTCTGGTCAACATTCGCCCTGGCAGAATAACGGGACATTTCGTTAGGTTTACTTACCCCTTCCTGGGTAGTATAACCCAATGAGAAATAATAGCTGCTAACATCAGAAGCTCCGGAAAGAGACAGGTTATGATCCTGCTGGAAGGCATTGCTCCTTAATACTGCCCTCTGCCAGTCGGTATCCACACCACCATCAACGGCAAGAGGAGCCTGATTACGGTTGGTTAGCTTTTCGTTGGCAATTTCGATAAATTCCTGGGCATTCAGAAGGTCAAACAACCTGACGGGCTGGGCATAGCCAACATAGTTATTATAGGTAACCTTAAACATTCCTTTAGTTCCACGCTTGGTTGTGATCAGCATAACCCCGTTGGCTGCACGCGAACCGTAGATTGCAGTTGCGGAACCATCCTTCAGGATCTCGACAGATTCAATGTCGGCAGGGTTAATGTCAGTCAGTGCGTTGTTTGAGGCATAACCTCCAAGTCCTCCGGTAGCAACTGGCACACCATCCACCACGATCAGAGGATAAGTTCCGGAAGTAATGGAGCTGACACCACGAATACGGATACGGGGAGTTGATCCAAGTACGCCAGACTGGGAAGTAATCTGAACACCTGCAGCACGACCGGCCAGCTGTGATTCAAAACTTGGGGTGGCCAGGGTAGCGATGTCATCACCCTTCACCTGGGAAATGGCACCTGTAACCTCTCTCTTTTTCTGGACACCATAACCGACAACAACGACCTCATCGACGGAAAAGACGTCAACAGGAAGTACAACGTCAACGTTACTGCGACCGTCAATGGCTACCTCCATGGTGCGATATCCAACAAAGCTGAACATCAAAGCATTGGCTGTCTGAGGTACCTGCAAGGTATACACACCTTCAAGGTTAGTCACGGTACCGATGGTGGTGCCCTTGACAGATACTGATACTCCTGGGATAGGGGAATTGTCATCCGACGATACCACCTTCCCGGTGATAGACCTCGTCTGACCAACTACTCCCAATACTCCCAAAAGAAAAAAGCATGAGAATAACAGAACAACTTTTTTCATAGAAACAGTTTTAAATTAGTAATTAATCATTTATACAATACTTTCCCTTGATATTCCGTATGAAAGGCCTCCTCTCCTCTCTCCAGAAAATCATTTAATATTTATTAACAAATATAGAAAAGGAAAAACATCTGCAATATCTTATTGTTAAATAATTAAAATTTTTTACAAAGGATGATTGCACACGATTTATAAAGTTTATTATAATCCTGTATATCAAGACATATGAAACAAACAGAAATGGCTGGGATATCTGAAAATCTCAGTTATAATTTGAATAAAATATACCCGAATGACTAAATGAAGGAAATTCAGGTTAAAGAAATGATGTTTTTTATGGGGAAATCAATGATCATTGTCAGGTTTCTTTTGACCTGATGAAAAATTCCGTTCTGTTTTTTAGCAAAATGTCACAGAAAATTCAGGAGGCTTGCCAAAACCAGCCTCCTGAATTTTATTAATCATTGTGCATCCAAAACCAGGGATGAGGCTCCCAGGATAGCCATGTTCTCCACATTAGAAACTTCAATCACCAATTGGTTATATAACCGTTGATACGGGAAGTTTTCTTCCAGAAATTCATGCATGGCATCGCCAAAATACTTGTAGGATTCACTTACCGATCCCCCCAGTATAATGGCTTCAGGTGCCAAAGCAAATAAAATGTTTGAGATGGCTCTGCCTATATGTGCACCAAGTTCCTCAAATAACCGTAAGGCAACCGGATCTCCAATGGATGCCCGTTTATAGATAACCTTTCCATCCAGGCCCTTATCCTTGAAAAATTGTCCGGAAGCAAATGCTTCTACATTGCGGTCCTTTTGAAAAATACTCCCAAATTCACCTGCACCACATAATCTTCCTGAATAAAGATGTCCGTGGATGATAATTCCGGCTCCCATGCCTGTGCCGATAGTCAGTCCAACAAAATTGTTGAATGGTTTACCCTTGCCAAAATACTTTTCTCCAACGGCAAAACAGTTGGCGTCATTATTAACGAATACCGGCTTGTTAAAATAATCAGATACAAGATCAAAAAGCGGAACCGAATCCCAACTGGGAATATTGACCACATCGATAACCCGTTTTTCGTCAAGGTCAACCAAGCCCGGAACCCCAATTCCAATACCCGTTACATCCGCATCAAATACCTCATCAACGGCCTGATACAAGGCATTCACGACTTCAAGCTGAGGCCTGTCAAAAGGCGTGTCAATAGTTGACTGCCGAACTATTTTATTATCAACCACAAGACCGGCACTTATTTTTGTGCCACCTACATCAACGCCAATAATCTTCATGCCAGCGATAAATTAGTTTAGTGAATAGCGCATAACGCCGAATTCAAATATACATTTATCTTTCAATCCTTAAGGTCAGGTAAAACCAATATTTTTGCTTTTGCGCCAAATTCGTACCTCTGCAAATAATCATTACAACAGTCCTTCTACCGATTTTCCGAGATTCATGGCCTCACTAAGGAATTCTTCGACATTCAGTTCGCGCATATAGACTAATCCATGTGTTGCCCTCAACAGTGGATGGTCGTTTTCATAAAAGAAGTTTTTACCTAACAGGAATTGTATTTGCCGATGTTGTTCGAACCATACTCTTTGTGTCAGATCGCTGAATTTTCCGTCAAGCTGATAGCTGGGGAAAGAAGCATTAACCTGCGTGAGATAGCAATCGGTAAAAGATTTATCGAGCGTGGCCAGTGAGTTCATTGAAACAGGGACAATCACCTCAACATCCCATGGGTTATATCGGAACCAAACGTTGCGATAACCGATGACCCGCAAATGCGACAAATCGGTCTCTTTCGACCACTCCTTAACCGCAGCCGCAATTGACTGGAGAACTTTATAATGTGTATCAGGACCACTCCCTTCGGGATCCATTGCCAGACTGATCACGGTCGGTTTATACTTTCTGAATTCCTCAAGAATTGGCAGTACATCCCTTTCAAAATTAGGACCGGCCCCAAATACATCACCCTGATAGAATCCAAGTCGAAGATGATGTACATTCTTGACGGCAATGCCGTAATGGGCCCATACCAACTCTTCTTCATATTCCCTGATCATCCCTTTCAGCAACTGGATTTTTGGGGGATTTTTGGAACCATCGTAACTGTTTTGCAATACCTGTATAGTATCTTCAATGGCCGCCAAAAGCTCTTCAACATTTTTCAAGTTCCAAATTCCCACCATGGATCGCACCAAACGGTGACAAACCCCACGACGTTTTCCTTCCTCATTTTTGGCTGCGATATTATCGAGATAGTGATAAACATCCTTATCCCATTTGTACATATATCCTTTATCAAAAAAATCGGGGAAATATATCATTTCGATCTTCCCGATGCTGATCAATTGTAGCGTATCCCTGAGCAGGTCAAGCATAAAGCTATTGGTGACAGCCGTAAAGCCGGAGGTTAATACGGAGAAATGCATTTCATTGGATCCGTCCCTGCTTTGACGGTTGGTCACAGGCATGATTCCCAGCATGATATCGTCATGATGAGGACCGGTATGATAATACACCTGATTGGTTTCATGCCGCATCCCTTTCCTGATCTTTGCCGTAATTGAGTCGATGACAGATTGTACCGTATTTGCATTTAATCCCGGGATATGTCGGCAGTACTTATCGTCTTTCAGCTCGTCAAGAGTCAATTTATGGCCAAACTTGTTAATATTCTTGCAAAGCTCGATCACAGCCCTTTCAGTCTTTTGATGATTCCAGGGAGTGTCAAAATAATACCTGTCAATACTGTCATTCAGTTTCACTGCAGCACCCTGGGTAAGATAAAACCTTGCATTTGGAAGCTCCTGCAACGCAGTTGCAGGATACATGTTACAAGGTTCACTCTGGACCGAATCACGAATCACATCAGCAATGGCTTCCCCTGCGGCATAAATAATTGCCTTATTGTCGGGATTGAAAGTCAGGGTTCCCAATCCAATGGTTATTACCAATCGGGCCCTCGAAACTTCAATGCCCCCCAAGTCTCCTGCCGTTACCGCCTGGGTTTCAAAATTGGTTTGGGCCAAACGACTGGGTGAATGGTGGTTTACTCCCCTTATATTAAAAGCGACATGGCCATCAGGTCCGATCCCTCCCAAATAAAAGCCGATTCCACCCAGGTCACGAATGGCATGCTCATAGCGATCGCACCAGTTATCGATCCTGAAAATTGATTCCTGCTGCAGTTTCTCTTTCTGGGTTTTGGCCTCTCGGTAACGAAGAGAAAGATCAATGGTGTAATCGGGGAAAACCTCCCTGAAATGCTTTCCTTCAGCCAACTCTATCTTATCAGAATTGATTAGCAAAGCCTTATTTTCATCAAAGCCAAATCCTTTTATATAATAGTTATATATGAAATTCCACAAACTGTTGTGTTGCTCTGAGCTTATTGGGTAAAACTCTCCTGCCTGAACAAGATGGATTCCTCCAAGATCAGGTTTTGCGACACCAACCAATCCATACTTTTCGCGGATTGCCTTTCCCTTTTCATTATCCCAGTTATCGAGCAAAAGATGCGTGTTGTTGAGAAAATGCATAGCAGTTTTACCAACTGGCAAACAAGCAACCCCATTTGGGTTCTGACTTGCCCATTCCAGAAAACTTAGGGCAGACAATAAACCCAGTTTTGGGAAATTATCCACAAGTAAATAAGGAGTTACTGAAGAAATCTGATAACTTCCTGATTCTTTATAGAATGCCTCTTCAACATTGGTGAAATTTGTTTTCATCTGGATAATAATTTTATTTTTTATTGCGACAATTGATCAATGGCGAAAGCTGCGGCACCAATCGGACCAGCTTTCACCCCCATGATTGAAAAAGATATTTCGGTCTCGCCTGATATATCTGGATTTGTATAAGTGGTAATAGCCTGGCGAAGGGGCGCTTCGAAAAACTGTCCGGCCTCTGCCAATTTCCCTCCAATGATAATCAACTCTGGATTAATAACTTGTATGAGATATGTTATACCTTTCCCAAGCCAGTGTCCAACTTCTGTCAGAAGTGAAATGGAAAACTGGTCACCCTGTCTGGCTGCATGGATTACCAAATTGGTATCGATCTTATTCAGGTCATTTTCTGCCATCTTCATCAACAACGACGGGATTCCTCCTTCCATGCCATGACGGGCTTTACGCGATATGGCGGCAACAGATGCAATGGCCTCCAGACAGCCTCTCTTCCCGCAATGGCAAAGCTCTCCATTCTCCATCATCGGGATATGTCCGAATTCACCTGAAAAACCTGACTTGCCTGAGTAGAGCTGACCATTTAGAATTAAGCCCAATCCAATACCCCAGTCAGCATGGACCATCAATACATTTTGCCTGCCTTGGGCAAGGCCAAACTGCTGTTCAGCAAAAGTCCTGATCCTGGCATCGTTGTCAAAAAATACCGGAAAGCCAAATACTCCTGCAATATATTCATTTAGGTTCCGTACATCCGGGAAATACGTTTTATTCATCCAGCTTTCCTGGTTAACCAATCCCGGCATCTCAATACCCACTCCGATAATTTTTTCCTGGTCTATCTTCAGATTCTGCAAAATCACCTTCACCTCATCAAAAATCTCATCAAACATTCTGATGTTCTTTTTCATCGGTACCTCGACAAAATGAGGTCCGCTGATCTCCTGGTTACAGGCATTAAAAACACTGACAATCGTTCGGTGTATATTGATGGTGATCCCAATGAGATAAAAACTCTCTTCAATCAATCCATATATCGCCGGTCGTCTTCCTCCGCTTGAATCGCCATGGCCCAACTCTTTCAAAAAACCCTCCGTAATAAGTTCCTGTAACAAACTGTTGATTTTAGGGGTGCTTAATGGCAGATGCCTTGATAATTCAGCACTGGACACCGGCCCCTTAAAATAAATTGACCGAATGATCTGCTTTTTGTGACCAATCTTTTTCAGTTCTACACCCTGACTTTGTCCACTGTTCTTAAATAATGTATCCATAAGGAAAATATCTGACTCAAAGTTATGAAAATTATTTCCTGTAAACAATATTCTTTTTAATTTTTTTATGAAGTAAGTCTACAAACCGAAATAACTATCTTTTATGCGAAATGTAATAAATAAAAAACACTTATATTCATTGAATAAACCTAATGGGTTTTGATATGTTTCTAATCTCCGGAAAAGTATAAACTCATTTTAGGAAAAAGGATTCAACATGCATTCAGGGAGAGAACCCAACAGAATTCCATGATATCGTGAATCACAAATTACAATGATTGTTTCCATGATAAAAAAATCAGAAGATTCATCGCAACTTTTAAGAGTGACAATTACCTCAAACAAGGAAATTGCCCCGGGTGTATATTACTTGTCATACCAAAGGACACATGACTTTCTGGCCGGACAGGTCATTAAAGTATCGCTGGACGAAAACAACCCCCCACGTATTTACAGTATTTGCAGCGGGAATTTGGACCCAGAAACCAGCATTCTTTTCAATATAAAGGAAGGAGGACTGTTAACACCAAAAATGGCCAGGCTCAGGCCAGGCGATAACCTTTTGGTTTCGGCACCCTATGGAGGGTTTATCAGTAGTGGACAGTCGGAGTGGTGGATTTCTACAGGAACGGGAATTGCTCCCTTCTACAGTATGATAAGATCAGGACTTGGCAACAAATGCCGTCTTATTCATGGAGTCAGGAGTGAATCACAATTCTATTTCCAAAAGGAAATTCGCTCGGTAATGGGTGAACATTACATGACTTGTTGTTCAGGAGAGGAAGTCCCGGGATCATTTTATGGCAGGGTGACCGATTGGCTGTCAGCTCTTGATGAACTACCGACCAACATAAAGTATTACCTTTGTGGCAAAGCTTTGATGGTGGTCGATGTCAGGGATTTGCTGATTGAAAGAGGGATTCCCTTTGAAAACATCATGGCAGAAATCTATTTCTGAATATCACCAAAAAACTTTCACAGTTAAAATCGCTTTATGACAGCAGATATCACAACCCCTTTAATACCACCGATTTTCGGGAAAACACTGACTGAACTCAGGATGATAGTCAGTGAAGCGGGCCTTCCAGGTTATACTGCCACACAACTTGCCGACTGGCTATACAAGAAGAATGCATCATCATTTGAAGAAATGACAAACCTTTCAAAAAAAGGAAGGCAGTTTTTGACTGACCATTTCTCAGTAGGTGTAATGGTTCCAAAGAAGATCCAGTCAAGTATTGATGGTACCCGAAAATATCTTTTCCCGGCAGCAGGCGGTAAATTCATCGAAACGGCAATGATTCCCGAAAACGAGAGAATCACCGTTTGTGTCAGTTCACAGGTAGGTTGTAAAATGGGATGTCTGTTCTGCATGACCGGGAAACAAGGATTTCAGGGACAACTCACGGCTGGAGAGATTGTTAACCAGATACGAAGCATCGATGAAGCCGGACAGGTTTCAAATATTGTATATATGGGTATGGGAGAACCCTTCGATAACCTGGATGAAGTTTTAAAGAGCCTAGAAATTCTCACATCGGAATGGGGTTATGCCATGAGTCCCAGAAGGATTACCGTCTCAACCATAGGAATCATTCCAGGAATGGTTACCTTTCTCGAAAAGAGTGAAGCTCACCTCGCCGTGAGCCTTCACACCCCATTCGATGATGAACGACGCACCCTGATGCCAGTACAGGTAGCCTACCCTATTGCCGACGTCATCAACGAAATAAAAAAATGGGACTTCACAAAGCAACGACGGGTCTCTTTCGAATATATCATGTTTCAGGGACTGAATGATACACCAAAACATGTCCAGGAGCTATCCCGGCTCTTGAATGGCATCAAATGTCGGATCAACCTGATCCGTTTTCACCCCATACCGGGCACCCCACTCCAGGGAAGTAATGATGAAACCATATTATCTTTCAAGGATAAACTCAATTCCAAAGGAATCCTGACAACCATTCGAGCTTCAAGGGGACAGGATATATATGCTGCCTGTGGATTGCTATCAACCAAGGAACTCATAAAAAAATCACAGAATCCATCATAACCAGAACCGGATATATTAACTTTAGCATTTTGTATCACATGCAGTATGGAAAAGCTTCAATGGAATAAGAAAATTCTTGGATCTGAATTGGTCATTAGCCGGGGCAACGAACCAATTGGCTCTATCCGTTGGCACCATCTGCTCAGCAATAAGGCGCAAGCATTATTTAATGGGAAGCAGTTCTATTTATCTAAGGACCAATTCAGTTCCCGAATCGAAATATTGGATGGAAAGGATCAGGCCCCATTGGGTAGAATCAATGTAAACCCTTTTAATCCAATGACTGACATCGTCATCAACGGGAAACGTTTTGAGCTGGAAATGAAAAACTTCTGGCAATCGAAGTGGACATGGAAATTTAATGGTGCTGAAATCGTGACCTTTACATCCTATGAATTTATTACCAGAGATAAAGGTGAAATTGAGCTTTTCAGCACTTGTAACGAGGAAGTTGAGATTCTGATTTTGCTTGGATTATCACTTCGAAATCAGTTTACGCTACTCATATTGCTGATTACCCTTTTAGCGATTTTACTGATTCTATGACACAATCCTGATTAAACCTCCCACAAAAGTCTTCCAATAATAAATACCCTGCCACGATGAAAAATCGGGCATAAAACAATTCTCAAAAGAAATCCTCCTCATCAGTTGATGATCCAGTATCAGGTTCAACACTGCAATCAAGATTTACATCAAAATTGAGCGGACGTTCAAATTGTACATCCTGGGAAATTCCTAACTCAGGATCAGCCAATACACTTTTCATGAAATATCCCCATACGGGTAGCGCCATATTCGCACCCTGGCCAGTCGAAATATCGGCGAAATGTATGCTTCTAAGGTCAGCCCCGGTCCATACGCCAGCAGAAAGTTGCGGCGTTACCCCAATAAACCAGCCATCTGAATGGTTCTGGGTGGTTCCGGTTTTTCCGGCAATTGGCATGGTAAACCTGCCATAGCCCTCCCTGCTTCTCAATCGCCCACCGGTTCCATTGTCTACAACTCCCTGCATTAGGTTAATCATCAGGTAAGCTGTGTTTTCATCAATGGCTTCATGGCGTTGTGGCACAAAACTGGCGATCACATTCCCATGCCTATCCTCGATATGAGTCACAAAATAGGGTTTGATATAGACTCCTTTATTTGCATACGTGGAAAATGCCCCAACCATTTCATATAAGGTAATGTCAGAAGTGCCAAGAAACATGGAAGGAACGGCATCGATAGGAGAGTAAACACCCAACTTCCGCATAATCTCGGTCACTGCCTGAGGATTAAACTGCTTCATGACCCAAGCTGAAATCATGTTCTTTGAGTTGGCAAGCCCCCACTTCAATGTTACCATTCTTCCATAATTTTCGGCATCATCGCTGGCATCCCTGGGTTCCCAGACTGATCCGTCAAACAGGATAAATTGCTGGCGGACGTAAGGTACCTTGGTACAAGGCGTAAAACCATTTTGCATGGCGAGTGTGTACAAGAATGGCTTGACTGTTGAACCGACCTGTCGTTTTCCACCCTTCACCATGTCATACATGAAATATTCATAACTAGGGCCACCCACATAAGCCTTCACCTTGCCGGTTCCGTTTTCAAGTGCCATAAATGAAGACCTGAAAAACCTTAGATACCACTTGATGGAATCAATAGGCGACATCAGCGTATCGATTTCTCCGGTCCAGGAGAAAATTGTCATTTCCACGGGCTTTTTGAACTCCTCCCGTATTTCGCCGAAGTTCTTGCCGGATTCCCTCAACACCCTGTATCTTTCTGTTTGCCTGATTGAACGGTCTATCAATTCATCTGTTTCGGCAGCCGACATATTATTCGAGAAAGGAGGATTGCGCAATGATTTGACACGTCGGTCAAACAAAGGCTGGAGATTCTCCCGTAAATGTTTTGTAAGTGCCTCTTCAGCATACCGTTGCATCCTGGAGTCAATCGTGGTATATATTTTCAGTCCGTCGCGATATATATCATATGTAGATCCGTCAGCCTTCTTATTCTTATGTACCCAACCATATAAGGGATTCTCAACCCACTCTGTTGAATCCTCCTTGAAAATCTGCTCTTGCCATGAAGCATACTTTGAACGGTCAGGCTTGGATGCACGCATGGTGGTCCGCAGATACTCCCTGAAATAAGGAGCCAGTCCCCTTTTAAAGTCAACCCTGTGGTAATCGAGATCGAGAGGTAAAGATTTGACTGAATCAAATTCAGCCCTGGTCAGGTATCCATACTTATGCATTTGTGATAGGACAACATTCCTGCGCTGTAATGTCAGTTCATCACGCCTTACCGGATTATAGAGAGAGCTGTTTTTTGCCATCCCTACCAACATGGCAGCCTGATGCAATTTCAATGAATCAGGCTCACAATTGAAATAGACGTTTGAGGCTGTCTTAATGCCAACTGCAAGGTTCAGAAAGTCATATTTATTGAGATACATGGTGAGGATCTCTTCTTTTGTATAACTTCTTTCGAGTTTGATGGCAATAATCCACTCCCGGAATTTCCTGAATATAAATTTTACCGCACCTGAATTCTTTTCGCGAGGGAACAACATCTTGGCAAGTTGTTGTGAGATTGTACTTCCTCCACCCGAACTGGTATCGCCTGTAAGAACACCCTTTGCAACCCTGAGAAGACCCCGTAAATCAATCCCGGAATGACGGTAGAACCTGACATCTTCAGTGGAAATCAATGCATCAATGAGATGCTGGGGTATCTCTTCATATCGCACATAGGTCCTGTTTTCATTCTCATTGAAAAAAGTTCCCATCAACTTATTGTCAGAACTGATTACCTGGGAAGCCAATATACTTTCCGGGTTTTCAAGATCTTCAAATGTCGGCATAAATCCCATCCAGCCCCGGGCAATGCCGAAAAACATGAATGCAACCGCAATACCCAGGGAGATAACAATAATCCAGAAAAATTTAATATATCTCGAAAAATCAGGCTTTTGTAAAGTCATAATATTGACCTGTTAATTTACGTGGCAAATATATCAGGAATATCCCATTACGGCCATTTGACGATCCAGGAATCCTTGGTTTAAGTGCTACAATTTAAACAATTACATCATTTTCAATAAAATAGAAAACGAAAATCTTAACATGAAATTTTGAACTTAGCCATCCATTTTCTTTACTTTGCACAAATTTTTTTAAAAGATACAGGTGTATGCAGGAAAATCTGGTCATTGTCGAATCACCCGCCAAGGCGAAAACCATTGAAAAATTTCTTGGAAACAATTTCAAGGTCGCCTCAAGCATGGGACATATTCGTGACCTGGCAAAAAAAGATTTCGGAATTGAGATTGAAAATAATTACCAACCCCAGTACATCATTTCGGATGACAAGAAGAAAGTGGTTGCCGAATTAAAGAAGCTGGCAAAATCGGCCACAGAGATTTGGCTAGCCTCTGACGAGGACCGTGAAGGAGAAGCGATTGCATGGCATCTCAAGGAAGTGCTTGGCTTAAAACCGGAGCACACCCGGCGAATTGTGTTTCATGAAATTACCAAAGATGCCATACTTCATGCGATCAGCAATCCCCGTGACATAGACATGAACCTGGTCAATGCCCAGCAAGCGCGTAGAGTGCTCGACCGCATTGTGGGCTTTGAAGTTTCACCCGTTCTGTGGAAAAAAGTCAAGCCATCACTTTCCGCCGGCCGTGTACAGTCAGTTGCCGTAAGACTCATTGTGGAAAGAGAACGTGAAATCATGAATTTTCAAAGTGTCTCTTCCTTTAGGGTCACGGCTATTTTCATCGCAAAACATGGTGACGGCCAGCAATCGGAATTAAAAGCAGAGTTATCAAAAAGATTTGATACACGTGAAGAAGCCTATCGTTTCCTGGACCAATGCAAGAATGCAACATTTTCAGTAAGCGAAATAGCCAGGAAACCGGCACGCCGCACCCCGGCACAGCCTTTCACCACCTCAACCCTTCAACAGGAAGCCAGCCGGAAACTTGGATTTTCGGTCAGCCAGACCATGTCAGTTGCACAAAAACTTTATGAGGCAGGTAAAATAACTTATATGAGGACAGACTCCGTGAACCTTTCCTCTTTGGCTATCCACACATCAGCAAAAAAAATATCAGAGCTGCATGGTGATAAATACGTAAAAACCCGCCAGTACAAGACAAAAAGCAAAGGAGCACAGGAAGCCCATGAAGCCATCAGGCCAACCTATATCGATCACGAACAGATTAGCGGTACCAACCAGGAAAAGAAACTTTATGACCTGATCTGGAAGCGAACAATCGCTTCACAAATGGCAGATGCCGAATTGGAAAAAACCACGGTAACGATCGATATTTCCAGCTTACCTGAAAAGTTTATTGCCACAGGGGAAGTGATCATTTTCGATGGTTTTTTGAAGGTTTATCTCGAATCAACCGATGATGAAAATGGTTCCCAAGGAAGTGAAGACCTTATTCCTCCGCTCAAGGCAAAAGATATATTGCACCCAAAGGGCATACAGGCAGTTCAGAGATTTACCCAGCGCCCACCCCGTTACACAGAAGCCTCACTGGTTAAACGGCTTGAGGAGTTGGGAATCGGAAGACCATCGACCTATGCTCCAACTATCACTACCATCCAAAACAGGAATTATGTCGTTAAGGAAGACCGGCCTGGCATCGAACGTCAATTTCTTCAATTGGAATTATCCAAAGGACAGATTCGTGAATCTGTCAAGAATGAAACCACGGGGACAGAGAAATCCAAGCTTTTTCCAACCGACATAGGAATGGTGGTGACAGATTTCCTGATGGAATACTTCGACCAAATCATGGATTACAATTTTACGGCCAAGGTTGAGGCAGAATTCGACGAGATCGCCGAAGGGAACAGGGTTTGGAATGAGATGATCGATGAATTTTATCACCCGTTTCATAAAAAGATTGAAAATGCCTTAAAAAACTCAGAGAAAACCAAAGGAGAACGACTACTGGGCACCGATCCGGTTTCAGGCAAAGAGGTTTATGTAAAGATTGGCAGGTTTGGTCCTATCGCACAGCTGGGCAAGTCCCTCCAGGACAATGACGAGGATAAACCACAGTTTGCAAGTCTGCGAAGTGGACAACATATCGAAACCATATCCCTTGATGAAGCGCTTGAACTCTTTAAAATGCCGCGCGACCTGGGCGAATTTGAGGGCAAGAAAGTCACTGTCGGGATCGGAAGATTCGGGCCATATGTCCGTCATAACAACCAATTTGTTTCTCTTGCAAAAGCAGATGATCCCTACTCGGTTGACCTCGACCGCGCAATCGAGCTTATTGAAATAAAAAGGGAGAAAGACCGGAACTCTTTGCTGCGTGTATTTGATCAGGATCCGGAACTAAAAATTCTGAATGGAAGGTGGGGGCCATATATTACTTACAAGAAGAGCAATATCAGGCTGCCAAAAGTCAAAAATGCAGAAGATCTCACTTTTGAAGAATGCATGGAGCTGGTAGCCAAGGCACCATCAACCCCCAAAAGGAAAAAGAAATAGATTACATTCTTTTTGAACGCATATAACATTTCACATGATCCTTCCACCCTATTTTGATGCGGTTGATTTTGACCAGTTTCAGTCGGAGAAGAAATTCAACAAAAATTCGCTGGGATACTTTATTGAGAAAGATACTATCAAATTGGGGGACAAGGGACCGGGGAAGTATACCATCGCGCTTATTGGCGTGCCTGACGAAAGAAAATCTCCGAATAAAGGAACGGCCAAGGCACCTGATGAAATCAGGAAGCATCTGTATCAACTGAGTTGTTTCGACACTTCCCTAAAAATTATCGATCTGGGAAACCTCAAATCGGGACGGTCGGAAAATGATGTCTATTTTGCGTTGCGAGATGTGATTGATTATTTGAACGAGGAAGGGATTATTTCAATCATTTTGGGCGGTGGACAAGATCTAAGCATTGGTATTGCCAGAGCTTTTCAGACCAATCCGGAGTTTACAATGGCAATTGCAGATGCCAGGGTAGATGTAAAATCAACCCGTGAGACCACTGATTCAAAAAACTTTATCACCAGGATCCTGAAAGAGAATCCTGAACTGTTCCATCTCGATATGCTTGGCATTCAGGGCCATTACGTACCTCCTGACATTTTAAGATACCTGAAAGACAGCACATTCGATTATCATCAACTAGGACGAATCAGGGATGATTTTCCAATGACCGAGCCCATACTGAGAAATAGTCATTTCCTGAGTTTTGATATCTCATGTATCCGATATTCTGATGCAGAAGGCCAGTATTCACCTTCGCCTAACGGGTTCTATTCAGAGGAGGCATGTCAGATTGCCAGATATGCGGGACTTAGCAACAGGCTTACTGCTTTCGGATTATTTGAAGTAAATCCGGAAATGGATAGATCAGGCAACTCTACGGCTTTGGCAGCCCAGATTATCTGGTACTTTTTGGAAGGCACCCTACACCGAAGGAAGGAAGATCCGGCAATCAACAAAGAAGCATTTACCCGTTATTTTGTCGAAATGGAAGAACATGGTGAAACACTGGTGTTTTTTCATCAGCCTGTCACCAACCGATGGTGGATAGAAATATCGTATGGCGAGGGAGATAGCTGGATCATTGCCTGCAATGAGTCTGACTATCGAAAGGCAATAACCAGGGAAATCCCTGAGATATGCCTGAAATATCTCAGAAAAACAGAACGACAGTCAAAATAATAAAAAATTAAATGCGTTCTTTGCTAAACCGTGAAAATAATCTGATATCAACAAAGGCGAATTGCAGGCACTTACGTTTTGTTGATAAAAAGCACAGCCTGACGAGCATAATTGTTTATGAGAAAGACATTTTACTTTCTACTTATATTTTTTCTGGTTAATTTAGCGGCACTTGGACAGCAGGACCCGCAGTACACCAACAATATGTTTTACAAACTGGGGGTGAACCCGGGGTTTGCAGGAAGTGACGATGCTGTCAGCGGGATTATTCTGAACCGGTACCAATGGACTGGTTTTCCGGGAGCTTCAAAAACACTAGTATTCAGTGCTGACGCAGCCGTTGACCTGTTTGGTGCTCCAAGTGGTATCGGATTGAATATTGTCAGTGATGAGATTGGATTCGATCAGTACGTTCTCGTAAATTTCAACTATTCCTATAAAGCCAGGTTATCATTTGGAACACTTGGAATTGGTGTTTCGGCAGGAGTTTTTAACATCGGCACAAATGGAGAATGGGAAATGCCTGAAGATGATGAGGGTATATATACCCAGCCCGGATCAGATACCGGGATTCCGCAGGGAGAGGTATCGCAGGTTGCCTTTGATGCAGGTTTGGGATTATACCTTCATGGCCCACAATACTATTTAGGTGTATCCGTAACCCACGTTAATGAACCCGCAATCAAGTTTGCCGATCTGGCTGAAACATACCTTGCCAGACATTATTATCTGATGGGGGGATACAATATCAGGCTGTCAGATCCGTTATTTGAGTTGCGCCCATCGTTTTTGATGAAAAGCGACATTGCGGGTTGGACAGTTGATTTGAATACAAACCTGGTTTATAACGACAGGATATGGGGCGGTGTTTCTTACAGGATCCAGGATGCGGTAGCGCTGCTAATGGGAATTGAGTTGATGAATGGGTTAAAGGTTGGATATTCGTTTGATCTGGTTACCTCAGCCATAGGAAGATATGGTTATGGTTCCCATGAGATATTTCTGGGTTATTCATTGGATCTGGACCGGAACCGCAACAAAAAGTATAAAAGCGTAAGGTTTTTGTAAAAAAACTATATTTACTGAACTATGAAAAGAATATTTCTTGTACTAATGGTGCTCATTACCTCCTTAAGCTTTACCGGCTGTTTTGGTCCGGGAAGCGGAAGTGGGTATGGAAACGGTGAACTTGTCGGTGTCAAACGGCAGGGAAAATGGCGCGAAACACCACCATACGGTATGGTGTTTGTCAGAAGGGGAACCCTCAATATCGGGCCCAGCGACCAGGATCCGGCTGCTTCAACCACACCATCCCGTACTGTATCCATTGATGCTTTTTGGATGGATGATACGGAAATCACCAATACTGAATACAGACAATTCGTTCATTGGGTGCGCGACTCCATTGCCAGACAAATGCTAGGACAACAATATCCGGAATACTTGATTACTGAAGACAGAGAAGGCAATCCCCTTGACCGGCCCCAGATTTCTTGGAGGGAGAGAATCGACTGGAATGATCCTGATGTCGTTATGGCACTTCAGGACATGTATATTCCTGAAAATGAAAGGTTCATGGGAAAGAAAGAGATTGATCCGCGTAAACTCTTCTATGAATACTGGTGGATCGATTATCAGCAGGCAGCCCGTCGAAGTAACAGTTACAATTTTGAGACCCAGCGTTACGAGGGAACAGTATTTGATCAGCAAGGAAATGAAGTTGCCATTGAAAACCGCTCTTCTTTTATTTTCAGGAAATTGGTGAATGTTTATCCCGATACATTAACCTGGATAAGGGATTTTACCTATTCTTACAATGAGCCCTGGGCAACCAGGTATTTTTGGCATCCTGGCTTTGATGAATATCCTGTAGTGGGCATTTCATGGGAGCAGGCACGGGCATTTTGCAGCTGGAGGACAAAAATCCAAAGCGATTACATGGACAGCAAAATGCAACCTTCCCTAATGGAGTATCGCTTACCTACAGAAACTGAATGGGAATATGCAGCGAGGGGAGGCAAGAAATTCTCGATGTATCCCTGGGGAGGTTATTATACCCGGGATAAGGAAGGTGTTTTTATGGCCAACTTCAAACCTTTGCGTGGAAATTATGTCGAGGATGGCGGTATCAGTACCATGAGGGTTGCCAGTTATGATCCCAACGACTTTGGACTCTACGACATGTCGGGTAACGTAGCAGAATGGACAAGCACTGCATATGACGAATCAGGGTACATGCTGATCAATGATCTCAACCCCAATTTCGAATATAATGCACTTCCTGATGATCCGGCAGTGATGAAACGAAAAGTTATCAGGGGAGGTTCCTATAAGGATGTTGCATACTTTACACAAGTTTCAACACGAAGTTTTGAATATCAGGATACAACCAAATCATTTATTGGATTCCGTTGTGTCCGTTCAACTTTTGGTAACGAATTTTAAATTATAAATTGTTTCCATTATGAACATTGGTGAACTCTTAAAAACAAAACGGGCAAAAGCAATAACCGGTTACATTTATAGCTGGGGTGCATCCGTCGTACTTATCGGTGCTTTATTCAAACTTCAGCACTGGCCTTATTCCGGAGTAATTCTTGCCATTGGTCTACTTACGGAAGCAACTATCTTTTTCATCTCTGCTTTTGAACCGCCACTTGAAATTCCTGAATGGTCGAAGGTATACCCGGAACTGCGTGAGGATTATGAAGTCACAGAATTTGATGAACTTGAAACCCGGGGAAAAGGAAAACTGGATGACCTGCTGAAAGGGACCGATCTGACTCCTGAGCTTATCAAAAAAGTGGGATTCAGCCTTTCTGAGTTAAGCAATACAGCCAAAGGACTCAGTGATATCTCATCGGCAACGGTTGCGACAGAAATGTATGTCAGAAACCTTTCATCAGCCGGTGAAGCCATCGGATCATTCAGTGAGCTGAATGCCAAGGCACACCAGAACATTCACAGCTCAGTGAACGAATTGGTGGAAACTTACCAGAACACCTCAAGGCAGATCGGCAAATCCAGTCAATCGGTAATTGACAAAATCAACCAGTCAGGTGAAGAAATCTCCTCCAAAATCTCTGAATCCGGTACTTTCCTTGCAAATACCTATAAAACGGCAGCCCAGAAGATGGAAGAGAGCCTGAAGAACCTGAATCATTCAGCTGATTATGCGGAAAACCTTGCCCGACTGAACAAGAATCTTTCTACGCTTAACAATGCTGTGGAAAATCAATTAAAGGGTACCGAAGATCAGTTCAAGGCAGGAATGAAGTTCAACTCAGACCTGGGCAAAATGAATGAAATCCTGGCCTCATCGGTTGATGAACTCAGGCGTTATCAGGAAAATGCAAGCAAACTGAACCAACATCTTGAAGCACTGAATACAATTTACGGCAATATGCTCGGTGCATTGAATTATAAAAAATAACAGAACCTGTTAAACTGCAATTATGGGTACCAAGAATTGCCCGGAAACCCCGAGGCAAAAAATGATAAACATGATGTACATAGTGCTGACGGCAATGTTGGCACTGAATGTGGCGGCACAGGTTCTGGAGGCATACAGGGTAGTTGATTCCAGCCTGATTCAGACATTAAATGCCGTAGAAAATAAAAATCAACAGATCTATTCGGCATTCGAACAGGCTTATGCCGAAAATCCGGCAAAGGTTGAGGAGTGGAAAAGTCAAGCCGATCAGGTCAAGGAAAAATCGAATTCTCTTGTCGGTTATATCGACGCCTTAAAGGAAAAGCTGGTACTTGCCTCCGGTACGATACCCAGGACACCGGATCGTCCGTTGAAAGGAGATGAGTTTATTTTTGTCAACATGAATAAGGACACCCTGGTCATCAAAAAAGAGGACGACCTGAATACTCCTTCTGAAATCATGATTGCACAAAAAGAGGCATCAAAACTAAAAGATCAGATTGGTTCATATCGTGAGTTTGTCGAAGGTATCATTCCAGAACAGGATGCTGAACTTAAACAAACCATTAATCAGGAACTGGAGACAGCAGATAGTCGTTTTACCCTAAAGAGTGGGGAAAGAAGAACCTGGGAAAGTTTATATTTTGAAAATAAACCCTTGGCTGCAATTTTGACTCTTTTGTCAAAATTACAAATTGATGTAAAAAACTCAGAGGCAAACCTTTTAAATTACCTTTATTCACAAATCGATGCAGGAGCATTTAAATTTAACAAGCTTGGAGCACAGGTAATTGCCAACTCAGCAATCATCCTTCAGGGTGAAGAGTATGTAGCACAGGTTTTCCTTGCAGCCATTGACACTACTGAAGATCCTGTAATACTTGTAAATGAAAGGCCTTTGCCCATTGAGGATGGAAAGGGAATTTACAGGCTTAGGGCAATTGAAGCCGGCACCTTTCGCTGGAGTGGAGTAATCAATTATAAAACCCCTGAAGGAACCATAAGAAACTATCCTTTTACACAGGAATATCAGGTTACACCACCCAGCGTGACCATTTCTCCAACGAAAATGAACGTCTTTTACAGGGGTATTGCCAATCCTGTTGACGTTTCCGTACCCGGAGTTACCAAGGAAAACCTAAGAATAGCTGTATCGAACGGAAGAATAGTACAGCAGGGAAATGAATACTATGTCTACCCAAATGAACTTGATGAACAAGGTAGAAGAACGACTGTTACGGTTTATTCGCAGGTCGGTGGTACCGAAAAACTTATGGGAAGTATGAACTTCAGGGTTAAACGTGTTCCCGATCCGGTAGCTCAGGTTGCCAATCTCACGGGAGGCAATATCCGTAAAGAAGACCTGCAACTGGAAGACGGAATTATGGCTGTTTTGCCTGATTTTGACTTTGACCTTAAATTTACGGTTACACAATTTGATGTTACCCTTACCGGAGCAGGCGGATATGCGAACACCTGGAAATCGACAAATAACAGGTTCACCGCTGACCAAAAAGCCCAGTTCAGGAACCTTGTAACCGGTAGTATTATTTATATCGATAATATCAAAGCAAAAGGGGATGATGGCACGGACCGTGACCTCGATCCCATCAGCTTCAAAATACGCTAGAGTATGAAAAGACTATTTCAAATAACGATTGTGGCAATCCTGTTGATAACGGTGGCTGGGATGAATTTTTCATCTGCCCAAATTATAAACGGTGCCTATAAACGAGAGGACACGTTCCAGAAAAAACCTATGCCACTTCCCTCAGTACGGGAGGCAGACGTATTCTGGTCAAAGATGGTCTGGAGAATTATCGACTTAAGGGAAAAAATCAATCAACCCCTTTATTTTCCCACTGCTCCCGTTGATGGCATGTCCAGTTTGTCACAACTTCTTCTGAAAGGGATTGAAACCGGTCAGATTACCGCATACGATGCCAGAAATGATGATGATTTTAAAATGCCTATTGGCATTAATGAAGTAAAACAGGCATTTGGTGCTGAAACCCGCACAAGGGAAGTCAGGAATTTTGAAACAGGCGAAATGGAGATCCGAACCATTGAGGGCGAAATCAGGCTTCAGGAAGTCAAACAATTCATGATAAAAGAGGAATGGTATTTTGATAAACAAAATTCACGCCTCCAGGTAAGGATCATCGGAATTTGCCCAATTCAGGAATTTTTTCGCGAAGGTGAAGAAAACATTGAGGGATCTCCGGTCCAGAGAAGGAAAGTTTTTTGGGTATATTATCCCGAAGCCAGACCTTTATTGGCTGCATCAGAAGTATTTAATCCTTATAACGACTCAAGAAGAATGTCATTCGACGACCTGTTTATCAAGCGTTATTTTAACAGCTATATCGTGCAGGAATCGAATGTATACAACAACAGGTTAATTAGTCAATACCTTTCAGGCAAGGATGCCATGCTTGAATCGAAGAATATTGAAGACAAGATTTTCAATTTCGAACAGGATTTGTGGGAATATTAAAACTTTACTGTGAATGTAAAGGCCTTATGAAATCCACCGCATAAGGCCTTTTTTATCATATTCGAAAATTTTTGGATGTTTGTCCCGTTAAATGTATAGCCGAACCGTAAATTAAATGAAATTATCAGGCTGGATATTCATTATTATAATTCTGATTACTGCATCTTGCAGAAAAGCAGATATATATAGTGCCGATAAGATCAGGTCACGTGGTGCTTGGTTTGAACCGGCACCCTTCGGTATGGTATACGTTGAACGAGGGTCATTTGTAATGGGTCCAACCGATGACGAACTTCATGAATTCAATCCTTCGAGAAATGTTTCGGTTGAGTCTTTCTGGATGGATGATACTGAAATAACGAACAGTGAATACAGGCAATTCGTTTATTGGGTTCGAGATTCAATTGCCCGAAAAATACTGAGTCAGGCTGATCCTGAATACATGATTGCAGAGGATCAGTATGGCAATCCGATTTCCCAGCCAGTGAATAATTGGCGAACCCGCATCAATTGGAATGATCCGGATACACGGATGGTCTTGGATGAAATGTATTTCTCCGAGGAAGAAAGGATCTCATATCGAAGAGAACTTGATACCCGAAAACTGGTTTATGAATATTACTGGATTGATTTCCAACAAGCTGCGCGCAGGGCTAACAGCTATAATTATGAAACCCAGAAATACGAAGGAACCATCCTGAATGTCGAGGGAGAGGAAGTACCTGTTAGCAACCGAAGTTCATTCATTATGCATGAGATTGTGCCTGTATATCCCGATACATTAACCTGGGTTCGTGACTTCACATATTCGTATAATGAACCGATGACCTATAAATATTTCTCGCATGTTGGCTTCGACGATTACCCTGTTACCGGGGTCTCATGGGATCAGGCACGCGCGTTCTGTGATTGGAGGACCCAATTACAGGGCAATTACAGGTCACGAATGAATGACTCTCCTCCTCATGATTATCGTCTTCCAACTGAAGCTGAATGGGAATATGCCGCCAGAGGTGGAAGAGATAACACACTTTATCCATGGGGGAGTTATTATACCCGAAATACCCTAGGCTGCTTCATGGCGAATTTTAAGCCCATGAGGGGTAACTATGTCGCAGATAGTGATACCCGGGTGACATCCATGAAAGTAGGGTCATTCGATCCTAATGATTATGGATTATATGACATGGCAGGGAATGTTGCGGAATGGACAAGTTCTGCCTATTTTGAATCCGGGTACGACTTGATGAATGACTTAAATCCACAAATTGAATATACCGCAAGATCAGGTGATCCGGAAGTCATGAAAAGGAAGGTTGTCAGGGGTGGATCATTTAAGGATGCAACCTATTTCATACGAAACACTACCCGTTCATTTGAGTATCAGGATACCACCAAGTCATTTATCGGTTTCCGTTGTGTCAGAACCTCATTCAGAAATGAATTACAGGGAAGGTAAAAGACAATCTTTCCGTCTTATTATTCATTTATTGAACTATTTATGCATCTAAAGATTTGTCAGAATTTCGTTTACGGGGCTGACCTATTGGTTTCATGACAATATCCTTTCTGCAGTTCGGGCAAAGATAGATTTCACAGCCTGTACAGGCAAAACAATTACTACATTGCCTGTCAAGATCACCCTTCTGAAATGAAAAGCCACAGTTTTGACATATTATTGTTACAGGCTCATGCTTCTTCATTTCAAAAGTTTGATTAACCTAAGAAGTCCAAACATGATTATTAATGTAAATATGATCGTGGCTCCTGATGGAATATTTAAAAAATAGGATATCATCAATCCCGATATACTACCAATAAAACCAAACAGAATGGCAAGTATAATTATCTTTCTGAAATCACGGGTGAACAGATTGGCAGTCGCCTGAGGAATGGTAAGCAACGAAAGGATCAGAATAATCCCTACAACCCTTATGTTGAGAACAACCGTAAGCGCAATCAACATCATTAGCAGATAATTAAATACAGATACCCTTAAACCGGATGCCCTTGCAAACTCTTCATCAAATGCAATATATAGTATTTCCCTATACCATACCCTGAAGACAGACAGCAGGATTGCAATCAAGACTATCATTGCCCAAAGTTCATACCTACTTACCGTCAGTATACTTCCAAACAAGTAGCTCATTAAGTTAGGAGTGTATCCCGGTGTCAGAAATACAAACATTACACCAAGAGCCATCCCCAGTGACCACCAAATTGCGATGGAGGAATCCTCACGAACTCCCCCTTTTTCGGTAAAAAACTGAATACCCAAGGCTGACAACAATGCAAAAACCGTTGCCCCGATCAATGGCTCGACCCCAATTAGAAATGCAAGTCCAATTCCCCCAAATGAGGCATGTGTTATACCACCACTGACAAAGACAATTCTGCGGGTCACAATATATGTTCCTATAATGCCACAGGATATGCTGGCAAAAATTGTCGCCAGCAAAGCCTTTTGAAAGAATCCATAAGAAAATAATTCTATAAAATCAGTCATGGCTATGGTGTTTTTTTAGCACAGTATGTGGAATCTCTCCATGCGTAATAATCTGTAAAGGACAGTTATATACCGAAAGGTCGTCCATTGTGATCTGATTTGAAGGATGGTAATGTAACGTTTTGTTAACACATGCAATAGTCTTAACATACATGGAAATTGTGCCAACATCATGAGATACCAAAACGATCGCCATTTGTTCATTCAGGGTTTTAAGTCTTTCATAAAGTTCTCCTTCGAAGTGAGTATCAACGAAAGTATCAGGTTCATCAAGGATAAGTACTTTTGGATCACTGATCAGCGCCCTGCAAAGGAATGCCCTTTGCATCTGCCCTCCCGAAAGTTCTCCAATTGCTTTGTTGTAAATGTGGCCTATCCCGGTATTGTTCAACAATTGCATCGCCGCTTCCTTTTCCTCAGATTTATTAAGAAAAGGATAGGGTCGCATCATAGATCCTGATCTAACCACATCGAGTACGGTTATAGGGAATTTTCTGTCCAAATGTTTAACCTGGGGCAGATATCCTATTGGTCTTTTATGACGGGGAAGGTCCTCCCTGAAATAGATCTTACCTGATGACGGCTGGATTAATCCGAGTATTAACTTTAATAAAGTGGTTTTTCCGCCCCCATTAGGGCCAATGACACCAATAAAATCCTTCTCATGGATTTTCAGGTCCACCTTTTCTAAAACTGTTGATTCTGAATAGGCAAAAGTAACCTGATTCAAATGTATAAGTGGCTTCACAAAATTCATCTCATTCATGTCATACCTTCCAGTCTAATAATCATGTGATTTTGGAATCCTTAAGAAAGAATGGATCCATATTAACTGTGTCCCTAACCTGATTCAGATATAAATCAGCAATGTTTTTAAAAATGATCCCGCAACAAACGAGCCATGAGTATCATATTCTCACCCCACTCCGGACTTAGCGGCCAAACCTGTATGGCTTCACCATTTATTTCCTGAGCAAACATTCTTGCATTTTCACGATCAAAATCACTTTGAATATAAATCACCTTGATTTTATCTTCACGGGCGATATCAGCCAAATAAGCAATATGGGAAGGCGTGGGTTCCTTGCCTCCCTGTTCGAGTGAAAGTTGTTGCAAGCCATAATCTCTTGCAAAATAGCTTAATGATGGGTGGAATGAGATAAACCTTCGTCCCTGATATTCGCTTAACAATTGCCTGACCTGCAAATCAGTGTCATCGATTTCTTTTAAAAACTTCTGTAATCCAAGATTATACTGATCAGCCCTATCTGGGTAAATAGCCACTAATTGATCCCTGATTCCAACAGCCATCTTCCTGACCTCTTTGGGAGAAAGCCAGAAGTGGGGGTCCACCCCTTTCCTTTGTTCATTATCATTGTTGCCATATATCAGATCAATATTTTCAGATAGATCAGAAACTTTCAGGTTAGCACCAGCCTCAATGATTTTATCAGCCCAGGAGAGTTCAAATCCAACATAACCCATCCTGAACCAAAGAACGGCCTTTTCAATGGAGGCCATTTGTGCCGGAAGCAAACTATATGTTGTTGGATTGGCGCCATGCGGAATCAAAACTTCAATCTGAAAGTCATCACCTGCAATTTTTTCAACAAAGGTTTTCTGGGGTAAAATACTTACCAGAATTATCTGTTTGTCGGATGATACTGATGAAGATCGGTTACAACCAAACTGCATAATCAAGAATAACAAAAGAATGAATGAGATATGCTTTTTCATAAGATTAACTTCAATTAAAATTTAAATATGTCTCGCATAAAAATATTTATGAAATCAAACCAGAGTTTTGATTTGTTGGTTCTTGTTTCCTCTTCTCTTTTCTTGGAGGTACTGGGTCATAGCCACTCGTACCCCATGGATGACAGTGAGAAATTCGCTTTGTTGCCAGCCAAACACCTTTAAAAGGTCCATGGATTTTTATGGCTTCTACAGCATAAGTTGAACAAGTTGGCACATGTCTGCAGGAAGCTGGCGTAAAAGGGGATATGGCATATTTATAAAAATATACCGGTATCAGGAAAATCCATCCAATTACTTTCCTCAAGAATAACCAAATCCGTTGCATAAACCAACCTCCACATATTCCAGATTCAAAAGTACGAATAATCAATTTATCCTATCGCCCTATTTGTTGAAGGATAAAGCACAATTCATAGTTTTAATCGCTAATTAAGTAATCATGTATCCAACACGCTACAATTGTTCAGATATCTTCATGATTCTTTCTATCAAAGTGTCAGCCTGGTGATAATTCGCATTAAACACTTAATTTTGCATGAATCAAGACAAACGACCGATTTATATACATACTCATGAAAAATTTTCCACTCATTCTTGCTATACTCCTATTTATTTCCTGTCAGAAACAGCAATATAATGCTGTTCAATATGCTGATCCGCAAATTGGATCAGTACATGGAAGGTGGTTTTTTTATACACCTGCCGCGGTTCCATTTGGAATGGCAAAACTTGCTCCCCATACAAATGCGTACGATAATTTCGGGAGTTGGATGCCAGCGGGATATGATGACCGGCATACCTCCATTGAGGGTTTTGGAAATTTCCATGAATTTCAGATAGGGGGAGTTGTGAATATGCCTGTCACAGGCAAACTACAGACTGTGCCTGGCACTTTGGAAGACCCAGATTCGGGATACAGATCCAGATTCGATAAATCCAGTGAGCATGCTGAACCAGGATATTATTCGGTATTTCTTGATGATTATAATGTTAAAGTTGAGTTGACGGCAACAACACGGGTTGGTTATCACCGATATACATTCCCAAAATCGGAAGAATCACACATTCTTTTTGATGTAGGCCACAAACAGGGGGAAAGCGGTGAAGTCACCGAAGCATATATTTCATTTGACGGAGAAAAGGATATTAAAGGTTATGTGGTGACATATCCTGAATACGTAAAAATTTGTGACGAAGGTAAACGTGTCACCATGTACTTTCATGCAAGGCTAAGTAAAATGCCAGAGACATGGGGTACTTTCACGGACACAGTTACCATTGCTGGCAACAATGAATCCAAAGGTACACGCAACGGCATGTATCTTACTTATAGTACTGAAGATGATGAGATTATCGAAATGCAGGTAGGTTTATCCTTTACCAGTATGGAAAATGCCCTGTTAAATCTCGAATCGGAAACTCAGGACATTCCTTTTGACAAAGCCAAGAAGGCTTCCCGTGAATATTGGAATGAAATGCTTTCCAGAATAGAGATTTACGACAATAATACCGATAACCTGAAAAAATTCTATACCGGTCTTTATCATGCACTCTCGGGAAGGGGAATATCAAATGATATAAACGGGGCCTACCCCAGAAATGACGGAAGCATCGGACAACTTCCCCTTGACTCTCTCGGCAAACCGAAAAGGCACACTTTTAATACCGATGGTGTTTGGGGGGCCTTTTGGAATCTAAGCCAACTCTGGGCAATGGTCTACCCAAATCATTTCATGGATTACCTGCAGGCTAACCTCGATTTTTCGGAAGAAACAGGATGGATGCATGACGGATTGGCTGCCGGAATCCATACCAATGGGGTACAGACAAATTTCTTCGGTTTGCTGCTTGCTTCAGCCTATAATTGCGGATTGAATTTCGAAGACCCTGAAAAGGCATGGGCGGCCGCCTATAAAAATGAAACAGGTTATCAAGGAAGACCCTTTGGACCAGGCAAGTATGACCTTCGATTTTTAGTAAATCATGGTTATATACCAAGTCGGGATACCATACTGTCAAACGGATGGTTATTCAATTTCGGTTCGTCACATACCCTGGAATATTCTTTCAGTTCATATGCGGTAGCCCAGATGGCAAAAGGCCTGGGTAAAATAATTGAATATGAGCAGTTGATGAAACAAGCAGAAGGTTGGACGCATTTGTTTGATCCGGAAACCAAATATATCAGGCCTCGATATGAAGACGGCACATTTATCGAAAACTTTGACCCGATGCAAGCCTGGCGGGGATTCCAGGAAGGAAATGCTGTACAATATACCTGGTATGTTCCTCACGATATAGCAGGATTAATTGATCGGTTGGGTCCGGATCTTTTTAATGAAAGGCTGGTCGAGACCTTTACCAGTAGCCAGAAATCAGGATTTGGTGGTGGCGAAGAAATCGACTCTTTCTCAGGGGTTGAGATGCTTTACAATCATGGAAACCAACCGTGCCTGCACCAGGCCTGGTTGTTTAATTATTCAGGAAAACCATGGCTTACCCAAAAATGGGTTAGAAACATATGCAATGACTTTTATGGAGTTACACCATTACATGGTTATGGATACGGACAGGATGAGGATCAGGGACAACTTGGGGCCTGGTTTGTAATGGCATCCCTCGGATTATTTGATGTACAAGGCCATTCAGGTTCCTTACCTACTTTTCAGTTCGGAAGCCCACTATTTGACAAAGCGATTATACATCTGCCCTCAGGAAAAAACCTGACCATTGAAACACTCAATAATTCATCCGAGAATGTTTATACACAAGATATAAATTTTAATGGCAGGAAACTTGAAAATGTATGGATTCCCAGAAGTGAACTTCTGGAAGGTGGAAACCTCGTATTTAAACTGGATTCTGAACCTGATACCATTCGAGGTAAGGCTACTCCGCCTCCTTCGATGAGCAAAGATTTATAGAACAAACAAAATATGTGACAAATCCCGGGATAAATATAGTCATTAGGACTTGTCACATCATTCTATTGCTTTGTAACCCCCGCATCAACCTCAGTCTCCATATCCAGATTTGTGAATTCGCGGGTTACGGAAAAGTCATAATCCGGAAAGTCATACATGGCCATCCGAGGTTCTGTCTGTCCAATGGAATAACCATAAATTCCCTCATATTCAATAATATCCTCTCCCATTTCCTGCAGTTGTTCAAGGTACTCGCTTATTGATTTGGATTCTATGATTATTACCTTTTCCATTTCCTTTACGGCTGGACTATGGCGCCTGGTGTGATCATGATCAAATTCGAGAATTCGCCGTCCATACCTGGTAATCCCTATCACCCTATATGTCAAACTTTTTCCAACTCCGGGCAAGTTTAGTACATTCCTGTCGGTTGCAAGGAAAGGAAGTTCAAAGTAATTACGAAGCGTGTTAATTTTCTCAACTATCTGATCTGGGTGTTCAGTGAGATCCTTAATTTCATCATATAAAACCTCAGGTATCCTACCCAATAACTTTTCCTCAAATTGTTCCTGAACTGCCCTAGAATTTGGCGCAAAGTTGAAACTGTTCTCCATATAACCCTTAACACTAAAGGTATAATAAGTAAGTACTCCTATGTCATTCAGCACTTTGCGCAATTTTGCAGAATGCCCCCTACGTGAAGAGGCCACGGTAAACACCAATTGATTTACTACAGCCCATCCGGCAGAAAGAAACATCTTGATGGTTCGGGCCGCTTCAGGAGTGACCTCCATGGGAGATTGGAAATGAGTCTGAATCACAAATTGCCTGATACCTATCTGACGGGCCTTCTCCCGGAACTCCTTCAGAACAGAAATCAGTTCGGGTGTTACCCTTTGTGGAAGATATACCGGTAGTCGTGTGCCAAGGCGTACCCTAAGGATTTCGGCATATTTCGCGCCATCGGGCCGTTCAAGGTTTGCGATCCTTTTCCTTACCGCCATATTATAGACCTCGTCAAGTATCGCTTGTAACTGGTTATCAGAGCTCATCAGGGCATCTCCTCCGGTAATGAGTATGTCCCGGAGTTGGGAATCATTTTCAAAATAATCCATCAATTCCCTGAGTTTATCCTTCCATGTAATTTTAGGTTCCAGTTTATCAAGATTGAAGTTTAAGTTACCCCGTTGGAAATCATACATTCTCTGACAACTCGTACATAAACCGCCACATGCCCTACCTGTAGTATCCGGAATCAGAATGGCCACCTCGGGATAGCGGCGATGAATATTATTATAGGGAGGCAACAGCCAACCCGCCGCATTTGGCTTTCCAGGCACAACCTTATCTTCCTTCTCCCAGGCCTGAATTTTTCCAAATTCATCAACCAATTGTTGGCTGTATAGAATATAATGCCTGATCCCAAGATCAGCACCAACTGCAAAGTAAGGAACCCTTACATGCAAAAGGGAAAGATAATACGGATTCACAAAAAAAGGAATTCCTGCATTTTCTGCTTCCTGAAGAACTTTCATGGTATCCGGATCCAGGGAATTCCCCAACATTTCATTCAACAATTTGGGTGAGCGTATAGCCATTCGCAAATGGAAATGGCTGGTTTTCCACCATTCCAGCATTTTTTGATAACGTTCTTCACGGGTCATTCCATCCGGAAACTGATATTTCGGATCCGAAATTTCACCCGTTTCCATTTTATCCATAAATACATTTAATATGCGGTCACGGTTCTCTTCACGAAGTCTGACAATACGAGGATCAAGACCAGATGGAAACCTTGACATCCACTCTGAAACCTTCTGGGCATTAGGTTCATTTCTTCGGGTCCGATTGGTGAACTGTCTGAAAAGCTGCAACATATCCTTGAAAAAACCTGGTTTTGCACCACCGGTTCCGAAGTTGACAGCCAGCCAGATCATTTTAATTGGATTCGTAATGGCAATTTCTCCACCAATATTCTGGTCAACATATTTCTCACCGGCGTGATCAATGTAATCAAGGAGTCGGATGGCCGCATAATCTTTCCATTTCAACTGCAGAAAGGTTTGCTGATCTTGTTTCTTGCCCAAATAATACTGCCAGGCTGCAGGATTCCTTTTTAGTTCAACTTCCACCCAATCCCGCAGTCCATGAAGTGCTTCAGTCTCGTTTCGCGATGTGCGCATGATTTCCTCGAGCCGTGGATTCTCTTTTAGTAACTCCTTTAGTAGTTTGTGAGCTCTGACAGAAATGGCAATCTGATCAAGGTAGGATAATAAATTCATTGATTACACGATTATTGTTAAATAGAAAAACACCTTGAAAATAGCAAAATATCAGCTTGTGGCCAAATATCTCATGAACTGATCGCAGAAATCCTGGCATATTTCTATAACGTCATTTTTGACTCGTAGGTTACCTTCTTTCTTTTTTTCTATCTTTGCGCTGATTTTTAGGAAATTAAAATTATGCAGCATCGCTCAGGTTTTGTGAACATCATCGGAAATCCCAATGTTGGAAAATCCACCATTATGAATGCGTTGGTTGGCGAGCGCCTTTCAATCATCACTTCCAAGATGCAAACAACAAGGCATAGGATCAAGGGTATAGTCAATGGTGAGGATTTTCAAATTGTATATTCTGATACACCTGGAATTCTCAAACCCAATTATAAACTTCAGGAAACCATGATGCGGTTTGTCGATACCGCATTAATCGATGCTGATATCATCCTCTATATAACTGACGTAGTGGAAGATCCATCCAAAAATCAAGAATACATCGAAAAAATAAGGAAATCAAATGTACCTGTAATCGTTTTGATCAACAAGATTGACCTGTCAAACCAGGAAGCAGTCATCAAGCTCTATGAGTATTGGACGGGTACATTTCCGGGATCTGCCATATTTCCAGTGTCTGCCACTGAAAAATTCAACCTTCAGCCTGTGTTTGACCGCATTCTGGAGCTCCTTCCCGAAAATCCACCTTTCTTTCCAAAGGATGAACTTACTGATCGAAGTGAACGGTTCTTTATGCAGGAGATCATTCGGGAAAAAATCTTATTGAATTATCAGAAAGAGATACCCTACTCAACTGAAGTCGAGGTCGAGGAATTTAAAGAAGAAGATCAATTGATCCGAATTAGGGCGATAATATTCGTGGAGAGAGATTCACAAAAAGGAATCATTATTGGCAAAGGCGGAACCATGTTGAAAAAGGTTGGAACTTTGGCAAGGCAGGAAGCTGAAGAATTTTTTAGCAAAAAAATATTTTTGGAACTCTATGTGAAAGTAGCCAAAGAATGGAGAGAAAAAGACAGCACACTCCGAAAATTTGGTTATTTCGCGGATGAAGCTTAATCCAATTATCCACTAAAGGCACAAAAGAATCCGATAATAGGATGAATGTGCAAATTATTAAATCAGAAAAAATCATATGAGCAAGATAGTAGCCATTGTAGGAAGGCCTAATGTCGGAAAATCGACACTTTTTAACCGGTTCGTGGAATCACGCAAGGCAATTGTAGATGATGTATCGGGAGTAACCAGAGATAGGATTTATGGAAAGTGTCTTTGGAATGGCATTGATTTTTCTGTGATTGACACGGGAGGTTATGTTGTGAATTCGGATGATGTTTTTGAAGAACAGATCAGGAAACAAGTCCATTTGGCTATTGACGAATCTGATGTCATTTTATTCGTTGTTGATGTTGAATTAGGAATTACCGATTTGGACGATGCCATGGCAAATATCCTTAGACGGACATCAAAACCTGTCATTCTCGTGGTCAATAAGGTGGATAATAACAATCGGGTTCCTGATGCCCAAGAGTTTTATTCTCTTGGGTTAGGGGAGATTTTTACAATTTCTTCAATGACAGGAAGTGGTACCGGAGATCTTCTTGATGAAGTCGTAAAGTTGCTTCCCGATACACCTGTCAATGATGAAGAGGCCGATTTACCCAAATTTACAGTTGTCGGGCGACCTAACGTAGGAAAATCTTCATTCATCAATGCATTGATCGGCACCGACCGTAATATTGTTACCGATATCGCAGGAACAACCCGTGATGCAATTCATACGCGATACAACAAATTTGGACATGATTTCATTATCATCGATACCGCGGGGCTCCGAAAAAAGGCAAAAGTAAAAGAAGACCTTGAGTTTTATTCAGTATTAAGGTCAGTGCGTACTATTGAAGAAGCTGATGTATGCATGCTGATGATTGATGCAGATCGTGGAATCGAAGCCCAGGATGTCAATATCTTTAACCTGATTGTCCGTAACAAAAAAGGAGTTGTAATCCTGGTCAATAAATGGGACCTGATTGAAAAGGACAATCATACAACCGGTGCCTTCCAGAAAGAAATCCGTGAAAGGCTGGCCCCATTTACAGATGTTCCCGTGATATTTATCTCGGCCATGACAAAGCAAAGAATCCACAGGGCACTTGAAACAGCCATGGAGGTATATAACAACCGGAAGCAAAAGATTAAAACCTCCGAATTGAACGAAGTGCTTTTAAACGCCATTGAGGCATATCCACCTCCTGCCTGGAAAGGGAAATATATCAAAATTAAGTATTGCACACAATTACCCGCAATTACGCCTACCTTTGCATTCTTTGCCAATTTACCGCAGTACATCAAAGAGCCTTATAAAAGGTACCTTGAAAACCAAATAAGGGAAAACTTTAACTTCTCCGGGGTTCCTATTCAAGTGTATTTCAGGCAGAAATAGACATCGGAAGATCTGCTTTAAATCTTGTTTCTTAGGGATGTTCCGATCACATTGTATATTTGTGCAAAACGAAATAAATCGGCAACATGAAGATCACTTTTTACAAGTACATCAGTATTCTGATATTATTCTCCACAATACTTGCCTGTAAAAATCAGACTCAAGATAAAATAGCTAATCACAGACTCTGGTACAAAAAACCAGCTCAAAGATGGGAAGAGACATTGCCACTTGGGAATGGCCGAATTGGTATCATGCCTGACGGGCAACCTTTTAATGAAACACTTGTCCTTAATGACATTACCCTTTGGTCAGGTGGTATCCAGGATGCCGACAACCCTGAAGCAGCACAATATCTGCCAGAAATTCAAAGGCTTTTATTCCAAGGGAAGAATGATGAAGCCCAGGATCTGGTTTACAAGACATTCGTTTGTAAAGGTGCAGGATCAGGCCATGGTAATGGTTCAAAGGTTCCATATGGCAGCTTTGAGACACTTGGTAATCTTAGGCTGAAATATTTATCCAAGAGTGAATCAGTGCCGATTAACTATCAAAGGGAACTGCGATTGGATGATGCAACTGCAAAGACTGAATTTTTTATCGACAATATTAAGTATACCAGGGAATATTTTACAAGCTTCACAGATGACGTAGCCATAATCAGATTGAGTGCCAGCCAAAAGGGAAAAATCAGTCTGGAAATCGCCATGGATCGTCCCAGACAATTCCAAACCAGAACAGATAATGGGACACTAATGATGGAAGGCCAGCTCAATAATGGGACAGATGGTAATGGGATGGGATATCTGGCAATGCTTAAGCCGATTTTAGTAGGTGGTGAACTTTCGGCATCAGATACATCATTGATAATCAAGGATGCCGATGAGACAATCATTTATATTTCCATGGGTACCAACTTTCAAAGAGCTAATCATGAAAATCATATCAGGGAGCTCTTGGATAAAGCAATAGGCAAGGACTTTAAGTCTCTGAAATCAAACCATATCGCAGAATACCAATCTTTCTTTAAAAGGACTGAAATAACGCTAACCGAAAATCCATTAAAAGCGGAATTACCTACTGACCAACGCCTTATCGAGTTTGCCGAGGATGAAAATGATAATGGGCTTGTAAACCTATATTTCCAATATGGCAGATACCTACTGATCAGCAGTGCACACGCACAAATTTTACCTCCTAACCTTCAAGGTCTTTGGGCAAATACGATCAATACTCCCTGGAATGGAGACTATCACCTGAACATCAATGTACAAATGAATCATTGGCCGGCTGAAATAACCAATCTTCCAGAACTACACAAACCCCTGATCGAATTTACAAAGAAGCTGGTAATTCCAGGACAGAATACTGCCAGGGTTTTTTATAACGCAAATGGCTGGGTTGCACATATGATGACAAATATCTGGGGTTTTACGGCGCCAGGAGAACATCCATCATGGGGAGCCACCAATACAGGTGGTGCCTGGCTAGCCGCCCATCTATGGGAGCACTATGATTATAACCGGGACATTGAGTATTTGAGAGAGATCTATCCAGTAATAAAAGGAGCATCAGAGTTTTTTTTAGATATGCTTGTCACGGATCCCAATACAGGATGGTTAGTGACTGCACCAACCACCTCGCCCGAAAACGAATTTTATATGCCGGGAAAAAGCAAGGCTGTAAATATTTGCATGGGGTCAACAATGGATAACCAACTGATACGCGAATTATTCCGAAACACAATTACAGCTGCATCAATCCTCAATATCGACAAAGAACTTGCATTCAGACTTTCAGAAACCATTGAAAAATTACCGCCTAACCAAGTTGGAAGTGATGGGCGACTGATGGAATGGCTTGAGGAATATGAAGAACCTGAACCCCAGCACAGGCATGTTTCACATTTGTATGGGCTCCATCCGGGGAACGAGATTACGCCTGAACTGACGCCCAATCTGGCAGAAGCGGCCAAGCAAACATTAATTCGCAGGGGAGATGGGGGTACAGGCTGGTCGAGAGCCTGGAAAATAAATTTTTGGGCCAGACTACATGATGGCAACCATGCTTTTCAGTTGTTGAAAAACCTCTTGGAGCCTGTTTACGATAACGATTACAACTATACCAACAAAGGAGGTACATATCCTAATATGTTTTGTGCTCACCCCCCATTCCAAATTGATGGAAATTTTGGTGGTACAGCTGGAATTGCAGAGATGTTTATCCAAAGCCATGCAGGTTTCGTCAACTTTATCCCTGCTCTTCCCGATCAATTTTCTGAGGGTTCTTTTGAGGGATTGAGAGTTAGGGGAAACGGTATAGCATCGGCTACCTGGAAGGATAAAAAACTGACTGTAGCTGAAATTTTTGCCAATAACAAGAGCTCATTCATTATTAAAATACCTGATTATGGGCCTAATCCCGAATGTTTTATCAATAGGAAAAGGCACGAATTAATCATGAATAATCAAATGATTTCTGTCGTTTTAGATAAAGGGGACAAACTGGAATTAATATTTCCCTAATTAAACGTTGTTCTATTGATTTCTGAGATAACTTATTGAAATACCCCTAAAAAATCAAAAACCCCGGAGTCACTACTCCGGGGAAAAAACCAAAAATCAACTAACCTTTAAACCGACTGGCAACCTCGTCCCAATTGATCAGGTTCCAGAACGCTTCTACATAATCCGGTCTTCGGTTCTGATAGTTAAGGTAGTACGCATGTTCCCATACATCAATTCCCAAAATTGGGTTACCCTTAACCTCAGCCAAATCCATCAACGGATTATCCTGGTTGGGTGTAGACGAAACCACCAGCTTATCATTACTTTGAAGCAACCAGGCCCAACCAGAGCCAAAACGTGTCAATGCAGCTTTGACGAAAGCTTCCTTAAAGCTGTCAACCGATCCGAATGAATCATTGATCGCATCCAGCAGTACTCCCTTAGGTTCACGTGAACCTCCTGGAGTCAATATTTTCCAGTAGAGGTTATGGTTATAATATCCACCTCCATTATTGCGAACAGCAACAGATAGCTGAGAAACTGATGCCATAATTTCATCAATTGTCTTTCCTTCCCATTCAGTTCCCTGAAGGGCAGCGTTCAAGTTGGTAGTATACGCACCATGATGCTTTGTATGATGTATTTCCATGGTGCGAGCGTCAATCTGCGGTTCTAATGCCGCATAATCAAAATCGAGTTTGGGTAATTCAAATGCCATATTATTTCAGTATTTAAAGATTTATTTGTCTTTAATTACAGAACACTATTCATTCCAATTTGTTCATCCAAACTATTTGATCATTTATATAGGCCAAGATGGCTTATCAAAGATATGGGATTGTTTATCAGGCAGGTTACGGAATAAGAGTAGTATTTATTTGTCAATCCTCAGTGAATAAGTGTTCAATAAGAAAAGGAATAACAAAATGATTTTATATGAAAAATCCTGATACTTGGATACTTATAATTAATATAATATCTTTGTTTTCCTTTTTAATGTATATTTCTTACCAATTTATTCAATGAAAAACATTCGTGATCTATTAACAGAAAATGGCCTAAAAGTTACCCCCCAACGAATAGCAGTTTATGAGGCAATCGTGAAGATGAAAAATCATCCGAGTGCTGATACAATCATTGAGTACATCAAGAGGAAGAGTCCGAATATCGCTCTTGGCACCGTATATAACACCCTGGATTCATTTGTCCAAAAGGGTATTATCACTAGAATCAAGACAGATGACGATGTTATGCGTTACGACGCTGACACGACAATGCATCATCACTTGCACAGCAGCGTTTCCAACAGGATTGAGGACTTTTATGATGAAGAACTTAACAAGATTCTGATAGATTTCATGAAATCCAGAAAGATTCCGAATTTTATCGTCGAGGACGTGAATGTTCAGATAGTCGGAAAATTTACTAATTAGATTTCTTGTACCTTACTGATCTGGTATTTGACCAAACAGCTTTTAAGCTGACATTTCAATCCCCCTGAAAAATAGTATTAAATCAACCCAGGATGATATTCTCGATCTGGGTTGATTTAATTATGGATTTAATTGATATACAATCGTTAGTCAATATTTATTTTCGAATAATCAATAGGTAAAGCTGCTTCCTCCAAGAAATTCCCGAAGAAGGGAAGTCGGAGGGATTTCACTATCATCCATTGGCTTGAAATAGGATAGGAACTTAAGCAATCTTGTAGATTCAGAATATTCATCCTTATTTTCAGTAACTGACAGTAGCAGCGGTTCGGCATATTTTTTTAAAACCGCCAACTCATAAAGTGTGGCTGAGTTAAACATTATATCAGCATTCTCCTGAAAGGGAAATATATTCCGTTCCTCACCCTTTCTTACCAGAGGCCATCTTTTAATGGTCTCATGGGCTGGATATCCCCTATATTTACTGTCACGGATCATTCTTCTGATCAAACGGTTATCTGAAGTGGAAATATGGGTGTGTTCATCAACAGAAACCTGGGTAAGAGCTGAAATAAAGATTTTATAGGTCAGTGAAGGATCTATCACGGGAAGCAAATCAGGATTTAATCCATGTATCCCTTCAATAATTAAGACATGGCCTGGTTTGAGTTCCAGATAATGTCCGTCAAAGTACCTTTGACCCGTTAAAAAATTGAATTTCGGGACATTAACCCGTTTACCATCCAGCAAATCCAACAATTGTGCATTAAAAAAGGAAACATCGATTGCATGAAGGGCTTCAAAATCGTACTCACCGTTCTCATCATGCGGAGTATGCTCTCTATCGACAAAATAATCATCAAGCGATATCTGAAGAGGCCACAATCCATTTACAGCCAACTGAACCCCCAACCTTTTACTAAAAGTTGTTTTCCCTGATGAGGAAGGTCCTGCCACCAGTACCAACTTTACGGTATCCCGACTTTGGGAAATCCTATTGGCAATCTCTGCAATCTTTTTTTCATGAAGCGCTTCCGATATCTTTATAATATCACCTGCCTTCCCATTCAGTATAAATCGGTTGAGATCCGATATGGTGGCAACTTGCAGGATTTCAGCCCAATCCTTATGCTCCTGGTAAATGCTAAAAAGCTTATTCTGGCGTAAAGAATCCTGAAGTGTTTTATAATCATCGGGGTGTGGAACTTTTAACAATAACCCCTCATAATATAACTCCAGGCCAAAATTAGTAATGTACCCGGCTGATGGAAGCAAATGACCATAGAAATAATTGACAAGTCCATTCATCCTATATAAAAAACTGTACAATGTACCTTGTTGCTCAAACAAGTTTGCCTTGCTTTCCAAACCCTGTACCCTGATCATTGCAACAGCCTCTTCGGTTGGAAGACCCAGTTTTTCAAATGGATAATCCTTGCGGATAATTTCTTTCATGGCTTGATCGATAGCAAAGATATCCGTTTCTGTCAGGTCACGGCCCAACCCTTTCATTTCAGCGTAATAGCCATTGGAAATACCGTGTTCGATACTCATTTTTGCTTCAGGATACAACTCATTCACTGCAGCGTAGAAAACAAAAAGAAGTGAACGTATATACATTCTTCTTCCATCAGGATGAATCATATCAACAAACTCCACATTTTTCGACTTGACTATCGAAAATGAGAGCTCTTTGAGCTTATTATTGACAAGAGCTCCACAAACAGGTGTCTTTAATTGAATATTTTGGTCGAGTGCAATTTCGCCAAGGGTAATTCCCATTGGGTAAGTTACTCTTCGATCTGTATTTTTGCAGTAAATTATTACTTCTTTCATTTGTTTTCGTCTTTTAAGAAATTTCCTGATGAATCAAACAAAAGCTTAAATCTACTGAAAATATCCTGTTTGTCAAACAATGAATCCTTCCCGGAATGACATCCGGCAAAGCGCCTGACACAAAAATCTCTTTTACAATCCAAGCTCCTCCCTAAGAAAAACAGCAGTATAGGATTCATTGCATTCAGCAACCTCTTCCGGTGTGCCAGAGCATAGGATCCTTCCCCCGTCACGGCCACCCTCGGGACCAAGATCAATAATATGGTCAGCCGACTTGATTACATCCAGATTATGCTCAATAACCACAACGGTATTACCCTTATCAACCAATTTATTGATTACCTCGAGCAAGACCCGAATATCTTCAAAGTGTAATCCTGTAGTAGGCTCATCAAGTATATAAATTGTTTTACCAGTATCCCGTTTGGATAATTCAGCTGATAGCTTGACCCTTTGAGACTCTCCTCCTGAAAGCGTTGTAGAGGACTGACCCAGGGTTATATATCCGAGTCCGACATCCTTAAGAGTTCTCAGTTTCTGTGCGATAGATGGAATTGTTTCAAAGAACTCAACTCCCTGATTTATGGTCATGTCAAGCACGTCCGAAATGGATTTTCCTTTGTATCTGACTTCAAGAGTCTCACGATTGTATCTTTTACCGTTACATTTATCACAATGGACATAGACATCAGGTAAAAAATTCATTTCAATCACCTTGACTCCTGCCCCCTGACACTCTTCACATCTACCTCCCTTAACATTGAATGAAAATCTCCCGGGCAGGTATCCACGAATTTTAGATTCCGGCAACTGTGCAAATAGATTCCGGATATCTGAAAAGACACCGGTATATGTTACCGGGTTTGATCTGGGTGTTCGTCCTATTGGTGACTGATCAACTTCAACAACCTTATCAATCCATTCCAAACCTTCAATTGTATCATAAGGAAGTGAATCCTTTACTGAATTATAGAAATGTTGACTCAGTATTGGCTGCAAGGTTTCGTTGATCAATGTTGACTTTCCACTCCCGGAAACACCTGTAACACAAATCATTTTCCCAAGGGGTAATGAAAGATTAACGTTCTTAAGATTATTGCCTTTACATCCAATGACCTTCAGCCATTTTCCATTCCCAGCTCTTCGGGCCGAAGGGACTTCAATACTTTTACGACCTGTAAGATAATCAGATGTGAGTGAGCTCTTCTGCATAACTTCACTTGGAGTTCCTGACGCCACCACCTCGCCACCGTGTTTCCCGGCAAAGGGCCCCATATCTATCAGGTAATCTGCGTGTATCATCATCTCCTTATCGTGTTCTACAACAACAACAGTATTTCCACTATCCCGTAATTGTTCAAGAGCCCGTATCAATTTCAAATTATCCCGGTGATGCAATCCAATACTTGGCTCATCAAGGATATAAAGTACATTGACAAGCTGTGACCCTATTTGTGTTGCCAGGCGTATTCTCTGTGATTCACCACCCGACAAGCTGGAAGCCGGACGATCAAGTGCCAGGTAATTAAGTCCAACATCCAGCAAGAAACGAAGCCTGTCTCTAATTTCCTTAATAACTTCCCTTGCAATTAGCTGTTGCCTTTCCGATAATCGACTTTCCAATCCTGAAAACCATTCACCCAACTGTATCAAATCCATTTGGGAAAGCTCTGCAATATTACGATTGTCAATCTTAAACCAAAGCGCTTCCTTTTTCAATCTCATCCCACCACACTCAGGACATGGGATGGTGCGAACAAATTGGTTTGCCCACTTCTGTGCTTTTAAAGATGGATTATCCTCACGCTGGCTTTCAATATATTTGATCAGGCCTTCATAAGTCATCATATAATTCAGGCTGGACCCAAGTGGAGTATTTTTCAGCTGAATTCTTTCAGTAGTTCCATATAACAGGGCATCCAGTCCTTCTTCCGGAATATCCTGAAGCGGTGTTTTCAGGTCGAAGTCATATTTTTCGCCTAATGCCTCAATCTGCCACCATATCAATGAGTTCTTCTGTGGACCTAAAGGAGCGATTCCTCCTTTGCCAATGCTAATTTTTCGATCAGGAATTATCTTATCCAAATCAATCTCTGAGATTCGACCAAGGCCGTTACATTTATGGCATGCACCCTGTGGTGAATTGAATGAGAAGTTGTGGGGTGCCGGTTCACTGTATGAAATACCAGTGGTAGGACACATCAATTGACGACTATAGTACCTTACATCCCCATTTTCATGATTCAAAATCATTATGATACCATGACCCTGGGACATAGCCGTCCGAACACTCTCCCTAAGTCTTTTGTCAGAGGCATCATCCACCACCAACTTATCTACAACCATTTCTATAAAATGATTCTTATATCGGTCAACCTTGAATCCATGGGTTAATTCTTTAATTTCCCCATCCACCCGGGCATACAGAAAACCTTTGCGGCGCATTTGTTCGAATAGTTCCCGGTAATGCCCTTTCCTACCTTTAACCTGAGGGGCAAGCACATGAATTCTACTTCCAGAGAATTTCTCTTTGATAAGCTGTAAAATTTTCTCATCGGAATATTTCACCATCTTTTCACCAGTATTGTATGAAAAGGCTTCACTTGCCCTGGCATAAAATAATCTCAGAAAATCATAAATTTCCGTGACTGTTCCAACCGTTGATCTTGGATTGCGACTTGTAACTTTTTGCTCTATTGAAATAACCGGACTAAGTCCTGTTATTTTATCTACATCAGGACGTTCCATGTTCCCTATAAAGGATCGGGCGTAAGCTGAAAAGGTCTCAATATATCGTCTTTGACCTTCTGCATAAATAGTATCAAAGGCAAGGGATGACTTTCCGCTACCACTTAAACCTGTTATTACGGTAAGCTTATTTCTGGGAATTTCAACATCGATATTCTGAAGATTATGTACACGGGCACCCTCAACTACAACCATCTCTTCTTCCGACTCAACGATGACCTCACCAATGAGATCATTCTTGTTTTGATTTGCCATTTTATATTCAGGATTTTATTTCAATCAACCCGCAAATTTCTTAAAGGTTTTCTGTTAATTCACATTTCCGTCTGAAAAAATTATGAGTCTCCTGTTAATTAATAGAAACAGGTAATTTGGATAAAAAATAAAGCAGCCCATTAAGACTGCTTTATCAAGAGGAACAAATTATCTTAATTTGTAGAAAAGATGTCGTCACTGACACCGGTATTTAGTTCAAGCGAAACCACCTTCATGTCCACGTTTTGAGGACCAGCTTGTTGCTTGATCATAAAGGGGAATTTTAAACCATCAACCTCACGATAGTCTTCATAAATGGTAGTCACGGCAATAGTTCCCATTTGTGTTTCCTGACTTGAAACTGATTTTACCTTCAATCCACTTTCTACATCATAAAAATCAACAACCGAGGATCCGGCAGGCGAATTTACCTGAATCTTAAAGGCAGGTTTACCGTTAACATTCTCCACTTCCATTAATTTCAGCTCATAGCCAAGTTTTCCGTAATCAAGTTCCAGCGTCATGTTTGCCTGGGCCTTCATGTCTTCAAGTTGTTTTCCAGACAGTTCCATTGTTTGACCCATTGCAGTCACTACACCTTTAGTTCCGTCAAAAACCTGTTTCTGAATTACATTTCCCCCTAAACTAGTTGTGACCAGCACCTTATTCGGAGCTTTTCTCGTACTCGACATTTCAATGGTCATTCCCTGCATGGAAGTCGTCATTTTCATCACAATGTCGTTCAGCGCCAATAGTCTCTCCTTGCCTCCCAATGCTTTCACATACTTATCTATCACTTTCCCGGCTGTTAAATCAGTATCCAGAATCACGTCTGCATCTTTGACAGGTCTTCCATAGGCATCATAAAAGAGCACTTCGTTATTATCGCTGAAACGGGCAAGACGAGATGATATTTCGGCCTTATTACCTCCAACCAGAATCCAGGCATTTTCCGGTCGAATATACTTCTGTGCCATGGACATTACATCCTCAACAGTAACCGATGCCAATTTCTCAAGATATGTTGCATAGTAATCTTTGGGCAGGTTATATCGTTCTATATTTAATGCGAAATTGGCAATTGTCCTTGGATTTTCAAGTGACCTGGCAAAGCTTCCATTGAGATAGTTTTTCACCAATGTCAGCGCTTCCTGCCCAACAGGCTCATTAACCATCCTTTTCATTTCATGTAATATTTCAACCAGGGCACTGTCTGTAACGTTTGTTCCAACTTCTGTCCTCGCTGCAAACCTCCCAACCAATCTATCGCTGGAAAGAGATGAATTGGCACCATATGTATAAGCTTTATCTTCACGAAGGTTTTGCATAAGTCTGCCGGAAAAAACACCTCCCCCGAGAATACCATTCATTACGCTTGCCTTAATGGCATCAGGATCTCCCGGTTTCAATCCCACGGGGTAGGCAACGGCAATAACACTCTGAACTGCTCCGTCACGATTAGTAAAAGCCACTTTATTCGCTTCAGGTGCCAATGGAATGTCGTAGGTCTTTCGAGGAACATCACCTTTTGACCATTTTCCAAAATACTTTTTGGCCAGTTTCTTTGCGTCTTTCATTTTTATATCGCCAACCACAACCAGGTATGCAACATTTGGTTTAAAATAAGTCTGGTAATAATCAGTGACATGCTTAAGGGTAATATTTGCCAAACTTTCCTTGGTAACCACTTCTCCATATGGATGTTCCTGACCATAAACAACAGAAGAAATAAGGTTATCCACCATGGCATTGGCATCACTTTCCTGGATAGGTAATGCCGAAAGATACTGTGCAAGGCTCTTGTCCATCTCTTCTTGTGGAAAAGTAGGATTCAATAAAACATCCGACATGAGGGAAAGTAGTTTCTCACGATGCTTTGTGAGTGAGGAACCATACATACCAGTTGCATAAGTTGAAAGGGACGCCCCGATAAAATCAATCTCTTCGTCCAGTTGTGCTTTGGATCTGCTTTTTGTTCCTGCCCTAAGTAAATCTCCAGTGAGGTCGACATATCCTTTTGCATCACCCTCCATTACCGGATCAATATCAAGGGTAAGTTGCCAGCTAATTACAGGAACCTTATGATTCTCAACTAATATAACCTTTAAACCATTGGGAAGTGTAAAAGTGGAATAGTCTCCTATATTAATGGTTGGAGCTGGTCCTGGTTTGGGAGGCTGGCTTCTGTCAAGCTGGGCATTGCCGTTAAAGGCCGCCACAATAGTGAAAATAAATATATATAATAACTTTTTCATAAATTACTGTTTTTCAAATGACAAAGACTGATTAAGGTATTAGTTCTGCTGTGATTTGGGAAGGAAATAGAGTACAACGCGGTTATTTTCCCTGAAATATTCATTTGCTACCTTCTGTAAATCCTCTCTTGTTACCGAGAGATATTTGTCTAAGGTGGTATTAATCCTGTTGGCATCTTTGAAGAAAGTGTAATTCTGGGCCAGATTCATTGCCCTGCTCGAAATGGTTGTATTGCTGTTGACTACCTGATTTTCAAATTGGTTTCGCAGTTTTTCCATTTCCTTTTCGGATATTAGATTTGTCCTGACATTTTCGAGCTCTTTGTTCATGGCATCTTCCAGCACCTTTGGATCAACACCCATTTGGGGAATGGCAATAATTAACGTTAGGCCTGGCTGCTCATAGCCCAACGGGACTGCAGCAACTTGAAGAGCAAGTCTCTGATCGTCTACAAGTGATTTATACAGCCTGCTGCTCTTTCCTTCAGATAGAAGGGAGCCAAGCATTTCGGTGGCATAGTAATCGTCAGTTCCACTGCCTGGTATATGGTATGCCTGAATGACCATCGGCAATTGAATATTGTCATAAACAGTATCACGAACTTCAATGTTACGCCTGGGTTCATTGGGCAAAGGTCTTCTGATCTCTTTGGTTCCCGCAGAAATATCACCAAAGTATTTTTCAACCAAGGGGCGGGCTTCAGAAACATCAAGATCCCCGGCAATCACAAGAACTGCATTATTGGGAACATAGAACATATCATGAAATTCAACAAATTCATGATCCTTTGCGTTCCTGATATGTGGATCGGCACCAATGATATCCCAACGATATGGGTGGATAGTAAACGCACGGCTCACCGTTTCAATCAGTAAACGACCATAGGGCTGGTTATCGCGTGTCTGCTTCATCTCTTCGGTAACAACCCCTTTTTGGGTTGCGATTCCAACAGAATCAACCTTTGGGTGGAGTAATCTTTCAGATTCAAGCCATAAGCCCAATTCAAGCTGGTTGGAGGGTAGCATTACATAGTAAACGGTGTAATCGAAATTTGTACCAGCGTTCAAGGTTCCACCAGATTCCTCAACATAGCGGGAAAACATTCCTCTGGGAATATTTTTTGTACCCTCAAACATCAAATGTTCAAAGAAGTGGGCAAATCCTGTACGATCAGGCATTTCATTCTTTGATCCCACATGATACATTATACTCACGATAATGTTTGGAGTTGTGTTATCCGGCTGAAGAATAACATGCAAACCATTATCAAGAGTAAACTCTGTAAACTCAATTTTATTGGCTTGTCCCCAAGAGGCAACAGCCAATGTTGACAGAAAAATTACTGCCAACCACTTTATCCGGTTCTTCATAAACTATTTTATTTGACATTTAAATATTCAACTATTGTAGTTCTGGAAAATTTAGCTCTGCAGAACGATAGATTTAAGTTTTATAATCATACTAATATATAAATTCATTGTATTTGCAACCAAGATCTCAAAATTCCATTCTAAGTTATCATTCTAAAATTGTTGTACCAGTAAATTGTTCTCTCAAGACATTCAATAGCTTAAAGTTGCATTTTGCAAGTTCAATTCAATCAAGTACATGGAAGGTTAATTAACATATGACAAATTTACTCATTTTCATGGGATATAAATTCACAGAACCATAAAATATATTCCAGGAATTGATTAAGCATTGAATCTAAAGAGTAGAAAAACTGTACTTTCCAAAATACAAAACCTAATCAAACGCTATTCGTACAACAGAACAGAAATAAATTACAACAGATGCCATCAAATAAGATTAGGTATCACAACCGCAAACCTGCAGTAGCTGGTCAGTTTTATCCTGGAAAGCCTTCCATTTTACGATCAGAAGTAACAAGATTGCTGAAGATGGCAAAACCATGTACTCAAAAAACAACAATTCCCCTGGCGATTATTGTCCCTCATGCAGGTTATATTTTTAGTGGTATTACAGCTGCTTCCGCCTACAATCAACTTGGTCCTGAGCCCTATGTTGAAAGGGTATTTATTCTGGCCTCAAGTCACCAGATGTATTATCAGGGCGCAAGTATTTATCGATCTGGCGATTACGAAACACCACTAGGGATAATTAAAATTGATCATGAAACAATAAATTCTCTCTGTAATGCAAACACACTTTTCGAATGCAGGGAAGATGCACATCTTTTTGAACACGGCCTTGAAGTACAACTTCCCTTTTTGCAAGTAATTCTGAACAAACCGTTTAATCTCATACCCATAATTCTGGGTACCCATAATGCCGGGGAATGCTCATCACTTGCTCAGACACTTTCACCTTATCTTGCCAAAAGTAACCTGTTTATAATCAGCAGCGACTTTTCGCATTATCCATCTTATAATGACGCAATTGAAAATGATCGTATTACTACAAATGCCATTTTATCGAATGATCCTAATCATTTAATCAATACGCTGGAAGAAAATAGACGATTAGAAACCCCCGGACTAATTACATCTTTATGCAGTTGGACATCAGTACTCACTCTACTCTATATGACCCAACACAAAGCATTCTCATATCATTGGATTGATTATCAAAATTCGGGCGATCAGACAATATATGGGGATCGCAAACGGGTTGTGGGTTACAGTTCAATAGCCATATATGAAAAATGAACCATGAGATATTCATTAACATCAAAAGAAAAAGAGACACTATTGAATATAGCCGAGAAATCAGTACGCTCAATGGTCCTTAACGGTGATCGGTATACAATCACTGAACAATTGCCCATTGGACAAGTAAATGTGAAAGGAGGTGCCTTTGTCAGCATATATGTTAAAGGTGACCTCCGGGGATGTATTGGAGCTTTCGAAGGGGAGTTATCCCTTGCCGAGACTGTCAACAAATCGGCAGTGGCAGCTACTTTAGATGGCAGATTTGCACCAATATTGCCAGATGAACTTACCGATTTGGAAATTGAAATCTCAGCACTGTCACCATTAACCCGAATTAAATCGAAAGATGAAATTATCTTGGGCAAACATGGGATTTTTATGTGCAAAGGTATGAACAGGGGAACCTTTTTACCACAGGTTGCTGTTAAGTACCATTGGACCATTGAAGAATTCCTTGGACGGTGTTCAAGAGACAAGGCCGGATTAGGATGGAATGGATGGGAACATGCCGAACTATATATTTTTGAAGCAGAAGTGTTCGGAAATCTAAGTTTTATTAAATGAGAATGTTGTTCAGTATTTCTACTAGTTCATTTTTCCAATTCTCTCGGCAAACTCCAGTAATCTTCCAGCTACCTCTTCAAGGGTTTCATTCCTTTTCGCAAAACAAAACCGCAAATATTGAAGGTTCCTTTTCTTTTGCATAAAAAGGGATAATGGTGTCGCTGCTACACGTGCTTCATGAATTAGCCTTTTTGAAAACTCAGTATCAATTTCCGATGATAGATTTTTATAATTAATCAACTGATAGTATGTTCCCTGTGAAGGTTCAATAATATATGGACTGCCTTTTAACAAGCGGTTAAAGTAATTTCGTTTACCATGATAAAATTCGGTAATATCCTCCAGTTCCTGCGCTCCTTCCCAATAACTTGCCAAAGCGTACTGAAATGGTGTTGCCACTGAAAATGCGCTGTTCTCGTGTACTTTTCTAAATTCTGCCATCATGTTGGCTGGAGCTAAGCACCATGAAATACTCCATCCATTAATATGAAAGACCGGACCAGCTGAGGAAATTATAAAACTACGGGCTGCAAGTTGTGAAAACTGGGAAACGCTCTGATGCCTTTCCTGATCATAAACCAAATGCTCAAATCCTTCATCGCTTAGGATATAAATTGATGTACCATTTGTCAATCGTTGTAATTGCAATAAGTCTTCTTTTCCAAAAACACTCCCAGTGGGATTATGTGGCGAATTCAGAATAATTAATCTCGTCTTTGAATTAATCATTTTTCTGACATCTTCCCAATCAATCCGGAATCCAGGTTCTTTTAACGGAACATATACCGGCATCCCACCATTTAATCTAATCGCCTGATTATATGTGAAATAGGAGGGATCAGTCAATAAAACTTCATCGCCTTCATTAACAACAGTTGTAATAACATTTGTCGCAGCCTGAACCATTCCTGCACAGATAGTAATTTCACTTTCAGGATGATAAAACTTCCCATAATTCTTTTGGACAGACTCGGAGATTCTCTCCCGAAGTGAAATTATCCCTTCCAAGGGAGCATAATTGATGGTGTTCTCCAGCATATATGACGAGGCTAATTCAACAAGCCTTGGAGGACATTTAAACTCGGTCATTCCCACTGACATATCGATGGCATTGTTCTCCAACGCCAGCTTTCTGGTTTCCCAGAATAGGCTGCCCTGTGTTTCAGGCAATTTTATCTGCATAAATTTCGTCTGAAGTTTATCATTCCCCGGCCTGATATCGTCAGGACTTCGGTGTAACAAATGTAAAAAATTAATCTTTTCGAAAGGTAATCCTTGATGGAAAGAAATGCCATATTCAAGCTATCAGTGGAATACCTCTTTCAACACATCGAATGATCTCAAATGTTCAAGATTATTAAAATGTTGATGATAATATTCCAGAATTTTCCTTAAAAGAATAGTCCTCTCATCCAAGGCAGCTTCAAATTTACCAAGCTCTTGAATATTCATCTGAAAGATTTGTTTCAGGAGATTGGATGTTCCCGGATTCATATAGTAATTATGGAAGGGTTCTCTTGCCACCATAAGACCCTTCTGCATATCAAACCAATGGTTTTCGTTATTCTGAAGGTCTGGCTTGATCCCCAGAAAGCCTGTAAGTCGTAAAAGAAACCAAATATGAAAAATGGATACTCCACTTTCCAGTATATCGAATGCGAGAAGTGAGTTTTCCAGAAACTGAAACAACTCCAAATTCTTCTCCTCTTCCTGAAGAACTCTATATAGAATCTCAGACAGAAAAATTACTTCACTGCTTTTTACAATATGAAAGGGTATTGATGAATATGGATTTATAATCCTTAATTCTTTTATCCTTTGTATCTCCCGGTTTTTTTTCTGATACACTTCCAAATCGACCATATATAATGGCTGTAAAATCCCTGCCTTGTTTTTTGATTTGGGACCTCGGGAAGCATTCATGATATAGGATTGCCTGCCGTACTCTTCGGTATACACAGTCAGGATCAGGCTATGATCACCGTACCTTACATTGTGCAAGACTATACCTTTGGTTTTTACCAGCATGGCATCAACTAATAAAATTCTACCGATTACCTAATGAACAATAATTTTGTAATATGTGTTTCTTCTCCGTTAGCATCCGCGGCAAAAATCAGGTATACTCCCGTACTTAAACGCTTCCCCTTTTGATTCTTCCCATCCCATACTACCTGTCCTCCAAGTGATTTGGCTTTATGGACAATATTTCCGGCAATATCTGTAATCCTTATATCTGTATCTTTCATAAGGCCCTTGATTGTCACTGGCCCATCATAAGTTTCCCTGACAGGATTTGGGTATACCATAACATGGTTAAATGTTGATTCACCACCAGGTGCATCCGTCTGATAAGAGAAAAGTCCTGAATCAGTTCCAATATATAACAGACCAGAAGAGGAATGCATCGCCAGGCTGGTAATCGTGTTTGATGGAAGAGGGCAATTGTCTATATGAAAGTGCAGAATCTCCTGATCACCTTTTTCTGAAATGAGGTATAATCCCGAATTTTTGGTTCCGATCCATTTTCGGTTAGCACCATCAATTGCTATTGCCGTTATAGTTTCTGTCTCAAGCAGCGGATGGTAAAGGCCGTCGCCCATTTCAAGACTCGGTTGATAAGCATAAAATGGAGAAGTTTGCCAAATCCTTCGGGGAGCAGCGAATACGGCTATCCCTTTTGAAGTACCCACCCAGATGTCACCAGATAAATCTTCAGCAATGGAATAAACATCATTCATCCGGTTAAAGATTTCTTGTTGACCATTATTAAAATATGATGTGACCGGAAGATACTTTTTCTGTGAAACATCCTTATTTACAACATATAAATCTCTTCCACGCGGAACAACCACCCATTTATCCCCACTTTCAGTCACAATTACTTTACCGATTGTGTATTGGAATCCGGCAACTTCTGGCAATTGATACGATTTCCATTCTCCTGAGACAGTAAGTGAGTGAAGATTGTTTGAAACCTGGGAATTTGTAATCCAAAGGGTTCCCTCATTATCGAATGCTATTCCGCCAATACGCGTATAAGGTTCTTGTGGGTTTTCAGGAATAGCCGTTTCAAGAGGACTGTTTATGTTATTATATCTTTGAACAAGTTCGCCATTCTGAAACAACAAGATTCCCCCCCCCCAACTGGCAGCAGCAAAATTTGAAGGATCCTTTGGGTTGACTGCAACCTGTACAATATCAAAAAATCCAGACATTTCAGGAAATTCCCTAACACTAAATGTATTCCATTCCCCGGCATTTAATTCCTGAAAAACCGGTAATCTGAACTGGTTGTTCCAGACATCAGTCCTGCCACCAGCAGAAATCCATATGGATCCATTGAATACTGCCAGATCAAAGATGCTATTGTTTACTGGCCCTTCAGGAATAAACTGCTCGAAATTCTGGCCATCTATTCGTATCAAACCATAATTCTGATCTGCAATAAAAATTTGCCCTGCAGAATTTATGAACGAAGACAATGGATATATCCTTTTAATATTTTCTCCATCCAGCAAATAATTCATTATTCGCCCAATCAGCTGGTTGCTTTTGTTATATATCAGAACCTGATCTTGACCACTGATTACCAAATAATCTTCATTAACACTCATTTCGCGCACATATGGTACTTCGAAATAATCCCGTACCCATTGACTGGCCCTCAAAGCGTAAACTTCATCACCATCCCACTGATCTCTTGTAAATGAAGCCAATATTGAGCCATTAAACTTTTCGAGTTGGTTAAATTTCCCCTGATTATTCGGAATATTCTGAATCCTTGACCAATTATTATAATCAAGCAGATTTACACCTTCTAAAGGCGCAGAAAACAAACCGCCCGAAGTAGCGGCATAAATATTATTCCCATCTGTTTCAACATCATACACTGGGATCGGAGATCCCTCGCTACCAATAATATAAGTGTCTTTGATTTCTCTTCGTGTCAGATTTATTACAACAATTCCAAAACCACAGGACAAATAAGCTTCATTACCCACAAATGTGACGGAATTAATCGACTTATTTCCGGAAATCTGTTTACGAAAAATATCTCCGATGTTAAAAATGCCCTGTGGAAAGACAAGGTCAACATTGCTGTTCTGGTAAACAACTAAAAGCATTTTAAGGTCAGGATGCCAGGCAATTGTTTTTATTCCTGAATCTGAAAGTCCGTCAAGTCGGGTTATTTTATTAATGCTGTTTTCATTGACATCCATATAAAATAGTCCACCTTGAGTCGCCACAAATATATTATCTTGTCCATCGACAACCTTCAGTGCATTGGTATATGATAGATACTCCTGCCATGTACCAGATTTCATTTGGCCCGAGACTGAAATAAATAAAGCAAGTAAAAACAGCACTGAAAATATCTTTTTCATGAGTATGGGTCGTATTTTATTTATTTGTGCTTTTCAAAAAATCAACGAGTGCTGAAATTGCACGACCTCTATGACTTATCATATTTTTCTCGACAAGTGACATTTCAGCAAAGGCAAGATCACTTTCTTCCGGCTGAAAAATAGGATCATACCCAAATCCTCTTTCTCCACGTTCTTCTTTAAGGATAACCCCATTGACAATTCCCTCAAATCGGGTTTCTATCCCATCAAGAATCAGCGAAATCACAGTTCTGAAACGTGCATTCCTGTGATTTATTTTGTCCATTTTTTGAAGTACAAGCCTTACATTTTCTTTCGAATTTCTTTGAGGACCTGCGTATCGGGCTGAAAAAACTCCGGGTTCACCATTGAGTGCATCTATTTCGAGCCCAGTGTCATCAGCAAAGCAATTTACCTTATACCGGTCAAAAATGTAATATGCTTTCTGTGATGCATTCTCTTCAAGTGTATCCTTATCTTCAGGAATTTCATCATTGCATCCAATTTCCTCCAGGCTCAATATTTCAAAATCTGGACCAAGCAAGTGACGAATTTCCTCCATTTTGTGAGGATTATTAGTTGCAAATACAAGCTTCATGTCAATGGCATTATTCTCAGTGATATCTTAAAAAGACCATGTCGATTTTTGAAACCAACAGGAAATTCATCATATTTCCAGCTTTTTAAAAATCAAAACATACTTCAATATAAGGACAAAAATAACTGAATAGTGTTAAGATCCGAGAATGTGAATAAAAACAAATCTGAAGTAGAAAAGATCCTGAAAGAGTTTAGATTAATCACAAGTACATTGGTTCAAGCAATCTAAAACTTGCACCAAAACATTGTTCTTCAGGTAATAATAGGTATTTTTTCCCTCTCTGCGAGAACAGAGAACTCCTTTGTCTTTTAGAATTCCCAAATGGTGGGAAGTAGTAGATTGCTCAATCCCCAATAATTCATGGATTTCGGTAACAGTCAATTTTTTATCCCCTTCAAGATGCTTTAGAATGGCAATTCTCATTGGATGGGCCATAGCTTTTAACATGGCAGCTGCCTGTTCCAATCTATCAATATCGAGTTCCTTTATTTCCAAAAGATTTTCATTATATATGTATACAAATATAAATATTTAAAACAACGCAATAGTAAATTGCTTAGGACAATCCAAGCTAAATATGATGATTTAGCAATCAATTAATCTAACGAATTGTTAAATTATACCAAATTACTATGATTGATATGATTTAAATGATCAAATTATTTGTTTCTGGAATTCTTGGGGAACATGATACTTAAGGCATAACTACCTATTATACCTGAAAAAAGCGAACCAATAAAAATTCCGATTTTCGACTGGTCTAACATAAAAGGATCGGTAAAAGCCAGGCTGGCGATAAAAATGGCCATCGTAAAACCGAGTCCGCCCAAAATGGCTACTCCTAAAATATTCTTAAAATTAATTCCTTCAGGAAGTTCTGCCATACCCAGTTTACAACCTAGCCATGCAAAAAAGGTAATCCCAATAGACTTTCCTACAAAAAGCCCAACTGCCACTGCAATCGAGACTGCTGAAAAAATAGCAGTCCCGCCATTGAAGGCCACACCCGCATTTGCCAGGGCAAAAACCGGCATAATTAGATAATTGACAGTGTGGTGGAGGTCGTGCTCCAACCGCTGGACCGGACTCTGGATCTGCTTTAGCTGTCGTCGCAAAGCCCTGTATTTCTCTAATTGATGATGGGGCAAGGTATCACTTTCTTCCATAGTTTTATCATACTCTACCTCCCGGACTTTCTTGTGAAACACACTAATTCCCAACTCTCTTCTGATAGGAGTCAAAAATGCCAGGAGAACACCGGCAATGGTGGCATGTACACCAGACTGCAGAAAACAATACCATACAAGAAGTCCGACCAGATGTATAAAAGCGATACTTCTGAATTTCATTCGGTCGAGCACAAATAAAAATACCAACAATCCAAGCCCGGTAAATAACGCAGGAAGATTGAGCTCTGCAGTATAGAAAATGGCTATCACAAGAATTGCCCCAAGGTCATCTACAATTGCAAGTGCGACCAGGAAAACCTTCAGTGCCAAAGGCACCCTTTTACCTAACAAACTTATAATTCCAAGGGAAAAAGCAATATCGGTTGCCATTGGCACACCCCATCCATTTGCGGATTCAGGATTACCAATACTCGCATTGATAGCTACGTAGATTAAGGCAGGAAACAACATTCCGCCAAGAGCTCCCAATGCGGGCAATGTTGCTTTCTTCCTTGAACTTAACTCTCCGGAAATAACTTCACGTTTAATTTCCAAACCTACCATGTAGAAAAAAATAGCCATTAAACCATCATTGATCCAGTGATGCAGATCCATTTTTAAACTGAAGTTACCCAACTCAACCCCAAACTTTAAATGCCATAAATGGTGATATGACTCCTGCCAGCCAGAATTAGCCCAAATCAAGGCAATAATGGTGAATAGGATTAAAAGTATTCCTCCAAGTGCTGATGATTGAAGTAATTCAATAATACCCCTACTCACACGTTCGGGTCTGTTGGCATAGGTGTTCATGCTTGTTTAATATTTAAGTTCCAAGTAGGATAAAACATTTAAAAAATTGTTCAGTTTAATCAGGAGGCCTACCAAAGTAAATAAAAAATCTATTGATTTGAACTCAAATTCAGATTCTCAAGTCTTACTTTGTCTGCCAGAAATACATATCCTGCATCAATGCCTCATTTAATCATTACTTTTATGGTTCGTTTTTTAACCTTTACAATCAAAGCAATCTGCCGTGAGTTTTGATTTCACAATACTCCAATGGACAATTCTGATCCTTTCAGCAATGTTGATTGGAATGTCAAAAGTTGGGGTTCCTGGAGTTTCTCTCATAGTCATACCGGCTTTGGCTATGATTTTTGGTGGCAAACCCTCAACAGGGGTATTGCTGCCTATGTTAATACTGGCCGATATTTTCGGAGTTACCTATTATCACCGACATGCCGACTGGAAGAATCTGATCCGAATGTTTCCATGGGCTCTGGGAGGCCTTTTTCTTGGCGTCTGGATAGGAGATATCGTAAATGAATACTGGTTTAAAAAGATTATTTCTGTTCTGGTCTTTTTGAGCCTTGGATTAATGCTGAGAAAAAGGAAGGAGTCATTAAATTATCCAAACAGGTGGTGGTTTGCACCTTTAATGGGCATTCTTGGTGGTTTTGCCACAATGATGGGAAACGTGGCAGGACCAGTTTTTGCAATTTATCTACTCGCAATGGATTTACCCAAAAGTAGGTTCATTGGTACCACCGCATGGTTCTTTTTAGTTATTAACTTTACCAAGTTTCCACTTCAAATGTTTGTTTGGAACAATATTAAGGTAGATTACATACTCATAAACCTCCTGCTTTTACCCGCCATAGGGATTGGTGCCTATCTGGGAATTCATCTCGTCAAAAGAATCCCGGAACAATCCTATAGGACTTTTGTTATCCTGATTACAGGAGTTTCCGCATTTTTATTATTACTATAAACATGAAACGAATTGCAGACTTTATTGAACCAAATACTATCCAACGGGTACTTGATGTAGGAACAGGTGATGGTCATTTTATCAAAACTCTTTCAGATTTTTTTCCTGATGCGAACTTTACAGGAATTGACCCTTCCGAAGTGGCAATTCAAAATGCAAGACGAGGGTTTCAAGAAAGTAAATATTTTTTCGAGCCAATGAATGCCGAAAATATATCATTTCCCAATGAATCATTTGACCTTACAACAATCTCAAATGCTCTTCATCATCTTGCTTCTCCTGAGAAAGCTCTTTCAGAAATGAAAAGGGTAACCCGCAAAGGGGGTTGGTTGGTCGTCAGCGAAATTATCTCCGACCATTTGAATCCTGCACAGTTGAATCAACAAATTTACCACCATCACAAGAGTAAAATCGATCGATTGTCTGGAATTGTGCACCGTGAGACATATTCAAGGGAAGAGGTTCTGGATTTACTGAAAATGAGCCATTCGATTCCAATGGTTACATTTGATTATTATCCTCAGGAACATCCGGAAAGAAACCCGGAAAAACTGCAGCACTGGATCATGAAAATGGAACAACATCAAACACATGCTGAAGGATTTCCCGAATATGATGAATTAAAAGCAGAAGTTGAACTATTTCGGAAAAGGGTAATAACAGATGGATTTCAGCCAGCAACCAACTTTGTGGCCATCATCCGAAATTAAAGATGAAAAGACAGAACTAAACTTGTTCTCTATCCTCGCAACGCCTCGGCACCTGCACTAATTTCCAAAATCTCCTTGGTAATTGAAGCCTGTCGAGCCTTATTATAAACCAACGTTAACTCATTGATCAGATCTGTTGCATTATCTGTTGCCATATGCATCGCGGTCATACGTGCTCCATGTTCAGCTGCCCATGAATCAAGCATTGCCTTATAGAATTGCGTGCGCAACATCCTAGGTATCATTTCCATTGCAATACTTGCTCTGGAAGGCTCATAAAGAACTAATCCTTCATCCCCAATATTGTCGGCTTCATGAATCTTAACAGGTAAGAATTCCTGGACAATCGGTCTTTGCATTGCAGCATTAACAAATTCATTATAAATGATTTCCACCTTATCAAAAACACCATTTTCAAAATCCTTCAATAAACGCTTGGCAAGCGATTCCACTTCAGCATATGAAAAACTATCCCATACATCATTGGCGGAAAAATCAACCTTAATCCTCGCACTCTTCAACTGGCGCTCACCTTGTTTTCCAACTGACATGACTTTAACCTTTCCTGATGCAAAAGCTTCTGAATATTTAGTTGACAAAAGTTCCTGAAATTTCCTGATGATATTTGAATTGAAACCACCACACAAACCGCGGTTACTGGTCACAATCACTAAAAGAATATTCCCTGATTCTCTTGCGGCACAATAAGGTGAAATATTCTCCTCCTTTAATGATCCTGCAACCTGCTCCATGATTTCCTGTAAACGATTGGCATATGGCCTGAAATTGATAATGGCGTCCTGTGCCTTTTTCAATTTGGCAGCCGATACCATTTTCATGGCACTCGTTACTTGCCGGGTAGTTTTAATGGAAGTTATTCTGGTTCTTATTTCTTTGAGTCCTGCCATATCATCTGAAAAGCATTGTTCATTAACCTATAAGGATAAGTTTAGGCAAACCGGGCAGCCACTTCTGTGGCAGCCTGCCTAAGATTAGTTTCGTCCCCGGCAGTCAAATTACCTGTCTTGAGAGAATTGAGGGTTTCTTTATATTGAACTTCCATCAACTCAATAAATTGATTTTCAAAAGCTTTCACTTTTTCCACAGGCACTTTCCTCAGAAGTTCCTTCGTACCACAATATATTACGGCTATCATATGCTCAATCATCATTGGCTGATATTGACCCTGTTTAAGGATTTCTACATTCTTACGGCCCTTATCCAGAACCCGTAAGGTTGCTGCGTCCAAATCAGAACCAAATTTTGCAAAAGCTTCCAATTCCCTGAACTGAGCCTGATCAAGCTTCAGGGTTCCTGCAATTTTTTTCATAGCCTTTACTTGTGCTGATCCTCCTACCCTGGATACCGAAATACCAACATTTATTGCAGGCCGCACTCCAGCATTAAACAGGTTAGATTCCAAAAAGATCTGTCCATCTGTAATAGAAATAACATTTGTCGGTATATAAGCAGAGACATCTCCAGCCTGGGTTTCTATTATGGGTAGAGCGGTTAAAGAACCTCCTCCTTTAACTTTTCCAACCAAGGATGGTGGAAGATCATTCATTTGTGAGGCAATTTCATTTGATTCAATGATTTTGGCAGCACGCTCCAATAATCGTGAATGCAGATAGAATACGTCTCCGGGATAAGCTTCCCTGCCAGGAGGACGTCGAAGTAACAATGATACTTCCCTGTAAGATACTGCTTGCTTTGAAAGGTCATCATAAATAATCAATGCATCCCTTCCGGTATCCCTAAAATATTCACCGATGGCGGCTCCTGCATAAGGAGCATAAAACTGTTGGGCAGCAGGATCAGCTGCAGTTGCCAGCACTATTACGGTGTATTCAAGTGCACCATGCTTCTCAAGCGTAGCCGCTATATTGGCAACAGTAGATCCTTTCTGACCTACTGCGACATAAATACAATAAACCGGTTTTCCCTTCTCAAAGTTCTCGCGCTGATTGATTATGGTATCGATAGCAATGGCAGTCTTTCCAGTCTGGCGATCACCAATAATCAATTCACGCTGTCCACGGCCAATTGGAATCATGGCATCGATTGCCTTCAACCCAGTCTGTAGAGGTTGCTTTACAGGTTGGCGATATATTACCCCAGGGGCTTTGCGTTCAAGCGGCATCTCAAATAATTCACCCGAAACAGGGCCTTTATTGTCAATTGGTTCACCTAAAGTATTGATTACCCTGCCTAATAATTTCTCCCCTACCATAATCGAGGCTGTTCGATTCAATCGCCTGACGGTATCTCCTTCCCTGACATTTTCTGAAGGCCCAAGAAGCACAGCCCCTACGTTATCTTCTTCCAGATTAAGTACAATACCTTTGATTCCACTGTCGAATTCAATCATTTCATTGGACTCAACATTTGCCAGTCCATGAATCCTTGCAATTCCATCACCCACTTGTAGTACTGTACCAACCTCCTCAAGGTCTGATTTGCTTTTAAAGTGCTCTAGCTGTTCCCTTAAAATTTTTGAAACTTCAGCCGGTTTAATGTCCGCCATATGATTTGTCTGTTTAAATTGAGATATTTAATAAAGAGGATTTTTCAATAATTCTTCCTTTACCATGGCCAATTGTCTGGAGATACTGCCATCATACTGAAAATCACCAATTCTCAAAACAATACCCCCAATGATCCCTGGATTAATAATTGGTGTCAGCTCCACCCTTCGACCAGTCTCTCCACTAAGAAACTGCGTTATTTGTTCCAGATTGTCAGCTGAAAGTTCAACGGCCGTAGTGATGATTACGTTAGTAATTCCCATCTGTTCCCTCATAAGATCCAGATAATCACGGCCGATGGATTCAAGCCAATTTTCCCTTCGATTTTCGGCAACCAAGTCAAAAAACCTGAGAGTCAACTCAGACACATGAGAAGAAAAAATCCGTTTCAACATCTCCGCCTTTTGTGATTTCCTTATTACCGAAGACTCCAGAAAAATTCGAAAATCTGCAGAAGAACGAATCAACTGTAAAAGCTGTTGCATGTCTTTGCCAACCTCCTCTGCCATACCATGATCACTGGCAATCAAATAAAGGGATTTGGCATAGCGAACTGATATTTTGCTTTCGTTCATAAATCTAATTCAGGGTTAAGTCCTTAAGCATAAGGTCAATCATCTTCTCTTGCTCTGCACTGGGGCTTATTTTCTGACGGATAACTTTTTCAGCGATGTTTACGGAAAGGTCTACAACCTGTTTTCGAATATCATTAACGGCAGCCACCTTCTCAAGCTGAATCTGTTCACGCGCTTGCTCAATAGCCTTCTGTGCCTCTGATTGTGCCTTTTCACGGGCGTCGGCAATGATCTTCTCCTTTATGTCGCGTGCATCCTTTAAGATTTGTTCCTTTTCACGCTGAGCTTCCAGGCGAATGGCTTCATGATCAGCTTTTAGGCTGGCAACCTCTTTACGGGCATTCTCTGCCGACATAAGTGCCGAAGCAATGCTGTTTTCCCTTTCTTTTAAGGCATAAAGTATTGGCTTCCATGCAAATTTTTTCAGAATAAGCATTACGATTCCGAAAACAATGACCATCCAAAAAATGGTCCCTGGATTAGGTGAAACTAAACCCATATATACATTAATTTATCATTTTTAATAAAAGGGATCGTCCCCGGCAATCCCGGGAGACGAACCCCTTGCATAAATTTACCCCAAAAAGATAACCAACGCACAAGTAATAACTGCGAAGAAGGCTACCCCTTCGATTAGGGCTGCAGAAATAATCATCGTGGAACGAATGTCACCACTGGCTTCGGGTTGACGAGCGATGGCCTCCATAGCACTGGCACCAATACGACCAATGCCTATGGCGGCTCCGATAGCTGCCATCGCTGCACCTACAGCTGCTCCAAACAATCCTAATGCTACATCTGCCAATAAAATAAACAATGCTGTCATAATACAACTATTTAAGATTTATATGCAATTCAATGATGTTCTGTCGTGGCCATACCAAAATAAAGCGCTGACAAGAGAGTGAAAACATATGCCTGAATAAAGGAAACCAATATATCAAGCATAATGATGAATATAGAAAAGGCTACGGATACCGGGCTGATTCCCCAACCTGCGGCTTGCCCTAAAACACTTGAAAAAATAAAAATCAGACTCACAAAAACCGTAACGATCAAATGACCAGCCAGCATATTGGCAAAGAGACGGACCATTAAAACAAAAGGTTTGGTGAACATCCCCGAAAATTCAACAAATGGCATCAATGGTATCGGGAACTTCATCCACCAAGGCACATCCGGATTGAATATCTCCTTCCAATAGTGTTTATTCCCATTCAGGTTGGTCACAAAAAACGTGAAGAGTGCCAAAACCATGGTAACCGAAATATTGCCGGTAACATTTGCACCAAAAGGGAAAATCGGAATTAATCCCAACAGGTTATTAAATAGAATGAAGAAAAACATGGAAAGCAGAAAAGGCATAAACCTTTCTGTATTTTTGGGTCCAATGGCTGGAAGGGCTACCTCATCACGTATAAAAACCACTACAGGTTCAATAAGATTATATAATCCTGATGGTGCCCTTGCCGCTCCATACCTCGCCATACGGGCAACTCGTATAAGTAGGAACACTAGAAGAATTGCAGCCACCATAACCCCGGCAACAGTTTTCGTAATCGAAAAATCCCAAGGTCTTCCAGTAATATTCCCCTGTTCATCAAGTTCAACAACCTTACCTTCCCAAGGACCTTCATGGGCAATCATAAATGCTTTATAAGAATCATGTCCGTGGTGGAACTTAGAGGACATAAACACATGGAATCCTTTTGATCCGCTATACAGAATTACGGGAAGAGGAATTGAAATGTGCAAGTCGCCAAACGAGGTGATATGCCATTCATAAGCATCAGATACATGTTCAATTACAAATTTTCCGGCATTGAATTCTGATTCTTCAGCGGATTGGGGATCTATGCCCGCACTGGACACCGGTGAATACGAAAACAAAATGATTCCTGCAATCAACAGGAGTACCGGAAAAATCTTCATATCTATCACTAACTTCATAAATGGCTCAGTTGATATGCATTGCCAACAAATTTAAATCTTTTTTGTTTGGACGGTATAACAAATATTATTTAAAGTCTTTTAGAAAATGGCTGATTATAAAATATAATAAACTGACCGCAAGACACTTCCTATTAATAATTAATTAATACCCATAAATCTTTTTAATTTCCTTTACGGCATCAATTTTACCTGGGAAATTTCCGGGTAAGAGCGGTTGATTCGAGAATTGCATATAGTATATAAAGTACCCCGATAAAAATAACAAACCCTGCGACCCCCTCCCCATTTAGTACCAGATAAAGAATGACCACGGTGGAATAAACAAATAACCTCATCAAGGTAACAATCATATGCGTCCTTGAAAAACTTTGGAAACTATTTTGTCCATATTTAAGGTGCAAGTAATGCGTAAACAAGCTGAATAGGAAAAAGAAAACAAGAATGTAGGGGAAAATCGGATTATAATAGGCCTTAAATACAGTTCCAAACAAAACTGCACCCAATCCGATGACAATCAGATTGATGCCTGTGAGGCGAATCAGATATTTTTTCAAACTCTTTATTTGTTTGGTTCTACGGCTTGTTTATCGGCAACTTGGCCCATCTTGCAAGTACCACTAAATATTGATCCAGGCTCAACAGACAATTTAGGAGTTGAGATCTCACCGGAAACCATGGCACTAGATTTCATGGACAACATATCTGAAGCATTTATCTTTCCTTTCACTTTACCAGAAATCTCAACAAAATTACAATCGATATCCCCCTCAATCGCGCCTGTTGATCCTATTACAAGTTTGCCCTTGGTCCTGATGTTTCCTTTCAGAAAACCATCAATCCGAAGGTCTCCCTCCGCCATGATATCCCCGGCAATCCGGGTGCCTTGACTGATAATATTTATTACTTGTGAACTTGAATCCTGGGGTATTTTCTGGCTCATTCGCATCTTTATATTTATGTTTCTAGGGCTTATATGGTAAATTTATTATCACCCTATGTCCCGCATCATTAACAAGTGCCTGAAATTATAAAAAAAATTGCAACCGTAGGATACGGTTGCATATCATTTTTAGTTTTGGGCAAATAATCAGTAATTTTCAGATTTACACATTCTTACCGTCATATGCCCATTTCAGGTAAACGCTTCCCCAGGTAAATCCAGCGCCAAAAGCTGATAGAATGATATTGTCTCCTTTTTTGAGTTGTTTCTCGTAATCAAACAGGCACAGAGGAATAGTGGCTGCGGTGGTATTACCGTATTTTTCGATATTAATCATCACCTTTGATGTATCAAGCCCCATTCGTCGGGCAGTCGCATCGATGATTCGCATATTGGCCTGATGAGGCACCAGCCATGCCAGATTTTCTGAATTTAATCCATGTTTTTCCATCATCTCAACAGAAACGTCAGCCATTTTCGACACGGCGTATTTAAATACCGTCTGACCCTCCTGATATATAAAATGTTCGTCATTTGCTACAGTCTCATGAGATGCAGGCCGAAGAGATCCGCCAGCTTTCATATGAAGGTGTGATCGACCCAGACCATCCACATGGTGAATATGGTCAATAATGCCGTTTTCATCTTTCGAAGGTTCAAGCAATACTGCAGTTCCAGCATCACCAAACAAGGTACAGGTAGTCCGATCTTTATAGTTGGTAATTGCTGACATCATGTCGGCACCAACTACGACAACTTTTTTATAGCGTCCTGATTCGACAAACTGTGAAGCAGTGATCAATGTAAAAATAAAACCTGAGCAGGCAGCATTGATATCAAAACTCCATGCGTTATGAATTCCTGCTTTATGGGCTATGATATTTGCAGTGGCCGGGAATGGCATGTCAGGTGTAATGGTTGCACAAAGCAATAAATCAACCTCATCAGGTGAAGTTCCTGTTTTTTGCAATAGACTCCTGACCGCTTCTACTCCCATGTCACTGGTAGCCTTGCCCTTTTCGGTGAGTATCCGGCGCTCTTTTATACCAATACGCTGCATGATCCACTCGTCAGTTGTGTCGACCATTTTACTCAATTCCTCATTCGTTAGCCTGTACTCAGGCAAATAGGCCGAAACCCCGGTAATTGCTGCTCTGATAACTTTCATGCTATACTATTTCCTTTACAATCCTTAAATTCAAAACCATTCAATAGCCTTTTAACATCATACGACCAAAATAAAATTTGAGGGGCGAAAAATAGCAGGAATATTTGTAGACAACAAGCAAAAATCAATAAAAAAAGCCCTTAACTAACTACAAAACAATTAATTACATTGTTCGAAAGTTAGAAAAGAGATGCAAAAAAAAGATCAGAAGTAATTCTGATCTGAGTGAAGGATGCTTAAAGAGCAATCTCTTTCTCGATTACCTGCTTGCCTCGGTAGTAACCACATTCCGGACAAATCGTATGGAATTTGGTTGTAGCACCGCAATTAGAACAGGAAGCAAGGGTCGGAGCCACTGCCTTGTAGTGGGTTCTACGCTTATCCCTTCTTGTTTTCGAATGTTTATGCTTCGGATGTGCCATTACTATTTGATTTTAATTATTATTCAACAACTTTTTTAATTCTCCCCAGCGGTCATCAGACATATCTGATTCATGCTTCGAATATTCCTCTATTTTCTTCAGCATTGCCGGATCACAACTGCTGACACCCTTTTTGTCAGAAGGGTGAACATGCCGTAATGGTACGCTGACAATGATGTACTCATAAATGATATGGGCAACATTGATCTGGTTTTCGTCAGGTAAAATCCAAATGACGTCTTCTCCTTCTTCCGATTCCGTTTCACCAAATTTCACAAAAATGGAAATGTCATTTCCAATCGACTGATTATAAGGTTCCAGGCATCGGTCACATGTCAATAAAACTGTACCTGAAATTTTCAGGTTCAATTTCATAAACGAGCTCCGCTTTTCCAAAACAACGATGGCAGATATATCACCATCTTCAACCAGACTGCCCTCAAAATGATCAAAGAACGACTTGCCAATATGATAGTCATATTCATGAACACCTTCCCTTAAACCTTTGAAGGCAATATTGTATACCGACAATCTTTCCATGGCAAAAAAGTGCTGCAAAATTATATTTTTTTACGATACGGAGGTAATTTTTACCAAAATATTTGAGATCTATCCTTTTAAGTAATTCTTGTTTAAGATAATCCTGAAGGTGGTTCCCTTTTTTAATTCAGAGTTTTTGATAAATATTTTACCGGAATGATAATTCTCAACTATTCGTTTAGCAAGAGAAAGGCCAAGACCCCAACCGCGTTTCTTGGTTGAATAACCAGGCCTGAAGATCGCCTTGAACTGGGACTTGGGTAATCCTTTGCCTGTATCTGATACGTCCAAAATGGCATGGTTATCCTTTAAACTCAATTTGAGTGTAATTGTACCCATACTATTCATGGCATCAATCGCATTCTTGCAAAGATTCTCGATTACCCATGAAAAAAGGGCTTCATTCATGGGTAATACCCATTCTTCAGATTGGTCTGCCTCTATCACATATTTAACTTTTCCGGATGATCTCTTCCTTAGATATTCAACAGTTGACTGTATGACTTCCAACAGATTGGTATGCAATAACTCAGGTTTGGATCCGATTTTCGAAAATCGCTCAGTGATTTTTTCCAGACGTTGAATGTCCTTTTCAAACTCACTGACAATCGTTTCGTCTGTTTTCTGCATACGAAGCAACTCGATCCACGCCATTAACGAAGAGATGGGAGTTCCTAATTGGTGGGCAGTTTCTTTTGACATTCCAACCCATACCTGATTTTGCTCGGCTGAACGGGAAGCACTGAAAGCAAGGTATGCTACAGAAATAAAAAGGAAGATGACAAGAAGCTGGACAATCGGGAACAATCGAAGATTTCTCAAAAGATATGACTCCCTGTAATAAAAGTACTGCCGTTCATTTTCATCAATGACAACCTCTATTGGGGGATTATGAGCCTTCATTTTTCTAAGTTCCTTCTGCAGGACATTATCTTTACGGTTTGGGCTGAATGATATATTGGCATATATAAGGATGGAATCTTGATCATTGACAAGAATCAACGGTATCGAGGTATTGGCATCAATGATCATTTCAATGAGTGACAAATCATTGTCTAATGAAATGTCATCGCTCGCCAGTCTTTGGGTTGCTTCGGCCCACAAAATTACCTTCTTGCGTTCTTCCTCCGACAACTTCTCAGTCAGCCAATTGGTATACATCAAAGAAGCCATGCCGATAACAACTGCCCCAAGAAGCAAAAGAAGTTTCCAACGCCGTTTTTTCAGATAAATATCCAATTTCAGAGTAGATTTGATCAGTAATTTGCTTAACGCTAAGGACGGTGAAATATTATTCCGTTAAAAAACTCCTGACCGTGGCGTATATCCCGTCGGTATCAATTCCGCAATCCTTGTATAACTGTTCAACCGATCCGTGTTCAATAAAACGGTCAGGAATTCCCATGATATGCAATCGGTTTCGATAACTGTTCTCTTTCATGAATTCTGCAATGGCACTTCCAAATCCACCTACCACAGTACCATCCTCAATGGTAATGATCTGTTCATAGCGATTAAAAACCTCATGAAGCAGTTTTTCATCAAGTGGCTTTACAAATCGCATATCGATATGGGCCGGATGTATGTCATCCCTCATCAGTTTTTTAATGGCACGTTGGGCGAAAACACCAGGTTTACCTATCGTTATCAAGGCTATTTTATCTCCTTCATTTAGAATTCTCCCGGTACCAGGTTTTATCTCTTCAAACGGTACTCGCCAATTAACGTTAGTTCCACATCCTCGGGGATAGCGTATTGAAAAAGGCCCCATACCTTCCAGCTGGGCTGTAAACATCATATTTCGAAGCTCTATCTCATCCATGGGGGCAGAAACAATCATATTAGGTATACACCTCATATATGCCAGATCGAAAACGCCATGATGGGTAGGACCATCTTCTCCTACAAGACCGCCCCTGTCAAGACAAAATACAACTGGAAGGTTCTGAATAGCAACATCATGTATAATCTGATCGTAAGCCCTTTGCATAAAGGTAGAATAAATATTGCAAAAGGGTATCATTCCCTGGGCAGCCAGTCCAGCCGAAAAAGTTACGGCATGCTGCTCGGCAATCCCGACATCAAAAGCCCTGTCTGGCATTTTATTCATCATGATATTCAGGGAGCACCCAGAAGGCATGGCTGGTGTAATTCCAACAATTTTGGGATTTTTCTCGGCGAGTTCAACGATGGTTTCACCAAAGACATTCTGGAACTTGGGGGCTTTCTCCAATCCACAATCACAGGTATAGATTTGCCCCGTGGTTTTATCAAACTTGCCAGGGGCATGAAACTTTGTCTGGTTCATTTCTGCAACTGGGAAACCCTTACCCTTTCGGGTATGGATGTGAAGCAGTTTCGGTCCCTTAATTTCTTTCAGATCAGCCAGAACCTTTGTTAAATATACTACATCATGCCCATCGACAGGACCAAAATAACGGAAGTTAAAGGCTTCAAAGAGATTGCTCTGATTCAATAACATGTTTTTGATGGCACCTTCAGTCTTTTGGACAATTCGGCGCGCAAAAGGCCCAAATCCTTTTAAGCGTCCAAGGCCATCCCAGATTTCATCCTTTAATTTATTATAGGTATGAGAAGTGGCCATGTTAAGCAATGACTGACTGAAACTGCCTACATTAGGATCAATGGCCATGTTGTTGTCATTATATATCACAAGGATATCTGATTTAAGGAATCCGGCGTTATTAAGTCCCTCGAATGCCATCCCACCTGTAAGTGCTCCGTCGCCAATTATTGCCACCACCTTACGGTTCTCCCCTTTAATTTGTGAGGCAACTGCCATACCTAGCGCAGCTGAAATGGAAGTTGACGAGTGTCCAACCCCAAAAGCATCATACTCACTTTCAGAACGTTTAGGAAATCCACTAATTCCTCCATATTTGCGGTTTGTATGAAAACTGTCTTTCCTCCCGGTAAGAATTTTATGCCCATAAGCCTGATGTCCAACATCCCAAATTAAAATATCCCGGGGTGTATCCATTACATAATGAAGGGCAACGGTTAATTCAACAACTCCCAGGCTTGCACCAAAATGACCGGGATTATTGCTGACTGAATCAATTATAAATTCACGCAATTCAGAACACAGCTGCGGTAATTCGGCAGATGTGAGCTTTTTTAAATCATCAGGATTTTTAATTAAATCAAGAAGTTTTCCTGTAGTACCTTCCATGTAAACCAGATTTGGGTGGTCAAAGATATAAATATTGAATAGAATTTGCCGTTGATGTACTATCGGATGTTTAACTGAAACACTACCCTATTTGTTTCAATATTAGCTTTTTTTTCATTAGGGATTGTAGTTATAACTTTCACATAAGGTTGGTATTATATTTGGGAAATATTTCTGGCATAGGATTCAGGTTATCGATACCTGTGTGTGATTTATAACTTTAAAAATAATGCTATGAAAACTTTAAATGTTTCCATTCTGATTATTTCATGTACCATGATGTTTTCTTGTGTGACTTCAAAAAAATTCAACGACATGGAAAGTCGTTATCGAATGGAGAATGAAGGCCTAAAAAACAATCTGCTAAAAGCCGAGACTGAAAACAAGGAATTATCTGGTTCCTTGTTACGAACCAACAGCCTGAACAAAGAACTTAATACAAAGCTTGAAAATCTTGGCTATGACATGGAGGTCTTAAAACGAAACAGGGAGTTACTTGAAAAAGAGAAGTCAACGCTGGAAGCACAAATAAAGGCAATTCAAACGGGGACCTCAACTGAAATACAGCGTCTGATGGCCGAGCTACAGAAAACACGCGATGACCTGAATGCAAGAGAAGATAAGATAAGGGATGCAGAAAAGGAACTTTCGGAAAGGAACCTTAGACTTATGGAACTTCAGGAAGCTCTGAAACAAAAGGAGGAAGCGGTCAACCGGTTACGACAGACCGTAACCTCTGCCTTGACAGGTTTCAATAACAATGGACTTACTGTTTTCGAAAAGGATGGAAAAGTATATGTGAGCCTTGAAGAACAATTGCTTTTCAAATCAGGGCAGTGGGAAGTGGATCCCAGGGGCCAACAGGCTTTGAAGGACCTTGGAGATGTTTTGGCACAGAACCCGGATATCAACATCATGGTTGAAGGCCATACCGATGACGTTCCCATGCGAGGCGCCAATCAGGTAAAAGATAACTGGGATTTGAGTGTAATGCGAGCCACTGCCGTGACAAAAGTTCTGCTTCAAAACAAAAACATAGATCCAGTAAGAATCATTGCTGCAGGTCGGAGTGAATATCTGCCACTTGATGTGGAAAAAACACCTGATGCAAGGAAAAAGAACCGACGCACAGAAATTATTCTTACACCAAAATTAGATGAACTGCTGAAGTTAATGGAAAACTAATCAAACTTGTTGTAGCATAACTTGATTAGAACCCTATGAATGATTGGGGTTTCAAACGTCGCTTCATTTAGAGGTATAATTATAATGGGGTGTTTTACGAATTGAAACACCCCATTTGCTAAACTATTTTTTGGTAACTTTTACCTTTTGTGTGGGATCCAGCGTGGTATTCCGGATTTCCAACTGAGAAATCACCTGATTGGCCAAATTGGCAAATGCCTGTCCTGTAACAGTGTCGGGATCAGATGCCACAGGAGTACCTTGATCTCCACCCTCGCAAATACCTTGAACCAGCGGAATCTGTCCCAATAGCACAAGGCCCATTTCTTCGGCTAATTTTCGCCCACCATCCTTGCCAAAGATATAATACTTGTTCTCTGGCAGCTCCGCAGGCGTAAACCATGACATATTCTCAACCAATCCAAGAACAGGAACATCTATTGACTTACTCTGGAACATACTTACACCTTTAATAACATCGGCAAGGGCTACGGCTTGCGGCGTGGTAACAATAATGGCTGCAGTTACAGGGACAGTTTGAACCAAGGTCAGATGAATGTCAGAAGTTCCGGGAGGAAGGTCAATCAACAGGTAATCAAGCTCTCCCCACAATCCATCAGCAATCAATTGTTTTAAGGCATTTGAAGCCATTGGGCCACGCCAGATCAAGGCATTTTCGGGAGCCACAAAGAATCCTATTGAAAGAAACTTGACCCCAAACCGTTCAACAGGAACAATCATATCCCTCTTGTCGATATGTTCAGATGCCGGACGCTCACCTTCCGTCCCAAACATTTTCGGGATAGATGGTCCAAATATATCCGCATCAATCAGACCCACCGTTGCTCCAGTGTTGGCCAATGCAACCGCTAAGTTTACCGCCACTGTTGATTTTCCCACGCCACCCTTACCGGAAGCGACAGCAATGATGTTTTTAACCCCGGGAAGGATGGGCCTTTGCATATTGTGAATAAACTTTGCGGCTATGTTTCCTTTGATATCGACATCTTGTCCAATATATTCCAGAATGGCATTTTCACACATACCAATCAAAACTGGAATATTGGGATCATCAGACCGCTGAAAAACCAGCGAAAAATGTACCGATTTACCAGCTACCCTGATCTCTTGCACCATATCCATGCTCACAATATCCTGGGTACCTCCTGGATATTTGACGTTTCTCAAGGCATCCGTAATATTCTTAGGGATGATGATTTTTCTTGGTATTTCACTCATTTCGAACTACTTTAAATAAATTAATCTAAACTCTCAAGTCCCAGTTCCCTTACTGGGTTCCAAAACAAAATATCAAAATCTTTCACTTTATCATTTTCCACTTCAACCCCTTCGCTTTCCAGCAGCTCCTGCATTGCCAGCGGAGTATCAAAATGATGTTTGCCGGTAAGTAGACCATTCCTGTTGACCACACGATGGGCAGGAATATAATCCTCCGATGAATGAGACGTATTCATTGCCCAACCTACCATGCGAGAAGCTCCGGGGGCTCCAAGATATCGCGCAATGGCTCCATAGCTTGTCACCCTTCCGGGCGGAACCATCTTTACTACTTCATAAACCTTTGTAAAAAAGTCTTCCATAATGATTACTGGCGGGCACTTCGTCCAAAACTCCTGTAAGGATCCTTTTCAAATTCCTCATTAGGTTCCTTCCACTCAATATCAGGTCGAACCCTGAAGGCTAAATATTTTGTTGGTATACCCCTGTCTAGCCATTGTTTTTCATAAAATGTCCTGACATTCAAGATATCCGGACGATTATCCTCAGCATAAACATCGTTCCAGTCAGTAACAATATCAAGCTGATTAAGTTTTACCACAGCCCTTGTATAGCTATACATAAACCCGGAGTCGGTTTTTAGATGAACAAGGCCACCTGGCTGAAGTACCTCACCGTACATCCCAAGAAATTTAGTGGAAGTCAATCGTTTATGATCTCTCTTCATTTGAGGATCAGGAAAGGTAAGCCATATTTCACTGACTTCTCCCGGGGCAAAAAAACTTCTGAGATTCTCAATATGTGTTCTGACAAAGGCTACGTTTTCCAAGTCATTCAATAAAGCATACTTGGCACCTGTAAACATCCTGGCTCCCTTGATGTCAATACCAATATAATTGTTCTCAGGATACTTTTCTGCTAACGCGATTGCATATTCACCCTTTCCACACCCTAATTCCAGAATGATTGGCTGTTCTTTCTTAAAATATTTTTGATTCCAGATTCCTTTAAACAGATGGCCATCAGGTTCTAATTCATCAAAGTTTACTTGAATAACGTTTTTAAAACCAGCCATTTCCGCAAATTTGGCCAACTTATTCTTTCCCACAATTATAAAATATTTATAGTATTTATACAGGACATTTTATGAATGCCACCTGATATCCAAACATTTGATTATCTGGCATTTTCAACGCGGAGCCCCACATGGGTCAGCCCTCTTAGAACCTGGGGACGCATTCCGTGCCTGATTTCAACAATATATTTTCCCGGAACCGGAAAAAAAACATTCGTCCTGTAAGGAATGCTGCTATGGTATATTCCTGTAAATCCTTTCCCGAGCCAGCGTCCTGATGGATCTGCCAGAACCATTTGAAGCGTATCGGTCATAACCTCACCCCTTGGAGGAATGATCTTGATGAACAGCCAGAGATTACTGAATTCATAATCTTTGTCGTTCCTGATATTCAGATAAAGATCATGATTTCTTGTCGTGTTCTCGATCCCAAATGAAAAGGTAACCAAAGAGTCTACCGGCCAGCCTTCCTTACCTGGTTTATAATAACTGTCAAAAACCCTTTTTTGGTCACATCCAATGGTAAGAATGGAGGAAAGAACCAATACTAAAATCGGGTATGTGAATCGGAAAATCATTATTTGTCCCTCCTGGGATTTCCTTTTCTGGAATGTTTTTTCCTTTTTCGGTTATCCGTCTTATCGAATCGGTTTATACTCTCCTGACCGGCCATGTTCTGGAAGCCTTCCATCTCAGTCTTTGCCGCCGATGGTAGTTCAGTTGCCAGTTTATCGGGCTTTATGCCTCGCCTGTTTAGTTTTTGAATTTCCTTGACTTTAGCGACAGGAACCGGCACCAGGTTGGGCAGACCATTCTGAAGTGAATACCAGAATGTACCTCCCATAATATCGGCTTTCTGAAATACATAATTGCCTTTGTCGGTTTCGAGAAGAATGTTCGAAGGCGGAAAATCACGCTGTGCATCAATATAGGTATCCACTTCAAAGTTTAGGCAGCATTTGAGCTTACCGCATTGGCCCGCCAGTTTTTGTGGATTCATGGTCAAATCCTGATATCTTGCAGAATTTGTGGTGACTGAGATAAAACTGCTGATCCAGGTCGAACAACACAACTCACGCCCACATGGACCAATGCCACCTATGCGACCTGCTTCCTGCCTGGCACCAATTTGTTTCATTTCGATCCGGATCCTGAACTGTTCTGCAAGAATCTTTATAAGCTGACGGAAATCAACCCTTTCGTCAGCTATATAATAAAAAATCGCTTTTGTTTTATCACCCTGATACTCAACGTCTCCAATCTTCATGTTTAAGTGAAGATCTGCTGCAATCTGCCTTGATTTGATCATTGTGGTATGCTCGCATAGTATCGCTTCCTTCCACTTATCTATATCGGCAGGTTTTGCTTTACGGTATATTTTCTTAAACTCTCCGTTAATCAGGGCCGGTTTATGTTTTCTCATTTGCTCAAAAACAAGGTCTCCTGACAGCGAAATCACACCAATGTCATGACCGGGATTGGCTTCAACAGCTACAATATCTCCAGGCACAAGATTCAGGTTGTTGACATTTCTGAAATAGTCCTTCCGGGTATTTTTAAATCTGACCTCATAAAGCTGGTCAGGATTTGCAATATTTTTAACATCCGACAGCCAGTCATGCACCTTAAGTTTTCCACACGGACCATGGTGATTCGAGCAAACCCCTCTGTCTATTAAATTCATTTTATCCATCATGCACCTATTACATAAGAACGGGGTGTCCCATTCATACAGGTTGGGTTACAAAAATAATAATAAACTAATGCATAGAATTGTAAATCAATTTGTATTTTAGCCTTCCACCGGCTGAAACCATTGGAAAATGCTACCATGTAGGGATCCGAATCACAATCTTATTGTATTCATTTCATTGGATTTACTTAATTATACTGAATTCAGATCCTGGCTTATGAAACCGTTTGCGCATTTTCACTATAAACTAGCTCAATTGTATTGTAATTTTAACGACTGTTTATCAAGAACTTAATTATAACTTCAACATGGACCGCAGAAATTTTTTCAGGAATACTGCCTTGGGGAGTGTTGCCTTAACAGGACTTGCCAGTCCACTTACCTCCTTCGCTTCAGATAACGCCAGCTCCAACTCGGCACAATTCAAGCTGAAATATGCCCCCGGCTTTGGAATGTTCAGGGAACATGCAGGGAATGACCCGATTGACCATATAAAATTCGTGCATGACCAAGGGTTCAGGGCAGTTTTTGACAATGGATTTATGGGCAAGGAACCAGCTCTTCAAGAAAAGATTGCAAATGAGCTTGCCCGCCGAAACATGGATATGGGGCCTTTTGTTTTATATGCCGATTTTGGTGTGAAGTCAATGGTTACCCGAGAACCTGAAATGATGGAAATGCTGAAGAAAAAAATGCATGAGGCTGTTGAACTTAGAAAACGCACCCAAATCAAGCAGGCACTGGTAGTCCCTGGCCGATATGACGAAAAGCTTGCCTGGGATTATCAGACAGCAAATGTAATTGACGCCATGAGGATGTGTTGCGACATTGTTGGTCCTTCTGGACTTGAGTTGGTCATGGAGCCCTTAAATGCACATACAGACCACCCCGGATTGTTCCTGACCACAATCCCCCAATCTTTCATGATCTGTAAGGCGGTTAACCATCCCTCCTGCAAAATCGTCAATGATATGTACCACCAACAAATTACAGAAGGCAACATTATCCCAAACATGAATATGGCATGGGAATATATTGGGGCTTTCCATATAGGAGATAATCCAGGGAGAAATGAACCCACGACTGGGGAAATTAACTATCTCAATATTTTTAAACACATTCATTCCAAGGGGTACGACGGTGTTTTATGCATGGAACATGGAAAAAGTATTCGTGGAAAGGAAGGTGAAGCGGCATTGATTGAAGCTTACCGAAAAGTAGATGCCTTTTAAGATTGTATACTATAAAACCGGAAGTTGCCACATAACCAAATTGGATAACCTGGCAACTTCCGAATCTATTTAGTTCTTATTTGAGATCGATATCTGCCTGGTGTCATCTGTTCAAAATCCCTGAACACCCGTATAAAGTTATTATACGATCCGAAGCCACACTTCTCCCCGATTACTTCCAGTGAATATTTATCCATTTCTTCCAGTGAAAGTACGTTCTTTGCCTCATCGACACGGTACCTGTTGACATATGTTGAAAAATTCACATTATAGGTCTTGTTGATAAAACCTGACAGGTAGGTACGGTTGGTGCCTAATAAGGAAGCCACTTCCCATATGTTCAGTTCGGAATTCAGATAGACCTTTTCATCAGAAAACAATTTCTCCAACTTGCTTTGAAAATCTCCTTGTGGCAATTCTTCATTCATGATCTCTGAAATCACTTCAATATCTCTGCCTTCCATATCCTCAACCACTTGGTTCTGTTCATTCGCAAGAAATCCCAGAATAAAAAGCATGGACGAAATCAGAACTGAGGAAATAAGTAGACTCCAGTCCTGGTTGAATAGGCTGAATTTTCCAATCATATTAAATACTGAACTCAGGATTGCCGTGAAAACCAAGGATATAAAAATATTATAAACCCAATTGATGTTTCGTGATTCGTTGTTCGAATAAAAATGAAGAATCTGTTCCTTGTACTTACGAATTAAACGAAACCCTGAAATAAAATAGAAAATTACCTGCCCTGCAAAAAGTATCCTGTGTAATGTATAAAAAACCTGATTGATGAAAACGGGGGAACTGATTTCAGAAGGTATCTTGTAGCTCTCCCGGAAATAATCGCGAATTGTATCTGAAGAGCCTTTGTCGGCCGACAAATGCAAAATAAAGGCAATCAATCCAAAAACAATGGCAGGTACATAATGATAAAGGTAATGAAAAGAGAATTTACGATCCGTTGTCAGGAGTCTCACATATTGATAATACATAGGGTAAACCATAAGGGAAGAAAAAAGATAGATCGGATCATAAAATAGATAGATATCAAAATGATCCAAAAAAAAGAGAGAATGGCCAAGGTAGAGTATAAAGGCCACCATCATAAAAAACCCCAGAAAGTATTTGGCCCTGTTTTTTTTAATGGACGAATTCAAAAAGACAATCGACCAAAAGCCTGTTACATAAATAGGCGTTAAAACTGCTATTGCCTGTATCACAAATACTTAAAATTTACAATTAACCCAAAAATGATAAAATGTACGATATGGTGAAGGTAATTATCTTTTGGTAACGATGATAAATCATGACTGATTTATATTTGAGAATGATTCTAAAATGAATCTTCATTGAAGAAAGGTTTAAGGGACTTGATATCTCTCTTTCTTATTGTTCCCCTTTTAAAATTCTATACCCCCCTCCTTAAAACTGGCTCGAAAGGGCCATTTTTTTTACCACAATATAAAAGCCACTTAAAGATCATTCTTGAACAGAATCCAAAATTTTTGTGTTGTATATCCGTGAATTTCTTCGTCACCAATATCTGACAACATTATTATTCTCGGAGAATCTCTATTTTTGATACCGGCAAAATAAATTGGATGAAAATACAGCTATACCTAATAACATTTCTGGTTGTTCTGACGGGATTTTATTCTAAGGCGCAGGAGGATACCAGTTTCAAGCCTTATGGAAAACCATCAGGACTTATTTTTGCCAATTTTCACCAGGGTATTTCCAGTGCGGCTTCTAACACCTCCGCTTTTGAACTGGTTAGGGCCTATCTTGAATATAAACACTTTTTAAGCAGTGAATTTTCAGCCAGAATTACACTTGATGTTGGTAGTCCTGATGACATTTCTCCATACTCAAGGATACGACGGTATGCATATTTCAAGTATGCGTATGGCGAATATGCAAAAGAAAAGCTGAAAGTACAGTTTGGCTTGATCAGTACGCTGCAATTTAAGCTTCAGGAAGAACTTTGGGAAAGAAGATACTTGAAAAAAGCCTTTGCGGATGAGTTCAAATTGGGGCCTTCAGCCGATTTGGGAGCATCTGTCATCTATGATTTTAGTCCTTCGCTGAAAGCTGATTTTAGCATGATGAACGGAGAGGGATACACCAGGCTTCAAATGGATGATGCATTCAAATATGCATTGGGAATAACATACTCTTACCGGAAGCATTTCATCAACCGCTTTTATATGGATTATATGAAGAATGGGATTGCCCAGAGTACCTATACCTGGGTTACCTCATATACTCACAAAAACAACCTGAACCTGGTCTTTGAATATAACCATCAGTTTAACAACAACCTGTCAGAAGGGAAGGAACTCTATGGCTATTCACTGTATGGTAAGTATAACCTGACGCCCACCTACCAAATTTTCACAAGATATGATATCCTAAAATCAAACTCTTTGGCAGAAGGTGAGAATCCATGGAATCTGGCGGAAGACGGAAGTATGCTGATTGCAGGAATACAATTCGTTCCTGTCAAAGGCATAAAAATAGCCTTAAATTATCAGGACTGGGTTCCACTTGCAGCCAACATGTCTACGAAGTCATTTATATTTTTGGACATGGAGTTCCGGCTTTAGCAAGACTTACCACTCGATGTATAGACAAAAACCATGATTAATAAACGATCATTTAAGATGCAAATAGTTTCAGGTTATTTGTCAAGACATATCAATGTTGCGGCAATCTATATACTAATGCTACTGGTATCACAGGGCTGCCGAAAAAGTGATTTCCTGGTGGAAGAGAGCTCATTTTCCTATAAAGACAACGGGCAGGGCACAGGGACAGTCACTTGGAAGAAAGATAAAACCCATATTATCGAAGGTCTCGTGTTTGTAAATGATGGACAGACACTTACCATTGATCCAGGTACGGTTATAAAGTTCAGGGCAGGCTCTGGTGAAAATGCATCAGCACTGGTTGTAGCCCGTGGTGGGAGGATAATAGCTCAAGGAACCCCTGATGAGCCAATAATTTTCACAGCTGAATCTGATAACCTAATGAATGAAATGCCAATTGATGCAAGAGGATTATGGGGCGGAATTATCATATTGGGTAATGCCCCCGTGAATATCAGAGGGGGTGAAGGATACATCGAAGGTATTCCTCTTGCTGAACCCCGTGCCTATTTTGGAGGTCCTGACATTGATGACAATTCAGGTATTCTTAAGTATGTTTCAATCCGATATGGAGGAACCAATATCGGAGAAGGAAATGAAATCAACGGACTTACACTGGCTGGAGTTGGAAGAAAAACAGAGGTCGATTATGTTGAGGTCATTTCCAATGCCGATGACGGTATTGAACTTTTCGGTGGAACTGTAAACCTACGCCATCTGGTAGTTTCTGATTGCGGTGATGATGCAATTGACTATGATTTGGGATGGTCGGGCTTTGGGCAGTTTTGGCTGGCTACACAAAAGAACTACCATGGTGACAATATCATAGAAGGCAGCGGAGGGATCAACCCGGTAGACGGTAGGCCACATTCCCTGCCGATTATTTTTAATTCCACTTTTATTGGAAATGGGAATACGGGTGCTGGTTATTGCGTCCGTTTCGATCGAAATGCAGGGGGAATCATTGCCAATTCCGTAATTATGCACAATCAAAATGGCATAATAGCTGAATCAACCAATATGACGCTCGATTCATACAGCCAATGGCAACAAGGTAAACTGGCTATCATCAACAACCTGTTTTTTGAAATAAATAATCCATCCATATTTGAATTGAGCGGCATATTTGATCCAAGCCAATTAAATGCATGGCAATCGCATTTCCAAAATGGACAAAACATACTGGCTGATCCCCAAATCGATTACAATCAAGGCAATTTTGTGCCCATGCACGAATTGAAAGGAAACCTTGCCCCGGTTCCTGATAATTGGTTTCAGAACGTTGACTTCAGGGGAGCTTTCGGGGAAAGCAACTGGATCAATGGCTGGACATTACTAAGCAGTCGCTTGTAAATTAAAAAACATTGAACTTCAACCTGATTTATACAATCCTGAGAAAAATAGTTGTATAGCCGCAGGATTTTTGCACAGAATGTGTCAAACCTGTAATTTTCATTGAAATTAGGGATTGTGACAGACCAGGTATTACACCCCTTCTGACCATTTCCATATATTCTGCATTTAATTTGTATACATTGGTAAATCCTGTATGAAAAAATAATGGTGTTTGGATGATAATTACATCCAGTTGGTCAAAAGGGATTCAGGACCTGGTCAAATGTTGAAGATTAGATATTCACTTTATAAGTAATTTGCTACACCAACATTTATTGAAAAAAAGGCTGTCACTAAAGTTTGACAGCCTTTCTTGGATTACATGTATTTGTACCGTTTGATATTCTTTTTGGGAGTCTTTTCGAATTCCTCATCCACAATTTGAATATCAGTCACATTCTCATACCTTGGAAGTTCATGATTCAGTTTTTTCAGGTTCTCCGACATGAAATGAGGCAGTTGGGATTCATCCACTTGGTCAGCTTTCATGGATTCCTTGTCGGGATATACCAGTGCTACCAACTTATGGTTCCGGTCGACGACAACACATTCAGCCACATATGGCAGGTTACTCAGTTTGGCCTCAATCTCTTCCGGATAAATATTTTGTCCTGAAGGCCCAAGAATCATATTTTTTGAACGTCCCCGGATATAAATAAAATTGTTGGCATCAATAATACCCAGGTCACCTGTCCGAAGCCAGCCATCATCGGTGAAAGCCTCGCGCGTTGCCTGTTCATTCTTGAAGTAGCCTAACATCACATTTTCACCCTTAACCTGAATTTCACCTACAATTTTCATGGGATCTTCCGAATCAATACGTACCTCCATCCGATCTACCAGACGACCGGCTGACGAAGCTTGGGTTTTATTCCAGGCCTCGTAACTGATCAGTGGTCCGCATTCAGTCATACCATAACCAATGGTGAAAGGAAAACGAATCTTGCGAAAGAACTTTTCGACATCTGCACTTAAGGGAGCTCCCCCAATGACTATTTCAAAAAACCGGCCTCCAAAGGTTTCAACCAGTTTAGCCTTGATTTTCTTCTGAATTACTCCCGAAATCCCCGGAATTGCCAGCAGAACCTTCATAACCGGCTTTTCAATAGTGGGCAATATCCTTTTCTTGTATATCTTTTCAATAATCAGTGACACGGACAGGATCAAATGAGGCTGGATTTTGCCAAATGCTGCAGTAATCACCTGCGGTGTAGGCATTTTTGACATGAATGTGATATGGCAACCCAGAGTAACCGGAAAAAGAAACTCAAACAATAAGCCATAAACATGGGCCATTGGAAGAAATGACACAATTTTATGTCCCGGCTTCAAGGGCATATGTTCACGGGCGTAGACGATATTCGAAACAAGGCTTCGTTCAGGAATCATGACGCCTTTTGTAAATCCTGAAGTTCCCGAAGTATAGGAAATCACACAGCAGTCTTCACTTTTCCAATCATAGAATCCAAGCGCATCAGGAGAAAGACCGTTCTTCTTATAATACCCAAAAGAATCGGAAAGTTTAAATTCAGCGCTTTCATCCTTCGACCAATGAATGGTAAAATCTTCAAGAATCACAATCGTATGCAGATGTTCCGATAGAGTTGGATCAACCTTATCTATAAGGGATCGGGACACAAAGGCTACCTTTGATTCTGAATGGTTCAGTATATGGTTGGTATCTTTATGGTTAAAATCAGGAAGAACAGGGACAATCACGGTTCCAGAAGTAACCGATGAAAGAAATATGGTACCCCATCGTGCAGAGTTTCTGCCCAGAATGGCAACTTTGTCACCAGGCCGTATCCCTGACACCTGATAAAAGAGATGAAGCGACTTGATGATGGTGGCTGAATCCCGAAAAGTAAAATCCCCCCCGTCATAATCCGAAAAAGCCAGATTACTCCAATTCTGCCGGAAAGCATCAGCGTAAAGTTTTGAAAGTGTAGCCATGTTTTTGGTTTGCTTAATTTAACAAAACAAATTTGTCCCGGTCTCTGCCTTACTATTATTTTCCTGAAATGCAGGCAGGTCCGGAAGGATTACCCTTGCAAGATAATGCCAGAATTTGAATTTTCAATGCTGGAGTACGGGAATTGGAAAAAGATTTTCCACTACCCGGAATCTGTAGAAGAAGTCATATGACCAATTCATCGTTAAAAATGCAACATCTTGTCCTAAACATACACCCAATACTCAAAGTCCTCATCTACAAAATCTGCATAAACAGAGTCAACAAAAAACAAGGCATCCGTCCTTATTTTGGCCGGATGCCTTCAGGAATATAATTTTATTGTAGGGCTTCCCGGATTCAATGAACGAAAATGAGAATCGTCAGGAAACCTGATAAATCAACCATGCATTTCGAGCAGGATCTCTAGAATTTTCTTGCCGGCAGCGGCAACACTTGTACCCGGGCCGAAAATCGCGACGGCACCTGCATCGTAGAGATACTGGTAATCCTGTGCCGGAATGACGCCACCGACAATCACCATGATATCTTCCCTGCCAAGATTTTTCAATTCTTCGATAACCGCTGGAACCAGGGTTTTATGACCGGCAGCCAGGGAAGAGACACCCAACACGTGAACATCATTTTCAACGGCTTGACGGGCAGCCTCTTCGGGAGTCTGGAATAAAGGCCCCATATCCACATCGAAACCGATATCGGCATAACCGGTAGCAACCACCTTCGCTCCACGGTCGTGCCCGTCTTGTCCCATTTTGGCAATCATGATCCTGGGCTGACGGCCTTCAAGTTCAGCGAATTTCCGGGCAAGCTCCTGAGCTTCTGCAAATTCAGACTTTTGTTGGGCTTCTGATTTATACACTCCTTCTATTGTTCTTATAACCGCTTTATATCTTCCTGAAACCTTTTCACAGGCATCGGAAATTTCACCCAAAGATGCACGTTTTTTGGCTGCATCAATCGCCAGTTCCAGAAGATTTCCATTCCCGGTTGATGCACATTCGGTAATTGCATTAAGTGCAGCCTGAACTTCAGTCTCATTTCGCTCAGCTTTCAATTTCCTGAGTCTTTCGATCTGGGCAATACGTACTGCGGTATTGTCAATCTCAAGAATATCGATCGGATCTTCTTTTTCCAGTCTGTACTTATTGACACCGACAATGGTTTGGGAACCACTGTCTATTTTCCCCTGTGTTCTTGCAGCCGCTTCTTCAATACGCATTTTAGGGATACCGGTCTCGATGGCCTTTGCCATACCTCCCAGTTTCTCGACTTCCTCAATCAATGCCCAGGCCTTTTGTGCGATCTCATGGGTCAGAGACTCAACATACCATGAACCAGCCCAAGGATCAACCGACCGACAGATTTCAGTTTCCTGCTGTATATAAATCTGGGTGTTACGGGCAATTCTTGCCGAAAAATCAGTCGGAAGAGCAATCGCCTCATCAAGAGCATTAGTGTGAAGACTCTGGGTATGACCCAATGCGGCAGCCATTGCTTCAATAGCCGTACGACCGACATTATTGAAAGGATCCTGCTCAGTCAGCGACCATCCGGAAGTCTGTGAGTGTGTGCGCAAGGCCATTGACTTTGGATTCTTCGGGTTGAACTGTTTAACCAATTTGGCCCAAATCATACGGGCGGCTCTCATTTTTGCAATTTCCATAAAATGGTTCATGCCAACGGCCCAGAAAAAGGAGAGACGAGGCGCGAATGCATCCACATCCAGTCCGGCTTTAATCCCTGTCCTGATATAATCAAGTCCGTCCGCAAGGGTATAGGCCATTTCAATGTCGGCAGTGGCTCCAGCTTCCTGCATATGGTATCCCGAAATTGATATCGAATTGAATTTCGGCATATGCTTCGATGTGAATTCAAAAATATCGGCAATAATCCTCATGGAAAACTCAGGAGGGTAGATATAGGTATTGCGCACCATGAATTCTTTCAGGATATCATTCTGGATGGTTCCAGCCAGCTGGTCCATCGATGCCCCTTGCTCAAGCGCCGTGACAATATAAAATGCCATGATGGGAAGTACAGCACCATTCATGGTCATGGATACCGACATTTTATCGAGCGGAATCTGATCGAACAAGATCTTCATGTCAAGAATAGAGTCAATGGCAACACCCGCCTTGCCAACATCACCCACTACCCTTGGATGATCAGAGTCATACCCCCTGTGGGTTGCCAGGTCGAAAGCGACCGACAATCCCTTCTGTCCGGCAGCCAGGTTTCGACGGTAGAAAGCATTGGATTCTTCAGCTGTGGAAAATCCGGCGTACTGACGGATTGTCCAGGGTTGCATTACATACATGGTGGAATAGGGTCCACGCAGATATGGAGCAATACCTGCGGCATAGTTGAGGTGCTCCATCCCTTCAAGATCCTCTTTCGAATAAACTGGTTTCACGGGAATCAGTTCTGGAGTCATCCAGCTGGTACCCAAAGCATTCTTATCCTGAGCGGAGGAAGTAATCTCCCGGATATCTATATTTTTAAAATCTGGTTTCATACTTTTACTTTTTTGGATAAACTGAAATGGCTTGAAGACTTTCGTCAATTTTTCTGTCGATTTATTCCTTCACGACAACTCCGGGACAATCAATGAACCAGAAGATCTTTTGACAAGGTCTTAATCGGCCATCCATTATCTGATAATTTGATTTTGGTATTGAACAAGTTCCTCCAATAAATTTGACCGAACGTGAATGAAATTTTTCACTCCTGAGGCTTCTAATTCCGGTCGGCAAGAAGGATTTCCGGCAACAACCAGAATCTCATCCTTTATCATAGGGGCAAGTTCAGGAACCAGGGAGGCATATTCTTCATCAGAACTGCAAATAACCACGATGGATGCATTTGCTGACCTTGCAGCAGACAATCCTGCCTCCACGGTTTCAAAACCATTGTTATCGGCAACTTCAAAACCGGCTACGGCAAAGAAATTGCAGGCGAATTGGGCACGGGCCTTACGCATGGCAAGGTTTCCGATGGTAAGCATATATGCAAGGGGACGACCATGGGTTTTTGCATATTGGTCAGTCTTATATCGCAGAGCTTCAAATGCAGATGCTCCCCTATAGGGCTTAAGTGTATCCACCAATGAATCAGCTTCAGTCCTGTCACATGCAGTGAACACAGAATCTGTCAATTCTTTGTTAATTACCTCATTAAAATTGGGAAACTGATTGATGCCAAGCAGGTTCTCTTTTCGCAGGGCAATGTTCATATCTCTACGACGAGCCATTTCCTTAACCTCTTTCTGGATAAAACCGGTTTTCAACGCTTCAAGATATCCCCCTTTATCCTGCACTGCCAGAAAAAGCTTCCAGGCTTCAGCAGCAACAGAGGCTGTCAGAGTTTCGATATAATAAGCTCCTCCGGCAGGATCGGCAATCTTGTCGATATTTGACTCTTCCTTTAACAGGATTTGCTGGTTTCGGGCGATACGCTCAGCCATGGCTGTCGGTTCTTCATATATGGCATCGAAAGGCAGAACCGTGATGGAATGTGCACCTCCAAGGGCAGCCGACATGGCTTCAGTCTGCGTACGCAAAAGGTTGGTATATGAATCGTAAACTGTTTTGTTAAACCGGCCGGTTTCGGAATGTACAATCATTTTGGCACAGCTATCATTTACTGGGTTAAATGCTTTGACAATTTGTGCCCAGAGTAAACGACCAGCCCTGAGTTTGGCGATTTCCATGAAATAGTTGTTGCCAATGGTCACGTCAAATTTCATTTTCGAAGCAACCTGGTCTGTAGGCATTCCCAATTCGGTAAGACTGACAAGGTATTCAGCTCCCTGTGCCAATGTAAAGGCAAGCTCCTGAACAAGTGATGCGCCACTATTTCCGTATATTTTCCCATTGACTACCAAGGTACGAAGGCCGGGAACATCCTGGGATATCTCCATTTGGGCTTTCAATTGGTCAAATGCCTTACCTTCGCAGCAAACAGGGAATTTACCCCTGACAGCCAGATTGCCCAAAGGATCGTTATTTACTGAAGCGCTTACCTGCAATGAATCCCAGGGACCTTCCTGAATAAACGATGTCAATGCGTGTGTGAAATCACATTTTCCACACGAACAAATGAGATTAATCTCAGCCGCTTCAAGACAAATATCCTGAAGAAGGATCTTCAGGTCAGACTCTGTCAAAGGATTACACTGTTTAAACCTGAATCCCAGAGAGTTCACACCTTTCCCCAAAACATCCAGTACCTTTTTGTTGGCTTGCACCAAATCTGTCACTACAATGTCTTGTCTGATCAGCCAATTATTTTCAACTTTGTTACCCCTGACAAACGGAAAAACTCCCGGGGCATTCATTAGGTAATCAAGATCTTGAATATGCTCGGCCCGATAATATGGTCGAACGGAAATACCTTCGTTGGTTCGCCAAACCAAGGCTTTCTCATAGTCCTTTCCCTTCAGGTCGGCGATGATCTTCTCTTCCCATTGCTGGGTAGACACCTCCGGAAATTCAGAGAAAAGTTTTTTAGTAGTTTCTGCCATAATTTTTTGTTTTTGAAAATCACCGGCAAAATTAACCCAATAAACCCTCTCTTTTGCTAATTATTGGCAGGTTTTAACCCAATGGTAATATAATTTGGCAACCACACCGACCGTGTTTAGACTGATTCCAAATAGCTGGCAACCAGACCCTAAATAAACTTCTCCAGGTCGATCTGCGCTGGGTCGATCAACCTGTTGATGATCGCATAAACAGTCAGACCCGAAATCGACTTAATCCCTAACTTACCGGTAATATTTTTTCGATGAGTTATGACGGTATGGATACTGATAAAGAGAGAATCGGCAATTTCTTTGTTCGAATAGCCCATGGCTACCAAACGAAGGATCTCCTTTTCCCTTTGTGTCAGGTCATTCTCTCCCGCTGTCGATTCCGGTTCATTCTTGATAAAATCATCAACAATACCTTTTAAGAGCGAAATATCACTGTAGAGATTTACACATCGGAGCGACTCAAGTTCACCGCTGGTGGATTGATTGTTGGCCGTAATCAGGACAGTTTCGATATTGCTGTTTTCGGCAAGATCCAGAACCTCATCAGCCAAAGAGGTTTCAGCGAATACGAGCAGATTACATTTTCTGCAAAAATCGCGATCAGGAAACTGATTCAAATCCGCAATCTGGATGATCTCCTTTTTCCAAAGTGTACTGACCATTGAGGCAAGCCCTTTACGCACAATCTCAGACTGATGTAATATAATGATACTACTGGCCATTCTTCAGCATTTTTTCAATTCTTGCGATCATGGGCACCAAAATTTTATCCTCAATCCGGGCATGATCAATCAAATCCCTTTCAAACCGGAACAGGGTTATCAGGAAATCATTGCACAAATTGTCATTATAATCAGCCTTCAAAAATTTTATCACCAAATTCTTAAGGTCGGTCATTTTTTCGTCAACATCAGAATGTTCCTTCTCATAAGTTTCGATTGACTTCCCATAATCTTCCCTGGTAAGCGGAACACCATCTTCAAATGCAGATGTAACCCTTAAAACATATGGGAAAACTGAATCTTCCTCATCTTTAATATGATATAACAACTCAGACTTATACTTTCTAAAAAACAGGATGATGAGTTTAAGGTCTTCTGCATTGGCTTCACTCGATTCGACCAGATTTTCGAGTTGCCTTTCCATTTTGGGGACCACCCAACTCAGGTAATACTGATGGGTATGGCGAAGATAATCTACAATCAGCTTGGGCGAAAACTTAAGAAACTCTGACTTTGGAAAATAATCAGGATGATGAAAGGCATTGATTATCACAAGAAAAAAAGAAACCGGAATATTTCTTTCTGAACAGATCTCCCCGATTGTTGCGTCACCGAAACCTAACCGAATACCAAAGCGATTGATCACCGGCAACAAATGATAATTATCGGTCACGACCCTGGAAAGCTTATCTTCAGCAGCGAATAACTTCATAAAGCATTGATTTTAAACAGGCCAAATGTAGAAATTTTTAACAAATCAGACCAACTTGAAAGGATTCGTTAAAGTATGTTAAGCTTGCTACCTTAGCTATAACAAAAGAGCCTCAAAAGGAGTTTATATGTATAGAGATTAAAAAATTGATGAGCCATGATAGAATACGCGAAAACCATTCTCCCCCGGTTCAGTTACAGTGAAAGTCTCTTCAAGAAAGAACTGATGAAATGCCTGAGATGGGCAAAACCACATGAAATCAATGAATTAAAAGCCTGGTGCATCCTTGCGTTTTATCATCAGTATCCTCATGTGTTGGATGATGTGTTCACACACATTGCAGCCTGAAAATTCCACAAAATTCCAATGCATTATATCAACCCGGAACTATTGTTCCTGTAATTCGCAGGTAAAGACTATCGGTTGAATCAGGTATTGACCTGAATCGGGTAAGGAGTGAATCTTACGAATAATTTTCATTCCGCGTATCACCTTGCCAAAAGCGGCGAATCCTTGTCCATCAGGATTTCTATTACCCTCATAGTCCAGTTCCGGTTGGTTGCCAATGCAGATAAAGAATTCTGAAGATGCTGTCCCTGGCTCGTTCCTGGCCATACTGATCACTCCATTCCGATGTCTGATACCTGTTTTGATGGTAGGTTCATGTGGAATGGAACGGACATTATTCACCAAGTCATCATGATACAATCCACCCTGGACAACATCAATCCTGACAGGATTATCTGTCTGGTTCCAATCATTCACCACCCTGTAAATCAAGCCATTTTGATATATGCCTGTCTTTACTAAGTGCAGAAAATGATTACCGGTCATAGGTGCCCGAACTGTATCAACCTTTATGACAAAAAAACCTTTCCCGGTATGAAACTTAACTTTTGGCATACTCTTGCCAAAAGAGTTTAATGATATAAACGACAAAATCAGTAATATATAGATTTTCATTTCATGATTTATTACAAAGCAAAATAAGGCATTCCGAACTAATCTTAAAAAAAACGTTTTATCACTCAGGCGGTATAATGGAAAGATTTATTTTCGTAGAATAATTTCATTCAGAAACATAGAATTTCACACAGCATCCATGAGACGTTATTTTCTTTTGCTCTTTTTGGCCGGTATTCTTTCCACATCGATATGGGCCAAAAATATGGCCGATATTTTAAAGGAGATTCCCGGGATGGAGGAAGTCACCTCAGTTCAGGCGAATAGTTTTTTTTCCGAGTCATTTCATGTAAAAATCAGGCAACCGATTGACCATAAAAATCCTTCAGCGGGAACATTTCTCCAAAGAGTGTTTATTTCCGTCAAAGAGTCTGATGCTCCGGTAGTACTGGTGACCGAAGGGTACGGTGCCGACTATGGAGCCAATGTAAATTATATCAATGAGTTATGCCCATTACTTGATGCCTCTCAGGTTGTGGTGGAACATCGGTATTTCGGCCCATCAACCCCGGAAAACGCCGATTGGAGCTATCTCACCGTCGAAAATGCAGCAAATGATCACCATAGGGTCGTAAGCTTGCTGAAACCCTTGCTGGGAGGCAAATGGGTCAATACCGGGATCAGTAAAGGAGGACAGACGGCCCTGTTGCACAGGGTATTTTTTCCAAATGACGTGGATGTGACCGTTTCTTATGTGGCCCCATTCAATTTTGGTGTCGAAGACGGGCGGCATGAACCATTTATTGCCAAAAAAGCCGGCACCAAAGAGGCCAGGAAGAAGGTAAAACATTTCCAAAGAGAAGTTCTGAAACGGCGTGCAGAATTGATGCCACGATTCGAACAGCATGTCAATGAAAAAGGTTACACTTTTTCAACCGACCTGAATGCAGTATATGATTATTGCGTTCTTGAATACAGCTTTTCCTTCTGGCAGTGGGGTCATGATCCATCTATCATTCCATCGACCAAATCGACTGATGATGAAATCTATGATCATTTCATGAAAATTGCGTCACCTGATTATTTCAGCCGGGAAGGTCTGACCAGAATAGGATCATTCTTTGTTCAGGCTGCCAGGGAACTCGGTTATTATGGGTATGATACCCGTCCTTTCAGAAAATATCTCTCCATTTCAAATGCTGATGATTATCTCGCTAAACTTTTCCTGCCCGACGGTTATTCAGTCAGCTTTGATCCAACTTCAGTCTTGAAAACCAGGGAATTTCTGAAAAATACAGATGCAAAAATGATTTTTATCTATGGAGCCAACGATCCTTGGACAGCCAGTGGGGTTGACCTGCCCGAAAGGGCACATTTCCTCAAGGTAGTGCAGGATGGAGCCGGACATGGAATTCGCATCCGCAGCCTTGACGAAATCAACAAGCTAAAGGTCATCAACCTGCTGAATTCCTGGATCCCCAATGAAGTTCCGGTCAGCCTTAATTGAACCTTGTATACAGACTCCCTTAACATTGACCTTGCAAACAGGTCATGATTAAATCCACAGTAAATTAATTTGTAACTTTGCTGTGCATTACTTATTGTTTTAGTTTACAATGATTCCAACCATTCTGATCATAGGCTTTATTCGGACCGTCATCGTCATTCTGATCATCTTTTATGGATTCAGGCTGATTACCCGATATATTCTTCCACTCTTTGTGCAGAAGACCATCCGTGACATGCAAACAAAAATGCAGGAACAGATGCGTGAACAACAAAGGCAGGGCAAGCGGGAAGGTGAAGTCACCATTGAGGGCTCCAAATATCAGCAGCGCAATCAATCAAAAGATGGGGAATATGTTGATTTTGAAGAGGTAGAATAGATTCCGCCCTGGTTGGTTTATCCACCAATTCCCTTATTTTTGTCGCGATTTCAAAAAATTAGATTATTCATATGGCTCAGGAAGATGTTTTCAGGAAACTGGTAGCCCATTGCAAAGAGTATGGGTATGTGTTTCAATCAAGCGAAATTTATGACGGCCTCAGTGCGGTATACGATTATGGCCAGTATGGCGTGGAACTGAAAAACAATATCAAAAAATATTGGTGGGACAGTATGGTCCTTCTGCATGAGAATGTTGTCGGAATAGATTCTGCCATCTTCATGCACCCCACCATTTGGAAAGCATCGGGTCATGTGGATGCATTCAATGATCCGCTTATCGACAACAAGGATTCCAAAAAAAGATACCGCGCCGATGTCCTTATCGAAGACCACCTCGCCAAAATCGAGGAAAAAATTGACAAGGAAGTTGAAAAGGCAAGAAAACGCTTCGGCGAAGCATTTGATGAACTTCAATTCCGTTCAACCAACGCCAGAGTGCTTGAAAATCAGCAAAAGTGGGATGATTTGCATCACAGGTTCAGCCAAGCCATGAACGACAGTAATCTGGTTGAACTCAAACAAATCATCATTGACAATGAAATTGTTTGCCCTATTTCAGGAACTCGTAACTGGACTGACGTACGTCAATTCAACCTGATGTTCTCGACAGAAATGGGATCGACTGCAGAGGGAGCCATGAAGGTTTTCCTGCGGCCGGAAACGGCACAGGGAATTTTTGTCAATTACCTGAACGTCCAGAAAACCGGACGCATGAAGATTCCATTTGGAATAGCCCAGATAGGGAAAGCATTTCGTAATGAGATCGTTGCCCGACAGTTTATCTTCCGTATGAGGGAGTTTGAACAAATGGAAATGCAGTTTTTCGTGAAACCCGGCACCGAGCTTGATTGGTTTGAAAAATGGAAGGAATTCCGCATGAAATGGCATCGTTCGTTGGGTTTTGGTGACGAAAATTATCGTTTCCATGAACATGAAAAACTGGCACATTATGCCAACGCTGCTGTGGATGTCGAATATCGCTTCCCTTTTGGATTCAAGGAAGTGGAAGGAATCCATTCCCGTACCGATTTCGACCTTTCACAACATGAGCAATACTCCGGGAAAAAACTCCGCTATTTCGATCCGGAAATGAATGAATCCTATGTCCCTTATGTCGTCGAAACATCCATTGGGGTCGACAGGATGTTCCTGCAGGTGATATCAGCCTCCTACCACGAGGAAGAGGTCGTTGGAGCAAATGGAGAAAAAGATGTTCGCACCGTTCTGCGTATTCCCACGGCATTGGCCCCGGTCAAGCTGGCTGTCATGCCCCTTGTCAAGAAGGAAGGCCTTCCGGAAAAAGCGCGTGAAATCATCGACAATCTTAAATTTGAGTTTAACTGTCAATACGATGAAAAGGATTCCATTGGGAAAAGGTATCGCCGTCAGGATGCAATCGGAACTCCTTTCTGCGTAACAGTCGACCACCAAACCATGGAAGATAACACGGTTACCATTCGATATCGTGATACCATGGAACAAGAGAGGGTCGCAATTGACCAACTTGGCACCATCATTTCAGCGCAAGTCAGTTACCGGAATTTATTTGAGAAATTGAAATAACAATATCGGCAGGAATGGGCGATTTCCCCGTTCCTGCCCTCTTTCATCAACAATTCCAATGATATGAAGCGGGTACTCATCATCACTTATTACTGGCCCCCCAGCGGTGGCGGAGGGGTGATGAGATGGCTGAAAATGTCGAAGTACCTCCCCGAATTTGGATGGCAACCTGTTATCTATACTCCCGAAAATCCCGATCCATCCGTGAAGGATGAAAGCCTGCTGAAGGAAATCCATCCTATAGCCGAAATCGTTAAAACCCCAATCTGGGAGCCCTATGATATCTATCGGAAACTTACAGGAAAAAAGAAATCCGACAGCTTCAAGGCAGGTTATATTTCTGAAGCGTCGCGTGGAAAATGGAAAGATAAAATATCCGTTTTCCTTCGCGGTAATCTTCTGATTCCTGACCCAAGGACATTTTGGGTGAGCCCTTCCGTTCGGTTTCTCAGAAACTACCTGAACCAAAATCCTGTTGATCTCATAATCACGACTGGTCCGCCCCATAGTATGCATCTTATTGGCCTGAAACTGAAAAAATATATAAATGTACCGTGGCTGGCCGACTTTAGGGATCCCTGGACAGAAATTGATTTCTACCACCGACTAAAACTGACTCGATGGGCCGACAAAAGACACAGAAAGCTCGAGCAAAGCGTTCTTACTACGGCTGATATTGTCACTACAGTCAGCCCATATCTCAAAAAGACTACTGAAAAGCTGGCCGGACGAAGGGTAGACGTCATTTATAACGGATTCGACCCTGAAGATTTCAGGTTTGAGAAAATCACGGGAAACGGATTCTTTAACATTTCACACTACGGGGCTTTCAACCGTGACCGAAATCCATCGGCATTGTGGAGGGCACTCCAAAAGCTCAAAGAAAACTCTGATGATTTTGCACGGCAGCTCAGGATCCAGCTGATCGGCCAAACCGATGACTCAATACTCAGGGAAATCAGTGCATGCGGTCTTGATGAGAACCTCAGGATGGAAGGACATCTGCCCCATAAAGAAGGCCTTCAATTATTGAGTGGATCCCAGATTCTGCTGCTACCACTAAATAATGCCCCAAACGTCAAAGGGATTTTGCCCGGGAAAATGTATGAGTACCTGGCACTACAACGTCCAATCCTTGCCATTGGTCCTTCAGATGGCGATTTTGCAGAAATTCTGCATTCCACCCGTTCCGGGATTACTTGTGATTTTCAAGAGGAGGAAAAAATGGCAGATACCATTGAGATTTGGTATAAATCTTTTGTCAACGGCAATTTAGGAATTGATTCAGGTGGATATGATCGCTTTTCGCGCCGGACCCTTGCCCAACAGATCATAAGCCTGCCTTTTGCTTAAGCAGGGGATGTACCTCCCCAACTAATCCAACAGGGTTGGCATTTCTTACAAAGTCAGTCAGTTCGATACTCTCCCTGGCATCATCAATCCCAAACCCATTTCCGTTTAAGATATTCTGATAGGTCACCGTATGTAAGTCGGTAAACCCTCCGCTAAATTCAATTTCCCTTCCATTGACGGTAATAGACCTGTATGTCCTCATACCCTTTGATGTGGCCTGAAGCGGCAAATCATTGTAATCAAGACTCAGGAACCATCTTACGCGGGCCTTCTCCAGTTGCAAAAATCCGGCAGCCTTATCGGGACCATAAAAATGAACGATGTTCTCTTTAACCCCACCGAAGATCCATGTGATCATGTCAAAGAAATGGATCCCGATGTTGGTGGCAATCCCGCCTGATTTCACGACATCCCCCTTCCAGCTCTTCGAGTACCATTTGCCTCGCGTGGTAATGTAGCTCAAATCAATTTCATGCATCTGTGATCCTGCAGACTCAATTTCCTTTTTGAGGGCCAGTATTGCCTGATGATAACGGAGCTGGAGTACGGTATAAACCCTTCGGCCGGTTTCGGCTTCAATATCCTTGATGATCCGCATATCCTCCGGAAAAATCACCAATGGCTTTTCACAGATGGCATTGGCTCCATTCCTGAGGGCAAACCGAATATGGGAGGGGTGCATATAATTGGGAGTGCAAATGCTGACATAATCGATTGGATGGCCATCCCGACGAAGGTCATCCATATACTTGTCAAGGTTCTCGATTTCCAGAAAAAACTCTGCATCCGGAAAGAAGCTGTCGATACGTCCCATTACATCGAAACGGTCGGTGGCGCATATTAAAACATTTCCGGTTTCCTTAATCGCTTTCATGTGCCGGTCGGCAATATAACCGGCAGAACCTATCAGGGCAAATCTTTTCATTAGTGGTATTGATTGATATAAATGAATACAAGGATTCAAACAGAAATAGACACTTTCCTGACCTGTCCCTTTTCAAGCAGGTACTTTTCTCCGGTCACCTGACATTGTGCAAAGCGGCTTTCGGCAAAGTTAAGCTTTTCTCCGGCCTCACTCATCCAGCCAGTCTGGTGGGCCGGATTTCCCAGAACCAGGGCATAATCAGGTACATCGCGGGTCACCACCGATCCGGCACCGATAAAACAGAACCTGCCAAGGGAGACACCACACACAATGGTGGCATTGGCCCCAACCGATGCTCCTTTTTTAACCAGGGTACTTTTATATTCACTCTTTCGGTTTACGTGGCTGCGGGGATTGATCACGTTGGTAAAAACCATGGAAGGACCCAGAAAAACATCATCCTCGCAGATGACTCCTGTATAAAGAGATACATTGTTCTGTACCTTTACGTTATTTCCCAGCTCGACGTGGTCTGCCACATAAACATTCTGACCCAGCACACAGTTCTCACCTATCACTGACCGGGCGGAAACATGGCAGAAATGCCAGATTTTTGTACCGTTGCCGATAATTGCCCCTGTATCAATGATGGCAGTTTCATGGATATATGTCTGATTCATATGATTGAACTTAACGGTTATTTCCAAAAAATTCCAAAATGGTATCCGTAATATACGCCAGTTGAACGTCATCCAGCTCGGTATGCATCGGCAAAGAGAGAACCTCGTTTGACAATTGCTCAGCCACCGGAAAATCACCTTCCTTATATCCCAGATATCCATAAGCCTCCTGCAAATGAATCGGCCGGGGATAATAAATCATGGAAGGAATACCCCTGCTTTTCAGAAAGGCTTGGAGTCCATCACGATTTCCGGTACGGATGGTATATTGATGGAATGAGTGGGTACTGAATGTGACTCTTTTTGGAATAAGAAGATTCTCAAGATATGCAAGTTGACTGTCATACCATTGTGCCGCTGTTTGTCGGGCACGTATATAATTGTCCAAATATTTCAGCTTAACGTCTAGGATAGCAGCCTGGATGCTATCAAGACGGGAATTGACTCCAATCCGTTCATAATAATACCTCACTTTCATTCCATGATTCGCAATCGACCTGATCTTTGCGGCAAGTTCCTCATTTCTGGTAAACAATGCACCACCGTCACCGAATGCACCCAGATTCTTGGACGGGAAAAATGAGGTACATCCAATATGGCCAATGGTGCCAGACCTTAACTTACCGTTAGTGAAACTGTAATCCGTTCCCAGTGATTGGGCGGCATCCTCCACCACAAAAAGATCATGCTTTCGGGCAATACCCATTATCTGTTCCATATCGACACTTTGGCCGAAAAGATGGACAGGCAGGATTGCACGCGTGCGGGATGTGATTGATGCCTCTATTTTAGATATATCGATATTGAAGGTTCCAGGTTCCACATCCACAAAAACAGGTTTCAATCCGAGTAAAGCAAGCACTTCTGCCGTGGCAACAAAGGTGAAGGGAGTCGTAATCACTTCGTCACCCGGCTCCAGAGCCAAAGCCATGAAAGCGATCTGTAACGCGTCGGTCCCGTTACCGCAGGTAATGGTAGGGCAACCCATATATTCATTCAGGTGATGTTCAAATTCGGTCACTTTTCCCCCCTTGATGAAAATGGCTGATTCGATGACTTCCTGAATTGCCTGGTCCACTTCCTCCTTGATATTAAGGTACTGACCATAAAGGTCAGCCATATGTATTTTATTCATAACCATATTTCACAACTATACAATGCCAAATTAACGCTTGTGAGCCACTTTCAGTATCCGTGCGATTAGTAAGGCTGCATCACCATTTCCGTAAGGGCGGGCCTTGAATCTTTCCGACCGGTTTCCCGGCAAGGTACTGTTTTCGAGTATGGCTTCCTTGCTCGCACCGACCAAGGAATTACAGCCCAGCTCCACAAGTTCGATCCATTCGGTTTCATCCCGTGTCACAATGCAATGCTTCCCGAAGAAAAAGGCTTCTTTCTGTAAGCCACCACTGTCGGTAATGACAAACTCACAATTTTTGAGCAATTCAACCATATCAAAATACCCCACCGGATCAATTATGGGAAATCCAGGAACCATATCATTATCCTTCAGGATTTTACGGGTACGGGGATGCATAGGTAAAACGATCTTGTATGTTTTGGAAAGCTCCTCAAGTGCTCCAAGAATTTCCTTCAATCTGGCCATATCATCCGTATTTTCCTGACGATGGAGTGTGACCAGAATAAATTTACTCCTAGTTAAAGATAATGTTTCAAGTATATCACTCCGTTCTGCCGAAATCCGGCTGTAATGAAGTGCTACATCGTACATGACATCACCTGTCAGCATAACGTGGGAAGGAAAATGATCAAAACCTTCGGCCTTGAGGTTTTCAACAGCGGCTTCAGTGGGACAGAAAAGCCAGGTAGCAATCCTGTCTGTCAGGATCCTGTTAATCTCTTCGGGCATTTTCATGTTGAAGCTTCGAAGACCAGCTTCAACATGGGCCACCGGAATATGCAATTTAGAAGCTGCAAGTGCTCCGGCAAGGGTGGAGTTGGTGTCACCGTAAACGACCACGGCTTCCGGGTTTTCGAGTAGAAGGATCTTTTCAATTTCCTCCATCATACGGCCAGTCATTGCTCCATGTAAAAGTGAATGGATCCCCAAATTATAAACAGGTTCAGGAATTTCCATCTGGCTGAAAAAAATATCGGCCATATTCTCATCAAAATGTTGACCCGTATGCACTATTATTTCCTTGATTCCTTCCAATGACAATGCACGGCTCAGGGCCGAAGCTTTTATAAACTGTGGACGGGCACCAACAATTGTAACTATTTTTTGCATTTAAAACCGTTTCGTTTCAGTCGTTCAAAATTAGTTAATTTTAGGGGTTTGATTCAAGCTTTTATTAATCGTTGATGAAACGCCCGAAGATATTGCTGGTCTACCCCTCATGGTCCACTTTTGTAAAATCGGACTATGAGATTCTTTCTCATGAATTTGAGGTGATTACCTATCATTTCAAACCCGCAAAAGGAGGATTGAAGGTGGGGATAGAATTATTGAAACAAACCCTCTTCATGACAAAAAACATCTTCAGATTTTCCATGGTATATGTCTGGTTCGCCGACCAACATTCGATTTTACCTATTCTGTTTGCAAAACTTACCGGCAGGAAGAGTTACCTCGTAATCGGAGGATATGATGTATGCAGGATTCCCTCCCTTCATTATGGGGTATTCACTTCAAAAATGAGGGGTTTTGCAGCAAGCTGGTCGATGAAAAACTGCACAATGAACCTGGCCGTATCCAGAAACGTAGCCCGAAAAGTCAAGGCCATACATCCGAAAGCCTCTCTCAATGTTGTTTATAATTGTGTTACCCTCCAACCTGAAAATGCTGATCCTTGGTTGAAAAGGACAAAAGTACTGACTGTCGCCAGCATCGATTCCGAAAGAACTTTCCTGATCAAGGGAATTGATACTTTTGTGGAAATAGCCAGACTTCTTCCTGCAGTTAACTTTGTGATTGCAGGATTTGACAAAAGGCGTCTCCTTCAGCTGGCTTCCGGATTTCCTGAAAATATTACTTTGGTGGATTCTCTTCCCCATGATGATCTTCCGGATTGGTACAGGCAAACCCGGGTATACTGCCAGCTTTCCAGATCAGAATCTTTCGGGGTTGCCTTAGCAGAATCAATGATGTATGGATGCATCCCAATTGTGACCAGGGAAGGTGGTATGCCGGAAGTTGTTGAAAACAATGGTTATATTGTAAAAAGAAATCCCAAATCGATTGCGGATATTATTGCGGATGAATTCAATCGAAGGGAGGAAGTCGAAATCAGGTTTCCGGATAAGTTTCAATTCAACACCAGAAAAGCCAGGATCCTGGAAATCGTCAGAAATTGATTACTCCTTGTCAACCTTGAGGAAGAAGTGTATCTCATAACAAGAAAATACTTTTGTGAAAAAACCTTCATAGACTTCCTGTAAGCGGGGACTCAGGTTAAAAATTCTTTGAACAATGTGTTTTTTGAATAGATTGATCACCGGATAATGAGGAGCCCTAAAAACCAGGTTTATTCTTTCTATCCTGCATTTAAAATTATCTCCGTACTGAGGAACATTCCTTTTGAATTTATGATTCCTTCCAGCAAAATAGTGGAAAGTATAAAGCCCGAAAAATCTTTTATGGGTATAATCTGAATAATAATAGGGATTCGAATGATGTGGAACGACAATATGAATTGTACCATTACTTTTCAAAGTACGGTACATTTCCCCAAGGATCAGGCTTAGATTTCCAACGTGTTCCAGAAAATGGGAAGTATAATATTCATCTACGACATTGTCAGGCATGAAAGGGAGACCTTTTTCGAGGTCTACCACATAATCGACACCATCCAACGGAAGTATATCAATTCCCTGATAACCGGGGCGCTTGCTTCCACCGCATCCTAAATCAATCTTTACGGACTGCCCTTCAGTCATTTTAAATATTTTCTCTTCCATTATGTTTCGTTTTTCAGACTACCTTTACCAAACCATCGGGCCAACTCTTCCACATCCATTTTCAAATAGCTGAATATCAAACCCGTGAATGCACGCAACATCCACAAAAATTCGCTCCAGACAGGAATTCTCAAGGCTTGGAAATAATCCTTTCTTGCTCCCCTGAAATCTTTCTTTATCAGTTTAAATCTTCCCGATCGTGCAAAAGTGATCATCTTTCGTTTTCGATAGTTTTTTTGGATGAAAGCAAGGTCATATTTCAGTATGTCATGGTGTGTTTCTCTGATAATATTGAAATGGGAAGTTATGATGGCCTGCGATCCTTCCAGTATTTCCAAGGTTCTGGTCTTAGTCGTCTGGTCAGGGAATATTCTCCAAGTGCCCAAAACCTGATCGACAAACACGAAACGTCCTTTCAGACTGAGCTGTAATACCGTACTCAGGTCAACAGCAGGGAACGGTTGTACCTGGATAAATCCACCTATCTTTTCAAGTGCAGACCTTCTAACAAGGTATGTAAGAGGAGGAAGGAAATCATCGAAAATTACATTGAATATGGTTCCTTCAGGCACGTTATCGTAATACTCACGATTTTTCATTGCGTTTACAGGATGCACCTGGTAAACCGATTCACCAGTCCCAACCCTGGATGCTGCTTTACCCCAACACATAACAGCTTCAGGGAAGTCGTTCACAGCTTCAATCTGAACTTTCAGTTTATCGGGCTCCCAATAATCATCCCCTTCCAGAATGGCGATCCATTCTCCCTTGCATTCCGACAATAATCGATTATAATTCTCGGCAAGGCAAAATATACCCTTATTTACCTGTTGGATCAAGTGAACCCGGGAGTCGGAATTGGCAAAGCTGGCAGCAACTTCAGCAGTCTGGTCCTTGCTTCCATCATCCAGAATCCACATCTCCCAATGAGTATAGGTTTGGTTGATGACCGACTGTATACACTGTCCTATATACTTTTCATGGTTATAGGTCGGCGTAATGACTGAGACCAATGGATTTGATGTGAAATTCTCGTTAACCATTCTTATAAAACTACTTCATACAATAACTTACTGTTTTCTTCAAAGATCAATGATGCCTGAATCTTGCCAAGCTTTTAATATATAGTGCAAATTGCTGTATTAATTGATTCATGTCTGACGAAACCTTTAAAATATAGGTCAAAGAAATATAAACCAGCACAACCACAGAACTTCGGACAAGAATATCCGGGATCAATGCCAACCCTGGAACCATATATGCCGCCAAGTAGCTGACCAAACCGATGACTGCAACCAACAGCAATCGAATATTCAAACCTTCAATGCCATGCACGACTTTTTGCAATATTGCCTGAAACATCGAATTGGTTACCAAGGTAATGACTGTTGCCCATGCAGCTCCCGTGATTCCATACCTGGGAATTAACAGGTAACTGAGAACAAACTGTATGACGATTGAAATGCCCATAAACAGGGTCGTGAACCTGAATAGACTTGAAGTTTCCGTTATATTGCCGGCAAGGCCAATAATGGTAACCAGCAGCATTCCGGCAGAGTAGACTATGATTACGCTTCGGCCCTGGCTGTATACCGGTGGTAAAATCTCAAAAATGTTGTCAAGATTAACCAGGATTCCCACAAAAATGAGGGTCCCGACAATAGCCTGGTTCAAGGCTGATTTCTGATATATCTCCCTGATATGGGCAATATCATTCCTTTTCCATGACTCAGCAATGATCCCCACCGCAATTTTTGAAATGGAGTTATAGGGAACCCTGATCAGTGAGGCAAAAAGGGCACAAACCCCGAAAATCCCTACCTCATCCAGGGAAAGAAACTGGTTCACCAAAACTTTATCCACATTCATCAACAGGATTCCCGAAAAACCATTGATCATCCCAAAAAACATTACCACCCGAATTTCCTTCTTCAATCCGGGCTTCAGAAATGCAAGGTTAGGTCGCAGATGAAACTCATTCCTGCAAATCAATACATAAATGACCGGAAAAACAGGTATACTCATCGAGAGAAGGTACCCAAGAAAAAAGAACCTGAAATTGATCCATCCCATTGCAAAAAGGATGATCAGGAAAAGGTTGATCACCTTGTGCATGAAGTCGAGCCAAAAGGTACCGGTCACGGCATCATACAATACTTTGTTGTAATTATCGAGCAGTGTAAACAATAACCGCATGCCAATCAAGGGAAGTAGCCAAAACAGGTAATCAACGAAGAGAGCCGATTTTTCGATGTTGGTCTCAACAATCCATGGTTTTAGGAAAAAGAAGCCTACTGTGGATACTGCCAAACCTGCCAATCCAGTCAGGAGCGCCAGGAACAGGAATCCGTTGTGCTGCCTTTGGGGATTCCTGAAGATCGGAAACATCCGGTTGATCACACTGGTAAAACCGAGAGTGGCGAACTGGGAAAATATCAGGGAGAGTGCAATAAAAATCTGTACCAGCCCGATCTGGGCCGTATCAAAAAACTGGGGCATTATAATGCCTACATTGATATAGCCAATGGCAATGCCCAGATATGACCAGAAAGCACCCCGAACCGATTGTTTGATAATGATTCCCATAATTGAAGTCCAAAGCTAATAAAATCCCTATTTTTGCCTGAAACACAACTGTAAAATATTCAGCACAATGAAGAAGCAGCCTTTCCTGCAGCAAGCCGGTTTTCATGGTTTGGCATTCATATTGTTCATCGTCCTCTCCTATGCATACCTTTTCCCCTTGCTCGAGGGTAAGGTCATAGCCCAGCACGACATCCAGAGCCATGTCGGCATGTCGAAAGAACTGGTCGATTACAGGGAAGCCACAGGCAAAGAGGCGGTATGGACCAATTCCATGTTTGGTGGCATGCCTGGGTACATGATATCGGTTGTCTACAATTCCAATCTCTTCTCATATGTCCAGGGAGCTTTCAGGACGCTGTTCCACCCAGCGGCAATGTTGATCCTATACATGTTGGGATTCTACATCCTTCTTCAGAGTGTCAACATAAAAAAATGGCTTGCAGTGGCCGGTTCGGTGGCTTTTGGATTTTCATCCTATCACCTGATCATTATTGCCGCAGGCCATAATTCCAAAGCCTATGCCATTGGCTATCTGGTCGTTGTCATTGCGGGTGTTCTGATGGCCTATCGGCACGACCGGCTGAAAGGATCCTTGCTTTTGGCTGTTGGACTGGCCTTTGAGATCATGGCGGGTCACCTTCAGATTACCTATTATGGTCTGCTGACCCTGTTGGTTTTCGGACTTACGGAACTGATTTACGCCGTTAGGGAAAACAGGCTTACCGATTTCCTGAAAACAACCGGATACCTGATTGCAGGAGCTCTTGTGGCAGTGGCCATCAATTTCTCATTCCTTTATACTACCTATGAATATTCAAAGGAAACCATCCGGGGAAAATCAGAACTGACACACGACCAGCCCAACCAAACTTCAGGTCTCGACAAGGATTACGTGGTCCAGTGGAGCCAGGGCATCGACGAAACGCTTACACTCTTGATTCCCAATTTCAAGGGCGGAAGTCATACAACCTATCCCGGACCTGATTCCGAAAGTCTTAAGGCACTTAGGGGAAGAGTCGAAAACCCGAATCAGGTAATTAACCAGATCATCATGTACCATGGCGACAAACCATTTACAAGTGGGCCCTATTACGCCGGAGCCATTGTTATTTTCCTTTTTGTACTTGGTCTTTTTATCGTGAAGGGAGCCGATAAGTGGTGGTTGGTGGCAGCAACCATAATGTCAGTAATTCTGGCGTGGGGGAAATATATCATGCCCCTGACATCATTCCTTCTTGATTATCTGCCGTTATACAATAAATTCAGGGCACCCGAAATGACCCTGATTATAGCAGGATTCACAATACCTTTGCTTGGATTTTTGGGACTTCGTGAAATCATTTCAGGCAAAATAAGTGGAAACAAACTAAAAAAGGCGTTGATTAAAGCCTTGGGAATAACTGGTGGCCTTACACTGCTTTTTGCCCTGGTTCCCGGTATTGCAGGTGATTTTTCGGCGCCTTTCGACGGTGCCTATCCCGAATGGCTATCGGCCGCAATTGTGGAAGACCGGATGGGACTTTTAAGGGCTGATGCCTTCAGGTCATTCCTACTTATAATGCTGGGAGCCATAACCCTGTTTATATGGAATTTGAAGAAGATCAATAACGGAGTACTTGTGGGTATTCTTGGATTCCTGATGCTTGCCGACCTTTGGATGATCGACAAAAGGTATCTGGGCGAAGACCAGTTTGTGACCAAAAGGGAATCCTCAAATGTCTATCAGACCACTGTTGCAGACCTGGAAATTTTAAAGGATAAAGACCTGAGTTATCGGGTTCTGCCTTTACAAAATCCGTGGCAGGATGCCAGGGCGTCCTATTTTCACAAGAATGTAGGAGGATATCATGCTGCAAAATTACGTCGCTACCAGGAAATGATAGAACATCACCTTTCTCCGGAAATGGAAAGGATGGTCGAAGGACTGAGCAGCCAGAGATCTACATTTGATGTATTTGCCAGCCTTCCGACTCTCAACATGCTGAATACGCGGTATATCATCTATGACCTGAACAGTCCTCCAATACAAAATCCTTATGCGTTAGGGAATGCATGGTTCGCAGGTCGGTACCAGATGGTACCTGATGCCGATGCCGAAATTGAAGCCCTGGCTGGAATCAATCCGGGAATTACGGCAGTGATCGATCAACGATTTGAAGAGTATGTCAATGGAAAAACATTTGTGGTTGATTCACTGGCAACCATCGAACTGACCAGCTACCAACCCAATCGACTGACATACAGGTACAAGTCTGGTACCGATCAGTTGGCAGTATTTTCCGAAATTTACTATAAAGATGGCTGGAAAGCTTTCATTGACGGAAAAGAAACTCCCCATTTCAGGGCGAATTATATCCTCCGCTCCATGGTACTCCCTGCCGGAAACCATGAGGTGGAATTCAGGTTTGAACCTGATTCTTTCTACCTTGGCAATAAGATTTCCCTGGCTGGTTCACTGTTATTGATTCTGTTAATCGCAGGTTTCATTTTTATGGGTTCCCGAAAAAAAAGGAGTTTCCCGGTTAACAAGTCGATCTGACATTCCTGACGATACGATTAAGCCCTTCAAAATATCCGAAACATGGCGCCAAGGCTTAAACCCGGTTTTTTCAAACGTGATGTGCTGGAAGTCGCTCCGGAACTGTTGGGTAAAACCCTGGTCAGAAGATTCTCTGACGGAAGGATAGAACGGTTCACCATTACGGAAACCGAAGCTTATCGGGGGACTGAAGACATGGCCTGTCATGCCAGCAAGGGGAGGACTCCCCGGACTGAAGTGATGTTCAGGGAAGGAGGATTGATTTATGTCTATCTCATTTATGGTATGTACTGGATGTTAAACATCGTGACAGGATTTGAATACCATCCTTCGGCTGTGCTTATCAGGGGTATCGGCAACATAACTGGTCCGGGCAAGGTTGGTAGAACGCTGGAGCTGGATAAAAGCTTTTATGGTGAGGAGTTATATACCAGCGAGAGATTGTGGGTCGAGGATGAATCAAACGGCAATGTGATGCATACAACGCACCCTAGGGTTGGGATAGAATATGCCGGAGATCCATGGATCAATAAACCCTGGAGATTTAAAATAATAAATCCCGGACTATAAAAAGTACCCGGGATTTATTGTATAATATTATATCAATTTGAGTTCGTAATCCCCGATCAATTGCCGTTATCCATAATTTCAGTCTGCATTCTTACAGAGTCTTCATGGATCAACTGAAACAGGATCTGGGTAAAAGTACGGTTGAGATTAAGCTTTTCCCCCATTTTGATCCTTGCATCCATCAATTGGGCCCAACGGTTGATCTGAAGGGCAGTCACGTTATGCTCCTTCTTATAGAGACCGATTTCCTTGACTATATCCATGCGGGAAGAAAGAACCTCCAGCAATTCGGTATCCAAAGCATCTATACGATTTCGTAAAACCTCCAGTTGGTTCTCAAACATAGGATTATCGGCACTCTCATGACGGATGACCAGGCGATCCAGAAGCTTTGCCAAGTCAGCGGGAGTGAGCTGTTGCTCCTTGTCACTGAGAGCGCAGGAAGGATCTATATGTGATTCAAGCATCAAGCCTTCGAGGCCCATATCAAACGCCTTTTGGGAAACTTCATACAGGTACTCGCGTTTCCCTGCGATATGACTGGGATCACAGATAATAGGCACTTCCGGCATCATTCTTCGTAACTCGATGACCGTTTGCCAGTTGGGATAATTCCGGTACTTGGTTTCGCTGAAAGGCGTAAATCCGCGATGGATTGCCACAATATTACGAATACCAGCCTGGTATATCCTTTCAATGGCACCCATCCACAGCTGGACATCAGGGTTCACAGGGTTTTTAACCATGATCACCGCGTTGGAACCTTTCACAACATCAGCGATTTCCTGCACTACAAAAGGACTTGCGGTTGATCGGGCACCAATCCAAAGTACATCGATTCCTTCCTTTAAAGCCTCCTCGGTATGTTGGGCATTAGCCACCTCGGTACCCACCGGCAATCCGGTTTCTTCCCTGACCATCCTAAGCCATTTCAGACCGATGGATCCTATTCCCTCAAAGGATCCTGGACGGGTCCGGGGTTTCCAGACACCTCCACGATAAATAAATACACGATGGTCCTTGGCCAGCAACCTGGCAGTCGACAATGCCTGTTCCTCACTCTCAAGGCTGCAGGGACCTGCGATCAGAAGAGGATTGTTGATTTGTGGCAACCACTCCTTTATCGGGTTGATTTCTAATTTTCTTTCCATTTTAACGGGTATAATATTTTATGATCGTTTCTTCATTTTTCCGAAGCTGAGTATTCTGCTTGTCCAGGATGCCCCTGATATGGTTGGCACTGGAAATCAGCTTTTCAAGCTTTGAACTGTCCTTATTGACAATGGCATCCCTGAATTGTTCAAGGTGTTTGATATAAACATTCAGGGATTCTGTCATATAATCGCTGTTTTGCTCAAAAATAGGTTGCCACATCGATACGGAACTTTTCGCCAGACGGACGGTGGAATTAAATCCACCACTTGCCAGATCGAAAATGATGTTCCGGTCGGCCTTGTCCTGAACGGCATTTGCCAGCGCAAAAGCAACGGCATGTGGCAGATGTGATACAAAAGCCGTGGTATGATCCTGTTCGTCGGATGTCATGTAGGCAATATTCATTCCCAGTGCATAGAACATTTTCTCGACCAGCGCCAGATGTTGCGGACCACTTTTCTCCTGATCACAAACAATGGCAATCTTGCCTTGAAAAAGGTTTTCGAGAGCGGCTGATGGTCCTGAATTCTCGGTACCGGCCATCGGGTGAGCCGGCACATAATTTCTTCTTTTGGGATGGTTTTCGACCGATTCGCTCACGGCACGTTTGGTAGATCCCATGTCGGTGACTGTGGTATGAGATTCTATCTTGTCAAGAATTTCAGGCAATAACTGTCGTGTAATATCGACAGGGGTAGATACAATCACCAGATCAGAATTCTGAAGGCCCTTCTCCAGGGAAACCGTAAAATCGACCAATCCAAGTTCAACTGCAGTACTTGCATTGTCAGGTTGATTGTCTACACCCCTGATTTCAGTGGCAAATCCACTTCTTCTCAAATCCTTTGCGATGGATCCGCCAATGAGTCCCAATCCTATAATCGTAATTTTCATATCCTTTATCCATAAAAAAAGGCCCCGGTGACTACCGGGACCTTTTGATTAAGTATCTTCTGACTGCACACAACAACTTATAATCCGGTCCCGGTATTTGAGCCGAAATAATAAAACCAGAAATAAAAAGCGTTGAATACAGTATTGTACATTGTCTTTCAATTTGGATGCAAATATAGATTAAAAATAACGTTTTGACATTTATAAATGAAAAATTAATGAAATTAATTACAATTTCTGCATCCGAGAGGAATACCAGCTATCTGCCAACGATTTTAAATTAACTGATTTTTCAATTGATGAATTTTCTCGAGTCATGTCATTCAACAAAAGTATGCCAGTGTTTTGTAAGTTATCCATACTGAAAATCCTGGAAGAATAACAGATCCTTCGAATACAGTCGACTGCCTTAATAAAAATTGAAATTCGCCAACAGGCATCAATGCTGTTCGACCTTCATACTGTTCTGTTCTATTTTTTCATTTGTATTTAAAAATTATTACATTTGGTGGGGAATGAAGTTGATGGGTAAAAATCAACCATGGAATTATTAAAACAACCGTGCAAAACGTAAAACATACAAATAGAACATTCACAATATCAGGAGTTTCTGTTAAAGTTACAGGCAGGATGAATCAGAAATGAAAAAATTTCAGTAAATTGACAGAGTATTTTTGACTTTTAAAAGCTGGTAAAAAACCTTAAAAACCTAAGAATGAGCCACTGAAAAGTGAATTATTCGTTGATAATTTCACTAAAAAATATGATATTTGATATCCGCATAAACTAAAACTAACAAGTAAGATTGATAAAATAATTTCATCACCTTTAAAACTAATGATTATGAAACAAAAGTTACTTCTTCTTTTATTGTTAATCTCCGGCATGCTTTCCGCACAGGAGCCCTATCGGAACCTTATCTTTACAGAGGTGAGGATGGATGATGCCCGATGGACCTATGCCGAGATCACCAACATGGGAAACCAGGAAGTGAACCTTTCGGAATTTGAACTTGGATCCATTGAACCCTGGACTGCTCCATGGACTCCAGATGCGAACAACTTTTTAAGACTTCCCAACAAAGTTTTACAGCCAGGTGAATCATTTTTGATTGCCTCGATTGATGACATCCCATTCCAGATGTCAGTTTTTGATCCTGAACGATGGCTCGGAAGAAGAACAGCCACCTACGAAATGATGGAAAAGGCAGATCTTCAACTTCATATTCCCAATGCCGAGTGGGGCAGTTATCCTGCATATGATAGTGTAAGTGTAGGTTATAATTCTCTGATATCTTGGGGAGGTAGAGCAGTTTTCTATCTTCGCCATTATTTTACAGAAGGTGACTCTGCAGTTGTTGATGCCGTAAATGCCATTTTTACATCAGAATCATCACCTTACAAGACAGAAGGTGCCAGTGATGCAGCAGGTGTCACAGGTGCCACCGGAAACAGGATTTTGGTCCGTAAGTTTTCCGTTACCCAGGGAACCGGTGATGACCTGGATTCATGGACCAGGGTAGCCGGTATCGATATTGCCGATTCGGAATGGTTACCTTTACGTTATCCGCAAGGAGGACCCTGGGGTGTACCTCACAGAAGGGAATTCTGGACATTGGGTAACCATGGCAACTTTACCCTGACAGCCGAATCATTAAAGTCAAAAAATTCCAAGGTTCAGGTTGATTTTAACAACAGTACGATTACCGTTCCTTATGGTACCAGAAATCTCTGGAACATCATGGATAATTTTGAATATGCCGATGGTCTGGCCTGGTTTTATAGCTATTCTGCCGAAAAGGCTGACTCTGCATTTACTTCAGCACGTACTAACGACACTCTCTCTGTTTATGCCGTTGGAAATACATTGCAGACCAAACACTTCAAGATTATTGCACAGCCTTCCACCGAAGCTGACAATACCATCCTTCCCAAAGTGGTTTTGAATTACAATGATGCACGGTACCGAAATACTTACATGAACACCGGAACCATTTTCGAGGTCAAACAGGGACTGGCAATGGATACCATCATGGCAGGTAACTATGTATTTGGTATTCCTTATGCCACCCGTATAGACACCGTCATGAAATACATGGAAATACCTTCCCAGGCAACTGCAGCAATCGTCTTTGTGGATGGAGTGGAAAGACCTGACCTGAAAAACGGTGACAAACTGAAAGTGACAGCTGGAAATGGTACCGTGAAAGAATACTTTATCAAGGTACATGACTTCATTCCCAGCCATAATGCCAACCTGAGTGCCATAACATGGCCTGACATTCCGGATGCAGAATATTACAAAGGATTATTTAACTGGAAAGGTGATACCATTCCAAACTTCGATCCGGCTACCACAAGTTATCTTGTAAATCTCACATCCGATGTCACCAATGTCCCTGCATTGGTTCCGCTAACGCAGGCACTGAACACCACCGTTGAAGTGCAAAGGGCAAAAAACCTGACCGGAACTACCGCTGACCGTACTGCAACCTTTATAGCCACAGCACAGGATGACACCACCCACGTTACCTATAAAGTTGTATTCAACAGGGAAAAAGATTTAGCCAATGTTCAGCCGTGGGCAGGAGAACCTTTTATCTCCCAGTTTTCATTCCGTGAAAGATGGGCCAATAACTATATCGAACTGGTTAACCCAGGAACCGAAATAATGGATATGTCTAACTATATGCTGGTCAGGGGAGGTGATAATCCCGCAGCCGTAATCAGTTGGTATACCGGTGTAGACGAATGGGCCGACCGCTTCAACAAATATATCCCAGGTTATGTTTGGGTAGACGAGGCCAACTGGCAGGTTCAACCCGCAATTGCGGTTCAGGATTTTGGTTTGGACCCAATGGTGGCACCGGGAGATGTATTTGTCATGGCATATGCGGATAATGCCGAAACCATGGGATGGAACAGTCACTGGATTGACCCTGAAGTGGATATCAACCTGCGTCGAAACCCCTGGAATGAAACGATCGGTGGAGACAATGCCGTTGGAGGTTGGTTAAATGCCACTTATTATCTCTTCAAAATCACAAATGACTCGATCAAGGCTGGTCTGAAACCTGCCAGCGATCCCAATGACTTTGAAATACTGGACGTATGGGGTAATGGTGACTGGTCGAACTGGGTAGTTGCAGGATCTAATGTTGACCAAGTTCAGGTATTCTATCGTAAACCACATATTTACAAAGGCAATACCGAATTTGGCGGGTCCTTTGGTACCAACAAGGAAGATTCAGAATGGATCATGCGTGACCGTGCCTACTGGGCAACCCAGGGTTATGGTTGGCCAAGGGATGTCGAAATGACTGCCTCCGGATTGGGTGTCCATTCCATGAATGAGGTAACGATGTATAAATCCACCGTTGCATCCAATGAATATAAAGTCAGTGAAGGTTACTCCATGGAAGAAACCATTCGTGGGGTAAGACAAGGCACCACCGTTGCCGACTTCCTCTCCAGGATTTTCAAGGCTGATCCCGACCAGACACTGACACTTAAGAGTGCAGCAAACGGAAATACGCTGGGTATGTCTGCCGTGCTTAACAATGGAGACTTGTTGCATGTTTTATCTGCCGATAGTACCAATACCTCACAGTATACACTTAACGTAACTGAAAGAGGATTAAGCAATAATGCATTCCTGACTTCTGACGTATATTTTATCAGTACCCAGCTTACAACAGGGGGCATCTACCTTATTCCGCAAGGCACGCTCCTGAGTGAAGTCGTTGCCAATGTAACTGTACCTGAAGGTGCCACCATGACTGTCGTTGATGAAAATGACGCATGGGTTTCCATGAAAAAGGTCAACTTTGACTCAACCTACACCGATGTGGTGGTCAGCGACAAGATCTTCTTCGAGGTAATTGCCGAAAATGGCGTGACTAAAGTCGTTTACCAGCTTGTACCTGATGCCAACGAAAGTGACGCATGGGTCAACTCTACCGTTTACACAGTCGACCAAAGTCTCAATCTGATCCATTTCGTACCACGCGGAACCGATGTTGCTACCTTGTTGAACAATCTCTTTGCCGCAACAGGTGCAAGTGTAAAAGTCGTTGACAAATCGGGCCTTCAGAGAACCAAAGGAGGTTTGGCCCAGGATGACATGGTTGTGGTAACCTCTGAAGATGGCACGGTTACAAGAATCTACTATCTTGAAATGCTGAGACAACAATTCATTGCCCCGAACTACCAGGCATTCGTTCTTTCAGAAGTATACAATGTCGATCAGTTGAATAAGGTGATTGCAGGGCCTAAAGGAATGATGTCAATCTCTGAATTCTTTGCCCAGATTACCGCATCATTCGGTGCCAATGTTGTCATTGTAGACAAAAATGGACAGCCCAAAGCAAATGATGGAGTCCTGAGAGTTGGAGACGTTGTTGTCGTGACTTCTGCAGACGGAAAAGCTGAGGCAACCTATGCACTTCAGCTTGACCTAACTTCCACCGCAGTTGTTGAAGCAGGTGAAATCAGGGTATATCCGAACCCAACCAATGGCAAGATCAATGTCAGTGGTGCAGAAACCGGACATACCATCAGGGTACTCAATATGATGGGCTCAACCGTACGCGAAATTGTCGCCGGTCGTGCCATCGAAACGCTCTCGCTGGATAACCAGCCTGCCGGATTGTACTTCATTGTCATCAGCAACGGTGACAAGGTAACCGGAAATTATAAGGTTGTAAAACAATAACCATTTTCAAATTATATAAATAAGAGCCTGATAAACAGGCTCTTATTTTTTTAAACCACCTAATCATCCTTTAACAGATTTTCAAATGACATTAAACCAATCCATTAGTTCAACCTCCGAATTAATAATTCTATCAAAGATTCATATCAGGCTTATTCTCTTATTCTTTCTCATTTCAATAACTGCAAAGGGCCAGTTATCTCCCCATGAGGCCATTTCCATGATGACCAGGGGCATTAATTTAGGAAATACCCATGAACCACCTTATGAAGCCGGATGGAACAATCCCAAGGCGCAGGAGTACTATTTTGAAATGTATAAGGAAGCAGGTTTCAATTTTGTGAGAATACCCGTACGATGGGACTATTATACCCTGAAAACTGCACCTTATACCGTTACTGATGCATGGCTTGACAGAATTGAACAAGTGGCTGAATGGGGACTGTCAAGAGGATTAATTGTCGTGATCAACTCGCATCACGATGACTGGATCAAGAATACCTACGCCCAGCAAACGTCAAGGGATCGCTTTGACAGCATCTGGAGCCAGATATCTGTCAGATTTCAGGATAAACCGGAAAACCTGATCTTTGAGGTGTTAAATGAGCCATATGGACTCACAAAGGCACAGAATGATGATATGCACGGCCGTATACTCTCGATCATTCGAAAAACCAATCCAACACGACTGGTCATCTTCCAGGGACACAACTGGGGGGGATCCGATGAACTCGTTCAAGCCGCAATTCCTGATGATCCTTATATTATCGGGTCCTTTCATTCGTATGATCCCTATCTTTTCGGACTTGAAGGCCAAGGCACATGGGGTAGTCCCGGAGATTTTTCACAATTGAGGTCAAAATTCCAGAAGGTGAAAGACTGGTCCACCCAAAATAATGTACCAGTATTTTTGGGAGAATTCGGAGCGTTAAGCAAATGTGAATTTAACTCCAGGATGAAACATTACCGGGCCTATATGGATCTCAGCAGAGAGTTCGGTTTTGCCCCCTGTGCGTGGGATGACGGTGGAGATTTCAGGATCCTGAAACGAGCCGAGAAACAATGGGAAGAAATTAAGGATATCCTCATTTATACATCAGACAAGAGTCCGGGAACACCGGAGCTGCAGTTATTTCACGACTCGGTCATACACATCAGATGGTCAATAAGACAACCTGGGTGTGACAGTATGATCCTTTATCGCAGGACTACAAGCAGTGCTTACAAGGCGATAGCAACTTTCCATGGCGATTCAACATTCTATATGGACGAAAAACCAACCATGAACCAATATTATTATTACAAACTTGTGGCCCACTACCCGGAAGGTGAAATTACCAAAACCCCACCACAGCGAATATTCTTCCCTGCATGGATCAGACCTGTCAGGGAACCTTACCTTGGCTCACCCCACAACATTCCCGGTATCATTGAGGCTGAGGACTTTGACAAGGGGGCCCAGGATTTCACCTATTATGATACCAGCCCGGTTAACCTTGCCAGTGCATACAGGCCATCAGAAGGAGTCGATATTTATGACCGGAACGGAACCGGATTCCATATCGGCAATGTTGATGCCGGAGAGTGGTATGAGTATACGGTCAATGTTAAAACCCCGGGCATTTACGATGTATCGGCAAATATTGCAGCACTGCAAAGCGGAGGAAAGTTCACCATCAAGGTAGGAGATGTGTTATCTGATACCATCACAGTAACCAAATCCAACAGTGCATTGGTTACGAAAAAGTTAACCACCCGAATGAACCTGAAAGGAGGAATCCAGATTATGCGATTTTCGGTTCTAGCCCTTCCGCTGTTCAATATTGACAATTACGAGTTCGACCTGATCACTTCGAACCAGCCTGATCTCCTCACTTTAAATCAAATGCCGATCGTTAGGTTCTCGGAAATGGAACACCAGGTGATTATACAATCTTCTGTCGGAAATGAACTGCTGGAAGTCCATCTCTTCTCAATTACAGGTCAGAAATTTGCCTCTGTCATGAAACCCGGCACCCAGGCCATCATCCAAACATCAGGCTATCCTCCGGGTGTCTATATTGTCCAACTCAGATTGCCGGGAAAAAGATTAACCCAGAAAATTGTCATTAGGTAAATACGGTAAAAGAGGTCGGAAAAAATAATCAGGCTTAATAGTTACAAAAATTCATGATTTAAAAAATTTGCAATGAAAAAAAGAAAATACGTCATCATATTCCTACTGGGCTTCCTTTTTACCAATCTTGGTGCCCAGCCAGTTAAAATGCATGGACAACTATTGGTCAATGGAATACAACTGGTTGATCAAAATGGGGAACCCATTATTCTGAGAGGGGTGAGTTACGGTTGGCACAACTGGTGGCCAAGATTCTATAATAAAGAAAGTGTAAAATGGTTGCGTGACGACTGGAAGGCAACAGTGGTCAGGGCTGCCATGGGAGTGGATCCTGAGCGTGGCTATATCCGTTCGAAAGAATGGTCGGTTGAAACGATAGAAAAAGTCATTGATGCAGCCATAGAAAATGATATCTATGTCATTGTTGATTGGCATAGTCACACGATCCACCAGAAAGAAGCAATTGAATTTTTTGAACACATTGCCCGTAAATATGGGGACAAACCCCATGTATTGTATGAGATTTTCAACGAACCTGAACGGATTCAATGGGAACCCGTCAAGAAATACTCTATAGAAGTCATTCAGGCAATCCGCAGCATTGATCCGGACAATATAATTCTTGTCGGAAGTCCACATTGGTGTCAGGATCTTCATATTGTTGCCGATGATCCGATCATCGGATTTGACAATCTGATGTATACCGTTCACTTCTATGCTGCCACCCATAAACAGGGATTACGGGACCGCTGCATGTATGCACTCAGTAAGGGCATTCCGATATTTGCTTCGGAAACTGCCGGGATGGAGGCGACAGGAAACGGTCCCATCAACCATGCCGAGTGGCAAACCTGGATTGACTGGATGGAACAAAGTAAATCAGCTGGATAACCTGGTCAATCTCAGATAAAAACGAGACTTGTTCCATGCTTACACCCGAAGCTGATTCGAAGGGAGAATGGAGTGAAATTCACCTGAAGGAATCAGGAAAATTGACGCGTGCCTACCTGAGAAAATATGCAGGAGTAGACTAAATCTAAGAATAAGTAAGATCACGATTTGTATGTCCACCTAAATTTCAAATACTGAAAAAATTGGTGCAACCCTAATCTGACCTTAAAAAATAAAAAAGGCAATCATAAAAATTCAATGATTGCCTTTTTGTTTTAATATAGCCTAATTCAAAAATACTTTCTACTTGAAATAGGGTATGTACCAGTTTTCTTCACTCAACAGAAAGTTATAGATCTGTTCACGCTGTCCCTCAGGATATTTTGCTGACACCTTGGAAGCCAAATAGGAAGGATCATTTCTGCGTTTTGCAACCCGCATCAAGTCATAGAATCGTTCTCCTTCGAATGCAAGTTCCCTGGCACGTTCATCCATGATCTGTTCTTCGAGATAGAGCTGTTTGGGATACAAAACGCCTGAATAATCAAGGTAACTGACAATTTCGTTAGTGTAGGGATGATGGATATAATTGATGTTACCCACCTTGATCCCATCAACTGATCCGCCAAAACCAACACGACCTCTCACTCCAAGTTGCGGACGACTGGATAACACACTGTACTGGGCCCCGTTATTGACAATATTCAAGGCATTGGTGGTAAAGGTCCGTACCAGATCGCCTTGCAAATAAGCCCACCAAGTATAGATCTCCGATAGGTACAGATGAATTCCCGCAGCCCTGTAAATGATAAAGTTGGCATCCTGGGCATATCTGTCTTTATTGAAGGAATATTTCCAGACAACAGTATCATGGTCGGCAGTAAAAATTTCGGCAGTACGCATATCCTCCTCTCTTTTGAGGAGAAGCATCATTCTGACATTATCTACAGGGAGGACCATTTCGTCTTTGATATATGCATAGGAAACACCATACCCCCTGTGAAAATCACCCGGCATGCCCGGATTATTGATTCGCGACCTCCAGGGGTTATTGGAATCCTCATTGATGGTATAATTGTCGAAGATCGCTTCCCAAAACAGAACCGCTGCGCGTGTTGGTTTAAGCATATACTTGTGAGGGGCAAGCGGTTCAAATATAGATTGGAAATTATTCTGCTGGAAATTGGCTTTATCAAACCATATGGTATAGATATGCTCCCTAACGTCAATATTGCCAAAGATATTCCGCCAGCTCGCATTGGAGAAGGCATTGTCAAGCTGGTATCGCCTGTTCTCGGTTGAATTGTAAACGATTGATTCGAGATGAGATGCAGCCTTTACATAGTCTCCGGCAGTCAGATACATACTCCCAAGCAACGCATGATAAGCCCATGTATTCCAGATGGTCACTTCCCAGGTCTGGTCGTTATTGTCAATGTAGTGATTAACACCAACGGCTTTTACCTTGTTCTCCAATTCATTGGTGAAATAGTCAAGGACCAGATCAAGTGACAGGAACTGTTTATCCAAGACGATATCTTTGTTATATATTGTGTCATTATAATAACCATCCTGGCTATAAACGATGTGGACACTATCAATATAGGTTCCAGGAGAATTCACATACTGGTTGATTTCATCGATGGTGACCAGGGACTCATGTATAAATGGTACCTTACCGTAAATCCTGGCTGCATTGAAATAGGCCCACGCCCTCATGCAAAGCGCTTCGCCATATAATCTGTCGAAATTATTCACCTGACTTTGCTTGTCAGTAACCTCGGGTCTTTCCTTTTCCAGAAGCCTGATGAAATTGTTACTGGCAGCGATCAACTTGAAAAAATTGGCCGGAGAGGCATATTTATTCTCTTTGGAAATCTGGAAGTTATAAATTTCCACCATATCCGGATCGGCATTAGGGGTGATGGTCAGCAAATCACCACGTAATTCGCCCAGGATCAACAGTTGCTCAACCAGATCCTGTTGCAGTCCATACATGCCCATAGCAACAGAACGGTACTCGTACCAATCATCCAATAGTTGGTCTTCCGTAATATTCAATTCCTGATCCGGATTCAGGAAATCCTTACAGGAGGATAGAAAAAATACAGGGGTTAATAATAATCCTGCGATTATGAGATACTTCATCAATCTTTTCATGATCATCCAAATAATGGTTATAAACCTAACTTGATTCCAACGATAAATTGCCTGGGCTGTGGTGTAAGTCCATAGTCAATACCCTGGTTGACCTGTTGTTGGGAATACCCAAACTCAGGATCATATCCAAGATACCTGGAGAAGGTAAAAATATTATTGGCCGTAATATAGAATTGGGCATTGCGGAAAGCCAAAAACTCATTAGGTACTGTATAACTCAGTGAAACATTCTTAATTCTGAGGTATGAACCATCCTCAATCCAACGTGTCGAGAAATCTGAGTTACCTATCGGGTCATTCCATAATGCCCTTGGGACATCAGTTTGATGCCCTTCATATTGCCATCGATTCAAGACATTGGCACTCTGGTTAGCCAGTCCGGTCATCTCCTCATTCTTAAACCGGACATAGTTAAACACTTCATTGCCGGAGACAAACTGAAGGAATGCACTAAGATTCCAGCGCTTATAGGTAAAGGAATTGTTGAGTCCCCCAAAATACTCAGGAAGGGCATTTCCAATGCTGGTTTTGTCAAATTCGTTGATGATCCCGTCGGGTGATCCGTTAGGACCGGAAATATCCTTAAAACGGGCATCACCGGCACCATAAGGAAAGTTCCTGTTGTTTCGAAGACCAGAGGCTTGGGCTTCCTCAGTGGTTGAATAAACGCCTTCAAAAATATATCCATAAAAACTGTTGGCAGCAGCGCCAGTCATATTTACGATTTGTCCACCGGGAACATCCACCACAAGTTTGTCCCCTTTAATTTCGGTAATTTCATTCTGGATGCCGGAAACATTGGCCTGTACATCCCATTTGAAATTCCGTCCGTTCACCAATCGTGCAAATGTTGATGTTTCCCACCCCTTGTTAACCAGTTGTCCTCCGTTTTCAGGCCGAAATCCGTATCCAAAATAAGCTTCCAGTGGTGTATAGATTAACATGTCATTCGTGGTTGACTGGAAAACATCCAGGCTGAGTGTAAACCGGTTTCCCCATAAACCCAGATCCAAGCCTGCATTTAACTGCATCACTCTTTCATATGTAAGCTCTTCATTGGCGACAGTGGCTGGGTAAAGACCTACTGTTTCCCTGAATTTGATGGCATTATAATAGCGTGTCGCATTTGATTCGCCAATGTCATCATTCCCGGTCTGTCCGGCAGATACCCTGATTTTCAGTTCTTCGAGCCAGGCTGTTTCCTTCAGGAAGGATTCACTGGAAATCCTCCAGCCTAAACCGCCTGAATAAAACAGTCCAAATGGTACACCACCGGCTTTGATGGTATTGGCAGCATTGTCACCCACCCTGGATGAACCGTCGAATGAAAGGCTCACGGTAGCCAGATAACGATCCTTGTATGCATAGCGAAGATTTTCATAAAACGACAACCAGGTCCATTTACGGTTTTCCCCACCAATCTCCCTCAGGTTGGCAGTACCATCCTGCAACATCCTGTACTGGTCATTCTCATGGGCATTTTTGGTCAACCCCCAGTCGAACTCAAAATTATTCGACATGATATTCACACCTGTAGTGGATGTCAGTACATGATCATTACCAAACTTTCTGTCATAGTGGGCATATGTGTTATTATTGAAAGCCGTGATGCTGTTATTGGAGGCCTTGGCAACGTTATAGGCCTCATCATTATAATAGTGTTCCATACCCAGATTGGGCATAAAAATCTGCTCTTTCAGAATATTGTAGGTTAATCCAAAAGCGCTGTTGATTCTCCAATATTTGTTGACGGTAGCATCCAGTCCAATGGTGGAGATGAAATAGTAGTTGCTGTTTGCTGCAGAGTAATTTTGAATTACTGACAGAGGATTACTGACACCGAGTTCATCAACATCTGCAAGAAGGGTCAACCGGTTGCCTTCCAGGTCATATTTATAAGGATTAAGCATGGGTGACTTGTGCAGGGCAGAAAGAATAGGACTTGTTTCTCCAACCACAGCAGATTCCTTCAGGTTTGAAGTATTGTAGTTGAGAGAAACCGAGGCATTCATCCTGAGCCATGTAAAGATATTTAGCAAGCTCACGAACCTGAGATTATATCCCTGATAACCTGTTTCCTTGATAATTCCATCATAGTCCATATAGCCGAAAGACAATCCATACCTCGCAATCTCGTCACCACCCTTCACATGGAGATTTACATTCGAGAACATCGAATTATTAAAAACCTCTTTCTGCCAGTCAGTGTCGTGCTGATATTCAATAAAACGTTGATCCGTAAGTTCAAGATATAAATTGGGATACAATTCCCTTACTCTTTCACTGAACATACCTGAGGAAAAGAGCACCTCAGTTGCCAGTGTCTTATGCTGGGAAGCATTTAGCTGAGGTATAAAATTGGAAGGGGCAAGAGATACACCTGAACGGACATCTAACTCAATCGTAGTCTGTGTGGCACTTGGATCCAAAGTCTCTATTACAACAAGACCATTGGAAGCCTTTGAACCATATGCGGCAGTGATGGCAGGATCCTTAATGATGGTTGTCTTGGAGATATCCAGAACATTGACACCCATCAAAGGATTATAACTGTAGCCCTCCAGATTGGATCCGAAGGTTCCGGGAGGTGTCATGATTATCCCATCAATGATGTACAATGGCTGGTTGGAGGTGGAAAGTGAATTGGCTCCCCTGATCAGGGTAACGGCACCACTGGATGGATGACCCGACCGGTTGGTGACATGGACTCCGGGGGTACGGCCCTGCATATACTGATCAACAGACAAGGCGGCGGATTTATGGATATCATGGGTATTCAGGGATGAATATGCAGATATTACATCCTTTCTCAAAATAGCATTCGCCAAAATGTTTAATTGGTCAGAACCTGATACCAAATCGGTAGGGGTAAGGTAAATAACCAGATCCTGCCTGTTATTCAAATATTCACGCTTATTGTTATAACCGCTGGGGGGCGCGATAATCAGCCAGGCATTGCCTGAGCCTGCCTTTACCTCAAACCTTCCTTCATGATCGGTCACTGCAGGAAGGTCGAAGGAGCCCTCGATACTCACGGATACATTTGGCAAAGGTTCATTGGAGGCATTGACAATTTTTCCTCTTACCAGTATGGAATCCTGTGCATCAAGTGAAAGAAAGCTGAGTATGAAAACAGCGGTTATCATAACGGTTTTCACCGGATTGGTTAAGGTCAGTAATTTGTTCATCATGGTTAGGTATTGCATTTGGTCGCAAGGTGTTCCACTCCGGACAAGAATGGGCCTCCCGGCAACACTATACTTAATTTTAATAATACTCTCAATGCGGTTCATCATCCCGTAAAGCCTGCCTGAAAACATGTTTATATAAAATGACATTCTTTTCATTTGGCTGATTATTACTGTGGCAGATACTCAATATAGTCAATCACCAGGCCATTACTTGGCACATTGGCAGGTCCCTTATATTCAAACCTCACATTAGCCCTTCCATATTCCTCGATATTCTCTACCCAGAAATCAAAACGGTTGAAACGTCCTTCAGGAAGGAATCGTATTCCGGTCTGCACACTGTTCAAGATGCCTCTCGAGGTTATGTACTGGTAATAGTTGAACGACCTGACCAATTGGTCGTTGACATAAATGTCATACAAGCCTCCCACATCCATATGTGTCCTGACAACCACACGGTACTTCCTTGGGAAAAGATTTGGCGATTTAAACTCTAAATTGAATCGTCCGGAATAACCCTTAATAAAACCAACATTAAGGATAGAGTCCCTGGATGCGCCCTGGATATATTGTCTTAAGGGGGCAAACGACTGATCACTGACCACTTTAACGCTTTCTTCCCTCCAGGAATATTTATTGACGCCTGTCTCTCTCACAAAAGACTCTCCCTCCTGCCTTTGCCTTCCCGAGTATAATGAATCAGGAATGACAAAATCAGCATAGTCATAGGCATAACCGTTACTGCATATGGACTTGTTTATGGGCGTATATAGAATGGCAACACTATCTCCCATGATATTTGCAAGTTTCAGGGTATCCTTGTGGGGAGGTTTCACAAATTCTGATTCTTCCAACTGGTTAAGGAATACACCATATTTAAGGAGATGGGGAATCAGGATCTCATTCTGCCATTCCACTGGGATATCTGAATGGGCCTGGAAACTACCACCCAGATTCTGGGCCATGATTGACAAGGCGCTTTCATATTTTTCCTTTTGGGGAAACACAATTGTTGCCGTAATATTTCGCAGTTCCTGTTTCACCGGGAAATACCTCATCTCAAAATTATTGATGATGACTGCCACCGTATCATATATTGTATTTCCCTCATCGTCGAATCCAATGGGTCTGCTTTTCTCCCTGTCCAAAACGATCGAATCCTTGCTGTCGATATAACCTCTCAGAATAGGATTGTTCAGGACATAAAATTCGTACAGGTTTGGACGTGGCACGGCAACCTGGTCCATTTTGAAAAATTTGCCGTTACGGTACAAAGGACTTTCAAATTTAAGGACAATGCCATCCATCGTGAGTTTACTGCCTGATCGTTCAATCAGCGCAAGTTTCTCGGCCAGTGTCTGAAGCCTTCTCTTACCGGTTATACTTGCAGGCTGGACAAAACTCATGGCAATATGATAATCGAGAATATCCCTGGTAAAAACCTTGGAAGCCTGCAGACTTGCAATAGCCTCATTCGTTGGAATAAAGAATGTATGGATATTACGTGTGGCAAACAATGAATCGTACTTGTATTGCTTGATCAAACCAACAAATGAGGATATCTCAGGGTCATTCTGCATAACTTCCCAAACATCCTGATCCACGGTTTCAGGAATATCATTATAGTGATTATCCCAATAATCGGAACAGCTCCAGAAAAGTAAAATGAAGATGATTGCTGTAAATCCTGATATCTTTTTCATTGTTCACAATTTAAATGGGTTCAAACCTTACATAATCCCAGCGGAAAATCCCTGGTATTAATGATACTATCTCAATCGTGTGTTCTTCGAATCGCAGAAAATCTACTGTACCCAACTCTTTTCGTCCATAGGGGTTCGAAGAACTTCCACCAGTGGTTAAATCGACCAAACCACCAATCTTCTTACCATCAAGATAAACTTCCACCAGTGCATTGGCCTCATTGTTAGCGTGTGCGCCAAGAAATACGCGGTACTTCCCCTGAACAATCTTCGGCATTCGATAGGATATCTTGAAATCACCATCGATAATCAGGTAATCCTGATTCCAGGCTAATTCTGCAGGATCATCTGATTTTACGAAGAACAAATCGGCACCTGACCATGTAATGTTATTCAATATTTCGGGATCCTTAATCTGAAAACTACCCCCCTCTGCCCTAAATTCATTAAATGCAGGTTCTTCCCAGAATTCATAGTTTCGGATGGCACGAACCGGAGGTTGCTGGCGCATCATTTGATTCACAAAATGAACCGGACCGCTTTGGGTTATTAAATTACTGGCATCATACAGTACACCCACATAATCAATAAAGGTGGTATCTCCCTGATTGACTATAATATCAAAAACTTCCAGTCCTTTATTGATGGCAATATCAATTCCCAAGCCATTTACATTGAGAGGTATATCAGAATAAGTGTTATAATTGGTGGCAACCCCCTCGAAATTATCGAGGAATACGCTACCCTCAAGAATATGGTAGGCGACAAAGTTGTATAAAGGATTGGTAGTGGAGGCATAATTACTGTTGTTGGGACTAATCCTCGCAGCCAGATCATCAAAATTGTTGATGTTGAATTTTTTGAATATCGAATCATGCTCAACCATCAGGGTACTGGCCCTTAAATTTCTTTCATCGGTTTTCAGGTTGATGTTCAGCGTATCCTTCAATCCGGTTCTTTCAACCGCTTCCCTGAAGATTGAATATCCCGGATTCTGTGTCAGCCATGTATATGACGTAAAGGTAATCGGGGTAAGCGCATTTTCAATGACGTGTACATACCCATTTGATACCTCGATATTTGGCTTTATAATGGCAGCCTGATTATTGATTTTATAGTATGAAGTATCCGGAAGGATCACAAAACTAACCGTAAGCTGGTCGCCCGATAAGGTATATTCAGGTAAGGCGCCAAACGGAAAGTCGTTGGTCATGATCCCCAGGTTCAATACATGGAATCGGCTGAATGCTTCAACGTATTCCTGGTCATTCAACAGGTCATTCAGTGAGTTAAACTGGGAGCTCTGTTGAATAAACTTGTCAATAGCCTCATTGGTAGGCAGGAAAAGAGTGTAATCTACACCATTTGGATTATAGGCGCTAAGGGTTTTTTCGATCCCACCCTTTTCCAGTATGGCAAGGAAGCTGGTAAACTGATCCTTATTCTCCTCATCAACGATATAATCATAAATGGTCATGTTGATCATATCCTCAAAGCCGGCTTCAATCTCCTTCTCCTCGCATGAGAATAGGAATGTCAGGCCAATGATATAAGAGATTATAAACAGGTTTCTTTTCATGGCTAGAAATTGTAATAAGGATTCTGAACAAGATTTTTATTTCTCTCCAATTCAACATCGTAAATCGGCATATACCAGCCGAGGGGATTGGTCAGTTTCACGGCCAGGATCCTCTTTTGGGTGGAGGGTACATTCCTGACAATCACTTCAATCAGTTTCTCCTTTCGTGCAAAATTATTACGTCTGCCCATTCTTAGAAGGTCGAACCACCGTTTTCCCTCGAAGGCAAGTTCGAGTGCCCGCTCATCGAGGATGGCATCTTCGTATGCCGAAGCAGAGTTAGGCAAAGACAAAGGAGCCACATCAGCTCTCTCCCTGATCGTATTGATTATCTCCAGGGCTTCCGGAAAGCGATTCAACTGTGAAAGAGCCTCAGCTTTCATCAACATCACATCTGCCAGACGATAGACTATCCAGTTCGCGCTGAATTGGTCAGTACCAGTCCTGACAGTATTGCCATCGGGGGCACTTCCCACATACTTCCAGATAATGAAATCGTTTTCACCGTATTTTTTGATTGAAGTGTCTTCACCCCTGACCAGTTCCCGTGTATACTGCCTGGCAAAAAGTTCAAGTGCCCGCTGGCTTGGGTCATAATTGTAGGCAAATCTGTTGGTCATCCCATACATGCTGTTGTTCTGGTTCTTGCTCTGGTCAAACTGGAACTCGAAAATACTCTCCAAAGAGTTCCCGGGATAGAACATTTCGAACCACTTACCACTGGGCATGAGAACAATCTCCTTATTCGCTTCAATACGGCTGACATATTCAATCACTTTTTCGTATTGAAAGTTCCAAAGTGCGATATCTGCCAGTAATGCATCAAAGGCAGCCTTTGATGCACGGCCTTTTACCTCGGACAGGGTAGCATATCCGTCGGCAATGGCAAAATTCCGGTTTTCTTCAAGGTCTTTGACGATCTGGGCAATAATGACTGATTCATCCGATTTGGGAATATAAAAATCGGTATCATCAGTTTCAGATGGTTCCAGGATCAGGGGAACATCCTTATAAATCCTGATCAGGTAAAAATAGGTCAGGGACCTGAGAAAATAGGCCTCAGCCATCATACCCTTCAATTGGTAGTCGGTGAAGGTATTGTCGATTTCTTTTACCAATGGGGCATTTTTAATCACCTCATTACAATAGTTGATGACCTGATAAAACTGGTTCCAGTTGGCCATCCAGTTATCGGGATAGATGTTATTCTGGGCAATCTTCCGATGGGCATCGTTCTGGTTTATATCACCAACCACCATGTCTGCCCTGATTTCACCGAAGACAAACATCAATCCGTCGAGTTTTGACATAAACTCATAGGCACCCATAAGTACAGCGTCTACATCCTCCTTGGTTTTCCAGAATTCTTCACGGATCAACCCCTGTGGAGGAATCAGTTCAAGCCAGTCGTTGCATGAAGAATGAACAAAAACGGCTAAAACCACGAGCAAATATTTTATTTTATTTTTCATCGTTTCCATTTTTTTGATCGTTAGAAACCAATAGAAAGACTGAATGTAAAAGTCTTTGGTGGAGGGGTATTGGCCCTGTCAACACCAATCCAGAATGGATCACTGGCATCCTGTCCTATTTCCGGGTCTTGTCCCGTATAATTGGTAAAGGTGAACAGCTTTCTTGCACTAATCGCAAGGCTTAGGCTTCGCAATCCAATATTATTGCAAACACGCTGAGGCAGTCGATAGCCAAACTTTAGGTTATTCAGCCTGATGAAATCACCTTTTTCAACATATCGGTCAGAACCTAGGTTATTTGCCGGGTGGTTCATGTATGCCCTTGGTAACATTCCCGGTTCATTTTGTCCCTGTACTCTCCAGCGACTTAATACAGCCTTGCTCTGGTTATTTCGGTTGTTCATGCCTTCCGTTTCAATGGCGACACCATTAATGATGTCAAATCCTAATCGATAATGGAATCCCAGTGACAAGTCCCAGTTCTTATATCGCATAGACGTTCCAAAACCTCCAATAAAATTAGGGTTTGAATCGCCAATATACACCACGTCATTCAGGTCAATCACGCCATCATGGTTTACATCTTCATATTTGGCATCACCACCTTTAAAGATGTAGGTCCCCTGATAAGTAAGAGGGATTGGTACTCCATCAGCATCTTTAATGACGTTCCCTTTGGCATCGGTGGCAATGACATCCTCATCGTTTGCCCAGATTCCAAGGTACCTGAAACCAAAGAATGAACCGATGGGCTCTCCTTCAACCACCCTGCGCGGATACTGACCATTTCCTATTGAAGTTGAACGTTCCGTGTTAAAGTTTTCGGGCAACTTATTGAAGGAGTTAATGTTTTGCGATGTATTGAAATCGAGATTAAGGGTAAAGTCTTTCTTGTTGATGACCCTCCAGTTCATCATCATTTCCCAGCCCCTGTTTTCCATTTCTCCTCCATTGAGCAAGCTTAAGTTGTTATAACCTGAAGAAGTTGGAATTGGATAACCATAAAATAGAAGGTCAGTAGTGACTTTCCTGTAAAAATCGGCATTCAGGAAAAAACGCTCATCAAACAGGTTAACCTCAAATCCAAGATTGGTTGATGAAATGGTCTCCCATTTAAGATTATTCAGCTGAATGTTGTTGGGAACGATGGATGGATTATTGATATAGGCACCTGTATTGGTTGAAATATAGGAAGCAAAACGGGCATAAGGATCACCAGGCTGACGGCCTGCCAGACCCCAACTTGCCTTGATCTTGCTTTCACCCAGCCACTCAAGGGTTTCAAGCCATGGCTCGCTCGAGAAACGCCATGCGCCCGATAATCCAGCAAAAGTACCCCAGCGGTTGTTGGATCCAAAAGATGAGTTGGCATCAGCCCTGAAAATCGACTGGACCATATACCTGTCGAGCAGTTTGTAGTTTACATTCAAAGATCCTGCTACATCCCTTGCCTCACCGGTTCCTGTACCGATCCAGTTGATTTGTGCATTGATTGCCGGATCCTGGATATTGGTACTGGGAGTACGGTTGCTTTGGATATTCATCCATTCGTAACTTGACTGGTTGGTGATCCAGGTTGCGGCACCGGTCAGGACATGCTTGTCCGTCCTGAAAGGTGAATTGAATACAAGCTGTGATTCTGTCTGAATGGATGAATTGATATTGTTGCTTTCTTCCGCCTTGTTGATGTTCCATGCCAGCCAGTCGGCACCAATGGCATTATAGGGAAGATAATTTTTCGATTTGGCACCCGTATACTGGAACGATACGGTTTCATTGAATATAAGCCAGTCATTGATATTGTATCTTAACCTGAAGGTATTCGACAGTGTGTTCTCATTTCTGTCGTTCTTACCCAGATTAGCAACAGCCACCGGATTAAAGTAGGTTGTACCATTGCCCTGGTAACTGTTGATCGGGTTAAAATATTCACCGGTGAGGTTACCATGCTGGTCATGTTCCCAAATGCTCATGTTGGGTGCCTTGATATAGGCCATTGATCGGATATTTCTTCCATCAATCGAGACATTCCCGTCAACATTATTACCCGTATAATTAAACTGGACTGTAAATAACAAGTTCCTTGAAAGAAAATAGTCGAGGTTGATACGTGTCGAAAACCTGTTGGCAGCCGTTCCGATGGTGGTACCCCCTTCATCCACATAACTCAGCGAGGTAAAGTATCGGGTACGTTCACCACCCCCGGAAATCTTAAAGTAATGGTCGTGGGTAATGGAATTCTGGGTAATGGCACCAATCCAGTCGGTATTGGCCGAATAGTTATGGAAATCAGCATATTCGGGATCATAGGCAATCTCCCTAGGTATGTCAAATACCCCGTAGGCATTGTGCCATTGTTCGAGCTGCAACATGATGTATTCATCCCCGTTCAGCATGGGAATGGCAGGTGGCTGAAAGTTCATGGTATTCTTGTACTGGTAGTCGAACTGCACTTTCCCCATTCGTCCCTTATGGGTCTCGATCAGCAACACCCCGTCGGCACCCCTCGAACCATATACGGCCGTTGAGGCTGCATCCTTCAAAACTTCAATTGACTTGATATCCTGCAAGGCGATGTTGATCAGGTTACTGATATCCTCCTGGTCGGCCGAAGCCAGGTCAAAACCCTGCATAACCCGATCCTGGGGAACCCCATCAATTACGATCAAAGGCCGGCTGTTACCCATGGAACTGAGTCCCCTGATTACCAGGGAAGAACCTGAACCAGGGTCGCCTGAAGCAGAGATAATGTCCAAACCCGATACTTTACCCTGAAGGGCATCGGCAGCAGAAACCAGCCCTGATTCCGCCATTTCCATCAGGTCAATCTTTACGGTTGCAGATGCATTATCCCGTTCATCGATATTTGTCAGACGGTTTGAAGTTTGTGCCTTGGCTGTAATCGTGACTTCACCGATCTCGACATCTGATGACTCAATTTCAATTACCATGGGTTTTGTCGCATCAGGCTTAACTTCCTTTGAGTTATACCCTATCACGCTAACCCGGATATTATTTGCTGAATTCCGCATCTCGAGAACAAAGTCACCATTGACGTTGGTAATGGTACCGTTAATGACACGGTTTTCATTGTCAAACTCAATGATGTTTGCCCCGATAACGGTTGATTTGTCGCTCTTGTCAATAACCCTTCCCCTGATTACCAGTTTACCCTGCGGGAAAGCCTCCATAAAACAGAAGAGCGCCAATATGAGCAGTATGGTTTGTTTGATTCTTTTCATTTCGTTCTAGCACCTTTGGTTTAGAAAATCAAGTATGGGCCATGATGGCTATTTCGTATCCAATTGATTGAACAGAAGCGGTTTATCAAGCTCGTGAATTACCCCATAGGCAAGTATGTTCTTGATAGTCTCCGTACCTACACCAATATTTCTTGAAACTATGATATTGGATCTGGCTGATTCGTTGACTGTTGCAAATACATCTCCATTCTTATCGATAAATTCGATAACGTCTATACCTGGCCTGATACGGATCTGGGTAAATGTTGATGAATATTGTGACGAGGTTTCCGAGATCCTGGAGGTTCCATAATAACCAGCCGCTTTTTTACCATCCGTAAAAATGATATGGCCGGGCACAAAGTGCATCATCACAAATCGTTTAAGGTCGTCCTGTGTCATGCCCGAAGTGTCAAATCCTTCCAAAGCCTGGTCACTGGGAGCAAATACGGTATAAATTTCGCTCTGTGACATAAAACTGTACCTGAATTCTTTCTCAAGCACCAATCCGGCAGATCTCATTATATTATGAAACCTTGTATAGTTGGTTGAAATCCTTGTATATAAATCGGTGGAGGAGAAGCTGAACCAGTTGTTGATCTCGTAAGTCGTGCCATTATCCGCATTATTGCTGATCGGTTTGGGTATCTCCTGGACAATCTGGCTCCCCCCATATCCTTTGGTCGTAAAATCGGTACCCCTGACCTCCCCGGTGACATTATCAACGATCAGATAATTTCCGGCCATATTGGGGATAAATTCCTTCCTCGCCAAACCCTTGGCATGGTCGAGACCGATGTGATTCATGAGCAGGTTTCTTAAGTCGCTCTGGGTCATTCCAAATTCCTGATATGAACCTGGGGTAATCATAAATGCCGAGAATCTGTTCCTGGCTTCATCATACACCAGGGACGAGTCCAATCTGAGACTTTGATCAGATTCAACGAATAACATATAGTTCTGTCCCTGACGTTTGAGCGCAGGCAATAAACCGGCAAGTTCGATGGCATTCATGACCCTGGAATAGCCCCGCTGCAGATAGATGGGGCCCGTTACACTTTTGAATGCCCTGGGAATAATGGCATTCTTTACCCCAATAAATGTGGTGTTGCTGCCATATTCCTTTTGGACTATCTCGGACTGGTCCAATTTGACGATATCCAGTTCGCCATTATAATACCCCTTCGACAGGTCAGTAGGGTATATGGGATTGATGGACATATAGGTATTGACAATTATCCGTTTGATATGATCAGGAGCATTCCGAAGGCTTCCCCACCGGGTCCCACCGACCAGATACTCATTGACAAATGCATTGAATGCAGCATCGGTTGGTGCAATCAGCCCGTGATGGTATCGGATCGATACGTTTTCGGGCAGACCATAAGTACCGGCAGGTGCCTTGGTCCGCTCCCTGTTAATATTGAAGGTAAGATTGGGATACGACAGGTCAAAGAGTGAATCTACGGCCAGACCTTCGGAAGCACCAGGCTGAAGCATGGTCTTCCGGTCATCATAAACAAATTCAGGAAATGAATTGATGAAATCCAAAAAGTCCTTATAGGAGTTGGGACCTTCTTTAGAGGCCATGATCTGATATGCATTCTTCAGGGGTTCAACCACCCTGTCAATCTTATAGACAAACCCGTTTTCGGCAAAAACCTCATCACCGATAACTTTGGCCCCTACATAATATATGTCGGCTGGACTTTCTATCGGCCTGTTGAAATAAAACTCGTAATCCGATGAGCTGAGTTCGTAAATATCAAAATACTCCTTAAAAAAAATTGGGGCATATTTCCTGGAATCGGTAGCTTCATTTCTGATCCAGGGTGAAGACAATGTGTCAACAATTGAAATATAGTTCCTGAAATTACGGAACTCTCCCTTGATTCCATATTTACGGTTCTTGTCAAGCAAAAGGGTTTCGCGTTTATATCCGCGAGGCTCGTTGTTGGTCAGGTCCTTCGGATCAATCCAGCCAAAGACATCCAATGACCTGAGCTGATTCTTGCTCCATGGATTTTGCACGATGTGGTACTTCACGATACGATCCAGTTCCGGAAGCGGAATATCTTCAACCTTCTTGTATTTTGAATGGGATTGAAACCATGCGGCAAATGCTTCATCGGTTGGAGCGAAAATGGTGTAACTTCCCGACGCATCCAGAATTTTGTCGAATTGGGTTAACTCCAAGCATTTTGCAAAGGTGGAAAGTTCAGGCTGCTCTTTTAATTGGGTATAAATCTTGCCGGCCAGCCAGTCCGGGCGCTTGAATTTCTCGACCTGCATATCATCCTGACAACCGTAAAAAGTCAGAAACCCCAATGCAAGGAACGTGATTAGCCTACTCCTTATCATTTTTATTGGTTTAGATTTGATAAAAGGACTACTTCTTTACAGGAACAAACATATAAAAAAAGTTAATATGGCAATGTTGTAATTACAACAATATACGGAAAAATTCCATTATGAAAATTTTTAATAACTGAATATCAACATTTTAAAAAGTTGTGTTTTGCAGCAGAACACATCTATTTTCTATTCTATTCTGTTCTTTTGCACAAGACCATTCTGCCCTGTTTATTTGACATCCAAAAAGTCATAGGTTCATGATACGGACAATGTCACACAATTGAATTAAAATATTTATTTCATCTACCTGAATATGTGCTGACATGAATTATTATGACCATAATTATGGATATCGAAAATACTTCTGATTCAATTATTCGCATAACCAATTTATGAAGCCAACAGCCTTTGAACTTTAATCATTTTGAATCTTTAGGTTTACGTTTAAATTATTTCTGCCATTGGAATAAACAATGAACTGACAACTCCAAACAAAATACCAGTATGGGTGTGACCGGCTCCTGTACCCATTTTGGGTTTTACCATTGTTTCTCCAGTCTTTTACCATTATTTCACCTTTTTCGAATGGTAAAATAATGGTATTTGTACGCTAATTGTATGTAAATGGTGTTAAGTTGGTCGGGATGTGGTTAAGTGTTGAATAAAGTCTGTTTTGGGGATAATTAATGTTCCTCACTAACATCTAATGAAATTTTAAGACTTCATCGTGCTTGATACAGCCTTATAGTTTTGAGGTGCAAATTGTATCAGGCTGATAAAAAATCTAAGCTCCTGATTATTTTAATAATCAGGAGCTTATACATCAAATTCTCTCTTACCACTTAGTGGAACCAATTCTTTTTATGGAGGCGATGAATTATGACCAGACCCCTAAAATGGCTGGTTAATCATCTTTTGACAAGTTTTGTCCTTAAAATAGGCTGATGACCCGAACGGACTATTGCGATAAATACGCCTGTGGGTAAATCCGAAACCGGAATCTCATCAGCTTGTCCATTGAAAACCTGACTTACTGAATGGCTTTTGACAACACGTCCAGTCAGGTCAATGATTTCAAATGTCAGATCCGTTTGTTGTTCCAAACCGGTATATTGCCATTTTATTGACGTTGAAAATGGATTCGGCCATAACGATATGTGTCCTGGAGAGAGTGAATTCACCAATCTGTTACTTACTGTTTGCTGAATCCTCAGATTATCAATGGCCCATCCCCAACCATTGGCATAAGGATCAGAAAAAAGCCTGAAACGAACCAGAATGGTATCACCATCAGAGAAATTACCATTTGAAGTCAGTGAGATACTCCTATTGATAAAAAGATCAGGACTACCTATCGTGGTCGAATTCTGTCCTGAAGTATTACGGTAATAGGCAGTCAGCCATGCAGGCTTGTCACCCGAATCATACCCATCAGCCAGTGGCAACCAGGTTTCACCAAAGTCACCACTGCCCTCCACAATCACATAATCCCAGAATTCGTCATCCCCATACACTGCACCTGTTTCTCCCGGTTCTACCAGAACCACCTCATCAAAAGAGAGTGTCCCCTGGTCCCTGACCACTATCGGATACCTGAGCATGGCAGAAAAGTTGAAAAAACCGTCATCAACCATCGGACTGGGATAGGGATTGGGACTGAAAAGCGCAGGATTCAGAAATCCCCTTCGCTGTGCAATGGCAAAGTCACCTGTGATAAAATCAAGGTTGATCGTATTGAAATCGGTGAAATATCCCGGAACCGGACCATATATTTCTTCGACTTTTAACTCAATCATGCCGCTTTCGGGAAAAACAGAGGTATTCTTGCCTAAAGACCTGTCCACAGCCACTATTTGGTATGAAATTACACCTCCTTGTCCCAGTAATGTTTCCTTCACGGGAATCAAGGCCTCATACAGATCTTTTCCACTTTTTTCCAAAGTAAGACTTTGCTCTGCTCCCGAATTGATCGAATACTTTACAAAAACTGTATCTACTGCCAGATTATCGGTAACAGTGGCCTCTAACTTAAAATTTTGAATGGTCGACAACAAAAATGTGGGTGGGGTATGGCCAATGACAGGTTTCTGCTCGTCGGTTCCAATAAAGGTGGAAAATGTCTCCGAAGGACTGACCGGCCATCTGAAAACACGGCCATCCTTATCATTTAATGTAAGGTAATACTGAAATGCCCCTTCATCAAACCCCGGACGGAATGACGTTGAAAATGAATCCCTTACTGCATCATATCCAAAGAATACCGAGTCACGATGCTGGGCAAAGTTATCGTATGAATATACCAGCCTGAATCCGGTTGTGTCGAAACTGAAATCACTGTCGACGGCCACTTTAAACTCGATGGGTCCATTCAGAACCTCCATGTCCTTGACCGGTTCATATCGGAAAAACAAATGCTTCCAACCCATGTCGTATAGAATTCCCAGCGTGATCGGACCAGGCGAATGTATGGCCTCTCCCATACCGGCGCTATGGCTCATCAGGGAGTTTGCATTCCCATAAGGAAAAGTAGAAGAGTTTAAATGATAGATACTGGAACCATCATTAAAAGGATTTGGGGCATACAAAGGGGGCCTGTTGTTATTGTAACCCTTAACGGCCAATGGACTGCCAGTATAGACCTGTCCGGAAGTCAAAGCCTTAAATAACTCAGAGGAGGGATTGCCATAGACAGATATATCATCTAGGTGTCTTCTTTGGGAATCCTCGACAAATATGTCATAAATGGCCGGACTGCCATCCTGGTAACCCAGGTAACCCCGCGAAGCATCCGCATCCACATAAAAGAACCCTGTAAACCCAAGACCGTGTGCGATTTCATGCAGAACAGTCGATACAAAATCATATTTATTGACCGGAGTCTTGCCATCAGTTCCCGTATACCAGGGAATGGATGAATTAAATCGGGCAACCATATCCGGATTTCCCGGACCTGTCAACTGCTTTTCCATTAATTTTTCCACCAATGCAACGGGATAGTATGTACCCGGGACAGGAGCATTGTCAAAATCAACAAAATAATCTGAAGGGCCGCAGCTGGCCAGTGTATTGCTGCCTAATGACTGCCACCTGGCTTCAATATAAATGGGGACAGGTGAACTCAACAATGATTCCCAGATGGATATAGCATATTCAAAGGCATTTTTGACACTGTCGGGAAATCCAATGTAGTTAACGACCATGTCGGCCCCTGAACCGGCAGATTTAAGCTTTTCCAGAAACTCCCGTGGTGGTGGAATGTACGACTTTTCAACCTGTCCCGAAGCATAACAAACCGGCGGTTCTGCTTGTAATGGTGACTTTTGCCACAGTTTCTGTGACGTTCCTGATAGTGACATCAAAACCGCCACCACCAACATTATCTTTCTTAAATGCATTAAATTTCAGAATTAGATCAACGGAAAACAATCCGACCCAAATAAAACAAATTAATTGGTAAACAGGATGTCGGAATACCGAATATTAAAATAATGGACTGATGAGGTATGCCAGGGATTCCCGGGACTTATCATACCAGGGACGCTTCCGCCATTCACTCAACAGGATTTCCCGGCTGTTTCGCATGTCAACTTTTACATAGGCACCCAACTGCCGTGCAAATTGTTCGCTGTAAATAAATGCGTTTACCTCAAAGTTCGTTTCCAAACTGCGGAAGTCGAAATTTGTGGTACCCACCGACACAAAAGAACCATCGACAAGAAGAATCTTACTGTGTATAAATCCTTTCTGGTAGAAATAAATTCTTACACCAGCTTCCAGCAATTCATCGATATACGAATTGGATACCCACTTTGGTAAAAGGGCGTCGGGCTTGCCGGGTATGATGATCCGAACGTCGATTCCTCCCAGGGCAGCGGTTTTTAGAGCTGTCAGGAGCGAAGGCGTGGGCATCAGATAAGGCGTTACAATGGTTATTTCACGGCGGGCACAGGTGATTGCCGTAAAAAAAGCCTGGGCAATGCTGTCCCAGTCTGAATCGGGACCACTGGCACTGATCTGGACCGGAATCCCTGGATCATCGGTAAACGGCCTGAAATAGTCTCTGCCAACCAGGTTTTCACCCTTGACAAAAAACCAATCGGCAGCGAAAACTACTTGAAGAAATGCAACTGCATTCCCTTCGATTTGTATGTTGGTGTCGCGCCAGAAACCAACCTTTTCATTTCCAAAGATATACCTGTCGGCAAAGTTGATACCACCGGTAAAACCCGTGTCTCCATCCACGACAACGATCTTTCTGTGGTTTCTGTAATTGACCTTCCCGGTAAGGCGAGGAAACCTGACTTCCATGAACGGATAGATTTCGACTCCGTTCTCTTTCAGATCATTGATGTATCTCTTTCCCAGGCTCCAGCTCCCGACATCGTCGATAATTACCCTGACTTCAACCCCTTCCTTTCGCTTTCTGATCAGGATCTCTTTTAAACTGTTTCCTGTATCGTCATCTTCAATAATGTAATACTCAAGATGAATATGATGCCGGGCCCTTTCCAATGCCGCAAAAATCGCATCGATGGCCTTCTTACCGTTATTCAGGATCTTCACGTTGTTTCCGGAGGTAAGGCTGGCGTGAGAATTATTCAACAACAGGGATATGAGTTTCCTGTAATTCTCGAGTTCTGGAGGTAGCTGGAATTCTTTTTGCTGAAGATTTCTTAATTGTCTGTTGGTTAGGTTTCTGTATTTTCCAAGGGCTTTCAAGCCCTTGCGCGAAAAGATCTTTTTCTTCCTGTATTCCTGGCCAAACACCAGATAAAAGACCAGGCCGATCACGGGCAGAAGTACCAGCACCATGATCCATGCAGCCGTCTTAAAGGGTGACCGCTTCTCCAGGACTACAATGATCGCAATGGCTATGCTTGTGATCAGGAAAATCATGGATAATACTTCCCAAACGGACAGGTTTTGAAAATTCCAGTCAAACCACATGAAACTGAGTTATTTCAGAAGGTAAATTTAAAAATCAAAAGCACCAAAACCTAGTTCTCTATAAAATTATGATATTATAATTCATCGGAAAACATCTCCGTCTGATATTCGTATACAAACAAGAACAGAATACAACTGCCATGAAAACACATATCTTTCTTATTATCTGTCTGTTGGCCTTTGGGGCTTGTACAGGAATTCGTGAATCCACCAGGGTCTCGATAGAAAACGAAAAGATTGCGAGCGAAGACTCACTGCAATATGAACTGGTGATTATCGATCCCGGTTTTGAAACGTGGTTCGTGACACACAGTAAACCGGTATGGTTCCATTCCCAATCCTATCTTGAAACCTGGAACCGGCAGTATGTATCCGCATGGAATTCACGATACATGAGTGGTAGGGGAAATCGCTGCTGTGACACCTACATCGATTACCAGTTTCATGTTGACTATGGGCTGGAATTGAACCACAGGCTTTACTGGTATTTCAGGTATGTTGAGCTGAAGCTAGGAATTGCGATCCTTCCTGAAGGTATCCGAAGACAGGATTAATGATTTAGGGATCCGTTAAGAAGAACTATCAACCTGTCATCATCAAAAACCTCATTTGACATGACTATACCGCTAATTTCAGGTGAACGGACACCGGAACCCATAAATCCGGGACCGAAAAAAAGGTGGGCCTCATCCCAGATACCCTGTTCGATAAAATGTTCCAGTGTTTTTGCACCCCCTTCGATATAGACCGAGAGAATTTCCCTCTGATAAAGATATTGCAGGATATGTGGCAGGATATTCAATTTGAAATCGAGCGTGATATATGTAATCAGGTTTTTAGAAGCGCCATCCTTTTCCGTAAAAACGACAGTCTCCTTCGATCCATCTAGAAGATGGGAATTTTCAGGAATCATCCCTTTTCTGTCGATCACGAGCCGCAAGGGAGATTGACCAGCCCAGTCCCTGACGGTAAGGGTTGGATTATCTTCAATGGCCGTTTGGGTTCCGACAAGGATTGATGCTTCTTCGGACCTGCATTTGTGCACAAATTGCCTTGACAATTCATTGGTAATCCAGACCGGTTGTCTTTCTTTCCGGTTTTTATCAGGTGCCATAAAGCCATCGGCACTTTGAGCCCATTTCAGGATGACGTAGGGCCTTTTCTTCTCATGAAAAGTGAAGAACCTACGGTTCAACCATCTGCATTCTGCTCCAAGAAGACCTGTTAATACATCGACACCGCTCTTTTTAAGTTTTTCGATACCTCTTCCCGAGACTTCGGCAAATGGATCCGAGGTCCCAATGACCACCCGGGGTATTCCCATACGGATAATCAGGTCACTGCATGGTGGAGTCTTGCCGTAATGGGCGCAGGGCTCCAAGGAAACATACAGGGTACTCTCTTTCAACCATTCCTTATCCCTGACGGAATTGATGGCATTCACCTCGGCATGCGGGCCACCATGTTGAATGTGGTAACCCTCTCCAATGATTTTACCGTTACGGACAATAACGCAACCCACCATTGGATTTGGCGCGGTGGTTCCCGAACCCAGCGTGGCCAGTTCGATGCACCGGTTCATGTACAATCGGTGCTTGTCCATCTCATTATCAAACATGGAGGGCATCCTAATTCAGGTATTAATGACTGATGTTGCCTCACGCCGTTAAGCCTGCCCTAAAAATCCTGATAAAGTATCATATAGGCAATGACCCCAACTTCGAAGGACGATATCACTCAAAAAAGTAACTTTGCCAAAAATAACACAATGCAGCCGACAATTCAATATATCCGGAAGGAATTAAACACTGTTTGTTCGCCTGAAGAAACAGAAGGAATCGTTCGCCTGATCTTTAAACACCTGAAAAACTATTCCCTGACGGATCTGGTCCTGAAGCAGGATGAAAGCCTATCCCCTCAGGAAAAGGAAACCGTGTTTGAAATCACAAAGCGTCTAAAAAATTCAGAACCTATTCAATATATTTTGGGTGAAACTGAATTTTTCGGCCTGAATTTCAAGGTAAATCCTGATGTACTGATTCCAAGACCCGAAACAGAGGAACTAATCAGCTGGATATTGGAATCAGGGCAAAATTTCCATCAGATCCTGGATATTGGAACCGGCAGCGGATGTATCGCCATTTCCTTGAAAAACAGATTGAAGAATTCATCTGTCCATGCCTGTGACATTTCACCGGCAGCACTTAATACCGCCCGTGAAAATGCAAGGATAAACAATATGTATATTGAGTTTTTTCAAGCTGACATACTCAATACCAGCGGATTATCATTGCCTGTTAAACCAGATCTCATTGTCAGCAATCCACCTTATGTCAGGGTGTCGGAAAAAAAATGGATGGCCGATAACGTGACCAGATTTGAACCCGATCTTGCCCTCTATGTAAGTGATGAACAGCCGCTTATATTTTATGAGGTAATTGCCGACTTTGCCAAAAGATCGGGCTCACGGGGCGGATGGCTCTACCTTGAAATCAATGAATTATTTGGAACCGAAACGGCAGAGCTTTTAACATCAAAAGGTTTTGAACAGGTCGAAACCAGGAAAGACCTGCAAGGCAAAGACCGGATGGTCAGGGCCAGAATCTGAATCCAAACATTAAATAGCTGAAACATGAGAAGACGCAACTTCCTGAAATATGCTGCATTGCCAGCCATCTTTCCGTCAACGGCCATACAAGGCATTTTTCCGGAAAACAAAGGTTGGATGCCATCACTTGAAGGCAAGTCATGGATCGCCAGGGAAAAAGACCTGATAAGTTCACTTGAAAAGGCAATTCACCCAGTTGGAGGCATTCGGGGGATAATTTCAGGAAGGCCCAAAGTCCTTGTAAAACCTACCATGGCATTTGACCACAGGCCAGGTACAGGATATAATTCCGATCCCATGCTGGTGAAGATTATCATTGAATGGTGCTACAAGGCAGGCGCCAGGGAGGTATCGGTGTTGGACCAAACCAGGGACGAATGGACACAAACTTATAAGAACAGTGGCATAGAACGAGCTGCAAAAGATGCATCAGCAAGGGTCTACCCCGCCAATGACATCAGATATTATATGGTGCCTGAAACAATGTCTGACAAAACTATTCTGGTACACCAGGCCTTGGCCAATGCCGACATCGTCATCAATATGCCTGTCGTCGCTTGGGCACGGGAAAATCAGGTCAGGGGAGCCTTGGAAAATTATCTGGGACTGATTTGGAATCGTGATCAGTGCTACGGTACCAGGCAAAAAGCGTGTATAACTTCCTTGCTTAATTATAAAGCACCACAGCTTACCATAGCCGAAATCTGGCCTGAAAACAAACCTTCAGGGTCTTTGCTTCAGCACAATGATTTAAGGTACATATCCGTTTCAGATGACATGGTTTTATCAGATCAGGCGTCGGCATATCTGCTTGGTTTGGAAAACTCAGACATTTCAGGCCTTAAGGAGGCCATTTCAACTGGCCTTGGCCGGGAACACCCTCTTCCTGAACAGATTATAAAACTGTAACGAATTGTCTTGCCACTCCATTTCAATTCGTTGTGAATTCGCTAAATTGCACATCACTTCCATCTGGAAATATCAAGGAATTTGAGAAAATTTGTAAAATACATATTGCTGTTTATCAACATTATAGCCATGGGTGGACTTTTAGCCTCCTATGTATCTCTCTATTTCCCTCCTGATAAAGGTTGGCTCATTTCAATTGCGGGAATGGCTTATCCCTGGATACTTCTCATCAATTTTCTGCTGATCATTTTCTGGCTTCTGACAAAACCCAAATTTATATTCCTGTCATTTTTGACAATCCTGTTGGGATTCAATGTTGCATCCAGATATTTTCAGCTTTCAGGAAAAAGTACCGAAGAACAAGGTATCAAGGTAGTATCCTATAATGTGAAACACTTTACGGGAACCGGGCGAAATCCTTCGAAGGATCTTGCCGACCTGATAAAAGGATTTCTGAAAGAGACCGAACCGGACATCATTTGTTTACAGGAAGTAAAACTCCGATCCAATCATATTTTTAACCTGCAGGCAGCCAAGAGTGAATTCCCTAACATACGACACTACCAATATGCAAGGGCCAGTGGAACAGGAGGGTCCGTAACTTTAACCCGATTCCCTATCGTAAAGATGCAGGAAATCCGGTTCGAAAATTCAGGGAATATTGCCATTTGCACCGATGTGGTGGCTAACAATGATACCATTCGAATCTTTAACATCCATTTGCAGTCGTACCGGATTGATCCCGATAAATACCGAATTATCGGCAAGCAGCGGATTTCTGACGAGAAAGATTTGGAAGAGGTAAAGGAACTGGGGATGAAATACCGGGATGCGGTAAAAATGCGGGCAAAACAAGCAAGGCTCATTCAGGAAAAAATCAGCTCTTCACCTCATCCGGTCATTGTTTGCGGAGATTTCAACGATCCCCCTTCCTCCTATTCCTACCAGAAAGTCAGGGGAAAACTTACAGATTCGTTTGTTGAATCTGGCAGAGGGATTGGTCGGACATACATTGGAAAGCTGCCTTCCTTCAGGATTGATTACATACTCCACAGTGATAGTTACAGCAGTTATAATTTTAAGGTCTATGATGTCCCCTATAGCGATCACCTACCCATAGCCTGCGACCTGATCCGAAATTAAGCCGTCTGTTCAGCATCTAGTATACGGTTCGACTGTTCACGGTCGAGATACAATTGCCGAACCAGTGCATCCTTATCTGGAAATTTCCTTTCATCCCTGATCTTGTCAACAAAAACCAGGGTAATTCCGGATCCGTAAAGATGTCCCTCAAAATCAAAAAGGTTGACTTCAATGCTACGTTTATCGGCATTGTTGTTGAATGTTGGACGGGTACCTATATTCATCATGCCTTTATATCTGACACCTTCGATGAGGGCAAATACCGCATAAACCCCATATCCCGGAATGAGTTTATGAACTTCCGAAGATTCGATATTGGCCGTGGGAAAACCAATGGTCCTGCCCAGTTGCTGACCCTCGACCACCCTGCCATGGAGGGTATAGTGGTAACCGAGGTAGCGTGTTGCCTGCCGGATATCACCTGATTCCAGGGCATTTCGGATTCGGGTTGAGCTGATATTCACTTCATTCTCGAGCAGTACATCCAGCTTTACGATATCAAATCCGTATAGATCAGCACATTTCTTAAGGTCATCATAGCTACCTTCACGATTTTTGCCAAACCTATGGTCGTAACCCACTACCAAAGTAGATGTGTGAATTTGGTCAACTAGAACGGATTTGACAAACTCGGAATACGACAATTTTGCGAACTCAAGGGTAAAGGGATAAATAACAAGATGATCTATCCCTGCCTGATCAAGAAGTTCAATCTTCTCTTCCAGGGTTGTTAAAAGCCTGAGGTTGTGTTCGTCGGGCGTCAGTACCTGCCGGGGATGTGGATAAAAGGTAAAAACTACCGATTCTCCGCCGGTTTCGCCAGCAATGTCTTTCAACTTGTCAAGTACTTTATGGTGCCCAAGGTGCACCCCATCGAATGTTCCGATGGTAACTACCGGTTTGCTGACTGAAATATTCTTTAAATCGTTATATACTCTCACTATTTCAAAAACTTGGACCCAAAAATATAAAATAATTATCTTCGCTTCCGAATATTTGCCCTTAGGGGAATTTATTAATTTTAGCGGCTCAAATTAAAGCATCGTAATGAACAACAGAATCATCATTTTAGCATCATTAATCATATTGATTTTTACAGGATGTGACCGTCCCAAAAAATTCGAGATTACGGGAAAAATAACCAATGCCGAAGGCAGGAAGTTATACCTGGAAGAACTGATGGTTGCCAATATGCGTCCAGTTGATTCTGTGAAAATTGGAAAAAACGGTGATTTTACATTCCGGGCACATACCGGAATGCCCACATTTTACTTATTGAAACTGTCGGAAAACAATTTCATCACCTTATTGATCGATTCGGCTGAGGTAATCAGCATCAAGGCAGATGCGCTCAATTTTGCACGTCAATACGACATTGAAGGTTCACCCGGATCCATCCTGGTTCAACAGCTGAATGAAAAACTCAACATTACCAAGCAACGACTGGATTCAATTTCCTCATTATATACACTTTATGCCGATCGGCCTGATTACATCGAGCTGAAGCAGCAACTGGATCAGGCCTATGAGAAAACAGTGCAGGAACAAGTGGATTATTCAACCAACTTCGTTTCTGAACATCCATTCAGTATGGCAAGTGTATTGGCTTTATACCAAAAGTTTGACAACGAAAATTATGTGGTCCGGGATCTTCATGCGTTAAGGGTTGCGGCATCTGCCCTGAATTCATTCTATCCTAATTCAGAGCATGTTAAAGCGCTCTACCATAATACCCTTCAGCTTATTGCCCAGGAAAGAAACATGCATCTCAGGCAGCTTATTGATGAAGCGGGGGCTGATATACCGGAAATTGTGCTGCCCGACAAGGAAGGCAATCCCATAGCCCTTTCATCCTTGCAGGGAAAAGTCATCCTGATTCATTTCTGGTCGGCCCTCAATTCCGATTCACGTATCCTGAATCCTGTTTTGGTGGAAGCCTATGCAAAATATCGTCAGAGAGGGTTTGAAATTTATCAGGTGAGTGTTGACAAGGACAGGGAAGATTGGTTGGAGGCCATCCAGAAGGATAAACTCACCTGGATCAATGTAGGCGATATGGATGGCAGCATCCAGGCCGTAATGAATTACAATATTCAGGCTGTACCATATAATTACCTCATAGGCCGGGATGGTTCCATCATTGCCCAAAACCTGAAAGGACCTGCACTCGACAAGGCATTGTCGGAAATATTCAAATAAACTGAAACCCATAGCTCGCTCACCAAAAAACTGATTACCAACCACAATTGTTTCGAATCCAAATTGCAGCGAATATTTGAAAGATCGCAAGAAAATATATTTTGTTTCTGATGTGCACCTAGGGGCACCCTCCCTCAAAGATAACCAGGAAAGGGAAAGGAAATTTGTCAGTTGGTTAAACCAGATCAGTCAGGACGCTTCAGAAATCTTCCTGATGGGAGATATCTTTGATTACTGGTTCGAATACAAAAAAGTTGTTCCCCGGGGTCACATCCGGGTTCTTGGGAAATTGGCCGAACTCACCGACAGAGGCATTCCTGTCCATTTTTTTACCGGGAACCATGATATCTGGATATTCGACTACCTGCCATCAGAAATAGGGCTTATTGTCCATCATGACCCCAAAACATTCAATCTGCTGGGTAAAAAATTCTTTCTTGCACATGGCGATGGACTCGATCCCTACGACAAAGGTTATATATTTCTGAAAAAAATATTTAAAAGCAGGGTATTACAGTGGTTTTATGCAAGACTTCACCCTAACTTTGCAGTGGCAGTGGCTCAGAAGTGGTCGAAGAACAGCCGATTAAGCAAAAAGGAGTATTCAGATAACTTTGATGCCACCAATGAAGGCATGTTTCAGTTTGCGACCTCGGTCCTGCAAAAGGAACATTTTGATTATTTTGTTTTCGGTCACCGGCATCGCCTGGTAAATATTCCCATCAATGAGCATTCACGGTTTGTTTTACTGGGAGACTGGATCAAAACATTTTCGTACGGGGTATTTGACGGAACAAATTTTGAGTTGAAAATTTTTTAGATGAATAATTAATCCTACAGTTGTGAAAATATATACAACCATAATCGGATCAGGAAGTTATATTCCTCCTACAAAGATTTCAAACGATCATTTCCTGAATTATAGTTTTTACGATCCTGCCACCAAGGCGCCTTTTGACAAGGATAACACTGAGATCATTGAAAAATTCAGGGAAATTACCAATATTGAAGAACGCAGATGGTGTAATCCTGAAGACCAGACTTCTGATCTTGGGACCTATGCGGCGAAAAATGCCATAGAATCGGCAGGCATCGATCCCGAAACCCTTGATTTTATCATCGTAGCACACAATTTTGGAGATCTTCCCGAGATTAACCGACGCTCTTCGATTGTGCCTTATATGGCAGCCAGGGTAAAACAAAAACTTGGGCTGAAGAATCCATATATGTTTGCCCACGATGTCATCGCCGGCTGTCCCGGATGGGTCCAGGCACTGATTGTTGCAGACATGTACATTAAATCAGGGCAATATCAAAGAGGCCTGGTTGTTGGCACTGACGTGAACAGCAGGGTTGCAGATCCTTTCGACCGCGACACCATGATATTTGCTGATGGCGCAGGTGCAGTAGTCGTTGAGGCCGTAAAATCGGAGGAACCAATTGGGATACTTTCCCATGCCATGCAGACAGACGCCCTGGAAGCCGATTACCTGGTAATGGATACCACATTGAATCCCGATTCAGATTTAAAGGACATCTATATCAGGATGCAAGGACATAAGGTTTATGTGTATGCACTGACCAATGTACCTAAAGTTGTTAAAAAGAGTCTACAGCTCGCCGGATTAACCCTGACAGACGTAAAAAAGGTACTGATTCACCAGGCAAACGAGAAAATGGACCAGGCAATCCTGGAAAGAGTTTTCAGGTTGTATAAAATCAAGGATATTCCGGAAGATGTAATGCCCATGACCATTAACAAGTTGGGAAACAGCTCCTCGGCCACCATCCCAACACTATATGACCTCATCGTGAAAAACGAACTCGATGGTCATTCCATCAATAGCGGAGATGTCATCATTTTCACCTCGGTGGGTGCCGGAATGATGATCAATTCAATAGTCTATAAAGTACCTTAGCGGAAATCTTAACTGGCTTTCAGACGGTTCAAACTTGACCTGTCAAGTTTTTCACGTGCATAATCCAGGGTAATGGTCAGTTCTTTCAGCTGCTCGGTCGGCGAATGGAACATGGCATCGATCATGATGTTTTCACAAATCGACCTTAATCCCCTGGCCCCGAGCTTGAATTCAACAGCTTTATCCACGATAAATTCCAAGGCATCTTCATCAAAAACCAGTTTTATCCCGTCGAGTTCGAACAATTTCACATACTGTTTGATGATCGAATTCTTAGGCTCGGTTAAAATCCGTCTCAGGGTATCCCTGTCCAGCGGATCAAGATGGGCCAGTACAGGAAGACGTCCGATGATTTCCGGAATCATTCCGAATGAACGTAAATCCTGGGGGGAAATGTATTGTAAAAGGTTTTCACGGTCAATTCTGTCACCATCTTTTGCAGCGCTGTAACCAATAACTTTTGTATTGAGTCGCTGGGCAATTTTGCGTTCAATACCCTCAAAGGCGCCACCACAGACAAACAGGATATTCTTGGTATTTACAGGGATCAATTTTTGCTCAGGATGTTTTCTTCCGCCTTGTGGAGGAACATTTACCACAGAACCTTCAAGAAGTTTCAGCAATCCTTGTTGTACTCCCTCACCGGACACATCGCGTGTAATGGAAGGATTATCACCTTTTCGGGCAATTTTGTCTATTTCATCAATAAAAACAATTCCACGCTCGGCAGCCTCGACATTGTAATCGGCAACCTGCAGGAGGCGTGTCAACAGGCTTTCAATATCCTCGCCCACATATCCGGCTTCGGTAAGCACGGTGGCATCAACAATAGTAAAGGGAACATGCAACATACGGGCTATGGTACGCGCAAGAAGGGTTTTTCCGGTACCTGTTTCGCCGACAAGAATGATATTTGACTTTTCTATCTCTGTTTCATCATCGTCAATTCTCTGGGAAAGCCTTTTATAATGGTTGTAAACCGCCACCGACAGAATCTTCTTTGCCTGATCCTGACCAATGACATACTGATCGAGGAACTCCTTGATTTCAAGAGGTTTCATGAGCTTCATGCCATCCAGTTCGAAAGCCGAATCCCTTTTCATTTCCTCCAGGATAATAGAATGGGCCTGTTCGGCACATCGATCACAGATATGGCCTTCAATGCCGGCAATAAGGAGATTTACATCACTCTTTTCCCTACCACAGAATGAACACTTATCAGATTTTCCCTTCGTATTACTCATTATTTTCTCTCTCTAAACAAAATCTCATCAATCATTCCATATTCAACGGCTTCCTCTGATGTCATCCAGTAATCCCTGTCTGCATCTCTTTCGACCTGCTCGATCGACTTGCCTGTATGATCGGATAAAATCTTATACAATTCATTTTTAATCTTCATGATTTCGCGGGCAGTAATTTCAATGTCAGAAGCCTGACCCGAGGCACCGCCCATGGGCTGGTGAATCATAATCCGTGAATGTTTAAGGGCTGAACGTTTGCCCTTGGTACCTGCTGTCAGCAGGATAGCTCCCATGGAAGCCGCCATACCGGTGCAAATGGTTGCCACATTGGCCGTAATGTACTGCATGGTATCATAGATGCCAAGTCCGGCATGTACCGAGCCCCCGGGGGTATTGAAATATACCTGAATATCTTTGGAAGGATCAGTTGATTCGAGAAACAGTAACTGGGCCTGAATGATATTGGCAACCGTATCATCAATCGGTACACCAAGGAAAATGATACGGTCCATCATCAGACGCGAGAACACATCCATGGATGCCACATTCAGCTGTCGTTCCTCGATAATGGTAGGTGAAATGTAATAATCATGCACTGATGTATATTGATGCATGGTCATGCTGCTGATACCGGCATGTTTGGTTGCATACTTCCTAAATTCATTATCCCAGTTCATATCTTTTCCTCCTGATTTTAACAATGAAACCTTAAAATTAAACCCTAGGGGTTGTAAACATGCAAAGTTAAAAAAAGCAGCAGCTTTTTTACCAGCTGCTGCATGCATATCTTATTACAGTGCTTTGAATTCTTCGGTTGTCACTTCCTTTTCATTCAGCTGGACCTTTTCTCTCACCAGGTCGTAAACCTTGATTTCGAAAACCCTTCTGACAATCCGCTCCCTGTCATCCTCTTTCTCCATGATCCTGTGGGCATACGATTCGAGGTGTTCGTCAGCTACCTGGTAAATACCATACTGCTGGAATTGCGACAAGGCGATATTCTTGGCCATCTGGAGAGTTTCCTCCTCACTGACCTCAATTTTATTCTCGTTTATGATGTTGTTTTTGATCAACTGCCAGCGAAGGTCTTCAGTGAAATCCTCAAAATCTTCTTCAATCTTCGCATCGGTCAGTTCCTTGTTGGTCTCTTTCAGCCAGCGTTTCAGGAAAGACTCGGGCAATTCCATGGGAACTGCGGCAACCAAACTCTTCCGGGCATCAACTTCAAATTGTTGTTTTGAAGAGTTTTCCAAACTGGCACTTATGTTTTCGGCGACCTTCTCCCTGAACTGTTCAACAGTGGTTACATCGGTTTCTTCACCAAACAGTTTTTTGTAGAGCTCGTCGTTCAATTCACCCTTTACAAAATTTTGTATAGATTTTACAGTGCAAATGAACTGACTGTTCAATTCATCGGCCACTTCATGGCTAATGTTGAGCATGTGTCCAACTTCATGCCTGTCGCCAAAGGCAGTGACAGGATCCATAACCAGCGATTCTTCAGGTTTCTTTCCGATCAGTTGTTTTTGAACCTCTTCATCCTTAACCCGGTCATAAGCTATCAGGACGTTCTCGGCAACGATTCCGCCCTCCTTGACATTTCCTTCGGCATCCAGTTCACTGAAATCAACCCTCATGTAAGACTCTTCCGACACAACATCCACATCCTGGGTTGTTCCGTATTGGTTCAGGATCTGGTCAATATTTTCGTCGATCAACTGCTCATCAACCTTTATGCGGTAATAATCAACTGAATGTGATTTATCGAGCGTCAAATTGACATCAGGAGTAAGGGCAATATCAAACACGAACTCAAACTCTTCCTGTTTGTCGAAATCAATTGGCTGCTGGAGCTCATTATTGGGAAGCGGGTCCCCAATGATATTGATTTTTTCATCCCTCAGGTAATTGATCAGATTCTGCGAAAGCAGCTGATTGACCTCCTCTGCAAGGAGAGCCTTTCCAAACCTCTTTTGGATGACTCCTGCGGGCACCTTACCAGGACGGAATCCCGGAAGTGATGCTTTTTGACGATATTCACGAAGCTTGTCCGCCACATTTTTTTCATAATCGTTCTTCTCGACCAGAACTTTGATAATGGCAGTTCCATTGTTAGTATTTTCCCTGTTAATTTTCATATTGTGCCTTTAAAACTTTCTCTAACAATAAATTAAAAAAACGGCCCCCTATTCCTGAAGTTACAGGCCGGTTGCCGGTTTTTTTGTGCGGACGAAGGGACTCGAACCCCCACGCCGTTAGGCACCAGATCCTAAGTCTGGCACGTCTACCAATTCCGCCACGTCCGCGATTTGCGGCGCAAAGGTAGTCAAATTTTTAATTTTTAAACTACCTCAAACACTAATTGCCAAAAAATCTGATGATTAGTACAATTAACGTAACGTGAAATTTTGTCCGAGATAAACTTTCCTGACTATTTCATCATTAGCCAGTTCCTCGGCTGTACCCGATTTCAGGATACTTCCTTCAAAAAGCAGGTACGAACGATCTGTAATAGTGAGGGTTTCATGTACGTTATGGTCGGTAATCAACACTCCGATATTCTTTTCCTTCAATTTGATCACAATGTTCTGGATGTCCTCCACCGCAATCGGGTCGACTCCCGCAAAAGGTTCGTCAAGCAAGATAAATTTGGGATCAATAGCCAGGGCGCGGGCAATTTCGGTCCGGCGTCGTTCTCCTCCCGATAACTGATATCCCATGCTTTTCCGTATATGTTGCAAGCCGAATTCTGTCAATAGAGATTCCAGCTTTTCATGCTGATAGGCTTTCGTGTAGGTAGTCATTTCAAGAACTGCCCGTATATTATCCTCAATGCTCAGTTTCCTGAAAACTGAAGCTTCCTGGGCAAGATAGCCAATACCCTTCTGGGCCCTTTTATAAACCGGAAGCGAGGTAATATCCTCGTCTTCAATAAAAATACTGCCCGAAAGAGGCTGAATCAATCCTACAATCATATAAAAGGAAGTGGTTTTACCGGCACCATTCGGCCCCAACAATCCCACAATTTCGCCTTGGCGAACTTCAAAACTGACGCCCTTGACTACAGTTCGCTTTTTGTATTTTTTGACGATATTTTCTGCTCTTAACAACATAGGATCTTCTTCATAGGGATTATTCACCCTCCAACTTTGCCCTTCGTTTCACAACACGCTTAGATATCAATATGCCAATCTCATAAAGGAAAATCAAAGGAAATGCCACCATTATCTGGCTGAATACATCAGGAGGCGTAATAATTGCGGCCAATAAAAGCATTAATACATAGGCATGCCGTCTGTACTTCTTCATAAATTCAGGAGTGAGCAATCCCACCCTGCTGAGGAAAAACACAAAAATTGGCAGCAAAAACACGACACCCGAAGCCAGAGATATACTGGCAACTGTGCTGATATATGAGTTTATATTGATCTGGTTAATAACTTCACCACTGATGCTGTACGATGCCAAAAAGTGAATGGACAGTGGTACAATGAGATAATAGCCAAATAATACACCCAGGGCAAAAAGAAGTGTCGTGAAAAATACGGCACCAGAGGCATACTTCTTTTCATTTTCATAAAGTGCCGGTTTTATAAACAACCAGAACTCAAAAAAAACAACCGGTGAGGCCATAATAAACCCGAGGATAATGGCTGCCCATATAGAAGTCATAAACTGGCCTGCCATTTTAATACTGATCAGCTGAAGTTCGCTTTGATTTATCTTCAAGGCATCGGTTCCTATATAATCGGCGAACATGGAAAACATTCGATTAGTCCAAAAATCAGGGTTTTTGGGTTTAAATATGATTTCAGTAAAGATAAAATTCTGAAAAACAAAAGCCACAATTGCCATAACCATGATGGCAAGAACTGAACGGATCAAATGCCAGCGTAATTCTTCAAGATGTTCTAGAAATGACATTTCGCCATGCCTTTTGCTGGTCTTCTCATTATCACTCATAAAATCAGGCTAAATTTCTTTTAAAAACTCCACAAATATAACGACTTCCAATAAATACCCTCCATGGGTACATTTTAATTTGAAATTTGCAAAATAAACTTCCAAAAGACCTTTTTAAAAACAATTCTTACTGTGCCAAATCAGGAGGAATAATCATATTCATACTTAAACAGCATATTCAGTAGCAGGGCTTTACTTCAGACCAATTCACATAAATGACTCAATAACAGTCATATCCATAACAAATAATTGACAGATTTTACATTAAAGGCAAAAATGACTGTAAAAGATTGTGCATTTGTCAACTTTGATTAATTTTAGATACCAAGTTAGAGTATTAAAGCCCAATTGAAATAATTAAAAATGTCGAGCAACTTATCATTAACAGAACACTTACAAAAATATTTCGGATTTGATCGTTTTAAAGGCCAACAAGAAGAGGCCATTAAAAGTGTTTTGGATGGGAACAACACTTTTGTCCTGATGCCAACCGGTGGAGGGAAGTCCCTTATTTACCAGCTGCCAGCTCTGATTATGGAAGGCACTGCTATTGTTATTTCGCCCCTGATTGCCCTGATGAAAAACCAGGTTGACTCTATGCGGGGAATATCCACTGAAGACAATGTAGCCCATTTTCTTAACTCCAGCCTAACAAAGGCAGCAACCCAGGAGGTTAAAGATGATGTGCTTGCGGGTAAAACAAAACTGCTCTATGTGGCTCCCGAATCACTCACCAAGGAAGAGAACATCGAATTCCTCAAAAATATCCGTATTTCTTTCTATGCCATTGACGAAGCACACTGTATTTCAGAATGGGGTCATGACTTTAGGCCTGAATACCGTCGTATAAGGCCCATCATACAGGAAATAGGGGAGGCTCCGGTCATCGCCCTAACCGCAACAGCCACAGCAAAGGTCCAGCATGATATCCAAAAAAACCTGGGCATTCTAAATGCGAGGGTCTTCAAGGCATCATTCAACCGTGCCAATCTTTATTATGAGGTCAGGCCCAAAGTAAAACCAGAAAACCAGATTATCCGCTTCATCAAGGACAATCCGGGAAAATCGGGGATCATTTATTGCCTCAGCCGGAAAAAAGTGGAGGAATTGGCCGAAACCTTGAAAATAAACGGGATCAAGGTTCTTCCATATCATGCTGGAATGGATGCCCAGACACGATCAGGCAACCAGGATAAATTCCTGATGGAAGAGGTTGACATCATGGTGGCCACCATTGCTTTCGGTATGGGTATCGACAAGCCCGACGTAAGATTTGTCATTCACTACGATATTCCCAAAAGCCTCGAAGGATACTACCAGGAAACCGGTCGTGCCGGACGTGACGGCGGTGAAGGGAAGTGCATCACTTTTTACAGCTATAAGGATATCCAGAAACTCGATAAGTTCATGCATGGCAAACCGGTGGCCGAACAGGAAATCGGACGCCAGCTTCTGCTCGATACGGTTTCATACGCCGAAACTGCCATTTGCCGAAGAATCATTTTGCTCCATTATTTCGGTGAAAAATACGAACATGAAAACTGCAACAATTGCGACAACTGCCTGAACCCCAAGGAATATGTAGAGGCACAGGATGAGATCACCAGAATGCTGGAGACAATTTTGGAGGTCAGGGAAAAATATAAGGCCGATCACATTGCCGATATTCTGACCGGCAAGACTACCGCCGCGGTAAAATCGTTCCGCCACGATACCCTCGAATCTTTCGGTTGTGGAGACGACCATGATGAGCACTTCTGGAATGCCGTTTTCAGGCAGTCAATGGTGGCAGGATTGATCAACAAGGATATCGAGAATTACGGCATTCTGCAGGTTACCCCTGCAGGACATGAATTCCTTAAAAATCCATATTCATTCCAGTTGGTGAAAAACCACAGGTATGATGAAGACGACGATGAATCAGCCGGTGGTCCCGCCTCAGGAGGATCAGGTGGTGATCCTGAGCTTTTCAACATGCTGAAGGATTTGAGGAAAAACATGGCAAAGAAACTCAACTTGCCTCCATATGTCATTTTTCAGGATCCTTCGCTGGCCGATATGTCAATACAGTACCCCATTGATCTTGAGGAATTGCAAAAGATCCAGGGTGTAGGACAGGGAAAAGCCCAAAGATATGGTAAGGAATTCGTTGCTTTGATCAGAAAATATGTTGAAGAAAACGAGATTGAAAGGCCACAGGACCTCATCGTTCGTTCGGTTGCCAATAAATCAAAATTGAAAGTCTATATTATCCAAAGTATCGACCGTAAACTATCACTTGAAGATATTGCGGATTCAAAAGGGATTGAATTTTCAGACCTGCTTACCGAGATTGAAGCAATTGTTAACTCAGGAACACGAATCAATATTGATTACTATATCAATGAAATCCTGGATGAGGATCAGCAGGATGAAATTTTTGAATACTTCAGGGAAGCCGAAAATGATTCCGTTGAAGCTGCGGCAGAAGAACTCGGCGAAGATGAATATCCATTGGATCATATCCGGCTGATGCGTATCAAATTCATTTCCGACATGGGTAACTGACATATTTCTTCAAGCAACAGACAGTACCAGCAAGCCTTAGCATTCTGACTATTTAAATATTACAGCAGGCAAGACCATTTATATTGGTCAAGCCTGTTTGATTATTACGGGTCAGCTTTCATTGGCCAACCCCATTTTACTAAATCCACAGATTTTGATAATTTTGCACAAAAAATTTTAAACATGACAGTAGCAGTTAAACACAACCTGGAATATAAAGTAGGTGATATAAATCTGGCTGATTTTGGAAGGAAAGAAATTGAAATTGCCGAAAAGGAGATGCCCGGACTGATGTCAATCCGGAAACGCTATGAGAATGAAAAACCCCTGAAAGGGGCAAGAATTACCGGTAGTTTGCACATGACCATACAGACAGCGGTATTAATTGAAACACTAGTATCACTTGGTGCGAAAGTACGTTGGGCAAGCTGCAATATTTTTTCCACCCAAGATCATGCCGCCGCGGCAATTGCCAGGGCAGGTATTCCTGTTTTTGCATGGAAGGGTGAAACTTTGGCCGAATATTGGTGGTGCACCGAGAGGGCGCTTGATTTTGGAGATGGCCTGGGACCTAACCTGATTGTTGATGACGGTGGTGACGCTACCCTAATGATCCATAGAGGTTATGCCGCAGAAAAAGATGCAGCCATTCTGGATTTGGAAGCCGAAGGTGAAGACGAGATTCAGCTCAACATCCTGTTAAAAAAATTGCTGGCTGAAAATCCGGTTCGCTGGCATACCATAGTTCCTGGAATAAGAGGTGTTTCGGAAGAAACTACAACCGGTGTACACCGACTTTACCAGATGCATGAAGAGGGAAACCTTCTTTTCCCTGCCATAAACGTAAATGATTCTGTAACCAAATCCAAATTTGATAACCTGTATGGATGCCGCGAATCCCTCGCTGATGGCATCAAGAGGGCTACCGACGTGATGATTGCCGGCAAGGTTGTAGTTGTGGCTGGGTATGGGGATGTAGGCAAGGGTTGCGCACATTCGATGAGAGGATATGGTGCCAGGGTGATCGTTACCGAGATTGATCCAATCTGTGCCCTGCAAGCTGCCATGGAAGGCTTTGAAGTGAAAACAATGGAGGATGCCGTTGAAGAAGGGAATATTTTCGTGACTGCAACCGGAAACCGTGACGTGATTACAGCTGACCATATGATCCGGATGAAAGACCAGGCTATTGTATGTAATATTGGTCATTTCGATAATGAAATTCAGGTTGCCCGGCTCGAAAAATCAAAGGGAGTTACACGGACTACCATCAAACCGCAGGTTGACAAGTATTCCTTTCCCGATGGGCATTCCATATTTATTCTTGCTGAAGGCCGACTGGTAAATCTGGGATGCGCAACAGGCCACCCCTCTTTTGTAATGAGTAATTCATTCACCAACCAGACACTGGCCCAGATTGATCTTTGGAAGAATGACTATGCCACAGATGTTTACCGTCTCCCTAAAAAACTTGATGAGGAAGTAGCCCGCCTGCACCTCGAGCAATTAGGCGTCAGGCTGACAACTTTGTCGGACGAACAGGCAAAATATCTTGGAATTGACAAGGAAGGTCCTTATAAACCTGAACATTACAGGTACTAAGAATTTAATGCCGATTATCCCGGGCATAAGTACCGGGATGCTGAACCCAAAAAAACAGTTAAAGAAACACGCTTTGGAAAGTGCCTGAGCGTGTTTTTAATTATATATACGTAGCATATTTCCGGCAACCGAGGTATTGTATTGTTGAAGTGGGAAAGTTGCGGGGCCTTTGCTTGGGTACGCCTCACCCATTAGGATAAACTGCGATCCACAACAAGGACATGTTGCCAATACACCTTCGTTTTTCACCCGACATGTTGAGCTTATTTCATGAGTACATGCACCATCATATGCATAATAGAGGTTACCGGCTTCAACACAGTATATGATAATCCCTCCATAACCCTGTCCTCCAAAAGCAACAGAGTTACCGGGAACCATCAGTTCATTAACGATATTCAGATTCACAGTCAGGTATACGTCCACATAGGGAATCACCCTGTAGTTATCTTTGTCACAAGCCCAAAACATTAGTGACATCAAGAACCAAACCGCGATAACCCTGAAAATTCGCCTCATGTAATACAGTTATAATTGAATTTTAATAAACAACCTTAACAAAAATAATTCACGACAAGATGAAAACACGCCTGATTACAATCAACCATATATTTTACTAACTTTAAACAGTAAAATTAGGTATTTTATTTCCTGAAACCGATTTTTTGACATGGATGACGTTATAGTAATCATATTGACCCTGGTTTTAACCATTGTAGCTGCAATTAATCAGAATAAAAAGAAGAAAAGTCCACATTCTGAACAGAAAACTCCCGATTTCTGGGAGACTATTCTTGGACAAGAAAGTCCATTGCCCAGGCCTGTCGAGGTTGAGGAAATTAAGCCTCCAGTCGAGAAGAAAAGAAAAGGCACCAGCGTACCTGTTTCCAATCCTTTAAGGAATCAAATCACCCGGCGCATGAGTCCTACACTTATCAATGATGAGTTATCTATTGCTGAAGGAGGTCGCCACAATGATATCGTTTCGCTTTTGAACAGTCAGAAAGAAAAAGAGGAGGCTTTAGGAAACCTTCAGGAAGCCTCAGGAATAATGGAAGATTTTAGTCTCAAAAAAGCAGTTATTTATTCTGAGATCATTCATCCAAAGTATTTTTAATGCCTGAAATTCAGGATTTAATTTTTTAGTTCTACTTTTAATAATTCAGATATTTATTTAAATTTGCGCTCATGGAAGAGTCCCGTCTCAACGGGATTCTTTCTCTTTTTTTATGTACTATAGTAAAACAAAGGAGGAAAAGGTATGACGAAAGTTACCTATCTCACAGAAGATGGTTTGCGAAAATTACGCGAGGAGTTGGAAACCCTCGTAAATATTGAACGCCCGAAGATCTCGAAACTCATTGGAGAAGCGATTGAAAAGGGTGATATATCGGAAAATGCAGAATATGATGCAGCAAAAGATGCCCAGGGGCTTCTTGAAGCCAAGATCGCTCATTTGCAATCAAAGATTGCCAGTGCGCGAATAATTGATGAATCAAAAATTGACACCAGTCAGGTACAGATACTGAACAAGGTTACCATCAAGAACAGAAAGAATAATTCTACCATGGTTTACATGATTGTTCCTGAATCTGAGGCAAACCTGAAAGAATCTAAAATATCGGTGAATACTCCCATAGCAAAAGGCCTCATGGGCAAAAAGGTGGGTGATGTAGTCGATATCAAAGTACCCTCAGGGGTAATTCCTTTTGAGATTATGGATATCTCACTTTAATACATTCAACATGTCAACGATTTTCACAAAGATCATCAATGGAGAAATCCCGGCCTATAAAGTTGCCGAAACTGATCATTATCTGGCCTTTCTAGATATCTTTCCCGTTGCCAAGGGGCATACTTTGGTGATCCCAAAGAAAGAAGTCGATGATATTTTTGACCTGGATACGGATACTTATGCCGGTTTGCATTCCTTTGCCATGAAAGTGGCACATGGGCTTAAAAAGGCCATTCCCTGCAAGAAGATCGGAACCATGGTTCTTGGACTTGAGGTGCCCCACGCACATATCCACCTGGTACCATTACAGTCTGAAGCCGATCTGTTGCATTTCAACAAGAAACTTCAGCTCTCAAAAGAAGAGATGGAAGAGATCAGAAAAGCTATCGCTAACCAGATTCAACTCAGATAGAGTTTAAACCCGGCTGCCCGGGTTTTTTTTTTGTGCCCTCAAATCCAGCTCCCTAATACGCTTCCCATATTTTACCTGGCCGAATGTCAATCTATTTTCCCAAAAGCATTTTTGGGTGTTAATAACCTATACACATCGCAGACCTGGTATTTACAAATAAGAATTAATTTTGGGAGATGAACCTTCCGTTTTAAAAATGCCCATGATACCATTCACTCATCTACACGTCCATTCCCAATATTCCATTCTCGATGGTGCCGCCAGCATCAATGGGCTGGTTGAAAAGGCAAAATCAGATGGCATGACTGCCCTGGCCCTTACCGACCATGGATCCATGTTGGGTATCAAGGAATTTCACAGTGCATGCAAAAAGGCCGGTATCAAACCCATTCTAGGTTGTGAAACGTATGTGGCCTCACGCTCAATTGAAGATAAATCAGGGAAAGAAGACCGTTCGGGAGATCACCTTATTCTTCTTGCCAAAAACAAGACAGGTTACCGCAACCTGGTCAAGTTGATTTCCATAGCCAATATGGAAGGGTTCTACTATAAGCCCCGAATTGATAAAAACCTGCTCCAACAATATTCTGAAGGACTTATTGTTTCTTCGGCTTGTTTGGGGGGAGAAATTGCCACCCTGATTTATGACGGTAAACTTCAAGAGGCCGAAGAGGCTGTGTTGTGGTTCAGGAATATTTTCGGGGAAGATTATTATTTAGAGCTTATGAGGCATCCTTCAGAAATACCACAGCTCAGACAGGAAGTCTATGATAAGCAGGTTTTGGTTAATGAACATCTCATCCAATTTGCCAGGAGGCATGACATCAAGCTGATTGCTACCAACGATATCCACTTTATCAATGCGGAAGATGCTGACGCGCATGATCTTTTGATCTGCCTGAACACAGGTAAAGACCTGGATGATCCAAACCGTATGCGATATACAAAACAGGAGTGGTTCAAAACAACTTCCGAGATGAACCAATTGTTTGCTGATATTCCGGAAGCCCTTACCAACACTGCTGAAGTAGTGGATAAAGTGGAGGAATTCAAGCTCGACAGTGATCCAATCATGCCAGTTTTCCCCATCCCGGAGGATTTCGGTAGTGAAGAAGCTTTTAAGAGCCATCTCACTGAACAGAACCTGGTTCAGGAATTTGGAGAAAAAGCATATAACCGATTGGGAGGATTTGAAAAGGTTTCCAGGGTGAAGTTTGAGTCTGAATACCTAAAATACCTTGTATACCAGGGTGCTAAAGAAAGATATGGTGATCCTGTTCCAGAACAGGTTAGCTCCCGTCTTGATTTCGAACTTGACGTCATCAAAACCATGGGTTTCCCCGGTTACTTCCTGATTACACAGGATTTTATAAATGCCGCCAGAAACATGGGAGTTTTGGTTGGACCAGGCAGGGGTTCGGCTGCAGGTGCAGCAGTATCCTATTGTACCGGCATCACCAATATCGATCCCATCAAATTTGATCTTCTGTTTGAAAGGTTCCTGAATCCCGACAGGATATCATTACCTGACGTCGATATCGACTTTGACGATGACGGCAGACAACAAGTCCTCGAATGGGTTGTGAATAAATATGGTAGGGACAAGGTTGCCCATATCTGTACTTTTGGAACGATGGCGACCAAACTGGCCATCCGGGATGTTGCCCGGGTACTGAAACTTCCGCTTCCGGAAGCCGACCGACTCGCCAAACTTGTTCCGGAGGCACCCAAGATGACGTTTAAAAAGGCTTACCAGGAAAGTCCTGATCTTAAAAGGGAACTATCCTCAGCCAATCCGCTTATAACCAAAACCCTCGAATTTGCAGGGGTATTGGAAGGGTCTGTACGTCAAACCGGTGTCCATGCCTGCGGGATTATCATCAGCCGGGATCCGCTGTCGGATCATATACCGTTGATGCCTACCAAAGACGATAACCTCCCAACTACCCAATATGATGGCCGGTTTGTGGAAAGTATCGGCCTTTTAAAAATGGATTTCCTTGGTCTCAAGACTTTGTCCATCATCAAGGAAACACTTGAAAACATTAAGCTTTCAACTGGCAGGGATCTTGATATCGAGAAAATTCCTTTCGACGATGCAGATACCTACGATCTGTTCAGCAGGGGCGAAACAACCGCCATTTTTCAGTTTGAATCGGAAGGTATGAAAAAGCATTTGCGTGACCTCAAACCTAACCGTTTTGAGGATCTGGTAGCCATGAATGCACTCTATCGCCCTGGTCCGATGGACTATATCCCTGAGTATATTGCCAGGAAGCATGGCAAGAAAAAAGTGGAGTACGATCTTCCCATGATGGAGAAATACCTTAGCGACACTTATGGGATTACAGTATTCCAGGAGCAGGTGATGTTGCTTTCAAGGCTTCTTGCCAATTTTACCAGGGGTGATTCCGATACTTTGCGTAAGGCGATGGGCAAGAAGATCGAATCGCTGATGAAGGAATTGAAGCAGAAGTTCGTGACCGGTTGCAAGGAAAATCCGCAATTCATCAGTGAGTGCCAGGATGTCAACAAAAAGCCCGATGAAGTCATCGAAAAGATCTGGCGTGACTGGGAAGCTTTTGCATCATACGCTTTCAATAAATCACATTCAGTATGCTATGCTTATATCGCATACCAGACGGGCTACCTGAAGGCCCATTTTCCCGCTGAATTCATGGCGGCCAACCTTAGCCGTAACCTGAGTCACATTACCGAAATCACAAAATTCATGCAGGAATGCAAAAGGATGAAGCTCAATGTGCTTGGACCCGATGTCAATGAAAGCTTTGTCAAGTTCATGGTCAACAAAAAAGGAGATATCCGTTTTGGTATGGCAGCCGTGAAAGGTGTAGGTGAGGGGGCCGTCCAGGAAATCATTCGAAACAGGCAAAAGGAAGGAGAGTTCAAGGACATATATGATTTTGCTGAAAGGGTCAACCTGCAAACTGTCAATAAAAAGAACCTCGAAGCCATGGCACTGGCAGGTGCTTTCGACAGTTTCGGAAATATCAACCGACGACAGTTTTTTGCAGGCGATAACGAAAACGATCCCATTTCTTTTATCGAAAAGCTAATCAGATATGGAACCAAAATCCAATCAGAGGGCAATTCCATGCAACAAAGTCTCTTTGGTGATTTTGGAAGTCAGCAGGTGTTGAAAAAGCCAGATATTCCACAGGTGGAAGAATGGCCTAAACTTATATTGCTCGAAAAGGAAAAGAACCTGATTGGAGTCTACCTGACCGCTCACCCACTCGATGATTACAAGCTTGAGATTGATCATTTCTGCACAAGGGGTGTCGGGCTCAAGGACCTGAATGAACAGATGGGAAAATTTAAGGAACGGGAATTGACGTTCGGATGTATGATAACGGAAGCATCGGAAGGAATTTCAAAGTCGGGAACCCCTTACAGTAAAATGACCATTTCCGATTACACCGACTCCCTCCAGATCTTTTTCTTTAAACAGGATTACATCGAATATGGAAAATTTTGCAAACCCGGTATTTTCGTCCTGGTCAAGGGAAAAGTACAAAACCGCTATAATTCCGAAGCCCTTGAATTCAGGGTTTCACACATGGAACTCCTTTCAGAGGTTAGGCACAATCAGGTAAAAACTGTTACCATTACCATGCCTTTAAAAACGATCAACAAGTCAATTGTTGACCGTTTGGAAAACCTTGCCAACGTACATAAAGGTAAAGCCCTCATGAAATTTAATGTTTATGATCCGGAAACCAATCGCAGCATTCAGTTGTTCTCTCGAAATACGAAAATTTCTCTGGATAATCAATTTCTCGATTTTTTTGAGGAGCATCCTGAAATTGTTTTTCGTATCAATTAGTATATTTTTGCAGGATATTTATTAAAAACTAAATAATTAGCGATATGGCCTTAGAAATCACCGACGGAAATTTTGAGGAATTGGTAATGAAATCAGATAAGCCTGTAATGATCGACTTTTGGGCAGTATGGTGTGGCCCATGCCGGATGATTGCTCCTTTCGTTGAAGAAATGGCAAAGGAGTATGATGGCAAGGCAGTTGTCGGGAAAGTGGATGTCGACTCCAACCCGGCTGTTGCTGCACAATTCGGTATCCGCAACATTCCGACCGTCCTTTTTGTGAAGGATGGTAAAGTTGTCGACAAACAGGTTGGTGCTTGCCCAAAAACAGTTCTCTCATCCAAACTGGATGCACTGATCTGATTATTGACAGGTAGGATTTGTCGCAAGCAGGTAGATTTGATCATACTTGTCTTTGGTGGCTGTGTTCTTCAGCATTGCGCAATTCCGGATACATACACGGTTTGAAACCATAGAAAATGCTAATTTTGGGTTTCAAACCGTGTTTTTTGTGAAAAATCTTCTCGATATACAGGAATTTCAACAGTTTGACAATCTCGATTTGATCGCTCATGAAGTGGTGGAAGGATTCATTACAGGCCTTCATCGAAGTCCATTCCATGGTTTTTCGGTCGAATTTGCCGAGCACAGACTATACAACCAGGGTGAATCTACCAAACAGATTGACTGGAAGTTATTTGCCAGGACAGACAAGCTCTTTGTGAAACAGTATGAAGAAGAGACCAATTTGCGATGTCAGTTGGTGATTGATACTTCCTCATCCATGTTGTTTCCATATTCAAAAGGATCCCAACATCTATTCAACAAGCTTTCCTTTTCGGTCTATACTGCCGCAGCACTGATCTATCTGCTGAGAAAGCAAAGAGATGCCGTTGGACTGACCCTTTATTCGGATGAGATTGAGTTCCATTCACAACCCCGGCTTTCGCCTGTCCATGCAGAGCTGATGATGGGTAAACTTTCGGAGCTTTTACAGCCCGAAAACCACCGTCTGAGAAAAAATACAAATACAACCGCTATCCTCCACCAGGTAGCCGAAAGTATCCATAAACGCTCGCTGGTCGTGATATTCAGTGACATGCTTGACAATGAAAAAACGGATGACCTTTTCTCGGCCCTGCAGCACTTAAGATACAATAAACATGAGGTACTGCTTTTCCATGTGACCGACCATAAAAAGGAAAGAGAATTTCACTTCAACAACAGGCCCCACAAATTTATTGACCTGGAAACCGGACAAATCGTCAAACTCAATCCATGGGAAATTAAAACAACTTATACTCAGAGCGTAAACGAGTATTTTAATGAATTGAAAGTCAAATGCGGACAATACAAAATTGACCTTGCAGAGGCCGATATCAATGAAGATTTTAAACAGGTGCTTTTCACCTATCTAGTGAAAAGGAAGAAGCTTTACTAATATTTGAATCAAGCCAATTGATCCGGGATAATTGCCTGGTTCCGGGCGATAAACTATCACATGCCGGAATGTTTCGGAAAATTTCAAAGATCTAACCAAAACCGAAGAAAATGAAAAAACTGAATCTGATTCTCCTGACCCTTTTCATGTTTTCCACAATATCTGCCATGGCATCAGGAGTTCCGGAAGACTGGCAAAATCCTTCTGTTTTTCAAAGAAACCAAACACAACCCCATGCCAGGATCATTCCGTTTGACTCGGTCGACGAAGCATTGGAGAATAAATTGATAAATCATCCCTATTTCCAAACCCTTAACGGAACATGGAAGTTTCTGCTTGTCGAACATCCATCATTGGTCCCTGAGGACTTTTACCAACCGGAATATAAAACCAAAGACTGGCACGACATTGAAGTACCATCGAATTGGGAAACCGAGGGGTTTGGGCATCCCAAATTCCGGAATATTGCAATGACCATTGATACGAAGCCTCCCTTTCTTCCTGCAGATCATAATCCCACCGGATGCTATAAACGAACCTTCAACATACCTTCCAACTGGAAAAACAGGGAGGTGCTTTTAAGATTTGAAGGTGTCAAATCAGCATCCATAGTCTGGGTAAACGGAAAAGAAGCAGGGTATAATGAAGGAGGTTTTGAACCAGCAGAGTATAATATCACTGATTTGCTGAAATCCGGGAAGAATGAGATCGCGGTACAGGTTATGCGATACTCGGATGGTTCATTTATTGAGAACCAGGACATGTGGCGTTTATCGGGGATTTTCAGAAGCGTTTCACTTATCGCAAAACCATGTATCCACATTCACGATCTCTTTGTCCATACCACATTCGATACAGAATACAAAGACGCAATCCTGAACGTGGATGTTTTCGTTCAAAACAGTTCAGGAATGAAAACCGGAAATCACTTTTTGGAAATTGAACTTATCGATCCGGTTAACAACAAGGTATGGAGTCAACCCATTTCCAAGGCATCGGGATTGATCGAAAACGGCATGATCCAAAAGGTATCCTTTCAGGTCCCGGTAATCGAACCATTGAAATGGTCGTCAGAAAAACCCAACAGGTACATATTGACAATGACCTTGAAAGACCCCACGGGCAAGACAGTAGAAAGCACCGCACCCAAAATCGGATTCAGGCAAACCGAAATCAGGGATGGGGCAGTTTGGGTGAACGGACAAATGGTGAAGCTAAACGGTGTAAACAGTCATATGCACCATCCAGAAAAAGGACAGGCAGTGCCCCTGGAAACGCTACGGAAAGACCTTGAACTTATGAAGCAGTTCAATATCAATTTGGTCAGGACAAGCCATTATCCCCCAACACCTGAATACCTTGACCTTGCAGATGAAATGGGTATGTATGTGGTATGTGAAGCAGGAACCGAGTGCCACGACAACGAATACCTATCGGAAATTCCGGAATGGGCCGACATGTTCATTGACAGGGGAAGGAAAATGATCTTCAGGGACAGAAACCATCCTTCCATTATTTTCTGGAGTGCCGGAAATGAAGCTGGTATTGGTAAAAACCTGCAGCTTCTGATGGAAGAAGGCCGAAAAATTGATCCCAGTCGACCAGATTTCATGTATGGGGGTAACACCTTTCAAATCCCGTTTGAGGATATCGTAGGACCACGCTATTGGCGCCCATGGGAAATCAAGAATCTGGCCGAGGGCAAGGTAACTGGAAAGGACGATAATAGACCATCTTTCCAGGATGAATACCTGGCGGCTACGGGAAATGGATTGGGAGGACTTGATGAATATTGGGAACTGATCTGGAAATATCCCCGACTGACCGGTGGAGCCATTTGGGATTGGATATCTCCAGGCATGACCAATAAGGTGATTCTGACAAAGGATAGTTCTCCCTTGAAAAATAATCCGGCCATCATGGGTCGTCCTTCTTTTATCGAGGGAAAATCAGGAAAAGCCATACACTTTTCGGGACATGACGACTGGGTGGAGTTTTACAGGCATCCCGACCTGGACTTTGATGGTAACCAGCTTACCGTTGAATTTTGGGTAAAACCCGAAAAAACGAATCAACCCAACACCTTTATTACCAAAGGAATGCATCAATGGGGAGTTATCCAACCCAATGAGGACAAACTTGAATTTTATCTGCAAACAGGACAAAGACAAGATCTTATTGTCGACATCCCCCAAAACTGGTATGGGGAATGGCATCACATATGTGCCATTTATACCGGAGAAAAGATGTTACTATATATTGATTTTGAAAATGTTGGAGAATCATGGGCCTCCGGAAAAATAAGAAACGGTGCTTATCCCATTTGTCTGGGAAGAAATGCGGAACTCCATGACCAGGGAGAATTCAGGGGCCGACTTTCAGCCTGTGCCATGGATGAGATCCGCATATACAATAGAGCCCTGACAATAGAAGAGATCAATACACAAACTCCGGAAACGGCTAAAATGTCTTCAACCATATCTCTCAGTTTTGAAGAGATTTGGGATGAGGGAAAGTTCTTTGGGACAGGGCTTGGAGGGCGTACCTATGGTATCATATGGCCCGACCGCACCATACAGCCTGAAATTTTTCAGATCAAAAAATCGGCGCAGCCTGTTTTGACAGAGTTACTCAATGAAAATGACGGATCAATCCAAATCACCAACCGGCATCGTTTCACCGACTTGAATGAATTTGATCTTTTCTGGTTTATAACAAATAGCCAAAATGATACCTTGAAAAAAGAAATGATGAAAGCTCCGGAATGTCCTCCTGGGAAGAAGAGAACAATAAATCTCCAATACGAAAAGATGCTACTCGGTGCAGATCATGATGTTTGGTTGACAGTTTCATTCCGGCTAAGGGAATCATGCAGCTGGGCAGATGCCGGACATGAAATCGCCTGGGATCAGTTTCAAGTTATAAATGGCAGACAGTCATTGACCAATCTGGTGAAAAACATGAATGCCCCAACCATTGAGATCAATGACAAGGAAATTCGCATCCAGGGTGAACATTTTACCTATAACATAGACAAACAGAGTGGTACATTTATTTCAATGAAAGTTGGGGAATGTGAACTCATACGGACTGGTTTCGATTTTTCGGTATGGCGGGCGCCATTGGCCAATGATATGGATCCATGGGGTAGTGATGAATTCACAAAAAGCCATTATACGCCAGGATTGGGACGCAGTATCGAAAACCAGTTGCGAACCTTGGGAATGGAATATCCTAATCGGCAGGTATCTGATATTTCTTTTGGGAATGTAAATGGTGGTTCTGTTTCCCTGAAAATGTCAATTTTCAACGGAAAGGATGGCATGAACTCAGGATTCGAGGAAATAAGGACATATATTTTCCATGCGGATGGAACTATTGATCTTACGCATAAGATCATCCCTCATGGAGATATGCCACTACTCCTTCCCAAAAAAGGACTCGTCTTTACCATACCTGATGAATTTGATCAGGTAGTGTGGTACGGGAGAGGCCCTTTTGAAACATATCCCGATCGCAAGACAGGAGCTAAAATGGGTATCTGGAAATCAGATGCTTCCAGAGAATATGTACCTTACCTCATTCCTCAGGACCATGGAAATAAGACAGACGTACGATGGTTATCGGTCAGTAACAAGGAAGGCAAGGGATTTAAAGTGGAAACGAATGGTGATTTGCTGAATTTTAGTCTGCACCTGTATGACACCGACCAGCTGACTAGAGCCGTTTATCCCTTCCAGCTGGCCAGACCGGGTTATTTGACCCTCAATGTTGATTATGAACTCACGGGGGTTGGAGAGACTGCCAGAAGAACGTTGACGAAATATAGGGTTTATCCATCCACAAAAGAATATTCCCTGAAACTAAAACCAATCGGATTTGATTTTTAATCGGAAAATCCTGAATGCCTTAAACAAGGGGTAGTTTGAAAGTAATATTCCGTGTCGTAAGCATTAATTGGCTGTGTACCCATAATGAATTTCAATAAAGTGAGGGAAAAAAAACCGACTTATTAAATTTTTTAAAATCTTTCCATTCATAGTTAGGTTATTGCTCTCAAAACATTAAATTGGCAGCCTGAACATTAATAAATCAGGTATGTATAAGCGTATTATGCTCATGGGGGCAGTTCTATTCATTCACCTACTCAATGTTGCGGCACAGGATAGAAACGACTGGAGAGACTTATCCATTATTGACCGTAACAAGGAGAAGGGCAGGACTACCTTCAAATCTTATGAAACAAGAGAGGATGCCGTCAACAGGACGAATCCCAGATGGTTATCATTGAACGGAACATGGAAGTTCCATCTGTCCCAAAAGCCCGATGACAAACCAGAAGATTTTTACAAGCCCGGTTTCGACATTGAAAACTGGCACGACATACAGGTACCCGGAAACTGGGAAATGCAGGGCTTCGATGTACCGATCTATGTAAATCACCCATATGAATTTGCTGATCCCCGCACGCCCATTACTGAACTGCGCAATGGACCCGAACCACCCAAAATCCCGACAGATTATAATCCCGTTGGATCCTATGTCAGGACTTTTGAGGTTCCATTGAAGTGGAAAGATGATGAGATTTTCATTTATCTAGGGAACGTCAAATCGGCCTTCTACATATGGGTAAATGGCAAGATGGCAGGATACAGCGAAGGGAGTAAGCTTCCTTCCGAATTCAACATCACATCCTTGGTCGAACCTGGCAAAACCAATACCGTAGCCCTTGAAGTATATCGATGGAGTGATGGCAGCTATCTTGAATGTCAGGATTTTTGGAGAATGAGTGGAATCGAACGCGAAGTGGCCATTTATAGCCAGCCAAAAACGAGGATACGTGACTTTGAAGTCGTTTCGACCCTGAATGATACATACGAACACGGCATTCTGCAGCTTTATGTCGAATTACAGAACCATGAAGAAAAAGACCGGACAGTATGGATCGGATTTTCGCTGTTGGGTAAAGACCATGAAATGGCTACCGGTGAGATGAAACAAACCATCAAGGCAGGTACGGTAATTTCGTCCAATCTGGATCCTGTCCTGAAGCATTTTCTTCCGTTAAAAGATATCAAATCCTGGAGTGCAGAAGATCCGAACCTCTATACCCTAACTCTTACCCTCAGTGACGATAAAAAACGAGTGATCGAAAGCACAACCATGAACATAGGCTTCCGTAGGGTTGAAATTAAACGAGGACAACTATTGGTGAACGGTATGCCGGTTACCCTCAAAGGTACCAACATTCACGAAACCGATCCCACTACCGGCCACTACCTGACCGAGGAAGTGATGCGACGTGATATTGAATTAATGAAATTGTTCAACATCAATGCGGTGCGCCTAAGCCATTACCCTTTTCCTGAAAGATGGTACGAACTATGCGACGAATATGGACTGTACGTGGTTGATGAAGCCAATATAGAATCACATGGCCTCTATTATGGGGAACGCTCATTGGCCAAATTTCCGCAATGGGAGGAAATGCATGTCGACAGGATGGTAAGAATGGTCCAACGAGACAAGAACCACCCTTCGGTCATTATCTGGAGCATGGGCAATGAAGCAGGAAATGGCGTGAATTTTTACGCCGGGTACAAAGCCATCAAGGAAGCTGACCGGTCCAGGCGTCCGGTTCAGTATGAAAGAACAGAAATTGGAAGTCGTCATGCCCTTGAGTTTGACTGGAACACCGACATCATTGTTCCTCAATATCCAGATCCCGCAACTTTTGAATGGTTCGGACAACGCTTGCCTGACCGTCCGTTTATCCCTTCCGAATATGCACATTCCATGGGAAACAGCACAGGTAATTTCCAGGATTACTGGGACGTGATTGACAGGTATCCCCAGTTACAGGGCGGATTTATCTGGGACTGGGTTGACCAGGCCATTTGGAAAACAACAGAGGATGGAAAGCGTCATTTGGCATATGGTGGAGATTTTGGTGAAAACATGCCCAGTGATGGCAATTTCTTGCTTAACGGAATCATTTTTGCCGACCGATCAGTACAACCCGGGCTTTATGAAGTCAAAAAAGCTCATGCCTGGATTAAATTCAAGTTACTGAGAGTCAGGGAAAATATTGCCAGAATCCTGATAGAAAACCACTACGATTTCACCAATCTTGATCAGTTTGAACTATCGGCCATGGTTAAATCGGACGGAAAGGTTCAGAAAACCATCACCCTTCCTGCCATATCCGCTGATCCACACTCAAGTAAGGTCATAGATATCGATTTATCAGGCATTGAGCTGATTGACAACACAGAGTATTTCCTGGAAATGAAAGCACTGACTACCGTTAAGAAAGCCCTGGTACCCAAAGGCCATGCGGTTGCAGAGGAACAGTTCAGGTTGCCATGGTTCAAGGCTTCAGAGGGAGGCATCGCTACGGAAGAATCATTAAAATTGACTGAAACTGAAAATGGCTGGAACATTGTTGGAGAGCACTTTAAGATGTCGATCAATAGAGTTGAGGGAACCATCGACGAGTACCAATACAATGGCCGACACCTGATCAAAAATGGGTATGGACCACGGCCTGACTTCTGGAGGGCACCGATTGACAACGATTTTGGTAATGGTATGCCACGAAATCACATCAATTGGAAAAAGGCAACCCTAGCCCCCAAACTTGTTGACTGCACAGCCGTGAAAATTTCAGATAGCCAGGCAGAGGTAAAAGTTACCTGGAAGCTCGAAGAGGTTAACACTCATTTCCATACTACATATACCATATTTGGAAACGGTATTGTCGAAATCGACAATCACCTGGAAGCATCATCAACTGAAAAAACCGATATTCCAAGGGTTGGAATGAATTTCGCGCTACCAGGCAATTTTCAACATTTGACATATTTTGGACGGGGACCCTGGGAAAACTATTCCGACCGAAATGTATCATCATTTGTCGGATTATATGAAGGAAACGCGTCAGAACAATACGTGCCCTATGTCAGGCCGCAGGAAAACGGCTCTAAAACGGAAGTTCGCTGGGCTGCACTTACCGATTCGGATGGAAATGGTCTTTTGACCATTGGAAAAACACCACGTCAAGGTTTTACCATGACGGCCATGCCTTATCTCACCGAGGACTTTGATGCCCGTGTCGGCACTGATTATGGTCCCATTGAAAAAGAGCAGAAACATTATACCGATGTCGTGAAGCGCGACCTGGTCAGGATGAATGTTGACTTCGGTCAGCGGGGAGTAGGTGGTGTCGACAGCTGGTATTCGAAACCACTGGAGAAGTACCGGCTCAAACCGGATGTCAGTTATGAATGGAAACTCATTCTGGTACCCCTGGAAGGTGCAGACAAGGATAAGATTCTGGAAATGAGCAAGAAATATTAAGAAATTTGGAATAAACAGAGGTAAAACCTCTGTTTATTCATTGAATTTATATCCGACACCCTTCAGGGTTTTAATGTGATCATTACCGATTTTTTCGCGTAGTTTTCGGATATGCACGTCGATTGTCCTGTCGCCGACCACAACATTATCGCCCCATACCGAGAAATATATCTCCTCCCTGGTAAATACCTTCCCTGGTTTGGAAACCAGCAAAGAAAGAAGTTCAAATTCTTTTCTGGGAAGAATCATTTCTTCCTGGCCAAATTTCACCAGGTATCGTTCTTTATCAATGATAAGCTCTCCAATTGTCAGTGTATTGTCTCCGACAGGCACTGTTGTCTCCACGGCAGCGGTAGAGAACCGCTTTAACAAAGCCTTCACCCTGCTTATCAACACCTTGGGCCGAATAGGCTTGGTAATGTAGTCGTCAGCGCCGGCTTCAAATCCTGCGATCTGGGAATAATCCTCCCCCCTGGCTGTCAGAAATGCCACAAGCGTGTTCTGCAGCGCAGGAATTCTCTTGATCTCTTCACAAGCCGAGATGCCGTCCATTTCAGGCATCATGACATCCAGCAAAATCAGGTGGGGAATTTTCTTCTCAGCGATTTTGATGGCTTCAGCTCCATTGGTGGCTGTATAAACCTTAAATCCTTCTTTCTCCAGGTTATAGCTGATGAATTCAAGAATATCAATTTCATCATCGACCAAAAGAATCTTAAAAATGTTCTCGCTCATATGCCGTTAAAAATTATTGACTAATCAGTAAATACCAAATTTCCTTCTCAAAGTTACAATAACTTCCCTAAACACCGGCCCATTGCCCTTTTTATCTTGCCTTTTCGAGGGTAAAGGTGAAGGTGGTACCTTCATCAACCTTGCTTTTTACGTTGATGGTCTGGTCGTGGGCCTCTATTATGTGCTTCACGATGGAGAGCCCTAAGCCTGTACCGCCCTGCTCACGTGACCTTGATTTATCTACCCTGAAGAACCTCTCGAATACCCGGGGCAAATCCTTTTTGTCGATTCCAATCCCACTGTCAGCAACCTCTACCAGAATATGATCTTCGAAATCGTAAAAGCTGACATGGACAGTCCCCTTCTTTTTATTGTATTTGATCCCGTTATTTACAAGGTTGCTGACAACCTCCGTTATCCTTTTCTTGTCAGCGTTTACCATGACCGGTCGTTCAGGTTTCTGGACAAATTCGAGCATCACCTTTCGTTCGTTGGCCAGCATCTGCTCCATATCAAACACATCCTCGACCAACTTCACAATATCGAACTTCTCCATATTCATCCTCATTTCTCCGGATTCGAGTTTTGTGATTGACTCGAGATCTTCAACGATCGAGATCATACGGTCGATACTCTTTTCAGTTCTTTGCAGGTAGAGTTTATTGATTTTGGGATCATCGATTCCCCCTTCCAGGAGAGTCAGGATATAACCTTGAATATTGAATATGGGTGTTTTGAGTTCGTGCGATACATTTCCGACAAATTCCTTACGGTATCTTTCAAGATCCTTCAATCTTTCAATTTCGGCTGTTTGCGTTTTTGCCCAATCCTCCACTTCCTGCCTGACATGTGTAAGTACATTGGCATCGGAAGTGATTTTCATGTCAAGTTTTTTTCCGCTGACCGGAAGGTCCCTGATGGTCTTGTATACAGGCTTTATTTTATCAGCAATGAAACGGTTTAATAAATAAAGCACAACCAGGTATGAAATGCCATGAAACAGCAATGTACTTATCAAAACAAGTATCAGATTGTGACTGGCATAGAAATTTACCAACATAAAGAATACCATGATCAGGGTAAGTATACCTGTAATGTAGAATGCCAGTCGCTTAGATGTATACGTCTTCATTACACTAATCTTGAACCGCCAAATGTAGAAAATTATTACTAAATGCTGATTAACAGTAATTTCATGCTGAGTTAATATTTTAATAATATGGGAAAATCAATCATATTTTCCATCAAAGTAATTTTGTCCCCTGAATGTACATAACACTTATGGAAAATTTCTATTTAGTTCTGGTGGTCATTTTGTTCGCTCTTGCAGTATCAGATCTCATTGTTGGAGTCAGTAACGATGCCGTCAATTTCTTGAATTCAGCCGTAGGTTCCAAAGCCGCCCCAAAATGGATCATTTTCACGGTTGCAGCGATTGGAATCATGGTTGGTACTACCTTCTCATCCGGTATGATGGAGATCGCCCGAAGCGGAGTGTTTCATCCCGGAATGTTATCCTTCTCTGAGATCATGGTCATTTTTATCGCGGTTATGATCACGGATGTCATTCTGCTGGATGCGTTTAACACACTAGGACTTCCCACCTCCACCACAGTTTCCATCGTCTTCGAACTTCTCGGTTCAGCCGTAGCCGTTTCATTGGTTAAAATCAAAAGTCTGGGCGGTTCCGTAGCCGAACTTTCACAGTATATCAATTCAGGCAAAGCCCTGGCAATCATTTCAGGTATCCTGGTATCTGTCATTATTGCTTTCACTTTTGGAACCCTTATCCAATATCTGGCGAGGATGGTATTTACCTTTAATTATGCCAGAATGGTTAGTAGGGTAGGATCCATCTTTGGAGGCTTTGCGATTACCGTCATACTATATTTCATGCTGATCAAGGGTATCAAAGGTTCGACCTTTGCTGAAATACCTGTAGGTTCAGCAGGATTGCCGTTGGCCGATTGGATCAAAGCCAATACAGGATACCTCCTCCTTACGCTGTTTGCGGGGTTCACGGTATTGATGCAAGTACTCATGTGGACACTGAAAATCGATATCCTCAAAGTAATCGTGCTCATTGGAACATTCGCCCTGGCCATGGCCTTTGCAGCCAACGACCTTGTCAATTTTATCGGGGTACCCATTGCCGGTTATAAATCTTTTCAGGCATGGGCAGCAGCAGGCAATGTATCACCCGACAGTTTTACGATGGAGATGCTGTCCGGAGAAGTTTCCACGCCATTCATATTCCTTATAATTTCAGGATTTGTAATGATCATTACACTGGTTACCTCAAAAAAGGCACAGAAAGTTACCGAGACCGAGGTTAACCTGGGGCGTCAGGTAGAAGGGTCAGAAAGGTTCGGTTCATCGATCATTGCCCGGGCAATCGTGCGCAATTCACTAAAGGTCAACAAAAAAATTAACAGGTATATACCTGACCATGTTTCCTCATTTATAGAGAAGAGGTTTTACCAGGCAAGGAACAGTATGGCAGACGATCCCAATGCCCCCGCTTTTGACAAGATCAGGGCTGCCATCAACCTGATTGTGGCCAGTATCCTCATCGCCTTTGGTACCTCACTGAAGCTACCTTTATCAACTACTTATGTAACCTTTATGGTAGCCATGGGGAGCTCACTTGCTGACCGTGCATGGGATCGTGAAAGTGCGGTTTACAGGATATCAGGTGTATTCGCAGTAATTGGAGGCTGGTTCCTTACTGCAGTCATTGCATTCACAATTTCAGCAATTGTTGCCTGGCTGATCAGTGCGGGGGGGATGCCCGTAATTATCGGATTTATCCTGATGGCCATAATTATAGTGATTAAAACACAAATAATTTTCAAGAAGAACTCCAAAAAGCCGGTAGAAGATGATGAGCTTATATCGGAAAAGGATGAAGTAGAAAAATCAATGGCCAAATCACGGAAACAGGTTGTCAATACAATCATTTCCGCCAATAAAATATATTCCGTAGCACTGGAAAATTTCATCAAGGACGACATCGTTCATATGCGGGAGGCCTTGGAAATGAAAGATGAACTGAACAGGAAAACCAAAAAGCAAAAAAACAAGATCCTGGATTCCATTTCCAAAATGAAAAAGGTTGATGTTGACTCGGGGCATTTCTATGTTCAGGTCATTGACTATCAGAGGGAAATGGCCCATTCACTCAATTTCATTACCCTTCCCCTGGCCGAGCATCTTGAAAACCAGCATAAACCTTTCAATGAATCCCAATCGGAAGAGATCAGGAAGTTGATGATTGAAATAGACGAATTCTACAACTTTGCACTCCATATTGTCAAAGAAAACAAGTTCGATGCCATTGAAGAATTGATTGCCAAAAGGGTTGCCATGGTTAGTCTTTTGCTCGAAATCGAAAAAGTCCAGATTAAGCGTATCAAAAACCGTGAGGTAAACACCCGAAATTCGATTCTCTTCTTCAACACTTTATCCGAAACAAAAAATCTGCTGTTGCATTCCATCAATTTGGTTAAGGCCTACAGGGATTTCATTCTGATTCAGAGGCGTATTATGTAAGGTGTAAATTCAATAAAAAGGTGCCGGCATTTAATGATGCCGGCACCTTTTCTATTTTGGGATACCTGTTATTTCCATTTTAAACTTGCTTTGTTGCAACACCGCGTCTCTCGAGAAAGGATCATCATGATACTTTCCATCCAGGTACAGATGTGTCTGGTCGCAGTAATGAGGGCTTGAAGGTATTCCCGAAGTTCCCGTGGGAATGACGGTTTTTGACATATCCCAGTTACCTGTAACATAAATGTGTCGCTGTGAGGCACCATGATTGACATCATATGGTCTCCTGTACGAATAGGAATAGGGTGCTACCGTATGAAAGCTACCCGGCACAGGAAATGGACCACGGTTTAGTTTAAAGAACCGGTCAAGAATCTTGACAGATGCCAATGGATGTCGCAATGTAAAGGTGTGAACTGATCCCCATTTCCATTCTTCCGGATTAGAAGATAATGTTGAACTGAGCTCACTTATGGTTTCGCGGAAGGAAATTTCGAGAATATCCTTCATGGATTCTTTCCTTTCGGTATGGATGATATCGATCAACGGACTATGGGGATCTTCGATCAGATTGACCAAAAGATTCTGCATCAGCGTCCGGCTTCCCAAGAGAGTGCCAAACAATTCTGCCGGCAGTTCATCCTTAACCAGGTTCTCCATAGACTTTCTGTAATACAATTCAAAAATCGTGGCTGCCACACTTTCGGTCGTCAACTCAAAATCCCATTCCTTCAGACTGGTGATAGCACGTTTTTCCGTTTGATTCCATTCCGTCACCGAGTCCAGACGCCCCAAGGCATAACCGAGGAAATCCCTTGCCAAGACAGATGTTTGGTCAGTCTGGATCAGCTGAAAATCTTCAGGAGATAACTTCTCCTTTGCTTCCAGCAACTCCCTGATCCGATGGATACGGTTTGGCATATCAAACCAGTGGCTAATTTTATGAGGATAAGATTCATCGATGGTTTTATTGTTTGCCGATGAAACATAACCACGGGCAGGATTGAATTCAAATGGCAAATCTTCAAAAGGTACAAGCCCTTGCCAGTCATAAGATGTTGTATCGCCCGGATAGAACCCATAAATATCATCCTTCCTGATGGGTATTCCAGCCGAAATCTGCATACCGATATTGCCCAGATGATCGGCATATACAATATTCTGGCTCACAGAAATGAATGTTTTTACGGCATCCCTGAAATCACTCCAGTTTGATGCCCTGTTCAACAGATATACGGATCGGAGTTCATTACTCCACTCATTGCCAATCCATCTCATTGAAACTGCCGGACCATCATAGGGTTTTAACTGGTTAATCAGAGGCCCCCTGTGGGTATAACGTATAACCCTATCAACAGGATCCATACCCTTAACGGCGATACTCACTTTTTCCACTTCCAAATCTTTCCAGACACCATCCAAAAAATATTGGGTACTATCATCATTCAGTGTCTCAAGGTAAAAATCCATATCATCGACCATCACGTTGGTCATTCCCCATGCAATCGAATCATTATGACCTGAAATGACGAAAGGTTGGCCAGGCAGTACAACCCCAGTAACATTCAGGCTTTCTCCGGCTACCAAATGCATCTGGTACCAGATTCCCGGGATATTGAAACCTAGATGCATGTCGTTGGCAAGCATGGGAGTACCTGTGGTGCTTTTGGCTCCCGAAACAGCCCAGTTATTGCTGCCATGGAAAAATTCAATGCCCAAATCTCTAAGTTTCTCGGAAGCATCTGTGAGCAATCCCAAATCAACAGGTTCTTCAGTAACAGATTCTGAAATGATGGAAGCCGGATGTTTGGACATGTCAGGAATAAAAGCCTGGTAGATTGAATCACCCAAAGCCTGACGTAACTGATGCAGGATAACTTCATTTTGCCAGGGAGTGGTAAGATCCCATGCCATAAAACCTATCAAGTTAATGGAGTGTACCGGTTCCCATGTTTCGGGATGATAACCCAGGATCTTAAATTCGGGAGGGAGTGTGTGCTTTTGTATATAATGGTTCACGCCCTCTGCATAGTACTCAAGGGCCTTTTTCACATCAGGATCAATATCTTCAAGCAATTTTTCGGATTTTTGCTGAATCCGGAGTGATCTCATCAATAGGTCGGTCCCTATCATATCGGCACCAAAAATCTCTGATAACCTACCCATGGTTACACGTCGATAAAGGTCCATCTGCCACATCCTGTCCTGTGCCATGACATATCCGGCTGCACGGTAAACATCCCGCTCGGATTTGGCATAAATGTGCGGTATCCCGAATGTGTCGCGGTAAACTGTGACCTTCTCCTCGATGGAAGGAATGATCCTTTTTGCATTGTAATCGGGAACAGAAGCCTTTTTCAGGAAACCCGAAAAAATGAAGACCGACAATCCTACCAAGAGGATAAGGACCAACATGACCCAACCCAAAGTTTTTAGAAATCTCATAGTATTTGAAATTAATTAAGCAGACTTTTCAAACGGAACATAAAGTTTTTCAAACAAAGTTTTTCCTTTAATGTTGACAAGAAGAGTTTTTATGTATTCAGGGATGCCTTTTACAACCAAACAAACAGCATAAAATTTGAAATATAAAATTAACAAATTAATTATGAGCAAATTGAGTTTTTTACCCCGAAAATGAAGCATTGATTATAAAATCATTAAATTCGCATCGTCCGTTCATGTACAACTTGATAATCCATCATTGCAACATGCCCGATTTCCATCCAGGATCTGCCAGAAACCTGATATGTCGGGACAAGCTGAAAAAGGAGATACTTGCTGAACGGATACTGAAAATTAATGCCGTGTACAATGAAAAGAATTCTGATTCTGTTGTTTCTCGCAGTTTATTCAATGACTGCCCTGGCCCAGAAAGCCGAAGATATCCAAGGTATCTGGTGGAACGATGAAAAAACCACAAAAATTAAGGTTGAAAAGAAAAATGGCAAATTTATCGGGACGATCGTTTACATGATTCCCGAAAAATATGTGAACGGAAACCCCCCTGTTGATGACAAAAATCCAGACACAAAACTGCAGAACAGATCCCTTGTCGGGCTGCAGATCCTGGATGGTTTTGTATACAATTCAGGGAAAAAGGAGTGGAGTGATGGAAAAATCTATGACCCCAAATCGGGGAAAACATACGATTGCTACGCCTGGCTTGAAGGTGATGTCCTGAAACTGAAAGGTTTTGTGGCCGGAATCAGATGGCTTGGAAGGGAATCGGAATGGTACAAAACAACGCTATGATTATTTTTGCGTATTGAAGACCTGATTTTCAGGCAATATGCACCTTCTTTCTGATGAAAACTAACTACTGTGTAAACTGCCCGTATTCAAATGGGCAGTTTTTTTATTCAGATACCTGTACGGCAATGCCCTCTCCCCTGATCCTTTTTGCAATCCTTTCCAGATCATCAAATGAAACTTTACGTAAGGTATCAGCGGGGGTATCCCTGGCAATGGTATAGATCATCACCTGCGATGGAGCGATTTTTTTAACCAGCTCAAGCCAGGCATCAATCTCCTGATCAGTCGTATTGTCAAAATCCACACCTTTCCAGGATCCCCGCAGAAACATAGTTTGGATAATCACTTTCCCCTTAAAGGACTCCAGCTGTCCGACAACCTTCCCAAGATTGAACCTGCCCCTTGGATTGTCAATCAGCCTGATGGTTTCTTCAAAAGCTGAATCCAGCTTCTGAATATTATCATCCACTTTTAATAAGGCCCTGAAAACCTCTTCCTTATGTAGCATCGTGGCATTGGAAAGAACCGCTATCCTGGCGGAAGGGGAATACCGTGAACGCATCTCAAGCGTATCATCGATTATGCCTGCAAATTCGGGATGCATGGTGGGTTCCCCGTTGCCGGCAAAGGTAATCACGTCAGGAAGTTGATTGTTATCAGCCATTTCCTGAAGTTTCTCTTCCAGCCTCTGTTTAACTTCATCACGGGATGGAAGTACCACCTTCTTGGTATACTTGTCCGGAGTCCAGCCGCATTCACAATAAATGCAGTCGAACGAACATACCTTTGTATCGACTGGCAACAGGTTAATGCCTAGTGAAACTCCCAACCGCCGGCTGATCACCGGGCCGAAAATGATTTTATCAAACAAAAATGTTCCCATAAGAGGCAGAAAATGCAAAACTAATAAAATTGAAGGTTTCAGACCGGAAGGGTCTTCCCAATCAAACCTGAAATAAACCAAATGATTTAAGCCAACCTTTTGACACTGCTTCGCTTTGTCAGTCTCAATTCCTGCAAATCAGCTCCCTTGATTAATGCCAGTCCCGGTTTCTTTCCGGGAGTGATTGAACCAAACTGATGCTCCATGCCTAAAGCTTTGGCTCCATTCAGGCATGCCCAGGATAACATTTCCGACAAATGGATATCGGGGAAGTTCTCCTGTAAAATCAGCATTTCATTCAATATGGAAAGCGAATGATTTGATGCCAGGCTATCGGTACCCAGGCAGATTTTCATTCTATAGTGCCGGAAAAGATCCAAAGGGGGAAGTTTATCTTCGATATAAAGGTTGGCCGCCGGACAAAGAACAAGATAGGTATTCTCAGAATCCCGAGTTTTAATGAGATATGACAAATCATTCTCCTCCATAAAGGTATTGTGCACCAAAAGGAGGCTTTTATTGGAATTCAGGTATGGCAAAACAGATCGAAGTGACGACTGGCCGGTCGGTTTCCAGTGAGATATATCCAATCCCAGATTCTGGCTATAATGAAAAGGCAACCTGCCATCACCTGACTTAAAAAACCGATCCTCATCATGACTCTCCTGGTTATGTATTGAAACGACACCCCCTTTAACATCATCCAGGAGGTCCAGCTTTTTAAACAATGATTCCGATACTGAATAAGGAGCATGGGGCACTATGGATGCTTTTAAACCCAACCGGTTATATTCTCCCCAAATCTCCATCGCCATATCTAATGCCCTGTCAGCGCGGGATGGATGAAATCCAAAGACTTCCACAAAATTATACCACGAAATTCGGCTTTTTGCCTTGATATCGGCCGTTATTGATGAATTGGAGATATCGCCAGTCAGTGAAATACCATCATGGTACATTCGCACATCTGCATTTCGGGCAGCTTTTAGGACATCCTTCTCCGATACATCTTTCCTAAGTTTGTTTATTTCCCCGATAAATGAGACCAATCCGATTTTTTCGGGAATCAGGCCTTTCATCCATGAAAGCTCGAGATGACAGTGTGCATTTACAAAACCAGGAACCAAAATACCAGAATGGTACTCCAGTCGCTCTTGCTCATTTACCTTTCCACCCGTGTCGATAACCTCGAGAATGGTGCCATCGTTATCTACAACCACGATCCCATTCTTGATGGGTGGTCGATCCAAAGGCATAATCCAGGTAGCGGAATACTTCCTGAACATTTTTACTGGACGTTTATATCAACGGGTTGTTGTTTCTGGTTATTGATTTCCTGTTCCATCTCGCCAAGGCGGCTCAAAACCTTGGAGTAAATTCTTTCATATTCCTTGGGAAGACTGGAATAGTATATCAGGGAGCGTTCAAATGTAGAATCTGGAACATCATACTTTTTCAGAACCGAGTAATACAGGTCAGCCTCAGTGATCTTGCGCATGTCCTGAGAGGTGTAACGTCGCGTCTGATACATCGATTCAGAAATATGGATATCGGTAAGCATGTCGATCATTTTATCCTTGGAAACCAGATCTTTGGGCTTTTCCACAACAGGCTTCTCACAGGAGGTTAAGATCCATCCCAGTAAAAAAACCAGTATCACTATCCTGAATTTCGAAACCATAAACATTTCATGTTAACGCTCTGCAAAGGTACTAATAATTCAAGCGCATTGAAAAATGAACCTCACCCTAAACGGAAACCTCAATGAAAAAGCTTTTTGAAAACATCACCCACTTGGCCGACTTTTACAACTTCAATTTCAAGGCCCGTCAGATCGAATCCTTTGCTGTACCGGGGAACAAATATCCTCTTGAATCCGAGCCTGGCAGCTTCTGAAATACGCTGTTCTATCCGGTTGACAGCCCTGATTTCACCGGTCAGTCCCACCTCTCCTGCGAAGCAATTATGATGAGGTATGGCCAAATCAAGATTTGAAGAAAGGATTGAAACCAGCACAGCCAGGTCGGTGGCAGGATCACTGATTTTTAGTCCACCGGCAATATTCAGGAATACATCCTTTGAGATCAGTTTGAATCCGGCACGTTTTTCAAGAACAGCCAGCAACATACCAAGCCTTCGAAGGTCAAAACCAGTCGAGGACCGCTGAGGTGTTCCATAGGCAGCACTGCTCACGAGAGCCTGTATCTCGACCAGAAAAGGCCTGGCGCCTTCTATAGTGGCTGCAATGGCAGTACCACTTACCTCAGAACCACCATGCGGAATCAGATGTTCAGATGGATTGGGAATTTCAACAAGACCGGTCTGCCGCATTTCAAATATTCCCAATTCTGACGTTGATCCAAACCGGTTTTTTACAGCCCGCAGAATTCGGTACATATACTGTGAATCACCTTCGAACTGGATCACGGTATCCACAATGTGCTCCAAGACCTTGGGACCTGCAATGCTTCCTTCCTTATTGATATGTCCGATAAGCAGAACTGCCACATGGTTTTTCTTGGCATACTTTAAAATGGCAGAAGCACATTCCCGAACCTGCACTACCGAACCCGGTGAAGATTCAATCACATCGGCCGAGATTGTCTGGATTGAATCGACAACCAGGATGTCGGGTTTCTCGGTTTCGACATGGGCAAGAAGCATCTCAAGTGAAGTTTCGGAAATGAATTTGCAAGAAGGGCTGGCCAGTTTGAGCCGTTGGGCGCGAAGTTTAATCTGCTGAAGACTCTCTTCACCCGATGCGTATAAGACTTTTTTTCCTTTCAGGGCCAGGGCAAACTGGAGAACCAGTGTCGATTTACCTACCCCAGGTTCCCCTCCAATCAGAACAACACTTCCCGGAACCAATCCACCACCCAGAACACGGTTAAACTCACCCATGTCCGTATTGATCCGCTCCTGCCTTTCGTTGGATATCTCATCCAGCAGCAACGGCCTGTTTCCGGTTAAGGTGGGTGGTCCGGATGCCTGACTTTTGGAAGATGATACAATTTCCTCGACATAGGTGTTCCATTCTCCGCATGAAGGGCATTTCCCAATCCATTTGGGGGAACCTGCCCCACAATTCTGACAAAGAAATACAGTTTTGACCTTACTCATGATTTTGAATGATCTTTTCAACAATGGAAGATGTGGAATATCCAGGAACCAAAGAAATGGTTTCGACTTTTCCACCATGGCTCAGTACCGTTTCATGCCCGGCAATTTCCTTGATCCCGTAATCATTTCCCTTCACCAGGATATCAGGAAGGATTTGTGAAATCAACATTTCAGGGGTATCCTCATCAAACAAAACAACAGCATCAACAAAAAACAGACCTGCCAGTAGAAATGCCCTTGCCTGTTCATCGATATAAGGTCGCTTGCTACCCTTTAATCGCCTTACCGATTGATCAGAATTCAATCCGATGATAAGCCGATCACCCATATCGGCTGCCTTTGACAGATAATCGACATGACCCATGTGTACCAAATCAAAACAACCATTCGTAAAAACGATGGCATCGCCACTTTTTTTCCAACGCTTCACCGTGGCAGCGAAAGATTTAAAATCGGGAAATATCTTTTCGGCAATGATTTCCTTATTGGTCATATTAAAAGTTTTATTTCGAAGATAGCCATAAAAGTAGATCAGATATCGATACAACCGCCATTCAAGGCATTAAAAGGTAATTTCAAATGATTCGCCATAAGATGAGGGGCAAACCCATTAATCAGGATAATCAGGGAATTCAATACCTGTTTTGAATTAAATCAGGATCAACTTCCTCTCAGGGTCGTATTTGAAATAGATATGGAATACTTATACAATAGTTCTCGAATAGTTGATACTATCTTTCAACTAATATATAACATTGGAATATATATCAAAATACAGAACCTGAACCAAAGGGGTAATCTATATGATGCCTGTCTATAAGGAAATATGCATGCTGAAGAAATGCAAATTTGGGAAGGAATTCAGGTAAGGAAAAAAATGGGGGTAAAATTCATGTCAGAATTTCACCCCCACTTTTTCTTGGCTCAATCACAGAAAGGATCTAAAATCAGGGAAGCCGGTTCGTTTCAGTATCGGGGAAAACGATCCAGGGCTTGAAATTTCTTGCTTCCTCAAAATCCATCTGGGCGTATGAAATAATGATGACCACATCCCCAACAGCCACTTTCCGGGCGGCCGGACCATTCAGGCATATGACGCCAGAACCCCTTTCACCCTTGATGATATAAGTTTCAAGTCGTTCCCCGTTGTTGATATTGACCACCTGCACCTTTTCATTTTCTATCATGTTTGCTGCATCCATGAGATCCTCATCAATGGTTATGCTTCCAACATATTGAAGGTTTGCTTCCGTAACGGTGACCTTATGTATTTTCGACTTACATACTTCAATAATCATTCTCTTCCTCCCTATCCAATCAAGTAATTATCAATCAACCTCACCTTTCCACACCAAACGGCAACGCAAACCACTTTTCGGCCCGGCTGTTGCCAGTCAGTTACCATTTCAAGTGTATCTGCATCCACAATTTCAACATATTCGGTTTCAAGATATGGATTCCGGTTGATTCCTGAAGCTATGGACTTTTCCACTTCGTGAACCGATTTTGAATTACTCCATTCGCCAGCATGACTTAGCATATTAAAGATCTCAGCGGCATTCTCCCTCTCCTCGCAGGACAAGAGTTCATTTCTCGAGCTCATGGCCAGTCCGTTTGGTTCCCTGATAATCGGACAAGGGACAATTTCAACCGGTAGCTGCAATTGTTGTACCATATTTTGGATGATGGCCAATTGCTGAAAATCTTTCAGTCCAAAATAGGCACGATCAGGTTTGACCATATCAAATAGCCGGCTTACGACCTGAGCGACACCATTAAAATGTCCGGGCCTGAATTTACCTTCCATGACCTTATCCATATGCCCAAAGTCAAAAATGCGGGTGTCAGGTTCAGGATATACCTCATCGACCCTGGGAGCAAAAACGACATGACACCCTTGGTCACTGAGCAACTTAATGTCAGCTTCAAGATTTCTTGGATAACGTTCCAAATCCTTTTTGTCGTTAAACTGGGTAGGATTCACGAAAATGCTGACCACCACTGTATCATTTTCAGAGGCAGCACGTTGTACAAGCGAAATATGACCCTGATGCAGTGCCCCCATGGTGGGAACAAATCCTATAAGCCCCTTTCGACGAAGCTGCGATAATTTTTCGGTAAGTTTATTTAAAGTATAGATGATTTCCATACCGATCATTTTTACGCAGGCAAAAATACAACATTTATGGTTTTATGACATGAATATATTTCTAACCAATTGATTTGCTGCATAAAATTGATATTACAGATATTTTAGTTAATTTTGCAACGCTTTTTCAACATTTAGAAACGATTAATGGAAAGTAAAAGAATTCTTTACATTTCTCAGGAAATTACCCCCTATCTGCCCGAAAGTGAAATGTCGGAAATTTCGCGGTATTTACCTCAGGGAGTACAGGAAAGAGGCCGGGAAATCAGAACTTTTATGCCCCGGTACGGATGTGTAAATGAAAGAAGAAATCAGCTGCATGAAGTCATCCGGCTTTCAGGAATGAACCTTGTCATCAATGACACAGATCATCCGCTGATTATTAAGGTTGCCTCAATACAGGCAGCCAGGATGCAGGTATATTTCATCGATAACGAGGACTATTTTCACAGGAAGAATGTTCTGACCGATGACAATGGCAACTATTTTGAAGACAACGATGAGCGTGCAATTTTTTATGCAAGAGGCGTGCTCGAAACCGTCATAAAATTGCGATGGGCACCCGATATCATACATTGCCACGGTTGGCTTACCTCCCTTGTTCCTGCCTATATCAAAAAATATTACCACGACGATCCACTCTTCAGCCAATCGAAAGTCATCTATTCGGTTTACAATGATGAGTTTCCCGGATCCCTGGATAAAAACTTCAGAAAAAAACTGGTTGTCAAGGGCATAACTCAAAGCGATACCAAACTGCTCGAAAATCCGACATTTGAAAATGTGAGTAAATTCGCCATTCATTTTGCGGATGCGGTCATTCAGGGATCTGAACACATTCGTCCCGAGGTTGCCAGTTATATCAATGAATCCAATAAGTTATTCCTCCCATTTCAATCTAAAGAGGACTATATTGACAGTTACAACGATTTTTACGATAAGTTGTAAGGAATTAGCTTATTTTTGGGAAGCATAAACTTTGTTAGCATTGGCCATGAACAGAACAAGAAACATTTGGAAAACAGTTATATATATTTTTGTTGCCTCCCTTTTCATAACCTCATGTAACGAACCGGGCGATGTCGGCATGGAACTGTTACCATCTTCCGACCTTGTATCGGTAGGTAATGTCGTTATAAAAGATGAAATCAAGGCATTTACCGTTATCGATGATTCAGTCTCAACTGATGAGGCTGCCTTCAGTCTTTTGGGTAGCATGAATGATCCGGTATTTGGAAAAACTTCCATTGACCTGGCTTTACAGTTACGTCTTTCTTCATTTCCCGATTTCGGTACTGATCTGGTAGTGGATTCCATCAAATTTTACTTTTACTATAACTCTGTCTATGGTGATACCGCTACAACACAGAGGCTAAAATTCTATGAACTGACCAGCAGCATAGATCCCGATGCCCGATATTACGATAATGTTGATCTGGCTCAACTGGCCTCCACAACCCCTTTGGCCGAATATAATTTCAAACCGAAGGTGGCTTTGGATTCCATATACAAGGATACGCTTTACCAGCTGGTGGAGGTGCATCTCGATCAATCCCTGGCCCAGAAGCTGATCAATGCCGATTCTCTCGACATGATTAACAACGAAGTTTTTCTCGAGTACTTCAAGGGACTCTATATCCAATCGGAACAAGTCGATGCAGGGGGTGCCATTGTTTCTCTTGACCTGTTGCCTACCTCATCCTTTGAGGGATCAGGGTTGGTGTTATACTACCGGAATGATACCGTCAAGAAAAGTAAGACCTATTTTGTCACCAGCTTTAGTGCACGGGTAAACAGTTTCAAACACGACTATTCACAAACTGCCTTTTACCAAAACATGAATCAGGAAACAGTGACTGACACGCTGATTTATGTCCAGTCTACAGGAGGATTGCAATCCAAGATATTTATTCCCGGACTTGAATCGTGGAAAGACTCTACAAACATTGCGGTTAATAAGGCTGAATTGATCTTCCAGGTCGATACTACTGCCTCACTATTCAGGAAATATCCCTTGCCTTCACAGTTGTTACTGACATATATCAGCAAGACAGGTCAGGAAACCCTTCCAAGGGATCATTCTTTTTACCAGCCCTATTATGGTGGATACCTTTACAACGATTTCACTTATCGCTTCAATATTACCCAGCATTTCCAGAGTATCATTGATGGCGAGAATGACAACAATGGTTTTTATCTGACACCATACTTTAAAAACAACCAGATGCGAAGGGCTGTGTTGAAGGGAAGCAACAGTGCCCAGGGAGTTAAGTTTGTCATCACTTATTCCAAGCTTTTACAATAAAAAGACTCCAACAATAAAAAAGGCCGTGAAAGATTTTTTCACGGCCTTTTTATATTAATGGCAAGGCCCTTTATTTTTTGGCCTCTCGTTTTGTATTTCCCAACTGACAAGTTACTTTTTACGGGTGATGATCCTGATTTCCGACTTCTTGTTTTTCTTACCCTGTTCGGCTTTAATCACAGAAACACTTTCGATATCTTCCGGATTGATGGACTTAAATTTTTCGGAATCGACCTTTTTGTCATTGATATAATAAACGACATTGGTATCGCCAGGAGTCGAGAGAAAAATAGGTTGTCTTCCGTATTTATTGGCCAATTCCTGTTGTTTTATGACAATCTCGCGATGTTTCTCGGTCATTTCATTGTGTTTCTCGGTCAACTCCTTTTGTCTTCTTAACATTTCGATGTTCATCTGTGGATATGGGAGGTCCTTCAGGTTATCGGAATATTGCTCCCAGAAAATGCGCTGATCTTCCAGCTGGTTCATGTCCACACCCTGAAAGACAAAAGTGTTTGATGTCCCGTTAATCTTGTTCAGGTTCTCAAGGCCCCTGACATTCAAGGCACCCGAAATATCGGAAACTCTGGTAAGATCAATGTCTCCTGACAGTTCAACCATGGTGAGACGAGTTGGAGACGAGGAAACCATGCTGAGTGTATTGACTTTATCCCCGTTCTTTTTTAAATAAACCTTGATCACCTCACCCATTCTGTTCTCTGTCTTCAATAGTGAAAAGGCGGGATCTTTGTAATAATTCATGATTTCATCCTGAACGGCGGAAAGGGTTTCTTTCATCTTGCCCTGGTTTTCCTGAGCACCAAAAGAATTTTGTGAAATTACCGTAATCCGGTTTAGCTTTTTCAAGGTTTCATAGACGGCCGAACCAGGTTCAACCTGTTTTTTCTTCAGGTAAAGATCAAAAAGGTCATTGGTCAGATGGGTGGCACTGAATCCTTCCTGATTGGCGTATTTACCAGTAAGGCTGCCAAAGAGGTCCTGCGCATGCAGGTTTAAGGCAGAAATCAGGATACAAATGGATAGAATAATTGTTTTCATGGCTTTATATTTTAATTTATAATGATTTCAACATTTTCATCGACCCAGAGAACGAGCATTTCCTGTTCTTCTTCAGCTGGTTGCAATCCGTTGGCAACACTGGCCAATGCGTCCTCCATCAATGCAAACTGCTGTTCCCTGTTTATCTTGTTCTGGTGAATACCCCAGGCCATCATAAAGAAAATCAGCGAAGCGGCCGCAGCAGTGGCAGGGTATATCCAGGAAGGCAAACGTCTCTTCTTTCCCTTCTTTTCGAGGCTTTCAAAAATCTCCTCCAATACTTCCTCAGGAACCTTTTCTGCCGAATTGTAATAGGCAAAAACATCACGGACAGAATCTGATTCCGTCATTTCGGAAACCTCTTCCCGGATGGTTTTTTCTTCCTCGAGGTTGGTTTCTCCCTTGTAATATTTATCAAGCAGTATGGATAGTTCTTTTTTCATAATTGTAAATCTTTTCAATTTCCTCTCTCACCTTTGTCCTTGACCTCGAAAGCAAAACCCTTATATAGGGCATTTCATAACCTGTCAAATGATGAATCTCCTCGATCGATAACCCATCTATTTCTCTCATCAGCAAAACTTCCCGGTATTTTTCGGGGAGCCGGGCGATTACCTGATGGACCCAATATAGCTTTTCACTCGCTTCCTGCTGAAGCTCCGAATTCATTCCCGGTATCAAAACTTCAACAGAATAGTCTGATGATGGAAGCTTTTTTCGTTTCCGCACATCGTAACAAAAATTTCGTGCGGCAACGGCGACATAGGCACCCAGATTCAGGCAATCATCCAGTTCCTTCCTTTTGTTCCACAACCGGATCATCAGTTCCTGCATGGCATCCCTGGTATCCTCATCGCTGCCCAGTATCCTTTTCATCATTGGATAAAGTCTGCAAGCAAAAGGCATCATCCGTTGCTTAAAATCCTCCGTTGTCATTCTCTCTTATTAACGAGTATCCATCATTTTTATAACAGTGGCATTACATTTTTTTTCAGACAAAGCCTTCCATTTTGTTACGAAGATCTATTTTTGCGGTTCAATTGTCAGCATGAGTTACCTTCAGTTTGTAACATTCCTTCTTTTAGGGATTGGCTTGAGTTTTGACAGCTTTGCCGTTTCCGTCTCGTTTGGCATCATGAAGCGAGAGATCAGGTTTCAACAGGCATGTTATGTGGCCTTTTTTCTGGCTTTTTTTCAGGCTGCATTTCCGGTTATCGGTTGGCTGATAGGCATATCCCTGAAAAACCTGATATCTGCCTATGATCACTGGATCGCCTTTATTCTGCTCTCCTTTATTGGTATTAAAATGATAATAGAAGGCATGAAGCCTTTTCATGAACGACAGGAATTTAATCCAATGCGAATGAGGTTTATCCTGGGGGTTTCGGTAGCCACCAGCATTGATGCCCTGATTGTTGGCCTAAGTTTCGGATTTATGGATACCAACATATTCTTGCCTTCCGGAATTATTGGTGCAGTCACGTTCATTGCTGCCATGCTGGGTATGCTGTTTGGCAAGAAAATTTCAGGGGAGAAGAGCCACAGAAGTATCATTCTGGGAGGAATCATACTGATAATTATAGGATTGAAAATCCTGGCTGAGCATATTTTTAGTGTTAGTTAAGCCTGTCGATTATCAAGGTAATCCGATAATCCGATCTTTCAAGGGGTTGTTTGTATTTCGGATACGGATCCACCCTGACAAGCTGAAACGTGTAATCCCCTATAGTATCCAAAGGATGCATGAGAGATGCCAGCTGAAGTTTTCCGTCAATATCGCCTTTCAGGTCAAACGATACACTTACCTGTCCTGCCCAAATACACTCCACTCCTTCCGGACAGCGACTTTCATTAATCTCTTCAACCTGCATGGTGAGTTCCAAATTTTCGGAACAATAGGTCTCATCGGCCAACATAACGGTTTCACTGCCAAAGTTGAAATGGTTGCAGGGCATTTCCTCACGGCACGAACTAAATATGAGGAGAAAGAAAAGCAGTATGGATCCCCGGGCTTTCATATGTTTTTTCATTAAGACGTTGAATCCTACGGATATGTTGCGTCAAACCATTAATTTTACCGGTCATTGGTACTATTATGAAAATAGGAAATTCAGATCTTGGAAAAATGCCACTGTTTCTGGCACCCATGGAGGATGTAACTTATAAATCCTTCCGGTACATGTGCAAAAAGTACGGCGCAGATGTCATGTATACCGAATTTGTTTCATCGGATGCTCTAGCCAGAAATGTAAAAAAAACAAGGCACAAAATGACCTTGTTCGATTTCGACAGGCCTGTGGCCATACAGATTTACGGTCATGACATTGAAGCGATGGTAATGGCCGCCCGGGTTGCCGAAGAAGCAGGGCCAGATTTTCTTGACATCAACTTTGGTTGCCCGGTCAAAAAGATCGTGCGACGTGGAGCCGGAGCAGCCATGTTACTTGATTTGCCCAGGATGCAGGCAATGGCTGAGGCTATTGTCAAAGCTGTTAGTTTACCTGTTACGGCTAAAACTCGTCTGGGCTGGGACGATTCCCAAAAACCTGTTCTTGAGGCGGCGATGAGACTTCAGGATGCCGGGATTGCCGCACTTGCCATTCATGGCCGCACCCGAGAACAATTCTATTCGGGCGAAGCAGACTGGACCCTGATCGGAGAGGTCAAGAACGATCCCCGAATCAATATCCCGATCATTGGAAACGGTGATATAAAGGGACCCGTAAGGGCGGCAGAGTTACTTAGGCAAACTGGGGTTGACGGATTGATGATCGGCCGACCGGCCATAGGAAGGCCATGGATTTTCAAGGAAATTAAGCACTACTTCGCAACCGGAGAATTACTGGCTCCTCCATCAGTTGCAGAAGTTGCGCAAAACGTCAGGGAGCAATTAAAGCTTAGCATCGAATGGAAGGATGATGAAAGACGCGGAATTCTTGAAATGAGACGTCACCTGGCGAAGTATTTCCCGCATCTTCCCGATTTCAGGGACCTGAAAATCGCTTTGCTCAGGGCTGAAACAACTAATGAAGTTGAGGATCTTCTGAACCGGATTGAAGAAAAATATTCTGGCATGCATGTTGATTATTCAGATATTGCATTAAGCTGACATTACATGAAAAACCCTTACCGGAAATATTTCAATGAAAATGCCTTATGGAAAAAAATGGGCGACTTTGCAAAATCAGCCGGACAACAGGTTGTATATGCCGTGTTGCTCCTCTTTTACATGATGAAGGACCCGGGAATAGAACTGAAAAAGAAGTTGACGATTGGAGCTGCATTGGGATATTTTATCCTACCCACAGATGCTGTTCCTGACCTTACACCCATACTGGGATTCACGGATGATCTCGGGGTCTTGATTTACGCACTTTCGCAGATTTCCTCAGCCATTACTGAAGATATCAGACAAAAAGCCAGGCTGAAAATGCAGGAATGGTTCCGGACAGTGGATGATAAACAGCTGATGCTTCTGGAAAGCAGGATATCTGGCTCTGAAGGCACAAGCCTTTAATATGGAAAAGCAATGCATTGAATTATTATGAAGGTTTTCGTAAAAATATCAATCACTCCTGTCAGAATTTATCTTATTTCATTAGGATTAATCATGGGTATGATCATCATGGCTGGAGAAGCTCAAAGCCAGGTTAGGGTAAAAGAAAAACCCATTCCACCCAAAGTTGACATGAAGATTTCTCCCAAACCTGGACCTGAATATATTATGCTTCCCGGAAGATGGGCATGGCACAGGCCATCACACATGTACATCTGGCTTGGCCCTGCATGGGTTATCCCACCGAAGGGCAAGGTCTGGAATTCGGGATATTGGAAAGAGGTGGATGATGAATGGCTTTGGGTTCCCGGTAAATGGAAGAGAAAAGTCCGGTTTTTCCAGAAACGCAATAAATCCCTCTCCCCTGGTACCTGATCTTTCAGGATCCCTTATTATTTTAACATATTTTCTCCTGAAAATACCCGCATTTCCAGTAATGAAAGAACACGAAGGCACATTTTTGAATAAAATATGACAGAATTGGATAAATTTGTCCGGCATATTGAATTCAGGAGAAGTCATCAACAATTTGAATAGATAATTTATCCTGAAATCAGTTTTTCATAGAACGACGGAGATGAGGACTTTACAAAAAATACAGGAGCCAATTCAACAGGAGTTAATTGATTTTGAACCTTTTTTCAAAGAATCATTGAAAGGTGAAGTACCTCTGTTGAATACCATCCTCAATTACCTTTACCGTACCAAGGGTAAACAGCTCCGTCCCATGTTCGTTTTTTTATCAGCCAGACTTTTCGGACAAACCAATCATTTGGCACAAGTTGCCGCCTGCTCGGTCGAATTGCTTCACACTGCAACCCTTGTTCACGATGACGTGGTGGATGAATCATACGAGCGACGTGGGGTTTTTTCGGTCAACGCCCTTTGGAAAAACAAACTGGCGGTTTTGGTAGGTGATTTCATTCTCGCCCAAGGATTGCTTCTACAGCTAAAACATCAGCAATATGGATTTTTACAGCTTATTTCAAGGGCTGTTCAGGATATGAGTGAAGGAGAAATCCTGCAAATCAAGAAAAGCAGGAAGCTGGACATTGACTCGGAAACCTATTTTGAAATTATCCGAAAAAAAACAGCCTCCCTGATTGCCACCAGCATGGCCATAGGAGCCTCCAGTACAACCTCAGATCCTGAAATCATTGAGAAAATGTACCGTATCGGACAGGATGCAGGCATCGCGTTTCAGATTAAGGACGATATTTTCGATTATCAGGATAAGGGCATCATAGGTAAACCTACCGGAAATGACATTAAGGAGAAGAAAATCACATTGCCCCTCCTTTATGTGCTAAATCAGTCAGAACCGGCAGAGAAAAAAAGAATACTGGCCATGATCCGGAAAAAGAACACAAATACCGCCACCGTAAGGGAATTGGTTAAGCTGGTGATTGATAAGGGTGGAATTGATTATGCCTCCGAAATGATGAATGAATTTAAGGAAAAGGCAATCAGCGGCCTGATGGAGTTTCCTGAAAGCGAAGCCCGAAGCTCACTGATCGAACTCATGAATTACGTGACCACCCGAAAGAAATAATCTTGTCAAGGTTAGACTAAAAAAATCCGATGGAAAAAGTATCCTGTCACTTCCATCGGATTTTCAATTAACAATTCAGGTCAAATTAAAAATGAGCTATCTCCCCTTTCAGGATATCGCTCAATAAATGATTGGCCAATCTGCTGGCACCCAGTCTGAAAAGCTCCGGATTCAGCCATTCTTCACCCAGAATATCTTTAACAATGGTCAGGTAAACCATGGCATCCCGGGTGGTGGCAATACCACCGGCCGGCTTGAAACCACGCTTTTGTCCGGTTGTTTCGTACCAGAATTTAAGGGCGTGGCACATAACGATGGCAGCTTCCGGGGTTGCGGCTGTGGGCAGTTTACCTGTTGAAGTCTTGATAAAGTCGGCACCCGCCTGAAGTGCAAGAATGGAAGCAGCCCAAACCTGATCAGACGTCAATACTCCACTTTCCAGGATAACTTTTAGGTGAGTATCCCCAATTGCATCCTTGATCGCCCTGATTTCACCCTTACAGTAATCGTAATTCTCTTCCAGGAATGCCCATAGGGGAATGACAATATCAATTTCATCAGATCCTTCAATCACGGCAAGCCTTGCCTCTTCCACCTTAAGAGACTTAAAAGTCATGGAGGAGGGGAATCCTCCCGCAACGGCGGCAACATGTACTCCGGGAACAGCCAGGTTTTCGCGAACCACATTGGCCATATTAGGATATACACATATGGCTGCAACATTTTTCATTTCAGGATATTGGGTCGAAAACGAATTGACTTTCCCGGTGAAACGGGCTACTCCGGAAACTGTATCAGTAGCATTCAGCGTGGTCAGGTCGATACATGAAAAAGCCAGTTTCATCAACTCGACATCACTATTCAGATTCGCGGTTTCAACATATTTGCTGGCTTGTTCGGTCAATGTTGAGGTATTGATGGGGATGGGCGGAAAATTCATATCGTCACTTTTTAAGTTTTTCATTATTCATGTGCCTTTCGGCATCCCGTTGGGTCTTTTTTTCGAGATTTTGATAAAACGCCTGTGTAAGATCAACCCCAGTCTGATTTGCAAGACAAATCAATACCCAGAGTACATCAGCCATTTCATCGGCAATATTGCGATTCAGGTCAGAATCCTTGAAAGACTGGTCTCCATAGGTACGAGCCATGATCCTGGCGAGCTCTCCGACTTCTTCCGTCAGGATGGCCATATTTGTGAGTTCACTGAAATATCGCACACCAATCTGTCGAATCCACTGGTCGACTTGTTGTTGTGCTTCCAAAAGTGTGATTTGTTGTGTCACAGTGCTTTCTCTTTATTACAAAAGTAGTTTAATCAAGCAGAAATTAAAAATCACGGTCACGTGAATCCATGATAACCGTGACCGGACCGTCATTCACCAGGGAAACATCCATTTGTGCCCCAAAAATACCGGTACCGACAGGCCTTCCCAATATTTACGACATACCCGCCACAAACATTTCATACAACGGAATTGCCGTCTCGGGCCTGGCAGCACGAATGTATGAAGGGCGGTTTCCTTTTTTTGTACTGGCATGAAGGGTGAACTGGCTGACTACGATTACATCGCCATGAATGTCCGTAATGGGCAGGTTCATGACTCCGTTTTCATCATCGAAAATCCGGAGTTGTGAGGTTTTCTTCACCAACCACTCAACATCCGATTCATCATCAGCCTCTGAAACACCTAATAGAATCAATAAACCCTTGCCAATGTTAGCCGTGGTTTTCCCATTAACGGCCACCTGCGCCGAACTGACCCGCTGAACTACAACCCTCATATGATTACATGTGATTTCACCGACAAAAATATTTATAAGTTTTGAACTTTAGATCAACATTAATGTTTAATATTGAAATTGAAACATTAAACAAACCAGAAATGAGATATTTAAAATTCATGATTCCTCTCTTTCTGACCGCCTGTGTTTCGGGCAGAATACCGGAGAATGATATCATAGAGGTTATTACAAATGCAAATGCATTGGGTAACAAATACCAGATTGAAGTTATCAAAGGCCCTGAGCACAACCATCCCAGCATGGTGGTCTGGACTGAAGATCTGGAAGGGAATTACATCGAAACACTCTTTATCACACGTTATGTTGGTACAGGGACTTATGCCCATGGTTCAGTATCACCAGGGAAATGGAGTGACCGACCAGGTGAGGCGCGAAGGCCTGCAAGTCTTCCCTTTTGGGCCCACCAAAGAGGCGTAAAAGCCCCGGATGGCTTATATATTCCTTCATCGGATTCCCCCATGCCCGATGCGGTCACCTCAGCCACCCCCCCGGGAAGCTATCGCCTGAAAACAGCCCAAGGCAAGATACAAAATGGTAAGTTCAGGATACTGATGGAAGTAAACCAACCATGGGACTCCAACAAATTTTATACAAACTCATTGTATCCGGAAGACACCAATTACATGACTTCTCTGCAGCCATCCATTGTCTATGCTGTCACGGTTGATCCGGATAGTGATGAAAGACTTTATCTCAATCCTATCGGACATGGTGAGCCAAACGGATCAAGCGGTAAGCTTTACACTGATCTCACGCAAATCACTACAGCCAGGGAAATCATTTATTCAATCTCAATCCAAAAAATCAACTAATGAACTTCAGAATACTATTGATCCTGTTAGCCATCCTTTCCGGCACAGGATTCATAAACGCCCAAAATGCTTCTGTCAGAGGCAGGGTATTTGATGCTGTCAGTAACGAACCACTTCCTTTCGTTAATATCATTGTTGACGGTACTCAGACCGGAGCGGTTTCGGACCTCAACGGAAATTTTATCATTACCGGACTGAACGCAGGATTTATCAGGCTGCAGGCATCTTTTGTGGGCTACAAGCAGGCTGTTTCCCCTGAAATTGAAGTCAGCAGTGCACGTATTGCCAATGTTGACATTCCGATGGAATCAACAGACCTGCAGATTGACGAAGTTACCGTTACAGCCTCTCCTTTCAGAAAAACAGAAGAAAGTCCGGTTTCACTTCGAACCATAGGTATAGGAGAAATTGAAAACAGTCCGGGCGCCAATCGCGACATCAGCAGGGTCATACAATCTTTCCCCGGAGTGCAAAGCACCCCTGCCTTCAGGAATGATATCATCATTCGCGGCGGAGGGCCTTCTGAGAGCCGTTTTTATCTCGACGGGGTGGAAGTACCCAACATCAACCATTTTGCAACACAGGGCGCCTCAGGAGGTCCCGTGGGCATATTAAATGCCGACTTCCTCAGGGAAGTGAATTACTATTCCGGTGCATTCCCGGCAAACCGTGGAAATGCCCTAAGTGGGGTACTTGAATTTTTCCAGGTTGACGGAAACCAGGACAAGCTTAAATTCCGGGGCTCAGTGGGAGCTTCTGAACTTTCAGCCACCCTCGACGGACCTATCGGTGAAAAGACAACATTTATTGTTTCGGCAAGACGCTCTTACCTTGAATTCCTTTTTGGGATTCTCGAGCTTCCTTTTCTTCCCAATTTCAACGATTTCCAGTTCAAGCTTAGGACCCGGTTCGACAAGAAAAATGAACTTACTTTTGTAGGATTGGGCGCAATCGATGTTTTTGACCTGAACCTGAAAATAAAAGATCCCGACGATCAGCAAAAATTTATACTGAGCTCGATTCCAGTCAATGAACAGTGGACATATACCGTTGGGGCCGTTTACAAACACTTCCGGGAAAACAGTTTCCAGACAGTTGTCCTAAGTCGCAACCATCTGAATAACGGTGCCTATAAATTTCTTGACAACGATGATTCCTCTCCTGATAACAAAATGTACGACTTTGTTTCAGAAGAAATTGAGAACAAATTCAGATTCGAAAACAATACAAGACTGGATGGTTTCAGGCTTAATTTTGGAGCTTCACTTGAGTATTCAACTTATCTGAATGATACTTGGGGAAAACGTTTTTATAACAACGAGGTGACAGAGATAATATATAAAACTGATCTGAATATTTTAAAGTGGGGCATTTTTGCACAAGCCAGCAAATACTTTTTCGATGACAGGCTTTCATTATCCATGGGATTCAGGGCCGACGCAAATAACTATTCGGATGAGATGAATAATCTTCTGGAACAATTTTCACCCAGATTTTCGGCTTCCTATAACCTTTCACCCCTTTGGAGCCTGAACTTCAGTACAGGTCGCTATTACCAGCTGCCCGCATATACAACCCTTGGATTTATGGTGAACAATGAGCTTGTAAACAAGAACAACAAGATCAAGTATATTGCTGCTGACCATATCATTGGGGGAGTGGAATTCAGGCCAAACTCGAATATCCTGTTTTCAACGGAGTTCTTTCTGAAAAACTATTCAGATTATCCATATTCCATTAATGATTCCATCAGTCTTGCCAACAGGGGCGCTGACTTTGGTGTGATTGGAGATGAAGAACTCATTTCAGCATCATCGGGTAGGGCCTATGGTATGGAATTCCAGACTCGAATTACGAGTGGTAAGGGATTCAATATGAACCTCTCCTATACTCTGGTCAGAAGTGAATTCGCGGGGCCTGAAAAAAATTATATTCCTTCGAGCTGGGACAGCAAACATCTGCTGGTCCTGACATCAACCAAGGAATTGAAACGCAATTGGCGAATCGGGACACGCTGGCGTTATGTGGGTGCCCTCCCCTATACGCCATGGGATTTGGATAAAAGTTCCCTGGTCAGTGCTTGGAACCTTACCGGTGCACCTTATCTTGATTATGAAAGAATCAATTCATTGCGATTTAAGCCTTTCCATCAACTCGACCTCAGAATTGACAAAGCATACTATCTGAATAAAGCTACTGCCAAATTTTACATCGATTTTCAGAACTTCTATAATTTCCAATCTGAGCAACAGGATATAGTCGTTCGCGATACCGATGATCAGGGAAATTTTATCCTGACTGACAACGGTCAGCGATACCAGTTGCGATCTGTTAAAAATACGTCGGGAACATTATTGCCATCCATTGGGATAATTGTAGAATTCTGATGAACGAATTACAGTGGAATTTGTGAGGTAAAGTTTTAACTTCGCCATCATAAATTCCATTGATTATGCTTTGTATTCTTCCCGAAACCGATAATCCATATTTCTGTCTGGCATCCGAAGAATACCTGCTCAGAAACTTTCAGGATGATATTTTCATGCTTTGGCAGAGCAATGATACCGTAGTAGTCGGCAAACACCAGAATGCCATGGGAGAGATTGATTATCGGTATACCAGGGAGCGAGGAATAAAAATAGCCCGTAGAATTTCCGGGGGAGGTACTGTTTTCCATGATCGTGGAAATGTGAATTTCACATTTATCCTCAATGTTGCAGGACCTCAAGAAATCAGTTTCAGCCGCTTTACGAGGCCCATCGTTGAGGCTCTGGCCCAAATGGGTATCCAGGCAGAAACATCAGGAAGAAATGACCTGTTGGTCGAGGGCCGAAAAATCTCAGGGAATGCGGAGCATGTATTTAAAAACCGGGTTCTTCACCATGGAACGCTTCTCTATCAATCTGACCTGGATAACCTGGGAAATGCCATCAGGGTTAAACCAGGAAAGTATACAGGAAAAGCTGTTCAATCAAACCGGAGTGTAGTGGCCAATATAACCGAATTCATGAAGGAACCATTGCCAATTGAGCAGTTTATTGATGTAATCATGAATTATCAATTGAATAGCTCAGGTAAAAACAAAAAGTACCAATTCTCTAAAGATGATATCGAAATAATCAACAGGCTGGCCAACGAGAAGTTTGAAACATGGGAATGGCAATTTGGGTATAGTCCGGCTTACTCATTTAAAAATGAGGCAAAATTGAATGGATGCACGTTAGAGATTCATGCGGAAATTGAAAAATGCCGTTTTATGAATGTAAGGATCGAAGGTGACTTTTATTCATCAAAAATCATTGATAACCTGGCACATGAACTGACCGGCTTACCGCACACCTATGAAAGTGTTGAAAGAATACACCAGCAACTGGGATTGGACGTGAATCCCGAAGTCATTTATTCCTGGTTCTAAAAAAAATAGCCGGTCAGTGCCGGCTATAATTGATTTATCAAAATATTATCAAGGTGTAACAGAAGTTGCTGAAACAGAATCCTGCAGCATCATAAGACCTTCGGGTTTCATTGTCCAGAATTTCCCAATCATATCTTCATCCAAGGTATTTGAAACATTATCGATATCATAAATGATATCTTCAAGCTCTTGGTCAAGATATACCGTCTTGCCAACAGGCAGTTTCAGGATGATATCAAGTCTTTGGTCACGCCATTTGCTCTCTTTTCCGGTAAGAAACCATGGATCAAGAGAAATGAGTGAGTCGGTGACCTGGTAATGGTACACCATGTCATTTATATTCAGAACAGCATCATCATGGTTTTTGCCTCTTGCCCTCTTTCTGAAAACCATTACAATTTCATCGGTACCTGAAGGTTCGATATCAAATCGGGGCTGTCCCAATATCAAATTCTCACCATCTACATTGACAACCTTAAACTTATCGATATCCCAGTCCACTTCATAATAATCACTGTATTTATCTTCACCCAGATTGATGAAGAGAGTGGGGCAAGGCTCACACACGATCGTTTCGGTATTGGTCAGGGTTGTCTGGCTTTTATAATTGCCAACCTGTCCGGCTGACACAAAAATGAGAATCATAAGGGCAACCAGCCAAACACCGACCATTCCCAACGCAATTGCGGAGTTATTCGATTTATATCTGAATATCAATTTTGTTCCGATAAAGAGGATGGCCAGCAAAGGCAATCCTGTCAGCAACGCTATTGAAATCATGCCCAGGGTCAAGGCTTCGGGTGAAATAAAATGACCAAAGAACCCGGAGACATGAATATCAGGACTCCAAACGAGAGGCCAGCTCCCCATTACTGATTGGCCGATAATAACAGTAGAAATAAGTCCAATGAGTCCCAAGGCACCGGTAATGACAAAAAAGGCTCCAAAAATGACAGCAATGACCCTTAGAATGGCACGTCCGGCTTCTGCTGATGCATCAGATTCTTTTTTACGGGATTGGTAATCCTGAGGTGCAGAAAAATTTTGCGAAGTACCCTCACCAGTAACCTGATCTTCCTGTCCGGTCATAGTCACAGGATTTTCCTGTACCTGATCACGAATCGTCCTTTGAATATTGGAAACTGTTACCTCTTCTCCTTTCATTTCCAGGAGCTGGGAAGTTGTCCTTGCTTTAGGTACCGCAATCCAAAGGATCAGGTAGGCCAGCAATCCAACACCATTGGCAAAAAAGAGCAATACAAAAATGATTCTGACAATAACGGGATCCATCTTGAAATAAGCACCCAAACCACCGCAAACACCAGCCAGTACACGGCTGTCGGGACTGCGATAGAGTCTTTTTTTCCTTTTGGTGGGTGTACCCACGTAAGATTCATCGGCATCCTGTTCCATAAAATCTTCAGGTGTACCCATCACTGAAATTACTTCTTCGATCATCTCGAGGGTGATAATTTTATTATCTCCCTTGGTCTTTTCGATAAATAATTCAGCCACACGGCCTTCAATGTCAGTGATGATTTCCTTTCCTTCGGCTTCATTGCCGAAATGGTTTTTAAGTTTAAGAAAATACCCCTGGAGTTTTTCATATGCATCCTCCTCGATATGGAAGAGGGTGCCACTGATATTAATAGTGAATGTCTTTTTCATGATTTTCTGTATTAATCTGTTTGTTAGGATTTATGTGTCTTAATTTTGCTGACGGCTTCGACCAATTCACACCACGATTCTTCCAATTCACCAAGAAACTGTCGGCCTTCGTTTGTCAGTTCATAATACTTGCGAGGGGGACCCTGGGTTGATTCCTCCCATTTGTAGGTCAGCAATCCATCGTTTTTCAGACGTGTAAGAAGAGGATAAAGGGTTCCCTCCACTACAATCATTTTTCCCTCTTTCAGTTCCTGAATAATATCACTGGCATAGAGGGGCTTTCCATCGAGCACAAGAAGGATGCAGTACTCGAGTACGCCCTTTCTCATCTGTGCCTTTGTGTTTTCAATCTTCATAATTTCATTTCCTTTCTGATTCCGGGGATCTTTATTATCCCACATTGTTATACATTCTCATTCATTCAGGTCGATTGACCGGTTAGGATATTAAACATTTTTCTATTTCCAATGATTGGTTGAAGTCATCCAGGATTCAAGTTCCAGTTTCGGATCAATGGCTTTCTCTTCCAGGATGGCTATGTCAAATACTTTTCCGGATTCAAGCAGATTTTTTGACGCTTCCGGTAATTTTGACTCATCATTGATGTCAAAACAAGAATCGCTGATCATCCATAATTCAATTGAGAGAGTTGCATCCTGTTCTTCGGCAGGAATCTGAAAATTCATCATCTTCTTTGACTTTGAGGCCGTATTGGTTTTGCTGTTTGTGGCTGAGGTAACCATCGATGTCCCTAAAATAAGGATAAGAGCAAGGGTCGTGATTACCGGTTTTACTGTTTTCTGAACATTGTTGATTGTTTTCATGACTTTGTTTTTAGTTGTTTCTGAATTTGCTTCGTTGCTTTAAACTGTTTCTGTTTTCTCTGATATTTGAATCTATGACGACACTGTTTATCTTTCGTTACAAACTGCAAGGAACTTTTTTTAAGATTCTACCTTTTCTTACTCGGAATTAGGTACTACAAATATATATATTTTTAATGGTACTTTGCTACACATAGTAGTAAATTTTATATAAAAATCTCAATATAATTTATATATCACTGATTATGTGTTATTTATACATTTCTCTAAATACCAATGAAAGTATACTTTGGAAACATTTGCACTTAAGATTGACGTTTGGGGGGTAGTATTTTATCATTTAATCTATTAATGCCTATTTAAAATCCGGAGAAAATAATTGAGAACACGCCCGGAAATCTCAAATTAGATTAATCTTCCAATGATCACTTCAAAAACAAAATGTGTAAAACGGTATCTACCAACCAAGAATCGTAGATGAAAATTGATCCCACAGTTCAGGAAGATGCAAAAAAAAAGCTGCCCCGGAATCCGGGACAGCCCAATTTTATATAAACAACTTACGATCTAGAAGAAATAGCGCACACCTATCTGTAAGCGCCAGGTCTGGTTATAGTTGTAATAAGTTGAATAAGTTTCAGAGAGGAAGTTACCATCAGAACCTTTCACCATTGAGAAGCTAGGCACATTATTGGCATCTTTTCCTTCATATTTCAATATGCTACCATTATTAGCATCATACATGTTCTTGCCTACTCCCCATTTGTTATTGATCAGGTTACCAAAATTCAGGAAATCGAGACTGAACTGCAGGGTATTGGTCATACCACCTGTTTGAATGCTGAAGTCCTGGGCAAAACGAAGGTCAAACCTATGCACCCAAGGCGCCCTGGCTGAGTAAGCTTCTGCATAGTCACCCTGACGTTTGCTAAGGTATTTATCCTGCTCAATGAACTTGAAGAAAGCATCTTCATCTGCCTGGCTAATGAATTTTACTTCACCTTTTTCTTTCGGAATATATATGAGGTCGGTTGCATAACCATCACCATTCATGTCGTTGGTGTAGGTAAAGCTATAACCACCGGAAGAAGATCCGGAATAGAACAGGTTAATGGTGGTTGCCATATGGTTGTTGGCATATGGAAGCCTGTAAGAGGCAGATGCGATGGCTTTGTGAGGCACGACATACTGTGATCTCTGCACCAATGGCAGGTGTGGTCCATCGATCTGGTACAAACCATTATATGCTGATGCGGCATTGCTACCGGGCATACCAGAGATTTCCTTTGACTCGGTCAAGGTATAGGCTGCCATCAGGTTAAAATCTTCAACCGGTTCGGCAGTAATCGTGATGTTTGCGGTTGCACCCCATCCTTCGCTGTTGTTGGCAAGTACATATGCATTTCTGCTGTTGTAGGTTAAACTTGCCCTTGCCGGATAAATATATCTGTCATCCGATCCACTAAACCTCTGCCACGAATTGTCAGGCTTTTTAAGGTCATAGTTTTCGAGCATCACATCATTGAGGTGTTTGGTATAAATACCTTCTACGGTTACTGACATTGGGAAAGAAACAGGTATCTCAAAATCAGCTGCAAGAGAAGATTTCCAAACCTGCGGCATCCTGAAATCAGGATCAATGGCATTAATGTCACGTGGCAATGCACCCTGCTCAGGAGTGATTGTATTTTGCAGACCGAGCTTATCGATCATTTCATTTACATCAGTAATCATCTTACCTGCGAGAGATGCCAGTTTAGGATCAACACTGGTGATGGTACCATTTGAGCTGTAACGGGTAACTGCGGCATAGCTACCTTGAACCATACCGGAGTTGGTTGGCATATTGGTGAAGAATACCAAAGGAAGCCTTCCGGTGAAAATACCAGTACCTCCACGCAGCTTAAATGTTTGGTCACCATTTACATCCCAGGTGAAACCGACACGGGGTGAAAGCTGTACTTTAGCTGTTGGCCATTCGCCTGTATCAATTTTCCGGCCACCAAAATCGAGATTATAAATGGCATTGTTACGGATGATATTATCAACATAGTTAATGTAGTCGGCACGCAAACCATAGGTAAGTTTAAAACCTGAGGCAACGTTCCATTCATCCTGACCATAGAGACCAAACTGATTAAATGCAACTTCCGCGGCTGGATTAGTCTCGCCTGCATAACCGTAAGTCAGGGCAAAGTCTCTCGGAGCAGCCTGATTCAGGAAATCGTCGACACTTGCGTAGCGATAATAACCAGTACCATTACGCATGTAGCTGTTGTTGGCCATCTGGTATTCATAGCTGACACCGGCAGTGACCTTATGGTTGCTCAGGTAAAAAGTTACGTTATCGATAATGTTGAAAATGTTATTGTTGACACCATTGTTCCAGGTGAACAATTCATAACCGGCAGACATATAGGGTTCAAGTATCTGGCGCCCATCTTCAGTAACTCCAGCCATTATATCAATAAATGGGAAGGGTGAAGAATTGGAACCACGCATATCTTTGATTTTTGAATAGGTGGTTATGAACTGATTGGATACTTTATCAGAAAAACGACTGTTCAAATCCACTGAAAATGAGTTGACGATGTTGTCCATCGAATACAATGAATTTGAGAAAGCCATCGAATATTGCGAGATACGGTTCATTGAGCTGTTACGGAAACCAGCGTCGGTAGAGTTGCCATTGGTGGCATTCCAGGCCTGGTTCTTTGTATAATTGTAACGTAAGCTTAATTTATTGGCTTCATTGATGTTCCAGTCGATGCGGGCCAAAAGTTTACGGTTGCTCTCATCAGCAGGATAGTTATCATATGAGCCCGGATCGTAACCATAATTATTGATTAAATGTTGTCTGACCCTTTCCATATCTGCTTTACTTGTGCGGGAAATGGAAAGATCAGCATTGGCTACACCATTATCGGAAGGCCTCCAGGATACAACCTGACCGGGACGAACTTCATATTCACCGTTCACAAAGAAGAACAGTTTGTTCTTGATGATGGGACCACCCAATGTGGCACCATAAACAGTCCTTGATTCTTTATCACGTTCGCCAAAATCGACATCACCAATTTTGTTACCACGTAGATTCTGGTTGTTAAAATAAGTATAGGCAGAACCCCTGAAAGTATTTGTTCCCGATTTGGTAATGGCATTGATACCACCACCGATAAAATTGGTCTGACGAACATCAAAGGGAGCAATCACAACCTGCACTTCCTCAATGGCATCCAGTGAAATAGGATTACCACCACCAGGAAGGTTTGAACTCAAACCAAAGTTATTATTGAAATTGGCACCATCGACCGTAAAGTTAGTGGAACGACCATCACCGCCAGCGAAGCTCATGCCATTTGCATAAGGAGAAATCCGGGCAATGTCTGAAATGCTACGGCTGATTGTAGGCATTGCATTTAGTTGCTCATTGGAAATATTGGTGGTGGCACCTGTTTTGTCGGTCTGAAAAGCGGAGGCTTTTCTTCCAACAATTGTCACCTCACCCACATCAACATTGCTTTCTTCCAAAGTGGCATCCAGAACAAATGCTTCACCCAGATAAAGCCGAACATCAGTATAGGTTTTTTTTGCATAACCTATAAACGAGATTTCAACTCGATAAGGGCCACCAGGCCTCATACCCTGAAGGTTAAATTTACCCTCGGCATTGGTTATGGTACCATACTTGGTTCCAGAAGGCTCGTGCACAGCAACGACAGTAGCTCCCGGTAATTTTTCTCCCTGATCACTGGTAACAAATCCGTTCATTCCAGAAGTAGTGACCTGTGACCATGCTGCTGTAACACTGAAGAACAGCAAGAGCAGAATCACTGATAGCTTTCTAACTTGTTTATTCATACAATTTTTCATTTTAGATTTGTGACGCAAAAATAGTTTTTAATCAATCTATTTAAAGAATTTTAACATTATCATATCCTCAAATTATTGGGTATTTAAGATTAACAACCTGGCTATATTATATTTACATCGATCATATTTTCTTTCGTACAGGTCCTGAATACACAAAATTGTGGTTAAGAACCACAATAAAATTACAATTTATAAACTACCTGCAATAGGATAAGTACTGCTCTATATCCATAGTTATGAACAAGTTATCAATAGGTTATCACCCGTTTGGCTGTTATCTTCCATAACATCATCATTCATGTCATGCAAATAATGAAAGGCAATTCACCTGCTTAATTGACTTCTGAACCATAGAAACCATTTACGTTTAAAAAACGTACTTTTGAATTCAAATAAAATCTCAACATGGAACAGTTTTCCACCAGACAAAATAAAGTCTCCCGCCTCATTCAAAAGGAACTTGCAGAGATATTTCTCAAGGAGCTACGCTCTGATTTCAATGGATTATTGGTCAGCGTTACCACCGTAAGGGTCACCTCCGACCTTTCGCTGGCCCGTTGCTACTTAAGTATCTATCCAAATGATCGTGCAAAAGATACGCTTAAACACATCCAAACTATCAGTAAACAGGTTAGGGGCATTATTGGAAACAAAATTGCTAAGCAGGTCAGGATCATTCCGGAACTGGAATTCTTTATTGATGATAGTTTGGATTACCTCGAAAAGATTGACAAACTATTAAAGAGTTGAATCTTCCTCTATTCATAGCCCGCAGGTACCTGATATCCAAGAAAAAACAGAATATCATCAATATAATTTCCGGGATATCGGTGGCAGGTGTAACGGTAGGTACATTTGCCCTGGTGGTGGTATTGTCGGTATTTAATGGATTCAATGACCTTATACGATCTTATTTCAGCATACTAGATCCTGACCTGAAAATTACACCTGTTGAAGGAAAACTTTTCGATCCGACATTTTTCAGCGACAGTATTCAACACAAGGTTCCCGGGATTGCAGACTTCTCTTTTGTTATTGAGGAGAATGCCTTGCTTAAATATGAAACACGACAATTTATTGCCACTGTTAAAGGGGTACCTACAAACTTTGCGAATACAACAGGAATTGATGAACTGATGATCGACGGGACCTTTCTCCTTGACCAGAACGGGATTCAATATGCGGTTCCAGGGCAAGGTGTTGCGTCCAATCTGGGCATGAACCTTAATTTTAACGATCCCCTTCATATCTATGTGCCCAAAAAAGGTATTCGTACATCCGTTAACCTGGCCAACTCCCTTAATCACGATTATATCCTCCCTTCCGGAGTATTCTCATTGTTGGAAGAGGTTGATAACCGGTACGTTTTTGTTCCGTTGTCATTTGCCAGGAACCTATTCGAAACTGGTGATATGGTAAGTGCCATTGAAATCAGGTTGGAGGATAATGTTTCTGTTTCAACAGTCAGCGATCAACTTAAGAACTTGCTCGGAGAACAATTTCATGTCAAAAACAAATACCAGCAACACGACATGCTTTATAAAACCATGCAATCCGAAAAATGGGCAACCTATCTGATTCTGGTATTTATTCTGGTGATCGCTTCATTCAATATCCTTGGAAGCCTTTCACTTTTGATTATCGACAAGAAAGATGATATTGCCATTCTCAGGTCGATGGGTGCATCACCTTCACTGATTCGTAAAATTTTTCTTTATGAGGGATGGTTGATAACAGTTACCGGAGTATTCGCCGGTTTATTTTTGGGAATCATGGTCAGTTTGGCCCAAATTCATTTTCAATGGATCACGTTACCAGGAAATGGTTCATTTGTAATTACGGCCTACCCGGTAAAGATAGATCCAATTGATCTTGCGTTGATAACGGCAGTTGTTCTTTCCATCGGATTTCTTGCTGCCTGGTATCCCGTACGATACATTTCGGGAAAACACCTTATTTTGAATCCTGCGGCCAGATGATCCTCTAATCATCAAAAATGAATGACATTTGATAGGATTCAGATTCGGGAATAATTTTAAATTTCGCCCGTTATTCTGGTGCCATAAGGTTTGTTGTGCAGTTCAGTTTTTACCAGGCAAATCCAAATAAAACTGATTTGTCGAACCAGGTTACCTGATTTTTGACTATAATACTTTAAAAAATACGGACATGAAAGCATTGGTGAAAAGCAAACCGGAAAAGGGAATTTGGATGGAGGATGTACCTGTTCCGCAACCCGGCCCGAATGATGTTTTGATAAAAATCAGCAAATCGGCCATATGTGGAACCGACCTGCATATATACAAATGGGATGAATGGGCACAAGGCGCAATAAAAACGCCTGTCATAATCGGTCATGAATACATGGGACATGTGGTTGAAGTCGGTGATGAGGTTCAAGGCGTCAAAATCGGAGAGAGAGTAACCGTTGAAGGACATATTGCCTGTGGATATTGTCGAAATTGCCGTCGCGGGCGCCAGCATATCTGCGACAACACAATTGGTATCGGAGTCAGCCGTGACGGAGGATTTGCAGAATACCTTGCCGTACCAGCGAAAAACGTCCTTAAAATTGACTCCAGGATCCCTGATGAAATACTTGCCATTATGGATCCCCTGGGCAATGCCACCCACACTGCCTTGTCATTTCCTCTTTTAGGAGAAGATGTGTTGATTACGGGTATAGGTGGCCCTATTGGAGCGATGGCTGCAGCTATTTGTAAATTTGCCGGTGCACGCAACGTGGTAGGTACCGATCTGAGTCCATATCGTCGTGAGTTGGCCATGAAAATGGGTGCTACGATGGTAATTGATCCTACCAAGGAGCTCCTGAAAGAAAAAATGGGCACCTTACATATGGTTGGTGGCTTTGATATAGGTCTTGAATGTTCCGGTTCACCCGCTGCCTTCAATGATATGGTAAACAATATGTATAACGGCGGAAAAATAAGCCTTCTGGGATTATTGCCAACTTCTACACAGATCAACTGGAGCAAGTTGATTTTCAAAGGATTGACCCTAAAGGGTATTTATGGAAGGGAAATGTATGAAACCTGGTATCAAATGGAGATGATGCTTTTATCGGGACTTGATATTTCACAAATTATTACGCACCGGTTTCCGGCTGACCGATTCCAGGAAGCATTTGAAATCATGGAACAAGGTAATTGTGGAAAAATCATTCTGAATTGGGATTAAAATCCCGAATAGGTTAACTTTGCAAAGAGAGCAACCCTCCGCTATGCACTCATACCAGGTTCATTGTTTTATTTTGGAATGAGGTAAAGCGCGAGGGTTTTGTTTTAATTATTAAGGCTTTGAAACAAGGATTAGTAGTAAAATCAACAGGTAGCTGGTATACGGTAAAAGATGAAGAAGGAAACCGTTACGAATGCAAAATAAAGGGGAATTTAAGGCTCAAAGGCCTTAAAACAACCAATCCTGTGGCTGTTGGCGATCATGTGAGTTTTGAATACCGTGAAAAAGACAGCAAGGACCAAAATAGACCTGTTGGACTCATTTTTTCCATTGAGGAAAGAAAAAACTACATCATACGAAGATCACAGAACTTATCAAAGCAAGCTCATATCATTGCGGCTAACATTGACCAGGCCTTTCTGATAGCAACAATTAACTATCCTGTAACAACTACCACTTTTATTGACCGTTTTCTGGCCTCGGCAGAGGCATATCGAATACCCGTTGTCATTCTGTTCAATAAAACAGACAGGTATAACCAAGAGCAGACCGACAGGCTACTCCAACTTGTAGAAACCTATCTGTCAATTGGTTATGTCTGTATCAAGATGTCAGCAACTCAAAAAACCGGCCTGAATGAGCTACGGGAGTTAATGAAAGATAAAATCAGCGTATTCAATGGTCATAGCGGAGTGGGCAAATCAACCATCATCAATACCATTCAGCCCAATCTGAACCTAAAGACGCGTGAGATATCGGATTATCATGAAACCGGCAAACATACAACCACGTTTTCAGAATTATTTGAGCTTGATTTCGGTGGATATATCATTGATACTCCAGGGATAAAGGCATTTGGAATGCTTGAAATGGAATCCTGGGAGATATCCCATTATTTTCCGGAAATATTTCGTATTTCCGAAAAATGCCAATACAATAACTGCTCCCATACTCATGAACCCGGATGTGCCGTAAAGGAAGCAGTGGTGACGGGAGAGATAGCAGAAACACGATTTATCAGTTATCTGGGTTTACTTGAAGCGGATCAAAAATACAGGCCAGCATACTAAAACGTTCCAAACAGGATAGCAAATCCAATTAGTTGAATTTCCACGTGAAACATTTTTCCAAAGAGTAATTTCTCATTTAATTCTTACGCTCGTCCCCTGAAGATCAAAATAACATTTTCTGATACAAATCCAGTATTACTTTTACAGTATACTTTATTAAATCCATTTCAAATAGGAACTCTTAGTACATTTATCACAATCAAAAAATCTCAGTTTTATTGTTTTATTCAAATAGTTGGATAGCTAAATCCAATTTAAACCTGACAATTGATAAGGCTGTCCTTTAAAGAGTCCTCAAATTAGATACAATATGTTAATAAAATATTATAATTCTATATATCAAGCATATAAGCATCTTTTCGCGTCTATCCAAATTTTTCAACTAGCCAAATCTGGTGCCTTATGAAAGTGATTCCACACCTTTTCAGCCTTGCTGGGACCTATTTCCACAATCAATTCAGGTAAGGTAAGATTTTGGATATTTTTGACTGATTTGAATTTTTGAAGTAGTTTTTTTGATGTATTCTCGCCAATTCCGGATATCGACTGAAGTTCATTTTTAATAAAATCGGCTGATCTTTTTTGACGATGAAAGGTAATGCCAAACCGATGTGCCTCATCTCTGAGCTGCTGAATCAGACGAAGCGATTCTGACTTTTTATCCAAGTAAACCGGAATTTGGTCATTTGGGAAATAGATTTCTTCCAACCGTTTTGCAATACCAATAATGGAAATACTCCCTCGCAGGTTTAGATTTTCAAGCGCTTGTACAGCTGATGATAACTGACCTTTTCCCCCATCTATGACGATTAATTGTGGCAATGGCTGATTCTCTTCCATCTGTCGTTTATATCTTCTCGTTACAATTTCTGCCATGGAAGCAAAATCATTGGGTCCCTCAACAGTTTTCACATTGTAATGACGATACTCTCTCTTTGCAGGCTTTCCTTCAATAAAAACAACACAGGCAGCAACCGGATTAGATCCCTGAAGGTTACTGTTATCAAAACATTCAATTCGTTTTGGTATTTCCTTTAACTGAAGATCCTTTTGTAATCCTTCCAATATTCTCTTTGATGCCGGTATTTTCTGCGAATTGGTAAGAACTTGCTGTTTAATCAAATCTAAACGGTAGTACTTTGCGTTTCGGTGAGACAAATCAATAAGTTTTTTCTTGTCTCCTTTTATTGGTACAGTAAATTTGACATTATTAAGTACGAGGTCAATTTTAAAGGGCAACAGAATCTCCCTGGCATTACTGTGAATTTTCTGGCGAATTTCAATCATTCCAAGTACAAGAAGATCATGATCCGACTCGTCAAGACGCTTCTTTAACTCAATCGTAAAAGTTTGAACAATTGCACCCCTTATTATCTTTAGGTAATTAATAATCGCCACATTCTCATCAGAATCGATCGTAAATACATCGACATCGGTAATTGTGGTACTTACAACCGTCGACCGGCTTTGATACTTCTCAAGAATAGTAATTTTCTCCTTGATTAAATGAGCATCTTCAAAGCGATATTCCCCAGCGTATTGGTTCATTTGATCCTTTAAATACTTTATTACACCGGATATATTTCCTTTGAGAATATCCTTTATATCATCAATGCCCAAATTATATTCAGCTTCACTGACAAGGTCCTCACAGGGGCCCTTACAATTACCAATATGATACTCCAGACATAATTTATACTTCCTATTCCCGACATTCTCATTACTCAAATTATAGTTACAGGTACGTAGCCTATACAGTTTTTTGAATAAATCAAGGAAGGTACTGACAGTTAACCATGAAGTATAAGGCCCAAAATAAGTAGAACCGTCCCTGACGACATTCCTGGTTTTAATCACCCTAGGGAATCGCTCATTTTTGATGCAAATCCATGGATATGTTTTGTCATCCTTTAATCTGATATTATATCTGGGCTGATACTTCTTGATGAAGTTATTCTCAAGCAAGAGTGCATCTTCTTCCGAATCAACAACCATATGCTTGATGTCAGAAATATTCCTTACAAGCATAGCTGTCTTTCGATTCTCGGGACTTTTTGTGAAGTATGAACTAACCCGTTTTCTTAAGTTTTTTGCTTTTCCAATATAAATAATCGTACCCCGGTCATCAAAATACTGATATATTCCTGGCTCCTCAGGAAGTGTTCTCAGTATGGACTTTAGGGAATCCCAATTCTTATTGAAATGCACGGCTCTCAAGAATATTCCAGATTAATATGAAACCAAGATGTGGTTATCGTAATCTCTAATAAGATCCTTTTGTGGAGTTATAATAAATGATAAATCACAAATAAAGCTAAAATAAACCTTCTTTACATTTAACTTCTGAACAAGCATAAGGGCTGCCAACGCAGTACCACCGGTAGCCAAAAGGTCATCGTGAATCAAAACTATATCATCCGAATCAAGTGCGTCTTCATGTAATTCAATACGATCGGTACCATATTCCAATTCATAATCCATTGATACGGTTTTTGCAGGAAGCTTTCCACTTTTCCGAATAGGAACAAATCCAGCTTTTAAATGATAGGCCAGAGCACCTCCAATAATGAAGCCACGCGACTCCAGCGAAACTACCTTTGTAATCTGTTTATCCCTAAACACATTTGTAATACTATCTACAACATATCCAAATGCTTCATGATTCTTCAACATGGTAGTTATATCCTTAAACCCTATTCCTTGATGTGGAAAATCAGGAACTTCACGAATATATTTTTTTAAGTCCATTGCAATGCTTTTTTGTTCCACGTGGAACATTAACGACCCATCATAATTAATAAAACATTTATATCTGCCGGAGAGACACCAGGAATACGACTAGCCTGTCCTATCGTTCTTGGATTAATTGCGTCCAGTTTTTGCCTAGCTTCTGTTGAAAGAGATACAATCTTATGATAATCAAATTTATTCTCAATCACTATATTCTCTAACCGTACCAACTTCTCTGCCAGCTGTTTCTCTCTGGAAATATAACCTTCATATTTTATGGTAATTTCCGCAGATTCGAGAATTTCCCTTCGACGATTGTCGGGAAGAAATACTAAGTATCTCTTAAAAGGTTGGATATGCTCTTCCAAATCAAATATTGATATTTGAGGTCTTAAAAGTATATCAATCAACTTTACGGTCTGCTTAAGGGGAGCTGAGTCCTTCTGTTCTAGTAACTCATTTATATACTGAGGTTTAATACTAAATTCCTTCAGAAAATCAACAATAAGATTTCTGCAATTAATTTTCTCCAACAGTAAATTATTGCGTTCTGAACTAATTAAACCCAAATCATACGCTAATGGAGTCAATCTCTCGTCAGCATTATCCTGACGTAATAAAATGCGATACTCAGCGCGACTTGTAAACATCCGGTAGGGTTCATCCACACCTTTCGTGACTAAATCATCAATCAGTACCCCAATATATGCTTCATCACGCTTTAAGATGAATTCTCTACCTGTTTCATGCGCTTTTAGATGCGCATTAATTCCGGCCATTATACCTTGTGCACCTGCCTCTTCATATCCTGTTGTACCGTTGATTTGACCAGCAAAATAGAGATGGCTAACTTTCTTTGTTTCCAGCGTATGAAATAATTGAGTAGGATCAAAATAGTCATATTCGATAGCATAACCAGGTCGGTATATACGCGCATTCTCGAGACCCGGTATCGAGTGTAAGGCCTCCAATTGAACATCCCAAGGCAAGGAAGAAGAAAATCCATTCAGATAAAATTCATTGGTTATTTCACCTTCAGGCTCCAGAAACAATTGGTGCTTCTCCTTTTCGGCGAAGGTCACAAGCTTTGATTCGATACTAGGACAATATCGGGGACCAGTACTTTGGATAGTCCCATTATACATAGGCGAATCTTCAAATCCCGATTCCAGTTTCGTATGGACAATTTTATTCGTATAAGTGATCCAACAAGATCTCTTCTGCAGTTTTGATTTAATATCAGGCAAGTAAGAAAATTTATAATAATCTTCTTCCCCTGGTTGTTCAACCAATTTTGAGAAGTCAATGGATCGTCCGTCAATGCGTACCGGAGTTCCTGTTTTTAAACGACCGGTGACAAAACCGACTGAAGAAATTTGTTCAGAAATATTGTAGGAAGCTGCCTCACCAATACGGCCACCTTCCATCTGGGCACGCCCAATATGCATAAGGCCATTAAGGAAAGTTCCATTTGTCAATACAATGGTTTTTGACCTAAACTCAATTCCTATTTTGGTTTTTACACCTACAGCCCTACCATTCTCAATGATGAGTCCAGTGACCGCATCCTGCCATAAATCGAGTTTATCTATACTTTCAAGGGTTAGTCGCCACAATTCAGAATATCTCATACGATCAATCTGTGCCCTGGGACTCCACATGGCGGGTCCTTTGGAACGATTGAGCAAACGAAATTGGATGGTGCACTGATCAGATAGAATTCCGGCATACCCACCCAAAGCATCAATTTCCCTGATTATTTGTCCTTTAGCTATTCCACCCATAGCAGGATTACAAGACATTTGACCAAACTTGGTCATATCCATGGTAATCAACAAGGTTCTTGACCCCATATTGGCAGCTGCCGCAGCTGCTTCACAACCAGCATGACCTCCCCCAACAACTATTACATCGTAAAAAGGAAACAAATTTTTCATTTTATTCCAAACTTTTCCAGGTACTCATTCTCCTTCTTTCTCATACTTTCCTGATCCATGTCGGATTTATCGTCATATCCGACCATATGCAAAATTCCGTGAAATATAACCCGCATCAATTCATGAAGGAATGAAACAGCAAATTGTTCAGCATTATCCTTTACCCGGTCAATACTAATAAAAAGATCTCCGCTTATCACCGGAAGCGACGAATAATTGAAGGTGATTATATCGGTATAAAAATCATGCTTAAGATAATTGCGGTTAACTTCCAAAAGATAGTGGTCGCTGCAAAATATCAATGATATTTCACCTTGTTTGTAACCTTCACCAACAATGATGTCCCTGATATAACTTTTAACCAGGTTTCTCTTTATAGCAAAAGCTTCAATATCCTCAAAGCTTATGTGAATACCCCTCATTAGAAAATCAATTATCTAAAATATCAAAAATACCTAACTATCTCAATATTAAATATATATACTAAAATAAATAGATATAACTGGCCAGCAAAGGTAAACTAAATATCCAGAATAATTATAACTGACTCTTAATGAGGCATTGACTGATAATTATTGATCAAGTGAAATCTTAATTTCAATAATTTTCCCGTTTCCTTTAAATAAAAGTTCATCACACAGATTTCTTATGAGAAAAATTCCTCTTCCACTCTCCTCCTTAATGTTTTCACTTGCCGTAGGGTCTTTAATCTGATCAAAATCAAAGCCTGCTCCTTCATCCATTACTTTTACCAGTATTTCATTATGGCATTTGGTAATTTTTACCACAACTTTCTTTCTTGAATCTGATTTATTGCCATGAATGATGGAATTGGTCACAGCCTCTTTTACACAAAGCAGAACTTTATAATATTGATTTGATGGAAGTTGGTATTTTATAAAAGCCTTTTGTATAAAATCTTCAACCTCAGCCAATTTTAATGTGTCTGAATCTATTATTATCTGCATTATTCTATGGGTTAACCTGATCGAATTTTTCCATGTAATTCTTAAACATGTTCAAATAGAAATTATTCATCTTCACATTACCTTTTTCAAGAAATTCCAAACTATTCTTCTGTTCAGGCCTGAATTCAAAAAACTCGGCTGGACGGCTATAAAATAGTTCATCAGCAGTATTTGATTCCCGTTTATTATCCTGGTCACGTTCTCTTTCTGACCTTTCAGCTTCCAATAATCGAGTCGTAATCTCATTATGCCGCCGAACCAATTGGGGACTCATGCGTCGGTTCATTAATTCGCGTCTGTTCTGTTCTAGAATCTGATCAATTTCCTGTAATTGTTTCCTGGCATTTTCTCCCATTGAACCACTATTCATTAAATCTCTCAACATTTGTTGCATCATTTCATGCATCATTAGTGATTCACTCAAATCTTTACTCATAGGTTGGTTTCCATTCTTCATCTGATCCAGCATTTTTTGTAGCTGATCTTTCAAATTTTCGGACTGTTGCTTTAATCCACCCATTTTTTTGCCCTGCGGACCTTCACCTTCTCCTTCTCCCTCCTGCGGATTATTCATCTGGTCTTCAATTTGTTTCAGAATATCACTCAACAACAAAGCCAGATTATTGGATGCAGTGAGAACCAATTGTTGATTGGTAACTGCTTGTGATCTTAATCCCTCATTCAAAAGTTCGGAAGATCTGATCAGGTTAATGTTCATGGCCAACAACTCATTATTGACAATGTTATTGATTTGGGGAGCTCGTTTAGCCAGGGCATACAATGAGTCCTTTATCACTTCGCTCTGTCTTATTAAATCTCTTTGCTTCCTTGTTAACCTGCTAATATTTGGATCACTACCTGAAGCTAAATTTATACCAGTAATAATTTCCTCTTGTCCGAATGACATCACCAAAAGATTCTTCAATATTTGTTGAAGATCCCTGATATTCTCCATGTTCTGTTGCATTGTGTTTGCATTCAACATTTGCTGCATAGCAAACGCCATGTTCTTAAGCATTTCAGATGTATTCTGCATGCTTCTGGACGAATTTCTTTTGTTCTCCTTTTGTAATTCCTCCAAAGTTTTTCGCATGTTATCTTTTATATTCTCGAATTCCTGCGAAAAATTATCAAATAACAAAGGTTTTTCGAGCTGCTGATTCTCTTCCATAATTTCCAGCAGTTCCTGTTGAATTTCTTCCATATTAAGGTGATCATTTATCACTTCTTCAGACATTTTATCAAAATCCTGCATTTCATTTATTTCAACTGCTTGATTTTGTTGCTTTTCCTGCATAAGGACCACCTCTTCTATGACATTTTGTATTTCTTGTTCAAGCTTCATTTTTTGCAACATCTGAAGGTTACGGTCAAGCTGTTTCGACAAATCATCAAATGACATTTCCATTTGCTTTGACAATTCATTCATTCTCTTTTCATTAAACTCCTTTGCAAGTTCATTGAATTCCTCCATTAGTTTCTTGAGTTCATCTGTGAAAATATCATCCAGAAGTTCCTGTATCATTTCCTGTTTTAGCAATATTTCATTTCCCTGTTCGGTAAACGTATTTTGAAAATTAGAAAGATCCTTATATGAATTTTCAATTTTCTCAAGCATTGATTCAAGGTTACTTTTCTTATTTACTAATTCCTGAACCAGCTGGGATTTCTCCCAATCTGAAATGTCACTATTCACGTTTTTAAACTGCAAATCCTTGATATCCTCTACAATTTCATTTGTAAGTCGCTGACTTTCATTAATCAAATCCTCAATTTTTTCATACTCTTCCTGCTGCTTAGCCAAAATCTCATCCTTTTCCGGAAAAACAAACGTGAAACTTTGTGAAGTAGTGGTCTTAGGTCCATTAACTGCATCGTTATCAGTTACGCTAAAATAGTAGTCAATAACCTTATTATCTAATTTATAATCTTGTAAATCAATCTGGTAATAGAACTCCTGAGGAAAAACATATCGGTTGAAAGGTAAAGAAACCAAGGAATCCTGCATTTCAATATTGAGATGAAATGCAAGATCTGAAAATCCATAATCATCATGAATTCTTCCCTGAAAGAAAAACCTTGTCAGTTTAAAGGAATCCTGTACCTGCACAATATTGATTTCAGGATATAGATCTTCTATAAGATCTATCCTGAAACGCATGGCTGATTCAAAATCACCCCGATTATTTTTAACCTTAACTTCATAGGTTGAGGGTTTCAGAAAAGTACGCGATACCTGGAATAAATTTCTGTTTCCCTTTTCGGCAATTAAACTCTCAACATCATTAATGATCAACATCAGTGAATCAGTGTCAAAACAATGGAATGTCCATTCTACGTTACTTCCCTTTGGAATTTGTATATCCCCAACATTACTTGTATTAAGATTGTCAAAGCCAGTATAGGAAGGAACCTCAACCAAAACTTCAAAAGAATTAATAACGGGAACAGGTATTATATTTAAACCAAAACTCTCAGAATTGAATTTAAGGTCAGTAAAGTAGAAATTAACAGGATTTACAAGCGCATTTAATTGATACTCAAATTTACCAGGCTCCATACCATCCATTAGATAGTTATTTCCGCCTATATTGATGTAAATCATCGACGGAAGCTCTTCTCCCTCTAAACTAAGTTTTATCGTAAAGTTATCTCCCTTCTTAACACCATCCGTTGCATTTACCCATAAAAATTGATAAGGAGCTGGCCGTATAAATTGTTGATTATAATGAATGATACGATTTGCCGATTCAGTATAAATATTACTGTTAAAAATATGAACTGAAAAGACTACCAAAAAACTTCCTATCAGGTAAAGAACTATGCTTTTTAATTGTTTGAGGCTAATTGCGGAACGAAAATCAATAAAACCAATTTCATCAATTTTCTGGGCAATGGCAGCCTGTGTAATTTCATCAGAAGAATTCAAGTCTTTTTGATCATGTAATTCCAAAATATTGACCAATCTATCTTTTAATTCAGGAATATATGAATGAATCAATTCAGATGCCCTTTTGTTTGAAAGAATTCTCACAATTCCAAGGGCAAGAACTCCAGTAAAAAAAACGTACCTTAGAAATAGGAGAGTTATAAACAACAGCGATGTCACGAAAATAATCTTTCTCCATTCCGTTGACAGATAAAACTGATATTCAATAATATTCAGAGTAAAAAAAAGGATAAGGACAACCAGGAGAAATAAAACAAAACCCCTTAAAAATTGAAATAAGTGGTATCGTTTTCGAAAGGCATTAATTTTATGAACAAGTATGTTGAAATCTGTTTTCATTCGCTTTATTAAAATTCAGCATTTCAATTTATTAAAGATGACGTATCACCCTTAAAGGTTGTTCAAAATTACCTTAAAAAATCGGAAATAATATAAGTCTAAAAAATTGGAATTTTAGAAAAATATTTCTATTCAAAAGGGAATTTCAAAGTGGCAAATAAAATATTGACTCGTTATATGAAATTAATCAACTTCGTTTTCAAGGTTAATTATTTAGTGTAAGTGAAAGTCCAGGATTATTAACACGAGTTAATAAATTATGTATTGAATTCATTATCAAAGTTTAAATGAATATCCTAATTGTTCAAAACGTTTTGGTAATCCGTTAAATCGATTCTAGTAATTACTGGTAAAAAGAAATCAACAGTAATCAACAGCCTATAATTATCTTCATTCTTTCTATTTTTACATCAAAAATAAATAATGATTAAAAGCCTGAAAATACTGTTAGTCGAAGACAATCCATTAAATCAGAAAATAGTTGTATTCCATCTTAAAAAGAATCATCATTTGGTACAAGTTTCTTCAACAGGGGAGGAGGCTTTGGCAGCATTTGAAAAAGAGCATTTTGATGTTGTACTCATGGATCTCATGCTACCAGGAATGGATGGATATGAGACTACCGTCAGAATGCGTGAAATTGAATCTGAAGACAAAATGCGGAAAAGGAGCCTGATTTTTGCACTGACGGCCAATACTCTCGACAATGACAGGGAACGATGTATAAAGCAAGGGATGGACGAATTTATTTCGAAACCTTTTGATATGAACAAACTCAATCATATCTTAGAAAAATCATTTGACAACGAGTAGATAACTGATATGACTGATTTTTTTGATGTTAGGGGAAATAAGTATTCAGAAAAGGAAAAAGATCTGGATAATCAGTTACGTCCGTTATCATTTGATGATTTCAGGGGACAAAATCAGACTGTAGAGAATCTGACCATTTTTGTCAAGGCTGCCAAAATGCGGGGTGAAGCCCTTGATCATGTTTTACTACATGGTCCTCCAGGGCTTGGAAAAACTACCCTGTCAAACATTATCGCCAATGAAATGGGTGTAAACATCAAGGTTACATCGGGTCCGGTCTTGGATAAACCCGGTGATTTGGCTGGATTACTTACCAATCTTGAACCAATGGACGTCCTGTTCATTGACGAAATACACAGGCTGTCGCCAATTGTGGAGGAATATCTGTATTCTGCCATGGAAGATTTCAGAATAGATATTTTAATAGACAAGGGTCCGTCTGCAAGGTCAATACAGCTTGAACTCAACCCATTTACACTGGTAGGAGCCACTACACGTTCGGGATTGCTTACTTCTCCTCTCCGAGCAAGATTTGGTATAAAATTTCACCTGGAATATTATGACGTACAAGTTTTGACTCGAATTGTACATCGATCTTCCGGAATTCTCAATATCAAAATTACCGATGAAGCGGCGGTTGAAATTGCTTCCAGAAGCAGGGGTACCCCCCGAATTGCCAATGCCTTGTTGCGCAGGGTTCGTGATTTTGCCCAGGTAAAAGGAAGTGGATCCATTGACATGGCAATAACGCGTTATGCTCTTGAAGCGCTTAATATTGACAAATATGGACTTGATGATATGGATAATAGAATTTTACTTACCATCATCGATAAGTTCAAAGGTGGGCCGGTTGGCATTACTACCATTGCCACGGCTGTAGGTGAGGATTCGGGTACAATTGAGGAAGTGTATGAACCTTATCTCATCAAGGAGGGATTTTTGAAAAGGACTCCGAGAGGAAGAGAGGTTACTGAATTAGCCTATAAACATTTGGGGCGAAATTTTTACAGGGACTCTCCTACCCTTTTTGATGCCTGATTGGTATTAATAAACTTTAATTTCAAAAATTTTCGGCCATAGTTTACCGGTTACAAACAAGTTACCTGTTGTAGGATGGATGGCAATTCCGTTAAGTACGTCAATTCTTTCAGCCTGACTTCGGTGCATAATGCTCAGAATACCCTCCAAATCAAGAATTCCTGTAACTTTTCCTGTTTCGGCATCAATTCTGATGATTTGGTTGGTAGTCCAAACATTTGCCCATATTTCTCCCTTACTGTATTCCAATTCATTAAGATAATTCCATATGCGTTGGTTATCGGCGACCTGTACTTGTCGTATTTCGGTGTAATCTGACGGATTCAACCATATCAATGAAGCCGTGCCATTGCTCATGATCAGGTTTTCACTATCATTTGTCAAACCCCATCCTTCTTTTGAATTAAATCTAAAGCTGTCGATAACCGCAAAATCAGAAAGGTTGTAACTAAAACCCAATTGAGATTTATATGTCAGCTGATAGAGCTTGTCATTGAGAATGGTTATTCCTTCTCCAAAATATTTTTCTGACAGAGATCTTGATTGCAAAACTTGGCCACTTTTTGAGTCTTTCTTGTAAATGGCTGATTTTCCGTGTTCGCCTGTTCCTTCATAAAGGAATCCATTGTTGAACTCAAGACCCTGAGTGAAATGTTCGGTTGAATGAGGATGTTCTGCCACAATTTCGTAGTTGAGCTTTTCAGGAGGATGATTGCTGAGAACGTCAAAATTAAATACCCTGGTATTGGAGTTTTTATCACTTTTTACGGCAACCGCACGCAATGAATTTTGCCCGAGCGAGGATAAAGAATCAATGGTGAAAGTAAAACTGGTCTCCTTAGAACTCACCAGTGTTTTGTTATTGAGATAAAGGGTGATATTATCCAATTCACCATCATGTATTTTGGTTGTGACGGTTACATCAATTTTTTCGTTGAGGTAATACTTTTGTTTATTGGGAGACAATGTAATGGTACTCACCGGTTTTCTCGATTGTTTAGAATTGCTTGTACAACACTGAAAAGTGGTAAATACCATTGTGGTAAGTAAAAACAGAATTAGCCAGTTTTTCATAATATGCCAATTATATCCTGTTCAAAATAAAAAGGTTTTGACAAAGATAGCAATACGGCATTTCAGAATTCAAATTTTTGGCAAGCATAAGTTTTTGAATTCTATCTTTGTTTAAAAATTACTGAATTGAACCCTTTTCGAAAACTCATCGGTGATACGGCCATTTACGGTGTAAGCAGCATAGTTGGCCGCTTTCTTAATTGGTGGCTGGTTCCCTACTATACTGATTTGTTTTTACCCGAAGAATATGGGGTAGTGGCAAACCTTTATGCCTATGTCGCATTTTTGCTTGTGATTCTGACTTATGGCATGGAAACAGGGTATTTCAGGTTTGCCTCCCGTGGACACGATCCTGAAAAGGTATACTCCACATCCCAGGTATCACTCCTGGTCACTTCGTTTTTATTTTTGTTTCTCGCTGTTGTTTTCCGGGATAATATTGCAGTTTTAATAGGATATCCCGATTTTCCGGAATATATATGGCTACTTGCGGCCATTGTGTCGATTGATGCCTTTACCTCGATCCCATTCGCCAGACTTCGTCTTGATAACCGACCCATTAAATTTGCATTGATCAAAATGGTCAATATTGGACTTAATATCGGTTTTAACTTGTTTTTTCTCTCTCTTTGCCCATGGATATTGCGTCATCATCCTGAATTTCCCTTAAAGTATATTTATTCGCCTGAAATAGGAGTAGGTTATGTATTTATTGCAAACCTTCTGGCATCGCTCTCAACGTTGGTTTTACTTTACAAAGAGATATTCAGGATGCGTTTCTCTATTGATAAGGCACTTCTGAAAACAATGCTAAATTATTCATTTCCAATATTGGTAATTGGAGTGGCTGGAATGATAAACCAGAACATTGATAAGATATTAATTCCATTTTTGGTTCCCGAGAATCAAAATCCGATGTTCCAGGTTGGAATATATGGCGCCAACTATAAGCTGGCCGTATTGATGAATATGTTCATTCAGGCATTCAGGTATGCATTCGAACCATTTTTCTTTTCGAGAAGCTCAGGCGAAGATTCTCAGGATCCGCAGTTATATGCAACAATCATGAAGTATTTTTTAATCTTTGGCATGCTCATCTTTCTTGGTATGACACTCTATATAGATCTTATCAAGGTCGTCGCCATTGATGCCAGATACCATGAAGGTTTGAAAATTGTACCCATAATACTTATTGCCAATTTATTCTTCGGTATCTTTTTCAGCTTGTCAATTTGGTTCAAATTGAAGGATATGACCCGATATGGTTCATACATTGCTCTTATAGGAGCTGCAATTACTTTGATACTCAACATTATTTTGATACCACGGATGGGATACATGGGTTCCGCAATTGCGGTCCTGGTTTGTTTTACAGTTATTATGGTGATTACGTACCTTTGGGGACAGAAGTATTACCACATACCTTATGACCTGAAACGACTGTCCATCTATTTTTTCACAGGATTAGCATTGTATTTCATTTCCTTGTTATTCAATGATTTGACTTTATTGGTAAAACTTTTGCTCAATACCTTATTATTTTCCTCCTTTTTATTGATCTTGTTCAGGCTTGAAAAGCATGAAATATTTCAAATCTTAAAGAGGAATAAAGGATAAAGAACTAAAAAGTATTAATTTTGTATATTTTCAGGCAGTTAGCAAACACCAATAGACAAATGGGTGATATAAAATATAGGAGAAGCTAAACTGTTTAATACATGTGCTTTTGCTGATTGAATGAGAACCAAACCAGAACATTTGTTTAAATATTAGGTGTGTGGGTAATCGTCCGGGTCTTTTCCTTTTTTGATAAGGTAATTGATGCGGTCAGAATGCTTTGATTGAAAATTATTTGCAGATTATATCAATGAATAAAGAAGTTATTGCATTGGCCAGTGACCATGCCGGATTTGCCAGAAAGCAAACCATAATCAGGTATTTTGAAGAGAATGGGATCGCCTATCACGATTTTGGATGTTATACCGACGAAAGTTGTGATTATCCGGATTTTGCCCATCCCATAGCCAAGGCCATCAGTGATGGTGAGTTTTCAACCGGAATAACCTTTTGCGGCACGGGTCAGGGCATTAGTATAACTGCCAACAAACACCAGAAAATCAGGTCAGCGATTTGCTGGAATCCTGAAATTGCCAAGCTTGCCAAAGAGCATAATGATGCCAATATTTGTGCTGTCCCTGGTCGTTTTGTCAGTGATGATGAAGCCATTGCGATTGTGGATTCATTCCTCAACGCCACTTTCGAAGGAGGAAGACACCAAAGAAGAATTGAAAAAATACCGGTTCAGGAATAGAACTTATCATTTTTATAACTGGGATGGGATACAGGGAGACAAAATTCAAAAAGGATTCGGTGATTGCTTACGATAAAAGGCATCATTCCACCCTGTATTATAATATTTCGAGGTATAATGAATCTGTGAAAACCGGAAAATCACGTTATGACAGATTTGAAGATGCCCGCCAATATGCTTCCGATCTAAAAGATCATGTTTTGTCCAACTTACCAGACTACATTGAATTGTTCGAGAAAAACATGATCTCACGTGGTGCTGAAGTACTTTGGGCCAGAGATGGTGATGAAGCTTTGGGGTATATTGGGAAAGTGCTTAAAGAAAATGATGCGGAGTTGATTGTGAAAAGCAAATCCATGATTTCTGAGGAAATCAGGCTCAATGAACATTGCCAGAAACTCGGTATTGAAGCAATTGAGACAGATTTGGGTGAATTCATAGTACAGACCGACGGTCAGAAACCTTATCATATTCTAACCCCGGCCATGCACAAATCAAAGGAAGATGTTGCTGAACTGTTCCATCGGAAATTTGGAACTGCATCCAATGCATCTCCCGGGGAAATAGCCTCGTTTGTCAGAAACTTTTTGCGGAAAAAATTCATCAAGGCTGACGTGGGTGTAACCGGTGCCAATTTCCTGGTTGCCGATATCGGTGCCATAGCCCTTACAGAAAATGAGGGGAACGGACTGATGACCATCTCCTTTCCCAAAATTCATATTGTACTGGCGGGAATTGAGAGGGTCATACCATCCATTCGACATATTCCGTTTTTTTGGCAATGGCTGGGAGTTCATGGTACCGGACAGAATATTTCGGCATATAATACACTTATTACTGGTCCACGGCAACCAGGTGAGGTGGACGGACCTGAGAAAATGTACGTTATACTGTTGGATAATGGACGAAGCAAGGTTTATAATGACCCTGACGTATATGAAGCCCTGAAGTGCATTCGATGCGGTGCATGCCTCAATGCATGCCCGGTATATCAACATATTGGCGGTTATACATACGATTCGACTTACACTGGACCCATAGGATCCGTTTTAACACCCTTTTTCAGCGGTTTTAAGGACTTTGGACATCTGAGTGATGCAAGTACCCTATGTGGACGTTGCAGCAGTGTATGCCCTGTTAAAATACCGCTTCATGACCTTTTGTTGCTTAACCGGCAGCGAAATGTTGCACAACATGGTTCCGGATGGATTTGGAAAGCCGGTATGAAAGCTTTTGTTTTTACCTTTGGAAAACGTAAAAGAGTCGATTTTTTCAATGGAAAGTTCAAAAGACGGCTGGCTGCCATCTCAGGAAATCCGCTCGGTAAAGGGAAAAGGACTCCCCGGTTTGCCAACCATTCGTTTAGTAGAAATTGGAAATTACAAAATCTATAATTATGTTGTCAAATACTTGTAAATATGCTTTGAGGGCCCTGATCTATCTTTCGAAATATTCAGAAGAAGATCATCGTATCGGAATTAAAAAGATCTCCGAGGACCTGAAAATTTCTTCGCCATTCCTTGGTAAAATTTTGCAAAACCTTGTAAAACAGAAACTTTTGGTTTCAACCAAAGGACCAAACGGTGGCTTCAGTCTTGGTAAGAAACCTGAAGATATCAGCCTTTGGGATATAGTGGTGAATGTTGACGGACTGGATTATTTCACGAACTGCCTGATAGGATTGCATCCCTGTAATGCCCACGATCCCAGTAAGCCTTATTGTCCGGTGCATTTCAAGTATGAAGAACTCAGGCAACAAACTGCCGCGTTCTATAAGAATACAAGCCTGCATGATGTTTCTGAAGATATTGAGAAGTTTGAGGATTTGGTAAGACTTTAACTGAATTTTGACTGGCTATGGGAGGAGTTTATATCCATGTTCCCTTTTGCCGCAAGAAATGTTTTTACTGTGATTTCTACAAAACAACGGCGGTTTCGCAAAAACCGCTTTTTTTGCAGGCATTGCACCGTGAAATAGATCTTCAATGTGGTTATCTGGGCAATGAACCTGTCGAAACAGTTTATTTCGGAGGGGGAACACCTTCCGTGTTGTTACCCTCTGAAATTGCAGACATTCTTGCACATATTAGACGTTACCACACATTTGACAATCACGTTGAAGTTACCGTAGAAGCCAATCCTGACGATCTTTCATCAACCTATCTGAAAGAACTGAAAAAGGTTGGAGTCAACCGACTGAGTATAGGTATACAGTCGTTTCATGCCGAAGACCTCAAACAGATGAATCGAAGACATACCCGAGATCAGGCTGTCCATTCCGTGTACGATGCCCGTGAAGCGGGATTCAATGATATCAGTATTGACCTGATATATGGTTTGCCTGGGCTTTCAATGGCTCGTTGGGAAGAAAATCTTCGCCAGGCAATGGATCTGCCGGCAACACACCTTTCTGCTTACCATTTGACGTATCACGAAGGAACCATGTTTTTTCACTGGCTGAAGAAAGGCCAGTTGAAAGAGATTCCTGAAGATGAAAGTATTGCCCAATTTGAAATGCTGATCGATATATCGGCTGAGGCCGGATATGAACATTATGAAATCTCCAACTTTGCACGTAACCAGGCATATTCAAAACACAATTCAGCTTACTGGAAGGGTAAAAAGTACCTGGGATTGGGTCCATCAGCCCATAGTTATGATTTAATATCCCGACAATGGAATATTGCTGACCTTTACCACTATCTGAAATCACTTGATCAGGGTGTACTGAATTTTGAAAAGGAAATCCTGTCCCCCAAAGATCGTTTAAATGATTTCCTGATAACACGAATCCGAACCAAATGGGGTCTGGACTTGAATGAGCTTCAATCCGTTTTTAGCCAGAAAGCGCGAAATAAATTGGAAATATCAGCTGAAAAGTACCTGAAATCAGGTCTGCTTCAAAAAACTGGGGACATCATTTCACTGAGCCGCAAGGGAATTATGGTGTCAGATGAAATTATGCTGGCCCTCCTGTCGGAAGAGGATCAGTAGACTTTTTCCCCGGCTAACCAGGTGGATACAATTTTGGTATCCAGAATTTCTTGCGGGGAGGCTGTCATCAGGTCAGTATCGAGGACAACAAAATCAGCCCATTTCCCATTCTCCAGACTGCCTTTTAAATTTTCTTCAAAAGATGCTTTTGCAGCCCAAATAGTCATTGATCGAAGGGCCTGCTCCCTGTTCAGGGCATTTTCCATTTGGAAACCTCCATCAGGCGTGCCGTCATGATGTGTTCTGAATACGGAAGAATAAAATGTAAACAAAGGAGAAATCTCTTCAACAGGAAAGTCGGTTCCATTTGGCAACCATCCCAACTGGTCCAAAAGTGTGCGGTAGGCATAGGCACCTTTAATTCTTTCATCCCCTACCCTTTCATCGGCCCAGTCCATATCGCTGGTGGCATGGGTTGCCTGAATTGAGGGTACGATCGAATATTTCGAGAACAAGCCAAAGTCATCGGGATGAACTATTTGTGCATGTTCAATTCTCCACCGCCTGTCATTCTCTCCTTTCAGGAATTTTCCATAGGTTGTAAGCATCATTCGGTTGGCGCTGTCGCCAATACAATGGGTTGCTACCTGATAGTTGTTTTCAAAAGCCAGGGAACATATTTCTTCATAGAACCCGGGAGGGGACATTCGTAATCCTGAATTGCCCGGATCATCAGAGTAAGGCTCTAGCATAAGGGCTCCACGGGAACCTAAAGCTCCATCTGCATAGATTTTTATGGTATTGACCATCAAACGATCAGTCTGATAGGTTCCTTTCTTCACAAATTGTTCAAAATTTTCATTGGTTGGATCCAGCATTGCATTGATTCTCATTTTCAAATCCCCCTTTTTTTGGAGACTATCGATCAACAACACAACACTCTTGGATAAACCACAATCTGTTACAGAGGTCAATCCTGCCGAAAAGCAATTTTTTTCGGCCGCCTGAAGGGCTTTTGCCTGCATTTCTGTATCGGGTTTAGGAACTACCGATGAAACAAGTCCTTCTGCATTGTCAATCAGGATACCTGTGGGTTCACCATCTCTCAGTAAAATTTCACCACCATCAACGCGTGTTTCAGATGTGATTCCGGCAATTTCCAAAGCTTTTGAATTACACCATGCAGCATGTCCGTCAATGCGGATCAGATAGACTGCGACATCTGGAAACAGTTCATCAAGTTTTAATTTGTCAGGAAAATCTTTAGTGGGCCAGTTATTCTGGTCCCACCCTCTTCCCAATATCCATTCACCACCAAATTGGGCGTAATGCTCCTTCAGTATAGAATATATTTCATCCTGACTTTTTGTTCCTGCAAGGTTGGCTCGCTGAATAAGATTTATTCCATAGCCATAGAAATGCGCATGGGCATCATTGAATCCCGGATAAACAAATTTTCCTTTAAGATCCTCTATTACAGGTGCAGTATATCGGGAGATTATTTCTTCCGAAGTTCCTGTTGCAATGATTTTACCATCTTTTATGGCCATACTTTCAGTGGTTGAGAAGGAGTTATCCACTGTATATATTTTCGCATTCAGGATGAGGAGGTCAGCTTTTTCGGTTGTACAGGATGTCATGCTGTTCATAAATATTATAATGGCTGGTATAAGAGTCCGTATTTTCATGAATGATATTGGCATTGATGATATTACAAACTTAAAAAAATTGTGTGTCTGTCACTATGCTTTCCTGAAAATGCGATAAAACCAGATGGTTCAAATCAGTATTCTTGATCTCATTTTGATCTAAAAAATGGATGCTTCAAAAGAGGATCAAAACAACAAGTTTAAAGCCTGAACAACAAGAATCAACAATACCATAGCCACCGGATAAACAGTGGCATAAGCAATTGAGTGGGCGTTTGTTTCGGTCATTGAGTCGGCAGCGGCCAGTCCGGGAGTACTTGTCATGCCACCGGTTATTGCACCGAATAAAGTCAGAAGATTCATATTGAAAACATACTTGCCCACATACAAGGCCAAAAACATTGGAATAAGAGTTATCACTGCACCCCATATAAATAGTTCAATACCATACTGTTGGAAGGTTTTTACTATTTCGGCACCTGCGCTTGTCCCAACGGATGCGAGGAACAATACAAGACCCAATTGTCTCAGGAGGTTGTTGGCTGCACTTGACATGGTCCAGATTAGTGGTCCGGTTCTACCTGTACGACTGAGAACCAATGCGATCAACAATACACCTCCGGTCAATCCAAAGCTGAAGTCAATATTTGAGAAGGTAATATGGATCATTCCAATCAAGGCACCCAGGATAATTCCAACCGCAACCGGGAGCAGGTCGGTATCGGAAAGTCTCTTGTCATCGTCACCAAAAATTCTGGCCACTATAGTCATATTTGCCTTACTGGCAGCCACAATGAGCTTATCACCCATTTGCAGTTTTGAATTAGGTGTTGGTGAAATATCGATTCCGGCTCTCCGTATTCTGGTGACAGTAGCACCATAAGTAGCCAACAGATTAATCTGTCCAAGGGTTTTGTTGACCACTTCTTTATTGGTAACCAATACTCCCCTTACATCATATTGTGGATCCAAGGGAATTTCAATATCTGTTTCATTTCCTATCAGTAGTTTCACCCGATGGAGTGCATCTGGAGATCCTACTGCCTTTATGATGTCCCCTTTTTGCAAGATTGTACTGGGCGTGGGGGCAAAAGCCGTTTCGTCACGCATTACCCTGGAAATCACAGCCTGGGTCATATGCCTGACCTTCAGTTCACCAATGCTTTTCCCGGCTATGTTGTCATTTTCAACAACAAAATTCTTTTTATCAATTTCAGGATATTCCTTGTAGATTTCCCGGGTATATTCCTGTTCTGCCTCTACAACTTTTTTCCCGATTAGTTTTGGCATCAGCCTCACAAAAAGGATGACACCGATTACCCCAAACGGATAAGCCACACCATAACCGATTGATGCGAGCGGGGAGTTGGTATAATCAATGGCAGCTGCCAAGCCGGGGGTGCTTGTCAATGCTCCGGTAAGCAAACCGATAGTTATATTTTTATCGATTCCGAATATAGAGATGACTACAAGACTAACCAAACCGGCAGCAACAATCAGAATTGTCGCAAACAATGCCAATGTACGGCCGTCTTTTCTAAAGGATTCGAAAAATCCTGGTCCGGCCTGAACTCCAATGGTGAATATAAACAACACCAACCCGAGATTCTGGAAATCTTTTGGAATGATTACTCCATAATGGCCGAAAAGAAGCGCAACAAAAATAATGGCCGAAACATCGAGAGAAAGACCTGCAACCTTGATTCGTCCAGCCAAATATCCCAGAGCAATAATCACGAACAAAGCAAAATAGCTGTTACTGAAGATTTCCATGGCAGTAATTTTTGGGCAAAGTTAGGCAATCGGAATAGATTTCAGATTGATACGATTCTTTCTGGCTGAAAGTTTAACCCAAACTATCCATTGTCCCAAAATGATGAAAGCCTGTTCCATTCCACATTGAAAAAAGGAACAGGCTTCCTTGCATCGATAAATCAACGATACGCAACTTTAAATCGGTAAAGGTTGTGTTTAAATACAGGGAGAGATATTGAGCAGGAAACTCAGGTCATCTTTTTCAGTAAGTTCCATGGGTACAGAACCTTGCCGGAAAATTCTTGCCGGCCTGTCTCCTATAAGTTTCAGTGTTTGACCATCGCGCAGGAGCATAGTTCCTTCTCTCAGGCCGACAACATAACATGAATTGATTTCAATGAATTCCTGGATGCGTTGTTCACGTGTTTCACCAGCATGCCCGTCGGGATTTGCATCCAAATAATGTGGATTAATCTGAAAGGGAACCATGTTCATGGTATCAAAACCTTTGGGATCAATAATGGGCATGTCATTGGTGGTTCGAAGAGTTGGGCATGCAACATTTGATCCTGCACTCCACCCTATATATGGAATTCCGCCCATGACCTTTTCCCTGATTGGTCCCATCAGATGGTTATCATGAAGCATTCTGACCAATTGCCAGGTGTTTCCTCCACCTACAATAATAGCTTCGGAGGCATGTATGGCAGCAATAGGATCATCGAAAGTGTGGATCCCGACAACTGAATGTCCAATTTCGGCAAATCGTTCATTCACTTTTTCAACATAAACGTCGAATGAGAATGTAACTGCAGCATAAGGTATAAACAGTGCTTTTACAGGTTTATCACCAAGGAATTTTTTAATCTCCATTTTGGGATAGTCCAGGTATGGTTCACCCGGCATGGTCGAATTGCTTATCAGTAGTAGTTTCATAATCAGGTGTATTTTAAAATTATAAACTCAAAATCGTGATTCCAACAGTGATGGGATTGATATCCGGCATGCCGGCTTCTTTCCTGAACATTGGCTGAAGATCGTAATTGCAAAAAAATTGTAGGCGTCGATAGCCTGCCCTCGCCATCAGGCCATACCTGAAATCGTTCAGGGAAAAGTCTCCGGGGGTTTTCAATTTCTCCCTTTTTCGATCGAGACGGTACTTAATTTTTGTGTGGCTGCTGATCCGATAACCTGCGAATGTGCCTGCCGACAAGTATATTCGGTTGGCATAATGGTTAACAGGGATCTGGAATTCAATTAACAGCGGTATAGTGGCATAAACCATCGAAAACTTCGATTTTTGATTACTGTCAAAGAATAGGGATTGCAGGGTTACCTGTCCGGATGATTCCTTTTGCAGGGTGGTGTTTTTATCGAGACGATAGCTTTTCATCTGAAGGCCCAATCCGGTAACGATACCTATAGTGTTTCGAGACCTTTGGATACCCATACTCTGCTGTACAAAATTTATATAAAGAGAGTTAGACCTTATGATGTCATAATCGGGAAACCCCGGTTCTTTTTCATTCAAAAAGTTTAATCCAAAATCTATCCCTGCAAAATGTCCGGTAAAATCGTCTTGCCAGATATTTAGTCCGTCCTGGACAATCTCTTTGAAACGAACATTTTTCAGGAGTTTTTCGGGGTTTTTGTCAGAAACCCTTATACTGTCCGGAATCTGTGCCGACAAGGTCTGGGATAACCAAATGAACAGTATGCTCAGGAGAATATTCTGTTTGTGACAATGTATAACGCTTGCTTTTATACAACTTTTAATCATTGTTTTCAGATAAGGCTCTGGTAATACAGATACATACAAATGTACAGTTTTCAATTCTTTAATAAAGGACAATCATCATATATAAACCATTAATTCATCAATTTGATCACACATTATGGTTTTCTGTGAAATGAAAAAACCGCAGGAATTTCAATTCCCACGGTTCTATTTTCTTTAATTGTTTTCTGGCTGTACAAGTAAATAAGATTACATGTTCAGGTGCAGACCGATTGTAAGGGGCTTCAGATCCGGTCCTTTTTCATCCTTGAAAAGTGAAGTCATGCCATAATTGGCAAACACAGCGACGTCACCAAAACCAATACGGCCAGTCAGCTCGTATTTCACCGGATTTATATTGAAGTTACGGCGTTCTTTTGATTTGGTATCACCACTTTTAATTTTGGTATGTGAACCTATATTCAGACCACCAATGACACCTGCACCCAAGGTAAGCCGGTTTGATTTATACTTTAACGGGGTAGCGATTTCCAGAATGAGTGGAGCAGTCAGGTAACTAACGCTCAATTTTGATTTATTGACATCCCCGCTTAAGGCGATAGGAATCAGGCGCCCTGTTCCTGTCTCTTTGGCAACGGTTATGGGTTCATCAAAACGAAAATCCATGAAGTTGAAACCGAGTCCGGTGACCAGTGCAATTGTATTGCTGTTATCACTGAATGCATATTCGGCGAAATTGATGTTTACCGAAAGTGATTTATTATGGTTGATATCGAAAAACTCGCCGAATTCGGTGCCGTAATAGAGTGAATAATCGGTAGTATGGAAAGTGTTGACACCCATGCCAAAACCTCCCCAGGTACTTTCAAAATTGCCTCTTTTCTTAGGTTTGTCTTTTTCTTCACGGCTCATATGGATTTTTGTGCCATCCCCATTCCCAATTACGTCAAAAGTCCTGTTTCCAAGTCGGATGCTGGTGGTATCTCCGGCATGGTTCGTTACAACTTCCACCCCTTTGTCTTCACCAACACGTACCTGTGTTTTTCCGGTATCTTCGTTTACGGTAACCACATTCTTTTTTAGAATTTTTACAGCAGTTGAATCGTTCTGGCCATATGCTGCAGATAGAAACAGGGCAGCTGCAAGGAAAAGTGTAATTCGTTTCATGTCTTCTGAATTTTAATGATTTTGCCTGTGTGACGGATTGGCCCCAAAGAAAGTTACAGGGGTTGTATTTTTTTTACTCCTTGCCAACAGGTATGTGTAGTCCCAGTACACGGGTGTCAAGCGATAATGCCACAATTTCTCCTGTGGGATCGGTTTCGTAAGTAATCCTTGAATTGGAAATATTGGAGGCAACTTGTAGTCCTGATTTAACCAATTTGCTGAAAGTGAAGTTATTCACTCCTAGTCGGGTGGCAATCTTTTCTTGTACCGGAAGGTCCTCAAAAGCCTCTTCGTGCTGTGTGACAATTGTTGTCAAATTGATATCTGCAAGGACTGGCTCAAGTTCCACGCTTGAAATCAATGCTTCCCTGGGTTGCAATCTTTCGAATTCGAGCGGTTCCCGTTGATCTGTCACTTCGTCTGTTTCAAAAGTTCGTTCCGGCCTTGATGTAGGAGGTTCGGATTGATTTAAAATGATGTCAGCATATTTCTGACCTGATGATGCTTGCTCTGATTTCTCTGTTGAGTTCTCATTTTGCGTTGGTTCGTTGATCACCCTTGGAGCCAGAGTTGATGCTGGCTCTGGAAGGGTTTGCACCACTACCTGGTCGACTCCAAGATCTGACAGGTCATCAGGCCATAATCCCCAGATAGCCATGGCAACCAGAAGGACTGCAGCGACCCGTGCACTTCTGATAAACCAGGCACGTATGGTTGGCTGACGATATAAATTGATTTTATCAGGATATTGAATGGCAAGATCAGCTTCCAGCTTTGTGGAAAGGTATAAATCAGCAGTTTTCCTGTCTTCTGGATGGGCATTCATCCATTCTTCAAAAGATTCAGATTCTTCCGGTGAAAGATCTCCCTCCATCCAGGCAATGATTCTCTGCTCATTTACCTCTGGAGATTCATCTACGGCTTTATAGAGCCTATGCTTTCCCGAAAACGCTGTCTCCTCATTCGGAACAGTTACGCATTCGAAAAGTTGAAGCTCTTCTTTGAGGTCAGGATTTTGCTTCAGAAACTCAATGAATTCATCGACCAATGATTCATCAAGGTTACTATCCAGGTAATCAAGGAAGTAAATTTCATAATTATCACGGGTTATCTTCATAGCTACACCAATACCTCCAGGTTCCCAATATAATTCTTCAAGAAAACCCTCGCCCGGTAAATGTAAACCTTTACCTGCGATTCGCCTAGTTCACACATTTGCCCGATTTCCTGATAGGAATATCCTTCGAAATCGCGCAAAACCAATACCATTCTTTGTACTTCGGGCAGTCTTTGCACAGCTTCATTGAGCCTTTCTTTCAGATCAGTGTATTGGGATGAATGCTCTATGGCTCCCGAAGGAATTTCTTCGGTGGAAACCATTCTCTTTTCTTTTCTGAGCTTGTCGATCATGGTATGATAGGCTGTTGTGAATAAATAGGATTTCACTTTGGCCCCATCAATATTCTCTCGGTTTTTCCACATTTTTTCGTAGCTCTCCTGCACGATATCCTCGGCCATATGCCTGTCTTTCATGCTCTTGAGCACAAACCTGAAAACCCGGTCGCTGTATTCATCCACAGATTGGTTAAATTCCTGGACTGTCATTCTGCCTTGTGGTAAGTTTTAGGATATGACGTTTATGGCTTTCAAATGTTACAGCAAGCTTATTTTTTATTGTCTGCTGCACTTTTTGCATGATCAGATTAACCTGAACCAGACATTTTTATGCATTGCAATTCTTTTGTACTTTGGTTTTCCGTACGTACTTTTGCAGCCACAAAAACAGAAATTGGAGAAAATATGAAAAAGACTGTTGTTAGCGGTATCAGGCCGACAGGTAACCTTCACCTGGGCAATTATTTTGGTGCTGTCCGTAGCTTTGTGAAAATGCAGCATGATTATAATTGTTACTTTTTCATAGCTGATATACATTCACTTACAACACATCCAACTCCTGAAAACCTTCAATCGGGGGTAAAGCAGGTTTTGGCCGAATACCTTGCCTGCGGAATCGATCCCGAAGCGGCAACCATCTTTATTCAGAGTGATGTACCGGAAGTGACTGAATTATATGCCTTTCTGAACATGAATGCCTATTTGGGAGAACTTGAAAGAACCACGTCTTTCAAGGATAAGGCCCGTCAGCACCCCGATAACGTAAATGCCGGATTGCTGACCTATCCGGTGCTTATGGCAGCCGATATCATTATACATAAAGCCAATTACGTGCCAGTTGGGAAGGATCAGGAACAGAATCTGGAAATGGCCCGAAAATTTGCCAAACGATTCAACCATATGTACCATCACAAGGTATTTCCAATGCCAAAGCCTTTTACATTTGATGGAAAGGATATGATTAAAGTTCCGGGTCTTGACGGATCCGGAAAAATGGGGAAATCTGAGGGGAATGGGATTTTTCTTTACGAAGATCCGGCAGAAATCAGGAAGAAAGTCATGCGGGCAGTCACAGATGCCGGTCCGACTGAAATGAACCAGAAGAAGCCTGAACCCATCGAGAACTTGTTTACCTTGATGAAAATTGTCTCTTCCCCTGAAACAGTCAGCTTTTTTGATAACCAATATAATAATTGTGCCATTCGGTATGGTGACATGAAAAAGCAATTGGCTGAGGACATCATCTCATTCACGGCCCCCATCCGGGAACGCATCCTTGACATCAGGAACAACGATGAATATTTGGCCCGTGTAGCCCTTCAGGGCGCTGAAAAGGCACGTGAATCGGCCCGTAAGACTTTGGATGAAGTCAAATCGGTAATGGGAATCAAGAGACTTTTCTGAAAGACGAAATCACTTTCGATACAGAAATGAATCAATATTAACCTGGTTGACAAGACCTGGCAAAAAAGGGCAATCCAATAAATGATTGCTCTTTTTAATTTTCAACCGCCTTCCTGTTATATAAAAGATCCTTTAGGAATTGATAACTTGCTGTTTGTCAGTATCCCCTGCCAAATTTATAGTAAAGTGCCATGGAGATTACATTGTTGTACTGGCTAGTTATCCAATAATAATTGTCGATTGGTTTACCACGAATAGGTAACACTGAATAGGCAAGCCGTAGGTCGAGTTTCAGCTGGTCAAGCAGATCGTATTGGAAACCTACAAAAGGTTGTATGTCGAGATGGTTGAAAGCTTGTTCGTCTTCTTCCGGGAATCTGCCGTAATCATCATATTCAGCGGCATGCATCAGGTAACCTAATGAGATTCCTCCAACGACCGAAATATATTCACTGGTACGAAAGCCTACAAAAATTGGCATTTCAGCATATCCCAGCCGCATGATATATTTCTGGGATACAGGTTCTACCGGGATTTCATCATTTTCATTTCCAATAATTCTGTTTTGCTTAAGCAGCGAGCGACTGCGAGCTCCTTTCTGTGAGTATTTCAGTTCCATCCCTGCGAAAACCGCTGGTGCCAGATCGGTTTGAACGAATGCCCCGACAAGCAAACCCGGTTTGTTGTATCCTTTATAACGGTCGCCTTCAACCTGTGTGCCATTAAATCCACCAAGGATTCCACCCTCAAAGCGTTGTGCTGACAATACTGTAGCCGTCATGACCAACATTAGTATTATCCATATCCTTTTTTGCATTTCCATTAGATTTTATGGGGACAAATTACTCTTTTTGATTGAATCCTAAACGATAATGCTCCAATTTTTCCAGAAGGTCATTTACTCCCTCGCTTGCTTTTTTCTGGATGTACACCACTCCGGAAAGCGTTAGATTAGGCGATCCGGGATCAATGACATATATCGGGATCCCTTCAGGTGCAAAATGGATTAGTCCGGCTGCCGGATAAACTACCAGGGAAGTACCGATCACCACAAGAATGTCTGCCTTCTCCATAATTTTCTGCGCTTTGACAATATTGGGTACAGGTTCCCCAAACCAAACAATGTGCGGACGGAGCTGGCTTCCAAGTTCACAAACATCTCCTATGTTCAACTCTGGGGTATGGAGTGTATATATCCTTGAAGGATCCGCTGTACTACGGGCTTTTCTCAGCTCACCATGCAGATGAAGGATCTTTCTGCTGCCAGCCTGTTCATGCAGATCGTCCACGTTTTGGGTGATAATCTCCACATCGTATCTGTCCTCCAGACTGGCTAACGCAATGTGCCCGGCATTGGGGCGGGCTTCCCAAAGAGCCTTTCGTCTCTCGTTATAAAAACGGAGTACCAGTTCCGGATTTTTCTTCCAGGCTTCAGGACTAGCCACCTCCTCCACATGGTAATTATCCCAGATCCCTCCCATGTCACGAAAAGTTTTCAGTCCGCTTTCCTGACTCATTCCCGCTCCTGAAAGAACGACAAGTTTTTGTTTCATAGTAATTTACGTATGTTTTAAAAGCGTATGGATTTCATCTGCCACTGAGCCTTATTCAAAATTACTGGTTTGGCTTGTTGTATCATCGAAAAGGGTAAGCATTTTTCTATTTTTGTAAGATGATCGATCATGCAACCGTTGAGAGGATAATTGATGCCGCACAAATCGTGGATGTCGTCTCCGACTTTGTAAAGCTGAAGCGCAGGGGTGTTAACTACCTGGGCAATTGTCCTTTTCATAACGAAAAGACTCCTTCCTTCACAGTTTCCCCAGCCAAGGGGATATTCAAGTGTTTTGGATGCGGAAAAGGAGGAAATTCAGTCAATTTTATTATGGAGCATGAAGGTCTGACTTATCCTGAGGCATTAAAATTTCTGGCTCGGAAGTATCAGATTGATGTTGTGGAGAAGGAGGAAACCGACGAGGAGAAACAACAGAAGGATGATCGGGAAAGCATGATGATTGTATCTGGGTTTGCCCAGAAATATTTTACCCGTTTTCTTTGGAGTGAAGACGAGGGTAAGGCAATCGGACTCAGTTATTTCAGGGAAAGAGGATTTAGGGATGATATCGTCAAAAAGTTTGAGCTGGGCTATTGTCCGGATGGAAAGAGCATCTTCACCGAGGCTGCACAGAAAGAAGGATATCGTATGGAGTTCCTCGAAAAGACTGGCCTTACAATACAACGTGATGATTGGGTAAGGGATCGTTTTTCGGGAAGGGTTATGTTTCCAATCCACAATGTGGCAGGACGGGTCATTGCTTTTGGTGGACGTATATTGAAGGAGGATCCCAAGGCTGCCAAATACCTTAATTCGCCTGAGTCAGAAATCTATCACAAGAGCAAGGTGCTCTATGGGATATTCCATGCCAAAAGGGAGATATCCCGGATCGATAAATGTTTTCTGGTTGAAGGTTATACCGACGTGCTTTCATTGCACCAATCCGGGATAGAAAATGTGGTGGCATCATCGGGTACCGCCCTGACAGCAGATCAGATAAGGCTTATTCGCAGGTTCACACAAAACGTGACTATTCTTTATGACGGCGATGAGGCCGGGATCAAAGCCTCCCTCAGGGGTATCGACCTGGTTCTGGAAGAAGGAATGAATGTAAAGGTCTTGTTGCTTCCACAGGGAGAAGACCCTGATTCCTTTGCCAGGAAGCACAGTGCTACAGAACTGCTGAAATACATCGCAGATAATGAGACCGATTTCATCCAGTTCAAAACCAGGTTACTGCTTAAAACAACAGAGAACGATCCGGTTGCAAGAGCATCACTGATCAAGGATGTCATTCGTTCGGTAGCCGTGATTCCGGAAAGCATTACCCGGGCGGTTTATATTCGGGAATGCAGCCGATTGCTCAATGTTGAGGAAGCGGTACTGTATAATGAAGTACGACGCATTTTAAGGTCAAGGGCAGAAAAAAGCGGAGGATCCCTTCCCCCCGAGCCCCCGGTAAGACCTAAACCGCAGCCGGTTATCGTTTCAAGAGAAATGGGCGATCTCAATAATGAGGAACTGGAGTTGCTCCGCTTCCTGTTAAAATATTCCCATCAGCCTCTCTTTGTCCAGGAGGCGGATCATTCAGACGAGCCGGAGATCATATCGGTTGGAGATTTTATTATTGGCCAGTTGACAGAAGACGACCTTGTACCTGACAAGCACGTGTTTAAGGTCATCTTTAATGAAATGGCAGATAAGCTCGGGGATAAATCCTTTCAGGCTGAACGATATTTTACGCATCATCCTGATAATCAGGTGAGCCAATTGGCCAGTGATCTGCTTGCCGAAAAATGGATTGAAAGTAAGCGTTGGACCCGGGGCGGCGGACATACCGAGAAGGAATACGAGATCCTGGATCAACTGGTGCCCCGAATCGTGAATGAATTTAAGCTTCGTAAAATTAAGGATATGCATTTGGAGCTGGAACAAAAACTTACCGGTATTGACCATGAGGATGGAGATAGCGGGCTTTTTGAGATTCTGGCCAAAATTCAGAACCTGAAGAAAATTGAAAAATACTTGTCTGATAAACTGGGAAGCCGAGCGATTATCTGAACACTCAAACCGATTACCATGCGAACACTTTTTATCGAAGACCGATCCGAAATCGACCGTATTATCAGGTCTTGTAAAACCTGTTATGTGGCGATGAGCCTGAATGACCAACCCTACGTATTGCCCATGAATTTTGCACTTGACGGGGACGTGGTAATCCTCCATTCAGCTATGCATGGACGAATGTGGGACACCCTGAAAATGAATCCCAGGGTTTCAATTAACTGGACGCTGGGTGAGGAGATTGCCTGGCAGGATGTTCAGGTTGGCTGCAGTTACAGGGTAAAATCCTCCTCGGTATTGATTGAGGGAACTGTTGAATTTGTGGATGACTATGACGAGAAGTACCAATGCATGTTAAAAACCATGGGGCAGTATAGTGACTTGCCTTTCAAATTCAACGAACCCGCCATAAGGAATGTTGGTGTCATGAAAGTCCACATTGCGTCAATAACCGGTAAGATTTTCGGTGCCAAAGCCACTACGCCTTGGAATAAAAATCAGTGATTTCCTGTATTCGTTTTGGTATGGATATTGATGATTAAAACATGCAAATTAACGGCGTCAACTCTTGTTGGCGCCCATCCGTAAACAGCCATACTGCAGCAGCAGGTTGGCGTTTACTCTATATAAAAAGGCCGGTCCTGTACGCAGAACCGGCCACTTTTTTTATTTAAGTCCACTCCTTTCGAGCAATGCCTCAACCGAAGGTTCCTGGCCGCGATAACGCTTATAAAGTTCCATCGGATGTTCAGTTCCTCCTTTTTCAAGGATGTTCTTTCTGAATGACTCAGCTGTAGCCCGATCAAACAGACCTCGCTCTTTAAACAGGCTGAATGCATCGGCATCGAGCACTTCCGACCATTTATAGCTGTAATATCCGGCTGCATAACCTCCCGCAAAAAGATGGGAGAACTGGGTACTCATGGCTGTGCCATCCACAGTTGGGAATAGCTGAGTCTTTTCCCAGGCCTTTTCTTCAAAGGTTTTAAGATCACCTTTAAAGGGAGTTTCAAGTGTATGCCAGGCCATGTCAAGAAATCCAAAACTTAATTGTCTCATGGTGGCGTAGGCTGACTGGAACTTTTCCGATTCCTTTATCTTCTTCACAAGGATTTCAGGAATTTTCTCGCCCGTTTCATAATGAACCGCAAACTTGTCAAGAAACTCCTTCTCGGACGCCCAGTTTTCCATGATCTGTGACGGCAATTCCACAAAATCCCTATATACCGAAGTTCCTGAAAGACTGGCATAAGTGGTATTTGACAACATCCCGTGCAAGGCATGCCCAAATTCATGAAGGAAGGTCCTGAATTCATAATAAGTAAGCAAGGAAGGCCTCGAATCTGTAGGACGAGTGAAATTCATGACAATGGTAATGTGCGGTCTCGAATCGTATCCGTTTTCCTTCCATTGAGGTTTGAATGCATTCATCCATGCTCCTCCCCTCTTCCCTGCCCTGGGATGAAAATCGGCGTACAATACGGAAAGGAATCTTCCATCCCGGTCGAATACTTCATAAGGCAACACTTCTTCGTGGTATACGGGGATGTCTTTATTCAGCTTAAAAGTTATTCCGAACAATTCGTTTGCCAGGCCAAACACCCCGTCAATGGTCCGGTTCAGTTCAAAGTATGGTTTCAACATCTCATCGGTCAGGTCAAACTTCTTTTCTTTTAGTTTTTCAGAGTAATACGACCAATCCCAAGGCATCAAATCATCAGCGAATCCGGTTGAACGTGCAAATTCCACTACCTCTGCCTTTTCCTTTTCCGCTATTGGGGTAGCCGACTCAAGTAGTTGGATCAGAAGCTGGTATACACCATCAGAGGAGGAAGCCATTGAACGTTCAAGCACATAATCAGCGTAGGTATTATATCCGAGCAGACGGGCCATTTCAAGCCGAAGTTCAACAATTCGTTTCACGTTTTCCTGATTGTCATATTCATCCCCTTTGAAAGATTTTGATGCGGAGGCAAAATAGAGCTCCCTTCGAAGTTCACGGTTGTCGGCATACTTCATGAAAGGGCCATAGATGGGTGCAGTGATATCAAACAACCACCCCTCCAAATTTTTGGATTTGGCTTTCGCTTCTACGGCCTCCAACAGACTCTCGGGAAGGCCTGATAACTGACTTTTATCCGTGATTAGCTTTTCATATTGGTTGGTCTCTTTCAATACATTGTCGCCAAATTTTAATGACAACATGGATAGTTCGGTACTGATTGCCCTGTATTTTTCTTTTTGGTCTTCGGTTAGATTGGCCCCTCTCCTTACAAACTGCTGAAAAGTATTATTTAACAGCATGGTTTGTTCTGTGTTGAGATTCAGTTTGTCACGGTTTTCGTAAACTGCCTTAACTCTTGCGAAAAGTTCGGGATTAAGTGAAATATCATTTTGGTAACGTGTAAGCAAGGGTGAAGCCTCTTGGGCAATCTTCTGCAATTCATCATTGGTTTCAGAACTCATCAAGTTATAAAAGACCCCAGAGACCCTGTTAAGCAGTCGTCCTGCCCTTTCAAGCGCTTCAATTGTATTTGCAAAAGTGGGAACCTCCTGATTTTCCACAATTGCCCTGATTTCAGACCTGCCCTGTTCCATGGCTTCCATCATGGCTGGCATAAAGTGTTCATTCCTGATTTCCGGGAATGGGGCTGTTTGGTGTGGAGTATCAAAAGGGCGTAATAGCGGATTGTTCTGTGCATTCATATCGATCATGCTTATCAATAAAACTAGAGTTGTAAATACTGTTTTCATTTATGGATATTTTTAAAATTTTCAAGATCCGGTCTGTCTGAAAGCCATCTTTCATGGATTTGAATTTCATGTCATTTAGCCATAAAGGCTGCACCTTCACCGATATTTAACAAGTGGGTTTCAAAAATAGTTTATTTAACGGAAATTAAACAGATTACAGGTATTGTCGCTTTTGACGCAATTTTTTGGAATGTCCGGGCGCTAATTATTGGAATGAAATTTTTCAGGCTGGGTATTCTAGGGGTAGCCTTTACAATGCTTAAGGTCATAGCAGGAAAAAGATCAGAAAAAAAACCAGGAACCCGATAGGAAATCCGGCCAGTGTTTCACCCAGATTGTTTTTTCTTAGGATAATCCGCGCCGTTCCGATAATTCCGGAAGTCATGGCAATAATGCTAAGCAGCATCAGGGGATTTGCCCCCAGTCGCAATGAAAGGGCGGTCAACAGGCCGAAAAGACTACCGGCCGCTGCGGTATGGTAACTTATTTTCCATTTAAGGCTGATCATCATCAGGATGACAATCAGTATTGCCCCTGAAAGAAGGAGTACCTTAAATATGGCGTAAAAAGGCATTTTATTGAGCAGGTAAAAACCCAGATAATAGTAGAGGGCGCTAAAAATCATGGGAATCCAAAGATCTCCCCTTTGATGGGCGGTTACCTGCAATTTTTTTCCCAAACCAGCTATTGTCAAGGTGATTGCCGGCATTATTGCGGTTGAAATGACCACAACAATCAATAAAAAACGTTTGGCTTCCCAGGAAAACATTGAGAAGTGAAATCCTGAATATAAAAGGATCAGGGCTGCATAGGTTGGTATCAGCAATGGCGAGAAGACAAAGGAGATTGCTTTTGAAATTGCTTTAAGCATGTTTAGAGTTCTTTACGTAATCTGGCTACCGGGATATCGAGTTGTTCGCGATATTTTGCAACCGTGCGACGGGCAATGTTATACGATTTCTCCTTTAGGATTTCTGTAAGCCTTTCATCGGTAAGAGGGTGTTTTTTATCCTCATTATCAATACAGTCTTTCAGTATTTTCTTGATCTCCCTGGTTGATACCTCTTCTCCGGTGTCCTTTTGCATCGCTTCTGAGAAAAAGTATTTCAGGGGGTAAATGCCAAAATGGGTTTGAATATATTTACTGTTCGAAACCCTTGAAATTGTCGAGATATCAAGACTTGTGCGTTCGGCAATATCCTTCAGGATCATGGGTTTGAGTTTTGTCTCATCCCCATCCATAAAGTATTCTTTTTGGAAATCAATAATTTCTGACATTGTAACCAGCAAGGTTTGCTGCCTTTGCCGGATTGCATCGATAAACCATTTGGCCGAATCCAGTTTTTGTTTTACAAAAGTCAGGGCCTCTTTAGTGTTTCGGTTATATCCGTTTCTGTTTTGTGCCAAAGCCCGAAGCATGTCGAGATAAGAATCGTTAATCCTGAGTTCGGGCATGTTTCTTTGATTCAGGCTCAGTTGGAGTTCTCCATCGATATTGTCTAGAATAAAATCAGGAACGATGTGCTGATTTGATTTATTGAGGGGATTGCTATATGAACTTCCTGGTTTTGGATTGAGCTTGAGGATAAGTTCAATGGCTTGTTTTAGGTCTTCATCTTCCACGCCCAGACGCCGGGCTATTTTATCGTAATGTTTTTTGGTAAACTCATCAAAAGCGTCACTGATCACTGCGACGGCAACATGCTGATAATCATGTTTTTTGCGCTTAAGTTGAAGAAGAAGGCATTCCTGAAGGTCCCGTGCACCCACTCCTGGAGGATCGAATTCATGTATGATGTCCAAAACTTTGGCAAGTTCTTCCTCACTGACGTCCATGTTTTGGGTAAAGGCGAGGTCGTCAGAAATTGAAAGCAGGTCACGGCGCAGATATCCGTCTTCATCGATATTTCCGATGATATAATCAGCCAGCATACGGTTTCGGTCATCCAGCATGACCATCCCTACCTGTTCATAGAGAAACTCATGGAAGGTGTCACCAACAGAAAATGGAATATCTACATGTTTGTCGTCTGGCGAATAGTTATTGGCATTCAAACGGTAATTGGGGATCTCATCATCCGGGAGATAATCCTCCACCGAAAATTCCTCATTATCCTTGTCTTCATCCGAACGGAGCTCCGGAGCCTGATCGTCTTCTTCCGAATAATTATCATCCCCTTCGAGTTCAAGGACGGGGTTTTCCTCAAGCTCCTTTTTGATTCTTTGTTCAAGTTGCAACGTAGGGATCTCCAGCAGCTTGATCACCTGGATCTGCTGTGGCGAAAGCTTCTGGAGCAGCTTTTGTTGTAACGAGAGCTTTGTTTTCATCCCTGCATATATGGTTGCAGGTCAAAAATAGCAATTTTATCAATATTGTCTTTAAGGAACCGGGATTAAGGCTGGCCTAAAACTCGGCATTTTTCGGGGTACGGGGGAAGGCGATGACATCGCGGATATTGCCCATCCCTGTAACGAAAAGGATAAATCTTTCAAATCCAAGTCCGAAACCGCTGTGCGGCACTGTTCCATATCTTCGTGTATCGAGGAACCACCACATTTCTTCAACTGGAATGTGCATTTCTTCCATCCGTCTGACCAACTTGTCGAGATTTTCCTCTCTTTGTGATCCACCAATGATTTCTCCAATTTGCGGGAACAATACATCCATGGCCGCTACTGTCTTCCCGTCTTCGTTTTGCTTCATATAGAAGGCCTTGATTTCTTTGGGGTAATCGATAAGGATCACAGGTTTTTTAAAGTGCTTTTCGACGAGGTATCTTTCGTGTTCACTCTGGAGATCAATGCCCCATTCAACCGGGAACTGGAATTTCTTCTTCTTATAGTAATTTGAATTCCTGAGTATTTCGATGGCTTCGGTATAGGTTAGCCTGACAAAGTCATTTTCGGCTACGAACCTGAGTTTTTCGATCAGGTCCATTGACTGTTGGTCAGCCGGTTTTCCTTTTTCTTCCTCTTTCAGTCGGGTGGCCAGAAACTTCAGGTCATCCATGCAGTTGTCGAGGGCATAACGGATCAACGATTTCAGGAAATCCTCGGCAAGATCCATGTTGTCCTTCAATTCATAAAATGCCATTTCGGGTTCAATCATCCAAAATTCGGCCAAGTGACGAGAAGTGTTTGAATTCTCGGCCCTGAAGGTTGGTCCGAAGGTATAGATTTCACCCAGGGCTGTAGCACCCAATTCTCCCTCCAACTGTCCGGAAACAGTCAGATTGGTGGGCTTCCCGAAAAAATCTTCAGTGAAATCGACCTTGCCTTCCTCGTTTCTGGGAGGATTGCTGGCGTCAAGCGTTGTTACCCTGAACATTTGTCCGGCACCTTCTGCGTCAGAAGCAGTAATAATGGGTGTATGGAGGTAGAAAAATCCTTTTCTGTTAAAATAATCATGGATCGCATAAGCCATGGCATGGCGGATCCTGAAAACAGCCCCGAAAGTGTTGGTCCTGAACCTGAGATGTGCATTTTCGCGAAGAAATTCGAGGGAGTGTTTTTTAGGCTGGATAGGATATTTATCCGGATCTGACTTGCCGTAAATATGTATGGTTTTCGCAACAAGTTCAACATTTTGTCCGCTTCCCTGTGAAGATACGAGTTCACCCGTAACAGATAGAGATGTACTGGTATTGATATCCTTCAGGAACTCTTCACCGAAAACCTGGGTATCGGCCACAACCTGGAGATTGTGTATGGTTGATCCGTCATTCAGGGTTATGAAGTTTACGTTTTTGCTACCACGTTTGGTCCTTACCCATCCTTTAACCAATACTTCCTGGCCTGTTTCGCCTTTCAGTAATATCTCTTTAACTTTTATCCGGTTCATTCTTAATAATTATGCACTGTTACAAGGGTAACAAAAGTATATTTTTTCACTGTAAATCGGGACGGTATGTTTGGCTTGGGTCAAAATCTTAAATAAATGTTAGTTTATGACCAAAAAATGAGCCTGATTTCATGATTGCACATGAAACCAGGCTCTTTCGTTAGAGTATCTTCTGACGGGTTTATGATTTTGCGATTCTCATTACCCGTGAAACTGCATCGTTGACTTGCTCCGGACTCTCAAGTCCCAGGGTCATGCAATGGACGTTACCACTGTTAACCGCATACCTGATGGATTGTTCCCGTTCTGCATCGGTAACTTTATCTCCATTGCCGAAAATCTTCATGCCAATAATTCCCTTGCCGTTTTTCCGGGCTTTTTCAAGTAGCCCCATGACAGCCTCAGGGGTTCCATCCATGTGTACGCCAAAAGGATTTATCCTGGCCAGGATGACATCAACCCAGGGATCTTCAACCGCTTCTGCCATTGCATCCCAGTTGTGGCATGACACACCGACCGCCTTGACAAGCCCGTCTTGCTTGGCTTTATATAGTCCATCCACGTATGATTTGCGCTCTTCCTTCCAGTTGCCTTTCATCAGGCAATGCATCAGGACGATATCAAAATAATCGCTTCCTGTCTCTTTCCTAAACCTGTCGAGTACAACCGGGACTGGCTGGACATCATTCCAGCTTGTCTGGGTAACCCACATTTTCGTCAGGATGTGTGTTTCATCACGGGGAATTTCCTTCAATGCTTCTTTTACATAGGGATGTGATCCATAGGAATCGGCCGAATCGAAAAATCGTATTCCTTTTTCGTGGGCATGTCGTGCAAGTTTTACGAACTTTTCAACTCCCAACCGGGTCTGGTTCGAAGCTTTTCCTCCTCCATGAGATCCCGTACCCATGGCAAGCCTGGGAAGGGTCAGTCCGGTATTGCCAAGTTTGACCATATCTACAACCGCTTGATCGGCAGGTGTAAAAGATATTTGGGAAAGGCCGGCTCCGATTACCGATAATCCGGCAACACCGGCCATACCTGTCTGAATGAACTGTCGTCTGTTGAGCTTTGTCATAATTGCGTCATTTAGAGGCCTTCAAGATAAGAAATTTTCATCAGATTGGACTATAATCAAAACACCCCGGCTCAAAAAAAGCCAGGGTGTCCGATAGATTAAAATTTGAATGAATAGAATTATAATCCCTTCAAGAACGGGTTATTTGTTTTCAAATTGTGTTTTATTCTGCTGTCCCTTCATTTTAATAATTATCGCTGATCCATTGAATACATGTTTCTGGCAAAAAAATGTATCTGTATCAATTCACTGAGCGGCCATTTACCTGAAATGGAAACTGGATGAGTAACTGGAAAATTCACTGTCGGGATTGGCCATATCTTATACCCCTTTTGTGTTTTACCATAGTTTCTCCAGTCTTTTACCATTATTTTGCCATTGCAATATGGTAAAACAATGGTGATAATATGAAAATACTATCTTAATGGTGGGAAGTTGGTCGGTATGAACTCAAGTGTTGAAGTGACTTCATTCAATATATCGATGATGATAATCTTAGACATGTGTTAAAAAAAAAGGCTGGCACAAAAGTGAGCCAGCCTTTATATAAAGATGTTGAATGTCAGCGACTAAACGATTCTGAATGATTTTTTGATGGCATCCACCATATCAAGTTTTTCCCATGTGAAAAAATTCAGTTCCATCTCTTTTGGTTTGTGATAGGATGAATTGTAAGTCTGAACTTTTGTTACAGGAGTGCGTCCCATATGACCATAGGCTGCCGTTTCGAGATAAATTGGTTTTCTGAGTTCCAGCCGCTTTTCAATGGCTGCAGGACGCAGGTCGAACAGCTTTTGCACCTTTATGGCAATTTCGCTGTCTGATAACTTGACACGGCTTCTTCCGTAGGTATTGACATAGACTCCAACTGGTTCTGCAACCCCGATTGCATAGGCCAACTGGACAAGCATCTCATCGGCAACACCGGCAGCGACCATGTTTTTGGCAATGTGTCTTGCGGCATAAGCAGCCGAACGGTCTACCTTTGACGGGTCCTTGCCGGAAAATGCACCTCCACCATGAGCTCCTTTGCCACCATATGTGTCAACGATAATTTTCCGGCCGGTCAGTCCGGTATCCCCATGTGGTCCACCGATCACAAACTTTCCGGTAGGATTTACATGGTAAATGATGTTTTCCCCGAATAGTTTCTGCATTCTGTCCGGAAGATTTGAGATTACCCTTGGCATCAGGATATTGATAACATCCTCGCGAATCTTTTTGAGCATCGGCTCGTCCTGGTCAAATTCGTCATGTTGGGTTGAAACAACGATGGTGTGCACACGTGAAGGGGTATGGTCATCGTTATACTCGACGGTTACCTGCGATTTTGAGTCAGGTCTCAGGTATGGCATTTCATTTCCTTCACGTCTGATAGCCGCAAGTTCAAGAAGGATCCTATGGGAAAGCTCCAGAGGAAGAGGCATGTAGTCATCAGTGTCCTTACAGGCATATCCGAACATCATTCCCTGGTCGCCGGCACCCTGATCCAGTTTTTTCTCACGCTCCACTCCACGGTTGATGTCAGGGCTCTGTTCATGAATGGCCACCAACACTCCGCATGAGTCTGCATCAAAGCGATATTCAGCCTTGGTATATCCAATTTTCTGGATAACTTTTCGTGCAACTTCCTGCACCTCGACATATGTTTTCGATTTTACTTCCCCAGCCACAACCACCTGACCGGTAGTTACCAGGGTTTCAATAGCGACTTTGGAGTCAGGGTCAAATGCCAGAAAATGGTCCAGCAATGCATCTGAAATTTGGTCTGCTACTTTGTCTGGATGACCTTCAGATACGGATTCACTTGTAAATAAATAACTCATTATCCCAAAATTTTTCTTTCCGGAAAAGGACCGGAATGGTTAAACAATAATAATAACGCGGGATAAATGATTGAAAAGCAAGTACTAACCCGATTGTTTTAGCATTTTTTTACGGTGGTTGCAATCAATCACAAATTTTTCCACGTAGCGGCGCAAAGTTACACTTCTTTTTGAAACAAAAAAAGAGTTAAATGGATTTTTCCTTTTGGGGTTTATAATTCAGTGTGTTAGAGAGTGAAAAACTTCCTCTAAATTTTGTTGTTTTTCGACCATTGCCAGTATCACGAGGTCATTTTTCACTGCAAACCTGAAAATTTCAGGTCGGATATCGTGATGACTACTTGCTGAAATGAGATAACCATCTGCTGAATTTTCGCAAAAGCCGGTACCTGTAATTTCGTGAAGTCTCTCGATAGGGATTTTTTTATCGAAAGCGACAAATACTTTCTGGACTACGTTTCTTTCAATTCTTCCAATTTCCTCGATTCGACTGTCGGCCACCAATTTACCCTGGTTTATGATGACGATCCTTTTACAAATGGCCTCAATCTCCTGAAGTATATGGGATGAGAGGATGACTGTCTTTTCCTTGCTGATTTCCGATATGAGAGACCGGATTTGAACCAGTTGATTGGGGTCAAGTCCCGACGTAGGCTCATCCAGAATCAGGACTGATGGGTCGTGGATCATGGCCTGGGCAAGCCCTACCCGTTGACGGTAACCTTTTGAAAGAGTACCGATTTTTTTGTGTTTTTCACTGTCTAAACCGGTAAGACCTATCATTTCCTTTACCCTTTTCTGACTATTGGCCAATTTATAAAAGCCGGCCACTATTTCCAGATATTCGGTGATATATAAGTCTGAGTATAATGGGTTGTTTTCAGGGAGATAACCAATTTCTCTTTTGATTTCCAAGCTTTCTGCACCAACGTTCTTCCCATTGACCAGAACTGTCCCGGAACTTGACTTGATAAAACCGGTAACGATTTTCATAAGAGTGGATTTTCCGGCTCCGTTGGGCCCCAGAAATCCAAGCATTTCGCCCTTGCTCACCGTAAATGAAATATTGTCAAGGGCTTTTTGGCTGCCATAAAATTTGGATATGTTTCTTATTTCAACTGACATCTGCAAATCGTATCAAACAAAAATAGTTGAATCTTTTTAAATTTACCTGAATGGATTAAATTTGCATTTCACGGCTTGGGCTTTTGGACATGGAAAATTCGAATTTTAGATATATAGATAACTTATGTCGTTTTGAACGATATAAGACTTCCGAGGTAAAAGTGGGGACGGTTTCAGTTGGAGGTGATCAGCCGATCAGGATTCAATCCATGACCGATACGGATACCAAAGACACTGAAGAAACAGTTGAGCAGATCATTCGCATTATAAAAGCAGGTGCTGATTATGTGCGTGTTACCGTGAAAGATACACGCGATGCCGAAAACCTGAGATTTATCAAGAAAGAGCTTGTCGACCGTGGCTTCGACAATCCATTGGTCGGTGATATTCACTTTAATCCCAAGCTTGCAGAAATCTCGGCCAGATATATTTCCAAAATCAGGATCAATCCTGGCAATTTTTATGATAAGCGTGCCTCTTTTAAACCAAAAGTTTATACCGATGAGGAGTATCGCGATGAGTTGAAAAAGATTGAGGAACTGTTTGTTCCTTTTCTTCAGATGCTTAAGAAGAGCAATACTGCCTTGCGAATTGGCGCAAACCAGGGCTCCCTGTCCGACAGGGTTATGAGTCGATATGGAGATACACCCACCGGTATCGTTGAGTCTGTGATGGAGTTTCTTCGTATCTGCAAGAGGGAAGAGTTTACAAACGTTGTCATTTCCATTAAGTCGAGCAATACCCGTATAATGGTATATACCGTTCGGTTGCTTTGTTTCAAGATGCGTCTTGAAGATATGGATTATCCACTCCACCTGGGGGTAACTGAAGCCGGTGAGGGAGAAGAGGGTAGGATCCGTTCCGCTGTGGGTATTGGCGCCCTTTTGGCCGATGGCATAGGGGATACCATCAGGGTTTCCTTGACGGAAAGCCCGGAACGGGAAATTCCGGTTGCCAGAAAACTGATCAGCCACTTCCGAAGTTATTACAATCATCAGCCCATATCAGCTCCTTTACATGCCCAGACCAATCCGTTTGAATACGAGAGGAGGTCAACCCGTCCTGTCCTGAATATGGGAGGACAATCCTTGCCCGTGGTGGTTGCCGATCTGGGTGAAAGATCACTGGCCGAAATCTTGCCCATTCGGGGGAAACTGATTCCTGATTACTTCCTTCAGGGAAATAAAATCCTGGATATTCAGGGTAATTCCAATCCGGTCATTTCTCTCGAAGAGTATCTTTTTGAGAGTACCCGATGGGGTAGGATGAAGTTTATCCGTACCAACAAACAGGAGTTTGACCGGTTTATGGCCATGCATCCCGAAATCATCACAAAGCTAAAGCAGACCCGAAAGACTGTGCTGATTCTGGAAAGCTATAACCGGAATCCCTTTGCCGAGCTACGAGCATTCTTTATGATGCTTGAAACCCATATCTGGAAAGTTCCCGTGATTATCCACAGAAAGTATAATGAAAAGTCCCTCGAGGATCTGCAAATCAAGGCTTCTGCCGATCTGGGCGGATTATTCATCGACGGATATGGTGATGGTCTTTGTGTAACCAATGATGATCAAAGCATAACTTTCACTGAATTGAAAGACTTGAGTTTTGGTATTCTGCAGGCTTCTCGCATGCGTATGTCAAAAACCGAGTTTATCTCTTGTCCGGGTTGCGGTCGTACATTATTTGATTTGCAGGAGACAACACGTAAAATCAAGGAGCATTTCGGCCATCTGAGCCATTTAAAGATTGGTATCATGGGATGTGTGGTGAACGGACCGGGTGAAATGAGCGATGCTGATTACGGCTTTGTAGGTGCAGGAAAGAATAACGTAAACCTCTATAAGGGGCAAAAGCTTGTCAAACGCCATATTCCATACGAAAACGCAGTGGAAGAACTCGAACACCTGATTCGGGAAAATGGAGACTGGAACGAAAAGTAATGAGGAAATCCCTGATTATTCTTTTCATGGTCATCACCACCGAGCTTTTCGCCGGTGATGGAAACAGGCTGACCTGGCAGGTTGATCTGTTAAACCGGCACTACTGGCGTGGAAATGTTTTCGGAAACGGTCCTGCGATTGAACCCCAATTTGCCTTTGGACATAAAAATTTCACATTCAACGTATGGGCTTCCTATACTTTTGACCAGAGCTACAGTGAAATTGATCTGTATCCGGTATTGGCACTTGGGAATTTCGAATTTACCCTTTTTGACTATTACAATCCCATTCCCGGCGAAGAAAACCGTTTCTTCGATTTTTCATCGGATGGTAACAGGCATTCTGGTGAAATCGTCGTTGATTTTGCCTCTCCGGGTTTCCCGCTCGAATTGATGTGGGCAACATTTCTCTATGGCGACGGACATCTGCTGACCAATGAGCATATGTATTCGACATATTTCCAGGCAGCCTATCCTTTTAAGTTTGCCGGAACTGACGTTGAACTTTCTACCGCCCTGACTCCATGGGAGGGTTATTATAATGATGGTTTTGGTTGGGTTCATGCAGGGTTGAAGGTCTCTGACCAGATTAGAATTGATAACCGAACTTCTGTTCCGTTAAAATTTGCCTTGAATATAAATCCGGCTGCCTCTCGTGCATGGGTCATATTTAGCATTGGCCTGAGCCGGACTAATGAATAACGAGGAACAATAAAAGCGTATGGCTAAGATCGACTTTAAACCCGGAACCATGATTTACCCATTACCGGCAGTGATGGTAAGTTGTGGTGAAAATCCTGAAGAGCATAATATTATTACAATTGCCTGGACAGGCACCATATGCAGTGATCCCCCGATGTGCTATATATCGGTACGACCAGGCCGTACTTCATTTCCGATTATTCAAAGGACTGGAGAGTTTGTCATCAACCTTACTACCGAAAAGCTTGCACGAGCCACTGACTGGTGTGGTTGCCGTCCTGGGAAAAAGTTTAACAAATGGAAAGAGATGGGGCTTACGCCTCAGCCCTCCAGGATTATAAAGGCACCTGGTATTGCTGAATCACCGGTGAATATTGAATGCATCGTAAAACAAGAGATTCCGCTTGGAACCCATCACATGTTTATTGCCGAAGTGGTCAATGTCAGCGTCGATGATGCTTATATGGATGACAACGGGGCATTCAGCTTCGCCCGTGCAATGCCCCTGGTCTATAACCACGGGCATTACTTTGGACTTGGGAAACAGATCGGTAAATTTGGTTGGACGGTCGAACGTAAAACCAAAAAGCACAAATAGTTATTTCTTGTTGTCGATTTGTTCCTGAACAAGGGCGTCAATCACCGCAACCGCGGTTATGTTTACGATATCCCTGACTGAGCTTTCGAAATCCGTAAAATGGATCGGTTTGTTCAATCCCATTTGCAATGGACCGATAGATTCACCTTCAGCCATCTCCTGTAAAAGTTTGTAGGCGGTATTTGCCGATGACAAATTGGGGAATACAAGGGTATTGACATCAAGCCCTTTTAATCTGGAAAATGGATATTTTCGGTCTCTTAACTCTTTGTCAAGGGCAAAGTTCACCTGCATTTCTCCGTCAATGGCCAATTCCGGAAATTTTTCCTGCAGAACCTTTACCGCTTCATGAACTGATGCCGGACTACCCACTTCATCTGATCCGAAATTGGAATAGGAGAGCATGGCCACTTTGGGTTCCCTTGCAAATAACCTGACCGTATTCTGGGCAAGCCTGGCAACGTCGATCAGTGTCTCGGTTGAGGGATGCCTGTTGATGAGTGTATCTGCAAGGAAAAATGTCCCCTTTGATGAGCTGAAAATATGCATGGTGGCGAAGTGGTTAAAACCATCCCTGATCCCAATCACCTCCTTGGCCACTTTTATGGTATTCGAATATTTGGTATAAAGACCCGTAATAAAAGCATCTGCATCTCCGGTTTCGACCATCATCATGCCAAAGTAATTCCGTTCGAACATTTTATCGTTCGCTTCTTCCAGGGTTGCACCTTGTCTTCCTCTCTTTTCCGTGAAAATACGGGCATATCTTTCCCTTCGCTCCGCTTCACGGTCATGTCTGAGATTGACAATTTCACAACCTTCAAGACTGACATTCAGTTCTGCTGCAAGTTTTTCAATCCGTTCATCATTACCCAGGAGGATCGGATGGCAGATACCTTCCTGAAAGGCTTCCACTGCAGCCTTGAGCATATTGGGGTGCGATCCTTCCGCGAATACGACCTTTCTGGGGTTTTCACGGGCCATTTCACGGAATCGTCGGGTTAACTTTGATTCATAACCCATCAGGCTACGTAATTGCACTTTATAGGCCTCCCAGTCGGTAATTTCCTTGCGTGCCACCCCAGATTCAATGGCTGCCTTTGCTACAGCTGCCGAAACCTCGGTGATCAATCTGGGATCAACTGGCTTAGGGATGATATAATCTCTGCCAAAGGAAAGTTTATTGACATTATAGGCATCATTGACGATGTCAGGGACAGGTTGTTTGGCCAAATCGGCAATGGCATGACAGGCAGCCATTTTCATTTCTTCATTGATCCGGGTCGCCCGTGTATCAAGTGCCCCGCGAAAAATATAGGGGAATCCGATGACATTGTTGATTTGGTTGGGATAGTCAGACCGTCCTGTCGCGAAAATAATGTCCTCACGGGCAGATTTTGCATCTTCATAAGAAATCTCCGGAGTAGGATTGGCCAAAGCGAATACGATGGGATTTGGTGCCATTGTTCTGACCATTTCCTTGCTCAGCACATTTCCTTTTGATAATCCAAGAAAAACATCTGCCCCTGCAATGGCTTCCTCCAGTGTGGAAATGTCTGTCAGGGTAGTTGCAAATTGTCTTTTTGAATCATTCAGGTCGGGACGATTCACCGATAAAACACCTTTGCTGTCAAGCATAACAACATTAGAGGGCTTCACGCCCAAAGCAATGTAGAGCTTTGTGCACGAAACTGCAGAAGCCCCGGCTCCATTGACGACGACCCTGACTTCCTCAATCTTTTTTCCGGTCAGCTCCAGTGCATTAAGTAATCCTGCCGCTGATATGATGGCTGTTCCATGCTGATCGTCATGCATGACAGGGATGTCCAGTTCTGCCTTCAACCGCTCTTCAATTTCAAAACATTCCGGAGCTTTAATGTCTTCCAGGTTAATACCGCCAAAAGTTGGTGCAATCGACTTTACAACCTGAATGAATTTTTCAGGATCCTTCTCGTTGACTTCAATGTCAAATACGTCAATACCTGCATAAATCTTAAATAATAAACCTTTGCCTTCCATCACCGGTTTACCGGCCAATGCCCCAATATCGCCCAGTCCGAGAACCGCGGTTCCGTTAGAAATAACGGCAACCAGATTTCCCTTGGTCGTATACTCATAGGCAAGATCCTGGTTTTTCTCAATTTCAAGACAAGGTTCCGCTACCCCTGGAGAATAGGCTAATGATAAGTCGGCTTGTGTACTATGTGGCTTGGTTGGTTTAACTTCTATCTTTCCGGGCTTACCCTCCGAATGATATTTCAGGGCAGCCTCTTTGGTAATTTTGGTCATGATAATAAATTTAAAAAATTTGAGGTTTTTGTGCGCAAATTTAATTTTATATCGGTTGTTTATGTTGTAAATTGTAACCGATATGATGAAAACTTCAAACATGACATAAAAAAAAGGGAGCTCAACAGCTCCCCTTTTTCAAATGTTAACCCCCAAACACACAATGTCAGATCTGTATCTGACGTGAAGTATGACAAAGGTAAAAATTATCCATATTGTAATAATTACTGGAATAAAAATCTTGCATTTTTTAGTAAGCATGGTTAATGATTATTAAAATATAATAAAGATGAATGCTTGTATTTAAATATTTAAATAAAAGAGGTGTTGAAATTTTTATTCAACACCTCTTTATATTCACTGAAGTCAAACGTCAAATTAGAAAGCATCATCCAGTGTCCTGACTGTCAGGACTTCATCCAGTCTGTCAGGCGAAATGCCGGAAACCAACTGTATGGAATATGATTTTCCGGGAAGAAGATCAAAATAATTGTCGGTAAAGAATCCCTCTTCATCCCCTATCTGGAAATAGACATTTTTTGCAAGTTTATCGGTTGTTACTTCGATATTGAATCCATTGCCAGTGGGTGTGACTGAATATTGAACATTGGGCTTTTGAATTTTTAACTCTTTAAAAGGCCTCAGATATAAGACATTTTCTGATATAACCTCGTCACCTTGTATCAGCTGTGCAACTACAAATGATTGCCTTGTGTCGTTATTTCCCACAAATTTGGTGAGTTCTTCTTCAAAGACCGGGGTGCTTGAGTTTGCCTTTGCGCTGACTGCCTGTTCCCTTGATACCAGTTGGCGACCTTCAAAATCCATCAGACTGATTTTCAGGGTGGCATCAAGTCCTTCAAGTTTGTCATTCAGAACCGACACTTTAATTTCGTTTCCTGATTTATAGGGCGATACCAAAACATGTTCGAATCCTTTCATCACATAATACTGAAGTGCTTTCCATCTCTGGTAATAATCTGTTGAGCTCCATGATGCAACTGGCCAGACATCATTGATCTGCCAATAGAGAGAACCCATGCAAAAGGGTGCCGCCCGGCGGTGTCCTTCCAGTCCGAATTTGATTCCTTCAGCCTGAAGTACATGATTTACATACAGGAATGATTCAAAATCTTTTGGCTTGTTATATTCCTGAAGCATATAATACTCGATAGTCTCATTACCGATGGATGAACGTTGGTGTGATTTCATGACATCTGAATAGATATTGAAATCTTCAGGCAGGGCATACTTTTTTACGGTGGTGATATCGGGGAACGATTGGAATCCGTATTCACTCATGAAACGTGCAATATGGGTTGCATAATTCTGAAAGGGCTCCTTACCCCACCAGACACCCCAGTAATGTTCGTCTCCATTGACCAGGTCCGGTACAATTCCTTCTCCGGATTGGGGACTGGAAGCCCAATAGCCCCGTTGTGGATCAAATTCATTGACAACTTCGGGAAGCACCTTGTGGAATACATCCTCATAGTATTTCCATATTTTGGCTGCGTTTTCGGGATTCTTCTCCTCTTCTATCCTTTTCCACCCCCAGTTATACCATGCTATCAGGTTTTCGTTGTTCCCACACCAGAGAGCGATGCTTGGGTGGTTTCTCAGGCGTTTTACATTGTCAATGGCTTCCTGTTTCACATTTTCAAGAAATGCTTCATCTCCCGGAAACATGGCGCATCCGAACATGAAATCCTGCCAGACAAGTATTCCCGCTTCATCGCAGAAGTCGTAAAATCGATCATCTTCATAGGTGCCTCCTCCCCAGACGCGGATCATATTCATGTTCGATATCCGGGCCGTATTGACTACTTTTCGGTAATTCTCGGTGGTTACCCTGGGAAGGAACATGTCGTTGGGAATATAATTGACACCTTTCATGAATACAGGAACGCCATTCAGCTTAAAGTAAAAAGAGGTTCCATGCTCATCTTTGTCGCGAACAAATTCGAGTGTCCGGATACCAATCCTTCTGTCAAGTTCTGAGGTCTTTCCCGAAACAGATACTTTTGCCGTAAGGTTATACAGATAGGGTTCGCCCAATCCGTTCGTCCACCACAAACGTGGATTTGTAATCTCAAAATCAAGTGAATAATGGTTAATCCCAGGTAAGAGCCTTATTTTTTCCAAGGCAAGTACAGTACCTTCACTTTCGATACTCAGGGTAGCAGTCTGGTCTTTCTGGCTGTCGATTTCGAAAACCGATGTTAAGGTTGCCCTTTCTTCCGATACTTCGTTCTGGACTATCTGTACATCTTCAATCCGGGCTTCATCCCAGGCCAAAAGGTATACAGGTCGCCAAATGCCACTGGTAACCAACCGTGGGCCCCAATCCCAACCAAAGTGATATCCGGCCTTCCGGGTGTAAATACTAACCTTTTTCCCTTCCGGAACCTGACCGATCACTGCCAGGTCATTGTCTGAAACGGGTATGACAAAACCCTGTGCATCATATTTTTTTAATCCTTCTGCAATCGGCGATTTGAGCAATATCCGAAGTTCATTCTGCCCTTCCTTCAGGTATGGTTTGATGTCTGTCATCCATTCCCTGAACATGTTATCTGCCTTAAGCACTTCCTGACCGTTGACAAAAACATCGGCATAAGTGTCAAGGCCCTTGAAATCAAGAGCGATCCGGTCACGTTTCATTATTTCGGCCGTTACCTGGAATCGCGTTTGGTATTCCCAGTCTTCCTTGTCGATCCATTGGACATCGTGTTCATTCAAACGGAAAAAAGGATCCTCGATCACCCCGTTGGCCATAAGGTCCGTATGAACGGTTCCCGGGACTGTAGCCGGCATCCATTTGTCATCGCCTGCCTGCCTGAATTCCCAGGCATCATTTAATTCAATGGTGGTCAATAATTCTCCATTTTGGTTGTCACATGACGCAAACCCTAGTAAACCTGCCAGTAAAAGGACAGTATGGAATCTTCTCTTGTTCATGGGAAAAGAATTTTTCTTCAAAAATGGCAAAAGTTACGGGGATGTCAAATACCCTGTCCGGTATTTGAAATATTCATGGATAACAATTTGGGTCACCTTGCCAGAAAAAAAAAAGCTGTCCCGGAATAATCCGGAACAGCTCTACTGTTATATGAAGGAAAGTTGTTATTCGCGTACAGCTGCGACACCTGGAAGACTCTTGCCTTCAAGGTATTCGAGCAATGCACCTCCTGCAGTGGAAATGTAGGAGACTCCATCGGCAAAACCAAACTGGTTGACACATGCCACGGAATCGCCTCCGCCTACAAGTGAAAAGGCACCTTTTGCAGTTGCGGCCACGATTGCTTCACCTACAGCCTTGCTGCCGTTTGCAAATGTTTCCATTTCGAAAACACCGACAGGTCCGTTCCATAAGATGGTCCCTGAATTTTCAATGACTTTTTTGAAAGAGGCAACTGTCTCAGGACCGGCGTCAAGACCCATCCAGCCTTCAGGAATGGCATTGGATGGCACTACCTTTGTATTAGCATCATTGGCAAAAGCATCGGCAGCTAAAACATCGGTTGCCATATAAATATTAACCCCTTTTTCGGCTGCCAATTTCTGAATATTCAATGCAGTTTCGAGATAGTCATCTTCACAAAGTGAGGTGCCGATATTTCCACCGTTGGCTTTGACAAAAGTAAATGTCATGCCGCCACCTAAAATCAGGTTGTCAACTTTATCAAGCAGATTCTCGATGATCGTGATTTTGGTGGATACTTTGGCGCCACCCATAATGGCAGTCAAAGGACGATTTGGGTTTTTTAAAACCTTATCCAGACTTTCCACTTCACTTTCAATCAGGTATCCAAACATTTTGTCATTCGGGAAAAACTGGGCCATAACGGCTGTTGATGCATGTGCCCTGTGGGCTGTACCAAATGCATCGTTAATCCAGCAGTCACCGTTTTCGGAAAGTTGCCGTGCAAATTCAACATCACCTTTTTCTTCCCCTTTGTGGAAACGCAGGTTTTCGAGAAGTAACACTTCACCTGGCTTGAGAGCTTTGGAAATGCTTTTTACTTCTTCACCGATACAATCAGGGGCAAGTTTCACTTCAACTCCAAGTAATTTGCTGAATGGAGCAACCAGGTGACGCATCGAGTATTTATCGTTAGGACCATCTTTGGGCCTTCCAAAGTGTGACATGATGATGGGGGAACCACCGCCTTCAATCACTTTTTTGATGGTGGGGATTGCGGCCCTGATTCGGGTATCGTCTGTTACTTCGAAATTTTCGTTCAGCGGGACATTGAAATCCACACGGATCAAAGCTTTCTTTCCGGTAAAATCGTACGAATGTATGGTCTGCATATCTCTAATTATTAGTTGTTTTGTTGAATCAAAGATAAGGATTATTTATTGTCGGTTTTTTTAACGGGGTCAGTCATATCTGAATTTAATGTTCAAATAACCTCATCCCTCAACCGAAAAACTATCGAAAGCAATGACCGTTTGTTTGAGGATAACCCTTATTTTTGGCTACCGGCTTAAATTGGGTTGGGAGTATTCAGAATAAGGAAGCTACTATGTTTTTTAAAGATATTATCGGGCAAAGCAGGATAAAGGAACGGCTGATCAGGTCGGTCCATGAGGAACGGATCAGTCATGCCCAATTGTTTTCGGGACCTGAAGGTAACGGAAAACTGGCTTTGGCCCTGGCTTATGCCCAATACATATCATGCAGAAACCGTTCTGAAAATGACAGTTGCGGGGGCTGTCCATCCTGCCGGAAGTACCAGAAACTGCAACATCCTGATCTGCATTTCGTCTTCCCGATATTTAAACCTAAGGGTGTCCAAAAGTCTTTTTGCGATGATTTCCTGAAGCAATGGCGTGAAATGGTCCTGAAATCTCCTTATTTCGGGCTGAATCAATGGGGAAGCTTTATTGAAGCCGAGAATTCCCAGTTGACCATTTATTCACATGAAAGTGAGTCGATTATCCGTAAATTGAACATCAAGCCCTTTGAGGCGGAGTTTAAGGTCATGATCATCTGGTTGCCCGAAAAAATGAACATTGCCTGCTCCAATAAGTTACTGAAGATGATTGAAGAGCCGCCAGTAAAGACGTTATTTCTTATGGTAACGGAAAATGAGGCCGATATCATATCGACCATTCGCTCCAGGACCCAGATCATAAAAATTCCCCGAATTTCCGATATCGATCTTCAGGAGTATTTTGCTCAAACAGGTTTGTATGATGCTGAAACCATAGCTGGCATGATCCATCATGCAGGGGGCAATTACTTAAAGGCTATTGAATTTTCAGAACCTTCAGACGATAAAAAGTACTTTTTTGATGTTTTTCAGAATGTCATGCGACATGCGTATTCTGCGGGCCAGAAAACTTCCGCCATACTTGAAATACTGGACATTGCGGAGGAGTTGGCGGGAATCGGAAGGGAAAGACAGAAGGACTTTTTTATGTACGCCATGCAACTTACCCGGGAGTTCTTTATGATGAATCTTAAGAAGCCGGCATTGGTTTATCTAAACCAGGAAGAGAAATCCTTCGGTGATAAGTTTGCTCCATTTATCAATGAACGTAACGTAATTCTATTCAATAACCTTTTTGAGGAGGGTTACCTGCATATCAGCAGAAACGGTAACCCGAAGATCGTTTTCACGGATACCTTGCTTTCCATCATCCGAATCATCAAAAAATGACGGAATCAAGGCTTTAATAAGGATGCTTTGTTAGCTAATTCTATAAAAAAGGATATGGCATGATCAAAAGATTTATCGTTGTTGCTTTTTGGGTATTGTCATTCAATTACTTTGGGTTTGCTCAGACAATGCCGGAAGTTGACATGAATGCATTTCATGAAATCTCAAGTCACGACTTACTCGGATATGCAGCTGAGTTAAGTACCGAAAAATATGGTGGACGCTTATCTGGTTCTCCGGGATATGAAATGTCGGCACGTTGGGTCGCCGGCTTGTTACACGAATGGGGCCTGAAGCCCGGGGTAGGGGATACTTCCTACTTTCAGTGGTTCCCGAATGCCTGGACCGATGTGCTGGAAACCGGTAGTGTCAGGATTTTGCCTGTTCCGGGAACTGACCTGAAAGAACGTGTACTGAAGTTCCCCGATGATTTTTTCCCGGGTTCAAATTCTGCTACCGGCAATGTGGCAGGTGAGGTAGTGTATGTGGGATTTGGGATTTCAGCTCCTGAATTGGGATATGATGACTATGCAGGCATTGATGTAAAAGGGAAAATTTTACTGATGGAAACCGGTGTACCTTATACTGCAAACGACCCTGTGTTAAAAAAGTGGGAACCGTATAGTTACCATCGGTACAAGTTTCAGAAGGCAAAGGATTTGGGAGCTGCCGGACTTTTATATGTCGGATTGGTTGCCAATCCCAATACTTCTTACATAGAAGGTTTTGTAAATGCCCATATCAGTGAGGAAGTTGCCGATGAACTGGTCAGGCCGGTTGCGAAAAGGCCTTTCGTTGATCTGAAAAAGGAAATTGTCAAAGAGATGAAACCTGTTTCCTTCTCACTGAACAGGATAGTTGAGATTTCAGCCCGGACAAGGCATTATCCCGATGCCATGTCATGCAATGTGGTGGGTTATATTGAAGGTTCTGATCCGTTGTTAAAAGAGGAAGTCATCATCATCGGTGCCCATCTTGATGGACAAGGTAGTCCTGGGGCACTATTCCCAAGTACTCTCGACAATGCATCCGGGGTAGCCGACCTTTTAGGTGCAGCCAAAGCGCTGGCATCTTCTACCATAAAGCCCGCACGCTCAGTCATGTTTCTGTTTTTTGGTGGTGAAGAGTGTGGTTTGTATGGCAGTATCCAATATGTGAATAACCCACAATGGCCAAAAGATAAGACCTTATTCATGATGAACCTCGATATGGTCGGAAATGGAAAAGGATTCTTTTTGGGGGGAGGATTGACACATCCTGATATTTACAGTCATTTCGAGATCGCCAACAGCAAATATATTCACAGGGAGTTGCGTGCTTCTGAAGTGAGGCCTTCATTTGGCAGGCCGCGTACCGATGGCGCCGTATTCGAGAAGGGTGGATATCCTGTATTAAGCTTGTGGACTACGCAGTCGGTGAAGCCCGTTTATTACCATCACCCAAAGGATGATATTGATGCAGTGACTCCCGAAATCATGGAAGATGCCGCAAAGTTGCTCTACCTGGGGATTCTGGGCGCAGCCAATGATAGGAACTGAGATGTCGGAAGCCTCTGTTTCCCACAAAATTCATAACTTTAACAATGTCCAATATCTGAATTACCATGGTATACGAAGGGAACATCATTAAAATGCGCTCTGAATATGCGTCTCCCGTGAAATATTTTCTTCCGGTGGGAGAGAATGAGGTCTTGATGAACCATTTGGTGGGAAAAGAAATATCGTTGAGTTTTACGGGCCAGATCAATTGCATATCATGCGGCAAGTCGACAAAAACTTCCTTTGGACAAGGGTTTTGTTATAATTGTCTGCAAACTGCGCCTGAGGCCAGTGAATCAGTGATGCGTCCCGAATTGAGCAAAGCCCATTTCGGTATCGCACGTGATATGGAATGGGCAAAAGAACATGATCTCATCGATCATTTTGTATACCTTGCCGCTTCATCTGACCTGAAAGTAGGAGTGACACGCCATCACCAAATGCCCACACGATGGATTGACCAGGGTGCCAGTTCTGCCCTGGTTCTTGCCCGCACACCGAATCGTCACATTGCAGGAGTCATCGAGGTATGGCTCAAACAATTCTTCACCGATAAGACCAATTGGAGGGAAATGCTTCAGAACAAAATTACCCCTTTTGACCTTCAGGAGGAAAAGTTAAACGCCCGGGAATTATTGACGACAGAACTTCGCAAGTACTATGAAGAAGAATCAGAAATCGTAACCATTGATTATCCGGTACTGAATTACCCATCGAAAATCACCAGTCTGTCATTCGACAAAACTCCTGATATCACAGGAATTCTGAATGGCATAAAAGGCCAATACCTGATTTTTGAAAATGGTTCCGTTCTGAACATCAGAAAACACAATGGATATTTTATTAGATTATCATATTAGATTTTAGATTACTGAATTAAATACCCTGAAAATGGAAAAATCAAAGTGGATACAACTTGTCAATTCGTTGTATACTTTAATGACCCTGGCACTATTGGCACTGATTGTCAATTATTTCGGAAACTTTGTGATGGTTCCTCAATCAGTCATCGTTGTGGTACTAGTTATTTCTGCCATACTTTTTTTCCTTAGAATGTATTTACGGTTTTCACGCAGAATTTAACGTCTGATTGTATTGTCAATGCTTTACTTATGGGAAAACTGATAAAACTCCGGTTTTTCAAACTTAAAAATTCGTTATTTTGAACTAACTTTTAAAAATTTGAAAAAGGGAGGATTATGGAAAATCTTGACTGGAAAAATCTGGGTTTTGGCTATAGAAAAACCGATTATAACGTTCGTTGCTATTTCCGTGACGGAAAGTGGGGAGAACTGGAAGTCAGTTCATCTGAGCAAATCAATATCCATATGGGTGCAACAGCCCTGCATTATGGACAGGAAGCTTTCGAAGGATTAAAGGCTTTCAAGGGGAAAGACAATAAAATCAGGATTTTCAGGATGGCTGACAATGCAGCCCGTCTGCAATTTTCATGTGATGGCATCATGATGGAGAAATTGCCAGCCGAATTGTTCATGAAAGCCGTAAAACTGGCTGTTAAATTGAACGAAAGGTTTGTTCCACCGCATGATTCAGGAGCTTCTTTGTATATCAGGCCGATGCTGATTGGTACCGGAGCCGAAATTGGCGTAAAGCCTGCATCCGAATATCTCTTTATGGTGTTTGTTATGCCAGTCGGACCCTATTTCCCCGAAGGATTCAAACCTACAGACCTGATTATTCTCCGCCAATACGACCGTGCCGCACCTCAGGGGACCGGTAAATACAAGGTGGGTGGTAACTATGCAGCCAGTATGGTAGCTGGTGTTAAAGCCAAAAAAGGAGGATATTCAGCCGTTCTGTACCTCGATAGCCGTGAAAAAAAGTATATCGATGAATGTGGCCCTGCCAATTTCTTCGGAATTAAAAACAACACCTATGTCACTCCGGAATCGGAATCCATTCTTCAGTCAATCACCAATAAAAGCCTGATGACCCTTGCTTCAGACATGGGACTGAAGGTTGAAAAGAGAAAAGTTCCCTATGAAGAGCTCGCTTCTTTTGAGGAAGTGGGTGCCTGTGGAACGGCTGCCGTCATTTCCCCGGTTAAAAGGATCTTTGATGCCGATGAAAACCGTGAGTTCATGTATGGAACTGAACCGGGAGTCTGGACAACCAAACTCTACAATAAGCTCCGTGCCATTCAATATGGCGATGAACCCGATATCCATGGATGGGTAACCATCGTGGATTAATGAATCAGTCCAACACCGAACCTGTTATTATATGAATGACAACCGCCCCTTCGAACGATCGGAGGGGTGGTTTCATTTAATAATGAACTGCAATCTGTAAACTAAGGCAAATTATTCTTTCATAAATACTGGTCAAGTGCCTCATTGAGAAATCTATTGGCTTGGTGTAGCGTCTGGAATCTCTCGACAATGGTGGTTACAAAATCGTCACGGATAACGTCAGATGTACTTATCCCGGCAGTAAATGCATACGACTTATGTTTAAGAAGGTCGATGTGCTCAAAATCGGGTGGAAATCCCTTGGGGGCTGTCTTAAGCTTCTCTCCGTCAATGTATGGATATATTTTCCTGAATCCGGGATATTCAATAATCTCCCTGAATGTGTCGGGTTGGTCATAAATGGCTGTCCGAAGGGCTTTCAGAACCTCTGGTCCCGGCATGTATATTCCTCCTCCTATAAAGCTGGCATCAGGATCGATATGAAAATAATATCCGGCCCTGGTGCTGCTTCTCCCGCCTTTGGCGACATAACTTCCAAAGTGCGTTTTGTAGGGACTTTTATCTGCCGAAAAGCGTACATCCCTGTATATTCTGAAAAGACAGTCCTTGGGGTCGGTTATTGGTATATCAGTATCAAATTTCCGGACTTCATTAATGATCAGCTCAGTAAGAAATAAAACCTTTTGGCGACTCTTTTCATACCATTCCTTGTGTGAGTTAAACCATTCCCTGTTGTTGTTATGCTTCAGGTTATCTAGAAAATCGACTACATCCTTCATATGGGTATACACAATAAAATTTCTGATTACCTTGGCAAGGTAAAACAAATATGCCGGAAATGGCTCCGGAAGGAAATGAAAAAATTTGCATTGATAGTGGCAGGAGGTTCAGGTATACGAATGGGCATGGAAGTTCCCAAGCAGTTTCTTGTTTTGGCGGGAAAGCCCCTTCTTATGCATACCATTGAAACTTTTGTTTCTTATGATCCTGACATAGAGATTATAATTGTACTCCCGTCTTCTCAAATAGCTTATTGGGATGAACTGTGCCACCAACATGGCTTCCGACACAAGTTAAATGTTGTTGAGGGAGGCCCGTTCCGATTCTTTTCCGTTAAAAACGGATTGGATTCTATCAGTGAGGAAGGCATCGTCTTCATCCATGACGGGGTTAGACCCCTTGTTACATTCGAAACTATCAGACGTTGTTACGAAACCGCCATGGAGAAAGGGAATGCAATTCCCGTTATTCCGGTAAGCGAGTCGGTTCGCTGGCTGGGTGATCAGGGAAATGAAATACTTGACCGGAATCGTGTCAGGTTGATACAGACCCCACAGACATTCAGGATATCATTGATTAAGAAAGCTTATGACTTGCCGTATGATGAGAAATTTACCGATGATGCATCGGTTCTTGAAAACGCAGGTCATGAAATATACCTCACTGAAGGCAACCGTGAGAACATCAAGATTACCTGGCCTGAGGATATGGAAACAGCGGAAAGGTTTCTGATGAAGACTTTCCGCTGATTCAGATATGGTTGGGTATTTCCTAGACTCCAGCCACCCTTCGTTTATACTCCGACAGTGCCGCATCGAGTCTTTGGCGTGCGGTAGTATCCCCCGGGACATTATGTGAGGGATGGATATACAATTTCACGTTTCTGTCAGCCAGAATCTCGGCAACCGTGCATATCGTCATCCAGACAGATGTGACAAATCCCATGGTCGATAACGGACCGATCTTATCCTGATGGTTTTTCAGGTCGACTGAGGCATCGGTTTTCGGAACGCAGGTATCAATCACGACATCCGCTATCTCGAAAATCTGTTTACCTGTCGAATGACGTGTCTGAACGCCACTAAACGCATTGGCCGAACCAGTGACAATCACCTTCATACCCATTCTTTTCGCTTCGAGAGCTACATCGATATTCACGTTGTTGATGCCGGAGTGGGAGAATAACCACATCGAATCACGCTCATCGAAAGTGTAACTTTTCATGATTTCCTTGCCATAACCTTCCACCCTTTCAAGGAATACAAACTGATGTACTCCCATTTCTCCCGTAATGTGGGTGAAGAAGGAGAGTGGAAGTTCAATCATGGGGTGGAAACCCACAAATCCTCCGATTCGAGGATACATTTCCTCTACGGGAATGGTGGCATGTCCACATCCAAAGGTATGCACCCATCTGCCCGATTCAATTGAAGCCGCCATGATTTCAGCGGCCTTTAATATATTTTCCATTTGTGTATTTTCAATGGAATCCATAACCTCCCGGGCATTCGTTAGCCATTTTTTTGCCAGCATTTTTTTGCTCCTTTCTGTTAAATTAGTTGATTTATTGTATGATATGTTTTTCTAAACTTTTTTGCTTACGGATTATATTGAAGATGATAAGTGACGCCAGAAGGCATAGTGGTGCCAATAGCAAGGTATACCTTAGTCCAAACTGTTCGGCCATGATTCCTGTAATCCAGGGTAGGAACATTCCTCCCAGCAATCCCATGGCCAGCACTAGGCTAAAGGCCGTCCCTGAAAGCCGTGCGTATGCATCTCCAACAAATCCGAGCACCATTGGAAATACGGCAGCAAATCCAAATCCGGTCAGGGCCAATCCTGACAATGCAACATATTTTGTTGGACCCAGTACCATCAAAATTGTACCGGCCAGCGCAATGATGAGTCCCATGTTTAAGACCCTGGTATGGTTTGCATTTACTAGGATTTTGCCCAGAATGATCCGGGCAATCATCAGTGCCAACCAATAGACAGAGAGAAGAAGGACCGCCTCTCTTGGACTGGTATGGAAACTTTCACTGAAATAAGTGGATGACCAGCCACTGATGACCATTTCCAGTCCACTTTGGATAAAAAGCATCATACCCAACAGTAATAGAAGGGTTTCTTTCAATAAACCTGTTGATTCCTTCAAGGGGACGCCCTGGCTATGCTTTGCCCCCGGAAACGAAATGAATGTGAAAAATAACAGGGGTATAAGTATAAGCATTCCAACCGCCCCAATGATGGTTTCATATTTGAAATGATCGAGCAGGGAACCCAGGATAAACGGTACACTGAATGCACCAATGCCGAAAAAAACCCCCAGATAACTCAATCCTGAACTCTTGTTTCCTTCATTGATGTCTGCCACAAGCGCATTTGCCCCTCCGTTGATGGCTCCACCGGCAAATCCCACAAAGAAGAGGGAGACTTTTAGTAGAAACATGGTAGGGGAGAGGGCAATACCTTCTATTCCCGCGAAAATAATGATTGCACAGATGGTCAATAGCCCTTTATAGCCATAACGGTCAACGATGGGGCCGAATATCATGGATCCAAGGAGCATCCCCAGATTCATGATTACAAAAAGGGAGCCTGCGTTGATGATCGTGATTTTGAATTTCTCGATGACCGACGGAAGAACCGATCCCAGGACGGCCATTACGATTCCAAAAATCAGCATGGCCAGGAAGGCTGCCGATGTCACATTTCGTTTATTATACATGAATTTTCACTTTTTTTATTATATCTGAATGAATGATAGTCTCCCTGCACCAAGCAAACCGGCATCGCCCTTGAGTGAGGAAATCCCGATTTGGACACGAGACATGCTGATGGGCTGTGCCCACCGTATGGCTTCTTTTCTTATTTCTGGAAGGAATTTTCCTGCCGGACCGAATATGCCTCCACCAAAAACGATCATTGCAGGATTGAACACCGAGACCAGATTTGCCACGGATTTTCCCCATGCCCTGATTGCTTCACGTATTACTTTTTTGGCAAGTGGATTTCCATTTTCAAATGCTGAAAACAATCCCTGTGCATCCTGAAATAATAAGTCCTGCCCTTGAACCAATTGGTTTGCATACCTGACCATACCTGCCCCGGAAGCCTGGAATTCAAAATTTCCGCATGAGACGTATTCTTTTCTAAATCTTGTCGACATTGCCATCCATCCAACTGCACCGGCAATGCCGTCCTGTCCCCTGATTATGGATCCACCGCAAAGGATGCCAGCCCCTATTCCTGTACCGACTGAAAGATAAATGGCATCCTTCAAGCCTTTTGCTGCTCCCAGCCATGTTTCACCGAGAATGTAACATGTCCGGTCACATTCGATCCTGACTGGTATTGCTTGACCGTTCAGACTTTCATTCACCCTGTCGCGAAGGGGATAATCGCTCCATCCCGGAATATTGGGTGCCCATATCCTTCCTGTCGTTGGATTGGCAATCCCTGGTACCGAAATTCCAATTCCACTCACACTGGCATTTCCAGGGATATTTTTTAATGAGGTTTTTAAGGTGTTGATTATTAGGTTGCCGACCTCGTCCCCTTCCCTGCCTGACAGGAGTATGTCATCGCGGTATAATATCTTTCCACTATCCTCTATCAGGGCCGCCGAAAGTTTTGTGCCCCCCAAATCAATCCCGATACCATATTTGACCATCTCGTTTTCTTGAAATACAATTTGTCATGCAGATTTTTCAATTGGGCGTAATTTCCCAGATGATCACCTGTTTCCTGTCAATATCGGATTTCAGACTCAGGATCTGATCTTTTCCTTGCTTTGTGGATGTATTATTCCTGATCACATCCCGGACTTTATAAGTGCCGCCAGAAACTTTCAGGTCAACCTGAAAGGATTCTCCTTTTTCACTATGGTTAATGACAAAAAGAAGATGCCCATTCGTATTTTCCTGAAGTCTGACTTCGAGTTGATTTGAGGTTCGACCATCAAGGCTTGAAGAATAGGGGCGCTCAATATTAGCCCAGTTGATCAGGTTGGTAAAGAACCGGTCATTGACGGGATCAACTTCGGGATAGCCTGCCATCCCCAAATATGAGCCAATGAGCATTGCTGCGCCAGAACCAAAGCGGGAAACGACAACAGCCGGCTGTCCCTCTTCGGTCTGGGCCAGAACACGAACACTGGTGTTTTCAAGGGGTGTGACCGATTGAGAATAAAGAGTGCCTTTCAACAAATCTCCTGATTGCAGGCCAATGGTTGCGGGATGACTGTTATCCGTTACTTTCAGGGTAATGTTTTCTCGCATTCTAACCTCGTTTTCACGCACTCCGAAAACTTCATGTAAGCCAAGTCCCGGAATGATCTCTGAGGCAAATCCCCGGTCATCGTTCCACGCAGCCCTTGCCTCAACCATCACATACCCGCCGTTGCGTACAAATTCCCTGATGCCATCCGCAGTCTTTTGTGTAATCATGATGGGGTAGGGTAGTATGATCAACTTATACTGGGATAGTTCATTTTTGTCGATATGTTCCCGGTGAATAAAATCGACCGGAATGTTATGGTTGGCAAACGACTGAAAATAACCAATCAGAGAATTTGTAAGTGCTGACGGATAATCCCTTCGTTGCATACCACCTACCATTTGGGTCAATGGATTATAAACGATTCCGACTTCCGCCTTGACAGGAGTGGATTCCAGGAAAAGTTTCTGGTTGCTGTTAACCACGGCTGCTATTTCCCCTGCCTTTTTGGCGCGTTCGGTTATGGTTCCATCCAGGTTTATAAGACCGTAACCACCGGCTTCATAACCTGTCGACATGGGATAGTATGCATAAATATTTACCCCTTTGGCTCCTTTGGCTATGGCCGACCATGCCCAGATGCGATGGTCATCGGGGGTAACCGGATCACTTACCAAAAGGGCAATTGTACCCATACCAGCCTGCAGTTCCCCAACAAACCATCCTCCCTTTTCCCTGTTGGCACTCCGGGTAAAATCCATTACGGTCCGAAGTGTGGTAACAGACCATGCCCTGTCGGGATGGTTATGCTTTGGATATAGCGAAACACCGTAATAGTCAAGAGGCCTTGCCATCAGGAAATCGTCGGTTGCACCAGCACCCACATGGGGCGACTGGAACAAAGAGGCGCCAACGGCATGTGCAGTTATGAGGTGGGTTGGATCACCCTTCCTAATTGCATTGTAACGGGATTGCATGTCATCGACCAGCTTTTCATAGATGAATGTCTTCCAGTCAATGAAATCGGTATAACTCAGTATGGTACTGAATCGTGGAGGATCAACCTGGTCCCAGCCCGAAAAATTCCTGTACCAGGCTATATTCAGGTTTTCGAGGGAACCATACTTCGATTCGAGCCAATGGCGGAACTTATCGCGTGTACCCGGGCAAAAGCAGAACTGGACATTGGGTATATAGTCGAGTGAGGCCCAATTAATGATATGGGGTTCGCTCCAAAGGTCCCATCCAAACAAACTTGAATATTGGTAGGCCACCTTTGCGGTTTCAGTGTAAAAATTGAGTACCGCTTCTTCAACCTCATGGTTATCGGTACAAGCTCCGGGAGCAGCCTGAGGGTGAACTTTGTCACCGCTTTGGGCCTCAAAAAGGGCATGTGGAAATTGCTTTCCTACCCAATCCGGGGCCGAATCAACATATATCTGGATGAAAACCCTTAATCCTTCCTCTTCTGCCAGCTTCATGAGCAAACGAAGATTTTCGAAGTTGTATTTTCCCCTTTCAGGTTCACAGGCAGCCCACTCTACCCAGGTCCTTACGGTATTGAATCCCAAAGATTTAATCTGTTGCAGATCTTTGCGCCATTCCGCCTCTGATTGGGCGTTTATGGTTGAAAGCATGGGAGCCCTGGCTTTTCCACCGCTATACCAGACGGAAAACGGGAAAAACTGTTTTTCGGGCTTTTGCCATGGATATGGTTGGGCATTGAGATCAACGGACTGCAGGATGAACATGATCAGCAGGGTGATCGCAGTGATTCTGGTTTTCATAGTTTCAGTTTAATGAGTGCCATGAAATTACATAATTTTCCGATAAAATAACAGGGAACCAACCAACGGCCGATTCCCTGTTATTTGACAAAAAGAAAACTGTTTTAGAAGTCCTGTCCTTTTATCAATTTTATAATGCTGATTTGAATTGTCGTAAGAACCTGACATCATTTTCAAAATAATGCCTGATATCCCTGATGCCATACAATAGCATCGCTATGCGTTCAATGCCCATTCCGAAAGCGAATCCGGTGTATTTGTTACTGTCGATATTGCAGGCTTCCAGAACATTCGGGTCAACCATACCGCATCCCAGGATTTCGAGCCATCCTGTATTTTTACAAACGTTACATCCTTTGCCCCCACATATGGAGCAGCTTACGTCCATTTCTGCAGAGGGTTCGGTGAATGGGAAATAGGAAGGTCTAAGCCTGATTTTGGTACCCTCACCGAAAAGTTCCTTGGCAAAGTATAACAATGTTTGTTTCAGGTCGGCAAATGACACATTTTCATCAACGTATAGTCCTTCAACCTGATGGAAAATGCAATGTGACCTGGCCGAGATAGCCTCATTTCGAAAAACCCTGCCCGGGAAGATGGCCCTGATCGGAGGTTGGGTATGTTCCATAACCCTGATCTGGACACTGGAGGTGTGTGTTCGAAGCAATACATCCGGATTCTTCTCAATAAAGAAAGTGTCCTGCATATCCCTGGCCGGATGTTCGGGCGGAAAGTTCAAGGCCGAAAAAACATGCCAGTCATCCTCAATCTCAGGGCCTTCAGCAACCGTGAATCCCAATCGGGCAAAAATATCGATGATTCGGTTTCTGACTATTGCCAGAGGATGTCGGGTTCCCAGTGTTATGGAATCACCAGGAGCTGTAAGGTCTAAGCCGGTCTTGCCGTCATCTCCGCTTTCAAATGCGGCCTTCAGGGCATTAATTTTATCCTGGGCGGCAATTTTCAGGTCATTCAAGGCTTTTCCCACCTCCTTTTTTAATTCAGGCTCCACATCCTTGAATTCGGCAAAAAGCTGGTTAAGTTTACCTTTCTTGCTGATGTATTTAATACGTAATTCCTCTACCTCTTCGCGGGTGGCAGCCTTCAAGGCTTCCACTTCATTGATCAATTCCCTGATTTTATCCAACATATCATTGAAATTTAAATAGGCAAAGATAAGTATTCCTTCGAAAACGGGATAAAAGTCATTCTGCCTGTAAAACATTCTGTGCAATGATTTCATTTTCAGAGGGAGGTCCTTACCTTTGTATGTAGTTAGTGGATCTATTATGGATAATTTAAGGATCATACAGCTGAAAGTGGGAATGACGCGTCCCACCATAGTCACCAATGGTGAAAGTGCAATTCTGGTCGATGCTGGTCCTCCGGGCCATTTGGATGATTTTGTACGCCAGTTTCGTTTTTTTGGAATTGAACCTACTGCCATCAAATTGATTATACTGACACATGTCCATTACGATCACACGGGCAACCTTGAAGGGCTCAAGGGTCTTACAGGGGCAAATGTAATTGTGAACAAGAGGGAGGCCGGGTGGTTGTCAACCGGTTTGATGCCCATCCCCAGGGGAACAAGATGGTGGACGAAAATCATCGTAAACCTCGGTGATATACTTATGCCAGGTTTTGCATCGCCTCCCCCCTTCGAGGCTGATATCATGGTGGATGACAGGATGGAATTGGCGCCTTGGGGTTTTCCTGCGACCATTATTCATACACCCGGACATACCGAAGGTTCTCAATCGGTGATATTGGGAGACACCATCATTTCAGGCGATACTTTCTTTAATTTCAGGTATTTTTCGGTTTTTCCGCCCTTTGCAAATTCGCAGGTTGAGCTGTTACATACATGGGAGCGACTTTTTGAAATGGATATAAAAACCATTTATCCTGGTCATGGTCCCCGGTTTGATGTTTCTGTTGCGAAGGAAACTTATAGGAAAAAGATCCTGAAATTCGGTAATGAGACTTTCCGGCAGGTTTAACTGATTCTACCTGATCATTTCATTTCGAGGCGGGTGGTACCTATGTTGTTGCCATCCGCGAAAATATCCACAGTATAGACTCCTGCCATAAATCTCTCGCCTTCATTATCCCAGAAGATATTGACGGGAAGGTCGTTGCCTTCATAGTTGACTTCACGCATGGCTGAGAATGGAATTTTCAGGTCTTCGAACTGGAAGAGATCGTTCGGCGATTTGCTCAGGAGCAGCTGGTCGGGCCGCATGATCCGAACATATACATTTTTTGCCCCTCTTTTGGCTGTGATGTTTCGATTCAGGGTGAAACTGATCTTGATCATGCTTGCCCTGTTGGCGAATCTTGTACTTTGGTTGCGGTTATTCACGGCTTCAGCCAACAAGTCGGAAAGCTCCAGTTTGGCTGCACGCTGCAGGTTCTGCTCCAGCCTGTCCTTTTCCTGCGTAAGCTGGACATTTTGTGATTCAACTTGTTTGACTTGTTCTTTTACCTCAAGGTTTTCGGCCATCAATATCTGGTTTCGGCGGTTCAGTGAATCAATCTGGACAATATAGTTGCGCATGATGTCACGAAGTGTGGTAACCTCTTTCTGGTAGCGGCTAATCCTTTCAATGCTCAGTCTTTTGGTTTGTTCCACTTCCAAAAGAAGATCTTTCACTTTGGTCTGGGCAAAGTAGAGTTGTTCATTGATGGTATCGTTTTCAGTTTTTAGCGAATCATAACTGATGATAATCTGGTTCAGTTCGAATTGGATAGAATCTTTTTCTGCAGATATCTCACCGACTATTTGCCTGTAATCGTTTCTTTGCATGAAGAACATGACCAATAGTGCCACCAGTGTCAATGATAATAAAATGACAATGATATTGTTCCGTTTTTCTTTCGATGTTTCTCCCAGAAAATTTTTTTTGCCCATGGTCTTTTCTCCTGACATATCAATCAATTAGATGAATCGTTCCTGCGCAAAATTAGGAACTTTTCACGGTTGGCCGATAAAAAAAAGTGAATAACAGACCTTTCTACATCAAAAACTATGCAGCTTTTATCAGAAATTACCAAGTTTAATGCCAAAATAGACGGTTCTTGGGGTTCCTGGACCATATATGTAAGCAGGGTCCCTGTCAATTCCGGTATCAAAATCATCCTGATAAGAGTTGAAAAGGTTCTTAATCCCGGCATTAATCTGGGCTTTCCCCAATTTCAATATGGGGAAAGTATAACTCATTTTGATTCCGGTATCAAAAAAGCTGTCTGAGTCGACCAGGATTCCATTTTCCGGGTTTTCCAGCCTGGGCCCAAAATAGGGAACAAGCATGGAACCGGTATAGTTCCCTGAAAGTGCCAGTTCAAGTCGGTTGGTTGCTGACCAATTCATGGATGCATATCCATAATGTTCGGGTGAACGGAAGAACCGTTTTTCATTGAATTCCTGGGGTGCTTCATAGGCACTGCTTTGAAGGGTAAAGCCACTCTGGAACTGGAATCTTCTGGATGGGGAAATGTTTAGCTCAAGGTTAATTCCCTTTACCACTGCACCTTCTTCTGCGTTTCTGCGTGTATAAACAACGACTCCTTCCTCATCGGGCATACCGTATTCATTGGAGAAGGGATTTGCCAAATGGGTGAGGAAACCTTCGACCAGAAACTGATATTGGGAAAAAAGTCTTTGATGGGTATAATTCATGGAAGCAGAGTAACTGTTTGATGTTTCCTGCTTCAGGTTTTCATCATTTTTATGCAGAACCTGTCTGGCTCCAGAGGTCTCGACGTGCAGGTCCTCATCGAATATCTGCGGAGCCCTGAATCCCCGTGCAAAGGAAGTCCTGAACTGCAAATCTTCTGAGGCATGCCAAAGCAAGCTGATTCGGGGACTTAGCACATTTCCTGTCAGTTCTCCTGAACGATTGATGATATCATCAATCTGATATTTGTCAAATCTGAGTCCGGCTGAAATCAAAAGGGATGATAATCTCCATTCGCTCTGTGAGAAAGCCGAAAAAGTGTTGATTTTCTGATGTGCAACCTGAGTTCCTTTCACGGTTATCATACTGGAAGGATCTACGTAGTCGTTCTTTTTATCCTTCAGTTGATTAAAGGCATATTCGGTACCAGAGGTGATTGTTGCCGGTGCAAATAAAAAATTGTCGCTATGCCTTACATACTGGACTCCCGTGGATAATGACAAGTCATCGGTCTGGCCATAAGCTGATGGATCATGGTTTGCACCATAATAGGATCCCCTGTCAACCTCTACTGCAGAAATCCATCCGGAGAGCTTGTCAACATCCCTGAATAGCTGATCAAAAGTCAGTGAGGCCGAATTGATTCGATGTGTCGTACTTTCCGCGATATCCGACTCGTGTAATGGTTTATCAAAATTGTTCCCGCCCCTTCGATATTCATATATCCGGAAATAGTCTAATGATATTTTGCCCCGGGTACCAGTTCTGCGAAATAAACGGGAACCAAATGTTGTGTTGTCAATGGAGGAAAGTTCGGAGAATCCATCCCCATTGGCATCATAGGGATTTCTTTTCCTGTGGAAACCGTAAAAGCTCAATCCCTGGTGGTTTTGCTCCGACACCAGCGAACCGTTTGCGTTAAGGTTGAAATCGGGTTCGGTGGAAAATCCTGAAATCCCGATTCCAGTCATTCCATATGATGAGGAAAGGCTAAAAGTATTATTTATCGGATCCTTTGTTATCATATTGATCGTACCTGCAATGGCATTGCTGCCATACATGGCAGAGCCCCCACCCCTGACGACTTCCACCCTCTCAATCATGTTCACTGGTATGAGTTCGAGACCATATACGCCTGCAAGGCCGCTAAAAACGGGCCTTGAATTGATCAGGATTTGGGTGTATGGCCCTTCCAGTCCATTCATTCGTACTTGTGAAAACCCACAATTCTGGCAATTGTTTTCCATCCGGAGGCCGGGGGTAAAGTTGAGTCCTTCACTAAGGGTAACACTTTGCATCCTGTCAAAAAGCTTTGGATTAATGCTGTTGACAATGGAACTTGATTCTTTTCGGCTTCCGGCGTTACGGTTGGCTGAGATAACAACCTGTTCAATGCCAATATTGTCGGGTTCAAGGTTGATGGAAAGATTGACGGTATTGCCATCTTCAATAATGACTTCTCTGCTGTAGGTGCGATATCCGACCGCCGAAAATACAACGATATGATTGCCTCCCGGGATATTTCTTAGGTTGAATTGTCCATGCGCATCGGCCGAAACTCCTATGGTGGTTCCTTGCACGAATATACTGGCAAATGGTACCAATTCTCCCTGGGATTCAATTTTCCCGGAAAGAGTGCCGGTTGATAATGTTTTTTTTACTGGCTCATGGGCAGTAAGGTTGGATACCGAGCATATCAGTATCAGAATCAGTATGGTTGATTTCATTGAAAAATTGGATTTTGGTAAAAACAGAATATGAATAATGTAGACTAACTGTTTTTACAAGGTGGCGCCCGAAGGGGACCATGTATAAGAATCGACTTTTCAATGAAGTGTTGGTTGTCGGTAAAAGGTTCTTTACTCTGAATTACGGGAATAACTAGTTCATTTCTGAAGACAGAAGGTTCCTGATAATCCAGAAAATTGACCTGGAAATCATAAATGTTTCCAGTTGAATGTGTGTGATTCCTGAGTGGCAGGTTTTGGTCGTGGTCGACGGGATGGAAGTGAAAAATCATCCTGCCGTCTGCCAGAATATGACAATGTTTATTTCTGGTAACCGTATAGGTAACCATGAAATATCCCAATAGCAACGGCAGTAACAGATATTTACGGCAACTTCTCACTTTCCGGTATTAAATGACCTGACAAAAGTAGGTTCTGCTTTTGTGTCACGAAATACCTATTTGTAGGGATATTTTGGATTTCTATTTCCCTGTGAGTGCCGATAGTTCTTCGAGGGCAGAATTGGCTTTGGCATATAAATCGTCGACCACCTTTTTCATGTAAGTTTTCACTATGGCCGGATTGTCTTTGCCATCGGGATGGTTGACCCTCATGCGCAGTTCATAATGCCCTGCAACGATTTTTCTCGCAATTTCCATTGCTTTCTCTTGTTCCGCTTCCGGTAGGTTTTCCATTACATAAAGACATTCTTCAAGAACCAGCGACATCAAATAATCAATGTCCTTTTTCAAACTGCGTATACTTGCCATATTCTAAGGTTTTAAAATTCAAATTTAACGGGTGATCCGTTGATTTCGGCCGATTCCAGAATGGCTTTGACTGACCCGACAAGAATCTTGGTTTCAACCATGACCGGCAGGTGGTGTGGTCCGTCTTCAATCCATACCTTGAGGTATTCACCGCCCGGGAAGAAATCGCCCTGCAGTAAAAGTATGGAAAATTTATGGCATGAGAAAGCCACTTTATCTCTTGTCGTGATAGTTTCTTTCCCTAAATAGCGATAAAAGATCGAATGGACTTCGTTATCGACCAGCATGGTAAAGGGGACTTTCTGCCCGATTTTCAGTTTGCTGTAGTCATGGCTCCTGAATTCGTATGCCATGGCCAACATATCCCTTATGCCCGGAACAACCTTGAGCGTATCCTTGAAAGCGGGTTTTTTGAACCTTCGTACATCTGAATAGATATATTTCCCTGGAGGAGGAACCCTGTATTCATAAAATGAATGTTCATTCCCATGGTTGAAGCTCTGCAAGTAGTACTCAGGTTCAAGGGTATATGGTTTCACCGTGGTTTCAATGGTATCTCGAATTTTGTAAAGGCGATCATATGACTTAAACGTGTGCGCTTCGGCACTGATCTGCCATCTTTCACCTGCTTGTGTATTCCTGGTTTTGAGGGATAAATGTATTTGCCCGCTTCTGATCCAGATGAAATGCCAGTTATAATAGGCTCCATATGTCAGCTTTTCGCCTGGCCTTAAAACATTTATCCTTTGTCCTGATGAAAGCAGAGGAGAAAACAATACCCAGACAAAGGTCAGATATATGAGGATTTTTTTCATGTGATGAATACTTATCTGGCCCTTGGCATTCCGAGCGACCGGCCTCCGAAATCCATTTGTACAGGTTCACGTTCCTGTTCATCTTGTTTCTGCCGTTCTTCCTGTTCTTTTTTCCTGCGCATCTCTTCCTCTTCCTTGTCAATCAGCTTCTTAGGATATTCGGGATTTGGAGTGACATCCCAAGGATATTCATTTTCCCAGTTCGAACGTACTTTGATGATTTCAGGGAAGTAGGCAACCTTTTCAGGCTGAATCCCAGTTTTCAGGGATCCTGTATCCCATTTTCCGTTGTTGTTGGTATCGTAAATGAACTTAATCTTGTATTTGTTGGGAGCCAGAAAATCAAACGACACGCTGCCATCTGTCTGTGCATGAAGAGTTTTGATAACCTTTTCATCCTTGCTGTTGTCAAGCAACTGAATAAGCATTGGCTCACTTACCGATGCAAGTTGCAGAATAATACTTCCGTAATAATCATCTTTCTGTGTGGTGAATTTTCTGGAAATTTTCCTGTTGGTAATGCCATAAATATTGCGGGCCGCTGCCGAATCGACTTCCAGCAAATATGACATATTGGGTTCCCAGTTATACCTGATTTGCCAGGTCCTGTATTCGATGGTATCTTTTTGGATGGTGATGGGCAGAGGTGTTTGGGCGAGATCTTCGGCCATGATGATCCGTACCGACGAAAAATCAAATGTATCGATGGGTTCCGGGGAATACAAAGTGACCGGAAGATTCAGGTCAAATCCCGTTGTCTTGATATTATCCGAAAAACTGAATTGCACAATTTCCGGTACTTCGTCTTCGTCACGGCTACGCCTTCTTGATTCGGAACGAGTTGCCCTGTCGGTAAATACCATGTTTACGGTATCGGTCTTTAGGAATCTTTGGTCCAACGAATCAATATCTGTATATGTCAGCCTGAATTTCAGGGTATCGTTTGATGCAATGAGTGTATCGGTAAGCCAAACGGTTATTGAATCGAAAGCAGGATTGGGCTCCAGGATGAACGGGTATTCGTTTTCGAATCCCAGTAGCTTGATATCCAATGTGTCGGTAACCGGTTCACTGAATACCAGAGTGCTTTTATGCCGTGTGTCACGTACCGATTTTTCCAGAAACTGATCGAAGAAATCTTCCATGAATGTCCTGAGATATACCGGCTCAGGGAAGAAATAGGTATTTCCGGCAATTAGCAGGGAATCGGCGCCTTTGGCCAGTGTATCAGGTTCAGCCCTGAATTCGGCAGTAGGTATGATCAGGCTGTCGGCAAAGGCAATTTCCTCGGCGCCCGAATCGTACATCAGGTTCTGGTTGGCATCATTGACCGCAAAAAGTTTGTAAGTACCTGCCTTGACATTGTCGAAAAGAAAAATTCCCTTTTCATCAGTCCGGGCCACATAATCAGGGATGGTGCTGCTAATGGCGGTATCGTTGAGATTCTGATGCAACATCACCAGAATTTTTTCGGTAGATTCAAGATTGAATGCATTCTTGACGGCACCAGCCACCCTGAGCGTATCGATTTGGGAGCCTGTGCTGAATATCATTCGCAGGCTTTTGTAAGGATTACGTTCGTTGTTGTCGGCTACAGAGTTCTTAAAGTCAAGCGAGTAGGTCATATCCGATTTCAGATCCTCGTTAAAGGAAACGATGAGTGATTTCGATTTTGTCCTGATGGATGGCCTTTTCTGAAGTGGGGGAGATACTACCAACTGTTCGGATACGGCATCTGAAATGATATATTCATTGAATGTAAGACTGACTTCTTTACCTGAGAAATTCAATGCATGATAGGCTGGTGAAGTCTCAATCAGAATCGGAGGTATGGAGTCCTTTGGTCCACCAGTCGGCATCCCCTGGTTGGCGCAGGAAGTATATAATGCCATCGAGATGATTATGGCAAAAACCAGTGTAAGAAGGCTGTTTTCTATCTTGATCCGTAACCTATGCATTGCAAATTGTTCAAAAATTCCGGCAAAAAACCGGAGTACAAACATACAAAATGATTCATGAATTGAGGGTTAGCCCTTGTTAATTAACGTAAATTCGCAATTTTGTATATTGCATGAAAGAGACAAACAGGGAAGGGATCTGGCAAAAAATAGAGGATGGGATACCTTTCGAAATCTGGGTAAATCCGGAATTGAACCAACTTTTGGTTGCATTGGCAGAAATATTGGACGGGAAAAAGGTGATGGTTCTTTTTCGTGATGATATGCCCAGAGATGATGATTGGCAACCCATTCCACTTTTGCCTTTGACCTGGTTGCAAGTTCCGGGGTTAGTGCGCAAATCGCGGGCATTATTCAACTGGGCAAAAATGGCTTCCCACCTTTTTCGCCCGGTGACAACCATTTGGTTACGGACAGGTATCTCTTCCGGAAGGCTTGGTTGGATTGATTGGCTGATGGGCTATCATTTACATCATGCCTCCCAATGGGTCAATGTGTCAAATATCAATATCCCGGATGTGGCCTTTCCCAAGCTGATGACAGGTTTTGCCTTTCGTGAATGGAAAGTCAACGTTGGGCGCATGATTATGGAGATATGCAAGGAGATTCATCTCAGGGGAGGTGTTGTCCTCAATTATGTCGAAGTTGAAATTTCAGGGACAGAGGTCATTTTGGATGATAAGATATCCGGAGCCCGAAAAATGGTGATTGCTCATAGCATTGTTGAAGGTCAAGCGGTCAACCGTCCTGAAATAGAAATGGGATTGTCGCCCTGGCCAGGTTTCTTGTTGCGAGTTCCATTTCAAAATGATTTTCTGGAACTCAACGACAGGGAAGGGCAATTGAAAGCCTCAATGGGAAAATCGAATGATCCTGAAGTGTTGGCTGATGCAATCAGGGAATTGATTGGCTTGACCGTGAAAAAAACTGATTGGAACAAGCGTTTGGTAAATGACATAAAACTCTTCAATAAACCACCATCAAAAAAACTGCATGGCTTTCACCTGATGGTAGCCCCCAATGCTGGTGGGCCTCCTGTTGAAGATGTCATGGAAACTGCCTTTGACATCTCCAAACAGACCGGGATTTCCTTTCTGGAATTCAGGGAATTGTTTTACAGGTATGGTACGGCCATGGATGGCATGACCGAACATGCCTATCAGTTGATGAATCAGACGCGTGACCATTCAATCATCTGGAAAGAGGTCACTGAAAAGTACCGTGAAAAGTTTGAATGGTATATCCCGAAACCTTTCAAACCTTAAAAAGGATTTGCTTAAAGGGTCTCCGCTGCGATGGTTTTTTGTAACTTCAACGCAAAATCAACAAGTAATGAGCAATAAAAAGAACAAGAAAAGGGTCAAAAAATCGGCCACATATGATAAAAAGAACCTGAAGAAGGTTATCCTTTCCATGATGTATGAAGATCCGGCCAAGACCTTTAATTATAAACAAATATCGTCCAGTCTTGGCATCAAGGATGCCGACTCACGGCAATTGGTTACGATATGTCTCGAGGAGTTGCACGACAACGGTTATGTTGACAGGCAGGGAATGGGTAAGTATCGACTCAAGACCCGGGGAGGATATGCTGTCGGTATATTTGACCTTCAATCAAAGGGCTATGCCTATGTCAGAAGTGAAGAGGTTGACACCCCGGTTTATATTGCCTCGCGCAACATGATGCATGCCTTGTCGGGCGATAAGGTAAAGGTGCATTTGTTTGCAAGAAGGAAAGGACATGACCTCGAAGGAGAAATCGTCGAGGTGATCGAACGTGCCAAAACCCAGTTTGTGGGAACGGTTGAACTTACCAAGAACTATGCTTTTCTGGTTCCATCAGGGAAATCGACTTTCGATATTTTTATCCCCGGCGACGCCCTGAATGGAGCGCAAACCGGTCAGAAAGCCATAGCCGAAATTACCGAATGGCCTTCAAATGCCAAGAATCCGGTAGGTCGCATCATCGAAGTACTTGGCGATAAGGGTGACCATAACACTGAAATGCACGCCATTTTGGCTGAATATGAGCTTCCCTGGAAGTTCCCGTCAAAAGTGGAACGTGCTGCCGAGAAAATTCCGGATGAAATACCACATTCCGAAATTAAAAACCGGCGTGATTTCAGGGGGATCACCACCTTTACCATTGACCCGGCCGACGCCAAAGACTTTGATGATGCCCTTTCCCTTCAAAAACTAAATAACGGTAATTGGGAAGTCGGGGTGCATATTGCCGATGTATCCTATTACGTAAAACCAGGAACCATTCTCGACGAAGAAGCCTATAGCCGTGCAACCTCGGTTTATTTGGTTGACCGTGTGGTACCCATGTTGCCCGAAAAGCTTTCCAACGGCGTATGTTCTCTTCGTCCGAATGAAGACAAACTCTGTTTTTCGGCGGTTTTCGAAATGAACGACGACGGTGATGTGTTGGGCGAATGGTTTGGAAGAACCCTCATCAACTCTGACCGGCGTTTTTCATACGAGGAGGCACAGGAAATCATTGAATCAGGACAGGGTGAATTGTCCACCGAGGTATTGACACTGAATACCTTGGCCGTTAAACTGAGACAAAGGAGATTCAAGGAGGGTTCGATCGCTTTCGACAGGGTTGAGATCAAGTTTGAGATTGACGAGAAAGGGAAACCGCTTTCGGTTTATTTCAAGGAATCAAAGGATGCCCATAAATTGATCGAGGAGTTTATGCTTTTGGCCAACAAAAAGGTGGCCGAGACTATTGGCAAAGTAAAGGGCAAACAACCTGCCAAGACTTTTGTCTACAGGATTCACGACCGTCCTGATATCGAAAAGCTTGAGAACTTTAACAATTTTATCCATAAGTTCGGATTGGGCATTCAGCTGGTGACTCCCAGGGCTATTGCCGCATCCATGAATAACCTTCTTGAAAACATCAAGGGTAAGAAGGAGCAGAATATTGTTGAAATGTTGGCCATAAGGGCCATGGCAAAAGCGGCCTATTCAACCCGTAACATCGGTCACTACGGACTGGCTTTCGAGCACTATACACACTTTACGTCTCCGATCAGAAGATATCCCGATGTAATGGTGCACCGGCTGCTTGAAAGGTACCTCGATGGCGGTCGTTCGGTCGACAGCGTCAAGTATGAAGAGATGTGCCGCCATTCATCTGACATGGAAACCCGGGCTGCCAATGCCGAAAGGTCATCGGTTAAATACAAACAGGTGGAATTTATGCAGGAACATGTTGGAGAGGTTTATAAAGGGGTCATTTCGGGAGTGACCGAATTCGGACTCTTTGTTGAGCTTGAAAACAAAATTGAAGGGATGATTCCCATGAGAGAGATCGGGGATGACTTTTATATCTTCGATGAAGACAATTATTTAATCAGGGGAAGACATACCGACCGGATTTTTCAATTAGGCGATGAGGTGATGATCAAGATCTGGAGGACAAACCTGGAGCGGAAACAGCTCGATTTCCTGCTGGCCGAAAAGGAGGCGAACGGACCTATTCGTCGCAAAAATTAAAATTTTCAATTATATTTGTCTGTGTTAACAAACTTTGAAGAATCAGCTAATGGAAAATTCTGTTGAATCCGGTACCAAAAGAGATGTCAACCGGGAGAATATTTTGAAGATTGCCCAGGAGATCTTCAGTAAATATGGATACAAGAAAACCACCCTCGACGATATCGCCAATGCTGTTAGAAAAGGTAAAAGTTCTTTGTATTACTATTTCAAAAGTAAGGAAGATCTTTTTCAGGCTGTGATCATGAAAGAGGTTGATCAGCTCGCCCGCGAACTTGACCGGGTAATCAACCGGAATACCGAGCCGGTCGACAAGCTTCGGGATTATATGCTGACCAAAATCAACACCTTCCGAAATCTGGCCAATTTCTACCATGCCCTTGAGAATGATGTAACCGCGATCAGCTTCATCAACGATGTAAAACTTCGTTATGAGCAGGATGAAATCAGGTTAATCAAAAGGATCCTGATCGAGGGCGTAAGGAAAAACGAGTTTGAGATCTATGATTTCAATCTGGCTGCCATTGGTATTACCATGGCGATCAAAGGTCTGGAGATGCCTTTATCGGCAGGGAATTATGGAAATCTCAACCTCGAGAGAAGCGTTGATGTTATCCTGAAAATCATCTGCTACGGTATTATGAAACGCTAATTGCTCTCAATTAAATATAAAAAGGCTGCCCAGGACAAGGCAGCCTTTTTGTATTTAAGGTGGAGCTAATGTTTTTATTTATTGAAGCAGTTAGCAGACACATTTATTTGATACTCCCTTGATCACCCTATTGTCAACTCCCGGGCAAGTTATTGCTTTGTGCGTATATTCAGCGTATATAATACGGTTCTTGTACGTTGTAGTATATACAACATGTATTAAAGTTGCGTCAAATATATGTCCAAATACATAACTTGGTCCGAGGTTAATCAGGGGATAAACCTTATTTAATGTTGCCAAGTTTATCCTCGACTTCCTTGATTTTTAACTTTTGCTTGTCAATAAGGTTAAGCTGATCACCTTGGTTTCGCAAGTTTTTGCCGACCTTTCTTTCAAGGTTCGAGATCTTGCGCTCATTCCGCCTGATCTGTTTTTCATTCGAACGGATATCCTTTTCAATTTCTTTTGCCGTTTCGGCATGTTGTTGTCTGAGAGTTTCGGCATCAAGTCCTTCCAGGTTTATGGTTTCCCTCCGGTCGAGCCTCATTTGATACTCATCAATTTCCCTTTTCATGTCGGCGATATCCGATTTGAGGGAGCTGATTTGACGATCACTCCTGCTTTGTCCCTTGGTCAGCCTGCCCAGGTCTCTTTCCATTGATCTGAGCGTGTTTTCTTCCTCCTGGAGTTCGAGTGATACTGCGTGTTTGTAGACATCTACCGCATAATCCCGAACCAATTTCATGGCCGATTCACTGTTTCTGAGCATATTGTCAGAGGAACCTATAAACCCATCTGCGGTATCAAAAAATACCCGGGTGAATATCCTTCCGGGGAAAGCGGCAACCTGCAGGTAAACATCTGTCAATCCCGGACCGATCTCACGAATTTCAACACCTCTCATGATCCATTCATCCTTTTCCTGGACGAACCGGGGTTTCTTTTTGAACATGCTGAAAAAACCGCCCGGGACGAGCTTCTTTTCAAGAATACTGACTGCGTCATTGGTTGTGGCTTGCGGTATTTCCACCTCAAAAGCTGGTTGATTTCCCCTTGAAGTTGGGTATTCTTTCAGGTTTACCTTAATTTCTTCCTGGGCTTGTGCCCATTGGATGGTCAGGGTGAAAATGATCAATAAAAGCGTTTTCATATGATTTTGGGTATTGATTTGACATATTCCTAATCATGGTCATTTTATAAGCCCGCAGCCTATTCGCTTTTTTGTGAAAGACATCTGGAATGATGATGTAACGGGAATGTGCATGAATCAGGCATAAAACTATTGAATTCAATACGGATTAAGAGGCAAAATGTTTAAAACAAGGTGAAGAATTTGCGATTCAGGCCAATTTCATAAAAAGAGGGCATAAAAAAAGACCGGAAGAAACCGGTCCTTTTTAATCAACCTAAACCTAAACTAAACCAAAAACCAAATATGATATAAAATTATCTGCGCTACATCTTGTGGTTATCTTTTGTTTGTCGATAACAACACCTTTATAACGCTACAAAGTTAAAGATTGTTCAGATATATACACAATATTTCGGGAAAAAAATACAAAAATATCTGATTATATTGATTTTCAGTCATAATAGGTCCAGACAGTTATTCAATTTCAAATATAGACACAGACCTGGCAGGGATTTTCAGTCCTGAAAGTTGATTGGTAACTTTGCCACTGATCACTTCCCTTGCCGTTGTTTTACCATTCAGCATTTCGTTCAGTCGGTTGGTATCAAGGGGTGTTTCCTTGTCGTTTTTATTTATCACCACCATGACCATGTCTTCATCGGTATAACGGAAAAACACATATTGTCCGTCGAAAGGAACAAAGTGCCTTGTTTTTCCATTGTGGATCACTGCTTTACCCTTCCTCCAGTTGAGCAAGTTCCTGATGTATGCCTGTGCTTCCTTTTCTTTGTCCGTTAAACCCTGTCCGGTGAAACCATTGACTGTGTCTCCCTTCCATCCGCCGGGAAAATCCTTGCGTATGTCACCATGGTCATCGCCCTGGTGGGAGAGAAGGACTTCGGTTCCGTAGAAGATCTGGGGTATACCGCGGATAGTAAGGAAGTAGGCAACACCCATCTTGAAAAGGTCAAAATCCTGGTTAACCTGAACATAGAATCTGCTCATGTCGTGGTTGTCGGGAAATACCACCAGGTTTGCCGGATCCGGGTAAAGGAAGTCCATGGCCAGGGCATCATACATTTGTCGTAACCCATTGGTACCTGGCTGCCTGAGTCCTGATGATACGGCATTTTGAAGGGGAAAGTCCATCATGCTGGGAATTTGTCCATCGTAGCCATCGACATTTTTCTTTCCTTTCTGCCAATATGATACAATGGCTGGATCGTTGTGCCATTCCTCGCCAACATTGTTAAATCCGGGATATTCTTCAAGAACCCTAAGATTCCAGCGGGCCATCATCTCCTTTTCGGGGTATGGGTAGGTATCCATCCTGATGCCTGATAAGCCGGCATATTCGATCCACCAGATACTGTTCTGGATCAGGTAGGTTTCCATGAAAGGATTTCTTTGGTTGAGATCGGGCATGGTCGGCACAAACCATCCATTAATCATCTGTTCCCTGTCGTATTCCGAACCATTGGGATCCTGGATGAGTGTCTTGATGTGATTGGTGATCTGATAGTCGGGATATTGGTTAATCCAGTCGGCCGATGGCAGGTCTTTCATCCACCAATGTTCTGATCCGCAATGGTTGAAAATCATGTCCATGATCAACTTGATCCCTTTTTGCCTGGCTTTCATGGCAAATTCCCTGTATTCCTCGTTGGTTCCATAACGTGCGTCGACCTTGTAAAAGTCGGTTGTTGAATAACCATGGTACGAATAGGATGGCTGGTCATTTTCGAGTAAAGGATTGAGCCAGATGGCAGTAAAGCCCATATCTGATATATAATCAAGTTGTTCGGAAAGCCCCTGGATATCGCCTCCGTGGCGTCCCCCCTTGAACTGGCGATTGGGTTTCTCTTTCATCCCCTCGATATGGTCGTTGTCGGGATTTCCGTTGGCAAACCTGTCGGGCATTACGAGGTACATGGCATCCGAAGTGTCAAAACCTTTTCTTTCGGATGAACCGGGTTCTCTTTGTTTGAGTTCATAACTGTATTCGGCAACCGTTTGATTGTCACGAATAAAACGTATAGTGAAGTTGCCAGGTTTGGCTTTTCCAATGTTCAGGTCGATGAACATGTAATTAGGATTTTCCATAAGGGATACTTGCTGGAGTACAACTCCGGGATGGTCAATGGCTACTCTGGCCATACCGATTTCCTCACCGTAAACCATCAGCTGTAAGGAAGGGTTTTTCATTCCGGCCCACCAGAACATGGGTTCAACACGCTGAAGGCCGGTTGCCTTAAGTGATAAGGTAAAGGCAATCAGTATCAATGATATCAGTATTCTTCTCATCTTTTTAGTATAAATTGATTGTTTTATTTTCTCCCTGTTGAATGGTCAACACCTGTCCGATAACGGTAAAGGTTACGGGTGTGACAGAGATGTTTTTAATATTAAAGTGTTCTTCCGTCATTCGCAAATCAAGGATTGCTTTTCTGAAATTGAGTTTCATTTGCCAGGAGATGAAATTTTCAGGAAGTACGGGAAGCAGGTAAAGCCCTTTTTCAGTGATCTCGATCCCGGCAACATACCGCATAAAGTTATACCAGGAATCGGCGTGTTTGTTTGCTTTACCTTGGTGCAGGGCCTCAATGTAAAGACCTGTTTCCTGTTTCACGTTTTTTGAACTTGCCTTCCTGGATTCGGCTGTGATGAATTCTTTCCACACGGCAGTTTCCCTGAGTTCACTGAAGCGGTTCTTTTCCTTCAGGTCCTTGTATGTCCAGGCATTCTCCGCTTTCATGTAGGTAATTATCCTCAGACTCAGTTCCAAAAATCGGGATGCCAGGGAGCAAAGATTGCTGATCCTTTCTCCCGGTTCGAATGGAAGATTTTTCTCCTTGAACCAGCCCGTCAGGAGAGAGGCCCAAAACCTGCTGATTGCAAGATGGATTTCAAATGTTCGGGACGAAATATAATCAAGGTTTCCTGTATAATGATGGAACAGAACAATCGACTGGGTAATGATACCCATCATGTCCATTTCGTTATCAATGAATTTTCGCTTTTCCTCTGTAATTTCCGAGGCCTGTTTGTTATCGGGGTAAAACGAGGGTGTTTCATTGAAAACCGACAGGTTGTGCTTGTTTTTTTGATCAAGAAACTCCTGAATTTTCATGTACATGAGATCTCCAACTTCCTCTTCCGGCAGGTTGGCCAGCAAAACGATCAATGCCTTTCCTTGCAGAAGATCCGGTAGTGGCACAGTCTGGTCGTTTTTTTTACGGTTTGGCTTCTCTCTGAATGAGTCACTGGTCAAGGATTCAAGTTCGTGGTTGAGTTCCTCTATTGATTTGTCCATCCTTTCCTGGGTGGCAGGATCTCCGGCCACCTGGACAGGTTCAAATTTATGGTTGTGTTGAAGTGATTCCGGTTGCAATTGATTTTGCATGTCAAAATTAATTTTAGGTTGAACCAGTCATTTTTGCATCTGGAAATGTTCGCGCCGCTACTTCTCATTGATCGGCAGGAAAAAGGCATTAAGATTTTCAGGCCTGTTCCTTTAGATGGATGGGATTGTCAGCTGTTATCCTTTTTTTGTGCCAGATGACTGTCAACGTCATTAACGATAAATACAGAGAAGGCAGCCATCAACATGGAAATACCTCCTGCTATCAGGGCATAAATGGCCTGGCCGTCGAAGTATTTACGCATGAAAAATCCAAGAATGCTGGCAGCCAGGATCTGTGGGATCACGATAAAGAAATTGAAAATACCCATGTAGGTTCCCATTTTGTTGGATGGCAGTGAACCAGTCAATATCGCATAGGGCATTGAAAGGATACTTGCCCAGGCAAAACCGATGCCGAGCATGGGGACGACCAGGAGTTCCGGGCTTTTGATGATGCTGAACGAAAGAAAGGAAACACCACCGATGGCCAAGGCAATGGCATGGGTCCACTTCCTGCTGGTGTGCCGGGCGATGACTGGCAAAAGGAAAGCCACAATGGCGGAAAATCCGTTATAGATTCCAAACAAAACCCCAACCCAGTTGGCACCCTCATTATAGATTGCGGAAGATGTGTCGCTTGTGCCATAAACATGGCTTGTAATGGCAGGTGTGGTATAAATCCACATTGAGAACAAGGCAAACCAGGTGAAGAACTGGACCAATGCCAACTGTTTCATGGTGGCAGGCATATTCACCATATCCGTAAAAATTTCCACGAACCCGTTTTTGATGGCATTCCTGCTTGTCATTAAGGCTGTCATGAACATCAGGATGCCAAAGACGGTCAGGCCACCCCCCACGATGTAAAGCTCTTTTTCGAGATCATTCCTGAACACCACAAAACTGATGAGCAATCCGGCAATCAGCGCGATAGAACCGTTACGATAAAAAGCCGGGATCAATTCCGCTGAAGTTTTACTTTCAACGGTTTTCTCAATCTTCAGCTGTTTTCGCTCATACTCCTCAAATTCATGGAGTTGTTCGGGTGAGTATTCCTTGGTTCGGAAGATGGTCCAAAGTACGGCCAGCAGGAAAACGGTTCCACCGATGTAAAAGGAGTATTTCACGGTCGGTGGTATTTCTCCAGGATCGGCCACATTGGCAATGCCTAACCAATGGTCAAGCACATAGGGCAATACTGAAGCGACCACTGCGCCAGTCCCGATGAAGAAGCTTTGCATGGCAAATCCGGTTGTCCTTTGTTCTGATGGGAGCATGTCACCCACAAAAGCCCTGAAAGGCTCCATGGAAATATTGATCGAGCCGTCCATGATCCATAGCATACCCACCGCAACCCACAGGGATGGTGAGTTGGGCATGAAGAGAAGTGCTGCGGAAGCAAGTAGTGCACCGGCCAGAAAATAGGGACGGCGACGTCCCAGCCTGTTCCAGGTTTTGTCACTGTAATGGCCGATGATAGGTTGTATGACCAGACCGGTTACCGGAGCGGCAAGCCAATATACCGCCAGCCTGTCAACATCTCCCCCCAGGGTTTGGAATATTCTGGAAACATTGGCATTTTGAAGGGCAAATCCAAACTGGATACCCAGAAACCCAAAACTCATATTCCAAATCTGCCAAAAACTTAACGAAGGTTTTCTTTTCATTGATTCAGTATTAAATAGATATGCTGACGCAGTCTGCGTCATTGACAGAATGGAGGGTTTGAGTTATAAAAGACTGAATGAATGCTTCTACAAATATATAAAAGGAATTCTTTAAAAACCAAACAGATAAGAGGCCAGGCAATCCAATAATATGGCAAGGGTTGCCAATTTTCCTGATTTCAAACGATTGCGCTGGCAATGAAAAAAAATTAAATTTTTGAAGATCCCCGGATGATCAGGTCGCCCCTCAGGACTCTTGTCTCCGTTGAATTGTTCCCGGCATCTTCCAATATTTGTTTGAGAAGCATCTCTGTTGCAATGATTCCCATTTCATATCCATGTTGGTCAACCGAACTGAGAGGGGGCTCGGTAATTGCCGAAAATCGTCCGTCAGAAAACCCGACCACGGCAACGTCTTCCGGTACACTGTATCCATGTTTCTGCAGGGTTTTCATGGCTCCGATGGCCGTTATGTCATTTACGGCAAATATGCCATCGGGGATATTACCCGTATGTATAAAGTTGATGACAGCCATTCTGGCTTTCTCAAAATTGTCGGCTTCAACAATGAGGGATGGATCAGGATCAATCTGCGAATCCTGAAGTGCCTTGAGATATCCCTCCTTCCGGTTATGGCTTATGGAAAGGTTTTGTGGGCCTGCAAAATGGGCAATTCGCTTTCTTCCCGCCTCAGTCATGTGTCGGGTGGCCTGATAAGCTGAATAATGATCATCGATAATTACTGAACTGGCCTGGACTCCGGGAGCAATCCTGTCGAAAAAAACCAGGGGGATGTTTTGTGCAACCACCCTGTGCAGATGCTGGAAATCGGTCGTCTCTTTGGAAATGGAAACCAATATGCCGTCAACCCTTTGGGCCAGCAAGGTATTCAGGTTTGAAAGCTCGCGGTCAAATTTTTCGTTCGATTGACAAATGATGACATTGAATCCGGCATCATAGGCAACATCCTCAATTCCGCTGATAACGGATGAGAAAAAGAAATGTACGATTTCCGGAATGATGACACCGATGATACGTGTGCGTTTATGTTTCAGGCTAAGGGCAATGGCATTGGGCTGATATTTCAGTTTTGACGCCAGTTCGTTAACCTGACGCTTGGTTTCCTCACTGATATCCGGATGGCCTTGTAAGGCCCTTGATACAGTGGACGGTGAAACACCCAGTTGTTTTGCTATATCTTTTATGGTGACCTGGTTGCCCTTCATACTTTCCGGGAAATCTATAGTTCATAAAAATAGGTTTTTTGGCTGAAAACTTGTTGGTTTTAATGGAAAAGTTTATCACTTCAGAAAGGGCTAAAGTATACCGAACAGTACCGATATGTTGTAAAACATATTTCATGCAAACGTCACCGCAATCGTTTGCGGAACGGATTGGCTTAAACCGTTGTAAATCTAATTGTAAGAAGTTATAAATTCGCTGAAGAATAAGTGTTTTTGCTATAACTGACTGATTAAATGAATGCAATTTTTGAATGTAAAAAGTTCTAATTAAAAACATCAAATTTACTTATGATGAATGTTGTTCTTAAAAATGTAAAAGTCTTTTTGCTGTTGGGAACACTACTGCTTACCAGCATGGTGTATGCTCAGCAAAAAACGGTTACCGGACGGGTCACGGAGAAAAACACCGGTGAGCCCATTCCCGGGGTAACGGTTATTGTAAAGGGGACTACCATCGGTACGATTACCAACTTTGACGGTGAATTTTCACTGACTGTCCCGTCTGATGCACAGACGCTGCAGTTTTCATTTGTGGGTATGACCTCCCAGGAAGTTCCGGTTACAGGCGCAGTGTATAATATTGCTTTAGCACCCGATGTCATTGGCCTCGAAGAGGTAATTGCCATTGGATATGGTACCACCAAAAAGGAGGATGCCACTGGTTCGGTCCAGGCGGTATCGGCTTCGGATTTTAACAGGGGCGCCATCACATCTCCGCAGGAACTCGTTTCCGGTAAGATTGCCGGTGTACAGATCACCAATGGCGGTGGTGCTCCCGGTGAAGGGGCTACCATCCGTATCAGGGGTGGTTCTTCCCTTTCTGCCAGCAACGATCCGTTGTTCGTTATTGATGGTGTGCCAGTTGACAATGATGGTGTGTCAGGTATGCGTAACCCGCTGAGTACCATCCATCCATCTGACATCGAAACCTTTACGGTCCTGAAGGATGCTTCCGCAACCGCAATCTACGGTAGCCGCGCATCCAACGGGGTTATCATTATTACCACCAAAACCGGACAAAGGGGCCGACCGATGAAAGTCTCCTATAATGGCTTTGTTTCAGTGGGTAACAAGAGCGAATCAATTGACGTTCTCTCGGCTTCCGAGTTTGCATCCATGATTAATGAAAGATATGCAAACAATCCGAATGCCAAGGGGTTGGTTGGTTCGTCCAACACTTTCTGGCAAGATGAAATTTACCAGACGGCTGTAAGTCACGACCATAATGTCAGCCTTACCGGAAGCCTGGCTGAGGTACCTTTCCGTGTATCTGTTGGCTACTCTGATGAGGAAGGCATTCTCCTGACCGATGGATTGACCCGCTATACCGGTGCAATCGCCATCAATCCAAGCCTCTTCCAGGATCACCTGAGGGTTAATGTCAACCTTAAGGGAATGTATAACGAGAACCAGTTTGCCAACCGAGGAGCCATTGGCACAGCGGTAAGTTTTGACCCAACGCAGACAATTTTTGCTTCGGGGAATACCAAGTATGACCCGGCCAAACCTTTTGGCGGATATTTTACCTGGCTGAACAATGACGGTGACCCGATTTCAATCGCACCAATCAACCCTATGGCCCAATTGATGATGACCGATGATCAGGCAAATGTTCGCAGAGGCCTGGGTAACATCCAGCTTGATTATCGTTTGCATTTTCTTCCTGAACTGAGAGCTAACCTGAACCTGGGTTTTGACATGTCAAACAGCGAAGGAAGCATCATCCGTCCGGAAACATACCCCGGTAACTATGACAAGGTAAACGGCGGCGGGACCAGGAATAATTATACTCAGGAAAAAAAGAACAGCCTGCTTGATTTCTATCTCAATTATGTGAAGGATCTTACATCCATCGACAGCAGGATTGACGCGATGGTGGGTTATTCATGGCAGCACTTCTGGAGGGCCGGCGAAACCCTGGAGACAAACTACAGGAAAACCGTAACCCGCCAGGATACCGATTATGAAACCGAAAACTATCTGGTTTCATTCTTTGGCCGACTCAACTATTCATTCAAGAACCGCTATCTATTCACCGCTACCGTACGTCAGGACGGATCCTCAAGGTTCTCGCCCGATACACGCTGGGGTGTCTTCCCGTCTCTTGCTTTGGCATGGAGGATCAAGGAAGAGGGATTCCTGAAAGATGTAACCGCCATCTCTGACCTCAAACTTCGTCTGGGTTATGGAATCACTGGTCAGCAGAACATTACCGACAATGATTATCCTTACCTGCCACGATATACAATGGGTGACGATTACTCACAGTACATGTTTGGAAATACATGGTATAATACTTATCGTGCCGAAGGGTACGATGCCAACATCAAATGGGAAGAGACTACCACTTATAACATTGGTCTCGACTTCGGATTTGCCAACGGCAGGATTTACGGTACCATTGATGCATACCAGCGCCTGACCGACGACCTGATCAACTTTATCCCGGTTCCAGCAGGTACCAACCTGACCAACATGTTGCTGACCAACGTCGGTAACCTCGAAAACCGCGGTCTGGAGTTTACCCTGAACACAATACCTGTACAAACTACCGATTTTACATGGGATCTTGGATTTAACGTTTCCTATAACGAAAATGAGATCACCAAGCTGACTGCCTCTGACGATCCCACCTATCTGGGGGTATTCACCGGTGGAATTTCAGGAGGTGTCGGTAACAATATCCAGATACACAGTGTCGGTTACCCGGCCAACTCCTTCTTTGTTTATGAACAGGTATACGATGAAAACGGGAAACCCGTTGAAGGCCTGTATGTCGACCGCAACAAGGATGGAAGGATCTCAGATGATGACCGTTACAGGTATGAAAAGGCAGCCCCCGATTTCTTTATGGGTCTGACTACCAAGCTGAATTACAAGAACTGGGATTTCTATGCTTCCGGTCGCGGTAATTATGGCAACTACGTATACAATAACGTTTTCTCGGGTGGTGCTACCTATAATAACCTCTACAATTCGGCAGGATACCTGAACAACTTGAACACCAATGTTTTTGATTCAGGTTTTGAAAACCCGAAATACTTCACTGACTATTATGTGACCAATGCCTCATTCTTTAAGATCGACAATATCTCACTGGGCTATACCCTTGGACAACTATTCGGAGAGAAGGTCAACATGAGGGTTTACTCTACCCTGCAGAATGTAGCCACATTCACGAAATACAAAGGTATGGATCCCGAAGTTAGCGGAGGTATTGACAACAATCTTTACCCGCGGCCACGAACGCTGGTGTTTGGTGTAAATATTGATTTTTAACAGATTAACAATGAATAAGATGATTAGGAAAAATACAAAATATCTGTTGACAGCGGTATTGGCGTTTATGTTTGCCTTTACCGGATGTATTGATGATCTGGACACTTTGCCTCTTGACCCGGATGTAGTCACTTCGGCTGATGTTTACAAAAAGCCTGAAAACTACAAAATGGTGCTTGCAAAGTTGTATGCCGGTTTGTCGATGAGCGGACAGCAAGGGCCTGCCGGGCAGGGCGACATCAGTGGATTGGATGAAGGTTTCGGGCAGTACCTGCGCGGTTACTTCTACCATCAGCAACTTCCTACCGATGAGGCTGTTATCGGATGGAATGACGCAACGCTCCGTGATTTCCATGACATTGACTGGACCTCGACGGATGGTTTTATCAGCGCGTTCTACTATAGGGTATTCTACCAGATTTCTGCCACCAATGAGTTTATCAGGGAAACTACACCTGAAAAACTGGATGAAAGAGGAATTTCCGGTAACGTAAGAACAGATATCGAAATGTTTCGTGCTGAGGCCCGCTATCTGCGCGCCTTGAGTTACTGGCATGCCATCGACCTGTTTGGAAATGTTCCATTCGTTACCGAAAACGACAAGGTGGGTTCCTTCTTCCCACAACAGATCAGCAGGTCTGACCTGTTTAACTATGTTGAATCGGAACTTCTCGAAATTGAAGCCCAATTGGCAGATCCTAAATCAAATGAATATGGACGTGCCGATAAGGCAGCAGCCTGGATGCTTCTTTCGAAATTATACATGAATGCCCAGGTTTATACCGGACAACCCAAGTATACCGAGGCCATTACCTATCTTAAAAAAGTGATTGGTGCCGGATACCAGCTCGACAGTAAGTATGAATATCTCTTCCTTGCCGACAACCACCGTTCGGGTGAAGTAATTTTCCCGATTACATTCGATGGAAACAATGCACGTACATGGGGTGGTACTACCTTTATTGTTCAGGCAGCCATTGGTGGTGACATGAACCGCGATGCTTTCGGCGTTCCCGGGGGCGGCTGGGGTGGTTTACGCGTTACCAAACAGTTCGTTGGTAAATTCTATAACCTTGACCTCCTGAAGAGTGCACAGGTTTCTCTCAAGAGTGCCAAAAATTATCCTGTAATCTATGCACCCGGAGGTTATCAAAAGGCCAGTGGATACAGCGATGGTGACTGGGATCCGGCCAATGCGCCACAACTCGCCTCGGTGAGTTCTGACGACAGATATGAAGCTTACATCTATTTCAGCGCAAATTCGGAATTCAAATTTACCGCCGGTCCAAACTGGGATCTCAACTGGGGAGACGACGGTGGTGACGGAACCCTGGAGGCCAATGGGGCCAATATTCCTGTTGAGGCTGGTGTATATAAAGTGAATGTCGACCTGAACACGATGACTTACTCCATGCTGAAGGTTACCTGGGGTATGATCGGTTCGGCAACCCCGCTGGGATGGGATGGAGATACTCCAATGACATTTGATGCTGCCACACATGAATGGACAGCCATAGTTGAACTGAAAGCCGGTGAAATCAAATTCAGGGCTAACGGTGGATGGGATATCAACTTCGGTGACGATGGTCTGAATGGTAATATGGAATATGGTGGAGCCAACATTCCTGTTGCTGAAATGGGTAAATACATGGTACGTATCCAGGTGGGTACTCCTGATTATACTTACACCATCGAAAGATACAGCACCGATGGACGGGCCATGTTCCATACCAGTGGTCAAACCCTGGAAATTGCAGACCTGTTCGAGTTTACCAATGGGTATGCTGTCACCAAATGGAAAAATGTAACCAGGGAAGGTCAGGCGGGATCCAATCCTACCCATGTTGACAACGATTTCCCGATGTTCAGGCTGGCTGACGCCTACCTGATGTATGCCGAAGCCGTCCTCAGGGGTGGTACAGGTGGTTCACGCAGTGAAGCCTTACAGTATATCAACGCATTGAGGGTAAGGGCTTATGGAGACAACGGCGGAAACATCACCGATGGTGATCTCAACCTTGACTTTATCCTTGATGAACGTGCCCGCGAACTCTACTGGGAATGTCACCGCAGGACCGACCTCGTGAGATTCGGAAAACTGACGGGTAATTCTTACTTATGGGAATGGAAAGGTGGCGTTAAGGACGGAACCGGTGTTGAAGAGAAATACAACCTGTTCCCACTGCCGGCAGCCGATGTAGGTGCCAATCCGAACCTGAATCAGAATACTGGATTTTAATCAAAGTCAAAAATGAAAATTATGAAAAATAAAATATTGATCATATTGACAATGGGGATGTTTCTCGCATCCTGTCTGGTCCCCGATGAGGAGAAAGACCCCGTGGTGATGTTGAAGGGTGGACCATCCCTGACCGCTCCGGGTACCATTACCCTTACCGAAGAGAATGCTGACCAGAATATCACCGGTTTCACCTGGACGGCTTCTGATTTCGGTTATCCTGCCGGTGTAACTTATACTTTACAGGTAGATGCAGCCGGAAATAATTTCGAGAATGCTTTTAGCCTGTTGACAACCAATGGCTTGTCGGCTTCTTTCAAGGTCTCTGACCTGAATAACAAAATGTTGACATTCGGTTTGCCCGGCGACTGGACCTCTTCGGTCGAGTTTCGCGTCATGTCTTCAGTCAGTGAATATGTGGATCCTCAGGTATCCAACGTGATTCCTTCTTCGATCACTACCTATGATGTGGTTGTCGATTATCCGAAACTCTATGTGCCGGGTAGCTACCAGGGATGGGATCCCTCGAACGTGAATACCGTTGTTTACTCTGTGAAGAACAATGGCGTTTACCAGGGTTATGTCTGGTTCCCTGATGAAACCACCAAGTTTAAGTTCACACCTGCTCCTAACTGGGACAGCGACTGGGGTGATACCGGTGCTGACGGAACACTGGATGTTAAAGGTACTGACATCGAAGTAACTGGTAGTGGTTACTATCGCCTGATTGCCAACACCAATACCCTGACTTATTCAGTGCTTAGAACAGACTGGGGACTGATTGGAGACGCCACTCCCAACGGATGGGACAGTGACCAAAACATGACTTATGATCCCGAAGCCAGGGTATGGAAAATAACCCTGCCTTTGACTGCCGGCAAGATCAAATTCCGTGCAAATGATGCTTGGGATCTTAACTATGGCGACAATGGTCCTGACGGTAAACTGGAAGAAGGTGGCGCTGACATAACAATTGATGCCGCCGGTAATTATACCGTAACGCTGAACCTCTCTGTAGCTGTTCCTACCTACACGGTAGTGAAAAATTAGTATAATGTATTTATGAAAAGAGTTGTCCGGAAACGGGCAACTCTTTTCTTTCATATGACATTTGTGTCGTGATCTGATCCCGTCCGAATTATGCCGGCTGTCCTGTTTTTTTTTGTATCTTACATTCTCAATCCATCCAACCATGCATCTGAAAAGTATTTTCATCCTGTTTTTTTTGATTTCCGGATCCCTGTTATATGGACAAGTGACCACCGAACCTGCATTACCTGTCGTAAACCGGGAGGTTCGGGTACTGTATGATGCCACGCAAGGTACGGCCGGATTGAAGGACTATACGGGCGACATATATGCCCACACGGGAGTCATAACAGATAAAAGCACCAGTGGCTCCGATTGGAAATATGCACCAACCTGGGGGGATAACTCAGCCAAGTATAAGCTGACAAGGATTGATGACAATCTTTACGAATTGATGATCTCTCCTGATATTTTGGAATATTATGGTGTACCCGAGGGAGAAAAGGTCCTAAAGATGGCTTTTGTTTTCAGAAGTGGTGCCTATAAACCTGGCACCACCCAATATTATGAAGGAAAGGCAACCGGTGGGACCGATATTTTTGTGGATGTTTATGAAGCTGATCTTGCTGTGGGGATTACCTATCCCTCCGATAATGCCGTATTACCCAAAAATACACAGGTAAGTCTTTCAGCCGCGTCGACATTGTCTGCCGGATTATCACTTTTCCTTGATGGGGCCTTATTGAAACAGGCAGAAGGCACCGAAATTTCCGTTGATTATACTTTTTCGGAGGGGGGCGTTCATACTCTGGTTGCCTTGGCTGAATCGGAAGGCAAGACAGCTAATGATACTGTCTATTTTATGGTGAAGGATGATGTTATCACCGAGGCAAAACCAGCCGAATACCGAAAGGGAATCAATTACATTTCAGAAACTTCCGTCGCACTCGTTTTGTGGGCACCCTACAAAGAGTTTGTTTTCGTACTGGGTGACTTTAATGACTGGCAGGTAAGAAATGAATTCCAGATGAAAAAGGACGGGGATTATTTCTGGCTTGAAATTGAAGGTTTAACTCCGGGACAACCATATGTTTTTCAGTATTACATCGATAGTGAAATCTATATAGCAGATCCTTATTCGGAGCAGACTTCGGATCCTCTTGATGTTTGGATTCCCTCAGCTTCTTATCCGGGATTGATAACATATCCTGAAGGGAAAGCCAGGGGAATCGCCTCTGTGCTTGAAACTGGCCAGACACCCTATGTCTGGGAAGTGGAAGATTTTACCCCACCTCCGGTTGACCAACTGGTTATCTATGAATTACTTGTCCGCGATTTCAGTCTTTCCAGGACATACCGTGCCGTCACTGAAAAGCTGGATTACCTGAAGGAGCTGAATGTCAATGTCATCGAGTTGATGCCTGTCAATGAATTTGAAGGTAACGAGAGTTGGGGGTACAATCCTTCCTTTTATTTTGCTCCTGATAAGTATTATGGTCACCGCAATGACCTGAAAAAACTGATCGATGAGGCCCATAAGCGCGGAATGGCCGTGGTCATTGACATGGTATTGAATCATAGCATGGGACAGAGTCCTTTTGCCAGGATGTATCTTGATGAATCAACCTGGCGTCCTTCCAGCGAAAATCCATGGTATAACACTACCCATAATTTCCAGAACACACAGGCACAGTGGGGTTATGATTTCAACCATGAAAGTGCTCATACCCGTGCCCTGATCGACAGCATCAACAGTTTCTGGATGCATGAGTATAAGGTCGACGGTTTCAGGTTCGACTTCACAAAGGGCTTTTCCAACACGCCTTATGGATCATCGGATCCATGGGGAAGTGCCTATGATGCCCCGCGAATAGCCAATCTCAAGAGGATGGCCGATGAAGTATGGAAACGCAATGAAAATGCCATCGTCATTTTCGAGCATCTCTCCGACAATACCGAAGAAAAAGAGTTGGCAGAATATGGCATCCTGCTTTGGGGCAAGATGAGCGATGAATTTGGTGAGGCAGCCAAAGGAAATTCGGCAGATCTTCGTCGAACATTGCACACCTCGCGAAACTGGAGTGTACCTCACCTGGTAGGTTATATGGAAAGTCACGATGAAGAACGGATGGTTTATAAAATATTGCAAAGTGGTGGATCCGAAGGGACATATAATACCCGTCAGCTTCCGGTAGCCCTTGATCGTGTCGAGCTGAGTGCCAGCTTTCTGTTGCCTTTGCCCGGCCCAAAAATGATTTGGCAGTTTGGTGAACTGGGCTACGATTATTCCATCAATACCTGCACCAATCCCGCACAGGTTAGTCCCGACTGTCGCCTGGCACCCAAACCGGTTCTCTGGAATTATTTTGATCGGGAAACACGTAAAGATGTTTATAAACTGATTTCGAGGCTCAATTACCTGAAGCAGAATTATGCTGAGTTCTCCAATCCTGAGTATCAGGGTGACCTGACCAGCCAGGTGAAGTGGTACCGTTTGTCGAAGGAAGGACAACATGTAATGGTGGCCGGTAATTTTTCTCTTTCTGAGAAGACTGTGAACCTTACATTTCCTGCAACAGGAACATGGCACGATTATTTTTCCAACTCGACCTTGCAGGTAACACAGTCGAATGTCAGCCTTACCTTGCAACCGGGAGAATATAAGCTTTATTCAACCCGAAAGATGGCTGACCCGTTTAACCTGACGTCTGTTCATGATCCTATTGTAAATCCGGGTAGCTGGAGAATTTATCCCAATCCTGCCTCTGCCGAAGTGACCATTCAATCGGCCAGCAAAGTTCGGCAGGCTGTGATCCGGAATATTTCCGGACAGGTTATCCGTTTGGTTGAGTTTGCCGGAGATCTAAATCCGAGAATTTCAGTTTCAGACATTCCTGAAGGTTTGTACCTGATCTCCATTGACACCGAATCCGGCATGTTCCACCAGAAATTGGTGATTTCAGGCAAGGGCAAATAATTTACATACCGATTTTTAGGGTTATATTTGATGAAATCATTTCATCAATCTATCCCTATGAAAAACATTGCCATTTCTCTTATATTTCTATCCCTTACATGGATTTCGTCAGGTCAAAGCCCTGCCAGGCTGATTGTAAGGGCCGATGATATTGGCAGCTCCCAGGCAGCCAACCAGGCAATCATTAAAACCTGCACCGAAGGTATTGCCACCTCGGCTGAAGTCATGGTGACTGCACCCTGGTTTCCCGAAGCGGTCAAACTACTCAACCAACAACCCGGAATAGATGTCGGGGTTCACCTGACCATTACCAGCGAATGGGATAACATGAAATGGCGTCCATTGACTGACTGTCCGGGATTGGTCGACGAATCGGGATATTTTTACCCGATGATGTGGCCCAATGTAAACTATCCCGGTCTTTCGGTCATGGAAAGAAATCCTCCTATCGCTGAGATTGAAAAAGAGTTCAGGGCCCAAATTGAACTGGCCATGAAGCTGATACCTTCGGTCAGCCATTTTTCCGGACATATGGGATCGACCTTTTATTCTGAAGAGGTTCGTGCACTGGCCGACAGGCTTGCAAAGGAATATAAACTGGGGAACGATACTGCCGGTCGGAATGTAAAAGGCGTACGCTTTGATGGTCCTTCACGTACTTTTACCGAGAAGGAGGCCAGTTTTATCAGAATGCTCGAAAAGTTGGAAGCAGGACAAACCTATCTGTTTGTTGAGCATCCCGGCCTTGACACGCCTGAAATGCGTGGAATCCATCATATAGGCTATGAGCATGTTGCGGAGGACCGTCAGGGTGTAACGGATTTGTTTTTAAGTGACAAGGTGAAGGCAAAAATCAAGGAAAAGGGAATTGTCCTCATCAGTTACAGCGAACTATATCAATCGGAAAAGTAAACTCCTATGGGCGTCTAAATTGACTTTTTCTTTATAGGGATACTTTTACAGAGTATTATTTGCAGTTTTTTTGATTTGTATATCATTTGGGCTGCTTTGCCATTCGTTCCAACCTAATTATGGGCAGTTGCGGCGAACTCTTCCACCTGCCTGAATACCCGGAAGAAATTTCCACCCCATACTTTCAGGATGTCCTCCTCTGTATATCCGCGCCTTAGCATTTCCCTAGTGATGTTGGGAAATTCGGATACATCGTTACATCCCGATAAACCGCCACCTCCATCGAAATCACTTCCAATACCTACATAATCAACGCCCACCAGCTTTACAACATGATCGATATGGTTGACCAGGTCAGCGACATTGGCCAAAGTACGGGGGTACTTTTCCCTGATTTCGGTCCACTGCTTCCTGAATTCCGCCTTTTCTTCCTCATTCATGGTGCCCCATTTTTCATTATAGATGGCTCGCATCTCCTGGTCTTTTTTGTATCTGACTGTAGTGGTGTCCGGGTCTTTCACATAGTCGGAAAGCAGACAGATCTGGATTACCCCACCGTTTTTTGCCAATGCCCTGATCATCTCGTCGGTCATGTTACGGTCGTTATTGGCCAGTGCCCTGACACTGCTATGTGAAGCGATAACGGGTGCCTTGGATTCTTTGATGACATCGAAGAAGGCTTTGTCTGAAATATGGGATACATCAACCATCATACCGAGACGGTTCATTTCCCTGACCACCTCCCTGCCAAATGCACTCAGCCCGTTGTGCTCAGGCTTGGCCCTGTCGGTCGATGAATCACAGATATCATTATGATATGAATGGCTCAGGGTAATGTAACGGGCTCCCTTGTTGTAAAACTCTTCCACCCGCCTGATATCCTTTGCAAGGGCAAATCCATTTTCAATGCCTATGTAAACCGCCCTCTTACCTTGTTTGCTAATGATTGAGGCATCCTCCGCTGTCAGTGCGACCGACGCCAATTGCTGGTTTCGTTCCACCTGTGAATAAATGGTATCAATCATCTGGTGTACAGTCTGATATGCTTCCTGGTAATTCTCAATGGTTCGTGGCCTCTGCCCCACAAAGGCGGCAAAAAACATGGCGTCAAGGCCTCCCTCTTTCATCTTCACAAGATCGACTTTACCAGTAGTTTGTTTTTTGCCGATATCGAAGTTGCCCCTGACCATGTTCATGGGTGTATCACAATGTGTGTCTACCGTCAGAGCCTTATCGTGAATTCTTCTAACTTCCTCATCGGTCACACTCTTAGGCTGACCGAATGATATTGAGTTGACAGTCAAGAGAATTATTAAAAGGAGGGTTACCTGGATACTGGTTCTATTTTTCATCTTTGGAAAACTACAATGATAAATTATCAGACTCTTTAACTTTGTGAAAAAGAAGGCTCAATGTAGAAAAAATAATTTTACAGAAACCTACGTCAGCAAATTATCAATGAAGTCATGAGTTTTTTGCGATCAGTAAATCTTCGGGCTTGCGTTTCAAAACCATTATTAAAGCCCTGATTGAGGATTTTTGATCCAGTCGCCTCTTTTAAATACTACCGGATCTCCAGTGATTTTTCGGGAAAATTCGGGAAGGTCTTTACCGTCAAAGGTGCCTGAACTCATCAGCAACAGGTTGGCATTTCCCCAATCCATTGAGGCCAGTTCGCTGAAAAGGGCATCTGAGTCGGTAGTCACGGTTAGACCGGATTTATCAAAACCATTATAGACCATCTCTGTCGTGATGGGTTCGAGCTTCTTGTGCTGAACGGTATGTGGATTGAAATAAACGAAAGCGAGGTCAGCATCTTCCATACAGCCTTTGTAGTGGGGCAGGAACTCCTTCTTCAGGGAACTGAAGGTGTGTAATTCCATGCAAGCCACCAACTTTCGACCGGGGTATTGTTGCTTCACTGCCCGGGTGGTCGCCAGCAGCTTGGAAGGGGAATGGGCAAAATCACGGAAAACCGCGCTCGTTGAATTCTCCGACAGCAATTCGAGCCTACGTGCTGCTCCCGAAAAGCTTTTAATGGCAGCATAGAACTGGTCATCGCTTATTCCCAAACTGGTACAAACTTTTTTAGCAGCGGATATATTCTGCAGGTTATGGTCTCCGAAAACCTTGAGCCTGATTTCGCGGCTTCCTGATTTCAGGTAAGTGACCTGATCTTCGGTTACGCTGGGATGCTCTGAATATCCTTCCGTAGTGATGTGGTTCATTTCATTGGCAATCTCCTGAATGACAGGATCTCCTGAATAGTAAAAAAGTTTTCCTCCGGGCTCAATCCTTCTGGCAAATTCCCTGAATTGCTCCACATAAATTTCGAAGGTTGGAAATACATTGATATGGTCCCAGGCAATTCCGCTCAGAACTGCAATGTGCGGATGGTACAGATGAAACTTGGGCCGGGGATCATCGGGCGACGACAGATATTCATCACCCTCAAATACGGCCAGACTGGATTCTTCCGTGAGGTCGGTCATGGTTTCAAAACCTTCAACCTGTGCTCCGACCATGTAATCGAACTTAATATGGTTCTCCTTCAGGACATGCATGATCATCGATGTGATGGTGGTTTTGCCGTGACTTCCCCCAATTACTACCCTGGTTTTGTTTTTGGTCTGTTCATACAGGAATTCAGGATATGAGTATATTTTCAGGTTCAATTCTCTGGCCTTGAGAAGTTCGGGGTTGTCGACACGGGCGTGCATGCCCAAAATGATGGCATCGAGTCCTTCATGGATCTTTTCAGGATACCAACCTTGCGTTTCGGGCAACAGACCATATTTTGCGAGCCTGCTTTTTGATGGTTCAAAAATCTCATCGTCCGATCCGGAGATGGTATATCCTTTTTTGTGAAGGGTGATGGCCAGGTTGTGCATGGCACTTCCGCCAATGGCAATGAAATGTAAACGCATATTTTACAAGTAATGCCGTAAAGATAACAACCCTTGAACAGAAAATCCCGGGGTACCATTTTTTCAGGTCGTCTTTTTGATCAGTATGAATTCTTATCGGGTTCCACTGACCTTCATTTCGACGGAGTACAAGGCATCGGAAGCAGTGATAAAAAGAGTCTTCATCTTTTTCCCCCCGAAACAGACGTTTGCGGTCCAATTGGCCTCTACCTGGATATGTTCAATCTTTTCCCCTTGGGGATTAAATACCGTTACTCCCTTGCCGGTCAGATAGATATTCCCATGGTTGTCGATGGTCATTCCGTCTGATCCCATCTCAGCGAAAAGCTTTTTGTTCTGCAAAGACCCATCTGAAGCGATGTCATATACATAGGTTTTTCCTGCCTTGATGTCGGCAACATACAGCTTTTTGCCATCAGGCGTGCCAATGATTCCGTTGGGTTTTTCAAGGTCTGTGGCTACCCTGGTCAAACTTTTGGTGTTTGAATCGAAATGGTAGACATGCTCGCCATCCTGTTGCATCTCAGGATCTCTTGTCCAATAGGGGCGTTTATAGAGAGGATCGGTAAAATAGATAGTGCCATTGGGGTGTATCCACAGGTCGTTGGGACCATTGAGCAATTTCCCCCCAAAATCGGCGACCAGGACTGTGTGTTTACCATCCATTCCGATTTTCCAGAGTTGATTATTCAGATCAGAGCATGATAAAAGGTTGCCGTCGGAATCAAAGTACAACCCGTTTGCCCTGCCACCATCGTCATGGAAGGTGGTAAGCTGGTTATCAACCGACCAAACAAGGATTTTATTGTTGGGCTGGTCGGTAAAATAGACATTTCCGTATTTGTCGACTGCCGGACCCTCGGTAAAGCTGAATCCATCTGCCAGTTTGGTTACCTGGGCTCCATTGGCAATAATTCCCTTCTTTGATTTTCCACAGGCAGGATTGACCAGGACCATGGTCAAAACAAATAGACTGAATAATACCTTTTTCATGGTTTCCTCTTTATATGATTGCCTGAAAATAAGAAATATCTGCGAATATCAATTCTTGACTTTTCCCATAAGGTTAGCCAAAAAAAATGCGGCCTCAATTGACCGCATTTTCTTTGGCTAAATCATTTGGGGTTACTCAATCACCACCCTTGCATTGTCGGCGAGGTTTTCACCGGCTTTCACTGGCTTCATCATGAAAGAATAACGATATTCCCTGGCAGTAAGACGATATTGTGCATGAGTCCATTTCCCCCAGCTGTTATCGCCTCCGACACCCATCTGTCCAAGATCAATATTTACTGAGGTCAGGTCACGTGGTTTTACATCCACGGTATGGCGGTTATAGGCCCTTGAGCTTACATCCGGACCATGTCCAAATGCACTTTCAAGACTTTCGAAGTCTTCAAGCAGATTGTGATGTGCACTGACTTCCAGTAGTGGGTTACCGGTAAATAGGAGTCCATTTCCGGCTTCATCGGTAATGGCCATCCAACGGACATCAGTTTTGTTTCCATTCTCCTGAGGTCTCACATAAGCCCACATTTGCTCAGCGACAGTACCGTTATATAATCCCACAAAGGCGCTGGTTTTCCTGTCGGCATAAGATTCGTGCGGTCCACGTCCCAGCCAGGTCATACGGTCGAAGGAACGAGGCATGACCATATTCATACCCATCCTGACAATCTCGGGAAGGTTTTCCCGGGTCATTTTGAAATGGTTGTCGACTTTTACCTGTCCTGAACCATAGACTGTATATTTGGAAGTATAACTGGCGACTGGTTCGCTATTGTCATTCACCAGGTCAAATTCCATAATGACTTCGGCAGTCTGTGTATTGATCTGACGTGATTCAAATTTTGTCACTTTACGGTTTTCACCTGCCTTTCTCCATACCTTGCTGCGCTTGTGCAAACGGTTACCCAGGTCATTGTCGATCGGGGCTCTCCAGAAATTGGGAATTAATCCTTGCTGGATCATTTCCGAGTTGCCAGCTTTGTAACTGGTCATTATACCGGCAGCGGCATCAAAGGTAACGGCAAAGTCTTTTCCTGAAATGGTAAGTGAACTACCATTATCGCTGACCGTCAATGGCTCGAAACCGGTTGAAGCCACTTTTATGGCTGGCTTTGAAACAGGAAGCAGGAATTGTTCTTCTGCTGCGATCCAACCTGCCTTGAGCAAACCACTTTCCGTTTTGCGGGCAGCCTTGAGATTGATGAAATATTCTGTACCTGGCTCTGCCTCGAAAGAATAATTCAATGTAACCGGCACGGTAACTCCGGGAGCGGCATCGATGTCATTCAGTTTCCCTGAGGCAACCACTTTACCGTCACCGGTCACTTCCCATGAAAACTCAAACTCATTCAGGTTCATGAATGCATATTTGTTTTCAATGGCAATCTCACCTTTGGAAAGCTGGACTGGTTTAAAGCCGATATACTGATATACTTTTTTCACTTCCTTCAAGTGGGGATTCGGTGTGCGGTCAGGCTGGACAAGTCCGTTCAGACAGAAGTTTCCGTCGGATGGAACATTTTCGGGACCAAAGTCACCGCCATACGCCCAGAAGGATTCACCCTGTTCATTGGTGGTGAGCAGTCCCTGGTCGACCCAGTCCCAGATAAATCCACCCTGCAGTGCACGATATTTTTCAATGACGTCCCAATAATCCTGGAGGTTTCCTACACTGTTTCCCATGGCATGGGCATATTCGCACTGAATTAGCGGGCGGGCAGGATTGGTTTGGGCATACCGTTCCATTGATTCGATATCCCAATACATAGGACAGATAATGTCGGTATTGTATTCCTGCTCAGCCCTCTCGTATTGGGTTGGGCGCGTCGGATCCACCTTTTTCAGGTATTCGTAAGTGGCATAAAAGTTTACGCCGTTGCCTGCCTCGTTACCCAATGACCAGATAATAACAGAGGGCTGGTTCTTATCCCGTTCGTACATATTTTCAGTCCTGAACATATGCGCATCGAGCCAAGTGCTGTCTTTCGCCAGTGAATTGGCTCCATAGCCCATGCCATGCGATTCAACATTTGCCTCATCGATCACATACAAGCCATACTGGTTGCACAATTTGTAAAAGAGTTCGGGTTGTGGGTAATGTGAAGTCCTGACGGCATTCAGGTTATTCAGTTTCATCAATTCAATATCCTTGAGGATCGTGGCTTCGTCTACCACATGGCCGGTAACGTCGTGGTGTTCGTGAATGTTGGCTCCCTTCAGGTAAACATATTGTCCGTTAATAAGCAGTACGCCTTCTTTTATCTCAACCGTGCGGAAACCCAGATCCTGCTTCAAGACTTCAATGATTTGGCCATCCTTAGTCTTGAGTGTGATTAAAAGTTCGTACAGGTTGGGGAATTCGGCACTCCATTTCTTAACATCGGAAATGTTCCCTGAGAATTGTGCATTGAACGATCCCACGGGTACTTCGTAAGTCGATGAAAATTGCATGAGCTGGTTACCCTGATCTGAAACCTGGGCTTCAACGATCAGGGAAGCTGTATTTTCTCCCAGATTGTTCAATTCGACATCCAGCGACAATTCGCCATTTGTATAAGTTGAATCCAGGGTGGATATGACCTTGAAGTCACGAATGTGTTGCGGGTTTCTGGCCTGCAGGAAAATATCACGGGTGATGCCACTCATTCTCCAGAAATCCTGGTCTTCGAGATATGATCCTGAACTCCAACGGAATACTTCCATGGCCACCGAATTTTTGCCTTTTTTCAGATATTTGGTGATATTGAATTCCGAGGGTGTTTTGCTGTCTTCGCTATATCCAACATATTCTCCGTTAATCCAGAGATTCATATTGGAACTGACTGCACCTGTATGAAGATAAACTTCCTTGTCCTGCCATTCTGATGGAATCTCAAAAGTTCTTTTATAGGAACCCACCGGATTATAATGTTCCTGAATGGTTGGAGGGGTGGCCTCATGTGGATAGGTTACATTGGTATAAATGGGATAATCGTAACCCTGGCGTTCCCAGTTTGAAGGGACCTCGATATCGGCCCACTTACGGGTGTCAAAGTCATCCTTAAAAAACCAGAATGGACGGTCAGCCGGTTTTTCAGCCAGGTTGAATTTCCAGGGTCCGTTCAAGGAAAGGATAAGGGGTGATTCCCATTTGATATCGGCACGGGCCTGTTCGACCGTTGTATAAGGGATGAAATGGGCTCGTGGCTTCTCACGGTTGATTTGAGAAATCATCTGTGTTTGCCATGGTTTTGGATCAGGTTCTTCAAAAGGCACATTGGTGTAATCCTTATATCGGGTGCAGGATAACAAAGATCCTGAAAGAACCAGAAGCAGAAATAAAATCCTTGTGTTCATTTCGGTAGAGTATTTGGATATTTAAGTTTGGGCAATAGTATAATTGCTCTGCAGGCAAAGTTAAATATTTAATTCTAAAGTCATTTCATAAAATGACAATATGTATGACATAAATGAAAAGAAGGTATATTTCTTAGAAAAGTGCCTGAATTTCTTCCTTGATAATCGACTCATCCAATCCCGGCGTGAATACTTTGACAGGCTTAAGGTAAGTCAGTTGTTTGTCATGGTTGATCCGGTTTTCGCCACCACCGGTGATATTCAGCATGATGGTTTTATTCCGGTCAATTTTTCCCTCGATGGATGCTTTCATCAAGGTCGCCGTTGCAACTGCCGCGGCAGGGTGGATGTCAATCCCTTCGGTCTCAATAAATGACCTGGCCGCCTCGCGCGCTTCCTCGTTGGTTGAGAGCAGAACATCACCTCCTGTGTCAGTAAGGGCATCAAACAGTCCACCGGCCGGAGGGTAAGGAGGTTTTCGGTTCGAGAGCACCTTGGCATCAATCTCTTCGACCTTTTTTCGTGCCTCGAATTCATCCATGGGAAGCATGGCCCTTGATCCAGCTTTCCAGGCATCATGGATAGGAATGAATGGGGAGTTTTGGGAGACCATCAGTTTCATTTTGTTGGTTCCAAATCTGCCGTCTGACAGGAAACGAAGGTTAGCTTCCCATGCAGCAATGGCTCCTGTTCCGCTTCCGATTGCCTGGAAATAATAGTCAGGGATGTGCCCGATGGTAGTTACGGCAGAAAGGACGGTAGTACCCATTCCGTCGCGACGTGCGACGTTTTTGGCACCTCCCTCGGCCATGAATCCGTCGATTGACGCTGCGATATTGGAGAGGTGGATGGCATCGAAATAGTCGCTTCCTTTTGAGGTGCAAACCAGTTTAACGCAGTCGTGAATGGGCGTATCAAACCATAGGGCATTTAGATTGTCTTCGGGCACACATAGCAAAAGGGGAATTTGATTATCAGAACAGACCCTGGCAAATGCCCTTGCCGTATTTCCTGCCGATGCAACGACCAGCACCTTCTGGTTAGAGGCAGTCATTCTTCCACATACCGAATAGGCTTCCGTTTCCTTGAATGAACAGGTTGTCATGGTGGCTCCTTTTTCAGGCCACCAGCCACTAAAGGTAATCCACAGATCGGAAAGATTCAGTTTTCTTGCCAGTCCTTCGCTGCGAAAGGTTACAGGTGCAGATGATCCCTGCAGGATCCTGTTGATGGGAAGCCAGTTGGCATAACGGTAGAGTCCCGGTAGATCATCCCTGACCTCAAACTGCCGGTTTTCGTAAACAGCCCTGACGAGTGATGGTTCCGTTTCCTCTGGCGCATCCAATAGCCATCCTGTGTCGGGAAATGTACGGCCTGTCCTGACCGATTGCAGAAAATACCGGGTTTCTTGAAAACTCATAACTTTCCATTTTGTGAGGGTGCTAAATTAACAAAAATGGTTAAAGATGTTTGGTGTCGCATTTTCCGGCCAACATGCAATTGTATTGGTATTGCCTGGTTAGGGTTTTGTCACGGCAATAAAATCAACTTTGACACCATTCAAGTCATTTGGTGCATTTTTCTCCGATCTTCCTGTATTTTGACCGAGTTTCTCCAAATTTATGGCCAGTATTGAACATTATACCCTAATTATCTGTATGATGTATGATTAGATAATTTCTTATATAAAATTTTGGTAAATTAATAGACTGAAAAAAACCAAAAAGAGAGGATTATGAAAAGACCTACAATGAAATTCGGATTAGCCATCCTTGCACTTCCGGTAATTGCACTGATCAGTATATCAGCCATTATTGGCCAGCAAAGAGATACTGACAGGGGGGCGACCTTGTACCAGCAATATTGCGCATCGTGTCATGGTGCCGAAATGCAGGGCGGTAATGCCCAAAGCCTGATTGATGGGGTCTGGCAATTTGGGGTGGAAGACAGCTATGTTTTCCGGAACATCAAATACGGGATTACCCATTTAGGTATGCCGGCATATGAGAATGCACTTAGCGATGCCGATATCAACAATATCATTGCCTACGTGAGGGGTGTAGAAAAGGATCGCGGTGTAGTACGACCTGCCATTGTTTCCGAAACAGGCACTATGGACTATGACCTTAAAGTCGAAGTTTTTGCTGAAGGTCTTGAAGTTCCCTGGGCAATTGATTTTCTGGATGCCAACACCGCATTGATAACCGAGAAGCCCGGCAGGGTGAGAATGGTGAAAAACGGTAAAATGTTACCCCAACCTGTTGCTGGTACACCTTCCGTATTAAACGAAGGACAGGGTGGACTCCTTGATGTGGCGGTCGATCCCGATTACTCCCAAAATGGCTGGATATATCTGGCATACTCCCACTCCCTGACATCTGCCGGAAGCGAAAGACCTGTAGCCATGACCCGACTGGTAAGGGGCAAAATCAAGGATAATCGCTGGACTGACGAACAGGTCATATTTGAAGCACCTGCAGAAACCTACCGGACTACCCGTCACCATTACGGATGCCGTATCGTTTTTGATCCATGGGGCCACCTTTTCTTCGCCATCGGAGATCGTGGATACCAGGATCAGGCACAGGATTATAAGCTTCCCAACGGAAAGGTTCACAGGATTTATCCCGATGGGTCCATTCCTGAAGACAATCCATTCGCAAAGATTGAAGGAGCAATCCCATCATTGTATAGCCTGGGAAACAGAAATATCCAGGGAATGGCCATACACCCGGTGACCGGCCATCTGTGGACTACCGAACACGGTCCCATGGGAGGTGATGAGCTAAATTTGATTAAGTCAGGTAAAAATTATGGCTGGCCTGTTATCACCTATGGCCGCAATTACAATGGGACCACCATTACGGAAAACCGCACCTACCCGGGAATGGAACAACCCAATTTCATGTGGAATCCTTCCACTGCGGTATGTGGCCTCGACTTCTATAACGGAGAAATGTTTCCGAAGTGGAAAAACAAACTGATGGTGGGTGCCTTGAAATATGAGCAGGTTACCCTGTTAACCCTTGCAGGCGAAAGGGTTATCCATGAAGAGACTATCCTGAAGAATGCCGGTAGGGTAAGAGACGTATCAACTGGCCCTGATGGAGCCATCTATGTTGTGCTGAATAACCCGGATACGGTGGTGAGACTATCAAAAAAATAAATGGCTTTCATTGGCTGACGGAACCGGAGGGTAGATTCCTCCGGTTTTTTTTATGGCTGTATTTCTGGAACTGATTCCCGGGATGCTTGTCTCTTTATCCTGTAAAAGATAAATCCACCCACGACAAGACTGACAAGGGCATACAACCATCCGTCAGTCCCTGTGCCGAATTCTTCCACCTCCTGGCTGATGATGTCATGATCGACCATATACATGAGGATCACGGCCGCAGAATTGTTGATAAAATGGGCAAGGATCGGAAGCCAGAGCGTTTGGCTCCAAACCAGCAGGTACCCAAACATTCCGCCAAGTAACATACGCGGGATAAAACCATAGAACTGCATGTGCAGGGCACTGAAAAGAGCTGCTGACAACCAGATACCCCAATGATGACTGCCGCTCATTCCGGTAAAGAGTTTCTGGATGACGCCCCTGAAGAGCAACTCTTCACCAACGGCCGGAAGAACCGCTATCATGAAAAGGTTAAATATCAGGCCCCCGATTCCATTCACTTTCAAAAATGCTTCCACAAGCTGCTCAGCGGTATCCTCGGCATTTCTCATCCAATTCTCAACCCCGGAAAGCCACTCCGGAAAATGCATCTCAGCATTGATGGCACCGGTGTAATTGATAAAGGGGCTTATAACCAACACCAGCAAAAGAACCATCAATGATAGTATGAGGGTTGGTTTTCGTCTCAGACTGAGGTATTCCAAAATGTCAGGATGGAAAAACCATGCCAGCACGAGTGGGGGAAGGATAAACAAGCCAATGGTCTGGGAAATTTGGAAAAATTTCAGGAATTTCAGGGACTCCGGGTCGGTGTGGTTGATACCGTCCATCATACCGGTCAGGGCATCGAATCCGAATATCGGAATCGCAACAATGGCAGCCAAAAACTGGGTGATCAGGAATACGACCAGAACAACAAAACCTGTAAAAATGAGACGGGTGCCGGGACGACTTTCCCGGAAGGCTGTTAAAGACATAATCAGAGTTTTAAACTGCAATTTGGTTCGAAAATAGTCAAATTTTCAGGGACCCTCGTCTTCTTTTAGTAAAAGTGGTGATTTCTGTATAACCAATTTTCCGAATCAAATCGATTGCTCCCGGGAAATGCCGGGCTATCTGGTCCGGGTGATGGGCATCAGAGGTAATGGTGACCGGTACCGATTCGGCATGGAGGATCTCAAGCCATGGTTGCCCGGGATTGAATTCGGCACATGGCCTGTCGAGTCCGCCTGTATTCAATTCAACAACACTTCCCGAAGTTTTGATGATGCGTGCGGTTTCCACGTATAGGTGGGTCAGGTCTGATTCAGGATATACAGCAAATTTCTTGATGATGTCGAGATGGCCAATGATATCGAAAAGATTGCTGGCTGCCATTTGTTGGATAAGCTCGTAATACATGGCATATAATTCATCATTCGGCCATTTGCCGTAAAGGGATTTGTCTCCATCAAAATTCCAATCCCCGATAAAATGAAGTGATCCGATGACATAATCCAGGGGAAGCGAATTGATGATCTTGTTGAGTTCTTCCTCCTTTCCGGGGAAGTAATCAAGCTCAATTCCATATTTGACAGAGATCAGGTGATCATATTTCTCCCGGATTTCCATAATCTGGTGGGTCATGACCGGAAGATCAATTTCCTCAATGGCCCATGTTACCGGTTTCAGGCAAACATGGTCACTGAATCCAATCTCTTCGAGCCCTTTTTCGATGGCCGCCCTGACCATGGTCTCGTAATTGGCCGAGCCATCCGACATGACCGTATGGGTATGATAGTCTATAAATCCTAACATTTTGTTGTTTCTTGCTGAGTTTACCTCAATGTCCGGTTCCAAAATTTTTGAGGATTTTTTATTCCTCGTGTCACCCTTGTTCGGCCAATGACTATCCGTTTAATCTTTCAGGTGATTCAAATACGAAAATACGAATACTATTCCAACAGGTTGCTACTTTTCATGAAAATTAAAAATCTAACCAAGGCTTTTGGCTGATCCTAAATCACGGAATCAATGTTGAAATATTGAATCCGCATTTTATTCAGGATGCAGATTGGGTTCCTGAAGGAACAAAAGAAGTCCTTCTTCAAGGCGATATTCGCGAAGTGGCTGTCCGTTTTGACGCATTGCTGCACCAAAGCCTTCATTCAACATTCTTCCAGCCCTTAGTGGAAATTCAAGTAGCATGGGATACTTATGTTTGTCTCCGGGGTGACTGAAAAAATGCCTGCAACTGTCAAGGCTGGTGGAAAGATATATCCTGCAAGCCATCGGACGTGCATCGTATACTGAACATGCCCCGTTTTCGAGCAAAGGACAGGCTGCCTTGTGGAGGAGCATCTTCGACTCTGGCATTCTGGATACAGCCAGGTTTTTTGCAGCTGCTTTTTTCACAATGCCAGAAATCTGTACACTGGTAAAGTTGTCACGTATGTGCCTGATCAACCGGAGTATCTCAAAGTTATTGATAAAAACAGGCTGGTAACAGCAAAAATCACAACCTTTCTTGCATGCTACCCGGACACCTTGTGTTTCGGCATTCTGAAGTATTGCTTCATTCAGGGAATCCATCGATTCCTGGATGGTCTTTATCCCATCCGTGATGTCTTCAGGACGAAGTCCCTGGTCAGCCGCCATTTGCCCTGTACGATGTCCGTCTGAATGAAAAATCCTGTCCGATTCAGAAAAGTTCTTTATTGTCATTGAATTCCATGTTATGAAGATCCGTATGTTATGGGACCTTTTCGATAAGGCTGTACAGTATTGGATTTCCTTTTCGCAAAGAAATGGTAAAATTGTCAGCCACAACGTTTCTTTTTCCCTTGTTCCAGAGAAATACCTTTAATATGACATCATTCCCCCTGGGTTTAATGTCTGAAAGCTTTATGGAAATGTGTGCCCTGATAGCAGATGTCTCTTGGATTGAATTACTCGTGTATCTTACGGCATCTGATCCATTCCAGAAAATGCTCTGGCCATTATCCTCAAGGGAAGCTACAAGGATTACCTGGTTTAAACTATCCTCTGGTATAAGGTCAATCGAGATGTCAATGAAATCGTTTTGGCTGCTGATCAATTCCTTAATATTCCTTGTATATGTGGGCCCCCATTCCATTTCTTCGTCCATTCGATATTGATAGTTCCCGGTCAGGGTTGAATCCTTTATAATTCCATTTGGGTCGATACCGGACCAAAATTCGGGGGAAGAATTATTGAAGTCGAGGAGTGAAACAATGTTTCGCTTTGCCTTGTCAGTCCGGGCGAATAGGTAACTGCTGCCTCCCATGTAGTTGTTCTCTTCGACCAATTCGGGGTAATAGTCCATGATCACCGGAATGGCAACCGGATGGATGGAAGAAATGCATCCCAGATATAGAGTATCGTAATGGTTTGCGTTATGTTTAAGAAAATCAATCAATTCGTTTTCGGATTTAACTTCCTTCTCCCAATGGAATGATTGGCTAATTTGATGCTTATTGAGGTAATATCGTGTAATTGGCGGATGTGAATCGATTATTGTCAGGTAATTTTTGTCTTCAATGGATCTGAAGTCAAGCACCAGTTTTTCATAAGCTGAATTATAAAAAATGCGATAATGATCCCTTTCAAAAATGAGCGAAAAGGTATTCACGACCAGAATGGCAATCACCAAAGCAAGGTTTACGACAGGCTTTTGTTCCCGAAGATGGCCGAATAACACAAACAGCAAGAAAGGAAAACTGAAAATCAGTACGGAATATTGAAGGACCGCGCTGTACAAACTCGAGTATGTGAAGCCGATTACCATGGGAATCAGGAACCATATAAAGGAAACCATAAGAAATTCGGACTTAAAGAGTTTCCTGCCTGATTGAAAGGTCCCAAACAGAAACAAGCCAGCTGCAAGGGAAATGGAGAAAACCGAGAAATGGAAGATGTAAGCAATGTAAGTGACAGGGAAATCAAATCCGGGCTTGGCCAGCCATCCCTCAACACCTCCAATTCCCAGCTGATAAATAAATATACCAAGATGTGGCAGATAGAGAATTATGATTGCCAGTCCCAACCCAAAATATCGCTTTCTATAGTCGGCAGGGATCAGAAATAACCCGGTTATCCCTACAATCAAGGCAAACAGAAGACTGAAGTGATGATTGTAGGTATTCAGTGAAGCTGTAATGACAAACAAAATGGCATTTTTTCGAAAATTCCTGTCGGAATTGCGTATAAGGTTCGTCCAGAAAAGCACCATGGCCAGTGACAGAAACAATCCACTGCCATAGGGTCGGGCAATCTGGCTGTACATTACCGGATATTGCAGTGATGCCATAAAGGCGGCTGCTATCAGTCCTGCCGTAATGTTAAACCAACAATATCCAATTTTATACATAAGGTATATGGATAACACCCCCATGATTAAAAAAGGGAGCTTGACCAGCCATTCGGTCATACCGGTAATCTTTACCCAATAGTGAAGAAACACCTGCACGCCTGCAGGGTGACCGTCAATTTTCACGCCTTGATTGATGAGATCCTGGAAATGGTCATAGCCTGTCCTGAACAGGGCACTGAATTCATCATGGGTAAACGGGATCTCCCTGAAGTGAAAGAATCGCAATGCGGTACCGACAACCAGAATAATAAGTAGGATAACGGTATTGGATTGTCGGAAAACGTTCTTATTCATTTTTATCGATTCGGGAAAGATATTCATCATTCCTTGATTGCCATGTTTAAGTACAGGAATTGATTTCAAACCTAATAATAATCTGTTGATAAAAATATTCGGTTCAAAAAATGGCCCTAAACGAAGATGAATAAAAAGTCATTTCGGGTATTGTGACAGGGCAAATATCCCTGCAATGGAAATTTGCCCTGCAGATCTGGTTTCATGAGTACCTTGCAAAAGGATGATCGGCAGGATATTGGCAGGGACTATTAAAACATATGGAAATGATAAAAAAGACCTGTCAAATAGTGGTAACTATACAAGCACTATTGTATAACTATTCCAGAACTATTTAAGATACGACCCGGGAACCTATGGGTGCCATATTTTCCTGACCCCAATGTAGCTTTTTATTGTTTTTGGTTTGTCCACGAAATGACCATATGTGATATAGGATATTGAGCTTAACTTTGCTCTTGTTGACTTTGTACGTGTTTAAGGCCTGGGTAAAATCAATTTTTTGTAATGATTATGCTGGTCTGAAACATCGGTAAAGTGATGTCTAACCAGAATCGATAGAATTATAAAAAAACCAAGAATGATGAAAGCATTGGAGCAAATTGAAAGACTGATCACCATGAACAGTTTAATCAAGGCACATAAAACCGGGTCGCCTGATCAGTTTTCCAAAAGGATGAATATCAGTCGCAGGCAATTATTCAGTTATATGGAATTTTTCCGTGAATTCGGTGTTGAGTTGGAATATTCCAAAAGCCTGAATTCGTATTACTATTCAAATGGTCATGAATTAAATATCAGCTTTAATATGGAAAAAGTCCCTGCATCGCGTTTCAATTACCTTCAAGCAATAAGGGGACTGAAAGCCAAAGGCTGTTTCAATCCCCTTAAAGACGAATCTCTTCAATAATCTACATTATTCAATTTCCAGGGTAACGACCGAAAGTGCAGGAAGGGTCACTTCCATTGTATTTGTTCCGGTCACCTTGTATCCTTTGAATTCACTGGGCTTAACCAGTTGTGGGTTATCGAAAGTATTGACACTGTTGTATTTTGGGGCTGTAAGAATTTCACCCTTATTGACCTTTTTCCAGGCGGCGCCGTTCATTTCGACAACCAGCCTGATCTCTTTCCCTGGGTGGACATTGCTCAGCGAAAGATGAATTTTGCCATTGGCATCCTTGCTGACGGTCTGGCTGACCGCAGGAACCGAGTCATCTCCGAATTTGTAAGGTTCGGTGATCAGGGAGCTTTTCATCAACATGGCATCTCCATGTACCTTATACATGTTAAAAACATGGTAAGTGGGAGTCATTACCATTTTGTCACCTTCAGTCAGGATCATGGCCTGGAGTACGTTTACTGTCTGTGCAATATTTGCCATACGGACCCGGTCGGAGTGCCGGTTAAAAATATCGAATGTGGTGGCAGCAATCAAGGCATCCCTCATTGAGTTCTGCTGGAACAGGAACCCGGGATTGGTGCCAGGTTCAACATCCGTCCAGATACCCCATTCATCCACATAGAGTCCGATTTTTTTTGCGGGATCATATTCATTCATGATATTGCTGTGGCGGGTGATGAGCTCATCCATCCTAAGACCTGCCCTTATCCCTGAGAAATATAGATCTTCCCCGAATCCGGTAGCGGCTGTTTTATTGTTCCAGCCTGGCCCTGCGATCGTATAGTAATGAACGGATAATGCATCCATGTGCCTGCCTGCATTTTGCATCAGGACACGGGTCCAGTTATAGTCGTTTCCGTTCGCGCCGCAACCAACCCTGGTTAGCCGGTCCCTGCCATATTCCCATGCATAGCCTGAATATTGCCTGAGCAGATTGGAGTAATACTCCGGTGTCATATTGCCACCGCAACCCCAGCTTTCATTGCCGATGCCCATAAAACGGACGTTCCAAGGCTTCTCCCTTCCGTTTTTTCGACGTAGGTTGGCCATTTCCACATCTTCTGACGAAGTCATATATTCGATCCACTGGACCATCTCCTGAACGGTGCCGCTACCCACATTTGCCGATATGTAAGCGTCGCAGCCCAGCATTTCACAAAGATCGAGGAACTCGTGGGTGCCGAAACTGTTATCTTCGACAACACCTCCCCAGAAAACGTTTTTGATTTTGGGTCGTTCGTTTCTGGGACCTATTCCGTCTTTCCAATGGTAAGTGTCGGCGAAACATCCGCCTGGCCAGCGAAGAACCGGTATGTCCAATGCCTTGAGAGCCTCGAAAACATCCTTACGGTAACCATTGATGTTCGGTATGGGGGAATCTGTCCCTACCCAAATGCCATCATAAATGCAACGGCCAAGATGCTCCGCAAAATGTCCGTAAATGTATTTGCTGATGGGCTGCCCCTCAGATGTGGCATCAATGGTCAGTTTGTTCTGGGCATGGATCCCCTGAAACATCAGGATAATCAACAATCCCGATAATAAGATAGCCTTTTTCATGGTTGATATTTTTATCGATTTAGTTTCTTTGTGTAAATATAAAAGTATTTTTTACATTTTAAAACCATCGGTTGAAAATACCCATGGGATTCTCATGGCTAAATTGACAAAGAGATTTATCCCAGTCATTTACCTGTTTGAGTCCCTTATATTTTGTAATTTTTGCGCCCGTTTGATGACTTGTTAATTGACTTTTATTAAAACTTACCAGTAATGATGAAAAGAAAGAATAATATTTATGCTGTATTTGGTTTGATGCTGACAGGGTTTATCCTGATGGTGTCTCCTGTTTCCGGACAACAACCACCGATGGATCCTGCCATTCGTACAGGGAAGCTGGCCAATGGACTGACCTATTACATTCGACATAGTGAAGAACCTAAAGAAAGGGCCAGTTTCTATATCATTCAAAATGTTGGAGCACTCCTGGAAAACGATAATCAGGATGGTCTGGCCCATTTTCTGGAACACATGGCATTCAACGGTACCAAAAACTTCCCGGGAAAGGGAATTATCCATTCGCTCGAGCGACATGGCGTGGCATTTGGCCGAAATATCAATGCCTATACCTCCCAGAATGAAACGGTCTATAACCTGAGCGATGTGCCGGTAAAAGCACCCGGACTGATTGATACCTGTTTGTTGATACTACACGACTGGTCTGATTTTCTTTTGCTAACTGATGAGGAAATCGATCTGGAAAGGGGAGTGATTTCAGAGGAATGGAGGACAAGACGGAATGCATCGTTCAGGATGCAACGTCAGTTTTTTCCCGTACTGTTCAAAGATTCGAAGTATGCAGTCCGTGATGTGATCGGAAACCTGGATGTAATCAAGAATTTTGATTACGCTACCCTCAGAAGTTTTTACCACGATTGGTACCGTACCGATCTTCAGGCCATTGCGGTTGCCGGAGATATTGATGTGGATGAGATGGAACAGAAAATCATCAAGCTTTTTTCCGGGATTAAGGCTGTTGAGAATGCTCCGGAAAGAGAATTCATCACCATTCCATATCACGGTGAGACTCTCTTTACCAAGGCAGCTGACCCTGAGGCCACCTCCTCGTCGGTAGCCATCTATGTCAAGTTTGAAGGGACCAAGCCCGAGAATAAGGACCTGTCATACCTGAGGGATTCCTATGCCGCGAATCTTTTTAACCGGATGATGAGCGACAGGATCAATGAAATCCTCCAGCGCGCGAATCCTCCGTTTATGAGCGGAAGCATCAGTTTTGGTGGTTTTGCCAGGGGATATGACATCATGGCCATAAACGCTACTGCCCATCCTAACCGGATGGAGGATGCCCTTAAAGCCATCTACGCCGAAGCTTTGCGGGTAAAACTTCACGGATTTACCGAACCCGAACTTGACAGGGCAAAAAGGAACATACTGAGCATGATGGAAAACCAGTGGAAACAGCAGGATAAGATCCGGAATGACCAGCATATCAGAAAGATGCAGGCGCATTATTTACAGGGAGAGCCTTTAATCAGCGTGGATTTTGAATGGGAGTACCTGCAAGAGATCCTTCCGGGGATTACAGTGGAGGAGGTTTCCGAAATGGCTAAAAACCGGATCAGGAATGATAACCGTGTGATCATAGTTACCGGACCTGAAAAAGAGGACATTCGGCTCCTGGATGAAGAAATAGCCTTTGCCATCATGTCGGAAGTAGAAAACAGCACCTTACTTCCTTATGAGGAACAGGATTTGGGTAATTCCCTGATCAGTGAAGAGCTGAAGGGTGCCTCGGTCGTCAGTACCCGACGCCTTGATGAGCTGCAGGCAGTGGAATGGACGCTCTCAAACAATGCAAAAGTCGTCTATAAACATGCAGATTTCCAGAAAGATAATGTAATTCTCCAGGCATTCAGTCCCGGTGGAAATTCAGTCCTGGATACAGATAAACTGCCTTCGGCAGCCATGTTGGGCAACTTTATGGGAAGTTTCGGGATGGGTGATTTCGATGCGACTGCCCTTAGACGAATGCTGGCTGGTAAGAATGTGGGAATAAATAGTTCCCTGACTTCATTATATGAAACTTTCAGGGGGAACTCATCACCACGTGATTTTGAGACATTGTTACAGTTGCTTTACCTGAGTTTTGAACATCCCCGTTTCGAGGAGGAAGCATATGAGGCAATGAGGATGCGCCTTCAGGCTGCCGTTGCCAATATGTCGAACAATCCCCAGAAAATCATGAGCGATACGTTGCAGAAGATCATGTCGGGCTACAGCGAGCGCACCTTGGTTGTCACACCTGCATTGTTCGATCAGTTCAACCTGGCATCCCTTGAAGAGGTTTACCGTGACAGGTTTAAGGATGCCGGTGATTTTATCTTCTTCATAGTCGGAAATATTGAGGAGGAGAATGCCCGAACTTTGGCTGCCCGGTATATCGGATCCCTCACCGATGATCCTCGTTCAGAAAACTGGGTGGATGACAAAATCCGTTTCCCGCAAGGCCAAACAAAGAAACAGATACCGATTACGCTGCAGACCGAGAAGGCCAACGTGACTGTAGCGCTGAACAAACTTCTCGAGTATTCACCCTCAACCAATCTGATGCTGGATGTCTTGCAAGGAGTTCTTAGACTAAGGTATACCGAGGAAATCAGGGAAAAGGAGGGTGGAACCTACGGGGTAAGTGTTAACGCTTACAGTGAAAGGTATCCATTAAGCCAGAAAAGTGTCGTCATGAATTTCGATACAGATCCCGAAAGGGCAGACCACCTGAAATCAATTCTATATCGTGAAATGGAGAAAATTGCCGCTGAGGGTCCAACGCTGGAGGATTTTGACAAGGTTGTTAAAAATATCCTGAAAGACAGGGAGCAGGCCAAACCGAACAACGGCTACTGGATGAGTGTGCTGATTAATTACTATCAGAAGCAGTACAATTCTGATGCACCCGAGAATTATGAAGAAATTTTGGCAAAAATGACGAGGGAAGACATTCGTAAATTTACTGCCGAATTCCTGAAAGGGGCAGATGTGGTTGATGTGGTTTTTATTCCACAGAAGTAGACTTGAGATATTTTTGACCAGGAAACAGATATCGATCTGAAAGAAGCGCATCCGGAATATTTATCTGGGTGCGTTTTTCTTATTGATCGGCTTTGCGAAGGTTGACTGTTGTTTTACATACCTTTGCCTGTATGGAAGAAACCTTTTACCATCAGGTTCCGGAGGGAATTTCCCATAGCCGGTTAAGCGATTATGTACCTGGAATATTTGCACTGGCATCTACAAAATCGTACGTCAAGAAATCGATCGGGAAAGGGGAGTGGTACGTCAACGGAAATCGGGCAAACACTGGCACGTTGGTTTCAACAGGTAGCCTGATTGAATGGCGTAAACCGGTAGAGCTTCCTTCCAGGCCTTATCCATTGAAACTTGAGATCGTCTATGAAGATGATTTTCTGGTAATCATCAATAAACCTGCCGGGTTAGTGGTGAGTGGGAACAGGCACGATACACTCGAAAATGCTGCCTTTGGCCAGATCAAGGTTTCCTCCATGGAGGATTCGTTACCAATGGCAAGAGCCATTCATCGGCTCGACAGTGCCACAAGCGGCTTGGTGATCCTGGCAAAAACCCAAACTACCAGAAGATTATTGGGGGATATGCTGGAGAGACGTGAACTGGAAAAAGAGTATCAGGCAATCGTAATCGGAGAAATGGTACAAAATGGGATTCTTAATGAGCCTGTTCAGGGCAAGGAAGCCGTCACACGTTTTGTAACCCAACGTATCATACCTTCGCTGGTCAGTGGAAAATTGTCGTTGGTAAAACTGATTCCCGAAACTGGCCGGACGCACCAGCTAAGAATCCACCTTTCACAAGCCGGATTCCCGATATTGGGTGATAAACTCTATGGGGATCCTGAATTTATGTTGAAACATAAGGGAATGTTTCTTTGTGCCGTTAAGGTAAATTTCATTCACCCTGTCACGGGAAAAGCGGTGGAATCACAGATTTCTCCCCCGGCAAAATTCAGCCGTTTTATGGACGGAGAGCTAAGGAGATGGGAGAAGTACGGTAAGCAATAGCTACCAAGACATTATTCGACAGGATCCACATCTTCAATTTCAAGGTGGAATGAACTGTTTCTCGTTTGAGTATAATAATCTCCATTGATGTTGGACCGATACTTTGAAACAACATCGTAACGAAAAACCAGCATTACATAGTCAGAAACAGGATTGCCATCCTTAAATGCCGGATACCATTGTCCTTCAGAAGCCTTTATTGTTTCAAATACCCGCTTTGCGAATTTTTCGCTCTTGAAATTACTCTCAAGTACCTAGAATTCAGAAATATTGCCCGAACTTTCAACTTTAAAGCGGACTTTTAACCTGCCTCCTTCCGTATAACGGTATGTGTTGATTGACTTGCTGAACGTTTCCAGATTAAAGGCATCAATCAAAAACAAATTCCGAAGTCCGTTCCCTCCAATAAAGACAGGCTTGTTTTGCTTAACATCATGCTCTTCCGTATAAATCAGTTTTTTGTTGGTATAGTCATATTGCTGGCACAAACTTCCGTCACGGTTGTAAAAATCCCATATGCCAACCTGTTTACCTTTACGGTAGGTTCCGGCACTCATCAATACCGGGTTATCGTCCTGGATCTGAAGAAACTCTCCTTCCGGGGTCATCTGCTTGACCAGTCTTTTGGGAATCTCTTCTGGATAAAAAGTATTCCACAGGCTGTCTTTCAGGTTATTGTAATAGAAACCTCGACTCTTTAATTGGTTTACGTGCGGATAATATATTTCCCAAAGTCCGTTCTTTTTTCCATTTGCATAATATCCGGTTTCTGACAGAAACAAGTTTCCCAGCCTTAGGTCCATCTTTAACCATGGCCCATGGTTCACCTTTTTATCAGATTTCATTACAGAATATTCGAGATAAGAATCAGGTTTTTCAATGACAACCAATTCTGTTTCCTGACCTTTACCAACAAGGGTCAAAAACAGGTACAAGAAGAAAATGAAACGATGCGGCATCATTATTCAGTCAGTTTAAGGTTGTGTTGTATCCGCTAACTTCATTGTCAGAAAAATGCAGATATAATTCAACGAAATTAATCCTTTTTTTTCAGGTGAATAATTGAGTGATATGCTTTTTGGCATATGGCGACCTGTTCGCCAACATATACAAGGAAATGACGGATTTACCTTCTGATCAGATAATATGCGGTGGTGGTATAAAGATTCCGGAGATATTTTAAATTTTCGAAAAAGGGCAGGACTTTACGTGGCTTCATTCCGAATTTTACTTCATAATTTGGATTAACCAGATAGAAATCCCTTTTCAGCAACTTGTAGTTTTCCTGACGAAGGATCTTCTCAAAACGTTCCAGTGACAGTCCGGTTTCCCTGATTTCCATGAGTGCTTCTATTCTGGCATGGGGTTCGCCTCCCTCCTTGAGAATTTGGGTATACAAGGTTACAGGCAGCAGATGGATCCATGGTGTATGCGCCAGCCAGCGGTTTCGGCAAATCTGCTGGTGCCCTCCAAAGGGATTATGCCATGGTGGAAATGCAAGGAAGAAGCAACCTTCCGATGCCAGGAACCGTTTCACGAATCCCATGAATTTTTCCTGATCGTGGATGTGCTCAATTACATCGCGCATGAAAATGAAGTCGAAAGGTTGATCCGGGAAGTCCAGGTTGTAAATGTCCTCACAGATTAATTCCAGATTCAGGGCCAGGGGATGGTCCTGATAGAATTTCCTGCCATTTTCGATTTTTCCTTCCGACAGGTCGACACCAGTCACATGGCATCCCATTTCAAGAAAAGGCTTCAGGTTACCTCCCTCACCACAACCGATTTCAAGGACACGGATTCCTGGTCCAAAACTTATGTGGGAGCTGACATAGGGAATTACATACTTCCGTGAGGTAGTGGCTTGTTCCCTGAAATATTTTTCCTTGTCCAGGTGACGATCCTGCATCAGTGATCCGGATTTAGAGGTATATGGTCATTAAATTCCTGCCACCTTCTGCAGGCCCTGGATGTTGATAAACTTGATTCTGCGTCCGTCCAACTCAATTAACCTGTCTTGTTTGAATTCCGAGAGGAGCCTGATGACAGATTCAGTGGCAGTACCGACAGTATTGGCCAGCTCTTCACGGGTAAGAGAGATCTGCAGGGTATTGTGGTGGTCAAGTTCGAAACTTTCCTTCAGGAGCAACAGGACTTCAGCCAATCTTTCCCTTACTGATTTCTGCGCGATGTCGGTAATGTAATCGTTGGCTTCCCTCAATTCGCGGCAAACGATCTGAAGCATGTGATGCGAAAACTGCCAGTTGCTTTGGATCAGGTAAAGCAGGGTTTGGTAAGGAATATGACACAATACCGCCTCCTCAATGATCTTGGCTGTTGTACAAGCCAGTTCCTTACTTAGAAGAGACCTGTAGGCGATTATCTCGCCTTTTTTCGCAAACCTGATGATCTGCTCCTTGCCATCCATACCGGTTTTGAAGATTTTTACAATCCCCTTGGTTACACAGTAAAAACCGGTCAGCCTGCTTCCTTCCCTGTAAACTATCGTACCCTTTTTGTAATAAGCGCACGATTTTTCAAAATTCAGGCGGTTAAATTCTTCTTCTGTCAGTTTCTTAAAGAGCAGAAAATTGCTCAGGTTAGTTTCTTCCTCGCTGGGTCGTTTCATAGATCCTCTCATCATGACAAAAAGATTCTCAGTTTATTAAGTTTTCACTCATTGCGCCAAAGATACAATTATCGGGGGTAGCTTTGATGCAAATAATTCAGATATTTAGATATTTTATATCTTCATGCAAAAATAGTGTAAAACTGTAAATGATAGCAATATGAAACATTTAGTTGATCTGGCCTGGAAGAAGAATTTGGCGTTTGAAACCGATCTTGACGGGCATCCGCTCACCATTGATGCCTCGATTGAGGCAGGGGGAGATAACCTCGGACCTCGTCCCAAGAAACTGTTGCTGGTTTCGCTTGCCGGATGCACGGGGGTCGACGTTATAATGATCTTGAAGAAAATGAAGGTTGAACCATTGGCATTTAATGTATTTGTTGAAGGAGACCTTACTGAGGAGCATCCCAAAAAGTATCATACCGTGAAAATTGTATACCAGTTCAAAGGGAAAGACCTTCCGGTCGATAAACTTGAAAGGGCAGTGGAACTGTCACAGGAAAAATATTGTGGAATCAGTGCAACATTGAAGGATGCCCTGAAACTGGAAACAGAAATCCGTGTGGTGGATTAATATATCAAATTTGAGTATGAATAAGGGGGGCAATCAATAGGTTGTTCCCTTTTTTGTTTAAAAAGAGGTCATCATGAATGAACAAATTAAAGACATTTTTGTCTTAATTGCTAAAACAGAGTAATAATTAAAAATTGTTTGGAAATATGAAAACATTATCAGCGATCACTTTATCCGTAATTTTATTTTTTGGTGCAGCTAACCTTGCTGTTGCCCAGAGTTTTGATGTAAACACCAGCCAGAGCAAGGTGAAATGGAACGGAAAGAAGGTTACCGGTGAACATTACGGTACCATCAACCTGAAAAGTGGAAACCTGACTGTCGCAAACGGACAGGTTACCGGTGGAAATTTTGAAATGGACATGACTTCAATTGTCTGCGAAGACCTCACCAACCAGGATATCAATGCTCGTCTGGTCGGCCACCTGAAATCGGATGATTTCTTTTCGGTTGATAAGCATGCTACATCAAAGTTCGTTGTAACCAATGTCAAAAAGGTTTCAGGTAATGAATATGAATTTACGGGGAATCTGACCATAAAAGGAATCACTCATCCCGTGACTTTTACCGCAAATACTGAAGTGAATGGCAACCAGCTGAAAGCCAATGGAAAGATCACCGTTGACAGGACCAAATATGATATCCGCTTCCGTTCCGGCAGATTCTTCTCAGACCTGGGTGACAATCTGATCTATGATGATTTTACCCTTGATTTTAGTCTGACCGCGCAAGCTTCGAACTAAATTCCTGTAAAGACATAATCGTATATATTGAAGGTGGGGCAACCCACCTTTTTTTTGTAATTTAATGCCCGCACAATCATGAACGCTTATGAAATCGATAAATCCAGTAAACGGGGAGGTTCTCAAGAACTATGAACATCATTCCATTGAGGGAGCATTAAAAATTGTCAACAGCGTCGATAAATCGTGGCAAAGCTGGAAAAATTCGTCATTTGACCACCGTTCGCGACTTATGATGAATCTGGCTTCACTTTTACGAAGCAAGCGCGATGAGTTAGCCCGTTTGATCACGCTTGAGATGGGGAAAATCATTTCTGAAAGCAGGTCAGAGGTCGAGAAATGTGCCTGGGTTTGTGAATTTTATGCCGAGAATGCCGAGTCCTTTTTATCCAATGAACCGATTGCAACCGATTATCCAGATTCGTATGTAAGTTTTCGTCCCCTTGGTGTGGTTCTGGCAGTCATGCCGTGGAACTTTCCTTTTTGGCAGGTGTTCAGATGCGCTGCACCTACCTTGATGGCCGGAAATACCATGGTTTTGAAGCATGCCGGCAATGTATCGGGATGTTCCCTGGCAATAGAGGATCTTTTCAGGGAAGCCGGATTTCCGGACAATGCATTCCGAAGCATATTGATTCCTGGCTCTGAGATGGAACCCATTGTCGCCCATCCTGCCATCAGGGCGGTAACACTGACTGGGAGTACACCCGCTGGTAAGTCTCTCGCTTCTTTGGCGGGCAAATATCTTAAAAAGAGTGTGTTGGAGCTTGGTGGAAGTGACCCCTATATCATTCTTGAAGACGCAGACCTGGATAAGGCTGTCAGGCTTTGTGTTACCTCACGTTTGTTGAATGCCGGCCAAAGCTGTATTGCGGCAAAGCGTTTTATTGTCGTCGATCAGGTATATGATGTTTTTTGTGAAAAATTCCGTAATGCGATGGATGAAAGCCGGTTTGGAGATCCTTTTGATGAATCGGTAACCATGGGGCCACTTGCACGTACCGATTTACGTGACGAGTTGCATGGGCAGGTTCTCCGGTCGGTTGAGATGGGAGCGGTTTTATCTCTTGGAGGAATAATCCCTGCAGCGAAGGGTGCATTTTATCCCGCCACCGTTTTGGAAAATGTGAGTCCTGGAATGCCAGCCTATTCGGAGGAACTTTTTGGTCCGGTCGCCGCCATTATCAAAGCCCGCAATGAGAAGGAGGCTGTTGAAATAGCCAACGATACCGAATTCGGTTTGGGGGCTGCGGTTTTCACGAGAAACCTTGAAAAGGGAAGATTACTGGCTGAAGACCTGATGGATGCCGGATGTTGTTTTGTCAATGATTTTGTCAGGTCAGATCCCCGCCTGCCTTTCGGTGGTATAGCCGAAAGTGGTTATGGCCGTGAACTCTCTTCTTTTGGAATCAGGGAATTCGTCAATATCAAAACAGTGGTGGTCAATAATCCTTGACGGATTTCAGGTTATTTCAAAGGCCAGATGGTGGATAATTCGAAAATTTCAAGCTGGTCGACCATCAATTCTCCTCCCGTATTATATAATACGTAGTTGTCAGACCCTTCGGTTGGACTAAATACGGCTGTAATGACAGCCCTTCCGTTATTGGCATAAACTTCGACCGATGAACGATCGATAAGTATATCGAGATATATTTTGTTGTCAACAGGCTCCAGGCTTACCGTCTGCCCCAATAAGGTCAATGCTTTTCGTTTTACATTGTACATCAGTTCTGTACCTGTCTCTTTTTTTCCTATTCTAAGCATTAATCCAAAAGAGTCACAGGTTTTCAGGTCAAACTGCCCTTTAATCCTGATTTGTTCTCCCTTTGCTTTTTTTATAAGGTTTGAGTTCAGTCCCGGAATCAGGTTTTCCTTCTCCCATGATAATTTCTTGCCCTGAAGTTTTTCAATCTCCTTCGCAGGTTGTCGTATCAGGTAGATTCCATTATTGAACATTCTTAATGAAAGTTCCGAAGGAAAAGTCATCTGTCCGGAGAATGGCATATTCGGGTAAGTACCGTCTTTCATCCAGGATATTTGTATGATCCGATTCTCTTTGCCATCAGTAACCGGTAAGATTCTGGTACCATAATAATTCTTTCCGAAGTCAGATTTCATCCTGATGCTGGACGCGGTAAACGTTTTCCCGTCGAAATTTCCCATGACATAGCTTCCATCCCCTTCAAACAAAACCCAGCGTTTTTCATCCGGACGGTTATTCACCTTCAGTTCCAACATCTCAGGCGAACCCCTGAATCCAGCCAGATGGCTCTGATACGTCCACTCCTTCAGGTTATCTGATGTGTAAAACGAAATGCCACGCAAACGATCATCATTATCTGGTTTTCTGTAAATGGCCATCACCCAATGATTCCCTTCTTCGAACCAAAATACCCTTGGGGCAATGGCTTCTTCCGTTTCATCAAAAGGGATTATTGGATTTCCGGTATATTTTTTCCATGAGTTTCCGCCATCCTGACTAAAGGCGATTCTTTGTCCGCACTGCAGGCTGGTGTAAAAAGCCACCAGGGTTTTCTTGTCACCTTCCTGTAAGCCCAAATGGTTATTCTCGTCAACAATGATGCTTCCCGGACCAACCGTACATTTTTCTATCTCTTCGGAAAGGTCATCCGGGAAAATGGCGACGGGCAGGTGTTTCCAGTGAACCAGGTCTTCACTTACAGCATGGCCCCAATGATAATAACCGGCGTCATTCCCGATTGGGTTTACCTGAAAGAAAAGATGGTACGCACCTTCATACCAGATAAGTCCTGTTGGTTCACCCATCCAGTTTCGTTCAGGCGAGTAATGGTACTGAGGCCTGTAGGGCTCCTGATAAAGTTCACTCTTCTGAGCCAGTGAATGAAAGGTGGCAACCAGCAAAATCAGTATTATCGTTATCCGGCTGTTCATAGTTGCTTATCTTTTTATATGAATGATAATCAATGATTTTTATAAACTAAATACAGTCAGTTTATCCTGTCGGTTTTAAAAAAAACACCAATTTCAGATAAACATTCATTGTGTACCTTCCCTTAAACCCCGAAGGTAACATTATTCAGGAATGGAAATGGTGATATATATGACTATCCCAGAACTTTTACTGCCTTCCGGATTCGATTCACGGTCTCATCCTTTCCAAGCAGCTCACAGATTCTGAACAAGTCGGGCCCCATATTTCCTCCAACAAGGCATAATCTTAACGGATTCATGACAGCCCCAAAATTCCATCCTTTTTCATTCATGAAGACCGAAAAGGAATCTTTGATGAATGTTGCCTCCCAGTTGTCGATCGTGTCAAACAGTTGTGCGATGGCTTCCATTTCAACGGGAGTTTCAGGCTTCCACCTTTTGCTGACTGTTTTTTCATCGTAATTTTTGGGGGCTTCAAAGAAATAATATCCATGATCCCAGAATTCTTTCACGAAATCACAACGATCCTTGATTTCCTCAATGACAGGGATGATTCTTGAAATGTCGGTTACAATATTCTTTTGCTTCAACATTGGCTCAAACAGTTGGGCCAATGCCTCCGGGGATTTCTCCTGAAGATAGGAACGGTTGAACCAGCGTGCCTTCTCCGGATCAAACCTCGACCCTGATTTGACAACCCTTTCCAGACTAAATAAACCGGTCAGTTCCTCGATTGAGAATATTTCCTGTTCTGTTCCCGGATTCCATCCCAACAAAGCCAGAAGGTTTATAAAGGCTTCGGGGAAATATCCGTCCTCCCTGTATCCTTTCGAAATTTCGCCGGTTTCCGGATCCTGCCATTGCAATGGAAAGACAGGAAATCCCAACTTATCGCCATCACGTTTGCTAAGTTTTCCTTTTCCCTGTGGCTTCAGTATCAAAGGCAGATGTGAAAACCGTGGACGTGTTTCCTCCCATCCTAGTGCCCTGTAAAGGAGTATGTGAAGAGGCATGGATGGCAACCATTCTTCACCCCTGATCACATGGGTGATTTCCATCAGATGATCGTCGACCACGTTGGCTAAATGGTAAGTTGGCATTCCATCCGATTTAAAGAGTACCTTATCGTCGAGTTCACGGGTATTGAAGGTTACGCTGCCACGAATCAGGTCTTCTTCAGTGACATCCAACTGCTCTGGCATTTTGAAACGGATGGCATAAGGCTCACCGCTTTCCAGACGAATCTTTACTTCATGTTCGTTAAGGGCCAGTGAGTTGCACAGTTTCATGCGGGTATGCTGACTGTATGAAAAAACCTGGCCTGAAGCTTCAGCCTCAGCCCTTAGCCTGTCAAGATCTTCAGGGGTGTCGAATGAGTAATATGCCCAGCCGCTTTCAACCAGCTGCTGTGCGTATCGGGCATAGATCTCTTTCCTTTCGCTCTGGCGGTACGGACCATATTCCCCTCCGAAACCAGGGCCTTCATCCGGTATGAGGCCACACCATTTCAGGCTTTCTATGATATATTCCTCTGCCCCGGGAACATATCGGGTCTGGTCAGTATCCTCAATCCGGAGAAGAAAATCTCCACCGTTCCTTTTTGCAAACAGATAATTAAAAAGTGCCGTGCGAACGCCCCCCATATGGAGTGGTCCTGTTGGACTGGGTGCAAACCTTACCCTTATTCTTTTTTCAGACATGTCTTTTTTATTTGGCGCAAAGATATAGAAAATCAGTTGGAGGAAATGGTATCTTCTGTCTCATACATAACCATTATCAATGTGATTTAATAGCCAGCCTGTTTATTTTCTCTTCAGAATAGTCTATTTTTATTTCTTTTAAAACCTGACTCTTACACTTAAATATTGAAATAATGGCCAGGAATAAAGTTAAAAAGGGCGTGAAGGACACCCAAACGGGCATTTTCAATAACTGGACCCCCAGAATGGAAAGAATTGGTCTGGTTATTATCCTGATATTCACCTTTATGATGTTTTATCCTTCATTAAAGTACGAATATGTGAATTGGGATGATGATGTCAATGTTACGATCAACCCTAATGTACAACAACTGAGCAAAGAGAGTATTGGGAATATGTTTACCTCCACGGTTATAGGTGGATATACTCCTCTTACCACGCTCTCCTTCGCCCTTGAGGTAAATCTATGGGGATTTAATCCTAAGGTGCATCATCTGAACAATATCCTCTTGCACCTTTTATGCACACTTCTGGTGTTTATCCTTTTAAAATCGCTGGGAATTAGATCATTTATTGTTGTTTTGGCAACCTTTCTGTTTGCTATACACCCTATGCGTGTCGAGTCGGTGGTATGGATCACCGAAAGAAAAGACGTTCTCTATGGAACCTTTTTCCTTCTGTCGGCCATACTTTACATCCGTTTCTCAGAAACGGGCAAGTACGTGTATTACATTTTGGCTTTGCTGACATTTATTTTGGCCTTATTATCAAAGATCCAGGCGGTTTCATTGCCCCTTGCCTTACTGGTAATTGATTATTACAGGGAGGGAAGATTCACTTTTCGCCAGATTCTGAATAAGGTCCCATTCTTTATCATGTCATTGGCCACCGGATTGGCCGGCATCCATTTTCTGAGTCAGGAGGGTAGTCTGGAGACAGGAACCATTATGCCCATTGGGGAAAGAATATTTATCGGTACATATTCCCTATTGGTTTATTTGGCAAAATCGGTCATTCCATATGAGCTTTCCGCCATCTATCCATTCCCTGCCAGGCTGACATGGATGCACTATGTGAGTCTTCCTGTAGTGCTTGCAATGGTTTTCGGAATTTACAAGATTAGGAAATTCAGAAAAGAGGTATGGTTTGGATCACTGTTTTTCTTTGTAAATGTGGTCTTTATGCTTCAGGTTGTTGGTGCAGGACAGGGATACCTGGCTGATCGGTTCACCTATATCGGTTACATAGGATTGTTTTTTCTGGTTTCTTTTGTAATCCAACAGGTCGCACACTCAAAGCTCAACTATTTTTTAATTCCGCTGGCCGGTTTCTATCTTGGAGTTTTAACATGGCAGACATCCCAGCGGATAAAGGTTTGGGAGAACACTGAAACACTTTTTACCGATGTGATTGAGAAGTATCCCAGGGTGGCTGTCGCACATAACAATATGGGCCGGTATTTCCGGGAGCAAAATCAATATGAGAAGGCTATCGCTTCTTATAACCAGGCGTTGAGTATTGATCCGGATGCCTATAATACATTAAATAACAGGGGCAAGGCATATTTTGACACGGGAAGGACCGAAGAAGCGTTGGCTGATTTTAACCGTTCGGTCGAGTTAAACGGCGAATATGCCGAATCAAGGAGCAACCGTGGGGCAGCCCTGGCATCAAAGGGTCAGTATGAGGCAGCCTTGATTGACCTGGACAAAGCGGTAACGTTGGAGCCCGGAAACCTGAGTGCAAGATCAAATCGTGCATTGGTGCTTTACACGCTTAACATGTATGATAAAGCGGTCGATGAAATAACACTCTATTTGCGATATAAACCGGATGACGCTGATATGATGAACCTCAGATCTTTGGCATTCAATCAATTGAATCGGGATTCAGAAGCATTGGACGATCTTAACAGGGCTATTGCCATACAGCCCTCCCAGGGTGTGTTCTGGCAAAACCGAAGCTTTTTGCACAATAAAACAGGCAACTACGCTGCCGCTCTTCAGGATATACAAAAAGCGGGTGAACTTGGAGTGAGGGTTAATCAGGCCTATGTATCAGAATTGCAGAATCGGGTAAATTCCGCAATGGTCGGTGGTTCCTGAAATTTATCAGCTAATTGTCAGCCTCAATTTTATTACTTTGCCCACTCTTTTCAACCATAAATAATTTTGCCCATGTACGGAAAAATGAAAGATGATCTGCTTAAAACCCTTGAAGAGCTCAAGGAGCAGGGTTTATATAAAACGGAAAGGATCATAACCTCGGCCCAGGGTGCTGAAATTTCCTTGAATACCGGTGGACAAGCTCTGAACTTCTGTGCGAATAATTATCTCGGGCTGGCCAGCCATCCCGAAATTGTGAAAGCTGCCCAGAATATTATGGATGACTGGGGTTTTGGTATGTCTTCCGTCAGGTTTATTTGCGGAACACAACAGATCCATAAGGAATTGGAACAGAAAGTATCGGAATTTCTAGGCACTGAAGACACCATTCTCTATTGTGCGGCATTCGATGCCAACGGGGGTGTATTTGAGCCTTTGTTGGGAGAAGACAGTGCCATCATTTCCGATGAGCTGAACCATGCATCCATTATTGATGGTGTGCGGTTATGTAAGGCACAGCGTTTCAGGTACAAACATTCCAACATGGAAGAATTGGAGAAATGTCTTCAGGAGTCCCAGTCTCTGAAATATCGCATTGTCGTGACCGACGGGGTGTTCTCCATGGATGGCGACATCGCCCGCTTGCCTGAGATTGTCAGCCTATGTGAAAAATACGATGCCCTGGTCATGGTGGATGACTCCCATGCCACGGGTTATATTGGAGCGACAGGCAGGGGAACTGCCGAACATTACGGCTTAATGGGGAAAATTGACATTATCACCACCACTTTCGGTAAAGCTATGGGAGGAGGTAATGGCGGTTGTACATCGGGCAGGAAGGAGATCATTGAAATGTTGCGCCAACGATCACGGCCATACCTTTTCTCCAATACCCTGGCCCCGGCAACAGTTGGTGCTACCCTGAAAGCGATTGAAATGCTGTCGGGAAGTTCTTCCCTCCAGAATCAGGTGATGTTGAACGCCAACCGTTTCAGGAGCCAGATGGAGGCTGCCGGCTTTGATCTCGTAAAGGGAGATACTGCCATTGTACCGGTAATGATTTATGATGAACCGATGGCCATCAGGTTTGCTGACGAATTGCTGAAAGAGGGTTTATATGTCATTGGATTTGTCTTCCCGGTTGTTCCTCGCGGAAAGGCCCGCATCAGGGTACAGCTTTCGGCAGCACACACTTTTGACCAGATCGACAGAACGGTTGCCTCATTCATTAAGGTTGGCAAGAATCTGGGACTGATACAATAAATTGTTGGAAAATTTTGATATCAGGGTGCAGGGATGAGCAATTTCCTGCACCCTGTTTTTTTTGGTTTATGTTGTGACATTTTCCTTTTAGATCCTGAGACTGTTTTGCCACTCAACATTAAAGCCCGAAAAGTGTTAATTTAGCCAATGTGAACTGATTGATTCGTAATAATCATATTGAAATGCATTTGGATACAATGAATATAAGACTGAAAACAACAGACCATCTTTCCGAAAACGTTTCGATTGCCCTTTTGCCTGGTGGAGAGGAAGTACCATTTATAACCCTTTCCGAGCCGGAAATGGAGCTTTGGAAGAACAGGCATGAAAAGGATGCACCCATTGTGATTCAAAGGTTGCCTCACTATTTGTTTGTTTCACTTCCTGACTTGCAAGCACCAGAACATCAGATTTCTGAGAAATACAGGAAAGCTGGAAGCATATTTATGGAATTAGTGAGAAAAAATAAGCTTGAAAATGTAGTGATCGCTGGCTCTGGAAATCCGGAGTACACCATTGCATTTACCGAAGGATTTCTGCTGGGAGGCTATTCATTCCAAAAGTACAAAAAGGAAAAGACTGAATCCCTGCCGGAATCGGTTACCATTTTTCATCCCGGGCTGGAGGAAAGCATACTTCGGGAACTGGAAATCCTGGCTGAAGCAGTATACTGGGCACGTGACCTGGTGAATGAGCCATTATCGACCCTCAATGCCCTTGCACTGGCAGACCAGTTTATCCAGAAAGGAAAGGAGAGCGGATATTCCGTTGAAGTATTCCATAAAAATGATATTGAAAGCCTTAAAATGGGTGGACTTCTTGCCGTCAACAAAGGAAGCATCGATCCTCCGACATTTACCGTTATGGAATGGAAACCTGAGAGCCCAGTCAATGGCAAACCTGTGGTTATTGTAGGTAAAGGTGTGGTTTATGATACGGGTGGAATGAGCCTTAAACCCACACCGAAGTCGATGGACTATATGAAATGTGACATGGCTGGTGCTGCTGCAACCGGTGCAGTCGTTTATGCTGCTGCACGGGCAAACCTGCCGGTTCATGTTATTGGATTGGTCCCTGCAACGGATAACCGGCCCGACGGAAATGCGTATGTCCCCGGCGATGTGATCACCATGTACGATGGCACAACCGTGGAGGTTCTCAACACCGATGCTGAAGGACGACTGATTCTGGCAGATGCTTTGGGTTATGCCAAAAAATATGACCCCATGCTGGTGATCGATCTGGCTACACTCACAGGTGCGGCTTCCATCATTTCGGGCAGCCATGGAATGATTGCGATGGGAAACCAATCCGAATATCTGAATCAGCTAAAAGTGTGCGGTGACGAAATCTACGAAAGAATTGTTGAACTTCCGCTCTGGGAAGAGTATGGCTTTACGCTGAAGTCTGATATCGCTGATATGACCAACATAGGAGGCCGTGATGGGCAGACCATCATTGCAGGTAAGTTCCTTGAGCATTTTACGGACTACCCCTGGATTCACCTTGATATCGCCGGAACCGCCTGGCTGTTCGAAAAGGATAGCTACAGACCAAAGGGAGGCACGGGAAGTGGAATCCGCTTGCTGTTCAACTTTCTGAAAAAGTTGTAAATAAAAACGTAAATTTGCCCGACTCCAGAAAATGTAAAAATTTAATTGGCCGAAAAATGGTTTATAATACAAAGATAAAGGTTGGAATTTCGCACGGCGACATCAACGGTATCAGTTATGAAGTGATTATGAAAACTCTGCAGGATGCCAGAATCCTCGAGATGTGCACCCCGATTGTTTATGGTTCGCCGAAGGTTGCCGCCTATCACCGAAAAGCCCTGAATATTGAAAACCTCAGCTTCAATCATATACGGACTCCACAGGAAGCATCCCATAACAAGGCCAATATTATCAACTGCATTGATGAAAATATTCGGGTAGAATTGGGAAAGTCCACAGAGGCTGCTGGTGAATCCTCTTATCTTGCCCTTGAAAAAGCTGTGGCTGACCTGAAAAAGGGACTTATTGATGTGTTGGTTACCGCCCCCATCAATAAGGATAATATTCAGAGTGAAAAATTCAATTTTCCAGGGCACACAGAATATTTGGCTCAACAATTCAATAGCAGGGATTTTGTCATGCTTATGGTTAGCCATAACCTGAAAGTTGGTGTGGTCACTGGTCATATTCCCATATCCGAAGTTTCGAAAAACATAACCAGGGATAAGATTTTGTCAAAACTGAGAATCATCTCCCGGTCTTTGGTCGAGGATTTCTCGGTAACGAATCCTCGCATTGCGGTATTGGCACTTAATCCTCATGCCGGAGATAACGGCCTTATCGGCAATGAAGAGCAGAATATAATTATTCCTGCACTGGATCAAGCCAGAAGCGAAGGAATCACTGCTCTTGGACCATACCCTGCAGATGGATTTTTTGGATCAGGCGATTTTACCAAATTTGATGCCATTTTAGCCATGTACCACGATCAGGGGTTGATACCATTCAAGTTCAGCTCATTTGATCAGGGAGTGAACTACACCGCCGGTCTGCCGATGATTCGCACTTCACCTGCCCATGGGACTGCATTTGATATTGCCGGTGAGGACAAGGCTAGTCCTGACTCTTTCCGTGAAGCACTTTACCTGGCCATTGATATCCATAAGAACCGTGAAATTTATCGGGAAATTTCTGCCAACCCCTTGAAACGATATGACATCAACCCAAACCAGGTTGATGAAAGCATTGATATCGAGGCTGACGATCAGGATACTCTTTAACGATTTAAGTGCCTGTCAAGCAAATATGCCTGGCCGGAGAACTTATCAGGTTTCAGAATTTATCAGCAACTGGCTTCCGATATAGCTTGAATAAGGGTATAACCTAAAATGCATAAGATTTCAAAAATCGAGAATGTATGTACGAATATATTGAGGGACAGATCGATGAAATCAATCCGGCACTATTGGTGATTGAATCAAACGGAGTTGGCTATGCCGTCCATATTTCCCTGAACACTTTCTCTGCACTGAACGGGAAAAAGCAGGCCAGGATTTTTACACACTTGATTGTCAGGGAGGATGCCCATCTTTTATATGGTTTTTCATCAAGGTCGGAACGTGAATTGTTCAGACAACTTTTATCAGTAAACGGCGTAGGTGCTGCTACCGCATTGATGATGCTCTCTTCGCTGTCACCCGATGAAATTATTTCGGCCATATCAACGGAAAATATCAACCTGTTGAAATCGGTCAAAGGAATCGGTTTGAAAACAGCCCAGAGAATCATTATAGATTTGAAAGACAAACTTTCCAAAGTGCCGGTAACCGGACAAATTTTGGTTCCATCAGACAATACCCTACAGAATGAAGCGTTATCAGCTTTGGTAATGCTGGGCTTTTCCCGTAAAGACGCCGAGAAGGCTGTCGCGGGAATATTAACAGGAATGCCGGGAGCCAACGTGGAAACTGTGATTAAACAAGCACTTAAAAGGTTATAAATTCTGAATGAGACTTCGGACTTTTACTAAAAATATACTTCTACTCTCTGTCATTTTTGCACTTTTTTCCCTGACTGTGGGAATGGGTAGCGGGGCGGAGATTCATAACCGGACCGACAGGCAGTTGGCGTCGTTCGGTTTTGCCGAAATTCAGGAATTGCAAGATACAACGACCCGGAATATGCCTTTCCCATTCTCCGACAGGCCTGCCTATGGTGATCCTGCAAAGCGCGACAGTTCAGGCCTATTTCTTCGAAATCCTTCCAATTTAAAGAGGGAAGTGGTGTATGATCCGGTTTCTGGCAAATACGTTTTTTATGAAAAAATAGGTAATCTGAATTACCGGCTTCCGCAGGCAATGACCCTGGATGATTATATTGATTATGATTTTGAGCAGTCTATCCAAAAGTACTGGCGCTCCAGAAAGAATGTCGCCGATATGGAAAACCAAGGGTCCTTAATTCCGCGGCTTACCATTGAAAGCGAAGCATTTAACCGAATATTTGGGGGAAATACCATCAATATAAAACCACAGGGTTATGTGGAGGTCAGTTTTGGTTACCAGATGAATTCAACAGAGAATCCGGCGATACCGGAAAGACTCCGTAAAGTGCCATCCTTTGATTTCGACCAGAAAATCCAGATGAATGTCATGGGACAGATCGGAACCAAGATGAACATGAGGGTCAACTATAACACGGAAGCGACCTTTGATTATGAAAACAAGATGAACCTTGAGTATACCGGAGAAGAGGACGAAATCATCAAAAGAATCGAGGCCGGTAATGTTTCACTTCCCTTAAACGGTTCCCTTATAACCGGTGCTTCCAACCTGTTCGGTGTCAAGGCAGAAATGCAATTCGGAAAGCTGACACTTACAACCCTCTTTTCGCAACACAAGGGTGAAACGAAAGTGGTGGAAACGGAAGGAGGAGCCCAGATTACAAACTTTGAAATGTCGGCTGCTGATTATGATGCCAACCGTCACTTCTTTCTGTCACAATATTTCAGGGATAATTATAACCAGGCACTCTCCACCTTGCCTGTCATCAGGTCTGGCATAACCATCAATAAGATTGAAGTCTGGGTGACCAACAAAACCAATAATTTTACGGAATCGCGCAATATTCTGGCTTTGCAGGACCTTGGGGAGCATAATCCACATATTTATAACGAAGTCGCCGATTTTCAGCAAAATACAGGATTACCATATCCACAAAACATTTATCCTTCAAATGCGGCCAACGGGATGTATCAATCGTTGATTTCTACCTACTCGGGAATACGTGAAATCCAAAGCGTCACTTCCGTTATGGCTGGTTTTGGCAACCAGTTCCTGGGTGGTCGAGATTTCGAAAAGATAGAACAGGCCAGGAAACTTAATCCATCTGAGTATACCATCAACGAACGGCTGGGTTATATTTCATTGAATACCGCTCTCAATAACGATGAGGTGCTGGCAGTTGCATTTAACTACACAGCCAACGGTCAGGTTTTTCAGGTGGGTGAATTCTCAACAGATGGTGTGGATGCTCCTCAAACCCTGGTCCTCAAACTGATCAAAGGGACCAATCTTTCGCCCGGTTTGCCCACTTGGGATCTCATGATGAAAAACGTTTACAACCTGAATGCTTTTGAGTTGTCGAGCGACAATTTCCAGCTGAACGTGATGTACATGAATGACTCGACCGGAACGTACATTAATTATCTCCCGGAAGGAAGAATCCGTGGCAACATATTGTTGGGAGTCATGAATCTCGATAAACTGAATAAACAGCAGGATCCATATCCCGATGGCCTCTTTGATTATATTGAGGGAATCACCGTCAGGTCAACGAACGGACGAATCATTTTCCCGGTGCTTGAGCCTTTTGGTAAACATCTTGCTGATTCACTTCGCGATGCAACCCTGATTGAAAAATACACGTTCCAGTCGTTGTACGATTCAACCCGCACCATCGCCGAGCAAGATGCCGAACACAATAAATTCATGCTGGTGGGTAGTTACAAGGGGGCCTCAAGTTCTGACATCATGCTCAACGCCTTTAATCTTTCGCCCGGATCCGTCAAGGTTACTGCCGGTGGAAGGGAACTGATGGAAAATGTTGATTATACTGTCGACTATACTTTAGGTCGGGTTCGGATTATCAACGCCGCGCTTCTTGAAGCAGGTACACCGATACAGGTTTCCACGGAAAGTGAAGACCTTTTTACCATGCAACGCAAAACGCTTTTGGGAGCCCATGCAAATTATGCCTTTTCTGATCGGTTTAATCTGGGTGCGACTGCCCTTTATATGCAGGAAAGACCCCTTACCCAAAAGATTGACTATGGACAGGACCCAATTTCCAACCTGATAGTCGGTATGGATACTCGCTTTTCAACCGAAAGTCAGTTCCTGACAAAAATGATCGATAAATTGCCCTTTATCAATACCAAGGCACCATCAACCATTGATTTTGAAGCAGAGTTTGCCAGATTATATCCGGGAACTTCCAAGGTGATCGGGAAGAATGGGGCCGCATATATCGATGATTTTGAAGGTACACAAACCACAATTGATCTGAAAGCGCGTCAAACCTGGGTTATGGCTAGCACTCCCCAGTTGCAGCCTCTCTTCCCCGAAGGCAACCTGACCAACCAGCTTGAGTATGGTTTTAACCGTGCACTCCTTTCATGGTATGTTATTGATCCACTTTTCCTAAGAAATAGCTCACTTACGCCCGGACATATAAAAAACGATAAGGACCTGCAGTCTAACCATTTTGTCAGGGAAGTGTTTGAAAAGGAAATATTCCCTGCCAAGGAATCACCGGTTGGTCAACCGACAAACCTGTCTGTTTTTGACCTGGCTTTCTATCCCACGGAGAAAGGACCCTATAACTTTGATACACGGGGATCACTTTATTCGGCCGGTATTGATGCCGACGGAAGGCTTCGGAATCCGGCTTCCCGTTGGGGTGGTATCATGCGGAAAATTGAAACCAGCGATTTTGAGAACGCCAATATCGAGTTTATCGAATTCTGGCTGATGGACCCCTTTGTATATGACTCTATTGGGGCATTGTCGGGTGGGGATCTCTATTTTAACCTGGGTGACGTTTCGGAAGACATACTTCGCGATGGCCGCAAATCATTCGAGAACGGACTTCCCATTACTTCCGAGTTGGTCAATGTGGATACCACTGTATGGGGTAGGGTATCCATTCAACAGTCTTTGGTGAACGCATTCGATAACAGTCCGGCCTCACGCCGATACCAGGATGTGGGTCTTGATGGTATGTCCGATGAGGATGAAAGATCATTCTTCAGTGAATATCTTGAAGAGATTAAAGGAATTGTCTCTCCTGAAGTATATGAACGTTTTGAAAACGACCCCTCAAAAGATAACTACCATTATTATCGTGGAAGTGATTACGACCAGGAGGAACTTGGAATACTTGACCGCTACAAACGATACAACGGACAGGAAGGAAATTCGGTGACCACCGAGGATTCCCCTGAATCATATCCAACATCTGCAACTACCATTCCCGATATCGAAGATATCAACAACGACAACACCCTGAACGAATACGAACGTTATTACCAGTACAAGGTCAGTATCCGTAAACAGGATATGGAGCTTGGCAAGAATTATATCAATGATGTAAAAACCAGTAGGGTACAATTGAAGAACGGAGAAATTGGTGAAGTTAAGTGGTTCCAGTTTAAGATTCCGGTTCGGGAATATGATGATGCTTTTGGTGGAATTCGTGATTTCAAGTCGATCCGTTTTCTCAGGATGTTCCTGACCCAGTTCGAAGATCCTGTAATCCTGAGGTTTGCTACCCTTGACCTTGTCAGGGCTGACTGGCGAAGATACACCCGGCCCCTGGCCGAAGATGGAACAGAGTTTCCCGGCACCGGTTTTGACATTTCTGCAGTAAACATAGAGGAAAATGGAAGCCGCTCTCCGGTAAACTATATATTGCCGCCAGGTATTGACAGGGTTATTGACCCTTCGAACCCCCAGTTGCGACAGCTGAATGAGCAGTCGATGGTAATGAAGGTTACCAATCTTGAGCAAGGAGATGCCAGGGCTGCCTATAAAAGCATTTATATGGACTTCCGACGTTATAAACAGTTGAAACTGGAAGTTCATGCTGAACAGATGGAGGGATCTTCCCTGAAAGATGACGACCTGGTGTTCTTTATAAGAATGGGTACCGATTATAATTATAACTATTACGAATACGAGGTTCCGTTAAAGCTTACGCTCCCTGGAAGGTACAATGGTGAGATACTCGCCGACCGTCTGGAGGTGTGGCCTGATGAAAACCGCATTGATGTACCACTCGATCTTTTCACTCAGGTCAAGACAGATAGGGATGCCGCAATCAGGGCTGCCAATTCTTCTCTCAGAATTCAGGATATTTACGAGAAGCCCCATGAGGGATGGAATAACGGCAAGAACCGGGTCAAAGTAAAAGGTAGTCCCAATCTGGGCAACGTGCAGGTGATGATGGTCGGAATCCGAAACAAAAAGGGTCAGGTCAATACGGGGCCCCGTTCCGTGGAGGTATGGCTCAATGAGTTACGTCTCACCGATTTTGACCAGGATGGCGGATGGGCAGCCAATGCCCGCGTTACAACCAGGTTGGCCGACCTGGGAACCGTAACCATGGCCGGTCGTAAGCGTACCGCAGGGTTTGGAGGCGTTGAACAGAATGTCAACCAGCGTGGGCTTGAAGACCTGACTGAAGTCGATGTCGCTTCTTCCGTTGATCTTGGAAGATTCTTCCCGAAGGAGTCGGGCGTTCGTATCCCGATGTATTATGGGTATTCAAGGAGTAACAGAAGCCCGAAATATGACCCATTAAATCCTGATATCGAGCTTAAGGAGTCACTTAAAAGTACAGATGACCGTAATATAAGGGATTCCATTCGCAGCATGGCACAAAACCTGGTTGTGAGAAAGAGCCTTAATTTTACAAACGTCAAGGTTGAGCCTGTCCGAACTGAAGCGAAGAAACCTCGGCTATGGGATCCTGGGAATTTTGCTGCCACTTATTCCTTTAATGAGATATTCGCCCGCAACATCAATACCGAATATAACGTTGACCGGTCATATCGGGGAATGCTTTCCTATAACTATAGTTCACGGTCCGAATTGGTCGAACCTTTCAGCAAGGTGAAATTCCTGAGTAAAGGTCCGCTGAAACTGATAGGTGACTTTAATTTTTACCCACTTCCAACACAGATTTCACTGCGGACAGACCTTTATCGCAGGTATAATGAGATTCAGACCCGTAATATCACCAATCCCGGAATGATCCTTCCAAAGACTTTCCAGAAGGATTTTCTGTGGAATCGCAACTTTGACCTGAATTATGACCTGACCCGTAGCCTGAAGGTGGATTTCAGTTCGCGAAGCACCTCCAGAATTGACGAACCGGAAGGTAGAATCAATAGAAGGGACGATGATTACGAATGGAAGCGTGATTCGATAATCGCCAACCTATGGGATATGGGAAGACCTGTCCTGTATGGACATACCGTCAATGCAACTTATAATCTCCCCTTTAATAATATTCGCATGCTCAATTTCCTAAGTGGGAGTGTAAGATACCAGGGGTCATATAATTGGGCCGCAGGTCCCATGACATCGGATACAATAAGGTTGGGCAATAATGTGGAGAACTCCCAGAACCTGCAATTGACAGGGAATCTTAACTTAACGTCTATTTACAACCAGATTCCATATCTGAAAAGATTGGATGAAAAATTCCAGAGAACCAGCAGGTTGCGTACATCAACAGCCATGGGGGGGAGGCCTCAGGCTGGAGCTCGGCCTCAGCCACAGCAGCCAAGAAATCCGGAGTTTACACAGCGTAATGTAAGAATGGAACAGGGTAAGTCGGTTACAATTAACCATAAACTGAACCTGAAGGATGTTACTGTGAAAGCAACCACACCGCAAGGACAGGAAGTGGAAGGTACCACACGAACAATTGACCGGAACAGTCTTGAATTTACGCCACAGGCATCTGCCGGAATAGTAAATGTTGTCGTGACCGGCAAACCTGAGAAGAATATCATGAAGGATATCTTTGATCTTTCGATGCGAATGTTGACGGGTGTTAAAACTTTGACAGTTTCCTATAACATCTCAGGCGGTTCGGTTCTTCCAGGATACCTTCCTGAACCGGTAATTTTTGGTACAGGAAGATATGTGCCTGATATGGGAATGTTTGGACGTGACCTTGGCAGTAGCATTGCGCCCGGATTCCCGTTCCTGATGGGTTGGCAGGACCGTGATTTTGCCAAAAATGCCGGAGAAAGGGGTTGGCTCACCACCGATCCTCTGTTGAATATGCCATTCCTTTTTAACCGCAACGAACGATTTAGCGTCAGGGCCAATGTGGAACCACTCCCTGATTTAAGGATCGATATAAATGCGGATCGCTCTGTTTCTAAAAATATCAGTGAGTTTTATTCATTCGATCAGATGAACGGGACCTTTAGTCCAAACAGCCTGACTGAACGTGGCAATTTCTCCATGTCGGTGTTATCATGGAGTACTGCCTTCTTTGCTATTGGAAAAGCCGAGGTGCCACAATCGGAAGCTTTCCAGAATCTTAAGGACTATAGGTTAACCATTGCACGCCGGTTAGCTGCCAACAGGCCAGCCAATAACGGTTATGACCCAACGGCCATCAATCCTCAAACCGGCTTCCCCGATGGTTACGGCCCAACATCAGTTGAAGTTCTGGTACCAGCATTCCTTGCCGCTTATCAGGGTGCAGATCCCGATAAGGTATCGCTGGGAATGTTCCCCTCCATAAGGTTTATAAGGCCTAATTGGAGAGTCCAGTATGAAGGAATGGTTTCGCGTATACCTAAGCTTAGCAACATCATGAAAACTATGAACTTTACCCACTCCTACAGGTCAAGTTATACAGTTGGTTCATTCCTGACCAATCTAAACTATATGACTCAGGAGGATGGTTTCAGCTATATTCGCGATATCCAGAATAACTTCCTGCCACAGTATGAATTCAATTCGGTAAGTATCAATGAGACTTTCAGCCCATTACTGAATATGGATATAACATGGGCTAACGACCTGACCACCAGAAGTGAAGTCAAAAGGAGCCGGAGCATTGCCCTCTCATTTGCCAACAACCAGATTACTGAAAGCCTGACAAGTGAATATATCGTGGGTGTTGGATATCGTTTTACCCGGATGGACCTGATCATTAAGACAAAGAACAATCAACGGTCCTATTCAAATGACCTTACTCTAAGGACGGATCTTTCATTTAGAAAAAATAAGACTATTCTGAGACGGTTGGTTGAAGACACTGACCAAATTACCGCCGGACAAAGTGCTGTTACCATCAAGACGACCGCCGATTATATGCTTAGCGACCGGTTCCAGCTCCGGGTCTATTTTGATAAGGTAATCAATGAACCATTGACCTCTGTTTCATTCCCGACTTCGAATACCAATATCGGGGTGAGCTTCAGATTCACACTTGCCCAATAGCAAATGTCTGTATAACATATTTGAAGCTGGCCACATAAGCCAGCTTTCTTTTTTTGTTTTTCATTCAAAAAAAAACAAAATAGCCATTGCTTTTATCGTCTAATCTGCCTTAACTTTACAAATTGTATAAACGACAATTATAATATTTTGTCTATCTTTATTTGGGAATTGGACTGAATCTGAAATTGTCAATGAATTGTAAGCAAGGCCTTACAAATACAAGCGAGGATATAATCTGTTTTTTAGAACCAAACTTAAAAATCAAACTTATGATCAGCCGAAATATCACATTACTTCTGATTATAACATCTATTTCCCTTATCATGGGATGCTCCGTTTCGAGTGAAAAAGTCAGTCAACGAGAGAGGATTAGTTTCAATGAATCCTGGAAGTTCTATTTGGGAGATCCTGATGATGCAGAATTGCCAGAATTCAACGACCAGCAATGGCGAACACTTGATGTCCCACACGATTGGAGTATCGAGGGGGAATTCAGCAAGGATCATCCTGCGTCTCCTGGTGGTGGTGCACTTCCTGGTGGAATAGGATGGTACCGGAAATCATTCTCAATATCAGAATCAGAGAGGGGGAAAATGTTTTTTATAGATTTTGATGGTGTCTATCAGGAAAGTGAAGTCTGGATCAACGGTCATTATTTGGGGATTCGGCCATATGGGTATATTTCCTTCCGATATGACCTTACTCCTTACCTGAATTTTGGAGATGGCGAAAATGTCATCGCAGTGAAGGTCGACAACAGTGTTCAGCCCAATTCAAGATGGTATTCAGGCTCCGGTATCTACCGGAATGTGTGGCTGGTGAAAACAGCCCCACTCCATGTTGCCCATTGGGGGACCTATGTTACAACACCCGAGGTATCCAGCCAGAAGGCAGTTGTTTCCATTGAAACCAGGGTGGACAACCGATTGGAGATAGCCACAAACGCAACGGTCGTAACCACCATCCTTGACCCTTCCGGCAAGGAAGTGGGATCGGCAAAGTCAGAATTGTCAATTGATCCCGCTGCTGAAGGAAAGATTTCACAAAAGATGGAAGTGAAAAATCCGGAACTATGGAGTACGGATAATCCTTTACTCTATAAGGCAGTAACTGAAGTGTACCAGGAAGAAGAATTGACAGACAGTTATGAAACGACTTTCGGAATTCGCTTTTTTGAATTCGATCCTTATGAGGGATTTTCATTAAATGGGAAGAAAATGAAGATTCTTGGCGTATGCCAGCACCATGACCTGGGAAGCCTTGGGGCTGCAGTTAACACCCGGGCCCTTGAAAGACAGTTAGAGATACTGCGGGAAATGGGATGTAATTCAATTCGAACCTCCCATAATCCTCCTGCCCCCGAATTGCTTGAATTGTGTGATAGAATGGGATTCATAGTCCAGAATGAGACTTTCGACATGTGGCGAAAAAAGAAAACGCCTTATGACTATTCCAGACACTTTCCGGAATGGCACGAACGCGACCTGACCGACCATATCCTTCGCGACCGCAACCATGCCTCTGTCTTCATGTGGAGCATCGGCAATGAGGTTCTCGAGCAATGGGAACATGTTGATGCCGACACACTCAATATTGAACAGGCAAACCTTTTGTTGAATTTCGAAAAGAACATTGATCCTGCCTCTGTCAATTCAGGTGAAATGTCTGTGAATTCATTGCTGACCGCAAAACTGGCTGCCATGGTCAAGGAGTTGGATCCTACCCGTCCCGTTACTGCCGGATGCAATGAAGTCAATCCATGGAATAATCTTTTCAAATCGGAAGCGCTCGACCTATATGGGTTCAATTATCATGAGTCATACTTTGCAGGATTTCACGATGTCTATCCCGAAAAGCGGTTTATTGTCAGTGAATCTACCTCTGGATTAATGACACGTGGTTTCTATCAAATGCCTTCCGACAGCATGTTTATATGGCCTCACATCGGGTCATTAAGCCGTATTCCGCATGGCAATCCGGAACAGCAATGTTCTTCCTATGATAATTGCCACGTTCCGTGGGGATCAACCCATGAAAACAGCTGGAAGATAGTAAAGAAATATGACCACATTGCAGGTACTTATATCTGGACAGGATTTGACTACCTCGGTGAACCAACCCCGTATTGGTGGCCTTCACGGAGCTCCTATTTCGGAATCATCGACCTGGCGGGCTTTCCAAAGGATGTTTACTATATGTACCAGAGTGAGTGGACACAGAAGGATGTCCTGCATGTATTTCCTCACTGGAATTGGAAACAAGGTGATTCGGTTGATGTATGGGCTTATACCAGTACTCCGGAGGTTGAACTTTTCCTGAATGGCAAGTCGCTGGGAGCTAAATCCAAGACTGAAGAAACTTTACATGTTTCGTGGAGAGTCGCTTGGGAACCGGGAATCATACGTGCTGTTTCAAAAAAGGATGGTCGGGAAGTATTGACACGTGAGGTCAAAACGGCCGGAGAACCTGCCAGGATCAGGCTGACAGCTGACCGTAGTGAAATCTCGGCCGATGGCAAAGATCTCTCGTTCATCACAGTCGAAATTATCGATAATGAGGGAAATCTGGTGCCAAATGCCGATCAACTGGTAAACTTCGAAATAGATGGCGATGCAACAATCGCCGGTGTCGACAACGGAAATCCTGTCAGCCATGAGCCATTCCAGGCTTTTTACAGAAAAGCATTTTTCGGAAAATGCCTGGTGATTGTGAGATCGCCAAAAGTAAGCGGCAAGGCAGTCTTAAGGGCAAATTCTGACGGTTTGAAGTCTGCCGAACAATCTCTAGTGTTTAACTGATCAACTGGTTATTCCGGTTGATGGTTTCTTTAAATCCTGACCATACTAAAACCAAATAAGCTGAAAATGAAAAGCTTTTATCTATCCGTTCTTTTTATGACAATAACATTGACCCCCCTGATCGGCCAACCTGTGAATTATGAGAATTTTAGGGTGGCGGTTTATTCACGCTCGTATGAAACTGCAAAAATGGGTGATCCTGCCTATTTGGAGCCTTTATGGAAACTGGTTACCGACCAGGTTAAAGTCAACAAGATCTATCTCGAGACTCACCGCGACTTATTAATAGTTGACCAGGCAACACTTGATGCTGCCAAACGATTTTTTCATGGTCATGGAATTGAGACTGCGGGTGGAATCACGCTTACCGTGGATGAAAGCAATCGCTTTGAGACCTTTTGCTACACCAACCCTGAACATAGGGCCAAGGTCAGGGAGATTGTTGAACATACAGCCCGCAACTTTGATGAAATCATTCTCGATGATTTCTTCTTTACTAACTGCAAGTGCGAATTATGCATTGAGGCAAAAGGTACGAAAAGCTGGACTGAATACAGGATTGAATTGATGAAAGATGCTGCGAGGGATCTTGTCATTAATACTGCAAAAGCGGTAAATCCTAATGTTAAGGTGGTCATTAAGTATCCAAACTGGTATGAACACTTCCAGGGCCTGGGATTCAACCTTGAAGAGGAACCAGCCATGTTTGATGGTCTGTATACCGGTACCGAAACCCGTGATCCTTCAGGTAACCAACATCTACAGCCATACCTTGGCTACCTGGTATACAGGTATTTCGAAAATCTGAAACCTGGAGGTAATGGAGGTGGCTGGGTTGATACCGGAGGTCTCCGTACGATGGACCGTTATGCCGAACAATTGTGGATTACGCTTTTTGCAAATACCCCTGAGGTCACGTTATTTGATATCAGGCAGTTGCAGTATCCTATCAGGGAACAATTAAAAGCTCCCTGGCAGGGTCAGGGAACAAGTTTTGATTTTGTTGAAATGATGAAGCCTATAAACCTTCCTGATGGGAGGGTGATCCAACCTTCAACTTTTGCCCGGGCTGCAGGATATACCTTCGAGAAGGTCGATAAATTCCTTGGTCTCCTTGGTAACCCAATAGGAATCAAGAGTTATAAGCCATATCATTCTGTTGGTGAGGACTTTCTGCAAAATTTCATGGGCATGATTGGCATCCCCATGGATCTTGTTCCTGAATTTCCAAAAGATGACAAAGTCGTGTTCCTGACACAGTCTGCTGCTTTTGATCCTGACATTGTCGAAAAGATTAAGGAGCACGTAAGGGATGGAAATATTGCCGTCATCACATCAGGGCTGCTCAGGGAATTGCAGGAAAAGGGAATGAGTGACATTGCAGAACTCAGGGTTACTGGCCGAACTGCACTGGTCAGTGAATTTGCTGTCGGATGGCGGGGTACCGCCATTAGTGAACGGGAAATCCTGATTCCACAGATAGCATACCTAACCAATGATTCCTGGGAGGAAGTCTCTGCTCTTGACGACACGAATGGTTGGCCAATACTTCACTCAGCCGGATATGGTAAGGGGCAGCTCTATGTTCTGACAATCCCCGACAACTTCGTTGATCTCTATCACCTGCCCGAACTTGTACTTAACCGGATCAGGCAGGTCTTGAATGTGGAAATGCCGGTTCAGATAGAAGCTCCGGGCAAGACCAGCATTTTTGTATACGATAACCACTCTTTTATTGTTGAATCATTTGCAGATACGACCGTGGATATTAAAGTGGTTGCAGATGAAAATTGCCTGACACTGACCAATCTTGAAACCGGAGAAATTTATCAACCAAGGAAAAGGGAGACTCCACGCCGCGGAACTGATCCTTTGGTTAACCAGATATTTGACCTGAACCTGAAGCCCCATTCTTTTGTGGTGTTAAAGATGGATACGAAGTAGATTATCCAAGACAGACTAATCTCATATGGTAGTGTATTATTTGGCTGATTAATTGAGATCTGCCTTGTAGAGATTTATAAAAATAGAGGGTGTCCCGGTAAATCAGTACACCCTCTATTTTTGTACTATATTTTTGAATCAGACTATCTGATTTGATTATGCCTGACAATTTCAACTAGAGTGTAATCGGAACCCCGTTATAGAAATCCAGAATCTTTGTCCTGAAAATATACTCATAACGTGCCTGTAACAATTGTGAGCGGGCAGCAGTTAAATTATTCTTGATCTGGTTGTATTCAACAGTGGTAACCATCCCGACGTTATATTTCTCTTCGGTGTATCGGAATGCTTCCTCCGATGATTCAACTGCTTTCTCGCTTGATGCGTAACGCTTCAGGGCTGCCACTGCATTGGTGTAAGCTTGTTCGATATCTTTCTGGAGAGAATTTCTGGCTGTCTGAAGACGGAATTCATAATCGTTAATCTGTAATTGTGCATTTGAAATTCCGGTGCGAACCTGCATTCGGTTGAAGATTGGAATATTCAGGGTAAATCCGAATCCATACCGTTTGTTGTTGGTTAGCTGATCCTTCAAAGGAATGACTTCCGTTTTTGTTGGATCATTGTCTATCGCCCTGAAATAGTTATCGTTGTAATTGTTGTAATAATTGGCTCCAAATGTAAGTCGTGGAAACTGGGCTCCTTTGGCCTGATCAAGTTGTCTTTGTGCACTTTCAACCCTTAATTGGGAGGCCAGGATCTCGGGACGTGTTTGCATGGCATTTCTGAAAATCTCCAGCGAATTATATGTCACGGGTGAGGTATTTAGATCCGGAATAAGTGGTTTCTCAACCTTGAACGATTGGGCCATGGGCAACTCCAACAGCTGGTAAAGATTCAGGTATGCTAATTGGATCCGGTTTTGGCTGTTGACGACCTGAAGTTCCTCATTGGCCAACTGTGCTTCTATTTCAAGTAATGTTCCCATAGCTACACGACCTGCTTCCACCAATTGCCTGGTTTTTTCAATCTGTTGGCGGGTTATGTCGGCCTGGTTCTGGTCAATCAGGTTAAGTTCTTCTGCAAACAGAATCTCCAGATACATGGCCGCGATACCCAAAACCAGGTCATCTTTTGCTTTTTGCATATCCTGCAATGTTGCTTTCAGGTCAAGTTCGCGCTGCCTGATCACATTTTGTAAGGTAAATCCGTTCCAAAGGGTAACTTCTGTTCCCAGATAACCACTTAAACTGGTTGAATTGGTGTTCTCGTAAGTATTCTGGTAAGTAAGTGACCTGCCGAAATTGTAATTGTTGGCCAACTGGCCGTTCAGGTTTGGCAACCTGTCGTAACGTGCCTGATTGACCTGGTTTTCCTGGTAATCAACCGCTACTGACTGTTGCTTGATCTGGATGTTATTTTCTAATGCATAGTTGATGCATCGCTGCAAAGACCAGGTTTCCTGTGCAAGAACCGACTTGCCCGGAATGATCAGGATGAGGAGCATCAGGATGTTGGTGTACCTTTTCATGCGACTGAATTTATAGATTATCAAAGGTATGGTTTATGAATATTTATTGAGCTTGTGAATGGTCATTGGAAATTAGGCTTGTTCTTTAGTTTTTGCCTTTTCTTCAGCCTTCAGCTTTTTCAGATCCAGCTTTTCACCCTTTACCTTGTCTTCCATTTTCAGCCCTTCCACGATTTCGATGTTGATGCCGTCTGATAATCCGGTTTTGACGATTCGTTTTTCAAATTCCTGCTCTCCTATTTCCACTTCGACATAGGCCGTGTCTTTGTCGAAATGGAGCAGACCTTCGGGTATGGTGACAACACTGTCGCGACGTGCCAGTACAATATTCGCATTGGCGCTGTATCCTGACCGGATAAACTGTCCTTCCTTCAGAATAACGTCAGCCTTGATCTCAAATTGAATGGCTCCGTTTTCCGATTTTCCTTTTGGTGCGATATACTTCAATACGGCATCGTACTTTTCGTCGTCAATGGCCCCGATGGTAAGCTCAATATTCATCCCTTCCGTAATTTTGCCCACTTCCGTTTCATCTACTTTTCCGATGAAAATCATGTCTTTCATGTCGGCAACTATGGCTATGGTTGTCCCGGCATTGAAGGTATTGGCCTGAATGACCGAAAAACCCTCCTTCACAGGTACATCCAACACCATACCGTCAATGGTCGAACGTATGAGCGTATTGGTCGTAGTAGCTGATGACTTTGTGACTCCCTTTCTGATGAGTTCAAGGTTGTTCTCGGCTGCTTCAAGTTCTTCACGTGAAGATTCGTAGGATAACCTTGCCTTTTGGTATTCCTCTTTCGAGATTACCTGCTTTTTGAATAAGGTTGCCTGACGTTCATAGTCAATCTTCGCATCTTCAAAGTTCAATTGCGCCCGGTTAACCCTTGATTCTGCATTGTTCAGGTTTACCATATCCGGGATAATGTTGACCCTTGCCAGTACATCTCCCTTGCGTACCATGGTTCCGGCTTCAATAAATATCTCATCGATAATTCCGGAAACCTGAGGTTTGATTTCGATTTCCCTTCGTGGTTCAACCGAACCGGTAGCCACCGTTTTTTTGACGATACTGTTGACCTCCGGAGATTTAACCTCAAATTTATCCGGTTCAGGTTTTGATTTCTTGTACAAGAACCCCAGAGTACCTAAAAATATGGCTGCCAGGGTTATCAGGCCGATGATTCTAAGTGCTTTTTTCATTGTCTGAATATTTTTTGATTGTTTCTAATTTTTGCATTTATACTGAATAATATCTTTAGCCTTAAAGGTCATTCTTCCCGAAGGGCTTCAATAGGTTTTATGCTTAGTGCTCTTTTTGCCGGAATTGAACCTGCAAATAGTCCTGCAATCACTAAGACTGCCAATGACGCCAAGGCAATGTTTAGGTTCACTTCAGGGTGGCGGAAGAATATTTCGTCACCTCCTTTTGCTTGCATTTCCAAGGCCTTGTTTACCAATTCGAGCAGACCAACCCCGAGGGAAAGTCCAATGTAACCGGCCACAGTGGTCAATACCACACTTTCAAGCATGATCTGGGATATAATGGTCGAAGGCCTTGCTCCAAGTGCACGCTGGACTCCAATTTCTTTGGTTCGTTCCCTGACAATAACGAGCATAATGTTGCTTACGCCGATTACCCCTGCCATAAGCGTCCCAATGCCAACAATCCAGGTGAGAATTCCTATTCCCAGAAACAAGCCACTGATTTGTTGGAATTGTTTTTCAATATTGACGCTCTGAAGAGCTTGTGTATCGGTTGGCGAAATGCTGTGTCGCTTCTTGAGAATGGTTTTTACCTTCTCCTCGACCACAGAAACCGGAACTCCCTTTTTTGCGGTAAATGCCAAAAAGTGCACCTGATCGCCCATATTGAAGGTTTGCTGCATGGTTGTGAATGGCAGGAAAACAGATTCTTCAGCCCTGCCGTTTATGTTGACACGGGTTTCGGGCCTGATGACCCCGACAACCTGATAATATACCCCTGAAATCTTCAAGTATTCACCCAATGGGTCTTCGTTAGCTTCAAAAAGAGTCTCATATACCTTTTCGCCGATCACACACACCTTTCGACGGTCACGGATATCCATCTCGTTGATCCATCTTCCGTATACGATGGTATATGGATCAATCTTGACATAATCGGGATAATCGCCTTTTACGTTATATGATCCGGATAACCTACCCCTGATAACATTATTGGCTGCTCCAAACTGTCCAAAGTTCTTCGGAGTGAGGAATTCCATTTCAGGCACATTTGCTTTAAGATACACCAGGTCGTCTGAATTGAAAAGCCAATATCTTCCCCTCGTAAATCCCTTGTAAGGTTCACTGGTCCTGTCGGTCCAGATAAAGGCAGAATTGGTGGCAAACTTGGCAACACCCTCAACAATACCGTTTTTCAGTCCGTTGCTGGCTCCCGACATGATGATAAGCATGAAGATTCCCCAGAAAACCCCAAAGGCAGTTAACAGGCTTCGGACTTTATTCTTGGTCAGTGCATGCCATATTTCATTCCAGCGATCTATATCAAACATGATTGATTTCTATTTGAATTTCTTGTTCACTTTTCATTTTCTTCATTCCCTTGGTCACGACTCCTTTATTACTCATCGTGCAGGGCTTCAATAGGTTTTACACTCGCTGCCTTTCGTGCTGGAATATATCCGGCAAGTGCACCTGAGAGAATCAGGATCAGGGTAGCCGAAATGGCAGTCCCAAAATCAACGGTTGGATTTCTGAAGAATATCTGATCACCTCCACCGGAAGATATCATCTGTTCAAGAGCATAATTGAAGCCTTCCATCAGGCCGACCCCCATAACCAGTCCAATATATCCGGCAATGGTCGTGATCAGAATGGATTCGAGCAATATCAATCCAATCACGGATGCAGGGGATGCTCCCAATGCTTTACGGATTCCGATTTCCCTGGTGCGTTCCTTGACAAGTATCAGCATGATGTTGCTGACGCCTACAATCCCTGCGATCAGGGTACCGATACCAATGATCCAGACAAACATTTTGATGGCCTGGAAGATTTTCATGGTCCTGATATACTCTGTCAGCATATTGAACGATCCCATAGCTTTCTGGTCGGTAGGATCAAAGCTGTGCCGCATGGCCATTTGCTGTCTGATGTTATCACTGATGGCCGTCGCTTCCTCGGCAGTCTGCACCATTTCTGTCGTTATGGCAAAAGTATGTACCCTGTTACCACCCCCATATATCCTCTGGGCAGTGGTGAATGGCATGTATGACTGCCGGTTGTCCTGTGACCTGGGGTCGTGCGATACACCGATGACCATAAAAGGTACATTGCCTATATTTATGTATTTCCCCAAAGGGTCTTCTTCCTTAAAGAGCGCTTTACGGATGTCATCTCCAATGACAACGACCTTTCTGAACTCCATCATGTCCAGATCGTTGAGAAACCTTCCGGATGAAATCTTGATTTTCTCCATGTCGGCGAGGGCAGGGTAACAGGTACTGGTTGTAAAAGAACCATATTCTTTTCCATAAGAATAAGTGATATCACCTCTCAGGAAAAAGCGGGCAGAAACCTGGTCAACACCTTCTGCTTTGTCGAGAAGATAATCATAATCCTCATTGTTAAACCTGATCTCCCTGCCTTCTTTATATCCTTTAAAGGGAATGGAGGTTTCACCTGTCCACATCCACATGATGTTTTCTGCATTATCCGAAAACTGTTCCCTGACTCCATTTTGCAGTCCGTTTCCAGATCCCAGGAGTACCATCAGCATAAAAATCCCCCAGGCAACGGAGAAACCGGTCAGAAATGTTCGTAGTTTGTTTTTCCTGATGGTGCTGAATATTTCCTGCCAAATATCAATATCAAACATAGTCTTCTGTATTATTCGGCCAAAACCCTGTCCCTGTATAATTGCAGATCTCCATTTACGATTACCTCGGCAATAATGCCGTCACGTAAGCGGATGATTTTTCGAGTCATGGAAGCGATGTCATGTTCGTGTGTGACAATAATTACGGTAATTCCCTGATCGTTAACTTCCTTCAGGATGTCCATCACTTCGAATGATGTTACGGTATCGAGAGCTCCGGTCGGTTCGTCGGCAAGAATCACTTTCGGGTTGGATATCAATGCCCTGGCAATGGCCACACGCTGTTTCTGTCCACCCGACAATTCACTTGGCAGGTGATCTGCCCAGTCTTTCAATCCCATCCTGTCGAGGTATTCCATGGCAATGACATTCCTTTTTCGACGGCTGACCTTTTGGTAGTATAGTGGCAATGCAACATTTTCCCTTGCATTCTTGAAGGAGATGAGGTTGAACGATTGAAACACAAACCCGATCATTTCGTTGCGTAACATGGCAGCTTTGGTTTCGTTCAGCCCTTTAATCTTTTTGCCGTTCAAGACATAGGATCCGCTGTCGTAGTCGTCTAATATTCCAAGTATATTCAAAAGGGTTGATTTGCCAGAACCTGAAGAACCCATTACAGAAACAAACTCGCCTGCACCTATCTCAAGATCAATGCCTTTCAACACATGAAGCGAGTTGGTTCCTGTAACATATGACTTATGAATACTGTCTAAAACAATCATGGCAAGTAGTTTTTAGTTTTCCGTTTTCAATTACATTTCAAAATTCGGCTATACCTGTCCGAATACATATTCTTTACCGATAAATGGCGGATTATTATCCGTAAGTGTCAAATTTTCCCTAATGGAAGGGATTTTTTCTTGGCTTTCGGGATATAAGACGGTTAACCGGTAAAATCGTTACAGTTATTTGTAATTTTGTCACATCAGGTTTTCATCATAAGTTGACAGTGATGGAAATGATTTATTGTCAATGAAGCTCTTTTAGGCCTGATAATATGGATAGGAGAGATTGAAATGGTTTGATTCTTCGAATTGTAAATTTATCGGTCTTGAACGTGTTAATTTAGAAGCGATTTAAATTTACAACTTTCATTTTTTCTGTTTTGTCAAAAGAAATTAATGGTTACTTTTACGCCGATATTTTAAACGGGAATGATGTTTTCAAGCTTTCATAACGGAAATTGGTGGTGGTGGCACAATAATGTGTTCATCGCGTAAACAATGGCGTCCGGCTTGAAAGTACCTGTGAAGAAGGGATTTGTTGTTTGCGCAGCAAATCCCTTCTTTTTTATGTCATTTCTGAGGATTTCAAAACAATGAATTAACTAATAAATGTATTGCGATTATGACACGAATGAAAAAGATTTTACTGGACGAATCGGAAATGCCGCGACAGTGGTATAATCTTACCCCTGATCTTTTAAGTCCGTTGAATCCGCCTCTGGGTCCGGGTGGGAAACCAATCACCCCTGAAATGCTGGCGCCCGTATTTCCAATGAACCTGATTGAACAGGAAGTCAGCCAGGACCGCTGGATCGATATCCCCGAAGAAATCCGGAATATCCTTGTACAATGGCGTCCGAGTCCGTTGGTCAGGGCTTATGAACTGGAGGAAGCGTTGGGCACCCCAGCCAAAATATACTATAAGAACGAGAGTGTGTCTCCCGCCGGAAGTCATAAACCCAATACTGCCATCGCACAGGCTTGGTACAATAAACAGTTCGGAATAAAAAGGCTAACGACGGAAACCGGGGCCGGCCAGTGGGGGACTGCCCTTTCTTATGCAGGTGCCTTGTTGGGACTCGAAGTAAAGGTTTTCATGGTCAGGGTCAGTTTCGACCAAAAGCCATTCCGTAAGCTGATGATGCAGACCTGGGGCGGAAAATGTGTTGCCAGTCCAAGTACCGAGACACAAGCCGGTCGAAATATCCTTGAAAAATATCCTGATACTCCGGGCAGTCTGGGCATTGCCATCAGTGAGGCGGTGGAAGCTGCCGTGACCGATCCTACCGGACAAACCCGCTATTCACTGGGTTCGGTCTTGAACCATGTCATGTTGCATCAGACCATCATCGGACTGGAAGCCAAAAAACAGCTTGCCAAAGTGGGAATCAAAAAACCTGATATCGTTATTGGATGCTGTGGTGGCGGTAGCAATTTTGCAGGATTGGCATTTCCTTTTATTTATGACAAGGTAAATGGTGCCGATATCCAGGTCATTGGGGCCGAGCCTTTCTCATGCCCAACCCTTACCAAAGCGCCCTTTATTTATGACCATGGCGATGTGGCTGAAATGACACCGCTATTGCCGATGTACAGCCTGGGGCATAATTTTATTCCTGCCCCGATTCACGCCGGTGGCCTTCGTTATCACGGAATGGCACCTTTGGTCAGCGCCGCACTGAAAGATGGACTGATGGAGGCCCAGGCAATACACCAGAGTGAATGTTTTGAGGCAGGGCTTCTTTTCTCAAAAACAGAAGGAATCATTCCTGCCCCTGAAACTACCCATGCCATCGCCTCTGCAATCCGTGAGGCCAAAAAAGCTAAGGAAGAGGGCAAGGAAAAGGTGATACTATTCAACTTTAGCGGACATGGATTAATGGATCTGGTGGGATACGACAAGTATATGACAGGCCAGCTTTCCGACTATGAATATCCTGAATCGGAGATTGCCAGCAATCTCGAGAAACTGAAAGGATACCCGCTGCCGAAATAGGTATAATGCCTTATGGAATATCCCCCTGTCGTTACAAGGGAAACTTTTAGAGATATTTGTGGAGTTCCGGTTTGATGATAGCCGGAACTCTTTTTTTTGAATCTTCTTTGGTTACCAATTCAAATTATCCTGAAATCATTAGACAAGCTTGTTGAAAAACAGGATGTAAGCAATGTTTTACTGGTTGGATATCGCTCATGGTTATTGCATAAACACTTACATGCCGATACCATCAAACTGCCTGATGACTTTTGCCAGATCCTGTCCGGGAATATAATGAAGAACCTTTAATCCGGCTTCTGACGCTGCCCGGATATTGACTTCCAGATCATCGACAAACAGGGTTTCACTTGCGTTCAATCCCGCCAATTCAAGTACTTTCCTATAGCCTGAAATGTTAGGTTTACGATCCCTGATTTCGTGAGAATAGAAGGCCGTTTCAAATAGCGTTTCCCATTCCATCCCATGTTCAATGGCAAAATCACGCTTGAAACGCACTATATGGATTTCATTGGTGTTGCTATATAGATACAGCCTGAATCGACTGGCAAGCTCCTGAAGGATAGCGACTTTTGTAGCGGGTACCCTTGCCAGCATGGAGCACCAGGCATGATCCAGGGTTTCATCCTCGATTTCCGGATTTTTCAGTAACTGTCGAAGCCGTTCCCTGAACTCCTCTGGTTGTAATGCACCCGTTTCAAATCCCGTGAACAGGGGGTGATGGATAAATTCACGCAAGTCTTCAAAGGGCTCATTGCGGTTCAACCTCTGAAATTCCTTTAAAGGGGTATCGAAATCAAGGTCCAGTAAAACACCGCCCAGGTCAAATATGATATTACGAAACACGGATACGAAATTTTAGGGTTACTTTTGCCCAAATCAGGGTACAATTTCTATATTGGATTTGCCCTTCAAAGAAAATGATTTATCAGACATGGACAATAAATTTCCTTCGAATGCCTCCCTTTGGTTGTCAAATGGTGATCAAGGACTGGTTCAGGTCCTGGATCAGCGCGTACTTCCTTTTGAGACCAGGATTTTTGAAATCTCCACACTCGAACAGGCTTGTTATGCCATTCGGGAAATGGTGGTACGTGGAGCCCCCCTGATTGGCGTTACTGCCGCGTATGGCATGTATCTGGCCGCACTGAACAGTGACGGACCCGACCGTGAGATTACCATGCTTCAGGCTGAAATTGCCTTGAATGCCACAAGGCCTACTGCCGTCAACCTTTTTCGGATGACGGGCAGAATGGCTGCCGTATATAAACAGAATAAAGGCAAGGAAGATGTGGTATCGGATTTATTGTTGGAAGCAAACCGCATCCGGAACGAGGAAATTGAGGCATGCAGATTGATTGGTGAGTATGGATTGCCTTTGATCCGTGAAATTGGTTCCCGAAAAAAGGGCCAGCCCGTACAAATCCTGACTCATTGCAATGCGGGATGGCTTGCCTGCGTTGAATGGGGTACTGCAACAGCCCCTATTTACCTGGCTCACCGGATGGGAATCCCAATCCATGTCTGGGTGGATGAAACACGCCCTCGAAACCAGGGTGCACGCCTTACGGCTTATGAGCTTGGACTTGTCGGGGTACCTCATACCATCATCCCTGACAATGCAGGGGGGCACCTTATGCAGAAGGGGATGGTTGATATGGTCATCACGGGTAGTGACCGTACCACCCGGAACGGTGATGTGGCTAATAAGATAGGTACATACCTCAAGGCGGTTGCCGCATCCGATAACGGAATTCCTTTTTATGTGGCACTGCCCTCAAGCACTTTCGACCTCGATTTGGTAAATGGCCTGGATTCCATTCCGGTGGAGGAACGTGATGCATCAGAGGTTTCTTTTGCTGAGGGATGGAATGGAGAATCGATTTCATCCGTAAGAATCATCCCGGAAAAAAGCCCTGTGGCCAATTATGGGTTCGATATTACCCCTGCACGACTGGTGACGATGTTGATTACCGAAAAGGGATTGTGCAAACCTGAAGAGGTTAGTATTGTTGCATTGATAAACACAAAAAATGAGTAATATGAAATTTGCCATTATCGGAGGCACAGGTTTCGAAAATCCTGAAATCCTTGCCAATCCAAAGGAAATTACCATGGAAACGCCATATGGAAGTCCATCATCTACCATAATGACCGGAACAATTGGAGGAACTGAAGTCTGTCTGATTTCCCGTCATGGACGCCATCACGAGATTCCTCCCTCAAAAGTGAACAATAGGGCAAATATTCATGCTATCAGGGATTTGGGATGTACCCATATTTTGGCGACAACCGCCTGTGGAAGCCTAAGAAATGACATTAAAAGGGGTGATTTGGTATTTCCCGACCAATTTATCGACTTTACAAGATTTCGGATCAACACTTTCTTCGACCATTTCAGGAAAGGGGAATTGCACCATGTTGCCATGTCTGATCCTTTCTCTGCTGAGCTGCGCTCCTTGCTTATCGAAAGTGTCGGAACCCTTGGATTGAAATATCACCAAAAAGGAACGGTCATCACCATTGAAGGCCCCAGATTTTCCACAAGGGCAGAATCGAATATGTTCAGGATGTGGGGTGCCGACATCATCAATATGTCAACCGCACCGGAATGCATTCTTGCCAATGAGGCAGGTATACCTTATGCGGCGGTTGCCCTGAGCACCGATTATGATGCCTGGAAAATGGATGAAAACCCTGTTTCATGGCAGGAAGTAATGGATGTATTTAAACAAAATGTTGATCGTGTAATCCGGTTAATCACGCATGCTGTTTCCTCAAAATGATAACCAAAGCCAGGGCCTACATCCCTTTGTCATCAAACGATCTCAATTATTATAGGTAAGCTGGGTATATAAGATAAAACCTGTGCCCGATCATTCAATTTGGCACAGGTTTTGTTTTCTTATTAACCGTAAAGCGATGATGATTCCAGTTAATTCAACATATATAACAGCCACTCTGCTTCGTTGGCTTTTCGCGGCCTGGTTATCCGGGCCGCTATTTTTTTGTGCTTCCGGCTATCCGTGTCTGAAAAGCGGTTCGGTTCGGGATGCCAGGTCAGCCAGAAATGCATCTTCTTCCTTTGTCAAGGGTTTATAATCCTTCATGAATTCGATTGCCTTCAGGAAAAGAGTCGATTTCCCGGGCGGAACGGCTGCGGTAATCCCTTTTGATAAGGTGAATTTAAGTGCCTTTTTCATGGTCTCTTCATCTTCAACCGGCTGGTACCATACATTTTTGTCGAATTTGGCTTCTCCCTGCTTCAGGGGTCTGAGAGCCATGGCTTTCAGGGCAAGAATCCCCATACCTCTTTTCTCTGCTTCCGCATACACCTGTGGTCCGAAATTGCCTGCATACCAGGTAGTAAAGTTAAATGGGAAAAGGATAGTGTCGAAATCATACCTTGACATGGCCAGAAGGGCGGCATCCACCGAGTGGGCCGAAAATCCTGCCAAACGAATCTTTCCCTCTTTCTTGGCCTTGTCGATCATTTCGATGGTTCCTCCGGGTGCAAAACAACGTTCGACATCCTCAATGGTGGTCAGGGCATGAAGTTGGTAAAGGTCGAACCAATCAGTTTCGAGGTGCTTGAGTGAAGCTTCCAATTCCCTGGTGGCATTTACTGCCTCTCTTTGCGTTGTTTTACAGGCAAGGAAAGCATTTTTCCTATACGGTTTCAGGGCTGGTCCAAGTTTGATTTCCGCATTTCCGTAACTGGGAGCGACATCATAATAGTTGCAACCCATTTCCCAAGCCTTTGAAACGATTTCTTCCGCAAATTCCGGGGTATTGTCATTTAGCATGATCCCCCCGAATCCAATTACCGAAAGCTCGATTCCTGTTTTGCCCAGGACCCGTTTGGGAAGCTGGAAGCCGGGAGGGAAATTGGAGCCAAATGCACGGATGGCCGGGATGGATAATGCTACACTGGTAAGCGTGGTGTTCCTGATAAAATTTCTTCTTTTCATGATATTGCCCATTTAAGTAAGTCGAACCGGAATGAGGTTAAAAGATACGAAAAAATGGAATCCGATATCCGTTTAAGGAAGAGAGTTTATCAAAAGCTGTGAAAGTCCTGTCAATCTAATTCCGGAGTGCGTTTCCTGACACTGTATACCCATACTCCTGAAGTGGAATCTTTAGCCTGTATTTCCAATTGATGCCTGAAGGCTTCTTTTTCATTTGTATAGGATGCAAGTGCAACTACATGAAATTTGCCAATTTCGCCTAGGTGAAATGGCTGATGCCCTTTTTTGAGTGCCAGCTCAACATATTTTTCCGCGTTTTCCCTGCTCCTGAAACTGCCTCCGATTACATAATAGACTCCTTCCCGGGGATGTTCTCTTTCGATGGTAACATCTTGAATTACAGAATCATCAGTTATCTGGATTATGGAATCGGCCGTGACTGGAGGCACTTCAATAATTTCAGCCTGTTGGACTTCATGGCTGGTTTCAGTGTTTGGAACCTCCCTGGATTCTACCCGGATGGTTTTCTGGTAAATCCAGATGGATGCAACGATAAGCAGCATTGCAATGGGAATATAGATCCACACCCTGGATTTGCTTTTGGGATTTTCAACAATGATTTTATCGGTTGCCGGTTCAGCCTGTTTATTGACAGAAGTTGTTTCCACCGGTTCACTTTCAGGTGCTTTTTCCGGAATGAAGACTCTGTCAAGGCCAAAAGCTTCCGGAAGAAATCTCGCTTCCGGATCGGCGATGAAAGTGTATTCATCACCAATTCTGGTAACTGTTCCCAAACCTTTTATTATCACCGGTTTCCCATGATCAAGGCTGTAAAGGTAGTCGGCAACAAGCTCCTCAAGAAAGGCGAGGGCTTTAGGTGCAGTCATCCCCTCCCTCTGGGTTATGGAATGAAGGAGGATGCCATCATTCATTTTAAGGGAAGGATGGAACGTAATTTTTCTTGATGGAGGATCGATCCATCCCTGCCCAGGGTTATATTTCGAAGGAATGTATTCAGGAACAAATCCACCAAATCCTGGCAGAACCACATAGTCGTGTTCTGATAACAGTTCGGATATGTACAGGCCAATGTTCAAACTCCCTCGGTTTGCCGCAAAGGTAAAGAAAAATTGCACGGTGATGTTTCCGTACCCTTCTGGAAGCTTAACTAATTTATTATTAGTTTTGCAGCAAAAGCATACACTATGGCACTTAAAATTCTGGTAACCGGAGGAACCGGCTACATAGGTTCTCATACAGTGGTTGAACTTCAGCAATCAGGATATGAAGTGATCATTGTCGATGATCTTTCAAACTCCGAAAAAGCCACTGTCAACAATATTGAACAAATAACGGGAATAAGGCCTCATTTTGAACAATTTGATCTGACAGACCGGAATAAGACACACGACTTTTTCAAAAGAAATCCGGAAATTGCGGCCATCATTCATTTTGCCGCAGCAAAGGCTGTGGGCGAATCTGTGCAGATGCCGCTTCATTATTACCGAAACAACATTGTTTCCCTAATGAACCTGCTGGAATGCCAGATTGAGTATCAAGTGCCCAATATCGTGTTTTCATCCTCATGTACTGTTTATGGACAACCCGAGGTGCTTCCCGTTACCGAACAGACTCCCCGTCTGGAACCTGAATCTCCGTATGGAAACACCAAGCGTATCAGCGAAGATATTCTGAGGGATACCATCAAGGCCAATCCCGGACTGAAAGGTATTGCACTGCGCTACTTTAATCCGGTGGGTGCCCATGATTCTGCGCTGATCGGTGAACTGCCCCGTGGGGTGCCTGGCAATTTGGTGCCCTTTATTACCCAGACTGCGGCCGGTATCCGTGAAGAATTAAGTGTGTTCGGTGACGACTATGACACACCGGATGGTTCCGCCATTCGTGATTTCATTCACGTGGTGGACCTCGCGAAGGCACATGTGGTGGCCATCAACCGACTTACAGGTAACGGGAATAAAGAGGCATATGAAGTCTTTAACCTGGGTACCGGCAATGGAGTCTCCGTTCTTGAACTGGTGCATACCTTCCGGAAAGTCACCGGAGTTGACCTCAAATTCAAGATTGTGGGCCGTCGTGCAGGCGATATCGAAAAAATCTGGGCCGATACATCTTATGCCAACGAGGAGCTGGGGTGGAAAGCTGAAAAAACACTGGAAGAAACTTTGCTCTCAGCCTGGAACTGGGAGAAGAATATCAGGGGAATCCAATAAAATCCATTCGAATGAAGGGCGCCAGAAATGCTGAGGAGTTTATACTTGAAAATCCAGGTTGGCAACGAGAGTTGATTACCTTACGTGAAATATTTCTCTCTACCGGTCTGGAAGAAACCATCAAATGGGGAATTCCTGTATATACCAACGGAACTGATAACGTGGCCGGAATGGCCGCTTTCAAGTCGTATGTGGGGATATGGTTTTACCAGGGGGCTTTACTCAAGGATGAAACCGGTAAGCTGATCGTTGCGCAGGAAGGTGTCACAAAGGCAATAAGGCAATGGCGTTTTGAATCATATGAAGAAATTGAGAACGGGAGAGATACGATCATTGCCTTTGTGAAAGAGTCGGTTGACAACTTTGCCAAGGGTAAGATCATCAAACCAAGCCGGGGATCTGAATTGGTCCTTCCCGAAGATCTGAATGCCAGGCTGGATGCTGATCCATCCTTGAAAATGGCTTTTGAAAACCTTTCCCTTTCTCGTCGCCGCGATTATGCCGAGCATATCGCAACCGCAAAAAGGGAAGAAACCAGGAACGCACGTTTGGAAAAGATTATCCCCATGATTTTGCGGGGTGAAGGGCTTAATGATAAATATAACCGGAAATAACCAATTCAAATTGCATACAATGAAGAAAATACTGATTACCGGGGGAGCCGGATTCATAGGGTCGCATGTAGTCCGACTGTTTGTGAACAAATATCCCGAAACCCTTATTGTCAATCTCGACAAGTTGACCTATGCCGGAAACCTGGCAAATCTCAGTGATGTGGAGAACAAACCCAATTATGAGTTTATCAAAGCCGATATTACTGATGGCGAATTCATTCTGAAGTTGTTTGCCGACAGGCAATTCGACGGGGTCATTCACCTGGCGGCTGAGTCCCATGTTGACCGGTCGATCTCCAATCCGCTGGAGTTTGTGGTCACCAACGTGGTTGGAACGGTCAACCTGCTGAATGCGGCCAGAAACATCTGGAAAGACAAGCCTGAAGGAAAGCGGTTTTACCACGTTTCTACCGATGAGGTTTATGGCTCACTGGGTGATGAGGGCTTTTTCACCGAAGAAACCAGGTATGATCCACACAGCCCATATTCTGCTTCCAAAGCAAGTTCAGACCATTTCGTCAGGGCTTATCACGATACTTATGGATTACCGGTGGTGATTTCAAATTGCTCCAACAATTATGGATCGTTCCAGTTTCCCGAAAAGCTGATCCCGCTTTTCATCCATAATATACGGAATAATAAGCCGTTGCCGGTTTATGGCAAGGGGGAGAATGTACGCGACTGGTTATGGGTGGAGGATCATGCCCGGGCCATTGACGTTATTTTCCACCAGGGAAGTTCTGGGGAAACCTATAACATCGGTGGTCATAACGAATGGAAAAATATTGACCTGATCCGGTTGATGTGCAGCATCATGGACAGAAAACTGGGTCGTGAAACAGGTACCTCCGAGAAGCTGATCACCTATGTGAAGGACCGTGCCGGGCACGACCTGCGGTATGCCATAGATTCATCCAAACTCCAGCGGGAACTGGGATGGACTCCCAGCCTTCAGTTTGAGGAGGGACTTGAAAAAACCGTCGACTGGTACCTTCAAAACGAGGAATGGCTTAAGAATGTGACAAGTGGCGATTACCAGAAGTATTACGAAGAACAGTATACCAAAAGGTAAGTACAGTTTAATTTAAATATGCAAAAAGCCACCGGTTAACCTCCGGTGGCTTTTGTTTTTCATTTGGTAACTCACGATACGAAGAATGGGGACTTAGGATATAACTGCTTTTTGTAATCTGAAAGATATTATCTTTGCACCGTCGGAGTTTTCCGCGTGTGCTTGGTAACCACGTAAAAAACAAGAGTTTATGAATAAAAAAGTTAGCGTTACATTTATGCTTGCAGGCATTTTGTTTACTACCTGCCTGCTTGTTTCCAACCTGATCTCCTCTAAAATCATCTCTATCGGTCCGCTTTCAGTGCCTGCCGGTGTCATTATCTTTCCCCTTGCCTATATCCTGAATGACGTCATTACCGAAGTTTGGGGATTTGGGAAAGCACGGTTGATCATCTGGTCCGGATTTGCCATGAACCTGATTGCCGTCATCTTCTATACTCTGGCAGTGCAATGGCCCGCAGCCTCTTTCTGGAGTGGCCAGGAATCATTTTCAGCGGTCCTTGGAAGTACTCCCCGAATTGCAATTGCAAGTCTGACTGCCTACCTTTTTGGTTCATTTGTGAATGCATTCATCATGAGTAAGTTCAAACTCATGACCAAGGGTAAAGGCTTTACACTCCGTGCCATTGTCTCAACTTTGGCCGGTGAGGGAATCGATTCCCTTGTATTCATTACGATTGCGTTTGTGGGGATAATCCCGGTAAACCAGCTGATTGTCATGGTTGCCCTGCAGGCAGCCGTGAAAACGGTATTTGAAATTGTGGTGTTGCCTCTGACCGTTGTGATTGTAAATCGGATCAAGACGATTGAGGAAACCGATGCATTCGATGTCAATATCTCATACAATCCTTTTAAAGTCAATCAGATTTGAGTTATCCGTTATGGAAGAACAACCAAAAAAGAAATTTGCACATTTGGGCAAAGCAGGCACTGTCTATCACTTTGACTATGCCCCAGAAGTGTTGGAAACTTTTCAAAACCAGCACCCCAACAATGATTATTGGGTCAAGTTCAATGTACCCGAATTCACCACCCTATGTCCAATCACCGGTCAACCCGATTTTGCCACCATTTATATCAGCTATATTCCCGGCGAGTTGATGGTGGAAAGCAAAAGCCTGAAACTTTACCTTTTCAGTTTCAGAAACCATGGTGATTTTCATGAAGATTGCGTGAATATCATCATGAAGGACCTGATTCGGCTTATGGATCCAAAATACATTGAGGTGTGGGGGAAATTCACCCCACGGGGTGGAATCAGTATCGACCCATACTGCAATTATGGCCGAAAGGGTACCAAGTTTGAAGCGATGGCCGACCATCGGATGATGAACCATGACATGTATCCTGAAAAGGTTGATAATCGATAACAGTTTGATTAAACATTCACTTCATTTTTGGTTGTCATCCAATCCCAAATATGTAATTTCGTTTGTCTGAACCAATTTTATGAACCGATGGCTTATGCCATTTTAAATCTACACCATGAAAAGACGAACCTTTCTGACATCCGCAGCGCTTACGGGCACCGGACTGGCCATGGTAAGCCTATCCGGTTGCAAAAATCCAAATGCTGGGGAATCTCTTTCTGAAGAAGTAATGAATCCGGCCGATTTCGAACTGAACGAAATGACGGTAGCCGAATTAAAGGCAAAAATGGAATCGGGCGAAATGACGTCGGAGACCATATGCAAAAAATACCTCGACCGGATTGCGATGGTTGATCCGCTTTTAAAATCGGTCATCGAACTCAATCCGGACGCACTGGAAATTGCCCGGAAACTGGATGAAGAAAGGAAATCGGGGAAGGTTCGAGGACCATTACATGGCATACCGGTCATGATCAAGGATAATATTGACAGTGGTGACCGTATGCAAACCACAGCCGGATCTCTTGCGCTTTCAGGTCATGTTGCACCGGAAGATGCTCCCATTGTCGCCAAGTTACGTGAGGCCGGGGCTGTTCTGCTGGGCAAGACAAACCTTAGTGAATGGGCGAATTTCAGGAGCGAACGTTCATCCAGTGGATGGAGCGGTCGTGGCGGACAGGTCAGGAATCCCTATATGCTTGACAGAAGTCCGTGTGGATCCAGCTCGGGAACGGGGGCTGCCGTTGCCGCCAACCTTTGTACAATTGGAATTGGAACAGAAACAAATGGCTCGATCGTTTGTCCTTCTGGCATTAATGGTGTCGTGGGAATAAAACCTACCCTTGGACTTTGGAGCAGAAGGGGGATCATTCCCATTGCCCACAGCCAGGATACTGCCGGACCTATGTGCCGCACCGTATCTGATGCCGCCATCCTTTTGGGAGCTTTGGCAGGTTTTGACGACCAGGATGCTGAAACACATGTAACCAGGGGCGATATATTAAACGATTATACCTCATTTCTTGATGCGAATGGCCTTGCCGGTGCCCGAATTGGAATTGCACGTGAAATGTTGGGATTTAATCCTTTGGTGGACAAGCTCTTTGATCAGGCTGTGGAGACTTTGAAAGCCCGGGGTGCCGAAGTCATCGACAATGTCACTTTTGAGAATGGCCGGAAGTGGGGAATGCCCTCATATCAGGTTCTTCTTTATGAATTTAAGGCTGACCTGAACCGATACCTTCAGGGTCATGCAACGGCACCGGTCAAGTCTCTCGAAGATATTATCCGGTTTAACCAGGAAAATGAAGAAAGCGAAATGCCTTGGTTTGGCCAGGAAATTTTTGAACAGGCACAATCAAAGGAGGGTCTCGACTCAAAGGAGTATTTGCAGGCACTGTCTGATTCTAAAAAATACTCCCAGGAAGATATTGACAAGGTCATGGATGAAAACAGGCTGGATGCCATCATTGCGGCAACAAACGGTCCGGCATGGACCATCGACTGGATCAACGGAGATCATTTCAGCGGAAGCAGTTCTTCTCCTGCCGCTATTTCGGGATACCCGAATATCAGTGTACCCATGGGTTATGTGCATGGGGCACCAATTGGGATATCCTTTTTCGGAAGGGCCTGGAGTGAACCTGTTTTGCTTCGTCTGGCATATGCATATGAACAAGCGACAAAGCACAGGAAAGCTCCCGGTTTCCGTAAGTCAATCATGGATTAACCGGGTAGAGAAGTAATTTAGTCAAGAATCAAACTCATGGAGAGTTTGATTCTTGAAAAAGCTTCATACAGATGCATATAAAGGAGGGTGTTTCCAACTAAAGAAAAACCCCCTTTCCATTATATGAATTCTGGTCCAAATTTTAACTGGACGTCATTGACGTACTGTCGTATGAGCTGCTCATCCTCGCGTTTGCAAACCAACAGGGTATTGTTTGACTCAACAACGATATAGCCGTCCAAACCTTGTAGAACCGCAATTTTATCATTTGGCATGTTTACAATGCAATTGTGGTTATTATATGACAGCACTTTCTGTCCGGCAATGACATTTCCAAGATCATCCTTTGTCTGTTTTTCATAGAGAGAACCCCAGGTCCCGAGGTCACTCCAGCCAAAATCGGCAGTCAGCACAAACACATTGTCCGATTTCTCCATGATGCCGTAATCAATCGAGATACCCATACATTCAGAGTAAATTTTATTGATGAAGGCCTTTTCGTTTGGCGTGTTATACAGATGTTCTCCCTGCGAGAAAAGTACGGCCACCTCGCTGAGATGCGCATCAAAAGCCCTGAGAATGGTTGGGAGTGACCAGAGGAAAATCCCTGAATTCCAGAAGAATTCTCCGCTTTCCACAAATATTTCAGCCATCTGTAGGTTGGGTTTCTCCGTAAATGTCTTGACCTGGTGAAGGTTATCAAAATCTTTGTAATCTGTTTTTTCACCTACCTGGATATATCCATAACCGGTTTCTGGTCGTCCTGGCTTGATCCCCAGCGTCAGCAGCGCCCTGTTATGGGCGACAAAATCGAGTCCTTTGCTGATTTGTTGAAGAAATTCCTCTTCTTTCAGTATGAGGTGGTCAGAGGGGGCAATAATCAGGTTGGCGTTTGGATTGATGGTTTTTATCTTGTTGGCTGCATAGGCAATGCAAGGAGCGGTGTTGCGACGAAGCGGTTCACCCAAAATCTGGTTATAATTCAATTGGGGGAGTTGCTGTTTAACCATTTCACGATAGTCATCGCTGGTCACAACAAAGAAATTTTCTGTTGGAATTACTTTCGAGAACCTGTCAAAGGCCTGCTGAAGGAGTGTCCTGCCTGTCCCGAGAATATCAAGAAACTGTTTGGGCATGTCCTTGCGGCTCATGGGCCAGAAGCGGGAGCCAATACCTCCGGCCATTATTACACAGTAGTTATTATTCATGATTTGTGAGAATTCATTTCTCCAAATATATCTAAATTTCAATAATGCATACATGAATTCTGTCATCGTGGATACGTTCAGCCCATGTCTAAAGGAAAAGGATTTGGCGATGATGAGAGGCCAACCGACTGGAATGGTGTCCACAAAGCCGTGGATGCTGACCCGGAAGGGTGTATTGATATAAGTTGTAATTTAGACGAAATTTTTACTTCATGAATATTCTGTATCATGTCGGCCGCTATTTCTGGATGCTGGGGAAGGTGTTTTCAAAACCTGAACGGCATAAAATGTACGGGCGACAGCTGTTTCATGAAATCGATGCCCTGGGACTGAATTCCATTGGGATTGTCGTCATCATTTCATTGTTCATAGGTGGTATCCTGACCATCCAGCTTGCCTATAACCTAATGAACCCACTTTATCCCAAAACATTAATCGGATTGGGAACCCGTGATACGCTGATTCTTGAATTTTCTTCCACCATCATAGGATTGATTCTGGCTGGTAAAATCGGATCCAATATCACCTCTGAAATTGGCAGCATGAAGGTGACCGAGCAAATTGATTCACTGGATGTCATGGGAGTAAATTCCGCAAGTTACTTGATCCTTCCAAAGATTGTTGCTGTCGTGTTCATCATGCCTTTCCTTGTCATACTGAGTATTTTTTTCGGGCTGGTCGGAGGGTTGGTGGTTGGCCCCCTGGCAGGGGTAGTCACGGTGCCCGATTATATCGATGGGATCAGGTATTTTTTCATTCCCTATTACGTGACCTTTACGCTGGTTAAATCCGTTTTCTTTGGATTCCTGATTGCTTCAGTCCCTGCCTATTATGGGTATTTCGTTACGGGGGGCGCCCTTGAGGTGGGTAAGGCCAGTACCAAAGCGGTCGTGAATACCAATATCCTGATATTGTTGTTTGATTTGATATTAACCAGACTCTTACTCACATGATCAAGGTATCCGGCTTATCCAAATCCTTTGAGGAGAAGACAGTTCTCCAGAATATTTCCACCACTTTTGAGCCAGGAAAGACAAACCTGATCATCGGACGAAGCGGATCGGGCAAGACGGTTCTGCTGAAATGCATCCTGGGATTGTTTGAACCTGATTCGGGAAAGATCATGTATGATGACCGTGACCTGACCACCATGAGGCAAAAGGAAAGAAAAATGCTACGCCGGGAAATTGGCATGGTATTTCAGGGAGGTGCCTTGTTTGACTCACTAACGGTTGAGGAAAACGTTCGCTTCCCGCTCGATATGTTCACCAACTTCTCAGGTAAGGAAAAGCTGAAGCGGGTCAATTTCTGCCTCGATCATGTCAATATTACCAATGCCAATCATATGTTCCCCTCTGAAATCAGTGGGGGGATGAAAAAAAGGGTGGCCATTGCCCGTGCGATTGCCCTGAACCCAAAATATCTTTTTTGCGATGAACCCAATTCAGGTCTTGATCCTGAAACTTCAACACTGATTGATAACCTGATCCATGACCTGACCAAAGAATTCAACATGACGACTATCATCAACACCCACGACATGAACTCCGTGATTGAGATTGGCGATAGCGTCCTGTTCATCCACAAAGGGGAAAAATGCTGGGAGGGGACCAAAAAAGAGATCCTGAACTCTGGTAACCAGGTTTTAGAAGATTTCATCTTTGCGAATAAACTCTACGCACAGATGAAAAAGGGCCAGATCCATTAATTTTAAGGGACAAAGGTTTTAACTTACTTCAAAATCTCACTTTTTTGGAACAAGGGTTATAACCGGAACGATCATTTCTTCCAGCGAAATACCACCGTGCTGAAATGTGTTGTTGTAGTAATTGGCATAGTAATTAAAGTTATTCGGATAGACAAAGAAGTCACTTCCCTGTGCAAAAATATAACTGGTACTGACATTCCGTGATGGCAGGAAAGCGTCACGGGGATTGGTTACCTCAAATACCTGCTTCGCTTTGTAATTCAGGTTCCTGCCCAATTTGTACCTCAGATTGGTATTGGTTTCCCTGTCGCCGATCACTTTAACGGGATTGTTGACCCTGATGGTTCCGTGATCTGTGGTGATTACCAGGTGGATGTCGTTTTCTGCCAGTGACTTCAGCAGGTCGAGCAGCGACGAGTGGTTGAACCAGCTCATGGTTAGTGATCTGTATGCCTTTTCGTCGGATGCCAGTTCCCTGATCATTTCCATCTCGGTACGTGCATGCGATATCATGTCCACGAAGTTGAAAACCATGACCGACAGGTCATTATCATTGATGGCCTGTATGGTGTCGGCCAGCTTTCTTCCGCTTTTCAGATTGGAGACCTTGTCAAAATAGAGTTTTTCCTTTCTGCCTAACCGGAGCATCTGTTTGCGAAGTAGCTCCTCTTCATGCTGGTTTTTATTGCCTTCATTATCATCATCCTCCCATAGCCCTGGGTACAGTTTCTCAATTTCCGACGGCATTAAGCCTGCAAACATGGAATTCCGAGCATACATGGTCGCGGTTGGTATGATACTGAAATAGAGAGATTCATCTTCCGTAATGTAATAGTCATTGACCACGCGGCTTAACATTCTCCATTGGTCGTATCGCAGGTTATCGATGACCAGGACGAATACTTTCCTGTTTTTTTCAAGAATGGGGAAGACCTTATGCCTGAAAATGTCGGTCGACAACATCGGTCGCTCACCCAGTGACTTCCCAAACCATTTCAGGTAATTGTCTTTTATAAAGCGAAAGAATGCAATGTTGGCCTCGTTCTTTTGCATGACCAGGATTTCATCCATGGCGGCATCATCGGAAGTACCTAGTTCAAGCTCCCAATAAACCAGCTTTCTGTATAATTCGGTCCATTCACCGGCTGACAGCCGGTCATTCAGTTTCATCCCTATTTTTGTGAACTCCGACTGATAGGCCGAAGTGGTTTGGCGGGTGACCAGCCTTTTTTTCTCGATGTTTTTCTTTAGTGACAGGAGTATCTGTTTGGGATGAACAGGTTTAATCAGGTAATCGGCGATTTTTGAGCCAATGGCTTCATCCATTATATTCTCTTCTTCGCTTTTGGTAATCATGACCACGGGAACATTGGGCACGATGTTTTTTATTCTGTTGAGGGTTTCAAGTCCACTGAGACCTGGCATGTTCTCATCGAGAAAAATAATGTCAAAATGACTTTTGCTGACTATTTCAAGGGCATCAGCGCCGTTGTTGGCCGTTTCAACCTCATAATCCTTTTCACGAAGGAAAATGATATGAGGCCTTAGCAGGTCAATTTCATCGTCAACCCATAATATGCGAATTTTTCTCATACTCCTTTCACTAAAGTTCGTTTGCAATAGAACAAAAATCAGGCCCGTGAAGTGTCCCCTTAACAAACTTTAACCGCTGTGCCTGGGATTATTGTCAGCGATTCAGGTAAAATTGCCTGTAAAAGTCCATGTATTCGGTTATATTTTTCTCCCTCATAAAGATAGCCAGATTTTCCGGTGTTGCGATAAAGTTCCGGTAATCGGCATTTTCAAGAGGGGTAAATATTGTCCGGTTCTGTACAATGGTTCTTAGGTATTCCAAAGCAGTGGCCTTATCGTTGAGTCCTGAAATCTGGACCAGTATACGGAAGTCATCAAGTGTGGATTCCGAAACCTGCAAATTCAAGGTGCCGTAGCTGCTTTGGTTAAAACTTCGCAGGTTTTCCAGAAATTGTTGCTTGTTGAATCCTTCGTTTGGAACAACAAGGATAAACTGGTGGTTGCCGCCTGTATTTGTTGAATAAGGACCTGAATATTCAGTGCCGTTGTCTACAGAAGTGTTGGTTGCCTGTCCCGATTCAGAAATCGCTGGCGCCTGGGATTGGTTTTGTCCTGTTGGGGCAGGCTGGTTGCCTGTTGATGGTACCTGACCTGCTCTTTGGATATAATTGGTCCTGAAGAAATCAAGGTAAGTATCGACCTGTTCATTATCTGTCAGTCTTTGCAAATTCCTTCCTGTGATCAGGAAATTTCGGTATGAAATTCTACCAAGGGCAGTATAAAGAGATCTTTCCGTGATGGCCTTTCTGAAGTAAGACATTCCTTCGGTATAACCTGGGATTCCGGTTATCACTACATACTGGTATTCCTTGGATTGCCTGATTTCGGATGTCAGGTTCCACAAACGGAATTCCCTTCTGTTGAATTCGGCAAATTGTGTAAGGACCGGTCTCAGTGAGATGCTCTTGTCATTGACTGCGATGACAAAACTCTGGATAGTGTCGATTGCTGGGGAAAACATGGCTTCAACCACGGGGACATCCACAGAAACAAACCTTCCGCCTTCACCCAAAATTTCATCCTCCCGTTGTGCCCTGGCCATCAACTCTTCAGGCGACTCCTGGATTTCTTCTTCCGAGAAATCAGGTCCGATAAAACGGCTGTAATTTTTCAGGTAGAATCGCAAGTATTCGGCGATTGACTGATCCGCTGTGATTTGGCGGTGATTGGTAGAGGATATGACGAAGTTGTAATATTCTGTTCCATTCAGGGTCCTGAATACTTCCGCTTTCCTGATAATGGCCCGGAAATAGATCAATGCCTGCTCTTTATTCCCCAAAGAGCGGACAACCAAAAGGGAGGTATTGGTGTCCAGATTCTCGCCTTCAACATCGAAATCATAGCGGGTATAATGATCCAGGTTATAGTTGGCGATGTCAAACTTCAACCGGTTCAGGTCGAGATTGGCATTTCTTGGGTAGGCGATGACAAAGTAGTGTACAAGTTCTTCATCATAGCTGAACTTGCCTCCAAATTCATCATTTTCCGGAGTGGTTCCTTCCATCACTTCCGTATTCTGAATTTCGTCATGCAGGTAGCCCAAATCAACCAGTTTCTGGTAATCGGCCAATGTACTGTCCTGAATAAGGGTAAGAATCTCGTTTGCCAGGGGGGTGGTTTCCGCTTTCGGATAATTTTTGATATAGGTAATTAATTCATTTTCAAACGTCCGCATGTTGGTGGTGGCTCCCATGGAAACCGCTGCAATAAAGTCAATCTTGGAGAGAAGGAGACTGTCAGGGCCCAGCTCTTTCATGCTTGAGGTGAGATTCCTGAGTTCAGTATACCGTCCTGCCTTATAATCCCTGAATGCATCCTGGTACAAACGGTTCAGGGTTTCCTGCTTTTGTTGCATTTCCGTGAAGAAGTTGGGATTCAGCAAGTATTGGGCGTAATTGCTTTCCGGATACCGCTGGACGATCATGTCACGGTAATAAAGGGCCCTATCTCGGTTACCCATCAGTTCGTGAACATCATAAAGATCAAAGAGTGCCGATAAAAGGTAAATGTTATTGGGGTACCTGCGGTTCAGATCCTCAAATGCTTCAGCTGAACGAGGGTAGTCGTTAAAATCTGATTTGAAAATCTTTCCGGCATTATAAAGTGCATCCCTTATTTTATCGTGCGATATGGCCATCAATGAATCCGTAACGGGCAAGTCCTGGGTATAATACTCCCTTTTCATGGGGTCCGTCTCTCTGGGAACCATTAGTGATGAGTCAACCAATTCGGCGAAATCACCCAATTCTTCATCAGAGAATGTGCCCTTGTTCTGTCTGCGCCAGTCGTCTTCCAGTTTCCTGCGCCCCCAAAGTTGCTGGAACTGCGTACGTCCATAAGAGACAGTCTGCGGATTATAAAAATACCATCCGCCGCCTTCGTCGGCTCTTCCTAATCCAAGCCTGTATTCGTTGGCCCTGTAATAATTACTTTGCATACTCTGCTGGTTGGCCAGCATTTCGGCATCCCGCTCTTTTTGGCGCTCGAGTGCAATCCATTTGTCAATCAGGGCATTTCTTTCACTTTCGGACATACGGGCAAGATTCTGAAGGCTGTCCTGCACCTCGACCGTTTCCAGATTTTCAACCAGGCGAGTGAGGCCGTTATACCGGATATTGATTTCCTGGTAGCCGGGATAGGCCTTATCCATGGCCATCATCGCCGTGTCGTAATATGCCTGGGATTCCCTGTATTTTTTATCACTGAAATAAATCTCGGCCAACGTCAGTGAACTTTGTGTTCTTTGATAGTCATTGTCAACGCTGGTGGCAACCGATTTTTTATAGTTTTCGATGGCTTGGGTGGAATTGCCTTCACGGAAATAGATATTCGCGAGGGCAAAATAGATCTGGTCCCTGAATTCAAGGTTTTTCTCATCCCGAAGCATCTTGTTCAGATCCTTCTTTAACTCTTCGGCACTGGTTTCACCGGTATATAATCCTGCAGCATTGATCCGGGCATTAAATGCCATTTTATAGGGTGGATTATATTTCGGTACTGCCAGGAAAGCTTCCGAAGCCTTTGAAAGATTTCCTGTCTCGCGGTATAGTTGTGCCAGGATAAAATGGATTCGGGCTTTTTCCTTTCGGGAGCGTGATTTGTCCAAAGCGATTTCAAGCAGCTTGATGGCATCGGAATATTCGTTCTGTTTCAGGTAGAAGTCGGCATTAACCTTGGCGAGTTCCTTTTCAAGACGCTTGGGAAATCCCGGATCTGCCTGAAGCGCCTGAAGCATTTCGAATGCCTCGGTAAACCTTTCCATTTCGCCGTAGCTTCGGGCAAGCCAGATCATGGCATCGAATTTGGTCTCTTCCTCTGAAAACTTTCGCATTACAAATGAAAAATTTTCAATGGCCGACATGAAGTTGTGCTGGTAGAAATATGCTTGCCCGATTAAAAGGTAACTGTCGTCAATCCAGTTGTTAAATTCTTCCTTCCTTGCAAATTCCTGATAGTTTCGGGTCCTGATCCTTCTTCGTTTCGGTTTATTGGTGATGGAGTGATTCTGGATAAGCTTGCTTCCTTTCAGGATAGCATTTTCCATGTCAGGCTTTGCGGCTGATGCCGAGGTGGGGTAACTTTCCTTGTAAACAGGCAGTATGCGGGTATAATCGTCATCAACGCTCTGGTCAACTCTTGCCAAACCTGCCTTCATGCTCTCCTTCCCGTTAAAATATATGTTGTAATGGGAGGTGAGATTGTGATATGCCCTTGATACCCTGGTGTTTTTTTCAGTCGAACAACCGGTTATCCAACCGGTTAACAAAAAAAGCAGAACGGTATGTATAAATCTTATCTTCAATCAGTTCGTTTTTCTGATGGAATAAACTAATTTTTAAAAATAATATTGCTTTCCCGGTACCGAAATTCTTGTTACGGAAACAGCCACAATATTACAAAACATAGGGCATTATTCAAGCATGACTGTCGGGAGGGATGGTTTAAAAATTAACGTTTGGGCAGGTCATCAGGATGCCGAATATTCGTTGACAAGCTTAAGTCCATTAAGTGTAAGTAACGGTTCCACATGGTTGATGGATGGAATGATGGGGGCCATGATTTCACACAAGCCACCGGTGGCAACCACGATTACGTTTCGTTTCAGCTCCTTGTTGATCCGTGCGATTATTGAATCAACAAGACCGGCATATCCCAGTACCACGCCGGATTGAATGGCATGCGTCGTGTTTTGTCCGAGTACCGATGGGGGCGGTATGAGGTGAACCCTGGGCAATTGGGCGGTTTTGCCGGCCAGGGCATTCACTGCGGTATTCAAACCCGGTGCAATGGCAACACCCAAAATCTGGCCTTGTGATCCAACAGTAGTAAATGTCAATGCCGTCCCGAAATCAATCACGGTCACAAACTCTCCGTATTTGTCATATGCCGCCAGCGCATTGGCTACCAGGTCGGATCCAATCTGATAGGGATTCAATATGCGAATGGGTAACTGGTCATATATCTCGGGACCTAACAAAACAGGGTTGATCTTCAGTAATCTCGAGAGCATGTCAATGATGGGCTGGACCAAAGGCGGAACCACACTGCTGAGGACCACGGCGTTTATTTGTCCAAAATCACCACTGGATAAAAGCGATCTGAAAATCACTTCATATTCATCGGCTGTCTTATTGATGTCGGTCTGGATTCTCCAGTCCGAGATCCAACCGGATCCATCGTTGATGCCGAAAACAATATTTGTATTCCCAATGTCGATAACAAGCAGCATGATAGATTTGTTATATGTTCAACGGATAAGGTCAGATATTTCGTTCCCGTGGTATCCGAACCAAAAATGAGAATAATTGAAGAAATCTTCGACATGTCGGGGGAGATTTTTAGCGTTAATGCCCTGATATTTTATTAAAGTAGTGTCTGAATTTCATTTTGGCCCCTAAATGATAATATTCCTGATGCTTTAGCGTTTTTTGACAGTATCTTAATGGAGTTATTCCAGTTTTCAATTAAGTGTAACCCGAATTGCGATTAACTGAAAAAAGTATTAATTTACAACCGCTTTTACTATACTAAACTTAATGATTGGGAAATGAAAAACATCAGAAATCCGCTCATATTTGTTGTTGAGGATAATCCTGTGTATAACAGTCTGATAACCGGTGCCTTAAAGGCCAATAAGTACAAACAGGTCCATTCATTCAACAGTACCGAGGAATGCCTTTCAAAGATCAGTCTCCAACCGGATATAGTTGTGTTGAATTATGCCTATTCTGGCTTTACGGGTCTCGACCTAATGCGAAAGGTTCGCGAAACCTATCCCAACATCGCCTTTATCTTCCTGAGCGGCCAGAATGATGTTGAAACCGCAGTCCGGATCATTAAACTGGGGGCAACTGATTATATCGTAAAAGGAGAAAAGGCTCCGGAGCGACTGATCCGTGCCATTGAATCACTCCAAACCATTGAAAGAAGGGAAAATGTAAGGGAGGGGCTGAAGAAGGGTACCATCTATGTGTTTATCATTCTGCTGATTGTTGTGGCCGCCATTATCATTCTTGCCCTTTCCACCAATATCTTCGGGTTCTGAGTCCCTTCAAATTTGGATATACACCATTTTTTTGACTTATTGATTTCCTATAAAGTATCCGACTTTTGGGACACAAGTCTTTTTGTTTTCATCCGACATTCAAGATGAATATTTTTAAGGTTGAACTCCGGCCAAAATTGCTATTTTCGGGGATTAACTTTTTAAAATTACCATTGTGAAGATAGGACAGGTTTTTAAGCAGTACAACCGGACATTTTGGGCATCCAATATCATTGAACTTTTTGAACGGTGGGCATGGTATGGATTTTATATGGCCTTTGCCTTGTATCTTGTGAATTCGAAAGATACCGGGGCTTTAGGGTTGTCACAGGCAGAGAAGGGGGTGATTATGGGAACAGGTTCCATGCTGCTCTATTTCCTCCCCATCATCACGGGTGCCATTGCCGACAAGCTGGGATATACCCGTATGTTGCTTCTCTCTTTTACGGTATACATTTCAGGTTTCTACATGATCAGGTCGTTTGACACTTTTGGATGGGTATTTTTTGCCTATATCTGGACTTGTGTTGGCGGGGCACTATTCAAACCGATCATTTCAGCCATGATTGCCCGGACCACCAATGAAGAAACCTCATCCATCGGATTTGGGATCTTTTACATGATGGTTAATATCGGTGGATTCATCGGTCCGTTTATAGCCGGCATTGTGCTGAACAAGAGCTGGGATTATGTATTTTATATTTCCATGCTGACCATGTCGGTCAACTACCTGATTACCATTTTTTTCTTCAGGGATCCTATTGTCAGGGACGGCAAGGTTTCTGTAGGTAGTACTGTATTAAAGGCGTTCAGAAATATCAAGGAAGCACTAGGCGATGGCAAATACGTATTGTTCCTTGTCATTATGATCTTGTTCTGGACTGCCTTCAACCAGCTTTATTATTCATTTCCTGTTTTTGTTGACCAGTGGGTTGATACGGGTGTCCTATATCAGGGAATACACAACATTTGGCCTTGGCTGGCCGAATCAATCGGCACGGCTGAAGGTACCATTTCGGCTGTCACCCTTTCCAGCATGGATGCCTTTTTCATCATCGTGTTCCAGTTGGCGATCTCTTCCCTGGTCATGAGTTTCAGGCCACTTTCCGCCATGATGGGTGGTATTTTGGTTTTGAGCGGTGGTGTAGGCATGATGTTCTTTTCGCAAAGTGGATGGCTGATCCTGCTGGGAATCCTGATTTTTAGCTGGGGAGAAATGGCCAGTTCGCCAAAGTTTACGGAATATATAGGGCGTATCGCTCCCAACGACAAAAAGGCACTTTATATGGGCACCTCTTTCCTGCCGATCGCTGCCGGCCACCAGCTTGCAGGATGGATCTCAGGCGGTCCGTTTGAACGCATGGCCGACAAGTTTTATCTACTGCGTAAGGAGGTTGTCAATCGGGGACTGGATCTTCCTGAAATCTCCGATGCTTACTCCAAAAATGATTTCTTCAATGAAGCAGCATCAAAAATGGGTATGGCTCCCGATGAGCTGACACGCTTCCTCTGGGATAACCTGCATCCTTACCATATTGGTTATGTCTTTGCGGGTATCGCCTTGTCGGCCGTCATACTGCTTTGGTTATACGATCGTTTTATTCTCGGCCGTAGCACTAAAGCATAGAGGCCGACAAGAATAATTGTAAAGGAGGGCATTTCGATTCCGGAAAATGCCCTCCTTTGTTTTTCTTTCCTGAGTATGATCGTTTACTGACAAGCGATTCATCAACAGTTTCAAGCTTAAATTTACTTCCCTTTAACCCCTATACCCATTTGGTGCCGGTAGTGTATTTGGATATAATTTCACAACATCTTTGAAGCTTATCATATAGCTATCATTATTCCATAACTATTCTATCACTATTCGATATATATTCCAAGTACGACTCGGTAAGGGATTTGATGTGGACTTATATAATGCAAAAAAAGGCTGCCCTTTCGAGCAGCCTCCTATAGAGTTGGTTGATTTGATTCTAAAAAAAATTAATCCTGTGAAGCCTCGCCAGGAATGGCAACCGTTGCTGTACCGACAATGCCGACATCTCCCATGACATAAGTGGTTGGCCCGAGTTTCATGTCGGAATTCATCATTTCGTCCCAGGTTACTTCCTTGCCTGTGTAAGCCGAAACCCTACCCATAATGGCTACCATGTTGCTGATGGCTGTTCCTTCTGCTTCGTTGATCGGAAGGTTCTGACGGATGCAGGTTACCAGGTTGATGTGCTCCTGAACGTAAGGATTGACCTTTGGTCCACGGTTTGCTTCACCTTTTTCATTGGTGCCATAGTCGTGTGAATAGATTTCATTTCCGGCCACGTCATATATTTTGTTGACGCAGTTTGTCGAACCCTTGGTTCCCCTGATCCATTCGCTTACATTATTTGCACATCCATTGATCTGACGACACATACTGTGCATATGCATACCGTTGTCGTATATGAAGTCGACCGAGAAGTTGTCGAACTGGTCGCCGGTTACCCTGCGTTGACGTGAACCAAAACCTACAGCTTTGGTAGGATGGGTTCCCGTAAACCAGTTGATGACATCGATATTGTGGACATGCTGTTCGACGATATGGTCACCCGAAAGCCAGAGCCAGTTCACCCAGTCGCGGATCATATATTCCATTTCGCTCCAGTCGGCCTGTGGATTGCGGTGCCACAGCTTACTCTGGTTCCAGTATGCATTGGCTGAAATAATATCACCAATCTCTCCGGTAGCCACTTTCTTGTAGATGTCGATATAGTCAGACTGGTGACGGCGTTGTGTGCCGGTAACCACTTTCAATCCAAGTCCTTCGGCCACCTTGGCTGTAGCCATGACCTTACGGATACCAACCGGGTCAACGGCAACCGGTTTTTCCATAAATACATGTTTGCGGGCATTCACGGCAGCCTCAAAATGGTCGGGCCTGAATGCGGGAGGAGTGCAAAGCAACACGATATCCACATCAGCCGCGAGCACTTTTTCAAAATTGTCGAAACCTACAAAGCAGTTTTCCTCGGGAACGTCGATGTTGAAATCCTCCTTGATTTTTGCCTTGCATGAATCCACACGGTCTTTAAAAACATCACCAAGTGCGGTGATGGTCAGGTTAGGTCCGGCTGAAAGAAAGTTCAGTGCGGCACCTGTTCCACGTCCTCCACAACCGATAACTCCAGCCCTCAGTGGTGCACCGTCGGGGGCTGTCTCAAGCATGGGAGGTATGAAAAGGTCACTCAATTGTTTGAATGATCCGCCTCCGGCTGGGGCGTTACTGCCTCCGCCACCTGAGGTACAGGAAGCAAGGGGGTTGAAACCAACTGCTCCAACAGCGCCGATCGCTGCGGCACCCGTCAGGAACTTTCTTCTTGAAAAGTTATTTTCTTTCATGATTATGGAATTTTTGTTGTATTGGATGAATAATTACCAGTCTTATCGTCAAAATCACAAACTACCCTGAAGCTGATAAAGTTACAGTCGGAAAGCCACCAAATGCTTTTTGGCATCTGTGGGTCTGTTTTCAGCCAATCGGCAGTTTTGGTAAAGTCACGTGCAGCACTGCGGACGGCTCCTGCCTCACTGCGGAAATAACCTCCCCTGATTACCCTTTCATTACCGGTTGCCGGGCCTTTCGGGTCAACGGCTCCGTCTTGCAGTTTGCTGTAGGCCTCCGGATCGTACCAGTCGGCAGTGTACTCGGCAGCATTGCCCAGCATATTCTTTAATCCGAAGGGGTTAGCTTCCACGATGTCGGGTTGCTGTGTCCTGGACATGGAATTGTCCTGATAAATCACATATTTATCTATCGTATTGTTGCGTTTCTTGAAAAGACCACCTTCCTTGAAATCCTTGGGTTCACCTTCAAAGAAATAAGGTGTTTGTGTACCGCCCCTGGCTGCATATTCCCACTCGGCTTCTGTTGGCAGACGATAATTCTTGCCTGTAACTGAAGAAAGCCATCTGCAGTAGGTTTCCGCAGCATGATAGCTCATGGTTATTGCCGGTCGCGTTCCCATGCCCCAGTTCTGGTCAGGTTGGCCATAAGGAGGAGTGGGTCCTGTAATGGCATCTACCTGTGATTGGGTCCTGGAGCCTTCGGTGTCGGTCGAACGGCCTTCCCCTGCAGTTTCGGCATAAAATGCCAGATATTCATTCCAGGTAACTTCCACCTCAGCCATAAAGAACGGACTTACGGTCACTGTCTTAACAGGACCTTCATCGGCGTTTCGCATGGGTTCGGTTTCCGGACTTCCAAGCTGGAAGGAACCGCCGGGTATGGCAACCATCTTAAAGGATACACTCGTGTTGGGGATCGTCTCGACAAAGTCTTCATGACTGTTCACGACGGCAGAATCGGTGTAGATCTCCTTGGCTGCCATCGCTGTCGATCCAAAATTGACATTGGCTGAATGAACCCGGTTGGGATCGTAGTGGCCGACATCAATATGGCAGTTAAGGCATAACAGGTCTTTTTCGTTCATGGAATAATATAGATGCGCATCCAGACCTTCCTTTGAGAGATTACGGGGAAATATGTTCTGATGGCATCCGATACAAGATTCCTGGTAGGTGAAATGTTGTGCCATTTCGACCGTCCTTTTGGCTTCCCAATTGAATTCGGCACTATCCTTGAACAGGAATCCATAAATATCTTTTGCCCCCAAACGTATCTTTTCGACCAGGTAACCTTCGCCTTTTGGAGGAAGGTGACAATCAACACATTGCACCTGGATGCCACTGGGAGTGTCATAATGTACCGACTTCTTCCATGAATCAAAAACATGGGGATGGACATGGCAACTCATGCAAAATTCTGTTGTGGAGGTGGCCTCAATGGCCTTGTTGGCCGACAGGGTAATGATGACCCCTGTAATAACGCCAATCAGCAGTACGAGAAAAATACTTCTCCGTAAATATGAACCAAAATTTCCTAACATAAATATAAACGACAGGCCTGTTAAAACTTAGTCAGAAGTTGTGACTCCAAAATTAGCAAAATATCATTCCGTAATCAGTTTGTCAGGGTTCGGGGTGCTTATTTAGAATAATTATAGGATTTGATGACTATGCACCTGAATCTAAGGGGTATGGGAATGGGTCTTGTTTTGAATTATATTAAATAGCCAATACATATGCCTGAAGCTTTCTTTATTATAAGATTTAAGCTTTCGGATTTCATGTACTTGAGCGAGCATGACAAGAAGCTGAATGTACCTGTATAAATCAACGGTTGGAGATTATCCCAGGTTATTTAAAACGATTACCCTGGGGAAAAATCTGTAAAAAAGAGCAAATGTGCAATAAACCAAATGGTAAATGTCTTATTTTTATGGCTGTTTGCATGATATATAATGTGTAAAACCTGAGTTTTCCTTGGAGTGTAAAATTTCAAATATTATGGAAGGCCCTAAAAATAATCTCAAATATGAATGAAGAAATTGATTGCTGATTGGATTGGAAGTTTGCTGGAAATCTTCTTTCCTGAATTATGTCTGGCATGTGGCCGCAAGCTTTTTGAACATGAAAAGTATCTATGCCTTCACTGTATGTTTGACCTGCCCAAGACCCGGTTCCACAATGATGAGGCGAATAAGGTCGCACAGCTTTTCTGGGGTAGGGTTAAGATCGAACATGCCACCTCCTGGCTGTTTTTCCGGAAAGGAAGTCGTTATCAGCACCTCATACATCATTTAAAGTATAAGGGTGCCAGGGAAATTGGTTCGGTCATGGGCAGATGGATGGGATTTGACCTCATGGATGCTAAGTTCGGCAAGATCGATATGATAGTACCTATACCTCTCCATCCCTCGAAACTGCGACAGAGAGGATATAACCAAAGTGAATGGATTGCTGCCGGTTTGGCTGAAGTGCTCAAAAAACCAATGGTCCCCAATTGCCTTGTGAGGAATTCCTACACGGAAACGCAAACCCGAAAATCCAGATTCAGCCGGTGGCAGAATGTGGAAGGTATTTTTTCCCTGGCCGAGCCGGCAACTATTGCAGGTCGACATATTCTGATCGTCGACGACGTGGTGACCACCGGATCAACGCTGGAGGCAGCTGCCACAACACTGTTGGAGGGTGGGGCTGGATTGGTCAGCATTGCAACCCTGGCCTATGCCGACATTTGAGTTTGTATTACAAGATGTCTTTTGTTCCCGATGGCCAGGTTTACCTGAGGATAGTGACTTTCTGGACCCGGATGTCCCTGACTGGCCTGAATTCCCGTCCGACTTCCACCTTGGAAATGGCATCCACCACTTCCATTCCCGAAGTGACTTCTCCAAATATGGTATAGCTGCCATCCAGATGGGGAGCCCCGCCTACGGTCCGGTATACCTCGCGCTGTGCAGGAGTGAACCGATATCCCGTTTCCTTTTCGATCTCGTTCAGCTCAAGATCAGTGTATTTCCTGCCTGATACGATATAATACTGTGACCCATCCGATCTTTTTCTGGAGTTTTCCCGGTCAGGTTTGCGGGGTGAGCCAACCGTCCCGCGACGATGGAATTTTCCGGGAGTTATGTGTGCCGGAAGCGTATATCCCGGTCCTTTCCATCCAACGACATCATCCTTGCCTGCATAGCGGGTGTCGGCTGCACCGCTCTGAATGCCAAATCCGCCAATGACCCTGTGAACCAGTAAGCTGTCATAGAATCCTTCCTCTGCCAGCCTGATAAAATTGTCGCGATACTCCGGAATTTCATTGAGCAAGCGGATGGTAATGTCACCAACTTCGGTCGATATCCTGACTCCGCGTATCCGGCTGTTCTCTTCCGATTTTTTCCGGTCGGTCTGGCTTCTTGTTTCAGCCAGGGGCCTGGCCTCCCTTCCCGCCTTGTGGAGTAACTCTGTGATAATGGTTGAAGGTACGGCAAGACTTCTCTGTTTATAGTCGACTACGTCGGAAAATCCTATGCCGATGACCTGGCGGTTACTGACAAAAAGCGGGGCGCCAAAACTGCTTCTGAGAATCTGGTTCGAAACCTGGTAAAGCGGCAGACCGGCTACTACCGAGTAGCCTTCTACCTGTCCTGTCCTAAGCTGCAATGTTGCACCGGCAGGTTTTGACACGATAAATGATTTGGCCGAGTTAGGTGCCTGCCCCCTGAAAAGTTCCAAAGGTGGCCTTTTCACTGCCGATACCTTTAATAATATGAGGTCACTGATTCTGTCGAGATATAAAAATCCATCCACCTCGAAGCCCTTTTCTCCGTCGTGGGGAAAGATCAGGGCCCGGTTGGCCTCATTAAAGAATGATAGCCGGGTAACCACAATCTGGCTGTCGACAAAAAATCCTTGTCCGATTTCCAGGATCCTGTCATTATCAAAAGTGTTGATGGTTACCAGGGAGGCGAGTGCCTCTTTCCATTGGATATCTTCATTCTGTTGAGGTGCAGGTTGTTTTGCCGATTCGTCTTTTGTGTTGTTCCGCTGTCCGCACTGTATATGCAATATGATAGTTGCAGATAAAATCAACACCCTGAAAAGCATGGTAAGGTTTTTCATCATCTAACGGTTTTTACGGTGATTTTCACATCAGTGAAAGGCCTGTCGTTATCATCCGTTTTCAATGCGGCAATTTTATCAATGACCTCGAATCCCGCAATGCACTCTCCAAAAACAGTGTACTTGCCGTCAAGATCCGGATATCCCCCCACGGAGGTATAAGCTTTTCTTTGGGCTTCCGAAAATTCAAGTGTCCCTGGTTGCAATGAATATTCCGCTTCGATACTTTGACGTAACGGTTCTGCCATGGCCCTGAACTCTTCTGCTTTGTTTTCCTCGCGAAGCCTGGCCAGTTTTTCCCTGACTGCAGGATTCAATATGCGGTCGGTGATTTTCTTTTTGATTGGGTTATTGACCGCCATCTCCATCGTATCGAGCTGACCTGCCGTATACTGACGTCCCATGACGATATAAAACTGTGAAATGTCAGACTGTTTGAAGGGGTTGATTTCATCGGGTTGCCGGGGTGCACATAATGCACCTTTCTTGTGAAAATACTTCGGAAGGATTTCATCATCGACGGTTTTATCCGGATCCCCATAACCGATTCTTTTGCCCGGAGCTGCATTCCTGGAAGACCTGGAGCCTCCTTGTATCAGAAATTGGTTGATGACCCTGTAAAACAAAGTGCCGTTATAATATCCTTCTGAGGCCAGTTGGAGAAAGGCATCCCGGTGCTTTGGGGTGTCATCGTACAGGATAAATGTCATATCCCCCAGGTTTGTGGAAATGATTACTTTATGTGTCTGTGCTCCGGCAACTTCAGACAAAAGGATCATCATCCATGCTGCCAGCCACCAACCTGATTTTCTTATCATTCTATGCATCAATATTTTTCTGATTCTATGCAAGAATTGAACCAACTTGTGAATTCAAATCATTCTTCAATGCGGATACTCATCCTGACATCTTTGAGTGGTCTGTTCGCAGGATCGGTCTGAACGGCAGCGATGCGGTCGATAACCTCCAGCCCTTCAATTACTTCTCCAAAAACGGTATACCCTCCATCCAACGAGGGGTATCCTCCTATGGTGGTATAAAGCTCACGCTGTTCGGGGGTGAGGGTGAACTTTGGGGAAGCCTGGAATATACTGTCTGCCTCTTCCCGTAATCCAGCTACCCTGATTGAAAATCCAATGGAGTCATTGTTCTGCCTGAATTGGTTTAATTCAGCCTGGGCTGCATCAAAATGTTTTCGGAAGATGGCCTGCTGGAGCCCTGAATTCCGTTGAATCTCCATGGTGTCTAACTCTCCCGGACGCCACACTTTTCCCTGCACGATGTAAAATTGTGAACCGCTTGAGTTTTTCTCAGGATTTACCTGATCTCCCATACGTGCGGCTGCCAGCGCACCTTTCTTGTGATAAAGACCTTCCTTTATTTCGGCAGGCACGGTATATCCCGGACCCCCGCTGCCCAGGCGGGCTCCGGGTTCTGCACGACGTGATTCCGGATCTCCACCTTGTATCATGAAATTTTGTATAACCCGATGAAACAACAGGCTGTCATAAAAATTTTCCCTGACCAGACGGATGATATTATCCCGGTGCTGTGGAGTCTCATCGTATAACCGTAATCTGATATCCCCCATTTCGGTTGATATTACAATGACAGTGCCGTTTGCCGGCTTGCCTGCGTTGGTGCACGATATGGAGAGCGTCACCAATATCAAAACCAATACCCAGTATGTTTTTTTCATTTTAAATAAAGCTTTGTGGCAAATTTAAAAATTATAAAGTTGTATCTGGTATATACTTATGCGAGAGCCATGTTTCATATTTGATTATTGAATTGACTGGGATTGAGATATCGGGTTCTGGAAATGGGTACATTTGCGGACAAATGGCCTTAACCGTGATGGAGAGCCAAAGGTGTTTCATATTAGAAATCATTAAATGCTAACCTTTATATTTGTATTTCGTTTTTTACTTCGTATGATTATGAGATTGTTTTACCTACATAGGGTGAAGATCCAGCTTTTATTTGCCGGATTGGCCTTTTCGGGACCTGTCTTATCACAATTTGCTGCCAATTATTTAAATCCGGAGTCGATTACTGCTGTTTCGATATTCCGATTCAGCGATGAACTGAACGAAAACTCGGGAATGGTATATTTTAATGGTTTGTTTTGGACTGTCAATGACAGTGGCGGTGAGGCAGCAGTGTATGGGGTTGATGATAATGGAACCATTCGCGCGAGGGTCCGTGTTGACAACGCAACCAATGTGGATTGGGAAGACATCGCCCAGGATTCAAAATACCTGTATGTAGCAGACACCGGGAATAATGGAGGCAACCGCCGGAACCTGGGGATTTACAGGATTCCCAAAACGCTGCTGCCTAAGAATGGAGACAAGGTTGTATCGGCAAAATTTATGGGTTATACCTATGAAGACCAGACGGATTTTAACCATACCGCCCATTCCCATCCTTATGATTGCGAAGCATTGATTGTCAGCAATGATTCACTTTACCTCTTTACCAAGGATTGGAAAAATGAACGGACTGCCCTCTATGTCCTGCACTTTAGCGAAAAGGAAAGTGTGGCAAGGAGGCGGGGTGAATTTGCAGCTGGTGGTCTGGTCACCGGTGCCGACATCAGTCCAAATGGCAAGATCATTGCTTTGTCGGGGTATGCCCAGATGAAGCCTTTTGTCTGGATTTTCAAGAATTTTAAGTCGGGCAAACCATTCTCAGGAGACAGTTTACGGATTGACCTGGGTATGCTTTTTATGTCTCAAACAGAGGGTGTGACAGTCTCCAATGAAGGGCGGATTCTCATTTCTTGTGAACAAACACCACTGTTTCCTGCCCAGGTATTTGAGCTGGTAAAGGAATCTGGAATAGATGGTAAATAGTTCAGGATTTAAGGATTTTAAATGGTTCAGTTTTGAAAATAAACTAAATATGCTCCCAATGGAATACCTGATTGTGGATGATCAGATACAACTCGACCAAATGAGGTTGTCTTACGCCCCGATCATCTTTGGAACGATTGACCGTGACCGTCATTATCTGAGAAAATGGCTTCCTTTTGTGGACCAGACCCGAAAGCTGGAGGATACCGAACATTTTGTCAGGCATCTATTAAAGATTCGCAAGGAGTCGGGGGATGAAGTATATACGATTTGGTATAAGGGTGAATTTGCCGGCTTGGTTGGATACAAGGACAGCGACAAGGTGAATCGCAAAACCGAAATCGGATACTGGTTGGCTGAAACCATGCAAGGGAAAGGGATTATGGTCCGGAGCGTAAAAAAACTCACCGATTTCGCCTTTCGCAATCTTGATTGCAACAGGGTACAGATAAAGGTGGCCGTAGGAAATGTGAAGAGCTCCGCTATTCCGCGCAAACTTGGTTTCCAGTTTGAAGGTATCGAACGAAGCGGGGAGTTCCATACCAATAAGTTTTTGGACCTTGAAATCTACAGTCTGCTTAAAACAGAGTGGATATCACAATTGATTAACGATAAGTAAACATCTGCCAAAATTGCTGAAAGCCTTGGCTGATGCGACTTTTAGTGATATTAATGTTCTAAGGATAAGTAGGTTAGGTTAAATTCTGTTAAGGATTTATCAGATGTATTTAAAAAAGATGTATTTTTGACCCCGAAACTCATTTGTTCGATACTTTGAATTGAAGAAGTGATTTAAATTCATTTGGTTATGGAAAACAAAAAGATCAGGAGGAATCTCTACAGAGCCCTTCGCAAGACTGGTGTCCGCAAGGAAAGTATCTCCCTGGATGCCACCTTTGAGGAAGATCTCCATTTTGATACCACTGACTGGAAAATTTTTACCTATTACCTTGAAAGCATATTTAAGGTAAATATTGAAGATGAAAGTATCAGTAAAATGTCATCGGTAAACGATACATTGAAATTGCTGCGACAAACTGCCTGAGGCAGTGCATCAGGAAAAACAAGGAGCCACAGGTTCCTTGTTTTTTTTTATGTGATCCTTACGGTTTGCCCTTCAACTTCCACGACATCTCCCTTTCGCAATTTGGCTCTCTTGCGAAATTCGACGTTACCGTTTAATTTCACCAGGCCTTCTTCCACCATCATTTTGGCATGCCCACCGGTCTCGGCCCATCTCAGGTATTTTAATAGCCTGATCAGTTCGATATACTCTTCCGTTAATGTGAATTCATTCATATTTTGATGTTTTTTAATTCTTCTCTCAGTTTTCGTGTCAGTCCCGAAACCACCAATTCATATGAATCGGTAATCCACTCCCTGAGCTTGGCATCGGGTAGTGGATGGTCAATCATTACCGTGTTCCAGTGCACCTTGTTCATATGGTATGCCTCGATGACACAATCATATTGTTCTCTCATCTCCAATACCTTGTCGGGCGTGTTTTTGAGGCTGACCCCTGGTTCACCTTCCAGGTTCATCAGGCAATACATCTTGCCCATTACCTTGAATACAAGTGTGGTTTCATCAAACGGGAAACTTTCCGTCGTTCCTTGTAGCGACAGGCAAAAATCGCGGATTTCTTCAATGTTCATGAATGGATGTTTTTCAGTCTTAAGCTCTCATCATTATGCCTCTGAATTGAAGGCATCCTCATAGTGTTCCAGTTCATATTGTCCGTTACTTCCGTCAAAAACGATGGTAATCAGGTCGAACCGGGTATCCTTGTCCCAGCCTGAAAGCTGGATGAATGCTTCTGCGGCATTGATCAGGTGCTGCATTTTTTGTTGAGAAATGGCATCCAGGGGATGCTCAAACCCAATTCCTTCCCTTGATTTGACTTCAACGATCACCAGCTCATCCCCTTGTTGGGCAATGATGTCAATTTCGAGATGATGGTACTGCCAGTTCACGGCAATGATTTGGTAACCTTTGGATCGGAGATGGGTCTGCGCTATTTTTTCGGCGATTTTGCCGGATTCTCTTTGATTCATGATATAAAAGGTATAACCCAACTTCTGCTTCAGGCAGATGTATTTTCAAAACTCAGCGTCGTTTGGTTCCATTCGGCCTTCAGTGTACATGGCATACCAAGGACTAGGGGATAATTTGGTGATCCGTGTCCCGACGGGCAACCAAAACCAATGGGATAGTCATACCCCCTAGTTGATTCCCTTATGATCTCCTCGACCGTTTTGCCGAACGGCTCATCATTGTCTTTGAGTCCGGTAAACTGCCCGACAACCAATCCCTTCAGGTTTTTCAACTTTCCTGCAAGCCTCAGGCTGATCATCATCCTGTCGATATGGTAGAGATATTCACCGATGTCTTCAATGAACAGGATTTTGTCGCGGGTGTCCAGATCGTAAGGAGTTCCCAGAAGACTGTAGATCAGGGAAAGATTTCCGCCTGCCAGGATTCCGGTCGCCTGTCCGGTTTGGTTGGGAATCATGCTTTCAAAATGCATGGCTGGTTGATGGCCTTTAAGAACCTGCATCAAACGGATTAGGCTTTCTGCAGGCTGTCCATCTTTTTCAAGAAATCCCCTCAGCATGGGACCGTGAATTGTGGGAATGTCCAAATTTGCACTGATATTGTGGAGAATGGTGATATCACTGAAGCCTACAAGCCATTTCGGATATTTCAGCAATCCCTCAAAACTGATCGATTCTACAATCCTGATCGTCCCATAACCTCCCCTCGCAAAAATGATGGCTTTTACTTCAGGATGGTCAAGAGCTTCCTGAAGATCGGCAGTCCGCTCAGTGTCTTTCCCGGCAAACTGAAATTCAGCGGAGAGAAGATGACGCCCGGTGAGTACCCTGAATCCGTTCCTTTCGAGCCAATCAATGGCTGGAACAACCTGTTCCGGAAGAATCTTTCCTGCCGGGGCCACTACGGCAATCAGGTCACCGGGATTTAAAAAACCAGGATTTGGCATTCTTTTTTTGGTGAAAGGTAGCAATAACGGGGTGAATGAGAATGGCTAATGCATAAAAATGAAACTAAAATCTTTCCCAAAACATGCATACAAAACTTTGTTGGGTTATCTTTGCCGGTCTGAATTAAATATGAATCTCTGATATTCAAAAGTTTGATAAGATGAGCAATTATAAAAGGACTTTAATTACTTCTGCTTTGCCCTATGCCAATGGCCCGGTACACATTGGCCATCTCGCGGGGGTTTATGTACCTGCGGATATTTATGCAAGATACCTCAGGTTAAAGGGTGAAGAGGTGGTATTTGTGGGTGGATCCGATGAACATGGGGTTCCCATTACCCTGAAGGCAAGAAACGAGGGAATTACGCCCCAGGATGTCGTTGATAAATACCATGCCATCATTAAAGATTCCTTTTCCCGTCTTGGAATTTCATTTGACATTTATTCAAGGACCAGCTCTCCCGTTCATTATGAAACCGCTTCAGATTTCTTCAGGAAACTATACGATACCGGGAAATTTGTCGAAAAAACTTCGGAACAGTATTACGATGAGGAAAACAAACAATTCCTTGCCGACAGATATATCGTGGGAACCTGTCCGAAATGCGGATTCGACAGGGCCTATGGCGACCAGTGCGAAAGCTGCGGTACTTCGCTGAGCCCCACTGAGCTGATCAATCCCCGGTCTATGTTAAGCGGAAATACACCCGTGCTGAAAGAAACAAAGCATTGGTATTTGCCTCTTGACCAATATGAATCGTGGTTAAAGGAGTGGATTCTCGAAGGACATACCGAATGGAAACCCAACGTATATGGTCAATGCAAGTCATGGATTGATAGTGGCCTTATGCCCAGGGCGGTTACCCGTGACCTCGATTGGGGGGTTCCCGTACCCATCGACAATGCCGAAGGAAAGGTGTTGTATGTGTGGTTCGATGCTCCCATCGGATATATTTCGGCTACCCGCGAACTGACACCCGAATGGGAAAAGTATTGGAAAGACCCCGAAACAAGAATGCTCCATTTTATCGGGAAGGATAACATTGTTTTCCATTGCATCATTTTCCCGGCCATGTTAAGGGCCGAAGGCACCTATATCCTGCCTGAAAATGTTCCTGCCAATGAGTTTCTGAACCTGGAGGGGGATAAGATTTCGACTTCCCGGAACTGGGCAGTGTGGCTGCATGAATACCTCGATGAATTCCCCGGCAAAGAGGACGTACTGAAATATGTATTGACTGCCAATGCACCTGAAACCAAAGACAATGACTTCACCTGGAAGGATTTCCAGGCACGAAATAACAATGAACTGGTAGCCATCCTTGGCAACTTTGTCAACCGTGCCATGGTTCTCACCGAGAAATATTTCAAGGGAGTGGTTCCCGACAGAATCAATCCCACTGAAAATGATTTGGAAACGCTTGCCTCGATTGGGCGGATAAAAACCGAGATCGAGAAAAGCCTCGACAGTTTCCGTTTCCGTGAAGCCTTGAAGAATGCCATGGATATGGCCAGGCTTGGAAACAAATACCTCGCCGACGAGGAGCCCTGGAAGGTTATCAAAACCGATCCCGACAGGGTGAAGACGATCCTTAATGTTTGCCTTCAGGTAACGGCAAACCTGACCATTGCCCTGGAGCCTTTCCTGCCTTTCAGTATGGATAAGCTTCGCCATTTCCTGAATATGGAAAGGCTCGACTGGCAAGACCTGGGATCAACCGAGATCATGGTATCTGGCACCAGGTTAAATCATTCGCATCTCCTGTTTGAGAAAATTGAGGATGCAGTCATAGAAAAACAAATTGCCAAGCTGTTGCAGACCAAAAAGGATAATGAAAAGGCATTGGCTGTCGCACAGCCAGCAAAGGCAAATATTAGCTATGACCAGTTCGATGCCATGGATGTCAGGGCAGGTACGGTCCTGGAAGCTGAAAGGGTACCCAAAACCAAAAAGCTTCTAAAACTGAAAATTGATACCGGCATTGACCAGAGAACGGTGGTTTCGGGAATTGCGGAATATTATACACCGGAAGAGATGATCGGCAAGCAGGTTTGTATCCTGGTAAACCTGGAGCCTAAACCGTTGAAGGGTATCGAATCCCAGGGGATGATCCTTTGTGCCCAGGATGCTGACGGCGGACTGGTTCTGGTATCGCCGGTTGTTAAGGTAAAGAATGGATCTGAGGTTAAATAACCGGATTTTCAAAATTTGATTTTCAGAACATCATATTGAGTCAACAATGATATTTGTTACCGGTGGAACCGGTTTGGTTGGAAGCCATCTGATTCTTAACCTTCTCCAAAAAGGCAGCAGGGTTAGGGCCTTGATTCGGTCAGAGAGCCGACTTCAGAAGGTGAGAAAGGTTTTTTCCTGGTATGTCACGGATCCTGAAGCATGGATGAACCGCGTCGAATGGGTTCTTGGGGACCTGAATGAACCTACTACCATGGAATCAATGCTGGAGGGCGTTGAAACCGTATATCATTGTGCTGCCATTGTTTCCTTTGAGAAGAGAAACCATGGGAAAATGATCCGGAACAACGTGGAAGGAACCGCGAATCTGGTGGATGCCGCCCTTACGATGGGGATTAAAAAATTCTGCCATGTAAGTTCGGTGTCGGCGCTTGGCAAAACAAAGGATGGTGAGCCGGTGACAGAAGACATCAGCTGGGTGCCTTCCCGAAGAAATACAGGTTATTCGCAAAGCAAGTTTTTCTCCGAGGCTGAAGTCTGGCGGGGTGTGGCTGAAGGGCTGGATGTCGTTGTGGTCAATCCTTCCATCATCATTGGTCCTGGCGATTGGACTTCCGGAAGTCCGGCTATCTTTCGCCTGATGCATCGTGGCATGAAGTTCTATACTAACGGAGGAAATGGTTATGTGGATATCAGGGATGTTGTTGATGCCATGGTTTTTCTGATGGAGGAAGAACGATTTGGGAAATCCAAAAATCAACGATATCTGCTGAATGGCGAGAACCTGACCTTTTTTGACCTGTTTTCACGAATCTCCAAAATATACGGAAAACCTGCACCGAAATATCGGACACCCGGGTGGGTATTGTCGATTGCATGGCGGGTTCTGGCCATATATGCCCTTGTGACCGGAAAGCCTGCACAAATTACCCGTGAAACAGTGGCGAGTGCCATGAAGGTAACACTGTTCGATGGATCGAAAATAACACGGCTGTTTGGTTTTGGGTATCGCCCCCTTCAGGAAGCCATTGAGCATACAGCTTCCATTTACATGCGTGAAAATCCATAAAGGGGAAAACCTTGCTATGCGTGGAATACCAGCATTGGAATGTTGGTATGGAAGAGCATTTTCCGGGCAATGCTCGGGTTGAAAATCCTTGCCAGAATGTTGCGTTTCCGGGTTGTCAAGGCCAGAACATCTATCTGGTTTGCAGTAATGAATTTGTCGACTTCATCGAGTATATCGTCCCCGACCACCAGATGACATTGGAAAGTCCTGTTTTCATATTTGTCCTTCAGGATCTCCTTCATCCCTTCAAGTCGTGCCAAATCCCAAACCGGCTCTTCGCTACGGCTCACGTGCAGGCATAGCACTTCAGCATCATATGGTTTAAGGATCCTCATCAGTTTATCAATGGCCACGAAGTCTTTTTCATCGAAGTTTGTGGCATATAAGATCTTGCTGAACTTTTTGGCAATGTCATCTGGGGTGTCAGGAGGTATAACCAGAACTGGCAGGCGGGCATCGGTGATTATTTCTGCGGTCACGCTTCCGATAATGTCAAATTCACTGCCAGCTTTGCCTTGTGTGCCCATTACCACCAGCATCACCCTGTTCTTGTGTGCGTATGACAGGATGTCGTCCCTGGCATCCCCTGCCTTGATGATGTATTCGGTTTCAATCTTTGTCCATGTATCTTTACCAATGAGGTGGATCAGTTTGGTCAGGAATTTTTCCATGTTTTCCTGTGCATTTTTTTCTGCCGCCTCAAGGTGCATGGTCAAGCCCGAATCAAATGCATACACATCGCTGAAGGGAACCGAATATACGATGGGATTGGGATATGCGTGAAACAGGACCATCTTCGCATGAAGCTGGCGCGAAATGTCGAATGCGACCAGGGCAGCCTTCCATGAATATGCGGAAAAATCGACCGGAACAAGGATCTGACGTTCTACTTCCTTGTCGCCCGAAGGTTTCTCTCCCGGTTTTCCAAGGAACTCTTCCAAAACGGGGAATGCTTTTTCAAGGTCTTCTTCCAGGATCTGAACCCTTACAGCCAGAGAGGAAGTCCCGTCAAGGAGATTGACATCTTCGAGCATACATTCAATGCCTTCTTTCTCGAACAGTGTTTTTAACACCTGAGCTTTGACGAATGGCAATACGGCAATGGTTATCAGCTTCTTTTTCATGGCTGTTGCTGTTAATGTTTACATATACCTAAATATTCGGTAAAATCATGAAGATGTTTCATTAAAGACTGGCTTTTTCAATAAAAAATCGTGTTTCGCAAATAAACATGGCCGTATTGTCCATTTTTTCCTGCTGAAATTGTCCTTGTAGTGAAAAATGGTGGTTCATCACCTTCTATACCACGCAAACTTTGTTTCTTTACAGCGAAATTTCATGGATATGAATATTCTGTATGATCTTTTTCTCTTCGTCTACCGGATTATGGTCAGGATGGCATCGCTTTTCAATGAAAAGGCAAGACTTTTTGTTGAAGGGCGGAAGGACTGGAAGGGCAGACTGGCTAAATTGAAAGAGGGTGAGGGAGCGTGTATCTGGGTTCATTGTGCTTCCCTGGGCGAGTTTGAACAGGGGCGACCGGTAATTGAATCGATCGCTGACAGCCATCCGGAATACAGGATCGTGCTGACTTTTTTCTCACCTTCGGGATATGAGATCAGGAAGAATTACGACAAAGCTGCCATCGTGGCCTATCTCCCCCTGGATTCGCGATCCAATGCCGAAGAATTTCTTGATCTCATTAATCCCCGGATGGCTGTGTTCGTGAAATACGAATTTTGGCGTCACTATGTATCCGGGTTAAAGCAGAGGAATATCCCTCTCTATCTGGTCAGTGCAATTTTCAGGAAAGAACAGCCTTTCTTCCGGAACGACCTGTTTGGAAGGTGGTATCGGGGAATACTGAACGATTTCACCAGGTTGTTTGTCCAGGATCAGGATTCAATTGATCTCCTTCATGGCATTGGGATAAAGAATTGCACAATTTCGGGTGACACGAGATTTGACAGGGTGCTGGCCATCGCAAATAGTTCACAACCCATACCTCTTGTTGATAAGTTTGCGTCAGGCAACAAGGTGGTGGTTGCCGGAAGTACCTGGAGACCTGATGAAGAATTGCTTGCCAGATTTATCAACGATAATCAGGATGTTAAATTCATCATTGCGCCCCATGAGGTATCTGAAACAAATATCAACAGACTGTTTCAATTGTTGAAAAAACCAGCTGTCAGGTTTAGTCATGCAAATGAAATTCAAATAATTGACTGTCAGGTTCTGATCATCGATTCCGTCGGTATGCTTTCCTCCATATATAAATATGGGCAGGTAGCCTATATTGGGGGTGGATTTGGCGTAGGTATCCACAATACGCTGGAAGCGGCAACTTTCGGTTTGCCCGTGATATTTGGCCCGAACTATAACCGGTTCAGGGAAGCCAGGGATATGATATCCTTGCAGGCCGCATTCTCCATAAATGACCATAAGTCGCTCGACAAGGTTCTGCTGGAACTCCTTAATAATCCACCTTATCTTTTGAAATCTTCCGAAGCAGCCAGAAATTATGTGCAGGTGAAGGCAGGTGCAACAAGAATTATTCTAAATTACTTATTCCCAGACGATAAGCATCGAGGCGGTATTTCTTGATAAATTGTGTATTAAATATGCTTCGAAAAAAGTCGGAAAATCTTGAATTTATCTGATTTTATATGTATAGGGAATTACCGTTTTTGTAAACTTTTGAGTGGCATAAAAATGTTAACCTACTAATAAACAGAATACTAACATTTGAAAGTTGAAAACTTTTGAATTAATGAGTTTTAAAAGTATTCCAAAATCTGTTTTGCAGGGTTATATTGCATAGCGCAATCTGAACAGCATTGGACACACCGCAACCTTAGATTTTCAAGCACTTATTAGTTTTAAAATATTTCGATTCGGAAGTAAAACATTAATTTTTTAGACCATGACTATGAAAGAGGTAACTGTTGAGGCCCCCAAGGGCAGGAAGATTTATTCTCAGGAGGAAGCGGTGAAGGCATCGCTTAAATATTTTAACGGGGATGATCTTGCTGCCAGGGTATGGGTAAACAAGTACGCCCTGAAGGATTCATTCGGCAATATTTTCGAGTTGACTCCTGATGATATGCACAGGCGGCTTGCCAAGGAAATCGCACGAATTGAACAACAGTATGCCAATCCTCTGAGTGAGGAGGAGATTTATGAAACCCTGAAGGATTTTAAATACATTGTTCCACAGGGTGGCCCCATGACAGGCATTGGAAATGATTACCAGATTGCATCATTGTCAAACTGCTTCGTGGTTGGCAACGACGGTAATTCTGACTCCTATGGTGGCATCATGAAAATTGACCAGGAGCAGGTTCAACTGATGAAGCGCCGGGGTGGCGTAGGACATGACCTTTCCCATATCCGACCCAAAGGTTCGCCAGTCAAGAATTCGGCCTTAACCTCTACAGGAATTGTTCCCTTCATGGAGCGGTATTCCAACTCGACCCGCGAAGTGGCCCAGGATGGGCGTCGTGGTGCCTTGATGCTTTCAGTTTCGATTAAGCATCCTGATGCCGAGAAATTCATTGATGCCAAACTGGAACAGGGAAAGGTTACAGGAGCCAATGTCTCCGTCAAGATTCATGATGATTTCATGAAATCCGTCCAGGCTGACGAAATGTATACCCAGCAATATCCCATCGATGCCAAGAATCCCCAGTTCAAAAAGGATATCGTGGCTTCCGATCTATGGAGAAAGATTGTTCATAATGCATGGAAGTCAGCCGAACCTGGCATTCTATTCTGGGATACCATTATCAAGGAATCAATCCCTGATTGCTATGCCGACCTGGGCTACCGTACCGTGTCTACGAATCCATGCGGTGAAATTCCTCTCTGTCCATACGACAGCTGCAGGCTTCTGGCAATCAACCTTTACTCCTACGTCCATTATCCATTCACCAAAAATGCAAGATTCGATTTCGACCTTTTCAAGAAACACCTGCATGTTGCCCAGCGAATCATGGACGACATCATCGATCTTGAGCTGGAAAAAATTGATGCTATCATCAAAAAGATTGACGATGACCCTGAAACTGAAGAAATCAAGGCTGTTGAACGTAATCTTTGGATCAATATCCGGACTAAAGCCCAGGAAGGCCGTCGTACCGGCATCGGGATCACTGCCGAAGGCGACATGCTGGCCGCCCTTGGTCTCCGTTATGGCTCTGAAGATGCTACCGATTTCTCGGTTGAAGTTCATAAAATCGTGGCACTCGAGGCTTACCGTTCTTCCGTGAACCTTGGACGTGAGCGTGGCGCCTTCAAAATTTACAGTGCCGAGCGTGAAAAGAACAATCCGTTGATCAACCGTATCCGGGTAGCCGATCCTGGACTCTATGAAGAAATGACGAAGTACGGCAGGAGAAACATCGCACTGCTGACCATTGCACCAACCGGAACAACCAGCCTGATGACACAAACGACTTCTGGTATTGAACCCGTATTCATGCCGGTGTATAAGCGTCGCCGCAAAGTCAATCCTAACGACAAGGACGTCAGGGTCGATTTTATTGATGAGGTTGGTGACCACTGGGAAGAGTATACCGTTTTCCACCACAAGTTCAAGACCTGGATGGAAGTGAATGGCCACGATAGCAAAAGATCTTATACCCAGGAAGAACTCGATGATCTGGTTAAGCAATCCCCTTACTATATGGCTACCTCCAACGATGTTGACTGGGTTGCCAAGGTACATATGCAGGGCCGTATCCAGAAATGGGTCGACCACTCCATCAGTGTTACCATCAACCTTCCATCCAACGTTTCGGAAGATCTTGTTGGTAAACTCTATTTTGAAGCCTGGCAAAGTGGGTGTAAAGGAGTGACTGTTTATCGTGACGGATCTCGCTCGGGTGTCCTTATTACCGATAAAAAGGAGGAGAAGAAGAAAAACGTCCCTTTCCCGACCAAACGTCCCGAGATTCTTGAGGCAGATGTCGTCAGGTTCCAGAATAACCGTGAAAAATGGGTGGCTTTTATCGGCCTGATCGAAGGAATGCCTTACGAAATCTTCACAGGGCTCAGCGATGATGAGGATGGCATCCTGTTACCAAGATCAGTGACCAAGGGTAACATCATTAAAAACTATGAAGACGAGGAAAATTCACGGTACGACTTCCAGTATGTCAACAAGAGGGGATATAAGACCACCATTGAAGGTCTGTCTTATAAATTCAATCCTGTATTCTGGAATTATGCCAAGCTGATTTCAGGTACCTTGCGCCATGGTATGCCGATCCATAAGGTTGTTGAACTGGTTACCAGCCTGCAGCTCGACAACGAGACCATCAATTCATGGAAAGCGGGTGTGGCAAGGGCCCTGAAAAAATATATACCCAATGGAACCATTGCCGAGGATGCCAAATGCGGGGAGTGTGGTTCCAATGACGTAATATACCAGGAGGGTTGCCTTACCTGTGTATCCTGTGGAAGTTCAAAATGCGGGTAATCATACAATCTTTTCAACCTTTAGGGCCCGGGGAATCTTTCTCCGGGCTTTTTTTAAAATCTTCCCACAAAAAAAAGGTACCAGAAGGTACCCTTTAATATTTTTCTTGATGATAAAAATGTGCCTTTACTCAAAGGAATTGGCAGGCCAGGATTATCATCAGGCTTCGATCATTTTTTTGTAATCTTCGGCCGACATCAGATTTGCGATTTCTGATTCATCCGAGATCTTGATCCTGATCATCCATCCTGTTCCGTAAGGATCCTTGTTGACTGCTTCCGGATTATCGGCAAGCGTTTCGTTGACTTCAATCACTTCACCTGTAACCGGCATAAACAGGTCAGAAACGGTTTTTACGGCTTCCACTGTCCCGAAAATTTCACCTTTATCCAAAGTCTCCCCTTCTGTTTCGATTTCCACGAAAACAATGTCTCCCAATTCGCCCTGTGCAAAATCTGTGATCCCAACAGTGGCTACATCGCCGTCCACCAGAATCCATTCATGATCCTGCGTGTATTTCAGATTCTCAGGTAATTTCATAATACATCTGGTTTTTATAATTAGGCCTCAAAGTTAAGTATATTTTCCGGACAGAAATATGACCTGTCGCAGATTTCAGGTACAAAGATTTCTTTTCATCCGGTCGGTGGTTCCATGGTTGCAGGTATACTTTCATGGCTCGACATGGGATGGTAATCTGATGATTTGGTTGTAATATTGTAAAAAAGAAATTCCACATGTTTGAAAGAAATCTGGTAACACCAGAAAGGCTGGGAGAGGTGGCAGATGCCTTGATCCGGGAATTCGGTGATCAGCGTGTTTTTGCCTTGTATGGTGCCATGGGTGCAGGAAAAACCACCTTTATCCAGGCGATTTGCCGTCAACTTGGTTCTGACGATACCGTAACCAGTCCAACCTTTGCCATTGTAAATGAATATGCCATAAATGGCGGATCATCGGTATATCACTTCGATTTCTACCGCATTCGCGACCTGGAGGAGGCTTTCGATTTGGGGTATGAGGACTACTTTTACGGTGGGAGTTATTGCCTGATAGAATGGCCGGAAAGAATTGAGGCCTTGCTCCCGGAAAAGTATGTCAGGGTAGAGATTGTCGTTGAACCGGATGATACACGCCGAATCAGCGCATTTTTGAACTCTGGGCAGTTTTGAAAATTCAGAGATTGACAGTAACTTTCCACTTTAAAATCCCAATAAAATGACAGCCAGCGAAAAAACCAGATCAGGGTTGCCCGTATCGAAAACCATGCTGCTTCCAAAGGAGGAAATGCTTGAGGTACAGCGCAAGGAGAAAAAGATCACCATCGGCATCCCTTCAGATCTGCCCAATGTGGAATATCGTGTTCCGCTTACGCCACAGGCTGTTGACCTGCTGGTTTCATATGGCCATGATATCTTTATCGAAAGGGGGGCAGGGAGATATGCCAATTATTCGGATGAGGAATATATGGAGGCTGGTGCTTTTATCACCGACAACAAAGAAATCATTTTCAATTGCGACATCATCATCCGTATTGCACCTTTCAATTGTCAGGAAGTGGATTTACTGAAGGGCAACCAGACCATCTTTTCAAACCTTCAGATTGAATCACATACTCCGGAGACAATTGATAAACTGGCCCAGAAGAAGGTGACCTGCATTGCCTATGAATATTTTGAGAATGATAACGGTTATATGCCGTTTGTACATCAGATGAGTCAGATTTCTGGTATTGCCGCCATAACCATTGCCAGTGAATATCTGAGCACTTCCAGAGGGGGTAAGGGTGTCTTGTTCGGCGATGTTTCAGGAATCACGCCTGCCGAGCTGGTGATCATAGGGTCAGGGACTGCCGCTGAATATGCGGCACGGGCCGCACTTAGCCTGGGGGTGGTAGTCAAGATTTTCGACACCTCCGTGGAAGACCTGAGCCGGCTTGAAGAAAAGCTTGGCCAGAGGATCTTCTCATCGGTTCTTTATCCCAAAGTCCTTAAAAAGGCGCTGGTCTCGGCCGATGTAGTCATTGGTGCCATGCCATTCAACTCAGCCATCAAGTTTAAAGTCTCCGAAGAGCTGATTGAACAGATGAAGGAGGGAACTGTCATCATCGATCTCAATATCAGTCAGGGGGGGTGCTTTGAGACTTCCCGGCTTACAAATCTCGAAAATCCAATCTTTAAAAAGCATGGGGTTATCCATTATTGTGTTCCCAATATGCCTGCCCTGGTGGCCCGAACGGCCTCAATCTCCATGAGCAATATCCTGATCCCCACCTTGCTGGCGGTAGCCGAGAACGGAGGTGTTGATCCTTACCTAAAGAACTCAAGGGGATTCAGGAAAGGGGTTTATCTTTATCATGGGATCCTGACCAATCGCGATATCGGATACAGGTTTAACCTGGCAGCCAAAGACATTGATCTGCTGCTTGCCGCTTTTTGATCACTTTCCCAATACCATCATTGACAGCGGTTCAACCTGTACGGCTGTGTCGTTGATGGTTCCCAGTCCATCCTCACTGATTTCTCCCCCCCTGGCAATGATGGTTAGCTCTCCTTCGGGTATGGGTATGGAAACCGTTTCATTGTTGGCATTGAATGCCACGATCAGGAAATTCCAGGGTCCTTTTGCCTCTTTTGCTTTCAGGCAATAGGAAATTACCCCAATCTGGTATTTCATGCAGAAGTTCAGCTGTTCCCTGATTGATTCGGCTTTGGGTAGGCGAAAGAGAGGGATATTCTTTCTGAGTTGTATCAGTTTCCGGTAATATTCATATACATCCTTATATACAGATTTCCGGATCCAATCGAGTTGATTGATCAGGTCAGGTGCATTATAGGAATTGCCGTTTCCGTTTTTGGTCCGGCAAATTTCCACTCCGGCATGAAGGAATGGGATTCCCTGTGAGGTAAGTACAATTGCCCCTGCCAGTCTGACCATCTTCTTGAGCTCTTCTTCCGACGCTCTGGGAACACTCAACCTGAGCTTGTCATAGAGGGTGAAATTGTCATGGCAGTCAGAATAATTAATGCACTGAGTTGGCTCAGTCGCCCAGGGTTCATGCGATGATTCCACATAACTGTATACGATCTGAGGGTGCCATACCGATCCAACTATGCCAAACTTAACGGTTTCCTCCCTCAAAGACAATCCACTCACAAAACCTCTGGAAATCTTCTGGCTGTGATTCCCTTTAAGGGCATCACGCATGTCGTCACTAAAGGCTGCTATCCCAGGTAGCTGCGATATGTTTTTCTTGACCGCCCGTCTTTCTTCAGGCATCGGACTGTGGTCGGCTGCCCACCCCTCTCCGTAAATCAGGATCCCCGGATTGATTTTGTCAATTTCCTGCCTGATCATTTTCATAGTTTCCAGATCGATAATTCCCATCAGGTCAAACCTGAATCCGTCGATATGGTATTCCGTGATCCAGAATCGGAGCGAATCGATGATGAATTTTCTGACCATGCTTCGTTCTGAAGCAATCTCGTTACCGCATCCGGATGCATTGGAGAAGGAGCCATCGGGATTCTGGCGGTAGAAATATCCTGGGACCGTCTGGTTAAATACCGAACCTTTGGTCAGCCAGGTGTGGTTATAAACCACATCCATGATGACACCCATATTTTTTTGGTGAAGGCTTCTGACCAGCTGTTTGAATTCACTGATGCGAACCTTTCCATCGTAGGGGTCGGTGGCATAGGATCCTTCAAGTGCATTGAAATTTTGTGGATCATATCCCCAGTTGTATTTTTTTCCGGGATTTTCCTCATCTACCGATTGAAAATCGAATACGGGTAACAGGTGTACGTGGGTAATACCCAGATCAACCAAATGGTCGATCCCTGTTTTTTCTCCCAAGGGGGAAACGGTTTTGGTTTCCTGGAAAGCCAGGTATTTTCCTTTATGTCGCATACCCGAATTCTCGGCAATCGAGAAGTCCCTGACATGCAATTCATAAATGATCCAGTCTGTAAAATTCGGGAGTGATGGTCCCCGGTCGGTTTCCCAACCCGATGGATTGGTGGAGGCCAAATCGACTATCATTCCCCGCATTCCGTTGACTCCGACTGCATGGGCGTATGGGCCTGGATGTTCCTGCAGCCATCCTTCATCATTAACCCTGAAGGTGTAAAACCAATTGACCAGGTTGCCGGGTTCAATGTGGTGCCATGTGCCGAGGTCTCCTTTTGACATTTCGATGATCTTGACCGGTCGTCCATTCTCACCGTCATTGTATAGCCTGAGCTCTACCTGTGAAGCGGTGGGGGCCCAGATCCTGAAAGAGGTTCGAAGTGAAGTCCAGACAACTCCAAGATCATCTCCCGCATAATGAGGGTATGTCGAGAAATCTATATGATTGAAATGCCAGTTACGCATGTGGATTACCTGAAGAGGGTTTTTCGAAGCATAATACTTTTCGGGGGAAATTTCTTTCCGCTTACGTCAGAAACAATCAGGGTAATCCGTGGATATCGTTTCAGTCGTTTGTCATGACGGTAAAAATGGTTAAGGTCAATGGACAAATCATGGGTTTTTCCGGGTTCCAGCAATAATGGGTAAAAACTATACCGTTGTGTGCCTTTCAACCTGAATTTTCTTTTTGACCAGAAATTCCTGAAAATCAGCATGGGCCTGTCGATGTCAACATCTGATTTTCCGGTGTTCCTGACAATCAGCCGGATGGTGTCTGGATAATAAAGCCGGTCTTTTTCAAGTTCAATTGAAACCTTTTTTCTCGTCCAGAATCCCTGTTTCCTTTTATTGCCAACCGACCGGTTTTTCCCAAAGGTTTTCCGGTAAACCAGATAAAGGAGTGGCAGAATGATTAAAACCGCCAGCCCGATCAGGAAAATATATCCGTCAGGACCTTGGACACGGGTGGTTGTCGCGGTTACATCCAGCACCCAAAAACCAGGTATATGATTGATTTGCATAGTTTACTTAAACTGCGTAAAAATAGCGATTTCGCTTCGCCTTGCAAATTTTCATCCTACAAGGTTCCCGGGCAGGCCAACATTATTACAGGCTGAAGTGAGTATTCCTTGCTGTTGTTATAAATGCATGGTAAATAGTTGCTTACATACTTTCGTGTTCGGTCCTGCGGATAATTTCCTCCTGAAGGTCCTCCCCGAGGTCATTGAAATAGTCACTATATCCAGCGACCCTGACAATCAGGTCCCTGTGTTTTTCAGGATTTTTTTGTGCGTCACGCAGTGTTGCTGCATTCACCACGTTGAACTGGATATGGTGACCATCCATTTTAAAGTAGCTCCTGACCAGCGAGGACACTTTACGTATAGATTCTTCATCCTTGAAAAAAGAGGGTGAAAATTTCTGGTTGAGTAAGGTGCCACCTGTCCTGAGGTGATCAATTTTTGCAGCCGACCGGATGACTGCCGATGGTCCGTGGGTATCGGCACCCTGTACCGGAGATATGCCTTCAGATACAGGCAAACCTGCTTTCCTTCCATCCGGACTGGCGATCATGACACTGCCGAAATATACGTGGCAGGTGGTTGGCAAAAGGTTAATCCGATAGGTCGCCCCACGGGGCGATTTCCTGCCTGTAACCGCATCATGATATATCGTAAAAAGATTACGGAGCTGGTCATCAGCCCGGTCGTCATCATTTCCATATTTGGGAGTCTTATAGATCAGGCGGAATCGGAGATTTTCAAAACCATCATAATTTTGATGGATGGCTTTGAGAAATTCGTTGATGGAAATGGTTTTTTCTTCAAATGTAAGCAACTTGAGGGCTGTCAGGCTATCGGTGACCGTTCCCATGCCTACCCCCTGTATATAGTTTGTGTTGTACCTGGCTCCTCCAGCCATGTAGTCTTTCCCCTTCGATACGCAATCGTCGATGATCAGCGAGAGGAATGGGGTGGGGACGTGTTGCATGAAGATGCTTTCAATAATGTTGCTCCCCCTGATTTTTATCTGGACAAAATGTTCAACTTGTTTTCGGTAGGCATCCAAAAGGTCTCCATAATTTTTGAATGATGCAGGATCTCCTGTTTCGGGTCCGATTTTTTTACCGGTTCTTGGATCCCACCCGTTATGCAGGGTGATTTCAAGGATTTTAGGCAGATTGAAATAGCCGGTAAGGATGTAACTCTCAACCCCGAATGCCCCGGTTTCGACACATCCGCTGGCTCCGCCGTTTCGGGCATCCATGATGTCTTTTCCCTGGTTGATCAGTTCCTGGACAATGGCGTCGGTATTGAATATGGATGGTTGTCCAAATCCGGTTTTGGTAATTTTTACGGCACGGTCGATAAACCGGTCGGGATTCTTGCGGCTCAGTTGGACCATTGACGAAGGTTGAAGCAAACGCATTTCTTCGATCACGTCGAGTATGACATAACTTAGTTCATTAACTGCATCAGAGCCATCTTCACGAACCCCTCCCAGGTTGATCAGCGCAAAATCGGTATATGTGTTGCTTTCAAGTGCGGTAACGCCAACCTTGGGCGGTGCCGGATGGTTATTGAATTTGATCCAGAAGGCCTGCAGTAACTCAGTGGCTTCTTCCCGGGTCAGGGTACCCGCTTCCAATTCCTCTTTATAAAAAGGATAGAGATGTTGGTCAAGACGTCCTGGATTAAAGCTATCCCATGGGTTCAGTTCCGTAACTACCCCAAGGTGTACAAACCAATAATACTGCAATGCTTCATGAAATGAAGAGGGTGCATGTGCAGGGACTTTCCGACAAATTGCAGCCATCATTTCAAGTTCTGATCTCCTGTGTGGATCTTTTTCTTCAACTGACATTTGCGTAAGTATTTCGGCATGGCGATTGGCAAAGAGTATCAGGGTTTCTGCCGCTATACGCATTGCCTTTAACTCTTCGTAACGGTTGAAGGCGTCTGGGTCATTCAGTAAGTCGAGTTGTTGTTCAGCCTGATCAATATCCTCGATGATGTTGAACATTCCCTTCCTGTATATCTTGTTTCCGGCAACCGTATGACCCGGGGCCCTTTGTTCCATAAACTCGGTGAAGATCCCTGATTCGTAAGCGTCTTTCCAGTCGGCTGACATGGCATTCATGATTCGGTCGCGGTTCGACCTGCCCTTCCAGAAGGGGATGATAATGTCACGATAGGCATTTCGGGTCTCGTCATTAACCCTGAACCAAACCTTTTTGCGTGAATCCAGAATGTCGAGATCCTGAAGTGAATGTACCGTGATTTCAGGATAGGTTGGGGTAGCCTTGGGAGCTGGCCCACGCTCTCCGACTATCAGCTCATCGGGGTGGATGTAGATTGTCTTTTGCTGCATGATATGCCTGAATGCCTTCGCTCTCTGTACTGGGATGGAATCCCCGAAGGCAAGATGGTTTTTATAGAATTCGGTGACGAGCAGGGCTCTTTCGGCCGAGATCCTGTGGATGGCCTCCATGCTTTCGTGCCTTAATCGGCTGATTCTTGGTGTCATGGTGATATGGGTTGTTTTTTGTTGATAATCTTTACTGGTTTAACTCAAGGTAACGGTAAATCCTTCTTTCCGGAACATGGATGCTATGTCTTTCACATTCGATGGATCTGGGGTGGGATCCATGTCTGTATACGAATACTTGATCCCCAGTTTTTCATATTTGCTTCTTCCCAATTTGTGGCAGGACAGGAAATCGATCTGTTTCAACTGTTCCCGGTAAGGCGAAAGGAAGGAAAGCATCTGTTCCATGTTTTTGGGGGTATCTGTAACTCCCTTGACCAAAGGAGTTCTTACGATGATTTCACAATCTTGCCGCATAAGCCACTTAAAATTCCGAAGTATAAGTTCGTTATCGCATCCTGTAAATCTTTTGTGTTCTTCAGGATCCATGATTTTCAGATCAAACAGGAAGAGGTTGGAAAAGGGTAAAATCTCTTCAAAACAGGACTGCCCGGCATGTCCTGAAGTGTCAACCGCTGTATGAAATCCGTATTCCTTGCATTTTCGGAGGATCTTATTTGAAAAGTCAGCTTGCAATAAAGGTTCACCTCCCGAAAGCGTAACACCCCCTCCGCTCTCTTCCATGATGATCCGTTCCTTTTCCAGTTCCTTCATGATCTCATCTACCGTGATTGATACCCCTATGGTTTCGGTGTCTTGGTGGATATGTCCGTCAAGCTTGATTTGCTTATTGACAGTGACCGGACCGGGGGTCCAGCTCTCAGGATTGTGACACCATCTGCAGCGGAGAGGGCATCCTTTCAGGAACAGCGTCGTGCGGATTCCCGGACCGTCATGTATCGCAAATTTCTTGATATTGAAAATAATCCCGGACATAGATATTCATCTGGAAATGAAAAATAGATGGAATTGGAGCAGAAGAAAAGTGGAATTACGGGATCTAAAGGATCCAGCATTCAAACAATCCTTTACCAAAGTCGTGGTAAAGATTGTGGTGATATGCAACGGGATGTTTCATCTTGAATAATGTATGCAAGATAGAAAAATAAATAATGAATTGTTGTCGGCAGACAGAAATCGTATTTTAGTGAACCAAATATTAATTCTTGCTGTTTTATGCGTAATCACACAAACAAAAAGGGTTTAAATGTCTTGTATTCCTATATTTGTGTGAATAACAACCTTGAGCAAGAAAATTATGAATCCCAAAGAATTAATATGCCCTGTTTCCAATGAAAGGGTGAATGAAAGGATTGTCAGGTGTACTGCCCTGTTCATTATCATTCTGGCTGTGACCGGCCTTTATTTCCAATCGGAGTTGATCTTGTTGCTGATGGCAACCGATTTCTTCATCAGGGCATTTACCTCCCTGAAAACCTCACCTGTCAGTTTTGTCAGCCAAAACGTTATCGAGATGCTTGGACTGGATCGCAAGCCCATTGATAAGGCACCGAAAATTTTTGCGGCACGTCTGGGTTTCCTTATGAGTTTCCTTCTGGTTGTCCTGGTGGCATCGGGCTCCATGATTGCAGCTTACGTAATAGGCGGAATCCTGACATTGTTCGCTACACTCGAACTGGTCATCGGTTTTTGTGCGGGTTGCTTCATTTACAGTTATGTGGTGCTTCCTTTGACAAACGGAGAGAAGAATTGATGCGAATTAAGTATCTGTCGATTCTGAGGTTGTAATTAGGTGATCTCCAGTCATTTTTCTGTAAAGCTCTCCAGGATACCGATGTGACGCGGTTTTTGGCGTTTGGAGATACCATGTTTTTTGGCTATATTGCTTGTAATGGTATATTTCCAAAACACAATGAAAAGCATTCAGTCCGTACTTTGGGGATTTCTCCTTTTGTATGTCACAACAGGTATTTCGGCTCAGGAGAGACTTCAAAATCCATATGAATTTAATGAGGTCACCTTATATGTGATCCCGTCAGTTGTTGAGTTCGACTGGACCTCTCCATCAACTTTGCTTGATTCATATGTCAAGGGTTATGCTTTCAAGCCATTCTCTGCCAATAAATATGTATTGGGTCATATGTTTGTTGGTCTGACTTCCCCACGTCTTGAAAAACCTTATTATACCGGTATTATCAATTCTTCAGGCAGCGAGCTTCGTAAACTGGTTTTAAAGGATAAAATCGGTTTGGGAATATTGGGTGCGGATGTTGCCGGTGAACTTGAAGACCGGGAGGATGTGGCCGAAACCATTCGTGATTATGCCAGGAAGGGGAAAATTGCCTCCCTGGTATATCGCATAGGAGATCAGGCCTTCGATCGGATCTTAGATTTCCTCGATTATTTTTCAGGTGAGGATGACCATGGTTTCATTCCTTCAGGCAGTTATGGAGGGGCCTTCTGGCCATTACACCATTATGAAGGTGCTGGCTGTACCGCCCTGGCTCTGTCGATGTTAGAGATCATAGGCCGAAAGGATCTGATTTTGGATGAATGGGCAGTAAATGTAAAGATTCCCATGGAATTAATCGGAGGATCCCTGAATGATGGCAGGAAAGTGAATCTTAAGGATATTCGAAAGTATGATCGGTGGTTTGAAGGTGAGGGCGCTGCCAATGAAGACTATGTCGCTTTCAGTATATACGAAACCAATTTCATTTATCGCTGGATCATTGAACGTTTCAATGGGTCAAAAGATCTGGATTATAAACCTTATATGAATGTTTCGGGTAGCCTGGTTCCGGCTTTGTTTACTGACCTGAGGGATCAGGGTGAGATTATAAGGCCATTGCTTCATCCACGTGAAGACAACAACTTTTTCATTCGTCATTTTATGGGAGAAAAGGGATTATCGAACAGGGATTTCCCATCGCAATAGACCATGAACATATCATCTGGTCGGATTATTAATTCACTGATTTTATAATATTTGTTAATCAGGACGGGTTTTTTTTGCTTTTCAGTATCTTTGGGCCTCTTATCACAACTGCCGTTTGCACGAATTTTGTTGTCACCCGGAAATCAATTTTCCCGGCGGATTGTTATAGGCAAGGTAACTCGAATTGCCGGTCACGCACCCGGGGTTCAACTTTTATACACGAAATAAGTATTCGAATGAAGATCAGGATCATCAACCGGTCAAACAATGAATTACCGTCATACAGCACCGAACATTCAGCCGGAATGGATGTCAGGGCATACCTGGAACAGGATCTGGTACTGAAACCTTTGGAAAGAAAACTGATTCCTACAGGGCTCTACCTTGAAATCCCGGAAGGGTATGAGGCGCAGATCAGGCCACGAAGCGGACTGGCCATCAAAAGCGGCATTACGGTCTTGAATTCTCCCGGAACCATTGATGCGGATTATAGGGGAGAGGTGCGGGTGATACTTGTTAATCTTTCTTCTGAGGACTTCATTGTAAAAAGCGGTGAGCGAATCTGTCAGATGGTGATCGCCCGCCATGAAAAGGTTACCTGGGAGTTAAGTGATGAATTGGAGAATACAAACCGCGGTGAGGGTGGTTTTGGACATACCGGAAAAAACTGATTCGATGAGATATACATTATATACCCTTATAATCATACTGTCAGCCCTTTTGGTGTCCTCTTGCGGGGGGCCCAAACAAATTGTACGTGACGAAAATGTGATGGCTGGAAAAGATACGTTGTCGTCCGAAAAGCAGAAAGAGTTTGAGTATCTGTTTGTGGAGGCATTGAAACAGAAAGTAGTCGGAAACCAGCAGAGAGCAGTCTCCTTGCTTTCATCATGTCTTGAGATTGATCCCAACTCCTCTGCTGCCATGTTTGAGCTGGCTAACCTTCACCTGGCCAATAACGACCTGACAAGCGCATCTCTCCTGCTTGAGAAGGCTGTAAATGTGAATCCTTCCAACAAGTGGTACAAGCTTCAGCTCGCCCGAATCTATGCGCAGCTCAGCAAGTTTGAGCAGTCAGCAGTTTTGTATGACCAGTTATCAAAAAATGAGCCTGATAATCAGGAATATCTTTATATGAAAGCGATGACCCTTTCATCGGCTAAAAAGTATGATGAAGCCATCAAGGCTTTCAATGACCTGGAAAAGAAAGTGGGCATCAATGAGCAGATTGCCTTGTCAAAGGAACAGGTGTTTCTCGAGGCAGGAAAGACAAAGGAAGCTTTTGCAGAAATCCGCAAGCTTATCGAATTCAATCCTGCCGAACCCAGATATTATGGTTTGCTGGCCGATGCCTATCTTGATCAGGGTGACAATGAGAACGCCCTGAAAAATTACCAGAAAATTTTGGAGTTGGACCCTGATAACGGCTATGTCCATTTTTCATTATCCAATTATTACCGGATGCAGGGTGACAAGGCCCTTTCGTTTGATCACACGCTCAAAGGATTCAGGAGCAATGAGGTGGATGTGGATACCAAGCTGCAGCTTTACCTTATGTTCTCCGGGAATATGGAGGAGGCAAGGTTAACGGAAGAGGAAACCGAGAAACTTGTGGCGACGCTGGTTGAAACCCATCCCGACGATTACCGCGTGTATACAGTGTATGCCGAATTACTTATCAAGAAAAAACGATGGGTGGAAGCTCGTGATCAATTGATTACCGTTACCGAAATGGGTGTGAACGATTATATGATCTGGGAACAGATCCTGTATCTTGATAATGAGTTGCAGGACTGGCAGGCTTTGTACGACCATACAAAATCTGCCATCGATCTTTTTCCCAATCAGCCACAGGTCTATTTTTTCCATGCGGTTGCGTGCATTTCGCTCGAAAAGTTTGAGGAGACCATTGCCGTCAGTGATGAGGGTATGTTAATTGTGGTAGATAACCCACGGATGTCGGGTCAGCTCACTTTTATTAAGGGGGAAGCCCAATATAAGCTGGGAATGATTTCCCAGGCTTATGAGCTCTTTGATAAGGCTTTGGCTCTCGATCCCGAAAATTTCATTGCCATGAACAATTATGCCTATTACCTGTCAATCGAGGGGCGTGAACTCGAAAAGGCTGAACGCATGAGCGGTAAAGTGGTGGAACGATATCCCGACAACCCAACGTATCTTGACACTTATGCCTGGGTGCTCTTTAAAAAAGGAAATTACTCACTGGCTAAATTTTATATGGAGACTGCCATCAATAAAGGTGGTAGTGAAAACCCGACACTGCTGGAACATTATGGCGACATCCTCTTTATGCTTGACAGGGTCGAGGAGGCAGTGGCCAACTGGAAGAAGGCAAAGGAGTTTGGTGGAGACTCCGAAATACTGGAAATGAAAATTCAGGATCGGAAATTTTACGAGGAAAAGAAATGATGCATTGGTCACAGGCAGGTCGGAATATTTTGCTGGCTTTCTTTGTTTATGCACTGATATATTCCTGCAAACCAGCAGAGACTGTCTCGGAAATGAGGCTCAGACCCATGAGTCCGGGACGCCTGATCCGCAATATTGAAGAAAATGCCTTTGATTATTCATCCTTCCATGTGAAGAGAATCAACATCCAATTGGATGACGGACAGTCGAAGAACAGCTTCAGGGCGACCATGCAGGCTGTCAAGAACCAGCAGATCCTGCTGACTGTTTCCAAATTCAATATACCGCTGGGCCGGCTCTCCCTGACTCCCGACACCATACTTTTCGTGAATTATATGGAGAGGACTTATATTACCGACGGTTATTCGGCACTCAGCGATCTCCTGAATTTTGATCTCGACTTTTATGCGGTACAGGCAATCCTTTCGGGAAATATTTTTTCATTTTTCGAGGATGACGATGAGCTGAAATCTTATAATTCATATGTTTCCGACGGCTTGTATATGATCCAGTCGGAGACCATGCGAAAACTCCGGAAAATTTCGGAAAAGGGGAAAGTGCAGAAGGCTGAACGTATTCTACGTCGTAGTGAGGAAGAGTCGCTTGTGGTGAATACTTTTTTCTTCGATCCAAAACTTTTTGTCATGAAAAGGATGGTTCTTGAAGACAAGACATATTTGAGGAATCTAAATCTCCAATTCGATGACTACCAAAAGGTTGACCAGAAATATTACCCTGGTTCCATAATGCTGACACTCAATAACGGAGGGGAACAAATGCACCTTGAAATGACCATGTCAGGGTTTTCAACAGAGCATAGTGAATTGTTACCGGTAAGATTACCGGATAAATACCAAAGGGTTTACTTAAATTAGCACGACCAATCGAAATTGTATGAGAGGTTTGTTGATTTTTTTTGCGATAATACTGATGGGCCTGCCGGGTTATTCGCAGTCGCTCGAAGAGTTGCGCCAAAAAAAGAAACAGGCTGAGGACGAAATTCGGCTCACGAACCAGTTACTTAACCAGGTGAGCACCAGCCAAAAGGAAACTGTTAACCGCCTGCGTCTTCTCAACAGCCAGATTGCACAGAGAAATCAACTGATCAATACTATGTCGGGCGAGGTATCCCTGCTTCAGGAGATCATTAACACCAATGTTTTGGTTGTCAATATGATCAGGGAAGATTTGGAGGATATGAGGAAGGAGTATGCGTTAATGATCCGATATGCTTACAAAAACAGGGGGGCGTACGATAAAATCCTTTTCCTGCTTTCGGCAGAAAGTTTCAACCAGGCATACCGACGCTTCATTTATATCAAGCAATACTCAGAGATACGGCAAAAGCAGGCTGAAACCATATCCTTGCTTCAGAATATCCTGGAACAGAAAATCATTGACCTCGAAAATCACCGTAAAACCCGGCAGGAGGTTTTAACTGCCCAGCTTGATGAAAGCAGGAAACTCCAGGGCGAAAAGAACCAGCAAAATTCACTGGCACGAAAACTGGAGGGCCAGCAACGTGATTTGAGGAACAAGCTCGCCCAGGCAAGACGGATTGAGCAGCAGCTGGAGAATGAAATACAGAAAATCATCGAGGAGGAAGCCCGGAAAGCCGGAAAAAGCGATGAGCCGGGCTTTGCAATGACTCCTGAACAGAAACTGACAGGTACCAATTTTGAACAAAATAAGCGCCGCCTCCCCTGGCCCGTGGAAAGAGGTGTCATCACCGAAAAATTCGGGGTTCATCCCCATCCCGTACTGCGAAATGTCACAGTCAATAACAATGGGATCAATATTGCCACGGCTGCCGGATCAAAAGTCAGGTCGGTATTCAATGGCGAGGTTAGCCGTGTCTTCGGAATTACGGGAGGCAATATGGCAGTCATTATCCGGCATGGTCAGTATCTGTCGGTTTATTCCAACCTGGTCGACATCATTGTCAAGAAGGGGGACAAGGTTGAGGCTCGACAAAACATTGGATCTGTGTTTACCGATCCGGAAGATGGTAACAAGTCAATCCTGAAGTTCCAGATCTGGAAGGAAAGCACCAAACTGAATCCTGAAGAGTGGCTGGGTCGCTGATTGTCTTAAAGTTGCCTGACGGTCACTTCCTTTACAAATAACTCTGCCCCTTCCGACTGAATCTGGATTCTCCCCTTTGATGGTTTTACAGCCATGGCTTGGTTAACGAGTTTCCCGTTCAGGTATATCATCAGGTTGTCTCCCTTTACCTCACAGACAATGGTATTCCATTTCCCAACTTGCTTTTCAACATCATGTTTTCCCCTAAATCCCAAAACATCTTTCCATGCAGGATCCCTGTATTGCCAATTGACGCGCCCTGCATTGACCGTGACCGGATTACCACCAGGCATAAAAACAGGTGAGCTGCCTTGTTTTTCGGGGGCTGAAGGGACTGTAACGGAGAAATCTTTACTCCCATCGCCAACAACGATGATATCCCCGGTTCCTCCCTCGATCATCTGACATTCAATGGAATACATCCAAGTGCCGTCTGAACCTCCGTCCTCGCCAACCGAATGAAGCAGGATTCCACTGTCCCGGGCCCTGTCAATGCGGGGTGCCCATGTTTTGCTTCCCCATTTGAATTTCACCGTAAGGCGGTAGTTTTCGAACTCTTCATCCGTAGTGATACAACCGAATTCTTCCCCTGATATACGTATCATGCCGTTTGCGACGGTAAACACCTGATTGGGATCATTGTCTTTTCCCTTGTCTTTCAGGAAGGTGTACCAGCCATCCAGATTTTTCCCGTTAAATAGGGACTTTTTTCCTGATGCTGCTGCAGGCATCACCAGGGATGCCAGCAGCAGAAAGATGATTGCCTTTTTCATGGTATGATGAAAATGATAGGTTTATCCGGTAATTTTTTCAGGCAACCCCTTCACCAGAACAGGTTTCAGGTTGTGGGGCTTTGGCATGAAGATGTCTCCGGGAGTGAGGTTACACTCTTCGATCATCTGGATGCAATACTCGAGCCGGCCGAGATCTTTGCCGGTATTGTTGGTTCCAAATGAAAACTTCAATCCGGCTTCCTTGGCCATTTTGATCATTTCGGCACTGGGTGTTTTATACCGGGCATTGATTTCCAATGCAATTTGGTTGTCGGCCAGCACTTTTATCACCCTGGCCATCCGTTCTTTTGTCCAGAGTTCCGCGTGTTCGGGCATCAGCTCATCGGGGAGGACAGTCGGATTCACGTAGATGTCGACGGGTTCCTGCGACATGATGGCTTCTATTTTGCCGACCATCTGGTCCATGAACTGCTGTTTGTCATCAACCCATACTTCTTCCTTGATCCAGATCCTGTTTCTGCGACCTTTTGAGTCGGTGAAAGTCATGGCATCGGTGAAAACGTAGTCAAATTTAGCCACGGCTTCGGGTGAGAACAGGGTGATCCATTCACGTCCTTCGGCCTGCATGCCCCTGAATATCGGCTGTCCCCTTACCGTGTCCATATAGGTGGCCAATGAAGCGTCATCAGTTACCGGGAAATGCAGTCCGCAGTTGGGGGCAAGTCCGTAGTTAATACCTTGGGTAAGTGAATATTCTTTCACGTCCTCGATGGTCAGTCCTCCTTTCAGGTGTGCATGGAAATCGACCAGGGGAAAGCCGGCTGCCATCAGTCTGGTAACTGTTGCATCCCATTCCTCCTCCACCTTCATTGCGGTTTTCTCTCCATCGGGAAGCCTACGGACCTTGATATCCTTATAAAAAACCTTGCTGTTTTCATCATGGGCCTGAATCGCAAAAGTGCCTGATCCCATCAATCGGTTTTTGAATTCATCGTTTCTCCAAGGGGTATCCGGTTGGATATAGTCGACAACCTGGTGCTCGTTCACGAATACCTCAACCCGGTTTTCCACGACCCTGACACGTAATGTGAACCATTCGTCGTTTTGTGCGATTTGATAATACACATTTCGGATTCCGTAAAGACTACCGGTTTTCTTACTTTCATGCATATTGTGTTCACCAACCTGTGTATTGTTGACCTGGACTTCATAACCAACTGATGGCCAGCCTTCATCCTGGAAGCTGGTGTGAAAATAAATGCCTGAGTTGGATCCGGGTAGCGATTTTACGTTGGCTGTCAGTTCAAAATTACGGAATGGCTTTTTGGTTTCCAGGAACAAATGGCTTCTGGGACCCGAAGCGACAATCGCGCCGTCCTCGATTTGGAAACTTTCCGGATTTTCGTTCGCCTTCCAGCCTGTCAGGTCCTTTCCGTTGAAAAGGTCTTGCCATTCTCCTTTAGGAGAGGTGGTACACGAAACAAAGGCAAACAGGATTATCCAAATCCCAAGATAAATGGTTTTCATAACGGATGGTTTAATGTTTATTATCAATACATTCAAAGCTAATATTTATATGGTTGATATAGGAGGATTCATGTGTAAAACTTTCCGCTACCTGAATTTTCTTAATTTTGCAGGTAAATATTCAACCTATGAAGTGGCTCTCAATCATACTCATGGCTTTTCTTTTGAATGCCGAATCCTTCGATGCCAAGGTTATCAGGGTAGCCGACGGGGATACCATCACCGTGCAGGATTCCAAAAACAAACAAATCAGGGTCAGGCTGGAGGGAATCGACTGCCCTGAAATCGGTCAGCCTTTTGGGAATGCGGCCCGGCAGTATACCGCCTCTTATTGCATGGGTAAAACCGTCAAAATCGAGAAGGTCGGTGAGGACCAGTATGGTCGGACTCTGGCAATTGTATGGGCTGGTGACGTCAATGTCAACAAGGCGCTTTTGAAAGCCGGTCTCGCCTGGCATTACCGTGGCAACAGGGACCAATCGTTGGCCAACCTCGAACGTGAGGCCAGGAATACCCGCAAGGGACTGTGGCGCGACAATGAACCAGTGGCTCCGTGGGACTGGCGTCGCAAAAACCGTTAACAGTCTGGTTTCGTTTAAGTCACATGCAATTCTGTTTGTTTTTGGATGAATTTTCATAGTTTTGCACCCAATTTAAATTCATTTTAATTTAGAATCTTTGAATCGTCATCTAGTCCTGTCTTTACGCGAGATCACACCTGAAACATTTGTGGTTCGCTTGGAAAGAAAGAATCTGCAGTTTCAGACTGGCCAGTTTATTACGGTCGGGGATGTCAGGACAGGTGAACGGCGCGAGTACTCTGTCTATAGTGGCGAACAGGACGATTATCTCGAAATCCTGGTTCGCGAAGTACAGGGAGGTAAGGTTTCGGGAAGGCTGAAAAAGCTGAAGCCAGGTGACCAGCTGGATGTGGACGGTCCGTTTGGATTTTTCAAATTCCATCCGGGAGCATTTACACCCTCCGATTTCCTGTTCATCGCCTCCGGAACGGGCATCAGTCCGTTTCATAGCTTTGTAAGGACACATCCGGGCATGGAATACCGACTGGTGCATGGTGTCAGGTATGCCATTGAAGCATATGACCATGCTGATTTTGATCCGCAGAGGGTGGTTTTGTGCACCAGCAGGGATGACGCTGGCCATTTCCATGGCAGGGTAAGCGATTATTTGCGAACTTTGCAACTGAAGCCGGCAACGCATTGTTTCCTTTGTGGAAACAGCCAGATGATCGGCGATGTTTTTGACATATTGACCGGAAAAGGGATTCCCGTTTCCAATATTTATTCGGAAGTCTATTTTTAGACTTTGCAGGGATGTTATGTGAGAGAGAGCATTTGTTTGAAGTAGTTAAAAAGAGAGGAAACAGAAAATGAAATATCATGTGATCACGCTGGGGTGCCAGATGAATATGTCGGACAGCGAACGGGTTTCCGCCGTTCTCGAGAAGGCTGGATATGAGTGGACCGACAATGAAGAAGAGGCTGGATTGATTGGAATTCTGGCATGTTCGGTCAGGCAGAAGGCAATCGACAAAGTATATACACGAATCCATAAATGGAACCAGTGGAAAGCCCGCAAAAACCTGATCACCTTTATCTCCGGGTGTATCCTTCCAAATGACCATGAACGGTTCCTGAAGCTTTTTGACATTACCTTCCAGATGAAGGACTTGCCGAAATTGCCGCAGATGATCAGCCATTATGGTATTACCACTCCCACCCACCTGAAGTCGGGAATCGATCCGCACAACGAGAATATTGAGGCTTTCTGGAGCGTAAAGCCTTCCTATAAGTCCGAGTTTGAGGCATTCATCCCAATCCAGAACGGCTGCGACAAGTTCTGTACTTTCTGTGCAGTACCATATACCCGTGGTCGCGAAGTTTCCAGGGCATCGGGTGATATCCTTGCCGAAGTGGAACAGCTGGTCATGGATGGCTACAAAACGATTACACTGTTGGGACAAAACGTGAATTCATATGGCCTCGACAAGAAAGGGGAGGAGATCAGTTTCGCCCAGCTGCTGAAAGCCATCGGGGAACTGGGTAACCGCCTCGACAGGGAATTCTGGGTGTACTTTACCTCTCCCCATCCTCGCGACATGAGCGATGACGTCATCGAAACCATTGCAGCCTACAAGGTACTTGGCAAGCAGTTCCACCTACCCATGCAGAGTGGCGACGACAAGGTGCTGATGCGGATGAACCGAAAGCACAACATGGAAAGATACCGCCAGATTGTTCACTCCATCAGACGACTGATTCCCGAAGCGACCCTTTTTACCGATATCATTGTCGGATTTACCGGGGAGACCGATGAGCAGTTTGAGAATACCCGCAAGGCAATGGAAGAATTCCGTTTCAACATGTCATATACTGCCATCTATTCGCCACGCCCCGGTGCCGTTAGCCATCGCTGGGCCGATGATATCCCTCTGGACGAAAAGAAAAAGAGGCTGCACATCCTCACCGACGAACTTCGTAAGCACAACCTGGCCTACAATGAGGGCCTCGTCGGAAAGAAAATGCGCGTGTTGGTCCGGGGCAACGACCGCAAGGAAGGTTACCTGAGCGCCCTTACCGAGGGTAAGCTGATTGTCCGTTTCTCCTCTGATGACGAATCACTGGTCGGGCAGTTCGTGGATGTGGAAATTACCTCGGCTACCGACTTCTCTATGGAAGGGAAGATGGTCGAGGTGCCTGCCGGTTTTGCAGTATAACCCTGCGATAGGTTACCAGGGACGGCGTACCATTATCACGAACCTCGAGAATCAGATGAATCTCCTTCTCTCCCAAATCTTTGGGAACTTTCAGATTCAGGATCGAACTGGTCTCGTTTCCCGGCATGACATTTCCAACATAGGTGCCGGCACTTTCATACACAAACCATTGAAAGGAAATCTGGTCCCTGTCAGGGTCAAATGATCCCGATGCATCCAGTTGCAAGGTCTTTCCGGGTTCAACTTTCATCCTGATGATGCGGTTACCGCGATCCTTGCCTATCACCGCAACTGGTTCATGGTTTACCTCTTCAGGTTCTTTTAATGACCAATCCAGCCGGTTCATGAAGCTATTCTTCACATCAGGTACCCACCGCATCAGCTCATTGGCATCCACCTTGCAGGTTGAGAAATAGTTTGCGGGAAAGGGGCCTTCCATCTTTTTAAACATCGTTCCCCAGCTTCCCATGGTCGGATCGGCCGGATCATTCAATCCCAGGGCTGCACTGATCAGATAAAGAAAAGCGGGGGTATCACCTTCGCCACCATGATCATAGAGGTTTGACATGACGCCGTGTCCGTTTACTTCACTCTGTTTCATCACCGAAATGTATTTCCAGAAATGACCCTCGTCAAGCAGGAGCCACCTGGGATTGGCCCGCTCACCAGTGTAAGTTGATTTTGTGTCGCCCATGTTCAGGCAGCCATGGGTTTTTACTTCATCCAGACTGATAAGATAGTCAAATGTGATATCCTGGAGAAGAATACCGAATACGTGAAGTTTTGCCAATAATTTAACATACTTTTTATCCCCGTATTTTTGCCTGTAACGATATAAGGCCTGAACCAATGTAATGGGACCTCCCCAGGATTGTACATAAATAGGCCGGTCGTCTCTTTTGCTGAAAACTTCCAACAGGAATTCGCTGCCTTCCGAATCCTTGGACTCTCCGTTGGGATTCAAACCTTCGCCAATCCAGTCTTGAAAATTGATGTCTCCCCAGCTGCTTTCGACATGCCGACCGGCAATCTCTCCTGAAAATTTCCGGCTGTTGGTCAACCAGATGATGGGAAGGGCACCCCGCCCTTTTTTCGTAACCTTGCGCAGCTGTTCCGGGGGAATCAGGTCTCCCTGGTGTTTCTTCAGTTGCGGGTACTCCTTTTCATAGGCGTGGATGATCGATTGTGCCTTGTTCCAGGGTCCCGGATCGTTGTGATTAAAATCGGGAAGCTGAGGAGTCACAATAATCGCCTCCGTGTCGAAGAGATGCGAATAATAAAGGTATCGGATCAGGGAATTCCCGTCATCGTGCGTCTGGTCTGTCAATATGACCACCCTGTATTTGGGATTGCCTGCAATGGCTGAGGCAAGGAAGCCAAATACAATGATCAGGATGAGAAACGTTGCTTTTTTCATAGGTTAGGTTATTGGTTGCGCGTTATAGGTCTGAGAACAGGTTTTATGGTTGGGCCGGATTCTGGATTTCCTTGATCGAATCCCGGTACGACATGCCCCAACGGGCAATTTCATCGATAATGGGCTTAAGGGTATGCCCGTATTCCGTGATGGAATATTCAACGGTAACTGGTTTGGTGTCACGGACCACACGGCTTACCAGGTGGTTCATTTCAAGGTCCTGTAACTCCTTCGACAACATCTTGGTCCCAATGCCATCCACCTCCCTTAGCAAATCCATGAAACCCATCTTTTCTCCTTCCAGCAATGTCCCCAGTATATGGATTTTCCACTTGCCAGATAGGATCCCCATGGCATCCCTGATGGCAGATATCCTAACCTGGCATACCTGGGAGTTATTCAATACGGCCCTCTTTTTCATGGTATTGTAATAAAATCAATTCATTTCAAAGTTATCGAATCCCTCGTTGATATCCAAATGGAAAGTAGTTTCCAAAAGGAAACCCATGGTGATTGTACACTATTTAGGAAGTATCTTTGCCAATCATTATGGAGCCGACCTTCGTTGTTCAGTTGATTGCCGACATTATAAACAATAATTGCCATGGAAAATAAAGAATTGCAAAAGAATACACTTATTTGTGATCCCGAAACCGGGATGTGTGAATTGCCATCGGAGACCAAAACTACAGATATCAAAACGGCTGTTACGTCTTTCGATAAGCCAGTCAGGTTGATCTATTACACTGATCCTATCTGCTCGGCGTGCTGGGCTATTGAACCTCAGTTGAGGAAGTTAAAACTGGAATATGGCCATGTCATCGATTTTGAATATCGTATGGGTGGATTGTTGCCCGACTGGAGTTATTCAGGGGGCGGCATCAGCAAACCTTCCGATGTGGCCCACCATTGGGATGAGGTAAGTGTTTACTACGATATGCCCATTGATGGTGACATTTGGCTTGAGGATCCCCTGAATTCTTCTTACCCGCCTTCCATAGCCTTTAAAGCGGCACAGTTGCAGGACAAAGAGAGGGCAATCGATTTTCTAAGGAAGCTCAGGGAGATGGTTTTCCTGCAGAAACGGAACATTGCTCGCTGGGAAGTCATTGAACTGGCTGCCCTGCAAACCGGACTGGATACTGGAAAATTAAAGACAGATGCTGAGCGAAGCGCCCGGATCTTGTTTGAGGAAGATCTAAAGATGGCCAGGGAATATGGTGTGCGCGGCTTTCCGACCTTGTTCTTTACGCAGAATGGCAAGACAAAAGAAATTGTTTATGGTTCAAGACCTTATGAAATCTTCGAGAATGCATTGTCAAAATTATATCCTGAAGTTTCAAAATCAGGCTATAATAAGGAACTTAATGCTTTGTTCAGTGTTTTTGGAACCCTCACGGCCAGAGAGTTTTCCGAGTTGTCGGGAACACCCCGAAAGGAGAGCGAAGTCGTTTTGGATGAATTGGTTGCCAAAGGTGAGTTAACCAGGATTTCAACCAAAAACGGTTCGATGTGGCAGCGATAAATTACTGGGATTTATGACCCAACATCCGTACCGAACCCTTAATTTTGCGTAAAGGGAATATTAACACCTTACTTTACAAAGGGATTTTCCTTACGGACAATTCAAAGATTCCGCATATGGAAAGATCGGATTATCTTAAAGAAGGGCTTGTCCAGCTTATCGAAAAAGGGAATAATGTCATGGTCGATGAATTGTTCTCTATTGAATATTTGGCTCATGCTGGCGATAAGGATTATCAGGGACACCCTTTTCTCAAAAGATATGTAAGGCAAATCCGGAAGGCAATACCGGATATCAGGATCAAAAAACTGGAAGTGCTTTCCCAATCCGAAGACCGTTTGACTTCCCAGTGCTTTAATACTGGTATCCATTTATCGTCACTGATGGGAATTCCTGCTTCAAAAAAGCGGGTTGCATGGTACGAAATGGTTGTTACCAGATTCGAGGGTTATAAGATTGTGGAAGAATGGATCGTGTCTGACCTGGCATTTCAATTAATGCGAATATTAAACGCTTAAGCCATGGGAATCAATGAATGTAAAGTATTCCCGAATGAATAACCTAAAAAGATTAAACTTACATGAAACTGACTGACTTGGGTTATAAGGATCATTTTGAGAAATACCGCGCTGAACAAAAGCTTCTTCAATTTGAGGTGGGCAGGGTCATTTCGGAACACAAGGAACGCTATGTGGTGATAACGGAAAAGGGGGAATATGATGCCGAAATCACCGGCAACCTTCGCTTCTCGGCAAAATGCCGCGAGGATTTCCCTGCAGTAGGCGACTGGGTAGCCTTATCCATCTTTGATCCGGATTTCTCAATCATCCACCATATCTTGCCGCGATCTGCAGTGCTTTCGAGACAGGCCGCCGGACAACCGACCGAAAAGCAAATCATCGCCGCAAATATTGATTATGCACTTTTGGTACAGGCCACCGACCGCGATTTTAACCTTAACCGCCTGGAACGATACCTGACCATTTGCCATGCTTCCGGGGTTTCCCCAATCATTGTCCTGACCAAGACCGACCTGATTGACCCTGATACCCTGGCCAGTCTGATCGATAAGGTACGGCGTCGTGAGAAAGGCCTCCCGGTTTTTGCCATCAGCAACGAAACCATGGATGGCCTTAATGAATTCAAAAGTATCATTGAAAAGGGGAAAACCTATTGTATGCTGGGCTCCTCGGGTGTTGGAAAATCAACGCTCATCAACCGCCTTTCAGGCAGGGATACCATGCAAACCGGGGCTATCAGCGACAGTACGGGCAAGGGCCGGCATGTGACCAGTCACCGCGAGCTGATCATTTTGGAAAATGGCGGCATCCTGATCGACAATCCTGGCATGAGAGAGGTAGGGATAACCGACCAGGAAGAGGGCCTTGGTTATGCCTTTGACATGATCCTACAACGGGCTCCGGAATGCCGGTTTAAGGATTGTACCCATACCAATGAAGCGGGATGTGCCGTCATTGAAGCTGTGCAATCCGGTGAACTCGACAGCGATGTCCTGGAAAATTACCTGAAATTGCAGCGGGAGATCTCAAGATATGAAACCTCCGTGGCCGAAAAAAGGAAAAAGGATAAGCAGTTCGGTAAGATCCTGAAAGATTACCAGAAAAGAGATGTGAAGGGAAAAGGAAACTGATGTCTTCCGCCTTGCGAAATGTGGCGAAGATTGATACTTTTAATCCTTTTAACTGAATACCCATGAAGATACTTCATACCTCAGACTGGCACCTTGGAAAGCGGCTTGATGACTTTCCCCGAATCACCGAACAACAGGCTGTGTTACAGGAAATCTGTGAAATTGCCGACCGTGAACATGTAGATGTTGTCATTGTGGCGGGCGATTTGTTTGATACCTTTAATCCTCCCACTGAGGCAGTCGATCTGTTGTACAAGACTTTAAAACGGCTGACCAACCAGGGCCGCCGACCCGTCATTGCCATTGCCGGAAACCATGATTCTCCCGACCGGATTGAATCTCCTGATCCTCTCGCCCGTGAATGCGGAATTATTTTCGCCGGCTATCCCGATTCCCGGATCACCCCATTTGAACTCGATTCGGGACTGAAGGTATTGCAAAGCGAGGAGGGTTTTATCGAATTGAAGGTGCCGGGAATTGATGTGCCGCTTAGAATCCTCCTGACACCTTATGCCAATGAGTTCAGGATAAAAACATGGCTTGGCGTGGCCGACAAGGAGGAGGAACTGGGTACGGTACTGAAAGCTCGGTGGAAGGCAATCGCTGATAAATACTGTGATGCCAGGGGAGTGAATCTTCTGGTAACGCATCTTTTTATGGTCAGGAAAGGCGACGAATTGCCCGAAGAACCTGAGGATGAGAAACCAATCTTGCACGTGGGTGGCGAGCATGCTCTCTTTACCGATATGATCCCTTCCCAAATCCAGTATACGGCCCTGGGGCACTTGCACAGGATGAATTGCGTGGATGGTCAACCAGGATCGACTTATTATAGCGGCAGTCCCTTGTCCTATAGTTTTGCTGAAGCCAACCAGAAAAAATATATGCTGGTGATTGAGGCTTATCCGGGAAAACCTGCAGTTGTCAACGAAGTGGAACTGTCCGGCGGCAAAAAGTTGTTGCGTAAACGCGCCGAAGGCCTGGAGGATGCATTGCTTTGGCTTTCCGAACACCAGGATGCACTGGTGGAGCTGACGCTTGTTACCAAAACGTTCCTGACTGCCATGGAAAGAAGGCAGATCCAGAATGCCCATTCGGGCATCGTTGCCATCATCCCCGAAATTTCAGGGGGTGACTTTGAAGCCGGTTCTCATCATAACCAGATCGATTTGTCAAGAAGCATGGAGGAGCTTTTCAGGGATTACTTCCGGCATGAAAAGGGCCAGGATCCCAACCAGGAACTGATGGATCTCTTCACTGAGATCCTCTCAGCCAGTGATGAATAAATACTGGTTTTGTGAGGCGGCAAAGCCGCCTCACAAAACCCTAAGATAGATTTTTGCAGGCTTGCCGCCGGCAAGCCTGCAAAAATCCTTTAAAGTTGATTTTCAGAAATCCGTGGTGAAATTGGAATAAAGAATGATACCTATAAAATTAACAATCCAAGGCCTGTATTCATACCAGGAAAAGCAGTCCATCGATTTTACCAAACTGACCGCAGCACATTTGTTCGGCATCTTTGGGATCGTGGGCAGCGGCAAGTCCACCATTCTCGAGGCTATCACCTTTGCTATTTATGGGAAGACCGACCGGCTAAACCAGTCGGGCGATAACCGCTATTATAACATGATGAACCTGAAGGCGAACGAGTTGCTTATCGATTTTGTCTTCGAAACCGGCAAGGAGCAAATGTCCTTCAGGGCTATGGTCAGGGGAAAACGCAATAGCAAGAACTTTGAGGATGTGAAGACCCTCGAACGCACGGCATACCAGAAATCGGGCGAATCATGGATTCCCATCGGAACGGATGAACTGGAGCGGGCAATCGGACTGAGTTACGACAATTTTAAACGAACCATAATCATTCCACAGGGACAGTTCCAGGAGTTTCTTCAACTGGGAAACAAAGATCGCACCCAAATGATGAAAGAACTGTTCAACCTGGCGAAATACGAGTTTTTCCACAAGGTGACTTCGCTGGAGTCAAAGAATAATGACAGCAAGCTGGTGATTAGCACAAAACTTAATCAGCTGGGCGATATACATCCCGACCGGCTTAAGGAGTATCGTGTCCGGCTTGAACAACTCAGCAATGACCTGAAGGAGATGGATATGGGTCTCGCTGCCTTGCAGAAAGATGAAGAGGAATTACGTTTGCTCCGTGACCTGATGGTACGGAAGGATACGGTAGAAAAGCAGATGCAGTCCTTGCGCGAAAAGGAACCCGAATTCAGGAAGCTCGAACAGAAAATGGCCAGGTATGAGCAGTGTGTGAATCAATTCAAATTCCTGCTTGAACGCTGGAAACAGAATAGGGAGGCTTTGACCATTCGTGAAAATCAAATCAGGGATGAGGAGAATAAGCTTATCCACTATGAAGGGGAGATAAAGTCTCTTTCTGAGCGTCTGGATGAACTGAAACCTGCATACGAAAATCGTGAGGAGCTTAGGCAAAAGTCGGAGGAATTGGGAAAGCTGGTTCAGGTAAAGGATTTGGAAAGTAAGTTGGCCCATGAAGAGGAGAGGTTCAAGAATGGCGGGAAAGTTTGCCGCGATTTGGAAGTGAAGCTGGAGGCACTTTCCAATCAGAAGAAGAATCTCGAAGGACAGCTGCGCGATTTCAGGGGCAAACTGCCCGACATGAAACTTCTGGCAGAGGTGAATGTATGGCATGTTGAACGGGAACAAATGGAGAAGCAAGTCATGGAGGTAAACAGAGCGCTTGAAAAATCTGTCCTGGCCATTGGAGAAGTTGACAAAGAAAAGTTTGCCTTGTTGACAGAGTCCCGGCTCCAGCATTTTTCAGAGGCCGGTTACCCTGAAATTCTGCTTAAACTCAAGGAAAAGGTGGAAGTCCTCAAAAGGGCGTTGAAAGGTTTGCAGGAACAAGAGGATCACTTGCGCGTAAAGGCAAAACTGAAGGAATATTCCGACGGGCTGATGGAAGGGGACCCTTGTCCGCTATGCGGGTCGTTGCACCATCCCGGCATTTTCAAGGAAGGCGATATCGATGACGCAATCGTGAGCCTTGGAACTGAAAGAAAATCTTTCGAGAAGGAATTGGAGTTGATATCCGGGTGGATAGAGCGCTTCAGGCTTCAGGCTAGTCGGTTACAGATGGTCTATGAACAGCAGGATGAATGGAACCGTCAGAAACAGGGATTACTTGCCAATATCACTGGGCATGACCTGAAGTTTGTCTGGGAGAAATATCGTGATAAGTCTGACCTGGAGGAGGCATTTCGGGAAGTCGACCACATCCAGAAGGAGATCGGATCGACTGATAAAGATCTGCAAGAATTGGTAAAAAAACAGGACAGTGAAGCCTCCAATTTGCGTAAATACCAGTTGGAACTGGACAAAATACAAAATACCATAACCGGCTACACGGCAGGAATCAGTACGCTGGCAGGTCAGTTGAAGATGATCAGCCCCAACGACTACAGGGAGGCCAAACCCGAGCAGCTTGAGGATGAAAGTTCGGTTTTACGAAACAAGTTCAGGAATTTGGAAGAATCTTATGCCAATCTCAACCGGGAGATTGGCGATAAAAGTAAAATCCGTGATATACTCCATGGCAGTCTCCAATCGAACCGGAATGAGCTGATAAAGGAAAAGCATACGCAGTCGGAACTGGACCAACAAGTGAAGGATAAGCTCGATAATTCTCCGTTTGTATCAATGGATGAGGTCGAAGCCATCCTGTCCGAGGCATTTGATGCATCGGCTGAAAGGGAAAAATTGACCAGGTACAGGGATGATCTCAACCGTATCCAGTCACTGCTGGAGCAGTTGCAGAAGGAGGCCGGAAACCGGATTTATGATCTGGAGAAGTACCAGGAATTGACAGTGAAACTGGCAGGCCTGAAGGATCAAATAACTTTGAAAAACCAGGAGCAGGGTCGTATAAAGGAACTTTATGACAAGTTAGTGAAGGACCTTGAAAGCCAGGCTGATCTGAAGAATGAGCTTGAAAAACTCGACCTGAGGGCTGCCAACCTTAAAACGATGAAGTCGTTGTTCAAGGCGAGCGGATTTGTGAATTATGTCTCCTCTGTATACCTTCAGAATCTTTGCATTTCGGCTAACGATCGTTTCTTCCAGCTTACCCGGCAAAAGCTGAGCCTGGAGATTACATCCGATAACAATTTCCAGATTCGCGACTACATGAATGGTGGGAAGGTGCGCAGTGTAAAGACCTTATCGGGCGGACAAACCTTTCAGGCGGCATTGTGCCTTGCGCTGTCTTTGGCCGACAACATCCAGAAGATCACGGAGTCAAACCAGAACTTTTTCTTTCTCGACGAGGGCTTTGGGTCCCTCGACAAGGAAACGCTGGATGTCGTTTTCGATACCCTGAAGTCGCTCCGCAAGGAGAACCGAATCGTAGGGGTCATTTCCCATGTGGAGGAGATGCAACAGGAGATCGATGTCCACCTTCGTATCCGGAACAACGAAGAACAGGGAAGCCTCATCGAAACCAGCTGGACTAGATAAATATTTGGACTTTTTTATGTGATTGAGGATCAGGGGATTTGTCTCAGAAATACCTGTCTTCCTTCGCCGATAATCGGTACTCCATTTGCAGTGCCCGGATCATAAGTGCTCATTTTCATAGGTATTTATTTACAAATAAATAAAGACAAAAAGGTGTGATATTATATTATTTGTTTGTAAATTGGTGATTAACAATAGCTATTATTCACATTAAACTCAAATGCTATGAAAAGACTATTGAAACTTTTTCTGAATGTGTTGGTAGTTGCAGCATTGATTGGAATGCAGGGCTGTCAAAAAGAAGAGATGCAAATTGTATCCGGAGATCAAGGTTTGGAACTGAAGAATGCTTCATCCAACACTTTCTACAGTAAAACTGTACCGGTTGGGAATGGAATTGCCAGGGCGTGGATCAAGGCTGACAAAGCAGGCAATCCACTCGAAGTCGGAATCAATTTGTCGGCGAACGCATTAAATGGTCTTCCGGACCATATGTCTCATTACGTTCTTGAGCTTCCCAGGAACAAGGGAATGAATTTTTACAAGCATGTGCTGATTGACTGGAATCCTGCCGGACATGAACCTCCAGAAATTTATGACCTTCCTCATTTCGACTTTCATTTCTATACCATCTCAAGCGATGAAAGGATGACCATACCCGGAATGGATCCTCCATATATGGATCCTGCTCCAGCTGATCAGTACCTGCCCCCGATGCATATGCAATTGGAAGGACTGGTTCCGGCAATGGGTGCACATTGGGTTAATATGTTATCACCTGAATTGCCCCCAACAATGGAAACATTTACACAGACTTTTATCTGGGGATCATATCAGGGTGAGTTTGTTTTCTGGGAACCCATGGTTACGAGGGATTATCTTCTCACAAAACCTGATCAGGTATTTCCGGTTCCACAGCCGGCGGCATATCAACGGGATGGATGGTATCCGCTGAATTATAAGATTTCGTACTCCGGGAAACCGAATGAATTTACCATTGCCTTAACTGATTTGACCTAGCATGAGGGTCAGTAAGAGATCATAAGTTTAAGGTGAAGCCGGCCAAATAGCCGGCTTTGCTTATTCTGTGGGTATTGTATGTTGGTCTGATTAGTAGTAAATTGTATCGTCCGGGAATTACTGATGTGAAATTCTGGCACGAATTTGGCATGACGTGGCTTTATCATAATCTCATCCTTTATGAAACATTTTCTATACCTTTCTCTGATTCTGTTGGTCCTTTCGGGTTGTACCACCCCTGTATTCCTCTACCGTACAAATCCTCCCGAAATGGTTCTGCCTGAGAAGCCTGCCACCATCGTATTCGCCAACCAATACGATTATTGGTCCAATCCTGCTATTAAGGATAAGCATGATGTGGCTTACCAGACTGCCATCAGGGATTTTGGGCGTGCCCTTTCCGTTAAACCCAAAGAGGTAGAACCGGCCGTAATCTTTGTGGCTGATACGCCATCAGATATCTTTGCCAAAGATTCATCAAGGATACAGGTTCTTGATTCAATCAGGATGCTCTCCATTCTCAAACCTTTTTCCGCCGATTACTTGTTGACGCTCGACAGCTTGAGTCTTTTCTTTGATTGGGAAGTCTTCAGGGAAGAAAATCCTGAGGATGGTTCTGTTTCCAAAACAAAGAACTTCTATCTGATTGGCCGATATTTCGTGACTTTGTACAATCCCGACGGGGTGGTTGTAAAACAGACCCTGCTCGACCGCTCCATGTTGTATTCCGCCCGTCCGACTCTTGGAGCCCTCATTACCATACTACCCAACATGTCCAATGGCCTGGAGAAGATACAGGTGCTTTCGAGGGATGCAGCTGCCGAATATACAACCATGTTTTATCCGGTGAGGGAGCAGACAGGTTACCGCCAGTTGCACGCCGGCAAGGCTTTTAAGGAGTCAAACGAGCACATCATCGCAGGTCGCTACGGTGAGGCCATTCCCCTGCTTGAGGCTATTGCATCGGGACCGAAGACTGGCCTGGCCCGCAAAGCCCGTGAAAACCTAAAGGTCATCGCCGAACTTCAGGGAAATTCTGGCTGGTAATCAACCTGACAATGAAAACTTCTTGAGAAGATGAATGGGTGGCGGCCATCATATTGTAAGGATCATAAAATACAAGATTAAAGGTGTACTCGAATAGCTGGAGGTAAGGCTTATTCCTGAATGATTGTACAAGGAGCGATATCCTTATTTTTTTTGTGTGGATAAAAATAAAGACTAAAAAGTATTAAATATTCGTAATTCATTGTTTGATAATGAATAATAGCGTAAATTGATCCGATCTAAGCTGTATTTTATGGAAGGTCCCTCAGAACTTTGTATGGAAGGAGAATTATCCGAAATTTCAGTAGGGATCTGTCAGACTTGACAATTTGATGACCAGTTGAATAATGTAATACAGGAATTTTTATGGCAACGCAGGGTCAGATACTCGATATGTCTCCATTAGGGATGATATTTAAAGTGGTAAAAAGCAAAACGGATACAGAGGGAAAATCCCTGGATCTTGAATGGCAGCTTCTTCCCCAATGCAATATGGTTGATCCGCTGTTACACATTCATCCTGAGGCCATTGAAACCTATCATGTACTTGAGGGCGAAATGGAGTTCTATATAAAGGATAAATGGATAAAGGCAAAAGCGGGTGACAGGTTACAGGTTGAAAAGGGAGTAACCCATGCCTTTCGCAATCCATCGGAATATGTTGTTAAGGTTTATAATACCCATGAACCGGCTTTTGACATGGAAAATTATTTTGAGGATGTTTGTAAGGTCGTTGACATTGTAACCAATAGCCGGACAAAGCCGGTCAGGATGAAAAGCCTGAAAACGATGTTGGTTTTCGGTGTTCTCATGAATAACTACAGAAAGGAGATCGTTGCCGTGAATCCGCCTGATTTCTTGGTCCAAAGTGCAGGCAAAGTTGCACGGTTCCTGGGGATGGATTATAAGAGATAATCCGAAATAAACTGTTATAAATTCTAATTATCTGAAATCTTCAACTAATACTCCCATCATACATTATCAAATCCGACCATGGCACCCAAACCTGTTGACTGGGGATCCGTAGTAAGGGCTATTCTTCGGCATCTGCTTTTCTGGGCGGTTGTTGTCACCTATTTTGCCTGGGGATTTGGGATATTTCATCCCAATATTCCTATATTTGAGACTTCATAAAAGTCTTTTATATGTTTTTTATAGGTCCTTCCGGGTATATCATAACATTGATGCTGACTGCCTTTCTTCCGGTCATCATGCTTGTTGTGAGTCCGATGCATAGCCTGCGACCTGGCTGGCCGTCGGAATCTGAACAGAGGTCTTCCCATTCCTGTGAAGAAAAGGTCGACCGTTTGTCCTTCGGAAAGGCATATTCGGTAGACTTAGCCATCGACATGATGTCGGACTCTGAGGCTGGTTGGATGCCTCCCGTGGCGCAGTTCACCGGGATAATTGTTATTCCAAAAGTATCATCGTGTACATCCCCGGTCTTGACCGGCAATGCCAACAAGGCTCCCCCTTCGGTATAATTGTTCATACCCCCATTTCATTCAGGAATCATATTTTGTAAGGCATAGTACAGGCTTTCCCTTTTGCTCATGCCCCAACTTTAACCATCATAACCATGAAAAGGATTTCATTCTATATTTTTATCTTCATACTGTTTTCGGCCTATGGGCTGATTGCGCAAAATTCAATCTCGGGCAGGGTATTTCTCTCAGGTACCAATGAAGATCTTCCTGGTGCACATGTCACCATCCGAAACACTACACTTGGAACTGCCACCGATAAGGACGGGAGATATGAGTTGTCGGGACTTCGGAACGGTGAATATGTAGTCCGTGTCAGTTTCTCGGGACTTCAGACAATTGAGGAAGTCGTGAACATATCAGACGATGATATCCAAAGGGATTTTGCGATGACCGAAACTTCTATCGACCTGAATGCCGTGGTGGTCACCGGTACCCGTACCGAAAAGAGCCTCAAGAATATTCCTGTGCTGACTCAGGCCATTCCCGGCCGTGATCTGGAAAAGCGTAACATCACCGACATCACCGAAGCCCTCGAGGCGGTCGTACCGGCAGTGGAATTCAAAAGCACTGCATGGGGAAAATCCTTGTCATTGTCTGGTATAGACCCACAGTATGTGCTTTTCCTTGTCAACGGTGAACGCATGGCGGGCGAAACCTTCGGTGATATTGATTATTCACGCATCAATCTGGCCGATGTCGAACAAATTGAGGTCGTGAAAGGCGCTGCTTCCACACTTTACGGCTCCAACGCCCTAGGTGGGGTGGTGAACCTCATTACCCAACAACCACGTGAACCGTTCAGCATTTCGGCAACGGCCAGGTACTCGAACTTCAATACCCAGACCTACAGGATTTCCACTGGTAGCAAATGGGGCAGGTTTTCCAACCTACTTTCGGCTGGTTTCGATAAAACCGATGGTTACGACTTGCTGGAAGGTAACTCGTATCGTACACAGGAGCGCGAAGATGGGTTTATGGTTTCCGACCGGCTAAAGTTCACTCCTTCGGCCAGGTGGGAGATGGAGGGCAACTTTTCATTTTTCAGCAAGAACCGCGACAACACCTCGGCAAGCCTTTACGACCGTCGCAATACAGATGTCATGTTTGGGGGCAAGACTTCCTATTTCTTAAATCCGAAAAGCAGTATCACCCTCAGCTGGAATTCGGATAACTACAAGCTCCTGAACAAGGTTTCGCCCGATTCGCTGGAAACCGACTACGACAATGTATACCAGAACGGCAGACTGTTGGGTCATTTTCAACTGACTCCATGGAACAGCATGGTGGTAGGAATTGAGTACATCAACGAAAACCTGACTGCTCCCCGAAACCAGATCGAAGAGAGGAGCAATACCGACTGGGTGGTGTTCCTGCAAAAGGACCTGAGGCTCACTGACCGGTTTTCGGTGGTGGCCGGATTAAGGGCCAACCATAACGAAATCTATAAATGGAACCTGACCCCACAGGCATCCGCCATGTACAAGATATGGGTGCTGACTTTCCGTGGTGCCTATGCACAGGGGTACAAAACACCAACCTTGAAGGAGAAGTACATGTACTTCCAGATTCCTGTACCCGGTATTCCCATGTTCCTTGCCGGAAATGAAAACCTGAAGCCTGAAAAGTCGGACTATTTCTCGCTTTCTGCCGAATATGCCCGTGATGGGGTCACCTTCTCGGTAGCTACCTACCATAACAAGGTTAAAAACCTGATTGCCGCCAGCGATACGTTCGTGATGAAGCCAGGCATGGTCATGGAATATGCCTATGAAAACCAAAGTGAGGCGACAATGAAAGGATTGGATGTCATGCTGCTCACGAGAATTGACAGGTATCTGACAACCAGCGCCAACGTGGCATGGGTTAAGAAAATCAACGATTCAACCGGTAAGGAATACAGCAATACCAGAAACTTCCTGGCAGGAGCCAACCTCGATTATGACCGCAGATTTGGGAATTACCAGCTCAATATGAACCTACAGGGAAATTTCTATGGGAAAAACCAGCTTGAGATGATGGATGAAAGAACCCGGGAGGTGACCCGGATCGAACTGACTGACTTTTCGATCTGGAAGTTGAACACGAATCACACCTTCAACTCACATTACCGCCTAAGTTTGGGCGTACATAATATTTTTGATTTCGTGGACGAGACCGGTGGATACAATAGCGGTACGCCCGGACGAACCTTTGTTGTAGGATTTGGAATCCGGTTCTGAGGATACCTTTTGTGTCCTGCCCTAATCACGACAAGGCTGCCCCGTCAACGTGCGGAGCAGCCTTGTTCCTTGAGAGTGATGGGGCTGCCGGTTTTTTTCAGATGAAAAACCTGCCCCGGCTGCATTGGGTATTATCTAAACCCTGTCAGTTTATATTTTGTTCCTTTGGCCGGTTATTGTTTGATTATTTTGACGGATTTCATGACTGGTCCGTTTTTGACCGACACATAGTATACACCTGGAATCAGGTCATCACCAAATACATAGGGCTTCGTTCCTGAAATTTCCTGTTGCATCAGCATCCTTCCGTCAGAACTGAACAGGGTGAAAGTGACTGGATCATTGGATAACGTCCGGAAATCAAGATTGAAATGCTGATTTGAGGGATTGGGCCAGATTTGCAAAGCAGGCCCTTCCATATGGGGTGACTGCAATTCGGCCGACTTTAAACCGGTTGTTCCCTGGCCTGCTTTGCCCATCATACCCATATCGTGTGGAATAAAGACCTGAACAATCTGATAATTTGTGTTCCATGATTCATCCCAAGAATAGATCACTACGTAGTAGTTCCTCCCAATTCCTTTACCGCTTCTTTCTGCCCTCAGTAGCAGATGGTGTTCATCAATGATTTCGTAATCGATTGAGGTGTTTCCATCTCCTGTCGCGTCATCCTCTTCACTGCTCCAGACGTAAATGCCCGCATAACTCATGCCGCAGTTATCAGAAATCGTATATTCTATCTCTACCGGGATCATCTGGTGATTGGGTGGCCATACAAGATCGGTGTTGACCACTATATTTTCGATCACGGGAGGTTCCCAGTCATATACCATGATGTCAAAGCTGCAGGTCACCATATCGCCTGCTTCATTGGTGAGGACGAAAGTGTTGGTGGTATAGCCGACCGGGAAGAAGGAGCCTGAGGGCAATCCTTCGGTTTGCACGATCGTTACTCCATCGCCACCACAGTTGGGAGCAGCGGTCACATCGGGATAGTAAACCCAGGCACCACATTCTCCCCAGGAGTTTTCGGTGTAAATGAAATCAGGACATTGGATTCCCGCAATCGGACAGCTAGTGGCCACAAAGAAGAATTCACCCGTCATTATATTGAAGGTCAGGTCATAGGTGCCAGCCATGACAGGGATGTCCGGACCATAGAACCAGGCGTACCCGTTCGGGAAGCCATATCCTCCCCAGTTGACTTCCCAGTTGTCGTTCAGCCTGAATTTTATATATCCCTCACTGAACGGATGGTCCTTCAGAGTATAGATGATTCCGTCGGTGGTTTCCATATCAATATCGGTATCCCAGCCGTTGAGGGCTGAGCCCAGTATCCCCAGATTGGGAAAAGCAAAGTGATATTCAAGGGTATTGAGGTCAAAAAACACTTCATAATGGGCGGCAGGTATGGGGATGGGATCACCTCCGGCCACAGCCGTCCCATTCGGGAATGTCGTCGCCCCATACAAGATTTCCGGATCCCCCTCAACCCTGAACAACGCTTCACCATCGGTTAGCATCAGGTTCCATAACATGTATACCTCACCGTCAAAAGTTCTCATCGGCAATCCCTCACTCCAGTTATAGGCAGGCGGAACGGCGGTGCCCACAAAGGTGACGGCGGCCGCACAGTCGGAAACGCATTCAAAACTGTATTCGCCGGTAAAACGGTTAAAGGTAATGTCATAATTGCCTGGGGCATAAATTGGGATGTTCGGGCCATCCTGGACACCTGTTCCAACCGGGAAGGTGTCGGATCCCCAGTTGATGCTCCAGTCGGCATCCTGCCTGAATTTCAGTTCTCCTCCTTTTAATGGATAGTTTGTCAGCGTATATGTGATATCATCGGTTGTGGTCATAAATACATCCGTATTCCAGTCAGATACTGCCGTTCCGACTATCCCGATCTGTGGGGGCGAATAACCCAGATCTTCGAGCATGATGTTGTCAAACCAGAGATCGCCATACATAATGCCCATTTCAAGGCTGAATTTGTAAGCCGGGAATGTTTTGCCAGCCTTAAATTCAAGTGTGATGGTCTGCCAATCGGTTGTTACCCATTGATTATAGTGGGATCCCAGATAGTTGAACCAGGTACCACCTTCCTCTCCCAAAAAGACACCTATATACCGGTCGGCCGTTGCCTTTACATCAAATGTCAACCGGTAAGCATGATCCTGAACCAGCTCAAACCCATACTGGATTAATTGTATGTCCCATGAGTTATAGCCGGGAAAGTTGATCTGGTATTTGCATACCCCATCTACCACTGCCGGATAAGCATCGACACCGTTCCAGACATTCAGCCACGAACACCAGGTGTCGGCAGGTGGAAGTGAATCCGAAATTGGGGTAATTTCAGTAGAAACGCTGAAGTCTCCATCCGTGAAGATGTTCTGAGACCAGCATTCGGACGTTGTAATGAACATAACGCCCAAAAGTCCGCAAATCAAGGAAAAATGTTTCATTGCCAATCAATTTAATCGACTGATAAGTTTTTAAAAAGCAAACTATAATTTACGAATAAACTTCTGGTATTTAAAACATTATGTTTGTTTTGAATGGCTTTTGAAGAGAATTTTTTAAGGCATGTATTATCCTTTCCCTGTCTGGTTTCCTGCCATTAAAGGCACTTGTATCCCGACTTAAAATTTCGTAAATTGATATAAACAAAGAGAAAAACCATGAAAAGGAAAATCTTGTTTCTGATGATCCTGCTATTGGCGGGATGGGTTGCTTCTGCCCAGACGGAGAAGGGTAACTGGCAGCTTGGCGGACTGAATCTGATCTCTTTTCAAACTGGCACTGAAAAGTACTCGTCTGGTACCTACGACATGAAAACAAACTTCACGAATTTTTCAATCGGGCCATCGATTCTTAATGCCAGTTTCGGGGAAGGAAGTATGCCTACAATCAGTTATGGATTGACTGACAATCTGTTTGTGGGAATTGCACTCATGCTGGCAAGTGCCTCGAGCAAGGATGATGAGGATAATGACAAAAGTTCTTCCACTGTATTCCTGATAGGCCCTTCCATGAGATACTTCCTGATGAGTGAGAAAGAATTCCTGCCTTTTGTTGAAGGCAAGGCCGGTATAGGCAGTTACAGTTATAAATATGGGGATTCTGGTTCTGATGAATCGAATCTGAGTGGATGGTATCTCGGATCGGGAGCTACCTATTTCTTTATTGAAAATGTCGGGATTGATTTTACCCTGGGATACCAGCATTTTACCAATAAGGAGGACGATTCTGACTCTGATTCAAAAGGAACCCAGACTGGAGTTTCCTTCGGGATAGGCGTCATTGTGGCCTTTTAAAAAAAAGGACTCACACCTTGTTTTACAGGCATTGTCAAATTGAAAATTATTACTGACACCATGAAAAGTCACCTGTTGAGTAAAAGCAGTACTTATCGTTTCATCCTGTTAGGATGCATTGGATTGCTGTTATTTATAATCCTGGCAATCACACTGCTGGATGTGCTTGGCAAAGGAGAATTAGTAAATGATGAAATTGCCGAAAGCATTGTCTTTTTTGTTTGTATTCCGGGAATCCTAATTGGAATCATCGGGGTTGTCATCACGGCGATACGAAAAAAATAAGGCTGCCATTTCTGACAGCCCTATTTAAATTATCGATGGTTTTCTAACTTGAAACTATTCGACAGGAACAAAAATCCAGGTCCATCCGGTACCGCCAGCGTTGTTTGACACAAACAGCACCATTCTGTCTTCGGTAAGCTCAATGATTTGATACAAGCCATTCGGATTGCCTCTTGGCTCTTCGGCTCCCAGAATGTTTGCCCCATTAACCTGTAAGGTCTTGTTGGCAATATCCAGGACGAAACTTCCTTTAACGGGAGTTGCATCGGGACCATTGTAGTAGGTGAAGTTTGCGGCACCATTCAGGTCGAAATGCATTTTACCGGCTGCATCAACGGGGGGACAGCAGTCACCACCGGCATTCCACCATAACCCAAAAGGATTGTTGGGGTCTGCCATAAACCACCACTGCCTGCCATCAGGCGCAGGACCACCGTCAAATTTCCAGGTTTTCCCGGCAGAAGTGGCGTCGCTGACGAGGTCATACCAGTCCTGGTCCAGCGGGGTATCCAATACATTCACCTGTACATCGATGGTTTTTTCAAAGAATTCGGCACCCAGGGTACCAACAAATGTAAAAGTCGATGTTCCGGGGATCGGATATACAATTTCGACTTTGTTAGTCAGTGCTTTTCCGAGGTTATAATTCCAGTATCCCGTAACTCCGGGAGTATTCATGCTCAGCTCAATGAGGTTACCTTTGGCTGCGTTTTGGGTTGCCACCAATTCGACACCTTCGACTGTTGTAGAGTTTTCGAGGTGTTTTTCGTCGACAATCGACTCGCACGATGATACCATCAGTATCATCCATCCAAAGATCAGACTGAATAATATTTTATTTCTTTTCATTTTTTCTCAATTTAATTTGTCCACTAATTCCAGCCGGGATTCTGTTCGTATACCCCGTTCGACAATCTCATTTCCGTTTCCGGAATCGGCACCCTGCCTTTGGTTTCAGTACGATAGGTTACCCTGTATTTGGCTTCCGATCCTGAATTTCTTACGTCGATTACGTCGTTGAAAGCGTTGTCAACATCTCCCCAGCGAACCAGGTCAAACCAGCGCAGTCCTTCAAATGCCAGTTCATGCAACCTTTCCTGTTTGAGTGCATCCAGTGAATAAGATACTGGGTCCAGTCCGGCCCTGGCCCTGACAGCATTCATGCCATCGGCGGTGCCGCTGATTTCTGAGTGCATCAGCAAGACGTCGGCGTAGCGCATCAGGATGAAATCCTGAGCATGCATCAGCTGATAATCGGCATTACCCCAGTTGTAAAGCTGGACAAACATACCTTTGGTTGTACCTGCAGCATCCTGATATTGCAAGGCTGTGTATTTCTTGTTGAACAGGCCTGTTTCATGGTCACCCTTGTCTCTGTTGTATCCGGCAGTACCCTGGTCTTCCTGGCCAACCTGGATGATCGATCCCAGTTTCCTTGGGTCATTGTTATCCCATTGGTTGAATAATTTGGGATTGATGGTGCACCAGCCCCAGCCTTGTCCAAAAGGAACCATTGAGTTGTCTCGGATTGCGTTAAACAGCGCATACCGGTTGGTATAGATATTTCCGTTCGACCATCCCCAGTCACCAAATGAATAGCGTTGAGCAAACATGGTTTCATAGTTACCGGTTCCGAATGTGGGTGAGTGACCGTCCTGTCCAACCCATGACAAACCTTCAGCCTCGGCCCATGGAAGAACCGTTCTGCCTGCTGCAATATTCAGGTATGAATAGGGCCACAGGTTCCTGAAATCGGTAGCCAGTTTATGGCCGCTGTTGGCTATCAGGTCATTCAGCTGGGCAATTACATCCGTCGATGAAAGTGATCCGCCCTCTGCCAATGGCAATTCGTTGGTCGATTCGCCTTCCATGTTGGTCATGTAGCCGGTATAGAATAAATAGACCCTTGCGAGGTATGCCTGGGCAACCCACTTGTTGGCATGTCCGTATTCCGAGGTCGGGATCTGCGGGAACGGGGTGGCTGGCATGGTTTCGATGGCCAGTTTCAGGTCAGACGCAATCTGCGCAAAGGTTTCGGTAAAGGTCGACCGGGGTGCATCCCTGGGGTCATCCAGGTTTACGATCAGTGGCACACCACCAAAATATCTGCCCAGGCGGAAATAGTAATAAGCCCTCATGAACAAGGCTTCACCAATGGCCTGGTCTTTGAATTTCTGTGCCTCTTCGGGACTGCTGAAAAATTTAGTGAAATCGGCAGCTTCCGTTTTTTCAATGATACCGGTAGCCCTTACAATACCGTTGTAAGATTGTACCCATAAGTCACGGTAAGTATCTTCGGCCGGATCTTCAAAATTGTCAACCCATTTGGCTGATTTGTCATCGGGACCACCACCGCCGAGCATCATGTCCGACATCAGGTTGGCTGCAACGGCCTCATCACTGTGAACATTGGGTGTATAGATGGCATTGTAAACCCCGGCCATCGCTTCACTGATGTCCTGAGGTGTGCTGTAGAAAGTTTCCAGACTCTTCCCGTACAGGTTGTCCGTGTCCAGATAATCCTCGCTGCAGCCTGATGCAAGAACCAGTCCTGCAAGGAGTGTGCTGTATATTAGTTTTTTCATCTTCATATTGTTTTAAAATTAAAAGGCTACACTTAATCCAAACATCACGGTTCTTGGCACTGGATACAATCCAAGGTCAATACCTGAAGCCCAGTCTGCATCATGGCCGAAACGTACTTCCGGGTCCATGCCATCGTACTTGGTAAAGGTATACAGGTTATTTACGGCTGCATAGACCTTCAGGTTCGAAATGGCCTTGAAATTGGCAAGTGCCTTGCTGAAATCGTAACCAAGGGTCAGGTTGCTAACCCTTAAATAGTCTGCATCCTGCATATAGATATCCGAAATATACTGCTGGTTCCTGTTCGATCCATAGGTCAACCTTGGCATTTTGGTTGAGGTGCCTTCACCATGCCACCTGTCAAATACACTTGAAGTGTAGTTTTGGGTGAAATTGTCGGCAAACGAACGGTACGACTGCATAACCTGCATTCCGAATTTTCCGGTCAGGGTGGTATTCAGGTAGACACCTTTGTAATCAAGGTTGATCTGGAGACCCATTTCAACATCGGGGTTCGGATTTCCGAGATACACTTTATCCTCTTCATCGATCAAACCATCGAGGTTCTGGTCAACGAAACGGACATCACCGGGGCGCTGGTCATTGAAGTATGGGGTTCCGTCGGGCCTGACATAAGCGTCGACTTCATCCTGGTTCTGCAGGATACCTGCAGTTTCATATCCATAGAAATAACCGATCGGGAAACCGACCTCGACCCTTGATACTTCAGAAGTACCCTGTGAGAGTACATGCGAAGGACCATGGATGATACCGTCGGTATTGTTGATACGGGTCACTTCGTTTTTGTTGTAAGCACCACTGAGGGTTACACCATATTTGAAATCGCCCACTTTGTCATTCCAGTTCAGCATGAGTTCCACACCGGAGTTCACGATGTCACCACCGTTGATATAGGGAGCGCCGGCACCTGAAGTTCCGAGGATAGGTGCTTCCAGCAGCCAGTCCTTGGTGGTTTTCTTGTACCAGTCGAAGGTTACACCCAGGCGTGAATCAAGCCAACGGGTGTCGAACCCGACGTTCAGCTGTTCCGATGTTTCCCAGGTCACTTCAGAATTGGGAACTCTTTCTGGATAAGCGGTTGTTCCCGATACAGGCTTGGTGTCGCCGAAGAAATATCCCGGGAATACATAAGCAATCTGTGATGAGTAGATAAAGTTTGGAATCGACTGGTTACCGTTCTGTCCCCAGCTGGCTCTCAGTTTTGCAAAGTCGAGGAAGGGAATGGCATCCTGCATGAAATCTTCACTCGTGAGTACCCAACCAGCCGATACTGACGGGAAGTATCCCCATCTGTGGCCTTTTGCAAAGTTGGATGAACCGTCAGCACGCATGGTTGCGGCCAGAATGTATTTCTCGAGGTAGTTATACTGTGCCCTGGCAATGTACGACATCAGTCCACCGCCACCGGCTGCCCAGTCGGCACCCCAGGTGTTGATGTCACTGATCGATGCAGGACTCTTGGTGTTGTTCACGTAAGCATAACGGGGATCTCCGGGGAACAGGAGGTTGGTCCTTGACCCGCCGACCTCGTTGTTAAGGTGGTTCTGCAGTAACTCATAACCCACCAAACCGGTGATGTTGTGGTCACCAAAGCGACGGCCATACGAAAGGGTGGTCGTCCAGGTCCAGTTGCTGCCCATATACTGACTCTGTTCAGCTCCGTTTACGTCATCGGTATAGAGGGTTCCCAGAGCATAGGTGGGGTTCATTGAACGGTTGTGGCCAAACCATGCGTCGAGACCAAATGAAGATCTCAGTTTCAGGTCTTTGATGGGTTCAAGTTCGGCAAATACGTTGCCTACTACCCTGTTTCCCTTGCCAAAACTATAGTTGGTGGCATAATACATCGATGCCAGCGGGTTGGTATGGTTGGTAACCCCGTCCATGGTAGGCGTAAATCCGAAAGGATTGACGTTGTTGTCAATGGCCGGCTGCCAGTAGGCAGGCATCAGCGGGTGCTGAACCAGTGCGTTGTGAAGGTCGTTCCAGTAAATATTGCCGGTACGGGCACTTTTGTTCTCGGTATTGGTATAGGTGAGGTTTTCCCCAACCGTCAGGATATTGTGCTCCTCGTTCTTTTTCAATACCATCTGGGTGTTCATACGGGCAGTGAGCCTTTTGTATCCTGCACCAACCAGGTCGCCGCCAATCATGCTGGTCTGGTCGAAATAGGAAACCCCCATCGAATAGGTAATGTCCTTGCTTCCTCCGGTGATGTTCAGCGAATGGCTCTGCACGGCAGCATTTTTGTTGGTAATCTCATCAATCCAGTTGGTTCCTTCCCAGCCGTTTTGCAGCTTGTTCCAAACATCTTCGCCCAACTTGGTTCCCAGGTTGCCTTCGAAGTTGTTGTTCAGCCAGCTGTTGTTCTTGATCATGGTTTCCCAGTTGAATGGGGCCAAACCGTCATTCACCCTGCCTTCATCCATGATGTACATGTACTCCTGGGCATTCAGCGGATCCAGGTTTTTATAGATGTTCTGTACACCATAATAGGTATCATAGGTAATTTTTGCCGGACGGTCCTGGCTACCTTTTACCGTGGTAACCAGCACAACGCCGTTGGCAGCCCTTGATCCGTAAATGGCGGCAGATGCTGCATCTTTCAATACGTCAATCGACTCGATGTCCGATGGGTTCAGGTAATCGATGTTCCCTACCGCGATGCCATCGACGATGAACAGCGGGTTGGAATTACCGATGGTACCCAATCCACGGATGGTAACCCTGGTACCTGCACCCGGAGCACCGTTGTTCCTTGTAATGCTGATACCTGCAGCTACTCCCTGCAGGGCTTCCATGGCCGAACCGGTATTCAGTTCAGCAATGTCCTCACCCCTGACGTTCAGGTTGGAGCCGGTAGTCAGTGCTTTTTTCTGTACACCATAACCTACCACAACCACTTCTTCCACGTCGTAAAGGTCAGCTTCGAGCTGTACATTGATTTGTGTCCTTCCTTCAAGAGCCATTTCCTGTCCCTTCATTCCGACGAATGAATAAACAACAACAGCATTGGAAGGGACAGACAACTGGTAGTTGCCGTCGATATCGGTTACAGTCCCGTTAATGGTACCTTTTTCAACTACGGCTACTCCGGGTAACGGCTGGCCGTCATCTGCCGAAGTCACCACACCTCTCAGGACAACCTGTTGGGCAAAAGCGCCCACCGACAGGATGGCTCCCAAAAGCATCATGAGAATCTTTCTCCTCAATAGTTCTTTCTTCATAGATTAAAATTTGAATTTAAGTCATACATATAGTTACTCTACAGTCCGCCAAAGCACACAAGCGTAAGCTCTGGTCCTCTGCGGACAGCTCTTTCATTTTTAATTTTCGAATGGTTCTTTGTCTGGGATAATTTTAGCCAGAATCTGTCAATTTTGGCAAGGCGGATGAATCACCGGTCAGGTCATCACATAGGTTACAGGCAAAATTGTATTAGTCTTCTGAAAAAAAATCGCACTGGGCAAAAAACGGTACACACTGTCAGGATTTTATCCGATCCCTCGAGAGTGTATTTTCAAAAATATATTTCCTTCAGTCTTAGATAACATATCAAGAATCAAACATTTGTTAGCTATTATTGATTCCGGATTTTTTTTGCCGGATTCAATTTGTCAAAAGTACAAAAAAAACCGTAGCAAACAAGGGATTTTCATTGGCTGAAACAAAAAAATACAGGATAGTCGTTCCGGTCTGTTCCGGTATCTAAGGTGTCAAATCCTCAAGGGGTTAGGTGGGATGGGAAGTGATTGTGTATGATCTTTTACGTATGCTGTTAAACATGAAATTTATGACAGGTTGCGTCGCTGCTGCAATTCAGCGATATGGTCACACTTTGTGAAACCATTTTTCAGGTGTATTTGACACTAATTTTCCCCGTTCTCGAACCGGGCAACCAGCCTGTCATAAATTTCCCTGGAGAATTGCTGCATCCTTCCCGGCGTCCTGAATGTCTTCGCCATCTGGATGTCGGGCCTCCCTTCCTGCTCTCTCAATATATGGTAATATCCTTTGCTTTCCAGGAAAACTGTCTGGTTCCCGGAACCATATTTCGGAACGGGAAAAGTCAGGATCGCTTCATTTCCAATCTCTGGCTGAACATAATAGGAGTTGTCATCCGTTCGGATCAAGGTACTGATATCCAGTCCATTCTCGTCGGTAGCCTCCTGTGCTGACACCGTTGTGACGGTCACGGGCTGGTCAGCGGTAAAGTCCATGGCGGCATAATCGAGCTCCCAGAACATGAAGCCTGATTCCATCTTTATCCTTACGGTCTCACCCTTAATCTCACTCAGGTCAATCTCCAGCACATCGTCCCTGAACGCCATTGGGCCGGCTATTTCATAATAGTCGGAAGGTGCCCAGCCGGCGTCTTTTTCAACGCTCACCGATAGCGGGATTCCCTGGTTGAACATCATTTGCCTGAGGAAATCTGCAGGACGTTCCGACTGCCTTTTGCTGAATTTTTCATACTTGCCCCCGAAAATGCTGTGGAATTCGGCAGTTACATGTTCGAGCCACAGCGAGTTTTTGGCCCTGATGATGAGTTTTCCCCGGTTACAATCGGCCGGCTTGTCAAATTGCAGGATCACTCCATCCATTGTGTGGGTAGTTCCTGCTGTCGCATTGAAAGGGTAGGCAATGTCATCGGCTTTGTTAACCATTTCGCTGACGTCAGTCCCCGCCAGGGTTTGTATGCCCGATGCAGGAACCGGATCCGTGATGGTATGGATCTTGCCGTATTTGTCCATCAGCACTTCCGTTCCTTCGGGGTGTTCAACCACCTTTAACTGTGCCAGGTTGATGTGCTGTATCTCCTTTATTTCATTGGTCACTTTCAGGATATAATTGTCGCCGACTGGCTTGAAGCCATTAAGCCTTAAATAGTCAAACCTTTCCAGTCCGGGCTGTATGGCCCCGCTGAAGATTTCACCGGCAAACCGGTATGATTCCCCGTCGTACATATAAATAAACGGACATGATTCCTTAAATATGAGGACAATGATGGCCATGGCAAGATAAATTCCGGCAGCCACTCCCAATCCACCCAATATCCACGTTCCGGTGGTTGTGGCTGTGTCCTTGTCGTAGATTTCGATCTTTTCGATGGCACTTACCGGAACCGAAATCCTGTCATTTCCAAGATCTGCATACTCATCAATATACAGGTGGACTTCATTGAGAATGTACGATTGGTTGTTGCTGGCTTTTTTGATATAGCGGTTTGGGCCGGTTGGCTTCACCTTGATGTTGTAAATTCGGGAATCCAGTTCTTCCATCTCGCCAAACACGGTTTGGTTGTTGAGTTCAACATCAATCAGCCTGAAAGTTCTTTCGTTGAAGTGCACAATGAAATCTTTCCCACTCTGGTCGAGACCCGAAACCTCTTCTGGTTGAGGCTTATGCCTGGTATTGACTTTGAAATAGTAGCATCCCTGGGTCACGTTTAGTGTTACCACGGCCAGTAAAACAGCGATCCAACGCGTCAGCCGGTATTTGCGCAATGCAACCGGTCCGGCAATACGGCTCACCGGGTTCCTGAAAAAATTCATCATGGTTTTCATGGTTTTAGGGTGATTAAAAATTCAGGGCAGCCTCGAGGGTGAGCATGCTCATGTTAAAATCAGGATTTACAATAACAGGGATATCCAGTCCCAGCCTGAACTGTATAAATGATTCTGGTTGGTAATGGAGTCCGGGTGAGAACAAGAGTCCGTTTACAGGCTCATTTTTGTGTTCCGTGGTGGTTACCCATGGATCATGATCGAGTGGCGCACTTTTCGTATAGTTATATGCTCCCGTGATCCACGATAACCCGGCCGCCAACCTGAAGTATCCCGGCTTAAAAATATAGAAGTTGGCTCCAGCCCTGAAATTCCAAGTCATCACCCTTGCCATCGGATCGTAAAACTGAAATTCGTATCCGTATTCATATCCTTCCCAAATATCAGGCTTGATGGGATCGAAGTTCACAGCGAATGTTCCGAAAAGTCCGACAAAGCCTTTACCCATCAGGTGTTCGTACGAAAATTTCAGGTTCTTGTAGATTGGAAGGGCAGCCACGTCAATGAGTAAATAATTCCGGTCGAATGGGGCCGCTTCATCCTGGTCAGGTTTTTCGGGAATGATTTCTGGGAAGTTGAAGATATCTTTCCTGCCATCGGCGTACCGTATGCTGTCGAGCGATGAGATACTGATGTAGCGGCGTACCATCTCGGGGTCATCCTTCAACCGGTACGACCTGCTTTTACCTGACGTGGTCAGGCTATACGCTTCGATATTTTCCCCGCTTTTCCGGAAGAGGATATCCTGGGCTGTCGACAAAGATCCCATTCCTGAGCAAAGAATGGCCAGGACCAGTAACGTGATTTTTAGAAATGGACGATGGGCTGCATGATTTTTGCATCCACGTAGTGCAGTCGCCCATCTGCCTTCTACGACGAAAAAAGACCTGCCACTGCATTTATAATTTGGCTTGCCGGCCCGGCAATTTTTCTCCATGACGAAAGTGCCGCTGCTGATATTACAGCTTATATAAAGATACGAAAAAATAATTAGATTATGTTGGTGTGTACCACAGGTACACACCAACATAACATGCTGAATATCATGACTTCCTGTTTAATTTCTGGTGGATATCACCAGGTCAGTGGGTTCAAAGGCCACACATTCCATGGTGGCACTGGTGTTTTTCTTCTTCTTGTTTTTCTTGTCCTCCATTTCCATGTACATCATTAAGCCGTTCTCGTATTCCATGGCGAATTTCTGCATGGCGGGCGGCAAATTGGCGTGCTCACTCTTGAACATCCCCCCAAAACCTGCCTCCATGTCGGGCGCAATGTATATGATAAATTTGTACTCTTCGTTTTCCATCTCCCGGCCTATGCAGTCGTAGCCAAGGAATTCGCGGTTGGGCAGGGTTTTAAAGGTGTAATCCTGGTAATCAGTCAAATCTTCGTTATCCAATTCACTGTTTAAATCCATTTCAGTGGCAACGGCCATGCCGTTCACATAAGTGAACATCACTTTGTTGCCTTCGTCGAAAACCATTGACATTTCCATTCCCATGTTCATTTTGGCTCCCATGTATGGCTCGGTTTTGCTAAGGTAATAATCAATATCGATCACTCCTTCACTGGTCGTCATTTTCAGGGCATACCGGTAATCAAATTCGTATGAATCTGGCAATTTCGCCATGTCCACCTTCTTCCCTCCCCGGTTCATGATATTTGAGAAATCAGGGTTAAGGATTTTATCCATGGCCTGACTGGTCTTGTCGGCCACCTTGTCGGCTGTCTTGCCAATCACCACATCCTTTCCCCGTTCGAGTGCCCGGTCTTTCAAATCTTTCAGAAACTGGGCATCAGCTTTGGTTATGCCTACAACTGATATTAGAATAACAATCAATAATATCCTTTTCATTTTGCTTAATTTTTCTGTTAACTACCTTTCCAATTCATTCCATATCGCATTGATATGCGTTTCAGCCGATCAGTAAAGTTTCTCACTGATGATCATCTTCGCCAGCTCAATGCTCTTTTCCCGGTTCAATTCGGGGTCGTCCGATATATCGACCACAAGCGAGAAAAGCAGTCCATTGTAATACATCTGCCGTTCACATCAAACGCTGTCAGCAGCAGACAGGGAATGGCCAGTAGCCATATAAGTTGTTTCATGGTCGGATGCATTTGGGTTAATAGAAATACGTTGCCATCCAGATGATTTCAGGATTCTCGCCTGCATTGGTCATCTTCACCTTTGTGGGGAACGATGCCCGTATGTCGGGGTCGGTCTTGTAAATCGATTCGAGTTTGTATTGAATAAGGTTTAGCCCTTTCTTCAGATGGAGATCGTATTCAATTTCGATTTCAATGTCCTCGTCGTTGTAATAGTCAAAATTGGTACACTTCTTTTGAAGCTCAACATCTTGGGTTAACAATAACACCTTGTAGAAAGATGCCTGGATAGGATCATTATACCCATTGTCTTCCATCCATGGCTGAAGGTTCGGGTCGGAAACCGGAATCAGGGATCCTGCCCATGTATCATTTGCCCACAAGGCAATGAATCCGGCATCGCGGGCGATTTGCGCTTCCCCTTCCGGGAAATCGTCGGGGTTACCGCAACCATACTGAAATTCATAGCTCAACTTGGAAATAAACACGTCAAAATCTTCTTTTGAGAGGGTTTCGGCCGGATTGGATGACAGGTCGATCTCAAATTCACCACCGGAACCTAACGTGCCGATTTTCACCAGCTTGTCGAACCCGAACATGGTCAGTACGATGTCCATTTCCCCTTTGTTGTGCCCTTCAATTTTGCCACTGATTTTTTGCGCCTGCGCTGAAATCAGGATTACAAGCAGTAAGAGAGTGAGTGAAAGTCTCATTTTGTTTCAGTTGGAAGATTAACTAATTGACATTAAAAGAGAACGTAAGGGGCTGTATGCTCCCTTTGACAGCCTCTGAGGCTGATACCATTTCCAGTATCACCTCGTATTTCCCTTTGGCTAGCGGGGTGTCCATCTGGTCGGGAGTCAGTTTTGATGTCATCGCATTGCCTGCCTTTTGGATACCGGGAATCAGGTCGAAAGCCTCGATGGGCACAAACATATCTCCGGGTAACCATGGCCAGCCTCCGCGTGTGCTTTGCAAAATCGTCTTGCCGTTGAGCCTGACGGTGGTTTTCGTGTCGAAAAGCACTACGCCCCGCCGGTTGACATTGTCGGCCCTGTATGAGAAGTTGATTTTGTAGTTTCCGTCCCTGAAACTCTTGAAAAGGTCGACCACCGTAGCCTCTTTTACCGTGCCGCCGTTTGACAATCCGCTGAGGGTAACTTTTCCTTCGATGGCCTGTGCTGCCACCTCACCCGTGAAAAATGCTGTCATGACAGCCAAAAGAATCCAGATTTTTTTCATTTTACATGTATTAGAAGTTAATATCTGGCGAAAAGGTATGTCGTGGGCGCTTACCGTGCAACCATGAATGAGTGAACGGCAGGTTTTGGCTGACAACAGGACGCTTTGAATGAGTCAGGGCATTTTTGGGCGCAGAAACTTAGGGCGGGTTCGCCCACAAAAATGGCTTAAAGACCCTTTCCGTTAGAAAATGTGATTGGGAAGGGTTATTGGAAGGGAAAGGAAAGTTTCAGGCGCTTACATATCGCCTGAGATAAGTTTGTGGACAGCCTGACGGTGGTTTTTTGAAACGGGAAGTACATCGTTGTTTTGCATCACAAGTTCACCCCCTTCGCCCTTCATGTATTTTTTCACCTGTTGAATGTTGATCACATAGGATTTGTGAATGCGCAGGAACTGATCGGCAGGCAATAATTCCTCGAAGTGTTTCATGGTTTTGCTGGCCACCAGTTTTCGATTGCCGGTGAGTTTCAGTTCGCAGTAGTTGCTGTCCGATTTTAAATAGATAATCTGGTCAAAGGGCACCAGTTCGATCCCGTCGGCATCGGCCACCGGAATTTTTCCTGCCACGTTATAAGCCGGCCTGGCCGAAGCTTTTTCAACTTTTACCTTTTGGATGATCCGTTGCAGGTCGTCGGCCTGTACGGGCTTGACAAGGTACCCCGTCGCGACGGTTTCAACCGCCTTGACCGCATACTCGATGTGTCCTGTAGTAAATACGATCCTGAGCGGCAGGTCGTCGACCAGCCTGATCAGGTCGAGACCCGATATCCCGGGCATATCCACGTCCAGAAACAACAAGTCGGGCACATCGCTCCTAACCCGCTTTGCCCCTTCAATCGGATTGGTGGTCGTAAAAAGAATCTCAACCTCATCGCCATGGTTTGTGTCCAAATCATATTTCAGGGTTTCAATGGCGTGTATTTCATCGTCAATGATGGCAACGGTCAATTTCATATAGTCAAATTTTTCCTGTTTCGGTGGGTTACCAAAGAGGTTTTGGGCCAGTTATATGACTTGGTTACTAAACTAAGTTTCTTTTTTGGATTTAAAAAATCCTTATTCCTCTATTCGATCAGGAGTTTCCTGTTTTTGGGATAGGTAACCGTGTACTTCAGGTCCAGCTCCTTCTTTTGTGATGGATCCAGCTCAAAGTCCCACTTGATGATCCCGGTTTCGGGCTCAAGCTGTCCGTTGGAGATATTGTCGGCCTTCACTTCGATCTCTTCCAGTGTAGACACCGGAATCTGGTCGAATACCGAAATCCGGATCTTTTGTGTCTTGTTGTTTTTTATGCCGATCTGCCAGTTTCTGGTCTCTTCCTTTTTGCTTCCAAGAAACTGTCTGGTCGAGAACTGTTTCTGCAATTTCCGTTCGATGCTGATGCCATGGTCAACCCCGAGCGAAATCCTCAGGGTATCCGACATGTCCCGGGTGTCGAGCAATGTTTTGCCGGTATAGGTGTCTTCGAAAAAGACACTGGCTTCGCCATCGAGGAGGTTGTATTGTTCCCAATCAACGATATGTGCGGTCAGGTAGGCATTCTTGTCGACTTTGGGAGCACAGAAATACTGGTACCCGGCAGGAAGCGAATAGCTGTCGAGGTTGATGGTCAGGTTTTTGCCGTCCGACAATACCGTGTAGGGAGTCTGTATCTCGAATTCAACGCTGGTTTGTCGTGACAGTTGTTCAGTTTGCAGCAGGTTTACCGATGGTGCAAAATCTTCACTGGAAACCTCAGCTTTCATGTCGCGGCTCGTGAGGCCGGCAACCCTGCCCGCCAGGGTGCGGGTGCCGTAACCAACCACAACCACCTCCTCCAGGCCCCTTTCATCAGTCTCGAGCCAGAAATCCATCTGAGCACTGTTTACGGGGGCTTCTGTCTGCCGGTAGCCAATATAGGAGATGACGAGGATATTCGCTCTCGAAGGGATGGAGAGGGAATAGGCCCCGTTGACGTCGGTCGCCGTGCCGATTGTACTTCCTTTCACCATTACGGAGGCACCTGGCAGAGGTTCACTGGTTTTGCTGTCGAGAACCCTCCCGGAAACCCGGCTAATCCTGTCGCCATACGATGGGGGTGACAGGTTGTAGTTGAGGTAATAGGGGTCGGGCTCCCTGTATGAACTGGAGGTGTTGGGGTCGGACGATGACAACCTGAGCCTGACATTTTTCCATTCTTCCTGGGTCGACTGGTGGATATTGGCTTTGTAAACCAATTCGGCCGGCATCTCAATGTTTTTAATCTTGATGTCGTATGAGGGGGTCCAGCCTGCATTGGAAACAATGTACTTGATTTCGAAGGTGGCTTTGACAGGATTTTTTGCCTCGACGGTGGCCAGGATTTCACCGGTAGGGAATTCCCTCTGATTTTCAGGGGAAGAGAGTTGTTTCTCGATTTTTTGCAGCTCCTCATGAAGTTTTTCGAGGGTCGACTGCCGTTCAATCTGTTTCAGCTTGACGGTGGCAATCTTTTCCGAAAACCAGAGATTGGCTTCCTTGAGTGCCGTGAGGCTTGTGCCTGAATTGGCGCCACCAATGCTGCTGTTGGCCTTCAGGAAGTTAAGTTCCTCGTCGAGTACCTCAAGATAAGCCCTTTCTGTCCTGATCTTCTGCTCAATCTCCTGTTTGGTTTTGGTAAGCTCCTCCGTCTTTTTCGAAGGGGTTTGAAGGGCCAGGAAATTATGCTGGAGGTTGACCGACAATAAGGTGAGGTCGCCTTTTGTAAATACGCTGATGCTTTTCGAATCAATAAATGGCGATAGGTTGATGAACTTCACCAACGACCTTCCGGCAGGAATATCCAGGGTTTTGGTCCGGGTAACCTGGGCGCCGCTGAGGTAGACCGTCACCTCGCTGATGTCGGAAATGACTTCGGTTTCCTGTGCCGATAGTGCCGGTATTTGGATGGCCAGCATACTCAAAATGAACAGTATTGTTTTCATAGTCAATAGATTAATGTGTAGTGCAATGCCATGTTTTTACATGGATGCCAATGACGGGATGATCGTTCATTGACATGTGAAATTTACAATTTTCATTCCGGATTTCATAGGATGGCCCTCTCGATTGCTATTATTCCGGAATCTTCGTAACTTAATATGAATAATGTACTGGTCGTCAATTATATTTCCATGTTAATTTTCACAAACCAGGTCTTTGAAAATGGCAATAATAAAGGGATCACAAGGAATTGACCTTTTTCAGATGATCGCATTATAAATCCTGAACGAATGCATAACAGAATTCTTTTCAAATTAATGTTCATTTTTTTCCTGTTGGTTCTTGCAGGTTGCAGTAAACTCAATGAGGAAGATGATTATTTCAAGGGAACAATGCAAGCCCGGATTAACGGGGAGTTAGTAATCTTTGATGAAGCCTATGGCGATCGAAGGTTATCGTGGGAGGATTTTACATGGTCGGGCATTATCAATATTGTTGGGTTAACTGACCAGCGTGTTTCGGGATATGAAATCCAAATTGGCTTTCCCAACAATCCTTCGACAGGGATCCTTTACCATCCCCATTGTATGTACCGACCCTGGATTGGCAATTACCATGAATATAGGCAGACGGCCTATATTACCAAGTCGGAGGATGCAGGGAACCAGTATTCTTCATCCACGTTAACATTTACATCCGTTGACAATAAGAAGTACACAGGCACCTTTTCCTTTACAGCCTACATTGTTGACTCGCTTCTTAAGGACAGTGTCGTTGTAACGGAGGGCAAATTTGAGATTGACAGTGGTGGCAAGAAATTCTGAAAGGATTTGCATTTTAATGGTTAGTCCTTAGTCTCCCAGTCGAGCTGTCGGCCTTCGGTCAGTGCTTTTTTGTCGAGCGACATGCCCATTGCCATACCAATGGGCATACCAATAGGCAATCCCATACCTATGAAACCCATACTTCCGAGGATGGTTCCGAAAACAACCCCTGTGGGAAGGCCAAAGATGACCATGCCGAGGACCAACCAGAGATTGCGGTAGTAGTTGGAGGGGACCAGCTTCATTTCCTTGTCAAGGAGTTTCAGGATGGCTGATTGTTTCTTCCGGATCAGTCTTTTCTGTTCAATGGCCGACCCCGGTGTGTTATTCAACTCTTCGATGGATTTGTTGATTTCCATTACCAATCCGTCAGGCAGATTCCTTTTTCGAAGTTCGACCAGCAGTTTTTTAAAATGCAGGAACACTTCCCTGAGCTTGACGTTGTCAAATACTTCCTGTGTTCGTTTTATTTCAAGGATTTCCATCAATGATTTTTGTATGATGCAACACAAATGGTCACTCTGGATTAATTGCCATGAACCATTTATATGAGATTTAATTCATTTAGCCCATTAAAGATAACGTTATCCTTCAGGTTATCAAAATATATGGAAATTATTGGTTAAATTTTTTTAGGTTGAGCCGGATTTGGTTATTTCCATAGGTCAATGCCGCACGTAATTAATCGTACAAGGAGTTAAGGCTGAAATCCAACGCTACTTGTTTATGGCTTTTCAAGTATTTCACCGAGGTGATATTCGATCTCAGCCGCCACGTACTCTTCACCTTCAAATTCATAGGTAATCAATTCGCCCTTCTCGTCTTCAATCAGGTATACTTCAGCCTTTTCGACCCGTACCACCATTTTGGGTCGTTTCCCTCGGTACGATCCGGTATAAAAGGTAATGGTGTCGTACTTCACGGGTTGGATTTCACCATCAATGTCGATTACCTCGCCGTCCTTGTCAAGCAGGCAATACCTGTTGAGGTTGTTGGGCCTGATGGCGCGGAATTCCGATTTCTTCTCGCCCGACAGGATCTTGTCAAAGAATTCCTGCTTGATGCTGAGTGTCAGATTCTTCATGGTGTGGATTTTTAAGGTTGATATAGGTGATGATAAACAAAGAAAAGATCAGAATTGGATTCAAGTCGACGACGCGGTTGTCTCCATGCAATATACATATATCCATAGAATCGTAAAAGTTAGCATGAATTTTTTAAGGGCACTTTTATTGACCATGTGATTATGCCAAGCTCACAGCAAGTCCCTGGCAAAGTATTGCTTACTGCATATCTTCTGCGTTACCACTCCGTATATTTTGATTTGCCATAGGAAGGATATTTTGAAAGTAAACCCAAAATTTGCGACGATGGTAGGGCTTTGGTTGGGGCTTGGTCGGATTCTGTTTAAGGCGTGTCTTCATCTTATGGATTTTATTGATCACAATTTATGCTGATTATACCGATGGTGATTGGAATAACTACATCCAAGCCTTGTAAAGGAAGGGACTGAGGAAGGAAGAGATAGATTCGGCCTGATGAATTTATAAACTGTCACTTGCTTGTTTATAAAAAAATAGAGACCTTTTTTGTTCTGTTGACATTATAGTAATCAGGACAAAGAAGATTTGCTACTTGAAAGATATCTGACTTCACCTGATCTATGGAAACAATCAGTGAATTAGATGTCGGCGAGCTGTGTTTCTCAGCCCCAGATCTGGATTCCGATTACCCCGTACCAGAATAAATAGATGGTTATAATCAGATGCAGGCAGGTTAAAATGGCCGAATGCCAGTATATCCGCTTTTTTATTTGGGCACGGCGTTCCCTGATGATACAAACAACCGACCAGACAGAGGCGATAGCAAAACCGATGGTTGAAATCATGATCCCCAGTGAAACAAAGCTGGCCGTTCCCAAAAGCTGAATAGAGCTGCCCCAAAAAGTAAGCAATAGAAACGGTAAAAGAATGAACAGGCTTGCCAGTAATGGCCATAGTCTTACCTTGACATTTGCACCTCCGGGAATTTTGCCCCTCCAGTAACGAATTGGCCAAATCAGCGCGAATAGGATGGAAGTGACCATCAACAACAGCCACAATGCGCCAATAATGACCGGGCCATATGCCTGGACCATGGAGATGCGTTTAAGCACTAGATCACCAGAATGAATGACTTCACCTGCTAAAGGGTCAGTGGCACTGACCATGCTGACCAATCCGGTTTTGGCTGATTTAAACCGAAGACCTTCAGAAGGAAGGTACTTGATGCTTTCCCCTCCAAGGATACCGTTTCTCAACAGGGTGTCTTCCTCGTGCCAAATGCGTTGTACATTCATGATGCGTTCCAAAAAGTAGAGTATTTGCATCCTTGGATTGATAGGTCTGTAAAGGCCAGATATAGCGGTATGCTGATCGGTTAATTCCGAATCTGTTGAAATCTCTTTTGCCTGAAAATCCCTGGTTTCAAAATCCCGAATCAGTTTTGTAATTCGGTTTAGCGCATCCCCACTGCCCGAGTTGATCATGATGGCATGACCCAAGCCATAATCAGGCAGATAAGAAAAGTTGGTCAGTCCTCCTTCTACACCTCCATCGTGTCCCCGAAAGACAAAACCTTTGTAGGGCATTGAATAATTATGTAATCCATATCCAATTTCCAGTCCGGCTTGTGCCCCCTTTGTGGTTAGGGTGGTTTCCATTCGGTCCAGTGACGCATGGCTGATCAGCTGCGTGCTATCGATCATGCCCCGATGAATGAAAAACTGGAGCATCTTGGCCATGTCCCTGGGTGAGGCGTTAATTGAACCCGCAGGACGCTGTATGATATGCCAGTAATCAACCGCTTTCCCATTACTATAGAGTGATGCCCCAAGCGTTTTATATGCTTCGGAAGCAAAATAGGTCATGTTTTCCATCCCCATGGGCCCGAAGAAGGTGCTTTGGATATAAGCCTCAAAGGTTTGGCCGGTGATTTTTTCGACGATATACGCCGCGACCGGAGGCCCGGAATTGCAATAGGACATCCTCGTACCCGGGATCCATCTGGATGTCCGCGAGTGGGGATGATAATCCAGTCCCTCTTTCAGGCTGGCCGGGGTTGGATCGTTGTGGGCATACTCAGTAAAATGTAAATCATCCCAACCGGTGGTATGCTCGAGCAGGTGAACGACCAGAATCGGATTTGTATCTTCCCATCGATTTGTATATTCAATTTCGGGTGCCAGATCACGAACCTTGTCCTGCAGGCTGATTCGTCCCTCCTCCTGCAGTTTGAGGATTGCCAGGGCCACGAACATTTTCGACACCGAGCCTATCCGAAACATGGTGTTTTCATTGGCATCCACATTATTTTCAAGGTTGGCCTTACCCAGTCCGGCAATCCACACAGGGCCATCCTGGTTGACCATAGCCACCCCAACCGCTGGGGTTTCGGTTTCTTCCAGTACTTTTTCGATAGCTCCTAGATTCCGCATGTCTTGGTAAATGATATTTTAAGCTGTGGTTAAACATGATTTCTTAATCTTTTTGAACAACCTAAGTTGTTTCTAATATTATTATGGGTGCATTCGACACATGTATTCTTGTTTGCGGGCAGATTATCAGGTGTTTAATCAAGACATAGATTACATAATAAAATGAGTATCCCGGCTACCTTTGGTAGTAATCCTGCAGGGTTAAACATATTTGTTTAATATTCAGGTAGTTATTCCCTAAGAGGCAAAGATCCGTAAAGTCGCAGGTACCATTGTCTCGACTTCTTGATCCACTTCCCAGGTATTGAAATCAACAAGAATACCAATCGTTTCATTCTCAGGTTGGGTTTGATTAGCTTATATCTGGAACTGATCACTTCCAGAATCTTGTCATAGAGATTTTTAACCATTGCCGTTAGGTAAAGGAACACGGTATTCTGTGCCAAAACAGAAAATGGAAGGTTATTCCAACCCATATCATTTTTAAGCACATCAAACTGACGCTCAGCCACTCCTCTGCGATAATAAAATGCCAGACCATTCTCAATACTGCTGTCTAAATCGTTGGTAATTACACTTTTGTAATCACAGGCATCGCCGGTGAACAAGTTTCCTTGTGCATCAGGGCGTAATTTCTTTTTCACCAGTAATCTATAGGATGGGACATTCTGTCCGGACAGATAATGTTTTTCAAAAGGTGTAATTGTGATATCGCCAACCCAAATTGGCTCATTTTGACTATCTACTGTTGCCTTCCAGTTAGTGATTTTTGAAAAGTACTTCTCTACATAACTATTACGGGCTCCTATATAAAAGTATTTTACCTTTTGAGAAAGAAGTTGTATTACTTCATACTGATGCGACGCAGCATCTGCACGAAACCTGTCTATTCTATTAATACCATGGTGTTGCAATCTATCGAACATGCGTCTTAAGGTGTCGACTTGAAAAGACTTTGCATCACTATTCCCATTTCGGTTTTCAATAAACAAAACCTGTTTTTCATTTAGAAAGCATACGCCAGGCTGGTAGCCGTAATCGCGTTTATAAGTCATTTTGCTGTCAGCTTTCTCAGTGAAAATGATGGTGTTGTCATAATCCAGTACATTTTCATTTCCATTAAATGCTTTGATATGCTTGAGCATTTTGATGTTAGCATCAAGTATACGCTCGTTATAATTATATTGATGCTCAACCGATCCCCGACTTGTTCTACAAATAAAGTCTTCAACAGAGAGTTCTTTCATTCGTTTGAGAAGAGTGTCTGGGCTACATAACTTGAAAAGCGGACTGTAACCAAAACGGTTACCCAAAACTGTGCTAAGGTCTTCGATACAATCACCACCACTATAGTAGATGCTTAGTAGACTGTAAAATAGATCTTTCCAATCATATTTGCTTTGAGAAGGCATAACAGGCAAGCTGTCATTTAAATGATTGCCGACACCCAAATTTTCTAACTCACGGTGTATAATATTTAATCCACCAAAGCTGCTAACAGGAGAAAAATGTGTTACTTTCACCATGCTTGTATTTTGTTTCCAAGCACCAATTTAGGTGAATACGAGCACATGTGCAAGGCATTGATATACAATGTCTTGCATTTTATTATTAAATTAACATGCGGAATCTAGG
>DF970685.1 GCA_001270045.2 Bacteroidales bacterium 6E | reverse complement strand
TGCCGACAACTTCCGAAAACGGAATTACCGGTACATGGACACCGGCCATTGACAATACCCAGACCACAACTTATACCTTCACCCCGGATGCAGGCCAGTGTGCCACAACCGCTACCATGACCATCACCATTGAGGAAGAGATTACCCCTGTATTTGCACAAGTCGGTCCGTTCTGTGAAGGAACCACCATTGTCGAATTGCCGACAACTTCCGAAAACGGAATCACCGGTGCCTGGACCCCGGCCATTGACAATACCCAAACTACCACTTACACATTCACGCCGGATGCAGGCCAGTGTGCCACAACCGCTACCATGACCATCACCATTGAGGAAGAGATTACCCCTGTATTTGCACAAGTCGGTCCGTTCTGTGAAGGAACCGCGATTGCCGAATTGCCGACCACTTCCGAAAACGGAATCACCGGTGCCTGGACCCCGGCCATTGACAATACCCAGGCTACAACCTACACATTTACTCCGGATGCAGGCCAGTGTGCCACAACCGCTACCATGACCATCACCATTGAGGAAGAGATTACCCCTGTATTTGCACAAGTCGGTCCGTTCTGTGAAGGAACCGCGATTGCCGAATTGCCGACCACTTCCGAAAACGGCATCACCGGTACATGGACACCGGCCATCGACAATACCCAGACCACCACCTACACCTTCACTCCGGATGCAGGTCAGTGTACCACTACCGCCACCATGACCATCACCATTGAGGAAGAGATTACCCCTGTATTTGCACAAGTCGGTCCGTTCTGTGAAGGAACCGCGATTGCCGAATTGCCGACCACTTCCGAAAACGGCATCACCGGTACATGGACACCGGCCATCGACAATACCCAGACCACCACCTGCACCTTCACTCCGGATGCAGGTCAGTGTGCCACTAACGCGACCATGACCATCACCATTGAGGAAGAGATTACCCCTGTATTTGCACAAGTCGGTCCGTTCTGTGAAGGAACCACCATTGTCGAACTGCCGACAACTTCCGAAAACGGAATAACCGGTACATGGACACCAGCCATCGACAATACCCAAACTACAACATACACTTTCACACCGGATGCAGGCCAGTGTGCCACAACAGCCACCATGACCATCACCATTGATGATGAGATCACCCCGATCTTTACCCAGGTTGGACCATACTGTAACGGAACGACCATTGCCGAACTGCCGACAAC
>DF970684.1 GCA_001270045.2 Bacteroidales bacterium 6E | reverse complement strand
AGCGCCTGGCTATCATTAAAGTAAATTGCATAGGATCTTGCTCCGGTAACCCGGTTGCCTACCACACGTATAGCTCCATCAACATAGGTAAGCTCAATGCCTTGAGAACCGCTGTATCCTGAAGTCATCGCGATCACATTACCGCGAATCTCTGTGTCACTTTGTCTCTCCAAAACGACTGCCTTGAAGAATATCCCCGTAAATTCATTGTCCTCCAGGTAAAATCCCGGGGCACGGCCATTGCCGTTCTCATGTCCCCGGTAAAGCAATCCAAAGGAGCCGCCCTGGAAACTGTTGCCTGTAAACCTTACCTGGCCCGAGCTCGAAGGATACAAAACCACATTTCCACGGTCATTGGAGGTATTCCCCGATGCAGTACTCAGAAACTCACACCCCTCTACCAGGAGATTGTCAAGCCGGTTGGTCGAATGAAGCGTGCGAGAAAATGCTGTCCCAAGTGCCTGGATCGTCAGGTTACGAAAGATCATGTCACTGGCATTGCTCAGCCGGATCACATAATTATCGGCCGTTGACGTGGCAGAATACTGGATCACAACATCCGAAGCCAATCCCGTGGCTGACTCGAAAGTGACCGTATTAACATCCGACCCGCCCGATATGTCCGGTATCAGAACCTGCTCGGCATACGTGCCTGCCGCTATCTCAAAAACAACCGAGCCGCCCAAACCATTCAGCACCATGGCATCAACCGCGCCCTGGATCGTGGTGAAATTCCGTTCTCCAATGCCTGAAGCATTGATCGTATAAACTCCCGACATCGGTACCAGTGCCGATGCATCATATTCGTTGGCACCTATGCTCGGGGTAACCTTGCGTGGGTCTCCATTAATATCTGTTGTCACTGCCGAAAGCGGTGTCCCCGCATTGGCCAAGGCCGCCGAACTGGCTGTCAGGTCCGTGTCGCTCACATACTGCGGATCAAAACTCAGTGAATTTGCATCATGCCCCGATATCGTCTGCCAGGCCAGCAAGTCTCCCGCATCGGTGTTGCCCCAGACTGCAGTGACACTTCCCGAAGTAAACAGGTCATTGTAATCCATGGTGACCACACCAGAAGAATTTGCCACGTGCACTGAGAGTCCTCCATTCGCCTTGAAAATATTATTGATGAACTCGTTGCCAGTCGACGACGAACTTGAATAACCATTGTAATACAGAGCAGGACCCGACGAGGTATTGCTGATGCT
>DF970683.1 GCA_001270045.2 Bacteroidales bacterium 6E | reverse complement strand
AAGGTAAACCTAACTGGAGTGTGCAATGAACAGCGGCAAATATATTTTCAGCCAAATCACCGATTTTCTTCCCAAGCGATACTTCGAAAGACTTGTCATGACGATTAATGCCGACAGAACACATAGCTGGAATTTGACATACTGGAACCAGTTGCTCGTTCTCATGTTTGGTCAATTGGATGGATGCAACAGCCTTCGTGAATTGACCGATATTACTACGGCACACGCCAAAAAGTCGTACCATCTTGGTTTTGGCAAGACACCCATAAACCGCAGCGTGCTTTCCAAGGCCAATCAGCTTCGTGATTACCACATTTTTGAAAAATTTGCCTATCACATGGTAGAACTTGCCCGCAACAAGTGTCTCGCCAAAGAGTTTGAGCTCAACGGAAGGTATTACGCCTTTGATTCCACCACCATTGATCTCTGCATGTCTCTTTTTGAATGGGCCAGGTTCAGGAGCACTAAATCCGGAATCAAGGTTCACACACAACTTGATATATCTACCCAAATACCCGTATCGTTTCATATCACGGAAGCTGCCGTGCATGATGTTAATGCTATGGATTGGATTACTTATGAACCTTTTGCCTGTTATATTTTCGATCGAGGCTATTGGGACCTGGGCAGGCTTTATCGCATAGAGTTGCTCAACTCTTTCTTCGTTATCAGGGAAAAACGTAGGCCCACGTTTGAGCTTGTGGCCGGAGATGACTTTCTGGAAGGCGAAGATAATATCCTCAGGGACCAAACCGTGCGGTTCAACACCCCGGGAAATAGAATTAAATACCCATCCGAGATTAGAAGAATTGTCTACTTTGAACCTGAACTTCAACGAACCTTTACTTATTATACCAACAACTTCTTTCTCAAAGGCAGGGACATTGCATTCCTGTATAAAAACAGATGGGCTGTGGAAACCTTCTTTAAATGGATGAAAGGACATTTGCGTATCAAATCTTTTTGGGGGAATAGCGAAAATGCTGTAAGGATACAGGTTTATGTAGCTATTATCACATATTGCACTGTTGCAATTATTGAAAGAAATTTTGACCTTAAAAGAAGCATCTATGAGGTAATGAGAATTTTGGGCAGCTCTCTTATGGCTAAAGACAGAATCAATGAGTTGTTCCTGCATAATGAACCGGAACAAACTTGCCATCAGGGGCAGCTGAAACTGGAGTTCGATATCCTTTAACATTTTTTAATAGACACTACTG
>DF970682.1 GCA_001270045.2 Bacteroidales bacterium 6E | reverse complement strand
CGGGTTGGTATTGTCTTCCACCACCACGTCGAAAGAATCAGAGTCGGTGTTTCCATGAATGTCAGTGACCAGCACGTTAACTGTAGTTGTTCCAACCGGGAAGTTGTACGGGAATGATATCTGGTTTTGGCCTACACTGTATACGATGCTCTGAACTCCGCAGTTGTCTGCTGCTGTAGCCGTGAATGAGAGGGCAGCCAGGCAGCCGTCTTGATCGGCGGTATAGGATGCAGCCACAGTTGGGAGTGTGAGTACCGGGTTTTCGTCATCGGTCACTGTGACAGTAAATGAGGCAGTCTGTATGTTTCCATAAAAGTCTTCAGCCGTATATACAACGGTTGTAGTGCCGACAGAGAACAGATCGTTTGGATAATGTGTACTTGTCAAGGATTTTACACCGCAATTGTCATTGGCTGTTAGATTGTTCCATGTAGGTCTTCCGGTGCACGTTCCTGGTTCATTACTTATGGTTATGTTGCCAGGTATACCGGAGATGATCGGTTGCTGATTATCCTTAACTTCAACCGAAAAAGAAGCGGTCTGAACATTACCGTCGAAGTCTTCTGCAGTATAAACAACTGTTGTGATCCCAACGGGGAATGGATCTCCAGGATAAAGTGTGCTGGTTAATGTTTTTACACCACAGTTGTCATTTGCAACTGGCAAAGCCCATGTGACTATTGCCGAGCAATAATCGTCAAGATTGTTAACGACAATATTCTCTGGCATTCCGGTTATTGTCGGTTTTTCCTTATCTTGAACTGTTACAGTAAATGAAGCTGAATGACTATTGCCGGAATAATCGACAGCAGTATAAGTCACAGTAGTTGTTCCTCTTGGGAATCTATCTCCTGAGAACCAATTGCTTGAGAAAGATTGAATTCCACAGTTATCACTTGGTTCCGGGAGTTCCCATAACGCAATTGCAGAACATACTCCTGTCTCGCTGTCAATCATTATGTTGTCTGGTATCCCGGTTATGGTTGGGTTTTCGTCATCGGTAACGGTGACGGTCATTACATCTGTCGCGGTGTTGTTAGCTGCATCTGTCACGGTATAGGTGATGGTAGTTGTACCGATCGGGAATGTATAGGTTCCGACCTGTCCTGAGCCACTATTGGTCACGGCTCCGGTCATTGCCCAAGCCAGGGTGCTTCCGGTGCAGTTGTCACCGAATGTTGCATTCGGGATGACAACAGCCACGTCACAGTCTCCGGTGTCGTCCACAGAGGTTGTGGTTGTAACATCAGCGGCGGCTGTAACAGTCGGTGCAATATTGTCAATCACGGTTACCTTCTGAATTACCGGGGTTGCTGAATTTTGGCAAGCGTCAGTGGCATTCCATGTAATGGTGGTTTCACCTTTCGGGAACGGATCGTTCAAGGCTAAACCGTCACTTCTGGTTCCTGTTGCCGATACGGTAGCACAATTGTCGCTGACCGAAGGTGTAGTGACGGTAACCAATGCAGTGCAGCTTCCTGAATTAGTGTTGACCGAAATGTCTGTTGTGGAAGCAATTACCGGTGCTGTTTTATCTTCGATAGTCACGGTTTTTGATGTTTCATCCGTACATCCGCTTTTTGTAATCTTGAGGCTCACCGTGAATGAGCCTTCACAATCCGCTGCGGCAATGACTGTAACACTGCTGCCTGTATTCGATCCTGATATGGAAGCATCGCCTGAAACGGTCCATTCGTAGGCATCCATATCGGCAGGGCCGTTATAGGTTAACTCGGCGTTCGGGCATGCCGGGCCGTCCGGGCCGGTAATCTCGGCAACCGGGTTGGCATTGACATTGACATCAATTTTGGCTCGGTTCGGACTGATGCAT
>DF970681.1 GCA_001270045.2 Bacteroidales bacterium 6E | reverse complement strand
ATACAGCACCGGTCTTTGCATCTGTATCAGATATGGAAATTTATTGTATTGATGCTGGTAATTATAAGGTAGTTTCTGAATGGCTGGCAAGCGTAACAGCTATCGACAACTGCGATTCCGAAGTGGAAATCAGCACCAATGCCGACATGGAAACACTTGACATCTCCTGCATCAACCCAGGCATGACCACTATCACCTGGACCGCCGTTGACAATTCAGGCAATACTGCCCAGGTTTCGGCCATGCTTACCATTCATGACAACCGGATTCCAACATTCGGCGATGTGGTCGACCTTATCGTTGAATGCGACGGAATGGGCAATAACGAAGACTTTAACATGTTCCTCAACCAGTTCATCATCGACGATCCCGATGTGGATATGAACATTACACTGACTGAAACGCCCGGTTGCGGACTCACAAAAACCATTTTGGTAACCGGAACCGCCACTTATGGAAATGAACTGGAAGTGACAGCCTTTGCCACGTTCCAAATCATCGACACTACCCCACCGGTTGTTATCGCTCCCGAAGATATTACCATCGAGGCAGACGAAAACTGTGAGTGGAATGCCCTTCCCGAAATCACTGGAACATCAGAGGTAATTGACCTCTGCTCTGAGGAAAGTTCCATGGATGAATCCATCATGTACTCTGATGATGTCGAAGACCTCGGTCAAGGTATGTATCTGATTACCCGCACCTGGACTGCCACCGACGCATGTGGAAACAGCGCATCCGACCAGCAGGTGATCACTGTCACCGGTGGAAATGCTCCTCCGTCACTGGTTCTCAATGAAATTGACATTTATCTGACCGAAGAAGGACAGTGGACACTGAACAGGTGGAACATTGAAGATCTCACCCGTGGATCAGTTGCAGGATGCGGAACCGGCGACCTGCTGACCTATACCTTCAGCAACCGCTATTTTGATTGCTCCAGTGTTTATGCACCCGAAGAAATCACCGTTACCGCCACCGATACTTATGGAAACTCGGCCAGCGGCAAGGTATTGATCAACGTATTCGACACCATTTCACCTATGGCATTCTGCAAAGACACCACCATTTATCTTGATGAAAACGGACAGGCATTTATCGCCCCCGGAGCCATCAACATGGGTGGCGACCGTGCCAGCGTTCCCGCCTGGGCCCGTCATTTCAATGACCTCGAAGGCGGAAGCATCGACGCTTGCGGTATTGCATATATGGAATTAACGCAGCAACTCTTCACTACCGAAAACATTGGAGCCAACCAGGTAACCCTGACCGTTTACGACCCAAGTGGCAACTTTGCAACCTGCGAAGCCATCGTAACCGTGATCGACACCCTGCGTCAACCCAATTATGAGGAAGGTGAAGGCACCTACCCTGAATCATCAGAAGGCGTTGCAGAAGAAGAAGCATCCAATCCTGGCAACAGCGAAACAGACACCAACGGACAAACTGATTCAGAACAGGAAAGCGAAACAACTTCCGAAACCGACAATACTTATGTAATCACCGGAACCGTGAACACAACCTTCGGCGACGGAGAAGTACTGCCCAACGGAACCATTGAAGTGATACTGATGCTCGACGGAACTGTCGTGGCCACCACTGTTACCGATGAAGAAGGCAATTACCTTTTCGAAGGACTCACCGCAGGAAGCTACGAAGTGATTGTCATTAACGAGGAAGACAACCAGGAAAACGTGGTTGCAGTGACCGTGGATTCAGAAAATCCGGTAGCCAGCCAGGTTAATGTGGTAGTTGTCACCGTCAGGGAAAATGCCATTGTAACCTCTTCCGTTGAATTCGAGGATGGCATGGAGTTGCAAGTTTACCCGAACCCCACCCAGGGACAGGTACGCATCGATTTGGCAGGAAGCCGCTTCCGTCAGGCAGAAGTTACCGTTTACAATGTACTCGGAGCGATGGTATACCGTCAATCGTTCTCCACCAGCAGCGACATTGTAGTCGACCTTACCTCCCAATCATCGGGAATGTATATCGTGAAGGTTGACTCGGAAGGAACCACCGCCACCAGGAAACTGATCCTTGACCGTAAATAATTTCACATAGTTTATAAGCACACCTGAAGGCTGTCCCAAATTGGGGCAGCCTTTTTTCATATACCCTATCCCTTAGGTACCGACAGGGTAATTGGATATACATTTTACAGTACTTCAATAGTACTTGCATAGTGATTAGTATACAATAACTATACAAGCACTATTCAATAACTATACAATGTACGAACCGGTGAGGGAGGCAAACTGAAGGGAAAAGCATTGATTGGTCAAAATAAGACTTAAATTAAATCAAGATCCCCGGACACCCAAAACAACAAATAAAACAAGAAAAAGCATCTGCAAAAATTATGTAATTATTATAAAAAATATATTTTATTCCCTTATTCGAACAAACACCATATAAATTCGAATTATATGACACATATGTAATTTTAATAAACTTCCATTGTCAAAATATTTCTATCATATGATATTGACATACTGATACATATATTATATTTAAAAAAAAAGATATTAAAAATTCACATAAACAGTTCATCGTATTAAAAAATGTCATAAATTAGTGTTGGATTTAAATAAAAGCAATTCGTGGTAAGGGAGCCACTCCAATCTTATTTGGCACAACTCCAGCTTATTCCGCAGCGCTTTTGCATTTGTTGGGACTATGAAATATAATCATCTTTTGGGGTTACCCAAGGTAATTTTTGTTACGAATAGTATCGTTATGCCCTCTATTCAGTATGACATCATGTCAGAAAAGCATGTTTTTAATTCCATATGTATAATTAACAACCAAATATAAGGGACAATGAAAATGTTGAATCAATTCAAACTTTTTACCACATTGTTGGAAAAAGCAAATTTTTCCATACCTGTGGTACTTACCGTCATTTGTATTACGATGATGGGTGCAGGCAAACTTTCTGCACAGCAGGCACTACCACTCCATCAGGCCACCGGTGCCGAAGTTGAAGGCATCGACCCCTGGCTTACCCAATTGGCCAAAGGCCTGAATCCAACCATCTATATCGAGAATGGGGAATTTAAGGTTTTTGGAGAGGCGTC
>DF970680.1 GCA_001270045.2 Bacteroidales bacterium 6E | reverse complement strand
GTATTGTCTTCTACGGTTAGAGGGGTAGAGCAGAAAGCTGAGTTTCACGCCTGGTCTGTAAGGCTGACGGATGTGGTATGTGTACCGATTCCAACAGAAGTTCCCACGGCAGGCGACTGGGTAATGGTCAGGTTAGTGACTTCTGAACCTTCGCAATTGTCACCAGCCACGACATTGATAGTAAAGTCAGGCACCAGTGCGGCACACTCGGCGTCGGCACTGATAGTCTGTGTCGGGGCACATTCGACGATAGTCGGGTTATTATCATCTTCGACGGTGACGGTAGCGGTGCCAGTCGCAGAATTGCCATTGACATCAGTCACTGTTAAAGTAACCATATTAGGACCGACATCAGAACAGTCGAAGCTGGTAACATCGAGGGCATAAGTGCTGATTGCACAGTTGTCCGTTGACCCGTTGTTAATCTGGGCCGGGGTGATGGTAACAGCACCGTTGGCATCGAGCTGAACGGTGATGTTTTGGGTCACCACAGTCGGTACAATATTGTCAATCACGGTTACCTTCTGAATTACCGGCGTTGCTGAATTTTGGCAAGCGTCAGTGGCATTCCAGGTAATGGTGGTTTCACCTTTCGGGAACGGATCGTTTAAGGCTAAGCCGTCACTTCTGGTTCCTGTTGCCGATACGTTTGCACAATTGTCGCTGACAGAAGGTGCAGTCACGGTAACCAATGCAGTGCAGCTTCCGGAATTTGTGTTGACCGAAATGTCTGTTGTGTAAGCAATTACCGGTGCTGTTTTATCTTCGATAGTCACATCCTTTGATGTCTCATCCGTACATCCGTTTTTCGTAACCTCAAGACTAACAGTGAATGAACCTTCACAATCCGCTGCGGCAATGACTGTAACACTGCTGCCTGTATTCGATCCTGATATGGAAGCATCGCCTGAAACGGTCCATTCGTAGGCATCCATATCGGCAGGGCCGTTATAGGTTAACTCGGCGTTCGGGCATGCCGGGCCGTCCGGGCCGGTAATCTCGGCAACCGGGTTGGCATTGACATTGACATCAATTTTGGCTCGGTTCGGACTGATGCATTGTCCGGAAGAACCTTCAGCCACCCAATATGAAACCGTTCCAACGGTAGCTGTCGATGGTGTGATGCTGGTGGTGGCAGTACCGCCGGTTGCTGATGTATAATAATATAATATATAACCGTCATCGGTGGGTGTTGCCGTCAATGGAACAGCTGTTTCTCCCTGACAGTATTCAACATCCTGAACAGTCGGAGTGGTCGTAATATTGGTCACTTCAATGGTGAATTCCCACCAACACAGGGTGATACCGGGTGGAATGGCATAATAAGTTGTGATACCTGAAGTTGCCGGGAAACCTGTTGCATTGGTGTATTCGTTGCCTGTGCCTGTCGGCTCACCGGATGTGTCAATTGAGCTGTAGAACCTGGTTCCGGCAGGGAAGTTCCCATACACGTCGGTGAAGGGGATGGTCGACCCTGAAATATTGCAATAACTGAGTGGCAGTACTGTATAGTCCTGGTCATTACAAATGTAATTTGTCCTGTCAATGGTAACCACAACCGGATCGGTAATGGGCTCGCCCTGGCATATTCCTGTTGTTTCAAATCCCTGTACAAATGGCCGGTTTGAAAAAGACACACCGGAGGTAACGCCCACACCACTTACACCGCCATCGATGGTGACTACTGGATCACAGTTAGGATTCGAAAGGATATAACAATTGGTCGTGACTTTCACCTTATAGGTCATTTTTGCCAGCAAGGTATTGTTATCGGCAGGCAATGGAATGCTTCCTATATTCCATTCTATTGATCCGGTTGCGCCCGCACTGGCATTGAGTGATGGCTGTGGTCCGCTCAATCCTTCGTAATATACGGCTGAACTTGAAACATAGCTGGTGGTGTATGGTATCGGGATGGTCACCACGGCATTGTTGATGGCTTCGGTTCCCTTGTTCCTGACCTCCAGCGTATATTCAATTTCCTGGCCTGGCTGTGCGTAGATAACAGATCCGGATACAGGAACCCCATTGACAGTGGTGGTTAGGTTGTATGCTTCCGGGTCGGGGATATAGGCATCCACCGCCATGGCAACACAAAATATCACATAGGTGTCCTGATTCGAGTAATACCTGAATGTGGTAGAAGTTTGGTTATTGGTTATTACTGAATTATTATCATTTGCGATATCAAACATGGCGATATCCAAACCGGTATTGTTGAGAATTACCGGATTTCGATCATTATCTCCAGTATTTACTGATGAGTTGAAGAAGTTAGTGGTCAAATTCAACGAATGGTTAAGGTCAATCCATTGTGTGTTGTTGTGATTTCTGATCTGGAAGTAGTCACCTGATATACTTCTGTCACCTTCGCCGGCCATCAAGCCCAATTTCATGCTAACGGGGCCATTCTGTACAGTATTGAATCCGGATACAGGAATGCTGCCATATCCAGCGCCACTGGCAACGTAGGCATGACCGTCAAAGATGGTCACGTCCCTCCATTTCATTTTGGAATTCTCATATACAACGATCATTCCCCAGCCACCATAATAGCCAGTGTTTCCACCCGATCCTTCACGAAGTGCAATGTCGGCCACAAAGTACTCACCGATACCATGTTCGCGAACATAATCTGTAACTTCGGCATAGGCTGAATACATATTGCCATCGGCGTTGCTTGGGTAATAAATGTCAGTTGGATTGGCGGTTACTGTCTGGTATGTGCCGCCGGCTTTTTTAAGTTTGACAACTTGTTTGTTCAGCAATTTGCCTCCATAGGTAACATTGGCGTAGAAACTATCATCAATGGTGTTGTTTTCTGTACTTTTTCTCAGACTATTGACAACCAGGGTAGTGCTTCCGGTATTTATCACATATGGTGTTGTCAGAAACACTTGTCTCCAATCTTCTACGAATCGCGTAGCACCACTCGAGGTATATGGGACATTGGTTGCAGTGCCATTGCCAACTTTAACGGTCAATGAGGTGGCATCGTTATCATCGGTAACGAATGTAAATAATACTGTGCTTCCTGAGGATGGGGTGAATGTGTACGTTGCTGTTCTGATATCGCCTGAAGCTGTTTGGGTAATATTGAGCGTATAGCCATTTACAGTTTCATCATCATCCATGTTAGTGTTGGTCTCGCCTACCATAAAGGTTCCAGGACTGGTTCCTCCGTCATGTGCCCTGCCTGTCCAGTATAAACCTGCATAGATAATATTGGAACATTCGGGTGTGGCACCGTTTTCGTTCGAGAAGTTCAATGTGGCTGATGAAGAGTTCAGTGTGGTAGCATCACCATCGATATCAACATACTCCATTGAACTGCTGTTGTTGCCGCCATCACTGTAATCCTGTAATGTCAGGTTGGTATTTCCGATCATTTGGAAATCTCCCTTGATGTTGTAGATTTTCTTCCCGGGCGTGTATATGGATTCACGCTGTTTGAAGTCGACCCTGACCTGTGCGATGGACGTCAGGGAACACAACATCACTCCCAGCATAAGCAGGAGCGTGGTTGTCTTTTTCATGTTGTTTGATAAGTAAATGTTTTTCATAACGTGGAGTGTTGGGGTGATTATTCGGGGATGGAGAGGTTGTAGAATATGGCTACCTCTTGAGGTCCTGAGACCACCATGCCACCCACCAGGGAGGGCAGGCATTCATCGGTCTGGTTTCCGCAAGGGTTGTAGTGGAACTCGACGAGTATATACCTGAGGTTTTTTAAATCGGGTAACCGGTTCAGGTCGACTGACGGCTGTCCGGTGCCTGGATTTTCGAGAACGATCTTAATAAGTTCAACTGAACTGAACTGTGGGTTGGCTTCGTAAAGTGATGAAACTTCACTTCCTTGCAATATGACGACAAGGGGTGACGCCTCTCCAAAAACCTTTAATTCCCCATTCTCGATATAGATGGTTGGATTCAGGCCTTTGGCCAATTGGGTAAGCCAGGGGTCGATGCCTTCTTCCTCTGAATGTATGGAAGTTTGAAGTGGATGAGCTTCCTGAGCCGACAAATTGCCTGGCATTACCAGGAATGAAAGCAGTGCTGTAATTACCAAAAATATCGGAAGTTTTAAATGGCCCGATACCTTGATTCTCCGTTTAAAGTTTTTTCTCAAATTCATGGTCCCTTATGTTAATAAGTTAATAATATCGATTATTCGATTAACGAATCCTAAAATAAAAATGTAGGGTTGAGATGGTGCAGTGGAGCCCCAAGGAGGGTTTGACGATTTCAATGTAAGATAAATCCCGTTGTCCATTACTCATAGTCCCATTATGCAATAAAGACGGTAACCAAGGAAGAATGGAATTAATGAGTTATTTCCCTGTTACACGAATTGCAATTATTAAATCCACATACAATTTATGAATTTTTCATGATATGGTGTATATATTTTCTTTGGAATTTAGAATATTTATAAATAGTGTTTATAACTATCAGGATAATAATGTGTTGGTGGTTTAATTTTTTTATAGCTTGAGGCTGTTAAATTACAAATGTACATTTATTATTGTGACTTGATGGCTGTTTATAGTTTGTTATTGTAGCCTGACTCTCTGTTGTCACCGATATTCACAAAAAAAGCCGCCCCAATTGGGACGGCTCAGAGGTGTGAGACTATGAAAAACTACTTCAGGTCGAGCATCAGTTTCTTGACTGCAGAACGACCTTCTGTATCAATTTTCACCAGGTACATTCCGGAAACATTTCCGTTCATATTGAACTGGATCTTGTCGCCGGCCAGGTATTCCCTTTCAAGTACCTTAGCGCCAACAACATTGAATACGGTAACCTGTACCTTACTGAAGTTGTTGTCGATAAGTTCGATGTTGACCATTCCCTGCGTCGGGTTTGGATACATCTTGAGGTCGAATGTTCCGTCCACGATGTCGACATCGGTAATGATGCGGTCATCGGTAGTCCAGATGGTAAAGTCTATATCAGAAACTACTGGGCTATCCTGGCTCACCTCAATGGTAGCGGTGATTTCCTGGTCGTATCCCGGTATTTCGACAAATACGTCGTATGTTCCTTCGGGCAGTCCTTCGAATGAGAAGTTACCGTCCTGGTCAGTCATGGTGGTGGCCACAATGACACCATCCTGCTTGAGCACGACTTCCACCATGGCTGCCGGGGTTCCCGGATCATCCTCGTTTACTTTGACGATGATGGTTCCACCAGCGGTGAAGCTGCCGTCTTGCTGACGACCGTCGACCATGGTCACCTGGATGTTGTCGGCACCAGGCTCGGAGATGACGATAGCCGTTGCATCAAGAACGGAGAGTGCGGTTTCATACCAGGTATGGAACAGGGTAGGATGGAGGTCCTCGTCGGTGACGATGGCCTTGATCAGATATGTTCCGTTGTCCACATTGTAGAAGGTGAACGAACCGTTGGCTGCCACATTGACCTGGCTGACCAGGGTGTGGAGGTTGTCTTCACCGACCGAGAACAGGGCTACGGCAATACCGGCTGAGGCAGGACCATCAGGCGTGAGAACGGTACCGTTGATCACGGAGGTTTCTTCCTCAATGATGATCACGGTGACGGTGGTTTCAACGGAGTCGCCTGCCGGGTTGGTGGCAATGATGGTGACTTCCGTGACGCCTGAGTCGCCTTCGCCCGGGGTGCCGGAAATGATACCGGTTTCGGGATCGAATTCAACCCATTCGGGCAGCGGTGATCCATCGGGTAGGGTTACCTCGAAGGTAAGTCCGTCTTCGTCGTCAGGATTGTCGAACAGGTCATTGAGATCGATATGGATGGGTTGTCCGGGTTCAATGGCCACGCTTCCGCCGGGAACAACGACCACAGGCATGTCGGGCACAGGCACCACGGTGATGGTGAATGTTTCGACCGTTGTGTCGCTTCCTCCGTTTTCGGTTCCTCCGTTGTCTTTGACGGTGATCGAAACGCTGGCCTCTCCGTTGAGGTTAGGCTCAATGGTAACCAGCAAAGTTCCGGTGGTTTCACCTTCAGTATATTCGAGTTCAAGACCGGTAATGAGTGTGTTATTGTCGGTCGAAGCCTCTACAGAGATCACCTGCTGCGGATCACAATCCACGTTGGGAGTGATGTTGGTGAGCGGGATCTGGATCAGGATCGGGTCTTCGTCGACCACGATATCCTCGATTTCAGCAATGGTAGGAGCGGCATTGTAGGTATTGACGGTAATGGTGAAGCTCATCATGGCTTCGTTTCCGGCTGCGTCAACGGCTTTCCAAACCTCGGTGGTTGTACCCAGCGGGAAGAGTCCGTCGGGACCATTGCCTGCCATGAGATGGGTTTCAACGGCACAGTTGTCGTTAGCCACGATTTGCGGATAGTCGATGGTGGTTTCGCACACGCCTGGTTCGACTGTGAGAACAACATTTTCGACCGGGGCAAACACCGGAGTGATGGTGTCGAGCACGGTTACGGTAGCCTGACAGGAGGCGAAGTTACCGCTTGGATCCCAAACGGTGAGGGTTACCTCATTTTCGCCCAGGTCATTGCAGGTGAAGATCATCTGCGTGAGATCCATCAGTGCGATACCGCAGGCATCGTAGCTACCTCCTTCGAGGTCGTTGTGGTGGCGTGCCCATGCGGGAACGCTTTCACGGTCACCACCCTGGTTAATGGCACCCGGGACAATCATTGCCTGTCCGAAGCTGTCGAGGTATATAGTGGTGTCTTTGCAGATGGCCACCGGTGCGATGGTGTCGTATACATTGATGTAGATGCTTCCTGAAGCGGAGTTGCCTTTGGTGTCAGATGCGGTTACCACCAGATTGATGGGTTCGAACACATCTGAACAATCGAAGTAACGCTGACTGAAGTCGAATTTCAAATCATCCTCACTTCCGCAACCGGCTTCAGAACCTGCAGTGATGGCATTGATGTTGTGCTGGTTCAGTGTCCACTGGCCTTCCTCGGTCAGGTAGATGCCAATTTCATTGAGTACCAATACAGGAGGAGCATTTCCACCGGTGACGGTAATCACCTGCTGGTCAGATCCTATGTTTCCACACTCGTCAGAGGCAGTCCAGGTACGGGTAATTTCGTACATACCCTGTCCAAGATCAACCACTACATCAGAGTAATCGATGGATTCATCCATGGAGCCTTCTTCAGAGCAGAGGTCAGCAACGGTAGCCATTCCGGTGATTTCGGGATGGTCATTCCATTCGCAGTTTTTGTCAGCCTCGATGGTGATATCCTCAGGAGCGGTCACAACCGGTGGGGTAGTGTCAATGATGATGAAGGAAGCAGATACCGATACTTCGGTTTCGTTTCCATAGGAAGCGGATGCCTTCACTTCAACAGTTCTGGTGAGACCGCAGCCCGGAATTTCGGTAGAGGAGATCTGCAAGATGACTTCCGGATCATCGATGACAAACTGGCTGAGGAACATTTCCCAGTCCCCGGTGTTGCCCATTCCGTCGCATTCAACAGTGAGGTCAACTACTTCGCCGAAGGTCGGGATCCGTGCATCTTTTATGGTCAACACAGCCGAAGTCTGGGCAGTATTGCCGGCATCGTCGGTGGCAGTCCAGGTAACCGTGGTTTCTCCAATGTTATTGCAGGTGATATCGAGCGTTTCCATATCGACACTGGCAGTGACATCTACATCAGCGTCACAGTTGTCGGTTGCGGTAACGCTTGCCAGCCACTCAGCCACGAGTTCGAAGCTACCTAATGCATCACATTCAATTTCCAGGTTAGAAGCAGCTGAGATTACAGGAGCGGTATTGTCTTCCACTGTCAGGGTAGTCGAGCAGGTGGTAATATTCCCTGCAACGTCTTCGACAGTCAGGATAACCGTGTGGTCACCAATTCCAACCACAGTGCCAGCAATTGGTTCCTGTGTGATGGTCAGGTTGGATACTTCCGTTCCTTCACAATTGTCACCAGCCACAACGAATTCCGTAAAGTCAGGCACCAGTGCGGCACACTCGGCGTCGGCACTGATAGTCTGTGTCGGGGCACATTCGACGATAGTCGGGTTGGTGGTATCTTCCACAACCAGAGTGGTTGAGCAGAAGGCAGAGTTACCGGCCTTGTCAGTCACGGTGATGGAGATGGTATGTGTACCGATTCCAACAACCGAACCTGCGGCAGGAGACTGGGTGATGGTCAGGTTCGCCTGAACGGAACCGTCGCAGTTGTCCCCAGCCACAACACCAGCGGTGAAGTCAGTCACCAGGGCCGTACACTCGGCACCTGCATCGATGTCTTGTGCGCGGGCACAGTCCACGAT
>DF970679.1 GCA_001270045.2 Bacteroidales bacterium 6E | reverse complement strand
CCCTTTTGAGACAGCCTCTATTTATTTATGCTTGTTCAAGTTGCAGTGTCCTTGTTGGCTGGTCACATACCGTGGAAGGCCCGAAATACTGGATGGGACCCGGGTAAACAAAACAGGTTTCCTCGGCCCATTTATTGCGGTTGGCCGCAAAATGAAGGAAAGGAGCACCATCAAGCAATACAAGGGCTTTCTGGATTACCGGTTTCATATGTCCATGGCGACGTTCCATATTCATCATCATGGTTACCGGAACTCCACCTGCAATCCACTGTTCAGCAGGAGCAGTCAGGTTTCTTACAGAGGCCATGTAACCTGTTTTGCCCTGTCCGATCAGTACCGATGCAGTGTATCCCAGAGAATAGCAATAATCGGCATCGAAGTTGGAAGGTGCGGCACACCGGCCTTCATAGCCAAAGAAGTGATATTGGGTATTGAATTTACCCTTGAATCTACCTTCCTTCTTCATTTCGGAAAGTTGCTTCTTTACCATCTCACCCAATAGAGTCTCAGTTTGGATCAGCGATACCTGTACGTTGCCATGTGGATCCCGGTCAGCTGTCAGTTGATTGGCAATGCCTGCGGGTAAGAATTGGTAAAGGGCTGATGATTCGGCACTCAGTTTTCCTGCCACGAATTCCCGGCGAAGTTTTTCATCCTTGATCGATTTGAATTCAGCTTCGGTCTCTGAACCTTCGGCCAAAATATCGTTCAGCTCCGAAATCAAAATCTTCATTTCAGGAATAAATTCGATCAGACCTTCAGGGATCAGTGCAACCCCGAAATTATTTCCATTAGCCGCCCTCTTTGCAACAATCCCGGCGATATAATCAACAATCTCGTGAAGGGTTTGCTTCTTTTCGGCCACTTCTTCGGAAATAAGGCAAACATTGGGTTGAGTCTGCAATGCACATTCGAGTCCGATATGTGATGCTGACCGTCCCATCAACTTAATAAAGTGCCAGTATTTTTTTGCCGAATTGGCATCTCTTTCAATATTCCCGATCAATTCTGAATAAACCTTTGTTGCTGTGTCGAAACCAAATGAGGTTTCGATCATCTCGTTTTTAAGGTCACCATCGATGGTTTTGGGGCAACCGACAACTTGGACTCCGGCATCCTTAGACTTATAGTATTCAGCGAGAACACATGCGTTCGTGTTGCTGTCGTCGCCTCCAATGATTACCAGTGCCTTAATATTTAGCTGCTTGAGTATCTCAAGACCTTTGTCAAACTGATCGGTCTCCTCCAATTTGGTACGACCCGATCCAATAATGTCGAATCCACCCGTATTTCTGAATGCATCAAGGTAATCGGCGGTAATTTCCATGTATTTATGGTCAACAAGTCCACCGGGACCACCCAGGAAACCATACAGTTTACTTTCGGGATTCAGTTTTTTGATACCGTCAAAAATGCCGGCAATTACATTGTGTCCTCCAGGTGCCTGACCGCCCGACAGAATTACTCCAACGTTCACTGGACCAGTGCCACCAGGCTTATCTGCTGCTTCAAAAGTAAGCAATGGCATACCATAGGTATTGGGGAACAATTTGGCAATATCTTCCTGGTCATCTACTGATTGTGTCTTTTCGCCTTCAACAATTTTTACCGCTCCTCGAAGCGAATGGGGAAGTTTGGGCTGGTATTTAGCCCTTTCCTGCTGCAATGGACTGATTGTCATATTCTATTTTTTTGGTTTCAATTGTATTTGTTTACGAAATTAATCTAAAATAGATGGAAATACGGGTCCAGTATATTCGCAATGAGCGATTTAAAGTAAAATTAAACCGGCTATATACCGATAGACCCGATAAAACAAAAACATCTTCCTATCGAATTGACGACGACAGGAATGACATAAAGGTATACCCGCTGCAAACGCTGCCGGGACAATCTATTTTTTAACGGAAAACTCTAATGACTGGGGAAGATGTGCTTCTCAGCAAGGTAACCCACCAGCGTTTCAAGATTGCCTTCATTATGGGCCGGATCGAATACAAAGGTAGTATCCAATGGCTCATCAAAAGGAATATCAATTCCAGGAAGGTTAACAGTTTCACCCCGATCGGCCTTTTCGTAAAGTTCCGGCTTGTTGCTTCTGCAATAATCGATGGAGGCATTCATAAAAACCAGATGGAATCTTTCACGGCCAATGATTTCAGCAACCTGGTCGCGCTCATTTGCATTAGGTGAAATAAAAGAGCAAATCGTGATAATGCCCTGGTCATTTAGAAGCTTGCACAAATGTGCAACCCTTCTCAGGTACTCTGCACGGTCAGCAGGAGAAAAGTCAAGTTCCCTGGTCAGGCCAGTCCTCAACGATGAGCCATCAAGACCCACCACCACAGCACCGGCACTAAACAATCTTCTTTCAAGAATAAAGGCCAGCTCGTTCTTACCCGATCCATGCAGTCCGGTTATCCATATGCTGCAACCTGTCTGATTATAACGGGATTCTCTTTCTTGTAATGAAATCAGAGACCTGCCATGGGCAATGTTCACCTTGTCGGAATCCGTGATCCTGGATGGTAATTGCCGTGCCTCGAGCTTATCTATGATCATCCCTACCGCACAGGTATTATGAGTTACAGGATCAATCAGGATGAAAGAACCGGTCTGCCGGTTTCTGCGATATGGGTCAAAATATAATGGTTTGCTGGTCGTGATGACTACCCTCCCAATATCATTTAGTTGAAACTTTTCGATTTTTGACTTTTCGAGGGTATTTACATCTACCTTATACCTGATTTCATCAATCCTGGCCTTGGTTGTGCTGGAAGTATGCTTAATGTAAAACTGTGTCGACAACTCCATGCTTTTCTCATCCATCCATACAAGCATGGCTTCAAAATGCCGTTCGACTTTGGGCATATTGTCGGGATGAACCAGCATGTCTCCCCGTGAAATATCAATTTCATCAGCCAAGGTGATGGTAACCGATTGCGGAGGGAATGCATATTCCCTCTCCCCTTCATAGGTTACCAAATTGGTGATGACCGAGGATTTCATCGACGGGAGGACAGTGATTCGGTCACCCTTTCGTACGATCCCCGATGCGATCCTTGCCGAAAAACCACGAAAATCCCGATCTGGTCTTAAAACATATTGCACGGGATATCTGAAATCCGAAAAATTCCGGTCGCTGCTTACATGAACACTTTCCAGGTGTTCCAAAACGCTCTTCCCATGGAACCAGGGCATTAAGGTTGATGGTTCCACTACATTCTCACCACGCAGGGCGGAAAGCGGAATGAATTCTATATCGGGAATCTCAAGCTGGGTGACAAAATTCCTATAGTCATCGCATATTCGGTTGAAAACCTCTTCATCGTATCCGACCAGGTCCATCTTGTTCACTGCAAGTACCACATGACGGATTCCCAATAGCGAAACTAGATAGGTATGCCGACGGGTTTGGGTGATGATTCCTTTGGTAGCATCGACGAGAATAATTGCCAGGTTTGCCGTGGAAGCCCCTGTAACCATGTTACGGGTGTACTGTTCATGTCCAGGGGTATCGGCAATGATAAACTTCCTTCGGGAGGTGGAAAAATAACGATATGCCACATCAATGGTTATGCCTTGTTCCCTTTCGGCCTTCAATCCGTCGGTCAGAAGAGCATAATCGATGTCATCCCCTGCATGTCCTTCACGTTTACTGTCGCGTTCCAACGCTGACAACTGGTCTTCATAGATTTTTTTGCTATCGAACAGCAAACGGCCAATCAGTGTCGATTTGCCATCATCTACCGATCCGGCAGTCAGGAAACGCAACAAATCCTTGTTTTGGTCCTGGTCGAGAAAAGCCTGAATATCGAGTCCCTGTATATTTTCCGTCATGATGCAAAATGTGTTATAAACCTGAAATCAAATGATGGGGTGAATCAGAAATAGCCTTCGCGCTTTTTTTGCTCCATACTGGCTTCCTGATCAAAATCGATGACCCTGGTAGTCCTTTCCGACTTGGTTACGGTCATCATCTCTTCAACGATTTTTTCAATGGTATCGGCTTCTGAATCGACCGCTCCAGTCAGGGGATAACAACCGAGGGTCCTGAAACGGACTTTTCTCATCTTTGCCTTTTTCCTTAGCTCTTCCGGCATACGGTCATCGTCGACCATGATCAGGTTACCGTCCATTTCGACGATTGGTCTTTCCTTGGCATAATAAAGCGGAACGATCGGAATATTTTCAAGCCTGATATACTGCCAAATATCGAGTTCTGTCCAGTTTGAAAGGGGAAATACCCTGATCGATTCTCCTTTGTGCACCTTGGCATTATATATATCCCATAGTTCAGGGCGCTGATTTTTGGGATCCCATTGGTGAAACCGGTCACGGAAGGAGAAGATTCGTTCTTTGGCCCTGGATTTTTCTTCATCTCGTCGTGCTCCTCCAAATGCCGCATCAAAGCCATATTTGGATAATCCATGAAGCAAAGCCTGTGTCTTCATGATATCGGTATGCACCTTGCTCCCATGGGTGAAAGGACCAACACCAGAACGAAATCCCTCCTCGTTGTAATGAACGATCAGGTCCCAGCCCTTTTCCCTGGCATAGTTATCCCTGAATTCGATCATCTCCCGAAATTTCCATTTTGAGTCAATGTGCATCAAGGGGAAGGGTACCTTACCGGGATAAAAGGCTTTTTCGGCCAGACGAACCATCACCGATGAGTCTTTCCCAATGGAATAAAGCATGACAGGATTCTGGAATTCTGCGGCTACCTCACGAATGATGTGAATGGCCTCGGCTTCCAGTTCCTGCAAATTGGTGAGCGAATATTCTTTCATATAAATCGGTTGAAATTACCTTTCATTGATCAGGCGGCAAATATATCAAATTTTTGGAGAGACGCCTCAGGGATGCCAGCAGGGTACCTTCTACAACCCTTCTAAAACGAAAAAGGTCATGCAATCCCCGAAGGGATGCACAACCTCTTCTATTCTAAAACTACCGTTTACTTTTTGGTGACTGTCATTACCGCCTTGTCGATGCCAGCTGTAACGTCAACCACGATGACATAGATTGCGCCTTCTTCCAAAACAACATCAGGAAGCAACCCAAGGTTTCCATTATCACGACCGTTCGAGCCATCACCCACAAATATCAGGTCACTGTTGGAGGATAGCGTTGCGCTTCCAAATTCACCACCCCAGCCTTTCTGGTGGAAGAACTTGAAGTTGATAACATCTGTATTGATGGTTCGGCCTCCCTGAACTGTGATCTGGTACTTCTTGTTGCCAACTGGGGCCATACACAAAGCCCTGGATGGCTCCCAGCCAACCTCACGGTCCTGAACCGAAGGCTTACCAATGTTCTGGCCAATGATCCAAATGGCACCGGTTCCATCGGCCTTCAATGAAGCAGGAGAACCTCCCTGTAAAACTTCCACCCTGAAATACTTCAGCGGAAGGTTGGCCGATATCCTGTATTTGCCGGTGATGGGAACAAACTTAAATTCTCCGGCTGCCTTCTGGTCAAAGAAATCTGCATCGATCCACCAGTTGGCAATATCTTCAAGCCCTTCAACCTTAATGTCCTGTCCCTGCGTCATGTCCACATCGATTTCATAATTCGATTTATCCACCATATGCATTTTCTGGCCATTGAACAAAATTTCAAAGAAAGGACCAGCCTGATATGTTTTTGTGTTGAAGGTGACCGCAAAAGTGCCAGCCACAGGACTCACAAATGGAATAAACGTGGTTACGCCTTCCATAACTGTTCCTGCCTCCCAGCCAAATACAATCTCGCGACCTTTGGCATCAACTGCCGGAGTCTTGATATACGCCGGAAGGTCGGTTGACGGGAATGCCTCCGTTGCGGCATACTCATTGGGCTGTCCTGTCGGCAGCATCGGGTATGATGAATTTTCGGTCACAAGGATCAGATAGGGATAAGCCGCCCTGGTGATAGGTACATCAAAACTTTGGGTTACCTTCTTGAGTGTGGTATTGACCAAAACGAACTCCAGGGTAGCTGTCCCATCCGGTATGTCTTTCAGGAAGGGGACGGATATCGTACCGGAATATTCGCCGTTTTCTTTTGTCCTGATAGTAGTGCGGGATACTTCCTCCTCGCCAAAATAAAGAATGGCAGTCAGGGTTGACAGGGGAATTTCATCGGTTACACTGGCAACAAACGGCAATTCATCCCCAAAATGCACATTGGCAAACTGGTTCTCGACGACCAGAACAGGGTTACCCTTGGGCTCAATTTCTGTGATTTCATCGGTGCACGAAAAAGCAACCGATAGAACCACGATACTCAGGATCCAATATTTTATTTTTTTCATTTTGTCTTATTTTAAAGGTTTTCGTGATCTCGGTAAAAGCATCAGGTCATTGTGGAATAAAAGACCGTCGTTTCCACCTGTCTCATGTTAGTCATTATTTCTTCCAACGGTATGAAATCACAGACTTTGCCGGTACCTCATAACTGAAATGGTGGTTCCCGTCATCGAGCGTAATCATTTTGGCAGATGCAGTGCTGTTCAAGAGCACAAATGCGTAGGTGCCATCAGTATTCTCAAAGGCAGAATGGAAAAAACCAGAATCAGAAAATCCTGAAGTGCCTATCCTCACAGCTCCCGGTTTTACCACCGATGACAGATGACCTATGATATAGTAGTGTGAATTTCTGGTAATTGAGGAGTAATTCGATTTATCGATATCAACAGCCCCATAACAAGTCTGACATCCTCCTTCACGATTTGGCCCCCGCTCACTGTCAAGCATCAGGTTCCAAACGATAACACCCCTGCACCAATTATTCACGGTTCCCAGGGCGACCTCACGCATATCATCGATCAGTCTTACTTCAAGATTTCGCCCGTCATTCCAGGTCCCGATCGAGGTTTCGGTAAACACAAGCTCCCTATCAGGATGTCTCTCATGTATATCAAGAAGTTCCGATTTATTTCCGCCATAATTATGGTACGCCGCACCGGCAACAATATCCTCATCAATGCCGGCATCATAAATCCTGACCGGATAGTCGTTCTGGTCAGCCATATTGTCGTAGTTGTAATTGTGGTCGAACAGATAAATCTTCGTTTGCAACGATGACTCCTTAAACTTGGGAACCAGATGGTTCTTCACGAACTCGAGCTGTTCTTCCCACCCCATGAATAGGGAAGCGGAGTTTCCCCGGTTCAGCGGTTCATTCTGGGGAGTTACAGAGAAAATCTTTATCCCTTGCTGTTCAAATGCCTGGATCCATTTCACGAAATAGGTGGCATAATCCCCATAATAGGCTGGATTCAGCTGCCCGCTGGTCCAGGAGTTGAAAGGTTTCAGCTCGGTGAGATTATTGACCTTCATCCAACGTGGTGACGTCCATGGGGATCCCATGATTTTGACATCAGGATTGATTGCGAGGATCTCCTTCAGGATTGGAATGACATAATCATTCTCTTCCGAAGTAAGCCCGAAATTTTCAATGCCCGGAGTATCACAGCATGTGTATTCACTCAAGGAAAAATCAGAGCACCCGATCGCAATCCTGATGTAGCTTTGCCCCATGCCTTCGGTTGTGGAAAAAGTCTCCTTCAAAAACTTAGTCCGGTTGCCTGGAGTCATCTGCATCAAGTTATAACAGGTCGAACCGGTAACTGCGGCTCCAAAGCCATCCATGGTCTGGTAACGGGTACCCGGTTCCAGACGGATTGTGGTTGGCGACATGTTACTTTTTTTACTGAAGTCAGTTGCCTGTTTTTTGAAGTCCTGTGACCGCGTATTGGTGGTGACGTAAATAGTCACGTCCCCCGACAGGTTGTTATCGCCATTATCGTCAATTCCCTTTTCCTTGTTGGCATCACCACAGGCAAAGGCACCCAACAGCAGGGTCATGGCCAGAAATATATTTATTCCAAATTTCTTCATCAGGCTACAATGTTACTTTTTCAATGTGTACAGTTTTCTCGTTCAGGTTCACAAAGAACCGGTAAAATGCTGGTTCAACATAAGGATCTTCCGGACCGTTGGGAATGGTCCAGTCATTTGTACCCTTGATGATCATCTCACCACTGAAGGTAAAGTCGCCTGCCTTCTTCTCATTGGCCCATCCGGTATTTTCAAAAGGCTTGAAGCCGGCATAGCGATCATGGTCGCCCGGGGTAAAGAAAGTTCCCTGATAAAGTCCATCACTGATTTTGCGCAACAGGACATAATCCATGACATGACCAAAACCCCAATTGGTATGGACACGGTGATGTCCCGGATAGACCGCCCCGATTTCAGCCGAGGAAACATGGGTCGGATATCCCAGTCCATAACCGCATGCCAGCAGATAATCCGGATAGGAAGGATTATCGACACCAACGATAACGTTCTTGCGTACAGGATTGTAGTAGAGTGTATATTCTCCCGTTGTACCCAAAAACTTCACTTTATTATCGGCAATACGTTCAAAGAAATCTGGATTGAAGATATTCCGGGGATCTGCCAAACGGCCAAAGACCGAGTAGGTTTTGCCCTGTTCAAGTTCACGTTTCAGTGTCCTGAAGGTCTCATTGTAGATATCCTGTTCCCCAAAGGCACTCAATGCCAGGTCATCGGCCCCCAGGTTGCTGCCGGTGGTGACAACGCTGAATGCCATTTGGTCAAAAACCAGCTTTTTGGTATAATCCGCTTCTGGGGTATAGCGAAAAAATGATTCTCCCGATTCGTCAATCATGGCCATCTTGCCATTGACATTTCCAAACACATTGCCTGAATAATCAATGGTCTTGTCGGCATTCAGCTTTTCGGCAATTTTAAAGCGAAAGGAGGTCTCCAATGTCAGGTCATTTCCTTCGAACTTGTTTTTATCATCCTGGCGTGGTGTCAGGAGGGCCACTGTTCCATCATCGGTAACCAGGAAAAGTTGGCTATAAACCGGACGTTTACCTGTCAGGCCTGTAATCTCATGCGACGTGGAACCTTTCAGGATATTCCTTGCCACCAGATTTACCTGTACATTGGCATTGTCACCCTGATTTTTAAGCAGCGGCACAAAGATGTTTTTTGTGGCGGTATAGTCATTCCCAACCAATGGAATTTCACCGGATACAATATTCCGGCCTTCCGATACGACATCATACACGAGCGTTGTCAGCATGGTTGCCGGGTCGGTGACTTTTACCGATAAAGTGACAGAATCACCAAAGGTAAGCGTGGTTGGGGTGAGGGTAGCCGATTCGATAACCGGTGATGACTCTTTACGCGGACCATATTCATCCTCACACGATGCCATGGCCAGCATCAGTACCCCGGCAATGATGAAAAACTTATATATTGATTTCATGTTCATCTCTTTTTTCATGATTACGAAACAGAATTAATAACCAGGATTTTGGACTAGATTAGGATTCTGATCTATAACATCCTGAGGAATGGGCAAAATGTAGGATAGGCTTGTGAAAGGATATACCTGTGCAGGGCGTCCTTCATCTTTGGCATAAACAGCGTTCATGACTTCCTCCACCTTGTCGAGGCGAACAAGGTCGAACCAACGTTGTCCCTCAAAAGCCAGTTCAAGACGTCTTTCCTTCATATAGGCAGCCATAATAGCATCCTTGCTGCCAGAGGCCGAGGCAGGCAGATTGGAGAGACCTGCACGACGGCGTGTCTGATTGATGATCTCTGCTGCAGCGGCATAGTTTCCTTTTTCTATCAATGCTTCAGCCTTTAACAAAAGAATGTCGGCATACCGCATTTTAATTATGCTGTTGTAAGCACTCCGTGTTTTATACATAAACGGATATTGGTTAGCCGGATAGTAGACATTCCAGTCACATTCATAGAATACCACCGACTGGTGGTATCTTTTGTCACCCGGCTCACTGTTGTATGCCCTGATCAGGTCACGAGAAGGTGTTATCCATTTCAACCAAGTGAAATAGAAGTTCCAGTCATTCAATGGACGGCCAAACATCCATGTCACCCAGTTGGTGTTTCCGGGGAAGAACTGGGCTTCAAAAATCGTTTCCTTTGAATTGCGGGTCTTGGCATCTATGGCCCGGTTAGCCTGTGACGGTGGTAAAGTTGGATCCATCAGGACAACATCGAACAGGTCACTGTAATTCTCCACGAGAGCAAATCCATCAGCTGCCAGTTCATCGGCAAACTGGATAACCTTATCGTAATCACGCAGTGGCTTTTCTGCATAGATCTTTGCCAACAGAGCCTTGGCAACAGACTTCGAAATTTGTGTCTTGTCGTTCTGGTCTGTGGCAGGCGCATGTTGTAACCCCTCTAGCAAGTCCTTCTCGATTTGCTGATATATTGTCAAAGCATCGGTCTGTGGCGGAAAGTAAGCCGGATATACCTCGGTGATGGTTTCCGAAGTGATATCCCCTGCCGTGGTTATGACCAGTGGCACATTACCCCAAATCCTGACCATGTCGAAATAGATCATGGCCCTGAGAATTTTGGCTTCAGCCTTGTACTGGTTCTTCTCAGCCTCGGTAAGGGAAGCGTCAGGCACTTTATCGATATTGACAATCATGCGATTGGCCTGTGCGATATTGGCCAGATGCCCGTTCCAGTCACGCTTCAGGTTGGTATTTGAACCTTCAATCGAGTTCACCTCAAAAGGTGTGGTCTCTGCGTTGGGTGCACCTGCGTAAGCATTGTCAGAATGCGATTCAGCCAACAGCAACATGTCAAGATACCAGTGCTCCTGACCGTTCTTATAGAGATTCAGCAGGGTTTGTCTGTGTGACAGCACTGCAGCCTTGTTTTTGAATACCACCTGGACGCTGTCTTCGGTAACCCCTTCCGTAATGTCTGAATAAGTATCTACCGGCTCATAGTCCAGCGAGCAGGCAGCCAACAGAAACACGGAAAGGATGGTTATAATATAATTTGTTTTCATTTTCACCAGATTAAAATTCAACATTTACTCCAAAAACAAAAGTCTTGCTATGCGGATAGGTTCCCCAGTCGATGCCCTGAACGGCACCACTGTTTCCCCATTCGTTCACTTCAGGATCCATTCCACTGTAGTTTGTCAAGGTAAACAGGTTGCTCGCCGTGAAGTAGGGCTGCAGGCGTGAAATTCCGGCACGGGTCAGCAGGTTTCCCCTGAAATTATAGGAAAGTGTAACATCTTTCAGTCTCAGATAGCTGCCATCTTCCACAAAGAAGCTTGACGGCTGCAGGTTAAACCCGGCTTTCGGGATATCCGTAATCTGCCCTGGGGTACGCCATCTGCGCAGGACCTTTGTCGACTGGTTTTTGAGGTCGTACATACCCTGGGTGTCTCCCATGGAGGCATTAAAAACGTCATTTCCAACTGAACCCTGAATGAATACATTGAGGTTGAATCCCTTATAGGAAAATGAATTTGTCAACCCATAGGTAAAAAGTGGGTTGGGATCACCAATATAGGTTTTGTCCGATGCCGTTATTTTACCGTCCTCGTTGATATCGCGGTACATGAGCTCACCCGTTTCGGGGTCAACCCCATCACTGATATAGCCGTAAAATCCACCAAGCGGCCGGCCCGGCTCATTCCTGACCACACGTGTCTGGTGAAATGCGTCGGTGGTTTCGGCATCGTAATATATCTGCTGAAGTTCAAGGCTCATCAGCTCATTCCGGTTAAAGGAAATATTGAAATCCGTATTCCAGCCAAAGGCTCCAGTGAAATTTCGTGAGTTGGCCGAAAACTCAAAGCCACGGTTCATCATTTCACCTTCATTCCTGATAATGCTGTTGGCAGCGGCAGCTCCTGCAGGCAGTGACACATACATCAGCATATCCTGTGTATGCTTCGAATAGTAATCCATGGCCAGTGTCAACCGGTCCCTGAACATGGTAGCATCGACTCCAAGGCTGACCTGTGTGGTGGTTTCCCATGTAAGGTCACGTGTCCTCAGGTTCGCCTGTGTTATCAGCGGAAGGGCATCTTCCTTGCCGGTTTCAAACCAGGCCTGACGTTGGATGCTGTATCGCTGCAGATAGGCATAATCACCTACACCTGATTGGTTACCTGTCTGGCCCCAGCCTCCCCTGATCTTCAGGTCGTCAAGCCAGGTATAATCTTCCATGAAGCTTTCAGATGAAACGCGCCAGGCGGCAGATACAGATGGAAAAGTTCCCCAACGATGGTCGGGATGGAGTTTTGAGGAACCGTCCTCACGGATATTCACGGTCAGAAGGTAACGGCTTTCATAGTTATAGGAAAGTCGTCCAAACACAGACATGATACCCCATTCCGAAGCACTAGATCCGGTATTGTTCCAAGCGATCTTATTGGCTGCATTCAGGGTCTGGATGATGGCATCCTTGTAATGTGAGCCGTTGATGTAGCTCTGCGACCACTTTGAATCGGTCCAGGAAGTTCCAGCCATAGCCTCAAAATTGTGTTTTTCTGCGAATGTCTTTTTATAGGTCAGTACATTGTCAAATACAAGAAGCGTATTGAGGCTTCTTGTATCCCAGGCATTACCCCAGTCGTTACGGTCGGCACCATGCACGGGAGGAGTAAATCCGGTCACCTTTCCATGCCTGCGGTCGAGCGTTAAAGACGTCTTGAGGTCAAGTTCAGGCAGGAAGGTAATGGTAGTGCTACCTGAAGCGATCAGCCTGTTCTCGTTATTCTTGTTATTCTTGCCGTTCTCAATCGATTCGATGGGGTTCGTGATATTCTGGCCAAAGAAAACACGATTGTATAAACCTGAATTTTCATTGATAATGGAAGCTGCGGTCGGAAGGTTAACAACAGCCAACACTACCCCACCCCTGTTAGATCCCTGTCCGGTGGTCACCCCATTTCTGGAGTTATCGGAATAGGACAGGTTCAATCCGAACTTAAGCCAGTCGCGGACTTGGGTTTCCATGTTGCTGCGTAAATTATAGCGGCGGAAGAAGGTAGAACTTAACACACCCTTTTCGTCCAGGTATCCTGCAGATACAAAATAACGTGACTTGTCATTCCCGTCAGAAACCTGCAATTGATAGTTCTGGGTAATCCCGGTGCCATAAACTTCATTAAACCAATCGGTCCGGTCAGTTGTGCCTTCCGGAATGGCCCCGGGACGAAGTTCATCGATCAGTTCTTTATACTGTCGTGCATTCAGCGACTCAATCTGGTTGGCAACCTGGTTAACCCCCATCTGGACGTTCAACGAGACTTTTGCACCGGTAGTTGCCTGCCGGGTGGTGATCAGCACTACTCCGTTGGCTGCCCTGGATCCGTAAATGGCCGCCGAGGAGGCATCCTTCAGGATCTGGATATTGGAAATATCGGTAGGCGAAAGGAAATTAATGTTGTCGACCGGTACACCATCGACCACATACAGTGGTTCATTGCTGCCGTTAAATGAAGTGGTACCGCGTACACGAACCACCATTCCGGCACCGGGAGAGCCATTGGGACGATATACGTTCACCCCTGCTGCCTTGCCCTGGATTGCCTGGGCAGCCGATACGATCGGACGTTCAGTCAGGTCCTCGACCGAAACACTCGAGACTGCCGTGGTCACATCCTTACGGGAGACAGTTCCATAGCCAATCACAAGAATTTCATCAATCCGCTTCTGGTCTTCCTGAAGCGTAACATTGATTTCCCTGCGGGTTCCAACCAATTCCTCAACAGATGTGTACCCGATGAAGGAGAAAACCAAAACAACATCATTGCCAGGAACATCCAGTTGGTAACTACCGTTAATGTCGGTAACCACTCCCCTGTAAGTCCCCTTCAGGACGACATTTACGCCAGGCAACGGTTCGCCCGTTGCATCCGTAACCACACCCCTGACATTCAAGGCATCCTGGGCATCAACCGAAAGATGGATACCCATAATCACCAACAGACAAATCAGAGGGATTTTCAATTTGGAAAAGATAGTACTCATAGATAAGATTTTTATATGGTCTATTATCATTTATAAAATGACAGGTCTGACCGACCTTATCCACAAAGATACCTTCATCACAAGCCGCAGGGGAGAGTTAAAAAAACAAAGTGGATGAACACAGGAATATTAAACCCATAAACAACTGCAATACAATTACTTAATTATAACTACACAATGGCAAAAAGTGGACTTATAAGTGAATACCTTATGGCAATTGAGCTTTTAAAAATTGAAAATTTCAGCGACTACGGGGAGGGTAAGCATAGTAAACTCTCATTGGAAAATCTGCCCTATCGTATCTTCATGATCAATTCTTCAAATTCGTCACGGTAGGCAGTCTTGTTCTTGATTTTGGCACGATAGTTATATATGGTATTTACCGAATACCTCATAAAGTCGGCAATCTGCGAACTGTTGGTAATACCCAAACGGATCAGGGCAAGGATCCGCAACTCAACATTCAGCAATTCGTCATGCTTGAGTACAATTTTTTCGTTTTCATAAAACAATTCGTTCACCTTTTCCACAAAATGGGGGAAAATCCGGAGGAAGGCCTTATCAAAATCCCGGTAGAGTTCCTCGATTTCGGTTTCAAGCATATCGCGTGACCTGATAACATCCAACAATTCAGATGTCTGGCCTGCAGTGAGTTTTTTGTTCACCATCCTTCGGAATTCATCGATTTTATCAATGTAAAGAGAGCAGAGCCTGATGAAATGGCCTATGTATTCCTCCTTGATATGGTTTGATTCGGAAAGGTCAAGGTTTACTACCTGCATTTGTCGGTTAACCTGTTGCAATTCCAGATTAAGGATTTTGAGGTTGTCATTGGCAACCTGAAGGTTCATCCGGGTAACCGCAAGTCGTCGCATTTGGCTGTAAATATATACCAGGGCAAAGGCAATCAGCACAAGCAAGGCACTGATCATCACCAGATACTTTTGAAGCTGGTCGTTTTTCTTTTCAACCGTTGCCTGGTATGTCTGGTCAATCAGCGACAAAATCCTTGCACTCTGCAGGCTTCGTAGCCTTGCGTTATAATAGACTGTTTCGTTCCACGAAAAGCGGATATAGTTATATGCCCGCTCCATGTCACCTTCATCATACAGGATTTCTGCAATCATCCAAAGCGATGCATGATCCTTGGTGGATGACATGATATCCGACAAGGCTGAAAGGGCCAGGTAGTATTTTTCACCTTCCAAATTGCCTGCCACACGATAAATCAGTGAACGGTTGTAGCAAGCAATGGCATAATCCCGCGTACCAGGCTCGCTATTCTCAAGACGAATCCCGTTCAGTCGAAGTGCAGTCTCTGTTTCACCCGAATTTCTAAGATCATCCTCCCTAATGGCATCGTATATATCATATTCCGGAGTCAGGAACTGATTCAGTGAATCCCTGTAAAGATTTGAAATATCCCAGTAATCCTGGGCAACCTGGGTATATTGCGTATAAAAGGCAAGTTCGGAGTACACATGCCTGTACGTATTGAAATACTCTATGACCAGATGCTCGGGCAGACCGTAACGGTTGATGGATTGAAGGAGATCCACGGCTTCAGTATACATTCCGGTCGATCCCATCAAGGCAGCCAGTTTAATCTTGCTCTCGCTGAGTCGTTCATGATCCTGCAACCTGCCTGCAATCTGAATATTAAGATTCATGTAACGGATGGCCGAATCCAGGATAAATGGCCGGTATTCTTCAAAAATTTCCGCATTGAGTTCATACCCGTCTATGCTGTATTGGGATACCTCCGACAATCGGCCTTTCAGGTTTTCAATCCTTTGCTCCTTTTGCGATGTGTATATTTCATGGTTTACGATGACTTCATCCAGCCGTTTCAATAACGAATCAAGCGGATATTGTCCGTAGTTGACTGCAGGGATCAAAATGATCAGACATAACCATAGTTTCCGGCTCAACATGAAAATTGCTTCATAGGTTTGGGTGTAAATTTAGAAATAACCTGAGTATTTCCGAAACATAAAATGAGAATCCAATTTAATACTGAAATCAAGATCTGCCCATTGAGATCAAGAATCACAAAAAAGATATTGCCTCCATATTATGTAATGCATCAAGGATCATTGAGTCTGGAGTTTTTAAACCTCATAGATTATCATGTCTCTGCATTATTTCCCTCCATGAGGTAATTTGGATATTGTTATCCTTGAAGAACCGATGAATTTCCGGATCAGAGAAAATCTGTGCCTCCCAAACTCTTTGTTGCCAGGTGCCCGTAATGGTTTTCAGGTTCCCGGTTTCGACAGAGGGATGAAATATGATTTCTGTCAAGCCGGGTTCAAGGGCCTTCACCATTTCCATAAATCCGGATTTAACCTCTTCATATGATTTGCCTTCCAGAACGCTGCCAAAGTTATCAAGCCGGGGAAGAGAATATTCAGCCAGCATTTGGATGACTTCATCATTGATGGGGTACCCGGCTGACCGATAGAAATCGGCCACTTTGGGATTCGAAAGGTCGATGGCATTGGCCGGAATCCGGTATTCTTGGGCAACTTTAAGGAAAACCCTGACATATGCCGGCGATCCGTATAATGTCCCCATGTGGGTATCGATGTGGGTAGGTCGCAAGCCAAGTGATAGCATCTTTTCTATCTGGGCACGGATTTCCGTCTCAATTTCCCTGGGAGTAGCGTGCATCACCACCTCAGGCACACTCCGCCACATTTTCCCTTCCTGATCCAACAATCCCGGAACACTCTCTACCGGGGAAACTGTTGGCCATCTCCAGCTTTTCCATTCACTGGTGAGCGTCAGGTGAACTCCAATATCGGCATATGGGACATTCTTCACCCATTCTACAAATGGAACGGCAAACTCACATGGCATCATGACCGCCCCTGAAAGGATGTGTCCGTTAGCGATGTAATTCATTCCGGCCTGGTTGGCCTCTTCACACATTCCCAAGTCGTCCATGTGTAATAACAACACTTTCGTACCTTTCGGGAAACCGAGCTTCTCGGCATTGGTGATGCGTTGCGTTTCTGTTGCTTTTTGATGGGCTCGAACGACTGACACAGACTTTCCTGATTCAGGATCATTTATAGATTTGAAATACCCCGCTTGAGTGGAGACCTCAGACCTTGTATCTTTCTTGAATCTGACCGTACCCGCCGCAAGAGGTTCATTCATGAAGAAGACAAGGATCATCGCGATGATTAACCCTTGAATATTTCCTGTTGCAAAAAGTGTCTGCGCAAATCTTCTCATCACATTTGGATTTAATTGGAAACAAAATCTTCATATTTCATTTTTGCGGTTAACGAAAGCTGTTTCTAAAACAACAAAGTGGACCCAAAATAGTATCCAGTCCGGTAACCTAAATCGTGCGAGTCATGATTTCGCATAAACCGCAACATCAAATCTAATCTATTCATGGTTAATAAACCAGAAATCCATAGATATTTGGATTAATAAGAAGATACATTTTTGTGGGGCATCCAAAGTAAATTCCTCACCATATGTCACAGAATTATCCAATGTATTACATTTGTCTTGTATAGTCATTAAAACCAAGCCGAACCATGAGATTTTTCCTTCCAATCTTCTTGTTGACAATCCTTTGGTCATGTTCTCCATCCACAAAAAACAAAACCGACGCTGACCTGGTGGAAAAAATAAGAAAGGACGAAAATTTTGCCTTCGTGAAAGAAAAGGCGCTCGCAATTGTGGGTACCGGTTTCAATGCAGGCGATGGCTACAGGGAAGTCTGGATCCGTGATTTTAATACCTTTATTGAATTGTCAGCCGAGGTTTTTCCAAAGGAGGAACTGAAGGAAAACCTGCTGGTGTTTTTCAGGATGCAGGGCGATGACGGAAACATCATCGACGGATTCACCCCTGCTGAAAAAATTGGGGAAGGCGAAACCGATTTTTCATATTCAGCTTTGGAACCCAGGTATGCAGGTCATAAAAACACGGTGGAGACCGACCAGGAATCGTCATTGATCCAGGCAGTCTATAAATATATCCGGATTACCGGCGACAGTTCCATACTGACTGAGATGGTGGGGTCCAAATCGGTTGCACATCGGATGGAATGGGCTATGGAATTCCTGATGAATCATCGCTGGAATGAACAATATGGATTGATCATCGGGGCCACGACCGCCGACTGGGGAGATGTACAGCCGGAACATGGATGGGGCGTCGACCTTGATGACAACACTCATCCCGCTATCGACATATACGACAACGCCATGTATATCATTGCCCTGGACAACCTGATCGAAATGATGCCCAATGCCGGAAAAAGGTGGAAAAGTGTCCGTGACCAGGTAGCTGAAAACGCACGTAAACATTTATGGGACGAGGAAAACCAAAAATTCATCCCCCATATATACCTTGAAAAAGGTTCTCCCTTTCCTGATGATTTCAATGAAAACGAGATATACTATTTCGGAGGGACTGCCGTGGCAATTGAAGCCGGCTTGCTCAGCAAGGATGAAATCAAGGCATCGCTCGACGAAATGGTTCGGCGTGTAGAGCTTGCAGGTGCTCCATCCATTGGATTGACGCTATATCCTCCCTACCCCGACGGATTCTTCGCAAACAAAATCATGAACCCTGAATACAGCTACCAAAACGGCGGCGACTGGACATGGTTCGGTGGTCGCATGATTCAACAGCTCATCAAGGCAGGGTATGTGCATGAAGCCTATGAACAAATCCAACCCATGGTCCAAAGGGTGAAAGATAACAACGGGTTCTTTGAGTGGTACTCGATAAATAACGAACCCAGAGGGTCCGGTACTTTCAGGGGATCTGCCGGAGTCTTGTATAAAGCTATCGAAATGTTCGAAGAATGGAGTGAGGAGAATAGATAGTAATCCACGTATCATAAAAAAGCAATAAAAGACATCCCAAAAAATCTCAATCGAATGTCAGGATGCTCCCTTGATTAAATCCTCGATAAAACTCTTTGATTTTCTGGATTTTATAAAATGTTCCCTATCCTCAGCCTTCTTTTTCTCAGGATACCGTTCAACATATTTTATTTCCCAGGGAATACCATTATCGGTGTACTTACCTTTTTTACGGTTATGCTCTGAAATTCTTCTGCCCAGGTCATTTGTATAACCGACATAATAACGGTCAAGCTTTTGGCTATAAAGGATATATACTTTATATTCTTTGGTACCATCTGGTTCCATGAGCTCCGTCACACTCATAATCTACAATTAAACTTTTTTCCTATAGATGACAGTTTTAAGGATAATTCAATTGATCACCCTAAACCGATGCCACACGAACACCAGTATAACATACAAAACTATTCAGAATGAATGCATAATTCAATCACTATGAAAAGTATATGACAATGGGAGAAGATTAATAGGGATTCGAACCCAGGACTCTTCCGCAAGAAGCGGAATGCTCTACCAGCTGTGTTACTGAGTATGAAAATAATTAGGACGTCAACATGGTGAAAACAAAAAAGCCCGCTTTCGCAGGCTTTTATTTGCTGGTGACTCAGCTGGGATTCGAACCCAGGACTCTTCCGCATGTAGCGGAATGCTCTAACAGCTGTAATACTGAGTATGAAAACAATTGGACGTCAACATGGTGAAAACAAAAAAGCCTGCTTTCGCAGGCTTTTCTTTGCTGGTGACTCAGCTGGGATTCGAACCCAGGACTCTTCCGCAAGAAGCGGAATGCTCTACCAGCTGTGTTACTGAGTTTGAAAATAATTAGGACGTCAACATGGTGAAAACAAAAAAGCCCGCTTTCGCAGGCTTTTATTTGCTGGTGACTCAGCTGGGATTCGAACCCAGGACTCTTCCTCATTTATCTCAATTCTCTAAC
>DF970678.1 GCA_001270045.2 Bacteroidales bacterium 6E | reverse complement strand
ATTTATTGGACACTAGTGTTTTCAAAAATAGAAAATACTACAGATGGATCAATTCCAACTGTATCATTAAGATAAGTAATGCTTTTCAAGGTATTCTCGACTTGATTAATCGATACCGGTTCTTTTGATTTTTGGGTACAACTGCCAAAAATTACCAAAAGAATCAAAAAAAGAAAGAGATAATTTTTCATGGTGGTAAGTTTTGGATTTAAAAGATGTGTTTTTTGTTTTATATTCTTCGTAGATCAAGGTTGAGCTTTCATAATTAACCTTTCAAGTACATCTAATTTAGGCAATTACTAAATAAAATCAAATAAGTTTACCAAAAACTTTACGAACTTCCAGAGTAATCATTTTGATCTCTCAAATTGCCTGTTATATAAGAGCCACAAACTTTCGAAAACCTTTTAAATCCGCATGCAATAAACCACTTGGCAGATGAGAAATATTTCCAGATCACACTTTGTTTACTTTCATGTATTGGAAGAAGTCCGGATAAATGAAACGTAATTATGTATTGTCTCTGTCAGAATGAACTGGTTGGCAATTTTAAAGTCATCAGACCATATCCATCTTGCTGTTTCAGCGGCGTTAAAGAAAATCCTTATTTGGGACATTCAACAACATTGTCTTGTGCTGCAATAAGCTGCCACTTTCCATCACGTTTCAGCCAGGTATCAGTCCACACCAGGCAACGCTTATATTCTTTACCGTCCGCTCCTAAGCGAATGCTGCTTTCATTCCCATAGGCAATGGCCAAATTATCAGCCCAAAAATGCACTTTAACATCTCCAAATTCACATTGGCGATCAGGATACTTGCGGGGCTCAATTGCCTCTTCTTTACCATATCGGGTGCCATCAGGTGCTGTTCCCATAAATTCGTCAGCAAACATTTCTTCAAGTCCGGGTTGTGGTCTGCAGTTTGCTTCGGCCCACATCCTATCCATAGCGATTAGTTTCATGGCAACACTATCGTCAGGTGATGCCCAATAAGGTTTCTGTGCAGAAACGGTTAAAGATGTCATAATAGCTACGAATAATATTGAAATAAAATTAGCTTTCGTTTGCATGATTATAGTTTTTTTAGTTTTAAAATTTATCTGTTTATTGGTCAAGTCTTCGCTTAAGCACAACGTTTATATTTCCGTAAAAACCATACATTTCCGGATATCCTATTTGGCATTAAATGGTTTTACTCATTTTTTCCAGATTCATAGTTGGTAATTCAATTGGTCATACATGGGTGATTCAATTTGATGGTTGATTTCCGGATTGGAATCAAAATCGATCCGAAATACCCGGAAATGGATTGGATCGGAATAAGATGGTTACATTTTAGGTTTCATTTTCAATGGTTGGTTGAGTTATTCACATAAAAGTATATCAAATTTCATCAAAATATTAGATCTTCTTATTGTATTCCTCTTCGGAGAGGATGTCGTCCTCTGGCTACGTGATTTGTCATTGGTCGCAATGTTCTTCAGTTCGCAGGTCTCGTCGTCGATCGCCACAACCACACACACGCTCTTCAGGTCATCGTCGTACAGGGCAAACATGTCGCCAGGCTCCAGGTATTTGTCGATCATGTCTTCCTGCTCGTCGGCCAACAGCAACAGATCGAGGTAACGCTTCTTGTTATGGGTGATTTTTTCGATTCGCATTCCGTGATGGTATGTGAATATAAAAATAGTCAAAAAGGATGACATCGTTTCGTTGCAAAGGATGACATCGTTTCGTTGCAAAGGATGACATCTTTTCGTTGAGGACCTCTACGGAAAAGATGTCATCCTCTTGTCATTCTCTTGAGGCACTAATTGATTCTTTTCCCGATATAGAAAGCGTAACCAAAATAAGCTTTGTATTTGTGGTACAATTCTTTCACGTACTGTTCTTGTTTCAATAAATCTTTGGCGGCCTTATTCCCTGCATATTTCCGCAAGAAGATTTCCCGTGCGTCATCCATCAGTGGAAAATAATGTTCAGTCCAGCAATTTTCGGGCAGCACAAAGGTTGCCACAGGCATATATCCTGCTTCTTGCATTTGCTGAACTTTATTGGGAATCGTGTCTATTTCGGAATAAAACTTTTCCCAGAAATTCTCAATTTCGGTGGGTCGCTCCGAAGTAAACCAGGAAATTTGCGAAATGGCTATCGTTCCGCCTTTTTTCAAAAATCTTCGGCATTCGTTCAAATCTCTTACAAATCCAAGTTTATATATTGACCCTTCCGACCAAATCAAGTCAAATTCTTCATCATGAAATGGAAGATTATCCATTGAACCAACGATACCGTTAACCCTGTTTTGAAGGCTCAGGCGTTCGGCAGTATCATTCAATTTCCTGATATGCTCAGGGGAAAGGTCAATGGCAGTAATCTTTCCCCGGGTATTTTGTGCCAATACCATGGTTTGTCCGCCAGTCCCGCATCGAATATCGGCAATGCAGGATTGATCGGTCAGGTTATCGATAAAATCCAATGCCTGAATCGTTACCCTGGGACTACCGGGCCCTTGTCTTTCCATGCCTAAAAAATACTCATCGATTAAACGATAGTCAAAATCGTAAATGGCTTTGATGTCCTTGCTCATGTCAATCTTTTTTATCAGTATAGGATTACATCTTTTCGTTTCATCCGTCATCGGAGAGGATGACATCTTTTTCGATGACAGATACATCGGAAAAGATGTCATCCTATTGTTATTCTATCAATTCTTTTCTTCAAATACACCATGTCAACCAGCTGGATTCCGTCTTCAAACATGGGATGGTCGTAATGGTCGACAAAGAAATTCGCGACTACATGGGATTTCTTAAATCCGCAGCTTTCATAAAACGAGAGGATGGAGGGTATGTCGCCGGTCCCGACCAGCATGGTCGTGAATTGGTCACTGTAATGTTCGGTGACAAATTTCACCAACGCCTTTCCATATCCCCTGCCCTGGTATCGTTCATAGGTCGCAATGTTCTTCAGCTCGCAGGTCTCGTCGTCGATCGCCACAACCACACACACGCTCTTCAGGTCATCGTCGTACAGGGCAAACATGTCGCCGGGCTCCAGGTATTTGTCGATCATGTCTTCCTGCTCGTCGGCCAACAGCAACAGATCGAGGTAGCGCTTCTTGTTATGGGTGATTTTTTCGATTCGCATTCCGTGATGATATGTGAATATAAAAATAGTCAAAAAGGATGACATCTTCTTGTTGCATTCCTCTATGGAAAAGATGTCATCCCATCACGGAGGGTTGAATTCCTTACGATGTTGCGTTAAAATTGTGTCACCCCTACAGGGTTTATTTAAGTTCCTTACGATGATGTGTTATCATCATGCCATCCCTACGGGATTTGATCTGTTTCCTTACGATGTTGCGTTACAATCATGCCTCCCGCTCGCCCTCGATGTATATCGGGGCGCACGGGATCGAAAACGAACCCCTCTGGGGTTATGAAATCCCGTTGGGATTCGTTTCGATCTCGGACGCGCCAGCGAGCGGGAGACACGTTTGTAACCAACGCAACGCGTTGGATCAGAGAGCGAAGCCAATCCCGTTGGGATTCGTTTCGATCCCGGACGCGCCAGCGAGCGGGAGACACGTTTGTAACACCGGCGCATCCCCTCACCCCCTCGTTTTCGCGGTTGCCGTCAGGCAACCACGAAAACCAATCCGTGCAATCTGTGGTGAACTCCTGCTGGCCCCGTGGGCAAAAAAAATCATATATATATCTTATTCAGCATCAGGTTTTCCACCTCCTTGCGGGTGAACCCGTACTTCCGCAGGCGCTCATAAACCACCGTCATGTCGCGGAGCAGTCCGTTCATGGTTTGGCTGTAAGTTTCGGTGAGGTCGTTGAATTCGATCTCCTCTTGGGTATACTGCCCTGCCATCCGCAGCACATCGCGGGCATTGTAATTGATGGGCAGGTTGATGCTGCGGAGGATCGAGTCGTCGGTGAAGAAGCACGTCCGCGCGTTGATGGTGGTCACCCCGATCCTGAGGAACTCATCGGCAATCAGGATCAGGGTGTGATAGGTACGGGTGTTCTTCACCAGGTCGTGGAAGGTATCGAACACCACCGACACCTTGACGGGGCCATTCGCCCGGCAATAGAGCGTTTTGGAGGCCCCGATCACCACAAAGTCAATCTGGTTGGTCTTCACCGTCAGCTCGCACATGGCACCGAACGCCTTCTTCCCCCTGGGCAGGGCCCGCTTCAGGAATTGCAGCACCTCGAGCAGCTGTTTGGTGGGCGCCGAAATGATGACCCGTGCCGTATCGATGTCGACCACCATCACTTGCGCCGGATCATGTCGTACATCACCGACTTCATCGAATTGTTCGCCAGGTTCATCCCTTCCTCGTTAAGGGAGATGCCAAACATGTTTTCCTGGTTGAGCTGCAGGCTCTCCCTGAAGTGGTCGAGGTCGTAGGTACTGCAGTAGAAGCGGATGTTCCAGCCGTTCGCCTTCGCGCTTTCGAGCTTGTGCACCACATCGGCCAGGGAGTACCGTTGCGAGGCATTCTCGTGTCCGTCGGTAAAGATGGCCAGGAAGACCTTGTCGGTGGGCTGCACCGTCTCCTGCATCGTGAGCATGGTGATGCCCATGGCATCGTAGAGGGCCGTGCACGAATCGGGGCGGTAATTGCGCCCGCTTAGCCTCACCACCTGGTCGATGTCGGCCGCCACCATGCGCATCTCAACGTCTTCGTTGAATACGCACAGCGTGACCTTCACTTCCGTGTCGGGCTCCTTGCGGACCAGCCCCCGGATGGAGTCGATCTGTTCGTTGAAACTGGAAATGGTGACCTCTTTCAGGCTTTGCATCGAACCGCTCTGGTCGAGGATCAGGACATAATGGACTGTGTTTTTCATAAAAAATAAATTTTAGTTTTATCTTTATAATGTCGTCACGGGTGCGGATGTCACCCTTGCGGCACCTTTTTTTTTAAAATTATTTTTTGAAACACACCTTTAAACCCACACCATGCGGCTCAACCAGATCATGATCAGTGGCGAAACCAGGCAGGATCCCGGCACCGGCGACACACAGGAACCGGCACTGGCGAAATCGATACGGTTATTCTTCAGGCAGAAACTGTCGGACAAGCTGCAAAGCCTGATTGCCCCACTTCTTGATGAAATCGACAAAGAGGTTAATTTTCTGCAATCCATAAGTTTTGACGTCGATCAGGATGCCAGCATCAAGGCTTCGAAAAGCCGTCTGGATAAGCTCGACCTGGAAGATATCGGGGTGCGGTTCCGCTTTGAAAGACGAAGGGATGATGAAGAATTACGTCAGGCAAACAGGGAAGCCCGGAAAAAGGAAGTCGAGGCCCTCCTTTCCTATGACCGTGAGATGTATCTGGATTTGTACCGGTATACCTTTCCGCAGGTGGCCAATGCCATCATGCAGGAGGGGGGCGACCGACAAGTTGCAAGGGATGTCTTCCAGAATGCCCTGATCGTTTTGCTCGAAAGGATCCGGTCAGACGACTTCGAGCTGACCTGCAGTGCCGGCACCTACCTGCATTCGGCATCCGTCAACATCTGGCGGAACCTGAGGCGAAAACTGGCCCAGCGGGCGATACAGGTAGATATAAGAGACTTCCCAAACTCCATGACCGAAACCATTTACTTTGAAGAGATTCCCGGCGATTACGAAAAACTGGCCGCGCTTCTCGATAAGATGGAAGATCCGTGCAAATCGCTGCTCGAGAATTTCTACGTCAGGGAGCTGTCGTGGGAAGCCATTGCCGAAAAAATGGGGTATGCCAGTGCCGGCAGCGCCCGCAACCAGAAGTACAAGTGCATCGAGCGCATCAGGAAAGCCTTGGAGGTGGGGTGAGAAAAAATGTTGCGGGGTGCGGGGTGCGGGGTGCGAGGTGCGGGGATGTCCGTCCCTGAAATAGGTTGACACAATTTAGGTCAACAATGGGAACAAAAAAAACACAAATCAAATCCTTTAGAGTCTTCAGCGAAGAGTTCAAAAAGAGCCGTGTACATGATTATGAAAGTGGTAAATTTACGGTAAGTGAAGTTGGCCGTTTATTTGGTATCTCACATCAACTTTTGTATCGATGGATTTACAAATATTCGACCTACAACAAGAAACGTGTTAAAATTGTCGAGATGAATGAAAGCAGTACCAAGAAGCTCAAAGATATGGAACTCCGGATCAGGGAACTGGAACAAGTTATTGGACAAAAGCAACTTAAGATTGATTATCTCGAAAAAATGATCGAGTTGGCATCCAAGGAGCTGGATATTGATATAAAAAAAAACTCAGGCACCTTACCATCGAATGGTTTCAGCAAAACAAGCAAAAAGTAAGGTATTCCATGAGATCCGTTCTGGAAACCGCTGGACTTAGCAGACAGGCTTTCCATAAGCATCAAATCCAAAAGGCTGGTTTTCAGGAAAAGCTGTTTGGGCTAATGCTGGAAGTAGACATCCTGAAAAGTGAGCATCCGGGTTGTGGGGTCGAGAAAATGTATCAAACATTACGCCCTGACTTCATAGGAAGGGACAAGTTCATAGATTTATTCATGCGCCTTGGATACAGGGTTGCATATCAAAAGAACTTTCAAAGAACCACTTATCCGGTTCATTCCAGGTACCAGAATCTGATACAGGGAATGATGGTGCAGGACCGTAACATTGTATGGCAATCCGATATAACTTATTTTCACATGAATGGCCATTTTTTATATCTGATTTTTATAATAGATGTGTATATCAAGAAGATACTTGGATATCAGGCCAGCAATCATATACGGGCTGAAGCGAATATTGCTGCGTTGAAAATGGCGCTCAGAAATGCTGGGGGCAGCTTTTCAAGTCTTATCCATCACTCAGACAGGGGAGGTCAATACCTTGACAATGAATATATTGCCCTGCTGGAAAAGAACGACATTCAGATCAGCATGGGAGAAAAGGCACAAGACAATGCATATGCCGAACGCATAAACGGTACGATTAAAAATGAATACCTAAAATACTGGGAACCCCAGTCCCTAGAACAGTTGCAGCAAATGTTGAAAAAGGCAGTGAAACATTACAACGAAAAAAGAATACATGATGAGCTTCCAGGGCATATTACGCCAGCTCAATTTGAAAAATCTTTAATAAATTTAAGCAGCCAAAAGAGGCCGACGGTGATTATTTATGCCGAAGGAAATTACAAAGTCAAGGTGGCATCGAGCCACTTTGACTTTGAGCCAAAAGAAAGGCCTCTGGCTCATAATTGTCCGATAGAAATTTGCTAAAAAGAGAGTGATAAATTAGTTAAAACTGTCAACCATATTCAGGGAAGGTCAGGAACCGGTAAGAATCCCGGACGCGCCAGCGAGCGGGAGACATGATTGTAAAATCATCGTAAGGAACCAACCTGAACCCCATCGGGGTTCGTTTTCGATCCCGGACGCCCAGATAGATATCGATGGCGAGCGGGAGGCTCGTTTGTAACCAACGCAACGCGTTGGATCAGAGAGCGAAGCCAATCCCATTGGGATTCGTTTCGATCCCGGACGCGCCAGCGAGCGGGAGACACGTTTGTAGCCAACACAATGCGTTGGATCAGGATGAAAACCAATCCCGTAGGGATGACACGTTTATAACCAACACAACGCGTTGGATCAGAGAGCGAAGCCAATCCCGTAGGGATTCGTTTCGATCCCGGACGCGCCAGCGAGCGGGAGACACGTTTGTAACACCGGCGCATCACCCCTCCCCCTCGTTTTCGTGGTTGCCGACAGGCAACCACGAAAACCAATCCATGCAATCTGTGGTGAACCACCGGTGTAATCCGTGGGCAAAAAAAAGGATGACATCCTTCGTTGCATTCCTCTATGGAAAGGATGTCATCCAAAAAAAAAGACGCCCCAATCAGGACGTCATTCTTGCGGGTGCACCCAAGCGGAGAAATATCGAACTTTTTGCTTGAAGATTTTGAGGCTGTATTGAAGTTTATAAGTGCTGAAAAGCAGAATATAAAGTTATCATTATAAAGAGGCAGTGAAATATACAATTTTTACTCTGTGTTTTTGTAGTCTGTAATACTTGTAGGATTACTGTCTCCCTCTACAGAGCTCCTATTCATAAGAAATAATTCCGTCTTTATTTTCCTATTGGCTGACAATATTTTATAACTTATTACTCTGTTTTATTTGCAAATGAAAAAATACTTCTATATTTGCAGACCGGGAGGTCGGTTTGTAAATTGAAAAACATGAATGATACGAAAGAAAGGATATTATCCATCGCACTTTACTTCTTCCTTAAGAAGCCTTACACCGAGGTTACTATGAATGAGATACTCAAGGCTTCGGGCTTATCAAAAGGTGGATTCTATCATCATTTCGAAAGCAAAGAAGTTTTGTATCATGAGGTAATTGACCGGTTTGTTTTAAAAGCATTCTTGACTGAATTCGGCCATTTCATTGAAAATCCGTATAATTTATCCTTTATTGAGTTTGTTCCCAGGTATATAAAAGAATCATTGGCACATTTAATGGAATTTGCCGATACCAAATTGGGGGAATACAAACTAGATTTAAGTGAGGTTAATATTTATATCGTAATGTTTGATATGATGAAGCATTACAAGGGATTTGAACAGGTTATCGGTGAATTGCACCAAAAGGAAACGACCCTATTCAAAATACTTATTGACAAGGCAAAAGAAAATGGAGAGATTAGGAAAGATATCGACAGTTTGTCGTTAGCCAAACATGTCCACACTTCCATGCATGGAATCAGTGTCCTTGCTTTATTGGAGGGTGAGATGTCTGCTATTGAGGATATAATTAAAGAACATTTTGATAATTTATACCAACTAATCAAGGTCTGATTTTTTTTGAGATAATACAGACCGGGATGTCGGTCTATGATAATATGCAGATACGGATAAAAACCTGTCTGTATTTTTTTGAACCATTTACAGACCGGGAGGTCGGTCGCTATTAATGATAAAAATTTGGTTGATATGAAATAGCCATGATTTGGCAAACGCCAACCGGAAATAAGAATAACGTTTCAATCATGGCCATTCCATCTGGCAATTAAAAAATAAATTATTCACAGATGAAAACATTCTTTTTTAAAACAATGTTGCTGGCAAGCTTTTTCCCGTTAGCGGTAAATGGACACCAGCCTGCCGATTCGGTTCTCTCGCTAAAAGCCTGTATTCAATTGAGTTTTGCCAACAACTTAAAGTTAAGGCAAGCTCAATTGGAAACAGATAAAAGTAATTATCAACTAAAGGAAACCGTTAGCAGCGGGCTACCCCAAATCAGCGGATTCGCTTCGTTTGACGATTATTTCAATATTCCAGTAAATATGGTTTCAGGTGAAATTCTTGGTCAACCCGGAACAATGGTACCTATACAACTTGGGACAAAATATAACGCCACAGCAGGATTACAAGCCGGGCAAATGATTTATAATGCGTCCTATTTTGCATCGGTGCGTTTGTTTAAAAAAGCCTGCGAGATAAGTAATCTTAGCCTGGAACAAAACAAAGAGGAACTGGCTTTGAATGTTGCGCAGATGTATCTTTTCATTCAAATAACTGGCAGGCAATTGGCGCTTCTCGACTCGAATCTCGTTGCATTTCGAAAAGTCTATGGTTATTCAGAACAACATTACAAAAACGGATTTATCCTCAAGGCTGACCTAGACAGGGTAACCGTGGCAATAAACAATCTTGAAACTGAAAGAGAGAATCTGTTATTAGCGCGGGACCAACAATTAAACATGCTAAAATACCTCATGGGCATTGCCCCAAACCATGATATTGTCCTTTCTGACGACATAGAGGTTTTCGATTTTCCGATTATAACCGCAGACACAACTTTTGGGAATCAGGTTGAAATGAAAATTCTGGAGCAAAGGAAAGAACTGGCAATAATAAATATGAAACTGACACAGGCGGCATCTATTCCTTCTTTTTCAGGTTATGCCGGGTATAGCTATCAATCACCTGTGGAAAAGATAAGCGATGTGAATAATAAAGATAATTGGTATAAGACTTCTTTTATAGGGGTAAAACTCTCTGTCCCGATATTCGAGGGAAACCGTGTGAAAAGCAAAGTAAATCAAAACCGGATAGAGCTCGAACAGGTAAAAACCAGCCAACAGGATTTGCAAAACGAATTGAATGTAAAGCTTAAAAACGCATTTCAAAAGTATAATGCAAATTTATTATTAGAGTCTAAATTAAAGATTAACATGGACTTGGCGGGCAATGTTTTTGAAATCACGAACAAGCAGTACAGCCAGGGATTAAAATCTTTTACCGATGTTTTAAATGCACTGTCGGAATATAATACTTCCCACCTGTCGTGGCTGAACTCGATTTTACAGATAAAACTATCTGAACTCGAAATCATAAAAACAAATGGTACGATTAACTCACTTTTTCTTTAACCAATAGATTATAAAAGACATGAAAACTTCAGGAAAAATAAGCATAGCTATTATTGCCGTGGCAATAATAACGGGAACCGCATACAAACTGATTGATGTAAAACGCGGTAAAAAAGATACTATCAATCTGGTTAATAAATCGAAATCGGAGGTACCTGTAACTGTTGTATCGGCCAGGTACAGCGATGTTACTTATGACATTTCATATCACGGCACATTTGTGCCAAACTGTGAAGTCACAGTCATTTCCGAAGCACAGGGCAAAGTAAAAGATTATTCTGTTGAGGAAGGGATTTTCATTACGGAAGGAAAAGTAATTGCATGGCTCGAAAACGATATTTTATCGTACCAGTTAGAGAGTGCAGAAGCTGCCTGGCAAAAAGCTCATAACGATTTACAACGGTTTGAAAAACTCACTCCCGGCGAAGCTGTTTCGACCCAGCAATTGGAAGATGCCAGGCTTGCCTTTGCCAACGCCAAGGGCGCCTATCTCACTCTAAAAAAGCAGTACGATAACTCATTTATCAAGGCGCCTGTTTCAGGAACTGTAAGCAAAAGGTATATAGAGAAAGGAACTTTTATAGCTCAGGGAACTCCTGTTGCAGACATTGTTGATACCCGGAAAATGAAATTTGTTGCATGGTTTAATGCAACCGACCTTGTACGGGTAAAAACCGGTCAACAGGTAAAAATTTCTACTGATTTATATCCGAATACTCTTTACAATGGAATCATTAAAACTGTCAGTATCAAACCTGATGAATCGAAGCGTTACCGCGTTCAGGCTGAGGTACAAAACAATCTGGACCAGCCATTGATACCGGGAACTGACGGATTATTAACCCTCAGTTTGAAACAGGACAAAAAGAACATAACCATTCCCCGTAACTGTGTTGTCGGAAGTGTTCTTGAACCAACTGTTTATGTTGTTGAAAATGGTGTGGCGAAAATACGAAAAGTGGTAATAAATGAGATTATTAATGCGCAGGCGCTTATTGAAAGTGGGCTCAGCGAAGGGGAACAAATCGTGCTTTCAGGTCAAATCAATCTCGAAGACGATACAAAAGTCAGTATTTCAGGTATGCAAAACGATTAATTGAATTAGCCATGAACATAACAGAATTATCCATAAAACGTCCTACGCTCATCGTAGTCATTTTTGCGGCACTGGCATTTCTTGGAATTTTCAGCTATCAAAAACTGAACTACGAGTTATTGCCTAACTTCGCTATGCCTGCACTTACAATTGTTACAACATACCCGGGTGCTTCATCGTCCGAAGTGGAAAATTCCGTAACTAAAAAGATTGAAGACGCGGTTTCCACAACCGAGAACATCGATAATATTAAATCCTATTCGCAGGAAAATATCTCCTATATCATCATGCAATTTAAAGCTTCAGCGGATATTGATGAAATCACTGATATAGTCCAACGGAAAGTGAATGCAGTACAATCCCAATTGCCCGATGATGCTACAACGCCTACAATCTCAACATTCGGGATGAGCGACTTTCCTATTATGAATATAACTGTGTCGGCGAACGCAAACCCAACGGAATTATACGACATGGTTAAGCACCGGATAAGCACCGAACTCAGTGGAGTAAAAGGGGTTGGCGAAATCAGTATTGCGGGGGGCGAGGAAAGGGAAATACAGGTTAATGTAAATGCCGCAAAACTGGAAAAATATAAATTATCACTACTCCAGGTGAACTATGCCCTACTCTATGCCAACATGGATTATCCCACAGGGAAAATTAAAAACCCCAGACAACAAATTCCGGTTCGCCTATCGGGTAAATATAAGACGGTAACCGACATTGAGAACCTGATTATTGCAAATAGCCCCGATAATTCTCCTATCCGGGTAAAAGATATTGCCGAAGTCTCTGATACACGAAAAGAAACCCTCAATATCAACAGGTATAACCAAACCGATGTAATAAGCATGCAATTGAAAAAGCAAGGCGATGCAAACACAGTAGAAGTAAGCAGTCTTGTCAAGAAAAAGCTTGATCTGTTGGAAGAGAGCTATTCCGGTTATGGTTTAAAATTCGATATAACCAGCGACCAGTCGGTATTTACCCTTGAATCGGCAGATGCCGTAATAAGCGACTTATTACTGGCGGTATTGCTCGTTGCATTGGTCATGCTGGTATTCCTTCATAGCCTTCGCAATTCGTTTATTGTTATTGTGGCAATCCCGGCTTCCATTGTTTCCACATTTATTGCCATGTATTTACTGGACTTTTCCCTGAATATGATGTCGCTGCTTGCTCTGTCTCTTTCGGTCGGTATTCTTGTGGACGACTCCATTGTTGTAATCGAAAATATCTACCGCCACATCGAGAAGGGGAAAGATAGAATCTCTGCATCGATTATCGGGCGCAATGAGATTGGTTTTACAGCTCTTTCCATAACACTGGTTGACGTATCCGTATTCCTGCCCATGTCGTTGGTACAGAATATTGTATCGGGGGTAATCCGGCAGTTCTCTCTGGTTATTGTGGTAGCAACGCTCATTAGTCTTTTTGTTTCGTTTACACTTACACCTTTACTGGCTTCACGCATTGCAAAATTGGAGCATATTAAGAATAATTCGTTTCTAAAAAAGATTATCGACGCCTTCGAGTCGTCTATCAACAGTTTTTCCTTGTGGCTGCAGCATTTTTTGCGGTGGTCATTATCCCATAAGTTTATTGTTATAGCTTCGGCCACACTTTTATTTCTTGCCTCAGTAACCCTTATCCCAATGGGATTTATCGGGAGTGAATTTATCGATATGGGCGACCGTGGAGAAGTTATTATTCAGATGGAGTTGCCTAAATACGCTACCATTGAACAGACCAATTCAGCCGTTCGTCAGGTAGAAAAAATCCTGCTCAATAAGCCTGAAGTTGCCAATGTACTGGCACAGGTCGGCGGAACTTCCGATTTTACCGACATATCATCGGGTGCAAACAAGGCAGAAATTACGCTTAAGCTGGTTTCAAAAGAACAAAGGGAATACGCTGCTTCTTTATATGCACAACTGCTAAAGAATGAGCTTTCATCCAAAGTAGCCGGGGTTAAATTTGTAACCAGCATTGTAAGCCCCATCGGCGGTTCCGACCAGGTGCCTGTGCAAATTGCTGTGAAATGTGCTAATCCGGATACATTAATAAAATATGCCAATATTGTTCTTGGTGAAACAAAAAAAGTATCTGGTACATCCGATGTTAAACTTTCAACAGGAGAGCCAAGCCCGGAACTCCTTGTTTCAATCGACAGGCAAAAGATGGCGGATTTAGGGTTGACCATGGATGTAGTAGGCGCCACCATGCAGATAGCCTTCAGTGGCAACAACGATGCAAAATTTCGGGACGGGGAATATGAGTACGATATTAATTTGAGATACGACCAGTTTAACAGGCAAAATATAACAGACGTAGCATCGCTCTCTTTCCTAAATAATACAGGGAAGCTTATCCGTTTAGACCAATTTGCAAATATTCGTAACGATATAGGTGCATCAAAAATTGAGCGTGACGACCGGGTGCCAAGTATAACCGTGCAATCGCAGGTTTTTGGACGTGCACTTGGCGATGTTGGTAATGATATTCAACAGCGGCTAAAATCCGTCTCTTTTCCGAAGGAAGTATCTATTGCATACGAAGGCGACCTGAAAGCACAATCCGATTCATTTGGCAGCCTGGGTTTTGCACTTCTGGCATCAATCATTTTCATTTACCTGCTGATGGTAGTACTGTACGAATCGTATTTACATCCGCTGGTCGTGTTGTGCACCATTCCATTGGCAATGGTAGGCGCCTTGCTGGGATTGGCTCTTACCGGAAATAACCTGAGTATAATTACTATCATGGGGCTGATTATGCTTATGGGGCTGGTAGCCAAAAATGCCATTCTGGTCGTCGATTTCACCAATCACAGCAAAAAAGAAGGTCTTTCAACAGTTGACGCTTTACTGAAAGCAACTCATATCCGGTTGCGTCCGATTTTGATGACTACTTTCTCAATGATTATTGCCATGCTACCTATTGCGTTGGCAACAGGACCCGGTTCTGTTTGGAAAAACGGGCTGGCCTGGGTATTGATTGGTGGTTTGTCGAGTTCTATGTTGCTTACGCTCATTGTTGTGCCTGTAGTTTATCAGGTTGCAGAGCAGATAAAAGTTAGTATAAAAAGGTTTTGGAAAAGAGATGCATCACGGTTACAGTTAAGCTCGGAAAACTTATAACGCCAGAAAGCCATGAAAACCGTGATGCAGATAATGTTCCTGTTCCTGGCACTGAGAGTTGCTCTTTTTGTGTCAGGACAGGAACCTGTTTCATTAACCAGGGACGACTTAATTTCAGGAATAGTCAGAGGGATTTTTATATCTATTGATTTAATAAATGCCGTCCTTGCCAGAAAGTCCGTGAATTTGTTTTTACATCAGTTGAGCTATCCAGTGGAAAAAGAATTTAAAAACGACAGAGGTATAAAGACAAGTCATCCCCGTGCGCAGACAAAGTGATCCTGGCAGAGAGGTGTGGAACTTTATGGCTGAAGATTACGAAGCTGTGCTGAAGTTAATGAATGCAGAAGCAAAAAAGAGAAAACTTAAATTGCGAAATATTTATGTTTATATAATCCCAATCCACTTAGCGTAAAGCAATGCTTGGGTCGTATTCTCTGTTTTGGTTTTACGTAAAATCTTCTGACGATGGTTATTTACAGTATTTACACTAATAAAGAGCTTGCTTGCGATATTCTGGCTGTCTTGTCCTTGCGAGATCAACTTTAACACTTCAATTTCCCTATCTGTGAGCATCTTGTCTGAATTAATATCGTCATCATTAAACAAGTGCAATTTCCCTGTTTGCATATTTATCATTCTTCTTTGTAATGGAGTGCTTTGAGCTCTTTCCGAGATTAAGTAAGTAATTATAAGTACTAACCAAGATTTACCATTCTTGTCTTGCTCAAGAACTGCAAATTGATGAATGAACCGCATATAAATACCTGCTGTATTCTTTACCCTAAAATCATATACCATTTTATAATCTTTCTTTTCAGCTGCTGATAAATCATTAAAAAATTCGTGAGCCATATTCTCTGTTTCCAAAAAAAAGGGTAAATCATCGGGATGTATTAGTTTGTGAAAAAGCTCCATATCATCATTATCTAGATCTTCAGGGTTTGTGTAACCTAACATCTCTTTAAACTTGGTGCTTTTTAAAAGGTAACGTTTCCGGTGCATATCAAAAACCGTCATAGTACTCTTTTCAATCTCTGATACCCTTTCCAATAATCGGATATAAGGAGCTATTCTATCATAGTCATCCTCGGTAACAGCACAAATATGAGAATCTGCATTCTGTTTATGTTTTGCATCCAGTTGGGTTAAATTCTTTGCCATAAAATGATGAACGTTCACTATTTCAAGCCAAATTTCACCAAAATAAATTTGTATAGCAACAAAAATGACGCAAATGATAAGAAATAAGCCAAAAGTAGAAGTATTAAAAATATGTCAGTGTATTTTATTCTTGGCTTATTAAGATTCAGTATTAATGGGCGTAAAAAATAAAACATGAATTGTACAGATAAGTATATAACGCTTGCCGAAAAATATCCTCCATCTGAGCCATGTTCATGCGAAGTATGCACGAATTATTGCTGTCGACCTGGCTGGTGGACAGTAAAAGAAGCTGAAGCCGTTCTAAATATTGGATTAGGTTACCGGATGATGCTTGAGCTTTCTCCTGACTTTACTTTTGGGGTTTTGTCTCCTGCTTTCAAAGGGAATGAAGGCAACTTTGCTTTACAGATTTTTTCACACAACAGTTGTACTTTTTTAAAAGACAACTTATGCGAGCTGTATAATACCGGACTTCAACCTCTGGAATGTAGGTTTTGTCACCATAGCCGGAAAGGAGAAGGTATTAAGTGCCATCTTGATATTGAAAAGGAATGGAATTCCTCAGCCGGACAAGAACTTGTTAAGATATGGACTCATCATTTCCATATCAAATTTCACTAAGAAAAACCTTTCAGAATGATAAACAATAAAACAGATGCGCAATTAGGTAGCATCCAGCAAACTTTGTTTATGCCGGTATGGGCACGCGCAAAGGAAACAGCTAAAAAGAAACCGCTATTAACCGACCATGTAGCTGAGAAAATTATTCGTTCCATTGATTTTGATTTTCGGCAGTTGGACAAAAATGTAACAGAAATAAGTCAGATAGCGTGGATTGCCCGTTGCATGAGGTTTGACAGGGTAATAAAAGCCTTTATTGAGCAGTACCCCAATGCAACCATTGTAAATATTGGCTGTGGATTGGACACCACGTACGAACGGATAAACAACAAGCAGATACAATGGTTCGATTTAGACTTACCCGATGTCATTACATTACGCAAACGATTTCTGGAAGAAACACCTCATCGGAAATTTATTGCTTCATCATTTCTAGAGCCTGACTGGATGGACAGTATTAAAGGAAACCATGTATTGTTAATATCAACAGGGGTATTCGTCTATTTTGAAGAACAGCAAATTAGAAAGTTCTTATTGGAAGTCGTATCTAAATTTCCCGGGGCTGAATTGTTCTTCGATGTTACTTCGCCCAAGGGCGTTCAAATAGCCAATGATGTGATTCGAAAATCAGGGATACAATTCAATTCTTGTTTCAAGTGGGGGCTCAAAGATAAATCCGTTATCTGTAGCTGGCATCAGAATATACAATTGGTAGGTACTTATCACACTTTCAAAGTTGAAGGACTTTCTCTTAGTTTACCCAATAAAATCAAGGCCTGTTTCTCTGACAAGCTAGATGTTCAGTATATGATACATTTAAAAATTACTATGTGAAATGTAAATAAATGACTTCATTAGTATTCTCTGTCAACAACCCAATGTTACTGATATTCATGATAAAAAATCACATAGGCACCATTGTCTTCAAAAATAGAAACTAAACTTTTTAATAAAACATACCAATGTTTATGAATTTTGAATACTTTTATCGCGTAGCTAATTAAAAAGAGCTTATTTTATAAAAATAAACTAGGGGTGCCTTTATTTAAAGGCTGAGATCATACCCTTTAACCTGATCCGGGTAATGCCAGCGTAGGGAAGTTAAGTATGCATTCATACCCCTGTTTATTTGTAGTTGAATATTAACTTAAATAAACAGTTTTATGGAACAAATTGTATCTTCAGGAATTATCGATTCCTATTTTAAAAAAATCAAAGAGAGTTTATCGGTTGATGTAGCTATTGTTGGCGGAGGCCCGTCAGGTCTGGTTGCTGCTTACTATTTAGCAAAAAAGGGCTTAAAAGTGGCCATGTTCGAAAGAAAATTGGCCCCTGGAGGAGGAATGTGGGGCGGTGCCATGATGTTTAATGAGATTGTGGTACAAAAAGGAGCATTACAAATACTTGATGAGTTCAAAATTGATTATACCCATTACGAGGGCGATTACTATACACTGGATTCTGTACAAGCAACGTCTTCGCTTATTTATCATGCCGGCAAAGCTGGAGCAAGAATTTTTAACTGTACATCGGTCGAAGATGTTGTTTTCCACAACAATAAAGTATCGGGCATTGTACTAAACTGGGCTCCGGTACACCGCGAAAGACTTCACGTCGATCCCCTGGTGATAATGGCTAAAGCTGTTATTGACGGAACCGGCCACGATTGCGATATTGCCCGCATACTTGAACGAAAAAACAATATCCAACTAAACACGGTTTCTGGTAAAGTCCAGGGAGAACGGTCATTGTCAATCGATGAAGCCGAACGTACAACTGTTGAAAATACAAAAGAAATCTTCCCTGGATTATACGTCTCTGGTATGGCAGCGAATGGCGTTAGTGGCGGTTTCAGGATGGGACCTATTTTTGGGGGAATGCTTTTGTCTGGTGAAAAAGTCGCAGCCTTAATAATGAACCAACTAAACAAATAATATGGACAAGATTGGAATTTATGCAATAATCACCAATCCTGTATTACCATATCGTACTTTCACTGAAAAATGTGTTTCTTATGGTGTAAGAATGCTGCAACTCCGTGAGAAAAATCTTTCCGATAAAGAATTGATAAGGATTGGAAAAGAAATCCGTTCAATAACCAGGGGTACCCAAACTAAATTTGTAATTAACGACCGTCCTGACATTGCCTTAATTTGTGAAGCGGATTATCTTCATTTGGGACAGGATGATTTTCTAATTGAAGAAGCTCGTAAAATAGTTGGTGATATGAAAATTGGCCTTTCAACTCATTCTCTTGAACAGGCCAGGGAAGCATTGTTAAAAAAACCTGATTACATTGGTTTTGGTCCTATTTATCCAACTAATGCTAAGTCTAAACCCGACCAACCCGTTGGCATCGCTTTATTAAAGGAGGTAATTGGATTTTCCAATGTCCCGGTAGTTGCTATTGGTGGAATTTTCCCAGAGAATATCCAGCCGGTTATCGACGCCGGAGCAGTCAATATTGCAGTAGTCCGTTTCTTAATGCAAGCTTCCGAACCTGACGAAAGGATTCTTTATTTAAAAAAACTTCTAAAAAGGAAAAAATGAGTTCACTATTAATACAAGCAAAAAATGGAATAATAACACCTGAAATGCTTCAGGTTGCCCAAAAGGAGAATATTGATGTGGAATGGTTACGGGGAAATATTGCAGAAGGGAAAATTATTATTCCTAAAAATGTAAACCGGAATTTTTCAGTTAACGGTATTGGAAATGGACTATCTACAAAAATTAACGCCAATATCGGTACATCGGAAAAGCATTGTGACCTTAGCGAGGAACTTGAAAAAATGGAGATTGCCGTTAAATTTGGAACACATGCAATTATGGATTTATCAACGGGAGGAAACTTACATAGTATTTTACAAAAAATCCTTGATAGATCTCCTGTAATGGTAGGTACGGTACCTGTTTATGGTGTGGTAACCCAACTTTTGAAACAAGGGAAAAGAATAGCAGAACTTGAGCCCGAAAACTTATTCCATGAAATAGAACTACAGGCTCAAATGGGAGTTGATTTTATGACGCTTCACTGTGGCGTTACAAAAAGCTCCTTATCCTTTTTGCAGAATGACGAACGCGTTTGTGGCATCGTAAGCCGTGGAGGTGCCATTCTTAAGCGCTGGATGACAGACAATAATGAGGAAAATCCATTATATGTGCAGTATGACAGGTTGCTGGATATATGTCTTAAATACGATGTAACAATCAGTTTGGGCGATGGATTGCGTCCTGGAGCAGGGAACGATGCTTCTGATAGAGGGCAAATAGCTGAATTACTAATCCTTGGCGAGTTGGTGGACCGGGCAAGAGAAAAAGGAGTGCAGGTAATGGTTGAAGGTCCTGGCCATATGCCATTGGATCAAATTGAAATGAATATGAAAATTATGAAACGTTTATGCCACGAGGCTCCTTTTTATGTTTTAGGTCCTTTGGTAACCGATATTGCACCTGGTTATGACCATATTGTGGGGGCTATTGGTGGTACGGTAGCAGCAATTTATGGTGCCGACTTTTTATGTTATGTTACTCCTGCTGAACATTTGTGCCTTCCTGATAGCAAAGATGTAAAAGAAGGTGTCATGGCAAGTCGCATTGCAGCTCATGCTGCCGATATTGTTAAAAAGAATAAAAGAGCCAAATGGCTTGATTATGCTATTTCAAAAGCACGGCGTGATTTAGATTGGGAAACAATGTACAACTATGCTCTTGACCCGGAATTAGCCCGCAAAAGAAAAGCTGAGTCAGAAAGTGGTGATGATGACCACTGCTCTATGTGTGGTAACCTATGTGCTGTTAAAAACGACAAAAATTTGTAATGGACTATTTTTTAACCATAGCAGCTTCTGATAGTAGCAGTGGAGCCGGAGTCCAACAAGATATAAAAGTGGCCAACAGCTTAGGTTTTTGGCCGCTTTCCTCTCTTACTGGTATTACCGTGCAGAATTTTTCAAAGGTTTATCATGTTGAACCAGTAAATCATTTATTATTGGAGCAGCAAATTGTTACTTGTTTAGAATCTTATGACATTAAAGCCATAAAAATTGGTGCCATCTGTAGCATTCAGAATATATCTATAATAGCTAAGTGCCTGAAAATTATTTCTAACAGGATAATTGTTCTCGACCCTGTGTTGTTCTCTTCTGACCAAACGCCTCTTTTAAAAGGCGGACAAAGAGAGCTAATTGAAAATCTTTTCCCGCTAACAACATTAGTTACTCCAAATAAACTTGAGTTTGAGCTCCTGGCAAATCAAAAGGTTAACTCTTTAGACGAAGCGATAGAAATTGCTAAAATTAAATCGCATGAATGGAATACCTCTATTTTGTTAAAGGGAGGGCATTATGATAGTATAATGATTAATGAGGCCTTAGTAACAAAAGAAAATGTCTATAGATTTGAGAGAGAACGAAAGAAATTCACCTATACTCATGGAACCGGATGCACTATTTCAACAGCAATAGCTTGTTTTTTAGGCAAAAATAAATCCTTCCGCGAGGCATATTTATTGTCATCGCGCTACTTAACAAGAACTTATGAAAAACTAACAAATCTATAGAAATCAACACTTATTTAATCCGAATTTAAACGTAGAAATAGTAAGTATGAACCACTATAAGCAAGTTAAATCACTAATATAATGAATCAGAAAGCAGTAATATTTGATATGGACGGAGTAATTATCAATTCTGAAGCTCTGTGGAAACAAGCGGAGAAAGAAATTTTCACATCTCTTGGAGTAGAAGTAACAGACGAATACTCCACGCTAACAAAATCGATGACAACTACTGAGGTTACTAAATTCTGGTATAATAAATTCCCCTGGCAAAACAAAGGTTTAGAATTAGTGGAGCAAATGGTCATTTCCAGGGTAATCGAATTAATAGAATGTAAAAACTGTCTTATCAATGGAGTGAAAGAGTTCATCGAGAAACTAAAAATGAAAGATTACAAAATCGGGTTGGCCACAAATTCACCATTTAGAATTATATGTACAGTTCTGCAAAAACATGGTATTTCGTACTTATTTGACACAATTTCTTCAGCAGAATTTGAAAACAAAGGTAAACCCGACCCAGCAATTTATTTAACTACGGCTAAAAAACTAAATGTCGAAACAAATAATTGTATTGTAATAGAAGATTCTTTTTCTGGAATGTTGGCAGCTAAAAATGCAGGCATGAAAGTGATTGCATTTACAAATGGAGATGTTAATATTGATTTTGAAGTTGCTGACTATAAAATTGTCAACTTTAATAATATCGAAGAAATTGACCTATTAACTCCAACCTCGTTCAAAATCAACCAAAATTGATGAAAGTTCTCTAAAAGACAGAATCATTTATACCCGCGTGTAGCTTTTTTAAACTGATTGTATTGCTGTAGTTCCATGTGTTCCCGGACAAATGTTCGGACATCGGAAATGCGGTAATAGGTTTTATGGCCAATCATAAAATAGAGAAGTTTTTTGCTGGTGCGGTATCGCTGGAGAGTCCGGTATGACATTTTCAAAAGAAAAGCCAAATCCTGATTGTCCAGCAATTTTTCGTTTTCATCCAAGATATTTATCTCGTTTTTGCCGGTCATTGCTTTTATGTCCTTCCCAATCTCGTTCAATTTTGTAGAGAGCTTTTCCATCCACTTTTCAAATTCATCGTTATCGATATACATGATTTTACTTTGTTTTTAAGTTCTACATTTCAAATTTTCAATGCATTGACAAAGCAAAGTACAGCAGAACGATTCAAATAAAATCGGGGAATAGACTATCTATACCCCGATAAATAATTTGGAATGTACTTATATACAATAAATTGTATTAATACTCTCACAAATACCCTTTGTTCTTGCTTTCGGTATCTATAGCATAAATCAACTTGTTCAAAAACTCGGTTCTTTTAAAAGGCTTACGTCTGATAACTTCATCTCGTTTTTTGTAGATGTCGGCAAAATTAAAATTAAACCCAACTTCGAAAACCCTAGCTACATCAATAAAATTCACAATGTTTCCCGTAATAGATTTGAGTATCCCCCCGTAAAAAAGCCCGCAAGCAATCTCCATTATATCAACATATCCCACGCTATCAGAAAGGTATAGCGGAGATCGTTGTAATGGCTTTACCCGCGCTTCCAGAATCTTTGGATTATTTATACGCAAATTAACTATATTAATCGCGGAATCAATTATACAAAGGCTTTTATCTATAAATAGAAAGCAACCTGTGTGCTCCTGCGTTGTCGTGTACTGTTGCTTTAATGATTGAAATTCTGATTTTGTATAACCCAAGGTGAGGGACAGTAATATTAGGTCTTGTTCGTTTTTGCAAAACGAAGCTAAATGATGTACAAATTCGTCATAGGCCTCATCTAATTCAATATTCTTTTCTGCGAAGCCATTTGACAAACAACGAAAAAATGTTGTATCAATGAATCTTCTCATAATCTTTATTTTTTCAGAAATTTTTATTTCATCAACCGTTGACACATAACGATTAATGCTTGTATAACTGAATACACAAGAAACATCCTCAAAATCTGTGTCTGTAGTGAGGAGCGATTTTTATGTTTTCTTCTGTATTTGGATTATGAAAACGACAATCATCCGGCAACCCGAGTTTTACACAAAATATTAAGGTGCAGGTAGTCTTTGAATAGAATACCTGCACCGCCCAGATTAAAAATTAGCTTTATACTTCTTTACTTCATCTATTAACTTTGAAAAGGATTTTCCTTTTTTACGTTTTTCATGTTCCGAAGTAGAAAAGTTCCACACTTCCCGTCGAAGCTTTAGATAATTCTCATAAACTTTATGGTCTAATATACCGCTGTTTACCGCTTCTAGAACTGCACATCCGGGTTCATTAATATGCTCGCAATCCGTAAAACGACACGATTTTGCATAGTTGGATATTTCCAGCACTTCGGCAAGTGAATCAGGATTGTCAATAGCCAAACCAAATTCCCGTACACCCGGAGTATCAATTAAAATACCTGAACCATTCATCAATACCATTTCCCGACGAGTTGAAGTGTGCCGCCCTTTTCCCGTGGACTGGCTTATATCGGACGTGAGCAATACCGATTTTTCGCATAGCGCATTTATCAAAGAACTTTTCCCGACGCCCGAAGAACCGACAAACACTACAGTTTCACCCTCCGTTATGGATTCTCGCAGTTGGGAAATCGTTTGGGGACGATGAATGCTTGTGAAAAACACGGGCATTTGGCTAGCAACATGTTTGATTGCTTCATCTATTCTCTGTTTTTCAAAACCCAAATCGGCTTTATTGAGTACCAACACTGGTTTGATGTTTGCTTCCAAAATCTGAACCATAAAGCGCTCGGCTCTGCGAACATTGAAATTATTATCAAGGCTTTGCACAATAAATGCCTTATCGACATAAGAAGCAATAGCTTGTTTTTCGGCAACTGTTCCGCTTTTCTTACGATACAATGTCCGTTCACGAGGTAGCATATCAACTATAATTCCTTTATTTTCATCGAATGGTTGAAAAATAACCCAATCGCCCGTACAAGGTAATTCAAAGTCCGATTTGCCGAACATCATATTTCCTGTAAGTTCACATTGAGACAGACCATTCCCGGAAATAACTTCATAACAAGTTCGGTGTACGACAGCTACCCGACCATGTAACAAAGCGTTATGCGCTGATTTCTGTTTTAGTCGGTTTAGCTCGCTATTCCATCCATACATGTTTAAATTAATCATTGAATCACCTTTTTTGCGATGAAAAATACATAGCCGTAAAATTCTTTATACTTGTTGTATAATTCTTCTTCATAACGTTGAGAAACGATGAGTTCTTCTGCCGTTTTGTTTCCTGAATATTTATTAAGAAAAATCTCTTTGGCTTTAATCTTCGGAGTAAAATAATGCTCTGTCCAGCAATTTTCCGGCAGAATAAATGTAGCTACAGGAAGGTATCCCGCTTTGTGTACCTTGGCCACCTGATTGGAGATTGTATCTATTTCAGGATACGCATCCATCCAGAAGTCATTAATTTCAGAAGGGCGTTCGTCAGTAAACCACGAACTTTCAGAAACGGCAATATATCCTCCAGGTTTCAGATATTTACGCCACTCGTTCAGTCCCCGTTCAAAGCCGATATTATAAATGGCCCCTTCCGACCAAATCAGGTCTAATTCCTCATTCTGAAAAGGAAGACTATCCATTGATCCTACAATACCCTTTACTCTATCTTGCAAGCCCAGCCGATTTGCATTATGATTGAAGATATTGATAAAGTCGGAGAATAAGTCAAGTCCGATAATCTCTCCTGGTACGTGCTGTGCCAATACCATTGTCTGACCGCCTGTTCCGCAACCGATATCAGCAATAAGGGATTTGTCGGAAAGGTTATCTATAAAGCTCAATGCCTGAAGCGTAACCTCAGGACTACCGGGCCCTTGACGTTCCATATTGGAGAAAAATTCGCAGATTAAATTGAAATCAAAATCGTGTATGGATTTATTATTTTCGTTATTCATGATGTTTAAAAATAGTAGGAGAACCATTTGCATAAAAATTCATAGCAAAGGCTCAAATTGTTAATGATATTATATAAATGAAAAATGATCTTGACAAGAATATGTCAAAACAAGAAAAGTGATAATCCAAGAGTTTTCTCCTGAGATTACCTACATTACAATATCCAAAGTAATTTTAAACATCCAATAATTTAGGTTTGTAAAATTAATGTTTTATTTGATGTAAATGTAAATACACAAAAAAATAACACCTCTTTCTTGTACTCTATCTGTTATTCTTCATTTCATTAATGAGTTTTGATTCAGACGGCAATTGATTCGAGCGTCTATGAGTAGTAGTTTATTATTTGTTGCAATATCATTGTTTTTTCTTTCTTTGGTATATAAAGGGATACTTCCAATCGTGGCCTGAATACGCCGATCCAATGCCGCCAAATCACTTTTTAGCTTTCGGAGTTCATCTTCCTTTCTCCACTGGCCGTTCACTACCTCCTTCAAAACAGGAACGTCAATTGCAGCTTTCTCAGTAAGACGACCCTGGTTGTCGATTAAAAATGGGATGCGTTCCAAAGCTTTCAGAAAGCTGGTCGCAGCTAATTTCGGTTCTTTGGCAATATGGCCATTGTTGTAACTGTATTTGATCCCGCTTTCGCCTTCCACGAAAAAACGGTTTTCTTTAAAATCAAAACCATCTTTCATACTTGATTCTGTCTTAACAAGAAGATGAAAACCATACAGGCTGCCAATCTTTCGGTATTCCTCATTGGTTCGGGCGTGTTCGCTGATTTCATTCAGTTTTCCTCCAATATCTTTTAGTTCTGACCCTTTTACCCCGTCCAACAGTACCGGATTAAGAATGTTTCCGAACTCGTCTTTTTTAATCCTATCGGTAAGCGAATCCCAGTCTTTTTGCATTCTCGAAACCGTTCCTGAACTTTTATCAATGCTTTGCAGAATATCCTCCAAACGGAATCCGGCGGATGATTTACTCCGGTTAAAAGCCTGTCGTTCGCTTTCGAGTGCAGTAATTTGCTTTTCGAGCTTCGCCTTTTCCAGTAAATCGGTATTGCCGGAAAGGATGGCAACATATTCGGAAAAATTCATACCCGATTTCTCGTCCATACTGCCTTCGTCAATGGTTCTTTTTCCAAGGCTGTTGGTTTTTAACTGTCGGATGAAAAACTGTTTGTTATGCAGCAGGTTAAACTTATACGAATCCAGGCTTTTCTCAACCGCATAGATAATCACATCCACCTTGTTATCCGCAAAGAATTTAGCAATCTCGTTGCCTTTCCTGATCGCCCTTCCTTCCCGTTGTTCCAAATCTGATGGCCGCCAGGGAGAATCCAGGTGGTGAATGGCTACTGCCCGTTTCTGTGCATTTACACCAGTTCCCAGCATATCCGTTGAGCCAAACAGTACACGGATACGGCCTTCGTTCATCGCTTCAATCATATTTTTTCGTGCATTTTCTGTTTTAGCCTCCTGAATAAAACGAATTTCGTGAGCGGGGATACGATGGTCTTCAACCAGCTTTCGCTTTATTTCGCTGTAAGGAGTCCACTCACCAGGTTTGTACGTTCCCAGATCAGAAAAAACAAACTGTGTTCCCTTATAATCGGCGTATTGCCGGTAGTAAGAAGCGATTTGCGTAGCACAATGCGAAGATTTATTATCCACATGGTCATCGTAATGCGGGCTGATCATCCGCATGTCCAGCGACATTTTCCGGGCATAGTCGGTTGCAATCAGCATTTTTGCCCGTTCTTCTTGCTCTGACAGTGGTGGACGCCCGAGGATTGTTGCATCACCGTTTTTCGCAAAAGCCACCAGCTTTTGGATAAACTGTTCCTGCTGCGGTGTAGGTGGAATGTTATGCAGGATTTCAGTTTTTTCGGGACGGTCGATACCAATATCTTTTGCCGTCCGGTAATCGGTTATTTCGTTGTAAAAAGCGGCCAATTCAGGCACTTTAATAAAATACCGGAAACGTTCTTTCTGAACTATTTCGTTGGTTACCGAAAATTCATAATCGGTGGTCTTTTTTGCATAAACGGCAGCCCAGGCATCGAAGGTTTTAATCTGTTGGCGTTCCATTTCTTTGGGACGAAGGTATTTAAACAGGAGAAACAACTCGGTCAGCGAATTGGAAATGGTTGTTCCCGATAAAAAGGTTGCGCCCAAATCTTTGCTGCTACGCTCCTGAATAGTCCGAATCGCAAACAGCATATTTAATGCCCGCTGGCTACCCTGAGGATTTCCCATCCCGGCAACCCTGTCGTGACGGGTGTTGAACATCAGGTTCTTGAACCGGTGGCTTTCATCCACAAATAAATGGTCTATTCCCATCATTTTAAAGTCAACCACATCATCTTTCCGGTTTTCAATGGTGTAAGTGATAGATTTCAATGTCGCTTCAAGGTTTTGTTGCCTTTTTACCAAACCTTTCAGCATTCCACGCGAAATTTCTCCGCCTTGTCTTCTTACGATTTCAAGATTTTCTTCCACGCTGTCAAGCTCTGCCTGCAAAATCTGCTTTTGTACTTCTGGTGACTGTGGTATCATCGCAAACTGTTCGTGGGTCAGAATAACTGCATCCCAAGAGTTGTTTTTGATTTCATTGAATATCTTCATTCGTTTATCAGGGCTAAAGTCTTGTTTCCCCGGATACAGGATTTGGGCATGAGGATAAGCCGTTCGGAAGGTTTGGGAGATTTCGTGGATATTGGCTTTCAGTCCAACGATCATCGGCTTATTGGCCAGTTGTAAACGTTTCATTTCATAAGCGGCACAGCACATAATCAGCGTTTTGCCGGAACCCACTTCGTGATCGCATATACCGCCACCGTTTTGTTTCAGCATCCAGATGGCATCCTTCTGACTGGAATACAAGCTGGGTATTCCCAACGCTTTCAGGTCAAGGCCGGGAAAAGTCTGGTGCGAGCCATCGTATTTTGGGCGGACATAGCAGTTGTAGGTTGAATTATATAAACTGGCCAGACTTTGTTTGAATGCTTGATTCTGTTCATTCAGCCAATATGTAAAGCCGTTTCGTATTTCGTCGATTTTGCTGTTTGCCAGTTGGATGGCTTCACCGTCCCTGACTTTTACCTCCTTGTCGTCAACAATAATGTTTTTGGTGATGTCGGGTGTCGTATTCAGGAGGGCATGTTTCATCAGGGCAATTCCGTCGTACAAACGGCTTTGCGATTTGACGGCATACTTTTCGTAGATATTGGCATTGGTAAATTGAGCCCTTACAGAAAATTCGTCAACAGATTCCGAATAATGAATATCGACACCCGTTTTAAACACGTGTGAAGCGTATTGGCTATAAATGTTTGTCGGAATCCAGCGTTCCCCAAAATTGAAATCCAGTTCTTCGAAAGGAATGGGGCGGGGAATGGCATTTTGCAAGGCTTTTAGTGATTCCTGTGAAGCGGCATCATTCGGGTGTCGTGAAAGATAACCTTCAATATCACTGACTTTTTCGACTACATTTCCGGCAATAAATTTGTCGGATACTTCGTAGTTCTGGATGAGCGGGTTAAAATAGATTCTTCCGTGAAGTTCCTGTACCAGTTCTTCCCGACCTTTATCTTCGAGCAGGGATAACATGTAGTCCATTCTTACTTCGCCATACCTATTCAGTGAAGCGGCAAGCGCTTCTTCTGAAGTCTCTACCCGTTCCAGTTCTTTGGCGTTAAAAGCAACCGGTTGGTGAAAAATATCAGCTTTTACTAATTCCCCGTTAACAGCACGCTCCAACGCCAATACTTCATTGGCACCAGAATCCATTTTCAGCAATCCAAGATTTTTCGGGTCGTTCAGGTTTCCGTACTTATGGATAAAATCGTCATAGTATCTGTTTAGCAGGTTACGGTTTGTAGTATCTTCCTTAAAACTTACGGCTTCATTGTTGTATAACTCGTGGTAAGTGTCCCTGATTTGAATAAAAAGCAAGGCTTTTGCTTCCTGTGTAGGATTCAACCTCAACTGCTCGAATGTTGCCGTGTCTCTGTCCCGTTCTTTTAGGAATCCAATCTGGTTCCGGTCTTTAACCAATGAACCGGTTTTGTGATGACTGTATAGCTCACCCATGAATGGTCTGGGTTCCGGTTTGGTGGAGATAGTTTCTTTGAGTTGTTTTCCGTTTACCGGCGTCGGTTGCAGAAATAAGTTTAATTGCAGCGCTTGGGGCTTTGCTCCATTCTTTTTTCGGGTGGAGCTTTGTTGGCTACGTTCCTCCTGGCTAAAACCAAAGAGATCGTAAAGGGTTAGTACCGGTGCCGTTTGGTTTATCCTGCTCTCAATTTTGTCGGGTACAGATACTGTTATTATTTTTTTGCCGGAAGCGGTCTGCTGAAATAAATCAACATCAAGCATTTGCCCGAAATCAGCTTCAAGCATTTTGCGCATGTCTGAAGCTATTCCACGGATTCCCTGGCCATGAATAAAAATCTGCGCAGGTTTGCCATACGGGTCGGTATCAATAAACCCTTCGGTATGCACCACTCGTTGCAGGTTGTTGAAATAGTTGTTTGTGAGTATTCCACTGGACAGCCTCTCGCTTCGGACAAAATCTTTCTCTTTCGAGGTAAGCTGTTTTTTTGATGAATCCTTTTGAAGAATAATCAGATCACTGCCCACCTCGGTTCCGGCATAATCGCTGAAAAGGTTGTTGGGCAACCGGACTGCTGAAACCAAATGAGCGTTATCCATCAGTCGTTGGCGTATCGGTTCGTTCTGTGGTGAGTTCATTACTCCCTGCGAAGTGATAAAAGCCAGAAGCCCACCTTCGCGAAGCGTCTCCATTCCCTTTAGAAAGAAATAATTGTGAATGCTTCGGGAGGCCTGCTGTTTTACTTTGTCTTTGCTTTTCGAAAAAGAAGCATCAAAAGTGGCTACATCGCCAAATGGGATATTGGAAGAAACCACATCGAAATAGTTACTGTGGCGGCTTTCGATTTCTTCAAAACCGGCAACCCTGATTTTGTCTTCCGTGTAAAGTTTGGATAGTATTTTGCCGGTGAGCAGATCCTTTTCGAAGCCTGTTACAGAAAGCTCTTCATTTTGATTTTTAAACGCAGAGATAAACACTCCCAATCCGGCTGAAGGGTCAAGAAAACTTCCGAGAGATAGCTGGTTTTGTTTTAACGTTTCAGCAAGGACCTGTACGATTTCAGGAGGCGTGTAAAAGGCGGTAACGATGGAGTTTTTCAGGCTGCCCGCGTATTGTTTGTACTCTTGTTCCGACCGGGAATGCCACTTCAGTACATCATGTAATTCGGTTACCAACGGGAATAACCCAACTTCTGAGTTTGGCCAGTAAGCAATATCGGACAGGCTTTCTGCCGGGTTGAGGATACATTTTAAAGCCCCGAACCCGGAATACTGTTTCAGGGCTTCCCGTTCTTCTGCAGTCGGGCTCCGATTTTCCTTTTCAAGCTGAAGGGTGAGTTTTATTGCCTCAATATTGGCCCGAAGATGTTTTTCTTTATTGAAGCTCATGGTCTTCCAGCCAGATTGAGATTGTACCGGTTAGCTCGTTGTATAGTCCATTGAACTCAGGACTGAAAGCAAAGTCATCGGTCAATTTGTATTTTGAGAAAACGGGTTCCACCTGAGGAAGTATTCGGATGGCAAACTCTTTAGCCAACCCCATTGGAATAACCCTGGAGAATTCGTTCCAAAGAATAGTAACCAGTGTATCATGTTTCGAAAAGTGAAGGCCGTGATACAGGTCTTTGAGTGCCAGTTCTTCGGCTTCCTGCTGGGTATGTCCGTTCTTTATTGCTTCGGAATAGGTCTTTGACGCGAGGTCGCTGCGGGCATTCAGTAAGTCTGTATTTTCGGTTAACTCGGGATGGCTTTCATAAAAAAAATGCAAAAGTGACAGTTTAAACCAGGACAATTCCTGATAGCTATTATTCATGGCTGTTTGATTTTGATGGTGAAAATTGAATTTGAAAAGACGTTCAGGAGAGTCGCCCGAACGTCTTGAATAGATCGGTAGAACAATCTGCCGAACTACATTGAATGTGCTTTTGAGTGGTTCCGTTTTTGCTCCTGTTGCTCTGTTGGATTGGCCTGTTCCCGAACCAAAGGTTCTTTCAGGTGTTTGGTGGCTTCGTCGGTTTTGCCTTCAGAGTTCACAGCTACCTGGGTTTTGCTGTTGTTGTCAGGAGTAACTTCAGCGCCTCTGGATTGGGCTTTGTCGGGGTTCCACTTGTAGAAGTCGAGTTTCCCTTTTTCGTCGTTGATCTTCACGTAGGCATTAAACTCCTGGCCTTCCTTGTCCTTCATTCCGGTAACATAAATAGTTTCGCGCTTTTCCAGTTTTTGCTTTTGCTCTTCGGTTAGTTCTTTTTCAAGCAACGAATCAGGAATGCGGACCGGTCTTTGGTCGGTTATATTCTGATTTTGTTCCTGCCTGGGCTCGAAACGGAAACCAACGCCTCGCTTATCAGCATTAACCTGTAACCAGGCGCTGAACTCATTCCCGTTGCGGGCGGTCATTCCTTCCACAAAAACGGCCCGGCCTTCAGCCAGTTCTTTTCGCTGGTTCTCATTCAGCTTTGCCCCTTTGATCTCCTCCGGGATGTTGATTTTATCGGCGCGGGCGGCGACCAGTTCGTTGGTCAACTTGTCGATGGAAAGGAAGACAGGCGTAGTTTCGCCTTCTTTGTATTGCGGATGAAGAATCCGTCCGGCATTACCGGTTTGCAATAGGTTTTTCTTGTCTTCTTCGGTGAGCGTAACACCAAAATACGGACGGTCCAGTTCGGGCTTACTTCGAACTGCGTGAACAGCCACTTTGAAGTTTCCGTCTTCGTCTGGCCGGAAAGCCAAACGAGCATCAGTGTGAATAGTGATGTTGTCGGTTTTGAGGGTAATGGGGATTAAGTCAGGAGACTTCTGGAAATTCAGCATGGGCTCCAGATTTTTCGTATTCTTCAGAAAGTCCTTCGATACACCCAATTTTTCCAGTTGTGACCAGTCTACCTTATTTTCATCAATCAGGTTAGCGGTCTTTCCCGGTTTTTCTTTGTTTTGAAAATCCTGTCCCGGTTTATTTTCGAGCTTTTCCAATGTCGCTCTTTTTGATTCATTTTCTGGTCCATTCAGTTTTTTCTCCAAATCGGAAGCAGTCTTCTCAACGAGATTAGCAGGTGCTTTAAAGAACAGAAAGTCAGTAGGATTTTTGTATTGTCGATGAAAATTGGTGAAGAAATTCTCCAATACATACCCGTTTTTGTCAATTTTTAAAAAACTGTCTGAATTGGCTTGTTCGGGTGGCACTGTTTTTAACTTGCCGTTGTTATCAAAACCAACTACGGCTTTCACTTTACTCTCGTTTTTTTCTTTGACCAGTAATACCTCCTGGTCGTTCATTTCTTGTTTCATGATACATTAGTTTTAATAATTTAAAAGCTAATGTATCCCTGTTTTTATTCAAATCATTGGGTTTCAGCTAATGTGGCAGTGTTTGGCGCTGATGGGGATGGGTGTGGCGTTTGAAGATAATATTGTAATTACTTTTCTTATGAGAAAGGAACTCCTTCCGGTTCTGCAATATAACCTTCGAAAAATTCCTTATTCATAACGTTGGACAAAAAATCTTTTGCGGTTTTATTTATGTTTATAAGCTGTTCTTTGTTTTTTAAGTTTAATCTGTGACAAATAAATTCTATTTGAGTTTCTTCTTTTCCAAAAAGAGGAGCAACATTTATTATCCTAAGTTCACTACGTGAATTTAATGCTTGAGAAAGTATTACATTCACATATTCATCAGCGTAAGAATAGCCGATAATGGTAATTATTTTGGCATCATTCAGACAAGAGCTTCTTAAAATAGATGAGTAGTAAAAATAAGGATCAACAGATGTCATTTTATGCTGAATACCAAAGATTAATTCTGGGTTTGACTCTATTTTTTGACTTTTACGTAGTTTCTCATTTGCTATATACCAGTCGATAGAACCATGAAGTTTATACAGATGATAATGTTTTCCCTCATTATTGTCATCAAAGTTTGATTGATGCCACTCATTTGTTTCTTTAGTAAATCCCAGTTCAATAATCTTGTCTTTTCCTACAATATTTTCAAAGCACATGTCATAGTTGAGCGTAAAAACCTTCATCAAATTTGCGACGGCTGTTGAGAGAGAAGAAAAAGATTGGAAATAATTTGCTTCCTCGTAGCTTCTGAGTCCTACCCATTCATTCAGTTGCTTTCTGATAAGCTTGTGAAACTTCTTGATGTTATCGAAATTATTCCCAGCTAAATCAAGTAAACGAATATTCCACGTCCCGATAAAAGGGTACATAATGTTACTTTCTCGCTTTTCGATTTCAGTGATGACTATCAATAACCTTTCTACATTAAAAGTCTCGTTAAATTTTCCCAAAATGCCGTCTGAATAAATTATGCTGCTTTTTAAATAAAAGTACAAATCTCGAAACTGCTTCCAATCCTCATCGTTTTTTATAAGATCTTCTATTTTATTTACCATTTGATTTGAAATAGGAATGCCTGCTTCTACGCTTGCGCCTGCCCCTAATAAAAACAACAAATGTTCGCCTTTTATTTCCATTTCTGTATGTTTTATAAAAACCAAGGTTTATCGTTTGAAATCGAATTTTCTTCGTACCCATCAATTTTTTCAAATGCCTCAGTATATCTTGCGATAATTTGTGAGTAATAAATTGAAATGGGTATTGATTTGGCATTGAATCCTCTCCAGTTTGCTCCCGATAGATTAAGAACATCTTGCAAATATTTTCTTTCATCAAATATTCTTTGGTTACCAATATTTAAGAATTCAATATGTACCGGATTTGCAAGCCTTTTATCAACAATCTCTTTTCCGTATAACAGTCCTTCAAACCAAACTAAATACTCATTTTTGGATAGTTTCACGAAACTACTTTCATACGGAACTAATGTATTATGAAAACTATAGCCAAAATATTTGTTGTCAAGGTTTACTTTAATCGCAACAAAGTCAATGTCATTAATCTGCTTTATAGCTTCTGAGATAGCCTTTATTTCACTTTGCTTGATTTTAAATGGTAGATGTAAAACACAAGTTTTATAACTTCCCATTCGCCCATCACTTAGTATTTTTATTAAATTGATTTTTAACTTTTCTAGGTAGTGTGACTCCGTCGTTTCATCAGCTAGCACTTCTAATGTTTTATAAAGTCCGCTTGAGTCCAAACAGACGGTATAGGCAAAATATTTCGAAATTGTTCCAGTATCTTCGTCAAACTTATGCGAACTTCCTACGCCTAATATCAGACAATTGTTGTTGCTTGGTTTCACTACCCAGGGAATGCCACCCATTTTGGCAAACATCGCCAATGCAACATTTGAAGTAGCCCATTTTAATGAATTTTTTGTACCTAATTTTCGGTAATTGACAACCTGCAAAGCAAGATTATTCTTTATAAAATTGTATTTCAAAAAATAATAGTGTTCAGATGCTTCCTTATCCTCCACGTCAATTTCAGAGTCTTCAATATAAATCCCTATCACTTTCTTGTCTTGATTTGCCTTTTGTAAGGCGTTTACAGTATCTACAATGTTCAGTAAATCCTCTTTAGAATAACCGCTAATTTTCACTTGTTTGACATTATTTGTGCTAATTTTTATGCCAAACATTTGTTCGAGCCCTGGAAAGGTTCCTGGATTTGCTTTGCCAGTTAAGCTCAAATACAACTCATTTGCAAAAGACTTAAAACGATCATCGAAAATAAAAGCAAAAAGAATTTCTTTGTCAATTTTATGAAGAGGGCCATAGTTCCTAATACCTTGGAACTGTGAGTTTGCCGTGTTCTTATTACTGAAAATGTATTCTTTCTTGTTTAACAGAAAAACGGATGTCTCTATTAATTCTCTTTCAATATGAATTTCTGATTTCTCTTCGGCTCCAATTACTTGAATACCATTGTAAATCTTATCTAAGAAATTATTAATCAATCTGAATTTGTCTGAATAGTAATTCTTATTGCTCCTTCCTTGTTTGTCAAGACTTAAACTCAGTATCTGAACATCTTTATTAAAAGGAACGTCCTTGTTTTTTGAGAATCGGAAATCGATAATGAATCCAAATCTTTTCTGTTCTTCCAGATAATAAGGTGACAATGAAACTAATTGTCTTCCTTGTTGATATTCATGCACCGTGAATTCAACCTGTTTTTCTGAAAAATGCTTTTTTATTTCAAAAGGAAGTGAGCAGCCTATTTGAATTAGTTTGTCAAAAAGCTGCTTTAACAAATACCTCTTAGTTAATCCAATAGCGTAATAAGAAGAAGCTGAAAACTCGACGAACCCTTCTTTTGGATCAAAAGAAACCAAATATTGACTTCGATCATCAATCTGTGCCCCGTTAGGAAGTTGGTATTGGAAAGTATTCTCTTCTTTTAAGTCATTTTCATGTTTTAATTTTCGATAAACTTTAAAAGAAAAACTTGTTTCAGAAATAGGTAATATATTTAATCTAATATTTGCCATTTTTGAATATTTATAGCTATTAATTTCCTTAATATACAATTATCCCTTAGTTGTTTTGTCTTCAAAACTCTCCAACTCTTTATTTACTTCATTCAGCAATTGCTGTTCAGTTGGCAGGTAAAGTTTATATTGGCTGGCAAAAATTTGCCGCTGTCCTTCGGGCAAGGTAAACCGTACAACTGCATCATTCTTGCTGGCACAAAGCAAAATGCCGATGGTCGGGTTTTCCTGTGGCAGCTTTTCAACACGGTCGTAATAATTGACATACATCTGCAACTGGCCAATATCCTGATGGGTGAGCTTAGTCGTTTTAATTTCTATGATGACAAAGCATTGCAACAGCCGGTTATAAAATACCAAATCCGCAAAGAATTCATCACCCTCAATATGTATTCGCTTTTGCCTTGCCACGAATGAAAACCCGTTGCCCAACTCCAACAAGAACTCCTGCAAATGCGTAATAATGGCCGATTCCAAATCGCGTTCGTAGAAAGACGATTCTCTTTTTAATCCCAGGAATTCCAGGAACATTGGGTCTTTGATAATCTCTTTGGCATCGGAGGGTTGTTTTTCGCTTTTGGCAACTGCCAGTACGCTTTCCTTGTTGTTACTCACCAAAAGGCGTTCGTACAAATTGCTGTAAATCTGGCGTTCCAACTGGCGAACGGTCCAGTTGTTCTTTATTGTTTCGGCAATATAGAATTCCCTCGGCTCCGGGGCGTCCAAACGTATCAGCAGCTTGTATTGGCTCCAGCTTAATTGCGAATACAGTGTATTCGTAATTGGGAAAGTGCGATAAAACTGCCGGAACAACTCTATTTGCCGTTTCGAAAAACCACTTCCAAATTCCGGTTCCAATTCGCTGGCAATGTATTCTGTGAGGTACTTCCCGTAATCTGCGCGGTCTTTCCCTTCCTGCTCTTCTTCAAAAATACGCTTGCCAATGTGCCAGTACATCAATGTCCGCTGATGATCAACCGCACGGACAGCATTGTCCTGTGCCTTGGCGATAATGGACTTTATATCTGATATTATTGATTGGTTTACCAGCATGAATCGACTCAGAAAATTGAATTTTAGTTGAACGATAAATATACAAAATTACTCTGTGACATTGTGCTATAATTATTCACAACAATGTTTCAAAAGGACGTCTGATTCTTATTTTTTCTTGATCCTTTCCAGTTCATCCACAATTATTTGTGCTGCTTCATTTTTTATCCGCCGATAGTTGTATTCAATTTCCTTCTGCAAATGGTTTATACCATCTTCATCGGTAAAATTTGTAATTACCGGGATTGGCTTGTATGCAGCAGTTTCTTTGGTCACTTTCTCATTGTCAACCACAATCTCGGCGTGAAAAATTTTCTGCTCAATTCGCTCATCAAAGTTGTCAGAAACGGCCCCGACAAAAACACCTTGAGTGAGGTTACTGATTTTTGAAGCAGGAATCAACGTATCCATCTGGGTATTGATCGAGGTGGATTTATCCTGCCTGTTGATGGTCATCGACTGCCGTTTTTGAAGGACTTTCCCAAATCGCTCCGACAATGTTTTAGCTGTTTCACCAACTACCTGTCCGCTGAAAATATTACCAACCGTATTCATCACTACTTTGGCTTCCTTGTCTCCGTAATCGCGGTTTAGCTGCGAAAAATCCTGAAATCCCAGACAAACAGCCACCTTATTGCTCCGGGCTGTGGCAATCAGGTTATCCAAACCACGAAAATAAATAGTTGGAAGCTCATCAATAATCACCGCACTTTTGAGTTGACCTTTCTTGTTTATCAGCTTTACAATCCGGGAATTGTACAAACCCAGGGCGGCGGAATAGATATTCTGGCGGTCGGGGTTATTACCCACACAAAGAATTTTAGGCTCCTTCGGATTATTGATGTCCAGAGTGAAATCATTGCCGGACATTACCCAGTACAGTTGCGGTGAAATCATTCTCGAAAGCGGGATTTTCGCACTGGCAATCTGTCCCTGCAACTGGTCTTGCGCACCTCCTTCCCAGGCATCGATGAATGGCGAAAGATAGTTCTCCAGTTCAGGGTACGAAGTAAGAATGGTAAAAATGTCAGCATACTTTTTATTTAGAAATTCGATGGCGTGAGGGAACGTGCAGTATTTCCCGTTTTTGTAGATTTTCAGATACCAGATAATCGCTGTAAGAAGGATAATCGGCGATTCCACAAAAAAGTCGCCTTGCTTCTGAATCCATGTTTTGTTCAGGTTCAGCATGATAGTATAAGCCGATTCGTAAGCATCGGCAATATCAGTCATAAATTCGGGCGCTATCGGATTACACCGGTGGCTACGTTCGGGGTAGTCGAAATTTATCACATAGAATCTGGGCGGATGTTCATATTTGCCTTTGTTTTTCAATAGTGTATTGTAGGCGATAACGCTCAGGTCATCAAACTTAAAATCGTAGATATACATACTGAAGCCCTTTTGAATTTGCTGTTTGATGTAATTGTTGATGATGGCATAGGATTTCCCGCTACCCGGAGTCCCCAAGACAATACTCGCACGGAACGGATTTACCACATTAATCCAACCGTTGTAGGTTTTCTTTTTATAACTGAAGCGTGTTGGCAGGTTCACCGAATATTCATTTTCCATTAGCTGGGTTTCCTGCATAAACGATTCATTCTCCATGTTAAAAACATCTTCCATCAGGTTGCTTTTTATCAGTCGGCTCATCCATAACCCGGCTTTTAACAGGAAAATATACCCGACAGCCAGAGTTAGCACGTAAACACTGCATTTAAGAGATAACGAGTATTGTAGTTTGATAATAAAACCATTGAAAAAGAACAGCACAAACCCTGAACCCAAAAAGACTGATATTTTACTCCAAGTGATCTTTTCTTCTTTGGTTCCCCTGATTCCCAGGCATGAGATCGCCAGCAATCCAAAGCTCACGGCTTTTGTCCAGAAAGGATGCGAGAACAGACCTGTATTTCTCTGGAAATTCAGCAGAATTTTGTCAATGACTGGCAATGTCGCGTTCTGTTCTGCGAGGAATTCATAACAAAACCAGTAGATGTGAATGATCAGGATTAGAATGCTGACACCCCGTATCAATTCGATTATTTTGGCAAGGCTTCGTACATCGTCTTCGTTTTGCATGGCTTACAGTTTTCGTTTTTTTTCTTCTCTTTCGCTTCATTCTTCGGATAAAGGCTTCCTCTTCAGGATTCTCACCACGGCTTTCGATATTTAATAACCCGAATAAATTTTCAAGCGTTGAATCCGAAGCAAAAGTGGATTGAGGCAGTGTAAATTCCGGCGACTTTTCCTGATCTGAACTGTGTTTTTCCTCGTTAAATCTTTGTTCTAAGGCATTGGCAGAAAATTCCTTGTCCAGACGGGAGCCGTTAAAAACAAATTTTTGCCGGTGGTCGATAAAGGTCACACCATAAATACGCCCCGATTCGTTTTCGCGGAACAAAACTGAAATCTGGTTTTTCAAAAGTTGCTTTTCAAAATCGGCTCTGCTTTTGCAGGTTTCCAACGCTTTTGTGATAATAGCTTTCGGGCTTTCTTTGAGGTTATTGGTTTTGATAAGCTCTTTCGATTTTTCTATCCGTTTCTGAATGGCTTCATTTCCGGCCTGTTTTCCAAACTTTGACGATTTTATGGGTGTCCCGAAAACTTCACCTTTTTCGTTCAATGCAGCATATACAATTCCGGTGTACAGTTTTCCACCGTGTTCTCCTTTTACTTCGGCAACATGCACGTTATAGGTGGAAAGCAAAGCCTTGTATTCGTTGAAGGATTGAAAATGCCAGGATTGTGATGCTGCCCGGACTACATTGGCGATTTGCTGTTTGACATTGCCTTTCTTCGAGTCAATGGCCTTTAACGAATAACCTTCTGCTTTTTGCTTTTCATTGGCCGGAACCAGTCCGTATTTCCGTTCCAAATCACGGCAAATCCGCATGGATAAACGATGTTGAAAATTGTCGCGAATCATCTTTCCGGTTTCATCCACCTTGACTGAAACAATATGGATGTGGTGGCGGTCGATGTCCTCGTGTTTGTAAACAACAAAAGGCTGATTCCCGTAACCCAGCTTTTGCATGTATTCCTCCGCAATTTGAGCCAACTGTTCATCGCTTAATTTGTCCTTTGGGTCAGGGTTTAAAGAGATGTGGATAACCGGATTTTCTGTTCTTTGGTTGGCTAGTAAATAAGGCTCGAACGAACCTGTACAAATCCCGATACTGAAGTTGCCATCTTGGGGTTCCACCATGTTATTGGTGAAAATCACCTTGGCGCAACCCGCATTTACTTTTTGATGGTTGTATGCCAGGGCGCTGTACAGCGAACTTCCCGAACTTATTTTTGCAACCATTTTTCCTCAAATTCGTGGGTTAAGTCCATCACCTGCTTGTTTATTGCCACCAGTTCCAGAGTTGCTTTTTCCAGTTGGCCTAAAAATACCGTTGCTTTTTTCTCCGAAAAATTGTTCTTGATGGCTTTGGTCACCTGGTTATAATTCACGCCGATTGCCCGGAACTGGCCATAAAAGTTGGTCAGGCGCATGTAAAAATCAGATGTTCCTTTGTCGATTTTCACCACCTTCACCTGCTTCTCAAACAGGCAGACCGTGATAAAATGGGCTTTAATTTTCATTCCTGAAGCTTCAAACAGCGATAAGAACCGGGCGTTGTCTTCATCGTTCAGGTTGATCGAGTAGCGGTGGATGCGCGGGTCTGCTTTCTGCTTCCGTCCGCCTTTGTGTTTTTCTCTGTTTTCGCTTGTCATTGGCATCTGTTTTATGGCTTTACTCGTTTACAAAAATGCTTATCAAAATCACCGACTTCGGAAGGTGATTTTCCCCAACGGGGCAAGTGGTTTTCAGGCACTGAAAACGTTTTGAGGACCTCAAAACACAACTTGCCGTGTGCCTGTGCACGCTCTTTTAGCGTTGCTGATTTTTTAATGCTTGCCGTCGCATCGTTTCAGCTCATTTCTCAATTCAAATTTTTACTGATGGCAAAGGTATGGGGAGTGGTTTGATTGGTAAGTATCCCGAAAAACGCCAAAAGCAGACAGTTAACGCCAAACAGTGCCAGTCAATTTTAAGCTGGATTTCCGATGGGTTTTATCTCTTCATTTGCAGACACAAAACCTTGATTAGTGGAATGAAACAGCGAATATTCAGACGGACAAATAAGGGGTTATTTATTCTTTCAATTGAGGAATTATGCGTTCAGGAGCTCATTGATTTAACTATTCGATGACCGCAATAATTGAAGATAGGTTCGCTGAAGTATTTAAACGTTGGAACGCTTAAACAATTAAATGTTTAAACAGGCATTTTATCGGTTACTCTGATATTTAATTGATTAGCCAATGAAATGATTAGTCGAAAAGACAAACGAAAGAACGATAACATGATTAACCAATAAAATAAACATCATGGAAAAGGAAACATTATTTATTGCCTTCAGCACTCAAAAAGGAGGCGTGGGCAAATCGGCTTTTACTATTTTAATGTCGAGCTATCTGCATTATGTGCTGGGATTGGAAATTGCCGTTGTGGATTGCGATTATCCGCAGCATAGCATTGCTGAAATGCGCCAGCGCGATATGGATCAGGTGATGAAGGACAACTATTACAAGCAGATGGCTTATGAGCAGTTTACCGCGCTGAAGCGGAAAGCCTATCCGGTTGAGAAGAGTCTGCCGGAAAATGCCATAGCAACCGCCGGGAAATTGATTGACAAAGCGGCCAATCACCCCGACATTATTTTTTTCGACCTTCCCGGAACACTGAACAGCAAGGGCGTTGTAAAAACACTGGCCGGAATGGACTATATCTTTTCTCCCGTCAGCGCTGACAGGGTGGTACTGGAGAGCACCTTAAAATTTGCTTCCATGCTGAACGAAAACCTGGTAAGTGTTGGGAAAAGCAACATCAAAGGGCTGTACCTGATCTGGAATATGGTGGACGGACGGGAGAAAAGCGAACTCTATGAAGTTTATGAAAATGTGATTGGGGAACTGGGCCTGAATATCCTGAAAACTTTTGTTCCCGATTCGAAACGTTTCCGGCGTGAACTTACCTCGGGGCACAAACCGGTTTTTCGTTCTACTTTGTTTCCTGCCCATAGCACTTTACTGAAAGGCAGTAACCTCGATGCGCTGGCCACGGAAATTCTGCAAACAATTAAACAGTAAAATCATGGCACGAAAACAATATAACCCGGAAGAGATTGACGAAGCTTATTTGATTTCGACCATTCAGAACAGCCAACAGACCACAGAGCAAAAACCTGAGAAAGCTACGAGTAAGGTAAAGGCTAAAAAGACGGAAGTTTCTATCGGCTACTTGTCTGTTTTTATCCGGCAAACCGACAGCAAAGCACGGTTTGGCAAACATGTTCCCATCCGGCAGGAATACCACGAGCGGATTCAAAAGATTGTGCGTGTTATTGGCAACGATGAAATCTCGATTTTCAATTATGTTGACAATGTTCTGAGCCAGCATTTTGAAGACTTTCAGGAGGAGATTGTCAAACTGTACAACGAAAAGAATAAGGATATTTTTTAACCCCAAAACAGTTTGACATGGCTGGATTTATTCTAATTACCGCAATACTGGTTCTTATCATCCTTTTGCTGAAAGGATGGCGTAAAACCGGAACAGCATCCGTTGAAAGAGAAAATACACGACAGAAAAACATCCCGGAAGGAATTGTTGGCAAAAGTACATTTGTTCTGACAGTCGGGAAAAGTTCTGTATCAGAAGCCGACTCATCGGGTAAAATGGATATTGAAGTGCCGCTGGAATACGAGCCGGATATAAGTTCTGTTGAGGAGCAGGAAGAGTTGGAACAACTTGGGCTTCCTGCGGAATCTTTTTCTGACCTCACGTTTGAAGAAATGATGGAAGTGGTTAATGAAGTTGGCAGCATAGAACCACAAAATGCAGCCAAAACTGGAAAGCTGCTTCACGAAAACGACAATACCCATTGGGTTGAACAAATGGCTTATTCATCTCCGGCTTATCAAAAGCGGATTGTGGAGTTAATTGATTTGCACTTGGGAAAGTTGGCACAGAATGCAAATGCGGTCAGGTCGGATGATAGGGTTAATGAATTTAATATTGAGCAATATACTTGACAACAAGAAAAATAAATCCAAAATATTATTACTTTTATTAAAGATTTATAATCGCACTAATAATTTATGTGTCAATAAAATACGCCTGATTTAAACCAGACTTTCTTATGAAAATAGAATCTTTATCAATAAAAAATTTCAGAGGGATAAAAAATGCTGAATTAATTTTCAATGGCCATACTGTAATAGTTGGTGATAATAATGTTGGAAAGTCAACCATTATTGAGGCTATCGACCTCGTCTTGGGTCCTGAAAGGTTATCACGATATCCCGTAATAGATGAACATGATTTTTACGCCGGAGATTATATCGGTCCAGCAGAGAATAGCATCATTATAGAAATAGAAGCACTAATTATTGATTTAAATGAAGAACAACTAAGACATTTTCGTAATCATTTAGAATGGTGGGATATAGAAGACAAAGATTTGATTGATAGTCCTCCGGTGTCAGTTACAGACGATGAGAATGTTAAACCGGCATTAAGAGTTTGTTTTAAAGGGGGGTATGATAAAGAGGAAGATGACTTCTATGGGAATACTTTTTTTTGTTCACCAATTAGCGATGAATTAGAACTACCAAAATTTGGAACTCGTGATAAACGATTATGTGGGTTCATTTATCTAAGAACCATAAGAACTGGTTCTCGTGCTTTAAGTCTTGATAAAGGTTCTTTACTTGACATTATCTTGAAGCTTAAAGAAATTCGGCCACAAATGTGGGAAGACGTATTATGTCAATTGCGTCAATTGACAGTTGCAGATAATCCCGAGCTTGGAATTTCAGAAATATTGGAAAGCATTCAATCAGCCACAAGAGAAATTGTTCCTGTCGAGTGGGCGGAGAATCCTAAATTACAGGTATCAGAGATGACACGTTCTCATTTAAGAAAAATATTAACTGTATTTATCGGAACAGGCGCAAAAAACAGTAAAGGAGAGGAGTATTCAGCCCCTTTTCAGCATCAGGGTACCGGAACCATAAATGCACTAGTACTCACTTTGCTTTCAATGATTGCAGAATTAAAACAAAACGTAATTTTTGCAATGGAAGAGCCTGAAATTGCGATACCTCCGTATACCCAAAAGAGGATAATAAGTAGTATTATTCAAAAATCGGCACAAGCCATTTTTACATCTCATTCACCGTATATATTAGAGGAATTTCCACCAGAACAAATATTAGTAATAAAAAGAGAATCAGATGGAAATCTAAGAGGTACATCAGCGAATCCTCCTGTTAAACAAAAATTTTATCGTGAAGAGTTTCGGAAACGGTTGTGTGAAGGGCTTCTTGCTCGAAGGGTATTAATTGCAGAAGGTAGAACTGAGTACGATTCTTTTCCAGCCTGTGCAAAAAAATTGAATCTTCTGAAACCAGACAAGTACAGAAACTTCGATACTCTAGGGATAGCTGTTATAAATGCGGAAACAGATTCATCAATAGCGAAATTTGGAGAATACTTTAGAAATTTGGGGAAAGAAGTATTTGCGGTTTTTGATCAACAGACAAAAGAGGATTTAGAAAAAATAGAATCTTGTGTTGACCATTGCTATGAAGCTCCCGAGAAAGGATTTGAAAACGTAATCATCAATGGGATTTCAACAAAAATTTTGAAAAAGTATGCGCTTAATCTTGTTAAATTGGGAGATTGGCCAACACATATTCGACCAGAACCTGATGACTCAATGACTGGAGACGAAATAAAACCTTTAATGCTCAAATTTCTTAAAGGCAGAAAAGGCTCGGGTGATGCAGCAGAATTACTATTTAGATGTAAAAGAAAAGAAATGCCTGATTTTATTGTAACTACAATAAAAGATATCAATAGAAAAATTAAATAACCCTAAACTTCTACCCGTGTTTGATTTGTCGGAACAAAAGCAGAAATTATTATCTCAAGATGGTAATTTACTTGTACTTGGAGGACCTGGGTCTGGGAAAACGACAATTGCTTTGATAAAAGCAAAACATGAAATTCAGAAAAAAATACTTAAATCCGGACAAAAAATTTTGTTTCTAAGCTTTGCCCGCGCAACAGTATCCCGAGTAGAAGAACAAATCTCAGAAATGGGGTTTAATTTAGACATAAAACGGAACATCGAAATCAATACTTATCACGGATTTACCTGGGAAATTCTTAAATCTCATGGCTATCTTTTAAATGGCGTGAAAAGAATTAAACTTTTACCTCCTCCAGATGCCGCTGCAAAATTAGCTGAAATAAAAGATGATCAGGAACTAGCAAAAGAAAAGCAAAGACTCTTTTTGGAAGAAGGGATATTACATTTTGACTTGTTTGCGGAATACTCTGCGAATCTGTTTAATAATAGTGGAATTCTGACTAGTATTTATTGTGACACATATCCCATCATCATCTTAGATGAGTTTCAGGATACAAATTATCATGAGTGGCTACTTATAAAGCGGTTAGGGAGTAGAAGTCGAATTATCGCTCTCGCTGACCCGGAACAACGAATATATGAATTTCGAGGCGCTGATCCTAAAAGAATTAAAGATTACATTGATGATTTTCATCCGTCAATATTCGATTTTGAAAAAGAAAACAACCGAAGTAGCGGTACTGATATCGTAAAGTTTGGGAATGATTTATTGGCTGGAAATATAAACGGAAATACCTATCAAAATGTCAGTATAAAATACTATGCAAATATACCTGAGGTTCATAATCAGGTAAAACTGGAGGTATTACTAGCCCTGCAGCGGCTTAATAAAGGTACAAGCGAATGGTCACTTGCAATATTAGTTCCAAGTAAACAGCTCATGCTTCAAGTATCAGATTGTCTTTCAAAAAGGCAGAATCTTAAAAATGGGAAATCTTATCCCATACTAAAGCACGAAGTTGCCTTAGAAAAAGAAGCTCTTGCGTTATCGGCAGTCCTCATTGCCGGTCTGATGGAACAAGGAGAGGCGGACTTGGAAATTAAAAATCGTTTAATTTACCATTTAGTTGATTATATCAGAGGTAGAAAAGGAGCCGGAAATATTACCCAAGCTGATCTAAAACTTTCAAAAGTCCTGATTGACTATTTAAATACGGGAAAAGTACGAGGTAGTAGTAATGCAAAAATAATAACAGACTGCATTACTATTTCACACGATTGTTCTCATCTACAATTCTCTGGAAATCCTTCATCTGACTGGATTTTAGTCAGAGATATTATAAAGAAATCGAATTCAGATATCTTGAAATCCGTAGAACATGATTCGGTTTACTTAAGGCTTTTACATAAAGGTTCTGTTCTTCAGTCAGGGCTTTCAGAACTTTGGAGAGAAAGAGGGAATTACAAAGGGGCCATTTCTCTTGTGAGGAGTGCATTACTACAGGAGCATTTCAGTAAAACGTCTATTGTCCCTAAGGGAATTCAAATAATGACAATCCATAAAGCCAAAGGCAAAGAATTTGATGAAGTAATAATATATGAAGGGATCTACAATAGTCGTATTGTCTATAAACCTGAAGACAAGAATGAATTATATAAATCTCAAAGACTTCTTAGAGTCGCCGTTACAAGAGCTATTAGAAATGTTACGTTAATGACGCCAATGACTGATAAATGCGTTTTGCTAAAATAGGCAGCAGACTTAGAAACTCTTTCCATTACTTACGCCAAACACAGACACACACTTCCACATACTCCACTTTTTATTTTTCAGTGATTTAAGCCTTTAGATTTGGTTCCAGGCAGGAAGAAGTCTGCCCGAGTATGAACCAAATTCTGAAAAATATGAAGGAAAAAGATTACGGGTAAAGCCCTGTTCTACCCGGTGGTTCTCACCACATCTCTCCAATAGATTTCATTTAAAATTAGTAAAAACCGCTTCTTCATGTTTCCAACGGGGAAGCAAAAACAACATCATTATGGCAAAAATCAATTCATTAAAATCCATATTTACCCTGTTCTTTTCATTTTGGGTACTGGCATTGTTTGCACAAGGCGACGGCTCTGCCGGAATCACCGAAGCCACCAGTATGGTCACCTCGTATTTCGACCCGGCAACGAAGCTAATCTATGCCATCGGCGCCATAGTAGGCTTAATCGGCGGCGTAAAAGTATATTCAAAGTTTTCGAGCGGTGACCCCGATACCGGGAAAACCGCAGCCGCCTGGTTCGGTGCCTGTATTTTCCTGATTGTTGCTGCCACCATCCTTCGTTCATTCTTCCTGTAAAAACATGGCAGAATATTTCATCAACAAAGGGGTGAACAAACCGGCAGAGTTCAAAGGACTGCAAAGCCAGTACCTGTTCATCTTTGCAGGTGGGCTACTCGGTGCATTCGTGGTTTTTATCATCATGTACCTGGTCGGGATAAACCAGTGGGTTTGCATTTTTACCGGGCTGGCTTTGGCTTTTCTTGTCGTATGGCTGACATTTTCCCTCAATCGAAAATTTGGCCGTTTCGGATTAATGAAACTCCAGACAACCCGGACTTTTCCACGCAGGATTATCAATAGGAAAGGTGTTCTCCGGCTGTTCACCCAAAAAAGAAAGGGGGCAGCATGAGAAGCGTTTTAAAAACTGCCACCCTCGAAAGCAAGTTCCCTTTACTTTCGGTTGAACAAGGTTGCATCATCAGCAAGGATGCAGACCTTACCGTTGCATTCCAGGTTACGCTACCCGAACTGTTTACGGTTACTTCAGAAGAATACGAAAGCATGCATTCGGTCTGGAACAAAGCGATTAAAGTTTTGCCCGATTATTCCATTGTTCACAAACAGGACTGGTACATCAGGGAAAATTACCAGCCGGAAAAGCAGGATCAGGATTTAAGCTTTCTGAGTTCTTCCTTTGAGCGCCATTTTAACGAACGGCCATATTTGAACCACACCTGCTACCTGTTCCTGACAAAAACAACCAAAGAAGGGAGCAGGCAGCAAAGTACCTTTAGTTCGCTGGGACGGGGCACCCTTCTGCCGAAAGAGATAAAGAATAAGGAATCGGTTTTGCGGTTCGTGGAAGCTGTGAACCAGTTTGAGCAAATCATGAACGATTGTGATTTTATCCGGCTTTCGCGACTTACACCCGAACAAATTACCGGCACGGAAAAGGAACCGGGAATTGTGGAGAAGTATTTCTCCCTTTCTCAGGATCAATCTGCCTGTTTGCAGGACATCACACTGAATCCGGGAGAATTGAAAATCGGGGACAATTCCCTGGTGCTTCATACCCTTTCGGATTTGGATGACCTGCCCGCGAAAGTGAATACCGAAAGCCGGTACGAAAAGCTTTCGACCGACCGCAACAGTTGCCTGCTTTCATTCGCTTCGCCCGTTGGTTTGCTGTTGTCGTGCAACCATATTTACAATCAGTACATTTTTATCGACGACCATTCGGCCAACCTTTCCCGTTTTGAAAAGATGGCCCGGAACATGCACTCGCTTTCGCGATACAGCCGTGCAAACCAGATTAATAAGCAATGGCTGGAAGAATACCTGAATGAAGCGCACAGCAAAGGGCTGGTTTCCGTGCGGGCGCATTTCAATGTGCTGGCATGGAGCGACAGACCGGATGAACTGCGCCAGGTTAAAAATGACACTGGTTCCCAGATTGCGTTGATGGAATGCAAGCCGCGTTATAACACCGTGGATGTCCCGACACTGTTTTGGGCGGGTATCCCCGGCAATGCGGCGGACTTCCCATCAGAAGAATCGTTTTTCACATTCACAGAACAGGCCTTATGCTTCTTTAACGGTGAAACCAATTACCGGGATTCTTTATCGCCAGTCGGGATAAAAATGGTTGACCGGCTTACAGGAAAACCACTGCATCTCGATATTTCCGATTTGCCGATGAAAAAAGGGATAATCACCAACCGGAACAAGTTCATCCTTGGACCTTCGGGAAGTGGAAAGTCCTTTTTCACCAATCACATGGTCAGGCAATATTACGAGCAGGGAACACATGTACTTCTGGTGGATACCGGGAACAGCTACAAGGGATTGTGTGATTTGATTCATTATAAAACAAGGGGCGAAGACGGCGTATATTTTACCTACACTGAAGACAACCCGATTGCCTTTAATCCATTTTATACCGACGACGGCGTGTTTGACATTGAAAAAAAGGAAAGCATTAAAACGCTGATCCTTACTCTCTGGAAAAATGAGGAAGAAGCGTCCTCGCGCTCAGAGGAGGTGGCATTGTCAAATGCGGTGAGCCAGTATATCGAACGATTGAATCAAGATGGCACAATAGCTCCGTCTTTTAATACTTTCTATGAATTTGTCCGGGATGAGTATTCAGAAACACTCCAACAGAAAAAAGTACGCGAGAAGGATTTTGACATTGCCAATTTCCTGAACGTACTTGAACCTTATTATCGGGGTGGTGAGTATGATTACCTGCTAAATTCGGACAAACAAATGGATTTGCTCAACAAGCGCTTCATCGTTTTCGAGTTGGATCAGATTAAAGACCACAAAATCCTGTTTCCTATTGTTACGATCATCATTATGGAGGCTTTCATCAACAAAATGAGGAGATTAAAAGGCATCCGAAAGATGATATTAATTGAGGAAGCCTGGAAAGCAATAGCCAAAGAAGGGATGGCAGAGTACATCAAATACCTGTTTAAAACGGTTCGAAAATTCTTTGGCGAAGCGGTCGTGGTTACTCAGGAGGTCGATGATATTATAGCCTCAGAAATTGTCAAGGAAAGCATTATTAACAATTCCGATTGTAAAATCCTGCTCGATCAGCGCAAATACATCAATAAGTTCGGCTCAATCCAGGAACTGCTTGGATTGACCGAAAAAGAAAAATCGCAGATTCTTTCCATCAACCTAGCTAATCATCCCCGGCGTAAATACAAGGAGGTATGGATTGGACTTGGTGGAGTGCAGTCTGCGGTTTATGCCACCGAAGTTTCTTTGGAAGAGTATTACACTTACACCACCGAAGAAACTGAGAAACTGGAACTTGTCCGGTTAACCGAAAAACTGGACGGGAATATTGAACAGGCCATCAAACAACTGGCTGCCAGTAAGCGAAACGCTTAATCATTCACAACAAAAATTAGTAACATGAAAACAAGACTATTAATAGCCGGGCTGCTCATTATGCTCGGCACTCTTAACCTGAAAGCGCAATTTGTAGTGACCGACCCGGTTAACCTTGTCCAAAGTATTGTAAATACCGCTAACGAAATTGTACAAACATCGAACACGGTTTCCAACGTGATCAAGAATTTTCAGGAAGTAAAAAAGGTATATGAACAGGGCAAAGAGTATTACGATGCCCTTAAAGCCGTGAACGACCTGGTAAAAGATGCCCGTAAAGTTCAGCAAACCATCCTGATGGTTGGCGAGATTGCGGATATTTACATCAATTCCTACCAATTGATGATTCAGGATGAAAACTTCACTTTGGAAGAACTGGGCGCCATTGCCTTTGGCTACACTAAACTACTTCTGGAAAGCAGTAACCTGTTGCTCGACCTGAAAGGGATTGTCAACGCCAGTTCGCTTTCCATGACCGACAAGGAACGCATGGATGTCATTGACGGCGTTTACACATCGGTGCAGCGTTACCGGAACCTGGTGCGCTACTTTACCAACAAGAACCTTTCTGTTTCGTACCTGAGGGCGCAACGAAAAGGAGATACGCAACGGATGTTGGCACTTTACGGCAATACCGACGAAAGGTACTGGTAATGGAATTCGATAACCTACATCAGATTCTCCGCAGCCTTTATGTGGAGATGATGCCTTTATGCAGCGAAATGGCTGGGGTGGCAAAAGGGATAGCGGGACTGGGGGCGCTGCTATATGTGGCTAGCCGCGTTTGGCAGTCGCTTGCCCGGACTGAGCCCATTGACGTTTATCCGCTTTTGCGCCCCTTTGCCATTGGCTTTTGCATCATGTTTTTTCCTTCAATTGTTTTGGGGACAATCAACATGGTGCTTAGCCCGGTGGTAAAAGGAACTAACCAGATGCTTCAGTCGCAGACTTTTGACATGCAAAAATACCGTGACTTAAAGGAGCAACTGGAAACCGAGGCCATGAAACGGAACCCGGAAACTGCCTTTCTGGTGAGCGATGAGGAGTTCGACAAAAAGCTGGATGAGTTGGGTTGGAGTCCTTCCGATTTGGCCACTATGTCGGGGATGTATATTGAGCGGGGCATGTACAACATGAAAAGGAATATCCGTGATTTCTTCCGGGAGATTCTGGAATTGCTGTTTCAGGCTGCTGCGTTGGTTATTGATACCATCCGCACTTTCTTCCTGATTGTACTTTCCATCCTTGGTCCTATTGCTTTTGCCATCAGTGTTTACGACGGCTTCCAATCCACCATGACACAATGGTTCTCGCGGTATGTCTCAGTTTATCTCTGGCTCCCGGTTTCCGACCTGTTCAGTTCCATCCTGGCCCGGATTCAGGTGCTGATGTTACAGAACGATATCGATAAGCTTCAGGCAGATCCGAACTATTCGGTAGATGCCTCCAACGGGGTGTATATCGTGTTTATGGTTATCGGCATCATCGGGTATTTCACCATCCCAACGGTGGCCAACTGGATTATTATGGCCGGAGGTATGGGGAATTACGGGAGAAATGTGAGCTCATCGGCAAGCCAGGCCGGTTCTGTGGCGGCAGGTGTAGCCGGGGCTTCTGCCGGAAATATCTCAGGGAAACTTTTAAAGAAGTAAAAAGGAATCAACTATGGAATTTAAATCATTAAAAAATATCGAAACGAGTTTCAGACAGATTCGTTTTTTCGGGATTGTATTTGTCATCCTGTGTGCAGGTATTACCGGCTATTCGGTTTTCAGCGCTTATCAGTTTGCCGAGAAACAACGGCAGAAAATCTATGTGCTGGACAAAGGAAAATCGTTAATTCTTGCCCTTTCACAGGAATTGTCCCAGAACCGCCCGGTAGAAGCACGGGAACATATCCGGCGTTTTCACGAACTGTTTTTCACGCTTTCGCCGGATAAAAACGCCATTGAGTCCAACATCAACCGGGCGATGTTTCTGGCTGACAAAAGCGTTTATACCTACTACAAAGATTTAGTAGAAAAAGGGTATTTCAACCGGATTATCTCGGGGAACATCAATCAAACCCTTCAGGTCGATAGTGTTGTGGTTGACTTTCGAAATTATCCTTATCTGGCATCTACTTATGCCAGGCAGGTTATCATCCGCGAAAGCAACATTACAGAGCGGAGCCTGGTTACCACCTGCGACCTGATTAATTCGGTGCGAAGCGACAACAATCCGCATGGCTTCACTATTGAGAATTTTACGGTGAAGGAGAATAGGGATATTCAAACCATAAACCGGTAACCATGAGCGAAAAAATCAGAAAAACCAGCCAGACACTGGATGATACCATTCGAAAAGCATGTGAACGGATTCCGAAAAAAAAACGCAAACCGGCTGTATTCGGCCTGTGCTTTCTTTTCGGTGCTATTTTTTCAGTCATGCTTTGGAATTCATTCAATAATCAAGAGGTGCATAAGATGCTTGAGATTGAGCATATCAAATCGCTTGATTTACCACAGGACAGTTTAATTCATAAACTTAAAGATGTGATTCATGGACAAAAACAATAAAACTCTATTGAAACCGCAGCAAAAGCAGCAGCTAAAAAAGTATGCAGTTTTTGCATTGATGTTCGCGGTTTGTGGCGCAAGCCTCTGGCTTATTTTCAGGCCTTCTGAAAAAAGTATTGAAACGAAGGGGTCAACGGGTTTAAATACAGAACTGCCCATGCCCAGGGAAAGCAAGCTGATAAAAGACAAAATCAGCGCTTTTGAACAGGAAAAACTTTTGGAAGAAAAACCCGTTCGTTCGCTGGACCAGTTCTCGGCTATGGTCGGGCAACAGGAGCCTGCAAAGTTTGATTTATCGGTTGATGGCAAATCAGATAAACGAAGTTTCGGTGAAAAGTACTCAGCCACGAAACAACCTGCAATGGCCATGCAGCATTCTGTGTCAGCGTATCAAGGGATCAATCAAACACTCGGTGATTTCTACGATAAACCGAAGGAAGATTCCGAAACAGAAAAGCTGAAAAAGGAAGTGGAAGACTTAAAAAATCAGCTTGCTCATCAAGAACAGCCAGACCGGATGGCTGAACAGCTAAAGCTGATGGAGAAGTCGTATCAATTGGCATCGAAATATTTGCCGGAGTCATCCGGTTCGGCAATCCAGAAAGAAACTTCACAGACAAATGCCTCTTTGCCAGTTGGAAAAGCAAAACAACAGGTAGTATCAAAAGCAGTAAGGTCAATTGAAGATCATACCGTTTCGTCACTCGAACAGCATATCAGTGATTCCACGTTTGTCGGACAGGTTTCTCAACCCCGCAATTTCTCGTTCATAACCGGAGGAAATGAAAGCAAACAGAAAGACCGGAATACGATTTGGGCTTGTGTGAATAGTACCCAAACGCTGGTTAACGGGCAAAACGTCAAACTTCGCCTCCTCGAACCAGTGGAAGCCGGAGAAATGGAACTTCCTTTGAATTCGCTGATCACCGGAATCGCGCAGATTCAGGGCGAACGACTTCAAATAGTTGTCCATTCTCTGGAAAATAACGGCAATATCATTCCGGTTCAATTAACCGCGTATGACGTTGACGGGCTGCAGGGCTTATTTATTCCAGGCTCAGTAGAAACTACAGCTTTGAAAGAAATCACAGCTTCCATGGGACGCGATGCCGGAACAAGCATCAGCATTACGCAGGGTACAATTGCCGGTCAGCAACTGGCCGCCGATCTCGGACGAAGCCTTATCCAGGGAACATCGCAGTATATCTCAAAGAAACTGAGGACAACCAAAGTAACCCTAAAAGCCGGGCACCGCTTGCTGTTGATGCCATCCAATTAAAATCAAATTGTTTAATCTTAAAATCCATCAAAATGAAACCAATAATTTTCGTCATACTTCTTATATCAACGCTCACTCTTTACGCACAAAATGATCACACCAAGGTTATTCCAGAAAACAATGTGATTTCCTCTTATTGTCTGGACGTTACCTATGATAAAACTGTTCACCTGATTTTTCCATCAGGAATTGCCTACATTGATTTGGGCTCATCCAATATCATTGCCGGAAAAGCTGAAGGTGCTGAAAATGTTGTCAGGGTAAAGGCAGCTGTAAAAGATTTTAAAGAAGAGACCAATTTCTCCGTGATTACCGATGAAGGCAGTTTCTATTCGTTTATCGTGAATTATTCAGACAATCCCGAAAAGCTGAACATTGAAATGAACGATTTTCTTCATGCAGAAAAGTTGGGCAATCAGCCTGAAAGTTCGATGGAGGTAAATCTTTCTGAATTAGGTGATGAGTCACCCAAGACCGTTCAAATGGTTATGGAGAAAATTTACAAAACCAGCCGAAAGAAGGACAAACTTACGGAAAGTAACCAGTTTGGGGTTGAGTTCGCGCTCCGGGGTATTTTCTGTTATAACAACCTGTTATTCTTCCATACCGAAATCAAAAACACCTCTGACATTCCATTTGATATTGACTTCTTTGTGTTCAAAATCGTCGATAAAAAAGTAGTCAAACGGACTGCTATTCAGGAAACGATTATAGAACCTGTTCGGGATTACAATTATCTGACCTCAGTGAAAGGGAAAGAATCTGAAAGCACTGTTTTTGCATTTCAAAAATTCACCATCCCCGATAAAAAGCAACTGGTTGTTGAGCTGTTCGAAAAAAATGGTGGCAGGCATCAGCGATTTATTGTCAAAAATGGAGATTTGATAAAGGCGCGGACAATTGGGCGACTTTAATATACATTCACGGAAGAGGCTGTCCCAAAAGCGGGTCAGCCTCTTTTTATTTTTCGATGAGTCATTTTTGATCCAATCGGATCAGTTTTCCCTTTCGACTACATCTTTTGCTCGAGATTCTTCCTTATTGGTCCTTTTAAGGCTTATTTTGGCTTAAATCAGTTGATTTTTGGTCTTTTTTCCCCATTTTGGGTTATGCAATCTTCTTAAGATTATGGGCAATAGCCAGCAATCCAAACTCAATTTCAACCTTGTTCAGGCCACGGAGCATAAATCTTTTGAATCCACGGTTGTGCTTTATTATGCCAAAGACAGGTTCGACATCAACAGGCCTTTGCTTTCTGTGGTTTATCCCTTTTTCACTCCGTAATCTCTCTCTGGCTTTGTTCCTAAGCTCATTGCCCCTGTGGCTCACTTCTATAATCCTGTTTTCCTTGCTGGTGTGGCACCTGCCATGAAGAGGACATCCTTCACAGTTTTGGGCCTGGTATCTTGACAGGGTTACCCGATAACCTGTCTTGGTAATTTTTGTTTCGTACCCGATGAATACCATTGGCTGAGCCATTGGACAATAGTAACAGTCAAGCGATTTGTTATAGAAAAGATTGTCGGGATGAAACTCCCTTTTCAGATCATCCTTCCCATGTTGGGTCTTGTCAAAATAGTTGTCCTTTACATAGCCTTCTATCCCATTGTTTTCTAAAAACTCATAGTTCTCTTGTGAACCATAACCAGCATCGGCAGTCAATTCTTCGGGCATAAAACCATAGAGTTTCTCAAAGGAAACCAGGTGACTACGTAGGGTTGTCGTATCCGTTGTGCTCTGGTGGATGGAGTAGTTGCCTATAAATTGTTTGTTGGTGCTGATCTGAACATTATATCCGGGTTTTAGCTGTCCATTTTGCATATGGTCCTCTTTCATACGCATGAAAGTGGCATCGGGATCGGTTTTGGAAAAACTGTTCCTTTCCTTTAAAATCTTCTCCTTTTCCTGGTATTCTTCCAGCTTGTCGGGCCAGTTCTTCTTGGCATATTTAACTTTCTGCTTTACCTTTTCATCTGCCGGTTTATCTTTTAGAGCCTGGTCTATTTGTTCAATCGTCTGTCGAACCGTTTCCGGATTAATCGATGTGAAGTTCACGGGTGCCGTATCTTTCAACTCTTCTGAAGCAATCTCCTGTGTATATGCCCACAACTCCTCAAGCTGTTCCTTGATCCGCTGTTTATTGTTCTTTATGCTATTCCCCCAAACAAAGGTGTAACGATTGGCGTTTGCCTCTATCTTGGTCCCGTCCGTATATACTCTCTGAAGATCAATGTGTCCGGAGTCGACCAACATCAGGACAACCTGGCTGAACACCTCTTGGATCACTTCCTTCATGCGTTCACTGCGAAAGCGGTTTATGGTATTGTGATCCGGTTTCTCCATTGCACTGAGCCACATGAAATGAATGTTCTCCTGCAGGGCAGCTTCTATTTTGCGCGAAGAATACAAGTTGCACAAATAGCCATATACCAGTACTTTAAGCAGCATTCTCGGGTGATAACTGCTGGTGCCGCCCCCTTTATACGTAGCCATCAGAGGGTTCAGGTTTATCTTGTCAATCACCTGATTTACCACACGCACGGGGTGGGTGGAGGGTATCAGATCCTCAAAGCTGGGTGGTAAAACCATCAACTGGCCTTGGTTGTATGGTTTGAATTTCACTTGTTTTGTTCTCATGCTTAAATATAATCATTATTGGGCTGATAATGAGATATTTAAAGACAAGTTGCTAACATTAACATGTTGGTTGTCAACAAATTAAAGAGGCTGCCCTTTTGAGACAGCCTC
>DF970677.1 GCA_001270045.2 Bacteroidales bacterium 6E | reverse complement strand
ATCTTTTGGACACTAGTGACTCAAAATATAAAGATGACCGTGAAACATCAAATCTAAAAGAAGAACAGTTTATTGCCGATTGGCGGGAGATGGAACAGATTATCAAAACCTGCGATATAAACCTCAATGATCTTTTCATTATATACGAATACTACATTTTGGGACAGAATCCAAAGAAATCGTTATATGATGAGTTACAGGCAGCCTTTACTCCGCTTGACCCTAATGAAGTTATTGCCGATATTAAAAAATTCGCCAATTCCTACTACAAATTTATTTATGAAAGCCGTAATTCCATTATTTATTCCTTCTGGTATCTTCGATGGAATATGTATTGGAAAGGCATTTTGCTTACAGCTTTGCATACTGATTATGATGAGTTTGAAGCTTTGACGATAGATTTACGGAGGTTTTATTATTTGTATTGGATTGCAGGGAAAACATTATCGCAAATAAAGCAAACCTCTTTTAATTTGATAAAATGGATTAGAGAGAAAAAACCAATGGTTGAAATTCGAAAAGAGCTTCAGAACAAAATAGATAAAGACAATATTGTTTCGATGGCTCTTTACAACTTAACTTCAGAGCAGATAGCCTCAGAAATGTGGTGTAAGCCACTTTTATTGATGATGGAATATAATGCTACCGACAAAAGTAAAAGTGTGTTTATTGACCTAGATCATGACTTACACCTTGAACATATCTTACCAGTAAAGTATGAAAAATTTCCTGAATGGGATCACATTTCGAAAAACTATGCCGCTAAATGGCTCAATAGCGCAGGAAATATTACCTTGTTAAGCGGAGCTAAAAATATTGAGGCAAGCAATAACCCATTCAATGTAAAAATTGATGTTTACAAGGGTAAGGGTAAATATGAGAATAAGGATGAAAAGATTACTGCATTCAATATTACACAGCAAATAGTGAACGACTACAATTTGAATAAATTTAACGGACAATGGAACCTGGATTCAATGACCGAACGTTGGAAATGGTTTTTTTCTGAAATTGAACAGCTCCTGGATATTGATGTAAAAAATGCGTTAGAAAAACACGAACCTATTGTTGTATAGGATGACCCGAATCACAGAAAATACCATCGAATCATTTGCCATCGAGTTACTGGACAAATTGGGTTACGAATACATTTATGCACCCAATATTGCTCCCGATGGTGAAACACCTGAACGGGAATCATATGAGCAGGTTCTGTTGGTCGACCGTTTGCGGGTTGCCGTAAAGCGGATCAATAAATCCATATCTGCCGATGCACAGGCCGAAGCCATCAGGGAAATTAAACGCATAGCCTCCCCTGAATTGTTGGCCAACAATGAAGCGTTTCACCGGCTTCTGACCGAGGGTATCCCGGTGTCAAAACATGTGGAAGGAAGCGAAAGGGGGGATCTTGTATGGCTGATAGATTTCAATAATCCTTACAATAACGACTTTGTGGTTGCCAACCAATTCACTGTTGTTGAAAACAACCACAACAAACGCCCTGATGTCATTTTATTCGTCAACGGCATCCCGTTGGTAGTCATCGAAATTAAAAATGCGGTTGATGAGAATGCAACCATTCATTCAGCCTATAACCAAATTGAGACATATAAATACATTATTCCAAGCCTATTCACCTATAACGGGTTTGTGATAATTTCCGATGGATTTGAAGCCAAATCAGGTACCATTTCCTCTGGGCTCAGCCGTTTCATGGCCTGGAAATCGGCCGATGGGAAAGCTGAAGCATCGCATTTGGTAAGTCAGTTGGAAACCTTGATTTCCGGGATGCTCAGCAAGGAAACCCTCCTCGATTTAATCCGTCATTTTATCGTTTTCGAGAAAACAAAACGGGAAGATCCTGATACCGGAATCATCACCATTTCAACTGTCAAGAAGCTGGCCGCTTATCACCAGTATTATGCCGTCAACCGGGCGGTGGAATCGACTTTACGTGCATCGGGTTATAGCCAGGATAGCCGTATGCCCGTGTTTGTTTCAGGGGAATCGCCCGAAAGTTATGGATTACGGGGAGTTAAGGCGCAGCCTGTTGGTGACCGGAAGGGTGGTGTGGTATGGCACACCCAGGGTAGCGGCAAATCACTTTCGATGGTCTTTTACACCGGAAAAATTGTACTGGCCCTCGACAACCCTACCATTGTGGTGATTACCGACCGTAACGACCTCGACGACCAACTCTTTGATACATTTGCCGCCTCGAAACAGTTGCTGCGCCAGGAGCCGGTGCAGGCTGGCGACCGGAACCACCTGAAGGAACTGCTGAGAGTGGCTTCGGGGGGTGTGGTCTTTACCACCATCCAAAAGTTTCAGCCCGATGATGGCAACATCTATGAAATGCTTTCGGAGCGCGAAAATATTGTGGTGATTGCCGATGAGGCACACCGCACGCAATACGGATTTACTGCCAAAACCATTGACGACCGTAACGAACAGGGACAGGTCATCGGCAAAAAAATCGTGTATGGTTTTGCCAAGTACATGCGCGATGCCTTGCCCAACGCCACTTATCTGGGTTTTACAGGCACTCCCATTGAAAGTACCGATGTCAACACCCCTGCCGTATTCGGCAATTATGTCGACATATACGACATTGCCCAGGCGGTGGAAGATGGCGCAACGGTTCGCATCTATTACGAAAGCCGCTTGGCCAAGGTGAACCTGAGCGATGAGGGGAAAGAGCTGGTAAATGAGTTGGATGACGAGCTTGACCAGGAGGACATGACCACCACCCAAAGGGCCAAGGCCAAGTGGACCCAGCTGGAAGCGCTGGTGGGCAGCGAGGACCGGATAAGGCAGATCGCCAGGGACATTATCGAGCATTTTGGACAACGCCAGGAGGTGTTTGAGGGCAAAGGCATGATCGTGACCATGAGTCGCCGCATTGCCGCCGATTTGTATGGGGAAATCATAAGTCAAAAGCCTGAATGGCATTCGGAGGAGTTGACCAAGGGAGCAATTAAGGTTGTGATGACATCTTCTTCTTCTGATGGTCCAAAGATTTCGAAACACCATACCACAAAGCAGCAGCGAAGGAGTTTATCTGACCGGATGAAAAATCCCGATGATGAACTGAAGCTGGTGATCGTCCGCGATATGTGGCTCACCGGTTTCGATGCCCCGAGCATGCACACCTTATACATCGACAAGCCAATGAAAGGCCATAACCTGATGCAGGCAATTGCAAGGGTTAACCGTGTTTATAAAGATAAACCGGGTGGGTTGGTGGTTGATTACCTCGGAATCGCATCTGACCTGAAAAAAGCACTTTCATTTTATTCTGAATCAGGCGGAAAGGGTGATCCTACCATTTTACAGGAACAAGCGGTACAATTAATGCTTGAGAAGATTGAAGTAGTTGCGGATATGTACCACGGGTTTAACTATGAAGATTATTTCCAGGCTGGTACAGCACAAAAACTTTCGATGATATTGGCTGCGGAGGAACATATTTTAGGCTTGGATGATGGCAGGAAACGATACATCAATGAGGTAAACGCTTTGTCAATGGCTTTTGCGATTGCCATTCCACACGATCAGGCAATGGACGTCAAGGATGAAATCTCGTTTTTCCAGGCGGTGAAAGCCCGGTTGGCCAAATTTGACGGAACGGGATCAGGCAGAACCAATGAGCAAATAGAAACAACCATACGTCAGGTGATTGACAAAGCCCTGGTATCCGAAAAAGTAATTGATGTTTTTGATGCAGCAGGGATAAAGAAACCTGACATTTCAATCCTGTCCGAAGATTTCCTATTGGAACTGAAAGGGATGGAGCACAAGAATGTTGCCCTTGAGGTATTGAAAAAACTATTGAACGATGAAATAAGATCGAGGACGAAAAAGAACCTCGTCAAGAGCAAGTCCCTGATGGAAATGCTTGAAAATTCAATAAAGAAGTATCACAATAAAATCCTTACAGCCGCCGAGGTCATCGAGGAACTGATCCATTTAAGCAAAAGCATCGTTGAAATGGATAACGAAGCCAAAGCCATGAACCTGACCGACTTCGAATATGCCTTTTACACCGCGGTAGCCAATAACGACAGTGCCAGGGAACTGATGCAGAAAGAAAAACTCAGGGAATTGGCAGTAGTCTTGACCGACACGATCAAGCAGAATGCTTCGATCGACTGGACCATCAAGGAAAGCGTTAAAGCCAAGCTTAGAGTGGCAGTTAAAAGATTGCTCCGGAAATTTGGTTATCCGCCCGACATGCAAATGCTGGCCACAGAAACCGTCCTGAAACAAGCCGAAATGATCGCTAATGAGCTGAGTGGGGTTAATTGAAGGCGTTCATTGGCAGTGGCCATAAGGGGTATTAAAGGTACATGCCAGCCTTAAAAAAAGACCCCATTATTCGAGAAATGACATTAAGCAGCTCATGAAATCGGAAAAGAAAGGTAATTTGGTGGTTCAGATACGAAACAATGAATTCAGGTTTTGAGACGTAAATAATGAAACACTACTTCGAATCCTTGCCCAAATTGAAATTTGATTAATTATTATTGACTAAATATTTGCGAAATGAATAGCTTAGATGCATTGCGATCAGCGATAATTGGAATTGCGATTCTTATAGGGTTGTTCTTCTTATTTAGGAATATCGTCCTTTGGTATTTCAAGATCGATCAAATAGTGAAAAATCAAGAAAAGCAGATAAGTCAGATGGGAAAACAACTCGATTGTTTGGAGCAGATTTGTGAGAATCTGGTATATTCTTCGAAAAAGGAAACCAATAAAGAGAACAAACCAACGAATCAAAGTTTTTGGGAGGAATGATTATCCGGGGCGACTGGATTTGAACCTGCGACCCCACGCCCCCCCCCAGAAATATTCCCTTTTATTGTCTATTTTGCCTCAAGTTCATCCTAAATGAAGTGATCCAATATGTCCCGGAATAGGTGGTACAAGTTTGTCCGGAATAATCAGATAACAATGTATTTTTATACATGTTGACACTGATATGTATAGAAAATGGCGTTTATCTATACACGTAATTTCTAAGGATGACATCCTTTACGAAGATGGATTCAATGAGAGGATGTCATCCTCCCTTGACAAGACTGTATTTGCAATTCGCAAGGAAACAATTTCATCCAGTTCCGGATTCTCGTTTCTTATCTCTTCATAAATCCGACTAAGCCTAGAGGGTGCCTTAAATAGAGGCTGGTATTCATTCTCCTCGGTTGCTGTCTTAACATATTCCTTTTCCATAAATATTGAATTTCAATTATTTAGGAAGTATCGTTTCTAAAGTTAGGAATTGCCGGGTAAAAATGAAAGACCAAACTGAAGTTTTTTTGATTGATTTTTGTGAAGTTTTCCTGATTGCCTTCGGCAACCAGGAAAACTCTGGATGGGGTGGGATGGGATGTTCATGTTTTTACAATCATGTCACCCTTACAGGGTTACCTGAGAAGATGGTTGGTTCAGGGCTTGATCAAATAATATTACCCAAGGATACCTCTGTCATCCTGTCCCCCTCATATTCCTTACAGGGTTACCTGCGAAGATGTTTGGTGCATGGCTTGATCAAATAATATTACCCAAGGATACCTCTGTCGTCCTGTCCCCCTCAAATTCCTTACAGAGTTACCTGAGAAGATGGTTGGTGCATGGCTTGATTAAATAATATTACCCAAGGATACCTCTGTTATCCTGTCCCACTCAAATCCCTTACAGGGTTACCTGAGAAGATGGTTGGTGCAGGGCTTGATTAATAAAATTCCCAAGGATATCCCTGTCATCCTGTCCCCCTCAAATTCCTTACAGGGTTACCTGCGAAGATGTTTGGTGCATGGCTTGATCAAATAATATTACCCAAGGATACCTCTGTCGTCCTGTCCCCCTCAAATTCCTTACAGGGTTACCTGAGAAGATGGTTGGTGCAGGGCTTGATTAATAAAATTCCCAAGGATATCCCTGTCATCCTGTCCCCCTCAAATTCCTTACAGGGTTACCTGCGAAGATGGTTGGTTCAGGGCTTGATCAAATAATATTACCCAAGGATACCTCTGTCATCCTGTCCCCCTCAAATTCCTTACAGGGTTACCTGCGAAGATGTTTGGTGCAGGGCTTGCTCAGGTCATGTCACTCATTAATGCCCTGGTAAAGTTTTACCATAAATATCCCCATCCATCCCATGACAAGCAGTCCGGCAGTCATGGCAAAGGCCATGGCCATGGTTTCGACGCGGGGGACAAAGGTCACCAGGATGACATACACCACCATCAGCGAGTTGCCGATGATGCCAAACCACGAGGTGGTGCGGCTGAAGACTCTCCCCTGCAACATGACGACCGACATCAAGGCATTGGCGAACGGGATGAGGGCAAAGCCCAGAAACACGCCCCGGCTGCCATGGGCACCTTTGGCCAGCATGGCCTCACCCGCAGCCGCAATCAGCATACGCTGCCCTTCTGATCCGGCCGCGAAATATCGGTGGCTCAAATCGAGCATGGTCAGGGCGGTATTGCCGGCCACAAACAGGGTGGTGGCGAACAGGAACAGGATAAGCGCGAGCATGGCCATCGGTTGCATCACCTTCCGGTGTGCCCCGTAAAGGGCAAACATGGAGGGGATGAAGATGATCTGCATGACCATGTTCAGCAGGTCGAGGTTGTACAGTCCCAGCCATGGGTTGTCGTTCATCTGCATGAATCGCTCCGTGGCGGTCGGCGGAAGTGCAGTGATGTCGGCCCCGGTTATGGAACCGACCACCATGTCGGCGACAATGCCGCACAGGACAATGATGGTGGTAATGGCACCCACCCTGTAAATGGTTTTCCAGTGGTTGTCAAGGTCGTTCATAAAGGTTGGTTTAGGGGGGTAAAGGTAATTTATATGATTAATATAAATGGGGGTGGGAATGATTTTTAATGGGTTACAAACCCATGGCCTTTAACCCCGAATTACTCCCGATATTTATCGAGGATTCGGGGTAGGGGTGGGAATGATCTTTATTTAACAATTTATTTTTGGATGGCGTATTGTAGGGAAAGGGCATGCCCTTTCCTCCCAAAATGCGCATGTCAACCTGACCGCCAGGGAAGGACCTCACGGTGGGTTACAAACCCAGGACCATAAACCCCGAATTGTAAATTCGGGGTAGAGGGGCATGCCCTTTCCTTATAATGGGTTACAATAATTTTTAAATTTGTAGGAATCTAACCAGAGAAATAACCAACTTACAATGTATAGTATGAGAACTCCATTGATTTTATTCGCTTTGCTTATGGCTGCCAACATTTTGAATGCACAACCATTGTCGGTCACGTCGCCTGACGGGAATCTCAGGATTCAGGTCAAGTTAACCGACCGCGTTTACTACAATCTGGAAGTCGACGGAAAGGAAGTGATGTGGTTCTCGCCAATTTCAATGTCGACCAGCAAAGGGGTGTTTGGTTATCAACCGGTGCTCGAGAACAGTGAAAAGGGTTCGGTCAGCGAGGTCATCAAAACCGTGTGGGGTAACCGCAGTGAAGTCGCCAATGAATACAACGAACTGAAACTGCAATTCAGGGGTGGGTATAACATCCTGTTCAGGGCATACAACGATGGGGTTGCCTACCGTTTCCAGTCGAGGCACGATGGGGAGCTGATCGTGAACGACGAGGAAATCGAATACCGGTTTCTTGAAAATTATCCCATGGTCAACCATGTGGTCGATTCCTATACCTCTAGTTATGAGACACTGTACACCCGGCAACATTTGTCGGCTGTTGGGACCAGCAACCTGATAAGCCTTCCCTCCATCATCGACCAGGGCAATGTAAAGCTTGCCATCGCCGAATCGGATGTGTTTGAGTACCCGGGTTTTTACCTGACAAGAAAAGGGACACATACCCGTTCATACCTGAATGGCAGTTTCGCTAAATACCCTTTAAGCTGGGAGCCCGGCGGACATTCAATGTTCAACATGGTGGTCACGGAACGGGCTGCCTATATAGCCAAAACAAACGGGAAACGCGATTTTCCGTGGAGGGTGATCGGGGTGGCCCGCGAAGACATCGACCTGGTTGACTCGGACCTGGTCTATAAACTCGCACGCCCTGCGGCCATTAAAACCGATTGGATCAAGCCGGGGAAAGTCGCGTGGGACTGGTGGAATGCCCTTAATCTGGAAGGCGTGGATTTCGAGACAGGCATCAACGACAAAACCTATGAATACTTTATTGATTTTGCCGCCGCGAACGATATTGAATACATCATCATGGATGAAGGCTGGTCTGACCAGTTTGACGTATTGCTGCCCTCGCCCCATGTGAACATGGAACACCTTACCCAATACGCCAGGGAAAAAGGCGTGAAAATCATCCTGTGGGCGGTATGGCACACCATTGACCGCCAGTACAAGGAAGCATTTGAGCTGTTTAAAAAGTGGGGAGTGGCCGGAATAAAGGTCGATTTTATTGACAGGGACGACCAGCTGGCCATCGAGTTTTACGAACGGTTGGTTCGCGAAGCGGCCAAATATGAATTGCTGGTCGACTACCATGGTTGCAGCAAACCCACCGGATTGCACCGTACCTATCCCAACCTGATCAATTATGAGGCCGTCAGGGGAAACGAATACAACAAGTTTTCGACCGGAGAAACTCCCGGGCATAATGTTGATATCGCCTTTATCAGGATGATGGCAGGACCGATGGATTATACCCCGGGTGCCATGACCAATTCGGTGCAGGGCGACTTTCACCAGAGTTTTGAAAATCCGATGAGTTACGGTACAAGGGCACATCAATTGGGGATGTACGTGGTTTACCATGCCCCTTTGCAAATGCTGTGCGATGCCCCCACTTCGTATGAGAAGCACCCCGATATCCTGAAATTCCTGTCGGATGTTCCGGTTACCTGGGACGAAACCCGCGTGCTTTCCGGCAAATTGGGCGATTATGTGGTGGTGGCGCGACAGAAAGGCGATGATTGGTACATTGGCGGCCTGACCAACTGGGATGAGCGGGAAGTGGAAATCGACTTATCCGGGTTTACCTCTGGTGAATACGATGCCACCCTGTTGCTTGACGGCATCAATGCCAACCGGAATGCCAGTGATTACCGGGTCGAAAAGAAAAGAGTGAACAGTGCGGATTCCCTCAGGATCAACATGAAAAAAGGGGGAGGTTTTGCCATTCACCTGCAAAAGAAGTAAAAGGTCATACTGGTCATTTTTGCTGATGCCAGGCAGACTCACCACTTCAGTACTATCCCTGGATAGCAGCCATTGACAAATCCACAAAAATGCCATGGATTATGAATGCTGGCTTTTTGGCAATTTACCTCAGGATGTTTTATCAACCGAGGCGTACCTTCCGGTTCATTTTCGACAGCGGCAAAAGCCTGCCGTATGGCTTTTATGCCTTGCTGGTGCCGGCCTTGGGGTACACCCTGTTTTATGTGATGGCATACCTTGCCGGTGGTTCCCCTTCGACCTTCAAACCCTGGCTGGCCTTGCCGATTGAGGAATATTTCAAGTACGACATTGTGTTGGCTTTGCCGGGCTATTATTTAAGCTGGATAGGGGCGGCCGGTACCGTATACCTGATATCGCGCCTGTTAAAAGGGAAGGGTGGTTTCGACCAGGTGCTGGCCATCATCGGTTTCGGTGTGGGCGTGGCTACCTGGAGCTCGTTGTTACACGACCTGACGGATGCCTTGCTTAGCGTGATAGGTGTCATCGATATGCGCGAATACGAAAGGCTGTTGAACGAGCCTACCTTTTGGCGCGGATTGCTTCTGACCCTGTATGCCATTTATTTTTTCTGGATCCTGACTTTGTTTGCCCTGGGAATCAGGTTGGCCCAGCGCCTCGGGTGGGCCAGGTCGGTGGTTGTGGCATTCATTGGCCTGGCCACATTCCAGGTCATCCTTTTGATTTTTATCAGGTGATGTAGTCATCCTGACTGCAAGTGAAGGACCTCTTCAAGTAATCATCATTTGGGAAAATGGGCATTGGTAGCGCCAGGAAAGGATCTCATGATGGGTTACAAACCCATTGCCAAAAACCCCTAGTTGCAAACTAGGGGTAGGGATAAAAAAATGCCCGGTATTCCCGGGCAATTTTTTTAAAACAGAGATTGCTATTCCAATTAATCCTTAAACAGGATCAGCTTTTTCGTTTGGATGGTTTCTCCAATGATCAGCGTGCTGAAATATATTCCGGCCGGCAGGTCATTGGCTTCAAAGACGTAGTCGTAATTGCCCGCCCGTTGGTTTTCGTCGGCAATCCTGCGGATTTCCCTGCCGAACGAATCGGTGATCCTGAGAACCACATACGTGTCGAATGGCAGGTAGTAACTGATCTTCGCCCTGTCTGAGAATGGGTTCGGATAGGTCTCGAACCTGAACAGGTTTTCGGGACTGTTCGTTACATCAACGGTCATGGCCGAAAGCACTACCGGATTGCTGATGGTACCGGCAATCTTGTCGATGCCAAATACCAGCCTTTCCGATGACAGAACAACCTCCTTCTGGTTGAACTTGTCCCACAAAACCGTTTGTACAGTTTCGCCTATATCGTTCCGGTCGCCATAAATCATGTTAAACGTCATGATCTTACCTAGTCCTTCGACAAAAGTGAGCGGCGCTTCACCCCTGAGCTGGCCATTGATATAGGTCCTCAGGTCGTAATGGTCGGAAACCGGAAGCACACCAAACTCGACCGTGGCGGTCAGTGTCATGTTGTACTCGTGTTTCAGGTACATGTCGTCACTGCTTGCCGATTTCAGGTAAGTGATACTGGCCGGATCGGATACAAATAATTTATATCCCCTGCCAGGACTGAAGTATTTCAGGTCGCCAATCCACGAATTGATTCCCTCGTTGTACTCGGCAAATTCGAACTGGCTTTTCACGATATCGCCGGGGTTGGATGTCAGCTGGCTCAATACATCATTGGCCTCCATCACTTCCTGTTTCGGGTAACCGATCCAGTTCCATTTCGGGTTGAGTGAAATGACCACATTGCTTTCGGGTGCCTTGCCAATCAGGCTGAGCGTGTCGGAATGTGAACTCAGGTGAATCAGGTAACCCGAAACCAGATCAACCGATGACAGTGAACCCTGCCACCCGGTATTTTTATTGTACTGGGCAAAGGATGTTTGCGATTTCAGCGTGATGTCGTTGAGCGACGTGGGTGAGGTAATGCTTTGGAAAACATTGCCCAAACTCATGTCAGTAGCCACCTTGTTGACCGAAATCCAGGTCCAGCCCTTCGACAATACCATTTCCTGGATGCCACCTGCCGGATGCAGGATAAAGGGTTTCGCTACCGAACCGACCACACCGTCGCCAAAGAAAGTCAGTTTCTCGACGGCGCCATATTCAATTCCGTTCAGTCCGTCCCACATCCTGAAATCAATGACTTCGGTCGAATATTTGTTTCGGACATGGTATTCAGGGAAATTGATCCAGTTCAGGTCGAACTCGGCATTGATGGACTGGATCCGCAATACATGCTCGCCTTCATCGATCTGGATTTCGGCCGGTAAAGTGACATAGGTGGCGGTACTGCCGGTGGCAGGGATATCAATGGTAGCCTTAATGACACCGTCGATCAGGATATTGGCTTTTTCGCCTGCCTTGATGCTGGCCAGTCGGAATTCGATATCGAACGTTCCGGATTTGGAAGCCACGATGTGGAAATCAGTCCAGTTGCTCTTTTTAAACCTGGTTGCCCCGGATGATGTCCCGTTATCGGTAACCGTGATGTCCTGGACACTCAAATCGGCCACATAATCCTCTGCTTCGAGCAAACTGCCATTTTCGCCACTTTGGTTGCTAACCACGTTAATGAATGCCGCATATTTGTCGAGGTCCTTTACATACTGGATATTACCCACACCACGCAGTTCACCGTTTACAAAGGCTGCAATCTTGTCGCGCAAGCCGGTCGACAGGTTAAGGTCACCCTCGTCGCTGCTGAACTGGGCAACCACATTCATGCTGTGTTCATATTGTGAATGGTTTACATACCAGCCGATTTCCTGTGCATACAGTTCAAGTGAAACATGGAGGATTTCGGCAACCCCGTCAACCATGGCAACCACCTGTCCTTCATAATATCCGGGATTTAGTCCCTCCACAACTGTCAGCTGGATGTTGAAACTGTTACCTGCGAGCACGGATGCCGTTGTTACGGAAGGTGTCATCCAATCGGGCCATTCGGTAAGGATAAAAGGCTTGTTCAGTCCCGCGGTATTAATGAGGGTCGTGTTAAACACCACCACTTCGGTTTCCATGGCAGTAAGATGGACACTTACAGGGTTCCAGGCCACCGGACGGACATTGACCAGGAATGACCATTCGGTTTTGTACTTCTGCACATTTCCGGATATATCCTGGATGTTTTCGACCACGGCAAACACTTTCACTCCGTTGAGCCATGGCTGTTCGAATAAGTCATCATTGGGAACAATGATGATTTTATCCTGGTTTTCGGAACACTGAATGGTTGCCGGGATCTCGGTGCCATCCTCGAGAAACAATTTAACCACAGGATCGGGTTTCGAGCTATCGTAACTGCTGAAGTTACAATTGATGTCTTTGTCGAACGTGACGCTGATCTCCTGGCCGAGACGGAGGAATCCGTCGGAAGGGGAGGGCATCCCGAATGGTTCGAGTGAAGTACGGTCAATGATGCCTGTCTGTTCGGAAGAGTATGAGATACCGCCTTCAATTCCGCACCATGCTTTGGCCCTCAACCTGTATGGGCCGTCGGGCAATCCTGAAACATCAAACGGATAATCGTAAAAGGCTTGCAATAAATCCTCTTTGGGGATGGTGGTTACATCAATCCATCCCTGGCCTTCCCTTTTGTACTGCAGTGTGATGCTCTGGAGATAATCGTTATTCATGTCATAGCCCGTAAAGGCGACGTTGAGGATGTTTTGGTTATTCTGGTTAACAAGCCAGCCATCTCCGGGCAGGTGCAATGCCACATTGGAACAATTGGTTTGGAAATTCACGAAAATCCACGCAGTATCGGCATTGGTGACATCGCCACCGTTGTCCCATATATCGAGTTCACAGGGGGGATACATCATAATCCCTATGGAGTCGTAACTGGCGGCAAAGGGCCCTTTTTCAACGGTAAGCGCAACTTCGGCCGTCTGCCTGAAGTCGAGGAAAAAGTTTGCACCCGAATTATTGATCTGTTGTCCTCCGATTTTGATGATTGCGCCGTCGGGATTGGTTGTCGAGATCACCCTGACCCCATATTCCCTGGTTTCCCTGCTTTCGCTCTCATTGGTCAGCCTGGCCACAAAAACTGCCTGTCCGCCAATGGGGACATTGTTTATCTGCGGTTCGGTAAATGTAATGCTGGCTTTGTCGCGGGCTTGCGTGCCTGGTTCGTGCGGACAGCTTGTGGTGCCGAGTTTCAGCCTGAAGGCTGGTACCCCGTATGCTTTATCTTCGAGGATATCGACACTGAAGAAGTCGCCGACGTCGTCATCAGACAATACATATCCCACCGATCGGGTGTAGGTTGTATCATTTCCCTCATTGGCTCGGGTACCCCACCTGAATTTCGAGGTGAAGCCCAGTTCGCTGTCGAACCATGCACCTGACGCATTGTCGATTTTTATCCCAATGTCGAGGTCAAGGTTTACAAACGTGTTGTATTCGTAAGATACCGAATTAAATTCGTCGGTAGTATACGTGTTTTGATACTGCGCCCCGGCACTGAACGACTTATTTTCCTTGAAAATGGCTTTTGCATCACGGTTTTCTGCATTTAAGTCAAGCACTTTTGCCCAGTGCAGGCTGTCGAATAACAGCTGGTTTGCCTGTATTTTCTCCTCTTCGGTCAGCTGGCTTGCATCGCGGTTGTTGATGATGGCAGCCCTTAATTCACCCAGCTTTGGCAACAGCGTGGTTTTGATGTGTTTTTCGGTGTACATGAAAGTGGTTGCAAATCCCGTAACATCAATAGTCGGCACCACCCTGGTCTCGAACTGGCAGGTGTTTTTGTTGAACGAAAGTTCGTCGCCAATGGCAAATTCCTGATTGAATGCCGCACCTATATACACATCCCCGTCGTTGCCCGTAAAGATATCGGAGCTTGAGGTGGAGAAGGTTTCATTGAAGGTAATGGTCGTTTCGACTCCGGTGCGGTTAAAATTGTCCCTTCCGGCCACGGCCTTGAAATTGACCATGGTGCCGAATCCATTGGTCGAAAACGGGGTGATCACTTTTGCCCCAATCAATAAATTGGCAAAAACCCCGGCTTCGCCCCCAACCAATACTTCGTGCGATTCGAAGCTTCTGAACTGCGTGCCCTTTTCGACATACGCATAGCTTTCGTCACCCGGAGGATCGTGCAAAACAAGCATGGGCAGGTCAACCGAACGGGTTACGAACGACGGAGCCTGGGTTACAACCCCGGTTACGGCAATCCAGTAATCGGCCGGCTGTGCGTCCATGAAACCCACTTTTGGCAACACATACAACAGCTTTTCATGGCTGTGGGTCGGGCTTTCAGCAAGATTGGGCAAACCAGCCTCCACATTATAAATCGCGATCGCATTTTGGATGGGTATTTCAATGGGTGAGTCGCCCTTATCGCTTACAAAGTCGAATATCCGCAATTTACCTTCCTTGACAGGGCAACCGCCGAGTTGTTCGGTCACTTCAAAGGTCAGGAAATAATTGGTGTTTTGCTCCATCAGGATAAGCGGGTTGTTGGGGTCGCCACAATCAATGATTTCGGCACCTGATGCCGCAAAGTCAACCTCGACCTGCAGGGGCGAGAAATAGATGAAGTCAGCCTTGGGTATGACTTCGCTTCTAACAGTGTCGCTAACCGTTGTAATGGTGGTATCGGCGGGCGTGATGTACACACTTCCGTTCGACAGAATCGTTGTGTCGGCAGGAGTGATTGAAATGCTGTCACGCTCCGAAATCATTTCGGTTGTGTCGCGAACCGTCAAATCAAGTTCGATGGGCTTATTCCCGATCTGGTCCATGATATTTGAATCCACCGGATAGATACCAATCACCTGGATGCTGTACTTGCGGGCAGGCAGGTTTTTCAGGGTCAGCAAGCCATTCTCGTCAGTCTGGAAAACCTGGTTGAAACAATTTCCGGGCGAGGTTACCCTTACCGAGGCATAATCGCCCAGCGGGGTTCCGCAGCCACCTTGCACCCTGACCTTGATGCTGTCGACCTGGGTATTCAGGAAATCAATTCCGGCAATGTCATCATTTACCAGGACAGTGGTCGTAGTGTCACCATCTTCATTCTCGAAAGTATGGTGCATGAATTTGGGCGTGAAGGAATAGGTTCCCTCTTCCTGGATGGCATAGCTCCATGTTCCGTCGGACTTGGTGAGGATGCCCCTGCGTTCGTTGTTGAACAGGATTTCGACATCGGGCACGCCGCATTCGACATTGGTCGACGAAGTCGGGAAAGTGACCCTTCCCGAAACGGTAAACACGCTTTCATCGGTGAAATTGGCCCCCGAACTTAAACGGGCATTCAAATCAAGCCGGCGCGTAATGGTATCGGGATTAAAGATGTGTGGTCCGGTAGGCCCCGATTTGGATGGGACTATTTTAAACTGTGCTTCATCGAAGTAATACACATTCCTGATTTCGTAATAGCCATCAATGTCGGTAACGGCACAATAGCCGCTTGCCGGGACAGGAATGGCTCCTGCGGGCAGGTTTGCGGTGATGGGTATGGCACAAACCGTGACTCCCTCAACGCCGGCACCCATCACCGAGGTAACGTTCCCCTTGATCATGCCGTCGGGTTTCTTGTATCCGGTATCCTTTAAGAAATTGAAAATACGCGACGGACGGATTGGGGTTATATAATAGGTATAGTTATAGCCGGGAATGGCTTCGTTGTCGTTGTAGGTTTTGGCATTCTTGCTCAGAATGGCCAGTTCTTCCTTTTCGGTCGAATTGGGGATGCTGCGTTCGACCCTGATTTCTTCGGCGAACGATGACAAATCTTCCCAATCGATTCGCACCCTGTTGGTATATAAACCATCAGAGGCATTGATAACCAGTTTTTTTGCTTTTCCCAATACTGAATTTCCAGCTGAGCGTGGCGACTCGTGGCCACCCCAGGAGGAAGTATAGGTTGTAACCCAATAGTAATATTCGTCGTTGGGCTCAATGGTATTGTCGGTCCATGTGCGTTCGCCACCCCCTGCGGTGTGGACGAGTGTCCCGTTATTCTGGGTGGTTCCCCTGTAAATGCGGTATTGCACATTTGCGTCGGGTATGTCGGTTCCTTTACCCCAGTTGAGGGTAATCTTGTCGTAAAATTCTTCGGAAGAAGCGGTGACATTGGTTGGCGATTTGATGGGTGCAGTGGTTACATAGGTCAATACACTGTATCCGGCTCCCCTGTCATCGGAGCTGTTGGCCCTAGGATAACCGCTCCAGATCCAGGCCACGCAATTGCACCAGGCCAGGGCGCAGTCTTCCCGTTCGCGATAGCGCATGCCCCAAGATCCCGAATTGTTCGGCCCGGCAACATAGGTAAACGAACCACTGTTCAGGCTTCCTGAACCGTTGATGGTGTGTATCGGCGGGTCGTCATTGTTTTTAAAAATACCGATATCATGCACTACGCTTTCGGTACAATTGACCACTCCTGCTCCATCAAAGGTAAATGTTAGCAGGTAGTCAGAGCCTCCGGACGATATCGTTACGGCCATATCGGGATAGACCCGCTGGGAGTTTGCTACGAAGGCTCCTCCCATTAATAGAAGCAGCAACAGGAGGCGGTTTCGGACATACATCCGTTTTTGTTTAATGAATGTAAATTTCTTCATAATAAGAGTTGTTTACAGTTTAATTGGAAAATATTGAGGTGTAAAATGGGTGTAATCGGGTATTGGCATAACATTGCCATTTGGATTAAATTTGCATGGATAACCAGTTGGATGTTTACTGTGTCAATCCAATTCATTATAACCCAATGATCATTTACTTATAAGTAAAACAGGCCTTAAAAATTAAAAATCTAATTGCTGGTTGGGTGAATTATTACAATTTTCATTGAGTAAATTACAACAATAAATTGAGATATAAATACATTTAGGTATTTATTTATAAAAAAAAATGCATTTTTGGGTTCATTAACCATACAAATCATCATAATAATTTGAGTGGTCAAGTGTGTTTACACCGCTGGGCATGCCCTTTTCATGCGATTCTCTCCCAAATGCGAATGTCATTCTGACCGCCAGGGAAGGACCTCTTTCCTCTTCCATCATGCAATTGTCGTCATGGTAATCAGGGAACAATTCCTTATAAACTTGAAATTTTCTATCTTTAAGGAAACTATATAAACATGAAACAGTTAGTCATCTTTGCGCTGATGGTCGTGGTAGCCTGGCAGGTGGGGGCGCAGGAAAAGGAGGAGATATTTTTTGCCGATCCCACCATCTATCATGAAGGGGGCAAATACTACATGACAGGTACCGGTGGCAGCAGGGGAGGGCCTGCAGGTTTTTCGATGCTGGAATCGGACGACCTGGTCAACTGGGTGCCGCCGAAAGGTGCCAGGGAAGGGGTGCACATGATTCTGACGAAAGGGGTCCAGGCCTTTGGCGACAAGGGTTTCTGGGCACCGCAAATCCTGAAGGTGGAGGATGCCTGGTACCTGACCTATACGGCCAATGAGCAAACCGTACTGGCCCGGTCACAGTCGTTGCTTGGACCGTTCAGGCAAGAAGAAGTAGCCCCCATTGACGGATCGGAAAAGAACATCGACTCCTACATATTTCGGGACGATGATGGGAAATACTATCTCTACCATGTGCGTTTCAACAATGGCAATTACCTGTGGGTGGCCGAATTCGACATGCAGAAAGGCAAAATAAAGCCCGAAACGCTTACACAATGTTTTGGCCAGACCGAACCCTGGGAGGCCACGCCCAATTATGAATCGGTGCCGATCATGGAAGGGCCGACGGTCCTTAGGATGAAAGACAAATATTACCTCTTTTATTCGGCCAACCATTTCATGAACATCGACTACGCGGTAGGTTATGCGGTGGCCGATTCTCCAATGGGGCCCTGGACAAAGCATAGTGGCAATCCCATCATCCACCGTTCCATCGTGGGCGAGAATGGCTCAGGCCATGGCGACCTGTTCAAAGGTCCTGACAACCGGTTGTATTACGTGTACCATGTGCACTTCAGCAATGATCAGGTCAGTCCGAGAAGAACCCGGATAGTCCCGGTAACCATGGAGTGGGATAACCAGTCGGGCCTCTATCGGTTCAGTGTGGAGAAGGACCAGGTAATTATACCCTTGGTGAATGGCTTATAGGGAAATGGCATGGAAATGGCATACCCTTTCCATGCCATTTTCTCCCAAAGGGCGCATGTCATCCTGGCCGCCAGGGACTAAACCGGAATGCCTTTAAAAATCAATATCTTTAAATAAAATCATTATAACATGAATCACAGAATCTTGATCACTGCCGGATTGTTGGTGGCCTTTGCGGTCGGTTACTTCCTTAACAGGGTTGTTACAAAGAATCCGGGAAATGCCCCGGTTGAATCTGCACAATCCGTGAATTCGGATCAATTGAAGCTGGGTGCCTTCTCGATGAGTTTAAGCGTGAAGGACCTGAATGCCTCACGCGAGTTTTACGAAAAGCTGGGTTTTACCGCATTTGGGGGCAGCAAGGAGCAAAACTATCTGATCATGAAAAACGGGAACGCACTGATCGGACTGTTTCAGGGGATGTTTGAGGGCAATATCCTGACTTTCAATCCGGGTTGGGACGAAAACGCCAGTAATGTGGCAGAGTTCAACGATATCCGCGAAATCCAGAAACGGTTAAAGGGCAGCGGACTTATCCTGATGAGCGAGGCCGACGAAAACTCCACCGGCCCTGCCAGCCTGATGCTGACCGACCCTGATGGGAATATGATATTGCTCGACCAACATCGATAAGTATATTAAATGCCAACTGCCAGCAGGGCAGGTGGCATTTAAATCAATTATTTCGCCATCTCTTGGCGATAGCCACCAGCGACAGCATCACCGGTACCTCGACCAGCACACCGACCACCGTTACCATGGCGGCGGGCGATTGCAGTCCGAAGAGGGCAATGGCCACGGCTACCGCCAGCTCGAAGAAGTTGCTGGCACCGATCATGGAGGCCGGGGCGCAGATTGGGTAGGGCAGCTTCAGCTTTCGTCCCCCGAACCAGGTAACGAAGAAGATAAAATAGGTTTGCAACACCAGGGGCACAGCTACCAGCAAGATGATAAGGGGCCGCTCAAGGATGGTGGTTCCCTGGAATGCGAAGAGCAACACCAGCGTAACCAGCAGGGCAATGATCGACACGGGCTTGAATTTCGGCAGGAATACCTTGGTAAACCATTCCTCTCCATACCTGGTGATCAGGCTTTTGTGGGTGAGGAATCCTGCCACCAGCGGAATGACGACAAAGACGACCACACTGGCCACCAGTGTATCGTAGGGTATGGTGATGTCGGTGATCCCCAGCAGAAGTCCGACAATAGGCACAAAGGCCACCAGGATGATCAGGTCGTTGACCGATACCTGTACAAGCGTGTAGTTAGGGTCGCCGTCGGACAGGTAACTCCAAACAAAGACCATGGCCGTACATGGCGCCGCGCCCAGAAGTATGGCCCCCGCAATGTATTCACCGGCCAGTTCGGGTTCGATAAAAGCCCCGTAGAGCTTGGTGAAAAAGATCCAGGCGAAAAAGGCCATCGTGAAGGGCTTGATGAGCCAGTTGACCACCACGGTAAGGATGAGTCCCTTTGGGCTCTTCCGGATGTTTTTCAGGCTCGAGAAGTCGACCTGCAGCATCATGGGATAGATCATCAGCCAGATGAGTATGGCTACCGGAATGTTGACCTTGTAGATTTCGAGCTTGCTCAGGAACTGCACCTGCTCGCCGTTGAAATGTCCCAGGGCAATACCTCCGGCAATGCAAAGGATCACCCACAGGGATAGGTATTTCTCGAAGAATCCGATTTGCTTTTTTTCTGTCATGTGCTGTTTCTTTAGTGTGGTTTATGTGCCGACACGGTGATGCTGAAGATTCCGGTGGTGCCATTGCGGAAGCCTGCCGCTTCTTCCGGGGCCAGGTAGGAGCCCAGCACCTGTTCCGGGATTTCAATGACCTTCTGTTTGTGAACGACCACGTTTTCAAATCCTGCCTCTGTTATGATATGCAGATATTCCTGCATGTCGGTCGCACCTGCAACGCATCCGGCATACATTTCGGCATCCTTGCGGAGGGCTTCGGGCAAGTCGCCCCGTGTCACCACGTCGGAAACGCAGAAATGGCCTCCGGGTTTCAGCACCCGCATGATTTCGGCAAATGCCTTTTGCTTGTCGGGCACCAGGTTAAGTACGCAATTGGAAACCACGACGTTGTAGCGGTCTTCGGGCAGGGGCATCTCTTCGATGTCGCCCTGGATGAATTCAACATTGGTGTAGCCCATCTTCTGATTGTTGGCGCGGGCCTTTTCAACCATGTCCGGGGTGAAGTCGAGTCCGGTGATCCATCCTGAATCGCCCACGATAGAGCGGGCAATGAAGCAATCGTTGCCGGCGCCACTTCCCAGGTCGAGTACGTGGTCGCCCCCCGAAATCCCGGCGTACTGGGTCGGCAGTCCGCAACCCAATCCCAGGTCGGCCTCGGGATTGTATCCTTCCACACCCGTGTATTTGTCGCCGATCATGCTGATTTCGAGGTCGCTGCAGCAGGAGGATCCCCCGCAGCACGAAACCTCTTGTTGCAAGAGGCTCTGGCGTGCAATCTGGCCATATTTCTCCTGAACCACCAGTTTCAGGTCGGATGGGGTATTTTGGGCGGAAAGGGCATGCCCTTTCCCTACGATATCGTTTTTCATAGCTGGGGTTTTATTTCTTCGGTGTACAATTTCCAAAATGCCTCTTTGATTTCGTCGCGGACGCGGATGTATTCGCTCCAGATGAATTCTTCGGTACCCACGGCATGTGAAGGATCGTCGAATCCGATGTGCAGCCTGTGTTTCACTTTGCCGATGAAGGCCGGACAGCTTTCGTTGGCGCCACCGCAGACGGTGATCACGTAGTCCCATTCGTCGCCGAGGTAGATTTCGACCGAGTCGGAAGTGTGGTGACTGATGTCGATGCCAATCTCTTTCATGGCTGCCACCGCTTTCCGGTTGAGCTGTCCCGACGCTTCCGTTCCGGCCGAGGCCACCTCGAGGCGGGCGTCAAAAGATTGCAGGAAGCCGTGCGCCATCTGGCTGCGGCAACTGTTACCGGTACATAGGATCAATACTTTCATGTTATTCTGTTTTTATGTGTAATTAATCTTGGTTTTCTTGTTTTTTTTCAGCTTCAGGTGGATAGTTCAGTTATAGCGCACCGTAGATCAATCCGGCTATGGTCGACAAAACAATGACTATAAGTACGTATACAACAGTTTTTTGTGTCCCCATGACGCCACGGATGACCAGCATGTTGGGCAGCGAAAGGGATGGCCCGGCCAGCAGCAGCGCCAGGGCGGGTCCCTTACCCATGCCTGAGGCGATGAGTCCCTGTAATATCGGGACTTCGGTGAGGGTGGCAAAATACATGAATGCCCCGACGATGGAGGCGAAGAAATTGGCGGAAACGGAATTGCCTCCGACCAACCAGGAGATCCATTGGTTGGGGATCACCCCGGGAATGCTGACATCGTCGTGTGTCGACCCCAGCAGGAAACCGGCAATGACGACCCCAATGGCCAAAAGGGGCACAATTTGCTTGGTGAATCCCCAACTGGAGAGGATCCATTCGCGGTTTTCGCCATCGCCTGATTGATCCATCAGGGCAATGGAACTGACCGCGGCAATACCGACCACCATGCTGATGAGCGGGTTGGCAAACAGCAGGGCACTTATGGCCGTGACAACCGCTCCGATAAGCACCTGCCAGGGTTTCAACTTCAGGATGTAGATCATCGACCAGACCAGTACCAGTCCGAACACGCCGGTGATGTACCATTTGTTGGCCCAGATGAAATGCCAGGCACTGTTGGTATCGCCTGCACCAGGTGTACCCCAGTTGGCGAAGACAAGAATCAGCACCAGCGTGAAAAAGTGAAGCGAGGTTTGCCAGATGGGCCTGGTTTCGGGAACATCAGGGAAATTCATCTGTTCCTCGCGCTTCGCCTTCTCTTCCTTTCGGTAAATCAACGACATGGTAACGCCGATCACCACGCTGAACAGCACGGCACCGATAAACCGTGCCACGCCCATTTCAAACCCCAGGATCCGGGCAGTAAGGATAATGGCCAGGATGTTAATGGCCGGTCCCGAATAGAGGAATGCAATGGCTGGCCCCAGTCCGGCCCCACGTTTGTGGATACTCGAGAACAGCGGAAGGATGGTGCATGAGCAGACTGCCAGGATGGTGCCCGACACGGAGGCAACCGTATAGGCCACCCATTTTTTGGCCCTGGCACCGAAATATTTGATCACCGATGCCTGGCTGACAAACACGCTGATCACGCCGGCTATCAGGAAGGCTGGCAGCAGGCATAGGATCACGTGTTCGCGGGCATACCATCTCGACAGGTCAAGGGTGGCATCCACGGCCGTGGTAAAGACGGTGCTTTCGATCGGTAGAAAGAATATGGCCAGGAAAATGGCCACCATCCAGAGAAGGATTTGCAGTTCTTTTTTAAGTTCCATTATAAGGATGTATTCATTTCGCAAAAGACCGAAACGATTGTTTAAAATTTTTTACATAAAGAATATGCGCAGATAGTAGATGCCGATGCCGATAAACAGGACGGCCACGACCCTGCGGAACCATATTTCAAAGGTTTTGATGCGGTTGTAAAGCTTGCCGACATTCCCAACGGCATAGGCCAGCAACCAGGCAAACAGGATGACCGGCAGGCCTGTGGCAATCGCGAAAATGGCGGGCAGGTACAAGCCGGTCGGACTGGCAATGGTCATGGGGATCAGCATCCCAAAGTAAAGGACACCGCTGTATGGGCAAAATGCCAGGGCGAAGACCATTCTCAATAGCAATGCCCCCCAATACTTGCCGCCGCCCTTTGACCCAATTTTTTCGGTGAGTCCTGAGAATCCCGGAAGCCTGATTCTAAGTATGTCGAGCATGAACAAACCGATGACGATGAGGAGCGGGCCGATCAGTTTCTCGCCCCAGCCCTGAAAGATCATGGATACATTGAACTGGTTGGCTCCGAAGAAAAGGAGCAAGGCCACAGCCGTGTAGCTGATGGCCCGTCCCAGCGTATAGACAAGCCCGCCGTAAAAAACACGGTTCCTGTCCTTGATATCGCGGCTGATGTATCCAATCGAAGAGATATTGGTGGCCAAAGGGCAGGGACTGATGGCAGTCATCAGTCCGAGCACAAAAGCCGTTACAAAGGCATACTGGGAATTCTCGATCAGGTTGTGCAAAATGTCCATGATGTTTTAATTGGCGCTCAGCATGGAGTCGATGGCTTTTTTGATTTCATCCTGCAGCTTGTCGGGGCTCGACAAAGCATACATGAAGGCCTTGGTGGTCAGGTCGACCCTTTTGTTGCCTTTCAGGATGATCAGGCTTTGCCCCTCGGCCTTGGCCTTTTCAACTGCCGGCTTACTGTTTTTGTTATCGAGGTTGACTTCCTTAAAGCTGATCGTGCCGTTCTTTAACTGAGAGGGATAAAGCGCTTCCAGGGCACTTTTTGATTCAGTTTCGACAGCCTGGCAGGTGGCACACCGGCGGGTAAAGTGAAAATAATAGACCTCAATCTTCTCCTTGACTTCGGATTGATTTACTTCGGATTTTGATAAAGCTGCCCCGGATGGTAGGCTAATGCAGGCCAGTACCCCTGCAAACAATAGGACAATCATTTTTTTCATGGTTCGTGGTTTTATTTTATTCTACAATAACAGGTTTTTGATTTCATTGGCCGATGGGAGTCTCCCCTTGAGCACGACCTTGTTGTCGACGACAAGGGCTGGGGTTGCCATGATCCCATATTTCATGATTTCCATGATGTCGTCCACCTTGGATACTGTGGCGTCAATGTGGTTTTGCTCCACCACTTCACGTGTAAGCTTTTCGAGCTGTTTGCATTTGGGACATCCTGTCCCCAGAATTTTTATGTCCATGATCCTTGTTTTTATTTCGGGAAAACCCGAACTATTGGTTTAAAATTTTTTAACGGTCAAAAAAGCGGTCCAGCATCGCCCTGGCGATCATCCAGTTTTCGCGGTTAAGGCAATATTTGATGTAGGGAGGATTGATCTCGCCCTGGATAAGTCCGGCATTCTTCAGTTCCTTGAGGTGCTCCGACAAGGTCGACCGGGCAATGGGCAGCTCGTCGACCATGTCCCCGCTATAGCAGCACTTGTCGAGGTTTTTGGCCAGGAAGTCGAGAATGAAGACCCGGGCCGGGTTCGAGAGGGCCTTGGCGATTTTTGCCAGCCGCTCCTGCTCTTCGGTATAGTATTTCCTTTTAGTGGCCATGACGGGTATTTCGTATTTTTACGAAACAAAGGTAAAATATTTATTTATTGGGATGGGGTTTTGCACCAAATATTTAACGGATTGGTTTTCGTGGTTGCCGACAGGCAACCACGAAAACATGGGGGCGGAGGGATGCACTGTTTTTACAAATGTGCCATCCCTACGGGATTCCGATTGGTTTATCAATTGATGTTTTTTGCAAATTTGCCATCCTTAAGGGATTCATACCGATTTCCAATTGTAAAACGAATAGCACCAATTTATACCATTACCAAGGACCGTTGCAACCTGCATTGTTACCGGCAATTGTCGTGTATATGGGGTAAAATAAATCGGTGTAATCTGTGTAATCGGTAGTGCAACCAATTCCGCTCCCGCCCGCTAACGCGTTCGGGATTTCAAGGCCATCCCGCAACCCGCACCATTTTATTTACCACGGAAAGAGGATGTCATCCTTTACCGATGACGAATGCAAGGAGAGGATGACATCCTTGCCGTCGCAACCCGCACCCTTTTTTCCTACAATCCCCGCACCACCTTTCTCACCGAAACAAACCGGTCACCCTTCACCTCCAGGAAATAAATTCCCGGCTGCAGGGAGGCCACCTCGACCCGGATGGGGGAGTGGCCATCATGCCAGGCGTCGAGGGCCTTAATCGTGCGGCCTTGTTTGTCGTAGAGGGTGATCCGGACCGGGACGGAAGTGGACAGGTCAAGCAGTATGGATACGGTTTCACTGGCAGGGTTGGGGTAGAGGATCATGTCGCCCAGGCGATTGTTGATTCCCTGAACTCCCACGGTGTGTGCCTTCAGCAATATGGCCGTGGTGGAGAGGGATGGCACGGTAATGGTGAATGAGTTGGATGCGACTGCCACCGTATTCTCCTTCAGTGCATTGTTGGTGTGCGACTTGAAAGTTTCGGCTGCCGGCAGGGACGAGAGCTGAAGTGTTTTGTGGTTTCCTTCGGCCGCCGTGAAATGGGTGAGGTTGACCGTTACGGTTCTTGGGGCCGACTGGTCACGGTTGACCAGGATGACGGTCATGGAGTCGGCTGCTTCTGACAGGGTGGAATAGGCCGATACGGTATGCTCGAGCGTCGAGGTGCTTGAAACGCTGTATTCTCGGGCATATCGGCTGAACAGGTGCAGGGTTTCCCACATACCGACATTCCATGTCCAGGGTGTGAAATATTCGACACCATGGTTGGCAAAGGTACCCAGGGTGGAGGCATAAATCACCGATGCCACATTGGGGTTGGGCTGGTCAACGCCGGTACTCCACTCGCTCACGCCCAGCCCGATGCCGTGGTTTGGCCCAAAATGCTTGTCGAGCCAGTCGTTGACCCGCTGGAAGATATACACCTTGTTTTGGGAGGTGTCCCATCCGCCATTGATGGTTTTCACCCCGTTGGCACCGGGGTAGATGTAGGTCTTGTCGAAAAAAGAGCGGTGGTTCTGGAGGGCTCCGGTCACGTTGGGGGCATATGGATAATGATGGATGTCAAACACGTCGACAACCCTTACCCCCGAAGCCTTCTCCTCGTCGGCGCAACGCTTGATGAAATATTCGAACCAGCAGTAATACCTGCCGTCGATTGTCAGTCTCTCCTCGCCCCACTTGAACCACTGCCATTCGCTGGTGGTCACGGGTCCGCAGATCTTAATTCCGGGAAAAAGTTCCTTGGCTTTTTTGGCCACCTCGATATAGCGGTCCATGAATTCCGAAGCGGGCAGCAGTCCGTCGGACATCACATCGTCGTGGGTGCCGTTCCAGATGTCGGGTTCATTGTCCATGTTCCAGTAGAGGAACTGCTCCTTGTTCAGTCCAAGGCCACCCTCACCGAACCAGTGGTTGAGAATACCCACGGTCGAGTCGGCAGGCCACTCCTGGGTATAGAGAGTCATGTTTCCCTCGACGGCCGCCTTGTGGAGGTTGGTGCCGCTGGTATTGGGAACCCCTCCGCCGGCCAGGTTCTGGTTAACCCCTTCCCACCACTGGTAATTATTGAAGGCTCCCTCGTTGAAGTTGTGGGCGTTGCTCGATGCCACCCTGCCGAGCAGTTGGAAAGCCCACATGATTTGCATGTTGGGGTGGTTTTCCGAAACTAATTTTGAGCGTGCATCCCAGCTGTAGGAGTAGACATTATTGTACCAGTCGGGGTGACTCGTGATTTTCTTGCGCCAGTTGTACTTGGTGGCATTATTGCCGTTGTTCATCCGCGACATACGTAGTCCGGCATCCCGGTAGAACTGGGCGGGCTTGTCGTAGCCGTTGTTGTTTCCGTATATGTAGGGTGACACCGCGCGTATGTCCTTGGAGGCATCGATCGTGATAGTTACCTCTTGGGCGTGGGTGGCTGTGATGCAGAGCATCAGCGCCAGAGTGATCCGGATCCTTTTTATCAGGTTGGTTTGCAGTTGCATCTGGTTTTAATGGTTTTTGATGTTGGGTGCAATTTAGGTACTTTTTTGAAAAGTTGGGTTGGGGGTATGTTGCTCGGATTGTTATCGGGGGGTGCCCCCGGGCAACCCCCGATAACAAGAGAGAGGGGGAGTTGGTCTGGCACTTTTACAAATGTGTCACCCTTACAGGGTTCCTGCATGCCATAACCTATGATCCAAAATAGAATCCCTTACAGGGTTTTTGGATGTAAGGCCTCATCATCCTACATTGAATCCCTTACAGGGTTGTTTGATGCTATTACCCATAATAAAAAAATAAATCCCTTACAGGGTTCCTGGATGCAAGGCCTCATCATCCTACATTGAATCCCTTACAGGATTGCTGGATGCAAGGCCTCATCATCCTAAATTGAATCCCTAACAGGGTTGTTTGATGCTATTACCTATGATAAAAAAATTAAATCCCTTACAGGGTTCCTGGATGCAAGGCCTCATCATCCTAAATTGAATCCCTTACAGGGTTCCTGGATGCAAGGCCTCATCATCCTAAAATTGAATCCCTAACAGGGTTGTTTGATGCTATTACCCATGATAAAAAAATTAAATCCCTAACAGGGTTGTTTGATGCTATTACCCATGATCAAAAATTAAATCCCTTAAAGGTTGCTGAGTGCCATAGCCAATGATATATAATCAGTTCCCTTTCATTTGGAAGTGGATTTGTGGAGACGCGATTGATCGCGTCATAATCTATTTTGAACTACATACAGGGTTTCTGGAAACCCTATGTAATGATCCAAAATTGGTTCTCCTCCAAAAATATTGTTTAGCAGGACTGAAAATCGAAAAAGAAAAGTAAATTGGTGTGGCTAAACCAAAGAGGGGGAGCACAGTAGCGTGAAACCCTGATCAAAACCTGACTGAATCATGGAAACCAAACCAGAACTGACAAGGAGAAAATTCCTCAAAACCGGAGTGGTCTCGGGCGTGGCGGTAGCGGGAGCTGGGATGCTGCCTTCGTGTGGTACGGAAACCAGCACCGAGAAACGGTCATATTTCCCGGTTTTCCTGGATGAATCATTCGATCCCCAATCGGGGGTGGCCGGCTTGTTGTTCTCACAGGTCGGTTATGAGCCGAATCTGCCTGTCAGGGTGTTGGTCAGGTTGCCTGATAAAGCCCTGCTGCCCGAACCGGCCACTTGTGTGCTGGTCCCGACCTCCAAAGAAAAGGAACACCGGACAGACTGCCGCTACTGGGGTGAAATTTGGAAAAGCCATTGGTGGATTGCCGAATTCGACAGCCTTGATGAAGAAGGTGAATGGGATCTTGAAGTAAGGTCGGGCAGCATGGTCGTGTTCAGGGATTCGGGCCTGGAGGTGAAAAGAAACATCCTGTGGGACAGTACCCTCAAATGGTCAGGCGTTGATATGCTGGAGCGCAGGAGGCATTTTACGGGCGTAGGAGCCGGATGGCAGGATGCCGGGACCCTCTGGGTCGAGAGTCCGGCCCAAAGCTCTATGGTCATTGCCCTTGCTGAAGTCCTGGAGAAAAGCAGTGGCCGCATCGATCCCAAGATGGAGAAACGAATTCATGAACAGATGGCATGTGGTTGCGACTATCTGGTGCTCACGCAAAACAAGGCCCGGGAACTGGGTTTTGAGGCAGGGGCCATGTCGCATGACGTCCTGCAACATGCATCGGACATATTACCCCATGATGCCTCGAAGGCGGTGGTGGCCCTGATGAATGCTGTTCGCTTACTTCCCGGTTCCTTTCAGGAGAAAAAGGCGGTATACGAATCAACCGCAAAACTGGCCTTCGGATGGCTCGTCAACAAGGCCAAACCCATGGGCGATTATGGTTACGTAAAGATGCAGCGGGGGATTTCGGAACGGGTGGTGATACCCGATGACGAATGGCCTACGCGCGATATCCTGACCATGCTCCGTGCCTCCATGGAGATGGTGAAGGGTGGAGATGACTCTGCCGAACCACTGGTCTTCGATTATGCGAATCAGGTCCTGAGCCGACAGATTCCCAAAGAAAAGTCCATCCACGGTTTTTATGGCCATTTTTATGAATACTCCAGCCTTCCTCATGCCGAACCCTCATGGACTCACGGAATCGTGCCCGGTGAAGGTGGAGCGCAGTTCGGGACCGACATGGGAGGCATATACCCCAATTTTCTGATGCCGTTCATCGAGCTGCTTGAATGGTATCCCAACCACGATGACGCCGTAAAGTGGAAAGACTGCCTGAACGATTTTACCTATGGGTACCTGGTTCCGGCGTGCGAGGCAAATCCGTTTTACCTCGTGCCGCAAGGTATCTTTATCGAAGATGGGCCAATCTGGTTTTGCGGAACTTTTCACGGGACAAACTGCATATACGGCTACACGGCCGCGCTGGCACTTGAGCTGTCGAAACTGTTCAATGATCTTAAATTGAGACATATCGCCTATGCCAACCTTCAGTGGCTGGCGGGCCTGAATGCCGGAATCACCAGATCCGCCCTGTCAAAGGGAAGTGTAGTCTATAGCATGGACCTCCCGGAAGGCATGGCGCTGCCTGTCAGCATGATTTGTCATGTCGGCAAGCGTTGGGCCGGCACTTGGTTCCAGACACGCGGCGTCATCTGCAACGGCTTTTCGACGGGCGAACAATTTAAATATGATGTGGAGCCCAAAAGGGAAAATGACGGTCCGTTCTCCTTTACCGATGAGGACTGGATACCGCACAGTGCCGGTTGGCTGACTGGAATCATCAGATTGTGAAACAGTAAAATATCATAAAATGAGCTTGTTAAGGGAAATATCAAAAATGATCGACCATTCCATTCTTCATCCCACCATTACCGATGAAATATTAAGGAAGGAATGCGAGGTCGCGAAGAAGTACGACGTGGCATCGGTTTGCGTAAAACCCTACATGGTGGCCAAGGCGGTTGAATACCTGAAAGATACCAATGTTTTGGTCGGTTGCGTGATCGGCTTTCCTGCTGGCAACTCGAAGGAGGAGGTGAAGGTATTTGAAACGATAGAGGCATGCAAAGATGGTGCGGTGGAAATTGACATGGTGATCAATATCGGCAAGGCACTGCAGGGCGACTGGGAATATGTGGAGAACGAGATCAGGTTGGTCACCGATGCGTGTCATGCCAACGGTGCCATCGTGAAGGTCATTTTCGAAACCGATTATGTCACCGAAGAGAGTGATATTATCAGGTTGTGTGAAATTTGTACGAAAGTGAAGGCAGATTATGTGAAGACCTCAACCGGCTTCGGATTCGTGAAACAACAAAACGGCGACTATAACTACACCGGTGCCACCATCAGAACCCTGGAACTGATGAAAAGAAGCATTGGTCCCGGGGTCAAGGTGAAGGCAGCAGGCGGGGTACGTACCCTGGATCAGGTCCTGGCCGTGAAGGAAGCCGGGTGTACCAGGACCGGAGCCACGGCCACCGGGGCCATCATGGAGGAAGCCATGAAACGTTTTGGCCGCTGACCGTTATTTCAAACCATAAACCACACTTAAACTTATATCTATGTATATCGTTGATTCTTATACCCTTGCGGTAGTGTTTTGCGTCCTGACCATGTTGGGATGGGGCTCGTGGGCCAACACACTGAAAATGACCCCGAAGAAGTGGGAGTTTCCCCTCTATTACTGGGATTACTCGATCGGGTTGGTGTTGACCACCCTCCTGTTCGGCTTTACCTTTGGAAGCAACGGTGCCGCAGGCCGGGATTTCCTGTCCGACCTGGCCCAGGCCGAAAGTTCGGCGCTGGCTTCGGCATTTATCGGGGGCGTAATCTTTAACCTGTCAAACCTGTTGATCGTGGCCGCAACTGCCATCGCCGGCATGGCCGTGGCATTTCCCATTGCGGTGGGTCTGGCGCTGGTCATCGGGGTTGTGGTCAACTATATCAATACACCACTCGGGAATCCGTATATGCTCTTTATTGGTTTGGCCCTGGTGGTGGTTGCCATACTTGTCGACACGGCCGCTTACCGGAAACTGCCGCAGGATGTATCGGGAAATAAAAGCAAAGGGATTATCATCTCCATCATTTCAGGTATCCTGATGGGATTCTTCTACAAGTTCGTGGCCGATTCGATGGTGGTGAACTTCGCCACCCCCGAGGTTGGTTTATTGACACCCTATTCGGCGATGTTCGTGTTTACCATCGGGGTATTTCTCTCGAGCTTCATTTTTAACACTTGGTTTATGTACCAACCGGTCACCGGCAGGAGAGTCACCTTCAGGGATTACTTCAGTCTGGGGACACCCAAACTCCACCTGATCGGGATATTGGGAGGACTGATCTGGTGCGCGGCCATGGAATTCAACCTGATGGCCATGGAAAAGGCCGGTCCGGCCATCTCGTATGGACTGGGACAGGGAGCCACCATGATTTCGGCAGCATGGGGTGTTTTTGTGTGGAAAGAGTTTGACAGGGCGCCCAAAGGAACCGGCAAGCTGCTGGCCGCCATGTTTGCCTTTTTTATAGTGGGCCTGTCGCTGATCGTGATCGCCAGGCTAAATTAGACTGATCGAAAGCAATCGAGGATTTTTACAATAAAGGGAAATAGCCTATGAAAAACTGGATAGTGGTGATTGGGAGCTCCAATGTTGACCTGATCATGAAAATGGACCATCTTCCGGAGAAGGGGGAAACGGTGACCGATGCCGTCTTTATGCAGGTGTATGGCGGCAAGGGAGCCAACCAGGCGGTGGCAGCGGCGCGTGCAGGCGGGAACGTTGCCTTTGTGAACTGTGTGGGAGAGGATGCCTATACACCACAAATGGTGCAGAATTTCAAGGATGACGGCATAGATACCCGCTTTGTATTTCACGAAAAGGACATCGCCAGTGGCCACGCCCTGATCATGATCGGTGGCAAGGGGATGAATTACCTGTCGGTGGCCCCCGGGGCCAATTATCGGCTGACACCGGAAAGGATTGATGAGGCCATGCCCGTGATCAGGGAGGCTGCCATCATCCTGATGCAATATGAAATCCCGGAAGCGACGATACGATATGTCATCGATGTGGCTAACCGGATGGGCATCCCGGTCCTCTGGAATTTCGCGCCTGCCCGTTCATTTGACCTGTCGTATGTGCCAAATGTCGATATTCTCGTCTTGAACGAGGTGGAAGCCGGCTTCCTGTCCGGAATTCCGGTGACGAATGAGGATGAGGCTGAAAAGGCAGCAGAAATGCTGGTCGGGAAGGGGGTCAGGATGGTAATCATTACACTGGGATCACAAGGGGTACTGGCTGTTACCCGCAATGAAAAGGTGCGTGTGCCGGCCTTTACAGTGGATCCGGTTGACACAACAGGGGCAGGTGACACCTTTTGCGGAAGTTATGCCGTGGCCATGGTGGAAGGCAAGAGTATCAGCGAAGCGCTTCGGTTCGCCAGTGCTGCGGCCGCCATCAGCGTCACCCGGATGGGGGCACAACCTTCAGCCCCGCGAAGGGATGAGATTGATGGCTTGATGGCTGGTAGGGGTGGGTTCACCACAGATTTCCCGGATGCTCACAAACCTTATGTGGAAAACGATTTGTAGGGAAAGGGCTTGTTCTTTCTTTTTTTGCCCACGAATTACACCAATTTACCAAAAAAAACCTCGAGAGGGTGGGAGTAGGGATACACCGTTTTCTACAATCGTGTCACCCTTACAGGGTTGCCTGTTTAATCCATGGGCGCTATCTACAATTATGTCACCCTTGCAGGGTTATTAAAACACCCTGTTTTTCATAAATGTGACTCCTGCATTATATACGGGATGAAATAATTTTCATTTGAGGATGCTATCATCTGCCAGCTCTCGTTTACTAAAGCGTTTGGGACAGTAAGGCCACCCTGAACCCCGTACCATCTGACCTCTCATCCTCTCATCCTCGCACCCCGTATCCCCGTACCATCGACCTGCCTCAGCCATGGTAATTTTTGGGAGATACCCCAAATTGCTTTTTAAAGCTCACCGAAAAATGGGATGGATTGCTGAATCCTGTCATGTCGGCTATTTCAGAAATGTTCATATTGCCTTCCAACAGCAGTTCGGCAGCCCTGTTCAATTTGTATGTTTTAAATAATATGGCTGGATTTTCGCCGGTTAAGCCTTTGACTTTATAATAGAATTTGGTGCGTGACATATTTAATACTTCCGTCATTCGGATGATGTTCAACTCCGGGTTCGAAAGCTCAGTCTCCATCAGCTTGTATAGTTCGTTCATAAATGCATTATCCTGGGGTGTGAGCGCATCGCTTTCAATTCGTTCGGTTTTGGTAGCGCCCACCAGCATACTCTGTATTTTCCTGCGATTGCTTAGTTGCGAGTTAATCAGCGCCAGCAGGTAATTCGGGTCAAAAGGTTTGGTGACATAGGCATCTGCACCACTGTTTAAACCTTCTACCTGGTTTTCCACGGTGGCTTTGGCAGTGACCAAAATTACCGGAATATGGCTAAACGAAAGACTTTCTTTCACCTGTCGGCTAAATGTGTAACCATCTGTTCGGGGCATGACCACATCGCAAAGAATTAAATCGGGTTCAATCTCTTTCAATACCTTTAAAGCTGAATCGGCATCGAATTTATAAGTGACATCGAAATGTGGCGACAACAGTGCATTTAAGTAATTTACAATATCGATGTCGTCATCAATGATCAGCAATTTCTGTTTGCCATTCTTCTTGTCCGGATTTGATGCGATCAGGCTTTCACTTTCCAACGGTGCTGACAAATCCTGTGTTTGCTGTTCATCAGGTTCAGGTTTCCGCTCTTCGGAGGAATAGGCCATTTCTGAAACCGGGAGAATAAAAATGAACTTTGCCCCTCCTGCTTCACGATTGGTTGCTTTTATGTATCCATGATGAAGCTCAACCAAACGGCGGGTATAGTACAATCCAATGCCCGTACCCCAGTTGTAATTGTCTTTGGTATGGTTGTCCAACTGAAAGTACCGCTCAAAAACTTTCTCCAGTTTATCTTCTGGGATTCCCTTTCCGGTGTCGGAAACCGCAATTTTTATCCATTGTGTGCTGGCATCGCCTGCAGTAAGCGGAAAAATCTCCAATGCATCATCGCGGGTAATCACATCGAACGAAACTCCAATTCTTCCATTAGAATCACAAAATTTTAGCGCGTTTGAAAGCAGGTTGGCCAATATTTTATCGAACTTATCGGCATCGAGCCAGGTAATGAAATTGTCTTCCAGTCCGAATGTCTTAATATCAATGCCTTTTCCTTTGGCGTTTAGCCTGAAGATCTCGATTGGACGTTTCAGTTCGGCAATGATGTCGGTAAGTTTTACCCTCAGTTTCAGTGTATCGTTTTCAAGCTTATTGAAGTCCATGAGCTGATTTACCAACCTTAACATACGGTTTACACTGCGTTGTACTATATATATCAGTTGTTTTGATTCCTCTTTAATTTCATTATCGTTACATAAGGTCGCAACCGGCCCTGAAATCATGGTCAGCGGTGTTCTGAACTCATGCGAAAGATTGGCAAAGAAACTCATGTTCATCATATTCACCTTATGCTCTTGCTCTTTTTCCCGCTCAGCCTGTAATGCCTTTTCCCTGTTTGTGCTAATCTTTCGTTGCAGCCGAATTCCAAGAAAAACAAGGAGTAAAAAAATCATGGAGTACAGAACATACGCCGGCCAGCTCAACCATAGAGCCGGTTTTATGCGCACCCGAATTTCATTTTGAGTTTCCTGTATGGTATTCTCCTTATTGTAAATTCTGACCCGGAACGTATAGCGTCCGGCAGGAACGTTTGAATAATAGGCTTCGTGGCTGCTGTTTGCTTCAATCCACATGTCATCGAATCCTTCGAGTTGATATGCATATTCAATGCGCTCGAATTCGCTGTAGTCGATGGCTGAAAAAGAGATGGCAAAACTGTTTTGATGATGTTTTAATGTAATGTCAGGGTTATAGGTCAGGTGTTTATCAATATTTTTACTGGTAGCCGGATGCACTATTTTATTGTGAATCTTTAGATTTTCGAACAACAAGGGGATGTTTTGCTTGTAATTGATGTCAGTCGGGTTAAAGATTGTAAGCCCGTGTGTTCCTCCAAAAACCAGGGTGTTATCGGCAAGCCGGCAAACACTCTGTTCGTTAAACTGATTTCCACCAATGCCATCCGTAGCGTAGTAGTTGATAAATCGTTGCGTTGTGCGGTCGAATTTGCTTAACCCAAACAATGTGCCTACCCAGATATTTCCCGAAATATCTTCGGTGATGCTGCTTATATCAGGACAACTGATTCCTTCAACCGGCAGGATTGTTTTATCATTCATGTATAAACGATAAAGCCCGTTGTTAATGGTGCCAATCCAAATATCTCCAACGGCATCCTCAAAAAGAAACACGGGTACAAAGAGCGATTTTTTGATGAGATGTTTAATCTTGATGGCCGACACTTCGTAGGTTTCGGCATCAATAAATTGCAGTTCCTGATTAAAGGAAGCCACCAGGACATTGCCCGATGAAAGAGTCATGATGGTAGGGGTAAAGGTATACTCCTTCCCATACAAATGAAATTCGGAAAATTCTGTCTCACCTTTTTTTAAATGGTATATCTGGTTTGCACCGCCCAGCCAAATGGTTCCTTTTTCGTCTTCGGTAATCGACATTATTCCTGCCGGGAAGTAATGCCATTTTTTAACTTCAATCTTGTTATTTTCAAAACGTGTGCGCAGCAACATCCAGTCAGACAAAATCCAAATATCATTTTTGCTGTCGATGTATATTTTTTTTGCCTTATGCTGAAAACCGGACCAATAAGAGTACAATTCAGTGTTTGGAAAGTTCTGTATTTCATAATTGTCGTTGCGGTAAAGCATTATGCCTTCTGAACGGGTTACCGCCCAAAGGTTGTTATCCTGGTCATTGGCTACGGAGGTAACCGATAATCCATCCAGTTTTGATTGAAGGAAGTGATTGCTGTTAAACCGTTCTTTATAGCTGTAAATTACTTTGTAGCCCTGATCGTATGAACCAACCCAGAGGTTTTTACGTGAATCGGTAAACAGGGAGGTGATCTCGAAACCGGGAACCTCGAATGGGAAACCACTTTCGGATTGATGTATCACGGTTTCGGTGAGCTTGTTGTAAAGAAACATACCGTCTTTTTGCGTTAAAATAAGGTACGATGAATTGGTATAGGGATACATTTTATAAATGATTGCCTTGCTTAACACCGGGTGTCGGGCAATTACCGGAGGAACTTCAACGTATCTGTCAGTGTGGGTATCATATACTTCCATGTTTCCCCATGAAGCTAGCCACAACCTTCCGTTATCGTCGATATGGGAAAATGTCGTATACTTTTCGCGCTGCAGTTTTTTCTTTAATTCGTAGGTATGACTGCTGTAACATCTTACCTCAAAAGGCGTTACAACCCATATGTTGTTTAAATTATCGACATGGCATGAAGTGGCTATATTTAAAGGATTCAAATTTCTGATTACGGGCTCAAACCTTTTGGTTTTTTCGTTAAAGGCCAATATTTCAAAATTCATGCTTAGAAACAATTGCCCATCCCTGTTTTCGAAAAAGAACAGCGCGTTTGCACTGACACTTTCAATGCTTACCTGGTCAAAACAATCCTGTTCATTATACCGGCAAACGCCATTGGTTGTGGCCACCCAAAGTATATCTTTTGAGTCCTTGTAAACATGGTGAATTCGGTTGTCAGCGATGCTTGTTGAATCGTCGGTGCTAAAATACTGATGATATTTATTGATATTGAGCTTATTGAGTCCCCGGTTGGTGCTGATCCAAATTTGTCCGAATGCATCTTCGGCAAAAGACGAAACAAACTGGTTTGAAATTTCATTTGAAATAACCGGATTTGTTCCAGCCTCTACCACAATCGAAGGTTTCTCTTGCCCGAAAACAATAGCAGACAAAACACAAAAGAAAACAATTGGCGTAACTCGTTTCATCAGGTTTGATTCTGTATACTTTAAAAGTAAAAATAAAAGCAATCGGTCTCCCGGATTTTAAAACAAAGCATTACGGTTTGTACAAATACGAAAGAATCTGTACAAATACGACATGTGGTTTGAACAAATACTAAAGCATTCAAAACAAATCGAAAAAAGGTTCATAAGGATAATGAATAGCATTGTACAGACAAAATGTCTAAAAAAATCAACTTATGAAACCAATAAAACTATTCGTGGCGGGTTTGCTTATTCCATCCTTTTTTTCATGTGATTCATCACTGAATATTCAGCAAAATGGCAACACTGCAGGAGGCATTTCGACTTCAAACAGCAGTGTAGTGGTTGAAACCGAATCGGGAAAAGTTGCCGGTTATATCGAAGATAACATCTATGTATATAAAGGTATTCCGTATGCCGAGGCAGAACGTTTTATGCCTCCGCATTCACCTCAACCGTGGGACGGAATTAGAAGCAGCCGGACATATGGTCCGGTATGTCCGCAGGGAAAACGAATGGGTTGGTATTCTGATGAAATGGCCTTTGCTTTTGACTGGGACGATGGTTTTGCCGATGAAAACTGTTTGAGGGTGAACATCTGGACACAGGGAATTAACGACAATAAGAAACGCCCAGTAATGGTTTGGCTGCATGGGGGAGGCTATTCAGCCGGCTCGGGGCAGGAACTTCCATCGTACGATGGTGCCGCACTTTGCAAAAAAGGCGATGTTGTGGTGGTTTCGCTCAATCACCGCTTAAATGTCCTGGGCTTTCTCGACCTGTCAGCCTTCGGCGAAAAATATGCACAATCGGGCAATGTTGGTTTGCTCGATCTTGTAGCCGCATTACAATGGGTACGGAACAATATCGTACAATTCGGTGGCGATCCGGATAACGTAACGATATTCGGGCAGTCGGGCGGTGGAGGTAAAGTAAGTACCTTAATGGCAACTCCAGCTGCTGCAGGTTTGTTCCATAAGGCCATTGTGCAAAGTGGATCTTTGTTAAATACCATGGAAGCCAGGTATTCACGGAAAATCGGCCTTGCCACCATGGAGGAACTTAAACTGAATGCTTCGCAGATAGGCGAGTTGGTAAAAGTACCTTACGAAAAACTGCTGGAAGCCGGAAACATGGCCATTCAAAAAATTGAAGCGGAAGCCAGGAAGGATGGTTTTACTCCATTACTTTTTGGCTGGGGGCCAACTGTTGATGGAATTGTATTGCCCTTACAACCTGCCAATCCAAAAGCCATGGAACAGTCAAAAGACATTCCCTTGCTGTTAGGTACCACTTTACACGAGTTTACGGCAAGCACTTATAATCCTGCCTTCCGGGATATCGACAAGGCAGGGGTCGAAGATGAATTGAAAAGGAAATACGGCCAACGAACCGAAGAGTTTCTGGCGGCTTTTGAAAAAGTGTATTCCAACTATCAGCCCAAAGATCTACTTGACGTTGATTTTATGTTTCGCCCCCTGGCAGTCAACCATGCATCCTTGAAATATGGCTTGCAGGGAGCGCCGGTTTATACCTATTTATTTGCCTGGGAATCACCTATACTCGATGGTATGCTCCGCTCAACGCATTGTATGGAACTACCATTTGTATTTAACAACATTGAGCTTTGCAAAAAAATGACCGGAGGTGGAGAGCAGGCCCATGAACTGGCAGACAAGATGAGCTCATCATGGCTGAGTTTTGCCAAAACGGGAGATCCGAACACAGCGGAGTTACCACATTGGGAACCATATTCCATCGATGAGGGGGCAACAATGGTTTTTGACAAAGAATGCGATGTAAAATATAATCACGACAAGGAACTTCTGCAGTTCATCAATTCATTTAATGAAACCAAATCACTAGTGTCCAAAAGATTTTTTACAAAACCTTTGTAAGTTATTAGTATATAGTTTATTACAAGCAATAAAGTCGCGTGTCGATTTGAATTCATTTCCCATCTTCGTTGCCTGAAAGAAAACCAGGCAAATATGAACAGCGGCAAATATGTATTCAGTCAACTCGTGGACTTCCTGCCAAAGCGAGTTTTTGATATGATAGTCAAACGATATGACGGAGATAAATGGGTGAAGACTTTCACTTGTTGGAACCAACTGCTTGTTATGATGTATGGGCAGCTGGCTGCCTGTGATAGTCTTAGAGAGGTTGCGTGTATCGTTGACTCTATCAAAAACAAGAGTTACCATCTCGGATTTGGCACTGGGGAGATTAAACTGAGCAATCTTTCCTACGCCAATGTAAACCGGGACTACAAGATATTTGAAGAGTTTGCCTATCACATGATCAATCTTGCTCAAAATAAGCGAATTGCAAGGCCGTTCGAACTGCAGGGAAAGTTCTATGCGTTCGACTCCACCACTATAGACCTTTGTCTGAGCTTGTTCAAGTGGGCATACTTCAGGAAGAACAAGGGTGGCATCAAAGTTCACACGCTGTTTGACGTTGTAACCCAGATACCGACTTACATTCATATCACGGAAGCAAAAGTTCATGATGTGAATGCCATGGATGAGATTCCGTATGAGCCATATGCATTCTACATTTTTGACAAGGGATATTATGACCTTGCCAGGCTGCATACAATCAACACAATCGGCTCCTACTTTGTTATTCGACAGAAGTCTCATCTCCAGTATGAAGTTGTTGATGGTGAGGAACTTCTGGATGAGACGGATAACGTCTTGATTGATCAGACGATACGCCTTACGGGCTACCAGACCCGGAAGAAATATTCCTGCGTAATGAGGAGGATCGTTTACTATGCTCCCGACCTTAAAAGAACGTTCACGTTCCTGACCAACAACATCAGCATCAAGGCGAAAGACATCGCTATGTTGTATAAGCAGCGCTGGCAGGTGGAACTCTTTTTTCGGTGGATAAAGCAGCATCTCCGCATCACATCTTTCTGGGGTAATACGGAAAACGCTGTGAGAATACAAATTTACATTGCGGTTATCACATACTGTCTCGTGGCTATCATCGAACATGACTGTCAGTTGGGCAGGACTACATTCAATGTACTTCGTGTCATTAGCAGAGTACTGACAGACAAGACGCCCATCAGAGATCTTTTTCTGACCCCTGAGACCATTGATGATATATGTGAAAAACCCGCTCAACTTGAATTTGCCTTTAAATATTAGTTGAAAAAAATTTATTGGACACTAGTGAAACCAAATAACCAATTCAATAATCATTTCTTAGAACAATTAAAACTTAAACTATGGAGAATTTTAAAAATCCAATGTTGCATTTGGTAAGATCCAGTCGGTTTTTATCCAAAATGTTGCTCATTAGTTTGTTACTGATCTCTTCATTGGCATTTTCGCAACCCGGCCGTACAATTTCCGGTTCGGTAACCGATGAAAGCGGAGGGCCACTGCCGGGTGTTACGGTAGTTGTACCAGGTACCACTATAGGTATCATTACCAATATGGATGGTGAATATTCGCTGGCAGTTCCGGATAATGCCGTATCTCTGTCCTTCTCTTTTGTGGGAATGAAAATGCAAGAGATACCAATTGGGAACAAATCCGTCATAAACTTGGTGATGGAAGTGGAAACCGTTGGCCTCGAAGAGGTAGTTGCGATTGGATACGGCGTTCAGAAAAAGAGCTCGATCACCGGTGCCATTTCACAGGTAAAATCGGAAGACATGGAGAACCGCAGTATAACGAATCCGCTGCAGGCAATTGCAGGAAAAACGGCGGGGACACAGGTTTATTCAGGATCGGCAGCACCGGGTAGCTCGCCAACCATCCGAATCAGGGGGATTAATTCCAATAATTCGATTTCACCCTTGTATGTGGTTGACGGCCGTATAGCCTCATCTATTGCAGGCATTGAGCCAAACGATATCGAAAGCATGGAGATTTTAAAAGATGCCGCCTCTGCAGCTATTTATGGTGCACAAGCCGGTAATGGCGTAATTCTGATTACGACGAAAAAGGGAAAAATGGGAATTGGTAGTATTTCGTACGATTATCAGTTTACCTCTCAAAGTATTGGAAGAACTCCAAAGGTCATGAATTCAGAACAGTTCATTGATTACTGGACGGAAGCCGGAAAATTTAGCATGGACAGGGTTTACCAGTATTGGGATTTTCAGCAAAATACTGACTGGGTCAACGAAATATTTGAATCGTCGATCATGAAGCGCCATAACATCAGTTTCCAGGGAGGGAACGAAAAAGGCAGTTATTACCTCTCGGGAAGCATGTTGGACAACGATGGGGTGGTTGTTGGCGACGCCGATATTTACAAGAGATACACCGGTATGATCAATACCAATTACCATATTAAACCCTGGTTGGAAGTGGGTACAAACAACCAAATAGAATATTACGAAAGAAGGGCTGTTTCGGAAGGCTCGGAATATGGTTCGCTTATTTTGAGCACGCTACAGCTCGATCCCATGACGGCCGTAACCTATACCGAAGAAAATTTGCCCGACAATATGGCTGCAGCTCTGGCCAGGTACCGGGCAACCGGAGTTGGGGAACTCCTGAATGACGGAAAGGGCAATTATTACAGCGTTTCGCCTTTCCTTACAAGCGAAAACCTCAACCCGCTGATTATGCGGGATAACTCATACTCAACAAGTTCAGGTTTTAATATTAACGGAACCGCTTATGTGAATTTCAAACCCATTAAAGGTCTGGTTGCCACCTCACGTTTTTCTTATTTGCTGGGTGCATCTGAAAGTTATGGTTACGGCAAGGACTATTATGCAAACGCAATGTCGTACCAGAATTATATGTCTTTAAATGCATCGACCTCAACCAACACACGTATCCAGTGGGAGAACTTTGCCACATACAGTCGTTCTTTCGATCAACACAACTTAACCGCCATGGTGGGTACATCGATAACGAAAATTCGCTCATATGGCGTTTCGGGTAGCAAGACTGGCTCAGATGGTGATTTTGGTGTGCAAAGAGACGATCCCCGTTATTATTATTTTGCGTACGCTACATCGGAGGCCATTAAAGATGTTTCGGGAGGACAGCCGACACAACGGGCCCAGAACGCCTATTTTGGTCGTTTAGGTTACAACTTCAGTGAAAAGTACCTGGCCGAATTCGTTATGCGTGCCGATGCTTTCGACTCGGCATTCTTGCCACTAAGTAATCGTTGGGGATATTTTCCCGGTGGGTCGCTTGGCTGGGTAATCTCAAAAGAGTCATTTATGCAAGATTTATCCTCGACTGTCAACTTCCTGAAGCTTCGTGCCAGTTGGGGCCAAAATGGCTCTCTCGCAGGATTGGGCAGTTATGCATACCTGACATCGATTACCAGTACCGGGAGTTACCCGTTTAGCTCGCAACCTGTTTATAGTATTGGTTACAAGCCATCCACCACCGGAAACGACGAATTGAAATGGGAAACCAATGAGCAGACCAACATCGGTTTGGATGCATGGTTCCTGAAGAGCAGGTTAATCTTAACTTTCGATTATTTCAACAAAAGAACGAAAGACCTTATAGTAACTGGTATAACACCTTCAACCATTGTCGGAAACACCGCTTCTCCGATAAATGCCGGGAACATCAAAAATACCGGTTTGGAATTTGAACTTGGCTGGAAAGATATGAAGGGTGATTTTGCATACGATGTAAGGGGAAATATCTCGACCATTAACAATAAAGTAACCAACATTCACCAATCTTTGGATTTTATCGCAGGTGCAGGATTTCACACCACCAGTGGCATTACACGTTTCGAAGTAGGGAAACCGGCCTGGTACTTTTATGGTTACGAGTTCCAGGGCATAGATGCAGCGACCGGAGATCCAGTTTTTGTTGACCAGAATTCGGATCAGATCATCAACGACGATGATAAAGTTGACTTAGGCAAAGGTATGCCTGATCTTACCTATGGCATAACGTTAAGCGCGGCTTACAAAGGATTCGACCTGATTGTATTTGGTCAAGGTTCGCAAGGTAACGACATCTACTCTTGTCTGAACCGAACAGATTTTGCGGTAAACAGTCTTACATATTTTACGGAAGACAGATGGAAAGCTGACAATCCAAATGGTACCAGGCCTCGCGCAGGTGCCAACGACCTGGAAAAATATTTTACCTCATCAGCCGTGATTTTTGATGGTTCCTATTTCAAAATCAAACAAATACAGTTGGGCTATATGCTTCCGGCTTCCCTGGGCAACAAAGTAAGCCTGAACAAGCTGAGGCTTTATGTGTCGCTCGAAGATTACTTCACATTTACCAGATATAAGGGTTTCGACCCCGAAGTTACAGGTGTCGGAAATTCTCTTGGGGTTGACAAGGGAAGCTACCCAACATCAAAGAAAATCATATTTGGCGTTAATGTGTCATTCTAATATTAACCGAAAATTCGAATAAAAATGAAAGGAATAACAATCATATATTTAGCCGCCATAGCAATGATGTTTTCAATGCTATCGTGCGATGATGAACTGGATATCGTACAGAAAGGTGCCATTAGTTTAGAGGAGTACTATGGTTCCGACGAAAGTGCGGAAGGTGCGGTAACGGCAATTTATGGTGAATTGCGTGGAATGATGTACAACTATAAATTTTTGAAAAATATTTGTTCGGATGATGTATGGGCAGGTGGGGCCGACCGTGGTGATAACAGCGACCTTGAAAAAATGAACGAATTTACTTTTAGTGCCGAACATGCTTTTCTTTCCGGATGTTTCCAGAGCTATTACAGAATTATCTACAATGCCAATATCGTAATGCAGTATATTGAGCCCGATACCGACGTGAAGAGGCAAATGATTGCTGAAGCCAAAGTATTTAGGGCGTTTGCCTATATCGACCTTATTTCAATGTGGGGAACGCCTCCTTTGGTTGACCATCCGCTGGATCCGTCGGAATACCAAATGCCAAACGGAGATCCGGCTGAATTATGGGCCTTGGTTGAAACCGATTTAACCGAAGCCATTGCATCGGGTAGCCTGATACAAAAATCTGGGGTTAACGATAAGTCAATTTTCAGGGTGACTAAACAGTTTGCACAAACCTTATTGGGTAAAGCCTACCTGTACCAGGGGAAAAACACTGAATCTGCAGCTGCATTCGAGTCGGTTATCAACTCAAATCTGTATGCATTATATGAGGGAGAATATGATGATATTTTCGCTTTTTCCAATAAAAACAACAGCGAATCGATGTTCGAGGTGAACCGTGTTGTGGACCCAAACAACGTTTGGAGTAATTTCGACTTCTGGCACTTGATGATTCATTTCCGTACCGACCGGTTTACAAGTAAGCCTGTCACTGCCATGGGATTGGCAGATCTTGGCTGGGGCTTTTGTTTGCCACAAAAAGACTTATACGATGCATTTGTTGCTGAAGAAGGCGAAAATGGATATCGTTTGAATCGTACCTTAAAAACCTATGGTCAAATACAGGAAATGGGCGCCAGTATGGATGCCGGTAAAACGATCATTGGTGAAGGATATTTTTTCTGGAAAACAAGAATAACCAAGGATGCTGTGCCTGCTGCAGGTTCCAATTTTACCTGGGATCACAACATCAATCTTATGCGCTATGCCGATGTACTGCTGATGGCCGCTGAAGCTAACCTTCTGGCAGGAAACCAAAGCAAGGCCGATACCTACCTGAACATGGTCCGTACCCGTGTCAGGCTTGGAAATAAAACCGCATCCATGGAAGCCATTAAAACAGAGCGCAGGCTTGAACTGTGTTTCGAGGATGTTCGCTATCAAGATTTGATTCGCTGGGGAGATGCTGAATCATATTTATCAGAACAGGGAAGTGAATATCCGGTGATGGCATCCAACGGGACAGTTACCTACAGGCCAACCGGAAACAGTTCAGGAAAGTATGGATTTCAGAATAGAAATTACCTTTTCCCCTTCCCGTCAACCGAGATTCAATTAAACAAGAGCATTGTTCAAAATCAGGGTTGGTAATCTAAAGTGTTTTAGCAGGATTAAAAAAGCAGCATGAGTGCCGTAAAAAGTTTGATATTCTTGGTTCTGATATGCTTCATCATAGTTTTGCCGGCATGCAACAATGACGATTACACAGCTACGGAATTGATTAATGCCGGTAATAATTAATCATAACAAAAAATTAAAAAATAACATATGAAAACTACATGGAAAACTTTTATGTTCCTCATAATTAGCACTCTTGTGCTGGTATCATGCGAGGAAGATACACTTGACCCACTCACCGGGAAATATTCACCTCCAGATGTGTATGATCTTACGATACTTGGGGCACAGGAACGGGAGAAAGCTGGTCCGCTTTATGCTTTCTCGCTTGATTTGAAGGATAATGAGTCAAATACACTCAGTATGACACTCTTTTCCACCGACTACATTTTACCGGCTTCTGACTATACGCCAAGCTTGCAGGCCGCGAATAAAACATACCTGATCAGTAGCAACGGCACCACTTTTAATGGGCAACAGGTCGTTGACGGTACTTTAAGCATTGCGCTTCAGGACAGCAATTATACAATTGGCGGAATTCTTTACCTGGCAGATGAAACGGTATTGAAACTTTCCGGAGGATTTACCTATGCTTATCAACCTGATCCCTACATTCCAACCTATACCTACACCGACGAAACCCAAACGCCGGCAATGGGAGGTGCGCAAGGTTCAACACCCATTGAAGGAAGTGCCATGCATCGAATTACGGTTTATGCCGATGGGGTCTTTTATGCTTATCTGGAGGTAGTGGCAGATGCAAATGCCACCTCACTATCGGGGACTTACACCATTAAGGACGGCGTAAATTCAGTTGGCCAAATCGGAAATGGATATTACCTCGATTGGTCATGGTACGGTGGAGCCGGCACCTTGCAAGGTGGTTCTTATTACATGAAAGGTGAAGACAAAATGTTCCTGCGCGAAGGTGCTGGCACAGTCACAATTGCCGACAATGGCGGGAAACTTGCCATTACCGGCGAAAACCTCTCCCTACTTGACCTTGAAGCACTAATTGCATCAAAGGGTGCCAACTGGACCAACCTGCCTGCAAAAGGTAGTTTTATTTTAACTGATGTAACTTTAAGCAATTAAAAAAGAATGAAACTCATCCTTCCTTCGGCGGGGGGACCAGGATGAGTTTCATTCAATATCGTAAACGAATAAACAATTTTACAAATGAAAGTTAAATTCTCAATTACCAGTATTCTCATCTTCTTGTTCGGATTTAATATTTACGCCCAACAGGCCTTGTGGGGCGGGCAACAAATTATCTCTCCGGATGTACACGACAACAATACCGTAACATTTCGTTTTAATGCACCAAAAGCTGACACGGTAAAAATCACCGGTGATTTTTTGCCCACACGGAAAATCAATACACAATGGGGAGAATTTGATGGCCCCGGAACAGCACTCTTGAAAAAAGATAATGCCGGAATCTGGAGTTTTACTTCCCAGCCTTTGGAATCGGATTTATACAGCTATTCATTTATTGTTGATGGCGTTACCTCAACCGATCCAAACAATGTTTATATGATCCGCGATGTTGCCTCCATCACCGATGTATTTATTGTAGGTGGTGGAAAAGCAGATCTCTACAGTGTGCAGGATGTTCCGCATGGCTCGGTTACCCGCCGTTGGTATGAATCTCCCGGAAACGACATGCATCGTCGTGTGACCATTTATACGCCTCCGGGTTACGAAGAAAGTAATGATAAATATCCGGTTTTGTATTTGTTACACGGAATGGGGGGAGACGAAGAAGCATGGATTGCCTTGGGACGAACTTCTCAAATTCTGGATAACCTGATTGCGCAGGGACGCGCAAAACCGATGATTGTTGTAATGACTAACGGCAATGTGGCCCAAAAGGCCGCTCCTGGTGAATCACCTGAAGGTTTTTACAAACCAAGCATGCAATTGCCTCATACAATGGATGGTAAATTTGAAGAAACATTCATTGACGTAATCAAATTTGTTGAGAAAAGTTATCGTGTGAAAGCCGATAAAGCAAGCCGGGCCATTGCCGGCCTTTCTATGGGAGGATATCATTCACTTCATATTTCACGCTATTATCCAAATACTTTTGATTATGTTGGTTTGTTTTCGGCAGCTATTATGCCCAACGAAAGCGTAAAATCAAAGGTTTATGATAACTTTGATGAAACCTTAAAGGTACAAATGGATAATGGATATAAGTTGTACTGGATTGCAATGGGTAAAACCGATTTCTTATATAAGAGCATAACTGACTATCGCGCAAAACTGGATGATTTGGGAATGAAATACACATACGTGGAAACTGAGGGTGGTCATACCTGGACCAACTGGAGGGTCTACCTCAGCGAGTTTGTTCCATTACTTTTTAAATAGAGTATTCATGAAATAATTGTGTTGCCGGGAATCACTTTCCGTTAAGACAATCTGATAAAAATCAGGCATCAGTTGTAAGATATTGAAACAAGAACGACAAGAAACTGACATACCCGCAAGGATTAAGAAAAAGCGGGTTCCATCTTCTGAACCTGAAAGTAATGATTTGACAATGTAAAAGTGCGGTCTTTATAAATTATTGAAAACCAAAAATCAACCTCATGAAAACTCATTCAATTTTATGCTTTCTTTTGTTGGGATTGCAATTGGCATTTTCTCAGGTCTTTACCAATGATGACCTTACGATTACCCAGCTGGAAAAAGATATGTGGGTAATTGAAACCGTGGATAATACCACTATGTATCTTATTGAAGGAGGTACAAAAGCAATGCTGATTGATACCGGTACCAATTGTAAAAATCTGGATGAAGTGGTGAAAAAGATCACACAAAAACCACTTTATGTTGTGATAACCCATATCCATGTTGATCACGCAGGAAACATCAATGATTTTGATGAGATCTACTTTCATAAGGATGATGAGGTGTTATTGGACCGCATGAACGCTCCTTACAAAGGAAAGGTAAACTATGTAAAAGATGGAGATCTGTTTGATCTTGGAGGAATGAAAATTGAGGTAAAACACATGCCTGGGCACACACCAGGTTCCATAGTTATACTCGACAGGGAAAACGGAAATTGTTACAGTGGCGATGCTTTTGGCTCGGGCCAGGTATGGTGTCAGCTTTGGCCATTTTTACCGATGAAAACCTACGCCAATTCATGCAAGAAAATGCTAACATTGATGGACGAAGGGATCAGTAAAATATATTGCGGGCATTACCCTTACGTCAAGAAGGCATACGATCGCAGTTACATGGAAGATATGCTTGCACTGGCTGAAATGATTGATAAGGGAACCCAACCCAAACCGGAACCCCATCCAATGAAAATCCCGGGAATTGGTGCTGAAAATCCAATGATGTCGACCTATAAATCGGCAACCATCGTTTATGATCCAGACCACATAAAAACAGGAAGCAATTAATCAATTTAACTTTAGGCAATGAGAAGGATATTCATTTTTATGGCAATTGCGGTTTTAATGTTTTCAATGAGTTATGCTCAGGAAAAGAAAGTAACGCGTTTGCCAGTTTTCGATATACATGTACATACGATGAAGGTTAATCCGGCATGGTCGTCATCCATGTGTCCGTGGTTTTTGACCAGCATGCCCGGTGGCGATCCCAATGAGGCCCCGGATATGTTTATGAACCTTGGTTGTGTAGATCCGCTTCAACCGGCAAAAAGTGACGAGGACATGCAGAATGAAGTAATCCGCCGGATAAAAGACTTTAATATGACCATGGTGGCCTTTGGCGATCCCGGGATTCTGCACAGGTGGGTGGCCGCCGCTCCTCCCGGACGAATTATACCGGGCATTGGCATCAGCAATGCCGCTGAAATGACTGTCGAGGCTTTTCGGGATTCGTTAAGCAGCGGGTTTTACAAAGTCATGGCAGAGGTGGCTCCTCAATATCAGGGCCTTTCTCCAAGTGACCCTTCGCTCGAACCCTATTTCGCGGTAGCGGAGGAACTCAATATCCCTGTTGGTATTCACATGGGGACAGGCGGTAACGGAATGGCCAACCTTACCCAGCCAAAATACAGGGCTTCGCTGGGTGACCCCTTTCTTTTGGAAGACTTGCTTTCCCGCCATCCAAAAATGAAAGTTTGGGTCATGCATGCCGGTTACCCGATGTTGGAACACATGATTGCGCTTATGGGGGCGCATGCCTATGTTTATGTCGATATTTCGGGTATGATATGGAGTTATCCGCTCGACGATGTGCATTATTACATCAAACGAATGATTCAGGCAGGGTTCGGAAAACGCATCATGTATGGAACCGATTTTATGATGTGGCCGCGGTTGTTCGAAACCTCAATGGGTGTGATTGAACATGCTCAGTACCTGTCGGACGACCAAAAAAGAGACATTCTCTTTAACAATGCAGTCCGCTTCCTGCGTCTGGATAAAGACCATTTCGAGTGGCCTGAATAGAATATATAAGACGTCCTGGGTTATGGGATAGTTTGTCAAGAGTTTTCAACCAAAAAATATGAAGAATATGAATAAGAGATTTTTTTTAGTTATTGCATGTCTGGCAATAATGCTGGGTGTAAATGCACAGGAATTAACCAACTTTATGAACCGAACACCCATCATTTCTCCTGAAATAGGAGTGGATCATGTAACCTTCCGGTTTTTCGCTCCTCAGGCCGATACGGTTAAAATTAGCGGTGGTTTTACACCAACGGTAAAAGTGGAAACAAACTGGGGTGAAATGGAAATTCCTTCCAATCTCGATCTTACAAAAGACGATAAAGGATTGTGGTCGATCACATTGCCTCTTCCTGAGCCTGAGTTATATACCTATAGTTTTATTGTCGATGGTGTCAGTTTAAACGACCCGAACAATGTTTTTATGCAACGCGACGGTACACGCTATTTAAGTGTTTTGTTGATTCCCGGAAAAACAACCGAAAACTATTTTGAAGCCACAAAACGCGGTGATTTGCATCAGGTTTGGTATAATTCCCCAACTCTGGGCATGGAGCGCCGTTTGTTTGTTTATACACCTGCCGGTTACAATGAAAGCACTGACAAATATCCTGTCTTATACTTGCTTCACGGTGCCGGAGGAGACGAAGATGCATGGAGTACCATGGGACGCACACGTCAGATTTTGGATAATTTGATAGAAAAAGGATTGGCAAAACCGATGATTTGCGTGATGCCCAATGGTAACCCAAATCAGGTTGCCGCACGTACTCTGATGATTGAGGAAAAACCTATGGATCGTGAAGCCTGGATGAATAATTCATATCCAAAAAGTATTGTTCAGGACATTGTTCCCTTTATTGAGAAAACATACCGTGTTGACGCAAGACCCGAAGCTCGTGCAATTGCAGGTCTTTCAATGGGGGGAGGCCATACGATCACCACTTCTTTGATGTATCCGGGATTCTTCGATTACATCTGCCCGTTAAGTATGGGCATCACCAACAGGGACGGTGACGAACAAGTGATGAAAAACTATGAAACCCAGTTTAAGGGATTAAAGGAAGCAGGATACAAACTCTACTTCTTGGCTTGTGGAGACACTGATTTTCTCTTTGAATCGGCAAAAACACTCGACAAGATGTTGACCGACAATGGCCTGGAACACACATTCCATGTGACGCCTGGTGGACATACCTGGTCGAACTGGCGTATTTACCTGAATACATTTGCACCTTTGCTGTTCAAATAAACCAAATACCGAAATATATATGAGACAATCAACATATCACATGGTAAGTCTGTTTCTCGTCCTTCTGCTTTGTTCGAACGGGTTACAGGCACAATCATGGGTTCGGAATCCCACGCCTAACGATACTTTGCAATCGACGCGTATTTTGGCCAATGGCGATGTGATTTTAAGTATATATGCCCCCAAAGCTGAAGAAGTTTCGGCCAATGGTGACATCATTCCATGGGGGGAAAGATTGGATATCAACAAAGCTGACAACGGAGTTTGGACCATTCGGATTCCGGGTGTAAAGCCAGGCGCTTATCGATATTCGTTTGTGGTTGATGGAGTGAGTGTTGGCGACCCAAAAAGCATAACGGTTCGCGAAAATCAGGCATTACTCAATATTTCAGGCAATGGTTCTGAATTCTGGGAAATGAAGGATGTTCCACATGGCGATGTCAGGATTGTTTATTATGCATCAAAAGCGACAGGAACAACCAGGAGGATGCACGTTTACACACCACCGGGATACGACAAAGGAATGGATAAATTGCCTGTTCTATATCTCTTACATGGCGGAGGCGATAACGACCGTTCCTGGCCAACGGTTGGCAAGGCAAACTTTATTCTCGACAACCTGCTTGCCGAAGGTAAAATTAAGCCGATGCTGGTTGTAATGCCCGATGCATCAATCGATGTGCCCACTTTTGGCAATGACCTGATTGAAAGTATTATTCCATATGTTGAAAACACATACCGGGTGAAAGCAGACGCTGAAAACCGTGCACTTTCGGGTTTGTCAATGGGAGGTTTGCATACGCTGAATACGGGCCTGGCTCATTGCGAGAAGTTTGCCTACATCCTTCCTCTCAGTACAGGTTGGTTCAACAACAACGAGGAAATGTGGAATGAAGGCAAACGCTTGCTTAAAGAAAACGCCGAACGGTGTAATAAAAACACCAAACTGTTTTGGGTAGCAATGGGTGGAGAAGAAGACATCGCATTCCAGAACTGTCAAAACATGTTGAAGCTATTTGATGAGTATGGATTAAAATACCAATACTCTGAAAAACCTGGCGGCCACACCTGGTACACCTGGCGAGATAATTTGTATGACCTGAGCCAAATGATATTTAAGTAATCCCGATAAAAACCGGTGAAAGGCATCCATGAAAGATTCCTGTCAGTCATTGTGAACCGGAGCATTCGGGCTCTGATTGGTTGTTAAATTGCCAGTCCGTCGAAATGATTGAAAGTGCGGGTTCATATGTCACCTGAATAAGTAACAATCTGAATCGTATGAGATTATCACAATTTTTGTTTAGGTCATCGTTAGCTGTAATCCTCATTTGTTGTTTATTCCCTGCTCAGGATATATCGGCTCAGTGGAGGCCTAGGATTGAGTTTAGTGTTGATTCGACATATGCGTATTCTTACCAGGATTTCATGGTTGAAGGAGGTGAGGGTTTTAAGCTTTACACCAAGGTATATTTGCCCAAAGGTGAAGGCCCATGGCCGATTGTAATGTCACGCACACCATATGCTTGGGGCGACAATAAAGGTGATAATTATTTTCTTGGCCGGGAGTATGCCAAACGCGGGTTGGGCTTTGTTGTTCAATATTGCCGTGGGAAAGGAGGTTCCGAAGGTTTTTACCAGCCCAATGAGTTTGAGCGTGTGGATGGACTGGCCATGGTTAACTGGCTGGCAAACCAGACGTGGTGCAAAAGTATTGGCATATTTGGCGCATCGTATGTTGCGTTTACGGGCTGGATAATTGCCGATAAGTTACCTGATAAAGTAAAGGGATTGTATCTTCATCATTACGGCGTTGATCGTCATATTTCAGTGTATAAAGATGGTCTTTTTCGTCAGGATATCATGACCGGTTGGGCAATTGACAATGCATCAGAGAAAATTGAAAAGCCGGTCAGGGACAAGGAAGAACCATATTACAATGAGTATAAATACATGCCTCAGATTGATATGGACATTGATTTATTGAAGGCAAAACTTCCATGGTACCGCGACTGGATTACCAACACAAACTACGATGATCCATACTGGAATCAGGGCTATTGGGCTCAGCTGAAATCAAATCCGGAGAAAATAAAAGTACCTGTGACCGTAGTCGCCGGGCTATATGATCACCACATGGAAGGTACAATTTTGGGATACGAACGTTTAAACGATGACATAAAAAAACAAAGCCGTTTGATTTTAGGAGCCTGGAACCATAGTTATCAAACTACGCCAACTCAACACAATCCAAAACACGACAGGGATATTGATCCCAATGTTGACCAGTTTGAATGGCTTTACAGTGTTTTGGCAAAAGGAGTGGTCCCAAAAGGTGATGTCAATGTGTATTTTATTGAAGAGGATAAATGGGTTACTTACGATTCCTGGCCGATAAAGACTGATGGAGTCGAATCTTATTATTTCACAAAACTAAAAGATGAGATAAATCCTAAGGCTTATAAATTATCGGATAAGGCTCCCGAAAAAACGGATGAAATAAAATTTGTATATGATCCCAAAAAACCTGTGATTTCGAATGGGGGAGAAACATTGTTTACTTCTGAAGGTAAGCGCGGAAGCCAGCTTCAGGAAGAAATTGGATTTCGTGATGATGTAGTCAGCTTTATAACACCAGCGCTTACTGAAAATTTGGTAATTGCCGGGAAAATATCAGTTACTTTAAATGTGGGCAGTGATGCGGATGATACATGTTTTGGATATAAGGTAAGTGAAGTTATGCCGGATGGATCGACTTACAACATTCGTTCGGGTATTACCACGATGGCATATCGGAATAATCCTCTGGGAGTTCGCCAGGCATACACACCAGGTGAAGTTGTGGAAATCAAGATTGAGACGCTACCTATAACTTGGAATGTAAAAGCAGGGAATAAAATCAGAATCGATATCACTTCTTCCAACTTTCCCGAGTATTCCATTCATTCAAATTATGCCGGAATCTGGTCCTTACAAACAAAAACCAGAGTTGCCAATCAGGTCATTTATCTGGGGGGAAAATATAATAGCCTTGTTTCATTTCCTACAAAAAAGATCAACCGTGATATTTGAACCTTCACCTCCCTGCAGAAAAACAAAGTAATTCATTCATTATACGGTATTGAAAAAGTATAAAAGTAAAACGAAGAAAAATTGGAATAATATGAATTTGAAAAGACTTTCCATGTTGGGGATATTTGCTGTCGGAATGCTGATTGCATCGGTAGCCAATGCCCAGAAAACAACGATGCGCCAGGAGGTGTTGACGAAACACGATCATGAAATCAATGAGATTATCAAGGGTATGAGCCTTGAAGAAAAAGTTGAAATGCTTCACAGTAAAACCATCATGTCATCTGAAGGAATTCCACGGCTTGGGATTCCGGAAATAAAATATGCTGATGGCCCCTTTGGAATAAGGGAAGAAATCGGTAACATGTTCATGCCTAAGGGATGGAAACTTGATTCGGCAACGTATTTCCCAACCGGATCAGCATTAGCCGCTACCTGGTCCCCTGATCTTGCCTACAAATATGGTACAGGTATGGCCCGCGAAGCCACTCGCAGGGGGAAAGACATGATATTGGGACCTGCAATGAATATTCAACGTATTCCTGTTGGGGGACGTACATATGAATATTTCAGTGAAGATCCGCTGCTTGCTGCAGCTTTGGCGGTTGGTTACGTGAAAGGTGTGCAGGATCAGGGAAGAGCTGTATGCTTAAAGCATTATGCAGTAAACAGCCAGGAAAACGACAGGGGAACAGTAAATGCGATAGTGGATGATCGTACGTTGCGTGAGATATACCTGAAACCTTTTAAGGCTGCAGTTGTGGAAGGTGGAGCCTGGGGGGTAATGACAGCCTATAATAAGGTTAATGGTTTTTGGTGTAGCGAGAATTCATATCTGAACAATGATATATTGCGTGGCGAATGGGGATTTAAAGGCATGACCGTCTCCGATTGGGGAGGTACCCATAGTACCATGGGAGCAGCATTGGGTGGACTTAATGTGCAAATGACCGGTGACAATTACCTGGGGCCGCCACTCATTGACTCGGTAAGGATTGGTAAAGTTCCGGAATCAGTTGTCGATGATAAAGTTCGCGAGATATTGAGAGTTCGTTTTACCGTAAAAGCAATTCCCGAAGATGAGGCAAATATTGTAATGGCATCCCAACCGGAAGAGCAACGCATTGCTTACGAAGTGGCCAGCAGATCAGTTGTATTATTGAAGAATGAGAACAATATTCTTCCCATCGATCTAAAAAAGGTAAAAAACATTGCAGTGATTGGTCAGAATGCTGTTTTATCCACCGCTGCAGGAGGTATGGGAGCCGGTGTAAAAACGCTTTATGAAATTACACCTTTAAAAGGGTTACAGAATAGAATAGGAGACGCTGCCACCATCAATTATGCGCCGGGTTATAAAAACTATGTCAGATCGTGGGGCCCTCCTGTGCCAAATCCAAACAACGCTCAATCAATAGATGAATCTGCAGATCCCAAATTTGTTGCCGAGGCAGTGAAACTGGCAAAAGAAGCTGATATTGTCCTTTTCTTCGCCGGAACTAACAAATCTATCGAAACAGAGGGTAGTGACCGGGCAAACATGGATTTGCCAGTAGGTCAGAATGAAATTGCCAAAGCCTTGGCTGAAACCAACCCCAACCTGATAACCATCATTATTTCAGGTGGCCCCTGTGATTTAAGAGAGGTAAACGATCTTTCAAAAGCCATGGTACTGGGTTGGTGGAATGGATTGGAAGGGGGTAATGCTCTTGCAGATGTTCTGCTTGGCAATATTGCACCATCAGGAAAGCTGCCATTTACTTTCCCACTGAAACTGGAGGATTCACCGGCCGTTGCACTGGGAACGTATCCACAGAAAAAAGAAGTGGTGAAAGAGAATGATGTATTTGTATCGCAATACAGACAGAATGATGTGAAGCCAGATTCAGTTGATAAGGAAAAAGTTGATTATAGTGCATTCTTACGTCGTCCGGTTAACGGTCCGGATGCGCCATATTCTGAAGGTTTATTTGTAGGTTATCGCTGGTTCGATTCAAAAGGTCTTCCGGTACTTTATCCGTTTGGATACGGCCTGTCGTATGTCGATTTCAAATATTCAAAGTTGAAAACCAATAAAAAATCGTACAAAGCTGACGATGTAATCGAGGTTAGTTTTAATATTCAGAATACCGGAAAGATGCAGGCTGATGAAGTTCCACAAGTGTATGTACATCGTATCAATCCATCTGTAGAGTGGCCTAAAAAGGAGCTGAAGGCATTTTCAAGGGTGTCTTTAAATCCTGGTGAAACACAAACCGTTTCATTGGAAATACCAGTTGAAGATTTAAGTTACTGGAATGAGGAAACCAAAACCTGGGATTACGATCCTTGTAACCTTGAAATTTTGGTTGGTACATCATCTTCCGAAATACAACTCAAGGGAAAAGTCAGTCTTCAATAAAATGAAACTTGTCAACCTGGTCTATTTTTGACCTGGTTTGTATAAAAATCAAAAAAGGGGTCCCTCAATGGAAACCCTTTTTTTGTAGCGAGAGGTTTGGCATGTCGAAACGTAGTGGAGATCCCGCACAGCGGGAATCACACCGGCCTTAATCACCAACAATGAAAAAAGGGTCCCTCAATGGAAACCCTTTTTTTGTAGCGAGAGGCATGGCATGTCGAAACGTAGTGGAGATCCCGCACAGCGGGAATCATACCGACCTGAATCACCAACAATGAAAAAAGGGCCACTTCATGGGACCCTTTAATTCGTAGCGAGAGGCATGGCATG
>DF970676.1 GCA_001270045.2 Bacteroidales bacterium 6E | reverse complement strand
ATATATAATATATATTATATATTATATATAGAAAGATGGACAGGCCGACTATTTTTAAAAAATAAGGTTTTATAAAGATCAAAAAAATTCTGAATGTCTGAATATTTTATTGGAGGACGCCACGATGGCACAATTGATTCAACTTATTCTTGAACTCTCAAGCTCAGCGATTGAATTACCCTCAATCTTCATTGCAGGGATTTGTATTCAAAATTCCTTCAATTTACTGATTGAGGGCATGGTTGGTGTTCCCGGTTCGCTGGCGCGGGTCAATAGCCACATTCATGTAACAACCGGTCAAATTACCTCAATGTTCCCTGTTGCGGTTTATTTCAACCCAACATCATATATCCCAAGGTTCCATGATGTCATGCATCATCCGTGCGATATGGTCAGGCAATTGGCCCTGGTTCAGGGAGTGATGCATAAACAGGAAATTGCGGTTTATCAAACGATACCCAAGGCCTTCAATTCAAAGCCCAGGAACACACTCACTACCCGGACCATCCGTAGTCCATAGAATTTAGGTAGTCCCGGTGTTGAGAACCGAATTCAACCATTATGCTACGCCAGTATTTGGGGTGGTATTTATCCCATATGGACATAGGTATATGTTTGGACTGGAGGTTGGGTTGGATGGAAAGGCATCCTGGCGGTTGGGCACCAACTTCGCCTGTTATACCAAATTTTTTTTTTGATACTGATTTTAAGGGGTGACAATTCTTCAACTTGAAGTTGAAATAACTTTTCAGAAACATTAGTTGCATTTGTAATAATAAAAGACTAAATTGTATGAAATATAAAACGTTCATACTGAATCTGATATCTTTTACCTTTAAAATTAATGAACATGAAAAAGCTTTTACTTACCTTATTTATTGTTGCAACATCGTATTGCATAAATGCCCAACCAGATTGGACACCTGCCGCACAATCAAATGTTTCTCAAAGTGCATGGGCACAGAGAAAAAAGCCTGACAATTTCAAGTTGTTCAACCTAAATCAAAAAGCCATTGAATCAAAACTGGCCAATGCCCCTTCTGAAAAAAACGCCAGGTCAGATCGCCTGATTATTGAACTTCCCGGACTGGATGGCAAGCTTTATCAGTTTAGGGTTGTGACTGCTCCGGTAGTAGCTCCGGGGTTATTAAAAAAATGAAAATAGGTCAAAGTTACTCAGGAGTTTCTGTGGATGATCCGTATACAACGGTACGTTTTTCCGTAACACAATTTGGCCTGAACGCACTGATTTATTCCGTAGAAAAAGAAACGGTTTATATCAGGGGGCTCGATGCAAAAAATGGGCTCCATATTGTATTTACTGACCCCGAAGGATTGCATGAAGAATTTAAATGCACTACCAAAGAAACTGCAAAAGCGCTGTTGAAAAGCGCTAAAATGACAGAGGCCGCTCATTTAAATGCAAATGATGGACAAATTCGGATTTACAGGTTAGCTCTGGCTGCAAGTGGTGAGTTTAGCCAGGCCTATGATAATGATCCCGAAGATGATGACCCGGCTGCCACCCGAAAAGCTGCGGTAATCGCTTTTCAGACCCTCCGCTTAACGGATGCCAATAGTTTTCTTGAAAGAGATTTTGGTATTCGACTGGAAATGATCGAAGATAATGATAAAGTTATTTATCTTGACCATGATACTGATCCATGGGAAGGTGCAAATGACGATGGGGATTATAATTCAACAACCCAGGCAGCTATTGATGCGCAAATAACTTCTGCCAATTATGATATCGGCCATTTAATGAGGTTAAGTGTTGGATCTAATTTTGGAAATGCCGGAGGCATAGGTACTGTCGGTAATAATTCTTCCAAAGGATCCGGATTTACTTCCCGTGCGAGTTGGGATTCGTTTGATGGGTATGCCGGGATGATGTTTACCCATGAATTTGGGCATCAATGTGGAGCCAATCACACTTTTGGACATCAGGATGATAACGACAATGCCCAGGTGGAGCCCGGCAGCGGCAGCACATTTATGAGCTATGGGGGAAATGGAATTGCTCCTGCGTCACAAACCATCGAACTGCGAAGCAAATATTTTCATGCAATAAGTATTCAACAAGCAACAGATTATTTAGCTGGAGCCGGTGTTGGCACTACGGTAGATGCCAACAATTCAGCACCTGCGGCAAACGCTGGTCCTGATTTTACAATTCCTAAAAGCACTCCATTTGTATTGAAAGGAACTGCCAGCGATAGCGAAGGTGATGCACTTACTTATACATGGGAACAAATGGATAAACTTACTGACGGCCCCTGGCCACATTTACCCGATCCAACACACACCTACGGACCTGAATTCAGGTCGAGGCCTCCGGTAACATCACCGAACAGGGTTATGCCCGAAGATGGCGTAAATAATGATTGGGAAAAATTGCCGTCGGTATCGAGAACCTTAAAATTCAGATTTACGGTAAGAGATAATCATACAGGCGGCATGCAAAACAACTCTGACGACATGGTCGTTACGATCGATGGAGATGCAGGGCCTTTCCAGGTAACAGCGCCTAATGGTGGCGAAGATTTTTGCCCCGGGGAGTATAACATTACATGGAACGTAAATGGGTCTGATGCATTAGCTGCCAATGTAAAAATTTTGCTTTCTACGGATGGTGGTGCCAATTATGGTGAAATAGTGGCAAGCACCCCAAATGATGGGAGCCATCCTTATAATTTCCCATGCACCTATTCAAACCAGGCAAGAATAAAAATTGAAGCTATTGGCAATATCTTTTTTGATGAGGGAGATGGCAATTTCACGTTTGGTGATAATCAAAATCCAACATTTACAATACCCGGTCCTGTTACTATTTATAAAGATGAAAATTGTGATTATGATGCTAATCCATCCATTACAGGTGAGCCTGCAAATGTAGATGATAATTGCGATAACACTCCAACAGTTTCTTATACTGATGCCGTGAATGCTGGTTCGTGTGTGGGTGAAACCATAATTACAAGAACATGGAAAGTAACTGACGATTGTGGCAACAGCACTACCCAGAATCAAACAATAACCATAAAAGACGAAATACCCCCAACATTTAGTGTACCTGACAACACAATAATTGCAAAAGATGAAAATTGTGATTATGACGCAGATCCATCCATTACAGGTTCGCCTTCCAATATAGATGACAATTGCGATCCCAATCCGGATGTTACTTACTCTGATGTGGTTGTCGCCGGAAGTTGCATGGGCGAAGAAATTATTACCCGCACCTGGAAGGTGACTGACGATTGTGGAAATGAAACAACCGATATTCAGACTATCACGGCAAAAGATATTACTCCTCCGGAATTTTCAGATGTATCGGCATCTCCAAATAATTTATGGCCTCCCAATCACAAAATGAAGGAAGTGAAAATAAATTATACCGTTACTGATAATTGCTCCGATGCTGAACACATAACCACTACTTTGGAAATCGTAAGCAATGAACCTGTCAATGGGACCGGCGATGGTGACACCGAACCCGTAGACTTTGAAGTAATAGACAATCAGACGGTATTGCTAAGGGCTGAAAGGGCCGGAAATGGTGACGGTAGAATTTACACGATAACCATTACATCGGTGGATGATTGTGGAAATTCATCCTCAACACAAACCGAAGTTTATGTAGCGCATAATATCACTGCGCCTCTTGCAGGGGAAGCCTTCAAAGCAGGAAGTACCGTCGAATTCAAAGGTACATTCCAGGATATGGCTGGCAGAAGTCACAAAGTAAAATGGATAATAGATGATCAAACATCTGTTAATGGTGCAATAACCGCTGAACCTGCAGGTCGTAAGAACGGAATAGCCACAGGCAGTTATCGATTCAAAGATCCGGGTGTTTATAAACTTCGAATGGAAATCACTGACCAGTTTGGAAACATGTCTTATGCTTCGACTGCCGGAGATCAGGAAGCTACCGTTGTCATTTATGACCCTGCAGCTGGTAATGTGTTAGGTGGTGGCTGGTTTGCTTCACCTGCAGGTGCTTTACATTCAGACCCATCTGCCACAGGTAAAGCCAGTTTTGGGTTCGAAGTACATTATTTTAAAAAAGCCACACTACCTAAGGGTGAAACCAGGTTTGAAATAAAAGTGGGTGAATTCGAATTCACAGCCTTGAACTTCGATTATTTGGCAATCAGCGACAACAGGGCACAAATGATGGGAACTGGAAAAATTACAGGCATGCAAAGTGGAATTAATTATATACTTACAGTTATCGACAACGGCGATGCCACAGATTACATTCGGATGAAAATTTATGATAAAAATACCAGTCTGGTGTATTACGACAATCAGCCTGGTGCCAGTGATGCTGCATCACCTAACACTCCTGCAAGTGCACAGAGTGTTATAAAGGTGTTAAGCAATGAAAATAAAAGCGCTCTTGTTCAAGATCCGAAATCTGAAATAATTCTGGATTTTAATATAAATGCTTATCCAAATCCAAGTATGAATGAGTTTAATCTGCAAATAAGCAGCACCGATGAAACCACACCAGTTTCAATTAAAGTCATGAGTATCGATGGAAGAGTGTTTGAACAAAGAATAATAAATGACAGTTCCAATCTGCAATTGGGTAGAAACTGGAATCCCGGGTTATACCTACTTGAAGTTATACAAGGAAATTCAAGGAAAACAGTTAAGCTGGTAAAAATGTAGGGTACAACTTAAATTTATTCAAAAAAATTGCTGCCCCACGAATAAGTGGGGCCGCATTTTTTTTAAGACAGGAGTTGATGCATCTTATTTATAAACTATAAAATGTTTACAATATGAAAAGGATTAAATTAATTCCATTTTTAATTTTACTGATGATAATCGGACTAAAAAATTATTCATGCCAGAAAGATTCAAATAATAGGTCAGGTCTTGATGGAACCTGGTATTTGACTGAATATATCCCCTCTGCAGAATTTCAAGTTAATATACAAACTTTTAAACCAGGACAAATTTCCTGGACATTCGATACCACAAATCAAAAAATAGATATTAAAATTGATAAAGGGGTTAATTTCAATTTAATTAAGGAGGGATCATATAATTATGAATTTGGAGATAATGGATGCAATTATGACGATAATTTATTTATTATAATTGATAAAAGAGGATTTGGGACCCTTATAAAAACAGGTATCCCGAATGATACACTTGTCATTAGCGATGCTTGTGTTGATGGACATATCTTAAATTTTTCCAGATAGGGTTTGATGAAAAACTAACACGATCGTCGACAGACACACTTTTTGAAACACTATCAATTCGTGTAATCCGTGGGCAAAAAAAAAGGATGACATCTTTTCGTTGAGGACCTCTTCGATAGGATGACATCTTTTCGTTGAGGACATCTACGATAGGATGACATCTTTTCGTTGCATTCCTCTACGGAAAAGATGTCATCCTGTTCAACGAAGAATAATTCTATAATCCCAGCAGCAACTCCATGGGGTCCTTGCCACCGGTGAGCATCCGACGTGGGTTCTCAATCATTTCCTTGACCTTCACCAGGAAACCGACTGAATCCTTGCCATCAATCACCCTGTGATCGTACGACAGGGCCACATACATCATGGGACGGATTTCGACCTTGCCATTGACTGCCACGGGTCGCTCAACGATGTTGTGCATGCCCAGGATGGCTGATTGGGGCGGATTGATGATCGGGGTCGACAACAACGAGCCGAACACTCCCCCATTGGTGATGGTGAAGGTGCCGCCGCTCAGCTCCTCGACCGATATCTTTTTTGACCGGGCCTTGTCGGCCAGCTCCTTGATTTCTGATTCGATGGCCGCAACGCTCTTGCTCTCGGCATTCCGCACCACGGGAACCATCAGCCCCTTCGGGGTTTGCACCGCAATGCCGATGTCGACGAATTCGGGATGGATGATCTCCTCGCCATCAAGCTGGGAGTTGACCGATGGATGGTATTGCATGGCAATGGCGGCGGCTTTGGTGAAAAAGGCCATAAATCCAAGCTTCAGTCCATGGGCTTCGGTGAACGATTGCTGGTACTGCTTCCTGAGTTCCATCACCTGGCTCATGTCGACCTCGTTAAAGGTGGTGAGCATGGCCGTTTCGTTCTTCACGCTGACCAGCCGCTCGGCCAGTTTCCGGCGGAGGGGGGTCATCTTCTCGCGGTTCACTTCACGCGATGCTGCCTTGGCGGGCGACAATTCAGGAGCGGCACCGCGCAATCCGAGGACAGCCTCCACTTCCTTTTTGCCAATACGTTTCAGGCCCTGAAGCAGTTCATCGACCGATAGCTGATGTTCCTTCATGACCTCACGGGCCACGGCCGATATTTTCAGGTTCCCTGCCTGCTCGCCTGCAGGTTCCTTCACCTCGCTGGAGGGAGCCTTAACCTCAACTGATTTTTCGGGCACCGCTTGTTTGGCTGTCGCGGCCTGCGCCGGTTTTTCCGGGGATGCAGGCTCACCGGCCGGTACCTCCACGGATGTATCGACGGTACAGGCAATGGAACCTACCGCCACCCTTTCGCCTTCGGCAACCAATATCTTCAGCTTTCCCGAAGCATCAGCCACCAGGGTCAGGGTTGCCTTGTCACTTTCGATTTCCGCAATTTCCTGTCCCTGTCTGACCAGGGCACCGTCTTCAGCCAGCCAGCGGCCAATTTCCACCTCGGTGATGGATTCGCCCGGACTGGGTACTTTTATTTCTGTTATCATAGGTTAATTGATTTTTTCCAAACAAAGTTTGTCGACACCAAAAATGGAATGGATGATCTTGGCCAGCCTCCTTTTGTGCTGCTCAATGAGTCCGCCGGCCGGACTTGCACTCTCGGGACGGGTAACCGGCCGCAATCCCATATGTCCCAGTTTCCGGTGGATGAAAGGCCAGGCCCCCTGGTTTTCGGGTTCGTCTTGTGCCCAGATACGGATTTCGGCATTTTTATACTTGTCGATCATCTCCTGCATCTTCTGTTCAGGCAGCGGGTATAGCTGTTCGACCCTGACGATGGCAATGCACTTGAATTCCTCTTCGTTCCGGTGCTTTAACAGATCGTAATAGAGGCGTCCGCTGGTGAAGATCAGCTTCCTTACTTTCGACGGATCGGCGTAATGATCGTCAATCACCTCCTGGAAGGTGCCATGCGAGAACTCTTCCAAAGTGGATACCACCTGCGGATGACGCAGCAGGCTCTTGGGGGTAAAGACCACCAAAGGCAGGCGCTGGTTCATTTTCACCTGGCGACGCAGTAAGTGGAACATGTTTGCCGGGGTGGTGGGAACCACAACCTGCATGTTATTGCCTGCGGTAAGGCTTAAAAACCGCTCTATGCGGGCACTGGAGTGTTCGGGTCCCTGCCCTTCGTACCCGTGTGGCAAAAGAAGCGTGAGGCCGTTCATCAGTCCCCACTTTTCAAAGGCCGATGATATGTACTGGTCGATGACCACCTGGGCCACGTTTGCAAAGTCGCCAAACTGCGCTTCCCAGAGGGTCAGGCAATTGGGCTGGGCAAGGGCATACCCATATTCAAACCCAAGGACCGAATACTCGGCCAGCAATGAGTTGTGGACATTAAAGGGTGCCTGGTCGGGCGATACGTGTTTCAGCGGAACATATTTGTCATCACTATCTTCAACGGTAAAGGATGCATGACGATGAGCAAATGTTCCCCGCTCACTGTCTTGTCCGCTCAACCTGACCGGATGTCCTTCATCGACAAGCGTGGCATAGGCCAGAAGCTCGGCCATGGCCCAGTCGAGGTTGTTTTCGGCTATCATGGTCTTGCGGTCCGAAACTATCCTGTTCACTTTGCTGAAGAACGCCCTGTCGGAAGGCAAGGTATTGATTCGTTCGGCAATGTCCTCCAGTCTTTTGCGCGGTACGCCTGTCTTGACCTTCAGATTGAGGAAATCGGCCCCCGGGACATCAAAGCCTGCAAACTCCCCGGTCAGGAAGTTGCGGATGTCCAGCTTGCCAATTTTCTCCGACTCCTTATATTTTTCCTCCAGATGATGGTCAAAATCAATGACCTGCTGCCGCACCTCTTCCTGGGTCATGACTCCCATCTCGACCAGCTTGCGGCTGTAAATGTCGCGCGGGTTGGGATGATTGGCGATGATCTTGTAAAGGGTGGGCTGCGTGAATCGTGGCTCGTCGCCTTCGTTGTGACCGTATTTACGGTAGCAAAGGATATCGATGAACACGTCGTACTGATAGCGTTGCCTGAATTCCATGGCCAGTTTTACCGTATAGATCACTGCCTCGACATCGTCGCCGTTGACATGGAATACGGGTGAACGGGTTACCTTGGCAATGTCGGTGCAATAGGTACTTGAGCGCCCTTCGACATAGTTGGTGGTAAACCCGACCTGGTTATTGATGACCATGTGGATGGTCCCCCCTGTTTTGTAGCCGGGAAGTTGCGCCATCTGTATGGTTTCATACACGATGCCCTGGGCTGCGATGGCAGCATCCCCATGGATCAGGATCGGCGCCAGCTTGCTGAAGTCCCCTCCGTAGGCGGAATCAATCCTGGAACGTGCCATGCCTTCCACTACCCCATCGACAGTCTCGAGGTGGGAAGGATTGGGCAGCAATTTCAGCTTGACCATGTTGCCATCGTCGGTCTTCACCTCACTCTCGTACCCCAGATGATATTTGACATCACCCAGCGAGATCCCTGATTCATATTCGGTACCATAAAACTCCTTGAAGATCCTCTCATAGGGTTTCTCCATGATGTTGGCCAGCACATTCAGTCGTCCACGGTGGGCCATGCCAATGATGAACTCCTCGATGCCCAGGTCGGCACCCTTCTCGATCACGGCATCAAGAGCCGGAATCAGGGCCTCGGCACCTTCAAGGGAAAACCGCTTGGCTCCCACAAATTTCTTGTGGATAAAATTCTCGAAACCCACGGCCAGTTTCAGGTGATAGAAGAAATGGAGCCGTTTCGACGCCGAATATTCCTGCTGGTTGCGGGTACTCTCCATCTTTTGTTTCAGCCAGGAAACCACTTCGGGATGCCTGATGTATACGTATTCGACCGCGACAGATCCACAATAGGTGGCTTCGAGGTGGGCGATAATGTCATTGAGCTTTGCCGGTCCGATGCCAATTTCAATGCCTGCCTGGAATACCGTTTCAAGGTCCCCTTTTTCGAGGCCAAAATTCTCGATGTCGAGCGTTGGCGAATACTTCCGCCTTTGGCGGACCGGATTGGTTTTGGTGAACAGGTGGCCACGCTGACGATAGCCATGGATCAGGTTCATGATGGCGAACTCTTTCTGTACACTGTTCATGTCGACCATTCCCCTTTTCTGGGGGAAGTGTTTCAGTGCAAGATCAAAACCGGAGAAAAAATGCCTCCAGCTTTCATCAACTGACTCCGGATCTGAAAGGTACGATCGGTACAGATCGTCGATGGTCGAGAGTTCCTGGGCTCCCAGGTGGGAATTCATGTTCATATCGATGATTTGACTTTTAAATCTCAGTATTTAACAACCAATGGCATGGTATGTTTTGGCTTTTCATTCTTTTTTGGCCGGCCTGCATCGCTTTAAAATAAAACAATGGCCACACCCGATTGGCTTCAAAGGTTGAAGATACCTTAAGTTTTTGAAATGGCTAACTTTCGGGTCCCGTTTTTTGGATCAATGCCATGAAGGCACTTCCCTGTCAGTTATCGGTGATCACCTGTCCTGACTCCCGATACAGATCAACCTTTCCGTCGAGCAACACCGCGATGACGGTCACGTCTTTGTCGAGCACTTTCTCGGGGACATCGATGTAAACGATTCCGGGGACTTCACTCCAGTATTGTTTCATTTTGACGTCGTGGCTGAGCTTGGTGCCGTTTCCGACCACCCAGATGCGGTTGATCTTGTTCCTGATCCCCTTCAGGGCGATGGGCCCTATGGGTTTGTACGGCAGATACAGGTACAGGATGTCGCCGTCCTTGCTGAGGGCAGTGGGACCGTGGAAATGTCCGGGAGGGATGCCTGCCCTGGTTGCATAGACCGCCTCCTTGTGTTTGGAGGTCCATCGACCCAGTTCCTTCAGGATTTCCACCTGTTCGGCAGGAATGGTGCCATCGGGTTTGGGACCGATGTCGAGGAGCAGGTTTCCGCCCTTGCTGATGGTTTCGACCAGGATATTGATGACCTGGTTGGGGGTTTTATAGTTGTTGTCGTTATGCTGGTATCCCCACGAGTCGTTCATGGTCATGCAAAGCTCCCAGTAGCGATCGGCAGGCCGTGTAACCGGAAGTCCCTGCTCCGGTGTGGCATAGTCGCCATAGCCCGCGATGCGGCTGTTGATGATCACTTCCGGATTCCATGATCTGAGCTGCAGGTTCAGTTCCTTTGCCCTCCAGGTTTCGGCCGACTGCTCCCAGTCGCCGTCGAACCAGTAAAGATCGGGTCTGAACCGCTGCGACAACTCCTTGAGCTGGCAGAAGTTGAAATCGACAAACCGCTGCCACCTGACCGAATCGTTGCTGTAACGGGTGGAGGTGCGCGTGAAGTTGGGATAGTCGGGATGCGACCAGTCGAGCAACGAATAATATAATCCCACCTTGAGGTTGTTCTTGCGCAACTCTTTCACGAAAGGATCGACCAGGTCACGTTTGGCCGGTGTTTTGCCCACCACGTCCAGGTCGTTGCATTCGGTATTCCATAGGGCAACCCCGTCGTGGTGTTTCGAGGTGAGCACCGCATAACGGGCACCGCTCTCCCTGATCAGACCGGCCCATTCAGCCGGATTGTAGGCCGAGGCGGTAAAACCGTCGAGCTGCTTCATGTAATCGTCGTAGGTAATGTAATGGTTGAAGAACGACCAGCTTTCGTCGATTCCGTTTACCGAATAGATACCCCAATGGATGAAAATGCCCAGTTTGGCATCCTCGAACCATTGCATCCTCTTTGCTTTCTGTTCACCGGTTTCCCGGGCCACCGAAATCACTGACATCAGCATCAGCACCAGCCCGATTGATAAACACTTCCACTTCATAAGTTCCTTTTTAAAATCACACCTTCAAATGAAAAAACCGGAGAAATGAAACCATCCATATTTCCGACAGTTACCAGATAACCGGACGACTCCAATCCATCCGAAGAATCCATCAATATTTGAATGACAATGATAATCAAATTTGCGCTCAAGGGAAACCCTTATGTCACCTTTCAGGAGCATTCGCCCGAATGAAAGCGACACCACCCTATGTCAGGGAAATCCTTGAAATACGGCTAAAAAAGGCATTGGGCAAAGGAATAACCCATGCCCAATGCCTTTCGAGTCAGAACAACCTATGCCTTGCTGGCCACCAGCTGGTCGGAAACCGCCCTTCCGGCATGGTAGGCCATGATGTTCAGGTTGACCACATCTTCACCCTTCCGCCTGAAAATGGATGCGATGGCCTTTTCGATTTCCTCGCCGGTAAAAGGAAGGAAAGGCGATGTGGCGCCCAGCATGACCATGTTGGAACCGCGGGGGTTACCCAACTCCTTCGCGATGGATTCGGCATCGAGAAGGACCGCATGGGGAAGCTTCCGGATTTCATGCTCAATGGCAGAAAATTCGGGATAATCGGGGATGTTGTCGTACACGGTCGAATTGGTGACCAGCCAACCCTCTTTGGTCAGGTAAGGAAGGTAGCGAAGCGATTCCATGGGCTCGACCGACAGGATGATGTCGGCCCCGGCCAGCGGGATCAGGTCGGAAGCGACGGGATAGTCGGCGATGCGCAGGTGCGAAACCACCGCTCCGCCGCGCTGGCTCATGCCGTGGGTTTCGGCCTGTTTCAGCGACAACCCCTTTTCAATGGCCGCAGCCCCAACAATGGCCGCTATGGAAAGGATACCTTGTCCGCCTACCCCTGCCAATATAATATCTGTCTTCATAATCGATTCTTTTTTGATTTATGCGTTTTTCTTTTCGCGTTTGTCACGGGCCAGTTTCTGGATGCAAGGCCTCCGGGCGATGATGACCGATACGCCCGGGTATGCCATTTCATCGCGAATGACCCTGACCATTTCGTCGTGGTTCTTTTTCAGCGGCACGACCAGCCTGACATGGGCGGGCTCCACTCCCACCCCTTCGCAAATGTTTTCGATCCGTCCCACGGCAGACGATTCCTGTCCGCCGGTCATGGCCACCGCCTCATTGTCGAGGATGATGATGGTGACGTTTGAGCCTTCATTCACGCAATCGAGCAGTCCGGTGATCCCCGAATGGGTAAAGGTTGAATCACCAATCACCGCAAACGAGGGAACCAGTCCGGCATCGGCGGCACCTTTGGCCATGGTGACCGAAGCCCCCATGTCGACACAGGTGTCGATGCTGTTATAGGGCTGGAGGGCTCCGAGGGTATAGCACCCGATATCGGAAAAGACCCTGCCATGGCCGATCTCCTCAATGGCCTCGTTCAAGGCGTAATAGACGTCCTGGTGGCCGCAACCCTGACAGAGTGCCGGGGGACGGTTGGCTACCACCGGAGGTACCGGGAAGGCAGATACGGACTGTTTGCCCAGTGCCTTTGACACATGGTCGGGGTTCAGTTCGCCAGCCCTGGGCAGGGTACCATCGAGCCTTCCCAGGATCTTCTTGCCCTTACCGAAGAAGTCGGTCAGCATCTCCTCCACCATGGGGAATCCCTCCTCGAGGACCATGATTTCGTCGCACATGGCATCCAGTTTGCGGATCATGGATGCAGGTACCGGGTATTGCGACACCTTCACCACCGGATAGGGGCATTCGGCATTCACGTAGCTCTCCATCAGGTAATTAAAGGCGATTCCGCAACAAATGATCCCCAGGCTTTTGTCGGGTCCGGAGAGAAAATTATTGTAACTCGAGTTTTCTGACAGTTCAAGCATTTCATCCTGCTTGCCCAGCAGTGCCTGGTAATACTTCCTTGCAAAGGCCGGAAGCAGCAGGAACTGTTTCGGATTCGAAGGCAAGGCCAGCTTGTTTTCTTCCTTCATGGGTTTGCGCGCAACCCCCGACCTGGAGTGGGCCAGCCGGGTGGTGATCCTCAGCAGGACCGGCAGGTGAAGGCGCTCTGACAGCTCGAAGCCGTCGTACATCATGTCATAGGCCTCCTGCTGGTTCGAAGGCTCCAGCACGGGAATCATCCCAAACTTCGCGTAAAACCTTGAATCCTGTTCATTCTGCGACGAATGCATCGAGGGATCGTCGGCGACAACCACGATCAATCCGCCGTTGATGCCTGTCATGCAGCTATTCATGAACGGGTCGGCGGCCACATTGAGACCGACATGCTTCATGCAGACGATGGATCGTTTTCCGGCATAGGACATACCCAGGGCGGCCTCGTATGCCGTCTTCTCGTTGACCGACCATTGCCGGTGGATGTTCCTTTGGATGGCATCCGGGTTGATCTGGATGTATTCGGTGATTTCGGTCGAAGGCGTGCCGGGATAGGCGTAGACACCGGAGATTCCCCCGTCAATGGCTCCCTGTCCGATGGCTTCCACGCCCAATAAAAGTTTGCTGCTCATCTTTGGTCTTTTGGTTGTTGAAAGGCCAAAAGTAGAGGCAACAGATGACAGAAACAATAAAAATTGTCATGTATATCGGCAAATCATGCCTTGAAATCGCATCAGGGGAACCTTTTTCAGTCGACCAGGACGCGGATGACAGCCGACGGATCGGTCTGGAAATCCATGATCAGTCCGATGACGCCCCGGTAATCCTGGACTCCCCTTTCGACCTTGTTGGATTTAAGGTACACATCGTTGACCTTCGATGCGGCCCTGTCGATTTTCTCGACCCGCATGGAAAGCCAGTGGTCCCTGATCGCGCGCAGGTCGGTCACCACCGGGTAGGAAATCTGGTCGGCCACCGGCTGGAACCCCGGCCTGCGGAAGCCATCATTCAGGAAATAACGGATCGCGTACAGCGAAGCACTGTAGCGGAGGACATCGTTATCGCTGTAGTAACAGACCAGCCATCCGTAGAAACTGGTTTCAGCCTCGCTTGTGATGCCGAACTGGTGCGCCTTTTCGTGGGCCATGACGACCGGCATCTCGAGGGGATGCATATAATTGTTCAGGTGGACTTCATTGAAAAAGGGGCCATAATAGCCAGAGATACCCGCCTTGGCGAAGAATGAACCGGCAATGACCTTTTTGGGACGTCGTTTTCCCATGGGATAGCCGACATCAAGGAATGGTGAGTATCTGGCATACGACTGTTCGATGAGCGAATCGAGAATGGCCAGGTCGACAGGCATGATGCTGTCGGGCCTTGTCTGGTTGGCCGTTGCGACAATGTCGGCAAAAACGGACATAAACTGGCGGTCGTCGGGTTGGGCATGTTTCAGTCCGATCCGCTCATGGACCGGCTGCCTGAAATAATTGAAACCCCATAGCCAGTAAAAGAGCACATACATGGCCGCCGCCAGGGAGATCATGCCCCCTGCCCAACGGCCAAAGCCGATTTTCCGGGATACAAGCAAAACCAACCACACGATGACGCCCAGACCCAGGATGGCGTACAGGATGTCGCTCAGTGAAAACGGGACCAGGCTGCTCACGATGGAGAGCGATTTGCCGATCAGGGGATAAATCCCCGTGGAGTAAAAAGATTCGGTATACCCGGGAAACCGGGCAAACAGGAGCGTCAGTCCATACGTCAGCACAGCCGCCATTGGCCAGAACAAATACCTGAAAAACCATTTAACCCGTAACACTCTTCTCACTGCCATTCCTGTTCCTTTATGAAAGGCCCAAATTTAACAGAATTTCCTGAGGTAAGGTTTTCCATGGCCTGAACCTTAATGACATCTTCGGGCGATTGCACGGCCTTATGATCATGCCATACGGGCTAATCCTGCTTTTGGCGGATATCGTAGGCCATCATGGCGTTGCCATGCCTGACCAGCAGCATGCCATTTCCGATGACCGGATGCGCCCAATGCTCGAGGGTTCCATGGGTAACCGGGAACTTGCTGATAACCCTGAACTCTTCGGGCGTTTGGTGGATCAGTGCCATTTCGCCATCGCGCTCGGTATAGCCATAGTAGAGTCCGTCGGCCCGGATGACAGCCCCTCCTCCCAAATCTTTGTTGACATATTTGACTTCGCCCGTTTCAAAATCGATACAATGCCAGCGGGCCTGAAGATAGGCCGGGATATAGACATGCCCTTCGTGCAGGATCATCCCGCCCATGAGGTTGATCACCTGTTTGTTGCGCCACAATATGCCGGCCTCCCTGCCATCGGGCGACAAACCCAGCAGTACCAATCCCGAGCTGTCCTTCCTGGAGGCACTGGACACCAGGATTTTCCCGTCATGGTAAATGGGGGTATTCGCATGGATAAAGTTATCCTGGTACTGGTGAATCCTCCAGTACATCTCACCCGTGCGGGCATCGAGCCCGATGATGGAGGTTGCCGTCAGGTTGACGAGCATCGGATGACCATTGTGCTCAAACCAGATGGGAGAGCTATAGGTAGCCTTTTCCCCAAATCCGGGAGAGGCCCATATTTTTTCGCCGGTGAAACGGTTCAGCGCAACCACGTTGTGCGTTTTCCCGCCTGGGGTACAATACAACACATCACCCTGAATGAGGGGCGATTCGGAATATCCGAACTGTACCGAATCGGCTTCAAAATCCTTGTAAAAATCAACCGACCATACTTCGGTCCCGGTTTCGGTGTTGATACAATGCATCTTGCCCGTCCCGTTTTCGACATAGATCAGGTCATCGACTACCGTAGGCGTTGAGCGGGCCCCTGGGAATAATTCGGTAAAGTCCCTGCCATAGCCTTTCTTCCAGACTTGCTTCCCCTGCATATCAAACTTGAACAGGAAGGCTTCGCCCGAAAGGGTATCCGGTATTCCGGTCACATACACAAAATCACCGGCCACCACCGGACTGCTTTGTCCGGCCCCGAGGCCCTCGACCAGCCAGAGCATTTCGGGTCCTTGTGCAGGCCACTCCTTCAGCAAGCCGGTTTCGGGATATTTCCCGTCCCTTTGCGGGCCTCTCCATTGCGAGATCTTTGGATTTCCGGTAACGGTAAACGTGGTGGCCAAAAGAAGAAAAATGACCACCATGGAATGTACATTGGATTTCATTGGCTTTGTTTTAGTTTGATTGATACCTGGTTCATTGATAACTGCCTGATAAAAATTGGGTTGATATGGCTCCGGCATCCGGCCGGTTGCGCAAAATAAACCACTTCATTGAAATATATGTAGTTGCAGATGGAAATAAATTACAACCTGACATGCATGCCTGATACGGGAATCAACCAATATGCGTATTGACATCGTTGTATGGACAGCTGGCATATACGGTTTTAAACGATTTTCACTACATTCGGGGCAATCAAATCCATACCCATGAAAAATCTCATTACCCTTTTCGTTCTCTCCGTAATGGCCCTCTGTGCATCGGCACAGGACCGTGTGACCGGACACAGTTTCGCGACGCGGTCGGAAGTGATTGCCCAACACGGGATGGCTGCCACCAGCCAGCCATTGGCCACCCAGGTAGCCCTCGACATACTGAAGGCAGGAGGCAGTGCCGTGGATGCCGCCATAGCCGCCAATGCGGTACTCGGACTGGTAGAGCCTACAGGAAACGGTATGGGCGGCGACTTGTTCGCGATTGTCTGGGATGCCAAAACCGGCAAACTGCATGGATTAAATGCCAGCGGAAGGTCACCCTACGACCTGACCCTTGACTATTTCAAGAAGAATAACATCACCAAAATTCCTTCATTCGGTCCCCTGCCCGTGTCGGTCCCGGGCTGCGTCGATGGCTGGTTTGAATTGCACGGTAAATTCGGAAAGCTTCCGATGGACCAGATTCTTGCCCCTGCAATCCAATATGCCAAAGAAGGGTTTCCGGTAAGCGAGTTAATTGCCTATTACTGGAACAGCAATTCAAGGATACTGAAAGATTATCCGGGCTTTGCGCAGATATTCATGCCCGACGGGAAAGCCCCCGGCAAGGGCGACATCTTCAGGAATCCTTATCTCGCCCGGACACTGGAATTGATTGCCAGGGAAGGCCGCGATGCCTTTTACAAAGGAGAAATCGCCGAAAAGATTGTCAAATATATGCGTGAGAATGGCGGTTTCCTGAGCATGCGTGATTTTGCGGACCATACTTCCGACTGGGTTGATCCGGTTTCGGTTAATTACAGGGGCTATGATGTTTGGGAACTGCCACCCAACGGACAAGGCATCGCTGCCCTGCAAATGCTGGCCATACTCGAGAACTTCGACCTGAAAAGCATGGGATTTGGCTCGGCAGCGTATATGCACCATTTCACGGAAGCCAAAAAGCTGGCCTTTGAGGACAGGGCCAAATATTACGCCGATCCCGACTTTAACAAGATTCCCGTGGAGGAGCTCATTTCAGAGGAATATGGCAAGAAACGGGCCGCCCTGATCAATCCGGACAGGGCCGCCAGAAGCTACACCCCGGGTGAACTGGAACATTCGAGCACCATCTACCTGACCACTGCCGACAGTGAAGGCAACATGGTTTCGCTGATCCAGAGCAACTACCGGGGCATGGGATCAGGGATGACACCGGGGGAACTGGGCTTCATTCTGCACGACCGCGGGGAGATGTTTACCCTGGAGGAAGGACATTTCAATGTTTACGCACCCCATAAAAGGCCGTTCAACACCATTATCCCGGCATTCATGACCAAAGATGGTAAGCCGGTCATGAGTTTTGGCGTCATGGGAGGTGCCATGCAACCCCAGGGGCACGTCCAGATCGTATGCAACATTGTCGATTTCGGCATGAACATCCAGGAAGCAGGCGATGCACCCCGGATGCAACACCTGGGATCCAGTGAACCCACGGGTGAGAAAATGACCGATGGCGGGGTCCTGACCATTGAAACCGGCTTTTCGTGGGAGGCAGTCAGGGAACTGATCCGGAAAGGGCACACCATACAGTACGATTTGGGCGGTTATGGCGGCTACCAGGCCATCATGTATGATCCCGTCAGGAAGATTTATTTTGGAGCCTCAGAATCGAGAAAGGACGGTCAGGCCGCCGGGTACTGACCGGATTAGATGTGGTCGGGCGGAAAGATCTGGCTTACGGGGATTACCTGCATGTTTTCGAGGTCGTTGAAGGTATTGATCATACCGGCCAGCTGAAACGACCGGTAATTGGACAGTGTTATTTCACTCTCGATGATTTGCCGGGATTCAAGCAGCCATTCCCTTTGGGTACCGGGCAGCAAAGGATGGGCGGGGGTATGCCATTTGGTACCGTCGTAAAACACCAGGTTGGCGATGGTGGTATCCGTAAGCCTGCCATGTTGGGCAATGATCACATCGTCACAGTCTCCCCTCTCTCCGAAAAGTTCGTCGAGGCGTGACCTGTCGGCAAACTTCAGGTGATAATCCAGAAGGTCATCCGTGACAATTTTCAGGGACCTGACCTGACGGGGCGTATACGGGATAAAACCAACCGTTTCAATCTCCCTGCCATAAATGATCCGGCAACGCCAGACACCCCCGGATGCCTCAGGAGGCACCGTGAGAAATTGATTCGGGTCGGGGAACCCGGCACTTCCGAAACATTCCATGGCGCTGTTATGCATCCTGCGCAGATGGATCGCAGGATGGATTATTAGGCCATCACGGACCATGATTGTTTCAAGCAACCGGCACATATACTTTGCTGATCATTTCGTCGTATTCGGCCTTACAATGGCTCTGGTAGGTGATACCGCCACCGCTCTTGAAGTACATGCCCCCATCCGTTTCCTCGACATAACGGATCAATACCCCGCTGTCAACGGTACTTCCGTCAAAAATCCCGAAGACTCCCGTGTACCAGTTTCGGTCATACCCTTCGGCCCTCTTGATGATCTCCATGGTCATGTGCTTGGGGGCACCGGTAACCGATCCGGCCGGAAGCAGTTCCATGAAAATATCCCCCAGCATTTCGTGCCAGTCGGGCGGCAATATTCCCGAAATCCCCGAGCTTACCTGCAGCAACGGCAGGCGGTTTGTTTCAATGCGATCGAGGTACCTGAACTTGTCGACTTTCACCTGGAGCGCCACCTTGCTGAGATCGTTCCTGATCAGGTCGACAATGGTATGGTGTTCGGCAATCTCCTTCCTGTCGTGGAGAATCCGGTTTTCGGCATCCTGTGCGGTAACCGGCAACGTTCCCTTCATGGGATGCGATGAAATTTTCCCGCGTTCATCGATGGTCACGAAAATCTCGGGTGAGAAGCAGGTAAAGCTTCCCTTCAGGTGAACCTTGTAGCGGGCCTTCGCGATGTGGAACAATTCAGGAAGCGACAGGTTTGTTTCGATACGGGTGGGCTGCGTGTAATTCAGCAGGAAAGAATCGCCCCGGCGGATGTGATCCATGACTAAGTTAAAACCCTTTTCATAAACGGGATAATCAACGGGATAGACATCCCATTTGAGAAGCGGAGGGGTATCGGGCTCCGGTTGGCTATTCGTTTTGCCGTTGAGGTCGTACAACAGCCATTGGTGCGATTCCTCCACAGGCACGACAAAACCATGGTCGGCCCATGCGTCCAGCATAAAAACAAACGGGATTTTTTGCCTTCCCAGTCTGTTCATCAAATGAAACACTCTCTTCCCTGCCAGCTTTTCCATGGATGCAAAGATATAAATCCATCAAAGCCCGCAAACGGTTCCGCCTATACGTAATCCATGATTTTTCCGGCGATCTGCATGAGGGAGATTTCAGCCACCTTGGTCAGGTATCTCACCTGGATCAGACGTTCCTCGGCATCCAGAAGGCTCTTCTGCACCTCCCTGAGATCGAGGCCCGACAAATTACCCAGTTTATACCTTTCCAGGGCAATTTCGAGATTCTCGCGGGCCACCGAAAGGTTCTGCTCCTCAAGGCGGATCAGGTTCAGGTTATTCTGGTAGGCATAATACAGGGTGAGAAGGTCGGCTTTCACGTTCTGTTCAACCTGCCGGTATTCGTGAATGCGGTTTTCGATATCGATAAGGGCATTGGATTTCTCGCGCTTGCGGTTTAGCCCGTCGAAAATATCGACACCGAGGGTCAGTCCATAATTCATTCCCCTGACATTCTGGTTTCGCATGCTACCGGATTCATAGCCATTGTAGGAAAGGGAATAACCCGAGGAAAGCGTGAGGTACGGATAAGCCCTGGAGGCTATGATTTTATAGTCGAGTTCCGAAATTACCTGGTTCCTGGCCGCGATCTGAAGACTGGTATTCAAATTGAGAACCGATTCAAGGAGGTTGTCATACTGCAGGTTTTCATCAATGACAATCAAGGAATCAGACGGGATGATATCCTCACCCAGGTCGGGCGATGCCATCAGTTCGTTCAAACGGATCTGGGAAGCCCTGAGCACTTCGCGCTGGCGGGCATATCTTGAACTGTCGGCATTCAGGTAGACAAGCGACTGCAAAAGCTGCAGCTTGGAAGAAGCTCCCAGCAGGTAGCGCTGTTCATCGATACGTACCCGCTCCCTTGATAACGACACCGCGTATTCCAGGTTTTTGTAAAGCGTAATTTGCTGTATATAGTAATAATACTCCGATACGATTTGGGCAATCAGGTTTTCAACCGACATCTGAGTGTTCAATCCCCCCATCTGCTTGAGCTCATTGAGCTTCTGGTAGGTAGTCTGCACGCTGAACCCGTCAAAAATGGTCATACCAAGGTTTACCCCTGCCGACCCGGAGGTATTGTGAATACCGTCGGTGTTCACCTGTCCGCCTTCACGAAGGTTCTGGGTTGTGGAATTCACCGTTCCCCCGAACCTGTTTGTCATGGTGATGGTGGGCAGGAAACCGGCATTTCCCCGTGTATAGTTATTTGCGGCGATATCCTCGCGGTTTCTGACGACCTGAAGAGAAAAGTTTTGCTCAAGTCCCCTGGTAATGTAATCACTGAGCTCCAGCTTTGTCTGGGCGTCCGATAAGATGGCCGCCATAATGAGAATGGCCAGCATCATGAATTTACTTCTCATTGGCTTCATTGATTTCTTTTGGCTGAACCGGTTCATTCATACTATTTTTCGTTTCACTGGAAATAAAGAGGTATATCGAGGGAACGACATATAAAGTCAGGAGCGTTGAAATGGTCAATCCTCCAACAACCGCAATACCCATGGCAACGCGGCTGGCCGCACCTTCACCCCAACCCAGTGCAAGCGGCAATACGCCCAGGATGGTTGAGAGGCTGGTCATCAGGATAGGCCTGAAACGGGCTGCTGAAGCATACTTGATGGCGTCGAGCTTAGAGAACCCCGCTTCCTTTCTCTGGTTGGCAAATTCAACGATCAGGATCCCGTTCTTCGAGACGAGGCCAATCAGCATGATGATCCCAATCTGGCTGAAAATGTTCATGGTCACATCGAAATACCACATAAAGATCAAGGCTCCCGTAAGGGCCAGCGGCACGGTCATCATGACAATAATCGGGTCCTTGAAACTTTCGAACTGGGCCGAAAGTACCAGGAAGATAAGCAAAATGGCCAGCAGGAATGCAAACATCAAGCTCGAAGAGCTTTCCATAAAGTCTTTGGAGTCACCGGCCAGGGCGGTACGGAATGAATCGTCAAGCACCTCCTTGGCGATCTTGTCCATTTCGGCAATCCCCTCGCTGATCGTTCTCTTGTCAGCCAAACCTGAAGATATTGTGGCAGCCACAAACCTGTTGTAACGATACAACTGGGGTGGTGCGGTGGTTTCCTTAAGTTCGACAAAATTGTCAAGCTGAATCATTTGGCCGGAGTTATTTCTTACATATAATGACTTCAGGTCAAGGGGCTTGTTTCGGTCTTCGCGGGCCAGTTCACCCAATACCTGGTACTGCTTGCCATTCATGATAAAGTATCCAAACCGCTGGCCGCTCAAAGCCAGCTGAAGGGTTTGGCCGATGTTCTGGGTAGATACGCCTAGAAGATTTGCCTTATCGCGGTTAATGACGATCTGAAGCTCAGGTTTTGTAAACTTGAGGTTCACGTCAGCCTGGACAAATATAGGATTCTCATTAACCTTTGTCATAAATTCCGGCAGAATCTCACGGAGCTTTTCGATGTTGGTAGCCTGCAAAACATACTGGATTGGCTGACCTGCACGGCGGCCACCGAAAGTTGACTGCTGGATGACCATTGCCCTGGCCTTGGTTTTCTTCCGCAACTCAGCCGACAGCCTGTTGGCAATTTCCTGCTGGGTATGTTCGCGCTGGTCGGGTTTGACCAGAAGGATCCTGACGAATCCACCACCGCCACGTATCATGGCGGTTACCTTTTCCCTTTCCGGAACTACCTGGTCGACCAGTGCTGCAAGCTCTTCGATGTAGGCCAGGTTGAATTCATAGGTTGAACCTTCCTGGGAGGTTATATTGATATTCATCTGGGAGCGGTCTTCCAGCGGGGCCATTTCTGCCGGTATTGTCTTCCATAAAAAGAAGATCAGGACACCGGAAATCAACAAAATAATGACAGATGCATATTTGGTTTTCAGAAATGATTCCAGTGAATTCTGATAAGCGCGATTCAGCCAGACAAAGAATTTTTCGGTAAAATTATAAGCCTTGCCTCGTTTATGTCTTGTCTTTAACAGCTTGGTCGAAAGCATCGGTGTCAGCGTCAGTGCCACAAATGAGGATATGGCTACGGCACCGGCAATGACGATACTGAACTCCCGGAATAACCGGCCGGTCATCCCCTCGAGAAAAACAATCGGGATAAACACTGCAACCAGGGTAATGGTTGTCGCGATGATCGCAAAGAAAATCTCGTCGGATCCCTTGAGCCCGGCCTCAAGTGGAGACATGCCCTGTTCAATCTTTACATAGATGTTTTCCATCATCACGATGGCGTCGTCAACCACCAGACCGATGGACAGCACGATTGCCAGAAGGGTCAGGACATTGATGGTAAAACCGGCAATGTACATGATAAAGAACGATCCGATCAGCGATACCGGAATTACCAGGATTGGAATGATGGTGGTTCGCCAGTCGCGCAGGAAAGAAAAGATAATGACGACTACCAGGAAGAATGCGATGTAGATGGTCTCCATCACTTCCTTGATCGATGACCTGATATACTCCGTATTGTCGAAACCAATCTCTACCTGCACATCATCGGGCAGGTCTTTTTTGATATATTCAAGCCTTGCATATACCTCATCCACAATATCGATATGGTTGGCACCCGGCTGTGGCACGATAACCGTACCGACCATGGGAATTCCATTCATCTTCATGATTCCCCGCAGGTCTTCGGGCCCCAGTTCGGCACGCCCGATATCACTTACCCGCACCAGCTGGTCGCCGGTTTGCCGCAAAATCAGGTTGTTGAATTCCTCGGGAGTCGACATCAAACCCAGGGTACGAATGGTGAGTTCGGTGGTCGTTCCCTCGATACGGCCAGCCGGCAATTCAACGTTTTCGCGCATCAGGGCATTCCTGACATCCATGGGGGTCATCTGGTAACCTGCCAACTTAGCGGGATCAAGCCAGATGCGCATGGCGTATCGTTTTTCACCCCATATCATCACCGCACTAACCCCTGAAATAGTCTGCAACTGTTCCTTGAAAGTCAGTTCGGCAAGTTCACTCAACTCAAGAAGGGAACGTTTGGGACTTTTAACAGCGATAAACATGATGGGACTGGCATCCGCATCCTGCTTTGAAACCGTAGGCGGGTCACAGTCCCTTGGCAAAAACCTTTGTGCCTGTGAAACCTTGTCGCGCACATCGTTGGCAGCGGTTTCCATGTCAACCGACAGCTGAAACTCAACGGTTATGTTACTGTTTCCCTGGCTGCTTCGGCTGGTAAGTGTGCGAATTCCCGGAATACCGTTGATGGATTGTTCGAGAGGCTCCGTGATCTGGGTTTCAATTACATCCGAGTTGGCACCCGGGTACGATGTATTGACCGAGATTATGGGTGGGTCGACACTCGGGAATTCCCTCACACCCAGATATGTCATCCCGATTCCCCCGAAAAGAAGTATCACCAGGGAAAAAACGGTAGCCAATACGGGTCGGCGTATACTGGTTGACGATAGACTCATAATGGTGTATTTACAATTTCCTGGTTGGTAACCAAAGTATCAAGCTGAACCGGAAGGTTCGAACGAAGCTGCAGAATGGCGGTTGTCAGCAAGGTATCCCCAAACTGTAGCCCTTCAACAATCTGTATTCTTGATTCGGTTCGCAGGCCAGTGGTAACGCGCACCTGTTCGGCCTTGCCATTTTTGTATACAAAGACCTTTTCGCCGTCCATTTCAGGGATGATGGCTTCCGTTGGAATCGATACCGTATTGTCAATTTGTGACAATAATGCCCTGACACTGGCATAACGTCCCGGCTTTAGCTCTTCATTGGTATTGGCATAAAGTGCCCTTACCGCAATGGTTCTGGTATCAAGGTTCACTTTTGGGTCGACTGCATAGACTTTCGCCTCAAAGGTTTTGTTTACCCCGTCAATCACGAAAGTGATTGGAAATCCGGGAGTGATTTCACCTGCATATCTCTCCGCCACGGAGAATTCGATCTTCAATGGACTGATTTTAACCAATCTGACAATTTTGGTCTGGGTAGTTGCAAAGGCCCCTTCACTGATCATGCGAAGCCCTACCATACCATCGAAAGGAGCCCTCAGCTCAGTTTCGGCGATCCGTGCCTCGATCAGCATAATGTCGGCTTCCAAAGACTGGAGTTCGGTTGACACCTGGTCATAACTCTCACGACTGATGGCATCCCGGTCGAGAAGCTGTCGTTGCCTGAATTCCCTTTCTTCGGTCAGTTTTTTCTGTGCCTGAAGTTTAAGAAGCTGTGCTTGCAGGGGCTTGTCATTGATTTTTGCCAGGAGGTCACCTTTTTTTACACGTGTCCCTTCAGAAAAAAAGATGCCAACCACCTTGCCGGAAGTTTCAAACGAAAGTTCGACCTCCTCGTCCGGCAACAATGACCCAGTACTGTAATACAACTCATTCATTTGTGTGGGAACCACAACAAATCCGCTTGCCAGCAATATTTGTTGTCCACCGCCACGCATTCCCGGCCCTCCCATGGGGCCAGCAGCCTGACCGCCTGACGAAAACAGATTTTTAATTTTAGGGAAGAAAATGATTCCTGCAACCACTAGTACCAGGACGATCCAAATGGATGTCCTGAATATTTTTTTTCCAGATACCGACATTGAGTATTTATTATTTAATGAACTTCAGTATTATATAACTTGTTTGGACTGCGACATTGGGAAAAAGTTAAATGCAGCGTATTTGATTTTTTGCAAAGAGCAAGCACCATTACCAGACAGACAGATCGCACATGGCTCTTTTTCAATACTTTTAGGCAAAGAAAAACACACTTCTACCCTGATCATTAAGATCATTTCTTCATTCTGCATCCATATTGCAATAGTCCAAAATAAAATCAGGCAGTAAATATAAATCAATATTAGGAACACTTGAAATATACAACTTGTTGATGTCAGATATTCCAGTGTTCCTAAGATTTTAAGGCAAGACATGAAAATTTTATGACCTATAACAACATGCGGGCCTCCCTGTCAGGGTCATTTTTAAGCTCACAGCTATCGTTCAGGATCATGGTTTCCCCGTTGGCAGTGGTATACCTGCTCCATTGAGGCAGTCCTCCCCCATTGGGATCCCCCGTCCGCATGAATTGTAACAATGCCCCACTCATCTTTTCAGATAGTTGACGTGGCCGCGAACCGCCTCCTGTATGGGTCAGCATCAGATCGGTATTGGCAAACCAGAAACAGATATCCAGACAGTGGAAAGCGCGCATCCTGTTATTGAAAAGCGGAGGTTCCCAGCCAAACCAGGCCAGGTAGACCGGTGCCTGCTGTGCAGATTTGGCATCAGTTGTTGCAATGACACCTTTTCGGTTACTGCTGATCAGGGCAAGCAAATCGGCGGGATTGGCATCAGGAAATGCTTTTTGGTAGGCTTCCACAACTGCACCTGCCTTATCACCGAGATTGCCTCCTCGCATACCACCCTTTGAAAGCATGTCAATGACACCTTCCTTGGTTATTTTTTCCAGTTCCGGATTGGTCCTGGTCATCGACCATTCATGAAACGTGGTGCAAATCAGCATGGGAACATCCGATGACAAACCATCCGGCTCGCTGTAGAACTTACCTGCAGGCAGGTTGATACCATCACCCACGGGACCGAACCCGCCACGCATACCCGGTGTGCCAATCTCGGCAGAGGCTTTCTGCAAAGCCTTGTTGGCAAGAAGAATATACTCTTTCCAGGGCATTTCCTGGAGTTTATCCACATCCGACTCGGTTAGTCCGGCTTCCTGAAGAATATACCTGCCCAGCTTTTGGGAGTAATCCTGCGGAATGGCCTCAATGGAGGAACCGCTGAGGGGAACTGCCTTGTGAATCAGGCCCTTTGCGCCCGGCATGGCAGCCAGGACGCATACCTTGGCACCTCCTCCGGATTGTCCCATGATGGTTACGTTCCCCGGATCGCCCCCAAAGTTTTCGATATTGTCGCGAACCCATTCGAGGGCAGCCACCATGTCGAGGGCACCCACATTTCCCGAATGCTTGTATTTTTCACCCCCTACAGCTGAAAGATCACTGAATCCAATAGGTCCCAGGCGATGGTTAATGGAAACGAATACAATGTCACCCTTACGGCTCAGACTTTCACCATCGTATCCGTCCTGCTCAATTCCATTGCCATTGGTATAACCGCCGCCATGTAACCAAACCAGGACCGGACGACGTGCGCTGTCGGTTGCTGGTGTCCAGATATTCAGCCGGAGGCAATCCTCACTCACATCGTCATAGTTCCAGTGGTCGACAAAGGAAGCCCATTGGTTGCCATAGCGGTTGTCCATGATTTGTGGGGCAGTGTTACCCCACCAGACGGCTGGTCTCACCTCCTCCCATGGTTCAGGCGGCACAGGTGGCATGAAACGGTTCTTTCCTGAAGTATCGGCACCATAGGGGATGCCCCTGAACTGAAAGATCCCTCTCAGGATAAAACCCTGCACCTTACCATATTTGGTCTGGGCAATGGCAATGTCGTCCCCGACCATCAGAATCTGTTCATCCGTGGCGGCAGATGTCGCTGAAACAGGGGCTGAACACCCTGCGGAGGGAACAACTGAAGCCAGTCCCAATCCGGCTGCACCCACGCCCAATGTCTGGAAAAAGTCTCTTCTTGAAGTCATGATTATTGGTTTAATCGGTTTATATATCAATTTGATTATCTATTACTTAAAACTAATTATCAAAAGTACTTAAGTATATATTCATTATTTGAAAAGCTTTGGAGCCAGTTCAGAAAGATAGATACGCCATTCGGGCCAGGTATGTCCGCCTTCCGATTCAAAATACTCATACTTGAATTGCTGTTCATCATATAATTTCCGCAGGTTGACCACTCCTTCGTAAAGGAAATCCTGCTTGCCACATCCAATCCAGTAAAGCTTGAGTCCGCTGTCCTTCAATGCGGCAATCTGGCCTTTATGCTTGTCGGCATCATAATTCCCCATCCGGTTTCCGGTCATGAGTCCCATTGACATCACGCCCACATAACTGAACAGGCCTGGGTTGTTATTGGTAATGGTCATGGTATGGCCGCCACCCATCGATAAACCGGCTATGGCACGGTGACCGGGGTCGGTCAGCACCCTGTAATTCTTCTCGATAAAAGGAATGACATCCTTAACCAGGCTCTCCTCAAATTTCCCTGCCAGGCTCATCCTGTCGGCCGGAGCCGCCATGGCTGGCGCTTCACCGGGCGCTGCGGCGGCCCATGCATTTCCGTTGGTCATCACGACAATCATGGGAAGGGCCTTGCCGGCCGCAATCAGGTTGTCGAGTATATAGGGAGTGCGCCCCAGGGTGGTCCATGCATCTTCGTCTCCCCCTGCCCCATGCAGCAGATAAAGTACCGGATATTTTTGGTTACCATCGGCATATCCCGGCGGGGTATAAACGTACATGCGCCTGTTCATCTTTAACACCGGGGACGAATACCAGACTTTCGACAGCGTTCCGTGGGGCACATCGTTGCTGCTGTATAATTCACCCCGCTGGCCTTTGACAATGAACATGCTCTCATTGCGAACGCCATCCCTGACTGTCAGGCCATTTGCCGGATCCAGGGTACGTACGCCATCCACCTGGTATGTGTAGGTATACATCTCGGATGGAATGGGATCAATGGTAAGGCTCCACAGCCCGGTATCATTGCGGCTCATTTCGAGTGATGCCCCCCATCCCTGCATCCAGCTTCCAGAAAGTGAAACCTTGTCGGCCTGACGGGCCAGTAGCTGAAATGTGACAGATCCATTATCGTGCACAACAGGAGATACAACCCCTCGTTGCCCAAACTGGGCCGAGGCGACTGACATAATTCCGGTAAGAGCTACCAGAATTACAAACCGGAAAAAAAGATTGAAATTCCTTTTCATGATTTGGCTTAATTATTGATTCATAATAAATTAGTAAGATTATCTAAATTTATGGTCTAACTATATTCATTCATATGTCAAGGATAAACAACGGGCAGGCATGGATACATCCAAAATCAGGAAATGAGGAATTCCCCTCCTTCATGGATTGAAAATCCCGGAGCGGTTTATGTATGGTTCCCAATAATTGTGACATGCAGGTTTAGTTGCAGATTCTCAGCTTGGATTGTTTTGGCAGGTAATGGTTTAACCCCTCATCCGGAAATTTCCATTTTCAGGCCATCCCATTACCAAAGATTTATCAAAAAAGAAGGCATAAAACGATTCACATGCAGGGAGATGGATATCACATCCTACTTACGGCAAATGCCCTTATAGGGACAATATTCACAACGTTCGGTAAATTCAGTCTGATCGAATACGGTATCAGCGGAATAAATATCCCTGACAATGGATCTGAGGTAATCACCCGTTTCCCCCCAGACTTCATTCATTCTCAGCGGCTTAGTTGCGATTCGGATCACAGGGTTAAAGGACTCGTCCTGAAGCTTCAGGATTGCATAGATGGTAGCTCCTATATCTTCATGATGATAAACATCCGATTTCAATATGTACCCGTAAACCAAGGCCTGCAGGATTTCCTTTTTTATGTTTTTCTTTTCGGGAATGAATACTTCGCCGAGGGTTTTACAGGACAAATCGTAAGGATTGAGACTACCAGTCTTGTAGTCGATGATCCTGACCACACCATTCGACTGGTCCAACCGGTCAATCTTACCGCCAATTTTGATATCTCGCACCACCCCATCGATTTCGACCGGCAACACATGGTAAAATGAAGACTCAAGCGAAAATATGTATAAGGGTGCATTTTCGGAATCGGCCTCAACCATATTTCGCAGGTAAGTTCTCAAGGTAGAGAAGATCAACAATGCTTTCCCGTCGAGTTCAATACTGCCTGCACCAGATTCCCCAATCTTGAAATACTCAGTGGCGAAAGCCCTCCTGATGGCACTTTCCAGTGCAACCTTATCCTTTGCCAGATCAGTAAAAGTATTTTTGTCAATCATCTTTCCGACCAAAGGTTGGTACAAATTCTCAACGGCCTTGTGAAACAGGTTCCCGAAAGTCCGTCTGTCAATCTCCTCGCTGATTTCGTCAGGCTCTTCGAGTTGCAACACATATTTGAAATAGAATTTCAGCCTGCAGGTAAGAAATTGAATGATGGCACTGGGTGAAAGGGCTCTCCCCCCCTTGTTCCTATTCAGCAGAAGTTGTGAAATCTCCTTTCCCGATGGAACGGCAATGGTTGACATAGGTTTACCCGAAAAAGGATAATCAAGACTGCGGCTCTTTACATCGTGTGGTGAATGCAGCATCAGCTGGAATGCGTACCGGCTCAGCTCTCCGCCGGATGTTCCTTCACGAATGGTGTTCCAGGCAGCCGTGATATTTTCGGCACGCTGGATCAGGCGATAGAAATAATAAGAATACATGGCATCCTGGTCATCAATCCCCGGCAAACCAAACGCTTTCCGAATGTTATACGGAATCAGCGATGGAGCGGTAAACGCCCTGGGCCATGTCTCCTCATTCAGACCGATGATAATAATGTTCTCAAAATCAAGGCAACGGGTTTCCAGGATTCCCATCACCTGAATGCCTGCCAGGGGCTCACCTTCAAAAGGAACGGAAACCTGTCCGAGATACTGGTTCAGGAGTCGGAAAAATATGGATGGCGACATAATGACAGATTCCGGGATGTCAGGATCAGTCATTACCCTTTTGAGCTTTTCAATCGCTTCATATAGATGAAAAATCAGTTCCCGTGTCATCTGATTTGCATCACCTTCAGCAAAACTATGGTACAATCGATTCAGGATCCGCAAAAAATATTCAGGGTACCCTGAAATATCCTGCGGCAGCGAAAAAATGGCTTCATGAAGGGATGAAAACCCAAGCTCTTCAGCACCAAGATAGATGTTGTTGCCGGCTGACCATTTCTGTATCTGCAGCCTTACCTTTTCCGGTTCAACACGACTGAGAAGCTGGTGTTTCAGGATATCGAAAACAGGCCGGTAATAGAATCTCGCATGATTTCCGGAATCAATCCGGGTATTTTGCAACAGAGAGCGCAACAGTGAAATCAAACCCATCAGGGAGGAATGTTTCATCGGAAATCCCATGGTTACATTCACTTTGCCTGCGGCTGCCGGGATTGCACCCAAAACTGGAAACAGCAATGATTCATCAGCAAGAACGATTGCCACATCATCATACTTCCTGATCTCTTCAAGCTTCTTCTCGTCGAAAAATATTGGAATCACCTGAGACTGGCCATATGAGGAAGGAACCGAAAATATCTCGATGTTCTTCGATTCGGAAAACGATCGGTTATCCAGGGAAAAATCCGCGGGAGGGGGAAATAGCAAGACATTTTCCCTCAGGAACCTTCCTGCGTCATTTATTGGATTTTCATGGTAGTAAAGGTCGTAATCCCAGAAAAACTCAGCCCTGCCCTGCTCCTTCAACCACATGAACACCTTCTTCTCACAAGCGTTCAGGACATTTAACCCAATGATGAAGTATTTGTCTGCCGTCAATTTAGAGGAAGTAATGTCAAGCTGCTCAACGCCATCCCGGATCACCATCCCGCCATACCCAAGTCCCAGCTTAGTCAATCCCAACCTGAATTCCTCATATACCCTATGCAGTGAATCCCAAAATGAGAGAAAATCTTTTTGATGGCTTCGCTGTTCCCAGTTTTTCACGCTACCCCAGAATTGCATCAATGCCTTTTTCTGGGCATCAGTCAAATAATCAAATCCTTGCTCAATCTCTTTCAGTTCAGCCAGGTTTCTGAACATATCGCGGGCATCCACCATGTATTTGTCGGTGTCGTCAAAATCGGCCAGCAACATCTCGCCCCAATAGTAAAAATCGTCAAAAGACTCATGGGTTCCCGTCTTTTTGCGATAAATGTCATACATGTACGAAATGAGCCAGAGATGATCTGGAACACGCAGGTCAGACAGGGACAAAAGAAGTTCGCTAATGGTGGTGATTTCAGGTCCTACAACCGGTTTCTTCAATAATTTCTGAAGATACGCCGTGAAGAAAACACCCGATCGTCGGTTTGGAAAGACCAGGCAGATGTTTTGCAAGTCGTTGTGGTGTTTTTCATAAATATATGAAGCACAGGACTCAAGAAATCGATGCATGACGGAATAATTTAGGTTGAAATATAAGCATTCTGCCTTTCAAAAAATAAATCTGTCATGCTGAATATTTAAAATGTCAGGTTCCAGTCCCCGGCATGCCTGTGCGAACGTCACCGTGACCGATTACCTTTTCGTGGCGGGATGCTCTGCTGCAGCCTCACATTCATGCAACAAATCCTTTGCCGCGGGCAATGCCTCATCAAAGCTTGAAAAAATATTTTCCCGTCCAATATAGTCAGCCAGTCCACTCTTTTCCAGAGCCTTAAACACATCAGGCTGGACACCCGAAAGTACAACCTTTTTATGATGATGTTTCAGTTCACTAAGTGTCTCCTTGAAGTTATGAATACCTGTTGCATCAATAAACGGGACATGCCGCATCCGGATGATCATCACCTGTGTGTGTGATTTGAAGTTTTTCAATACCTCCTGGTATTTTTTGGCTGCCGCAAAAAAGAAGGGGCCACTGATTTCATAAATCTCGATGCATGCAGGTACGTCATTGTAATTATCAAGGAGATCGGTTTCCACGTCAACCGGAATGATGGTGCTGCCCTTTGACATTCTTTCCATAAACAGGAAGGCAGAAAGGACAACCCCAATCTGGATGGCCACCGTCAAATCAACCAAAACAGTCAAAATAAAGGTGGTCAACAGAATAAAAATATCATAACGTGAACCTTTCAGGATGGAAACAAAAGAACGCCATTCGCTCATGTTGTATGCCACGACGATCAATATGCCGGCCAGACACGCCATGGGAATCATTTTTGCCCACCGTCCGAAAAATAGCATGATGAGCAAAAGCGTTACTGCATGAATCATTCCGGCAACAGGAGTCCTTCCTCCGTTGCGTACATTGGTGGCAGTTCGGGCGATGGCACCGGTGGCTGGAATACCTCCAAACAACGGTGTAACCACATTGGCCACTCCCTGTGCAATAAGCTCGGTATTGGAACGATGGTTACCCCCGATCATGCCATCGGCAACCACAGCCGACAGCAACGACTCAATGGCTCCCAGCAGCGCGATGGTGAAGGCTGGTGCCACATATTCGCCCAGGTTGCCCCAATCCACTGATGGCAGGTCGAGTGAGAAACTTCCGGGAATTTCACCAAAGACCGTTTCTATTGTACTTACTGGAAGGCCAGTAATTGCCACGACAGCGGTAACCACCACGATAGCGATAAATGATCCTGGTATCTTTTTGACGACATGCTTGGACAACAGGGTTATCAGGATGGTGGCAACAGCAATTCCCACGGCATAAATATTGATTGATCCCAATGCCCCGGCATACGCTTGCCATTTCTGAAGAAATTCAGAAGGAACCGATTCGAGCTGCAATCCAAATGCATCTTTGATCTGGGTTGAAAAGATTACCAACGCTATTCCACTAGTGAAACCGACAATTAGGGGATGTGGAATATACTTTAGTACAGAGCCCAGTCTGAGTAACCCAAATACTATCAGGAATACCCCTGCCATGATGGTCGAAATCAGTAATCCATCCAATCCGTACTGTGCAACGATACCGTAAACAATAACGATAAAAGCTCCGGTCGGACCACCAATCTGAACCCTGCTACCTCCGAGGGTGGAGATTATAAACCCGGCAATCACCGCAGTTATCAATCCCTTTTCAGGTGAAACCCCGGATGCTACAGCAAAAGCAATTGCTAATGGGAGTGCAACTATGCCAACAATGATACCGGCAAAAAGATCTTTCTGGAGCTGCTTGCCAGAATAACCGGTTTTCAAGACACTTACCAGCTTGGGATAAAACAATCTGCTCATAATCCTTGACTTTCAAAAACAGGCCCCGAAATTAGGCAATCTCCCACCCCGTTGTTCCCGTGTCGGTGATTTTCAGTCCAATATTAACCCAATCTAACGTTTTGGCCCTTACAGTGAATTACGGCCAATAAAACTAAACGGTGTCCTGATCTGCTTGAAATCACGTGTCAGGATCATCTGTCCGATAAGCCTTCCGATCTCATCATGATTCGTTGAGATGGTAGTGATGCCATCTTCCAGAATCTCCTTTACAGGGTTATCGTTATAGGCGACCACCCCGATATCATGTCCCAGTCGCCACCCCTTTTTGCGGATCATTTTTATGAATGAGTAGAGATCGTCATCTGAAATCACGATATACGCCTCATTAATCTGTAAGGCTGATTCTTCCAGCTTGTCCTCAATGGAATAGTCGAAGTTGTTGACCTGACAGAAAATCTGGAATCCCCGGGGAATCCGACGGGAATAGAACTGGTCAGGAGGAAACACAAGGTGCAGGCGACGGTATTTCCTTAGCAACGGTAGTCCGCTTGACAAGGCTGACTGGATGTCGTTCTCAAACTCCTGGTATACGACTGGGTATTGCTTCAAATCATCAGGGAAACGGTCAGCGATAATCACTTTTTCGGCCGGTATGCGCCTGATGATCGATCCATAATCTGCATTCTCGACCCTGAAATGGGGTAAAATGACGAAGAAATCAAAATTATTGAGGTTGTTGCTGATGATTTCCTCAAACTCAGCCATATCGTGGTTATACACAAATACATCAATACTTGCCTTTACACCCAGCGTGTTGACCATGGAATAATAGATACTCCTTTTATAATTGCTCAGTTTATTGAAAATAAGGGCGACCCTGATTTTGCGATATGCCGATATCTGGTTAATGTAATATCCTTTGCCACGGACAGACTGGAGAACTCCCATATTGCGCAAACACGCGTACGCTTTCTCCACGGTGTCGCGACTTAAAAGCAGCTCTTCACTCGTCTCATTGATGGAGGGAATCCTTTGGCCTTGCTTAAATATCCCTGATTCGATATCGCGAATGATCAATTCGACCACCTGTTTGTATTTGGGAACTTCAGATTCCGGATTTATTCTGTCGCACTGCTCCATCTCGTATCCTATTGCAATTGGTAACCGCGAAGATGACAAAAGAAACAGAGCGTACAAAATAATTTTCGTGAAATCAGGATCTATCCGTTATGTAAGATCTTTTTACGAAAACCATTGCGACTTTGCACAGAAGAAAAAATGATTATAGTTTTGTTGTACCGGTGCATTCAGCCTAAAGCGGTAACATATTCCAAACACGTATATTTTACTTATGAAGCTCCAAAATTACTTTATGTCAGGACTGCTGGCCATTACATTAATCTCATGTGGAAGCCAGACACAGCAAGGAGGCGACTCACCCGAAACCCAGGCCATGTCAGGGTCGGCCACCATGACGGTTCAGGATGCCCAGGACCATCCCGGGAAAAAGGTATACGACAATTATTGCAAGGCTTGTCACATGAGTGACGGGAAAGGCATAAAAGGCATGCATCCGCCGCTGGTCAATAATGCCACTGTTAATGGCAAACCCGGCAAACTGATTGATATCACATTAAACGGTATGATGGGAAAAGTAACGATTGACGGTGTGGAATACAATGGCATTATGCCACCCCACAATCACCTTACCGACAAACAAATCGCTGACGTACTGACCTACGTAAGGCAGAACTTTGGCAATCGTTCACGGGCCATCACTGTTGATCAGGTAAGGAAACTGAGATAACCTCGACTGTTGTCCTGCGGTTTTTGCTTCTCCCCTCTTCCGTGAGGTTATCACTCACCGGCCGGCTCATTCCATACCCTTTTGCCGTCAGTCGTTCAGGGGAAATTCCCTTGTCGACCAAATATTTCATTACTGAACTGGCCCTTCGTTCCGACAGGTCCATGTTATATGCTTCACCACCTGTATTATCGGTATGTCCCTGAACTTCGATATGAAGAGACGGATTTTCACACATGAAACGAACCAGTTGCATCAGCTCAGGATATGACTCAGCCAGGATATCGACACCATTGGTAGGAAAAAATACATTGTACAGGTGAGTCCGGGAACCGGGCTTTACCGGAGTCAATTCAATCCTTCTCACGACCGGTCCGGATTCAGGACCAGATAAATCAACATAAAAATGCTCGCTATAGAACAGATACCCCGGTTCGCTCACGTGAAAGGCATATTGCCTGTCGGATGGCAGTGCAATGATAAATGAGCCATCACCACCGGCAGGCACCGATGCCGTAAACATATGGCTGGAGTCAAGTGCGGTTAAACGCACCAAGGCTTCAACCGGCTCTCCGGTCCCAATCTCCACGACTTGTCCCCTGATGTAAGTCACAGGTACGGGCCGTGATTCGTCATCAAGCTCAAACGAATATATATCCATACCCTTACCTGATTCCCGGCCCGACGCCAGGTAGGCAACCTTACCATTCCTTTCAATTACCAGTCCCTGTTCATTCCCATGCGTGTTCACGGGATATCCCAGATTTGACGGGTGAGTCCATGTCCCGTCAGTCTTCCGTACTGAGCGGAACAGGTCATAACCACCCATTCCTGGCCAGCCATCAGAGCTAAAAAACAAGTCCTTTCCGTTGTAGTGGATAAAGGGAGATATTTCGTCACCGGTGGTATTTATGGAATCACCCAGATTTTCGGGCCTCTCCCATAATGGCAATCCTTCGGCACTCCAACCTGAAAGTTTAGCTCTCCAGATGTCTTTCTGCCCGAAACCTCCTGGCCTGTTACTGCTGAAATAAAGGACATCGCCGAATGCTGAAATGGAAGGTTGTCCTTCCCACCCCTGTGTATTGATTGCCCTTCCTGCGTTCAAGGGTGAAGTCCAACTCCCATCAATCCACCTCGAAAAGTAAATATCGCAACTGCCATACCCGCCCATATCATTACATAGCGTAAAAAATAGAAGCTTTCCATCGGCCGATATCGATTGTGCCCCTTCATTCAGTTCAGTATTGAGATCTGTCAGGGGCTGCGCTTGACGCCATCCCTCCTCCCCCCTTAATGAAGAATAAAAGTCCTCCTGATGAAAACCGGGCCTCTGTTCCCAACCTATCAGTCGGGTAAATACCAGCATTTGCCCGTCGATAGTGAGTGAAGGCCAGTATTCGTCCCATTTTGAATTGATACTGTCACCCAGATTGACAGGAATGAAATCCACAGGATGTTTAACCGCTTCCATGCCAAATTCGGCCTTTTCCCTGATCTCCCAGGCTTTTGCCATTAAAGATGATGAAGGCGTACCGGCGAGGTAATGAACAGCCGCATCGTAAGCCTCAGCGTATCTCCCATTCTTAAGGAGTACATCGGCAAGTCTGTAGCTGACCAGTGGCGGTGCAGAGGGGTTTTTGGAGGCCGACTGAAGCCAGTGGATTTCGTCTTCATGCTTTCCGGTATCTTTGGCAATTTCAGCCATCAGAAGCATTGCATCCAAACCCGAAGGATTCATTTCCAACACTTTCTTACATAATTCGGTAGCCTTTGGGTAGTCCCTTTGTTCAAATGCCTTGACCGCCGCGTCAAACTGTCGTGCATATCCCTTGCTTCCCTGACCTGTTGCTTTCAGGGCAAGAGAAAGACTGATCAAAACCAAAATTATCCTGAAATCCATGGCTACCATATGTTTCACAACATTTTTCAAACGAAAGGGTATTGGAAATATTGAAATTTTTCCCTTAAATTGCACTAAAATAAAGCTTTGAACCTAACAAAGGTTAAGTTGTTTTTATTTTAATTTGTATTTTTAGTTGTAGATTTTATAGAAAGTAGATTATAAGAAGATTCAATTTTTAACTTATTCTCAAATTTTTTCTAATCACAAGATGAAACGGGATTTTTCCAAGCAAGGACATCGTGAAAAAATCGACAAGGTTGAAAGAAGAGCTGCTCATTCAGGCGCTGTAAAAAAAGAAAAAAGCACCAAAAGAAGACTCTCCATTTACGATGAGTTTGACGAAGATGACATGGAAGACTTTGACCCCAGGGTATTGAAGGAGTTAAAACACAAAAGGTAACAATCACAAAAGATCCATGTTGTCAAGTAGATAACTTAACCTGTGTAAAATGTTACAAATCTAAAAAAGCTTCCTTTCCGGGATATCGGTATTTCTCCCTGGCTATAGTTTCGGGAAAAATATAATAAGTCACTTCCCCGGCGGCATATTCCACCCCTACCTCATCATGAATGGAACAGGTAAGGGTTACAAGCCTTTTATTATGAACAGGTGAATGGGCCTTTACCAGAATTTTGGCTGTATTCACAGGCAGTGGCTTTTTATATCGGATACTCATGTCCGATGTGACCCCTGATGTCCCCAGCCTGACGAAAACATACCAGCTGGCGACCTCATCAATCAATGTTGCCTGTATGCCGCCATGGATAATTCCCTTCCAACCTTCAAACCGGCTGTCAGGTATCCAGGAGGCCAGTACCTCTCCATTATCTTCCCAGAACTGTAGCTGCAGGCCATGAATATTGCCGGGTGAGCAACCAAAACAATTATAATCTTCCGTCCGGCTGTCGGCAAATGGATTTTTGATCATTTTCATGGCATGCAGTTATATTATCTCGGTTTAATTATTGCCTAAAATCAATGGAAGGCCATCCTTGCCACTACCGACCACAACCACCTTGGCATTGGGCGACTGTGCAAGTTTAAGCGTGGCATCGATACCTTTTTGTTTCAGGATATTCTCTGTAATACTGGCACTGATGATCCTGTTGTAATCGGCGATACCCTGTGCTTCAATGCGCATCCTTTCCGCTTCCGATTCTTCACGGTTCAGTCTGAACTCATAAGCCAATGCCTCCTGCTCCTGGGTCAGTTTGCTTTCAATTGCTGTACGGATCTGTGTTGGAAGATTGATGGACCTGATCAGCAGGGCACGCATATCGATAAAGTTTTTCCCCAGAGTTTTCCTGGTTTCTTCGATTATCGCCCCTTCCACTTCCTGTCTCTTGGTGGAATAAATCTCTTCAGCGGTGTATCTCCCGCCAACCTGCCTGACGGTAGACCTAACCTCCGGGACAACCAGTACATTGACATAGTTGATACCGAAACGCTCATGCAAAGCTGGAATCTCGCCAAAAAGAGGATTAAAACGAACGGTTACATCAACATTGATAGAAAGGCCGTTTTTATCCAGAATATCCATCGTTTCTTCCCGTTGTTGTTCCCTGACGTTATAAACATACATTTTGTTCCAGGGTGCCACTATATGAAATCCTTCTCCATAAATGGTCTCACGGTCCAAACCAGTGGTGTAAGGCCTGAAAATGACACCCCGCTCACCTGCGTCGATAATCAGGAACATCCGGCTGCCAAACAGCAATATGACAATTAAGGCCGATATGGCAATGATCAGATAAGTAGTTTTAATGTTAAAATTCATGATTTACTCATTTATTAGTGTTTCACAAATGTAAATGAATTTGGGAAACCCGGAGGTTATTAACGTCCAAAACCGGGAGCAGATCTTTAAGTGTTAATAAATAACCTCCTAACTTATTGGTTTTTAAGCATTCTTTAAATATTTTTGATCATCATACCAAACAAGTTGTTATGATCAAAAACTCTGAACTTATCCTGAACAGGGATGGAACCATTTTTCATCTTCACCTGAAACCTGAGCAAATTGCGGACACCATCATTCTTGTAGGTGATCCCGGCAGGGCTGAGACTATATCTACCATGTTTGACCAAGTGGAAATGACGGTCAGAAATCGCGAATTCCTTACCAGTACAGGCACTTATAATAATCAAAGGCTAACTGTTCTTTCAACTGGAATCGGCACCGACAATATCGATATCGTCATCAACGAATTGGATGCACTTGCCAATATTGATCTTCAGACTCGTGAAGTCAGGTCTGATAAGAGGTCACTAAGGTTTATAAGGGTTGGCACATCAGGTAGTCTGCAGGCTGACATTTGTGTAAACTCCTGGGTAGTCAGCCGAAAATCAATTGGTTTCGATGGCATGATCACATTCTATGATAACCGTGAGGCAGTATGTGATATGGAGTTTGAAAAAGTATTCCGTGAATTTACAGGCTGGGCAGATGATTTACCCACTCCCTATGTTGTGGATGCTTCGGATAGATTGCTGTCCCTGTTTTCTGAAATTAAGTTTGTAAAAGGGGTAAACATATCAGCACCGGGATTCTATGGGCCGCAAGGCAGGGTCCTCAGACTGCCCCTGGCGGTGCCAGAGCTGAATGAAAAATTGGAAGACTTTACATATGGTGACCTTCGTATTACCAATTATGAAATGGAAAGTTCAGCTATTTACGGACTTTCAAGGATGCTGGGACATGAAGCATTGACAATCTGTCTCATTATCGCTAACAGGGTAACAAGAGAAGCCAATGAAAATTATCACCCCGAAATGGAAAAACTCATTAGGGTGGTTCTGGATAAACTAACGGCCTGAAATGAAAAATTCTGACAAAACCAGAAAAATGCAAGCCCTCCTTCTTTTGCTCGATGATCCTGATGAAACGGTTTACGAGGCCGTTGCAGCCGAGCTTATCAAGGAGTCGCCCCGGATCATTCCAAAACTTGAATACGTCTGGGAGAATACCTGCGATGAAAATTGTCAGAACAGAATTGAAGTGCTCATCCAGAGATTGCATTTTAAGGAAAACTACAAAAAACTCAGGATATGGTCAAAACAGCAAGATCCTGACTTGTTCGAGGGATTTTTCCTTACCAGTAAATACCATTATCCCGATCTGAACATTGATCGTATCGAACGAAAAATCGAAGAAATCAGGAGGAAGGTATGGGTCGAATTAAGTAACTCTCTTACTTCTTTAGAAAAAATTACGGTATTGAACCATGTCTTCTTTAATGATTTTGGTTTTTCCGTAGACAACGAAAATCACTACTCACCAAGAAATTGCTTTGTGAACCAAATACTTGAAACTGGAAAAGGGAATCCGGTTTCAATGGCTCTGCTCTATACCATTGTTGCCAACCGTCTGGATCTGCCCGTCAGGTTTATTGATATCCCAAAAACTCCCCTCCTGGCTTATGTCGATCGAAAAATCGCTGCTAAAGTCCATCCCGCAGGTGTTGAAACGGATGTTCTGTTTTATATTAATCCTGCCAATAAAGGATCCATTACTGGCCGGAGGGAATTGGAGTACCAGGTCAAAAGGACTGGTTTGGAACCTTCGGTTCGATACTTCGAAGCAAGCTCTTCAAGGACCTTTCTGACCCGTCTACTCGAAATTACCGAGAAATCATATGAACTTAATGGATTCAGGGAAAAGACTGCCGACATTCACCAGATGATCAGTGTCCTGAACCACAAATAAAAACCGCCCCGGGTTATCCCCGAAGCGGCTATTTTTAAGTCTATATTCAATCTATTCCTATTTGGCGTAATTAACTGCCCTGGTCTCACGAATTACCGTAATCTTGATTTGTCCAGGATAAGTCATCTCATCCTGGATTCTTTTTGCGATGTCGTATGACAACTGTTCTGACTCCTGGTCATTCATCTTGTCACTACCAACTATAACCCTGAGTTCGCGGCCTGCCTGAATGGCATAAGTCTTCATCACACCAGGATATGACAATGCAAGGTCTTCCAGGTCTTTTAACCGTTTGATATAAGACTCAACCACTTCCCTTCGGGCTCCGGGACGGGCACCTGAAATGGCGTCACAAACCTGAACAATGGGTGCAAGTAAGGTTTGCATTTCCACTTCATCGTGGTGAGAACCAATTGCATTGCAAATCTCTGGTTTTTCCTTATACTTTTCGGCCAGTTTCATACCCAGTACAGCATGTGGTAATTCTGGCTCATCATCAGGCACTTTGCCAATGTCATGCAACAATCCTGCACGTTTTGCCTTCTTCGGGTTCAGGCCAAGTTCCGAAGCCATAATGGCACAGAGATTGGCGACCTCCCGGCTGTGCTGCAGTAAGTTCTGGCCATAAGAAGAACGGTATTTCATTTTACCGATTAGCCTGATCAGTTCGGGATGCAATCCATGAATTCCTAAGTCTATGGCAGTCCTTTTACCGGTTTCGATCACTTCTTCCTCTACCTGTTTCTGGACCTTCTGGACCACCTCTTCGATACGGGCTGGATGAATTCGACCGTCGGTAACGAGCTGATGCAGCGCGAGACGTGCAATTTCACGGCGAACCGGGTCGAATGCCGAAAGCACGATGGCTTCCGGGGTATCATCAACAATGATCTCAACTCCTGTTGCAGCTTCCAATGCCCTGATATTGCGACCTTCACGACCAATGATGCGACCCTTGATTTCATCGCTTTCAATATGGAAGGTAGTGACTGCATTTTCAATCGCTGTTTCGGTGGCAACTCTTTGGATGGTTTTGACTACCACCTTTTTAGCTTCCTTGGAGGCAGTCTGTTTGGCCTCCTCCATAATCTCATTGATGTATGACATCGCTTCAGTTTTGGCTTCTTCCTTCAGCGACTCAACCATCTGGGCCTTAGCTTCTTCTGCCGACATTCCTGAAACCTGCTCCAACATTTCAAGCTGTTGGCGATGAAGCTTTTCAAGTTCTTCAGCCTTTTGTTCGACCATTGCCATTTGAGCTGTCAGATTTTCACGTAACACCTCGACATCCCTTTTCTCAGTCTCAAAATTCTTGACTTCCCGCTGGAACTCATTCCTCTTTTGCTGAAAGGCAGATTCCTGCTGTTTCATTCGGTTCTCAAGTGCAACCACTTTCTGGTTTCGCTCATTTACCTGTTTTTCGTGTTCACTTTTCAATTGCAGGAATTTCTCCTTAGCCTGAAGCATCTTATCTTTCTTGATGACTTCCCCTTCAGCTTCAGCTTCGCGGACAATTTTCCGTTTTCTTGCCTTCAGTGCTTTATCCCACATAAAGTAGGACAAAGTGCCTCCGCCAAGGAAACCGGCTACTACTCCTATGATAACTTCAACCATGTACGTATTAATTTTAGTTTGTTAATATAAATAAAAAAACCTGCTTTTCCTGCGGCAACAGCTTCATTTGGTCACTGTCACCGCAAAAATGCAGGTCCGATAAATCACAATATTCTAAAATGACTATCTGGAAGCCAGATAATCATCAATATCATCAATTATATTCTTAATCTCACCAACGAGCGATGCATTTCCGGCATTTTCCTTAACTACCATGCTGGCATAAACAAATTGAAAGGCCGACATGGCGAAGATATCCTGTATGTCCTTGTCAGGATAGTTGGTTTTGAATGCCGACAGTACCTCGTTTAGCTTCTTGGCAGCCTCCCTATACCTGGCTTCATCCTTCCGACTGACAACCAACGGATAAATCCGGTTATCTATTTTGATATTTATAGAAAGCGTATCACTCATTTGTTTGTCACTACTCGTTCAGCAATGCCACACATTTATCGATTTCCCGCACTATTCTTGAAATCTTTTGCCTGACCACACGGTTATCGCCATAACCGCTTTCCATTGCCTTGGCAAGCTTAAGATTTTCGTATTTCTTTGTAACAACTTCCAAATCACCTTCAAGAACCTCAACCCTCTGCTTCAATCCTGCAATTTCTTCAGTCAACTGGGTGTTTTTATAGATTACCCTGTTGATTTCACTGAACAAAAGCTTAACACGGTCTTTTAGTTCTTTCACCAGCAATTGGCCGTCGTCACTCATTTTAGCTTCATTTACCCAGCAAAATTAATATTTTTAGCATATCTCAATCATCGCTTGGGCCGTTTGGTAAATTAATTCTGCCCAATACGATTATATTTGCCCTTTTCATTGACAGAATTATGCAAAATTTCAATAAGAACATTTTCATTCTTCTTTTTGTTTTTTTCAGCCTCAAGGTTTCGGCTCAAAATGAATCATTTTCTTACCCGGTAAAAATTCCGGTTTTTCTAAGTGCTAACTTCTGTGAGTTACGACCTAACCATTTCCATGGTGGAATCGACATAAAGACGGAGCAAAGGATTGGTGTGCCGATGTATGCAGCCATGGAAGGTTTTATTTACAGGATTGTTGTTTCCCCCGGAGGCTATGGCAACGCACTATATATTGAGCATCCCAACGGAACAAGTACAGTTTATGCCCACCTCGACCGCTTCAGAGATGACATACAGGCCTATGTAAAAGAGGAACAGTATCGTCAAAAATCTTTTGCTGTGGACCTGTCTCCAAATAAAGAGCTCTTCAAGGTAGCAAAAGAAGAATTGATTGCCTTTGGAGGCAATTCAGGAAGCTCCGGGGGGCCCCATCTGCACTTTGAAATCAGGGACACTCCTACGCAGGATGCACTGAATCCACTTGCATTTTTTCCCGATATCAGGGATAATATTGCTCCACGGATATACTCCGTGTCGATATATCCGATATCAGAGAATGGTCATGTGAACTTTGCAACCTTTCCACGAAAATACCAGGCTGTCGGTAAAGGCAATAACTATTCGCTGTCTCAAGCACCTGAAGTCTCCGTTCTTGGAAAAATCGGTATTGCAGTCAATGCCAATGATTTCTACGATGGAAGCCATAATCCATGCGGTATATACTCTGCAGAACTAAAGGTCAATGGCAATCTGATATTTGGCTTTACTTTTGACAGGATGCCTTTCAGTGATACCAGATACATGAATAGCCATATCGATTATTCCGAATCGGTGGAAAGAGGATCCAGGATACATCGGATGTGGCGCCTTCCTGGGAACCAATTGAATATCTATCGTCAGGATTTGACTGACGGAATATTTGAAGTCAGCGATGGGGAGATCAAAAACGTGGAACTTATACTTGGAGATCTTGCCGGAAATAAATCGACCGTCCGTTTTACCCTGAAGGGAAGCTTCATGGATATCCGCAGACCTGCAATTGCCAACTCACGGTTCTTCCCATATGATGAAGAAAACTACATCGTGACACCTGAACTTGAATTTTTTGCTCCAAAAGGTGCATTTTATGACGATTTCTATTTACGATACGATTCTCTACCAAAATCCACGACAACATTCTCAGCAATTCATAAAATCCATAATGATGGAACCCCTGTCCATGATGCCGTAACTATCCGGATTAAAACCTCCGGACTACCGGAACAGCTGATAAGCAAGGCATTTATTGCCAAAATCAGTGAAAGTGGCAACCGATCCTATGTCGGCGGTACATACCGAAACGGATGGTTTACGTCGGAAACAAGATCTCTCGGAAGTTTTGCGGTTATTGCCGATACCATTCCTCCTTCCATAAATCCTTTAAGCATCAAAAACAACACGTTGACCGAATCATCACGAATCAGGTTCACCATCAACGATAATCTTTCAGGAATACAGTCTTACGAAGGAAAAATAAACGGAGAGTGGGTCTTGTTTGAATATGATGCGAAATACCGGCTACTGGTCTACCACTTCGATTCCTCCCGGCTGACACTTGGCCAAAGGCAAAAGCTGGAACTTCGGGTGAAAGATAATGCCGGAAACACATCGATATATGAAGCCAATTTCTGGAAATAGAAAATTTTACCGGATCACCGGCGTAATGTCAGGAACATCTATGGATGGACTGGATATCGCTGCCTGTGAATTCAGGTTAATGGATCATGGTTGGAATTTCAGCATCATTGCTGCCGAAACCATCAGCTATCCTGATGATTTGGCAGCAAAACTCGATCATTCATACAACATGGATGCTACAGGACTAATTCAGCTTGACAGGCAATATGGTGATTTCATCGGCAACAAAGTGGCAAATTTCCACAAGCAGTATGATTTCCATCCTGATCTGGTTTCATCCCACGGACACACGGTTTTTCACAGACCAAGTGATGGTTATACCTTTCAGATCGGGCATGGGGCTAACATTGCAGCACGATGTGGCATACCGGTTGCGTTTGACTTCAGGTCTTCGGATGTCGCTTTCGGGGGCGAAGGGGCGCCATTGGTCCCGTTTGGTGATCATAGTCTTTTCGGCAACTTTGACTATTGTCTGAACCTGGGTGGATTTACCAATATTTCATACGAACAGGAAGGTATCAGGAAAGCAGGAGATATATGTCCGCTGAATATTGTCTCCAACCGAATTGCCCAACTCCTTGGGATATCATATGATCACAATGGAGAAAACGGAAAAATGGGCCAAGTCATCCATGAACTTCTGGATGACTTAAACAAGCTTGACTTTTATGCCAAACCTATACCCAAATCATTAGGTCGGGAATATATAGAGGAAGTTATCTGGCCAATGTTGACAAAATACTCCTCCTCCCCCCGCAATTTACTTCGTACATGGTATGAACATGCGGCCATGCAAGTTGGCCCCTTTTTAAAAAATGGTGGTAAAGTTCTGGTAACCGGTGGAGGTGCCTTCAACCAATATTTCATCGAAAGACTGATAGTTTATGCCAATTCTGAAATCGTCGTGCCTGATGCAAATCTTGTCAATTACAAGGAAGCACTCATATTTGCTTTTCTCGGACTGCTCAGGTTAAGGGAAGAGCCCAATTGTTTCGGGTCAGTAACCCGGGCATCAAAAAATGTCACCTGCGGGATGATCTGCCTTCCCTGACATAAATCATTATCTGACAGGGACTCTGCAAAATTGAAAAAACTATATTTGTCATTTCTGAAAATTTTAAACCATTTACTATGATTAAAAAATCAATCGTTGCATTCGCTTTGACCCTGGCCCTTCTTGCCGGGCAGAATAAAGCTCAGGGCTGCACCAATTTTCTGGTCACCCGGGGAGCCTCGGCCGACGGATCCACCATGATCACCTATGCTGCCGATTCTTATACCCTGTACGGAGAGTTATACCACTGGCCTGCTGCCAAATGGCCCGAAGGGTCAACCCTTGATATCTATGAGTGGGATACCGGCAAATTCCTTGGAAAAATTGCACAGGTTGCAGAAACATACAGCGTTGTTGGCAATATGAATGAACATCAGCTGGCTATCGCCGAAACCACATTTGGAGGCAGGGAAGAACTTGCGAAACAAAAAGATGCCATCATGGATTATGGCAGTCTAATCTATGTAACGCTTCAAAGAGCCAAAAATGCCAGGGAAGCCATAAGCATCATGGCAGAACTTGTAGACACCTATGGGTATTACAGTTCGGGAGAATCGTTTTCCATCTCCGATCCAAATGAAGTATGGATCATGGAATTGATTGGAAAAGGAGAAGTCAGGAAAGGCGCTGTTTGGGTTGCACTCAAAATACCTGAAGGATACATAAGTGGTCATGCCAATCAGGCACGTATCACCACATTCCCTCTCAATGACCCGGAAAACTGTCTGTATTCCAAGGATGTAATTTCTTTTGCAAAGGAAATGAAATGGTTTTCAGGTAAAGATTCCGAATTCAGCTTTTCAGACGTATATGCCCCACTCGATTTTGGAGCTGCCCGCTTCTGTGAAGCCAGGGTATGGGCAGGTTTTAATAAGGTATCGGAAGGGATGGAAGAATATACCGATTATGCCAAAGGACTAATCGAATTTGGGGGAACCAACAATTTTGCCCAAAACAGGATGCCTCTCTGGATCAAACCTGATAAAAAGCTGACAGTTAAGGATGTGATGGAAATGATGCGTGACCATTATTACGATACACCTTTGGATATGACCAAAGATCTTGGAGCTGGACCTTATCAGCTTCCCTATCGCTGGAGAGGGTTAACCTGGAAGGTAGATGATGAAACCTATTGCAACGAAAGACCAATATCTACCCAGCAAACCGGGTTCTCTTTTGTCGCACAACTCCGGAACTGGCTGCCCGATCCCGTTGGTGGGATACTATGGTTTGGTGTTGACGACAGCTATAGCAGCTGCTACGTACCCATGTATGCCGGAATTACCGAAATACCTGAATGTTTCAGGGTTGGCAATGGTGATCTGCTTAACTACAGCGAAACATCGGCCTTCTGGGCTTTTAATACGGTAGCCAATTTTGCTTATCTTCGTTATAAAGACATAATTGTTGACATCCGTAAGTTTCAGGCCGAACTGGAAGACAAATTCATAACCTTTGTTCCTTACGTTGACCAGGCTGCCGCCGAAATTCTGAAAGCCGAGGGTCCGGAAAAAGCACGTCAATTCCTCACGGCTTATTCTGTCAATGAGGCCAATGCCATGACCAAAAAATGGAAGGAACTGCAACAATACCTGTTGGTTAAATATTTGGATGGCACCATAAAAAAAGAGGAAAATGGCAAATTCTTGAGAAATGATCATGGCCAACCGGCTGCACCACTGTCTCCCGGATATCCGGAATGGTGGTACAGAGCCATTGTAAACAGCACAGGAGATCATTTTAAGGTAAGAGAAGTTGGAAAATAAATCTTGTATCCTTAAGATCCAATTGTCTTTGATAAAGGTTCTGATAACAATCAATCAGATATTTACACATATAAGTTGTGTGAAATAAAATTATTACTATTTTTGCGCGACATTTTTACAGCAATCTCTTACGCCGGAAGGCCGGGTAATATTGCCACCAAATTCAAAAAAATATTGAAAGATGGACTTGATGAAAGTTGCTCAAAGTGCATTTGAGACCGAAAAAACTGAATTGCCTGCTTTTGGAGCAGGAGACACCGTAACGGTGAACTATAAAATCCGTGAAGGAAACAAAGAAAGGATCCAGAGCTACCGTGGCGTTGTGATCCAGATTAAAGGAACAGGTGAAACCAAAACTTTCACTGTCCGGAAAATGTCGGGTAACATTGGTGTTGAACGTATTTTCCCGGTATCGTCTCCTTTTATCGCAAGCGTTGAGATCAACAAAAAAGGTAGTGTTCGTCGTAAGAGGCTTTTTTATCTACGCAGCCTTACCGGAAAAAAAGCACGTATCAAGGAAAAAAGAGTGTAATTATTATTCCGATACAAATCAAAAAAGGTTCCCAAAAGGAACCTTTTTTGATTTTATATAGTTCTGTGTCTCCCGCCTTCACTAAGTTTTCCTTATTTTCGCAACAAATCAAATACAACCGATATGTTTAAATATGCTTTTTTCATCTTTTCTTTTCTGACTATTATTTCGTGCAAGAAACCGGTATCGGTTCCACTGGTGGAAAATCCGGTTGACTATGTAAATCCATTAATGGGGACTTTATCTGATTTCAACCTTAGTACAGGGAACACCTACCCTGCAATCGCCCGTCCCTGGGGCATGAATTTCTGGGCACCCCAAACCGGGAAAATGGGAAATGGATGGATGTATTCTTACACTTCCAAGACCATCCGGGGATTCAAACAAACCCATCAGCCAAGTCCATGGATCAATGATTACGGACAGTTTTCTCTTTTTGCAACCACGGGAAAACTCGTATTCGATGAGGACAAGCGAGCCAGTTGGTTTTCGCATAAATCTGAAATTGTCAAACCCTATTTTTACAAGGCTTATCTGGCTGATTATGATGTGTCGGTCGAGATTACCCCTACAGAAAGGGCAGCGATGTTCCGTTTTACCTTCCCTATAGCTGACAGTTCATTCATATTGGTGGATGCCTTTAACAATGGTTCCATGATCAAGGTGATACCCGAAGAGAACAAAATCGTAGGTTATACGACCAAAAACAGTGGCGGTGTGCCAGGGAACTTCAAAAACTGGTTCGTGGTAGAGTTTGATAAGCCATTTAAAAGCCATACCATATGGGACGATGGAAAGATTTTGGAGGGTCAACCTGAGGTAAATGGGTTTCATGCACAGGCAGGGGTCCATTTTGCCACTTCAAAGGGTGAACAAGTCCTTGCCCGTGTTGCATCTTCATTTATCAGTCTTGAGCAGGCCCAGATTAATCTCGAACGTGAAATCGGCGATAAGGATTTCGAAAAAATAAAAATGGAGGGGCGTGAAATCTGGAACAAGGAATTGGGCAAAATCAGGGTTTCTACCGAAAACATCGATAATGTAAGAACTTTTTACAGCAGCCTGTACAGGGTCCTCCTCTTCCCCAGGATGTTCCATGAATTTGATGCCGACAACCAAATGATACATTACAGCCCATATAATGGTGAAGTGCTTCCCGGCCCGCTATATACCGATAATGGTTTCTGGGATACCTTCAGGGCAGTTTTCCCGTTTTTCACATGGATGTACCCTGAACTAAATGCCGATATCATGCGTGGACTTGTCAACACTTACCTGGAAAGCGGCTGGTTACCTGAATGGGCAAGCCCAGGACACCGTGACTGCATGATCGGAAGCAATTCTGCATCACTCATTGCCGACTCTTACCTGAAAGGTATTAGGGGATATGATATCGAGAAACTGTATGAGGCCATCTTGAAGAATACTGAAACTCATGGCCCGGTATTTTCGGTTGGTCGTTATGGAGCCGAATATTATAATGAACTGGGATATATACCATACGATGTAGGCATCCGTGAAAATACAGCCCGTACCCTCGAATATGCCTATGCCGATTTCTGTATTATGGAATTGGCCAAAGCTTTGAATAAACCGGAAGAGGAAATCGAACTTTTCAGGAAAAGGTCCCAGAACTATCACAATGTATTCGATAAGGAATCACTGCTCATGCGTGGGAAAAATGAGGATGGAACTTTTCAGGTTCCATTCAATCCCTACAAATGGGGCGATGCGTTTACCGAAGGTAACAGCTGGCATTATACATGGAGTGTATTCCATGATATTGAAGGTTTGGCCCAATTGATGGGAGGCCATAAAGGATTTACAAAAATGCTTGATTCCATTTTCGTAGTGCCGCCGATCTTTGATGATTCATACTATGGATTCCCAATCCACGAAATCAGGGAAATGCAGATTATGAACATGGGTAACTACGCTCATGGGAACCAGCCTATCCAACATATGATTTACCTTTATAACTATGCCGGAGAAGCCTGGAAAACACAAAAATGGATCCGCCAGGTACTAACCCGGATGTATAATCCAAATCCCGACGGATACTGCGGTGATGAAGACAATGGCCAAACTTCAGCCTGGTACGTGTTCTCCGCTCTCGGATTCTATCCTGTGGCTCCGGGAACCAATCAATATGTTATGGGATCTCCCTTGTTTGAAAATGCGGAAATTACTTTACCAAACGGAAAAATACTGTCCATTAAGGCAAAAAATGCGTCGAAGGGAGAGTATATCCAAAGAGTCAGCCTAAATAATAAAGAACTGACACGTTCATGGTTGTCACACGATGAATTGTCGTCCGGTGGATCCATGGTTTTCGATATGGCCGTTGAACCCAATAAAAATTTGTGGACCAACCCGGAAAGTTTTCCATTTTCCATGACAAAATCAGGGAAATAACCTGAACTCTTTTATAGCTTTGGGGGCAAAATTATCAGAATATGAGTTTTGTTCCCAAAGTTAAGCTATTCAGCCGTAAATGGTTTTATGACTATACGCTGATCACTATAGGATCCTTTATCCTTGCCGTTGGTTTTGTATATTTCATAACTCCCCATCGTATAGTCCCCGGAGGTGTATATGGTGTTGCCATCGTGGTGCATTACCTCACGAAGGGACTATTTTCATTCTGGCCCGATGGAATCCCGATCGGATTGTTCGGTCTGATCCTAAATATTCCCCTGACCTGGGCCGGCATTAAAATCCTGGGGCCTAAATTCGGCGTAAAAACAATTACGGGTTTCGTGCTCACTTCAGTATTCATCGATGGAATCACAATGATGAGACCTGACGGTGACCTGCCATTGGTTACTGATGTTCTTCTCTCTTGTGTCTTTGGAGGAGTTCTGATTGGATTCGGTTTGGGACTGGTCTTCAAATCTAGGGCCACTTCAGGAGGTTCCGACATTATCGCGATGATCATGGCCAAGTATACACGATTACCGCTAGGCCGATTGATGATTTATGTTGATTCGGCCATTGTTCTGATTGGCCTGGCTGCTTTCCAGGACTGGGCGATCCCGCTATATTCGTGGATAGTGATCTTCATAACCGGAAGGGCAATCGACCTTACTCTTGAAGGTGCTGACTATAACAAAGCATTATTTATTGTTTCTAAGAATCATGAATCCATTCGCGAGAAGATTTTGGTAGATCTCGAAAGAGGCGGCACCTACCTACAGGGTAAAGGTTTATTTACCAACGATGAAAAACAAATCATTTTTACGGTGGTTAGCAGACGTGAGTTGGCTATATTGGAGGATTACATCAATGAAATCGATCCGGATGCCTTTATTACAATTATGGATACCAAAGAAATTCTTGGAGAAGGTTTTCAATCATTGAGAGCAAAAAAGGAATTGACATAAAGTAAGCCTTTCATTCTAATTATTACATCATTAAAAATGGTCTCTGCGAAAATGATTTTTTAACTTTACGGTTTCGATAAAGACCATACTAAACATGAAGAGATTCCTCCTGATCATTCTTGCCTTATGGGCTTTCAGCCTTTCCCATGCCCAAAAAGTGGGACTTGTACTAAGCGGTGGAGGTGCCAGGGGTTTGGCACACATAGGTGTCATAAAAGTTCTTGAAGCCAACAATATACCTATCGATTATATTACGGGAACCTCCATGGGTGCCATTGTGGGGGGACTTTATGCTGCCGGGTATACAACAGAGGAAATGGAGGAACTTTTCAGGTCAGACGAATTCTACTTTTGGTCTACAGGGAAAATCCAGAAGGAATATCGATATTTCTTTAAACAAAGAGAAGAAAACCCTGCCTGGATTGAACTCAAGCTTGAAAGAAAAGAAGATAAACTCAAACTGTTGTTACCTACCAACATTGTGCCTCAGTGGCAAATGGACTTTGCCTTCATGGAACTGATGGCGGCCACAACTGCCATTTCAGGAGGAAGCTTTGACAATCTTTTCGTTCCTTATCGTTGTGTTGCGACTGAAGTGCATAGCAACAAACCTGTTGTACTTGCCAGCGGAGATCTGGGTGAAGCAATCAGGGCTTCCATGACCATACCGTTTGTGTTCCGGCCTATTGCTATTGACGGAACCCTGTTGTTTGATGGAGGTATTGTCAACAATTTTCCAACCGACGTCATGATGGAAACCTTTAAACCGGATATCGTGATTGGGCACAAAGTTGCAAACGATCCACAAACGGCCGATAGTGACGATATTCTCATGCAGGTTTCTAACATGATTCAAAGACCTACGAATTATGAAATTCCTCAGGAAGTTGGAATCTTGCTCGAAACCAATGTAAATGAAGTGGGCATTCTCGATTTTCACCAGCTGGATTACATAGTCGAGAAAGGCCAAAGAACTGCTTATCATATGATTGACAGCCTTAAACAAAGAATCAGGAGAACCTCTGATCCTGAGGAAATTACAAGACGAAGACAAGCATTCAACGCAAAAAAACCGGCACTCCTTTTTCAGAACGTACAAGTTGAAGGCATCAGCGATCCATTGCAGCGCAGGTATATCATCAATTCCATAAAGCATAGCAAGAATATTGTGACTGTCGACGCTTTTAAAAAGGAATACTTTAAGCTGATTGCCGATGAGCAGATAAAATCCATTCGTCCCATCGCCATGTTTAACCGAGAATCCGGTTATTTTGATGTCCATTTAAAGGTGGAACCAGAAAAGACTGCCGAGATTAATGTGGGAGGAAATATTTCCAACAAACCGATTAATCAGGGATATGTCGGTCTGGATTATCGTTTCTACAAGAACCGGTCTTATACATTCAGCAGTAACCTTTACTTTGGCAGGTTCTACAGTTCCTTCAAGGTAGGGGGCAGAATTGATTTCCCAACAGAGTTGCCCATTTATCTGGCCTCTTACCTGACATATAATCGATGGGACTTCTTCTCATCAAGCAATGAACTCTTTTTTGAGGATGTCAGGCCTCCTTATATCATTCAGAATGAAAGTAGCTTCAGGAATGAAATCGGATTTCCATTAGGACTTCACAATAAGATTAGTGGAGGTTTGTCATGGTCGGGAGCACTGGATGAATATTACCAGACTGAAAAATTCAACAAATCGGATGAGGCTGACCGTACCAACTTTAACTCGCTGGTTACACATGTCGAATATGAGTATAATTCACAGAATGCGGCACAATATGCGACGGAAGGATTATACCATAAATTTGGGCTTCGTTATATTGCCGGACTGGAAAAGCATCAACCTGGCTCGACCGCACTTGGAAACCAAATCGTTACACGAAACAACAACGGATTTTGGATGCTAAATGCCGTAGCTGACCGGTATTTTGTCATTAACCGAAATTTTACTCTGGGATATCATGCAGAAGGTGTCCTCTCTGATAAAAAATCCTTCACCAATTACACTTCCAATATGCTGGCTGCTCCGGCCTTCACCCCTACCCCTCACAGCAAGGCGATTTTTGTGGAAAACTTCAGGGCCAATAATTATCTGGCAGGAGGCATGAAAAATATTGCACACCTCAATTCTTCTGTTCACATGAGGCTTGAAGCATACGCCTTTGTACCATTCCACGAAGCAATCAGGGCATCTAATAATAAGGTAGTCAGGAACGAGAAACTATTTTCGGATGTGTATTGGCAAGGTATGGCTGCACTGGTTTACGATACAGGAATAGGACCGGCTAGCCTCGCTGTGAATTATTACGACAAGACAAGCACAAAATGGTACCTGACCCTCAATTTCGGATATGTCCTTTTCAATAAACGTGGATTCTGATTTATCTTTTATAATGAGGGATTTCGGGAGGGAGGTCAATTGAAATTTCAATGACTCCCATGAAATTATCCATATTCATCCAAGGTTTCTGGACGATCATTTTTCGATTTCCGTCTTTCTCGGTGGTATAGGTGTTTTCAAGAGGTTCAATCAGCATTTGCCTTAATCGGCTGCGGGCAGGTTCAGGATGACAATCCATAAGGTTTTTCCCTATTAGATCTTTCCCCCCATATTTTTCAAACTGGCTTGCAGATTTTTCATTCAGGTACACAATGATACCATCACGATTACATATGGTTACCGAAGCATTGAAGTAATCCGGCCAGTTTTGATGATTCATGACTTCTGTTTCCTTCTGTAGCATCTGATCCAGTCTGTTTCGAATGCAAAAGGCAGTTTTGACCCGGGGATTTCACTGACCACCAGGTTCTGCATGCTGATGTGTGCAGGCTCACTTAATCCGCCAAATGGAGCTTCATGGACTTTAATATCATTGATTTTCCAGATCACGTTGTTACCGTCCCATTCGACCCTGAAAATATAAAACCGGTCTTTCTTTAGATGCTCCAGTGTAATCCCATTGAAATCAAGCTTTCCTGAACCATTCAGGGTTAAAATGCCCATTCGGCTGGTGGGGCCCATTTCCAACAGACTGATCATGGGACTGCTCTTCTTGCCTTGAAGGTAACAGGTACTGACAACCTCCTTTATTGGATTGAATCGAATTTTTGCCTCAAAAATGCCCCCTTCCTGCCAAAAACTCTTAATAGTCGACAAAATATCGGTTGTATAGTGAAATTCAACCGGAATAAATCCAGCCCCTGGATGCCATGACTTGGACATCACTTTTTCCTTTCTGACATGGATTTGCATTTTTCCGTTTGATACAGAGCAGTTTTTTCCGCCAGTATAAGCCTGAATATCGCCCTTCTGAGAAAAGGGCTCACCCAACATCAAATCAGCAAGATAGTTATTGGCTGTCCATTTCGACCAATCAAGTTTCCCGTTGCTGAAGTCCTCATCAAATGAAACTTCCCAATTATTAAAGAAATCAAATGCATGACTATTCTGGAACTTGAAGTACAAGTCCACTATTGGGTCCTTCTTTAAAGCAAGATACTTTTGATGGCGGACAAATTCTTCCGACTTCTCCCATTTTTTGGTATCCTCAAGCCATGCCTTCCTTTTCTGGAATTCAGGCGAAGTGGTCATGGCTACCAATTCATTGTAACGTTGCAGCGGATAGGAATCATTGGTGTCCAGGTAATTGCGGTATAGTGACGATTTTTCAAATTTCAAAAAGAAACGGATATCACTGCTTGAAGCAATTTGTTTATAGCGAAGATATTTCTGCATGGCCTCACTTTTTTCGAGACGCTTTTTATCTTTCAGGTAAGAAATCCTCTCCTTGAAATCCCTTGAGTTTGTGAGATCATGCAACTCTTTATACCGATCAGGAAGATGGCTTCCGCTCATTTCCTTAAAATGTTTATATTCTTTCGAATTCTCAAGGCTGAAATATTGCCTGATTTCTGCATCCTTCGACAATCTTTCCAACTCCTCCTTGTGGACCTTATCTGTTCCTGGAAGGTTCTTCAGCTCCAGATATCTCTTGAATTTTGCAGATTCTATGAACTTAAGGTGACGGATGATGGCTTCAGATCCATGTAACTTTAGGTAATCCCGGAGAACATGGTTCTTTTTCAGTGCATCATACTCATGGAGGTGTTTTTCTTCTGCTGATCCATGAAATTTCTTCAGATTGATTTCCTGTTTATCCCTCAGGAAGGCACCTCCTTCAACATAATCCTTCAGACGATAATACTCTTTAAGGATGTCCGAATCCTTTATTTTCATGAAACGCAGAAGGTCAGAACTCCCTTCAATCTTGAAATAATCTCTGATTGACCTTGTTTTCTTCAGGTTTTCCAATTCTTTCATAAGATTGTACTCACTGCTACCTTTAAAAATTTCTCCCTGAAGTTCTTTTTTACGTTGGTCCATGTTCCCAGAACTTACCCACTGGTCAAGTTCACGATACTCAGCAAGAGTGGCAGATTTTTCAGCTTCAACGAATGATGCATGGTTTTTTTGAAGTGCAGCACGCTCAGCTTCCAATTTTTCGACAGATTTCAGCTTGCCTGAAAGTTGCAGGGTGAGTATTCTAAAAGACATTTGGATATGCGTTAAGTTTATGATTCAAAAATAAGAAAACAAAATCATTTGCTGTATAAAATATTCTAATTTCGGGATAGTGTCATTAACGGGTTATTCTCTTTATTAATGGATAGGCTATGAAAAGAATATTTATTTGGATTGTTATGATTATCAGCACACTGGAAGGTCTTTCGACTTCTTCTTCAACTTCAGGGACACGCACAGGTGTAAAACATCTCCTGATTGCCAACCCTACTGTACGTAATCTGGAAACCTTGCATTTCCTTATAGAACATCAAATTTTCAGGTTGAATACCCGTAATATACACATCATAGGAATCTATCACCAAAAACAGGCTTATGATTTCAGTGCCAGCCAAAAATTCCTTCTGGAAAATAACATCAGTTACATAGATCTTCAGGAAGTGGAGGGGACTTTGGATTTATCGAACATTTTCGAGGAGAATGAATGCACCCCGGTTTTCCGAGACCTATTCGACAAGTCGGTAGGTATACTGTTTTTCGGAGGACCGGACATCCAGCCTGAAATTTATGGTGAAGAAAACCTGTATAGCGAAGTGACAGACCCCAACCGACACCTATTCGAGGTCTCCCTTGCCTTCCATTTCGCGGGAAGTACTCATAACCTTGATTTCAAATCGTTTATGGAAGATCGCCAGGATTACCTGATGACTGGATTCTGTCTGGGTCTTCAAACGATGAATGTGGCTGGTGGCGGATCGCTTTGGCAGGATATTCCTGCCCAGGTTTATGGTAAATCCGGACCAAACGAAATCGTCAAAACCGAAAGGGAAAACCTGCATCGCAATTATTGGCAGGAGATCAATCCGAGTGACCAATACATGACCATCAACCTTCATCCTGTTCATTTTACCGATCACCCATTCTTCGGCAAAACCATTCCAGTCAGGAAAACGGATACACCTCGAATATACAGCAGCCATCACCAATCACCAAAAGAGATCGCGCACGGATATGAAATTACGGCTTTATCCCCTGACGGTAAAATTGTGGAAGGGCTGGCTCACAAACGGTTTCCATATGTTTTCGCCGTACAATTCCATCCTGAGGTGCCGGCATTATATGAAGACAGGGAGAATCTGATTTTTATGCCCGACGACACACCATCCACCATGCATCGGCTCATCGGTCGTAAAAGTGTTTCCTTCCATCGAAAATATTGGAAACACATTTCAGAAATTGTTAAGCATCAGCCATAGGTGATCACCTTCACATTAAGGCGAACAATTTTTCTTAATTTTGCGGACTAATCATACAATAAAATGGATTTTAAAGAAGAGTTGATGCGCCGGCGCACATTTGGCATCGTTAGTCACCCCGATGCCGGTAAAACCACACTAACCGAAAAATTACTCCTTTTCGGTGGTGCAATCAGGGTTGCCGGTGCCGTAAAAAGCAATAAAATCAAGAAAGGAGCCACATCCGACTTTATGGAGATTGAACGGCAACGTGGAATTTCGGTCGCCACTTCCGTAATGGGTTTTGAATATAATGGATACAAAATCAACATCCTCGATACTCCGGGCCACCAGGATTTCCAGGAGGATACCTTCAGGACACTTACTGCTGTCGACAGCGTCATCATCGTCATCGATGCAGCCAAGGGTGTCGAGCCCCAGACAGAGAAACTTATGAACGTATGCCGGATGCGACACACTCCTGTAATTGTATTCATCAACAAAATGGACCGTCCCGCACACGATACCTTCACGCTGCTTGATGAAGTGGAAAAGCAGCTCAACATCAAGGTGAGGCCATTGAGCTGGCCCATTGGCAGCGGTGATAATTTTAAAGGTGTATATAACCTGTTCGACAATACCTTACAGCTGTTTGATCCCGACATTCAGGAAATTCAGCCCGGCATTAAGTTTAACGACCTATCCCATCCTGAACTGGATACACTGTTGGGTAAACAGGCTACCCATCTTCGAGAGGAGCATGAGTTGGTCGAAGGTGTATACCCGGCATTTAACCACGAGGCATACCTCAACGGACATCTGGCCCCCGTTTTCTTTGGAAGTGCTTTATATAATTTTGGTGTCCAGGAATTGCTCGACACATTTGTTAGAATAGCTCCCACTCCACGTCCAAGTGAGACTGAGGAAAGGACAATTTTGCCTGAAGAACCGAACTTCTCAGGTTTTGTCTTTAAGATTCATGCCAATATTGACCCCAACCACAGAAGCAGGATCGCTTTTGTCAAAATATGTTCAGGACACTTTAAAAGAAACAATGTCTATACCCATGTACGTCAGGGAAAAACATTGCGGATATCGAGTCCTACTGCCTTTATGGCATCACAGAAAGAAACTATCGAGGAAGCTTTTCCCGGAGATATCATCGGGGTTCCCGATACAGGCAATTTTATCATTGGCGATACCCTGACTGAAGGTGAAATTGTACATTTTAAAGGATTACCCAGCTTCTCTCCCGAACTTTTCCGATACATCGAAAATGCAGATCCCATGAAATCCAAACAGCTGGCCAAAGGGATTGACCAGTTAATGGATGAAGGGGTTGCACAATTGTTTACCAACCAGTTTAACGGCCGAAAAATCATCGGAACGGTTGGGCAGCTTCAGTTTGAGGTAATCCAGTACCGTCTTGAACACGAATATGGCGCGAAATGCCGCTACGAACCCCTCTCAATGTATAAGGCTTGCTGGATAGAATGTGAAGATCCGAAAACCCTGGTTGAATTCAAGAAAAGAAAATACCAAAAAATGGCGACTGATAAGCGTGGCCGTGATGTCTTTATGGCTGATTCTGCGTTCATTCTTCAAATGGCCCAGGATGAGTTCAAGGATATTAATTTCCATTTTACATCCGAATTTTAATTGAATATTCTGTAATTTCAGAGGACACTAAAACACCATTGTCATGAAATTTAAAGGCAGAAGGCAAAGCAGCAATGTCGAGGACTTGCGTACTTCAGGAAGAGGCAGGAGAAGTGTCGGATTCAAGGGTGGAATCATTGGAACCCTGGCAATCGCCCTCGTAATATATCTTTTGGGGGGCAATCCACTGGAAGTCCTTAATCTGGCATCAACTGGAGGGCAACAGATGGAAGCAGCGGAACCCCTCTCAGCAAAAGATACAGAAATGGGGGAATTTGTTTCGGTTGTATTGGCTGATACCGAGGAAGTTTGGCACCGTCTTTTTGCCGACATGGGATATACCTACCGTGAACCCAAACTGGTATTGTTCAGGTCTGCTGTCGAGTCAGCCTGTGGATTTGCCCAATCTGCCACCGGACCGTTTTATTGTCCCGGCGACGAAAAAGTATATCTAGACCTGGAATTTCTCGAACTATTGCAGCAAAAATTAGGAGCGGAAGGAGATTTTGCCGTTGCCTATATCATTGCACACGAAGTGGGACATCATGTACAGAGACTTCTCGGAACCATGGACATTCTGGATAATGCACGGGGGCGGGTAAGTCAGCCTGACATGAACGAACTGACGGTGCGGCTGGAGCTTCAGGCAGATTTTCTTGCCGGAGTCTGGATTCACCATGCTCAGAAGATGTTTAACATGATGGAGGAAGGTGACTTGGATGAGGCTCTGAATGCCGCTTCAGCAGTAGGTGACGATAGGATACAAATGAAACAGCAGGGTTATGTGGTCCCCGATTCATTTACCCATGGAACCTCGGCACAACGTAAAAACTGGCTGAAAAAGGGAATCCAGACAGGAGATTACGGTCAGGGAGATACTTTTAGCCGAAGCGTTGTATTATAGAAATATAATAGAAGCCGGGCCCCTCACGGAAAGCCCGGTTTTTTATTTTTGTTTGATTTTATTAATTTGTATTCGCACCTTAATTTTTCAAAAATGAATACATTTCAGGAATTTTACGATAGCGGACTTTTTACTTATGTGGTTCTTCCGTTGCTGATTTTCATGGCTCGAATCATGGACGTAACCATCGGCACGATGAGAATTGTGATGGTGGCAAAAGGACAAAAATTCTGGGCCCCCATCATGGGTTTCTTTGAAGTCCTTATTTGGATCATTACCATGAGCAAGGTAGTGCAGAACCTCGATAACTGGCTTTGTTATGTAGGTTACGCAGGTGGGTTTGCCACAGGGAACTGGGTTGGATTGTTGCTGGAAGAAAAGTTGGCCATGGGAATTGTGAAGATCCAGATCATTACAAGGAAAGAGGCCTCCCAACTGATCGAAGCCTTGAAAAATTCAGGCTATGGTATTACCCATCATGATGCCCATGGTTCAAGTTCGGTGGTCAGCATTATCCACTCCATTGTAAAACGCACCGACCTGGGCAAGGTAGAAGACATTATCAGGACATATAACCCAAAGGCTTTTTATACTATCGAAGAGGTCAAGTTTGTAAATCAGGGAGTATTCCCAATACAAGCTGCCAAACGATGGCGAAAAGGGAAATGATATAAAGATTTTTATAAAAAGACTTCCCCGACCTGAATTGGCGGGGAAGTCCTTGTATATAGGATACAATGTTTTGGAGACAATCAAATTCCAAAGATTAAACGGCTGCACCAAACAAATCAAAATCTTCGGCACCCGTAACTTTTACTGTGGCAAAATCACCTGGTTTTAAGGATATAGCTGAAGAAAATATAACTTCCCCGTCAACTTCCGGAGAATCAAACCGGGTACGACCCACATAGCTGTCACCTTCTTTGCGGTCGACAATCACATGGAATTTTAAACCAATCTTATCCTCGTTCAGCTCGAGAGAAATCTGCTGTTGAAGTTCCATAAGCTCTTCCGCCCTGGCTTGCTTTACTTCCTCTGGGACATCATCATCAAACTTGGCATATGCGTAAGTACCCTCTTCATGTGAATACGGAAATACCCCTAACCGGTCGAAGCGGGTATCAATGATAAACTGCTTCAGGGCCTGAAAATCCTCCTCTGTTTCACCAGGGTATCCAACCAACATGGTGGTACGAATGGCCACTCCCGGCACTTCCTGTTTAACCAGCTTGATCAGGGCCTCGGTTTCTTCGCGGGTTACATGTCGCATCATTCTTTTCAGCACAGGATCCGCAACATGCTGGAGAGGCATATCGAGATAACGGCATACTTTTGGATTCTCTCTCATGACCGGAAGAATGTCATAAGGGAACCTCGATGGATATAAATAATGCAACCTTATCCATTCGATTCCTTCTACCTCCGATACAGCATTGACCAAATCGGCCAGACGACTTTTACCATATAGGTCGATACCGTAATAGGAAAGATCTTGTGCAATGATCAGGATTTCCTTAACTCCTCTTTTAGCTAGATAACGTGCTTCTTTAACGAGATCTTCCATCGAACGGGACTTATGTCTGCCTGTCATCATCGGGATAGCACAAAAACCGCAACTTCGGTTACAACCTTCCGAAATTTTCAGATAGGCGAAATGGGAAGGTGTCGTGATTTTCCTTTCATATATGTATTCAGGATGGTAGGCAACCTTCAACTCCTCAGCCATGGCCTTCATGTCGAACTTGCCAAAATAGCGGTCTACCTCAGGTATTTCAGTTTCCAGATCTTTCTGGTAACGTTCCGACAAACACCCCATCACATAAAGCTTTCCGATATCGCCTCTGGTTTTTGCGGCAGCATAATCAAGAATCATGTCAATAGATTCCTGTTTGGCATCGTGAATAAATCCGCAGGTATTGATGACGACAGCATCAAATCCCCCTCCGTTGGCATCGTGAACCACTTCCCATTTACCCCGCTCCAGCTGGTTTAGCAAAACTTCTGAATCCACAAGGTTCTTTGAACACCCCATGGTGATTACATTCACACGTTTCTTTGTCATGATCAAATTTTAAACCGCAAAAATAAGAAAAAAGCATTCGTGATTCCTTTATTGCTTAGTCTTCAGCGGTTGGTCGGCTTCGTCATAAAATTTTTTCTGTAATTCGGGAACAGCTTGGTCAGCCTTGATCTTCCTGATGGTCTCAACAAATTGGTCGACAACCTGATCCATGATGAGTTTCCCTGCCTGAGCATTGGCCTTGCTTCCATCACCCGAATAGTGGTTCGGATATCTGGCATACCACCAGATGCCGGTATAAACATGGGAAAGGTGTTTCAATCTCTCCATGTCAACACCCGATTGCTGATTGGCCCTATCGGTATGAATCAGGTCAGGAACGATGTCCATCATCATCGATGTTTCCCTATTACCGGCATGTTGGTCATATGGATCATGTTGTGTCAGGGCCACTGCCTTCTTCAGGACTTCCGGATCGTATGATGGCTGGAACCAGTAAAGTGAGTAGTTTCTCCGTTCCGACAATTGGGCCATTCCAAAATAGTTCAGGAAAGCACTATTCCCGCCATGTCCGTTCACAATGATAATCTTATCAAAGCCATTTCGGTTAAGTTCATCCAAAGTCTCCTGCAAAACCTTCCAGATCAGTTCGGGAGAATAGGCAATGGTTCCAGGCTGTTGGCGGGCTTCATTGATCTGGCTGAAATAATACCAGGGGAAAACCACGGTGTATTCTTTTTCTGCAGCCCGCAGAGCAAGCTCTCTCGCAGTATATAAGTCAGTGCCTAAGGGCATATGTGGACCATGTTTTTCGAAAACTCCGATGGGAAGAATACAGGTTTTTGAACTCTTTTCCACTGCCGCGATAAAATCGGGTGCGGTCAGTTCTTCAAGTTTATGGGATAAATTTTGTGCATTCAGCGACAGGGCAACAAGCATTAATGCGGTAAAGATTAATTTTCTCATAGTATTATGGTTTAATTTTTTATCAAAAATAATAAAAGATACGTGAAAGGGGACAAAGGATTAAATGGATCGTATTGTGCATGATTTGCTATTCTTTTATCACTAGTGTCCAATAAATTTTTTTCAACTAATATTTAAAGGCAAATTCAAGTTGAGCGGGTTTTTCACATATATCATCAATGGTCTCAGGGGTCAGAAAAAGATCTCTGATGGGCGTCTTGTCTGTCAGTACTCTGCTAATGACACGAAGTACATTGAATGTAGTCCTGCCCAACTGACAGTCATGTTCGATGATAGCCACGAGACAGTATGTGATAACCGCAATGTAAATTTGTATTCTCACAGCGTTTTCCGTATTACCCCAGAAAGATGTGATGCGGAGATGCTGCTTTATCCACCGAAAAAAGAGTTCCACCTGCCAGCGCTGCTTATACAACATAGCGATGTCTTTCGCCTTGATGCTGATGTTGTTGGTCAGGAACGTGAACGTTCTTTTAAGGTCGGGAGCATAGTAAACGATCCTCCTCATTACGCAGGAATATTTCTTCCGGGTCTGGTAGCC